>NZ_CP045854.1:0-3500000 GCF_009650195.1 Agrobacterium sp. MA01
ATGCATATGAACTCTATGACGGCCGGTGCGTTGGCGAACGGGGACAATGCACATTCGGCGCTCGGCGCCGCATGCTCCGAAGGGGCAGGAGACAATGCCGAGATGAAGCATGATGCTCTGTTTGATCGTTTCAGCAAGCGGCTCAAGGCTCAGGTGGGTGTGGACGTATACCAGAGCTGGTTTGGGCGTCTGAAGCTGCACTCAGCATCGAAAAGCGTGGTGCGCCTGACCGTACCGACGACATTTCTGAAGTCGTGGATCAACAACCGTTACCTCGACCTGATCACGTCGATCTTCCAGGCTGAAGATCCGTCGATCCTGAAGGTTGAAATCATGGTGCGCAGCGCTAGCCGCAGCACCCGTGGTCCTGTCGTCGAGGAGCGTTCGGTCGGATCGGACGTCAGCCAGCCGACTTCGCCGCGCAAGACCGGACCGCAGACCGTAGGCCAGATCGCCTCGGCCCAGACCCAGGCACCGTCGAACGCCCGTACCACACAGGCAGGTCCGCTGTTCGGCTCGCCACTCGACAGCCGCTATACCTTCGATGGTTTCGTGGAAGGGTCCTCGAACCGCGTGGCGCTCGCAGCTGCCAAGACGATCGCTGAAGCCGGCGCCGGCGCCGTGCGGTTCAACCCGCTCTTCATCCATTCGTCCGTCGGCCTCGGCAAGACGCACCTGTTGCAGGCCATCGCCAATGCCGCAATCCAGAGCCCGCGGCAGCCGCGGGTCGTCTATCTCACGGCAGAATACTTCATGTGGCGTTTCGCAACCGCGATCCGCGACAATGATGCCCTGACGCTGAAGGACTCGCTGCGCAATATCGACCTTCTGATCATCGACGACATGCAGTTCCTGCAGGGTAAGATGATCCAGCACGAGTTCTGCCACCTCTTGAACATGCTGCTCGACAGCGCCAAGCAGGTCGTCGTCGCCGCCGACCGTGCGCCCTGGGAACTGGAATCGCTCGATCCGCGCGTTCGTTCGCGCCTGCAGGGTGGCGTTGCCATCGAGATGGAAGCGCCCGATTACGACATGCGCCTCGACATGATGAAGTCGCGCCTCGACGTCGCCCGCAAGGACGATCCGTCGATCGACATCCCCGCCGAGATCCTGGAGCATGTGGCCCGCAACATCACCAGCAGCGGCCGCGATCTGGAAGGCGCCTTCAACCAGTTGCTCTTCCGCCGCTCCTTCGAGCCGAACCTGTCGATCGAGCGCGTGGACGAACTGCTCGCTCACCTCGTCGGCGCCGGTGATCAGAAGCGCGTGCGCATCGAGGACATCCAGCGCGTCGTGGCCCGTCATTACAACGTCTCGCGCCAGGAACTTGTATCGAACCGCCGCACCCGCGTGATCGTCAAGCCGCGCCAGATTGCCATGTATCTGTCGAAGACGCTCACCCCGCGCTCCTTCCCGGAGATCGGTCGTCGCTTCGGTGGACGTGACCACACGACCGTACTGCATGCCGTCCGCAAGATCGAAGAGCTGATCTCGGCAGACCAGAAGCTGTCGCAGGAAATCGAACTTCTGCGCCGTCTGATAAACGAGTAAGCGAGTTCCTGACGAACCGAATAGAAAGGCCCGCCGATGATGCATCGGCGGGCTTTGTCGTTGGACCGTGCTACACCAAACCGAATGTCGCCGGCTAAACTGAAGATCTGAGGATTCTCAGCAGGCGAGATCCGCGACCACGGCGTCGAGGATCAGCATGCCCGGCGGTGTGCAGCGCAGCCGCGAATTGCCGAGCCGCTCGATGAAGCCCTGATCCAGCAGAAACTGCTCCTTGTCCGGATCGGGGTCGCGGCCGGACAGCTGCTGCCACCGGGCGAGATCTACGCCCTCGCGAAGCCGCAAGCCCATCAGGAGAAGCTCGTCGGCCTGCGCCTCGTGATCGAGCTCTTCGCGTTCGATAATGCCGTGACCATTCTGCTCGACGGCCGAAAGCCAGGTTTCCGGATGCCGTTCGGCGACCGTTGCAATCTTCGTGCGACCCTGGGTGAGGCGCCCATGCGCGCCTGGACCGATGCCGGCGTAATCGCCATAACGCCAGTAGGTCAGGTTATGGCGGCTCTCCGCGCCCGGGCGGGCGTGGTTGGAAACCTCATAGGCCGGCAGTCCTTCACGCGCGGTGATTTCCTGCGTCGCCTCGTAGAGTGTGGCGGCGTGCTCGTCATCGGGGACAATCAGCTTGCCGGCCTTGTGCAGGCCATAGAAGGCTGTGCCTTCTTCGATCGTCAACTGGTAGAGCGAAAGATGATCGACGGCATACGACATCGCCTCCTTCAGCTCACGCTCCCATGCTTCCACCGTCTGGTTGGGTCGGGCGTAAATCAGGTCGAAGGACATGCGCGGGAAGATCTCGCGCGCCAGTCGGATCGCCTTGAGTGCATCGGCGACATCATGCAGGCGTCCGAGGAACTTGAGGTCCGGATCGTTCAGCGCCTGCACCCCGAGCGAAACACGATTGACGCCCGCTGCCCGATAGCCGTGGAAGCGGGTCGCCTCGACGCTGGACGGGTTCGCCTCCATGGTGATCTCGATGCCGTCTGGCATATGCCAGTTGGCCGCAATGCCGTCGAGGATCGCGCCGACCGTCGAGGGATCCATCAGCGACGGCGTACCACCACCCATGAAGACACTGGTGACGGTCTTCGGCCCGGACATGGCCCGCACAGCCTTCAGCTCGGCAAGAAAGGCGGCGACGAAGCGCGCCTGATCGACCGGCTGGTGCCGCACATGACTGTTGAAGTCGCAATACGGACACTTGGCCGCGCAGAAGGGCCAATGCACGTAGACCCCGAAACCAGGCTCGCCAGTGTCGGGCAGGAGCGTAAAGGACCGATCGGTCAAGGCGTCATGCCTCCAGGCAGGTTTCGACGAAAAGCTTGAAGGCCCGGGCACGGTGCGACAGAGCCTCTGCATTGCCGGGCTTCCAGCCATGTTTTTCGTCCGCGGTCATCTCTCCGAAGGTGCGCTGATGCCCCTCGGGCTGGAAGACGGGGTCATAGCCGAAACCGGCGGTGCCGCGCGGCGGCCAGGCAACCACGCCCTCGACCTCGCCCCGGAAGAATTCGGTATGACCGTCCGGCCAGGCGAGGCAGAGCACGCTGACGAAGCGACAGGTTCTCTGAGCCGCATCCGTTGCGCCGCGCTCCTGGAGAGCCTTCTCGACCTTCTCCATCGCCATCTGAAAATCGCGGCTGCCATCCTCGCGCTCGGCCCAGTTCGCCGTATAGACGCCTGGGGCGCCGTCGAGCGCATCGATGACGAGGCCGCTGTCGTCCGAGAGCGCAGGCAGCCCCGAAGCCTTGGCAGAGGCGAGCGCCTTGATCGCGGCATTTTCCTCGAAAGTCGTACCGGTTTCATCTGGCTCGACGAAGGCAAGGTCCTTGGCCGATTTGGCAGAAAAGCCGAAGGGGCCGATCAGGTCGGCGATTTCAGCGATCTTGCCGGCATTGTGGCTGGCAACGATGATGGTGCGGGTGTCGAGTTTGCGCATGCGATAGGTCCGTTCAAGAAGTCCAAAGGGTGCGGGACGCGCATTCCAGGCTGTTTCCGGCCGGATCGCGGAAGTAGATCGAGCATGCGCCGTTCGGCCATGTCAGTTCGGATTCGACCGGTATACCGGCCTGCTGCAACCGACTGCGCATGGCATCGAGATCGTCGTGACGGACGATGAAACAGACATGGCCAGGGCCCCTCGTCCCGTGGGTCGGGACAGGGAAGGGGTCGTCGGCGATGGGTGTCTCCGTTTCTGCCGGATTGAAGATCAGAAGGACGCCGGACCCGCACCGATAGAAGATATGCCGGTTGCCGCCACGGCGGATCTTTTCAAGGCCGAGGACGCCGTCATAAAACGCCTCTGCCTTGTCCAGATCGTCCGCATAGAGTGCGGTTTCGAGGATACCTTCGATCATGCGGCCCTTCTTCTCAGGCGATTGTCTGCTTCTGCAGCGCCACCAGTTCGTCGATGCCGTTCCGCGCCAGACCAAGCAACGTCAGGAACTCGTCCTGGCTGAACGGCTTGCCTTCTGCCGTGCCCTGGATCTCGACGATGCCGCCAGAGCCAGTCATGACGAAGTTGGCGTCCGTCTCGGCAGCCGAGTCTTCCAGATAATCGAGGTCGATCACAGGCTGGCTTGCGAAGATGCCGCACGAAACGGCCGCGATATGATCCTTGAGGACCTTCTCGACCTTGATCATGCTGCGGGCTTCCATCCACTTCAGGCAGTCATGCAGGGCAATGAAGGCGCCGGTGATCGCCGCCGTGCGCGTGCCGCCATCCGCCTGGATAACGTCGCAGTCGATCGAGATCTGGCGTTCGCCGAGAGCCTCGAGATCGACGATCGCCCGCAGGGACCGGCCGATGAGGCGCTGGATTTCCTGGGTACGGCCGCTTTGCTTGCCCGAGGCGGCCTCGCGCTTCATGCGATCACCGGTGGCGCGCGGCAGCATGCCGTATTCCGCCGTCACCCAGCCTTTGCCCGAATTGCGCAGCCACGGCGGGGTCTTCTCTTCCAGGCTCGCGGTGCACAGCACATGCGTGTCGCCGAACTTCACCAGGCAGGAGCCTTCTGCATGCTTGGAAAAGTTGCGCTCGAATGAAACCTTGCGCATTTGATCGGTTTTTCTGCCGGATGGCCGCATTGCAATCTCCTGGGTTGTTAGTTGCCTTCTAAGGACGGAGCAGCTTATTTGCAAAGAAAAACCATGCCGCAGCGCAGAGAGCCTTGCGCGCGGCGAAATACCCCTTGGTCATCCCGTAAGCAGTGACTATATTTCTTGCATGAAACCTCTGAGATCATGTTCGCTCCGATAATGGCATCACCGAAGACGACCGTCGCAGACGTGTCCGCCTCCCTGGACGACCGCTCCCGGGAGGTCTTTCGCCGTATCGTCGAGACCTATCTCGACAGCGGTGATCCGCTCGGTTCGCGTAATCTTTCGCGCCTGTTGCCGATGTCGCTCTCGCCGGCCTCCGTGCGTAACGTCATGAGTGATCTCGAAGAACTCGGCCTCATCTACGCGCCGCATATCAGCGCCGGACGCCTGCCCACGCAGGCCGGCCTGCGCTTCTTCGTTGACGCCTTCATGCAGATCGGCGATCTTTCCGAAGGTGAGCGGGACGAAATCGAGCGCCAGATCAGGCCTTCCAGTGCCGATCAGCCGATGGAGGCCATGCTGACCGAGGCAAGCCGCATGCTGTCCGGCCTGTCGCGTGGCGCCGGTCTTGTCATCTCGGCAAAGAACGATCCCGTTCTCAAGCATGTCGAATTCATTCGGCTCGAACCGACCAAGGCGCTCGCCGTTCTCGTCGGCGAGCACAATCAGGTCGAGAACCGCATCATCGAACTGCCGGCAGGCATCACGGCCTCGCAGTTGACCGAGGCGGCCAATTTCCTGAACGCCAACCTGGCAGGTCAGACGCTGCGCGAACTGCGTGGCCAGATTGAAAGCCTGAAGTCCCAGGTGGCGACCGAGCTCGACACCCTGTCCCAGGATCTGGTCGAGCGCGGCCTCGCCGTCTGGTCGGGCGAAGTGGCCGAAAAGCAGCCCGCCCGCCTGATCGTCCGCGGTCGCGCCAATCTGCTCGAAGGTCTGGCCGGCTCCGAGGACATTGATCGCTTGCGCCTGCTCTTCGATGATCTGGAGCGCAAGGAAAGCTTGATCGAAATCCTTGATCTGGCCGAAAGCGGCCCGGGGGTCCGGATCTTCATCGGATCCGAAAATAAGCTTTTTTCGCTCTCCGGTTCCTCGTTGATCGTAGCCCCCTATCGCGATGGCGAAGACCGTATCGTCGGCGCCGTCGGCGTAATTGGTCCGACCCGCCTCAACTATTCGCGCATCGTGCCGATGGTCGATTACACCGCACAGCTGATGGCGAGGCTCTCGCGCGGCGCGCGGTGAGCCAATTTCCCGACAAACCCTTGATTTTTTCTCGTCAAACCCTGATATCGGGCACGCATTCGAAAGCTTTGAGCTTCGAAAACGAGACATCATCCGGAGAACGTCATGACCGAAGAAACCAACAAGAACGGACCTGACGCGGCAGCTACCGAGGCAGAAGCAACCGCGGCCACCGAAGAAGGACAGGTTGCGAACGAAAGCGAGGCCGGGTCCGCGCAGGAGAATGATCCGATCGACGCTTTGAAGGCAGAAAACGCCGATCTGCGCGACCGTTTCCTGCGCCTGGCCGCTGAAATGGACAATCTGCGCCGCCGCACCGACCGCGAAATCAAGGACGCGAAGTCCTATGCGGTAACCGGCTTCGCCCGCGACATGCTCTCCGTTTCCGACAACCTGCGCCGCGCGATCGAGACGCTGCCGGACGAGGCTCGCGCCGCCGCAGACGCGACCGTCACCGCTCTGATCGAAGGCGTCGAGATGACCGAGCGCGGCATGCTGGCAACGCTCGAGCGCCATGGCGTGCGCAAGATCGAGGCGGAAGGCCAGAAGTTCGATCCGAACTTCCATCAGGCGATGTTCGAGGTGCCCAATCCGAACGTCCCCAACAACACGGTCGTGCAGGTCGTTCAGGCCGGCTACGCCATCGGCGAGCGTGTGCTGCGCCCGGCCATGGTCGGTGTTGCCAAGGGCGGCCCGAAGGAAGCCGCAGCCGAGGATGCCGCCAAGGCGTGAGCAGGCGTGATATCGCGTGAATGAAAAAAAGCGCCCCATTCGGGCGCTTTTTTGCTGTCTGGGCTTGAAGGCAGTCGCTCAGGCGGCGTTCGACGCCTGTTCCTCGTTGAGGAAGGTGTAGATCGCCGAGGCCGATTCAGTCGCCCGGAGCTTGGCCACCAGGTCCTGGTCGCGCAGCACGCGCGCAATGCGTGACAGGGCCTTGAGATGATCTGCCCCGGCACCCTCGGGCGCGAGCAGCAGGAAGACCAGATCGACCGGCTGATCGTCGAGCGCTTCGAAATCGACCGGCGTTTCGAGCCTTGCGAAGACGCCCGTGATCTTGCTGATCTTGTTCAGCTTTCCATGCGGGATGGCGATGCCGTTGCCCACGCCCGTCGAGCCGAGGCGCTCGCGCTGCAGGATCACGTCGAAGATTTCCCGTTCCGGAATGTCGGTAAGCTTGGAGGCTTTGGCCGCAAGTTCCTGAAGCAGCTGCTTCTTGGAGTTCACCCGGAGAGCCGGTACGACAGCATCCTGCTGCAGCAAATCTGCCAATGCCATATCAATGTCCTTCATGCCTCGGATCGAGGAACGGGCGGCTGCCTCGCGCAGCCGCCCAAGCCGATCTTCAGCCTTTGATGTTGGCGGAATCGATCCACCCGATATTACCGTCATTCCGACGATAAACGATATTCAATTGTTCACTTCCCGGGTTTCTGAACAGAAGAACCGGGTCGTCAGTCATGTCGAGAGCCATAACTGCGGAAGCGACGGACATGGTCCGAAGTTTCTTGGTGCTCTCGGCAACGATCGTCGGCGCATAGTCCTCGGGAAGTTCCTCGTGATCCTCGTCGACGGAATCCATAACCGTGTAGGCGACCTCGATCGACGGGTTCTGTGCTTCTCCCGCGTGATGATCCTTCAGCTTGCGCTTGTAGCGGCGCAGGCGCTTCTCGACGCGCTCGAAGGCGGTGTCAAAGGCCACTTGCGGATCATTGGCCTCACCTGCTGCATGCAGGTTTGCGCCGGTATCGAGATGCACCAGGCAATCTGCCGCGAAGCGCGACTGCGACTTCGAGACGACCACTTGCCCGGAATACCCTCCGTCGAAGTATTTGGTAACCGCATCCTGGATTCGATCTTCGATCCGCTGCCGGAACGTTTCGCCGATTTCCATCTGCTTGCCGGATACACGCACACTCATGGAGTTTCCCTTCTTATGATTGGTTGCGTATCCATTTTACGCCAAGCGACGGCCGCGTCCAAGCTTTTCGAACGGTTAGGTTAGTCTGTGCCTTCGTTTGTCGGGCGTCGTCGAAGGATCTGTCCTTCGGTTGACAGTGTGCGCTGTCGATTGCGGCGCGCTTCTAGCCGCCCACGGGGAAAGAGTCAATCTCCTGTTAATCTTTAAGGCGGGAAGGGGGCCGTCAGCCGGCCGAAACCTTGGCCATGGCGCGCTTCTCGCGACGTCTCTGGACGGAAGAAGCGATGTTCATCGACTCGCGATATTTGGCGACGGTGCGCCGGGCGAGATCGACGCCTGATGATTTCAGCTGGTCGACGATATCGTCGTCGGAGAGAACCGCTTCAGGGCTTTCCTTCTCGATCAATGCGCGGATCCTGTGGCGCACGGCTTCCGCTGAATGGCTGTCGCCGCCTTCCGCCGAGGCGATCGACACGCTGAAGAAGTATTTGAGTTCGAACAGCCCGCGGGGCGTGAGCATGTATTTGTTCGTCGTCACGCGGCTGACGGTCGATTCGTGCATCTTGATGGCATCGGCGACCGTTTTCAGGTTCAGCGGCCGCAGGTGGTCGACGCCGTGGTCGAGGAAGGCGGACTGCTGGCGCACGATCTCGGCTGCGACCTTGGTGATCGTTCGCGCGCGCTGGTCGAGGCTGCGCGTGAGCCAATTGGCGTTCTGCAGGCATTCCGACATGAAGGCCTGGTCGGGGGCGTCCTTGGACGCCTTCGGGCGCGCAACAGCGGCCATGTAGCTATGGTTCACAAGCACGCGCGGAAGCGCATCCGGATTGAGTTCGACCTGCCAGCCTCCAAGCCCGTCGGGACGTACGACGATATCGGGCGTCACGGATTCGCTGACCGCATGCTCAAAGCTGCTACCCGGCTTCGGATTGAGCTTGCGGATCTCCGACAGCATGTCGACGAGATCTTCCTCGTCGACGCCGCAGATCTTCTTCAGCGTGGCGAAGTCGCGCTTTGCAAGCAATTCGAGATTGTTTATGAGACCTGCCATCGCCGGATCATACCGATCACGTTGACGCAGCTGGATCGCCAGGCATTCGCTGAGGCTGCGCGCAAAGACCCCGGCGGGCTCGAGCGTCTGCAGGGTCGCAAGAACCGCCTCGACATCCGCGCCGCTCAGACCGAGGCGAGACGCCACCTCGTCGAGATCTGCGCGCAGATAGCCCGCTTCATCCAGATGGTCGATCAGCACGGAGGCGAGCAACTGATCCGAGGCCGAAGAGAGTGCGAAGGGGACTTGCTGGTTCAGGTGGTCCCTGAGGCTGACCTGACCGGCAACGAAATCGTCGAGGTCATAGCCCTCGCTTCCGTCACCGGACTGACCGGGCATGGATTTCCATTGCCCAAGCAGCTCCGGCGCATCGGGCCGCTGCGTGGAGCCTTCGTCGGCAAAGGCGGTATCGTAATTCGTATCGAGCCTGTCGTTCAGCCGCTCGCTCGCACCGTTCTCATACCAATCGCTGTCGAGCGATGGGGAGGCGCCAGCCTCGTCTGCAGCGGCCTGGTTTTCCTGCGTCGTATTGCTGTGGCGATCGGCATTGTCAGGCATTTCGCCGCCCAAATCACCATCATCTGCCGCCATTTCGAGCAGCGGATTCCGCTCCACTTCCTGCGCAATGAACTGCATCAGTTCGAGGTGAGTCATCTGCAACAGCTGAATCGACTGCATCAGCTGGGGAGTCATTACCAGGGACTGGCTTTGTCGCAGGAACAGATTGGCGGATAAGGCCATGGCGGACGTTCGACTCCCCTACATTTCCCCGCAATCCCGCCTTTTATGGCGGGAAATTCCACTTGGCCCAAAAATTGCTTTTTATTTTGTTTTGGTCAAGCCGTGGGAATGGTGAGGCGGTCTTTTCTTCAAAGATCCGTCAGAGGCTGAACTGTTCGCCGAGATAGAGGCGACGCACATCGGCATTGTTGACGATGTCGTTGGCCCGGCCATGGGTGAGCACTTCACCGGCATGGATGATATAGGCGCGGTCGATCAGGCCGAGCGTTTCACGCACATTGTGGTCGGTGATGAGAACGCCGATGCCGCGTGCCGTCAGATGTCGCACGAGGTTCTGGATGTCGGAGACCGAGATTGGATCGACGCCCGCAAAGGGTTCGTCCAGCAGCATGAATGTCGGATCGGTCGCAAGGGCACGTGCGATTTCCAGACGTCGGCGTTCACCGCCGGAAAGCGCGACAGCCGGCGACTTCCTCAGTTTCTCGATGTGGAATTCGGCGAGCAGTTCGTCGAGCTTCTCTTCGCGCTTGCGCTTCTCGGAGACATGGACCTCAAGCACTGCGCGAATGTTCTCTTCCACCGTCAGGCCGCGAAAGATCGACGCTTCTTGCGGCAGATAGCCGACGCCGAGACGGGCGCGCCGATACATCGGCATGGAGGTGACGTCGTTGCCGTTGATCGAGATGGTGCCGGCATCGACCGGAACGAGGCCCGTGATCATGTAGAAACAGGTCGTCTTGCCCGCCCCATTGGGCCCGAGCAGCCCGACGGCTTCGCCGCGGCGGACCACCAGCGAAGCACCGTTGACGACGCGGCGCGAATTGTAGGTCTTCGTCAGTCCATGCGCGATCAGTGTGCCTTCATAGCGCGACTTGTCGCCCGGCAGGCCGGTCGGGTTCGCCGCCTTTTTGGGCTGCTTCGTCCTGGAGAAAAATGGAATGTGCACGTTCAAGCGAACCCGTCAGTTGCTCTGCTGGGACTTGGGGTCGAGCTGAATCTGAACGCGCCGACCACAGCTGTCGAGCTTGGCCTGGCCGGAATTCATCTGGACGGTGAGTTTGCAGCCGACAAAGACGTTCTGCCCTTCGGAAAGCACGACGCGCTCGCCTTCGAGTACGAAGACCTGCTGCGCCATGTCGAAATACCCCGTATCGGCAGTCGCCTGCTGCGTGCCGGATGACAGGAATACCTTCTGGGCCACGTCGATCTTCTCGATATCGGCATTGCCCTGGGTCACCGTCTGGCCCTCGCCGCGATAGTGAACGACCATGGTCCCGGCCTGCAGCGTCGTCGTGCCCTGCACAACCTTCACATTGCCGGTGAAGAAGGCCTTCTTTTCCTGCTCGCGGATCTCCAGCTGATCGCTTTCAATCTGAATGGGTTGATCGTTGGACAGCTTCAGACCGTTCATCTGGCTGTTCGTCGTCTGTGCCGCCGATGGTCCGGCAATTAGACCTGCCGAAACCAGAAGGAAGCCAGCAAAGGAAAACTTGGCGAAGGTGCTGTGAATCATGGCTGGGCGGCTTCCGTGGACCGATTGCTTTGAATGGCGGACGGCTCGATGTTCAACTTTACACTGCCCGCGAAGATCATGGTTCGCCCCTTATCCTTCATCTCGAGCGAGTTCGCAACAATCGACGCGCCTTTGGTCTGGATGGCGACAGGATCATTTGTCTTCATCGTGCCACCGGCAATATCGAGATTGGCGGAATTGAACTGCGCGTCGATGCCGCTGCTGAGATTGAGGGTGAACGGCTTGTCGAGGTTGAGGGTGTTCGCGCCACGGTCAAAGATGCCGCTCGAGGCGACAACGCGGGCGATGATCTTGTCGTTGACCGGCACGGCAGCGGCAATGGTCTCGAGCGCGATGATATTGGGATTCTTGATGTCCTGCAGCGCTCGCTCAGCGCGCATCGAATAGCGCACGCCCTCGTCGTTGCGGCCCGCGATCGCAGGCTTTTCCATCACGACCTTACCGTCTTCTATAGTGGCGGACTCGATCTGCAATTCGTCGGGCATCAGGCTGCGCACGAAGGAAACCGCAACGAATGCCAGCGTGATGGCCAGTGCGACGACAGGTAGAAGGAAGCGCAGACGCCGGACGCGACGCGAATGGCTGACCGCCCGCCGATAGGCATCGGCTTCGGATCGGCGCTCCAGCGGCGGCAGGCCTTCATGTGTCGCTTCCAGCATTCCCTAGGATCCGTAATATTGTGGCGGTGGCCGTCAGCAAGCCGCCTGTTCGTCGTTTCGCATGTCCGTTCGGCCTTGCCAATATGGATTATGGCAGACTTGTTACAAGAAAGCGCCACACAAGCCATGCAGCACGCGGAGGGTGAAAATGTGACCCTCGCGATCACGATATTGCGTGTGACGCTCGTCATATCTCTCGCAAAGCCGGCAATTTATGGTTAAGTTGTTCCTTGACTGAGCTTTTTTGCTTTGGCAACGTTATCGCCGCTCAACGTCACAATAGAAATTTCAGGGGGTCCGCGTGATAAAGTCGGAATTGGTGCAGATCGTCGCGGCCCGCAATCCGCATCTCTATCATCGCGATGTCGAGAATATCGTCAATGCGGTTCTGGACGAAATCACTGATGCGCTGGCCGCCGGCAATCGCGTGGAGCTCCGCGGCTTTGGTGCCTTTTCCGTCAAGAACCGTCCCTCGCGCTCGGGGCGCAATCCGCGTACAGGTGAAACCGTGTTTGTCGAGGAGAAATGGGTTCCGTTCTTCAAGACGGGCAAGGAACTGCGCGAGCGCCTCAACCCGGGCATGGGTGACGAGGACGACGAATAAGCGCTTTTCGCGTTGAAAATTCCGCCCCTGTCCTTAACTTGAGCCCAAAGAGGTGATGCATTCACCTCGGAGTGAACAGGGAGTTGTCCAGATGATCCGGAAAGTCGTGAGCCTCGTGGTGTTTCTGCCCCTCGGTGTGCTGCTCATCGTTCTGGCCGTGGCCAATCGCGGCGTCGTCAGTCTCGCGCTCAACCCCTTCAATCCCGCGGATCAGGCTCTGTCTGTCTCCGCACCCTTCTTCGTCTTCCTCATTCTTGCGGTCATGCTCGGTGTGCTCCTTGGCTCTGTTGTGACCTGGTTCACCCAGGGCAAACATCGCAAGAAGGCACGCAGCCAGTCGCGTGAGGCGCAGCAATGGCAGGCCGAGGCCGATCGCCAGAAGACAAGGGCCGAACAGATTGCCGGTTCGACGCTGCCCCAACTCGGCGCCAAGTGACATCAGGTCATTCGGTCTCGCGGCAAATTTCCTTTCCGCGCCGGGCCGGCAATGCTATGGGCTGGCGCAAACGAACACAACCCACGGATCATTGACGTGAAGAACAAGGAACGTCGCCCCGGCGCCAAGCCATTCCCGGGAGCGAAGGCGAAAGCCAGTGGCGACACACGGCCCGGATCAGCGAAGCCGTACCCGTCGAAGGGCAGGGACGATCGCCAGGCCCGCCCGCCGCGCCGTGATGCCGAGGCACCAAAGCCAAAGCCACAGCCGCAATCGCCCGATGTGACGGCCGAACCCGCCCGCGCCCTGACGATCCGCAACGGTGACCGCCCGGCCGAGCGCGTGCCGCTGATCCTCGAATCCTCAGGCGCTGGCGATTTCCACCTGATCGACAGCGGCGACGGGTTGAAGCTTGAGCAATACGGCCCTTATCGTATCGTTCGCCCCGAAGCCCAGGCGCTGTGGCCAAAGGCGCTGCCGACCCATGTCTGGGATAAGGCCGACGCTGTCTTCACCGGCGATACCGACGAAGACGGCATGGGCCGCTGGCGCTTCCAGCGTGAAGCACTCGGCGAAACCTGGCCGCTCTCCCTGCTCGGCGTCGATTTCCACGGTCGCTTCACCGCCTTCCGCCATGTCGGCGTCTTCCCGGAGCAGATCGCCCATTGGAGCTGGATGAAAGAGAAGATCGAGGCTGCCGACAGGCCGCTGAAGGTCCTGAACCTCTTTGGTTACACCGGCGTCGCCTCGCTGGTGGCCGCCGCTGCGGGCGCCGAAGTCACCCATGTCGACGCCTCCAAGAAGGCGATCGGCTGGGCCCGCGAGAACCAGTCGCTGAGCCGCCTCGACAAGGCGCCGATCCGCTGGATCTGCGAGGACGCGATGAAGTTCATTTTGCGCGAGGAACGGCGCGGTCATCGCTACGACATCATTCTCACCGACCCGCCGAAATTCGGCCGTGGCCCGAACGGTGAAGTCTGGCAGCTCTTCGACCATCTGCCGCTGATGCTCGACATATGCCGCGAACTACTGGCGCCCAAGGCCGTCGGGCTTGTTCTGACCGCCTATTCGATCCGTGCCAGCTTCTACTCGATCCACGAGCTGATGCGGGAAACCATGCGCGGCAAGGGCGGCCTGGTCGAGTCAGGCGAGCTCGTCATCCGCGAGGCAGGTCTCGACGGCAAGACGCCGGGGCGTGCGCTCTCCACCTCTCTCTTCAGCCGCTGGGTACCGAAATGACCGATGATTATCGCCAGGACGGCCCGCGTCGCGTCGGCCAGGTCAAGGAAGTCACCAGCCTCGCCAATCCCATCATCAAGGACATCAAGGCCCTCTCGCAGAAGAAGAGCCGCGACGAAAGCCGCACCTTCCTTGCGGAAGGCCTGAAGCTCGTGATCGATGCGCTCGATCGCGGCTGGACCATCCGCACCCTCGTCTATGCCAAGGCCGGCAAGGGCAAGCCGCTGATCGAAAAGGTCGCCGCACGCACGGTGGCATCAGGTGGACTGGTGCTGGAAGTCAGCGAAAAGGTTATGTCTTCCATCACCCGGCGTGACAATCCGCAGATGGTCGCCGCCGTGTTCGAACAGCGCTGGACACCGCTCAAGGACATCCAGCCGAAGGGCTCGGAGACCTGGATCGCACTCGACCGGGTCCGCGATCCCGGAAATCTCGGCACAATTATACGAACCGCCGACGCGGCCGGCGCCGCAGGCGTCATCCTGGTCGGCGATTGCACCGATCCCTTTTCGATGGAAACCGTGCGCGCCACCATGGGCTCGATGTTCGCCCTGCCGCTGGTAAAAACTACGCCCGCCGACTTTCTCAAGTGGAAGAAATCCGTCGACGCCCGCCTCGTCGCCACGCATCTGGCCGGCGCCGTCGATTACCGCACCATTGATTACAAGTCGAAGCCGGTCATCTTGATGATGGGCAACGAACAATCAGGTCTGCCGGATGAACTGGCTCAGGCCGCAGACAAGCTCGCCCGCATTCCCCAAGTCGGCATGGCCGACAGCCTGAACCTTGCAGTCGCCACCGGCGTAATGCTGTTCGAGGTCCGCCGCCATCTGCTCGCCCTCGACGGAGCCAAGTGACGATGCTTGCCGCCTTTAACCGGCCCGGTCCGGTCCTGACCTTCGTTGCCATCGTCCTGATCCTCGATCAGGCCATCAAATATGCGGTGGAAGTCTATCTGCCGATGCATGAGCTGATCCCGGTTTTGCCGTTCTGGGCGCTCTACCGCACCCACAATCTCGGCGTCGCCTTCTCCATGCTGTCGCATCTCGACGGCTGGTTCATAATCGGCCTGCGCCTGGTCATCGTCGGTTTTGTCTTGTGGCTCTGGCGCAAGACGGGCCCCGAACAACATTTCGCCCATCTCGGCTTTGCGATGATCATCGCCGGTGCTCTCGGCAACATCATCGACCGCTTCACCTATGGCTATGTGGTCGATTACATTCTGTTTTACACAGATACCTGGTCCTTCGCGGTCTTCAACCTGGCGGACAGCTTCATCACCATTGGCGCCATCTGCATCGTCGTCGATGAGATCATCCAGCATCGCAAGCCGAAGCCGCCGGAGGCTTGAAAGGCAGCGAAGCTGTTCGAAGTTTTGTCACTTTCCTGTAGCAGTCTCGTGTTTAAAGGCCGTGACTTCAACGCTGGATAGATCCCATGAGCGTGGAACTGATCGAACGAGACCTTCTTTTGGAAAACCCGGCCGGTATGCCGTTGGGACTTCCCGCTTCGCGCGATATCCTGGGCCGAATCGGTAGCCTCGAAACGCGCATCGCCCGCACCGAACGCGAGATCGACGCGGCCCAGGCCGTACGTTATCGCGTGTTTGTCGAGGAGATGAAGGCGCAGGTCTGCGTCGAAGATGCGCGCCGCGGCCGGGAAGTCGACAGCTGGGACAGCCTTTGCGATCATCTTCTGGTCCTCGACCGCTCGATCGATGGCGACGCCGAAGACCAGATTGTCGGCACTTACCGCCTGCTGCGCCATGAAGTGGCGATCGCCCATGGCGGCTTTTATTCCGGCTCCGAATTCGGCGTCAACGCCCTCGTCGCCCGCCATCCGGAAAAGCGTTTCATGGAGCTCGGCCGCTCCTGCGTCCTGCCGCAGTACCGCACAAAGCGCACGGTCGAACTGCTCTGGCAGGGCTGCTGGGCCTATGCCTTGCATAACCGCATCGACGCCATGTTCGGCTGCGGCTCCTTCCCCGGCACGCAGCCGGAGGAGCATGCGCTGGCGCTTTCCTTCCTGCACCAGAACGCCGTCGCCAGGGGCGAGTGGGCCGTTGACGCGCTGCCGCATCTCTACCGCGAGATGGACCTGATGCCGTCGGAAGCCGTGAATGCCCGACGCGCCCTCTTCGCCATGCCGCCGCTGATCAAGGGTTATCTGCGCCTCGGCGCCATGGTCGGCAACGGCGCGGTGGTTGACCAGGCCTTCAACACGACAGACGTCCTGATCATCCTGCCGATCGCCAGCATTTCCGGTCGTTACGTCAACTATTACGGCGCAGACGCCGGCCGCTTCGCCAGCGCCAGCTGATCCTCTTCTCGCCATCGGGGAGAAGGTGGCGCGCAGCGCTCAGGTGCAACTCGTTGCACCTGGGATGAGGGGGCGGCGAAGCCGCATCCCTTCACCATTGGAATCAGCGCGATACACTGCATCCAGCTCGATGCCCGTGGCTGGCGCTTAGACGACAATCTTCGACCACCTCCGCTCGACCTTGCCGTATCTGCACTTCCGCCACCATCGGAAGATCGGCAAGCTCTAGCAGGCTCATCTCCTGTAAAGCCGGATGCCCCAAGGGGTCATGCCGCCAGTCTGCCCTTTCTTTCGCCTTAGCTGTCGCTTGCTTCCAGAAAATCTTGAGCATGACCTTGCCTTCCGCGCGCCAGAAGGACGCGAGTTCGGATTGAACGAGGCTTGATCCTCAGCTTCTGGCTTGCACAATTCAATTGAGTTTTGCCTCGACCGATTATAGTTTTCCTATATGAAGAACCTCAATCAGTTGCATCTGAACGGCCTGCGCGCCGTCGAAGCCGTGGGACGTCTCGGCTCACTCCAGGCGGCGGCGGAAGAGCTTGGCGTCTCCATCGGCGCCGTCAGCCAGCAAGTCATCAAGACCGAACAGCAGCTCGGTCGCATGCTTTTCGAGCGCACGAGCCGTGGCATGGTCGCGGTAGAAACGGCGACAGATATGCTGGCACGCCTCTCGGATGGCTTCCGCCACCTCTCGGGCGCCGTGGCCCTCGCCAGGCGCAGCGACGACAGCCTGCTGACCATTTCGGTCGCCCCGGTCTTCGCCGCCCGCTGGCTCGTGCATCGAATTGCAGACTTTTCCGAACGTTTCCCGCAGATCAGCCTGCGCATCGACGCCAACGACCGCCTGACCGATGCCAGGCAGACAGATGTCGATCTCAGAATTCGTGTCGGACGGGGTCACTGGCCGGGCTTCAAGGCCGAACTCATTCTCGAACAGCGGGTGGCCCCGCTCTGCACCCCGGCCATGGCCGAAAAGCTGCGCGAGCCCGCAGATATCCTCGACCTGCCGAAGGTCATCGATGGCAGGGCCATGTTTACCTGGGATGTCTGGCTCTCCGCCGTCGGTCTCGAAGGCGCTGAGATCAAGGCCCGCCACACCTTCAGCGAGGCTTCGCTCTGCCTCGACGCGACCATCGCGGGGCAGGGGGTGATGCTCGCCTGGCAAACGATCGCCTCGCATCAGCTGCAGCACGGCCAGCTAGTCGCGCCCTTTGGTCCGGCGGTCAAAACCGGCTTCGGCCACTACTTCGTGACCGCCGAGAACGCGAGGCGCTCGGAGAAGGTGGAAAAGTTCAAGCGCTGGCTGAAGCGCGAGATCGAGGACGACATGGAGCGGCTTGCAAAAGCCGCTCCGGTCTTCGCTTAACCCGCCGCGTTATAGGCCGCAATCGCTGCCATATTGACGATGTCGCTGTCCTTCGCGCCCATCTGGGCAATCTGCACCGACTTTTCGAGCCCGATCAAGAGCGGCCCCATTACGGTCAAGCCGCCCAGCTCCTGCAGCATCTTCGTCGAGATCGCCGCCGAATGGATCGCCGGCATGACCAGCACATTGGCCGTGCCCGACAGACGGCAGAACGGATACTGCTCCATCCGGTGGCTATTGAGCGCGATATCCGCCCCCATCTCGCCGTCATATTCGAAGGAGACGCCGCGCCGGTCGAGGATCTTCACGGCTTCCCGCACCCGCTCGGAGCGCTCGCCGGTTGGATGGCCGAAGGTGGAATAGGCCAGCAGCGCCACGCGCGGCACAAGCCCCAGCCGATGGGCGACACCCGCCGCCTCTTCGGCGATATCGGCCAGCTCATCCGCCGTCGGCATGTCGTGCACGGCGGTGTCTGCCACGACGATCGTGCGGCCACGCGCCAGAGCCAGCGACACGCCGATTACCCGGTGGCCGGGTGCCGTGTCGATGCAGCGGCGCACGTCCTCGAGTGCCGTCGAATAGTTGCGTGTCGTGCCCGTTACCATGGCATCCGCATCGCCAAGCGCCACCATGCAGGCGGCGAAGTGGTTGCGGTCGGTGTTGATCAGCCGCTGCGCATCGCGATGCAGGTAGCCCTTCCGCTGCAGCCGGGCATAGAGATATTCGGTATAGGCCTCGACGCGGGTGGACATGCGGGCGTTGACCACCTCGATGCCTGGACGGTCGAGATCGATGCCGGCCCGCTCGGCGGTCGCCTTCAAGGGCTCGTCGCGGCCCAGCAGGATCGCGGTGCCGAGGCCGAGATTGACGAAGGAGATCGCCGCACGCATGACCTGCTCCTCTTCACCTTCGGCAAAGACGACGCGTTTGGGGTGGCTGCGGACATGCTCGTAGATGCGCTGCGTCGCGGCCGCGATAGGGTCGCGGCGGGCGGAAAGCTCATGCGCATAGGCGCCGAGATCCTCGATTTCCTTGCGTGCCACGCCGCTTTCCATCGCTGCTTTGGCGACGGCAACCGGGATTGCCGAAATGAGGCGCGGGTCGAAGGGTACGGGGATGATGTATTGCGGCCCGAAGCGCGGCCGCTCGCCCTGATAGGCCGCGGCCACATCGTCAGGCACGTCCTCGCGCGCCAGATCGGCGAGCGCCCGGACGGCGGCGATCTTCATCGCATCGTTTATCTGGCTTGCCCGCACGTCGAGAGCACCCCGGAAGATGTAAGGGAAGCCGAGAACATTGTTCACCTGGTTCGGATAGTCCGAGCGCCCGGTGGCCATGATCGCATCTGAGCGGATCTCGGCCACTTCCTCAGGCGTGATTTCCGGGTCCGGATTGGCCATGGCAAAGATGATCGGATTGTCAGCCATCGAGGCGATCATGTCGGCGGCGAAGGCACCCTTCTGGGAGAGGCCGAACACGACATCAGCACCCACCATGGCTTCCTTCAGCGACCGCCGGTCGGTCTTGACGGCATGGGCCGACTTCCACTGATTCATGCCCTCGGTGCGACCCTGGTAGATCACGCCCTTGGTGTCGCAGAGAATGATGTTCTCGCCGTTGAAGCCCATGGCCTTGATCAGCTCGATACAGGCAATCGCCGCAGCCCCCGCGCCGTTGCAGACAAGCTTGGTCGTCTTGAAGTCGCGGCCGGTCAGTTCCAGCGCGTTGATCAGGCCGGCAGCCGCGATGATCGCCGTGCCATGCTGATCGTCGTGGAAAACAGGGATGTCCATCAGCTCGCGCAGCCGGCTTTCGATGATGAAGCAGTCGGGCGCCTTGATGTCTTCGAGGTTGATGCCGCCGAAGGAGGGGCCGAGATAACGAACGCAATTGATGAACTCGTCTACATTCTCCGTGTCCACCTCAAGATCGATCGAATCGACATCGGCAAAGCGCTTGAAGAGAACGGACTTGCCTTCCATCACTGGCTTCGAGGCCAGCGCCCCGAGATTGCCGAGGCCAAGGATCGCTGTGCCGTTGGAGATGACTGCCACCATGTTGCCGCGGGTCGTATAGTCATAGGCGGTGGCAGGATCGGCAGCGATCGCCTTCACGGGAACGGCAACGCCGGGGGAATAGGCAAGCGACAGATCGCGCTGCGTCGCCATTGGCTTGGTCGGGGTAATCTCCAGCTTGCCCGGCCGCCCCTGGGAGTGAAAGTCCAGCGCTTCCTGTTCCGTCACCGAGACTTTCGTCCGGCCGGTCGTCTTCTCATTTGCCATGCTTCCCCTCACCTTGTTGTGGGCAGCGGACCTTGAGCGGCCCATCCTGGTTGTTTTTCCTCGCCTTAAGTCGTTAGTGTTGCACGACTTCCTTTTCAAGAAAACATTGAGCCCGTGACGCTATATCAAGCCACCCAAAGTGATGTCCTGAACGTCGCCGAGCTGACCTCGGAGGAGAGCCGCGCCACGGCCACTCCGATGATGGAGCAATTCATCGAGATCAAGGCCGCCAATCCGGGTAGCCTGCTCTTCTATCGCATGGGCGATTTCTACGAGCTGTTCTTCGAGGATGCGGTCGACGCCTCCCGCGCGCTCGGCATCACGCTGACCAAGCGCGGCCAGCATCTCGGCCAGGATATCCCCATGTGCGGCGTGCCGGTCCATGCTGCCGATGATTACCTGCAGAAACTGATCTCGCTCGGCTTCCGCGTTGCCGTCTGCGAGCAGATCGAGGATCCGGCAGAGGCCAAGAAGCGAGGCTCGAAATCCGTGGTGAAGCGTGACGTCGTCCGCCTCGTCACACCGGGCACGATCACCGAGGACAAACTCCTCTCGCCCTTCGAATCCAACTACCTGATGGCACTCGCCCGCATCCGTGGTGGCTCAGCCCCACAGCTGGCACTCGCCTGGATCGATATCTCCACCGGCATCTTCCGCCTCGCGGAGACCACCGAGACGCGCCTGCTCGCGGACATCCTGCGCATCGAGCCGCGCGAGCTGATCGTGCCCGATACGCTCTTCCACGACGAAGAACTGAAGCCCGCCTTCGACGTGCTCGGTCGTGTCGTCGTGCCTCAGCCGGGCGTGCTCTTCGACAGTGCAAGTGCTGAAGGCCGCATCGCCCGTTACTTCGGTGTCGGGACGCTGGATGGCTTCGGCGCCTTTTCCCGCGCCGAGATTGCTGCCGCCGCCGCCGCCGTCGCCTATGTCGAAAAGACCCAGATCTCCGAGCGCCCGCCGCTCGGTCTGCCCGAACGGCAGAATGCGGCCTCGACCCTCTTCATTGATCCCGCGACCCGCGCCAATCTCGAACTGGTGAAGACGCTGTCCGGCGACCGCAACGGCTCGCTGCTGAAGGCCATCGACCGCACCGTCACCGGTGGCGGTGCGCGCCTGCTGGCAGAGCGCCTCATGTCGCCACTGACGGACCCCGAAGCGATTGCCGACCGCCAGGACTCGATCGCCCATCTCTTGGCCGATGGCCTGCTCGTCGACCGCCTCCGCGACGCCCTGAAGCGCGTGCCCGACATGCCGCGCGCCCTTTCCCGTTTGGCGCTCGATCGCGGTGGCCCGCGCGACCTCGGTGCCATCGTCGCCGGTCTCGCAGCCTCCGCTGAGGTCGGCCGCCTTCTGCACCCATCAAGCCTGCCAGCGGAACTGTTCGAAGCCCTTGCCGACCTCGCAGCCTTGCCCGCCGATCTTGGCTCCAGCCTGGCCGCGATGCTCGCCGAGGAACTGCCGCTTCTGAAGCGCGATGGCGGCTTCCTGCGCGATGGCGCGATCCAGGAATTGGACGAGCTGCGCGCGCTGCGCGACCAGTCCCGACGTGTGATCGCCGGCCTTCAGCTGCAATATGCCGAGGAAACCGGCATCAAGTCGCTGAAGATCAAGCACAACAATGTGCTCGGCTATTTTATCGAGGTAACCGCCGGCAATGCCGGTCCGATGACCGAGGGCGACGAAGCCAAGGCCCGCTTCATCCATCGCCAGACCATGGCAAACGCCATGCGCTTCACCACCACCGAACTCGCCGATCTCGAAAGCCGGATTGCGAACGCCGCCGGGCAGGCACTCTCGCTCGAACTCGCAGCCTTCGATCAGATGGTGAGCCAGGTGGTCTCCGCCGCAGAACCTATCAAAGCCGCGGCCCGGGCGCTTGCGGTGATCGACGTCGCAGCCGGCCTCGCGGCCTTGGCGGAAGAGCAGGGCTATTGCCGCCCGCTGGTCGATGATAGCAGAATGTTCGCCATCACCGCTGGCCGCCATCCGGTGGTCGAGCAGGCTCTGCGCCGCCAGGCCGCCAGCCCCTTCATCGCCAATGACTGCGATCTCTCGCCCAACGATACCAAGGGCCCCGGCGCCATCTGGCTGCTGACCGGCCCCAACATGGGCGGTAAGTCGACCTTCCTGCGCCAGAATGCGCTGATTGCCATCCTTGCCCAGATGGGCTCCTTCGTGCCCGCCGGCGCCGCCCATATCGGGATCGTCGATCGCCTCTTCTCTCGCGTCGGCGCCTCCGACGATTTGGCGCGCGGCCGCTCCACCTTCATGGTCGAGATGGTCGAAACGGCGGCCATCCTCAATCAGGCCACCGATCGCTCGCTGGTCATCCTAGACGAAATCGGTCGCGGCACTGCCACCTTCGATGGCCTCTCCATCGCCTGGGCCGCCGTCGAGCACCTGCATGAGGCAAACCGCTGCCGCTCGCTCTTTGCCACCCATTTCCACGAGCTGACGGCGCTGTCCGAAAAACTCGCCCGCATGTCGAATGTCACCATGCGGGTCAAGGAATGGGACGGCGATGTCATCTTCCTGCATGAGGTCGGCCCCGGTTCCGCCGATCGCTCCTATGGTATCCAGGTCGCCCGTCTGGCCGGCCTGCCGGCTGCCGTCGTTGCCCGTGCTCGGGAAGTTCTGACCCGCCTGGAAGACAGCGACCGCAAGAACCCTGCCGCCCAGCTGATCGATGATCTGCCGCTTTTCCAGGTCGCCGTGCGCCGCGAGGAGATCCAGAAATCCGGCCCGTCGAAGGTCGAGGAGGCCTTGCGCTCACTCGATCTTGACGATCTCACGCCTCGCCAGGCGCTGGATGCGCTCTATGATCTGAAGAAACAACTTGGCAAGCCTTGACCGGTAGAGTGCCTGTCAATCGCGCCCGAAAAGCGCTATAGCGCCACCGATCCGGTTGATTCCCCGGTCCCAAGAGATGATGCCGCACCCATGGCCACAGCAGAGCTTGCCTTCGACGATCTCCTCGACATCGACGCGCTCCGTGCGTCCTGCAAAACCATCGCGGAGGCTGGCTGCGGCAATATGCTGGAGACCCGCTCGAAGCTCCTGCCGATCCTGAAGAAGGCCTCTGCCGAGGCCCGCGAACAGGCGCGGCTGAAGCTTTTCGAAGACGGCAGCGGCATGAACTGCGCCAACCGGATTTCCTGGATCCAGGATCAGCTGATCTCGGTCATCTTCGATTTCGCCCGCACCCATGTCTATCCGAAGGACGCCAACGGTCTGGCCGTCGCCGCCGTCGGCGGTTATGGCCGCGGAACCCTGGCGCCAGGCTCCGACATCGACCTGCTCTTCCTGCTGCCGCCGAAGGCTGGTCCCGCCATGCACAAGGCGGTCGAGTTCGTCCTCTATCTGTTGTGGGATGTCGGCTTCAAGGTCGGCCACGCCACCCGCACGGTGGAGGAGTGCATCCGCCTGTCAACCACGGACATGACCATTCGGACCGCGATCCTCGAAACCCGCCATATCTGCGGCGACGAGGCTCTGGTCACCGAGCTCCAGCGCCGCTTCGACCAGGAGGTAACGACCGGTACTGCGCCTGAATTCATCGCCGCCAAGCTTGCCGAACGCGACGAGCGGCACCGCAAGGCTGGCGACAGCCGCTACCTCGTCGAGCCCAATGTCAAGGAAGGCAAAGGGGGCTTGCGCGATCTGCAGACCCTCTTCTGGATCGCCAAATACAATTACCATGTCCGCGACACCGGCGAATTGGTGCGTCTCGGCGTGCTCTCCCGCCACGAGTGGCGCCTTTTCCAGAAGGCTGACGATTTCCTCTGGGCGGTTCGCTGCCACATGCATTATCTGACCGGCAAGCCGGAAGAGCGCCTGTATTTCGATATCCAGCCGGAGATCGCCAAGAGCCTCGGCTATCAGGCGCGCCCGGGTCTTTCCGCCGTCGAGCGCTTCATGAAGCACTACTTCCTTGTGGCAAAAGACGTCGGCGATCTCACCCGCATCTTTGCGGCAGCACTTGAAGACCAGCAGGCCAAGGCCGCCCCCGGTATCGGTGGCATGATCGGCCGTTTTGCCAACCGCCCGCGCAAGATCCCCGGCGCCAGCGAATTCATCGATGATCGCGGCCGTATTGCGCTTGCCGATCCCGGCGTCTTCAAGAAGGACCCGATGTCGATCATGCGCCTCTTCCACGTGGCGGATCTGAACGGGCTCGAATTCCATCCTGATGCCTTGAAGGCCGTCACCCGCTCGCTGTCGCTGATCACCAATGATTTCCGCGAAAGCGAAGAGGCCAACCGCCTGTTTCTCTCGATCCTGACCTCACGCAAGGATCCGGGTTTCATCCTTCGGCGCATGAACGAGGCCGGCGTGCTCGGTCGTTTCATGCCGGAATTCGGCAAGATCGTCTCGATGATGCAGTTCAACATGTATCATCACTATACCGTCGACGAGCATCTGATCCGCACGGTCGAGGTGCTCTCCGAGATCGACAACGGCAAGGCGGAGGAGATCCATCCGCTCGCCAACAAGATCATGCCGGAAATCGAGGATCGCCAGACGCTTTATGTCGCGATCCTCCTGCACGATATCGCCAAAGGCCGCCAGGAGGATCACTCCGTCGCCGGCGCCAAGGTCGCCCGCAAGCTCTGCCCGCGTCTCGGCCTCTCGCCCAAGCAGACCGAAATGGTCGCCTGGCTGATCGACCAGCATCTGCTGATGTCGATGGTGGCTCAGACGCGCGACCTGCACGACCGCAAGACCATCACCGACTTCGCCGAAAAGGTGCAGTCTCTCGACCGGCTGAAGATGCTGTTGGTTCTGACCATCTGCGATATCAGGGCCGTTGGCCCGGGTGTCTGGAATGGCTGGAAGGGCCAGCTTTTGCGCACGCTCTATTACGAGACCGAACTGCTGCTGTCAGGCGGCTTCTCCCAGGTCTCGCGCAAGGAACGCGCCAAGCATGCCGCCGAGCAGCTCAGCCAGGCGCTCGAAGGTTGGAGCCAGAAGGACCAGCGCACCTATACCAAGCTGCACTACGAGCCCTACCTGCTCTCGGTCGATCTCGAAGACCAGGTCCGCCACGCCCATTTCATCCGTCAGACCGACAAGTCGGGCCAGGCGCTGGCGACCATGGTGCGCACTCACCAGTTCCACGCGATCACCGAGATCACCGTGCTGTCTCCTGACCATCCACGTCTCCTGTCGATCATCGCCGGCGCTTGTGCGGCGGCCGGCGCCAACATCGCCGATGCCCAGATCTTCACGACCTCGGACGGCCGGGCCCTCGATACGATCCTGATCAACCGGGAGTTCCCGATCGACGAGGACGAAACCCGCCGCGCGGCCACCATCGGCAAGATGATCGAGGACGTGCTGTCGGGCCGTAAGCGCCTGCCAGAGGTCATTGCCACGCGCACAAAGGGCAAGAAGCGGAACAAGACCTTTCCGGTTCAGCCGGATGTCCGAATCTCCAACGCGCTGTCCAACAAGTTCACGGTTATCGAGGTGGAATGCCTCGACCGCATCGGTCTCCTTGCCGAGATCACCGCAGTCCTGTCGGACCTGTCGCTGGACATTCATTCGGCACGGATCACCACCTTCGGGGAAAAGGTCATCGATACCTTCTATGTCACCGACCTCGTCGGACAGAAGGTGACCAACGAGAACCGGCAGGCCAATATTGCCAATCGCCTGAAGCCGGTGATGACCGAACAGCCGGACGAGCTCAAGGACAACATGCCCTCGGGCATCATCGCCCAGCCACACCGCGCAGCGCCGGCGCCGAAAAAGGCACGGGCCTGAGGAATGAGCCTCGTCAAGAAATTCATGACGGTCGGTGGGGCGACGCTCGGCAGCCGCATCTTCGGCTTCGCCCGCGAAACCCTGATGGCCGCGGCACTCGGCACAGGCCCGGTTGCCGACGTCTTCTATGCCGCCTTCCGCTTCCCCAATCTCTTCCGCCGCCTCTTCGCCGAGGGCGCTTTCAACGCTGCCTTCGTGCCGCTCTTCGCCAAGGAGATCGAGGCGAATGGCATTGATGGCGCCAAGCGATTTTCCGAAGAGGTTTTCGGAGTTCTCTTTTCGGTCCTGTTGATCCTGACCATCGGCATGCAGCTGTCCATGCCGCTACTGGTCCAGTGGATCATCGCGCCGGGCTTTGCCGATGACCCGGAGAAGTTCGACCTGACGGTCCGCCTCGCGATCGTCATGTTCCCCTATCTCATGTGCATGTCATTGACGGCCATGCTGAGCGGCATGCTCAACTCGTTGCATCATTTCTTTGCAGCCGCCATCGCGCCCGTATTTCTGAATGTGCTGATGATCGGTGCGCTTGGCTGGGCTCTGTGGACGGGCGCTGATCCCGCTGCGACCGCCTGGGCATTGTCCTGGTCCGTGCTGGGGGCAGGCCTCTTGCAGATGGCCGTCGTTTATCTCGGCGTGCGCAATGCCGGCATCCGCATCGGCTTCAAGCGTCCGCGTTTTACCCCCAACGTCAAGCGCCTGCTGGTGCTCGCCGTTCCCGCTGCCATCACCGGCGGCATCACCCAGATCAACCAGCTCATCGGCCAGGCGATTGCCTCGACGAAAGAGGGGGCAATCTCCGCCCTGCAATATGCCGACCGCATCTATCAGCTGCCGCTCGGCGTCGTAGGGGTCGCCGTCGGCGTCGTCCTGCTGCCGGAACTCGCGCGCGCGTTGAAGGGCGGTCACATGAACGAGGCGAAGGGGCTTCAGAACCGCTCGATCGAGTTCGTTCTCTTCCTGACGCTGCCGGCCGCTGCCGCGATCTGGGTGCTCTCCGATGAAATCATCCGGGTGCTTTACGAGCGCGGCGCCTTTTCCGAACAGAACACCGCCGTCGTCGCCTCGATCCTTGCGATCTACGGTATAGGCCTGCCGGGCTTCGTGCTGATCAAGGCGCTTCAGCCGGGTTACTACGCCCGCGAAGACACCAAGACGCCGATGCGTTTCACCATAGTGTCGGTCGCGCTCAACACGGGGCTTGCCATCACGCTCTTCCCGATCTTCGAGGAGAGCGGCATTGCCATGGCCGAGGCTGCCGCCGGCTGGACCAACACCATCCTGTTGTTTTCGGTGCTGCTATGGCGGGGCCACCTCGTTTTCGAGTGGTCACTGCTCACGCGCACCCTGCGTCTGATCATCGCCTCCGCCATCATGGCCGGGCTGCTCGTCTACCTCTCCGATCGTTGGGCTGCCTGGCTTTCACCATCAAGCCCGCTCTTCGATCAGTTGCTGGCGCTGGGAGGGCTGATCGCAATCGCCATGCCGGTCTATTTCGGCATCGCCTTCCTGATCGGCGGTGCGGACTGGCGCCTGGTCCGTCGCAGCCTCCAGCGCAGGAAGAAAACGGCTGACGAGGCCGCAACGACCTCACCCGACCCGGGTCAGCAGTAAGTCCAGGTCCGCTTCGGTCCGATATCGACATGCACGATGCCGTTGCAGTAGCGCCCGATGCCGCCGATGCCGGGGGCGCTGCGGGCGGCGGCCACGATCTTCTTCTCGGGCACGCCGGGCACGCGAATGTCCGCTGCAAAGCAATGGCTGTGCTGCGAGCGGCCGGAGCGCGGGCGATGTCCTGAGGTTACGACCGGCTTCTTGCCGGTCTTCTTGGCAATATGGGCCAGGATCGCCTTCAATTCGTCGGGAAAGCAGTTGGCTTTGACGCTGACCCGCTGCAGCGTGTAGGCGACAGCAGTATCGTGCTTCATGAAAAAGTGTCGCTTCTTCTTCTCCACGGCCTCGACGGGGGAGAGGAGACAGAGCGAAAGAACGCAGCCGAGCGCGACGCGAAACAAAGTGCGCATGAGTGACCTTCTGGAATGGGATTGTTCTTTGGAGCGATCCAGATCGCTTTCGGCGGGTTTTTATTCCCCGAAATGTGTCAAATTTGGTGCGCTTTGCTCGTTTCTGCTTTTCGAGCCCACGTCAGCTCGCGAATCGCGGTCTTGTCACATCGCGAATTCATTCCCTAAACCACTCGATTCCGGGAGGAAATTTCCCTATGCGTGACATCGAGGGCGTCTTGATCACACATCAAACCGAAAGTGCGATTTCATGAGCGGAAACAGCCTCTTTCTCGTCAGTCTGGTCGTGGACACCTATGATCGGGCCAAGGCCTTCTATTGCGATGCCCTCGGCTTCGAGTGCCTTGAGGACACCCAGATGCCCGACGGCAAACGCTGGCTGGTGGTCCGTCCAATCGGTTCCGAAGGCGCCTCGCTTCTGCTCGCCGAGGCGTCGAACGATGCCCAGCGTGCCGCGATCGGCAACCAGGCCGGTGGCCGCGTCGGCTTCTTTCTGAAAACGGATGATTTCGCCCGCGACCAGGCACGCTTCGTGAAGGCGGGTGTCGTCTTCCAGGAGGCGCCGCGCCATGAAGTCTATGGAACCGTCGCCGTCTTCCAGGATCTCTACGGCAATCTCTGGGACCTGATCGAGCCGGCGCCAGCCGACCCCTCGGTCTCCGCCAAAGTGACCGCTTGATTGCGCCCCGCTCGCCGTGCATAAGCCCTGACCGACGCGATCAGATGATCGGGCCCTCCACCAGCCTGTTGAGGATTATTATGACTGAGTTCAAGCCGCTGGTTTTCTCCGGCGTTCAGCCGACCGGCAATCTCCATCTCGGAAACTACCTCGGTGCCATCAGAAAGTTCGTCGCGCTCCAGGAAAACAACGACTGCATCTACTGCGTCGTCGACCTGCATGCGCTGACGGCCCAGCTCGTCCACGAGGACATGGCGACCCAGATCCGCTCGATCACCGCGGCTTTCCTCGCCGCCGGCATCGACCCGAAGAAGCACATCGTCTTCAACCAGTCCCAGGTGCCGCAGCACGCGGAACTGGCCTGGATCTTCAACTGCGTCGCCCGGATCGGCTGGATGAACCGGATGACCCAGTTCAAGGACAAGGCGGGCAAGGACCGCGAGCAGGCCTCGCTCGGCCTCTATGCCTATCCGAGCCTGATGGCCGCAGATATACTCGTCTACCGCGCGACCCATGTGCCTGTTGGTGAAGACCAGAAGCAGCATCTGGAGCTCGCCCGCGACATCGCCATGAAGTTCAACCTGGACTTCCATGACAAGATCAAGCCGACGGGCCTCGGCATCGACATCAAGGTTGGCGAAGAGCCGGTACATGCTTACTTCCCGATGGTGGAGCCGTTGATCGATGGCCCGGCGCCCCGTGTCATGAGCCTCAAGGACGGCACCAAGAAGATGTCGAAGTCGGATCCATCAGACCTTTCGCGCATCAACCTGATGGACGACCAGGACGCCATCTCGAAGAAGATCCGCAAGGCCAAGACCGACCCGGATGCCTTGCCGAGCGAAGTCGATGGCCTCAAGGGTCGCCCGGAGGCCGACAACCTCGTCGGCATCTTCGCAGCGCTCGCGGACCGCTCCAAAGCGGATGTTCTTTCGGAGTTCGGCGGCCAGCAGTTCTCCGTCTTCAAGCCGGCACTGATCGATTTGGCGGTCGCGGCACTGGGCCCGATCAATGCCGAGATGCGTCGTCTCATGGAAGACCCCGGTCACATTGATGCGGTCCTCCGGGACGGCGGCGAGCGTGCCCGCACCCGCGCCGAAAAGACCATGAACGAAGTCCGCGACATCATCGGCTTCGTGCGATAAGGTCTCGGTCGCTGGCGGGTCCGCCCGGAGCCCGCCCGCGTCACATGTTATCAGTCCGGCGGCGGGGTTCTCTATGGTTTCAACGCGTCTGTCACGTCTTGAAGGTCACCGCCGCAAGTTCATGGCGGTGATCGACAACACCCCGGAATGCTCGCGTGCGGTCCATTATGCCGGCCGCCGCGCCAAGAATTCCAATGGCGGACTGGTGCTGATCTATGTGATCCCGGAAGGTGATTTCCAGCAATGGCTGGGTGTCGAGGAGATCATGCGGGCAGAAGCCCGGGAAGAGGCCGAAGCCATCATGGCCAAGGCTGCCCAGACGGTACGCGATACCATCGGCATCGAGCCTGAGCTGATCATCCGCGAGGGAAGCGCCTATCCCGAGATCAATAGTCTGATCGAAGAAGACCGCGACATCGCGATCCTCGTTCTGGCCGCAGGCTCGACCAAGGACGGTCCGGGCCCTCTGGTCTCGATGATCGCCGGTCGGGCTGCCGCTTTCCCTATCCCGGTCACGGTCCTGCCGGATACGCTGACCAATGAAGAAATCGACGCGCTTTGCTAATTTGAGCATCCTGCCGATCACGTCTTGAAGATGGAGCCTGCAGGGTCTATTTTTGAAACATTCTAATCTTTAGCGGTGCACTCACCGCCCGGAGGCCAACATGTTCATCCAGACCGAAGCCACGCCGAACCCGGCGACCCTGAAATTCCTCCCCGGCAAGGTGGTCATGGAAACCGGCACCGCCGAGTTCCGCGATGCCACCAGCGCGAGCGCTTCTCCGCTTGCGGCACGCATCTTCGCGATCCCGGGCGTTACCGGCGTCTTCTTTGGCTACGATTTCGTCACTGTCTCCAAGGACGGCCCCGAATGGCATCACCTGAAGCCGGCGATCCTCGGCACCATTATGGAGCATTTCATGAGCGGTGCCCCGGTCATGGGCACGGCCTCGACCTCAGCACAGAACGACAGCGATGAGGAATTCTTCGATGCCGGCGACGAGACGATCGTGGCGACCATCAAGGAACTGCTCGAGACCCGCGTCCGCCCCGCCGTCGCCCAGGATGGCGGCGACATCACCTTCCGCGGTTTCAAGGACGGCAAAGTCTTCCTCAACATGAAGGGTTCCTGCGCTGGCTGCCCGTCCTCGACGGCAACCCTGAAGCATGGCGTGCAGAACCTGCTGCGCCACTTCGTACCGGAAGTGCAGGAAGTCGAAGCGGTCTGATTTGACCGGACTGGAGACGACATGATCGTTCTTGCGATCGACACGGCGGGTGTGGACTGCGCAGCCGCCGTTTTTGATTCTGATGCCGGCACCATTCTCGGTCGCGTTAGCGAAACAATCGGCCGTGGCCATGCCGAACGGCTAATGGCGATGATCGACGAGGCGCTCGCCGAAGCCGGGCTGACGCTCGGCGATATCGAGCGCATTGGCGTGACCGTCGGACCCGGCTCTTTCACCGGCATCCGTGTCGGTGTTGCCGCGGCCCGTGGCCTGGCTCTCGCGCTCGGCGTGGAATGCGTCGGCGTCTCGACACTCGAAGTGCTGGCGCAGACCGCATCCGAACCGGAAAAGCCCGTGCTGGCCGCGATCAACGCCCATCGCGATCAGGTATATGCCCAGAGCTTCGAACACGGTGCGCCTCAGGGCGAGCCACTACTGCTGGAGCTCGACGACTATCTCGCCCGAGCTGCCATTCCGGGCACGGTGCTCGTCGGTTCGGCCTCGGCTCTCGCCGCCGACCACGAGGCTGAAACCGCCCCCGATCACTATCCGATCGAGATCGTCGCGCGCATTTCAGCAACGGCGAAAGCTCAGGGCAAGCCGAAGCCGCTTTATCTGCGCGGACCGGATGCGAAACCGCAGACGGGATTTGCCGTATCGAGAGCCTGACATGCGCGACAGCCTGTTCTACCGCCAGCCCGAATTCGAAATCGTGCCCATGACCTCCGAACACTGCCGTGCAGTGGCCGAGTTGCATGCCCAGCGCTTCCCCCGCGCCTGGGGCGATGGCGAGTTCCTCAGCCTGCTCCTCCAGCCCAACAGCTTCGGCTTTGCTGCCTGGCAGACCAATACGCTGGTCTTCAAGGCGCCGTTGGCCGGCTTTGTCCTCTCCCGCGAAGTGGCCGGCGAGGCGGAGATCCTGACGATTGCCGTCGGCGACAAGGTCGCCCGCTTCGGCCTCGGCTGGCGCCTCATGCAGGCGGCTCTGCGCGAGGCGAAGGCGAGGGGCGGTGAATCCATGTTCCTCGAGGTCGATGACGGCAACCACGCAGCCCTTGGCCTCTACCGCAAGCTCGGCTTCGAGAAGGCCGGCGAGCGTCCGGCCTATTACACCGACGAAAACGGCCGCCGGTCCTCTGCGCTTGTCATGCGCCGTGATCTTCGCTAACCGGTCGGTTGGACGAACCGACCTTCTGCGGATATGCTGACACCATGAATGACGCCCTGAAATCGTTGGAAGCGCTGTGTGCCGAGCGGGGCATGCGCATGACCGAGCAGCGCCGCGTCATCGCTCGCATCCTCGAAGAATCCGACGATCACCCGGATGTCGAGGAGCTCTATCGTCGCTCCTCCAAGATCGACGCCAAAATCTCGATCTCGACGGTCTACCGCACCGTCAAACTCTTCGAAGACGCCGGCATCATCGAGCGCCACGATTTCCGCGATGGACGCTCGCGCTACGAGACTGTGCCGGAAGAACACCACGATCACCTGATCGACCTGAAGACCGGCACCGTCGTCGAATTCCACTCTCCGGAAATCGAAGCGCTCCAGGAGCGCATTGCCCGCGAACACGGCTTCCGCCTCGTCGGTCACCGCCTTGAGCTCTATGGCATTCCGCTGTCGAAAGACGAGAAGTGAGCCAATGCCCGCCATGCCAGTGAGGCCCGCGTGATCAACTGGCTGAGGGTCGGGCTCTATCTGATCGTACTGCTCGTGGTCTCTGGCCTGCTGATCCCGGTCCAGCTTTTGGCACTGCGCTTCGACTGGCCGCTTCGCCGGCGTTTGCCGCACCACTGGCACCGTCTGGCCCTCTGGTTCCTCGGCATCCGCGTCCATGTCCACGGCGCGCTCGACACCCGCCGTCCGCTGATGATCGCCGCCAATCACGCCTCCTGGAAAGATATTCTCGTCCTCGGTTCCCTCGCCGACGTCACCTTCATCGCCAAGACCGAGGTCGCTTCCTGGCCCGTCTTCGGCTTCCTGGCAAGGTTGCAGAAAACCATCTTCGTCGTGCGGGAAGAAAAGCGCCGAACCGGTGACCAGGTCAACGAGATCGCGGCCCGCATGGCCGATGGCGAAATCGTCGTGCTCTTCCCGGAAGGTACGACCTCCGATGGCAATCGTATTCTAGGCATCAAGTCCTCGCTCTTTGGGGCGGCCGCAGCCGCCCTGCCACCCGAAGACGACGCGGTGGTACATGTCCAGCCGGTCGCGATCGCCTATACCCGCGTTCAGGGCATGCCCATGGGCCGCTATCACCGGCCGATCGCTGGCTGGCCAGGCGACATCGGCCTGGTGGAGCATCTGCTCGGCGTCCTGCGTGCAGGGGCCATCGATGTCGATGTCACCTTTGGAGAGACGGTGGAGTTCAAAAAGGGCGACAGCCGCAAGACTCTTGCCACCCGTATTGAGGAGCAGTTGCGCTCGATGCTGCTCGCCCATCTGCGCGGCCGTCACGGTCGCTGAGCCCTACAGACAATTTTTCGGTTTAATCGCGGCCCGAAAACCACTAAATAGCGCGCCATGACCCAGGAAACCGCGACCCTCTCCGAAACCCCGGCGCCGGCCGCCAACACGCGCAAGGTCTTCATCAAGACCTATGGCTGCCAGATGAACGTCTATGACAGCGGCCGCATGGCCGATGCCCTGGCGGCGGATGGCTATTCCCCGACCGAGGTCATGGAAGAGGCCGATCTCGTCCTCTTGAACACTTGCCATATCCGCGAGAAGGCCGCCGAAAAGGTCTATTCGGCGCTCGGCCGCTTGCGTGAGCACAAGAAGGTGCGTGCGGCGGAAGGCAAGGAATTCATGATCGGCGTCGCCGGCTGTGTGGCACAGGCCGAGGGCGAGGAGATTTCCCGTCGAGAGCCGGCCGTTGACGTCGTCATTGGCCCGCAGACCTATCACCGTCTGCCGCAGGCGCTGCACAAGGCCCGCGCCGGCGAGCGCGTGGTCGATACCGAATATGCGCTGGAAGACAAGTTCGAGCATCTGCCGGACCCGACCAAGGTCGTTGGCAAGCCGCGCTCGGTCACGGCATTCCTCACCGTTCAGGAAGGCTGCGACAAGTTCTGCACCTTCTGTGTGGTGCCCTATACCCGTGGCTCGGAAGTCTCCCGCCCGCTCTCCCAATTGCTGACCGAAGCCCGTCGCCTCGTCGATTCAGGCGTGCGCGAACTGACACTGCTCGGCCAGAACGTCAATGCCTGGCATGGCGAGGATGGAGAGGGCAGGGCGATCGGTCTCGGTGACCTCCTCTACAAGCTGGCGGAAATCCCCGGTCTCGCCCGTTTGCGCTACACCACCAGCCACCCGCGCGACATGGATGACCGTCTGATCGAGGCACATCGCGACCTGCGCATGTTGATGCCCTATCTGCATCTGCCGGTGCAGTCCGGCTCCGACCGGATCCTCAAGGCCATGAACCGGCGCCACAAGGCCTCCGAATACGTCGCCCTGATTGAGCGCATCCGCTCTGTCCGTCCAGACATCGCGCTTTCGGGCGATTTCATCGTCGGTTTCCCGGGCGAGACGGATCAGGACTTCGAGGACACAATGAATCTCGTTCGCGAAGTGAACTACGCGCAGGCTTATTCGTTCAAGTATTCGACACGTCCCGGCACACCCGGCGCCGACCTGCCCGATCACGTGGCCGAGGATGTGAAGACGGAACGCCTGGCACGGCTGCAGGCGTTGCTGCTCGACCAGCAGCAAGCCTTCATGCAGTCGATGATCGGCAAGACCATCGATCTGCTTCTGGAGAAGCCGGGCCGCATGCCGGGACAGCTCATCGGCCGTTCGCCCTGGCTGCAGTCTGTGAATGTTGATGCAAAGTCATCGCAAATCGGTGACATTATACAGGTACGAATCACCGCAGCCGGCCCAAACAGCTTGTTTGCCGAGGTGGCAGAGGGTTAGAGTGAGGGCCTGAACCTGATCGAACAGGAGCCTGATCGCTTGAACGCAACAGAAGTGGTTTCTTCACCCTCGCGCAATGTCCGCACAACTGCGACCGACGCCAATCACTTCATCTTGACGTTCGAGAACAACCGGCTTGCGAGCGAGCTCTTCGGTCAATTCGACCAACATCTGAAACTTCTCGAGCAGCGCCTTCAGATCGAAGCCCGCGCCCGTGGCAATTCTGTCGCCATCACGGGTGAGTTGCAGGCCACCAACCAGGCCCGACGCGCACTCGATTTCCTCTATGCCCGCCTGCAGAGCGGCGTCTCGGTCGACGCTTCGGATGTCGAAGGGGCAATCCGCATGGCGGTGGCCGCCGACGATCAGCTTTCTCTTCCGACGATGGAGCGCAAAGCCAAGCTCTCGATGGCGCAGATTTCCACGCGCAAGAAGACGATTGCCGCCCGCACCCCGACCCAGGACGCCTACATGCGCGCGCTCGAACGATCGGAAATGGTCTTCGGCGTTGGTCCTGCCGGCACCGGCAAGACCTATCTCGCCGTTGCCCATGCGGCCCAGTTGCTGGAGCGCGGCGTTGTCGATCGCATTGTCCTGACCCGTCCGGCCGTCGAAGCTGGCGAGCGTCTCGGCTTCCTGCCCGGCGACATGAAGGAAAAGGTCGATCCGTATCTTCGCCCGCTCTATGACGCGCTCTACGACATGATCCCCGGCGACAAGGTCGAACGCGCCATCACCGCTGGCGTCATTGAAATTGCCCCGCTCGCCTTCATGCGCGGACGGACGCTGGCCAATGCCGCGATCATCCTCGACGAGGCGCAGAACACCACCTCGATGCAGATGAAGATGTTCCTCACCCGTCTCGGGGAGAACGGCCGCATGATCATCACCGGCGACCCGAGCCAGGTCGACCTTCCGCGCGGCGTGACCTCAGGTCTCGTCGAGGCCTTGCAGGTGCTCAAGGGCGTGGAGGGCGTGTCGGTCGTCCGCTTCAAGGATACGGATGTGGTGCGCCACCCGCTTGTCGGCCGCATCGTGCAGGCCTATGACGCCAAGTACAAGGTACAGGACGAGAGCGAGCAGAGCGAGCACTAAGCCCGCTCTGCGATCAAACTATGACCAAGTTGGATATACAGATTGCCGTCGAGGCCGAGGGTTGGGCAGACGAGACCGCGTTGGAGGCTTTGGCCCTTCGCGTTCTCGGTACTGCTGAAAACCATCTCGCTGCAAAAGAACGTCAGCCCTTTCCGATGCAGCCGACAGAGGTTTCGCTCGTCTTTGGCGACGATGATATGATCCGCGAGATCAATGCGGAATGGCGCAACAAGGACAAGCCGACCAATGTCCTGTCCTTTCCCGCTTTCCCGGTGACCCCCGGCAAGATGCCGGGTCCGATGCTCGGCGATATCATCATCGCCCGGGAGACAGTCGAGCGTGAGGCAGTCGATCTCGAAAAAAGTTTCGAGGATCATTTGACCCACTTGATGGTTCACGGATTCCTGCATCTCTTCGGCTACGACCATATCGAGGCCGATGACGCCGAAAAAATGGAAGCGCTGGAGACTCGCATTCTGGCGGAACTTGGCCTATCTGACCCCTATGCGGGGCAGGACCCCATCTGATAGTTTGGAACAATGACCGATTTTGCGACGAAAACGGCCCCCGAGGCCAAAGAAAGCAACGAAGGATCGTCTTCGGACGAGGGCAGTAGTCCTACCCGAGCGGAAAGCTCGGCACGCCAACATCCTTCCTTCTGGGCCCGTCTGGGCCGAATACTGAAGCCGTCCTCCACCACGACCCTGCGCGAAGACCTGACGGTCGCCCTGAGCGCCGATGCCAGCCTCGGAGAGGCTTTCACGCCCGAAGAGCGGGCGATGCTCAACAACATTCTCCGCTTCCGCGAAGTGCGCGTTGAAGACATTATGGTGCCGCGTGTCGATATCGAAGCGGTCGATCAGAGTGTGACCATTGGCGAGTTGATGACCATCTTCGACGTTTCCGGTCGCTCGCGCATGCCCGTCTATGCCGACACGCTGGACGATCCGCGCGGCATGGTCCACATCCGTGACCTGCTGTCCTACGTCACCAAGCAGGCCCGCAGTCGCCGGCGTGTGACGGCCAAGGCCACCACCGGAGCGAACGGTGGCGAGAAGGCTGAAAAGGCCGAAAAGGTCGAGAAGTCTGCCAAGCCGAAGATCGACTTTGATCTGGCCCGCATCGACCTCAGCAAGACGGTCGCCGAAGCCGGCATCATCCGCTCGATCCTTTTCGTGCCGCCCTCGATGCTCGCCTCCGACCTGATGAGCCGCATGCAAGCAGCGCGCACCCAGATGGCGCTCGTGATCGACGAATATGGTGGCACCGACGGTCTCGTCAGCCACGAGGACATCGTCGAAATGGTCATCGGCGACATCGATGACGAACATGACGACGAAGAAGTCATGTTCAGCCGTGTTTCCGACGACGTTATTATCGCCGACGCCCGCGTCGAACTCGAAGAGATCGCCGAAGCGATCGGCCCGGATTTCGACATTGCCGACCGGATCGAAGACGTCGACACGCTGGGTGGTTTGATCTTCTCGGCGCTTGGACGCATCCCGGCGCGTGGCGAAGTTGTCCAGGCTCTGCCCGGCTTCGAATTCCACATTCTGGATGCAGATCCACGTCGCATCAAGCGCGTCCGGATCGGCCGCAAGCGGGCCGGCGCCCGCCGTCGCTCGACCGCCAAGGGTGATGTTGAGGCGCGTGCTGACGAGGCTGCCGAGACGAAGACCCCGAACGCCACAGCCGTCTCCGCGGGTGAGGCTGCACCGAAGCCACGGACAAGGGCCGCCGCCAAGCCCCGCGCGCCAAAGGTCGAAACGCCACCTGCAGCCGAGACCGTCCCGGAAGGCACCGTGGCCGAGATGGAAAACGCCGAGCGCCCGTCAGTCTGACGGTCGCCACACTCCGCAGCGAAAACCGCGACAGGGCCTCCGTTTTTTGGGAGACTGCCCGCGATTGATTCGGGGCAGAAGGGGTGGACATGCAGGCTTTGGCAGCGAGGATCCTGCTCATGTGGGGTCTCAGGCGGGCAGGGCTCGCGGTGCTCGCAGGCGCAATCGGGGCGCTCGCCCTGCCGCCCTTCGACATCTTCGCATCGATGTTCATCTCCTTCACGCTGCTGGTCTGGCTGCTGGACGGTGCGACCGGCAATGCCGATACGGGCAGGGCAGGGCTGTCGTCCTCCTTCTGGACGGGCTGGCTCTTTGGTTTAGGGTATTTTGTCTGTGGCCTCTGGTGGCTCGGAAACGCTCTGCTTCTGGAAGCGGACGAATTCGCCTGGGCAATCCCGCTTGCGGTTCTCGGCCTGCCCGCCGTGCTCGCCATCTTCTATGGACTGGCCACGATGCTTGCACGTCTCGTCTGGTCGGATGGGATGGGCCGCATAGCAGCACTTGCTGCCGCCTTCGGCTTTGCCGAGTGGCTCCGCAGCTTCGTCGCGACCGGTTTCCCCTGGAATGCGATCGGCTATGCCGCCATGCCCGTCCCCCTGATGATGCAGTCGAGCCATGTGCTCGGCGTCCTCGCCATCACACCGCTGGCCGTCTTTGTCTTTGCAGCTCCGGCACTCCTCGGCACGCGTCGCGGGGCGTGGCCCGGTTTGCTGCTGGCCGCGAGCCTTCTCAGCGCTCATCTAGGCTATGGCGCCTACCGCCTGTATGTCGCGCCGGTGGTTCCGACGGACAAGACGCTCACTGTCCGCCTCGTGCAGCCATCGATCGATCAGTCGCAAAAGATGGAGAACACCGACCGCATCGGCATCTTCGAGAAGCACTTGGCGCTGACGGCAGCAGCACCGGAGGAAGGCAAGCCCCGGCCGGATGTGATCGTCTGGCCGGAAACCTCGGTCCCCTTCATCCTGACGGAAAACCCTGATGCTCTGGCGCGCATTGGCGATGTGCTCGAGGAAGGGCAGATCCTGCTGACTGGCGCCGTTCGGGCCGAGGAGCGGGGCGCGGGCCAGATGCCGCTCTACTACAATTCCGTCTACATGATCGACGACGAGGGCCAGATCCTCGCCGCAAGCGACAAGGTCCATCTCACGCCCTTCGGCGAATACGTGCCCTATGAGGGGCTGTTGCGGGAATTCGGGATCGAGGAGCTGATAAGCCTGCCCGGCGGCTTCACCGCAGCATCCAGCCGCACGCCACTGACGCTTCCCTCCGGCATCGGGCTCTATCCGTTGATCTGCTACGAGGCGATCTTTCCGGCGGAAATTGCCCCTGATCTCGCCGGCGCCAGTGTCATCTTGAACGTCACCAATGACGCCTGGTTCGGCGCAACCCCGGGCCCATACCAGCACTTCCTTCAGGCCCGTTTGCGCGCCGTGGAGACTGGCGTGCCGCTGATCCGGGTAGCCAATAACGGCATTTCCGCTGTGATCGACCCCCATGGACGTGTCATTGAGGGACTTTCTCTTGATGCCGTCGGAGCTGCAGATTCAACCTTCGGTATAGAATCTGTTTCGGAAAAAAACATCCACAACCACAATTTAAACTTTTGGTTGGTGCTGGTGTTCATGAGCCTTCTGGCTGTAGTTTCTAGTCTGGGTTTTATTAGGCGGACGAATTGACCAAAAACCCCTAAAATTGCATAGTGGATCAGACCGATAATCTGCAAGTATGCTGAAAGATGATCGATGGCGAGCACAACGTCTCGTTATGGTTTGGCGGGCAAGGGGTTATGGTCGCAACGCCAACAATTTTGTCAGGACGACATTAATGATCGAGAACAAGAAGAAGCCGAACCCGATTGACATCCATGTCGGAAGCCGGATTCGCCTTCGTCGTACGATGCTGGGCATGAGCCAGGAGAAGCTTGGTGAAAGCCTCGGGATCACCTTTCAGCAGATCCAGAAGTATGAAAAGGGTACCAACCGCGTTGGTGCGAGCCGCCTTCAGAACATCTCCAACATTCTGACTGTGCCGGTTTCCTTCTTCTTCGAAGATGCGCCGGGCGAGCAGCCGTCGGGTGCGGGCATGGCAGAAGCCTCCAGCTCGAATTACGTTGTCGACTTCCTGTCGTCTTCCGAAGGCCTCCAGCTCAACCGCGCCTTTGTAAAGATTGGCGATGCCAAGGTCCGTCGCAAGATCGTTGACCTCGTCAAGGCGCTGGCGGCTGAAGCAGACAGCGAGTGAGCTGGATGCACTCCTGACAAAGAGAGCGGCCGCAGGGCCGCTTTTTTTGTGCCCGCGGAAGGAAAAATTTACTCACATAAAGATATATTTATGTGGTTGTGTCCTTGTCATCGGGTTTCGAACTGAGTAACGATGCCCGCCATCCATACTTTGAGGGGAATCCCGATGCGTGCGAATTATCTTTTCACCAGCGAATCCGTATCCGAAGGTCATCCGGACAAGGTTTGTGACCGAATCTCCGACGAAATCGTCGATCTCGTTTACCGCGAAGCCGCCAAGACTGGTGTCGATCCCTGGACCGTACGCATCGCCTGCGAAACGCTTGCCACCACCAACCGTGTCGTTATTGCCGGTGAAGTCCGCCTTCCGCCGAGCCTGATGAAGACCGACAAGAATGGCAACGAGGTCATCAACCCCGCGAAGTTCAAGTCCGCCGCACGCAAGGCAATCCGCGACATCGGCTATGAGCAGGACGGCTTCCACTGGAAGACGGCCAAGATCGATGTGCTCCTGCATTCGCAGTCGGCTCATATCGCCCAGGGCGTCGACAAGGCGGCCGACAGTTCCAACAGCGAAGGCGCTGGCGACCAGGGCATCATGTTCGGTTACGCCTGCAAGGAAACGCCGGACCTGATGCCGGCCCCGATCTATTATTCGCACAAGATCCTGCAGACGCTCTCTGCCGCCCGCAAGAAGGGCGAGGGCGATGTCGGCAAGCTCGGCCCTGATGCCAAGAGCCAGGTCACCGTCCGTTACGTTGACGGCAAGCCTGCCGAAGCAACGTCGATCGTTCTCTCCACCCAGCACCTCGACGAGAGCTGGGACTCCAAGAAGGTTCGCGAGGTCGTCGAGCCCTATATCCAGGAAGCACTGGGCGACCTGAAAATTGCCGACGATTGCGCCTGGTATATCAACCCGACCGGCAAGTTCGTCATCGGCGGCCCGGATGGTGACGCCGGCCTCACCGGCCGCAAGATCATCGTCGACACCTATGGCGGTGCAGCCCCCCATGGCGGTGGCGCCTTCTCCGGCAAGGACACGACCAAGGTCGACCGCTCGGCCGCTTACGCTGCCCGCTACCTCGCAAAGAACGTCGTCGCTGCCGGTCTGGCTGACCGCTGCACGATCCAGATCTCCTATGCCATCGGCATTGCCCAGCCGCTGTCGATCTATGTCGACCTGCATGGCACCGGCAAGGTGACCGAGGACGAGGTCGAAGCCGGCATCCGCAAGGTCATGGACTTGTCCCCATCGGGCATCCGCCGCCATCTTGACCTGAACAAGCCGATCTATGCTAAGACGTCGGCCTACGGCCATTTCGGCCGCAAGGCTGGCCGTGATGGTTCCTTCTCCTGGGAGAAGCTGGATCTGGTCAAGCCGCTCAAGGATACGATCAAGGCTTGATCTGAATGACGGAACAGGAACGCAGGACGAGGTCGACCGAAGCTTTCTTCGGTCGACGCAAGGGCAAGCCGTTGCGCGAGCAACAGGTCGAGCGCATGGAAACCGTCCTGCCGGAGCTGAAGGTCGACCTGGCGTCGCCGGTGCCGGGTGATCTCAAGTCGCTCTTCCCTATTCCCGTCGACAAGATCCGTCTCGAAATCGGCTTCGGGGGCGGTGAGCATCTGGTTCACCGGGCCCGGAACAATCCGACGACCGGCTTTATCGGTGTCGAACCCTTCGTCAATTCCATGGCAAAACTACTCGCGGTCGTCGAGGCCGAGGGTCTGAAGAACATTCGCGTCTATGATGATGACGCGACCCAATTGCTGGACTGGTTACCGGAAGGCCAGATCGACCAGATCGATCTTCTCTACGCTGATCCCTGGCCCAAGAAAAAGCACTGGAAGCGACGTTTCGTCTCGCAAGTGAACCTGCAGCGCTTCCACAAGGTCCTGAAGCCGGAAGGCACCTTCTGCTTCGCCTCCGACATCGACACCTACGTCAACTGGACGCTGCAACACTGCCGCGATCATGGTGGTTTTGAGTGGCTGGCCCGCAATGCGAGCGATTGGCTCACGCCCTATGAGGGCTGGCCGGGGACACGCTATGAAGCCAAGGCTCGGCGTGAAGGCCGGTCGTCGGCCTATCTCACATTTCAAAAGCGCCGATTTGCATCTCTGTGAGATGGCGGCTCGCTGCACTTGTTAGTGCAGCGAAACGGTCTTGAGGTCGTCTTCCGCTGCCTTGAAAAAGGTGCTGGACCTGTTGTCGGTGAGCAGGATCGGCGTGCCGTCTGCGGCAAACAGCGCCCAGAGATCCAGCGTTGGATCGATTTCCGGGGCCTCCGGAAAGCAGCGGGACACGTCGTCCGATTTCATCTTCCTGATATAGCCCACTTCGCCGGCGCCGAGATGCGCCAGTTCGGATTTCGTCAGGCGGGATGAGGCTTCTTTGAGTAACATTCCGATCCTCCGCGAATGAGGGAGAGGCGGCAGAACATTGCCGCGAACTTCATTCTGCGGTGGAGATGTTAATTTTCCTTACCAGATGCACGGGATCATGGCGGATGATCTCGATTGCCAGAAGACCGTTTCTCAGCGAGGCCCCGGTCACCTCCATGCCGTCTTCGATGGCAAAGACCCGCTGGAACTGACGTGAGGCAATGCCTCGGAAGAGATAGTCTGCCTCCTCGCGTTCGGCCTGCTTGCCACGAATCACGAGCTGACTGGCCTCCACGCTGACATCGAGTTCGTCCTCTGCGAAGCCTGCCACGGCGAGCGTCACGCGCAGCCGTTCGCTGCCTTTCTGCGGCGGCAGTCGCTCGATGTCATAGGGCGGGTAGCCATCGCTACCCCGTGGGCGCCGAAAGGCGCTACCGTCGCCGGTGTCGAAGGTGATGATGAAGGCTTCGGATGGCAGTCTGTTGCGCGTCATTTCATTCCCTTGTGCAGCCCTCAAGGACTGTCGTCGTCTGCCAAATATGGGAAATCGCACGGCCCTCGACAAGCACTGTCTTGCTTGACAAAAGCGAACCCGCGTTCCAAGCCTCGGCCTTTCGACTTTAGGATTGCTCCATGACAGAACCCCGCAAGATCATCATCGATACCGACCCCGGTCAGGACGATGCCGCCGCCCTCATGCTCGCCTTTGCGAGCCCGGATGAACTCGACCTGCTTGGCATCACCACGGTCGCCGGCAACGTGCCCCTCACGATGACGAGCCGCAATGCCCGCATCGTCTGCGAGCTCTGCGGCGAGACCGACCGGCGCGTCTTCGAAGGGGCTGATCGGCCCATGGTACGCCCGCTCGTCACAGCCGAACACGTCCATGGCAAGACCGGACTTGATGGTGCGGTTCTCCCCGAACCGACAATGGCCGTCCAGAGCCAGCACGCCGTGGACTTCATCATCGAGACGGTCCGCAACGAGCCGGCAGGCACCGTCACGCTCTGCACGCTCGGCCCGCTGACGAACATCGGCCTTGCGCTTCAGAAGGCGCCGGACATCGCCCCGCGCGTCAAGGAACTGGTGATGATGGGTGGTGGCTTCTCCGAGGGGGGCAACATCACGCCGGCCGCCGAATTCAACATCTATGTCGATCCGCATGCCGCGGCTGCCGTCCTCGGCTCGGGCATCCCGGTCACCATCATGCCGCTCGATGTCACCCACCAGCTGATGACCACCAAGGCCCGCGTTGCGCGCATGGCGGCGCTCGGCACAAAGCCGGCCAAGGTCATGGTTGAGTGGCTGGAATTCTTCGAGCGCTTCGACGAGGAGAAATACGGCTCTGATGGCGGCCCGCTACATGATCCGACGGTGGTTGCCTACCTTCTAAAGCCGGAGCTCTTCAGCGGACGCCACTGCAATGTCGAGATCGAGCTAGAGTCCGAGCTGACGGTCGGCATGACCGTTGTCGACTGGTGGCGCGTCTCCGGCCGCACGCCGAATGCGACCTTCATGCGCAGCGTCGATGCCGACGGCTTCTTCGATCTGTTGATCGAGCGCTTTGCCCGCCTTTGATCAAACGAATAAGGGCGCTGCCTCGGCAGCGCCCTTTGATTTGGATTTGGACTTGGGCTCTGAACCTCAGAACTCTTCCCAATTGTCCGCGCTTGCCGCAGCGCCGCCTGCCGCCGCCATCTTGCGTGGGGCCGGAGTATAGACCGGTGCTCTGGGGCTCGCAGCCGTTGAGGTTGCGGGGCTTCGCATCGTCTCCGCAGTAGCACGCAGGGCCGCAACGGGCGCGGCGGCACCCGCGACCTGGAACTTCGCCACCAGGCCGCGCAGCGTATCGGACTCGTTGCGCAGCGCCATGCTGGCCGCCGTCGTCTCTTCCACCATCGCAGCGTTCTGCTGGGTCACCTGGTCCATCTGGTTGACCGCGGCATTGACCTCCTTGAGGCCGGATGCCTGTTCGCTTGCCGAAGCGGAGATCTGGCGGATGAGGCCGTTGATCTGCATGACCTGCTGGGCGATCTTTTCGAGCGTCTGACCGGCTTCGCCGACAAGCTCGACGCCGTCCTTGACCTGGGCGGCCGAGGCATTGATCAGCGCCTTGATCTCTTTGGCGGCCGTTGCCGAACGCTGGGCGAGCTCACGGACTTCCTGCGCGACGACGGCAAAGCCCTTTCCTGCTTCCCCGGCACGCGCCGCTTCCACGCCCGCATTGAGCGCGAGCAGGTTGGTCTGGAAGGCGATCTCGTCGATGACCCCGATGATGCGGGAGATTTCCTGCGACGACTGCTCGATGCCATGCATCGAGGCAACTGCTTTCTGTACTACCTCGCCAGACTTTTCGGCATCCTTCACTGCAACCGAAACGGTGTTTGCCGCTGTCCCTGCATTGTCGGCGCTCGAATTGACCTGTTCGGTCAGCTCGTTGAGAGCCGCCGCCGTCTCCTCAAGGCTCGCCGCCTGCTGCTCGGTTCGCTTGGAAAGGTCTGCAGCGCTTTCGGAGATCTCGCTGGTGCCGGCGGCGATGTTGACCACGCTGCCGTTCACAGAGGCGAGCGCCTGTTCGAGGCTTGTCACGGCATCGTTGAAGTCGCGCTTCAGCGCGGCATACTCGCCGGGGAATTCGTCGGCGATCCGATAGGTGAGATTGCCCTGAGAAAGCTGCGCGAGACCGCTTCCGAGCGCGGTCACGACATGCTGTTGCACCGAAGCGGATTGAGTGCGTTCGTCTTCGTTGCGACGGCGCTCGCCTTCAGCGGCCTTGCGCTGTGCATCGGCTTCGGCGGCAAGCATGTTGCTTTCGGCGAGCTTGTGGCGGAAGCCGTCGAGCGCCTTGGCGACAAGACCGATCTCATCCTGGCGATCTTGGTTTGAGACGTCACTGGCGTAGTCGCCCTTGGTCATGCGTTCGACGTCGCCGACCAGCCCGTGCAGCGGGCGCTGGGCGATCGAACGCACTGCAAGGAACAGCGCCAGCATCACGGCTGCAAGTACGATCAGGCCGCCAATGATCATCATCATGGTCTGTGCCTCGATCGGTGCGTTGATCGCAGCATGCGGAATGTCGATGATCACCGCCCAGGTGGCGTTCACGCCGGGAACGGCAAAGGGGTAGAGCAGGCGGTCGTAGCCTTCGCCGCTTGCGTCGGAAAGATTTGGTACGAGGCTGCCGGTTCCGTTCGACAGCGAAGTCTTGAGGGCGTCGGCCCCTTCGGCTTCGTATGACTTCATCAGAAGCTCGTCAGTCGGGGCCACGAGCCACTGCGCGCCTTGCGCCACGAGCAGCACACGCCCGGTTTCAAATGGCTTCAACGCCTTGAGCTTCTCGGAGAGCGAAAGCAGGGACATGTCGACGCCCGTCACGCCGAGCAGCTTGCCGCCGGAATAGACCGGATAGGCAATAGAGCTCATCGTCGTCGGAACGTCGGTGCCTTCGGCGAGATAGGGTGCGGTGATCGCGCCTTTGCCGCTCTTGGCAGCGAGTGCGTACCATTCTGCCGGATAGTCCGCGCGGAAGGTGGAGAACTGAATGTCGCCATTACGATCTTTCGACCAATACGGCGTAAAGTCACCGTCGTCATTGGCGGAGAGCTCAAGCTTGCCCTTGATTTCATCCTTCTGACCGTCGATGGCGCGGGGTTCCTCCGCCATCCAGCTTCCGAAGGCGAATGGGTTCTGCTCAAGGTTGGCCTTGAGGATGTTCGTGATCCCCTGGCGGTCGAGCGATTTTCCTTCGTGGCCGCGACCGATGACGCCGGACATGGTGCGCGCCGCACTTGCCAGTTCGCCGATGTCCCCGGCGATCTCGCGGGCGATGGATTTGGCCTCGGCATTGGCCTGTTCCATTGTCAGGGAATGAACCCGATCACGGGTCTGAGAAATCAGAACGAGATTGGAAAGGAAAAGCACAAGTCCGATGGCAACGCCGGTGACGACCAGAAGTTTGGCGGCGATCGAACGGGTAAAGAAGGCGAACATGGGAGCCTCGAAAACTGAGGATCAGGACGCAGGGACATTCGTTCCGCGCTGTCATGGCGCGGCCGGGCACGCTTTCGCATACCCCGATCGCGACCGATGCTATGTTCCATTGCTTAACGGGCAATAAATCAGACTTAAGCGGCCTGTTTAAGTATCAAAGCGAGGCCGTCACATCGGCGGCCACGGGGATCGACGGCTGGGCGCCGGCCTTGAGGCAGGCAAGCGATCCGGCGACGGCGGCGCGGCGCAGTGCATCGCCGAAAGCAAGACCAGCATCCAGGCTCGCGGCAAGATAGCCGCAGAAGGTATCTCCTGCGCCGACCGTATCGACCGGCACGATCTTCAGGCCCTTGGTCCGGTGCACAGTGCCACCTTCGGCAGCAATCACGCCATCGGCGCCGAGGGTGACGATCAGGATCTGACCGGTCTTGCCATGCATGTCGAGGAGGATCTGCTCCCGCTCTTCGCCTGTCAGGTTGTCACGGCCGACCAGCCGTTCGAATTCGGTCTCGTTGGCGATGACGATATCCGCAAGCGCCGCCAGGTCTTCTGTCTCCGGGATGAGGGGTGCGATGTTCAGCACCGTCCGGACGCCCCGTGCTTTCGCGCTCTTCAGCGCAGCCTCGACGGAGCCTGCCGGCACCTCCTGCTGCACCATCAGGATATCGCCGTCCTGCATGCCCTCTATAGCGCTCTCGGCCTGCGCAGCGCTGACGGTACCATTGGCGGCGGGCACGACGGCGATCATGTTCTCGCCGTCGCCCCCCACCAGGATGAGCGCGGTACCGGTCGGGCCATCGACGCGGGCAACGGCCGAAAGGTTTGCGCCTGCCTTGTCGAGAAGATCAAGCGCCGGGCCTGCGAACTCGTCGCGACCGACAGCGCCGACCATGCGCACCTCGGCCCCGGCGCGCCGGGCTGCCAGCGCCTGATTTGCACCCTTGCCGCCCGCTGCCGTTGCAAATCCCGTCCCGGCGACCGTTTCACCCGGCTTTGGCAGCCTGGGCGTGGTGGCAACGAGGTCCATGTTGATGGAGCCGAAGACGGTGATCATGAGCGCGGTGCCTCCCTGAATGCTCTAGGCTGTCGCGCTCTTTTGGACCGGGTCTCAGTCCTCGTCAACAACCCTGAGCTTGAGTAGACCCGTGCGGCTCTCGACGGCGCGGCTGGGCGCATCGTCGCCATCCTCTCGTCCGCCGGGTGTTTCGAATTCCATGGCTTCGATCTTGGCGCCGCGTTTTGCCAGCTTGTCCGAGGAGGTGATGATCATCTCGACATCCTTCTGGGCCGCGAGGAAATGGCTCTGAAGCTTTCGCGTCCGGTCGTCCAGACGTCCAAGGTCCTCCATCAATCGGATGACTTCGCCCTGGATCAGGTGCGCCTGCTCACGCATGCGCTGGTCCTTCAGTACGGCCTGAATCACCTGGATGGACAGCATCAGCAGCGATGGCGACACGATCACCACCTTCTGCCGGTGCGCTTTCTGCACAACGCCTTCGAAGTTCTCGTGGATCTCAGCGAAGATCGATTCCGACGGCACGAACAGGAAGGCCATATCCTGGGTCTCGCCGGGGATCAGGTACTTCTCCGAGATGTCGCGGATATGCACCTCCATATCCCGGCGGAACTGCTGCGAGGCAGCCTTCTTCTGTTCCGGATTTTCCGTCTCCCGGATCACGTTCCAGGCTTCGAGGGGGAACTTCGCATCCACCACCAGTGGCGGCGAATTGTTCGGCATCCGGATGGTGCAGTCGGGGCGCGACCCGTTGGAGAGTGTCGTCTGGAACGCATAGGCGCCCATCGGCAGTCCGTCGGCGACGATCGTCTCCATGCGCGACTGGCCGAAGGCGCCGCGCGTCTGCTTGTTGGACAGGATCGCCTGAAGGCCGACGACATCCTTGGCCAGCGACTGGATGTTGTTCTGCGCGGCATCGATTACCGCCAGTCGCTCCTGCAGCGTGCGCAGATTGTCATGCGTCGACTTGGTCTGCTCGGTGATCGTCGTGCCTAACCGATGCGTCATGCCATCAAGCCGTTGGCTGATCGACTGATTGAGCTCGGCCTGGCGGCTGCCGAACACTTCGGCCATGGTTGCAAGCCGTCCTTGCATTTCGGCCTGGGCCTTCAGCAGTTCCGCAAGCCGCGCTTCCGCAGCTTCGTCCCGCCGTGCAGTCTCTTCCCGCAATTCGGCGCGCAGACGTGCGGCCCGCATCGTCGCGATGACGATCAAGACGAGGGGCAGGAAAAACAGAAGAGCCACGAGGCCGATGAGGAACGCGGGCTGAAGGGTGACTGAGCCGATGGTCACTGCCGGAATGTCGAGAAGGGTCATGCGCGGGATGATAGCTGATTCGGACCGCGAAAACAGATCAAAGAGTGAACGTACGTCTCCCTTGCCGGGAAGTCACAGGTTGCTATAGCGAAAAGATACGCGTCTTCAGTATGTGACGATAATCAATCCTTCCCCGGAAATCTGGACGTTTTTCGTTCAGTACGACCGCGATACGCTCGCGAAGGCAAAAATATGCTCTCCCCCGACAACTGAACATTTACCATTTTAGAATTCTCTGAATGTCGCTTATCAGCAATCGCTGATGTTTTTGTGAACCAGAAGAGTGAAGTACCGGCCATGGCGTCGCAAACCGAAAATGCAGATCTGAAGAACCGTCTTCGCTTCCTGGGATTGGACGACAAGGGCAGGGAAACTCTGCGAAGACTTGGACCGCTGATCCGCAAGAACATCGGCGGTGCACTCGAAATCTTCTACGACAAGATCCGCAAGGTTCCAGAGACCGCCGCTTTCTTTCGCAACGACGATCATATTAAGGGTGCCAAGAAGCGTCAGGAAGAACACTGGGGCATCGTCGGCACCGCAGACTATACGGATAGCTATGTCGAGGGTGTCACCAAGGTCGGCAAGGCCCATGCGCGCATTGGCCTCGAGCCACGCTGGTATATCGGTGGTTATGCGCTCGTTCTCGAGCAACTCGTGCATGCGGTCGTTCGCGAACGTTGGCCGAGCCGTTTCGGTCGGCGCAATTCCGAGCAGCTCGCGGAGGAGATTTCCGTCGTGGTCAAGGCTGCCTTGCTCGACATGGACTATTCCATCTCCGTCTATCTGGCGATCCTGGCCGAGCAGCGTCAGGCTGCGGAAGACGCCCGGCTGAAGGCGGAAGCCGAGCAGGCAACGGCGCTCGCAGCCCTGCGCGGCGCACTCGGCAAGCTGTCTGCCGGCGATCTTGAAGCCCGGCTGCCGAACGATCTGCCGGCCAATTTCGCGCAGATGGCCGAGGACTACAATGCGTCGGTCGATGCCCTGCGCGCTACGATTACGACCGTGCGCCATTCTGCCGACGAAATCTTCAAGTCGACGACTGCGATTTCCGATGCCACCGATGATCTCGCACAGCGCACCGAGCAGCAGGCGGCGGGTCTCGAGGAAAGCACTGCCGCGCTGCACGAGCTGACCCAGAATGTCACCTTGACCGCCGATGGCGCGAAGGAGGCTGCCACGGTCGTCGGTGCTGCCTTGACGGAAGCCCGCGTCTCCGAAGAGGTTGTCTCCCGCGCTGTCACCGCCATGGGGGCCATCGAGAAATCCTCCGACGAGATTTCCAAGATCATCGGCGTCATCGACGAGATTGCCTTCCAGACCAACCTTCTGGCGCTGAACGCCGGCGTGGAGGCTGCCCGTGCGGGTGAGGCCGGGCGTGGCTTCGCGGTCGTCGCGCAGGAAGTTCGTGAGCTTGCGCAGCGTTGCGCCAACGCCGCCCGCGAGATCAAGAACCTGATCTCGCAGAGCTCGACACAGGTCGAAGCTGGTGTCGGCCTCGTCAACAATGCTGGCGATGCACTCGGCAAGATCATCGTCCGCATCGGCGAGATCAACGACATCGTCGGCAAGATCGCGCTTGCCGCAGCCGACCAGTCCGGCGGCCTGCGCGAGGTCAACACGTCAGTTCAGTCGATGGATCAGATCACCCAGCGCAACGCCGCCATGGTCGAGGAAAGCTCGGCCCAGACCGCGACGCTGATGGAAGAGGCCGGGCGCCTCGTCCAGGCGCTGCAAGGTTTCAAGACGAGCGGAAGCCGCACGCAGACGTCGAACCCGGGTAGCAACTACCGCATGGCCTCGTAATCCGGCCCTTGCCCGTCACGGTCGCGCGGAAACCGCGCGACTGTTTAGAAACTGTTCAGCAAACCGTGGCAGTTCTGACTGATACCAGCCAAACCGAAAGTCTTCGTCACATCATGACCTCGAACACTCAGAACGACCTCACCGAACGTCTTGAATTCCTGGAGATCGATCAGAAGACGCGCAACACGCTCGCCGAGCTTCGGCCTTCGATCAAGGAGGTCCTGGGCGGGGCATTGGATAAGTTTTACGCCAAGGTTTCAAAGACCGGGAAGACCGCCGCGCATTTCCGCGATGGCGCCCATATGAATGGCGCAAAGAGCGCCCAGATCGGCCATTGGGACAAGGTCGCCAGTGGCAACTTCGATGAAAACTACGTGCGCGGGGTCACGGCGGTCGGCAAGGCCCATGCCCGTATCGGGCTCGAGCCACGCTGGTATATCGGCGGCTATTCGATGCTGGTTGGCGAACTACTGGCCGGCATCCTGGTCAAGCACTGGCCTTTCCCGTTCGGCAAACAGCATGCCGCCTCGCTCGCCGACAAGATGCGCGCCGTGGTCAAGGCCGCCATGCTCGACATGGACTATTCGATTTCCGTCTACCTGGAAGAGCTGGAAAGCCGGCGCCGGGCGCTCGAGGAAGAGCGTGCCCGTTTTGAGGCCGATCAGGCGATCGCCATGGAGCATCTGCGTCGTGGCCTGGAATCGCTGGCCCAAGGTGACTTCGAAGCCCGCATGACCACGGACCTGCCTGAGAACTTCAAGGAGATGGCAGGGCATTACAACGATACGGTCGATCGCCTGAACGTTTCCTTTGCCGCGATCCGCCGCGCCTCGGAAGGCATTCTGAGCGGAACCGATGCGATCGCTCACGCCTCGAGCGAACTGGCGAGCCGCACGACCCGCCAGGCCAGCGGCGTGCAGGAAAGCTCCACCGCCTTGCAGCAGCTGTCCGTCAGCGTCAGTCAGACGGCAGCCAATGCCGAGCGTGCCTCGCAGGAAGTGCGCGATACGCAGCAGCAGGCGAAGACGTCAGGTACGGTCGTGTCGAAGGCTGTCTCCGCCATGGATGCGATCGAAAAGTCCTCCACCGAGATCTCCAAGATCATCGGGGTGATCGATGAAATCGCCTTCCAGACCAATCTGCTCGCGCTGAACGCCGGCGTTGAGGCAGCACGCGCTGGCGATGCCGGCAAGGGTTTTGCCGTGGTCGCCCAGGAAGTCCGCCAGCTTGCCCAGCGCTCAGCCGATGCGGCGAAGGAAATCAAGCAGCTGATTTCCCAGAGCTCCGCCCAGGTGAAGGAAGGCGTCGGTCTCGTTACTGGCACCGGTGAAGCCCTGACCGACATCATCACGCGCATCGATGCGATCGACACTTTCGTCTCCGACATCGCGACCGCGGCCAAGGACCAGGCGATCGGCCTCAATGAAGTGAACCAGGCGACCCGCAACATGGATCTCCTGACCCACGAGAACAGCGACATGGTCGAGCGCACGTCGGACGAGACGCGCCGCCTGCGGGCCGAGGTCGCCGGTCTCGTCGAGCAGTTGTCTCAGATCCGCACCCGTGCCGACGCAGCCCCGCAGGGGCGTCGCATGATGGAACGACGGGTCGCCTGATCCAGCTCAGAATCGGAGAAACGGAAGCGTTTTTTCCGTTTCCTCCGTGGGGAAGTTGCGCTAAGGGAGGCCATGACCATCAAGCCTCTCATCATCCTGCCCGATCCCCTGCTGCGTCAGGTATCCGCGCCCATCGAGCGCTTCGATGCCGAGCTCGAGCAGTTGATCGATGACATGCTCGAAACCATGTACGAAGCGCCGGGCATCGGCCTTGCGGCGATCCAGGTCGGCGTGCCGCGCCGTTTGCTGGTGATCGATCTCGCCAAGGAAGGCGAAGAGCCGGCGCCTCTCGTCTACATCAATCCGGAGATCCTCAAGAGCTCGGACGAGCGCTCGGTCTACGAAGAAGGCTGCCTGTCGATCCCCGACTATTATGCCGAGGTTGAACGTCCGGCCTCGATTACAGTGAAGTCGGTCGGCCGCGACGGCAAGGAGACGGTGACCGAGGCCGACGGCCTGCTCGCCACTTGCCTTCAGCATGAAATCGACCATTTGAACGGCGTGCTCTTCATCGACCACATCTCCCGCCTGAAGCGCGAGATGGTGATCAAGAGGTTCACCAAGGCCGCCCGTCAGAAGATCTGATATCGAGCAAATCTAGCAAAAGTGCGAAGCGGTTTTGCGTCCGGAATTGCGTATAAACAAAATGATAGAGCATTGACGGCGCTCCGTTTTCGCCGGAAATGCTCTGGGCGTAGTTTAACCCGCGCTTGAAGGCTGACAGAATGGCACTTCGCATCATCTTCATGGGCACGCCGGACTTTTCCGTCGCGACCCTGAAAGCCTTGCATGCGGCAGGCCACGAGATCGTCGCCGCTTACTCGCAACCGCCCCGTCCGGGCGGTCGCCGTGGCCTGGACCTGCAGAAGTCGCCGGTGCATCAGGCGGCCGAAGACCTCGGCATCGAAGTCCGCCACCCCCTGAATTTCCGCGATCCGGCCGACCGTGATGCCTTTGTCGCGCTTGAGGCCGATGTCGCGGTGGTCGTTGCCTATGGCTTGCTGTTGCCGGAGGCGATCCTCAACGGCACGCGTCTCGGCGCCTATAACGGCCATGCCTCCCTGCTGCCGCGCTGGCGAGGGGCTGCCCCCATCCAGCGCGCCATCATGGCCGGCGATGCCGAGACCGGGATGATGGTGATGAAAATGGACAAGGGCCTCGACACGGGCCCCGTAGCACTCACACGCAAGGTTGCGATCGGTCCCGACATGACCGCCGGCGAACTGCACGACGCTCTGAGCTTGGCCGGCGCCGAAGCCATGGTCGAGGCAATGGCGGGGCTGGAAGCTGGAACACTCGTAACCGTCTCCCAGGCCGAAGACGGTGTGCTCTACGCGGCAAAGATCGACAAGGCCGAGACCCGCGTCGACTTCGCCCGTTCGGCAACTGAGGTCCACAACCATATCCGCGGCCTCTCGCCCTTCCCGGGCGCCTGGACCGAGATCGAGGTCAATGGCAAGCTCGAACGCGTCAAGCTCCTCGCCTCGCATCTCGCCGAGAAGGATAAAGTGTTGGCGGCTGCCGGCACGGCCCTTGACGAGCACCTGACGATCGCTTGCGGTACGGGCGCAATCAGCCTCGTCCGCCTCCAGAAGGCCGGCGGCAAGGCACTGAACGCCGAAGACTTCCTGCGTGGCACCCCACTCCCCAAGGGCACGGTGATCGCCTGATGCCCCGCTTCCGGATGACCGTCGAATATGATGGCTCGGCCTATGTCGGCTGGCAGCGCCAGGACAACGGCCACTCCATCCAGGCCGCCCTCGAACAGGCGATCCTGTCTTTGACCAGCGAGACTGTCGTGATCCGGGGCGCAGGCCGCACCGATTCCGGTGTCCATGCCATGGGCCAGGTCATCCATGCAGATCTTTCCCGCGCCTGGGAGCCGCACAAGCTGCGCAACGCGCTGAACGCTCATCTTGCCATGGCGTCGGAACAGGTCGCCGTAATCGATGTGCAGGCCGTACCTGATGAGTTCGACGCCCGCTTCTCGGCGCTCCGCCGGCATTATCTCTACCGCATCATCACCCGCCCGGCGCGTCTCGCGCTGGAGGACAAACGTGCCTGGTGGGTGCCGAAGCCGCTCGATCACGAGGCGATGCATGCGGCGGCGCAGCAGCTTGTCGGTCACCACGACTTCACCACCTTCCGCTCTGCCCATTGCCAGGCGAAGAGCCCAGTCCGCACGCTGGATCGCCTGGATGTCACGCGCTCCGACAATCTCATCGAGATCCGCGCCACGGCCCAGAGCTTCCTGCACAATCAGATCCGCTCCTTTGCCGGCACGTTGAAGCTCGCGGGCGAGGGCAAGATGACACCGGCCGATGTGCGCGCTGCACTCGAAGCCCGTGATCGGGCAGCCTGCGGGCCGGTCGCGCCACCGGAAGGACTGTTCTTCATGGCTGTGGACTATCCCGGCGACGAGCCGTTCAGCGGCTGAGGCTCAAGGCTCAACCCGGATAGACGCCGAGATAGCGTTCCAGCACCTCGGCAATGATCATGGCGGGCACGAGCAGGATCAGAACGATGGTTGAGACCATCAGCAACTGGTCGCCGACGATCATGCGTATGATGCGGAAGAGCGCCGCGATGACGGTGATCATCAGCAGAAACCACAACAGCGCCACGAGGCCTGCCAGGCCGGGCAGGAACATCATCAACAGGACCAGAAGGCCGTAGGAATAGGAGACCGGCAGAGCAAGCCAGTTGATCGCCACGACCATCGATGCGTATTTCTCGCCGATCCCGACCATCCAGCAGAGAATGCCAAGCAATATCAGCGGAAACAGCCAGTTGGAGGCCTCGACCAGCGCCAGGCGGAAGAAGAACAGGGCGCCTGTCTCCGTCCCCTCCGGCAGGCCCTGGAGATAGAGCAGCCGCCACCAGGCAAACGAGATCAGGATCGCGGGCAGCGCCCAGAGCACGGCCCAGAAAGAGCGCATCGCGCCGCGGTCGGTCAGGTCGAGATAGGAGAAGCCTGACGGATCCTGCTTGAACAGCAGCCAGAGGCCCCTGAGATAGAACTCGACCTCTCTAAGCGTCGGCATGGGCGAACCACTGTTCGATGAAGGTCTGGTAGATCACGGTGAGCGTTTCCAGATCCGAAACGGCAACCCTTTCGTCGACCATGTGCATGGTCTGCCCGACAAGGCCGAATTCGACCACCGGGCAATAATCCTTGATGAACCGGGCATCCGATGTGCCGCCGGTGGTCGAGAGCTTCGACGTCTTGCCCGTTACCGTCTCGATTGCACCCGACAGCGAGGCGATCAGCGCGTTGTTGCGCGTCAGGAAAACATGGCTCGGACGCTCCGACCAGACGATATCGTAGCCGATCGCAGCGCGATCCGGGCGCAGCTCGGGATCCACAGCCGCAGCTTCGAGCCGGCGAATGATCTCGGCCTTGACGCTGTCGGCGGTCCAGACATCGTTGAAGCGGATGTTGAACTTGAAGCGAGCGGATGCCGGGATGACATTCGTTGCCGCATTGCCGACATCGATGGTGGTCACTTCGAGGTTGGACGGTTGGAAGTTTTCCGTGCCCTGATCGAAGGCCGGGTACATCAGGCTTTTCGCCAGCGACAGCGCCCCGCGCACCGGATTGTCGGCGAGATGCGGATAGGCCGCGTGACCCTGCACGCCCTTCACCGTAACGGTGCCCGAAACCGAGCCCCGCCGGCCGATCTTGATCATGTCGCCGAGTGCATCGGGATTGGTCGGCTCACCGACCAGGCAGGCGTCCCAGCGCTCGCCACGCGTCGCCGCCCATTCGAGCAACTTCACCGTGCCGTTGACGGCGGGTCCTTCCTCGTCGCCGGTGATCAGCAGCGAGACCGAGCCCTTCGGCAGCTTGCCGGCTTCGACCAGCCGCGCATAAGCCGCGATGAAGCAGGCGATCCCGCCCTTCATATCAACAGCGCCACGGCCATAGAGCATTCCGTCACGAACGTCGCCCGAGAACGGGCCAGCGCTCCAGTCGGTCTCGGCACCAACGGGCACGACATCGCTATGGCCGGCAAACATCAGATGCGGTCCATCAGATCCGGCCCGGGCATAGAGGTTCTCGATATCAGGCGTGCCCTCGTCGCTTGCGACCATACGATCGACCTTGAAGCCGAGAGGCGAAAGGAGGCCTTCCAGCACATCAAGCGCGCCGCCTTCGGCGGGCGTGACGGACGGGCAGCGGATAAGGGCCTGGAGGATATCGACGGGATTGGTAGCGGTCATGAAAACTTTTACGGGATTGACCGAGTGCCGGTTCAGCCCGGCCGTCGGTGCCTTGAGAAGATAAGGCAGACTTAGCCGATCCGCCGGAGCCTGTCACCCACCACGCGCCCCGCTCAGGTCGAACGCATATCAGGACCCGGTCCATAGCGGTTGTCATCCTCGACCGAGGGCCAGACACAGAGCGCGAAGAAGATGATCAGTGAGAACGCAGGCATGATCAGGAGCGCCGCCACCACGCCCGGCATGCCGATATCGTGCAGCCTCTTGGTGCCGAGCATCAGCAACGACAGGAGGGAGAGCGAAGCAGAGGCGAGGAAGAGCGAGAGGAAGCCGGGTGCGACCTGCTCGTCTGATTGCCCGGTGACGAACGCGATCACGGCCGCGTTCGTCATCATCCAGAAAAGGGTGCCGAGGATGAAGATGCGCCGACCGATGCGCCCGTCCCATAGGAAGAGCGCCCAGCCGACGGTCGTCTCACGCCCCGGCTCCGCCATCAGGGATCAGTCGCGGAGCAGTTCGTTGATGCCGGTCTTCGAGCGGGTCTTTTCGTCGACGCGCTTGACGATGACGGCGCAGTAGAGATGCGGCGCGGCCAAGCCGTTTGCCATGACGGCATTGCCCGACGGCATGGAGCCGGCAACGACGACGGAATAGGGCGGCACTTCGCCATACATCACTTCGCCGGTGGCACGGTCGACGATCTTGGTCGACTTGCCGATGTAAACGCCCATGCCGAGAACCGAGCCTTCGCGGATGATGCAGCCTTCGACGACTTCCGAGCGGGCACCGATGAAGCAATTGTCCTCGATGATCGTCGGGCCGGCCTGCAGCGGCTCAAGCACGCCGCCGATGCCGACGCCGCCGGACAGATGCACGTTCGCGCCGATCTGGGCGCAGGAGCCGACCGTCGCCCAGGTGTCGACCATGGTGTTTTCACCGACATAGGCGCCGAGATTGACGAAGGACGGCATCAGGACGACGCCCTTGGACACGTAAGCCGAGCGGCGGACGACGGCGTTCGGCACGGCGCGGAAGCCGGCCGAGCGGAATTCGCTCTCGCCCCAGCCTTCGAACTTCGACGGCACCTTGTCCCACCAGGTGGAAGCACCCGGACCGCCCTTTACGACTTCCATGTCGTTCAGACGGAAGGAGAGGAGCACGGCCTTCTTCAGCCACTGATGCACGGTCCAGGTCCCGTCTTCGCCACGGGCTGCGACACGAACCTGGCCGCTGTCCAGGAGGTTGAGCGCTGTTTCGACCGCGTCGCGGATCTCGCCCGTGGTGGTGGTCGAAACCGTATCGCGGTTGTCGAATGCCGCTTCGATGACGTGTTCGAGCTGGGCGAGATCGGAGGCGCTCATCTGAATTCCTTAAACTTCGTTGTCTACCGTGGGGATGGAACCGATCAGGATCTGATCGAAAATTCGCGCAAAGCTCTAGCGCATAAAGGGCTGGAAGAAAACAGCCGTGGGAGCTCTGCGCTTTGGAAAGGAAGAGGCATGGCACGGTGGAAGAATGGCAAGCACAGACGCAAGGACGGATCCTGGGATCCGCTGAAGGATAGCTCGACCGACAAGCAGACGGCTGAAGTCATTCCGCGCACGCCGCAATCGGCGTCTTCGTCCTATACGCTTGCCTATGTCGACGATGAATTCCTCTGCCGCGAGGAACTTCGGCCGGTGCGTCTACAGCTCGAATTGCTGAAGACGGAAATGATCCTCACCGAACGAAACATCAAGTCGACGGTCGTCATGTTCGGCGGCGCCCGCATCCCCGCGCCCGGCGAAGCTGCCTGGGCGGCGAAGAACGATATCCAGAAGAAGAACCTGGAAGACGCTTCGATCTATTATGAGGAAGCCCGCAAGTTTGCTCAGCTCTGCTCTGAGCATGCACAACACAGCGACTACCAGGAATATGTGGTCGTGACCGGCGGGGGCCCCGGTGTCATGGAAGCTGGCAATCGCGGGGCTCAGGAGGTGGGCGCCCCCTCGATCGGCCTCAACATCGTCCTGCCGCACGAACAGGCGCCCAACCCCTATGTCACGCCAGAGCTCAGCTTCAACTTCCACTATTTCGCCATCCGCAAGATGCATTTCCTGATGCGTGCCAAGGCGATCACCATCTTTCCAGGCGGCTTCGGCACGCTGGACGAATTTTTCGAGACGATCACGCTCATTCAGACCAAGCGTATGGCGCCGATCCCGCTGATCCTTTTCTCCCGCGCCTTCTGGGAGGACATCATCAACTTCGAGGCGCTCGCCGCCTTCGGCACGATCGCCCCTGACGATCTAGAGCTTTTCCAGTTCGCCGAAACGGCCGAAGAGGCCTGGAAGATCATCGCTGATTTCTATGATCTGAACGACGAAGCGGCCCCATGAGGGGCCGCCGTCAGTTGATTTGGTGATGTGATCGCGCAATCAGCGCATCATGACCGGCCGCTTCGGCATATCTTCGGCGCTGATGACGCCGTCATTGTTACGGTCCATCCGGGTGAACATCCGGTCGGCCATGGCGGTCGCTTCCGCCTGGCTGATCTGGCCGTTCTCGTCGGTATCGGCCACCCGCATCATCCGGCCCTCGCCGCGCATGCCGTCTCGGCCACCGCGATCCCCGCCGCGATCGGCGCGCTCGTTGTGCCAGCCATGGCGCTTGCCTTCATGTCCTTTGCCGTCATGGCCTCGGCCATCCCGACCGGGACCGTCGCCGTTCATGGCTTGCTCCTGCGGTGCGCCACCCTGGGGTGGGGTGGACGCATCGGCCTTGGCGGCTTCGCGTTCCGCCTGGCGCTCGGCCCGCATGGCTTCCCGGGCCGCCTTGTGCTCTTCGCGCATCGCTTCCCGATGCTGGCGCATCTCGCCAGGGATGAGCACGCCGTCCTTGTCGGCATCGATGGCGGTGAACATTGCGTTGCCCGCAGCCGTCGCTTCTTCCTTGCTGATCTTGCCGTCCTTGTTGGTGTCGTGCTGCTGCAGCATCTGCACGAACATCACTTCCGGACCGCCACGGCGCTCGCCGCGGTCCTGCGCAAAGGCGCCGCCGGCGGTCGTGCCGATGAGCAGGGAGGCTGCCACGGCGGCCAGCGTCAGGGTCTTGCCGTTCATTGGGATATCCTTTCAAGTGTCTGCTTCGATGGGATAACCGTAACGGCGGCAAGGCTCAGGCCCTACTTAACTCTCGGTAAGCTGCATGAAACTTTCGTAAGCTTGTGCTCACGCTGCATCGGAGAGCAGCCGCTGCAGGAAGCTGGTGAGATCGTCAGTGAGGTAGTCGACGATATCGGCATCGATATGCTCGACCCGCTCCCAGGTCTCAAGGATCGCGGTGTCGAGATTACGGGGCACGAGCAGCACCGTCTTCATGCCGAGTGCCTTTGGCACCATCAGATTGCGCGGCAGGTCTTCGAACATCGCGGCATGTTTCGTGTCGATGCGGTTGAGGCTCGCAAACTTGTCGTAGGTCGCGCCTGCCGGCTTCGGTACGTAATCGGCAGCGACAATGTCGAAGATGTCGTCGAAATGGTCGAGGATGCCGAGTGCCCGGGCCGCCGCTTCCGCATGCGCAACCGTGCCGTTGGTGAAGATGAATTTGCGGCCCGGCAGCCGCTTGATCGCAGACCCCAGGACCTCGTCGGGGAGAAGCGCCGAATAGTCGATCGCATGCGCCCTCTCGAGAAACGCGTTCGGATCGACCTTGTGATGCAGCATCAGCCCGGCAAGCGTCGTCCCGTGTTCGTGGTAGTAGCGCTTCTGCAGAAGCTTCGCCTCGGCCGGCTCCAGCTGCAAAAGCTCGGACACGAAGGCGGTCATGTTCGTATCGATCTGCGCGAAGAGGTTGATGTGATGCGGATAGAGCGTGTTGTCGAGGTCGAAGACCCAGTCGCGCACATGGGAAAAATCGGCGGGCGAGGGGATCTTGGCTGGCGTGTTCATCAGGTCCTCTTGGGCAGTGCGAAAGGCCTGACGACATCAGGCGCGTTGCCTCTAATTAGCATTGGTCGCCGCTTCGGGAAGTGCTATCTGGAAAAGATGGGAAAGAAGATGGCGATTTCTGCAATGGAGCGGGTCGTGGTCCTGCAGGACCGCAAGCGCCTGCCCGCGCGTTTTCATCCGGTCAGCGCCGGTACGATTCGCCAGCGTCAGGCGTGAGCCGCAGGACCTGAGGCGTAAGCTCAGGCAAGACCTCCCCCCTTTCCGATTTCCTACCGCAAGCCGACATCCCTGCGCTGCGGCTCTTCTGGACGCTCTCCCATGGAACTTTGGGCCCTCATCACGGTTTGCAGCGCCTTCCTGCAAAACCTGCGCTCGACGCTGCAAAAACACCTTAAAGGCCGGATGGGCACAACAGGTGCCACCTTCGTCCGCTTTGGCTTCGGCCTGCCCTTCGCCTTCCTCTATCTCGCCATCCTGCATCTTGGCCTCGACCGTCCGCTGCCGGTGCCGGGGCTGACCTTTGCGATCTGGGCGGTCATCGGGGCGCTCGCGCAGATCACCGCCACCTTCCTGCTCGTGCACCTCTTTTCGTTCCGAAACTTCGCCGTCGGTACCGCCTATTCGCGCACCGAACCCGCGCAAGCGGCTTTGCTGGCGCTTCTTCTGTTCGGAGAGACGATCGGCTTGGGCACGGCCGCCGCAATCCTCGTCTCGATTCTTGGTGTCATGCTGATTTCCGTGGCGCGTACGGCCTTCACGCCCATGAGCCTCGTCACCTCGGTTGGAAGCCGTACGGCACTCATCGGCCTCGCCTCCGGTTTCTTCTTCGGCGTCTCCGCGATCGCCTACCGCACCGCCTCACTGTCACTGGCCCCGAGCCTGCCCGCGCCGGATGCCATGGTGCAGGCCGGCTACACGCTTTGCGTCGTCATCACGATCCAAACCCTGTCGATGTTTCTTTGGATGGCTTGGCGTGATCGGACAGAGCTGACCCGCGTCCGCGCTGCCTGGAAGGTCAGCGCCCTCGTCGGTTTCGTTGGCGCCACGGCCTCCTTCGGCTGGTTCACGGCTATGACGCTGCAGCAGGTGGCGGTGGTCAAGGCGCTCGCCCAGGTCGAGATGCTGTTCACCTTTGCGTCGTCGGTGCTGTTCTTCAAGGAGAGGATCAACAGGCTGGAGATTGCGGGATGCGTGCTGATTGTGTTCGGGGTTTTGTTGCTGGTGCTGGTGTGAGGGGGCGATACCCCTCTCCCCCTTGTGGGAGAGGTTGCAAAATCGAGGGCCTAGCCCGATCAGGGCTAAACCTCAGATTTTGTTGGTGAGGGGATCGGTTCCGTTGCCACGACATCACGGACCCGCTCACTTGCGATTTCTGATGTTTAGGCCATTTGCACTGGCCTAATTCATCGAAATCGCTTTCCCCACCAAGGGGGAGATGGGACCCCACGCCCACCTCGGCATAGTGGACACCCTTTGCCCCGTTGCGACCCATCCCGCTGCGCGATACACCGTACGGCACAAGCGCGCCGAGGGCGGGGAGACAAAAGTGCACACCAAGACACCCGCGTCACCAACGATCAGCGCCGACGCGTCGCATCCATACCCCAAGCGCTGGACGGCTCTGGCGGTCATGATGCTGGCGAACTTCATGAACCTGCTTGATGTCACCATCGTCAATGTCGCGCTGCCGAGCCTTCAGTCGGAGCTTGGCGCGACCTCGAGCCAGATCCAATGGGTGGTGGCCGGCTATGTGCTCGTCTTCGCGCTCGGGCTTTTGCCGTTTGGCCGGCTCGGCGATGTCCGGGGTAAGAAGCAGGTTTTTCTCGTCGGTGTGGCGGCCTTCACTATCGCCTCGCTGCTGTGCGGCCTGGCGCCTGACATCGGCTGGCTGGTCTTCGCACGCTTGCTGCAGGGCGCGGGGGCTGCGGTGATGACGCCTCAGGTGTTGGCGATTGCCCAGATGATGTTCCCGCCGAAAGAGCGGGCTGCGGCCTTCTCCTTGTTCGGCCTCAGCGCCGGCCTCGCTTCGGTGTCCGGGCCCATCCTCGGCGGTTGGCTGATCAGTCTCGATGTACTCGGGCTTGGCTGGCGGCCGATCTTTCTCATCAATATTCCGGTCGGGATCATGACGATCCTGCTAGGCTGGCGTCTGATCCCGGCACTTCCGCCCAAGCCCGGCCTGAAGAACGATTTCGTCGGCATCATTCTGGCTGCCCTGACGATCTTTTGCATCATCTTCCCGCTGATCGAGGGACGCGGTTTCGGCTGGCCCCTTTGGTGCTTCGTGATGGTCGCGATGGCCATTCCCTTTGGCGTGGCTTTCGGTTTCTGGGAGCGTCGCCAGCACCGCATCAAGGCACCGGAACTTTTACCCGTGGCGCTGATGAAAAACCGCAACTATGTCATCGGCTCGCTGATGACTGCGACCTTCTTCTCGACGCTGCCCGGCTTCTTCCTGATCTTCGCGATGTTCCTGCAACAGGGTTATGGCCTCACCCCGCTTCAGTCAGGCATGACCACCGTGCCCTTCTCCGTTGGCATCTTCATCGCTTCGTTGATTTCAGGCCGCCTTAGCAGTATTGCGCCGCGCATCCGTGTGGTCGTCGGTGTCGTCATGGTGGTGATCGGCATGGGGCTGTTGCGGAGCGAGATCCAGACTGTAGGGGACAGCATTGACCGCATGGCGCTCCTGCCCTGGTTCCTGCTCAGCGGCCTTGGCATGGGCATTGCGATTGCGCCGATGTTCCAACTCGTGCTGGCCGGGGTGCCGCCGCAGGATGCCGGTGGCGGATCGGGGGCGCTTCAGGCGATCCAGCAGGTGGGAAGCGCATTGGGGATCGCGATCGTCAGCGAGATCTTCTTCTCGGATCTGGCGAGGAATGCTGCCGCGGGGATGTCTGGACAGCAGGTTTATGCCGAAGGCCTGAGCCTCGGCCTGATCTACAACTTCGTCGCCTATGCGATCGTGCTGATCGCGGTTGCCTCGATGCGCACAGTGACGCCGGGAAGCGAGAAGCTGGAGCGTCCGCTGCCGATCGAGTGACCGGCAGCGTTGAGATCCGGGTCAGGGAACGAGCAGCGTGCCCGCACCCGTCTCGGTGAAGAGCTCGAGCAGGACCGAATGGGCGGTCTTGCCGTTCAGGATGACGACGCCCTGCACGCCGGCCTGGATGGCCTCGATGCAGGTCTCGACCTTCGGGATCATGCCGCCGGAAATCGTGCCGTCCTTGATCAGCGCATGGGCTTCAGCGACCGACAATTCCTTGATCAGATTGCCTTGCCTGTCGAGCACGCCGGGTACGTCGGTGAGGAAGAGCAGGCGCGAGGCATTGAGGGCACCGGCAATCGCACCGGCAAAGGTATCGGCGTTGATGTTGTAGGTCGCGCCGTCGCGGCCGGGAGCAACAGGCGCGATGACCGGGATCATCTCTGAGCGGGCCAGAAGATCGAGCAGGGTGCGGTCGACTTCGACGACATCACCGACGAAGCCGAGATCGAGCACGCGCTCGATATTGCTGTCGGGATCACGCACCTTCTTCTGTGCCTTCTCGGCAAAGACCATGTTGCCGTCCTTGCCGCAGAGCCCGATCGCCCATTCTCCCGTCTGGTTGATGAGGGCGACGATTTCCTTGTTGATCGAGCCGGCCAGCACCATTTCGACGATCTCGACGGTCTTCTGGTCGGTGACGCGAAGGCCGTTCTCGAAGCGTGATTCGATGCCCATACGGGCAAGCATCGCGCCGATCTGCGGGCCGCCGCCATGCACGACGATCGGGTTGACGCCCGACTGCTTCAGAAGTGCGATATCGGCGGCAAAGGCCTTGCCGAGCTCGGGATTGCCCATGGCATGGCCGCCATATTTGACGACGATCGTCTTGTTCTCGTAGCGCTGCATGAAGGGCAGGGCCTGGACGAGAAGGCGGGCCTGCATTTCGCTTTCGGTCGATGTCATGGGAAACCTCGCATTGGATGGCGGCCTTTTAGCGCATGTGTCGCCTGTAGGGAATAATCGAGCCACAATATAAGCGGCACGTGACATGCTTCTTCTTCTCGTCGCATTGTCCACCGAAGATGTCGTGCTATATCAAGGCCACTGGGTGAGGGGGCTCTATGGAACGCGACGACATCGGCGGATTGCTGGCCCGGATAGCCCTGCGGGACCGGAGCGCCTTCTCCTTGCTCTATGGTCGTATATCGGCGAAACTTTTCGCTATCTGCATCCGTATGCTCAAAGACAGGGGAGAGGCCGAAGAGGCGCTCCAGGACGTGTTCGTCAAGATCTGGCACAAGGCCGGCAGCTATACGGGCGACGGCGACAATGCCTATCCATGGCTCTGCGCCATCGTCCGCTACCACTGCATTGATCGTCTTCGGGCGCGTCGACCGCAGGGGGAAGACATAGAGGCGGCGATCGATCTGGCGGATCTCGCGCCGGATCCAGAGCAGCATGCGATGCTCCGATCCGAGGGTGGCCGCATTGACACATGCCTGGAGGCATTGGATCCTGATCGGGCGCTCGCCGTTCGCCAGGCCTATGTGGAAGGACTGTCCTATCAGGAACTGGCCGACCATTTCGCCGTTCCCTTGAACACGATGCGTACCTGGCTGCGGCGCAGCCTTTTGAAACTGAGAGAGTGCATGGATGAGCACGCCTGACCAAAGCAAGGGAGACCGGTCGCGGGACGAAGTTCTTGCGGGCGAATATGTCCTCGGAGTCCTGAGCGGAACTGAGCGTCAGAAGGTGGACGCGCGCCTGCGCCACGACCGGCAGTTCGCCGCCATGGTCAAGCGCTGGGAAGAGAACCTCACCCAGTTCAACGACGATTACGCCGAGGCGTCACCGCCGGATCAGCTGTTTTCGAAGATCGAGGATCGGCTGTTTGCGTCTCCTGCCGCGGTCGCGGCGGTAAAGGGCAGCCTGTGGAATTCGCTGGTGCTCTGGCGCGGCCTGAGCTTTGCTTCCATTGCGGCACTCGGTCTGGTGTTCGGGCTCGATTATGCAGAACGCATGCGTCCAAAGCCGCAGGCCGCTCTGACCGCCGAACTTGCTGGCGAGAACCAGGCGATTGCCCTGCATGCACGCTACGACGGGAACTCGGGCCGCCTTGCTGTCACGCCCGTCGCAAGCGGTGGTTCAGATGAGAAGTCGCTCGAACTCTGGCTCGTCGAGGGTGAACAGCCGCCGATATCGCTCGGCGTGCTGCCGCAGACCGGGCAAGGCGAACTCGCTGTTCCCGAGGCGCTGCGTGCGCGCCTGACGGAGGGTGTCGTGCTGGCCGTCAGCCTCGAGCCTTTCGGTGGATCGCCAACTGGAAAAGCCACCGGGCCTGTCGTGGCGCTCGGCGAAGTTCGTCCCTGAAGAAGAAATTCCCTCATGAATTCAATGGATTATTTTCAGGCGGTCGATTTTGCCGGGCCGCCTGAAACTTCTTTGAACAACGCGCCGTCCTTGGTGGTGTTCCCGCTGAGGAACGCCCCCGATGTCCCGCCCGAACCGCAGGGACACGATCGTGAACACCAAGGATAAGAGGAAACCGTAATGTTCAAGACCGCTCTTCGCCCGCTCGCATTCTCCGCAGCCATCCTGGCAGGCGCTGCCGCAGCCTATGCCGCCAATCCGATGGTCGGCGGTGGTGAAATGCTCGAGACCAAGAACATCGTCGAAAACGCCGTCAATTCGAAGGATCACACGACGCTCGTTGCCGCCGTCCAGGCAGCCGGTCTCGTTGAAACCCTGTCGGGCGCCGGTCCGTTCACCGTCTTCGCACCGACCAATGATGCCTTCGCCAAACTGCCGGCCGGCACTGTCGACACGCTGCTGAAGCCGGAGAACAAGGAACAGCTCACCAAGGTTCTGACCTGCCACGTGGTGGCAGCTGACGTGATGTCCGAAGCCCTCGTCAAGATGATCTCCGACAATGGCGGTGAAGCCGATGTCGCAACCGTCGGCGGCTGCGTGCTGAAGGGCAAGGCAGCAGACGGCAAGGTCACGCTGACCGACGAGAATGGTGGCGTCTCAACCGTCACGATCGCCGACGTCAAGCAGTCGAACGGCGTCATCCATGTCGTCGACACGGTGATCCTGCCGAAGATGTAAGGAACTACGGTTCGGCCCGATCTCCGCCTGATAGGGTCGACCTGATCGGAGCCAGAGCGTCAAAGGCTCCGACCGATGGCCTCGCTGATTGCCCCGCGCAATTGGTCGAGGCCATCACCTTTTTCAGATGATGTCGAGAGAACGCCCGGGAAGGCGGCAGGCCGCTTCTTGATCTTTTCCTGCGTTTCCGCGATCAGCTTCGGCACGGCGGGAGCCTTGATCTTGTCGGTCTTGGTGAGAACGATCTGGTAGGAGACGGCCGCCTTGTCGAGCAGGCCAAGCACTTCCTCGTCGTTCTTCTTGAGGCCATGGCGGCTGTCGATCAGCACATAGACGCGCTTCAGCGTCGCGCGACCCCGAAGATAATCAAATACCAGCTTCGTCCAGGCATCGACGTGTTCCTTCGGCGCCTGGGCATAGCCGTAGCCGGGCATGTCGACGAGCGCCATCGGCGGCAGGTCTCCGGCGCCGCCGGAATAGCCGTCGGGCACGAAGTAGTTGAGCTCCTGCGTGCGACCGGGCGTGTTCGACGTGCGTGCCAGACCCTTCTGGCCGACGAGCGCATTGATCAGCGACGACTTGCCGACATTCGAGCGCCCGGCAAAGGCCACTTCGAGCGGGCCTTCCGGCGGCAGGAATTCCATCGACGGCACGCCGCGGATGAAGATCCAGGGGCGGCCGAAAAGCGGCTGGTCGGGTTTGTCGTGTGTCTCGGTCATGGGATGGCCTTTCGTAAGCGGGACAGATCCGGGTTTTGGCCCGGAAAGTCAAGCAGCAGAGGTCGGAACGGGCCGCAACGCCTGCCGCGCGTGGCTTATGAGATAGGTGAATAGGGCGGCCATGACGAGCGCGCCGCCGATGATCGTGCGCCCCGACGGGATCTCGTCGTGCAGGATCACCATCCAGACCGGCGCAAGGATCATCTCGGCGGTACCGAGCAACGCCGCGAGTGCCGAGGGGATCATCCGGGCACCGGTGACGTAAAGCGCCATGCCGAGCCCGAGATTGAGGGCGCCGAAGCAGAAGAGCAAAGTGAGATCCTGGAAGCCAACGGCAAAGGCACCGGCTTGGGTGGCGGCAATCGCGGATGCGATGAAGGATCCGCCACAGGCAGCCGGCGTCATGCGGATGCCGGGATAGCGGCGGGTCAGCACCGTCATGCAGGCGAAGATCGCCGGAATGGCGGCGGCCAGGGTCAGCCCGAGGATCGAGCCGCCGTCACCGATCGAGGCCGAGACCATGATGCCCACACCGAGGATGACGGCTGCGATGGCGCCCCAGGTGACCGGCGTGATCGGTTCCCCCAGTACGACGCGCGCGAGAAGGGCTGCAAACAGCGGGATGGATGCCATGAACAGCACGACATTGGCCACCGGTGTCATGGTGACGGCAAGCACGAAGAAGGTCGAGACAAGGGCAAAACCGACGGCGATGCAGAAGCCCGGCCAGCCCATGGCGCGGAACAGGCGTATCGTGCCATCGATCCGATCACGGATCAGCATGAAGGCAAGGAGAAAAAGGCCAGCGAACAGGCAGCGCCAGAACACGATCGTCCAGCCATCCTCCACGCCGATGAAACGCTGGATCGCTCCGCCATAGCTCCACGCGACCGCCGAGCCGGCAACGAGAGCAATGCCGAGCCAGGAACGTTGTGTGGCGGAGGAGTCGGACATGGGATTAAATCTCGATCACCATAGAAAAAGCCCCGGCATGGCCGGGGCTTTTGATCGTCACTTGGTCTGGGCCGGTTTCCGCCGGAACATGTTGGCGATGTTCTTGAACAGCTCGATCTCCACGCCGTGACGCTTCATGATCAAGGCCTGCTGCAGGATCGACAGCGTGTTGTTCCATGCCCAGTAGATCACCAGGCCGGCGGGGAACGTGCCGAGCATGAAGGTGAAGACAACGGGCATCCAGTTGAACAGCATCGCTTGCGTCGGATCCGGCGGCGTCGGGTTCATGCGCATCTGGACCCACATGGTGACGCCCATGATGAGTGGCCAGACGCCGATCATCAGGAAGAGCGGTGGCGTGAAGGGCAGCAGACCGAACAGGTTGAACAAGCTCGTCGGATCGGGAGCGGAGAGATCCTGGATCCAGCCGAAGAACGGCGCGTGGCGCATTTCGATGGTGACGTAGATGACCTTGTAGAGCGCGAAGAAGACCGGGATCTGCAGGAGTACCGGCCAGCAACCGGCAACCGGATTGATCTTCTCTTCCTTGTAGAGCGCCATCATCGCCTGCTGCAGGCCCATGCGGTCGTCGGCATACTTGGTCTTCAGTTCTTCGAGCTTCGGCTGCACACGCTTCATGTTGGCCATGGAGGCGTACTGCTTGTTGGCGAGCGGGAAGAACAACAGCTTGACGACGATGGTGGTGAGCAGGATGGCCACGCCGAAATTACCGACGAGATGGAAGAAGTAGTCCATCAGGTGGAACATTGGCTTGGTGATGAAGTAGAACCAGCCCCAGTCGATCATCAGATCAAACTTCGGAATACCAAGGCTTTCCTGGTAGCTATCGATGACCGGAACCTGCTTGGCACCGGCAAACAAGAGGGTCTTGACCGAGGTGCTCTGGCCGGCCGGAATGCTGACGGCATCGTTCTTGTAATCGGCCTGGAAGCGGGCCTGACCGTCGGTGAAGTAGGAGAAGCGCGATTCGTAAGGCAGGGTCTGCTGCGGAATGAGCGACGTCGCCCAGTACTTGTCCGTGATGCCGAGCCAGCCACCGGTGGCCTTGGCATTGGCAACGGCGTCTTCCTCTACATCCGTATAGTCGTATTCCGCCAGGCTGCCCTCGGTGCCGACGACGCCGAGGAAACCTTCATGCAGAACGAAGATCGAAGGCGTGGACGGCTTGTTGTAGCGGGTCACGCGGCCATAGGGCGCAAGGCTTGCGGACGCAGCGCCATTGTTCACGATCTGGTCTTCGATGGTGAACATGTAATGTTCGTCGACGGCGATCGTGCGGGTAAAGGTGAGGCCGGCTTCGTTGGTGAAGGTCAGCGTAAGAGGTGTCGCCTCGGTCAGCTTTGCGCCTTCGGGTGCCGTCCAGACGGTGTTGGGGCCCGGAACGGAACCGGCATTTTCGCCGGCGATAAAGCCGAGTTCGGCAAAATAGCCGTCCCGTGTTTCGGCAGGATTGAACAGGGTAACGATCGGGCTCGTCGGATCGACGGTCTCGCGGTACTGTCGCAGCTTCAGATCGTCGAAGCGGGCACCGGTGAGATTGATGGAGCCGACGAGATCCTGGGTGTCGATCTCGACGCGGGCCGTCCGGGCGACGGCGGCATCGCGGCTTGCTTCCGGATTGGCGGCCGCACCCGCTGGCAAGCTACCGTCAACCGTGGCTGCAGGGCTCGTCGCCTGCTGCTCGGCCTGCGCCTGCTGCTGGGCGATCTGCGCCTCCTGAGCCTGACGCTGGGCCTCGATACGCGGGTTCATATAGAAGAACTGCCAGGCGAGGACGATCACCACCGATAAGGCAATCGCGATGAAATAGTTGCGGTTGTTCTGCATCACTCTTTCCTGGGAGCGGTCTTGTTCGACCGGGAGTTATTCGTCTGGCGGTTTTCGATGCGCAGGATCAATTGCCGGGACAATTGATCGAAAGGTACATCGAGTACCTCGCGCCGGGCGACAATGACATAGTCGTGTCCCGGCTGCATTGCAAACGCCGCATTCAGTCGCACGGCTTCTTTCAGCCTGCGCCGCATGCGGTTACGTTCCACTGCATTGCCGTGTTTCTTGGTGACTGTGAAGCCCACGCGGGGCGGCGCGTCATCCTTGCGGTCGAGAACCTCCAGAAGGAAGGTGCGACCCTTGCGCGCTTCGCCGTGCCTGACGGCGAGAAACTGAGGCCGGCTCTTGAGCCGGCCAACAGATGTCTTGGAGTCCGTGGACGTCATGGGCCCGTCAGTCTCGTCGGGCTCATCCGGCCTTAGGCCGAGAGCTTCGCGCGACCGCGAGCGCGGCGTGCGTTGAGGACCTGACGGCCGCCCTTGGTGGCCATACGCGCACGGAAACCGTGGCGGCGCTTGCGAACAAGCTTGGAAGGTTGGAAAGTACGCTTCGACATTTATTTAATACCGCGGTGTGCGGCCCTTCTTGGATGTGCAAATTGCAACAGCGTTTTGGTTCGTCGCACGGGTGAGCGCCGCCGGGCGCCTGTATCCGAACGTGCGCGGCTTATAGTGTCAGGGCGCACAGGAGTCAATCACGCGGCTTTTTAGCCTCTATCTTGCGAATAAAGGCGAAAAAACCGCGTCTCGCCACACATCCGCCACGCCGGCTCCATCGTTTATACTGGTGACCACGCAAAGAACATGACCAAACTTTCATGTTCCTTCGCGGCTTGCGCGTGATACGCATGAGAAGACAGCTTCACACTGACGTGAAGTCGTGCCGGACGGCGCCATATTTGGGCAGGCCGGAACGATAAGGAATGAGGGCCGATGCTCGACCGGCAGGACAATCATCTGCAGGCCGACCTCTCCGGGGGGTATGCCATGCCGTCCCGCATCAGGGGACTATCCGGCAAGCTCCTGTGGCTGACAATCGCCTTCGTAATGCTGGCTGAGATCCTGATCTTTGCACCGTCCGTTGCCACGATGCGCCAGCGCTGGCTGCAGGATCGGCTGAACACAGCGGCTGCTGCTGGAGTGGTGATCGATGGACTCCAGCCGCTGGAGCTGCCCCGTGGTGTTCAGGAAGATACGCTGACGACCACGGGAACGAAGGCCATCGTGCTTCGCAAGGACGGCACCTCGCGCCTGCTTGCCGTGACCGAGATGCCGAGCGAAGTGGATGCCGCCTTCGACCTCTCGGATTACTCGGAGCTCGGATCGATCCGCGACGCCTTCTACACGCTGATCTTCGGCGGCGACCGCCTGTTGCGCGTCTATGGGCCCATCGCGGAAGGCAGTGACGTGACCGTCGAGATCGTCATGGACGAAGCGCCGCTGCGCAAGGCCATGCTCGGCTATGCCCGCAACATCCTCTTCATCTCCTTGATTATTTCCGTTATCGCTGCCGTCCTGATGTTCCTGGCGATCAATCGCGTGATGATCATGCCGGTGCGACGTCTGGCCCGAAGCATGCAGGTGTTCGCGGAAAATCCCGAAGATCCCACGCGCGTGTTGCCGCCGACCGTCGGAAATGACGAGATCGCGGTTGCTGGGCGTCATCTTTCACGGATGCAGGACCAATTGCAGAAGACGCTGCGGCAGCAGAAGACGCTCGCCGACCTCGGTCTCGCCGTCTCCAAGATCAATCACGACATGCGCAACATCCTGGCCTCGGCCCAGCTGATGTCCGACCGTCTGGTCGATGTCGACGATCCCCTGGTGAAAAGCTTCGCCCCCAAGCTCTTGCGCACCATCGATCGCGCCGTCGGCTATACCAGCGAGGTTCTCTCCTATGGCCAGACCTCGGAAGCCGAGCCGCGCCGTCGCCGCTTCCTTTTGTCTGAAGTCTGTCAGGAGGTTCGGGATCTCCTGCATCTGAGCCACGAGGCGGGTATCGAATTCATCGACAACGTCGGCGTCGACATCGAGGTCGATGCCGATAGCGAGCAACTCTTCCGCGTCATTCACAACATCTGCCGCAACGCCATTCAGGCGCTGGCCACCTTCACGCCTGATGATCCCGAGCATGTCCGACGCATCACCGTATCCGCCCAGCGAACCGGATCGGTCGTGGCCATCGTCATCGACGACACGGGCCCCGGCATGCCGCGCAAGGCGCGGGAGAACCTCTTCACTGCCTTCCGTGGTTCGGCGCGTTCCGGCGGCACGGGCCTTGGCCTGGCGATTGCCCGCGAGCTGGTGATCGCCCATGGTGGAACAATCGCCCTTGTGGAAAAGCCGGGTCCCGGCACCATGTTCCGTGTCGAAATCCCCGACAGGCCAGTGGCTCTCGACGACTGGCGCGCCCGCGCCTGAGGCCGTCCGGCGAGGCACGTGACAGGAAAATGACTCTTTTTTCGAAAAGGGCGCTTGCAATCCTGATCGTCCCGCTTTAGAGGATCGCCACACGCCGACGCACAGTCGGCCTTGGCAAGCACCCGTAGCTCAGCTGGATAGAGCACCAGACTACGAATCTGGGGGTCAGGAGTTCGAATCTCTTCGGGTGCGCCATTCTTTCCAATGATTTAGAATCGGTATCGGCTAGCGCCTAGCTTCCTTGTCACGCTGTGGTCACAGTGAGGCATAAATGGCTACTCTGCGTAAGCGGAACGGCAAGTGGCAAGTGCAGGTGAGACGGCAGGGGCATTCCCCGGTCTCCAAGAGCTTTATCAATCGCAAAGATGCGGAGGCCTGGGCTAGAGATGTCGAGAGGCGTCTCGACCAAAGTGAAGCACTGCCTGCTCGACAGGCCTCCGATTCACGGACGTTGGGGGATCTACTTGTCACCTACAGAGACAAGATAACCCCCCATAAGAAATCAGCATCCGTAGAGCGCTATCGCATCGACAAGATCCTACGGCATTCGATTGCGAATACCCAGGCAGCGAAGCTTATGCCAGCTCAGGTGGCATCTTATCGCGATGAGCGTCTGGAAAGCGTCTCGGGTGAGACAACACGACAAGACCTCGTCTTGTTGCGTCAGGTGCTGGACGTGGCTCGACGGGAGTGGGGTTTGAAGATTGCCGCTAACCCCGTAGACGATGTGCGGAAGCCGCCGCCAGCTAAAGCGAGAACAAGACGGGTTCATTTCTCCGATCTTCGTGCCATTGCCAAAGGTCTGCAAACCTTTCGGAATCCACTGCTGCGTCACGTGATCTTGTTTGCCCTGGCTACGGGTATGCGCAGAGGCGAAATTCTTCGAGTTGAGTGGCAGCACGTTGACCAAAAGCAGGCTTTGCTAACCATCCCTGTGACCAAGAACGGTCATCCTCGTACAATTCCGCTTTCACGGCGGGCATTGAAGGTATTGGCCGACCTTAGCGTCACTGCGAGCGAGACAGAAGAGCTTGTCTTCCCTATCTCTGCAAATGCCGTGAGGTTGTCTTGGCAGAGGCTAAGGACGAAGGCTGGACTCAACGATCTCAGGTTTCACGACATACGCCACGAGGCTGTGTCTAGGTTCTTTGAGGCTGGCCTCACGCTTCCGGAGGTAGCCCTGATTTCAGGGCATCGAGACCCTAAAATGCTGCTGCGTTATACGCACCTTGATCCAAGGAAAATCGCAGCGAAGCTGTAGGATTAAAACGACAAAAGCCCCAAAGTTTAAGTGCGCCTAAAGTACCCATATAAGTTGATCGTCGGGAGTACCATGTACTCCGAACGTTTCGACCTCCAATGTCAGTTCGTCGCACTTTATGTCCTCTCTTGCCGGCGCCGTGCCGGTGTTAACCGAGGATATGAAATGTCGAATTTTCTGAAGTGCCTGTGGCCTAACCCGCCAGAGGGGTATCTCTCTACTTGGACCAAGCGGAATGCTATCCGCTTTTTCCGCTCCACCGAATTCGAAGAGGCGGACGCCTATATGAAGGCCATTGCTGCCCAAGATGATGTCTACTTCACCGTGGCGTTGCTGGAGCGGCCAGCGGCTCATGGGCGGGGTTCCGCCAATGATGTCTCGTATCTTCCTTGTGTCCATGCTGACTTTGACCTGTTCAGTGATCAGAGCGCACATGCGAAAACAGCGTTGCCGAAGAGCATGGACGAATTGCGTGATTTCATGGCCGAAGTGGGCATTCCGCTGCCCTCCGTCATGGTCCATTCCGGTAACGGTGTTCATGCTTACTGGCTCTTCCACGAACCCTTGGATCTTCGCGACCAAGACCGTCGTGCAAAGGCAAAAATGACGCTTTCATCATTCCAGAAGACCATCATCAAGTTGGCAAAGGCTCGCAGGGGATGGGACTTTGACAACACTGGTGATCTCGCTCGGGTACTTCGCTACCCAGGCACCAAAAACCATAAAACAAAGCCGCCGAAGAAGGTGGAGGTGATGTGATGGAAGCGATTTCGATCTATACACCTCAGCAGATTGAAGCATGGATGGCCAGCGCGTTGCCGCCCGAACCTTCAGTGAGGACCAAAGCCAAATCGAAAAAAACCGACCATTTGAATGACGCCAACTTGGCTGACTTCGAAGCTATTCGTGCTGGATGCTCTTGGGTGAGGAGCTGTGCCGAAGACTCGCGGATGGACGAACCAACTTGGTATGGCTTTGCGGGCATTGTCGGATACTGCGGCAACGGCGCGGAGATCTACCAAGACATTTCGGCTCTTGATGGGCGCTACGATGAACAGGAAGCTGCAGCAAAGCTCAAGCATGCAGTCGCAGATGCAAAGCCGCGGACTTGTGAAAACATTCGTGATGGCCTTGCTTATGACGGATGTGGGAAATGCGTCTTCGCCGGAAAAATCAGTTCTCCAATCCGGCTGGGTTACAGGCCGGCAGAAATCGTGCATCTCATGAGCCGACATGTTCTCGAGACGGAGACAGGTAGGTATCTCGATCTTAACACGGGTGCTTTCTCATCCACTCGTGCCTTTAATGATCGCTACAGTCACATTACGAAGGATGTGACGCCGCACACGAAGCTTGCGAAGGACGAACTTACCCGCAAAGTCCAGGTTGCCGCTTATCTGCCTGGATCTGCCGATCTTTTCCAGACGCTGGAGAATGGGCAGGAAGCTGTAAATCTTTGGAAGCCGTCTGGGCTGAAGCCGGAAGAGGGTGAATGCGAGGCGATTCATCTTCATCTGATGAAAATGCTGCCTGACGATGAAGTGCGGAATCATCTCCTTGATGTGCTCGCCTTCATGGTGCAGCGGCCTGGTGAGAAGGTAGCCCACGCATTCGTGCTGACCGGAAGGCAGGGGACGGGAAAAAGCCTGTTGTTCGAGTTGGTAAAAAAGCTCTTCGGCAATCACAATTGCCGGACGATCGAGAGCAGCAGCCTGGGCACGCGGTTCAACGCTCATATCTCGAATGTCCAGCTTCTCATCTGCGAAGAGCTTTGGACACTGGAGCGCCGCGAAACCTACAACGCCATCAAGACTTTGATTACCGCACGGACCATGAGCGTGGAGGAGAAGAACATTCCGGTTTTCGAAGCCAGGACACCTGATTTCATTATGGGAACATCAAACCACGAGATCCCCATCACGCTTGAGGTTGGAGACCGGCGCTTCCTTATCTGCGATTCCACTATGGAGCCGCAGGGGAGGGAGTATTATGAGGCATTGGCACTTTCCATCGAGCAGGAAGCCGGAGCGTTCCTTAATTATCTCCTTGGTCGCAACATTTCCGGCTTCAATCCGAACAAAGCGCCTCCGCTCACTCAGGCTAAAGCTGAAATCATTGGCTCCTCGCGGTCGCAGGTGACCCAAGAAGTGGAAGCACTGATCGAAGAGAACGCTCCCGTCTTCTGGCGTGACATTGTCAGTTTGAACGATGTCAGAAGTGAACTTCAAAAGCGCTTGGGTAAGATGCCGACGCTGAACGAGGTTAAATCTGCGCTTAAGGCGTTGGGCGCTGAGAGGCTCGAACCCATCAGGGTGGGCGACAGGGTCATGCGTTTTTGGGCATGGACCAATGTAGATCGCTGGAAGGCAGCTGCCCCGGACGAAGTCCGCAGTCACTTGGTGCAACTGCAGCCGCGCTGACTGTCAAAGCAGGGCGGAGCTGTTTCCGTCTCACTGTTTCACGTTGCACTCAGCAGGGGGGGGGTAGGGGAAACCCTCCGCCCTCAGCCCTTAAGCAACTACATAAGAAACAACAATGATCTAGATTTTTAAGAGTGAAACACCGTAACAATGCAACACGAATTTGACAAAGCCTCCATTGCAGACTTCTTCGTGACCCGCCGCACCCCCCCATGGCGTCCAATAAGCAGCAGGGAGCTTGCCCAGGTGCTCGGGGTTTCCCTTCAATCTCTTGCTAATTGGAGGGTTCGGAAAACTGGACCGGAACCAGAGCCCATGAGGAGGGGGAGGGGGAACAAGATTTATTACCGCCCCGACAAAGTACTTTCGTGGCTCCTTGAAGACAGAGAATCTTGGGAATTTTCTCGCGATTGGCTCCTCAATCGTAACCTCGACGTTCTTGGTGGTTTGGATCGCGAATCTACCGCCTGGATGATAGAGGGACTTGACGACATGCTTTAACTCAAACAAAAAGCAGTACCGGAGAGGTTGCAGATTCAGCCGCGCTCAACTCGATGATCCTGGTGCGCACGTATTGTCTGCCTAAGCTTGGAAGGGATTTATGCTAGCAATAGCGCCCCCTTCTCGGCGTGACGGTCTTAACTGATTTCGGCTAAGCTGAGCGGGCCCCAGTGGCCAAGACTAGAGGCGCGCGAGGGGGATGCAGGCACCGTGAACGACAGCAACAAAAATCCCGAGCAGCTGGCACGCGATCAGATTGATGCGCTGCTGATCGAGGCAGGGTGGGCCGTTCAGGACAAGAAGGCCATCAATTTCAACGCGGGCCAGGGCATCGCGGTTCGCGAGTATCAGACGGACGTGGGCCCTGCCGACTATGCGCTCTTCGTCGACAAGAAAGCCGTCGGCGTCATTGAAGCCAAGCCCAGCGAGTGGGGTCACAAGCTCACCACCGTCGAAGAGCAGTCCGGCGGCTATGCTGCTGCGACTCTGAAATGGGTCAACAACCAGCAGCCTTTGCCCTTCGTGTATGAGAGCACCGGCGTCATAACGCGTTTCACCGATGGTCGCGATCCCAAGCCGCGTTCGCGCGAGGTATTCACGTTCCATCGTCCTGAAACAATGGCGGAGTGGCTGAGCAAACCCTTGTCCCTGCGGGCTCGCCTTCAAGCGATGCCACAGCTGCCGCATGACGGCCTGCGCGACTGCCAGATCAAAGCGATCGAAAATCTGGAGCAGTCCTTTAAGGCCGATAAGCCGCGCGCACTTGTGCAAATGGCGACCGGTTCCGGCAAGACCTACACCGCAATCACCTCTGTCTATCGCTTGCTGAAACACGCGGACGCGAAGCGCGTGCTCTTTCTTGTCGATACGAAGAACCTCGGTGAGCAGGCGGAGCAGGAGTTCATGTCTTTCCTGCCCAACGACGACAACAGGAAGTTCACCGAGCTTTACAACGTCCAGCGCCTGAAATCCTCCTTCGTCGCCAAGGACGCGCAGGTCTGCATCAGTACGATTCAGCGTATGTACTCGCTGCTGAAGGATGAGCCGCTCGACGAGGCGGCGGAAGAGGAAAACCCGGCTGAAGCCTTGGTCCGGGGCAAGCAGCCGCTGCCGGTCGTCTACAACAAGAAGATTCCGCCGGAGTTTTTCGATTTTATCATCATCGATGAGTGTCACCGCTCCATTTATAATCTGTGGCGGCAGGTGATCGAATATTTTGACGGCTACCTCATCGGCCTTACGGCCACGCCGGACAACCGCACCTACGGCTTTTTCCGCAAGAACGTCGTCAGCGAATATGACCACGACCAGGCGGTTGCTGACGGCGTGAATGTCGGAAACGAGATTTTCGTCATCGAAACCGAGCGCACCAAGCAAGGGGCTCAGATCAAAGCGCACCAGCAGATCGAGCGTCGCGAGCGCTTGACCCGTGCCAAGCGGTGGGAGCGGCAGGACGAAGACGAGGCATATTCCGCCAAGCAGCTCGACCGGGAGTTCGTAAACCCCGATCAGATTCGCACCGTCATCCGCACCTTCCGTGACAAGTTGCCGGAGATATTCCCTGGCCGGAATGAGGTTCCCAAGACCCTCATTTTCGCGAAAACCGACAGCCATGCCGACGACATTATTCAGATCGTTCGCGAGGAGTTCGGCGAAGGCAATCAGTTCTGCAAGAAGATCACCTACCAGGCGACTGAGGACCCCAAGTCCGTCCTCGCCCAGTTCCGCAATGACTACTATCCGCGCATCGCCGTGACGGTCGATATGATCGCAACCGGCACGGACGTGAGGCCGCTTGAATGCCTGTTGTTCATGCGTGATGTGAAGAGCAGAAACTACTTCGAGCAGATGAAGGGGCGCGGTACACGGACGCTTGACGCGGACGGGCTGAAGAAGGTCACACCGTCGGCAACCACGGCCAAGACCCACTATGTTATTGTCGACGCGATTGGGGTCACCAAGTCCCTAAAGACGGCGAGCCAGCCGCTCATCACCAAGCCGAATGTACCGCTGAAAGACCTCGCCACCGGGGTCATGATGGGTGTGCGCGATGAAGATACCGTCAGCTCGCTCGCCGGGCGTCTGGCGCGCCTGAACAAGCAACTGGATGAGAAGGAACAGGCCCGCATCGCGGAGGCCGCTGGCGGAATGGCGCTTTCGGACATCGTGAGCGGGTTGGTTGCGGCGCTGGACGCCGATCGCATCGAGGAGAAGGCGCGAGAGGTATCAGGCGGCGGTGAGCCGACGGACGAGCAGCGCATCAAGGCGCGCGACGAGTTGGTCGGGTATGCAGCATCCGTCTTCAACGGCCCGCTGATCACGCTCATCGACGGCATCCGCCGCGAGAAAGAGCAGACCATCGACCATGACAATCTTGACACCCTGATCGAGGCCGCCTGGAGCGGCGATGCTCAAGAGAATGCTGAGGCCATGGCGAAAGACTTTGCCGAGTACCTTGAGCAGAACCGGGATGAGATCGACGCACTGACCATCCTCTACAGTCAGCCCGCGCGCCGCTCGGAGCTGACCTATGCCATGATCAAGGAGGTCATGGACCGGTTGAAGAAGGATCGGCCCAAGCTTGCGCCGCTGCGCGTCTGGCGGGCCTATGCCCACCTCGATGACTACAAGGGCGGCAACCCCTCAACAGAGCTTGCGGCCTTGGTCGCCCTTGTCCGCCGCGTTTGCGGGATTGATGCGACCGTCTCACCGTTCTCGGAGACTGTGCGCAAAAACTTCCAGAACTGGATCATGCAGCGCCACAGCGGCAGCGGGGAAAAGTTCACGGAAGAACAGATGGAGTGGTTGCGGATGATCCGTGACCATGTGATCGACTCGTTCCATGTCGAGCGTGACGATTTGGAAATGGCGCCGTTCGATTCTAAGGGCGGGATGGGGCGGATGTACCAGCTGTTTGGGGAGAAAATGGACGACGTGATTGCGGAATTGAATGAGGCGCTGGCGGCATGATGAATCTGCCTAACAGCTGGACGCAAGTAGCGCTTGAAGAGTTATTCCAAATCGTTCTGGGTGGCGATTGGGGATCAGATCCCTCTGATGCTCTCGATGATAGCTCGCTAGTGCGTTGCATACGAGCTTCTGAGCTGCGCGATTGGGGGACGCGAAAAGGCAAGACTGCTGCGATCCGTCGCTTGAAAAACTCTAGTATTGAGAAGCGCCGCCTACGGACCGGCGATATTCTGGTCGAAGTATCGGGAGGTGGTCCCGATCAAGCGGTTGGGCGAACCGTTTTGATCACAAATGAAGTGCTGAGCGCGGATCAGAACTGTGATTTCGTGTGCACAAACTTCTTTCGATTTTGCCGTCCAAAAATTAATATAAATACTGCTTACATTAATTGGTATCTACAGCACTTCTACTCTGTCGGAGGCACAAAAGCTCTTCAGGCAGGAAGCAACAATCTTCGTAACTTGCGCTTTCCAGATTATCTTGCTCAGGCAATACCGATCTCGCCGCTAAATGAACAGCGCCGCATCGTTGCCAAGATCGAGGAATTGTTTTCCGAACTCGATAACGGCGTGGAGAGCCTGATCACCGCGCACGCGCAGCTCAAGGTCTATCGTCAATCTGTCTTAAAGGCTGCTTTTGAGGGGAAACTAACAAAGGATTGGCGCATTGAAAACTCCTGCAAGCTCGATACAGGAACTGCCCTACTTGAGCACATTAAGCTGGAGCGAGAGCGACAATACAAAGACGATCTCAGTGTTTGGAAAAAAGCAGTTTGCGAGGCAGAGACCGCAAACCTTCCCAGGCCGAGAAAGCCGAGCAAGCCTACAGCAGCAGACAAACCAAGTCCTAAGCAAGCAAGCCTTATGGTTGATCTGCCGCCCTCTTGGGAGTGGGTGCAGCTTGGCGATTTTGCCTTCGTAACAAAACTGGCAGGCTTCGAGTACACCAAGTTCGTTAGGTATGACGACAATGGCGACCTTGAAGTTATCAAGGCGGAGAACGCAGGGCCAAACGGATTCCGTGAAACCGATTTCTCTCGGATACGCAGCGAAACCGTAGCGGCTTTAGAGCGGTCGCAGCTACATGGTGGCGAGCTACTAATGGTCTTCGTCGGTGCGGGGACAGGCAACGTAGCCATGGTACCCGAAGGTCGCACATTCTTCCTTGGTCCAAACATCGGAATGATGAGGGTCACCTCAGATCGTATCAATCCGCAGTATGTCGAATATTTTCTGCGTTCACCCCAGGGGCGCGAACTCGCTCTCTCGTCCGTCAAAGCAGTGGCACAGCCATCGCTCTCAATGGGAACCATACGGCAAATTCCTGTGGCGTTGCCCTCACTTTATGAACAGACTCAAATCGTTCGAATCCTCGAAAGCAGGCTTGAAACCGCAGACTTGATGGAAGCGGAAATCGACGCTGCCCTCGCCCGCGCCGAAGCAATGCGCCAGTCAATTCTCAAGCGCGCGTTTTCTGGCCAACTCGTTGCACAAGACCCTGCAGATGAACCGGCATTCGAGTTGCTGGCGCGCATTAGCGCGAACTACGAGCAAAGCGACAAGAAAGCATCGCGGCGAAACAAAAAGAATGGCAAGAAGGAGGCCGCATGAGCACCTTTGACAGCACCAAGACCCCGCTGCCCGAAATCATCAAACAGATCACCGAAGGCAAGGTGCAGCTGCCGGATTTTCAGCGGGGCTGGGTTTGGGATGATGACCATGTTCGCTCTCTGCTGGTGAGTATCGCACGGTCTTTTCCTGTCGGGGCGGTTATGCTGCTTGAGACGGGTGGGGATATTCGGTTTCAGGTTCGCCCCGTTGAGAATGTGACTTTCGCTGGTGCAATCTCGGAGCCGGAACGGCTTATTCTTGACGGGCAGCAGCGACTGACATCCCTGACTCAGGTGCTGGCGCTCGATACGCCGGTTAAGACGTTTAACGAAAAAGGCAAGCCGATCGACAGGTACTATTATGTCGATATCAACTTAGCACTCGAAGAAGGGCGACTGGAAGAGGCCTTTATCGCCGTTGAACAGGACAGGAAGGTCAAGGAAAATTTTGGCCGTGATGTCGTACTCGATCTCTCGTCAGCACAAAAGGAATGTGAGGCTTTCTATTTTCCCTGCAATCAAATACTTAATTCGGATGCCTGGGAAGAGAGCCTGCAGGAGTTCGCGCCTGACAAGTTCCAAACTTATATGCAGTTTCGCAAGAAGGTGCTCGCTGCCTTTCGCAGCTATCAGCTGCCGTTGATCGTGCTGGGCAAGGCGACGACCAAGGAAGCCGTATGCCTTGTGTTTGAGAAGGTGAATACGGGCGGCGTGCCGCTGTCTGTATTTGAGCTTGTCACCGCCAGCTTTGCTGCAGAGAATTTCAATCTTCGTGATGACTGGTACGGCAGCGGCCTGCGCAAAGTGAAGGGCCGCGCTGAGCGGATCAAGGCGGAGGCGGCATTAAGCTCGGTCGAGCCTACAGATTTCCTGCAGGCCATCAGCCTACTTGAAACGCATGAGAGGCGTCAGGCTGACATTGCTGCGGGGAAGACGGGCAAGGCTATATCGGCGGTAAGTGCGAAGCGGGTGTCCGTTCTGTCGTTGACGCTCGCCGAGTACCAGAAATGGGCGCCGGAGGTTGAGAAGGGCTTCCTGTTGGCGGCGAAATTCCTGCGCAAGGAATGCTTTTTCACGGCGCGTGATCTGCCGTACCGCACGCAGATCGTGCCTTTGGCTGCGGTACTATCATCCCTTAAGGAGCGCTGGCTTGAGCCCAAGGTACATGACAAGCTCTGCCGCTGGTTCTGGTGCGGGGTGCTGGGCGAGCTCTATGGCGGCGCGGTCGAGACTCGCATCGCGAACGATGTTGAGGAGTTGCTCCGCTGGATTGAAAGCCCGCTTAGCGACGACGCTGCGGACCTTGTTGGCGGCATAATTCCCCGGACTATCACCGAGGCATCGTTCCAGTCAGGGCGTTTGGGAACCCTCCGCTCGCGCCTGAGCGCTGCATACAAAGGCTTGAACACGCTCGTCTTGCGGCAGGGCGCCAAGGATTTCTTTTGGAAATCGACAGTGCAGGACCTCGACCATGAAGAGGTGGCCCTAGATATCCATCACATTTTCCCGAAGGCATGGTGTGAGGACAACAAAATCAAACCGGCGGTCTTTGACGCCATCATCAACAAGACGCCGATATCATACAAGGCGAACCGGATGATTGGCCGCAAAGCGCCCTCTGAATATCTGGGATCGATCCAGTCTCACAAGCAGGTCGGTCTGCAGGATGCTGCAATGGACGCGATTGTCACATCGCATCTGATCGATGCTACGACCCTCCGGAGCGATGATTTCGAGCTCTTCTATGAGCGCCGACGGCAGAGCCTGCTCGATCTCGTAGAGCAGGCCATGGGTAAGGTCATCGACCGCGGCATCAGCCATGAAAAGGTCGACGACACCGATAGCGAAGAAATTCAACTGATGGCGGTAAATGCATGAGTACGGCACCTATTGTTTCCAAGGTCTGGAGTTTTTGTACCACGCTTCGTGATGACGGCGTTGGTTATGGCGACTACTTAGAGCAGCTGACCTACCTGATTTTCCTCAAGATGGCCGATGAGTACGCAAAGCCGCCATACAGTCGCGATGTGGGGATTCCGAAAGAATACTCCTGGCAGAGCTTGAAAGCGAAACGCGGGGCAGAGCTTGAGGGCCACTACATCGAGCTCTTGCGCGAACTCGGCACCCAGAAAGGGATGTTGGGTCAGATATTCACGAAGGCGCAGAACAAGATTCAGGACCCCGCCAAGCTGTACCGGCTAATCGACATGGTTGATGACGTGCAGTGGGTTACGATGGGCGCCGATGTCAAAGGCGATATCTACGAGGGCCTGCTGGAAAAAAATGCGGAGGACACGAAATCCGGCGCAGGACAATACTTTACCCCGCGCGCGCTCATTCGTGCCATGGTGGAATGTGTACAGCCCGAGCCGGGCAAGACCATAGCCGATCCGGCCTGTGGCACAGGCGGATTCTTCCTAGCGGCTTATGACTTCATAACCGAGCCCAAGAACTACCAGCTCGACAAGGCGCAGAAGGCGTTCCTGAAGCACGATGCGTTCCACGGAAACGAGATCGTCGCCAATACCCGCCGTATGTGCCTGATGAATATGTTCCTGCACAACATCGGCGAGATCGACGGCGAAGGTGCGGTCTCACCGAACGACGCCCTCGTTGCGCCAAGCGTCCGGACATATGACTACGTCCTGGCAAACCCGCCCTTCGGCAAGAAGAGCTCCATGAGCTTCACCAACGAAGAAGGGGAGCAGGAAACCGACGACCTGACCTACAACAGGCAAGACTTCTGGGCGACGACATCGAACAAGCAGCTGAACTTCGTCCAGCATATCCGCACGATGCTCAAGACGACGGGGCGCGCCGCCATTGTCGTCCCTGATAACGTGCTTTTTGAAGGCGGTGCCGGAGAAACGATCCGCAAGAAGCTTCTGGAAAATACGGACCTTCATACCATCCTGCGGCTCCCGACGGGAATCTTCTATGCGAACGGCGTAAAAGCGAATGTCATCTTCTTCGACAACCGAAAGGCCAGCCCGAGCCCCTGGACTAAGGAAGTGTGGTATTACGACTACCGCACCAACGTCCATCATACTTTGAAAAAGAAGCCGATGCGGTTTGAAGATCTTTCGGACTTCATAGCTTGTTACAACCCGGCGAATCGGCATGAGCGCAGAGAGACCTGGGATGCCGAAGGGAATCCGGAGGGCCGTTGGCGGAAATTCAATTATGAAGAGCTTATCGCGCGCGACAAAACCAGTCTCGATGTGTTCTGGTTGAAAGACAAAAGCCTCACCGACCTCGACAATTTGCCGGAGCCGGACGAGCTTGCTGAGGAGATTATCGAGAACTTGGAGGCAGGTCTTAATAGCTTCCGTGCGGTGTTAACTTCGCTTTCGAAACAAGAGCATGCTGCCTGAGACCCAGTACTATCTTCCCGAGCCGCCCTCACGGGAAGTGAGCTGGCGAGCCGGTCTATTGTCATTGTTACGGAGGGATTAGATATTGTCCGGACTCATTATCGCAAAAGCAGCACCGCCGAATCTTCCGGCGCTTCCTGACACGGTGCTTCCTGCCATTGCAGCCCTCACTGCCGCACTAGGAGTTCCTCGCGACGTCCTCGCTAGCGACGATGATATCGAGCACGCATGGCGTGACCTGCCTCGTGAACTGAAGGAAATCCCGGTCGACTTGCGTGGTGAGTTGGTCGCGAGGATGTGCGTTGCGGTAAGCGCCGGACTGTTTGACGGTGCGATGAACTATATTTGGAATGCCGCCATAATACATCTCAGGACGAAAGTGCGTACGTTCGGGTTGCCCGTAGTAGCTCAAATTCTTCAGGCAGACTTCGAAGAAAAACATCTCAATGAGATGCAGGATAGCAAGCTGCTAGATCTATGTTTGAAGATAAATCTGGTGGATGAAGACGGCTTCTTTTTCCTAGACCAGTGCAGAGATATCCGTAATAACTTCTCAGCTGCCCATCCAACGATGGGAGCGGTCAATGATCGCGAGTTCACAACATTCCTTAATCGATGTGTCCGGTATGCGCTCGCTGACGCATCGTCTCCCAAGGGCGTAGATATTGGATCGTTTATCAGTGCGTTGAAGGGTGGAAGATTCACTGCAAATCAGCTGACTACGTGGGTTGATCGCCTTTTGCAGACTCATGCGGCTCAGCGGCAACTTTTAATCGGGATGGTTCACGGCATTTACTGTGATCCCAACACCTCAGAACCGGCCCGTCTCAATTCGCTTGAAATCTGTGAGGCCCTTGTAAATGGGTTCACACAGTCCCTTCGCTCTGATCTGGTTCACAAGCATGGGGAATATGCAGCGAAGGGCGACGAGCCACGCTACACCGCATCTTCTCAATTTTTTGAGAAACTTGGACTGATCAAACTGCTTAATGAATCCGAGCAGCACAACATATTCCATAGAGCCATTGACCGTCTGTGGTCGGTGCATACTGCGACAGATAACTTTTATAACGAACCGCCGTTCGCAGAACGATTGCATGAACTCTCAAGTCAAGGTGCGGTTCCCGAAACAATTCAGGAAGAGTTCGTCCGAGTTGTGGTTTGCTGCAGGATAGGAAATGGATACGGAGTCTCCAACGCCGCAGTGCCGAGCTACGACAAGATAATTCAAGGATTCTCGCCTCTGGAGGTTGCGACAATGCTTCAGCTGGCGAGTTCAAATAGTAATTATCTGGGTAGGCGGGTGGCAGCGTCAGGCTCCTGTAAGAGGAACTTTATCAAGGCATTGGGTCTTATTGATCCCGGCACCGTGCCGAATGTCGTAAGGCCAACATACGACCAGTTTTTAAAGTAGGTGAGCGACGTCGAGGAAACCTTTTAGCGACGTGGTTGGTAGTGGTGAAATAGTACTCCGAGAAAAAATTTCTCGGAGTTTGCGTGGCCCTACAAAGCAGGTATCGTCTATTGGAGTAGGGAAACAAGGTGGTACCCTTCCTTGGACATTCAGGCGCCGTGAGGCTATTGTTTGCCCGTTCGTCGGTCACACTCCTGTCACAGCCAAGCTGCGTCTCGGCAGTGGGTGGATTTTTTTCAATCAACGTGCAACAGGGAAATCAGGGCCCTAGGTCGAGGCACCCGTAGCTCAGCTGGATAGAGCACCAGACTACGAATCTGGGGGTCAGGAGTTCGAATCTCTTCGGGTGCGCCATTTACTCTCGCTTTCATCATGGCATGATTGTCGGCGTCAGCTGACCAAGGGCAAGCTCATTGCCGTGAATCTCCGTGCGGTCTTACTCGCGGGTGATCGCCAAAGCCGTTTTCATGAACACGCAATAAAAGCACTTGGATATCTCGTTCCCCTGATTTAACACGGCCCCGGCAACGTTGCAGGTCGCCACCTGTGATGTATCCCCTTGAGATGTCGCATAAGCTTGTGCTCTTGAAGGGCAGTGGCCCGCTTTCGCGACGGGCTGGTCGACCGGCATGGGGTAATGACATGAGATGGAAGCGCACTCTTCAATTGCTCGACGTTCACGCCGAGGGTGAAATCGGCAAGGTCGCCATCGGTGGCGTGCCGAAGATCCCGGGTGAGACCGTCGCCGAGCAGTTGCTTTGGCTGAACACGGATCCCAAGGGCGAGGCGCTGAGGCGCATGCTGGTGCTCGAGCCGCGCGGCGCACCGATAGGCTCCGTGAACCTGCTGCTGCCGCCGAAGAACCCCTCCGCCGATGCCGCCTTCGTCATTCTCCAGCCCGACCAGGCCCATGCGAGCTCCGGCTCCAACTCGATCTGCGTGACGACGGCGCTTTTGGAAAGCGGCATGGTCGAGATGCAGGAGCCCGAGACGGTCGTCATGCTGGAAACGGCAGCCGGACTCGTCAAGGCGACCGCCACCTGCCGTGACGGGCGCTGCGAGCGCGTCAAGCTCACCATGGTGCCGTCCTTCGTGCACGAGCTGGATGTGACGCTCGACACCGAGCAATGGGGCCGCATCACCTTCGATCTGAGCTATGGCGGCATCTTCTATGCGCTCGTCGATGTCGGTCAGGTCGGGCTCACGATCGAAAAGGGCAATGCCCGGGCGCTTGTCGAGGCCGGCATGATCCTGAAGGAAGAGATCAATCGCAAGATCCCCGTTGTCCATCCCGAGATCCCGGCCATTTCCGGCGTTGCCTATGTGATGTTCCGCGATGTCGATCCTGACGGTGCAATCCGCACCTGCACCACGATGTGGCCGGGTCGCGTCGATCGCTCGCCCTGTGGCACCGGAAACTCTGCCAATCTCGCGACGCTGCACGCCCGAGGCAAGGTCGCGGTCGGCGACACGATGCTGTCCCGCTCGATCATCGGTTCTGAATTCGAGGTGGGCCTCGCCGACCTGTCGGAGGTGGCCGGTCGTCCGGCCGTCATCCCGACCATCAGCGGCCGAGGCTTCACCTTCGGCCTGCATCAGGTCGCGCTCGATCCCTTCGATCCCTTCGAGCGGGGCTTTGCCCTCACCGACGTCTGGGGGCCGTCATCGGGTTCCATCGGTTGACTCTTGCGCACCGGTTTCTGCATTGTTTCAAATTGAATGAAATTCGATGCTCTGCGGTAGCCGAATTGTAAGGGTCTTGGTTTTCGACATCTTGCTAAGCATCGATACCGGCGAATAAGTAAGCTCCATCGTCATGAACGCGACAAGTAATCCGTAAATGAAAGCAAACGCTACGACAGGCTCCGCCCTGCCGCTTCCGGCAACAACGCTTCCGACACTGCGCGGATGTGCGATTTTTTCTGGTCTCACGCCGGAAGAGGACCGCGAATGGCTTTTGCGCTGCCATTCTCGTACGCTGAGTGCCGGCGAAAGTCTGGTCGACTTCGAGGATATGTCCAAGGATGTCTTCATCGTCCAGACGGGCGAGATCCGCGCCGTGCTGCGTTTCTCCGTCGGTAAGGAGGCCATTCTCGGCAGCTTCAAGCGCGGCGACATCCTCGGCGAACAGTCCGCCATCGATGACATGGCCCGTTCCGCAAGCCTCATGGCCGTTAGCGACGCAACGGTGACCGTGATCCCCTGCATCGTCTTTCTCGACATTCTGCGGCAGAGGTCTGATGTCGCGCTGGCGCTGCTGCAGCTTCTTTCGAAGCGTATCAGGGCGATGAACGATCGCCTGTCGGAACTCTCGTTCCTCGACACCAAGCATCGCCTCTACAACACGCTGCTCAGGCTTTCGCGCGTGCGCAACGACGGTGGTCGCGAACGCATAATTTCGCCGCCGCTGGTGCATGCGGAACTGGCAGAACATATCGGCGCCAGCCGAGAGACGGTGTCGCGCGAGATGTCGAGGCTGGCGCGCGAACAGCTGGTGGAGCGCACCAGCCGCGCCATCGTTCTGAAGAACCCCGTGGAACTGTCCCGACGGATCTCGCGCGCCCTCGAGGGCTGAGCGCAGTCGCTGGATCAGGGGTAGATCACGCCCTTGCGCAGGATCACATTGGCGTAGAGGCGCGGCTCACCCGTCTGCACGACGGTATGGGCGGCCTTGACCCGGTTGTAGAAATCCGCACCGATCAGCTTCGTCACGGGTACTTTCGGCTCATGCTTTGCGCAGCAGTCGATGATCTCCTGATGCACCGGATCGACCTGGTCCGGCCTCCCACCGACGACAGACCGAAAGATCGCCTCCGGCACGAAATCGTCGATCGGCATCACGCTGAGGATCGCGTTCAGCACGGGCACGAGGTGATGCCCGTCGAGGCGTACCAGGCGCCGCGCATGTTCGAGCGCAGGGTAGTTGCCGTCAACGATGGCGATCTCGTCGCCATGGCCCATGGCGCGGAGGGTGGCGAGAAGTTCGGGGCTTAGGAGGGGGTCAATGCCCTTCAGCATGGGTGGTATCCTTGAACAACACGGTTTGATCGATGAGATAGCGGTCGAAGATCGGCAGGCTGGCGCCGCCGATGGCGCGGGCCTGATCGCCGACCTCGCCCTCGACGATGTCGGGAATGACGACGCCCTGCAGGTCGAGGCGGTTCATCGCCTCGATGGTGGCCTTGACCAGGCGATGGCGAACCCAGGCCGGGAAGCCGCCGTCGATGATCGCGGCAGCAAAGTCGATGATCGATGCGGCCGCGATCACGGCCTGGGCCAGCGCTGCTGCCGTATCCTGGATCCAGATTTCCAGCGGCTCGCCGAAGTCGATCCATTCTTCCGCTGCATACCAGAGCGGCTGGGGATCGAGCCCGCGCTCTCGCAGCAGGTTCTCGAGAACGAAGATCGAGGCGATGTCGAGAAGCTGGCGCGTCTGGCCGTGTTTGTCGCGGACGGGCAGGGGGCCGATCGCTCCTGCGGTCCCGGTTCGGCCGACGAAGAGGGACGAATTGACGACGATGCCGCCGCCGATGAATGAGCCGATGTAGAAGTAGACGAAATCCGGGTAGCGTTGGCCTGCGCCAAACACCAGTTCTGCTCCGCAGGCACTGGTCGCGTCGTTGCGCAGATAGACGGGATGCGCCATGCGGCTCTGGACCTCGACCTGCAGGTCGACCTTGCGCCAGATATCCATCGCCCCTTCCGGTGCGCCGACTTCCTCGGCCCAGTTCCAGAGTTCGAAGGGGGCGGCAATGCCGATTCCGGCAATGCGTGCCCGCGTGTGTTCGTCCATTTCAGCTTCCATGGCGGCGATGCCGTCACAGATGAAGGGCAGGAGATGATCGGGATGGGGGTAGCGATAGGTGCGGTGGCGTTGCTCCCGAATCGTGCCGGCGAAATCCATCAGCACGAGGTCGGCGCTTCGGCGGCCAATTTTCACGCCGAAGGAAAAGACCGCTTCCGGGTTTATGAACATCGGAACGGAGGGCTGGCCGACACGGCCGCGGATCGGTTCGCCGCGCATCAAGAGTTCGTCGCTTTCGAGCGAGCGCATGATAACCGAGACGGTCTGGGCGGAAAGGCCGGTAAGGCGAGCGATATCGGCCTTCGAACAGCCAGGATTCTGCCGCACGAGCGATAGCACCAGCCGCTCGTTATAGGCGCGCACGCGCACCTGGTTCGAGCCGCCGCCGGCGCTCACCCTGGGCGCCGGATCCGCCAGTCGTGCATGATCATCCTGTGACACTGAAGGCCGCTCCTCCCGACCGCTTCCTTTTACGAAAGCGCTCGCAGAATGTCACACCGATTTAATAATTCAACTGGATTTATTTATTGACAGCTGAAATGTCCTCATGTTCTAAATAGGCCCGTGGAGGAGTGGATGCCTGATGGCAGCCGATCGGATCGCCGGAAGGTGATCCGTGCCGACACGCTGCGGCCGGAGGAGCTGGCCGACACCATTCGGGAGGATTACCAAATGAAAAAGTCTCTGATCACTGCTGCCCTGTCGACCCTTGCCCTCGGCGTTGTTTTCGCCGCCCCGGCACAGGCAGCCGACGTTTCTGCCTGCCTCATCACCAAGACCGACACCAACCCCTTCTTCGTCAAGATGAAGGAAGGCGCGACCGCCAAGGCCGCCGAGCTTGGCGTGACGCTCAAGTCCTATGCCGGCAAGGTCGACGGCGATAGCGAAAGCCAGGTTGCCGCCATCGAAACCTGCATCGCCGACGGCGCAAAGGGCATTCTGCTCACCGCATCCGACACCAAGGGCATTGTTCCGGCTGTTCAGAAGGCCCGTGACGCAGGTCTCCTCGTCATCGCCCTCGACACGCCGCTGGAGCCGATCGATTCTGCCGACATGACCTTCGCGACCGACAACCTTCTCGCCGGCGAACTCATCGGCAAGTGGGCAGCAGCAACCCTCGGCGACGCCGCCAAGGACGCCAAGATCGCCTTCCTCAACCTGACCCCCTCGCAGCCGTCGGTCGACGTCCTGCGTAACCAGGGCTTCATGAAGGGCTTCGGCATTGACGTGGTCGACATCAACAAGATCGGCGACGAAACCGATCCGCGCATCGTTGGCCATGACATCACCAACGGCAATGAAGAAGGCGGCCGCACCGCCATGGAAAACCTTCTCCAGAAGGATCCGTCCATCAATGTCGTTCACACCATCAACGAACCGGCAGCCGCCGGCGCCTATGAAGCGCTGAAGGCCGTTGGCAAGGAAGGTGACGTGCTGATCGTGTCGGTCGACGGCGGTTGCCCGGGCGTCAAGAACGTCGCCGAAGGCGTCATCGGTGCCACCTCGCAGCAGTATCCGCTGCTGATGGCATCGCTCGGCATCGAAGCGATCAAGAAGTTCGCAGACACCGGTGAAAAGCCGGCGGCCTCCGAAGGCAAGAGCTTCTTCGACACGGGCGTCGCCCTCGTCACCGACAAGCCGGCAGCCGGCGTCGAGTCGATCGACACCAAGGTCGGCACCGAGAAGTGCTGGGGCTGATCGAAACTCCTGCGCCTGAACTGAAACGTCGGCGGGAGCTCGTCTCCCGCCGCTAGGCGCAACGCCCGGCCTTTGCGCGGCGGCAGGTCGGGCGTATCCTTCATGTAAAATACTGAGACCAACGGCAGGGAGGATGACCCATGCAGCCGGCCAATCCCGAGACGCGGACCACGCAAGAATTTGAAAAGGTCCTGTCGTCGAGTTCGACCGAAGTCGCCTCGTTCGACCGTCATGAAAAGAGTGCCCTCGAGCGCTTCCAGCATTTCTTGCATTCAAGCCCGGCAGCCGTTGCGCTGATCGTGCTTGTTCTGTCGATCGCCGTCTTCGGCCTTATTCTCGGCGGCAAGTTCTTCTCCGCCTTCACGATGACGCTCATTCTGCAGCAGGTCGCGATTGTCGGGATCGTTGGAGCAGCGCAGACGCTGGTAATCCTGACGAAGGGCATCGATCTCTCGGTCGGCGCCATCATGGTTCTGTCGTCGGTGGTCATGGGCCAGTTTGCCTTCCGCTATGGCCTTCCTCCCGAGCTTGCCGTGATCTGCGGTCTCGGTGTCGGCGCCTTTTGCGGCTTCATCAATGGGGTGCTCGTGGCGCGCATGAAACTGCCGCCCTTCATTGTGACGCTCGGCATGTGGCAGATCGTGCTTGCCACCAACTTCCTTTATTCCGCCAACGAGACGATCCGCAGCCAGGACATCGATGCGAACGCGCCGATCCTTAAGTTCTTCGGGGAGAACATCCGCATGGGCGGCGCGGTACTGACCTATGGCGTTATCGCCATGGTGCTCCTCGTTGCACTCCTCTGGTATGTGCTGAACCACACCGCCTGGGGCCGCCACGTCTATGCGGTCGGTGACGATCCGGATGCGGCGGAACTCGCAGGCGTCAACGTCAAGCGCATGCTGATCTCCGTCTACACGCTGTCCGGCCTCATCTGCGCGCTCGCCGGCTGGGCCTTGATCGGCCGAATCGGCTCGGTTTCCCCGACCGCCGGACAGTTTGCCAATATCGAATCCATCACGGCCGTGGTGATCGGCGGCATTTCGCTCTTTGGCGGGCGTGGCTCGATCCTCGGCATGATCTTCGGCGCGCTGATCGTCGGTGTCTTCCAGCTCGGCCTGCGCCTGATCGGCACGGACCCGCAATGGACCTATCTCTTGATCGGCGTTCTCATCATCGCCGCCGTGGCAATCGACCAGTGGATCAGAAAGGTAGCAGGCTGATGACCCAGGAACCCATTCTCACAGCCCGCGGCCTGGTCAAGCGTTACGGCCGCGTCACCGCCCTCGATCAGGCAGACTTCGATCTTTATCCCGGCGAAATCCTCGCGGTCATCGGTGACAACGGGGCCGGCAAGTCTTCGCTGATCAAGGCGATCTCCGGTGCCGTTTCGCCTGATGAGGGCGAGATCAGGCTCGAAGGCAAGCAGATCAATTTCCGCTCGCCGATCGATGCGCGCAATGCCGGCATCGAGACCGTGTACCAGAACCTCGCTCTGTCGCCGGCACTCTCGATTGCCGACAACATGTTCCTCGGCCGCGAACTGCGCAAACCGGGCATCATGGGTAGCGTATTCCGTAAGCTGGACCGGCCGGCGATGGAGAAGATCGCCCGCGACAAGCTGTCCGAACTCGGCCTGATGACGATCCAGAACATCAATCAGGCGGTGGAGACGCTCTCAGGCGGCCAGCGCCAGGGTGTGGCAGTCGCGCGTGCGGCGGCCTTCGGCTCCAAGGTCATCATCCTCGATGAGCCTACGGCAGCACTCGGGGTCAAGGAGAGCCGCAAGGTACTCGAACTGATCCTTGACGTCCGCTCGCGCGGCCTGCCGATCGTGCTGATCAGTCACAACATGCCGCATGTCTTCGAGGTTGCCGATCGCATCCACGTTCACCGTCTCGGAAAGCGTCTCTGCGTCATCAATCCTAAGGACTACACCATGTCGGATGCCGTCGCCTTCATGACCGGCGCCCGTCCGGCCCCAGAGGTCGAGCGCGCCGCATGACGCCGGTGCTGGATGATCTGATCACTGAGATCGAGCGGCGGGCGCAGGATGGCGTCCGCCTGCTCGTAGGTGTGGCCGGACCACCAGGCGCGGGTAAGTCAACTTTGGCGGATCGATTGCATCAAACTCTGACGGAGAGGGGCCACCGTAGCGCAGTTCTGCCGATGGATGGCTTCCACCTCGACAATGCGATCCTTGAAGAGCGCGGTGACATCGCCCGCAAGGGCGCTCCGCATACTTTCGACATCAGGGGCCTGGGCGACATCCTGAGAGCCGTCAAGGCCGGCGGTGAAGTCTTCACGCCCGTCTTCGATCGTGACCGCGAACTCGCCATCGCCGCCGCGCGATGCATTGTCGCGGAAGATCGCATCGTCATTGCCGAGGGCAACTATCTGCTGCTGCAGCAGGGGCGCTGGGCAAGCCTCGCGGATCTCTTCGATCTTACCGTCATGGTCGCGCCGCCGATCAGCGAACTGGAGCGCAGGCTCGTAGCACGCTGGACCCATTATGGTCTCACACCGGCACAGATCGAAGCGAAAGTGGAAGGCAATGATTTGCCCAATGGTAGGCTCGTCATCGAGCGCAGCGCGCCGGCCGATTTCACCTTCAATACGCTGTGAACACGCCCGTCTCAAGGTGTAGTCGAGCCTGCGAAAATTCTTAAGTTCTAATTAAATGTGCCATCGGTAAAATTGTACCGGTTTGGTTCAGCGAATTTCAGCCTCCCCCTGATACAACTCCTCCATGAAAGGTTAACGCAGTTCCCGTCCGGCCTGGAAGGCCGACGGAGCCTGGGCTGGGCGTGTTCATGGGGGTTTGGAAATGGCCATACTAATTGTCGAAGACAATCCGACCAATGCGATGATCATCAAGCATCTCGCAAAGAAGGTCACCGTTGAAGAGATCAAGGTTGCCGGCGATGGCAACACGGCTCTGATGCTGTGTCATGCCGAGAACTTCGAAATGTTGATTGTCGACCACATGCTGCCGGGCATGTCCGGGCTTCAGTTTGTCAAGGCCGTGCGCCTGATGGACCGTTACCGTGATGTTCCTGTGGTGATGGTGACGGCAGACGACGAGCCGCGTCTTCGCGAGGAAGCAAAGGCCGCCGGTATAACGGACTTCCTGCACAAGCCGGTTGAAGCGGTCGCCTTCCGCAAGCTGCTTTCGGATCACATCGGCGCAGGCGCCGTGCATCCGGAACTGCGTTCGGCCTGATCGGAAGGAGCTGCACCATGAAAAGCATTATCGCTGCGATACTTGCAATCGGTCTCTCTGCAACGGCCGCCCTGGCGCTGGAAGCGCCGAGCGGACCGGTCGTGCTGACCGTGACGGGCAAGATCTCCAATACCAACGCCGGTGACGCCGCTCAGTTCGACATGGCGATGCTGGAGAAGCTGAAAGGCCGCAAGGGCGAGATGGAAACGCCCTGGACAACTGGCAGGGTGACCTTCGAAGGCCCGCTCCTGCGCGAAATCCTCGCTGCAGTCGGTGCGACCGGCACGAATTTGAAGGTCCGCGCCCTGAACGACTACGCCGCCGATGTGCCGGCCGAAGATGCCAAGCTCGACACGATCCTCGCCACCAAGATTGATGGCAAGCCCATGTCGATCCGCGACAAGGGCCCGCTGATGCTGGTCTATCCATTCGATCTGAATGCAGACCTGTTCAACGAGAAGTATTTCTCGCGGTCTGTCTGGCAGATCAAGGAAATCGAGGTCGGCCAGTGACACTGACAGGCGCCAAAGCTCGGAAATTTGCAGGCGGAGGCACCGTTGCCTTCGTTCTGCAGACCGTGTCTGCGGTGCTTTTGATCGTGCTTCTGGTTCTCTTTGTCGATATCGCGCGCCAATACCGGATCATGGAGGATGGCGTCCGCGAAAATTCGCTCTGGTCGGTCTATCAACTGGACCGCGAAGTACGACAGTTCAGTCATAGCCTGAGCAGCGCGAAAGCCGATCCACAGGATCCGCAACTGCTCAACGATCTGTCCCTGCGCTACGACATCCTCTATTCCCGCGTCTCGATCCTCGATCAAGCGAAGTTCGGGACCTACTTCTCCGGCGACGAGCTTATTCGCGGCTACATCGCCGCCGTGACGGAAGGTGTCCGCAAGGTCCAGCCGATCTTTGATGACTATGCGGACGGGATAACTCCGACCTCCGGGCAGCTGCAGGAACTCGACACTGCACTGGTTTCCATGGGCCGTGTGGCAGAGGATTTCCTGCTTTATACCAATACCCGTGTCAGCCACGAGCGCGCCGATAGCCGGTCAACGATCCTCAGCCTGGAGCGAACCTCCACCGTCATGCTGAGCCTGCTGATGGTGTCGGTGGTCTTCCTCGTCATTACGCTCAATCGACAGCTTCGCTCGGTCCGGCAGTCGAGCCATGAATTGCAGGTCATGGCAACTCAATTGAGTGAGGCCTATGAAGCGGCTGACGCCGGCAACCGCGCGAAGTCGCAATTCATGGCCACCATGGGCCACGAGATCCGTACGCCGCTGAATGCGATCCTCGGCATGTCGGAACTGCTCGAGCTTTCGGAACTGCCCGACGACACGATCCAGAGCGTCAAAACCATCCGCTCGTCTGGCGAGGCCCTGCTCGAGATCATCAACGAGATCCTCGACTTCTCCAAGATCGAGCACGGCAAGCTCGAGCTGGAGGAGCGTGCCTTCGACGTCTGCGCGCTCGCTGAAAGCACGGTCAGCATCATCCGCGGCCGCGCCGACGATCACGAGAACACGGTGATCCTCGACCTGCCGGATTCCCTGCAGGCGCTCTACGTCAAGACCGACCCGACGCGTCTGCGCCAGGTTCTCCTCAACCTCCTGTCGAATGCCGTCAAGTTCACCCATCACGGCACGGTGACGCTGCGCCTGCGCGACTTCTACCGCGAAGGCAAGCTGATGATCCGCTTCGAGGTGGAAGATACGGGCATCGGCATCGATGAGGCCGGCCTCGACAAGCTGTTCAAGCCCTTTTCCCAGGTCGATGCCTCGATCAGCCGTCGCTATGGCGGCACCGGTCTCGGCCTCACCATCTGCAAGCAGATCGTCGAGAAGCTGGGCGGCGAGCTCGGCATGAGCAGCACGGTCGGTGTCGGCTCGATCTTCTGGTTCGAACTGGGCGTTGTCCCGGTAACCCGCGAAGAAGCGAACGGTCTCGCCGCGCAGGTCGTCGCCGAAGAGACGTTGCCGCGATGCCGCATCCTGTTGGTCGAAGACAACAAGGTGAACCAGATTGTCGCCACCCGTTTCCTGGCGCGACTGGGCCAGGATGTCGAGATTGCCAATGACGGTGCTGAAGCCGTGTCCATTTCTCGAGAGCAGCGCTTCGATTTGATCCTCATGGACATGCAGATGCCTGTCATGGACGGCATCGAGGCGACGAAGCGCATCATTGCCGAGCGCGGCCCCTCTGCCGATGTGCCGATCATCGCCATGACCGCAAACGCTTCTGACGACGATCGACGCCGTTGCCTTGATGCGGGCATGCAGGGATTTGAATCCAAGCCAGTGACACTTGAGAGATTGAAGAAAATGATTGCCCACACGACGTCTTCCGCACGCGAAAGTGCGCCGGCAGCGGCCACGACGACGGCCCCGCAGAAGCTTGAATTGCCTGAACTGGATTTTGCCGAGATCCCGCTTCACATGCCCGCCCTCGGCATCGAGGGGCTGGACGAAGCGCGTCACGCCGAACTGGTGGATGCCTTGGGCGAAGAGGTGTTCCAGGAGCTGGTGGAATCCTTCTTCGACGATGCGACCAGTCTGCTCGATGAGCTGAACGAGGCCCTTCGCCGCAACGACCCTGAGAAAATCGACCGTGTCCTGCACACCATCAAGGGCGCAGCCTCGAATGTCGGGCTCAATGATCTGGCCGTAAAGGCCCACGCGCTGCGCAGCCAGAGACCGGTTGCCGCGGATATCGAAATGCTGGGCGAGGAAATTCTCGCTCTGAAATTCAAACTGGTTGCCTGAGAAGCACGGAGGCGTTCATGCGTATTTTGTTGGTGGACGACAACAGCACCAATCTGAAGCTCCTGACGAAGCTCGTCGGTAAGCTCGATCACTGCGAAGCCTTGCCTTTTGCGAGCCCCGATTCCGTGCTGTCAGCCCTGCCGGAGCTCGATTTCGACATTGCCATCATCGATTACCAGATGCCGGTGTATAACGGGGTGGAGCTCTATACGGAGATCGTCCGTTTCGAGAAATATGCCAACGTCCCGGTGATCTTCGTCACCGCCGATAAGGACATGACGACCCGCATGGCGGCTCTCAATGCCGGTGCGATCGATTTCCTGACCAAGCCGGTGAACCCGGTCGAGTTTCAGGCGCGTGTGCAGAATATCGTCAGCCTTTCCCGTGCCCGTCGCCAGCTTGCCGACCAGGCCGAGTGGCTTCGCCGCGAGGTCGAACGTGCCGTGGGCGAACTGCGCGAGCGCGAGCAGGAGATCATCCATCGCCTGACCCTCGCTGCCGAGTACAAGGATCCCGAGACGGCCCGCCACACATTGCGTGTCGCGGCTTATTCGGAAGCGATCGCGATCGAGCTGGGTCTGCCGAGCCATGTCTGCCACGACATCCGGCTGGCGGCTCCCATGCACGATATCGGCAAGGTCGCGATGCCCGACACGGTTCTTCTGAAGCAGGGGCGTCTGACGGAAGCCGAATATCGCCAGATGCAGTCGCATGCAGAAATCGGCAGCGACATTCTCGGGCGCTCCCGTTCCTCGCTTCTGCAACTGGCCTCGGAGATTGCCGCCAGCCACCATGAGCGCTGGGACGGACAGGGCTACCCGAACCGTCTCGTGGGGACCGCGATCCCGATCTCCGGCCGCATCGTCTGCGTTGCCGACAACTTCGACGCGCTGACGACGGAACGCCCTTACAAGCCGGCCTGGAGCTTTGAGCGCACGGTCGAGCATATCCTCGGCCGCGCTGGCACCCAGTTCGATCCGGATTGTGTGGCCGCCTTCGAGCGGGCGCTTCCGCGGATCCAGGCGATCATGGAGCAGGATCGCCGTGAGCAGATGGAGGAAGCGGAAAAGACGATCGTATCAGCGAACGAACGGGTCGCCTGATCCTTTGATCCGGCGGGATGGACATGCTAAGGGCGGCGAGTTCTCGTCAAGCCGGAGGCTCGCCCCATGTCATCCCTCACCATCCGCCGCCCCGACGACTGGCATTTGCATCTGCGCGACGGTGCGATGCTGGAAGGCGTGATCGGCGACACGAGCCGCCACTTCGCCCGCGCCATCATCATGCCGAACCTCGTACCGCCGGTGGTAACGACCGATGATGCGCGTGCGTATAGAGAGCGGATCCTGAAGGCGGTGCCACAGGGCGACCGCTTCGAGCCGTTGATGACGCTCTATCTCACGGAACACACCAATCCCGATGACGTGGAAGAGGGCAAACGCTCCGGCCTGATCACGGCGGTGAAGCTCTATCCTGCCGGTGCGACGACCAATTCCCATGGTGGCGTGCGCGACATGGAGAAGGCCATGCCCGTGCTGGAGCGCATGGCAAAGGTCGGGCTGCCGCTCTGCGTCCATGGCGAGGTGACGACGCCCGAAGTCGACATCTTCGACCGCGAAAAGGTCTTTATCGATACGGTTCTCGATCCGCTGCGCAAGCGCCTGCCGGAACTGAAGGTCACGATGGAGCACGTGACCACCGAGGACGGCATCGAGTATATCCGCAGCGCCGAGCGCAATCTCGCCGGCTCGATCACCACCCATCATCTGATCATCAACCGCAACGACATTCTCGTCGGCGGTATCCAGCCGCATTACTATTGCCTGCCGGTTGCCAAGCGCGAGAACCACCGTCAGGCGCTGCGTAAGGCTGCCGTCTCCGGCGATGCCAGGTTCTTCCTCGGTACCGATAGCGCGCCGCATGTCGACCCGCTGAAGGAATGCGCCTGCGGCTGCGCCGGCATCTATACCTCGATCAACACCATGAGCTGCCTTGCCCATGTCTTCGAACAGGAGCATGCGCTCGATAAGCTCGAGGCCTTCACGTCGCTGAACGGACCGGCCTGGTACGGGCTGCCCGCAAACGAAGAGACCATTACCCTGGTGAAGCGCACAGAGCCGGTCGAGTTTCCGGGCAAGATCTTCACGGGCGCCGGGCCGGTGACGGTCTTCAATCCGAAATTCCCGCTGCACTGGGATGTCGCCTGAACCGAAAAATGCCTCGCTGATAACGCGAGGCATTTTTTTGAAGGCGTGGAGGGGCTGAAACAGCCTGCGTCAGGTTCCGAGCGAGCCGAGCTGCGGCCAGAGGCCAAGCACGCCGATAACGATAAGATAGATCGCGACCACATAGTTCAAAAGGCGCGGCATGATGAGAATGAGAATGCCGGCGATGAGAGCGATGAGCGGCTGAATGACGAGCATGTTGTCCATGGAGATTTGTCCTTCGTGGATGGTGAGCCGTAAAGATCTGTCGAGGCTGATTGTTCCATGCCACGCCCATCTGGCGGGTCGCCCGGCTAGCTGCTATTGCCGAAGAAACCAGACAGACAGGAGCCCCCCATGATCCAGACCCCCTTCACCGATCCCGCCGTGATGGCCGAACTCGTGGCGAAGATGCTCTGGGAGATCAAGGCGGTACATTTCAATGCGGCCGAGCCCTACAAGCTCTCCTCGGGCATGAAGAGCCCTGTCTATATCGATTGCCGCAAGCTCCTCTCCTATCCACGCGTTCGCTCCAGTGTCATGGATTTTGCCGCAGCGACGCTCATGCGCAATGCCGGCTTCGAGCAGTTCGACTGCATCGCTGGTGGCGAGACGGCGGGCATTCCCTTCGCAGCACTTCTCGCAGACCGTCTCGGCCTGCCGATGATCTATGTCCGCAAGGCTCCCAAGGGCCACGGCCGCAACGCACAGATCGAGGGCCACATGCCGGAAGGGTCGCGCGTTCTCGTGATCGAGGACCTGACGACCGCCGGCGGCAGCATGTTCAAATTCATCGATGCCATCAGGGCTGCCGGCGGCGTGGTCGATCACGGCATCGCGCTCTTCTTCTACGGCATCTTCCCCGAGGCTCTTGAGCGCTTCGATGATGGCAAGGTGAAGCTCCACTACATCGCCACCTGGCGCAATGTCCTGGCCGTTGCCCGCGACCAGAAGCTGTTCGACGAGAAGACGCTGTCGGAGGTCGAGGCCTTCCTCGATGCCCCGCTCAAATGGTCGGGTCGCAATGGTGGGATTTCGTCACTCGGCTGAGCGAATGCCCAAAGTCGCACTGGAAAATAAGAGCAGCTTCGTTTAAATCGATTGAAACGGAATCCTTGGGAGGTCGAGATGATCCTGTGTTGCGGCGAAGCGCTGATCGACATGTTGCCACGCGAAACCACGCTCGGCGAGCGCGCCTTTGCGCCCTATGCCGGCGGCGCTATCTTCAACACGGCAATTGCGCTTGGCCGTCTGGGCATCAAGACAGGCTTCTTTACCGGCCTCTCCGACGACATGCTGGGCGACATTCTGCGCGACACGCTGAAATCTTCGGGCGTCGATTTCAGCTATTGCGCCACGCTCTCGCGCCCCTGCACGATCGCGCTCGTCAAGCTGACGAACGGCCAGGCATCCTATGCCTTCTACGACGAAAACACGGCCGGCCGGATGATTACCGAAGCCGATCTGCCCGTGCTCGATGATAGCTGTGAGGCCCTGCATTTCGGTGCGATCAGCCTGATCCCGGAACCCTGTGGATCCACCTATGAGGCGCTGATGACCCGCGAGCACAAGACTCGCGTCATCTCGCTCGACCCGAACATCCGCCCCGGCTTCATCAAGGACAAGGCGGCTCACCAGGCCCGCATCGCCCGCATGGCCGATATGTCCGACATCCTGAAATTCTCGGATGAAGACCTCGATTGGTTCGATCTCCAGGGCAGCCAGGACGAACGCGCCGCCCACTGGCTGACGCGCGGCGCCAAGCTCGTGGTGCTCACCAAGGGCGCGGAAGGGGCGACAGCCTACACCGCCAATTTCAAGGTCTCGGTGCCCTCGAACAAGGTCGAAGTCGTCGACACCGTCGGCGCTGGCGATACGTTCGATGCGGGCATTCTGGCTTCCTTGAAGCGTCAGGGATTGCTGACCAAGGAGACGGTAGCAAAGCTCTCGGAAGAGGCTGTGCGCGAGGCCCTGATGGTCGGCGCGAAGGCGGCAGCCGTGACTGTGTCGCGGGCAGGGGCCAACCCGCCAACGGCGGCTGAGATTGGGTTCTGAGACGGACACGACCGCAAGGATCGCCATACGATTTGCGTAGCGTCTTGCAAGGGCGGGGTATATTCGGCCTGCCGATGCCGGGGCATCTCTACATGAATCAACGTAAAGTTGGTGCCGTCCGCGAGAACTAGCAGACGCGCAGGTCACTCCGTTCCGAACAGTAAAATACAGTCTGAAAAATTAAGCCCCGGGCAACGTCTCCACCATAGATTGTGTTTGGCTGTTGGAGGCGGGAAATGAACCTTTATTCGAAGTTTAAGTCATTGTGCTTTGCGGCTTTAATCGCAGCTGCAGGTGTCGCTTCTGCAAAAGCCGGAGAATTCGAAGGGACCTGGCGGCAGGTAGAGTCTAGCGCCGGTGAATGTCGCAAGTGCTCGCTCACCATCACCCGGGTTGGAGATGCGCTTAAAGTCATTGCCAACAACGACTGGTATGCAGCGGCCGTACCTGTTCCTAAACGTACGGCAGCCGAGTTGCCTTCTGCACTGGGCACTGGCGTTTGGCAGAACGGAGGTCAGAAAAAGTCAATGAAAATTGCGCTGATCCGAGATCAGGACGAGCTTCAGGTGCTGCTAATTGTCGGAGGAGGCGCTAGCGCTCAGACGATAGCCGCAACTTTCCGAAAGCGCGTTCAAGCTTCAGGAAGCGGAGGTTAAGGCCACGGTAATCGTGGTTCGAGGCACGATGGCCGAAATCTCTCCGCGAAACTGAGGATCAAAGAGCAGCCTGTTACAGGCAATACCTCGATCCCCCGTCTCCTCACCCCATCTTCCGCTCCGCCAGCGCCGAGACCAGCCCAACCGTCGAGCTGTCATGCCCGGTCGCGGCGACCTTGCCCTGCACTACCGGCAGCAGACCCGTTGCCAGCTCCTTGCCGAGCTCCACGCCCCATTGGTCAAATGAGTTGATGCGGAAGACGACGCCTTCGACGAAGACGCGGTGTTCGTAGAGCGCGATCAGGCGCCCGAGCGTATAGGGGGTCAGCTGCTTGTAGACGAAGGTGATCGACGGGCGATTGCCGGAGAAGACGCGGTGCGGGGCGAGGAAGTCGGCTTCTTCGCTGGCAACACCCTTGGCGGTCAACTGGCTCTTGGCCTCAGACAGCGTGCGGCCCTTCATCAGGGCTTCCGACTGTGCCAGGCAATTGGCGATCAAGAGTTCGTGCTGGTGGCGCAATTCCGGCTCGAAGCCGTTGGCGGCGATCAGGAATTCGGCCGGGATGACGCTCGTGCCCTGGTGGATGAGCTGGTAGAAGGCATGCTGGCCATTGGTGCCGGGTTCGCCCCAGACGACAGGCCCCGACGCGCCCTGGACCGGCTTTCCGTCGATGGTGACGCTCTTGCCGTTCGATTCCATGTCCAGCTGCTGCAGATAGGCCGGGAAGCGTGACAGCCGCTGGTCATAGGGCAGGATCGCCCGCGTCGCATAGTTCAGCACGTTGCGATGATAGACGCCAAGCGCGCCGAGCAGCATCGGCAGGTTCGCACGGAAGGGGGCGTTGCGGAAATGCTCGTCCATGGCATGGCCGCCGGCAAGGAAATCGCCGAAATTGTCGGGCCCGATCGCGATCATCAGCGGCAGGCCGATGGCCGACCAGATCGAATAACGCCCGCCGACCCAATCCCAAAAGCCGAAGACGCGGGCCGGATCGATGCCGAAGGCGGCGACCTTGTCGAGCGCGGTCGACACGGCGCAGAAGTGATGGCCGACGGCCGCTTTGCCTAGCGCACCGGCAATGAAGGCGCGCGCCGTCTGGGCGTTGGTCATCGTCTCGATGGTGGTGAAGGTCTTCGACGCCACGATGAAGAGCGTGGTCTCGGGTGCAAGCGTCTTCAGCGTGTCGGCAATATGCGCGCCGTCGATATTGGAGACGAAATGCAGGCGCGGGCCGTCATGGAAGGGCGAGAGCGCAAGCGTCGCCATGACAGGCCCGAGATCCGAGCCGCCGATACCGATATTGACGACGTCCGTGATCGCCTTGCCGGTGGCACCCTTCATCTCGCCGGAGCGGATGCCATCGGCGAACTTGCCCATGGCGTCGAGCACGCCGTTCACATCAGGCATGACATCGCGCCCATCGACCATGACGGGACGGTTGGAGCGGTTGCGCAGCGCCGTGTGGAGAACGGCGCGCCCCTCGGTGAAATTGATCGGTGCGCCCGAGAACATCTCGTCGCGCTTTTCGGCGACCCCGGCCGTCACCAGCAGCTGCTCGAGCTGATCGAGCACCTCGTCGTTTACGGCGCATTTGGAGTAATCCATCATGAGGTCGTCGAGCGAAGCGGAAAACCGGCTGAAGCGCTCAGGATCGGCGGCAAAGGCGGCGCGCAGGTCTTCGGCATGGGTGGCGGCGACCGTGCTCGTCAGCGTGTCGATGATGGATTGCATCGGAATGTCCCTGGTTCGACGATGATGCCGGGGACCTTATTAGCGACTTGAGACGGGATCAAGACGAAGGGGAGGCTAGAGCCTCCCCAAATTTAAATCGATTTATTTTCCGTCGCGCAACTCGCGCCGCAGGATCTTGCCGACATTGGTTTTCGGCAGTTCGGTGCGGAATTCGATATAGCGCGGCCGCTTGTAGTTGGTGAGATTGGCGGCGCAATGCGCCTTCAGCTCGTCGATGGTCAGGTTCTCGTCCTTCTTGACCACGAAGAGCTTCACCGCTTCGCCCGAATGCTCGTCCGGCACGCCGACGGCAGCACATTCGAGCACGCCGGCATGCATGACAGCCACTTCCTCGATCTCGTTCGGATAGACGTTGAAGCCGGAGACGAGGATCATGTCCTTCTTGCGGTCGACGATCTTCACATAGCCGCGTTCGTCCATGAGGCCCATGTCGCCGGAGCGGAAGAAGCCGTCATCGCTCATCACCTTGGCGGTCTCTTCCGGGCGCTGCCAGTAGCCGGCCATGACCTGTGGGCCGCGGATGCAGATCTCGCCGACTTCGCCGATCGCCATCGTGACACCATCCTCGTCACGGATCTCGATGTCGGTAGAAGGCAGCGGCAGGCCGATCATGCCGGTGAACTCACGCGCATCGAGGCGGTTGACGGTCGCAACCGGCGATGTTTCGGAGAGGCCATAGCCTTCGGTGATCGGACGCCCCGTCATCTCCAGCCAGCGCTCGGCAACCGGTCGCTGGATCGCCATGCCGCCGCCGAGCACAAGCATCAGCGAGGAGAAGTCGATCTTCTTGAATTCCGGATTGTTCATCATCGCGTTGAACAGCGTATTCAGGCCCGGGAAGACATGCGCCTTGAAGCTCTGCAGCTCCTTGATGAAGGCCGGGATGTCGCGCGGATTGGCGATCAGCAGGTTGTGCGCACCGAGCGCCACGCCCATCAGCGAATTCACCGTCAGCGCGAAAATATGATAGAGCGGCAGCGCGCAGACGAAGTTCAGCACGTCAGGGCGGTTCTGCCCGGCAAAGGCGGCTTCCAGCCAGAGCGCGATCTGCTGTTTGTTGGCGAGCAGGTTGGCATGGGTGAGCGTCGCGCCCTTGGAAACCCCCGTGGTGCCGCCGGTATACTGAAGGAAGGCGACATCGCTGGACACCACCTCGACAGGCTTCAGGGTGCGTTTTTCACCTTCGGCCAGCATGGCCTTGAAGCCGGTATTGCCCGGGATCGACCAGGCAGGCACCAGCTTTTTGACCTTGCGCACAACGAGGTTGACGATGTGGCCTTTGAGGCCGAGCATGTCACCCATGGTGCAGACCACGACATGCTTGACGTCGGTACGCGCCACGACCTGCTCGACCGTATGGGCGAAGTTCTCAAGCACGACGATCGCCTTGGCGCCGGAATCTTTGAGCTGGTGCTCGAGTTCGCGCGGGGTGTAGAGCGGGTTGACGTTTACGACCGTCATGCCGGCGCGCAGGATGCCGTAGACGGTGACAGGATTCTGCAGGATGTTCGGCGTCATCACGGCAACGCGGTCGCCCTTGACGAGGCCCTTCGACTGCAGCCAGGCGCCGACCTTGCGGGACTGCTGTTCCAGTTCGCGGAAGGTCATGCCGCGGCCCATGCTGGAGAAGGCGAGGCGGTCGGCAAATTTCGCGCAGCTCGCTTCGAAAAGCGCCCCGAGCGATGGATGCGCATGCGGTGCGATCTCGGCCGGAACCGATGCCGGATAGGAGTTGACCCAGATTTTTTCCGCGGCGCGGCCGCTGAGGCGGCTCAGAGTTTCCGTCATGTAATCCTCCCGAAAATCATTGGTCTGCCGGCACGCCCTTTCGGGACTGGTTCCTCCTCAGGTCCCGAAAGCTTATGCTTTCGCACCGGCAGTGCAAGTGTGAGAACGCTATATAACCTTGACGTAAACGTCAACATTCTGTCGCTTGGCTGTTCAAGTGGTTTGTGGGGAACCATGCTTGAGGGCCACCCGTTACCTCTTTCATCGACAACCAAGAAGGAGGACTTCTCATGTTGCAGGAAAAACGAAACACCGCCGCCGGCCAGGATCCTTACGTCAAGGACACCCCGAGCCTGATCGCCAGCGACAAGGTCGAAGGCACTGCCGTCTATGGCCGCGATGGTGACCGCATCGGCTCCATCCAGCGCGTTATCCTCGAGAAGAAGGGTGGACGCGTTGCCTACGCCGTCCTTGGCTTCGGCGGCTTCTGGGGAATTGGCGACGACTATTATCCGCTCCCCTGGGAAAAGCTCACTTATGACGAGAGCTTGGACGGCTATCGCATCGATCTGACCAAGGAACAGGTCGAGGGTGCGCCGCGCGCCCGCGACGATAGCGATGAGTGGTATCGCAACAATGGTCGCTCGGTCTACGACTACTATGGTGTTCCGCCATACTGGATCTGATCGGCCGATCACCAATCAAATTGCCGGAAGGGCCTCGCAAGTCGGGGCCCTTTTGCCGTTCGTGTCGATGGAATTGGGCAAGGTGGACGGCAGCGTAATCGCGCTGCAGCAGGAGAGACGTCAATCAACCCGCCCGAGCCCGTACTAAAGTTTACGGCACTCGCGCCCGACGGCGCTCATTGCACAGAATGTCTCGGCGGGGAAGGGAAGGGCCTTAGAATATTTCAGGAAATGGTGCCGCTTGCAGGACTCGAACCTGCGACCCCATCATTACGAATGATGTGCTCTACCACCTGAGCTAAAGCGGCCAGCGCTGGAGCGGGAAAAATCCCGTCGCGTTTGGTGAGGGGCTGATACAGGGATTGTCCGCTGATTTCAAGACGCATTTCGGCGGCCGCGGAAAAATTCCGCAGCCGCCCTGTTTGCTTTCCGATTATCAGAGAGGCCAGGACTTCGGCCAGTTTGCAGGATCAACGACCTCGTTTTCGTCGATCTCGGCCGGGCAGTCCCTGAACGCCTCCTCGACGAGCACGAGTTGCGGGCCCATTGCGCCTTTTGCGAATTTCCATTCGTTGTAGGTTCCGCAATCGCCCACGCCGCGTCCCTTGAAGAAGGCGGAGAAGGCCTTCGCCTCGTAATCATAACTCAGATTGAAGGCGCTGGTGACGGCACTCGGTGCGCCCTCCTGCATCGTCGGGAAAGGCAGTGTAGATACCGTGCCATAGACTTCCACGAAGACGGCATAGGGAAAGTTGTAGGCGCCGCCCATGCCGCAGGGCGTAATATAAAGTGTCTGCTCCTCGGCGATTTTGTGGGCAAGCGCGTTGCCGTCAAGCATGGCTTCTTCCGTTTCCGCACATTCGCCCCCATCGGCGAAGCGGGCGCGGACTGTTTCGGGGAAGTCAGCGAAGCGGCGGATGTCCGATACCGGCGGCGGCGGATTCGGGGCCTTGTCGCCCTTGGCGCTCATGGCATCGACGTGACCGACACGTTTCTGGAACTCGTCGATGAACAGCAGGCTCGCGGCAGCACCCGCAAGCGGGACGTCGCCTTCGGCAGTCATTTGACTGCGGGAAATGGTGATCTTGGCCGTTGTGCCGTTTTTCAGGCTGTCGATCAGGCCGCTGCCGATGAAGTCGCCGGACAGCGAGAGAGCCTGCGCATTTGCGTCGATCGCGATTTCGCTGTCCTTGAAGGTTGCTGGCGCACCGCCGTCGATCGAAATCGCAACAGTCAGCTCACCCTCATCCTCAAGAAGAGCACTCTCGGAAGGGGAAATCAAAAGCGCGACGGGCGCTTCCGGCAAGCCACTGCGCTGCAGCTCCAAGCCCGAGATGGGGTTGTCGGAGATGAATTGGCGCATGCTGCAGGACTGCGTCTGCGAGCAACTCACCTGCCAGGATTTGAACTCCTTGTAGGCGCCGTCGGCAGCGTTGACGGCAAAGGAGCTGCCGGCCAGAGCGGCAAGCGTTAGGCTCAAAGTGGATAGACGCATATGGGGTCCCCGCAAATCAGTGTTGCGGGGACGCTAGCAGCGGCAGTCTCAGCCGCAAATCGCCTTTTTTGCGCCTATATATTCGCGCTCAAACCGATCGACCACGGCAGCGACCGGCTCGACGGCCTTCACCGCCCCGATGCCCTGGCCGCAGCCCCAGATGTCCTTCCAGGCCTTGGCGCCTGTGGTCGCCTTGTCGAAGTCCATCTTCGAGGGATCGGCTACCGGCAGATTATCAGGGTCCATGCCGGCGGCGACGATCGATGGCTTCAGATAGTTGCCGTGAATGCCGGTAAAGTAGTTGGAGTAGACAATGTCGTTGGCATGCGCATCGACGATCGCCTGCTTGTATTCGTCAGACGCACGCGCTTCTTCCGTCGCAATGAAGGGCGAGCCGATATAGGCCATGTCGGCGCCCATTGCCTGGGCAGCGAGCACCGCACCGCCATTGGCAATCGCGCCGGCGAGCAAAAGCGGTCCATTGAACCATTCACGGATTTCCTGGACGAGGGCAAAAGGCGAGAGCGTTCCGGCGTGGCCGCCCGCTCCCGTCGCCACCGCAATCAGCCCGTCTGCGCCCTTGCGGATCGCCGAATTGGCATGGCGGTTGTTGATCACGTCATGCAGCACGATACCGCCATAGGAATGCACCGCGGCATTCACCTCCGGCACGGCGCCGAGCGAGGAGATGACGATGGGCACCTTGTATTTCACGCACATCATCAGGTCATGCTCGAGCCGCTTGTTCGACATGTGCACGATCTGGTTAACTGCGAAGGGGGCGGCCGGGCGATCCGGGTTCTTCGCATTGTGAGCGGCGAGTTCCTCGGTGATTTCGGCCAGCCATTCGTCGAGTTGCGCCTCCGGCCGGGCATTCAGCGCCGGGAACGAGCCGACGATTCCCGCCTTGCACTGGGCGAGCGTCAGTTTCGGATGTGATATGATGAAGAGCGGCGAGGCGACGACGGGGAGCCTCAGATTGTCTTTCAGGATCGGCGGCAGGGCCATCACTTCACCTCCCATGAAGTTTACGTTTACGCAAACGTCAAATAGCAGAACATGGACGGCGAGGAAAGCCGGTCCTATGCTCGACGGTCATGCAAGCGTCGGATCCCGGAAATGCTGACATTGCCCACGCAGCCTCATTCCTGTGTTTATTCGGCGCCATACGGGTTTTCCGGGCTTGTGCTTGAAATATCCAGAGTTTACCGAATCGAAACTATGATTGCGATGTGGCTGGGGCGATCCCCGAAGGAGTATGGCGGCCAATGAGTGGATTGGAAACGGCCATCAGGAACGCCCTGGCGCGCGCCGACCGTTCGAATGCGGAGGCCCGCGCCCGGGTCTATCAGTCTGCCCGTCAGGCGCTCGAAACGGGTCTGCGCAAGCAGAACATCGACGACCCCGAATCCATAGACTATCAGCGCCGCCGACTGGAGGCGCTCATCCATTCCATCGAGCTCGAAGAGCGCACGCGTCTGGAAGTGCGTCCCGAACCTTCGGTGCCTCACCCGGCCGCACCGGTGGCGGCGCCGTCACAGCGGGCTGCCGAGCCGACGGCACCAACGCCGCCCGATCGGCGAACCGGTCGTGTCGAGCCCGGCTTCGCCGCGGGTGATCCGCCAGTCGGCGCCCAGACAGGCTACCGCGAGCCTTCTTTCGACGAAGAGCCCGAAATCGCGGCGAGGGCGTCTGTTGACGCTCATGCCGATGATGAAGGGCCAATGCCGGACATGCGGTCCGAGCGTCCCCTGCAGGCACCGCGCCGGCGCCGCGGGATTGTGGCTCGACTGACCATCATGTCGATTTTCTTGGCGACGCTCGGGATCGGCGCATGGTGGATCTACTCCTCCGGGCTGCTGCTCACGGAGGCCGAGCGCGACACCTCGGTGCCCAATCCGCCGCCGCGCGCCGAAGCCGAAGACTTTACCGGAGCACCCGAGACGACTTCCCCGTCGGAGCCTGCCGGGCCGCAGGCGCTCGATGCACGCGGTGGCTTCTCGGATGACTGGATCGAGGTCTTTGCGCCGCAGCAGGTCTCGGCGCTTCGTCCCCGCGCCAATGCGCTCGTCGATATTGTCACGGCCAGCGACGGCAGTGCCGCCCAGATCGTCTCGCGCAGCGGTGACGAGGCTGGCGTGATCGAAGTGACCGTGCCGACGGAGGTTCTGCGTGAAATGGCAGGCCGCACCTCCACGATTGCGCTCACTGTGCAGTCGATTGATGACGAGCCTGTGCAGATCTCGGTCGAATGCGATTTCCCGCGCATGGGCGACTGTCCGCGCCACCGCTTCACGGTCAACCCGCAAAAGCTCGATGCGCTGTTCCGCGTCTCCTTCGACAACGGCATGGCACCGTCCACTCCGGGCCGCCTCTTGATCAATGCGGATCTCTCAGGCAGCGGACGCGGCGTGAACCTCTACGCGATCCGCGTGCTGCCCGGCCAGTGACAGTCACGCGGGCTTGAGGCGGGGTGCGGCTGGCTCCCCCCAAAAGATAAAGGTCACTTCAGGAAGTCGGGGCCGCTGCCGATGATCTTCTTGTCGAGCTTGCCGATCTTCTCGACATCCTTGCCTTCGTAATCGAGCGACAGCAGCATGTGGCGGATGAGGTTCAACCGCGCGCGGCGCTTGTCATTGGCGTGCAACACCGTCCACGGCGCGCGCTCGGTGTGGGTTTCCTTCAACATCCGGTCGCGCTTCTTCGTGTAATCGTCCCATTTGTGCAGGGCTGCAATATCCATTGGTGAGAGCTTCCAGCACTTCAGGGGATCGTGACGACGGTCATGGAAGCGCTTGAGCTGCATTTCCTGGCCGGTATCCAGCCAGAACTTGAAGAACCGGATGCCCTCCCGTTCGATCAGCTTCTCGAAGCGCGGCACCTGCTCGAGAAAGCTCTCGTACTGGTCGGGCGTGCAGAAGCCCATGACCGGTTCGACACCGGCGCGGTTATACCAGGAGCGGTCAAAGAGCACGAACTCGCCGGCCGTTGGAAAGTGCGAGACATAGCGCTGGAAATACCATTGACCGCGCTCTGTTTCGGTCGGCTTGGTCAAGGCGACCACGCGAGCGGAGCGGGGGTTCATATAAGAAAGTGTCGCATGGATGGCGCCGCCCTTGCCGGCGGCATCCCGGCCCTCGAACAAGGCCATGACGCGTTCGCCGGTCTTCTGCATCCAGAACTGCACCTTCACCAGCTCGATCTGCAGCTGGGTGAGTTCCTTTGCGTAGTTCTTTTCGGAGAGCTTCTTGTCATAGGGAAAGCCACCGGACTTAAGCGCCTTGTCTTCGATCCAGTCCGGCAGGTCCGGCAGTTCGATGTCGAAGACCTGCTGGGTTTCACCGACCGAGAGGGTAACTGCCCTCTTTTCCGTTTGCGCGTCCATCCTCGGCTCCCTTTGTCTTGCTCGTTTCGATGGTCTTAATTGAGCCCAAGCCGAAATGAAGTTCAAGCATCTCGGTTCCATCTTGCGGCACATCGATCTATCCGCCGGGGAAAGGGCCCGGCAAGTGATGGCACAGCAGTGTAACTTCTGTCATGAATCAGGGCTATCAGACTTGGACAATGACAGGGCGGAGAATGCGCGCGCATGCAGGATGATAGGGGTGACGGTTGGCGCAAGGATCTCCGGCGGCTGCTTTCGGCCTGGGTCTATATTCTCGCTGCCGCTGTCCTTTCGGTCAGTGCCTGGGCGACCGGTGCTGCCACCGGCTATGCGATACTGCTGTTCGTCCTGCTCTTCCTGCTCGTGGTTTTTCGGCAGCTGCCCGAGGACGACACGCCGGCTGCGCCGACGCTAACCGTTGCGGAGCCCGATCCGCCGGCTGATCCGCTTCCCCTTATCCTTGCATCGCTCGACGGCCTCGACATGCCGATCTTCGTCCTCAGTCCTGAGGCCGAGTTGATTGCCCAGAACCAGGCCGCTCAGAAGGTGTTCGGCGAGCTCGTCGTCGGCCTGCATGTCTCGACCCGTTGGCGCTCCCCCGGGATCCTCGACATGATCCGGGAGACGATCGAAACCGCTCAGCCCAACCAGATCGAGCACTCCGAGCGTCACCCTTCCGAACGAGTCTATGTGGTGCGGGTCGCGCCGATCGATGCCGACAAGGCGGCTGGCGCATCCTATTTCCTTCTGTCGTTCAAGGATATCTCGGAGCTTCGCCGTCTCGATCGCATGCGCAGCGACTTCGTTGCCAATGCCAGTCACGAATTGCGCACGCCGCTCGCATCGCTGCGCGGGTTTATCGAAACCATGCAGGGGCCGGCCCGCGACGATGCGAAGGCCAAGGACCGGTTTCTCGCCATCATGCTCGATCAGGCAAACCGCATGAGCCGCCTGGTGGACGATCTCCTGTCCCTGTCGCGGCTGGAGCTCAAGGCCCATGTCGCACCGGACCAGAGGGTGGAGCTCGCGCCGATCCTTGGCCATGTCAGGGACAGCCTCGCTCCGCTGGCAGCCGAGCTCGGCGTCGAGATCCGCCTCGATCTCCCCGAGGAGAAGATCGAAGTCTTGGGTGAGCGCGACGAGCTCGTTGAGGTCTTCGAAAACCTGATCGAAAACGCCTGCAAATACGGTCAAGACGGCGAAGTGGTCGAAGTTGCGCTCCGCCGCGATGCTGGCGGTGCGACGGAGGTCAGCGTCCGCGACCACGGTCCTGGCATTCCCGCGGAACATGTACCGCGCCTGACCGAACGATTTTACCGCGTCAATGTCGAGGACAGCCGTTCGAAAAAGGGGACCGGGCTCGGCCTTGCGATTGTCAAGCATATCCTCACGCGCCATCGGGCGCGGCTCGTGGTGAAGTCGGAATTGGGCAGTGGCAGCGTCTTCACCGTGCGCTTCTGACACATTCAGCCGAAGAAGTCGGGCCTTCTGAAAATTTCCCGTTAAATTTCAGAGGCTTGAATTGTCACAAATGTTTCATTGAACTGACATAAAAGCAAAGCCGAAGAGCCGCTAAGACGTCTCTGCCGGGCCGCGACGGACGCGATTGCGGCCACAGACACAAAAACTCATCCACGGGAGAGTATGATGAACATTCTGAAAATTTCTGTTGCGGCGCTGGTCGCCTCCGTTGCCTTCACTGGCGCGGCTGCAGCTCGTGATCAGGTCCAGGTTACCGGTTCCTCGACCGTGCTGCCGTATTCCACCATCGTTGCCGAAGCTTTCGGCGAAAACTTCTCTTTCCCGACGCCGGTCGTTGAAGGCGGCGGTTCGGGTGCTGGCCGCAAGAAGCTTTGCGAAGGCGTTGGCGCCAACACAGTTGACATCGCCAACTCGTCCTCGCGCATGTCCAAGGGTGACTACGAGCTCTGCGTATCGAACGGCGTGACCGAAATCATGGAAGTTCGCTTCGGCTATGACGGCATTGTCTTCGCTTCCGACATCAACGGTCCTGAATTCGCCTATACCCCGGCTGACATTCATGGCGCGCTCGCTGCCAAGGTTGCCAAGGACGGCGCTCTGGTCGACAACGCCAACAAGACCTGGGCTGATGTGAACTCTGCTCTGCCGGCACAGGACATCATGGTTTTTGTACCGGGCACCAAGCACGGCACGCGCGAAGTGTTTGACGAAAAGGTCATCATCGCCGGCTGCAAGGCATCGGGCGTGTATGACCTGCACCTCGCTGCTTCCACGGCTGCTGACGACAAGGCGAAGGCCTCTGAAGCCAGTAAGGCTTGCATGGCGCTGCGCACCGATGGCGTTTCTATCGACATCGACGGTGACTACACCGAGACGCTCGCCCGCGTTGACGCCAACAAGAACGGCATCGGCGTGTTCGGTCTGTCGTTCTACCAGAACAACACCGACAAGCTGCGCGTTGCTACGATGAACGGCGTTATCCCGACGACTGAAGCAATTGCAAAGGGTGAATATCCTGTTTCGCGCCCGCTGTTCTTCTACGTCAAGAAGGCTCACCTTGGCGTGATCCCAGGCCTCCAGGAATATGTCGACTTCTTCGTATCGGACGACATGGCTGGTCCTGACGGCCCGCTGGCTGCCTATGGCCTCGTGTCGGACCCAGAACTGAAGAAGACCCAGGAAATGGTTGCCGCTGGTACGCCGATGGCGCCGGTAGAGTGATCCTTATCTGACACAGGAGGGCGCCACGAGGCGCCCTCCTTCCTCTTGCGAAAACCGGATTTCCCATGAGCGTCGGCATTCTGTCCTTAATCCTACTGACATTGGCCGTGATTGGCTTTTTCTTTGGCAGGCGACGCGCGATGCAGAGCGCGAACGGCGATGCCCGGAACCTTCATTCGCTGCCGGGCTATTATGGTCAGACTGTTGCCTTGTTTACGGCAGTGCCTGCCTTCCTGCTGATGGCCATCTGGCTTGTCGCGCAGCCTTTGTGGATCGACTCGCGCATTGTCGGTCTGCTGGGTTCGCAGGTGGCATTCGACGCCACATCCACGACGCTTGCGGTCGAAGACGTGCGCCGCATCGCCGATGGCCTTGACGCCCTGCAGCAGCGATCCGGCTTGTCTGACGATGAATTGCAGAACATGCGGGCTGATTTTTCGGACGTTCGGGGGCGCCTGGCCGAGGTCGGGGTTGCTTTGGGTGCAGAAGTCCGGCCTGAAATCTTCGAGGCCGCCAAGGAATACCGCGTCATGCAGCGCTCTGGCGCAACGATGATGACGGTTGCCGTCTTGGTCCTCGCGGTGTCGGGCTTCATCTTCGCCTTCATGCGCGTTCACCGTGACTTCCGTGCCCGGAATGTGTCGGAAACCTTTGTGCGCTGGCTGTTGATCGCCTCGGCCGGCGTGGCGATCCTGACTACTTTCGGCATCGTGATGTCTCTCCTCTCAGAGAGTATCCGCTTCTTTGGACTTTATCCCATCTGGGACTTCTATTTTGGCTTGACCTGGAACCCGCAGTTCCGCGGCGGTTCCGAACTTGGTCTGATCCCGCTTCTATGGGGTACGCTCTACATTAGTTTCGTTTCGATGTGTGTAGCCGTTCCAATTGGCCTGTTCGCGGCGATTTACACGGCAGAATATGCCTCGCCGCGGGTCCGCTCAGTGGTCAAACCGGTGATTGAAGTGATCGCCGGCATCCCGACCGTCGTGTTCGGCCTGTTTGCACTGGTGACCGTCGGCCCGTTCCTGCGCGACTATTTCGCCATGCCATTTGGTCTCGGTAATTCGGGGTCCTCGGTTCTCACCGCCGGGCTCGTGATCGGCATCCTCAACATCCCCTTCATCTCGTCGCTGGCCGATGACATCATCAATTCCGTGCCGCAGTCGATGCGCGACGGGGCTCTGGGCCTGGGTTCGACGAAATCCGAGACCATCCGCAGGGTCGTGCTGCCTGCGGCCCTTCCCGGCATTGTCGGGGCTGTCCTGCTCGCCGCCAGCCGTGCAATCGGCGAAACCATGATCGTGGTCATGGGGGCAGGGGCAGCCGCCAAGCTGGACTTGAACCCCTTCCAGGCCATGACGACGATCACCGTGAAGATCGTCAGTCAGTTGACGGGTGACCTTGCCTTTGACTCGCCGGAGACGCTCGTGGCCTTCGCGCTTGGCCTAACGCTGTTCGTGATTACGCTTGGGCTCAACATCTTCGCGCTTTGGATCGTGCGCAAATACCGGGAACAATACGAATGACCGACATCATCGATCGCACTCCTTTCGCAATGCCGCAGGCCGGCAGTTCGCTCATGAGCGAGACCCCGCTGATGAAGCGTCGCAATGCCGCAGAAATTCGGTTCCGCATGTATGGTGTCGCTGCGATCGTGATCGCGCTGCTCACCCTGGCGATCATGCTGTTCACCATTATCCGTGACGGCTCTTCGGCATTCGTTCAGGCGACGATCAGCTATCCCGTCGTGATCGACGCTGCGGTCGTGGACAAGACCGGTTCGCGCGATCCGGCGCAGATGGCTTCGGTGACGACGATCGGCTACGCGCGCATCTTGGGTGATTCTCTGGTCAAGCATCTGGCCGAAGAGGGTATTGCAGTCGAGGGCATGTCCCGAAAGGAAGTCACCGACATGATTTCCAAGGATGCTCCGGCTCGGCTGCGCGACACTGTCCTGGCCGATCCGTCACTGGTAGGCCAGACGATCACTGTGAACGTTTTCGCCACAGGCCGCGTGGATGGCTATCTCAAGGGTCGCGTGACGCGCGAGATCGCTGAACGGGATTCCAATGTGACGCCGGCACAGCTGGACTTGACCGACAAGATGGTGGAAGCAGGCATACTTGAGACGAAGTTCAACTGGAGCTTCATCACGGCGCCTGATGCGTCCGACTTGCGCCCGGAAGCCGCGGGCCTTGGCATCGCCATTATGGGCACCGCCTACATGATGTTTCTGGTGGTGATCATGTCCTTGCCTCTCGGCGTGGCTGCCGCGATCTATCTCGAGGAATTCGCGCCGCGAAACTGGTTCACCGATTTGATCGAAGTGAACATCTCGAACCTTGCTGCCGTGCCGTCGATCGTTTTCGGTATCCTTGGACTTGCGGTCTTCATCAACTTCGTAGGGCTCCCGGCATCCTCCCCGATTGTCGGGGCGCTGGTCATCACGTTGATGTCGCTGCCGACCATCATCATTGCGACGCGCGCCGCGATCCGCGCGGTACCGCCGTCCATTCGCGATGCCGCTTTGGGCGTCGGAGCGTCGAAGATGCAGACTGTGTTCCACCATGTCCTGCCTCTGGCCGCGCCCGGCATCATGACCGGAGCGATCCTCAGCCTCGCATCCGCAGCGGGTGAAACCGGCCCGCTGCTGCTGATCGGCATGGTTGCCTACGTGGCGAACTATCCGGCGGGACCGTTTGAAGGTGGCTTCCTAGACCCGGCCAGCGCACTCCCGGTACAGGTCTATTCCTGGGCGTCGCGTGCCGATCCGGCTTTTATCGAACGGTCGTCGGGTGCCATCATCGTTCTGCTGCTCTTCCTGCTGGTCATGAACATCCTTGCCATTGTCCTGCGCCGCCGTTTCGAGCGCCGTTGGTAAATCCCTGAAGGACACCCCGAATGTATCACGCATCCATATTGACGGAGACTTCCGTGAACCAGCCCAAAATCAAGATCACCGCCCGTGGCGTGCAGGTGTACTACGGCGAAAAACATGCCTTGAAGGATGTCAACGTCGACATACGGGATCGCGCTGTAACGGCCTTCATCGGCCCATCGGGTTGCGGCAAGTCGACCTTCCTGCGCTGCTTGAACCGGATGAACGACACGGTGTCGATCGCCCGCGTCTCGGGTGATATCCAGATCGATGGCGAAGACATTTACGACAGCCGGGTCGATCCCGTGCAATTGCGTGCCAAGGTGGGCATGGTCTTCCAGAAGCCCAACCCCTTCCCGAAGTCGATCTATGAAAACGTGGCCTATGGGCCGCGCATCCATGGTCTCGCCGCCAAGAAGGCCGACATGGACGAAATCGTCGCGACGTCTTTGCAGAAAGCCGGCCTCTGGAACGAGGTAAAGGATCGACTGCAGGAAACCGGCACCGGTCTGTCCGGCGGCCAGCAGCAGCGTCTGTGCATCGCCCGTGCGATCGCGGTCAGCCCGGAAGTCATCCTGATGGACGAGCCCTGCTCGGCGCTCGATCCGATCGCGACCGCCAAGGTCGAGGAGCTGATTCACGAACTGCGTGAAAATTTCACGATCGTCATCGTGACGCACTCCATGCAGCAGGCAGCCCGCGTCTCGCAGCGTACCGCCATGTTCCACCTTGGCGAACTGGTCGAGGAAAACGACACCGACAAGATGTTCACGAATCCGGATGACCAGCGCACCCAGGACTACATCATGGGCCGCTTCGGCTGAGCCTCCAGGTCACCCTCGGCTCACCTCAAATTCAAGGACGTTTCTCATGGGCTCCTCTCACATCTACTCTGCCTTCGACGATGAACTGAAGTTCCTGATGCGCCGCATTTCCGAAATGGGCGGTCTGGCGGAACAGATGGTCGCCGAAAGCGTGCGTGCTCTGGTCAACTCCGACGCCGCCCTCGCCCAGAAGGTGATCTCCGACGACGTGCTCATGGATGCCATGGAACGTGAGATCGGCGACAAGGCCATCGTTACGATCGCTAAGCGTCAGCCGGTCGCATCCGACCTGCGTGAGATCATCGGTGCCCTTCGCATCGCTGCCGATCTCGAGCGTGTCGGCGACCTCGGCAAGAGCAATTCCAAGCGCGTTGTGGCCATCCAGGCGACCGGCGTGCCGCGCAAACTCGCGCGTGGCCTCGAACATCTCTCCGACCTGGCACTCGCCCAGCTCAAGGAAGTGCTCGATGTCTACACGACCCGCTCGGCTGAGAAGGCGAAATCGATCCGTGACCGCGACGAAGAGATTGACGCGATCTACACCTCGCTGTTCCGGGAACTCCTGACCTACATGATGGAAGACCCGCGCAACATCACCAGTTGCACGCATCTTCTGTTCTGCGCCAAGAACATCGAGCGCATCGGCGACCATGCGACCAACATCGCGGAAACCATCTACTACATGACCACCGGCGCCCAGCCGGAAGGTGAGCGACCGAAGGAAGATCTGACGTCTTCCGTCGGCGCGATCACCGAGTGACGTTGGCCAGCGAGGTTTGTTTTTGATGCAGCCGAAGATTGCCGTGGTAGAAGACGAGGAGGCCTTGTCCGTCCTCCTACGCTATAACCTCGAAGCCGAGGGGTATGAGGTCGAGACGATTCTGCGAGGTGACGAAGCCGAGATCCGGCTTCAGGAGCGCGTGCCGGATCTGCTGATCCTGGACTGGATGCTTCCGGGCGTCTCCGGCATCGAGCTGTGCCGCCGGTTGCGTGTCCGACCCGAGACCGAGCGTCTGCCGATCATCATGCTGACGGCGCGCGGCGAGGAAAGCGAGCGCGTGCGTGGTCTGGCGACAGGTGCCGACGACTATGTCGTCAAGCCATTCTCGACCCCGGAACTGATGGCACGCGTCAAGGCCATGCTGCGGCGTGCAAAGCCCGAAGTTCTGTCCAGCGTCTTGCGCTGCGGCGACATCGAGCTCGATCGCGAGACGCATCGGGTGCATCGCAAGAGCCGCGAGGTCCGTCTCGGGCCGACCGAGTTCCGCCTTCTGGAGTTCCTGATGGCGTCGCCTGGCCGGGTCTTCTCTCGCTCGCAGCTTCTCGACGGAGTCTGGGGCCACGACATCTATGTCGATGAACGTACGGTCGACGTGCATGTCGGTCGCCTGCGCAAGGCGCTCAACTTCTCCAACATGCAGGATGTCATCCGCACCGTTCGCGGTGCCGGCTATTCGATGGAAGCCTGACAAGTCGAACCCACCATGGGGCAAGGGCCGCGCGGATTGTCCGCTGCGGCCCTTTTTCGCGGGCGACAGGCGGCAACGAAAAACGGGCCCCGAGGGACCCGTTTAATGCTCTAAGCTTCGCTTGATATCAGCGGGCTGCCTTGCGGCGTTCGCTCACCGGCTGATAGGCGAGCTTCGCGTGATAGGTGCAGTAGGGCGCGCTGTCAGCGATTTCGCAGCCGCAGAAGTGGAAATCGTCCTTCATCGGATCGCCGATCGGCCACTTGCAAGTGCGCTCGGTCAGTTCCGTCAGGGCGAGGCGCCGCGAAATCGGCACGACAACGTTCAGCGGGCGCCGAACTTCGACTTCCTCGTAAGCCTCGACCTCGATCTCTTCCTTCAGCATTGTCGCACCAGCTGCACGGGTCACGGTACGCGTGGTCGTGGCTGCCGCGGGGCGGTTCTGGAAGGTCGCCGGACGCTGGGTCTGCGCCGGACGTTTTGCCGGACGTGCCGCAGTCGAGCTTCCGCCTGCCTTGGCCCGACCCGGAAGGTTCAGTCGGTGTACCTTGCCGATAACGGCATTTCGGCTCACGCCACCGAGTTGTGCCGCAATCTGGCTTGCGCTGAGGCCTTCGGCCCACAGCCGTTTCAGTCTTTCGACCCTGTCGTCACTCCATTGCGCAGTTGTCATGCCACTTCTCTCCGCCGCTCGCGTCTGTCATGGCAGAATCCGTCACCCCTGCTTCGAACGAATTCGAAACATAACCGCCTCGTTACTGTCGGTGAGCACTTCCGCCGCATGCAATCTATTAATGAAATTTAACCTAGTGGCACGCTGACTCCGTGACAAGAGTCGGGGGAATCATCTGGAATCGATTTTCCGGTTTTCCCCAACTTGCTTCCCGAGTGAGTCAAGTATGCAACAGGTGGAATCTTGTCGCGCACGCTTCTGGCGCGAGCCGGCCAAATCGGCGCCTACTCCTGCGATTCCTATGGAATTCGTTGACATTGCAGGGTGAAATGCCGATAGTGCCCGCGCCGCCGCAAGGCGGCATTTTTAATTGTTTCGAGGCCTGCAAAGGGCCGCGCCGTCCCTTGGGCGGATCGTCGAGAAGGAACGTGAAAGCCATGGCCGAAGCTACGCCGCTCTATCAGACCTATAATCGGGCGCCGCTGCGTTTCGAGCGAGGCGAGGGCGTCTGGCTTGTGACGGAAAGTGGCGAGCGTTATCTCGATTTCGCCGCCGGCGTTGCCGTCACCTCGGTCGGCCATGGGCATCCCCATGTCGTCGGCGCCCTCAAAGATCAGGCCGACAAGGTCTGGCACCTCTCCAATCTCTACGAGGTGCCGGGGCAGGAAGTGCTGGCCAAGCGCCTGACCGATGTGACCTTTGCCGACCGCGTGTTCTTTACCAATTCCGGCGCCGAAGCGCTGGAATGCGCAATCAAGACGGCGCGCCGCTATCACTTCGCCAAGGGGCACCCGGAGAAGTTCCACATCATCACGATGGAAGGCGCCTTCCATGGCCGTACCATCGCGACGATCGCAGCGGGTGGCCAGGAGAAGTATATGGAGGGCTTCGGCCCCAAGGCGCCCGGCTTCGACCAGGTGCCTTTTGGTGACATCGAAGCCGTCAAGGCGGCAATCACAGACGCGACCGCTGCAATCCTGGTTGAGCCGGTGCAGGGCGAGGGCGGCATTCGTCCGATCCCGGTGGAGATGCTGCGCGCCTTGCGCGACCTCTGCGACGAGCACGGCCTGCTGTTGATCCTCGACGAAGTGCAGTGCGGTGTTGGCCGCACGGGCAAGCTTTTTGCCCATGAATGGGCCGGCATCACGCCCGACCTCATGGCGGTCGCCAAGGGCATCGGCGGTGGCTTCCCGCTCGGCGCTTGCCTGGCAACCGAAGAGGCCGCTTACGGCATGAAACCCGGAACGCATGGCTCGACCTATGGCGGCAACCCGCTTGGTATGGCGGTCGGCAATGCTGTTCTCGACGTCGTGCTCGGCGACGGTTTCCTCGACAATGTTCGCGACACAGCGCTCGTCTTCCGCCAGGGTCTCGCCTCGCTGAAGGATCGTTACCCAGATGTGATCGAGGAAGTGCGCGGCGAAGGCCTGATGCTCGGCATCAAGGCCAAGATCCCGAACACCGAACTCTTGTTGGCAATGCGCGACGAGCATCTGCTCGGCGTTCCCGCCGGCGACAATGTTATCCGTCTCCTGCCGCCGCTGACGGTGACCGCCGAAGAAGCTCGCGACGGTCTCGCCCGTATCGAACACGCTGCGGAGCACATCCGCGCCAAGGCCGCAGTCCAAGCATCTGCCTAAGACAGGACCCATTCATGGCATCTCCCAAGCATTTTCTCGATCTCTCCGCCATGACGGCCGGGGACCTGCGCGGCATTCTTGAGGACGCGAAGACCCGCAAGCAGGCGACCAAGGCCGGCACCGCTGACAAGCCGCTCGCCGGCAAGATGCTGGCAATGATTTTTGAGAAGCCGTCCACCCGCACGCGTGTTTCCTTCGATGTCGGCATGCGTCAGCTCGGTGGCGAGACTTTGTTCCTGTCGGGCACGGAAATGCAGCTCGGTCGCGCTGAGACCATTGGCGACACCGCCAAGGTGCTGTCGCGCTATGTCGATGCGATCATGATCCGTACCACTGACCATACCCGTCTCCTGGAGATGGCCGAGCATGCGACGGTTCCGGTCATCAACGCCCTGACGGATCTCACCCACCCCTGCCAGATCATGGCGGACATCATGACCATCGAGGAGCATCGTGGCCCCGTGACGGGCAAGACGCTCGCCTGGACCGGCGACGGCAACAATGTCCTCCATTCGCTGGTCGAAGGTGCGGCCCGTTTCGGCTACCGGATGAACATGGCCGTGCCGCTCGGCTCTGAGCCCGATGACAAGATCCTCAACTGGGCCCGCAACAACGGCGGCGAGATCATGCTTTGCCATGATGCCGATCGTGCGGTCGCCGGCGTTGACGCCGTGATCACGGACACCTGGGTGTCGATGAACCAGGAGCACAAGGCACGCGGCCATAACGTCTTCCAGCCTTTCCAGGTCAATGCGGAGCTGATGAAGAAGGCGAAGGAGGAGGCCCTCTTCCTGCACTGCCTGCCGGCCCATCGCGGCGAAGAAGTCACCGACGAGGTGATCGATGGCGCGCAGTCGGTGGTCTTCGACGAGGCCGAGAACCGCCTGCATGCGCAGAAGTCGATCCTTGCCTGGTGCCTCGGCGCGATCTGAGGCCGGGCAGGGGCTTTGGCGCCCGACTTGACCTTTGGCACGGGTGATCCCATCTGTGCCGTTTCTGATCGGGCCGCTCGGGCCCAGCGTTTGGCGCTTCAAGTGCCGGGAGTACATTCATGTCGATGAGACAAGCAGAACTCGGCGAATTCGGTTTCGCCGGTGACGATCGTGTGGTTCCCTTCCAGGTGGAGGGCCTCGACGTGCGCGGCCGCGCGGTCCAGCTCGGACCGCTGATCAATTCCATTCTCGACCGTCACGCCTATCCGGCGCCGGTCGCGCGGCTTCTCGCCGAAGCCATAGTCTTGACGGTGTTGATCGGCACATCGCTGAAGTTCGAGGGCAAGTTCACGGTCCAGACCAAGGGCGATGGCCCGGTCGACCTGCTGGTTGCCGATTTCAGCTCGCCTGAAAACGTGCGCGCTTATGCCCGCTTCGACGAGCAGGCAGTGGCCGATGCAGTCGCGGCCGGTCGTGCTTCGCCCGAGGAGCTCCTCGGCGAAGGCGTGCTCGCCTTTACCATTGATCAGGGCTCCTTCATGCAGCCTTATCAGGGTATTGTGCCGCTCGACGGAACGTCGTTGGAAGACATTGCCGGCGTCTACTTCCGCCAGTCGGAACAGATCCCGACACGCGTACGCCTGGGAGCCGCCGAACTCTTCGATCGGGATGCAGACGGCAAGCCACGTCGCACATGGCGGGCAGGTGGTCTCATCGCCCAGTTCCTGCCGGATGCGCCAGAGCGGATGCGCCAGCCGGATCTGCGCGGTGGAGACGGCGACGACCGGGATGCCGATTTGCACGGCGACGATGCCTGGGATGAGGCTCGCATGCTCGTCGAGACGATCCATGCCGACGAACTGACCGATCCGCAGGTGGGTATCGAACGGCTGCTGTTCCGCCTCTTCCACGAGCGGGGTGTGCGGGCTTACGAGCCAAAGGCGGTTTACGACCGCTGCAGTTGCTCGCGCGAGCGCCTGAAGGGGGTTCTCCAGGGCTTCTCCGCTGAAGAGATCGAGGCGAGCACCGAAGACGGCACGATCACGGTGACCTGCGAATTCTGCTCGACCAACTATGATTTCGAGCCGGGAGAGCTGACGCCGGCTTGATCCAGTGAAGCGCTGAATATGAGAAGGCCGGAGTGATCCGGCCGTTTCTTTGTGTAGAGCGTAGCGGGCGCCGATAAGGCCCACGCTTCTTATGATGCCGGGCGATCGCCGATTACCTGCTCGACCGCGATTTCCGCCATGTCGAGGATCGCGTTACGCGAATTTGCCGCCGCGATGAAGCGGCCGTTGTGACAGAAGGTGGCACCCTTCACACCGCAGACGGCCTCCAGATCGCTATTGCTCAAACCTGCCCAGGCAGCGGGCAGGTCCGCGCGCTGCTCGAAACTGCCTTCCGCCTTGCGGATCCCGGTAATGCACCAGTCCTTGTCGCGCGGGTGAATGACGAAGAGCAGATGGTCGGCGCCTGCCTTGACGATGGCCGGGCGGAATGGCATGCCCATCGGCAATTCCAGGACGCGACCTTCGCCTGTCGCTGCGATCGCTTCCAGCACCATGGTCTCTGCACGCAGCTTGGCCGCCCGCTGGCCGATGGCGGCTTCGACGATCATCCGTGCAATCGAAAGGGCGGACTGGAAGCCGCGATCGTCGGCGCCGGGCTCCTTGTTGTCGAAAACGGGCTTCAGCGTTTCGAGGAGGCTCGGCAGGGTGAGATCGGCCAGTGGCCCAGCCGTGGCAGGGCTGATCGCGCCATTGTCCATCAGGTCGACCGGCAGCACGAACTTCGCATCGAAGCCCTGGTGGATTGCCTCGATATGATCGGCCGGCAGACCCATGGCCGCAAGATAGGCGCGCCCATAATGCTTCCAGATGAGCCCGAAGGAGCTGTAGGGCTGACCGTCGTCGCGAAGCGGTGCGCCGCGCTGATGATGGTCGAAGATCTGCGCTTCGGCGTCATAGGCGCCGCCAACATCGTAGATGATCCGGTCGGATGCCGGAGTGATCCAGTCTGGCGCACGGCTGCGCACGATCTGTGCGTCTGGGTAAAGCCGCGAGAGGATGACGGACGACAGCAGTTCGTCGGCATGGAAGCCGCCACTATGGGTGACGAGATGGGTAATGCTCATGCCGGTTTGGCCCTCTGGATGGCGTCGGGATCGATGTCTCCAGATAGCGGTTGGTGCCAGTCAACTCAACTGGCAATCGTCAATTGAGGGTGCGGACCATGCCTGGGCTGTCGAGGGAAAATGCCGGGATCTCGACGTCGAAGGCCTCTCCGTCGTCGGTTTCCATGCGGTAGGTGCCGTACATCATGCCGGAGGGCGTATCGAGTGGGCAGCCGGACGAGTATTCGTAGGTATCGCCAGGATTAAGGCGCGGCTGTTCGCCAACAACGCCCGGTCCGCTCACTTCGTCAACCTGACCGTTCTGGTCGGTAATGTGCCAGTAACGATGGGTCAGCCGCACGGGTTTTCCCGAGCGATTGGAGATCACGATCCGGTAGGCCCAGACATAGCGGCTGTCATCGGGGTCCGACTGTTCCTCGAGATAGTAAGGTTCGACCAGAACCTCTATGTCCCGTGTCAGCGCGCGATACATGCCTGGACCCTGAGAAAGCTTGTCATCAACAGTGATAGAGATGGCGCTCATTGTGGCGGCAGCAAGGGCGACACACAAACACCATGCCTTTTGAAGGGATAACGACGCAACTGCTTACGTCAAGGGCAATGCTCCAGCCGCAACGCCTGTCGCGGCTGAAATATTTGCGTACATGATCGCGGGCGTTGCGTTCAGACTGCCTTGAGTGCCCGTGCGAAGTCGTCCAGCAGGTCCTGCGTATCCTCGATCCCGCAGGAGAAGCGAACCGTACCCCCCGAAATTCCGAGCTCTGCCCGGGCCTCGTCGGAAAGGTTCTTGTGCGTCGTGGTCGCCGGATGGGTGATCAGGCTCTTCGCATCGCCGAGATTGTTGGAGATCTTGACGATCTCCATGGCGTTCTGAAGCTTGAAAGCGGCTTCCTTCCCGCCCTTCAGCTCGAAGCAGACCAGCGTTGAGCCGCCTGTCATCTGCTTTGCGATGATGTCGGCCTGCGGATGATCCTTGCGGCCGGGATAGATGACCTTGGCAACGGCACTCTGTTCCGCCAGGAAATCGGCAATCGCTGCAGCACTCGTGGTCTGCTGCTTCACCCGCAGCGGCAGCGTTTCCATGCCCTTGAGCAGCGTCCAGGCGTTGAACGGCGACATGGCAGGGCCCGTGTGGCGGAAATAGTCGTGCAGGTTCTCGTTGATCCATTCCTTCGACGACAAGACGACGCCACCAAGGCAGCGGCCCTGACCGTCGATATGCTTGGTCGCCGAATAGACGACGACATGCGCGCCGAGTTCCAGCGGCTTCTGGAAGAGGGGGGTAGCAAAGACGTTGTCGACGATCAGCTTCGCGCCGATCTGATCGGCGAGCTTGGCAACGCCTGCGACGTCGATCACTTCGAGCGTCGGATTGGTCGGGCTTTCGAGGAACATTACCTTGGTGTTTGGACGGATCGCCGCTTCCCAATTTGCAAGGTCGCGACCATCGACCAGGGTGCACTCGACGCCGTAGCGCGGCGCCAGCGTCTCGACGACATAGCGGCAGGAGCCGAACAGGGCGCGTGCGGCCACGATATGGTCGCCGGCCTTGACCTGGCAGAGCACGGCAGCAGCAACGGCCGCCATACCCGACGCCATCGCACGCGCATCCTCGGCGCCTTCCATCATGCACATGCGCTTTTCGAACATGTCATTGGTCGGGCTGCCATAGCGGGCGTAGATATAGCCGTCGTTCTCGCCCTTGAAGCGGGCTTCTGCCGCTTCCGAGCTTTCATAGACAAAGCCCTGGGTGAGGAAGATCGCTTCAGACGTCTCGCCATAAGGAGAGCGCAGCGTGCCGCCATGGACGAGGGTGGTGGCCGGGCGCCAGTTCTTGCTCATGCACGTGCCTTTCGAACACAAAAAAACCGGTCGCGTGAACGGACCGGTTTCGTAAACCCGGTCTATTTAGCCACTTGTTTAACGTGGCTGCAAGCCGACCGGCCAAATCACCACGGGATAAGGCAGCAATTACGCCTTCGCGGGCCTTGCGTCAATTGGTGGGCTTTGGTTTTGTCGAGCCCAAACAGGATAGAGAAAATGACCAGTAAACCCGGCATTCTGGCGGACCGCGCCATCGGCGCCTTGTTCGGCCAGGGACAGCTGATCAGCGAAGCCATGCTCGACCACGACCAGATCCAGCCGGCAAGCCTGGACTTGAGGCTCGGCGGCAAGGCGATCCGGGTGCGCGCCAGCTTCATGCCGGGCAGGGGCCATACGGTTGCCGAGAAGCTGGAACGCCTGACCTTGCACGAGATCGATCTCGAAAACGGGGCGGTGCTTGAAACCGGCTGCGTCTACATCGTGCCCCTGATGGAAAGCCTCGACCTGCCGGCGGAGATCTCGGCTTCCGCCAATCCGAAGAGCTCGACCGGCCGCCTCGACATCTTCACCCGGGTGATGGTCGATTACGCCCAGGAATTCGACAAGGTGCCGGCCGGCTACAAGGGTCAGCTCTATCTCGAAATCTCGCCGCGCACCTTCCCGATCATCGTACGCCGCGGTTCGCGCCTGTCGCAGATACGTTTCCGCACCGGCCATGCGCTGCTCGGCGAGGCCGAACTCTTCGACCTGCACAAGGCCGAGACGCTGGTGGCGAGCGACATGCCGAATGTCTCGGGCGGTGGCATTGCGCTGTCGATCGATCTGAAGGGATCGGGGCCGCAAGGCCTGATCGGCTATCGCGGCAAGCACCACACCTCGGTCATCGATGTTGATCTCAAAGGCGCCCACGAGGTGCTGGATTTCTGGGAGCCACTCTACAGCCGCGGCCGCGACGAACTGATCCTCGATCCGGACGAGTTTTACATCCTGGTCTCGAACGAGGCCGTGCATGTGCCGCCGCTCTATGCCGCCGAAATGACACCCTACGACCCCTTGGTCGGCGAGTTCCGCGTGCATTACGCCGGCTTCTTTGATCCGGGCTTCGGCCATGCGCCGGCCGGCGGCTCAGGCAGTCGCGCGGTTCTGGAAGTCCGCAGCCACGAAGTGCCCTTCATCCTCGAGCACGGCCAGGTCATCGGCCGCCTGGTCTACGAGCACATGCAGGAGCGCCCGGAAGGCCTCTACGGCACGGGCCTCGGCTCCAACTATCAGGCGCAGGGCTTGAAGCTGTCGAAACACTTCCGTTTGCCCTGACGAAAGAGGGGCATCACCGCGCCCCTTTGTATTCCATTCGGCTTGACACTTCGGCCGAACTGTTGGATTCGTCAGACCGCGCGCGGGTGTAGCTCAATGGTAGAGCAGCAGCTTCCCAAGCTGAATACGAGGGTTCGATTCCCTTCACCCGCTCCAGCGACGCCCTTCACCTCGCCGGAATTCAGACTTTTCCTTTTCTAGTAATTGCATAGTCTGAGGCGGAGTCTTGGAACTTAAGAAATTCGGCCAGCCAATTTTTGTATGCTTCGTCAAAGCCATTAGTGAGGGCAGACACTTCCCCGTTAAGACGCTTCTGTCCTGCACTAGCCATCCAAGCTTGGTAGCCAGATGAGGCTGCGTCTAGCTTCTTGATCGGCTGAACCAAATCTTTAAAATTGGTGAGAACTATAGATCGCGCTTTGTAAATTGGAGGCGGACCCGCCTCTAACCTTTCTCCAAAGACCAGTGACCTTCTTTTCAGATCGAGCCAGTGGTCGTGTTCATATGCAGATGCCATCATCTCATCAAACCTTTGGGTCCTTATGCTCTGTCGCGAAGCCCGCGAACCTAACAGGTGCGACATCACCGGACCTATCGCCCCTCCAAGTACTGCGAGAGCTCCGCCCACGACGACCGGTAGCAGAATTGACCAGATTTCAGGACCAATTGGGGCGTCACTCATTTTTCCACTTTCGCTCTTACTGGGCTGGCGCTGAAGTATGCGGAGCTAATGCGAGGCAAACTTCGTAAACGCTGCCAGCAGGTCGCCGAGCCGCTTGGCGGTCGCTTCGTCCGTCAGCTTGCCCTCGGCGTCGAACAGCGTATGGGCCCGCGACACCATCAGCCGCTTTTCCGAAAACGTCCGGCAGCCGAGCGTGTGCAGCACCGGGAGCCAGGCGTTCTGGCTGAGCAACGTGCCGAAATTGCCGGGTGAAGCGCCGACGAGCGCGAAGGGCTTGTTGCCGAAAACCTTGCCCATGTCGGAAGAGGGGCGTGACAGCCAGTCGATGGCATTCTTGAAGGCGCCGGGGATGCCGTTGTTGTATTCGGGCGTAAACAGGATCACGCCGTCGGCGGCGATGATCTTTTGCTTGAGCGCGGTGACAGCAGCCGGGATGCCCTCGGCTTCCTCGAGGTCGCCGTCATAAAGCGGTATGCCGTGAATGCCGGCTGTATCCATCCGGTAACCGTCTGCCGGCAAGGCTGCGGCAGCTTGCATCATAGCCGTGTTGAGCGAGCCCTTGCGCAGGCTTCCCGAAATGCCGAGCAGTGTCACCATGTTCGTCGTCTCCCGATCGGATTTGTTGCTTCAACACTATGGTGCCGATGGCGTCCGAGCAATCACTCGGACGCCGGCAAAATGGCTCGACTGGGGCGATGCGGTGTCTTGTTCCAGTGAAAAGGCTTCAGCCTGAGTTCGATCACGGCCTTCCAGGCCGCCAGCGACACGGCCATCCAGTAGACCGGGATCATTGCCCATTTCCAGCCGACGCCCTCCTTCTCGCCCTTGCTCATCGGGGTCGCGCCGAGCACGAAGAAGATCGCGTAGCTTCCGAGGATGTTGAATATGTCCATGGCGAGCAAGATCGTCGTGAAGAGGCTCGGCTGGGCAACCGGGACCTGCATCAGGGAGACCGCAAGCAGCGTCAGGAAGACGATCAGGCCGGGATGGCTGAGCGCTGCAATCAGCATGCCGCCGACCAGGAGCTGAAAGACGAGAAAGGACAGAAATCCCATGTCGCGCGCGGTTCGCAGGGGCTGGCGCATCAGCACCAGCCAGGTCTGCAGCCATCCCTTGTACCAGCGGGTCCGCTGCGCGAGCCAGATCCGGAAATCGGTCGGCGCATCCTCGTAGGTTGGCAGCGTCAGGGTCGATGATCGATACCCCATTCTGTAGAGACGCATGCCGAGATCTGCATCTTCGGTGACATTGTAGGGATCCCAGCCGCCGATGGCTCTGAGGAGGGCGGTCTTGAAATGGTTGGAGGTGCCGCCGAGCGGCAGTGGCATGCGGTAGTAGCCGAGGGCTGGCAGTAGTCTGCGGAACAGCGCCGAATATTCGAGCGCGAAAATGGCGCTGATCCAGCTTTCGCCGGCATTGCCGATCACGAGCGGCGCCTGCAGGCAGGCGAGATCCGGCGGACCGAGCCGGAAGGCGTGATAGGCTTCCCTCAACTGCTGCGGATGTGGCCGATCCTCGGCATCGTAGATGGTGAGGAACTCCCCGCGTGCGCCGGCCAGAGCATAGGTGAGTGCCTTGGGCTTGGTGCGCGGCGCCATGGCCGGCACGGCCACCACCTCGACATGAGGGCCGGGATTGGATCGACGGATCGCCTCGATCGTCTCGTGATCATCGGCCTCGCAGACCAGCTTGACGTCCAGGAGACTGCGCGGCCATTCGAGCTCGTCGAGGGCTGCGAGTAGTTGCGGCACGACATCGGCCTCCCGATAAAGCGCCACCATGACGGTGTAGACAGGCAGAACATCGCTGCCATGCTCGAGCTTTGCTTCGCAGACCCGGGGGCGTCGCCCATGCGAGACGACGGCCATGCGCAGCAGGAGAGCAGCCGTATGAAAGAGCGAAAGTGTGAGGTGACTGATGACGGCGGCGAGCATCGGCGCCATGATCGAAAAAAGACAGATCAGACAGAGCCCGGCCCCGGCCACGAAGCCTTGGTCACCGGTCACCACGAGCCGCGCCGAAAGAGGCTGGAGCGTATCGAACAGACCGCGCACGGCCTGGCCTACGCGTCTGTTTTCCCCCACCTTCCAGCTGGCACGCCGGATGGCAGTCGGCGTCGTCACGACCAGGGTGCCGGCGCCCGGTCCGTTCCGACCGAAGCGTTTTGCGAGGCCCTCCATGTTGAGAATGTGCGGGGCAATCGCCACGATCGGCGGTCGGTCGCTATAGTGCAGCCGCAGCATGCGCGGCTCCGCGAGCTGGGTGTCGCTGTAAGCATGGTCCACAAGCAACGAAGGATCGATTTCCGGCAGGAAGGGCAGGCCATACATCCGCGCCAGACCCGCAAAATAGGCCTCTTCCTCGACGGTGCCGCTGGCGAGCAGTTCGGCCTCGACAGAGGTCCCGTTGACAGCGGCGCGCTTCGCCATCCGGGCAATCATCGGTTTGGAAATGCCGAGCACGTGCAGCAATCGGGCTTCGCATTTCAGCCGGCTCAGACTCTCCATATCGGCTGCGCTTACCGCGCTCCGCTGCTCTTGCCCCCGCGTTGATCCTGGGCGCGCGGCGACCATCCGCGGGCCATATTCCCTCGTCCACACCAAGCTGCTACACGTCATCCGGTCTGAACGACGCCCCACCCTGACCACGGTTGAAGATGATAGAGATACGCGCAAAAGTTACATCCCTAGATTTTGTGGGGTTGTGGCCCTGGGTCACCGCGATTCTTCTCGTCGCGCTACTGTCCGCGCCGCCTGTGCGGGCTCAGGAAACCGATCTTCCTGTCCTCTTCGACACACGCGAACGGCTGGTGCGGCCGGATGTCAGCAGCGTGCTTCGGCTGCGTTTCCTGACCACCACGGATTTTCCGCCTTTCAACTTCATCGACCAGAGCGGCCGGCTGACGGGTTTCCATGTCGATCTTGCGCGCGCTCTCTGTGACGAGCTCGGTCTTCAGACCCGCTGCCAGATCCAGGCTCTGCCTTATGAACAGTTGACCTCGGCGCTGGAAAGCGGGCAGGGGGAAGCGGTGATGGCGGGCATCGCGGTGACGGAGGAAATGCGCGAAAGGTTCAATTTCACGCGACCCTATCTTCTGTTGCCCGCGCGTTTCCTCAGGGGAAACGACGTTGTCCTTGCTCGTCAGGATGCCCAGGCTCTCTCCGGCCGCAAGGTTGGCGTCGTCAAGGATACAGCGCACGAAGCCATGTTGAAGGCTTTCTTTCCCGGCATCACACCGACGACCTTCGAGGACCAGGGAGCGCTCATGGCCGGGCTGAAGGGAAGCCAGGTCGAGGCTGTCTTCGCTGATGCCCTGCAACTCTCCTTCTGGATGATGAGCCCTGAAGCCGCTGGCTGCTGCGGCTTTCTCGATGGCCCCTTTTTGTCGGAGCGCCATCTCGGCGAAGGCATGACCCTCATGGTCGGCGGACAGGACACAGCCCTTTCCGCCGCGCTCGACAGCGCCCTTGCTGCGCTGTCGAAGGACGGGCGGCTGGAAGAAATCTATCTGCGCTATTTCCCGGTCGGGCTTTTCTGAGGCGATCAGACCTGGCGATAGCGGGCCGATGCGCTGCGCTCCAGAGCGGCGCAGGTGAGCTTGTCCAGCGCAAGGCGATCCCGCAGCAGCTGCAGCAGGCGCATTTCCTCGGCGCGAAGGGTCAGGTCGACGGCAACGATTTCCACAGCCAGCGCATAGGCGGTCTCATGCAGCCACTCCGGCAGGGCGTCGCGAATGGTTTCGAGCGCGATGTCTAGACCCTCAGGCCCGGAAAGCAGGCTCGCGCAGCGCTGTGATACCTCGATCAGGCGCTCCTTGTCGAAATTCTCGAAGACCGGAAGAATATCGATCAGCTGGCCAATCCGCACGAGTTCCTTCTCGGCCATGGCATTGTCGACGGCAGACGCCATGACCATGACGAAGATCAGGGCTTCTTCCGGGGATACGGGCTTGTTCATGTATGAGGCTTTCCAGTTGATGTGGGCAAAGAGTAGGAGGGGCGGCCAGGCGTTTCAAGGGAGCGCGCCGGCGCGTTGTGCGGGCTCACCAAAAAGCCCGCGTCTTGCGGCACGGGCTTCCTCGGTCAGGTCGGCAAGTGCGGAGCCCGCCTCCGCCTCTGCCCATCCGTATTTTGCAAGCCAGGACGAAACATCCTGGACGCCCACCCAGCATCGTGTGCGGATCTCGCCCTGCCATGCTGTTGCGGTTGTTTCACAGGTGAGCGACCGGTTTCGCAGGAACTGGCGTTGCTGCGTGCGTGCCATGGCGCCACAGGGCCAGACGTCGCCCTCCGCTGTGGTGCAGCTGCGGTCCACAGGCGTCTCGATCAGATCAGCCAGGCGTACGCGCTGATCCGGTCCGAAGGCGACGACCCCGGCAGCGAGGCTCGACGGCCGATGCAGCAGAACCACTTTCGGTTTGGTGCGCTCGGCGGCGTTGGACAACGGTGCGCGCGCCGCCACCCGTTCGAGGTCTTGCGCGTCGGCAAAGGCCGGCGATCCGAAGGCATCCGGTTCGATGCTGCGCACCTGCCGTCTGGCTTCCATCACTGTCGGTTGTCCGGTCGTGTCATCCTGAAGGAAGCCGACATCGGGCAGGTCGAGCTCCGACGGATCCGGCACGTCCAGATCCTCGATATTGTAATCGACAGGATCTTCGCGGAGCGTCGCTCCGGCCGCCATGACGAGATAGGCCCACAGGAGGAGCCCGATCGCGCCGGCGATGAAGGTGCTGATCCGTCGCATAGGCGCGTTTTCCTATTGGCTCGCCCAGATGATCCGCGCCACCCATTCGACATCGCCCATGTCCAGCATGCGCGGAGGGTGATCCGGATTGAGGGATTGCAGCTCGATCGATTTTGCGCTCTGCCGTGCGAGGATCTTCGCCATGACTTCGCCCTCGCGGGTCTTCACCACGACGCGGTCACCGCGGCGGACTTGCGCACCCGGCTCGACGATCAGGATGTCGCCGTCGCGGTAGAGCGGCTTCATGCTCTCGCCCTGGACCTCCAGCGCGTAGACGCCGTTGTTGCGGCCGGGCGCCGCCGGGAACTCGACGAGATCCCAGCCCTGGCCGGCAGGGAAGCCGCCATCGTCGAAAAATCCGCCGGCACCCGCCTGGGCCATGCCGAGCAGGGGGATCGAGCTTGCCTGCGGCGGAAATGTCCCCTGCGGCAGCGGGCTGCCGCGCAAGGCGTCTGGCGAGACATAGCGCATGAATTGGTCAAGACTGGCGCCGGTCGCTTCCAGCACCTTGGCGATGGATTCGGTCGAGGGCCAGCGCATCCGGCCATCAGCACCGACACGCTTGGACTTGTTGAAGGAGGTGGGGTCGAGCCCAGCACGGCGCGCAAGACCTGAAGGCGTCAGCGAATGCTGCTCCGCCAGCCGATCGATCGCGGCCCATATGCTGTCATGCGAAAGCATGTTCGCGCCTCTTCAGAGCCGGAACACTTCGGATCCCCGGTCCGGCAATGGCGAAAACAATAGATCAGCAAAGGCCGATAGTAAAGCAAAAAGGAATAAAATCCTCTCGCCTGTCTCAGGCGACCATGGCCATGTTGATCTTGCCAAGCTGGATCACGGCCTGGGTGCGGCTGTCCACCTTGAGCTTCAAGAGGATCGCCGAGACATGCGCCTTGATCGTTGCTTCCGACACGCCGAGTTCATAGGCGATCTGCTTGTTGAGCAGCCCTTCGCCGAGCATGCCGAGCACACGGCTTTGCTGCGGCGTAAGCGTGCGCAGCCGGTTGATCAGATCGGCCACGTCAGGATCCGTCTCCTGCCCGCCCTGATAGCTTGCAGGCGTGGCGATATCACCTTCCAGCACCGACTGGATCGACGCGCGGATCTCGTCGATCCCCGCTGACTTCGAAATGAAGCCGGAGGCTCCGAGCTCGAGGGCCCGGCGGATGGTGACGGGATCGTCGGTGGCAGAGACGATGACCAGCGGCAGGCTCGCGAATTCGGCACGCAGCGCCATCAGACCGGAAAAACCGGAGACGCCGGGCATGGCGAGATCGAGCAGCATGAGGTCCGCATCCGAATGCTCGGCGGCCGCCTTGCGGGCAGCTTCGAAGTCGCCGGCCTCGATGATGGTTTGCGTGCCGTCTATGCCGGTCACGGCCTGGCGCAGGGCGCCCCGGAACAGCGGATGGTCGTCGGCGATGATGAAGGTCGATGCAGCCATGTCACAGCCCCCTCCCAAGAGCGATGTCATTTTGCGCGCGAATGCGTCTCATTCTTTTAGCGCTTGACGACGCACTAGACAATGGTCGTGCAACGAATGGGTGAACGAGGCTTGTTTGTGGTCAGGTTCTGTCCGGAACGGGGTCTCCCGATCCATCCTGCTCCTGTCCCTGAAATTCCTGAACCAGCCCGAAGAAAGTCCGCATGAAGCGCTCCATGATGCCGATCGAGCGGTCAATCTCCGCGTCGCTCGGAAGCTCGTCGCTTTTGGCAGCCGTACCTTCGGCCACGCGTTTTTCCAGAGCTTCGATCCGCTTTTCCAGCCGCGCGAGATCCGCGTCATAAGCCGCCCGTTCGTCGGCCGCCATCCGGCAGGTGAGTGTGCCATCGGCTTCGGTGCAAAGTGTGACCGCCCCCGTTTGCCGATCGAGCCGTACGAAGCCGCTTTCCGATTTCTCCAGCGTGTAACGGTCGGTGGCGGCATCCTGAGCCATGGCGACGGGAACGCCGAGCGAGAGCGCCGCCAGTGTGAGCAATGTCTTGGCGATGAACATCTTGTTCCTCCTCCTGTCGTCCGTATCTCCAGGCGTGGACATTTGGCCGCGTTTGCGGCAAACCCGCCTCGACCCTGATGATCTGCGAGAGACCGGACCTTGGAAAAGACCATATACAAGATCGTGCCGCGAGAATTATGGCAGGAGGCGCGCGGCGCTGGCATTTTCAAAGGCGCGCCCATCGATCTCAGGGACGGCTACATCCATTTCTCGACAGGAGCCCAGGCGGTGGAGACCGCGCGTCTGCATTTTGCCGGCCAGTCCGATCTGCTGCTTGTCGCGGTCGATGCAGCCGTCTTCGGAGAGGCCCTGAAATGGGAGGCCTCGCGCGGCGGAGATCTCTTCCCGCATCTTTACGCCGACTTGCCGCTCGACGCCGTGCTCTGGGAAAAACCCCTAGCCCTCGGTGCTGACGGACTGCACGTCTTTCCTGACATGGTCGAGGAGAAACGCTGATGCTGGATCTCTTTTCTCTCGGCCGTCGTGGCCTTTTCCTCTTCGATGCGGAAACCGCCCATGGGCTGTCGATTGCCGCGTTGAAAACGGGCTTCGTCCCGACCTGCAAGGCGGCTGTCGATCCGCGTCTGGCCCAGACGGTTGCCGGCATTCACTTCCCGAACCCGCTCGGCATGGCCGCAGGCTATGACAAGAATGCCGAGGTGCCGGATGCACTGCTGTCGCTCGGTTTCGGTTTTGCCGAAGTCGGCACGCTGACGCCCAAGCCTCAGACCGGCAATCCGAAGCCGCGCATTTTCCGCCTTGAGCGCGACCGCGCGGTGATCAACCGTCTCGGTTTCAACAACGAGGGGCATGAGGCGGCGCTAGCCCGGCTCATCGCCCGCGGCAACCGCGCAGGGATCGTCGGTGTGAACATCGGTGCCAACAAGGACGCGATGGACCGGATCGCCGACTATGTCGCCGGCATCCGCCGCTTCTATCCCGTTGCGACCTATTTCACCGCCAACATCTCGTCGCCGAACACCCCGGGTCTGCGTGATCTGCAGGCCAAGGAGAGCCTCGATGCGCTCCTGTCTGCCGTGCTCGCGGCGCGTTCAGAAGAAGCCTTGCGCGCCGGCAAGCGCCTGCCGGTCTTCCTCAAGATTGCCCCGGACCTTACGGAAGAAGGCATGGACGACATCGCCGAGGTCGCGGCGGCGCATGATCTCGATGGCCTCATCGTTTCCAACACCACTCTGTCGCGTGACGGCCTGACCGACCCGACTCTGGCGGGGGAAGCCGGCGGCCTCTCTGGCGCACCTCTGTTTGACAAGTCGACCGCCGTTCTCGCCCGTATGCGAAAGCGCGTTGGTCCGGTATTGCCGATCATCGGGGTAGGCGGCGTGTCCTCAGCCGAAACTGCGCTGGAGAAGATCCGCGCGGGTGCAGACTTGGTGCAGCTCTATTCCTGCATGGTCTATGAAGGACCGGCTCTGCCAGGACGGATCGTCCGGGGCCTGTCGAGCCTGCTCGATCGTGAAACGGTCGCCAATATCCGCGAATTGCGCGACACGAGGCTCGATCACTGGCTTTCGGTGAAAGTCTGATTGGTCTTGGGTTTCAGCCGCGCAAGCAGCAACAGACCGCGTAGACCAAGAAACACGTTGAGCGCGATCCAGAGCCCGTGATTGTCAAACAGCGGAACGAGCACTGCGACGCTGGCGAGATAGCCGGCCAGCGCGACGAGCATCATGTTGCGCATGTCGGATGACCATGTTGCGCCGATGAAGACCCCATCCATGTGGAAGGCGAGTGCCCCGGTCAACGCGGTCAGGGCCGCGTAGACCAGATAGGTCTCGGCAACGCTGCGCACATCTCCGGCCGTCGTGATGAAGCCGATGATCGCCGAACCGAAGACCAGGAAGAATGCAAGGCTCGCCAGAGCCAGGCCGAAGGACCAGAACCCTGTCAGCTTCACCGCGCGCTCGAAGGCGCGCCGCTGTTTGGCGCCGATCGTTTCGCCCGTGATCTGCTCGGCCGCCGTTGCCATGCCATCGAGATAGAAGCTGGCGATCATGAAGAAGTTCATCAGAACGGCATTGGCCGCGAGCGTCACGGCGCCGAAACCGGCCCCGATCCGCGTCATGACTGTAAAGGCAGTGATTAGCGAGAAGGTGCGGATCAGGATGTCCCGGTTGAGCCGGAACAGCGCCATCAGCTTGGCGCGGTCGGTGATCATCGAGACCTGCGGGATTGCGGCGTGACCGTAGCGCCAGAAGACGAAGGCAAAGCCGGCGATCATGGCGACGAACTCGCCGATGACGGTGCCCCAGGCGACACCTGCAATCCCATATCCGAAAGTCAGACCAAGCAGGATCGACATGGCGATGTTGACGCCGTTCAGCAAAATCTGCAGCGCAAGCCCAACAGAGCCCAGTCCACGGCCGAGCACAAAGCCGAGCAGGGTGAAATTCGAAAGCGTCACGGGAGCCGCCAGAATGCGGATGCCGATATAGGTCGCGGCAGCTGCCTGAACGCCACCATCGGCGCCCATCAGCGCGGGGCCAAAGCCAAGGATTAGGGGAGAGACCGCGAGGATCAGCAACCCGAAGCCGATCGACAGGACGATCGAGCGCCAGAAGACCGCGAAGAGCTCGGATGTTTCCCCGCGTCCCTGCGCCTGGGCGACGAGTGCCGTGGTCGACGCCCGCAGGAAATTCAGACTGGCGAAGAGCAGATCGAAGAGCGCCGCCGCAATCGCAAGCCCCGCCAGTTGGGCCGCGTCGCCGCTACGTCCGACGACGGCGGTATCGGTGAGCCCCAGAAGTGGCGTCGTGACGAAACCGAGGGTCATCGGCAGGGCGATCGCCAGCACGCTGCGATGATTGACGTCGATGGTCCGGGTGGCGGAAGAAGATGGGCTATGCATGGATCGCTCCGGTGGGGACCGGAGCGAAGAGGGAATCACTCAGGCCGAGAGAACCATGGCCCAATAGGGCCGGTTACCGGAAGCGGAATCCCAGGCGACGGCGACGCCGAGCCCGTTGAAGCTGCCGGTCATGTTGTCGAGATGCCGCTTGGAATCGATCCAGGCCTGCACGGCGCGTTCGACGCTATCCTGACCCGCAGCGATGTTTTCGGCCGCCGGCAGCGGCACCCCGTGGCCCTTCATGCGGGCGCCGAAGCTGTCGTTGAAGCCGATCAGATGCGACATCTCGCCAGCGCGTGCCATGCGCTTGGCCTGGGCCACGGCCGCCACTTCCGCGGGGCGACTGCGGGAGAGGGAGGAGAGGCCACGCGATTGCCGGAGCCGGTTCACCATCGGCAACGCGGCGTCCGTCTCGGCCCGGGCCTGGCCGTCATCGGGGTTGAGAATGTCGGTGGACCGGCAGCCGGCGATCGCTGCCGTCAACAATCCGGCCGAGATCAGGATCAGCCGACGGCGATTTAGAACAGGCTCGGGCATGGCGACTTCAGTTCCGTGACGCGAAGAGGCGGAGCAGGATGAAGGCGGGGATGACGATCGTAGCGCCGATCAGCAGATACTGCCCGACCCGACCAAGAGCGTCGAACCCCGTGTACCAGAGGTCGATGATGAAGAACCTGATGCCGTCGAGCAGGTCCATCGGGTCAAGCCCGAAGATCGACATCACAAAGCCGACGATGAGCGAAACGACGATCAGCTTGACGATCGTGCGGCCCGGCGTGTCGCCGAGAAATCGATTGAGGCCATCAGCCATGCGTGTCTCCTGTTATCGTCCGCTGATATGGGCGCAGTCGGCCCGCCGTGCAAGCCGGCGAGCCGAGTGCTTGCGATAGCACTTGAGTTTTTTCCGGTGATCGGTCAAGACCGCGCGCCCGCTCCATGCTGGATCACCCCATGCTGGCAGGCGCAAGGATCTCTTCGATGCATCCCACACAGTTCTCGTCCGGCGACGTCATCGCCGATCGCCGCGCCGATTATGCCCGCATGCTCGCCGAGAATGGCGAACATGCGGCAGCAGTGGAATTGATGGAGCAGGCCCTGGAACTGGTGCCGGACTGGCCAGCCGGTCTGCTGCGTCTTGCGGACTATGCCGAGAAGGCCGGACAGGCAGAAAAAGCGATACCCGCCCTGCGCAGACTGCTCGAGCTCGACCCGGAAGATCTGTTCGGCGCGCAGTTGAAACTGGCTCTGCTCGGGGCCGAAGATATTCCAGACCAGCCGCCCTCTCGCTATGTAGAGGCGCTTTTCGATGATTATGCCGATCGTTTCGATACTGCACTTGTCGAGAAGCTCGATTATTCGGTCCCGGCCAAGCTCGCCCGGCTCATCGTCGAGCATGAAGATCGGCGCTTCGATCTGGCCGTCGATCTCGGGTGTGGCACGGGTCTTTTCGGTGCCGAGATCCGCGAGAGAGTGGCCCGCCTGGAGGGTTTCGATCTCTCGGTCAACATGCTCGCAAAAGCCGAGGAGAAGGGTCACTATGACCTTCTTGCCAAGGCCGATCTATCGCTCGACCCGATCGCGTGCGGTCTCTTCGATGAAAGGCTTGCGGAGTGCCGAGCCGACCTCGTCTCGGCGGCCGACGTGCTGATGTATCTGGGCGACCTCGCCAACGCCTTCGCACTTGCCGCGCAGCTCCTGAAACCCGGCTCGCTTCTCGCCTTTTCGGTCGAAGACGCGGGCGAGGGCGACGGCTTTATCCTGGCGCCGAGCCTGCGTTATGCCCACACCGAACAGCATGTAAGGTATCGTCTCGATGAAAACGGCTTCGACCTCGTGAAGCTGTCGCGCACGACCATTCGCATGGATGGCGGAAAACCGGTCTCCGGCATTCTGTTTCTTGCTAGCCGGAAGGCCTGACGAGCAGCTTTCTTGCGAACTGCACCATGGGTCAGGATTGCTGACCTATCCTCCTTGTTTTCCAGAGGTTCTCGGGTAAGATTTGCATTCGGGAGGTCATTTTCTGGAGAGCGTGATGGCGCAACTGACGAGCATGCTGGGAATCTGGAATTCGAACCCCACCCGCCACACCCCGGCAGAGGATCTGCAAGGACTCGTGGCAGGGAGCCTGATTGCGGCCCTTGGCCTTTACTTCCTCGCCCAGGTCGGACTTCTGACCGGTGGCATGGCTGGCCTCGCCTTCGTCCTGCACTACTGGAGCGGCTGGAGCTTCGGTCTTCTTTTCTTCTTGCTCAACCTGCCATTCTACATTCTTTCGCTGCGTCGCGTCGGCCTCGATTTCACCATCAAGACCTTTATCGCCGTCGGCCTCACCTCCTTCATCGTCGAAATCGAGAGCCGCTTCCTCGTGATAGAGAGCATCGCGCCGATCTGGGCGGCGATCCTCGGTGGCCTGCTGCTCGGCTTCGGCCTTCTGGCGCTCTACCGCCACCGCGCCAGCCTTGGCGGCCTCGGCATTCTCGCCGTCTACATCCAGGACCGCTTCGGCATCCGCGCCGGCTTGGTGCAGCTTGCCTTCGACCTCTGCGTCATGGCGCTGGCCTTCGCCGTCGTCAGCCCCTCCGTGGTGCTCTATTCTGTGATCGGCGCCGTGGTGTTGAACCTCTTCCTCGCGATCAACCACCGCTCGGACAGGTATATTGCGCTGAGGTGATACCTCTTTCGCCCCTTCTCTTTCCCCGCCCGTCCACTACCTTGGGGCGGTGACGACAGCTGATTCCGCCCATGCCCTTTTGCCTGCCCCCTTCCTCCGCTGGTTCGGCGAAAAGGGCTGGCAGCCGCGTGACCATCAGTTGGAGCTGCTGGCCCGGGCGAGATCCGGCGAGAATGGCGGCGAGAGCCTTCTCCTGATCGCCCCGACCGGTGCCGGCAAGACGCTCGCCGGCTTTCTCCCGTCGCTGACGGATCTGACCGAGCGCGGCCGCAAGAAGCCAGGCGAGGCCTTCACCGGCATTCACACGCTCTACATCTCGCCGCTCAAGGCGCTCGCCGTCGATATCGAGCGCAACCTGATGAAGCCCGTCACCGAGATGGGGCTTCCGATCACCATCGAGAACCGCACCGGCGACACACCGGCTCACAAGCGTCAGCGTCAGAAGACCAATCCGCCGGATATTCTTCTGACGACGCCCGAACAGGTCGCATTGCTCATATCCCATTCGGACGCGGAGCGCTTCTTCAAGGATCTGCGCTACGTCATCTTCGATGAGCTGCATTCGCTGGTGACTTCCAAGCGTGGCCATCTGCTCTCGCTCGGTCTGGCACGCCTGAGGAAACTCGCCCCTGGTCTGAAGACCATCGGCCTCTCGGCCACGGTTGCCCAGCCCATGGACCTGCGCCGCTGGCTGGTGGCGCAGCCTGATGAGGGCGAGGCAGCGGCGGGGCTGATCACTGTCGAAGGTGGCGCTAGACCCAACATCACCATCCTTCAGACCGACGAACGCATACCCTGGTCCGGGCACAAGGCACATTATGCCATCCCCGAGGTCTACAAGGTCCTCAAGGACTTCCAGACGACGCTGCTTTTCGTCAACACGCGCTCTCAAGCGGAAATGCTGTTCCAGGAGCTCTGGACGGTCAATGATGACAACCTGCCGATCGCGCTGCATCACGGCTCGCTCGACGTTTCGCAACGTCGCAAGGTGGAGGCCGCCATGGCCGAAAACCGGCTGCGGGCGGTCGTTGCCACCTCGACCCTCGATCTCGGCATCGACTGGGGCGATGTCGATCTCGTCATCCATGTCGGCGCGCCGAAGGGCGCATCGCGCCTTGCCCAGCGCATCGGTCGCGCCAATCACCGCATGGACGAGCCGTCCCGCGCCATTCTCGTTCCGGCCAACCGGTTTGAGGTGATGGAGTGTCAGGCGGCACTCGATGCCAACTACATCGGCGCGCAGGATACTCCGCCTGTGGGGGAGGGCTCGCTCGACGTGCTCGCCCAGCATGTGCTCGGCATGGCCTGCGCCGATGCCTTCGACGAGGATGAGCTTTACCGCGAGGTGACGACGGCGCTTCCCTATGCCGCTCTGCCGCGCGAGACCTTTGCCCGCATCGTCGATTTCGTCGCAACCGGCGGCTACGCCCTGCGTACCTACGAGCGCTATGCCCGCATCCGCCGTCGCAAGGACGGGCTCTGGCGTGTCTCGAACCCGCAGGTCGCTCAGCAGTATCGTCTCAATCTCGGTACCATCGTCGAAATGCCGATGCTGAATGTCCGGCTGGTCAAGCGCAACCATCTGGGCTCCATCGGTCGCGGCGGCATGACGCTTGGCAAGGTCGAGGAATATTTCTTCGAGCAGCTGACGCAGGGCGATACCTTCCTCTTCTCAGGCAAGGTCCTGCGCTTCGAAGGTATCCGAGACAACGAGTGCCTCGTTTCCAACGCCTTTTCGATGGATCCGAAAATCCCGGCCTATGCTGGCGGCAAGTTTCCGCTCTCGACCTATCTCGCCGAGCAGGTCCGCGCCATGCTGGACGATCCAGACCGCCGGACCGGTCTGCCCGACCAGGTGCGCGACTGGCTGTCGCTGCAGGCGGAGAAGTCGGTGCTGCCCAAGCGCGGCGATCTCCTGATCGAGACCTTCCCGCGCGGCGAGCGCTTCTACATGGTGATCTATGCCTTCGAGGGCAGGCTGGCGCATCAGACGCTCGGCATGCTGCTCACCCGCCGGCTGGAGCGCATGCGCGCCAAGCCGCTGGGCTTCGTTGCCACAGACTATGCGCTCGCGATCTGGGCCTTGGAGGACATGGGCTCGCTGATCGCGCGGGGAGCACTCAGCCTCGCAGACTTGTTCGATCAGGACATGCTGGGCGATGATCTGGAAACCTGGCTCGACGAGAGCTTCATGCTGAAGCGCACCTTCCGCAATTGCGCGGTGATCGCCGGCCTGATCGAGCAGCGCCATCCCGGCAAGGAAAAGTCCGGGCGCCAGGTGACGGTGTCCTCGGACCTGATCTACGACGTGCTGCGCAGCCACGAGCCCGATCATATCCTCATGCAGGCAACGCGACAGGATGCCGCCGCCGGGCTTTTGGACATCGCCCGGCTTGCCGATATGCTGGAACGAATCAGGGGGCACATCCTGCACAAGCGCCTCACCCAGATCTCGCCGCTCGCCGTGCCTGTGATGCTGGAAATCGGCAAGGAGCCGGTGGCGGGCGAAGCACAGGAGCATGTGCTGTCCATGGCGGCGGAAGATCTCATCGCCGAAGCCATGGCGTGAATCATGCGGAGCGGCTATGACGAGGCCTGATGCTGCGGAATGAAGACATGACGGGTATGACGGCCAGGCGCCTCGCGCCGATCGAGACTGTGGAGACGACGGCCGAGATCGCGCTTTCGGGCGTGGCCGCGGTCTGTGATCTGACCGGCGCCATGTACCTGCCGGATCATCGGACGCTTGTGGTCTCAGACCTGCATCTCGAAAAGGGCGCGGCCTTCGCAAGGCGCGGCCAACTGCTGCCGCCCTATGACACGCTGGCAACGCTTCGTCTGCTTGAGAGCGTGGTGAACCGCTACCAGCCCGCGACGATCATCAGCCTCGGCGATAATTTCCATGACCGCGTCGGCTCGGCCATGATGCCGCTGGTATTTCGCGAGATGATCCATGGTCTGGTCGCCGGACGTGAGATCGTTTGGATCAATGGCAACCACGATCCGGATGGCACAACGGCTTTGCCGGGCGTGTCCATGGATGAGTTTTCGCTCGCCGGCCTCACCTTCCGCCACGAACCTTCGCTTGCCCATGGCAAGGGTGAAGTGGCAGGTCATCTCCATCCCTCAGCCACCGTACGCCGCCGCGAAAAATCGGTCCGCCGTCCATGCTTTGCGACCGATGGCCTGCGCATGGTCATGCCATCCTTCGGCGTCACCACCGGCGGCCTTGACCTGCGGCACAAGGCCTTCACCGGTCTCTTCGCCCGTACCGACCTGATCGCACACCTGCTCGGCCGCGACCGGATCTATTCGGTGCGCTACGGCAATCTGCTCGGCTGATCCCGTCAGTCTTTCCGGAAGATCAGGCTTGCCGCCCAGCCCGTGATCAAGGCAAGCAGCACGGCAAATGTGCCGTAGGCCAGGGGCTGTTGATGAGCGGCTTCAGTGATCGCTTCTTCCAGACCCGTCTTGATGACGCGCAGCGGCAATTCCCGTTGCCCGATGAACTCGCCCGACTTGAACAGGTAGGCATGCACCGTATGAACGCCATTCGGGATATTGGCAGGAAGCCGAAGCGTCGCCTGAAAAAGGCTCGATGATACGAAGCGCACACCGCCCGTGTCGCGCTGGTAGAGACCGCCATTCTGTTTCAGTCTGCGAAACGCCTCGCGAAACTCGCTGAGGTTTGCGGAATTGCTGATGAAACCCGTGGGCGTTAGCGCGAGGTGATCGATGCCGATGCCGAGCGAGGTCAGGAGGTCATCCTCGGCGATCTCCTCCACAGGCCGGGTGCTGGCCAAGGAATAGGAGATTGGCATTTGTTCGAAGGTCAGCGACGTCCGGTTGACCCAGATCCCGAATAGCCGCTCCTTGCGGCGCACGGTCGTCCAGTCGCGTGGTCCTTCCAGCGTCACCACCACATCATACTGCCCGATTGCTAGAAGCAATTGGTCGGTGTTGGTGAGTGCACCGAAGACGGTCAGATCGGCGCCAGAAAAATCCGAAGTAATGGCGATCTCGCTGGTGGAGATGCCGATCTCAAGGCCTTCGCGTTCCGCAAGCTGTGTCGTCAGCGGATCCTGGGCCGCCGCCGGGGTCGACCAAGCGGTGAACATCGCAATGGTGAGAGCGAGGAGAGTTGCTTTCATCTCAGCCCCCGATCGCCAGAGAGTAGATGTCGTCGGGCGTCACGACCAGTTCGATCGCGAGACGCACGCCGACGGCGAGCACGAGAAGCCCCAGCAGCGCGCGCAACTGTTCGCCGCGCAGCTTCTGGCCGACACGCACGCCATATTGCGCGCCAATCACGCCGGCCACCATCAGGATGAAGGCGAGCACGATATCGACGGAATAGTTCGTCGCCGCCTGGACGATCGTGGTGTAGGCGGTGGTAAATATGATCTGGAAGAGCGAGGTGCCGACGACGACATTTGTGGGAATGCGCAGCAGATAGATCATGGCCGGGACCATGATGAAGCCGCCGCCGACACCCATGACCGAAGTCAGGATGCCGATGCCGAAACCGAGCGCGAGGATCGGGATGACGCTCAGATAGATCTTCGATTTCTTGAAGCGCATCTTGAAGGGCAGACGGTGCACCCAGTTGTGCTGCCCGGGCCGCTTCAGGGGGACGGCTTCGTTGCGGGCGGCCCGGCGAAGCGCCCGCAAGCTCTCCGCCAACATCAACCCACCGACCGTGCCGAGGAACACCACGTATAGCAGCGAGATGATCAGGTCGAGCTGACCGAGACGCCTCAGCCACGAGAAGATGTAGACACCGATCGTCGCACCGACCAGACCTCCTATCAGCAGAACTGTTCCAAGCTTCATATCCAGCGTACCGCGCCGGAAATGCGAAATGGCACCCGATACGGAGGAAGCCACGACCTGGTTCGCGCCGGTTGCAACGGCGACGACTGGAGGAATGTTGTAGAAGATCAGGAGTGGCGTGATGAGGAAGCCGCCACCGACCCCGAACATGCCCGAGAGGAAGCCGACAGCCGCGCCCATGCCGAGAATGATGAACACATTGACCGACAACTCGGCGATCGGCAGATAGATCGTCACGTCAGGACCTCAAATGCGGGTAGCCGCGCCTTGGGGCGCGGTCACGTCAGAGCTATCAGCCCCTTGTTCTCTCTCATGCTGGCCAGGCGCAAGTCCTTGATCGGACTTGCTCCCCTTCGAATTCTTTTCTGCGCCTCAAGGCCATCCAAGTCAATTCGAGAGCCCGTCATAGACCCTTATTCGCGGTCTTTTATGACAGCCGTATCATTTGTTGCGGGCCAGAAGCTCGGTCACCAACTTATCCGTCACCTGACCCGTCGGCTGTTCACCGATCGATGTCTGGAAGGCCTTGATCGCCGAGACCGTCTTGGCGCCCATCACACCATCGGGCGTTCCTGCGTCATAGCCGTTCTTGTTGAGAATAGCCTGGATGTTACGGATCGCCTTCTTCATGTCGACGCTTGCGGTCTTCAGGCCCTTGCCGGCCCATTCGTCTGGCGTGTTGACCGAATTGGCGTCCGGGTCCATCGCTTTGACCTTCCAGAGGTCCACCTCGGCACGGGCGCGTTCGAGTTCCTCGGGCTTGAGCGCATTGGCCACCTCGTCGCGCTTTTGCGCTGCATCCGTATCGCCGCCCTTGGCTGCGATCGCAAACCACTTGTAGGACGTCACCAGATCCGGCGAGGTCCCGTTGCCACGGGCACTGAGGATCGCGAGGTTGAACTGGCTGTCTGAAATCCCGTAATCAGCGGCCTTTCCGAACCACTCCACCGCCTTGGCATAGTCCTGTGCGCCATCCTTGCCGGAGGCATAGATGACGGCGAGGTTGTGCATGGCGCTGGCATTGCCGGCATTCGCTGCCATTTCGTAATAGCGCTTTGCTTCGCCGATATTGGGTGCAACGCCCGTTCCCTTTTCGAGGAAATTGGCCAGACGATACTGGGCTGGGGCAAAACCCTTGTCGGCTGCGAGGCGATACCACTTGGCCGCTTCGGCGAAGTCGTTCGTTACGCCACGACCTTCGGTATAGCGTGCGCCGATCTCAAAAAGGGCAACCGGATCGCCATCCTTGGCAGCGATCGAAAGCGATGGTGGCGTGATTTCCGAGGGAACCATGATCTCTGCGGCGGGCGCAGCCGGCGCGATTTCCTCGGCAACGACCACATTGGCCCCCGCATCGGCAACTCTGGTTGGCGCTTCGAGCGTCTGGCCCGGCGCGCTCGTCGCAGGTGCCATCAGAGCGCTGACAGGGGCCGTGTCTCCCGCTTGAACAGTTGCAGGCGGCGCCGATGTGTCCTGAGCGACGACAAGATCTTCATCCGTCTCGGCTGGAGGCTCTGCCTGCGCAGACGCCGCAGAAAGTGTCGCGGTGCCGGTGTCGCCCTGGACATCGGCTGCATCAGCGGTCTCGACTGCGGGTTCTGCAATGATGGCCTCGCTCGTCTCGTCCTGACCGGTCTCTTCGATGGCGACGGGCGCTTCGCTGCGGGTCAGCGTATTGACGAGCGGCATGGCCATGGCAACGAGAAGCACGGCTCCCACCGCCATCATGATGGGACGGCGATACCGCGCGAAGAGGGAGGTTTCCCCCGACTTCGCCTTGGCCTTCACATCGGCCATGGTCTTGTTGCCTGTAGGCGCTGCCTTCTGGGCGCGATCCATTTCCATGGCGGCCGCCTGAGCGGCGCGCCGGGCGGCGGCGATGTAGTCGGTCCGGTCCCCATTGTCGGCGCCGGCTGGCGTTGCACCCTTGGTTGCCTGCTGACTGGCACGAACGCGCTCAAGGATCTTGCGCACATCGGGCGCGCCGGAACCGGGCTCCAAAAGTTCATTCGCGTCGTCGGGCGGCAGCACGTCGACCGGATCGATCGACGGCGAAGGATCGACCATCTGGCGAGGCTCTGCAGGGGCCTTTGGCGCCTTCTTGCCCGGCATCAGCTTCTTGCCGAGGCCGGCGAGCAGGCTGGGCTTCGCAACCTTCTTTTCTCGTGCGGCATCAATCACCGGCAGCGCGGTCATGGTCTGGGCGAAATCATCCGCTGCGGCGAGCAGCTCCTGATCGATCGGATGTGTCGGTTCCGCAACCGGTTCGGCGACCATATGCGGCGGTTTTGGAGCCGGTGCTGCGGCTTGATGTGCACGCGGCACCGGTGCGGGAGCAACGGGAGCCTGGGCAAAGAGAGGTGCTGCTTCGGGCTGCTGTCCGAGATGGTGCAACTCGTCGAGCCGTCCGGCGATCTGCACGAGTGTGTCATGCAGGGCCTCGAAGGTGCGGTGGGTCCGCTCTTCCGAGTGACGGCTATAGTCTTCGAGCTGCTTGAGATGATCCGACAGGGCCGACAGAGCGGAGATGTCAGCCGATGCCGCCTGGCTTCCAGCCGGAAAACGCTGGGCGAAATTGGCCATGACGGTCTCGGCGGCCTGCCGGGCTGCCTCGATGATGTATTCGTCGCTCGTCGCTACATAATCCTCGAGTGCCGAAATGCGGCCGGAGACCTCCGGATCGGCCGGCGACGGCTGGCTGATCAGGGCTGAGAGATGGGCGATCTGGTCTTCGAGCCCCTTGAGGCTTGCGCTTTCGCCGGTAGGGGCGGAGGAGCTGGTTTCCTCAAGACGGTCGACCACGGCATTCAGGCGGTCTTCGAGGTTGCGCAGGGCACTGTCATCGATCATGGCGACCGGCTGCGGCGCGTCGAGCTCCTCAATGTGACGCGCCAGGATTTCGAGCCGATCGGCAAGGCGGTCGTTGACGGCACTGCCGTCGAGCGCATCGATCTTGCGGGAGATGTCGGCAAGATAGCCGGTGAGTTCCGGCGCCGGCGCAGGCCGCTGCACCTTCTCCAGCATGTAGGAGAGTTGGTCCAGCCGCTCTTCCAGACGGACCGCGCCCTGTTCTGTCGATAGCTGTTCAATGCGCTCGGTCAGCAGCTCCAGCCGCTCGGCCATCTCGTGCGAGGCATCCGGCAGCTGCGGTGCGCGCGTCTCGGAGAGGGTCTCGATCTGGCGCGCGAGACCCGAGAGCCGATCTTCCAGCCGATGAAACGTCGCCGGATCGTTGCCCGGGCCGCTGTTGCGGCTCCCGGCCGCGATGGCGCGCGTGATTTCGTCGAGTCGCATGTCGAGCGAGGCGAACTGTTCCGTCAGCTTGCGCTCGTTGGGATCGATATGGGCGCCGATATGTTCGAGAGCAGATGCGACGGTCACAAGCTTGTCTTCGAGAGCCCGGATAGCGCGGGTGTCGCCCATGCCGCCGAGCTGCGACTTGATGTCGTCGAGCCGGTCGGCGATGCGAATGATCTCGTCGCGCATGGCGCCGGTGTCGAGGCCATCGAGACGGACTTCGACATCATCCCAGCGGCGCTCCATGCGACGCATGGAATCCTCGCGGGCAAGGCCGTCCATCAGCGAGCGCAGGTCGTCGAAGTCCTCACGCAGACCGTCGGTGCCCGGAGCCTTGATGCCTTCGAGACGCTGGATGCTTTCGGCCAGACGGGCAATGTCCTGACGCATGTCGTCCTGCGGGCGGCTTTCTTCGGCAAGCTGGCGGATCGAGCGCATCTCGTTGCGCAAGCCGGCAATCTCGCGCGACAGGCTTTCGCTGATGTCCTGCTTCAATTCGCGGCGCAGGCCGCTCAGCGCTTCCGTGATGTCCTGGCTGGCGCGCGCGGGTGGTGCGACGGGAGCGCGCACGGCATAGGCCGGCTGCGGATCGGAAAGCGGAGGCAGGGGCTGGCGCACCGTCGTGCGCGGCAAGGGTTCTTCGCTGCGGCTGTAAAGGCTGCGGTCGGAACTGCGGGCACGGCTTTCCTCGAGCGCGCGCTGGCGCTGGCGGATTTCGGCAAGCGGATCCGGCCGGGTGTCGCGGACATCGCGTTCGCTGCGCGGAAGGTCGTCGGCGCGGCGGCCGGGCAGGGGGCGTACCACCGGCTCGTCTGCACTGCGGCTGCGCGCGCTCTGTTGGCCAATCAGTCCCTCGATGCGAGCCTCAAGCCCTTCGATGGTGCGGTTCAACGCATCCAGCGAGGACGGGTTGCCGGGCCGTTGGGTCTGGGATCGCGATCCGTTCATGGTTCTGCTCGCCTCGATGGTGCCGGACGCAGCGTGCGTCCGAATGCGTCCAGGTGGTCCTGTGTGACGTCGACGAATGCCTCTTGCCCCGAGGGTCATGAGGGCGCGTCGGAATCGCGGGTGGATCACCAGCTTTCAAACGCAACCTTTCATGAAACATGGTAAACAAGCCGTTAAGCTTCGCGAAAAATCGGTGAATACGGGTATCTCCCGTATGTCGTAACGCCCCGCACAAGGGCCTTCCTTTAGAGGCCTTTGATGGACGGGGAGGGGACCGTGGTCCTTGCAAAAATGCCGCGCTTAAAAATTTTGACGTTTACGCGCACGTCAATTATTTGTATAAGCCAGAACAGTCCGATCCCGTCGGAACCGAAGTCTTTGGAGGAAGATGACCGATGCCTGTCTACAAGGCCCCCGTAAACGACACGCTTTTCATTCTCAACGACGTCCTTGGTCTCGAGCGGTACAACAACCTGCCGGGCTTTGAAGACGCGACCCCCGACATGATCGAGGCGATCGTCGGCGAGGCGGCCAAGCTCGCGGAAGAGCAGCTCTTCCCGCTCAATCTCTCCGGCGACCAGGAAGGCTGTGTCCGTTCGGATGACGGTTCGGTCAAGACGCCGAAGGGATTCAAGCAGGCTTATGACGCCTATTGTCAGGGCGGCTGGCTTGGTCTGGCTGTGCCTGCCGAATACGGCGGTCAGGGCCTGCCCTACACGCTGCACACCGCCGTCGGAGAATTCATGTCTTCCGCCAACATGGCGCTGATGATGTATCCGGGCCTCACCCAGGGCGCGATCGCCGCGATCCTGGAGCATGGCTCCGACGAGCAGAAGCAGAAGTATCTGCCGAAGATGGTCGAGGGCATCTGGACCGGCACGATGAACCTCACCGAGCCGCATTGCGGCACCGACCTCGGCCTGCTGCGTACCAAGGCGGTTCCTAACGGCGACGGCTCCTACAAGATCTCCGGCCAGAAGATCTTCATCTCTGCCGGCGAGCACGACATGTCGGACAACATCATCCACCTCGTGCTCGCACGCATCGAAGGTGCGCCCGAGGGCACCAAGGGCATCTCGCTCTTTATCGTGCCGAAGTTCATGGTCGGCGACGACGGTTCGGTAGGCAGCCGTAACACGGTCACCTGCGGCGCCATCGAGCACAAGATGGGCATTCACGGCAATGCCACCTGCGTGATGAACTATGACGAGGCGACCGGCTATCTGATCGGCGCCGAGAACAAGGGCCTCGCGGCCATGTTTGTCATGATGAACGAGGCCCGCCTCGGCGTCGGCCTGCAGGGTCTGTCGATCTCCGAAATCGCCTATCAGAACGCCGCCAACTATGCCCGCGAGCGCATCCAGGGCCGCTCTCTGTCGGGCGTCAAGGCGCCGGAAAAGAAGGCCGACCCGATCATCGTGCACCCGGACATCCGCCGCGTCTTGCTCACTATCAAGGCCTTCAACGAGGCCGGCCGCGCCTTCACGCTGTGGACGGCGCTCAAGTCAGACGTCGCCCACCGCTCCGGTGACGCGACCGAGAAGCAGCTTGCCGACGACGTGCTCGGCCTGATGACACCGATCCTCAAGGGTGTCCTGACCGACAAGGGCTTTGACCATGCGGTCATGGCCCAGCAGGTCTATGGCGGTCACGGCTACATCGAAGAATGGGGCATGTCGCAGTATGTCCGCGATGCCCGCATCGCGATGATCTACGAAGGTGCCAACGGTATCCAGGCGCTTGACCTCGTTGGCCGCAAGCTCGGCCTCAACGGCGGCCGCGCCGTGATGGCGCTTTTCAAGGAAATCGGTGATTTCTGCGAGGAGAACCGTGGCGACGAGAACCTGTCGGCCTACACCAAGAGCCTGAAGAAGGGCCTGAACGACCTGCAGGCTTCGACCATGTGGTTCATGCAGAACGCCATGGCCAAGCCCGACAACGCCGGTGCTGGTTCGACCGATTACATGCACCTCTTCGGTCTCGTCGTGCTCGGCTACATGTGGGCCAAGATGGCCAAGGCCGCCAATGACAACCTGGCCGCAGGCTCTGGCGATGCGGACTACTACAAGAACAAGCTGATGACCGGCCGCTTCTACATGGAAAAGGTCATGCCGGAGACGGCACTGCGCAAGGCCCGTATCGAAACCGGTGCCGACAGCCTGATGGAAATGGCCGCGGAAGCGTTTTGATCTTTCCCTTCTCCCCTGCGGGGAGAAGGTGGCCCGACAGGTTAGGCGCAACGCGTTGCGCCTGGGATGAGGGGGGCGCGCTTGCGCAATCGGCCCCCTCATCGCCTCGCATTCGCTCGGCACTTCTCCCCGCTGGGGAGAAGAGGGAAAAATTCCGGCGCCCCCGTGCGCCCAAGGGAGAGAGACGATGACTGAAGTCTTCATTTACGACCATGTGCGCACGCCCCGCGGGCGCGGCAAGAAGGACGGTTCGCTGCACGAAGTGCCGACCCCCCGTCTGGCCGCCAAGACACTGGAAGCACTGCGCGACCGCAACGGCCTCGACACCTCGACCGTCGATGACATCATCTTCGGCTGCGTCGATCCGGTCATGGAAGCCGGCGCCGTGATCCCGAAGGCTGCCGCCTTCGAGGCCGGTTATGACTTCGCCGCTCCCGGCATCCAGATCTCGCGCTTCTGCGCCTCCGGTCTCGACGCGATCAACCTCGCCGCCGGCAAGGTCGTGGCAGGCTCCGATGACATCGTCATCGCTGGTGGCGTCGAAAGCATGTCCCGCGTCGGCATGGGCATGTCGGGCGGTGCCTGGTACATGGACCCCTCGGTCAACTTCCCCGGCTATTTCATGCCGCAGGGTGTGTCTGCCGACCTGATCGCCACCAAGTATGGCTTCACCCGCGACGATGTCGACGCCTATGCCGTCGAGAGCCAGAAGCGCTCTGCCGCCTCCTGGGCTGCCGGCAACTTCGCCAAGTCCGTCATCCCGGTGAAGGACGGCAACGGCCTCGTCATTCTCGACCGCGACGAACACATGCGCCCCGGCACCGACATGCAGTCGCTGGCAAGCCTGAATCCTTCCTTCCAGATGCCCGGCGAAATGGGGGGCTTCGAAGCCGTCGCCATCCAGGCCCATCCGGAAATCGAGCGCATCAACTACATCCACCATGCCGGCAATTCGTCCGGCATCGTTGATGGTGCTGCTGCCGTTCTCGTCGGCTCCAAGGCCGGCGGTGAGGCGATGGGTCTGAAGCCGCGCGCGCGCATCCGCGCCTTCACCAATATCGGCTCCGACCCAGCGCTCATGCTGACCGGCCCGGTTGACGTGACGGAAAAGCTCCTGAAGCGCACCGGCATGAAGATCTCCGACTTCGACCTGTTCGAACTGAACGAGGCGTTTGCCGCCGTCGTCCTGCGCTTCATGCAGCATTTCAACGTCGACCATTCGAAGATGAACGTCGCCGGCGGCGCGATCGCCATGGGCCATCCGCTCGGTGCCACCGGCGCGATGATCCTCGGCACGGTGCTGGACGAGCTGGAACGCCGCGATCTGAACACCGCGCTGGTGACGCTCTGCATCGGCGCCGGCATGGGTACGGCGACGGTTATCGAGCGCGTTTGAGGAGCGCACCATGGCCGGTCACCACAACGAGACCAAACGACACTTCGAGCTGAGAAAGATCGAAAGCGACATGAAAGAGGCCGCCGAAAAGGGGCCTCCTATCCTCGCCAAAAAGGATGTCCTTTCGAACCGCATCACCTTTTGGCTCAGTGTTGTGATTCTCGGACTTCTGGTGACCTGGCTGTGTTTCGTTCTCGGCGTCTTCTGAGCGACAAAAGATTTCAGGGAAGAGGAATCCCATCATGACCTACAAGAACTTTACCATCGAGACTGACGCAGACGGCATTGCCCTCGTCACCTGGGACATGCCCGACAAGTCGATGAACGTCTTCACCGTGGAAGTGATGGACGAGATCGAGAAGATCCTCGACCAGACCGTCGCTGATGACGGCATCAAGGGTGTGGTCTTCACCTCGGGCAAGTCCTCCTTCTCCGGCGGCGCCGATCTCACCATGATCAAGGGCATGTTCTCCATGCTCGAAGAGGAAAAGGCCAAGGACCCGACCGCCGCTGTCCAGAAGCTGTTTGACGCCGCCGGTCGCATGACCTGGCTCTGGCGCAAGATCGAGACCAACGGCAAGCCGTGGGTCTCCGCCATCAACGGCACCTGCATGGGCGGCGCGACCGAACTGTCGCTCGCCTGCCATGGCCGCGTGGCGTCGAACGCCAAGTCGGTCAAGATCGGCCTGCCGGAAGTCAAGGTCGGCATCTTCCCGGGCGCCGGCGGCACGCAGCGCGTCGCCCGCCTCGCCAACACGCAGGACGCCCTGCAGATGATGACCACCGGTCAGACGCTGTCGGCAGCTCGCGCCAAGGCTATGAACCTGGTGCATCAGGTCGTCGAGCCAGGCGAACTGATCAACGCTGCGAAACAGATGATCAAGGACGGTCTGAAGCCTGTCGCCCCTTGGGACGAAAAGGGCTTCAAGGTTCCCGGCGGTGGCATCTGGACGCCGGCCGCAGCCCAGCTATGGCCGGCCGCTTCCGCGATCATGCGCCGCGAAACCGCAGGCAACTACCCGGCAGCGCTTGCCATCCTTAAGAGCGTTTATGAAGGCCTCCAGGTGCCCTTCGACACGGGTCTCAGGATCGAGCAGCGCTACTTCACCGAGATCGTCCAGACCACCGAAGCCTATTCGATGATCCGCTCGCTCTTCGTCTCGATGCAGGAACTGAACAAGGGTGCCCGCCGCCCGGCGGGTCAGCCAAAGTCCGAGATCAAGAAGGTCGGCGTCGTCGGCGCCGGTTTCATGGGCGCCTCGATCGCCTATGTGACAGCCGCTGCCGGCATCAATGTCGTGCTGATTGACCGCGACATGGAAGCTGCCGGAAAGGGCAAGACCCATTCGGAAGGCCTCGTTGCCGGTGCCGTCGGTAAGGGAAAGCTGACCAAGGACGAGGGTGAAAAGCTCCTGTCACTGATCACGCCCTCAGATGATTACGGCACGCTGGCCGACGCCGATCTCGTCATCGAAGCCGTCTTCGAAGACCGCGACGTCAAGAAGGCCGTGATCGAAAAGGTCGAGGCCGTGCTGCCGGAAGGCGCGATCTTTGCCTCCAACACCTCGACCCTGCCGATCACGGGCTTGGCCGGAAACTCCAAGCGCCCGGTCGATTTCATCGGCATCCACTTCTTCTCGCCGGTCGAGAAGATGATGCTGACCGAAGTCATTCTCGGCAAGGAGACGGGTGACAAGGCGCTGGCGGTGGCCCTCGATTATGTTGCCGCGATCAAGAAGACCCCGATCGTCGTCAACGACACGCGCGGCTTCTTCGTCAACCGCTGCGTCCTGCGCTACATGTCCGAGAGCTACAACATGCTCATCGAAGGCGTGCCGCCGGTCATGATCGAGAATGCCGCAAAGTTCGCCGGCATGCCGGTCGGGCCGCTGGCGCTGAACGACGAAGTGGCGATCGATCTTTCCTACAAGATCCTGAAGGCAACTGTTGCTGACCTCGGCGAGAAGGCGATTGACCCGCGCCACATGGAGCTGGTTGCCCGCATGGTCGAAAAAGAAGAGCGCTTCGGCCGCAAGAACGGCAAGGGCTTCTACGACTATCCGGCAAAGCCCGCGAAGAAGCATGTCTGGCCGGGCCTGAAGGATCTCTACCCGCAGCAGAAGCCGGAAGCCGTCGACGTCAAGACACTGCAGGAACGCTTCCTCGCGACGATCGCACTGGAAGCTGCCCGCACCGTCGAGGAAGGCATCGTCACCGACCCGCGCGAAGCCGATGTCGGCTCGATCCTGGGCTTCGGTTTTGCACCCTACACCGGCGGTGCCCTGTCCTATATCGACGGCATGGGTGTGAAGACCTTCGTGGAACTCTGCGAACGCCTCGCCAAAGACTACGGCCCGCACTTCACGCCAACGCCGCTCCTCAAGGACATGGCCGCCAAGGGTGAAACCTTCTACGGCCGCTTCGACCCCTACGGCGAAGCCGCTAAGGCCGCATGAGCTTAGGTCCTGAATGAATTGGAAAAGGCGGCCCGCAGGCCGCCTTTTTTCGTTCGGGTCTTGTGTGAACCTTCAGTTCGTCAGCTCATACGACCGCCGCAGCCCCTGCGCGTCGAGCCAGGCAATAACTGCTTCCGGCTCGTCCGTCTGGATGATGGTCACGCCCCGTTCGATGAAGAAGCCCCAGACATCCTCCGGTCGCCCTGTCGAAAGTGCGAGATAATCGCCGCGTCCCCCCGCCACCATGCCCTCAGGGCGATCGGTGATCGGATAGGTGTTGATCCAAAGATGGGTGTTATTGCGGACCGCAGCCGCGCGGGCGAGGGGCGAGAGCAGAGGTCCGCCATCCGAGGTGATCGGCTCCGATGAATCCCGATACCAGTGGACAAGCTCGGCGGCCGGTGCGCCGAGCACAGATTGGGTACGGTCGATGAATGCGGGCTCGGTCACGGCGTCATCGGCGAGGATCGGCATGAAAGCGAACTCCGCCCCGATGGCGCGGCGGATGTCGCGAGCGAGTTGCAGTCGCTCGGCATTCCACACTGCCATCTTCAGAAGCACGCCATCGGTCATGCCGAGGCTGCGGGCGAGATCCGCGACTTCCACCAGGGCTTCCGGCTCGAGCTTGTTGTCGATGTTGATCAGGATCCGGCCGCGCGCATGCAGCATCGCTTCTTCGAGCGTGAAGACATGTTCGTCTGTCGGGCGACGGTCTCCCTCTACCAAGAGCCGGCAGGTTCTAAGCTCTGCAAGGGTGAACTCGACCACTTTTCCCTGGCAGCTGGTGGTGCGATCGAGTGTTTCATCATGCATGATGACAAGGGTGCCGTCTTTCGAACGCCTCACATCGAGCTCCACCATTTCAACCCCGGTCGAAACGGCGTGGTCGATGGCGGCAAACGAGTTTTCGGCGCGAACGACGACCCCATCCTTCTTCCAGCCGGCGCGATGGGCCACGACCATGACATGATCGCGATTGAGGTTGGCCTCGGTCAGGCGCTCGTGAATGAGGGCCGCACGATTGGACGGAGGAATGGGGGCAAGGCTTGCAGCCCCCGTGACGAGGGTCAGAAGCAGGCCGAGGACGAGAACGGCGAGACGCATGAGCAGGGCTCCGATCTTCAGTGTCGTTCTCGCCGCAGTAGGCGCTTCGAGTGAAGCCGCCATGACGGTTTTCTGAAGCCTCTGTGACAACGAGGCATGGAACAGCCACGTAGCTCCTTCCGTTGAGCGCTGGCCTAGAAAGAAAAGGGAGACCTGCATGATGACAGCGACCGGCATACCGGATCATTACAGGGCTATCGAAGTCGAGCTTCCTGTGAACGCCGTGCTGCATCTCTGGCTAAAGGCGGTGACGCCGGAAGAGCCGGGGGCGGTGTCGTTGTACAGCGTAAATGGCAAGTTTGGTGAAGTGCAGGCTTCGAATGCGGAAGAGAACTCCTTCCGCATCTATCAGGTATTCGGCGGAGGCACGGTCACCCTCGCCTATGACATGGCGGTTACGTCGCTCTCTGTCGCCTACTGGTTCACGCCTTCGGACGTGCTGGAGACTGGCATCACGGTCATCCATACCAATCCGTCGAACGAGCCGCCGGATCTGCCTTATGGATATCACTTCCGCCCGCCCTTCGGCTGGATGAATGACCCGAACGGCTTCGGTCGATTCGGAGGACGCCCGCATCTCTTCTACCAGCACTATTCGCATGGACGCATCTGGAACAACATGCATTGGGGCCACGCCGTCTCTTCGGACTATTTGCGCTGGCGGCATCTGCCGGTCTTCCTCTTCCCCTCCGAGGAACTGACGGTGCGACCGGACAAGCGCGGAGGCGCCTTCTCCGGTTCGGCGATTGCGCGGACCGACGGGCCCGGCATCCGGGTTTTCTTCACGGAGAAGATCGCCGAGCGCATGCCCGAGCAGGAAATCCAGCTGACGGCGACATCGACTGATCTGTTCAGCGCGGGTGCAGCAGAAGTCTTCCTGCCCCGTCGACCGGATGGCGAAGGCCTGACATTCGACTTTCGCGACCCTTACGTTTTCCGCGGTCCGGATGGGTTGTGGAAAATGCTGCTCGGCAGTCAGAGCGGCACGGGCGGCGTGGTGCTGCTTTACCAGACGGAGGACAACACGGCCGCAGCCGGCTGGGCCTATGTCGGCAAGCTCTACACCGAGACGCGCTATCAAACCTCGGCCCTCGAATGCCCCTGCCTTCTGCCCATGGATGGCGACTACCGCGACCCAGCCACCCGCTGGGCGCTGATCTATGGCCTGATGAACGGCGAGGACAAGGAGACCGGTCGACATAATCTGACGATGATCGATATCGGTTGGTTCGACGGCCGTAGTTTCGCCAAGTCCTTCGGCCGCGAACTCGATTTCGGCACCGACAACTATGCTTTCCAGGCATTCGTCGATGGCAACACGCCGGTCGGCATCGGCTGGCTCGGCAATTGGGCGGATACCGGTCCGACCGTCGATTTTCCCTCTGCGATGACATTGCCGCGCACGCTGGTTCTCGAAGGAGATACGTTGCTGACGCCTCCCATTGGCGCGGCCGAAAGCCTGCGCGCGCGCATGCTCGACCGCACACGGCTGGCGTCCGGGCAACTCATAGAGCTGCCCAATGGCGCTGCCGAAATAACCTTCGAGCTGTCGGAGGCGGGCGGCGCGTTCCGCCTGGAGTTCGACCATCCGGACATTCGCCTGGCCGTTGCCCAGCATGAGGAAGGCCTAGAGATCCTGTACGGCTATCTCGACCGCCCCGAGGAGCCACCGGGTCCGCGCTATCTGGCGAAGGCGGCCGGCGCCCGCCGCCTGCGCGTCTTCCTCGACTACGGCTCTCTGGAGGTTTTTGCCGATGGCGGGCGCGTCGCCGGCACCAAGCGGATTGCTGGCTTTGAGCCGGTACGGGCGGCAAGGCTCGTGGCTGAACCCGGTGTCGTGGTCAACGCCACCGTATGGAGCCTCAGGCTCTGAGATCCCTGCGACATCGACTGTCATTGGGCTGTCAACAAGCCGGGATTAGGGTTCAGCAACAACCAGGCAGGGCCGATCATGAACATGCGAGAGACCACCGACGCCACCATTCGCGCAGCTGAAATCCACACCGAGATGGTGACGCTTAGGCAAGCGATCCTCGACGGAGCTTCGCTTTTGTCGTCAGGAAATGGCGAAGCGGATCCGGCGATCGCCAATCTGGCCCATTACCTTGCTTTGCGTCGTCACGATATTAGTCTGTTGCAACGGCGCCTCATGTCGCTTGGCCTCTCTTCCATGGGCCGCTTGGAAAGCCGGGTCCTGCCGACGATCGATGCCGTGATCCATGCGCTGGCATCGCTCTCGGGCGTCCGGGCAGAGGCTCCCGCCATGCCGGCGGAAACAGATTTTTTTGCTGGCGAGGCGCGGCTTGAGGCTGCCACTGTTGACCTGTTTGGCACAAAGCCGGCTAGCCGCCGGACGCGAATCATGGTGACGCTGCCCAGTCAGGCCGCCGAAAGTCCCGACCTTATTCTGGATCTCGCCCGGGCCGGCATGGATGTCGCCCGCATCAATTGCGCCCATGACGATCCGGAGGCGTGGCGCACCATGACAGCTTTCGTCCAGGCAGCCGCCGGCGTCTGCGGACGTGACATCAAGGTTCTGATGGACATTGCCGGTCCAAAGATCAGAACGGGCGACGTGGCCTCGGTCGACAAAAAGCCGAGGCTGCAGATCGGTGATCGCGTCCGCCTTGTCGCAAATGCTGCTCCGCGTATCGATGAGAAAGCCCCGCACTCGGCTGCGGTCTCGCTACCGGAAATGGTCACCCGACTCTCCGTCGGTGATCGGCTCCGTTACGATGACGGAAAGCTCGAAGCGGTTGTCGAAAGCGTCGCAGCGGAGGAGGCGATCATCGTCGTTCGGCGCACCAAATCCGGCGGCACTCGCCTGAAGCCCGAAAAGGGCATCAACCTTCCCGACACCGCGCTCGGGCTTTCGCCGCTGACCAGCAAGGACGAAGCCGACCTTGAGATGGTCATCGAATGCGCCGATCTGATCGGCTATTCCTTTGTCAGTCGACCGGAAGACATCGATCTGCTCGACGACGTCCTCGCTCGTCACGGCAGGACCGATCGGCAGCTCGGCCTGATCGCCAAGATCGAGCAGCCGCTCGCGCTCACCAATCTTCCGGCCCTTATCGCGCGGGCACGCCAGCGCGGGCCGTTCGGTGTGATGATCGCACGTGGCGATCTCGCTGCTGAAATCGGCTTTGAACGGCTGGCGGAAATGCAGGAGGAGATCCTCTGGATCTGCGAGGCGGCCTCCGTGCCCTGCATCTGGGCGACACAGGTGCTGGAAGACATGGTTAAGCAGGGCATTCCGACACGCGGCGAGATGACCGATGCCGCTATGGCGGCGCGGGCCGAATGCGTGATGCTGAACAAGGGGCCCGCCGTGGTCGAGGCGGTCTCGCTTCTCGACCGTCTGATGGGGCGCATGAACGATCACGTCTTCAAGAAGACGCCGACGCTGCGCGCCCTGAAGAGCTGGTGATATCGGGTATCTCAAGCCCACTTATCCGCAGAGCTATTCAGCTGCCGCACTGCGTTGCGAGGAGATCTGCGTGATGAAGGCACGAAGCGCAGCAGGCCGCACCGGCTTGTGCTGCAGGGTTATCGAATGGCGCTCGGCCTCCGCACGCACCTCCGCCGAGCGATCGGCTGTGATCAGAAGAGCGGGGATGTCGGCCTGTGTCAGTGCTCTTAGCCTGAGAACTGCCCCGATGCCGCTGCCATCGTCCAGATGGTAGTCGACAATGACCAGATCCGGAGCCTTGGTGGACTTGATCAGTTCGTCCATCTCGGCGATCGAGCCTGCGCATTCGACAGTGCAACCCCAACCGGAGATGAGAAGCTGCATGCCTTCGAGGATCTTCGGCTCGTTGTCGATGCACAGCACCCGGAAGCCCTGCAGCGCCGGCGTGGAGCGACTGCCGGCATCGATCGATACGACGCCCTGGGCGGCCGGCTTGGCGACGTCGAGCGGCATGACAACCTTGAACGTCGTACCCTTGCCAGGCTTCGAGGCGAGTTCCACCGGGTGTTGCAGCACCTTGGCGATGCGGTCGACGATCGACAAGCCGAGGCCGAGACCGGATGCTGTGCGCATGCCTTCTTCGAGCCGCGCGAACTCCTTGAACACGGTGCGAAACTTGGACGAGGGGATGCCGATGCCGCTATCCGTCACCTGGATCACCACCTTGTCGCCTTGACGCCGGGCCCCGACCACGACGCGGCCTGACGGCGTGTACTTGATCGCGTTCGAAACAAGGTTCTGGACGAGGCGGCGCAGCAGGGTCGGATCCGAGCGGACCGACAGTGTTGTCGGCATCACCACGAGCTTGAGGTCCTTTTCTCGAGCCATCGGCGCGAAGTCGGTTTCGATCCTTTGCAAGAGGCTGTTCAACGGCACGCTGGAAAAGCGTGGCTTCATCGCGCCGGTGTCCAGACGCGAAATGTCGAGAACGGCACCGAGAATGCTCTCGACCGATTCTAGAGCGGAATCGATATTGCCGACCAACGCGCTGTTCTGGGAATCGCCGAGCCGCTCGACCAGTGACGAGGAATAGAGTCGCGCGGCATTCAGCGGCTGCAGGATGTCGTGGCCGGCCGCGGCAAAGAAGCGGGTTTTTCCGATATTGGCCTCATCGGCTGCCGCGCGGGCCTCCGCCAGGGCATGGTTCACCCGTGTCAGTTCGGCCGTGCGTTCGCTGACGCGTTGCTCCAGTGTCTCGTTGGCCTGCTTCAGGGCCTGGTCAGCCTCAACTCGGGAGGTAATGTCGCTGAAAGTCGCGACGAGGCCCTTGTCGGGCATCAGGTTGCAGCGCACTTCGATGATCCGCTGTCCGCCGGCCAGCACCATCTGGAACGGCCTGTCGAACTGGTGGAAACTTCGGATCACAGCCTGTGTGTCACCGGCCGGAACATCGCCTCGCTGCGCCAGAATGGCGATCATGTCGAGCAGCGGAAATCCGACCTGGCCGACATGCTCCGGCAGGTCCAGCAGCGTGCGGAAGCGCCGGTTCCATATCGTCAGGCGGTCGGACGCGTCGAAGACGGCGATCCCCTGCTCCATCTGGGCGAGTGCCGTCTGCATCATGTCCTGATTGTATTGCAGTGCCTCCGAGGCCTGGTCGAGCAGCCAGACCGTATCGGCCGATGGATCCTCGGCCTTCTGCAGGATCAGCGACAGGACCAGACGTGCCGAAGAGGAGCCGATCGCGCTGCCGAGCAGCTGTTCGGAAAAATGGATGAAGGCCATGTCGGCCGGACTGTCGTCAGCGAGTTTGCGGCCGACCGTCTGCTCGTAGGACCGGAATGACCGCTCCATGCGCTCATTGCCGAGATAGCGGGCAATCGCAGCCTTGAGGTCGCCGACGGCGACACTCGTCTTCCATCCCCGGGTTGCGGAGTTGGAGCGGGGCTGGCGCTTGATGAAGATCGCCGACTGGATGCGCTCCACTGGGCGCGGATTGCGGCTGAGCGAACCGATGACGAAGGCGAGTGTGTTGATCAGCAGGCTGAAGATTGTCGCATTGACCAGCGGATCCGCATATTGCGGCTCGAACATCGATAGACCGGGCAACAGGAAACCCAGCACTGCGGACGCGATCCAGGAGTGATCTTCGGCGCCGAGGCTCGGCAGGAAGAGCAGATAGGCCCAGACCAAGAACCCGATGGTGAGCCCGGCGATTGCGCCACGTGCATTGGCCCGTCGCCAGATCAAGCCGCCGAACATGGCCGGTGCGATCTGCGCGATGGCGGTGAAGGAGAGCAGGCCGATCTTGGCGAGCCCCGTCGTATTGTCGGCGGAGCGGAAGTATACATAGCCGAGCAGGAGGACGCCGAAGATCGCCGTGCGCCGGATATGCAGCAGCGTCTTGGCGAAGTCCTCGCGTTGGCTGGGTCGCCCCACCAGCTTTTGCCGCAGGAAGATCGGCAGGACCATGTCGTTCGACACCATGATCGCCAGCGCCACGGAGGCGACGATCACCATGGCGGTCGCGGCTGAGAAGCCGCCGATGAAGGTGAGCAGCGACACGAAGCCGGAGCCAGCTTCAAGTGGCAGCGAGAGCACGTAGAGATCGGCATCGCCGCTGCCGCCAAACATCAGCACACCGGCGATTGCCGCCGGCAAAACGAAGATGTTGATGGCGATCAGGTAAATCGGCATCAGGATTCCGGCGAGCTTCAGTTCCCGGGGTGTACGGTTTTCGACCACGGTAACGTGGAACTGCCGGGGCAGCATGATGATCGCGAAGGCCGAAAGCGCAATCAACAGCAGCCAACGGCTGGGCGGCGTTTCATGCGTCAGTGCGGCCATGACCGCCTCGCTCTCCACGGCCTTCTGCCACAGATCGGCAGGTCCATCGAACATCACCCAGATGACGAAGACGCCGAGTGTCCAGAAAGCGATGAGCTTGACGACCGATTCCATGGCGATGGCAAGGATCAGGCCGTCCTGGTGCTCTGTCGCATCCGTATGGCGCGTGCCGAAGATCACCGCGAAGCAGGCAAGGATGAAGGCGACGATCAGCGGCAGGTCGATAAAGTAGAGATTGCCGGTGCCGATGCCGTAGGCGGTCGGATCCATGACGGCCGCAACCGAACTCGAGACCGCTTTCAGCTGCAGCGCGATATAGGGGATGATGCCGACAAGGTAGATCACGGTGACCAGCATGCCGACGACGGGGTTCTTGCCGTATCGTGCCGCCACGAAGTCAGCGCCGGAGGTGATCTTTTCTGTCTTGGCAAGTTCGACGATCCGCCTCAGGATCGGCATGCCGAGCGTATACATCAGGATCGGGCCGATGTAGATCGCCATGAATTCGAGGCCGTGTTCGGCGGCAAGGCCCACGCCGCCGAAATAGGTCCAGGACGTGCAATAGACGGCGAGGCTGAGCGCATAGACGACCGGCCGTCCCCCGGCAGGAACACCGTGCACGCGCGTCTTCCGGTCCCCGTAGCTCGCAACGGCAAACAGGAGCAACAGGTAACCGATCGCTGACGCAACGATGATCCAGCCTGGGAACACCTTTTCCTCCTCGACTGCGCCCGAGCCGGAACCTTAGGGCATGTCGGCGTCTTTTGAAATCGTTTCGAATATTGACCTTAGTCGAAAGGGAATGGCGACGTGTGCCGAATTACCATTTTCGAAAGCGTGAAGATTGATTAACCATGATCTTGGACCGGTTCTGCGCCGGTGACTCTCGGACCATTTAGGAGCAGGGGAATATGCTACACGAATTCAAGACATTCATCGCCCGCGGCAACGTCATGGACCTTGCCGTTGGCGTGATCATCGGCGGCGCCTTCGGTCTGATCGTCAGTTCGCTGGTCGAGGACATCGTCATGCCGGTTGTCGGCTTCATTTTTGGCGGCTTCGACTTTTCCAATTATTTCCTGCCTTTGAGCAGCAATGTCACGGCAAACACGCTGGCCGCCGCCCGCGAGCAGGGTGCCGTCTTCGCCTACGGCAACTTCATCACGGTTGTCATTAACTTCATGATCCTCGCCTGGATCATCTTCCTGATGGTCAAGGGCGTGAATTCGCTGCGCAAGTCGATTGAAAAGGAAGAGCTGAAGGCCTCCGAAGCCGCTCCGCCACCGGCTGACGTGATGCTTCTGACCGAGATCCGCGACCTTCTCAAGACCCGCTGAAACCTCTCTGCGATCCGGCAGCGGATCGCAGAACCCATCAGCAGGATCGATCTTGTCCTCAAGGAATATCATGGGATTTTTGCCCGGTGATCGGTTAGACAGTCGGCATCGATCGAAGGAGTGAATTTCCCATGGCCCTGTTAGACAGTCTCAGCCCCCGCGCGCTCGCCGCACCGGAAAGCGGTATCGTCGAGATCATCAACTACGCACGGGGTCGTGACGGGCTTCTGCCTCTCTGGGCGGGCGAGGGCGATCTGCCGACGCCCGACTTCATCAATCGTGCGGCCAGCGACGCCCTGCTTGGTGGGGAGACCTTCTACACCTGGCAGCGCGGTATTCCCGAACTCCGCCAGGCGCTCTCGCGCTACTACAAGCGCCACTTCGCTGTCGATCTGCCGGTCGAACATTTTTACGTCACGGCTTCGGGCATGCAGGCCATTGCGCTTGCCGTCCAGGCTTTGACCTCGCCCGGCGATGAGATGATTTACCTCTCGCCCTGCTGGCCGAACATCGTCTCGGCGATCGATCTCGCTGGCGCTAAGTCCGTCTGCGTTCCGCTTTCCTTCACCGACGGTCGCTGGATGCTCGATCTCGATCGGCTGGAAAAGGCGATTACGCCGAAGACCAAGGCGCTCTTCATCAACACGCCGTCGAATCCCACTGGCTGGACGGCGACGCGCGAAGACCTGAAGGCAATCCTCGAGATCGCCCGCCGCCATGGCATCTGGATCCTCGCCGACGAAATCTATGCGCTCTACTACTATGGTGCATCCGAACGGGCGCCGTCTTTCTTCGATGTGATGGAAGAGGGCGACAAGGTGATGTTTGCCAATTCCTTCTCGAAGAACTGGTCGATGACCGGCTGGCGCGTCGGCTGGATCGTTGCCCCGCCGGAAATCGGTCAGGTGCTCGAAAACCTCATCCAGTATTCGACCTCGGGCGTCGCGCAGTTCATGCAGCGCGGTGCGGTCGTGGCCCTCGATCAGGGGGACGATTTCATACGGGAGAATATTGCGCGCGCCACCGCCTCGCGCGACATCCTCTGCGATGCCCTGATCGCCACCAACAGGGTCGAGACCTTGAAGCCGGAAGGAGCGCTCTATGCCTTCCTGAAAATCGACGGCATCACCGACAGCCGCAAGGCAGCCCTTGATATCGTCGACAAGACCGGCGTCGGCATGGCACCGGGCACGGCGTTCGGCGAGGGTGGCCTGCCGTTCCTAAGGGCCTGCTTCCTGCGCAACCCCGCCCATATCGAAGACGCAGCCGAACGCCTCAGCAGCTATATCAAGGCTCTCTGATCTCCCGAAACGATCGGGTGGTGAATCGATAAAATTTGACTGAAACGGCTTACTCGAACTTTACGAAGAATTCGAATAGCTGAGCCGTTTCAGTGGCTTGGAGGCTTTCGATAAGCACTCCGTAAGATGCGTGTGCTTTTCATGTCCCGATAAGAAAAACACGGGAAGAAAAGTCATGGCGATCTTGGTGACAGGTGGCGCAGGCTTCATCGGCAGCCATATGGTATGGGCTCTCCTCGATGCCGGGGAAGAGGTGGTCGTGGTCGACCGGCTGTCCACGGGCTTTCGTTGGGCGGTCGCGCCCCAGGCGCGCTTCTACCTCGGCGATATCGCCAAGCCGACTGTCCTCAAGCAGATCTTCGCCGAGAACGACATTGAGGCGATCATCCACTTTGCAGGCTCGATTGTCGTTCCGGAATCGATCGCCAATCCCCTGAGCTATTACGAAAACAATACCGAAAACACCCGCCGTCTTCTGTCGGCCGCCGTCAAGGCGGGGATCGACAAGGTCATCTTCTCGTCGACGGCGGCCGTCTACGGTCTGCCGGACAAGCCGCTGCCAGTGCGGGAGGATGCGCCACTGCGGCCGGAATCGCCCTATGGGCAGTCCAAGCTGATGAGCGAAATGATGCTGCGCGATACGGCGCGTGCCCATGGTCTCTGCTACGTGGCGCTGCGCTATTTCAACGTCGCCGGTGCCGATGTGCAGGGGCGCGCCGGAAATTCGGCCGTCGGTGCCACGCATCTGCTTAAGGTGGCCTGTGAGGCAGCACTCGGCAAACGGTCCTCAATGTCTGTCTATGGCACTGACTACGACACCCCAGATGGCACGGGTGTGCGGGACTACATTCACATCAACGACCTCGTAGATGCGCACCTCCAGGCGTTGCGATACTTGCGAAAGGGTGGCGGGCCCCTGGTGGCCAACTGCGGCTACGGCAAGGGATACTCGGTGCTCGACATCATCGAAGCGGTGCGTCGTGCCACCAACGCCGATTTCCGGGTCGATTACGCGCCGCGTCGTCCAGGCGATGCGCCGCTCGTCGTGGCGGACTCCGCACTGGCGAAGCAGGTTCTGGACTGGATGCCGCGCTATGACGATCTGGGCGTCATCGTCAACACGGCGCTTGCCTGGGAACGGCGGCTTCAGGAGCGGGCCACCCCCGATATCGACGATCTTCGCCGCCGGCTTGCCAGCGGTTTCTAGACGCATGGTTCGTTGCGCCAGAGAGACGCCGTCCCGGTTCGCCGGGGCGGCGTTTTGCTGAGGTGAAACGATCGGGCGAAGCAATCTCTAATTGACGTGGATCAAGTTCGCTGACCGTCCAGGCGTCTATCTCTATGTTGTCCTGATGAAGCCGATGTCCGGCGATGGCAGGCGGATCTCGGAGATGGCGGATGGCAAAGCGTCAAAGCGGCTGGCTGGTCGCATTGCTGATGATCGTGGTGGGCGGCGGGGCCTATTATGGCTGGAAGACCTTTGAAGGTGACGGCCTGCCGGCAAATATCGCGCACGGCAATGGTCGCATCGAGGCAGTGGAAATCGACATTTCCACGAAGACCGGAGGGCGGGTGAAAGACATTCTCGTCGACGAAGGCGATTTCGTCAGCGCCGGGCAGGTGCTGGCGTTTATGGAAACGAACCAGCTCGATGCACATCGCCGTCAGGCCGTGGCTGAACATCGCCGCACGCTCGTTGCCGTCGATACCGCCAGAAGCATTGTTGCCCAGCGGGAGGCCGAGCGCGAGGCCGCCCTTGCGACGGTTTCCCAGCGCGAAGCTCAGTTGAACTCAGCAGAAACCACACTGGCCCGCACGGAACGGCTGATGGAAAGTCGCACCACGAGCCAGCAGGTGGTTGATGACGGACGTGCTGCAGCCGCAAGCGCCCGTGCGGCACTGGCCGCATCGAAAGCTCAGGTGGCGGCTTCGGAGGCGGCGATCGGTGCGGCCCGGGCCCAGGTAATCGATGCCGAAGCGGCCGTTGCCGCCGCCGCGGCTGCAATCGAAAGCATAGACGCCGACATTGCCGACAGCACGCTCAGGGCGCCGAGGGATGGCCGCGTGCAGTACCGCGTTGCCCAGCTCGGCGAAGTCTTGAGCGCCGGCGGTCGCGTCTTGAACATCGTCGATCTCTCCGATGTCTACATGGCCTTCTTCCTGCCGACGGCAGAGGTTGGGCGTATCGCGCTCGGTAGTGAAGCCCGCATCGTGCTGGATGCCGCCGCAGCCTATACCATCCCGGCCAAGGTCAGTTTCGTCGCCGATGTCGCGCAGTTCACGCCCAAGACCGTGGAAACCGACCAGGAGCGGCAGAAACTGATGTTCCGCGTCAAGGCCAAGATCCCCGAGACTTTGCTCAAGAAATACATCCAGCAGGTCAAGACTGGCCTGCCAGGGATCGCCTATGTCAATCTCGACCCGGCAGCGCCCTGGCCCGAAAGCCTGACCGCCACACTGGTGCAGTGACATGAACGGCGCGGCGCAAACGCGATTGGTCGGTCCTGTCGTGCGCCTTCAAGGGGTGAGCCTCGCCTATGGCAAGACGCTGGCGCTGAATGACGTCTCGCTGGATGTGCCGGCGGGCCGGATGGTCGGCTTGATCGGCCCTGATGGTGTCGGCAAGTCGAGCCTGTTGTCGCTCGTCTCTGGTGCCCGCCAGATCCAGACCGGTCGGGTCGAGGTCTTCGGCGGCGATATGGCCCGAGCCTCACACCGGAGCAAATCCTGCCCGCGCATCGCCTATATGCCACAAGGCCTGGGCAAGAACCTCTATCCGACACTTTCGGTCTACGAGAATGTCGAGTTCTTCGGCCGCCTGTTCGGCCAGGATCGGCGCGAGCGCGAGCGGCGCATCGCCGGGCTCTTGCACGCCACAGGGCTGACGCCTTTCGCGGACCGTCCCGCGGGCAAGCTGTCGGGCGGTATGAAGCAGAAGCTCGGCCTCTGCTGTGCCCTTATCCACGATCCCGATCTTCTGATCCTCGACGAACCGACCACCGGCGTCGACCCGTTGTCGCGCCGGCAGTTCTGGGAACTGATCGACGGCATCAGGGCCGAGCGGCCTGGCATGAGTGTCATTGTGGCGACCGCCTATATGGAGGAGGCCGAGCGCTTCGACTGGCTGGTCGCCATGGACGACGGGCGCATACTGGACACGGGGACACCGGGCGAGTTGCGTGAGAGAACGGCAACCGCGACACTCGATGCTGCCTTCGTCGCCTTGCTGCCCGAAGAGAAACGTGGCCGAAACGAACCGCTGCGGATTGCGAGACGTCCAGGGACGGATGTTGGCGACATCGCGATCCGTGCAGAGCATCTGACCATGCGCTTCGGTGATTTCACCGCCGTTGACGGTGTCAGTTTCGAGATTCCGCGCGGCGAGATCTTCGGTTTTCTCGGCTCGAACGGCTGCGGCAAGACGACGACGATGAAGATGCTGACGGGGCTGCTGGCCGCGACCGAGGGCAGGGCGGAAGTCTTCGGCCATCCCGTCGATCCAAAGGACATCGCGATCCGTCGCCGCGTTGGCTACATGAGCCAGGCCTTCTCGCTCTACGGCGAACTGACGCTTCGGCAGAACCTCGAATTGCATGGCCGTCTCTTCGGTATGCCCAATGCCGAAATCGGGCCACGGCTGGAGGTACTGGCGGATCGATTTGGCTTTGTCGGAACGCTCGAAGAATTCCCCGACGCCCTGCCGCTCGGGATGCGCCAGCGTCTGTCGCTCGCCGTCGCCCTGATCCACCGTCCCGACATCCTGATCCTCGACGAACCCACGTCGGGTGTGGATCCCGTGGCGCGTGACGGCTTTTGGGCTTTGCTGGCCGACCTTTCCCGACGCGACAGCGTGACCATCTTCGTGTCGACCCATTTCATGAACGAGGCAGCACTTTGCGACAGGATCTCGCTGATGCATGCCGGCAAGGTCCTGGTCACCGATACGCCAGAGGCAATCGTTTCCGGCAGTGGGGCAGAAAACCTGGAGCAGGCCTTCATTCATCATCTGGAGCAGGCGATCGGCGAACAGGCAGTACCCACCTTTGGCGCCGGGGAGAGTGAAGAAGCCGTCGTTTCACCTCCCGCAAAAACAACAAAGGTGAAACGTCATCGCCCGCTCCTCGATCGCCGTCGGCTGCTCGCCTTCAGCCGCCGTGAAGCGCTCGAGCTCATCCGTGACCCCATTCGTGCGACGCTTGCCATGCTCGGCAGCCTCATTCTGATGTTCGTCATCGGCTATGGCATTAATCTCGATGTCGAGAACCTGACCTTCGCGGCTCTCGACCGCGACGACACGGTCTTGAGCCGGGAATACATCGCGGAGATCGCCGGTTCCCGATATTTTATCGAGCGGCCGCCGTTGATCGACTACCAGGAGCTCGATCGCCGCATGCGCGCCGGCGACATCAGCCTCGCGATCGAGATCCCGCCCGGCTTCGGCCGAGATCTGGCTCGTGGCAATCGCAATGTCGACGTGGGTGCCTGGATCGACGGAGCGATGCCGGCTCGGGCCGAAACCGTCTCGGGTTATGTCCAGGGCATGCATGCAAGCTGGCTCGCCCGCAAGGCCCGCGAACTTTACGGCGACAAAGCCACTCTGGCGCCTTTCGAGATCGAATTGCGCTATCGCTACAATCCGAATGTGGAGAGCCTGGTCTCGATGGTCCCGGCGGTCATCCCGCTCCTGCTGATGCTTATCCCCGCAATGTTGTCGGTGTTGAGCGTAGTGCGTGAAAAGGAACTCGGCTCGATCATCAACTTCTACGTCACGCCGGTGACGCGTCTCGAATTTCTGCTCGGCAAGCAACTGCCGTACATCGGTATCGCTTTCCTGAACTTCCTCACCCTGACCGCCTTCGCCGTCTTCGGCTTCCAGGTGCCGCTTACCGGAAGCTTTGCTGTTCTGGCACTGGGAGCCTTGCTCTATGTCTTTGCCGCCACGGCGCTCGGTCTGCTCTTGTCGAGCTTCATGAAAAGCCAGATCTCGGCGATCTTCGGCACCACGCTGATCACCATTATCCCGGCCGTCCAGTTTTCCGGCATGCTGTCGCCCGTCTCCGCTCTGCAAGGGGCAGGCGCCCTGATCGGGCAGATCTATCCGGCAAGCCATTTCGTCACGATCTCGCGCGGCGTCTTCTCCAAGGGGCTGACGTTTGCCGATCTGGAGCCACAATTGCTGGCGCTCGCAATCGTGGGTCCGCTCCTGCTGGTCGCAGGCACCTTCCTCCTCAAGAAGCAGGCGGTGTGACCCATGCGGCTGGCAAACATTCTTGAACTCGGCATCAAGGAACTGCGCGGCCTCGCTCGCGACCCGGCCCTGCTATTCCTGATCGTCTATGCCTTCACCCTGAACATCTACACCGCCGCAACCGCAGAGCCAGAGACGCTGAACAAGGCGGCGGTCGCGATTGTCGACGAGGATCGCTCACAGGTATCTGCCCGTATCGAAAGCGCGCTCTACCCGCCTTATTTCCTGCCCCCGCAGATGATCACACCGGCTGACATCGATCCGCGCATGAATGCCGGTCTCGACACCTTTGTGCTCGACATTCCGCCCGGCTTTCAGCGCGATCTTCTGGCCGGTCGCAGCCCGCAGATCCAGCTCAACGTTGACGCGACCCAGATGACCCAGGCCTTTTCCGGCGGCAGGTACATTCAAGAAATCGTCACGCGTGAAGTGACGGATTTCCTGAACCGGGGAGACGCGGCGGATCAGGTGAGCGTCGGCCTGACGCTCCGGGCGCGCTTCAATCCCGAGCTCGACAAGGGCTGGTTCGGATCGATCAACGAAGTCATTTCTGCCGTCACCATGCTGTCGATTATCCTGACCGGGGCGGCCCTGATCCGGGAGAGAGAGCACGGTACGATCGAACATCTCCTCGTCATGCCGGTCACGCCTGCGGAAATCATGCTGAGCAAGATCTGGTCGATGGGCCTGGTCGTGCTGCTGGCAACTATGTTTTCGCTCTTCGTCGTCGTGCAAGGTGCGCTAAACGTGCCCCTTCAGGGCTCCATGAGCCTTTTCCTCATCGGGGCGGCGCTACAACTTGTTGCCGCGACATCCATGGGCATCTTCCTCGCCACGGTCGCCGGGTCGATGCCACAGTTCGGTTTGTTGCTGATGCTGGTTCTTCTGCCGCTGCAGATCCTGTCGGGCGGCATGACGCCCCGTGAAAGCATGCCCGAGGTGATCCAGTGGATCATGTCGGCGGCACCCAACACGCACTTCGTCATCATGGCCCAGGCGGTACTTTTCAGGGATGCCGGGCTCGACGTCGTCTGGCCTCAGATCCTGGCTCTGCTTGCCATCTCGGCCGTCTTCTTCGTCCTGTCCCTGCGCCGCTTCCGCGCCTTTCTGCGCTGAGACCAAGAAAAAGCCGGAGAGGCGGCTGCATCTCCGGCTTCTTCTAGCGGTTCCGAGCCTCAGGGCACGAGGCTCGTTGCCTTCGCTCTCAGGCTTCGAGATCGAAGCGATCGGCGTTCATGACCTTGACCCAGGCAGCGACGAAGTCCTTCACGAACTTCTCCTGGTTGTCGTCCTGAGCGTAAACTTCCGCATAGGCGCGCAGGACCGAGTTCGAACCGAAGACGAGATCGGCGCGCGTCGCGGTGAACTTTTTCTCACCGGTCTTGCGATCGCAGATGTCGTAGGAGTTCTTGCCGGTCGGCTTCCAGGTGAAACCCATGTCGGTCAGGTTGACGAAGAAGTCGTTCGTCAGCTGGCCTTCGCGGGTGGTGAACACGCCATGCTTGGTGCCGCCATAGTTGGTGCCGAGCACACGCAGACCGCCGAGCAGCACCGTCATTTCCGCACCCGTCAGGCCCATGAGCTGGGCGCGATCGAGCAGCATCTCTTCGGGGCTGACGATGTAGTCCTTCTTGGTCCAGTTGCGGAAACCGTCGGCGAGTGGCTCGAGCGGAGCGAAGCTTTCCGCATCCGTCTGCTCGATAGTGGCATCGCCACGACCAGCGGCAAACGGCACGGTCACGTCGTAACCAGCAGCCTTGGCAGCCGTTTCGATGCCGACATTGCCGGCCAGAACTATGACGTCGGCGACACTGGCGCCGAACTCGGCTGCGATCGGCTCCAGAACCGACAGGACCTTGCCGAGACGGGCCGGCTCGTTGCCTTCCCAGTCACGCTGCGGCGCCAGACGGATGCGCGCACCGTTCGCACCGCCACGCATGTCAGACTGACGATAGGTGCGGGCGCTGTCCCAGGCGGTGGCCACCAGTTCGGCCGTCGACAGACCCGAAGCGGCGATTTTCGCCTTCACGGCGCTGACGTCGTAGTTCTTGACGCCAGCCGGGACCGGATCCTGCCAGATCAGCTCTTCGGTCGGGGCTTCCGGACCGATGTAGCGAACCTTCGGACCGAGATCGCGGTGGGTCAGCTTGAACCAGGCGCGGGCAAAGGTGTCCTGGAAGTAGGCCGGATCCGCCACGAACTTTTCGCAGATGGCGCGGTAGACCGGGTCGACCTTCATGGCCATGTCGGCATCGGTCATCATCGGCATGCGGCGGATCGACGGGTCGGTAGCATCCACCGGCATATGCTCTTCCTTGATGCCGATCGGAGCCCACTGCTGGGCACCAGCGGGGCTGTGCGTCAGCTCCCAGTCATAGCCGAACAGCAGCTCGAAATAGCCCATGTCGAAGACCGTCGGGTTGGCGGTCCATGCGCCTTCGATGCCCGAGGTGACAGCCAGGCTCGCCTTACCGTTCTGGTTCGGGTTCATCCAGCCGAAGCCCTGGTTTTCGAGATCACCAGCTTCCGGCTCGACGCCGAGCGCCTGCGCGTCGCCATTGCCGTGTGCCTTGCCGACGGTGTGGCCACCAGCGGTCAGCGCTGCGGTCTCTTCGTCGTTCATTGCCATGCGGGCGAAGGTTTCACGCACCTGGGCGGCAGTCGCCATCGGATCAGGCTTGCCGTTCACGCCTTCCGGGTTCACGTAGATGAGACCCATCTGCACAGCGGCGAGCGGGTTTTCCATCGTGTTGGGCTTGGTCACGTCATCGTAGCGGCTGTCAGAGGGCGCAAGCCACTGCTTTTCCGCACCCCAGTAGACGTCCTTTTCCGGGCCCCAGATATCCGGGCGGCCGAAGGAGAAGCCGAAGGTCTTCAGACCCATGTCTTCGTAAGCGACGGTACCGGCAAAGAGGATCAGGTCGGCCCAGGAGATCTTGTTGCCGTACTTCTTCTTCAGCGGCCACAGAAGGCGGCGTGCCTTGTCGAGGCTGGCATTGTCAGGCCAGGAGTTGAGCGGCGCAAAACGGATATTGCCCGTGCCGCCGCCGCCGCGGCCGTCGGCCAGACGGTAGGAGCCGGCAGAGTGCCAGGCGAGACGTATCATCAGGCCGCCGTAGTGACCCCAGTCAGCTGGCCACCATTCCTGGCTGTCGCGCAGCAGGGCCTTCATGTCGGCCTTCAGCGCAGTAGCGTCGAGCTGCTTGACGGCTTCACGGTAATCGAAGCCTTTGCCCATCGGGTCGGTCTTGGTGTCGTGCTGGTGCAGGATGTCGAGGTTCAGCGCATTCGGCCACCAGGCCATGACGTTTGCGCCGCTTTCCGTGTTCGAACCATGCATGACCGGACATTTGCCGGTGCCTTTGTTGCTCAGGGTATCCATAAATTGCCTCCTTGAAGAACCCGCTTTCCCAGGATCGGATTGCTGACACTCTTGAAGAGCACGTCCGCATCACAACCCGATGAACTGGCGACAGGACATTGGAGCGTCCCGCCGGATCCGTCGTCCGCCTGGCTTCTTGGGAACCAGACCAGCTGTGCCACCCCCTTTAGGCGACACGCCGACATCATCTGGAATTGTTCTAGCAAAGCCTTTCGATTAATGTAAGTTGGAAATTGTGATCAGTTCCATAGGATTAGGTTATGATCAATTTCACACTCCGGCAGCTGCGCTATTTCGAGGCGCTGGCCCGTCATGGCCATTTCGGGCGCGCGGCCGAAGCCTGTTCGATTTCCCAGCCAGCCCTGTCGGTTCAGATCAAGGAGCTTGAGGAGACCCTCGGTGTGGAACTGTTTGAGCGCTCGGCCAGACAGCTGCGCCTTTCTGCGTTCGGAGAGGAATTCCTGCTGCGGGTGCGCGACATCCTGCGCTCCGTCGACGAACTGGGCGACCTCGCCCGTGCTCATCGCAAACATCTGGTTGGGCGCCTAAGGATCGGTGTCATCCCGACGGTCGCCCCCTATCTGTTGCCCGGCATGATATCAGCGCTCACCCGCGAAAACCCCGATCTCGATATCCATGTCCGCGAAACCGTGACCCCGAAGCTCCTGCAGGAACTGGCAGAGGGCCGCCTGGACACGGCGATCGTCGCCTTGCCGGTCTCGGAGCCATCGCTGACCGAGATGCCGCTCTTCGAGGAAAACTTCGTGCTCGTCCGCCCGAAGGAAGATGCCGGCAAGCCGGTGCCGAACAGGGAAATGCTGCGCGAGATGCGCCTGCTTCTGCTGGAGGAGGGGCATTGTTTCCGCGAGCAGGCCCTCTCTTTTTGCGACATGGGGGCGGTGCGTCCACGCGAGATTCTCGACGGGAGTTCGCTCTCCACGCTTGTCCAAATGGTCGGCGCCGGGATCGGTGTGACGCTCATTCCCGAGATTGCTATGCCGGTCGAAACCCGCTCCGCCGACGTCTCCATCGCCCGCTTTGAGGACCCCCAGCCGTCACGGAGGATCGGCATGATCTGGCGAAAGACGAGCCCCATCGCCAGACAGCTGACGGAAGTGGCCGAACTGGTGCGCCGGGCGGCCGGGGACCTGCAGCTCCGATTCGCCACCCAGTCTTTCTGACGGGCGCGAAACCTTCCATCGCTCGAGGCGTTCGACATGGGAAGGGAGCGGACGATGTGGATCTGGCTGAAGGAGAATCACGGCATCATATCGGCTCTTTCGAGCTTCGCGATGCTGGGCGTCTGGATGCTCTATCTGCAGCTTTTCTATTCGAGCTATCGGCACCAGATCCGGCCCAAGATCCTGATCACCCGGGGAGGCGGCGATACGATTGCCGCGCGTTGCATCATCACCAACATGAGCCCCGAAATCATTTTCGTCCAGGCGGTCTTCCTGCGTTTGTCCTTTGCCGATCGGGAGCAACTCTATTCCCTGAGCGAGGCAGATCGCGCCGGCTTTTCGCCGCCAGACAGGCGTAGTGAACTGGTTCAGGGCCCCTTGCGCAGCGGCGATTTTCTGGAGCTCGGCTCTTTCGAGGAATTGCTGACGACCGTGCTCGGCAAGGAAAACGCTCTGCACCAACTGGCTGAGGCTCACACGCTCACGGTCGTCACGGTTGGCAGCTACACGTGGCACGATCGCCTTGCCGCAGCGGAAAGATCGTTCAGGCTACGTCGCAATGAAGTGCAACAGACCATCCTCATTCCCACGCGAATGACTTCCAGGCAGATTCGCTCCAAAACCGAAAAGCGGGCAGTAGCCCGTATGGTCGAAAAGCACGCGGGCCTAGGTTGAGTGCACCCGTCAATCGACTGGTAGCGCAACAACCATCAACGTCAGGTGAATCAGAATATGCGAGTGAAAATGGTGCTGCTAGAGAGATTTGAACTCTCGGCCTCTCCCTTACCAAGGGAGTGCTCTACCCCTGAGCTATAGCAGCATCTGGCGGGCGACGCGTTTGGTCGGCCCGGAACGAGGCGCCTATTGCCATAGAGTTTCGGGCAGCGCAAGCCGTAAAGCGTTTGTGTAGCCAAGTTTTGTGACGGGGGCGGAAGGCACTTTGCGATTTTTATCCAATCGGATATCACCCGCTCATGACAAATGACCCGGAAAACAAGGGCGAAGCGGACGAAGGCCGGCCCGAAGCCGCGCCGCTCGCCGATCGTGGAAAACGTGCGCTCTCCGACGCCGAACAGCGGCGGCGTGAGCGCGCGGCGGCGAAACTCAGGGAAAATCTCGCCCGTCGCAAGCAGCAGTCTCGGGCACGGCGAGCCGGTGAGGCTGAAGACGGCGTGGGTCTGCCGGCCGCGCAGGCTGCTTCGGTGGAGCCCGCGGCGGAGGGCGAGGGCGGTGATCGGGATATGGGCAATGCCAATCCTGTCGCAAATTCGCCCAAACCCGGTGATTAACCGAGCGTTGCGGCTTCAATTGAACCGCTCGTTGTTTTCGTCTAAAGAGCCAGCCTCGCCGGATTGGCTTCCCCTCACACGTTCTCAAGGAAAGGCGGGCATCTCTCGCCCGTATCGCAGGCTCTTATGGATCGCATCAGGATTGTTGGTGGCAATGCGTTGAACGGGATCATCCCGATCTCGGGCGCCAAGAACGCAGCGCTTCCCCTGATGATCGCCTCGCTTTTGACGTCTGATACGCTGACGCTCGAAAACGTGCCGCATCTGGCAGACGTCGAAGGCCTGATCCGCATTCTCGGCAATCACGGCGTCGATATCGCCGTCAATGGTCGCCGCGAACATCAGGACGGTTCCTATTCGCGCACGGTGCATTTCACCTGCCGCACAGTGGCGGATACCACCGCACCTTACGAGCTTGTCTCGAAGATGCGCGCCAGCTTCTGGGTCATCGGTCCGTTGCTTGCCCGCGAAGGCCAGGCCCGCGTTTCGCTGCCCGGCGGTTGCGCCATCGGCACGCGTCCGGTCGATCTCTTCATCGAGGGCCTGACAGCGCTCGGCGCCGAGATGGAGATCGACGGCGGCTACATCAACGCCAAGGCACCGAAGGGCGGCCTGATCGGCGCCCGCTACACCTTCCCGAAGGTCTCGGTCGGCGCGACCCATGTCATGCTGATGGCCGCTTCGCTCGCTCGCGGCACGACCGTGATCGGCAACGCCGCTCGCGAGCCTGAGGTCGTCGATCTCGCCAACTGCCTGAATGCTATGGGTGCGAAGATTTCAGGCGCCGGCACCTCCACCATCACGATCGAGGGCGTCACCAGCCTTTCCGGCGCGCGTCACCGTGTCCTGCCGGACCGCATCGAGACCGGCACCTATGCCATGGCCGTTGCCATGACCGGCGGTGATGTAACGCTGTCGGGCACCGACATCACGCTCCTCGACACGGCCATCGAGGCAATCCGCCGCGCCGGTGCCGAAGTGTCGGCCGTCGAGGGCGGCATCCGTGTTATCGGCCATGGCGATCAAATCCGCCCGGTCGATATCGTCACCGAACCTTTCCCGGGCTTCCCGACCGACCTGCAGGCGCAGTTCATGGGCCTGATGACCCGCGCGAATGGCGTCTCGCATGTCACCGAGACGATCTTCGAAAACCGCTTCATGCATGTGCAGGAACTGGCCCGCCTCGGCGCGAAGATCACGCTGTCGGGCCAGACAGCCCGCATCGAAGGCGTTACCCGCCTGCGTGGCGCACCTGTCATGGCGACCGATCTGCGCGCCTCGGTGTCGCTGGTCATTGCCGGCCTGGCCGCCGAAGGCGAGACCATGGTCAGCCGCGTCTATCATCTCGACCGCGGTTTCGAGCGTCTGGAAGAAAAGCTCACCCGCTGCGGTGCCATTGTTGAGCGCATCACCGACTGAGCCCTCGGCTCGGGCGCACTCTTTCACAGCGATGCGGGGCGAAAAGTCTTTTTGCCCCGTTGCCACTGGACAAGCCGCAACCTATGTCCAAAACATGAATTCGACGGGCACCGCCGAGAGGCGATACTGTGAGGTGACATGACGGACCTGAAGCTGCTGGCGCTCGATGCCGATGATCTCGCGATCATCTCGGCCCACATGCAGGACGCCGTGTTCAAGGTCGGTGACCTGAGCTTTTCGGCCCGCTCGGGCCTGTTTTCGCTCGCCGCCAACCGCTTCGTCTGGGAAAAGGCGGCACGCGCAACCAAGAGCTTCGAGCGCCGTCGTGCGGCCTTGAGCTTCAAGCGCGTCGAGGCGGTTCGCTCGATCGGTTTCGACCGAGGCAAGGCCGAGGAAGTCATGAGCCTGCTCGCGATCCGTTACGTGCCCAAGGGCGACGGTCCCGATGGCGTCGTCGAGCTCGTCTTGGCAGGCGGTGGTATGGTTGCCCTCGAAGTGGAATGCATCGAGGCCCAGCTTGCCGATATCGGCGGTGCCTGGGAAACGACGGCTCGGCCGGAACACGAGGCCGGCTGAGACGGCTGGATCGCGGGGCTTGCTCACGAGGCCGGCTGATGAGGCCGAGTGGCGGGCAATCGTCGCGGCTTGATTGAATTGAGAATGCTTGAGAGGGAAATACGGGGCGTGGCAATCTGGCTGGATCAGGCATCGGGAGATTTCGAGGCGCGTTTTGCGGCCTTCCTGACGACCAAGCGTGAAGTTTCCGACGACGTCAACGATGTCGTGCGCAAGATCATCGACGATGTGCGCGCGCGTGGCGATGCGGCACTCGCCGACTATTCCAAACGCTTCGATGGCGTGGATTTTTCATCCGTTTCCATGCGGGTGACGGATGAAGAGATTGCAGCAGCACTCGCCTCGACTGCGCCTGAGCTGATCGACGCCCTGAAGCTCGCCGCGGAGCGCATCGAGCGTCACCATGCCCGGCAGATGCCGAAGGACGACATTTACGAGGATGCGATCGGGGTCGGACTCGGATCGCGCTGGACGGCGATCGATGCCGTCGGCCTTTACGTGCCTGGCGGCACGGCGAGCTATCCGAGCTCGGTGTTGATGAATGCGCTGCCGGCCAAGGTGGCAGGCGTTCCGCGCGTTGTCATGGTCGTGCCGGCAACGGGCGGGACCATCAACCCGACGGTGCTGGCAGCCGCGAGCATTGCCGGTGTCACCGAGATCTATCGCATTGGCGGCGCCCAGGCCGTGGCAGCCCTTGCCTATGGCACAGAGACGATCGCGCCGGTTGCCAAGATCGTCGGCCCGGGCAATGCCTATGTCGCAGCAGCCAAGCGCCACGTCTTCGGCACCGTCGGCATCGACATGATCGCCGGTCCCTCCGAAGTCCTCATCATCGCCGACAAAGACAATGACCCGGATTGGCTGGCGGCCGACCTTCTCGCCCAGGCCGAGCACGATCCGGGCGCCCAGTCCATCGTCATCACCGACAATCGCGCACTCGGCGAGGCGGTGGAAGCGGCTGTTGAACGGCAGCTGAAATCCCTGCCGCGCGCCGAGACGGCCTCGGCCAGCTGGCGTGATTTCGGCGCGATCATCATGGTCGAGACGCTTGAGGATTCGATACCTCTGGCCAACCGCATCGCAGCCGAGCATCTGGAACTCGCCGTCGACGATCCGGAGCCGCTGATCGAAGGCATCCGAAATGCCGGTGCGATCTTCGTCGGTCGCCATACGCCGGAAGTGATCGGCGACTATGTCGGCGGTTCGAACCACGTTCTGCCGACGGCGCGATCCGCACGCTTCTCCTCTGGGCTGGGGGTGCTGGACTATGTCAAGCGCACCTCGATCCTGCGGCTCGGGCCGGAGCAGTTGCGCAAGCTTGCGCCGGCTGCGATTGCGCTGGCGAAATCGGAAGGGCTCGAAGCCCATGCCCGCTCCGTCGCCATCCGCCTCAATCTCGGGGACTAGCACATGGCGGCGGGCGACTTCCGGCTCTCAGATGTCGTGCTGGACGAGACCATCGGGCGCTCGACCCCTGATGTCGAGCATGAGCGGGCCGTTGCCATCTTCGACCTGATCGAGGAAAACTCGTTCGAGCCCGCCGGCCATCCTGGCGGTCCCTATCACCTCTTTCTGTCACTGATGGATCGCAAGCTCGTCTTCTCTATCAAGACGGAGGCCGGCGAGGATGTCGCCGTGCACATCCTGTCGCTGACGCCCTTGCAGCGGATTATCAAGGACTACTTCATGATTTGCGAAAGCTATTACGAGGCGATCCGCTCCTCGACGCCGTCGCAGATCGAAGCTATCGACATGGGCCGCCGTGGCATCCACAATGATGGCTCCCAGACGCTGATGGACAGGCTCTCCGGCAAGATCAAGATCGACTTCGATACTGCCCGGCGTCTCTTCACCCTGGTCTGCGTGCTCTATTGGCGGGGCTAGGCTCGATGAGCGAGGGCGCAGACGACAGCCGCCGTCCGTCGCGGCCCGGCGCTGTCCTCTTCATGTGCGGCCAAAACGTCATCCGCAGCCCCATGGCCGAGGCGATTGCAAGACAGGCCCTGCCGTCCGGCACCTGGGTTGCCTCTGCGGGCGTCAAGAAGGGCGAGCGCGATCCCTTCGTCGATGTCGTGCTCGATGAAATCGGCCTGTCGCTCGGCCGCCGCCAGCCCCAGACGCTGGAGGATCTGGAAGACGACTACTTCGACCTCGTGATCACTCTCACGCCGGAAGCCCATCACGCAGCCCTCGAATTGACGCGGTCTTCCGCGGTCGAGGTTGAATATTGGCCGATGCCGGATCCGACCGTCGAAACCGGCAGTCGCGAACAGCGGCTCACCGCCTATCGAGACGTGCGGGATCGCCTGACGAAGCTGATCCGGGACAGGCTGGTTCTGGCCCCGGATTAGCGCCGGTTTTGCCCCTCTTGAAACAAAATCCAAAAGCCGAATCTACAAGGTTCACAAATGCCGGGCGATTGTGTAGTTTCCGCCCACATTTTCAGGGGCCCCTCGTGCGCCCCTCCTAAAACCCCAGGAAAGACAACCACTCTATGGCTAAAGAAGAAGTCCTCGAATTCCCAGGCGTCGTCACCGAATTGCTGCCGAACGCCACCTTCCGCGTAAAGCTTGAAAACGAACACGAAATCATCGCCCATACCGCGGGCCGCATGCGCAAGAACCGTATCCGCGTTCTCGCCGGCGACAAGGTCCTGGTCGAAATGACCCCCTACGACCTGACCAAGGGCCGTATCACCTACCGCTTCAAGTAAACCTTGGGCCAAGACCTTAAGGCTTGAGGAGCGCGTTCGGATGGAATTGAGACAGAAGCTGATTTTGGCCTCCGGGTCGCCGCGCCGCGTGGATCTCCTCAAGCAGGCAGGTATCGATCCCGCACGCCTGATGCCGATGGATCTCGATGAGACTCCGAAGAAGTCGGAGCATCCGCGCTCGCTCGCTCGCCGCCTGTCGGCAGACAAGGCGAGGGCGGCTCATCTGCAGGTGCGCAAGGATCTGACCTGGGGCGATAGCTACATTCTTGCTGCCGACACCGTGGTCGCGGTCGGGCGCCGCATCCTGCCCAAGGCTGAACTGATGCAGGAGGCCTCCTCGGCCCTGCATCTTCTGTCGGGCCGCAGCCACTGGGTCTTCACTGGGGTCTGCCTGATCGCCCCTGATGGCAAGCTGCGCCAGAAGATCGTCGAGACCAAGGTCCGCTTCAAGCGCCTCTCCGGCTACGACATCGAATGCTACCTCGCGTCAGGCGAATGGCGTGGCAAGGCCGGCGCCTATGCCATCCAGGGCATTGCCGGCAGTTTCGTCCAGAAGATCGTCGGATCCTACACCAACGTTGTCGGCCTGCCGCTCTTCGAGACGCTGCAGATGCTCTCGGGCGAGGGCTATGACGTGCATACGGGCTGGACGGAGGGCTGACCATGGCGGACGGAGACGGACAGCGGACCGCCAAGGTCGAGCCGCTGCGCAAGACGCGGCCATGCCCCGAATGCAGCCGTCCCTCGACGCGGGACAATTACCCGTTCTGCTCCGATCGCTGCCGAAATCTCGACCTCTCGCGCTGGCTGAAGGGCTCCTACGCCATCCCGGTTGCCGACGACGAGTCCAAGGCGGACGACGACTACCGCGACTGATCGCTCGCTGGCCGTAAAGCCTGTTCGCGACCTCCCCCGATCCCCTTGTTCTCGTTCACCTTTCAGCGATTTTCACATCTTCTTCAAAAAAGTGGTCGAAGCCGCTGGACATGGCCGAACAAGATGTTATAACCCCGCTCGCTCCCGGGGAAACGCCCCGGCGGTCTTGAAATAAAGACCGGCAGGCTTTGCAAACAAGCCGAGATGCCCGGATAGCTCAGTTGGTAGAGCAGCGGATTGAAAATCCGCGTGTCGGTGGTTCAAATCCGCCTCCGGGCACCATTCCCCGAACTTCCTATATTTATCGTGTCACCCATCCACTTGGATATTGCGCAAGGCGTTTGCTTTGGTGTCCTTAAAAGTTCGGGCGTTATATCTGCATCTTAGGTCTTTCTTCACGGTGATCGGCGCTTCTTATTCCCGCACGCAGTGGTTCTGCTGCGCAGCGGGACCGTGCCCGACATTTTCACACGCTATCCTCTCATCTGATTGACCGCTGAGGAGTTTTGATTTACGACTAACGAAAGTCAAAAATCGTCAGACGTAAATCATCATGACCCCAAGCGCAGTCCAGGCCACCGAAACAGCCGATATGGCCACCCGCATCCTCGAGGCGGCGGAGCGGCAGTTTCGACACTATGGCTATAGCAAGACGACGGTCGCCGATGTGGCGAAGGAACTCGGCATGTCGCCTGCCAACATCTACAGGTTTTTCGGCTCGAAGAGCGAGTTGCTGGAGGGCGTCTGCGCCCGCCTCTTGCACCAGAGCCTGTCAATCGCCCAGTCCATCGCCGCCCTTCCGGTCAGCGCGGAGGAAAGGCTGCGCCGCTATTCCATGACGCTTTTCGAGTTCACCGTGGCCACCATGCTCGATGAGCGCAAGGTGCATGACATGGTCGTGGCCGCAATCGAGCAGAGCTGGGGCGTCATTGATCAGCATATCGACGAAATCCAGGCCATCCTGACAGACATCATTGCCGAAGGCATGGAAAAGGGAGAGTTCGCCAAGGGCGATCCGGCCCATGCGGCGCGCTGTTTCGGCGCGGCGACCTCGCCATTGCACCATCCCCAGATGGTCGCCCAGTGTATTGGCAAGACCAATCGCGCTAGTCCGGAAGATCTGACCGAATTTGCCATCCGAGCCCTCAAAGTCTGAGACCCCCGCCGGGGAGGAACCACTATGTCCGCCAGCGCCCGCCTGTCCCTGACTGCATTGTCCCTTTTCGCCGCCTTCGGGCTCGCAGCCTGCACGGAAGGCGGGGCAGAAACTGTGGAGCAGCCGAGCCTTCGCCCCGTGAAGGTGATCGAAGTCGAGGCGCCGTCGACCGCGCGTGAATTGCGTTATTCCGGAACGGTAAAGGCCCGCAGTGAGGCCGCCACCGGTTTCCGCGTGGCCGGCAAGATCATCGAGCGCCCGGTCGATATTGGGGATCGTGTGATGCCGGGTGATGTTCTGGCGCGCCTCGATGTGACGGATTACCAGTTGCAGATGCGCAGTGCCGAGGCGAGCCTCGCCGCCGCCGACCGCCAGCTGGAAACGGCGGACTTCGCCCTGAAACGTGCAGATGCCCTCTACCGCCAGCAGGTGACGACCAAGGCGCAGCTTGAGCAGGCGCAACTCACCTACAATCAGGCCCTCGCCACGCGCGACAGCCAGCGTTCCTCGCTTGAGCAGGCGAGAAACCAGGTCGCCTATGGCGAGTTGAAGGCGGACAAGCCGGGCATTGTCACCGCCATCAGCGCGGACGCCGGCCAGGTTGTGGCGGCAGGCAGCCCTGTTGTCACGGTCGCCGCCGACGGGGAGAAGGAAGCACTCATCGCAGTGCCGGAAAACGAGATCTTTGCATTCGCCCCCGGCAAGGAGGTCGAAGTCGGCTTCTGGTCGAAGGATGGCCTTGCCCTCAAAGGCACCGTCCGCGAAGTTGCGGGCAGCGCGGATGCAACGTCGCGAACCTTTGCCGTGCGCATCACGCTTCCCGACAATCCGCAGATCCTGCTTGGCATGACCGCGCGTGTGACGGCGCTGGCACCATCGGACAAGAGCCTGTTCGAACTGCCACTTTCCGCCCTTGCTCAGGATGCCGCCAAGCAGCCGAAAGTCTGGACCGTCGATCGGACCGACGCCACGGTCCATGCGCGATCGGTCACGATCGACACGTTTTCCGATACGGGTATCCAGGTCTCTGCAGGCTTGAAGCCCGGTGATCTCGTGGTCGTGGCAGGCACGCAGTTCATGGCGGAAGACATGAAAGTTCGGCTGGCCAACGAGAACCTCTCGCGCTCGGCCGAGGCTGGTCCGACAACCGCCACCGTCACGCCCGACGCCGCAACCCGGTAAGCCCAGCGCGCCCCCTACCTTCGGGACATTTCAATCATGACAAACTCTCCTGTCGAGCCGGGCTCGTTCAACCTGTCCCGTTGGGCCATCGCTCATCCCAGCATAGCCCGTTTCCTCTTCGGCCTGATCATCCTTACGGGTCTCTTCGGACTGATGCGAATGGGCCAGAAGGAAGATCCAGACTTCACCTTCCGCGTCATGGTGGTGCAGGCCTTCTGGCCGGGCGCATCGCTGGCCGACATGCAGGATCAGGTGGTCAACAAGATCGAGCGCAAGCTGCAGGAGACGCCCTATCTGGACTGGGTTAAGTCCTACACCCGACCGGGTTCGGCGATCATCACGCTGCAGGTGACGGGCAATACCGATGCCGATGATGTGGCTGATGCCTTCTACCAGGTCCGCAAGAAGGTCGGCGACATCGAGAACGAGCTGCCCGAAGGTCTGCTGGGCCCGTATTTCAACGACGAGTTCGGCGATACCTACATCACGCTCTATGCGCTGACCGGCGATGGCTACAGCTATCCCGAGCTCAAGCAGCATGCGATCCAGGCGCGCGATGTCCTCTTGTCGACCGAAGGGGTCGAAAAGGCGGTGATCTTGGGCGATCAACCGCAGAAGATATTTATCGAAGTGTCGTCCAAGGCGCTTGCCGAACGCGGTCTGACCTTCACCGACCTGCAGAGCGCACTTGCCGGCCAGAATGCGATTGATGCCACCGGGAGTATCGACACGGGATCCCGATCGGTCCGCATATCCGTCGATGGCGGTTTCTCCGCCGCGGAAGACATCCGCGAACTGCGCCTGAATTCCGGCAACCAGATCACGCGTCTGGGCGATATCGCCACGGTCACCGAAGGTCTCGAGGATCCCTACCAGCGCAAGTTCCGGTTCAACGGCAAGGACTCCGTCCAGGTCGGCGTCGTCATGGCCAAGGGCTTCAAGGTGACCGATGTCGGTGATGCCGTGGAGGAGACGCTGGAGCGTTTCGAGGCGACGCTGCCAATCGGCCTCGAGGTATCGCAGATTTCCAACCAGCCGGAAGTGGTTCGCGAGGCAATCGGTGAATTCATGAAGGCGCTCGGCGAAGCCCTGCTGATCGTGCTCGTCGTCTCCTTCGTCTCCATCGGCTGGCGCTCTGGCCTGGTGATTGCGATCGCCATACCGCTGGTGCTCGCCGCAACCTTCGCCGTCATGTACGAACTCGGGCTCGACCTGCAGCGGATCTCGCTCGGTGCCCTGATCATCGCGCTAGGCCTGCTGGTCGATGACGCGATGATCGTCGTGGAGATGATGGAGCGAAAACTGGAGGAGGGGCTTGAGAAGCTGGATGCGGCGAGTTTCGCCTATTCCTCGACGGCCTTTCCAATGCTCACCGGAACACTCATAACCACAGCCGGTTTCATCCCGGTCGGCTTCGCGGAATCGACAGCCGGTGAATATGTCCGCTCGCTGTTTTATGTCGTGGGTATCTCCCTGGTCATTTCCTGGTTCGTCGCCGTCTACTTCACGCCCTGGCTCGGTTACATGATCCTGAAGCAGAGGGCCCATGCCGGCAGCCATCACGACGCTTTCGACACCCGCTTCTATCGTCGCCTCCGTGCGACCGTCTCCTGGGCGGTGGAGCACCGCATCATCGTGATCGTCTCGACGCTCGCCATCTTTGCGGTCAGCCTCTGGTCCTTCCAGTTCATTCCGAAGAACTTCTTCCCGCAGTCGTCACGACCGGAAATCCTTGTCGACATGTGGTTGCCCGAGGGTACCTCGATCAAGGAAGTCGAGGCGGAGGCCCGGCGCCTCGAAGCGGTATTGCTGACCGATCCGGATCAGCGCTTCGTCGCAACCTATGTGGGTGAGGGCGCGCCGCGCTTCTTCCTGCCGCTCGACCAGCAGTTGCGCAATCCGAACTATGCCCAGCTCTTGGTCATGGCGAGGGACGAGGATGCGCGCGAACGTCTGATCACCAAGTTGCGCATGGCACTGGCGGAAGACTTCCCCTCGGTGCGCGGTAAGGTCGATCGACTGTTCCTAGGGCCGCCGACCGGATGGGCCGTGCAGATGCGTGTAAGCGGACCGGAGCGGGACGAGGTTCGTCGCATTGCCGATCAGGTAAAGGCGCGCTTCAACCAGAACCCCGTTTTGCAGGCTGTCCATGACGACTGGCTTGAGCCGGTCCCCGCGATGACGCTGGTCGTCGACCAGGATCGTGCCCGTGCCCTCGGCGTCTCCTCACAGCGCCTGCGTCAGATGCTGCAGGCGACAATGAGCGGTGCGCCACTCGCCGATGTTCGCGCCGGTGAGGAAACAATCTCGATCGTGGCCCGGGAGCCGGAAGATAGCCGCCGCCTGTTGACGGCAGTCAATTCGATCTATGTCCCGACCGATCTCGGGGCATTCATCCCCTTGTCGCAGATTGCCAAGGTCGTGCCGAAGCTGGAGCAGGGCATCGAATGGCGTCGCAATCGTTTGCCGACGATCACGGTGCGAGCCACCTTGCCGGACGGTCTGCAATCGAACGACGTGACCTTGAAGATGTTCGACGAAATGCAGTCCTTGCGCGACAGCCTGCCGGCTGGTTACGCGATCGAGATCCAGGGCGGAGCGGAGGACAGCGCCGAGAGCCAGAATTCGATTGCGGCCAAGGCGCCGATCATGCTGCTGGTCATTGTGGTGCTGCTAATGATCCAGCTTCAGCATTTCGGCAAGGCCATGCTGGTGCTGGCGACCGGACCGCTCGGCATCATCGGGGCCGCCGCGGCCCTCCTCATTTCAGGCGCCCCCTTCGGATTTGTCGCGATCCTTGGCGTTATCGCCCTGCTCGGCATCATCATCCGCAACTCGATCATTTTGATCGACCAGATCGACCAGGACATCGCAGCTGGCATGGAACGGCGTGAAGCGATCATCGGATCGGCTGTCCGCCGCTTCCGCCCAATCATGCTGACGGCGCTGACCGCAGTTCTCGCGCTGATCCCGATTTCACGCGGCATCTTCTGGGGGCCGCTGGCTTACGCGATGATGGGCGGCATTCTCGTCGCAACCGTCCTGACCATTCTGGTTCTGCCTGCAGCCTATGCTTTCTTCTTCGGTCGCTCTCCCCACAAAGCGTGACTGAAGGAGAGGAGGAGAGGGTCCCCAAGCCTCTCCTCCTTCCCCTTTTCGCCCGTGCCGATGGCGTTGCGTTTCATTGTTTTTTTTGATCGGTTGATAAATTTTCTTTCCGTTGCTAGACCACCGCGACTCGGCCAAATGTCCTTGTCTTTTTGCGACGCACTACGTGGCGCGGCCTTGATTCTTAGGGTCAATCAAAGATCTCTAATGTTCGATGAGTTCCCAAAGCGACCTGTCGTTTTAGAAAACATTTGAACTGCCATCCGTCTATTGTGGCGAAAACCAGACCAATTCTGTGACGGAATTGAGCCGAATCTCTCTTTACAACGTTTCCGAAGGCGATAAGACACTGCATCAGTGATCGAGTGGACGACCTCTGCTGCTTGTCAGATTACGACGCGCGGCTGGAGACCCTTCGATCGCCGGAAGACCGGTTGACCCCGACCTTCACAAAACACGGGCGCGATCCACGCGCCGCGGGACCAAAAGAACCGGCGAGGACGCTCGTCCTTTGCCTTTGGGAGACTGTTCATGAAAACCAAGTTCGCTCTTGCAGCTGCAGCACTCGCTGCCGCCACTTTCCTGTCGGGCGCGGCAAGCGCCAAGACCTTCGTTTACTGCTCGGAAGGATCGCCGGAAGGCTTCGATCCCGGCATGTACACCGCCGGCACGACCTTTGATGCCTCCGCGCATCCGATCTACAGCCGCCTGATGGAATTCAAGCCCGGCACCACCGAAGCGGAAGCCGGTCTGGCCGAAAGCTATGAAGTCAACGCCGAAGGCACCGAATATACCTTCAAGCTTCGTTCGGGCGTCAAGTTCCACACGACCGAGTTCTTCACTCCGTCGCGTGACTTCAACGCCGATGACGTCCTCTTCTCGCTGGACCGTCAGCTGAAGGCTGATCATCCGTGGAACCAGTATGTTGCCGGCACCTCCTGGGAATATGCCGCAGGCATGGGCTTCCCCGAGCTGATCAAGTCGATCGAAAAGGTCGACGACATGACGGTCAAGATCACGCTCAACAAGCCGGAAGCGCCGTTCCTCGCGAACCTCGCAATGCCTTTCGCATCGATCGTTTCGAAGGAATATGCCGACAAGCTCGAAGCTGAAGGCAAGAAGGAACAGCTGAACCAGATGCCGGTCGGCACGGGTCCGTTCTCCTTCGTCGGCTACCAGCAGGACGCCGTCATCCGCTACAAGAAGAACGCCGATTACTGGGGTGGCGCGCCGAAGATCGACGATCTCGTCTTCGCGATCACCACGGATGCCGCCGTTCGTTACCAGAAGCTCAAGGCCGGCGAATGCCACCTGATGCCGTTCCCGAACGCAGCCGACGTCGAGACCATGAAGTCCGACCCGGCTCTGACGGTCATGGAACAGGAAGGCCTGAACGTCGCTTATCTCGCCTACAACACCACCCAGGCTCCGTTCGACAAGCCGGAAGTGCGTAAGGCGCTGAACAAGGCGATCAACAAGGAAGCCATCGTCGACGCCGTATTCCAGGGCATGGCGACTCCGGCCAAGAACCCGATCCCGCCGACCATGTGGTCTTACAACCAGTCCACTCAGGACGACGCGTATGACCTGGAAGCTGCGAAGGCAGAACTCGAAGCCGCTGGTGTAACCGGCCTTTCGATGAAGGTCTGGGCAATGCCGGTTTCGCGCCCCTACATGCTGAACGCACGTCGCGCCGCTGAAATCATCCAGGACGATTTCTCCAAGATCGGCGTCACCGTCGAGATCGTCTCCTACGAATGGGCCGAGTATCTCGACCGCTCGAAGGCCAAGGATCGTGACGGCGCCGTCATGCTCGGCTGGACCGGCGACAACGGCGACCCGGACAACTTCCTCGACACGCTGCTGGGCTGCTCTGCCGTCGGCGGCAACAACCGCGCTCAGTGGTGCAACGAGGAGTTCGACGCCCTGGTGAAGAAGGCCAAGGTCACCTCCGACCAGGCCGAGCGCACCAAGCTCTACGAAGAAGCGCAGCTCGTCTTCAAGCGCGAAGCGCCTTGGGCCACGATCGACCATTCGCTCTCGATCGTTCCGATGCGCAAGGAAGTCTCTGGCTTCGTCCAGAGCCCGCTTGGCGATTTCACCTTCGAAAACGTCGACATCGCCGAGTAATCGGAACACGCAATCTTTCGCCGCGGGCCTAGCCCGCGGCGTTTGTCGTTGATGCAAGACCAATCTCGCGTCATGCTCGAAAGCTCAGGTGAAGCGTTTCGGGTAACCACAGATGGCCTTGGTGCCGTGGTTCGACCTCCCTTAAACAACAGGTCTCACACATGTTTGGCTTTCTCCTGCGACGGCTCGCCGTCTTGATCCCGACCTTTCTCGGCGTCTCGATCATTGCCTTCGCTTTCATCCGGCTTCTTCCTGGCGATCCGGTTGCGCTGCTCTCCGGTGAGCGCGTCATGTCGCCCGAGCGGCACGCACAGATCAGTGCGCAGCTCGGTCTCGACCGTCCTGTCGTCGTCCAGTACTTCGATTATCTCGGCGGCGTCCTGACCGGTGACTTCGGCACTTCGATTGTCTCGAAGAGCCCGATCATCGACCAGTTCTTCGCGCTGTTCCCCGCCACCGTCGAATTGTCCATCTGTGCGATCCTGTTGGCCGTCGCGATCGGCGTTCCCGCCGGCATCATCGCTGCGATCAAGCGCGGTTCATTCTTCGACCAGACCATGATGGGAATTGCCCTTGTCGGCTATTCCATGCCGATCTTCTGGTGGGGCCTTCTATTGATGATCCTGTTCTCCGGCATCCTGCAGTGGACACCGGTATCGGGACGCATCTCGCTGATGTTCTTCTTCCCGCCGGTCACGGGTTTCATGCTGATCGACAGCCTGCTGTCGGGTCAGAAGGGCGCCTTTGCCTCGGCCGTCAGCCATCTCATCCTGCCGACGATCGTGCTTGCGACCATTCCTCTCGCCGTCATCGCGCGGCAGACGCGCTCGGCCATGCTGGAAGTCCTGTCGGAAGATTATATCCGGACGGCCCGCGCCAAGGGCCTCTCGCCTTTCCGCGTCGTCAGCCTGCATGCGCTGCGCAATGCCATGATCCCGGTCATCACCACGATCGGCCTGCAGATCGGTGTCCTGCTGGCCGGCGCGATCCTGACCGAAACGATCTTTTCCTGGCCGGGCATCGGCAAGTGGATGGTCGACAGTGTGTTCCGCCGTGACTACCCGGTCATCCAGGGAGGCCTCCTCCTGATTGCCGGCATCATCATGGTCGTGAACCTCATCGTCGACCTGCTCTACGGCCTGATCAACCCGCGCATCCGCCACTAGAAGGATAAAGTCCCATGGCAGAGACAACAACCAGCCAGCCGGTTTCGAGCGCCCAGATGCGCCGCCAGATGCTGGCCGAATTCTGGTTCTACTTTTCCGAAAACCGCGGTGCCGTCGCAGGCCTCGTCGTCTTCGTCGCTCTCGTGCTGATCGCCGTCTTCGCCGGCGTCATCGCACCCCATTCGCCCTTCGAGCAATATCGTGATGCGGTTCTGCTTCCGCCCGCCTGGCTTGAAGGTGGGAACTGGAGCTTTGTGCTCGGCACCGATCCCGTCGGACGCGACATCCTCTCGCGCCTGATCTACGGTTCGCAGTATTCTCTGTTCATCGGTGTGTTCGTTACGACGCTGTCGCTGACGACGGGCATCGCGATTGGTGTCATCGCCGGCTATTACGGTGGCTGGCTCGACACCGCGATCATGCGCCTGATGGACATCATCCTGGCCTTCCCGTCGCTGCTGCTGGCACTTGTGCTCGTCGCGATCCTCGGCCCCGGCCTGACCAATGGCATGATCGCGATCGCGCTGGTCCTGCAGCCGCATTTCGTCCGCCTGACCCGTGCTGCGGTGATGTCGGAAAAGACACGTGACTACGTGACGGCCGCACGGCTAGCCGGTGCAAGTCCCTTCCGCCTGATGTTCAAGACGATCCTGCCGAACTGCATGGCGCCGCTGATCGTCCAGGCTACGCTCTCCTTCTCGAACGCCATCCTCGATGCAGCCGCCCTCGGCTTCCTCGGTATGGGCGCGCAGCCTCCGGCACCGGAATGGGGCACGATGCTGGCCGAAGCGCGTGAATTCATCCTGCGCGCCTGGTGGGTCGTCACCTTCCCGGGTCTCGCCATCCTGATCACCGTTCTCGCCATCAACCTCATGGGTGACGGCCTGCGCGATGCGCTCGATCCCAAGCTGAAGAGGTCCTGATCATGGCACTTCTCGAGATTCAGAACCTCACCGTCCAGTTCGAGACGGCCAGTGGTTGGTTCAAGGCCGTCGACGGCGTGTCGATGTCGGTGGAGCCGGGTGAAGTGCTTGCCATCGTCGGAGAAAGCGGCTCCGGCAAGTCTGTCGCCATGCTTGCCGTCATGGGCCTTTTGCCGTGGACGGCAAAGATCACCGCCGACAAGATGGAATTCCAGGGCCGTGACATCCAGAAGATCTCGGCAGCGGACCGGCGCAAGCTGATCGGCAAGGATGTCGCCATGATCTTCCAGGAGCCGGTCGCAAGCCTCAATCCCTGCTTCACCGTCGGCTTCCAGATCGAGGAAGTCCTGCGCCTGCACATGGGCCTCGGCAAAAAGGAATGCCGCGAACGCGCCATCGAGCTCTTCAAGCTGGTCGGACTGCCGGATCCTGCGGAACGCCTCAACCACTTCCCGCACCAGATGTCGGGCGGTCAGTGTCAGCGCGTGATGATCGCGATTGCGATCGCCTGCAATCCCAAACTCCTGATCGCAGACGAGCCGACGACCGCGCTCGACGTGACGATCCAGAAGCAGATCCTCGACCTCCTCATGAAGATCCAGGCCGAGACCGGCATGGGCCTCATCATGATCACCCACGACATGGCTGTGGTTGCCGAGACCGCGGACCGCGTCATCGTCCAGTACAAGGGCCGGAAGATGGAAGAGGCCGATGTGCTCTCGCTCTTCGAAAACCCGAAGAACCCCTATACCCGCGCGCTGCTTTCGGCCCTGCCGGAAAACGCCACCGGCGACCGCCTGACGACGGTCTCCGACTTCCTGGCCGCCGCAGAAACGGGAGGTGCCGCATGACCACAGAGATGCAAACCCCGATGCTCGAAATTCGCGACGTCAAGCGCGACTACCGTGTGTCGCAAGGTCTCTTCAAGGAAGACAAGATCGTCCACGCTGTCAAAGGCGTGTCTTTCAAGCTCGACAAGGGTAAGACGCTCGCCATCGTCGGCGAAAGCGGTTGCGGCAAGTCCACGCTTGCCCGCATCCTGACCTTCATCGATGAGCCAACGGCGGGCGAGTTGTTGATCGACGGCCAGAAGGTCGACTTGCGTCCTGGCCATCTAACATCGGACATGCGCCAGAAGGTGCAGATCGTCTTCCAGAACCCCTATGGCTCGCTCAATCCGCGCCAGAAGATCGGCGATGTGCTCGGCGAGCCCTTGCTCATCAACACCAAGATGAGCTCGGCCGAGCGGCGGGAACGCGCAACCGAAATGCTGATCAAGGTCGGCCTCGGTCCGGAGCACTATAACCGCTACCCGCACATGTTCTCGGGCGGCCAGCGCCAGCGTATCGCGATTGCTCGTGCGTTGATGCTCAATCCGAAGCTGCTCGTGCTCGACGAACCGGTTTCGGCGCTCGACCTCTCGGTCCAGGCCCAGGTGCTGAACCTGCTTGCCGACCTGCAGGAAGAGTTTGGCCTGACCTATGTCTTCATCAGCCACGACCTCTCGGTTGTGCGCTACATCGCCGACGAGGTGATGGTGATGTATTACGGTGAGGCCGTGGAATACGGCACACGCGATGCGGTCTTCTCGGACCCGCAGCACGAATATACACGCACGCTATTTGCCGCGACACCGCGCGCCGACGTGGAATCGATCCGCGCCCGCATGGCAAAGCGCCAGCTGGCAGCGGCGGCCGGTTGATCGCTTTCTAAAGCTTGATGCGATGACAAAGGGCGCCCGGTCGGCGCCCTTTTTCTTTATGGCAGATAGCCGTAAGAGATCTTCGGACTGTCGAATACCATCGTCGACCTGATTGTCTTGATCTCGGCGAGGCGATCGAACTCCTGCCAGATCAGGCGCTTGTAGTCCGTCATGTCACGAACCGAGATCTTCAACAGAAAATCGAAGTCGCCGGCAACGGCATGGATCTCGACTACTTCGGGCAGTTTGCCGACATGTTCGATAAAACGTTCGCCCACCTGCGGCGTCGTGCGATCCAGGGTGATTTCGACGAAGGCCTGCAGGCCGAGGCCGACACGCGGCGCATCAACCACGATCGCCTGCCGTATGATGCCGCTCGAATAGAGTCTGGCGAGCCGACGCGAAAGGGGGGCGGCGGTCAGCCCGACACGCTCGGCGAGTTCCGCATTGTTCAGGCTTGCATCGTTCAGAAGACAGGCAATGATCTTCCGATCGATCCTGTCCAGTGTGGCGCTCTGAGCTTCCATTATCGATCTCTACCGTCCATCAGTGCGCAATATTTTATCGTCAAAGCTGGATGTCTGGCAATTCATCTTAAGTCACCCCTGACGCCGGGCATGAAATCCGCAGAGACTTTGCGCGGCAAACTTGATATCTCTGGTCCAACACAATTGCACTTTGACGAAGGTCCCCGATGTTCGACAAGCTCGCCTCGCAGCCCAATGACCCGTTGCTTGCCCTGATCGGGCTCTACAATGCCGATCAGCGCGCCGACAAGATCGACCTCGGGGTCGGAGTCTACCGTGATGATCTCGGGCGCACGCCTGTGATGCGCTCGGTCAAGGCGGCCGAGAAGGAGCTGTTGGAGAAGCAGGACAGCAAGTCCTATGTGGCGCCGGAAGGCGACAGGGTCTTCCTCGACCTGCTCTGGGATCTTGTCGGCGGCAAGGGACAGGGCAAGTTCGCCGCGGGCGTTCAGACCCCCGGCGGTTCGGGGGCGCTGCGTCTTGCGTCGGATCTCATCGCGCGCGCGAGCAGCGGCCGCATTCATCTTGGTCTGCCCAGCTGGCCGAACCATGCCGGTATCTTCGGCGCCACCGGCCTCAGCGTTGAGACCTATCCCTATTTCGACGTGCCGACACAGGACGTGCGCTTTGCCAGCATGATGAAGGCGCTGAGCAGCGCCCCGCGCGGTGATGCCGTGCTCATTCATGCGAGCTGCCACAACCCGACCGGCGCCACGCTCACGTCTGCCCAGTGGGAAGAACTCGCGGCCGTGATCGCCGAACGTCGCCTCGTGCCACTGATCGATTCTGCCTATCAAGGGTTTGGCGCCGGCATCGAGGAAGATGCCGCTGGTCTGCGCACCATTATCGCTGCAGTGCCGGAAGCCTTGGTCGCGGTTTCCTGCTCCAAATCCTTCGGCATTTACCGTGAACGCACAGGCGCCATCTTTGCTGTTGCCGAGACGCAGGAGGCGGCCGACATTGCTCGCTCCAATCTCGTGACCATGGCGCGGACCAGCTATTCCATGCCACCGGATCATGGTGCGGCCGTCGTGCGCACGATCCTCTCGACAGAGAGCCTGCGCCAGGACTGGATCGACGAACTGAACAGCATGCGCGACCGTCTCAATGGCCTGCGTCGCGAACTGGCCACGGCCCTCGGCGACGGTTGGCAGCTTGCGCCGCAGATCGCCGAGCAGCAGGGCATGTTCTCGCTCCTGCCGCTCAAGGAAGCCGACGTGCTGTCGCTGCGCAAGGATCACGGCATCTACATGCCGACCTCTGGACGCATCAATATTGCGGGCCTGAAGAGCCAGGATATTCCGCGCGTCGCCGCTGTTCTGAAACCGCTTCTGGGCTGAAACCATGACCACGACCACCGTGAACCAGGCGGGCGCAGAGCGTCATCGCCTTTATGAAGACGTGCTCGCGATGATTTCCGGCACGATGTTCGTGTCGCTCGGGACGCTGATCTACACCGAAACCATGCTGACGGTCGGGTCGAGCGCCGGCCTCGCGCTGCTTCTGTCCTATGTCAGTGGCTGGGGCTTCGGCGTCATCTTCTTCGTCGTCAATTTGCCCTTCTACATCCTGGCGGTCAAACGCATGGGGTGGGCCTTCACGCTGCGCACCTTCACAGCCGTGGCGCTGGTGTCGATCCTGTCGAAGCTGAACGGCCAATGGATCGATTTTTCCCATCTCGATCCACTCTACGCCACGGTGATCGGCGGCGGCTTGATCGGTACTGGCTTGCTGATGCTTTTCCGCCACCGCACGGGTCTCGGCGGCATCAATATCCTCGCCATGTATCTGCAGGAAAAGACAGGGCTGCGCGCCGGTTATTTCCAGCTTGGTGTCGATCTCACGATCCTCGCAATCGCCTTCTTCGTGCTGCCGGCCGACCGGTTGGCACTCTCGGTGCTGGGCGCTGCCATCGCCAACCTGATCCTCGCGATCAACCACAAGCCCGGCCGTTATATGGGGCTGAGCTAAGGGCTTATGCCAGCGCCGCGTCCACGATGACGAGAGGCCGGCCTTGCGTGCAGGCCTCAATGCGGGCATCGACCCGGTACACATCTCGAAGCAGGGAAGGCGTGATCACATCCGCAGTCGCGCCGCTTGCAATCAGTCGCCCGTCCGCAACCACGAGCGCATGGTCGCAATAACGCATCGCGTGGTTCAGGTCGTGCAGGGCGATCAGAACGGTGATCCCGCTTTCGGTTGCAAGTTCGCGCATGAATTGAAGGACTTCGATCTGGCGGAAGAGATCGAGCGCCGACGTCGGCTCGTCCATCAACAGCACTTCCGGCTTGCGCACCAGCGCCTGGGCGATGGCGACGAGCTGACGTTGTCCACCGGACAGTTCCCCAAGATCTCGAAATGCGAGGTCCGAAATCCGAAGTGAAGCAAGAATGCGATCGATCTCAAAAAGTTCGCCGTCGGCCACTTTCCAACCAGAGCCCTGCTTGGATGCAAGCAGAATGCTCTCGTAGACGGTCAGGACAGCATTGGCACCTGTGTCCTGCGGCATGTAACAAATCGGCCGCTGGCTCTCCTCTCCGGAGACATGGATGACGCCTTCGCCCTTCAGCAGGCCTGCTATCCGCTTGAACAGCGTCGACTTGCCCGCCGCATTCGGACCGATGACAGCTGTCAGCATTCCGCCGGCGATGTCACCGGTGGTGATGTCGGTGAAGACGCGATGGCGACCGTATTGGGCACCGACCGCTTCAAGCCTGAGGGCTACCATGCGCGCCTCCTGTTGGTGAAGATGAGGGAGAAGAAGAAGGGCACCCCGACGAGTGCAGTGATAACACCGATCGGCAGGATGGCGCCCGGGATCAGCAATTTCGACACGACCGAGGTGACGGACAGCAGGAGCGCGCCACAGAGGATCGAACCCGGGAGAAAGAAGCGCTGGTCTTCTCCGAGCAACATACGAGCGATATGCGGCCCGACGAGGCCGATGAAACCGATCGTCCCGACGAAAGAAACGGGGATGGCGGCGAGCAGGCTGACGAGCAGCATAGTCTCAAGCCGGAGTGCCCGGACATTGACCCCGAAGGATGCGGCCTTGTCGTCACCGAGGCGAAGCGCCGTCAGTGCCCAGGCGCGGCGCGCAAAGAGGGGTACGCAGAAGACGAGCACGGCGAAGGTCACCGCCACCTTGCCCCAGGTCGCCTTGGTCAGCGATCCCATGGTCCAGAAGACAACGGCGGCGAGCGCCTGTTCAGAGGCAAGATATTCGAGCAGCGAAAGCAGCGCATTGAAGGTGAAGACCAGAGCTATGCCGAGCAGGATGATGGTCTCAACCGTCACGCCTCGCATGGTCGAGACGCCATAGATGAAGAGCGATGCGAGCATTGCCATCAGGAAGGCGTTGATCGGCACCATGTACTGCACGGCCGCTGGAAAGACGGCAACGCCTGCGACAAGCCCGAGCGCCGCACCGAAACTGGCAGCCGCCGAAATGCCGAGCGTAAAGGGAGAGGCGAGCGGATTGGCCAGGATCGTCTGCATCTGCGCACCGGCAAGCGACAGGCACGCCCCAACAGTGACGGCCATCAGCGCGATCGGCATGCGGATATCCCAGATGACGACCCGAAGCTGGTTGCCTGCCGAGGCCGGATCCCAGATCGTCGAGACGACTTCCGACAGGGTGTAGCGCGCGGGGCCATAGGCCATATCGACGGCGATCGACAGCACCAGACAGAGTGAAAGCCCGGCAAGGATTGCCAGGCGCTTCGTCGTCAGGCTTCGGTAGATGTCGCTGGAGGCCGGAGCGGCCGCTTCGACGGTGGTGGCCATAAGTCTTTTCCTGTCGGTTACGCCCCCAAGGGCAAGCGGCCGGCGGTCGCCGGCCGGCCGGATGGATGTCAGGAGCCAGCCTTCAGCGAGGCGAAGTAGCCAGGCTGGTAATCGACCGGCAGGAAGCGCTCATGCATGTCCTTGAAGGTGGCGTCCGCGTCGAGATCCTTGAAGAGATCCGGATGCAGCCACTTGGCGATCTGCTGTACGGCAACGAACTGGTACGGGCTGTTGTAGAACTGGTGCCAGATCGCGTGCACATTGCCATCCTGGACGGCCTTGATGTCGGTGAAGCCGGGGCGCTTCATCAGCTCGGAAAGCTTGCGCGCGGCTTCAGCCTTGTCGGCGCCCGGACCAACGCCGACCCACTTGCCGCCGGGAACATACAGTTCCCAGTTCGAGCCGGTCACGATGACCTGGTCGGGGTTCGATGCGATGATCTGCTCCGGATTGACGGTGCCGAAGGTGCCCGGGATGAAGTCCTTGGCCATGTTCACGCCGCCGGCGAGTTCGACCATCTTGCCGAAGTTCTCGTTGCCGAAGGACATGCAGCAATCGTCGGAATAGCCACCGGCGCGTTCCATGAAGACGACAGGCTTTTTCAGGTCCGTCTGGCTGGCCAGCACGTCGGTCACCTTGGCGATCTGCTCGTCATGGAACTTGACGAATTCTTCGGCGCGCTCTTCCTTGCCGAACAGCTTGCCGATGATGCGCATGGAATCATCCGTGTGCTCCATCGGCTTTTCGCGGAAGTCGATGTAGACGAGCGGAATGCCAACGGCGGCGAGCTTCTCGATATAACCGCTCTCTTCAGTCGCAGACTTTGCTTCCGTGTTCATGATGATGACGTCGGGCTTCAGTGCAACTGCCTGCTCGATGTCGAAGGTGCCGTCCTTCATGCCGCCGAAGGTTGGGATCTTCTCCATCTCCGGAAATTTCTTCAGGTAGATGTTGTAGCCATCGAGGTCGGCCTTCTTGAAGTCGTCGCGCCAGCCAATGACGCGGCCGAACGGATTGTCGGTGTCGAGTGCTGCCGTGAAGTAGATCTGACGACCCTCGCCGAGAATGACGCGTTCGACCGGAACGCTCACCTCGACCTCACGACCAGTGATGTCCGTGATCTTCACGGTCTCGCCAGCCAACGCGACGCTTGAAAAAAGGACGAGCGAAATCGCGGCGGCAGAAGCCACCTTCTCCATTTTGAACACGATCAGTTCTCCTGCTTGTGATTATGTCGTGATCTATGTTTTTATGACTTTATCAGTCAAGAATTATCTTTTAGAAGTGTTCCAGCCTCTCTGCCCGAATCCGAAAGACCGTGAAAATGCAAGCCGTTAGCTCCCTCTCCAACCATGACCTTCGCGACGAAATCAAAGCCTACTGGTCTCTGCGGGCCGAGACATTCGACACTCAGCCGGGTCACGAGATCTTTTCGGAAGACGAGCGGGCGGCCTGGCACGCCCTGTTCCGCAAGCATCTCGGCGAAGGCGAGGGGCGGGCAGCGCTCGACCTCGCCTGCGGAACGGCCGTGATCTCGCACCTGCTCGACGATCTCGGCTTCAAGGTTACCGGGCTGGATTGGGCCGAGCCAATGCTGGAGCGCGCGCAGGCAAAGGCCAAGGACCGTGGACGACAGATCCGCTTTCTGATGGGTGACGCCGAGCGCACCATGGAGGACGACGAGGCCTATGATGTGATCACCAATCGTCACCTTGTCTGGACGCTCGTCGATCCGCTTGCCTGCTTCAAGGAGTGGCACCGCGTCCTGAAGCCGGGTGGCAAGGTGCTGATCGTCGATGGCGACTTCGTCAACACCTCCACATTGACCCGTCTCTTGAAAAAGCTGACCGGTTTCGCGCGCCGCCTCGGTCTGGCCCGCGATGCCCTGCACGGCGCCCCGAAACCCGATATGGCCGAAACGCACACCCGTATCCTGTCCCGCGTTCATTTTTCCGGCGGTGCTCACGCGCATGCCGTTGCAGATCTTCTGAAGAAGGCGGGCTTCTCAAAAATCACCGTTGATCAGGACATGGCTGCTATACACAGGGCGCAACGCAAGAACTTCTCGTTTTTCAAAGGCCTGGAGCGAGCCACTCAGCACCGCTACGCGATCTGCGCCGAGAAGTGACGTCATCGCGTTACTGCCTTTCCTGAGTGTATAGCTGTTTCAGAAACGGTGGCTTGAAACAGAGGCTCCTTGCATTTACAGCCTCCGAAAACTGATATACTAGTATCTCAGTTTTCGGAGGCCGCATGTCGGAAATGTCCAAAAGCGGGTTACGCTCGCGCATTGTTCCTGCCGATCATCAACGCGGGAGGACGCGGGATGGACGTGCTGCGACGCAGATCCATGCGATCTTGCAGGACGAAATTGTCCGCCTGCAATTGAAGCCGTTGGATACCCTGAACGAGAAGCAACTCGGCCAGCGCTTCGGTGTCAGCCGCACGCCTGTGCGCGAAGCTCTGCTGAGACTGGCGGATGAGGGACTTGTGGAGATCTATCCGCAGTCGGGCACTTTCGTGTCTCGCATACCCCGCCGTGCGCTCTACGAGGCAATCCTTATCCGCAAGGCGCTCGAGGTGACCACCGTCTCGCTCGCCATTGTCGCGATGAAGGACGGCAGCCGCTTGCACTCGCTCGAAGACAATCAGGCGGCCCTGATAAAAGCGGCCGAGGCCGGCGACATTCCGCTCTTCCACCGTCTCGACACAGAATTCCATCAGTTGATCGCCGACATCGCCGGTTACCCCGGAATCTGGACGGTTATTGCGCAGGTCAAGGTTCATATCGACCGCTATCGCTTCATCACGCTGCCCCGTTCAGGGCGGCTGGATATCGTCATCGCCGAGCATGCGGCGATCATCGACGGGATCCGTGACCGCGACGACGGTGCGGCGGTTCTGGCCATGAGCCAGCATATCGGCCGCATGACTGAGGAACTGGACGACATCGAGCATCTCGATCCCGACCTCTTCATTGACGCCTAGAGCAAGCAGGCGATCCTTTCCAGAAATCCCGGGAGTAGCATCATGAAACCATCCTTCGACCTTTCGGGCCGCACGGCCATCGTCACCGGAGCCAATACCGGCATCGGTCAGGCCATTGCCGTGGCACTGGCCGGCGCTGGTGCCGCTGTTGTCGGCGTCGGCCGATCGGGCATGAGCGAAACGGAGGCCATGATTGCCTCTGCAGGTGGGCGTTTCGCATCCTTTACCGCCGACCTGTCGACCATCGAGCCGGTCGACGACATCGTCGAAGCGGCGGTATCCGCTTTCGGCTCGGTCGACATTCTCGTCAACAATGCCGGCATCATCCGCCGAGCCGATGCCATCGATTTCACCGAGGCTGATTGGGATGCGGTCATGGACGTCAACCTGAAGACGGCCTTTTTCCTGTCGCAGGCCGTCGCCAAGCGCATGATTCCGAGTGGCCGCGGCAAGATTATCAACATCGCTTCCATGCTCTCCTTCCAGGGAGGGATCCGCATTCCCTCCTATACCGCGTCCAAGAGTGGCCTCGCGGGGCTGACCCGCCTGCTGGCCTGTGAATGGGCTGCCAAGGGCATTAACGTGAACGCGATTGCGCCGGGCTATTTCGTCACCAACAACACGACCGCCTTGCGGGAAGATCCGAAGCGGTCCACCGACATTCTCGGCCGGATCCCGGCAGGCCGCTGGGGCAATCCGGAAGAACTCGGTGGCGCCGCAGTCTTCCTGGCCTCGGACGCCTCCGCTTATGTGCACGGCACGATCCTGCCCGTCGACGGCGGTTGGCTGGCGCGCTAGGTAGGAACGGGAAGCGACAAGGCGGGGGGATGAAGATGGGACGGATCGTATCGATCGGCGAATGCATGGGCGAGCTGTCGGAGACCGGTTCACCCGGTATGCTCAGCATGGGGTTCGCCGGAGACACGCTCAATACCGCCTATTACCTGCGTCACAGTCTGGGGCAGGACTGGCAGGTCGACTATGTGAGCGCCGTCGGTACGGACGGGCTCTCCGACAGTATGGTCGATTTCCTGAAGAGCGAGGGCATCGGGACCGACCATGTCCGCCGCCTGCCCGACAAGACGATCGGGCTCTACTACATCACGTTGAAGGACGGCGAGCGCAGTTTCACCTATTGGCGCAACGACAGTGCCGCAAGGCGGCTCGCCAGTGATCCTGCAGCCCTCAATCGTGCACTTGAGGGCGCGGATCTCGCCTACTGGTCCGGCATCACCTTGGCCATTCTCTCGAACCAGGACCGTCTGGCGCTGATCGAGGCGCTTGGCCAGTTTGCAGGCAAGGGCGGAACGGTTGTCTTCGACCCCAATCTCCGGCCGCGTCTCTGGGACAACCCGGAGACCATGAGGGGCTGGGTGCATCGGGCGGCCGCGGTGAGTGACCTCTGCCTTCCGTCCTTCGAAGACGAGGCGACATGGTTTGGCGATGCCGATCCAGCCGCGACGGCGAAACGTTATCAGGCGGAAGGGGCTCGAAGGGTCATCGTCAAGAACGGATCCGAGGACGTCACATTTGCAGGCAGCAGCGGTGAACTGTCCCGCTTCTCCATCCCCTCGGTCGAACATGTTGTTGATACGACCGCTGCAGGCGACAGTTTCAACGCTGGCTACCTGGCTGCAGAACTGAATGGCGCATCCGTTGAGAATGCGGTTGCCGCCGGCGCCAGACTGGCGGGTAGGGTAATAGGCGCCCGGGGAGCTTTGGTCCCGGATGCCGTAACGCAGGCCTGAGGAGCCTTGGGCTCAAGCCGGAGCAGCGCCGCCGCCGACAAGGGTAAAATAGGCCCATGCAAGCACGAATGCCGCGGCGATCCCGGCCCAGATCAGGATCTTGCGCATCGAAGGTGAAACACTGGCCTTCGGCTTCGGCGGTTTGTCTTCGGGCGGGCGCTCGAACTTGATGACGTTCGACATGCTATGGCTCTCTCGTGATGCTCATCTGGAAACTTCCTGCCATGATCATGGGCCAACAACAAGCCTGCTGCTTGCGTGTTTCCTCATGGATGAGGCTTGAGATCGGGACGTATTGTTGAGATGGCGGAGAGAAACGCTGCGCCTTCGGGCCGCGCGCATTCACAATCTTCCACTTCACCCTTGTCTGCAGCCTTCGCCGCCGCTAGCGTCCCATTTCAGGGAGAACTGTTGTCAATAGACCGAGATCGAGGGCTTTCCCGTCGGACGCATGATGGACTTTGCCGAACTGCAATGAGAAGTTTTCTGGATTCCGCCCTGGGTGATGCCTCTTCCGCACAGGCGGGAGACGCGTCTATTGCCGCCAGGAAGATATCAGGCGTTTCGTCGACACATTTCCTGAAACTCGTCGAAGAAAACGGCAATACAGGCTTCTGGACCTGCGATATCACCACCGGTCAATGCAGCTGCAGCCCGGGCCTCTTGCGAGTGATCGGGGTTAAGCAAACCCTGCCGTTCCGAATGACGGATCTGGTCGACCAGGTACATCCGGAGGATCGCACATTCTGCGAAGATATCTGGTCGCTGATACGCTCGGGTGTGCCTGTGAATCGGAATTTTCGCATCATCCGCGGCGACAGGACCGTGCGCTGGGTCGAGTTCCGGTCCGAGGTGGTGCTTGACGCCGAGCAGCGCCCGGCGCGCGCCATCGGGCTCCTCCAGGACGTCTCGCAACAACATGAGAGCCGTCAGGCGCTGGACGAAAGCACCGGCCGCTACAGAGCATTGATCAGCGCCGTCGCGACCATGGAATGGCGCGCGACGGCGGCTGGCGAGCCCGTATTTTCCTCTGGCTGGACGACGCTGACCGGGCAACGTGAGTCCGATATGTTCGACGGCAACTGGCTAAGCGCGGTCCACCCAGATGATCGCGAAGCGGTGAACGCCGCCTGGCAACAAGCTGTTTCCTCGCTCTCTCCTTATAGCTCCAATCAGCGCATCCGTCGGGCGGACGGTGAATATGAATGGTTTCATGCCCGCGCAGTGCCCGTGCTTCACAAGGGTGGGCGCTCGCATGAATGGCTGGGCATGATCATCCGCCATCAGGAATTTGCCATGATGGGCAGCGGCGGGTCTGCCGCCGATCCCTCGGTGACGCCGATGCAGATCCGGGCGGGACGGGCCATGTTGCAATGGACCCTCGAAGACCTTTCGCGGCAGTCCGGCGTATCGGTCTCGTCGATCCGGCGGATCGAGGGGGAGGGAGAGCGTTCGACGCGGCCGGCCTCGCTGAGCGCGATTCGAGAGGCCTTCGAGCGAGAGGGCCTGGCGTTCAGTGACGGCAACACCGTGTCCCTGCAGGGCTTCCCCATGCGGAGAAGCTGAGCCCTCGGATCGTACTCTCAGCTGGAGATCCGGGGCGTGCTCACGATCTTGAGGAATAGCGCATTCATGGCGTCTGCGATGCCCTCGCTCGGGCTCACTTCGAAATAGAGACCCGGCGATGCGCAAGACTGCATGCGCGTAGGGATTTCGGACTGGAACGGGCTGATCCACCTCTTGTACCAGTCATTGGTGGGAAGCGGCAGATAGGTCGTATAGAGAACGGCGATGCGATAGCCCTTCTTCTTGAGGGCTTCGCATTGCGCAGTGTCGATCGGCTCCTGACAGCGCCCATTGGTGGTCTTCTTGGTGCAGGTGCTTGGCTTGTAGGCGTCGCCCACTCCATCTGAGACAAAGAACACGATCTTTTCCGGATCACTTGCAGAAGCACCGGTGCCGGACGCGCCCATGAGATCGCCGATACTCTTGAGGGCGCGGTCGAAATCTGTCTGCTGGTCGTTGTCATAACCCTGCCAGGGGATCGACATCAGTCCAATCTTGGACGCCTTGGTCTGAACCTGATCGAGATTGTCGGTAAGTGCGGAGACCTCCAGCAACTTGGTGTCCTCGGCCCGTTCGCCGAAGGTGTAGACGGCCATGCGATACTGATTGGAGCTCTTGCGCGACTTCTTGGCCGTGTCCATGAGCGCTGCCGTCGCCTTGGCCACGACGTCGATGCGGATCGTCACGCCGAGTTTCTTGGCGAGGTAATAGTAGCTGTTCGTGTCCTCGACACCGTTTTTGACGATGTGGCACGCGAAGGCACACTTGTCTCTGGTGTTGTTGACCATCTTGGTGACGTCTGCCGGAGTCGCTCCGACGCCCATAGACGGCGTGTTGTCGAGAAGCAGGTAGAAGTCCCGGAATGTGTCTGTCTGATAGACGGCTTCGGCCTTGCCGCTGACGGTGACGTCCTTCTGCCCCATGACCCGTGCAAGTGTGGTGGGAATGGTCGCGTTGAAGGTGAAGACGGCCTTTAGCTGGGTTCCGGTCTTGACGACTTCCACATCGAAGTTCTTGAGATCGTAGTGCTGAGACATCTTGGCGTGACCGAGAAACACCTTCTTGGCATCTGCGATCGCAGCCGATAGCTGTCCGTCGGATTTCATCTGCATCGCCTGCATGACGCCGGCGGAGGTTTCGGCAACGGCTGCGATCGCAGCCGCGTCGGCAGCCGCCTGGAGGGTGCTTCGCACCGTCAGCGCGTTGCTGATATCGATGGCCAGGCCAGCCGCTCCGATGACGGGCACAAGCAGGATCGCCGTCAAGACGCCGAAATTGCCACTGCGGTCGCAGAGAAATCTTCTGAACATAATATACCCCCATATATAAGGGGGTAATTTATGGGTGCTGCGTATCGTTTTCGTTCATCTGCATGGTTAGCAAATTCCTGACCAGCGAAGCATGCCAGTCAGGCGGCTGCGACCTTCTTCTTCACGGGCGGATTCTCGCCATCATAGAGAGCCCGCGCCTCGCGGATGCGACCATGATGTTCCGCCGTCCAGACCACCAGGGCCGCGACTGGCCCCAATAAGGATTGCCCAAGCTCCGTCAGCCTGTACTCGACACTTGGCGGCTGGGTCGGGAAGACCTCGCGATGAACCAGACCGTCGCGCTGGAGGCTGCGCAATGTACCCGTGAGCATGGCCTGCGAGATGTCGGGGATTGCTCGCTTAAGCTCGCCGAAACGGTGCGGCCTGTAGCCAAGCGTCTGTAGGATGAGGGAAGCCCATTTGTCCCCGATATGGGAAAAGACATCGCGAACCGGGCAATTCCCGGCATCGAAAACCGTATTCGCCGGCGTCTCGATCATGGCCATCACCGTACGGATCGCTGCGGTGTAATCGGTCTTCGTCTTCCCATGTGCTGTCATCGGTACCATCCTCAGAACCTGGTTCTAAAAAACTGCCTACTTTACGGTAGATATGAAGTCTGCAATATAGACCTACTCTGTAAATTAAACCATCCCTAAAGTTTAGGGTCCAGAAAATGAGAGAACCATGACCGCGAAGTATCTTGTCACCGGCGCATCGGGCCAGCTCGGCCAGCGCGTTGTCCATCATCTCCTTGAGACCTCGGGCGTCGCCGCAGGCGACATCATCGCTGCCAGCCGCAAGCCGGAGCAGCTGGTAGAACTGGCTGCGAAGGGCGTGTTGGTGCGCCGGGTCGATTTTGATGATGCCGCATCCATGGAGGCTGCATTCGCCGAGGCCGAAAAGGTGCTGATCATCAGCACGGATACGCTCGACCGGCCGGGACATCGTCTCGTTCAGCATCGCGCAGCCGTTGCCGCAGCAGAAAAGGCCGGTGTCGTCCATCTGCTTTACACCTCGATGCCCGAGCCCGTGAACTCAGCTCTGCTCTTCGCCCCCGACCACGAAGGGACGGAAGCGGCCATCGAGGCAAGCTCGGTGCCGGCCTGGACCATTCTGCGCAACAACTGGTATTTCGAAAACGTCATGATGAGCGCAGGCCCCGCCCTTGCCTCGGGCCATTGGTACTCGGCTGCCGGTGACGGCAAGGTGGCGCACATCGCACGCGATGACATCGGTCGTGCGATTGCTGCGGCGCTCGTCGCCGCAGACAAGGAAAAGACCGTCTACACGCTGACGGGTTCTTCTTCCTACACGCATCGCGAAATGGCATCCCTCATCTCCGCCTCTGCCGGCAAGGAGATCACCGTGATCGATGTTCCGGTCGAAGGCCTCGTGCAGGGCATGGTTGGAGCTGGTCTGCCCGAACCCGTCGCGCGCGTCTTTGCCTCTATCGATACGATGGTCGGAAACGGTGGTCTGGCTCGCGTCACTGGTGACTTCAAGACGCTGACGGGCACGGAGCCGCAGAGCTTCGAAAGCTGGGTAGAGAGCCAGGCCGAAGCTTTCAAATCCATGACTGCGTGATCGCTCTTCCTCACGTAATCGCCTCATCGGTCGCCGCCAGGCCGGTCCGGTCGTGCCATATCCCACACGTGGCATGACCGCGCGACCGCCCGTTCTCCTGAGCGGGCGGTCCTGTTTTTTATGCAGTCGGGCGCGACTCAGGGCGTCTGCGCACCTCGTGTCGCGGTGTAGATCGCGTACAGCGATGTCGAGGCCGTGATGAACAGGCGGTTCTTGCGCGGGCCGCCGAAGGTCAGGTTGGCGACCGCCTGCGGCACCAGGATCTTGCCGAGCAGCGTGCCATCGGGATGGAAGCAATGCACGCCGTCGGCAGCGCTCGACCAGAGGTTTCCGTCGACATCCGTCCGCATGCCGTCGGGAATGCCCTTGTCGATATGGACAAAGACGCGCGCATTCGTCAGACGCTTGCCATCGGTGACATCGAAGACGCGGATGTATCTCGGCGCATCCGGTTTGTGGCTGGCGCCGGAATCGGCGACGTAGAGCAACGTCTCGTCCGGCGAGAAGCAAAGGCCGTTCGGCTGCAGGAAGTCGTCGATCATGACGGCAAGCTCGCCGGTGGTAGGATCGAGCCGGTAGACATTCCGGCTCGCCTGTTCCTCGTCGGCCTTGTAGCCCTCGTAGTCAGAGAGAATGCCGTAGGACGGGTCGCTGAACCACACGCTGCCGTCTGATTTCACCACGACGTCATTGGGGGAATTCAGCCGCTTGCCCTGGTAGCGATCCGCAAGCGTCGTGATCGTCCCGTCGATCTCGGTGCGGATGACACGGCGCCCGCCGTGTTCGCAGGAAACGAGCCGTCCCTCGCGGTCGCGCGTATTGCCGTTGATGAAATGCGACGGTGAGCGATAGACAGAGGTTCCCGCACCCTCGATCCAGCGCAGAACGCGTTCGTTCGGAATGTCGCTGAACAGCAGATAGCCGCCATCATTGAACCAGACGGGACCCTCGGCCCATCGGCAGCCGGTGTAAAGCTCATCCAAGCCGGCGCTTGACACGAGCAGGTCGCAGAAGCGGGGGTCGCGGATCTCGTAATGCGGGTTTTCCATGGGACGATCCTGGCAGGGCTTCAGGTTTTGCCGGCGCTGCGCGTGGTCGGCAGCATGATGACGGCGATGATGATGAGACCGGTGAGAATGAGGCGGATGCCTGCGCCAAAACCGTAGGTATTCAGCATCGAAACGACAAGGAACATGAAGAGCGAGGCGCCCCATATCCCCGGAACATTCGAATTCCCGCCGGCAACCGCCGTGCCGCCGATGACGACGACGGCAATCGACATCAGGAGATATTCCGTGCCCATGTTGAGCGCCGCACCGCCGGAGAAGCTGGCGAGCAGATAGCCACACAGCGAGGCGAGCACGGCGCAGAGCAGGTAGGTAAGAAGCCGCGTGCCGTCGATCGGGATGCCGGCCATGCGTGCGGCGCGGATGCTCTGGCCGATCGCGGCGATCGAGCGTCCATAGACCGTGCGGTTGAGGACGTACCAGACGATGACGGAGAACACCAAGGCAACGAGCGCGACATTCGGGATGCCCACAGTTGAAGAAGTGGTGAAGTCCGCAAGCCAGCTTGGCGGCTTGATGCGCAAGCCCCGGTTCGTCCAGATCGCCGTCGACTGCACGATGAAACTCATCGACAGCGTTGCGATGATCGGCGGAATGCGGAGCAGTTTGATCAGCGCATAGTTGCCGATCCCGATAGCGATCCCGACACCGATGGCGACCAGCAGCCCGGTCAGGATCATGCTGTTCTCGACATTCATCACCTTGAGCGAGACCGTTGCCGCAAGTGTCATGTTGGCGGGAACCGAGAGGTCGATATTTCCAGGGCCAAGCGTGATCACCAGCATCTGACCGAGGCCGACCAGCACCGAGAAGGCGCCGAAGGTGAGGGCGGCCTGTGCGAGCCCGACGGTGCTCGCCCCGCCCGTGAAGACGATGGTGACGAGGAAGACGCTGGCCGCAGCAATGAAGGACCAGATCCAGGTCCGGGAGAAGAGCGTGGAGAGTGCTTGGGTCATGACTTGCCCTTCCGGCCTTCGGCGCGATTGAGGGCAAGACGCAGCGTCAGCACGAGGATCAGGATCGCGCCTTGGGCGCCGATCTGCCAGTCCGGCGAGATCCGCAGGAAGGACAGGAAGGAGCCGGCCAGCGTCAGTGTGAGCGCACCGATGACGGCACCGATCGGCGAAACGCGCCCGCCGACGAATTCGCCGCCACCGAGAATGACGCCGGCGATCGAGAGCAGCGTGTAGCGCAGCGCGATATTGGCGTCCGCTGAGGTGGTCAGTCCCACGAGTGCCATGCCGGCGAGTACGGCAAAGAAGGCGGCAAGACCATAGACGGCGGCGCGTGCGCCGATGATCGACCATCCGGCCCGGGCAACCGAGCGGCTATTGCCGCCCACCCCGCGCAAGACGACGCCGAAGGACGAGCGCATGATGACATAGTGGCTGACGACGGCGATCAGGACGCTGGCCAAGATCGCCATCGGGACGAGCGGCGGCTTCACCGTCATGATTGCGCGGATCCAGCCCGGTGCTTCCCCGCCGGGTGCCGGCAGGATCAAAACCGCCAGGCCACCCCAGACGAAACTCATGCCGAGCGTCACGACGATCGACGGCAGGTCTCTGAGGTAGATCATGACGCCGATCAGCGCATAGACTCCGATCGCTGCCATCAGAATGAGGACACCCAGCAGAGGCGAGGACTGCAGGAAGGTCGCCGTCACGCAAGCGACGAAGCTGACGAAGGTGCCCATGGACAGATCAAGGTCGTTGACGGTCATGATCAGCATCTGGGCGATGGTCGCGAGCGCAATCGGCACCGCGAGATTGAACAGCAGGTTGAGCCCGGTATAGCTCATGGCCCTCGGCTGGAGATAGAAGACCGCCGCGAGCAGCCCGACCAGCGATAGGGCCGGGATGACGAGGCGCAGGCCGTCGGCTGAGAGAAACCTCGTCATGCGGCCTCCTGGAAGGAGGCGGAGAGGATGTTTTCTTCCGTCACCTCGTCCCCCTTCAGTTCGGCAACGATCATGCCGTTGTTGAACACATAGACGCGGTCGCAAACGCAGACCTCGTCCATCTCGGTCGAGTACCAGACGAAGGTCCGCCCGGCGTCCGCCTCCTGGCGCAGGATCGCATAGACCTCCTGCTTGGTGCCGAAGTCGACGCCACGCATCGGGTCGTCCATTAAAACCACGGGCGCGCGGCTGGCGAGCGCCCGGGCGAACAGAACCTTCTGCTGGTTTCCGCCCGAGAGCGACAGGATCGGATTGTCCATGTCGGGGGTACGGATGCCGATCCGCTCCTTCCAGGTCTGGCCCAGCGTCTCCTCCCGATCGAAATCCAGGGTCTGCAGTCGCGACAGATCGGGCAGGATGCCGATGCTGAGGTTTCTCAAGATGCTCCACAGCGTGAAGGTGCCGTTGACCGCACGGTCGCCGGCGACGAAGGCGACTTCGGGGTCATTGGCCCGCAGCCAGTTGCCGGTTCGGGACTCGAAGAGGCCGACCAGCATGTCCGTCTGGCCGTGGCCGCCGAGACCGGCGAAACCGACAATCTCACCCTTCATGGCCTGGAAGGGGAGGCCGCGCCCGCGCACCGGTGCGGCGGTCAGCACACTTGCCGTGTTCGTCTTCTGCAGGTTTGTGCGGGCCTCGCGAGTCTTCACCACGCTGCCCATGGCCTCGATCAGGCCGTGTTCTGAAAATTCCTCGGCTGGCCTCTGGCTGACGACCCTGCCGTCTTTCATGACGACGATGCGGCTGGAAACTGAGAGTATCTCACCGAGAATGTGGGAGATGAAAAGGATCGAGCCACCGTCGCGGACAAAGCGCTCGACATAGGCGAGCAGTTGCTCGGCAAGGCGCGCATCCAGCGACGAAGTCGGTTCGTCCAGGATGACGAGACGAACGGGAGCGCCGATCTCGCAGAAGGTGATCGCGATCTCCACCATCTGGCGTTCCGCGATGGTGAGCGTGCCGACGGCCTCGTGGCAGTCGATCGAATGGCCCGGGAAGATTTCCTGCAATTTACTCTCGATCAGGGCAGCACCCCGCTTGCGCCAGCCCCAGCCTTTCAAGCTGCGATGCATGACGCGGGTGTTCTCCACGATCGTCAGGTTCGGGCAGAGCGACAGTTCCTGGAAAACGCAGCGAATGCCGGCGTCGCGCGCAGCATTGATGCTGTGGCCTCCGCTGCCGTGACCGTATCGGATTGTGCCCTCATGCGGGCTGAGTCCGCCATTGATGACGTTGACGATGGTGGATTTGCCGGCACCGTTATGGCCGACCAGGCCGACGCATTCTCCGGCGCCGATCTCCAGCGTGACGCCGTCGAGCGCCTTCACCGCGCCGAAACTCACTCTTGCATCGGTAACGCTGACGACGGGCCGTCCATCGTCCTTATCGAGCATGGCATTCATACTGCACAACTCTCTCACTCACGCGCCAAAGGTTCCCCACACCGCCCGGCCCGAAGGCCGGACGGTTCGGGGAGGTTCCGGTCGGTTACATCGCAGAATCGATGACCTTCTGGGCGTCTTCGAGCGAATACTCGACATTCGCGACGCCGCCGGCCTGGGTATTGGCCAGGTTTGCTTCGAGATTGTCCTGGTCGATGCGCAGGAAGGGAACGACGAGGTCCTTCTTCACGTCCTTGCCGTCGAGGATCTGCTGGGCGACCCAGAAGGCAAGCGTGGATACGCCGGGCGCAATCGAGACCGACATGGTCTCATACTGGTTGGCGTCCTTCTGTTCCTTCCACCACTTCAGCTCGTCCTCGCGGTTGCCCATGACGATGACGGGCATCGGACGGTTGGCCGCAGCGATCGCCTGGGCCGCGCCATAGCCGTCACCACCCTGGGTCACGACACCGACAAGTTCCGGCAGGCTCGGCAGGATGCCGGCGACGGCCTTCTGCGCTACGTCCTGCGCCCAGTCGCCATGCACGGAGCCGACGATCTTGAACTGCGGGAATTGCTCGACACCGGCATGGATGCCCGCCGAGATTTCGTCATCGACGAAGACGCCGGCAAGGCCGCGGATCTCGAGCAGGTTGCCGCCCTGCGGCAGCTTGCCGGAGAGATATTCGACCTGGCTGCGGCCCATTTCCTTGAAGTCGACCGCGATGCGCCAGGCGCAGGGTTCGGTGACGATGCCGTCGAACGACACGACGGTGATGCCGGCGTCACAGGCTTCCTTGACGGCGCCGTTGAGTGCCGTCGGCGAGGCTGCGTTGATGACGATGGCGTCATAACCCTGCAGGATCATGTTCTGGATCTGGGCTGCCTGTTCGGTCGCCTGGTTTTCGGCGGTCGTGAAGGCGTCGGCGGCTGCGACCTGTCCGGCCTTCACGGCCTCGCCGGTCACCTTTTCCCAGCTGGTCAGCATGGCCTGGCGCCAGGAATTGCCGGCATAGTTGTTCGAAAGGGCAATCTTCTTGGCCGATGTATCGGCCATTGCGGGCATGGATGTGGCGATAAGGCACAGTGCCGCGCTCGCCAGAAGGGTTCTGCTGGTCTTCATGATCTCACTCCCTGTTGTCCGGCGCTCTTGGCACCGGTTTCCTCCAAACAGCCGGGCGTGTCCCGGTCTGAATTCCCCGCCGAGTTCCTCTTCTCGGCAGGATCAGGATGGAGGCAATGGCGACGCCTGTACAGGTTCGGGACGGCAGGACGTTTGCGGGAATTGCGCAAAGTCCTGCGGGATCCCGCAGGACGACCACCCTGTCGAGATGTGTTATGAAGGAGATGCGGCCGTGGGAGTGGTCGCGGGGAGGACATCATGCTCAAGATCGCGCCGTCAGCGCTGCTCGATCACTATCTCGGCATATCCAGGCTCCTGGCCGGGCAGCTCGATTTCCGCTCGGCCATCAAGGCCGTGGGCGTCGAAGTATCGCATATCGTGCCGCATGACCACCTCGATGTCTGCATCACCATGGTCAACGGCCTCTACCACACGGCTTACGAGACCGGCCTGGATACCTTCTGGGGTCAGACCACGCCCGCACCGGTCGCGAGCAGCCCGATCCGCACCCTGCTCTGGGGCGAAATCGACTTCCTTTTGACGGATGATGCGCAGCAGGAAACGCGCTACCACGTCGACACGCCCTTCACGCGCCCGATCTTCGAGCACAATTTGCGCAGCCGTCTCCATGTACCGCTCAAGGTGCGCGGTGAGGTTATCGGCGCGCTCAGTTGCTCGTCGCATGCGGTCGGTTTCTACACCGAGCAGGACGTGGCCAATGCCCAGTCCATCGCCGACCTACTCGCGCCCTACTTCTTTGCCTTGAGAGCCGCCGAACAGGCCAAACAATCGGCGATCGTCGAGGCCGAGGCACGCGCCCGCGAGGAGGGGCTGCGGGCCGGGGCTTTGAGCCTGACGGAAGCACTGGAACGCGAGCGGCAGCGCATCGGCATGGATCTGCACGATCAGACGCTCGCCGACCTCACCCGCCTGTCGCGGCGCATCGATCGGCTCATGCAGGAAGGAGACGTGAAAGGCGAGGCGCTGGAGCCGGTCGGACGCGGCCTTCAGCATTGCATGCAGGACCTCCGCGAAATCATCGAGGAGGCCAAGCCCTCCGTCCTGCAGCTCTTCGGCTTTGCCCACGCCATCGAGAACCATCTCGACCGCGCCGTGCGCGACCACGGCTCGCAGCTTGCCTGGAGCCTCAGCGACGACACGGACGGTCTGATCGACACCATCGACCAGTCTGTCCGCATCGCCCTGTTCCGGATTGCGCAGGAAGCCATCAACAACGCCGTGCGCCATGCGCAGGCAAATGTGCTGGAGCTGAAGTTGAAGAGTACGGCACATGCCCTGACGATCGAGGTGTCCGATGACGGGGAGGGTCTTTCCCGCTCGGACCGCAGCGCCGGTGGCGGCATCGACAATATGGTGACGCGGGCGCGGCTCATTTCCGCCAAGCTGACACTGGGGACGACGCGCGAGGGACGAGGGACGGTAATGCGCGTGCAGATGCCGCTTACCCTTGCCAAGGCAGGATTGCTGGAGGACATCAAGTGAAGGTTCTCATCGTCGAAGACGATCCGCTGCATCGGTCGTATTTGCTGGAGGCCGTCTGTGCCGCTCTTCCCGAATGCGACAAGGTCATCGAAGCCGGAAATGGGGCCGAAGGCGAGCGCCTTGCCCGCGACCACAAGTCCGCCCATGTCGTCATGGACCTGCAGATGAACGCCCGCAACGGCATTGAGGCGGCGCGCACCATCTGGAAGGAGCGCCCTGATACCCGCATTCTCTTCTGGTCGAACTATTCCGACGAGGCCTATGTGCGTGGCGTCTCCCGCATCGTGCCGGATGGGGCAGCTTACGGCTACGTGCTCAAATCAGCCTCCGACGAGCGCCTGAAACTCGCGCTTCGCAGCATCTTCGTCGAGGCGCAATGCGTCATCGACCGCGAGGTTCGCGGCATGCAGCAGAAGAGCCTCGGTCAGGTGCGAGGCTTCAGCGACAGCGAATACGAAATCCTGGTGGATATCGCGCTCGGCCTCACTGACCGCACGATCGCTCGGCGCCGGGGCCTGTCGATCCGCAGCGTCCAGAACCGTCTGCAGCAGCTTTACGAAAAGCTCGGTGTTTACCAGATGTCGGTCGAGGACAGCGACGAGGGGCGCTTCAACCTTCGAGCACGAGCGGTGACGGTCGCGCTTCTGCGCAAGCTGTTGAACTACAGCGCCCTCGAGCGCGCCGAGGCCGAACTTGCGGAGTGGCTGCGGTCTCATTGACCGATCCCGACCGTCCAGAAGTCTGTTGACGATCGCCCACGAAGTTGGGACACCGGGCCCATGGACGAACCGTCGAAAGCCACTGAAGATCAGCCAACGCCACGCATGTTGGCCTGGGCGAAGAACTCGGCTGCCTATCGGCTTGCCAAGCGCATGATGACCGAACGGGAACTCGCCGACGCCATCAGGCGCAAGGCGCGCAGCAAGTTCGAAGATATCAGTGAGGGGCAGCTAAACGCGCTGGCCGAGACGGCCCTTGCCTTCGGGCGCAGCATGAAGGCGCTAGACGACCAGAATTACGCCGAGATCCGTGCGAATTCGGCGGCGCGCAGCGGTCGCTCCAAGCGTGCGATTGCCCGCAAGCTTGCTGAGAAGGGGGTCGACCGCAGTATCGTCGAAGCCGTTCTCGTCGACGCCGACGATTTTCGCTCGGCCGTGGTCTACGCGCGCAAGAAGGCCTTCGGGCCCTTCCGCCGGCCGGATGTTGAAGCCGATGACGCCCGCTGGAGCAAGGAGATCGCCTCCTTTGCCCGCCAGGGTTTCGGCTTCGATCTGGCCAAGCGTGTGCTCGAAATGGAACGTGAAGAAGCCGAAGACATTCTTCTCGGGCCGGCATGAACGGATCGGACCAACGGGCAGACTATCTGCTTAAAGACCCATTGCGCACGCTACCGACGCCAGGGCCTATTTCCGCAGGCATGGCCCAGGAACAGGTGACTCGATTGCGGCCGTTGGCCTTGGATTGATAGAGAGCGTCGTCCGCGCGTCGCAGCGGATCTGCCAGACCAATGTCGCTCTGATCGAGCATGGTGACACCGAAACTCGCCGTGACCGTGCCATCGCCCTCTGGCCTCCGCGAACTTTCGATGGCCTGGCGCAGCCGCTCGGCGACGGCAAGCGCGCTCTTGGCAGTAGCCCCCGGCAAGAGAACGGCGAATTCCTCGCCTCCCATCCGTGAGATCACATCCCCATCGCGCAGGACGCCACGGCACACCTCCACAACGTCGATCAGCACACGATCGCCTGCCATATGACCAAATCGGTCGTTGATCTGCTTGAAGTGATCGATGTCGAAGCTGATCAGGCCGATCGACGGTGGCGTCATTCGGGCGGCCAGTCGCTCCCAAGTTCCATAGAATGCGGAGCGAGACGTAGCGCCAGTGAGCCAGTCATGATCGGTCTGCCGCCTTAGTTCCATCTCCTTCATTACGAGACCGGCAAGCGACTGAAGGATTGCCTTCTGTCGCTCATCGAAGCGACGGGGTGCTCGGTCGATGACGCACAGAGATCCCAGTCGCGCCTTCTCGGGCGTAATCAAGGGCGCGCCAGCGTAAAAGCGAATGTGCGGGCTACCGGTAACGAGGGGATTTAGTGCCGTTCGAATATCATGTTCTGCGTCAGAGATCACAAGCACGTCATCGCTCCGGATCGTCTCGTTGCAAAAAGCCTGCTCGCGTGGGGTTTCGCGAATATCGATGCCGATATTCGTCTTGAACCACTGGCGCCGGTCGTCGACCAGCGAAATTAGCACGATCGGGGTGTCGAATATCAGGCGTGCAAGAGCCGAGATACGCTCGAAGGGTTCTTCAAGTGGTGTATCCAGAATGCCGTATTGATCGAGTATCCGTAGGCGTTCAACTTCATTCATTCGGGCATGCTCCTCCGCCATAGGGAGACATTAAGCCCCAAATATTTCTGTCTGCTTAAATTGCCGCAGCCGCCCCGACCGGTTGATCACCCCTTGGCCCGCTGCAGCATGCCGAACAGGTCACGCGGATCGTCCGGATCGGCGATCAGGTCGACGGACTGGAAGAAGGCGGTCCCAAGCACGCGCTCGCGCACGTAGCGCAACGCCGAAAAGTCCTCGATCGCGAAGCCGACGCTGTCGAACAGTGTAATCTGCTTCTCGCTCTTGCGGCCCTCGATCTGACCGGTGACCACCTGCCAGAGTTCGGTGACGGGATAGTCCGGATCCATCTGCTGGATCTCGCCTTCGATCCGCGTCTGCGGCGGATACTCGACGAAGGTGTCGGCACGGGAGAGGATATCGCGATGCAGCTCGGTCTTGCCGGGGCAGTCGCCACCGATCGCGTTGATGTGCACGCCGGCGCCGACCATGTTGTCCGTCAGGATGGTCGCATACTGCTTGTCGGCGGTGCAGGTGGTGATGATTTGCGCGCCTTCGATCGCCGCCTGTGACGTTGTGCAGGCCGTGACATGAAGGCCGGAGCCCTCCAGGTTGCGCCGTGTTTTCTCCGTTGCCTTCGGATCGATGTCGAAGAGCCTGACATGGGTGATGCCGAGCACGGCCTTCATCGCCAGCGCCTGGAACTCCGCTTGCGCCCCGTTGCCGATCATCGCCATGGTGGTCGCACCCTTCGGTGCCAGATGGCGTGCGGCCATGGCGGACGTTGCCGCTGTCCTCAGCGCCGTAAGCAGGGTCATTTCGGTGAGCAGAACCGGATAGCCAGTCGAGACATCGGCGAGCAGACCGAAGGCCGTCACAGTCTGCAGGCCTTCGGCCATGTTCTTCGGATGGCCGTTGACGTATTTGAACGAATAGATCTCCCCATCCGATGTCGGCATCAGCTCGATGACGCCCTCGCGGGAATGCGACGCGACGCGCGGCGTCTTGTCGAACAGTTCCCAGCGTTTGAAATCGGCTTCGATAACGTCGGTAAGCTCGGTGAGCGCGCGCTCGATTCCGATGTGATGCACGAGCCGCATCATGTTTTCGACGCTGACGAAGGGGACGAGGGCTTTTTCCGAAGGGGCTGGCGCTGTCATGATCCACCGGTTGAAAACAAAGGTTGGATCACTGTAGCGGTGGTCGCGCTTCGCCGAAATGGCGAGAATCTGTCATTTTGTGTGGTTCACTTGCCAAAATGACAGTATCGAATGTGCACTATGTCGCTCGGGCAGGAAAAAAGGCAGGGGCCGAGGCCCCTGCTGAGAACCCTCGGAATGCGAGGGCGGGAGGATCACTTGAACTGCGCTGGCAGCCAGAGCGATATTTCGGGAATGAAGGTGACCAACAAAAGCACCGTCACGCAGGCGCCAAAGAATGGCCAGATCGTCTGCATCGCCTCCCGGATGGTGATCTTGCCCACGGCACAGCCGACGAAGAGCACGGTCCCAACCGGTGGCGTGATCAGGCCTATCCCGGCGTTCAGGATCATGATGACGCCGAAATGCACGGGATCGATGCCGAAGGCTTGGACGATCGGAAGGAAGACCGGCGTCGTGATGATGATCAAAGGCGCCATGTCCATGAAGGTGCCAAGCATCAGGAGAACCACGGTGATCAGCAGCAGGACGACCATCGGATTGTCCGAGATAGACTTGACCAGCTGGATGAGCGTGACCTGCACTTGGAGAAAGGACATGAGCCATGCAAAGGCAGCGGCCATGCCGATGACGAGCAACACCAATGATGTGGTTTTCACAGCCCCCAGGATCGCCTCCACGAAGCCGCTCCAGTTCAGCTCACGATAGACGAGAACGGCGACGAGAAAGGCGTAGATAACCGCGATGCAGGAGCTTTCGGTCGCCGTGAAGACGCCGGAGCGCACGCCGCCGAAGATGATTGCGATCAGCAACAGACCTGGCAGGGCGGCGAAGAAGAAGACCAGCAGTTTCCCGAAGCCGGGAAAGGGTTCGGCCGGATACCCACGTCTGCGGGCCACGACATAGGCGGTGACCATCAGGGCGACGGTCAGCAGCATCCCGGGAATGATGCCTGCGGTGAAGAGATCCGCAACCGAGACCGTTCCGCCCGCTGAGATCGAGTAAAGGATCATGTTGTGCGACGGCGGAATCATCAGGGCGATCAGGGCAGAGCTGATCGTGACGTTCACGGCGTAACCGCGATCGTAGCCGCGCGCCGCCATCTGCGGCACCATCAGGCCGCCGATAGCAGATGCGTCGGCAACCGCCGAACCCGAAATGCCGCCGAACAGCGTCGATGAGACGATATTCACCTGCCCCAGACCGCCGCGCATGTGTCCCACGAAGCCGGAGGCAAAGCGAATGAGACGGAAGGCGATGCCGCCACGAACCATCAGGTCGCCAGCAAAGATGAAGAAGGGGATCGCCATCATGGCGAAGACATTCATCCCCGAATTCAGCTGCTGGAAAATTACAATCGGCGGGATGCCGATATAGATGACGGTCGCCAGCGACGCGATCCCAAGGCAAAAAGCGATGGGCATGCCGAGGACCATCAGGAAGGCGAAGGTACCGAAGAGGATCGTATAGGCCATCACACCACCTCGGCCTGAGCGATTTCGTCGGCGACTGCTTCGACCTGTCCGATGAACGTGTCGATGAAGCGTTCAAGCGCGAAGATGGAGATCATCGCGCCACCGACGATGAGCGGGATGAAATCTATGCCACCCGGCCATCCGAGCACCGGGATACGAGCCGTCCAGGTGCCTATGGCCAACTGCGTCCCGTAGTAGGACATGGCGCCACCGAACAGGCAGATCAGGCCGAGGCTGACGAGATCCATCAGGCGCTGGACGCGAGGCGCCATGTTGTGGCGAACGATGTCGAGCCCGAGATGCACGCTTTCGCGCACGCCGACGGCAGCACCCAGCAGGATGAACCAGGACATCAGCTGGAGCGACAGGGGCTCGGACCAGCTCGGTGTGTCGTTGAGCACGTAACGGCCGAAAACCTGCCAGCCGATGATGATGGTCATCAGGACCACGCCGAGGCCGGCCAGATAAAGGCAGGCGCGGCTCAACCAGCTGAGGCCGGGCCTGACAGCCCGCATGAAACGCAACATGGATCCCTCCGAAATCCAGGATAAGAAAAAACCGGCCGCATCTCGGATGCGGCCGGTCTGTTGTCTCACTTGACGGCGCGAACGCGCTCGACGAGATCCTTCATCTTGGGATCGGTGATGAACTTGTCATAGACCGGCTGCATGGCAGCGGCGAACTCCGCCTTGTCGACGGTGATGATGTTCGCACCAGATGCACGGATCTTCTCCTCCGACGCCTTTTCGCGGGCCTGCCACAGCTCACGCATCTTGCCGACGGATTCCTTTGCCGCTTCCCGGATGATCGTCTGGTCTTCCGGTGTCAGCTTGTCCCAGGTCACCTTCGAGATCGCGAGGATTTCCGGCGTCAGCGAATGGTCGGTCAGTGTGTAGTTCTTGGCCACTTCGAAGTGACGCGAGGACTCATACGAGGGCCAGTTGTTTTCGGCAGCGTCGACCACGCCAGTTTCGAGCGACGAATAGACTTCACCGAAGGGCATCGGCGTCGGGTTCGCGCCAAAGGCTTCCATCATCGCGATCCAGAGGTCCGACTGCTGGACGCGGACCTTCATGCCCTTGAGATCGGCAAGGCTGTTGATCGGGGTTTTGGTCGAATAGAAGGAGCGCGCGCCGGAATCGTAGAAGGCGAGACCAATCAGGCCGTGCGGTTCGAAGGCAGCCAGCACTTCGTCGCCGATGTCGCCATCGACCACCTTGTGCATGTGCTCGGTGTCGCGGAACAGGAAGGGCAGGCCGAAGACGACGGTTTCCGGTACGAGGTTGTTGAACGGCGCGCTGTTGACGCGGTTCATGTCGATGACGCCGAAGCGCGTCTGCTCGATCGTGTCCTTTTCCGAGCCCAGTGCGGCGTTGTTCATCACCTGAATGGCGATGCGGCCGTTGGTGCGTTCCTTGACCAATTCGCCCATGAACTTGACGGCATCGACCGTTGGATAACCATCGGGATGGATGTCGGCGGAACGCAGCGTGATTTCCTGGGCGAAGGCAGCACCCGCACCAAGGGTGAGCCCCATTGCGAGGCTAAGCATTGCGGCAGTTTTCATTGGTCTTCCTCCTCTTTGATTGAGCCGTCGAAACCTCCCGTTTCGACGGATTAGCAGTTCGGCTATCTGCCTTCAGAAGGCGGGATGCCGAAAAGTTCTTGGCTGTTGTCCACGAGCGCGAGACGGCGGGCTTCCTCATCGGGCAACCAGCCAAGCACGGTGTCGGCAAGCGCGGCATCGTCTGGATAGTCCGCCTGTGTTCGCGCCAGATTGTGCGGCCAGTTCGAGCCCCAGACGATGCGTTCGGGCGCATGGGCGGCAATCGAGCGGGCAACGGCTGCGACGTCGGCAAAATCCGGTCCGCCGGTCTTTGAAGATTCGTAGGCGCCGGCGAACTTGAACCAGCAGCGTCCCCCGTCGATCAGCCGCTTTGTTGCCTTGACCTGAGGGCTGTCGGGCGTGACCCCGCAGAAGAACTTGCCGTGATGGTCGAGCACCCAGCGGGATTTCAGTTTCGAGAGCCGCTCCTCGTAGTCGAGGATGTCGCTACCATCGAACTGGATGGCGATCATCCAGTCGCGGCTGGCAGCGATCGCGTCCACTTCCTCAAGCTTGGTCAGATTGGCCGCGCCGCCCGGCAGGTTCATGATGCGTGCACCGCGGACGCGGGCCGCTGACAAGCGGTCGAGCTCGGCTGCGCTTGTGCTGGCATCGACGGCCGCGATGCCCCAGGCGATGTCCCCGAACTGCTCAAGGCATGCGACGAGATTGGAATTGTCCAGCTGATGCGCCATGCCCTGCGTGACGATGACGCGATCGATGCCGATCCAGTCCATGAATTGGCGATATTGCGCAGGTGTCGGCAGGTCGCCGGCTGGTAGGCCCGGCCCGCCGGGAAGAGCCGGATAGCCGGGCAGATAGGCATGCATCTGGGTGTCGATCGCACCCTTCGGCAGGGCGATCTTTGGCTTGGCGCCGGACAGGGTGCGGATCAGGCTCATGCCTCGTCCTTCATCTTGAATTCCTGCAGGGCATCGCGGTTGATTTCGATGCCAAGCCCGGGAGCGTTGGGGATGGCGACGACGCCATTCTCGTGTTCGATCGGCGTCTGGATCACGGCCTGGCGGAAGGGGTTGTCGGTACGATCGAATTCGAGGATCGGCTCGATCGGGTTGACGCGCACCGGATCCGGCACCATCGCCGCGATGAACTGCAGTGCTGCCGCAATATGCACGGCCGTGCCCCAGACATGCGGCACGACCCGCACACCGTGCAATGCCGCGAGATCGACGACGCGTTTCGCCTCGGTGAAGCCGCCGACACCGGCAAGATCCGGCTGGACGATGTCGATTGCGCGGGTCTCGATCGGTTCCTTCATGCCCCAGCGGCTTTGCCAGGTTTCGCCGCCGGCTACCGGGATCGGCTGCCTGGCCCGAACTTCGCGATAGGCGGCGAGGTGTTCGGGGACGACGGGTTCCTCGAACCAGTCGAGACCATACTCTGCAGCCCGGCGGCCGAATTCGACGGCCTCCAGAACACCATAGCCATGATTGCCATCGGCCATCAGGCGCATCTCGGAGCCGGCTGCTTCGCGTGCAGCCCGGATGACCCGCAGATCCTCCTCGATCCCGAAACCGACCTTGATCTTGGATGCGTGAAAGCCCTGGGAGCGATAGAGCGCGATGTCACTCGCATTGTCCTCGACCCGATCAACGCCGTCGCGCTTGAAGCTGCCGGTCGCGTAGGCCTTCACACTCTCGCGGAAGCGTCCACCGAGCAGCGTCGACACGGATGTACCGAAATGCTTGCCCTTGATATCCCAGAGCGCGATGTCGATGCCTGAAAGCGCCGTGAGTGTCAGGCCGCGCTGGCCCTGATCGCGAAGGGCGTTGTAGAGAACCGCCCAGATCTTCTCGGTCTCCAGCGGGTTCATGCCGACCAGCCAGTTGCGATAGGCCGCGACCACCGCCGCATTCGGCCGAGCCGGTCCAAGGCATTCGCCCCAGCCCGTCAGCCCGTTGTCGCAGACGATCTCCACCAGCACATGCGCCCGCCGGTCAAAGCGCATGGAAGCGCTCTGGAACGGGACGGCGAGCCTGTGCTCGAGAAGATGGGTGCGAACCTCTGCGATCTTCATGTCTGCGCGTCCTTTGCTCAGCGCTTCCACGGCGCAATAAGCTTGGCCATCATCTCTTCTTCTTCCGCCGTCAGATCATCGAGGGGAGGGCGCACCTTGCCGGCGGCAAAGCCCTGCAGACGCACACCGGCCTTCACGGCAGAGACGGCATAACCCTTGCGCCGGCTGCGGATAGCCATGAACGGATAGAAGAAGTCCTTGAGGATCGTCTCGCACCGCTCGCGTTCACCGGCGCGCAGCGCCTTGTAGAAGTCGACGGCCAGCCCCGGCACGAAGTTGAAGACGGCGGATGAATAGGTGGTGAAACCAGCGCCGAGATAGGCCTCGGCGAAGAGTTCAGCCGTCGGCATGCCGCCGAGATAGGTGAGGCGATCGCCCATGGTCGCCGTGATCTGGCGCACGAGCCCTATATCGCCGGTGCCATCCTTGAAGCCGATCAGGTTCGGGCACTCGTCGCACAGGCGCTGCAGCGTCTCGACACCGAGAACCGAATTGTCACGGTTGTAGACCATGACGCCGATGCCGACGGATTGGCAGATGCGCTTGACGTGCTGGTACATGCCCTCTTGCGGCGCGTCGATCAGGTAATGCGGCAACAGCAGGATGCCATCAGCACCGACCTTTTCGACAGATCGCGCGATCTCGATGGCAATGTCGGTGCCATATCCACAGCCCGAGACGATCGCCGTCTTCCCGGCGGCTTCCTTGGCTGCGGCAACCACGCGCGGAACTTCCGATGGCGTCAGCGAAAAGAACTCTCCCGTGCCGCCAGCTGCAAACAGCACAGGCGCGTCGAAGCCTGACAGCCACGCCACATGCTCTGCATAGCTGTCGGACTTGAAATTCCCTGCGTCATCGAAATGCGTGACAGGAAAGGAGAGCAGGCCGGCGCCGAGCGCGGCCTTGATATCTTGCGGCGTCATGTTCGAATGTCCTCTCTTGGCCTCCTCCGGCCAAGTTGTCATACGTATTAACGACGCCTATGTCAAATGTTATCGTACAGGTTGGCGCTGCTCGCGCAAAAGGGCGCGGTAGCGCGCCTGACTGCCGCGCAAATGTCGGCGCATGGCGTCGCGAGCGGCCTCCTCGTCGCCCTGGGAAATCGCCTCGACGATATCTGCATGTTCTGCATCGATGAGGCGCAGGTATGCGGACTGGTCTTCCTCGCTGTCTTCGTCGCGCAATGCGGCCCGCGGGATGACATTCTTGCCGATCATTGCAAGAAATTCACGGAAACGGGGATTGTTGGTGGCTTCGGCGATGGCGAGATGAAGGGCGAAGTCGGCCTCCGTGGTCGATTGGCCCGCCTCAAGACAGGCGCGGATAGCGTAGTGCCGTTCAAGTATGACTTCTTCCTGGGCGGGGGAGCGTCGCAACGCGGCGAGGCCTGCAGCCTCTACCTCCACCGCCGTTCTGAGCTCCAGGAGTTCAATCATCGACGAAACGCGCGCCGGATCCACATTGCCGATCAGCAGCGGCGCGGGCGTCGGCTCCTGAGGGGTGAGGACGAAGACGCCAGCGCCCTGTCGGGCTTCAACCAGGCGGTCGGCGCGGAGCGAAGCGATCGCCTCGCGGACGACGGTTCGGGAAACGCCATGGGCTTCGGACAGTTGCGCCTCGCTCGGCAGCTTGCTGCCGGGCGGGAACTGACCGGCGCCGATCGCCTTGCGCAACGTGTCGCCGAGTTTCTCCACAAGCGTTCCTGAGCCCGCTTCGCTTCGTGCCTGCAATGCCATACGTGTTTCCCCGCCCCTGTGTACCTGCGCACATCATCATCGATGCGTCGGACTTTGTCAGCCTGTCGCCCATAAGGTTTACGATATTGACCGGGTCAGGGCAACCTGTATGATAAGTTCAGGTGTGACATCATGGAGGACTGCGCGTGAAGAGGCTTTTACTGACGGGGGCTGCCGGCGGGTTGGGCAGCGCAATGCGCGGGCGTTTGAAGGGGCTTGCGGAGATCGTCAGGGTCTCGGATATCGTTGATCTCGGTCAGGTCGCGGCGCATGAGGAGGCAATGGTTTGCGATCTTGGCGATCGGGCGGCCGTCGACAGGCTCGTTGAAGGCTGTGACGCCATCATCCATCTTGGTGGCATCTCGGTTGAAGACAAGTTCTCCAAGATCATGAATGCCAATCTGCTCGGTCTGTATAACCTCTATGAGGCCGCGCGCGCGAACGACATGCCGCGCATCCTGTTTGCCAGCTCCAACCATACGATCGGCTTCTACCGGCAGGACGAGTATCTCGACCACGAGATGCCCATGCGCCCGGATGGGCTTTACGGCGTGTCCAAATGCTTCGGCGAGGCGCTCGCCCGCATGTATTTCGAAAAGTTCGGCCAGGAGACGGCCCTGGTGCGCATCGGTAGCTGCATGGAAAAGCCGAAAAACCATCGCATGCTCTCCACCTGGATGAGTTACGACGATTTTCTGTCGATGATCGAATGCATCTTCCGCGTCCCGCGCCTGGGCTGCCCGGTGATCTGGGGATGCTCGAACAACGACACGCGCTGGTGGGACAATTCCCATGTCTCTTATCTCGGCTGGCAGCCGAAAGACAATGCCGAGCGCTTCCGCGCCGAAATCGAAGCAGATGTCGCAAGGCCGAAGCCGGCTGATACGATCGCGGTCTATCAGGGCGGCCCCTTCATCGACGACCCGATCTTCGCGGAAGACTGATCCCGTCGTCCCGTTTATTTGAATGGCTGGCCACTCGACGAGTGTCCGGCCATTGCTCGTTTTCAGGGTTGCCATGGTTGCTGCTTCAAGTGGAAGCAGCACTCGCTAGCGCAATCGATGGATGCCATTCCGACCGTCGGTGCCCATTCGTTAAAATTTGAGTAAACTGCAGAAATAAAAGGATTTTTCGGTCCGAAATTAACTTCTTTTTCAATAATGGTCGCTGCAAGCATAACCCGTTATGTATTCAGGGTTAAGAAACCGTTGCACTTGCCCCGGCATCGGGATTTAACTGCGATCAACTTGTTAAGGGGTGAGTTACCATGTCCATCGAAGATCCGCGCCTGTCCAGCATCGACAATACTTCCGCAGCCGACGAGTTCGACTCTGCGGTCGAGCAGCATCTGGGTTTCGCAAGCGAGACCGTGGAAGGGATCGAGGTCGCCCAGGCGGAAACGCCCGACGCCGGTCGCACCGACCGCCTGCCGGCCCAGCAGCCGGTTGACGTCGCCGCAGCCGTGATCCCGAGCGAAGTAACGCCCGACAACGAGAATGTCGTGACGCTGCCGGCTGGCATCGAACTCGACAACCTCGAATTCCAGGTCGACGGTGAAAACCTCGTCCTCGTCCTGGCGGACGGCACCGAGATCACCGTGATTGGTGGCGCTGCAAACATCCCGACCTTTGTGGTCGGCGATGTCGAGCTGCCGCAGGTCGCGCTCTTTGCCGCCCTTGAAGAGAGCAACATCAACGTTGCGGCCGGGCCGGATGGGACCTTCTCGGCCCAGTCGACGCCCGCTGCGAGCCGCAACTTCAATGACGATCCGATTGACGCCGGCCCGGAAGATCTGGCTCTGGCAGATCTGCTGGGCGATACCAGCTTCGGCGACGAACTTCGCACGGCTGCCGTGTTCGGTGGTAATGGCCGGCCCTCCATCCCGACCCCACTGACGACCTCGTTCATCTATGACGAGGCTGTCATTGCCGGCGGCGATGGCGTGAAGATCATCAGCGGCCGTCTGCCCTTCAATCCGGGCCCGGATTCCGGCACGATCACGGCCATCGGTTTCGTCGGCGCGTCCGATGTCAATGAAGGCGATGGCCTCAAGGTTCTCGGCGGCTTCACTTCGGGCGGTCTCCCGATCACGGTCACGAGCTTCCCGGCGCCGACCGACGCTGCGGACCTCGACTTCCTCGCGCTCGAAGGCCGCGATTCCGCCGGCAACGTCGTCTTCACCATCACGATCACCAACCGTGTCGAGGGTGACTTCACCTTCGAACTTTTTGGCAAGCTCGAGCATCCTGACGCGGGCAGTAACGGCTCCCAGGATGATCTTGACGATCTCCTGCGCCTCGGCTTTACCTACACCGTCACCGACCAGGACGGCGACAGCGTCACTGGAACCTTCAATATAGACGTGCAAGACGATGCGCCGACGATTGGCGCCCCGGTCGGCGGTTCTGTCAACGAAGACGATCTCACAAGCAAGGTTGTCGAGTCAAAGCTCGTAAAGCGTGTTTCGGACTCGGAGTCCGACTCGGATATGCCGCTTTCGAGCACTTCGAAGGCTGAAGGTTCGCTCGGCATTCGCTGGGGTGCGGACAATGATCTCAAAAGCGAAACTCTGGGTGAAGGCGGTGAGCCGAACGGTGATGACCCGGTTGGCCGTACAGTCAGCTTTACGGGCCTCGACACCTCTTCGACATCGGAAGAGATCCAGGCGGCGATTCCTGGTCTCGCGGGCCTGAGCTCCGACGGTTCCCGGCTGGCCTATCGCATCGAATACACCACTGGCGCAGACGGCAAGTGGAATGGCGGCTATCAGCTGGTCGCATACAAGCCTTTCTTCGACGGCCCGCTCAAGGCCCTGTACATCGAAGGTGAAGGGGACAAGTTCCTCGAATTCCCATATCCGGGCGAAGGTGAAACGATTTTCATCATCACGCTGAACCCGACGACAGCCAATGGCTCCTACACCTTTGAGCTGGTTGGCAATCTCGATCACTACGAGCCCGTAGTCCGCGTTGATGAACCGACTGACGGCGACACGGTCATCGAGGTGCCTCCGGTTGATGGTCCTGAACTGCAGGTCGCGATCTTCGATGGCGATGAGGGGCCGAAACTGAACCCGGTCGACTTCCTCGACTTTGAGATCCCCTTCACGGCAACCGATTCCGATGGCGACAGCGCCGATGGCAAGTTTACGGTTCGCGTCGAGGACGATGAGCCGGTGATCATCGGTCGGCCGATCGCTCATACGGTGGATGAAGACGATATCTCGACCATTGGTCGGGATATTCCGGGCGAGTCGCTTGGCACGAGCCCGAACGACGGCAACCGTGATGGATCCTTCACGGGCGATCGTGGATCGAACAATCCTGGCCCGGCCACAGTGTCCGGCTCCTTAGCCGGCATGGTTGATTTCGGCGCGGACAACCGGTTCACGACCTATTCGATTATTGATGAGGACGCGGCCCGTGCAGTGCTGACACGGCTCGGCCTGACCTCGAAGGGTGGCGAACTGTCCTTCGATCTCATCGGTGATACGCTGTACGCCTTCGTCAACGCTGGTGAGCCGGGTGTCGTCTACAATGCGGGGCCGGATCGCCTGGTCTTCACGCTTACCGTGGAAGCCAACGGCGAATATGCATTCAAGCTCTTCGACCAGCTCGACCACGACCTCGGCAAGGGGCAGAACACCGATCTCCAGGATGATGTCGAAGGCGACGTCCGGGACATCGACTTCGGTCAGATCATCAAGGCATCCGACTTCGACGGCGATAGCGTGCCGCTGACGGGCTACTTCTCCGTTACGATCCGCGACGACGTTCCGGAACTCGTCCGTGGCGCGTCCGAACACCGCACGGTGGATGAAGACGACATTTCCACATTGGGTAACCGTTTCCCCGGTGAATCGCTTGGAACGAGCCCGAACGATGGTAATGCTGACGGCTCCTTTACCGGCAGCCAGGGCAACAACCAGCCCGGCCCTGCGTTCCTCTCGGGTTCGCTGGCAAGTCTCGTTAAGTCTGGCGCCGACGAATCGCTGACCTTCTCCTTCATCAACGGTGATGTCGCGCGCGGCATGCTGGAGAGCCTCGGCCTTTCTTCCAAGGGCGCCGAACTCAGCTATGAAATTCGCAACGGCGTTCTCTACGCCTTCGATAACGCGGGCCCGGAACTTGGCAAAAGCTACGACCCGCAGTTTGGCGATCGCCTCGTTTTCGAACTGAAGCTGAATGGCAACGGATCCTACGAATTCCGTCTCTACGATCAGCTCGACCACGACGCCCCAGGCGATGATTTCCGGGAGCGCCCGACCAATTCGGATGAGAACTTCGACCTGCAGGATGGCCTGTGGTTTAAGGATGTCACCGCGATCAACTTCGGTGCCCTCATCAAGGCCACGGACTATGATGGTGACAGCGTCTCGCTGAACAATGCCTTCTCGATCAAGATCCGCGACGACGTTCCGGAACTGAGCGGCCGTGAAGAAAACCGCCTCGTCGATGAAGACGACATCAGGACGAGCCGCTCGGTCGGCACGAGCCCGAACGACGGCAACGGCGACGGTTCATACACAGGCAGCCCGAACAACAACCAGCCGGGTCCGGCCTTCATTTCCGGCTCGCTCGCCAACCTGATCAAGGGCGGCGCGGACGATACCGTGAAGTTCTCCTTCATCCGCGAACAGACGGCGGTCTCAGAGCTTCAGTTCCTCGGCCTGTCGTCGAAGGGCGTCAAGCTCAGCTACGACATCCAAGGCAAGACACTTTACGCCTATGACAACGACGCGGGTGACGCCGGTTACGGCCAGGGGGACCGCCTCGTCTTCAAGTTGACGGTCAACGAAGACGGCTCCTACACCTTCGAGCTTCACGACCAGCTCGACCACGACCTGGGCAAGGGGCAGAACACCGATCTGCAGGACGGTTTCCGTTACAAGGATGTCGAGGCGATTGACTTTGGTTCGATCATCAAGGCAACCGACTTTGACGGCGACAGCGTCATTCTGAAAGATGCCTTCTCGATCACCATCAAGGACGACGTTCCGGAACTGAGCGGTGCCAAGGAAGAGCGCCTCGTCGACGAAGACGACATCAAGACCAGCCGCTCGGTCGGCACCAGCCCGAACGACGGCAACAGCGACGGCTCCTTCACCGGCAGCCCGAACAACAACCAGCCGGGTCCGGCCTTCATCTCCGGTTCGCTCGCCAACCTGATCAAGGGCGGCGCGGACGATACGGTCAATTTCTCCTTCATCAGCGAGCAGACGGCGGTCTCAGAGCTGCGGTATCTCGGTCTGTCGTCCAAGGGAGCAGAGCTCAGCTACGACATCCAGGGCAGGACGCTTTACGCCTATGACAACGACGCCGGCAATTCCGGTTATGGCGAAGGTGATCGTCTTGTCTTCAAGCTCACGGTCAATGAAGACGGTTCCTACACCTTCGAACTTCATGACCAGCTCGACCATGATCTCGGTAAAGGTCAGAACACCGATCTGCAGGACGGTTTCCGTTACAAGGACGTCGAGGCGATCGATTTCGGTTCGATCATCAAGGCGACCGACCATGATGGCGACAGCGTCATCCTCAAGGATGCCTTCACGATCACCATCAAGGATGACGTGCCGACGGCAGTTGCCCGCAACACTAACGAGACACTTGTGGTCGATGAAAGTGACAAGCGGCAGAACGAAGATGTGGACGGCCCTCTTAACGTCTTCAGGTTTGTCGGCACGAAGGGCGAAGATCCGAACATGTCGGCTCAGTTCGCTCAGCAGTCGAATTTCGTCGCGGCTGACATCAACGGCGGCGCCGATGATGATGTGAAAATTGAGTGGGATCTGAAGATCAACGGTGGAGACCGCACCCCCTCTGGCCTCTTCACCACGGATGGTCGCTCGATCGTATTGTTCCTGGAAAATGGTCTGATCGTCGGCCGCTATGACGGCCCGGACGGTAATTCCACCGTGAATTCGTCCGACCCGGCAGCCTTTGCCCTGCATCTTTCGGACAACGGCACCCTTTCCCTGGTCCAGTATGTCTCGATCAGGCACGATGATCCGTCCGACCACGACGAGAACGACGACGCGAATGACCGCAATCCGTCGACTGCGCTGCAGACCCTCGCCGGTAAGGTCAACGCCGTCCTGACGGTCACTGACTTCGATGGCGACAAGGCCGTCAGCGAAGTGGCTGTAGGAAGCCGCATCCAGTTCGAAGACGATGGTCCTGTCGCTCGCTACTCCGGCCGAGTGACGTTGACGGAAGACGCGAATGTCAACACGGGTGCCTTCATCCAGAGCTCGGCGAATGGCCAGTTCTTGTTCGACGCTGGTGCCGATGGCGCTAAGGTGACCTCGATCGCCTATGGCTTCGGTGGTACTGTCATCAACGATCCGGATGAGGGTAGCTTCACCACGATCCCGCTGACCTCTGGCGGGCTGCCGATCACGGTTGCGAATGTTGCTGGCGATCCGCTGAAGATCGAAGGCAAGCTTGCCGACGGCACTGTCATCTTCCGCGTCGAAGTGACCAACCCGGTTACGGGCGCCTACACTGTGACGCAGCTCGGCCCGATCGATCATCCGGAAGCGAATGTCACGGGTGCCGCTGATCCGCTGCGCATGAAGGTGAACTTCACCGTCACGGACGGCGATGGTGATACGTCGTCGAGCAGCATCCAGATCGACATCCTCGACGATGCGCCTGTCGCTCGCTACTCCGGCCGGGTGACGTTGACGGAAGACGCGAATGTCAACACGGGTGCCTTCATCCAGAGCTCGGCGAATGGCCAGTTCTTGTTCGACGCTGGTGCCGATGGCGCTAAGGTGACCTCGATCGCCTATGGCTTCGGTGGTACTGTCATCAACGATCCGGATGAGGGTAGCTTCACCACGATCCCGCTGACCTCTGGCGGGCTGCCGATCACGGTTGCGAATGTTGCTGGCGATCCGCTGAAGATCGAAGGCAAGCTTGCCGACGGCACTGTCATCTTCCGCGTCGAAGTGACCAACCCGGTTACGGGCGCCTACACTGTGACGCAGCTCGGCCCGATCGATCATCCGGAAGCGAATGTCACGGGTGCCGCTGATCCGCTGCGCATGAAGGTGAACTTCACCGTCACGGACGGCGATGGTGATACGTCGTCGAGCAGCATCCAGATCGACATCCTCGACGATGCGCCTGTCGCTCGCTACTCCGGCCGGGTGACGTTGACGGAAGACGCGAATGTCAACACGGGTGCCTTCGTCCAGAGCTCGGCGAATGGCCAGTTCTTGTTCGACGCTGGTGCCGATGGCGCTAAGGTGACCTCGATCGCCTATGGCTTCGGTGGTACTGTCATCAACGATCCGGATGAGGGTAGCTTCACCACGATCCCGCTGACCTCTGGCGGGCTGCCGATCACGGTTGCGAATGTTGCTGGCGATCCGCTGAAGATCGAAGGCAAGCTTGCCGACGGCACTGTCATCTTCCGCGTCGAAGTGACCAACCCGGTTACGGGCGCCTACACTGTGACGCAGCTCGGCCCGATCGATCATCCGGAAGCGAATGTCACGGGTGCCGCTGATCCGCTGCGCATGAAGGTGAACTTCACCGTCACGGACGGCGATGGTGATACGTCGTCGAGCAGCATCCAGATCGACATCCTCGATGACATGCCGACCTTGGTCAGCACGCCGACGACCGGTCTGTCCCTTAATGAAGACGACCTCGCCCTCGGAAATGACGAAACCACGCCGAAAGAACTGCTCTCTGCAACCGGAAATCTGAACATCTCGCTTGGGGCCGATGGCGGAAGCATTGCTCTGTCGGCACCTGCTGCGGAATGGAGCGCGACGAACAAGACTCTCACGGCAGGCGACGGCTCTTGGAAGGTCACGCTCAACAGTGACGGCACTTACAAGTTCGACCTTCTCGACAATACCCTGGCCCATGGCTTCGCCGACAACGGTGAGAACACATTCAGTGTCGAGGTAACCTACACGGCGACCGACGGTGATCAGGATGTGCTGACGGGTTCGTTCAAGATCGAGATCGTTGATGATGTTCCGGTGGCGGTTGGCGAAAGTGCCACGGTTCGGGAATCTGCTCCGGGTGTAGGTGGTAATCTTATCCTCGCGTTTGACGTATCAGGCAGCATGAATGCAGACGCCATTACCGACGGGGTATACGAATCTCGCTTGGATGTCGCAAAGAAGGCTGCGCTTAATCTGCTCGAACGCTCCGATGCCACACACGTCTTGATCGTGACTTTCAACAACGGCGCTTCTTCGACCGATTGGCTGAGCAAAGAAGACGCGGAAAAGTACATTGAGGACAACATTCCGCAGGAGACGGGCGGCACCAACTATGATCGCGCCATCGCAGCGATTACTGAAAATGCTCGTCCCGGCTCGACAGTCTATTTCTTCTCCGACGGAAATGTTAGCGGCTCAAGCGCACTGAACAATGACGAAAAGGCGGATTGGGAGGCGTTCGTTACGACGAATGGCATGACGTCCTACGCGGTCGGCGTTGGCTCGAACCTGAATGATAACGACGATGATCTCGGTGATGTTGCCCATCCCGGCGAAGCAATCCTGATCACCAAGGCAGACGACGCTGCATTGTTGGCGACAATGACGCCGGCACCAGCTGTCCCGACTTCCGCCTCCGGCAACGTCCTCACCAACGACAGCTTCGGCGCAGACGGCGGACGTATCCAGTCTATCCTCGTGGATGATGTCACGCACACCTGGGATGGCAGCGAGGCAAGCGAGGTTCTGAACGTAACCACCGGTCTGGGCGGATCGTTGATGTTCAACTTCAGGACCGGCGCTTGGGAGTACAATGCCCCGGCACAGCTCGTGTCGAACACGCCGGAAACGTTCACCTACACATTGGTGGATGGCGACGGCGATACGATCACGACAAATCTCGTGGTGAATGTCCAGGCCGTCAACGACGCACCGGAAAACGCGGTACCGTCCACGTTGACTGCTGCTGAGGACATCGAGCTTTCGATCACCAATGTGAGCGTGAGCGACGCCGATGCCGGCAATGGTGACCTGACGGTCAAGCTCGAGGTGAAGAAGGGCACGCTGACGCTCGCCACTGAAGATGACCTCGTCGTATCCGACAATGGATCCGGCACGGTCACGCTGAAGGGCTCTCTCACAGCAATCAATGCAGCTCTGCTCGGCATGAAGTACAAGGGCGACCTGAACTTCAACGGCAGCGACGAGCTCAAGATCACCACGACCGACAACGGCAACACCGGCATCGGTGGCGCCAAGACGGATGTGGATACAGTCGCCATCACAGTGACTCCGGTGAATGATGCGCCAACTGCCACGGATGATGTTCTGTCTGCAGTTTCGGAAGACAGCACTGTCCGCACTATCAGCTTTGCATCGCTGCTAGGCAATGACAGCAGGGGGCCGTCGAACGAGTCGACACAGTCGCTGACAATCACGGAATTGTCGAATGTCGTCGGGGGTACAGCTGAGATAAGAGGTACCAACATTCTGTTCACGCCTGCCGCCAATTTCGCCGGTGTCGCCTCGTTCGACTACACGGTGCGAGATAATGGTCAGACGAATGGTTCAAACGACTTCAAGACAAGCGTTGGCTCTGTATCGTTCACGGTGACCCCGGTGAACGATGCCCCGGTGAACACAGTGCCGTCGTCTCTGACAGCGGTTGAGGATACCGAACTGGCTATCACCGGCGTCCAGATCGCAGACGTCGACGCCGGCGGTGGTAGCCTGACCGTCAAGCTTGAAGTCAAAGAGGGGGATCTGAAGGTCGGCGCGCTGTCGGGTTCGACGATTACTCTGACCGGTACGGTAGCCGAGATTAACGCAGCACTGACCGGCTTGAAGTACAAGGGCGACCTGAACTTCAATGGTTCTGATCAGTTGAAGATCACCACAACGGACAATGGCAATACCGGAGCCGGTGGTAACAAGTCCGACACGGACACCGTAAACATTACGGTCACTGCGGTGAACGATGCCCCGACGGCTGTTGATGATGTCTTGTCGTCGATTGCCGAAGATAGCGGTGTTCGCAGAATTAGCTTCGAATCACTTCTGCGCAATGATAATGCCGGTCCGTCGAATGAATCGTCACAGTCTTTGACAATCACCGGTGTGTCGAATGTTGTAGGTGGTACGGCTGTGATCAGCGGTACGAACATCCTGTTCACGCCTGCGGGTAACTTCACTGGCGTCGCCTCGTTCGACTATACAGTTCGAGACAATGGTCAGACGAATGGAAGTAACCAGTACAAGTCAGATGTCGGAACCGTGTCCTTCACGGTTCTGGCGGACACAGCAACGCAATACGACATTCAGGCCTCCGCGGGTCCGAATTTCAACTCTGCGTATGATCTGACATCTTTGAATTACGTTAAATCAAATGACCCCCATGTGACGGATGCCCAAAATAATCCGTCTGTGACCATCTCTGCGAAGGGATCCGACAGAAAAACCGATTTCTACAAGCTCGTAATCGAGGCCGATGGTACCTTTGTTCGACTTGATATCGATAACGCTGAATTTGACTCGGTTCTCGCTGTTTTCAACCAGGACAAAACCCTGGTGGCTTGGAATGATGATCTTTCATCCAGCAACAATGAGGCCTATATCGAGAGAACGCTCAATGCGGGGACCTATTATATTCAAGTCGGCAGATACAGCAGCTCTGCGGATAACAGAATGGGAGCGATCGGCAATAACAAGGAATACGAACTGCAAGTCAGCGTGAAGGAGCCTGGCGCCGACCCGATCATCCTCGACCTCGACAAGAACGGCTTCGCCTTCTCGTCGATCGACAATGGCGTCAGCTTCGACATCAATGCCGATGGCAAGACCGACCAGATCGCCTGGACCAGCGACGATGGCATCCTGGCCTTTGACGTAGATGGCAACGGCCTGATCGACAACGGCTCGGAAATCTTCACGCCGGACTTCAATGGGGGCAAGTTTGCCAGCGGCGTGGCGGCTCTTGCCTCGCTCGACAGCAATGGCGACGGCAAGATCGACTCAAGCGACGATGCCTTCTCCAAGCTGAAGATCTGGGTTGATGCCAACAACAACGGCATCAGCGACGAGGGCGAGCTGTCGAGCCTTTTCGACAACGGCGTCACGAGCATCTCGCTCACCACCGACAACACCGGCGGTCAGGAAGATGGTCAGACGGTCTTCTCGACGGGCACGTTCACCTTCGCGGACGGTTCGACCGGCGATTTCATGGAAGTCGGCTTCGATACGATCTTCGGGTCGGATGCGGATCCGCTGACGGTCATGGGAACGGATGGCGATGACATCCTGCATGGCGGCATGGGCCAGGTGGTGATGACCGGCGGTGCCGGCAACGACACCTTTGTCTTCGACGGAACGGCGCTTGACGAGCTCGATGTGGCCGATGTCATCACCGACTTCAACGGTGACGGCGATGTGCTCGATGTCACGGCCCTGCTCGACAGCCTGCTTGGTGAACAGGCGTCTGCTGAGACCGCAGCCTCGCATCTGCGGGCAACGGTTGACGACGGCAACACCACGGTCAGCGTCCAGACCGGTGCCGACACCTGGAAGGACGTCGTGGTCCTGCAGAACCACGACACCGCCATCAAGGTGCTGTTCGACGACAAGCATGCGGTCGTTACCCCGCACGACTAAGACAGATAGTGGTTTTACTAGGAGAAAGGGCGCCAGATCGGCGCCCTTTTTCTTTTCACGGCCGCGCTGAAGCGGACTTTACTTGGCGACGATTCGAAAAGGACTCTGGCTTTGCGCATGCGTTGCTGCCCGTCGACGGTCGCAGGTGCTTAAATGGGTGTTGCCTATTGGAGACAGTTCCATCGCATCTGCCGGATTTCACCTGAAAATACGGGGGCTTTGTTGCACGGTTAACGTCGAAGCCCAGCAAAATGATTCGAATGACTGCGCGCAATGGTTGACCTTGGCCATACAAGTTCGAAACTTCGAGTAATTCTTTTCTCAAGATCTGAAAAAACTCGATTTTCGTTCCAACAGATCAAAATTGGGTGCATCTTTTGGACATGCCGATTGGACTTCCCAGCGACCGGTGCCCCGGTATATAACGGCCTCCAAGCAAGAATTGGGTAGGGGCAGACCTTTGTTTACCAAAAAGACTTTATTCGCAGCCTTGTACACCTCGGCAGCCTTTGCAATCGCGTCTGTTGCCCCAGCGAGCGCCATGTCGCTGCAGGAGGCCATTCAAAAGGCGCTGACGACCAATCCGCAGATTTCGCAAGCGGTCCAGAACCGCGAGGCGGTCGAGTTCGAACTGCGCCAGGCGCGCGGTCTCTATCTCCCGTCGATCGATCTGGAGGCAAGCGTGGGAAAGCGCCGGCTCTCGAACGAGAGCACGGGAAACCTGAGCCGGGACTCCGAGGATTTTAATTCTTCCGAGGTCGGCCTCACGGTCACCCAGCGGCTTCTGGATGGCGGCGGCCGCCGGGCCCAGGTCGATCAGCAGGCCTCGCGCGTCGACGGTGCGTCCTTCCGTGTTCTGGAGCGTTCGGAGACGATCGCCCTGCAGGTCGTTCAGGACTATCTCGAATACATCCTGCAGGCCAAGATCGTTGGTGTGGCGCAGCAGAACGTCTCGTTCCACAACGGCATTCTATCTGATATCAACCAGGGTATCTCCGGCGGCGCACTGACCGAAGTCGACGCCGTTCAGGGGCGCGAGCGTCTCGCGGCCGCCCAGGCTCGCCTGCGCGAAGCTCAGGAGGAGCTGGAGCTCACCAAGATCCGTTTCCTGAAGACGGTCGGCGAGCCGATCACCAATGCAAAGGTGCCGGCCTCGGTTGCCAAGCTGCTTCCGCGCACGCTCGACGATGCCATCGCAACCGCAAAATCCAACAATCCGCGCATCTATTCGGCCCGCGCCGACATCGATGCCGCTGACGCGGCAGTGCGTGCTGCCCGCTCCAACTACGCCCCGACCGTCGATCTCGAAGGTCGTGCCAGCGTCGGCAATGACGTCGGCACCAGCCAGGGCAACACCAACGACGTTCAGGTGCGCCTGGTCGCCCGTTGGAACCTCTATCGCGGTGGTATCGACCAGGCCCGTGAGCAGGAACAGATCCGTCGCGCCAGCGAACAGCGTTACGCATCCGATCAGGTTCATCGCGAGATCGAAGAGTCCGTGCGTTCGGCTTGGAATGAGCGCCGCAGCCGCGGCGAGCTCTCCCAGATCCTGAACTCGCAGTCCTCGCAGAATGCCCAGCTCGTTTCGTCGTATGGCGAGCAGTTCAAGATCGGCCAGCGCTCGCTTCTGGACGTTCTCGACGCGCAGAACACCCGCTTCAACACCAGCATCGTCGCCGAAACGGCCCGCGTTGCAGCCCTGTTCGCGGAGTACAAGATCCTAGCGGCTTCGGGTTCTCTGTTGAAGACCATGAATGTAAAGGCGGTCGGTCAGACCGACGCTTACGCGCGCAACGAATTCTCCGTGAAGACGACCCCGAATGGGGCCTATGTCGAGCGGGATCCGCGGCAAAAGGCGGGAATTCCGATGGACCTCCTGGCGCCGCTCCAGTAAACGCCCATCCGATAGGATGACATGTTAAATTCGTTGATCGAACCGGCGGGCCCTCGTGCCCGCCTGAGCTTTCGTGCGTCATTCAAGGCTGTCGCCACATTTTACGGTCGGCCCAGCTCCGATACCGTACTTTTCTCAGGTCTGCCGGACGAAATCGTTGAATCTCTCGAACTCGACGATGTGGAACATGTCGCCGAGCGCATTGGCCTGCAGGTCATGCGGATTGGCGAACGTGCGATCCGCGAAAACGATTTTGATTGTCCAGCCATCGTCGTCCTCAAGGATGGCGGAACGCTACCCTTGCTCGAGGTCAGCGAAGACGGCGTCTACACGCTCGATATTCGCGAGGGAGCCGCTTCGGTGCGGTTGACGCACCAGGAGCTTATGGCGCTCGGCCCGGAATTCCTGTTCGCCTTCACGCTCTTCTATCGGAACGACAGTGAAAACGCGCATATCGGTAGCGCGGACGAGATCGAAAAGCGCCATTGGCTTGTGCGGGCATTGATGCCCTATTGGCGCACCTATCTGCGGGTCATCCTTGCGGCGCTGTTCATCAACCTGATCGCGCTTGCCTCGCCGCTCTTCACGATGAACGTCTACGACCGCGTGTTGCCCAACAAGGCAATCCCCACCTTGTGGGTGCTGGCGGCTGGCATCATGCTCGCCTATCTCTTCGACTATCTGCTGAAGGAAGCACGCGCGTCGCTGATCGACCACGCAGGCCGCAACGCCGACCTTCGTCTGTCGCAGATGATCTTCGACAAGGTGCTCAACACCACGCTTGCCTCGCGTCCGTTGTCGACGGGCGAATATGCCAATCGCGTCATGCAATACGAGTTTGTGCGTGAGTTCTTCACCTCGAACACGATCGGTCTGATGATCGATACGGCCTTCGTCTTCATCTTCCTGATCGTCATCTATCTGATCTCCGGCTGGCTTGCGATCATTCCGGCCGTTGCGCTGATACTCTCCATCGCGATCGGCCTTCGCGCCCAGGCTCAGATCGGCCACCGGATGGCGGCGGCCTCGAACGAGGCGTCGAAACGGCAGGCGCTTCTGGTGGAAACGATCTCCACCATCGAAACGCTGAAAAGCCTGCGCGCCGAAGCGACCATGCTGCGTCGCTGGCAGGAATTGATGAAGCATTCGAGCCGGACGAGCGAAGAGATCAAGCATATCTCGACCAATGCCATCAACCTGACGGCACTGATCCAGCAGATTGTCGGCGTGCTGATCGTGATTGCCGGCACTTACGAGTTCTCGGAAGGGCGCCTCGCCATGGGCGCAATCATCGCCACCGTGATGCTTGCCAGCCGTGCCGGCGCGCCGCTCGGCCAGATCGCCATGACGCTCGCGCGTTTCCGTCAGGCGACGCTGTCGCTCAGAATTCTCGATCAGGTGATGGAGCAGCCCGAGGATCGGCCGTCGACGGTCGGTTTCGTCAACCGCGAGATCAAGCATGGCGGTTTCAGTTTCCAAGACGTGAACTTTCAGTATCCGGGCTCGGACAATCCGGTCATCAGCAAGCTGTCCCTGACAGTCGCGCCGGGGGAAAAGGTCGGCATCATCGGCCGGATCGGTTCCGGCAAGACGACGCTTGGCCGTCTGCTCGATGGCCTCTTCGTCCCGACGGACGGGCGCGTGCTGATCGATGGCGTCGATATTCGCCAATATCACATGTCGGAAGTGCGTTCGGCTGTTGCTGTCGCGGGTCAATCTTCGGATCTCTTCTCCGGAACGGTCAAGGAGAACCTCCTGATCGGTCGCGCGGACGCCACCGACGAGGAACTACTCGAAGTGGCCCGCATGACGGGCGTTGAAGAGTTCGTCTCGCGCCATCCCCGTGGCTTCGACATGCCGGTCGGCGAGCGCGGTTCCAACCTGTCGAGCGGCCAGAAACAGGCCATGACGATTGCACGTCTCCTGCTAACCAAGCCGAAGATCGTTTTCCTCGATGAGCCATCGGGGGCGATGGATCTGGCAAGCGAGCGACATCTGATCAACCGGTTGTCGAGCGCCTTCGACAAGAACACCACGCTTCTGATTGCCACCCATCGCTTCACCATGCTCGATCTCGTCGACCGTCTGATCGTCCTCGACAAGGGCCGTGTGGTGGCCGACGGGCCGAAGCATCAGGTTATCGAAGCCATGCATAAGAAGGGCGTGAAGCCATGAGCCGTCCGGTTGCCGACACGCCTCCGTTCATGGCCCGCATGATCGTGTTCCTCGTGGCGTCCCTTATCGTGCTTTTTCTGGCATGGGCTGCAATCGCTGAGATCGACGAGATCGCGAGAGGGGAAGGGAAGGTCATTCCCGTCTCCAAGACACAGATCGTGCAGTCCTCCGAAGCAGGCGTGGTCGAAACCATCGCCGTTCAGGTCGGCCAGGTCGTGCGCAAGGGTGAACTGATCGTCCAGCTCAACAACACGACGACGGAATCGTCGCTCGGCGAGTCCGTTGCAAGGGCGCGGGCCCTTGGCGCCAAGATTGCGCGCCTGGCGCTGGAGGAGGCGGGCTCCTACGACGTCGCTTTCGTCTGCCCGGACGACGTTCTATCGGTCGCAAGCCAGGTTTGTGCAAATGAGGAGCGGCTCTTCGCTGCCAACAAGGCATCCTACATCAACAAGGCGGGCGTGCTTCGGGAGCGCGTGCGTCAGCGCGAGAATGAACTGAGCGAGGCGCAAGCCAATATCGTACGCCTCGAGCAGAACATCACCCAGGCGACGCGGCAATACGATCTGATGAGCCCGCTGGCGAAGAAGGGTCTTGTGGCACAGACCGAGCTGATTGCGCTTGAGCGCGAACTGACAGATCAGCGCGGCCAGATCACAGTCTATCAGGAGAGCCTCGAGCGGCTCCGCGGCGCAGTAGAAGAAGCGCGTCTTCAGGTTGAGGAACTGGCGCTTCAGCTTCGTCAGCAGGCCTTGACGGAAAAGGCACAGACCCTCGCTGAACTCTCGGTCATCGATGAAACGATCCGCGGCGCAACCGATCGTGTCAGTCGCACCGATATCCGCTCTCCGGTGGATGGCATCGTCAACACGCTCGAGGTCAATACGATCGGCGCCTATGTCGACCCCGGCACCGTGGTCGCCGGCATTGTCCCCACCGCAGATACGCTTCTAATCGAAGCCAAGATTTCGCCGCGTGACGTCGCATTCGTAACGCGCGGCCAGAAGGCGATCGTGAAAGTCACGGCTTACGACTTCTCGATCTTCGGCGGCCTGGAAGGCGTGGTGACCAATATCTCCGCCGACAGTATTGTCGATAAGGACAAGGGCGAGACCTTCTATCTGGTCCAGGTAAAAACGGACCAGTCCGAGCTGATGCGCGGTGGCAAGAGTTATCCCATCATTCCGGGCATGGTCGCCTCGGCGGAAATCATGACCGGTCGCAAGACCATCCTGAGCTATCTCATGAAGCCGATCAACAAGGCGCAATCCGTCGCCCTGACCGAGCGGTGAGCCATGGCCCTTCCCGATCGGCAAGCCGCCTACTCAGAACCGGCCGAGTTGAACCCGGCCGCGATGCGGCATGTCGAGGAAAATGACGCGGAACCGAAATTCCGCGCGATCATCGGCAAGGGTGGGGCGCGCCGGGGTATCAGGCTGGAAAGCGTATACTGGGACGGCCTTGCCTGGTTGCTGAACGGTTCGCGGCAATCTCTGGGCGATGTGGTGGAGCAGGCTGCCGGCCAGATGGGCGAGAATGGCAATCTGGCATCCATGCTGCGCGTGGTTGCATTTCGCTGGATGTGGCGTCGGCTGTCGCTGATGGAAAATGTTTATTCGGTTGAAAATCTGAATGCGCTGATCCAGGCCTGCCCGACGCCCGCCATCGTGCTTACACGTGACAAGAAGATCCAGTTTTTCAACGAACCCTTCATGACCATGCTGAAGCAGAAGCTTGTGCTGGGCAATATCGCCCAGCTGTCGGCGGGCTTCCGCTTTGTTCTCGACACGCAGGTCGATGAAGCGCTGCAGAGCCTTTCATCCAAGGGCAAGATGATCACGACGGGCTTCACCGCCACCTGCGCCGGAAAGCAGCTGACCGGCCAGATGAACCTTGCCATGGCCCCAAACCATCAGAAGCAGATGGTCATCGGCTACGTCGTCCGAGGCTGAGGTCGAACTCCACGGCTGGAGCGGAAGATCCGCTCAGAGTTCCCCGCCTTCGCCCGGTGCGATGCTGTCGAAGCTCTTCATGGCCATGGTCTTACCCTTTGTGCGGGTACCGTGCAGAAAGCCGCGGCCATTGGAAATGGAAAATAGCGGCTGGTAATCGGGCAGGCGGCTGTCCGCCAGAACCTGATCCCGCATGTTGTCCAGGATGTAGTGCGTTCCCTGGATCTCGACCGACAGAACGGCATGATAGAAGTGCCGTTTTTTGTCGTAGAGGATGACGACGGTCATGTCCTGCAGTGAAAAGCCTTGTGCTTCGAGGACCGCCATTTTCAAGAGGGCATAGTCTTCGCAGTCGCCGTAGCCGGAAGCGAGGGTCTGGGACGGGGAGGACCACTGATCCACCCGACCGTGACTGTCGATATCCTTGCGGTACTTGATGCGGCGGTTCACCTCGTGATTGACGAGGTTGAGCTTGTCGCGGAGCGAAGACATGCCGCCGCCGGCCGATGTCCGGTGGACCACAGCATCCATGTCGAAACAATTGGCGCCGCCGCACTGAAGCGCGGTACCCTTGGCGATCTCAGCAAAGGTCGGTGCCGCCTTCTTCAGTGCCCCGAGTTTCTTGAAGGGAATGGCCACAGAGTCGAAGACATCATCGGTTGGTGTCTTGCGCCGGTTGGGTGCTATTTCTTTTGGCGCTGTCGCGACGGTGCCGGTCGAGAGGTCCGTACGCAGCGGAGCGAACGCGACGACCTGTGTGGCGATCGACTGGGCAAAGAGTTCCGTGGTCTGGGACCAGCGCTGCTCGATCTTGCCGAAGATATTTGTGCCGAGCGAGCCTGCAAGTGGGCTCATTCCAAGCACGAGCGTCTGGGCGACGTTTGAGTAAGAAGTCATCGTATGTGGCAGCATGGGAGCCGCCATCGAACCCGATGAAACTAGGGTAGCCGCTACGAGGGCCGAGACTGCGACAATTTTCTTGTTGTTCTTGAGCATCGCTATTCTCCAATTGTTGCTTGAAGAATAGCCGCAATGCTTGAATTATCGGTTCGTATAGATGGCTTCTATACTTTGAATGTGCATCGCTATATTAAAGTAAAATCTGGTGGATAATTGAGAGATGTTGTTAACCAAAGTGGCCAGAAGGCAGGAAGCTCAGGCGTTGACGGCGTCTGGAATCTAAGCCGTTCTCCTGTATTGGCAGTCGAGCCCAGCTGTTACTTTTGCTGCAGTCTGCCCAGATATGGAACACCTTCGCTCTTGCTTCGCCGAGTGCCAATGCTTAACGTTCGCCAACGGATCAGGAACGAGACTTGGCGCCATCATGGTCGGAATAAAACACTTTACGCGGAGCTTCCTGCGCGCCGGAGCTTCGGCTCTGCTGCTTGCCGCTCTCTCCTCTTGTCAGACCGATGACTTCAAGCCGAACGCTGGTGAAGGCGGAGCCTCTGCGGCCGTCAACCCCGCCAACGATACGGGTCTCTACAACCAGACCCTGGGATCCGGTTCGGTGAAGGTCGCCTATCTAGGTGTCCGTCGTGCGGATCAACCGGGCCGCCAGGCCGATAGCGAATACCGGGACGGCGCCGCTCTGGCCGTCAACATGCTCGGTTCCGACGTCGTGAAACTCACCATGCTTGAGACGACGGAAAAGCCGGAGGCGATCGAGGCCGCGGCAAGGACCCTGGCGCGCCAGCAGGTATCCTTCATTGTCACCACCGCCCGTGGTGCGGAGTTTGAAGCGATCCAACGTGGCCTGGGCGGACTTCAGGTCCCCATGGTTGCATTCCAGACAAACGAGGCGGTCCTGCCTGAAAATGTCTATCCCTTCGTATCCAGCCCTGCCGACAGCCTGATAGAAAGCGCGTCCTTCGCAATGGCCGAAGGGGCGACCCATGCGGTGATCCTCGCCTCCTCTCCGGCGGAAAAAGCTCAGGCCGATCGGATCGCCAGCCAGATCAAGGCCTTTGGCGGCAAGGTTGAGCCGATTGTCGAGCTGAGCGGCGGCACGCTGCCTGCAAAGGCTCTGAACTCGTGGAGCAAGGCCGACATGGTGGTGTTGATGCCCGGCATCAAGTCGCCGGGCGAGGTGTTGAAGAAGGCGGATGCCGCCAAGCCGCCGCGGCCGGGCCGCAGGATCGTTGCGAGTGCCGTTCTGACGGCGCAGGATCTCAACGAGCCCAAGCTGACCGGCAGCATCGTCTGTCGCTACGACCAGAACGTCCAGGCAAGGATCGGTAGCCGATACATGGCGAGTTATGGAATGCCGGCCTCTGCCCAGGCCGGCTATGGCTTCGACGCCATGGCGATGGCCATCGGCCTCGCTGGCCGTTTCCGGGAGCTGGCCTTCGGGCCCGAGCGGCTCATGTCGCCGGATGGTTTCTCAGGCTCGCTCGGTGTCTTCCGGCTGGAAGACGATCGCAAGGTCCGGCGCAATTGCGATATCTTCAAGGTCGCCAAGGGCTCCTATGTATTCTTCCAGAAAGCGCCTCCGACGCTCTGATCACCACAGCGTGACATGATCTACGAGCCCTGATCTTCCGTTTACATTGTTGTCAAACCGTCACATCCTGATGGCGGATGACTGATGGGCGGTAGACGAGGAGGTCTGGCGCGCGAATGGTCTGGGATCGGAGCAAAGTGTAATGAACGGCGCACAATCGATGGATGCGGGCCAACGCTATGCAGGCACGCTGCGCATCCTCCATTGGCTGATTGCAGTCCTTGTCCTCATGACCTGGCCGCTTGGCCAGATGATTGGGTTCGTGAAGGACGACGTGAAACTCGATTTCTATCTGATCCATGAAAGCCTGGGCTTCATGGTCCTGTGGCTGATGCTGGTGCGGATCGGCGCAAGGCTGACAAGCGAGGCGCCTCTGGTCGAGGCACCGCGATTGGAAAAGGCAGCCGCCCACGTGGTGCACGGGCTTCTCTATGTCTTCTTGATCGTCATGCCGGTTTCCGGGTTTCTGGCAACCAATGCCCATGGCTTTCCGCTCAAATGGTTTGGTCTCTTCACCGTCTGGAGCCCGATCGGCAAGTCACCGGAAATAGCGTCCACCCTTTCGGCAATCCATGCCTGGAGCGCGTGGATCATTTTGGCTCTCTTTGCGTTGCATATTTCGGCGGTGGTCTTCCATCACGTGATCCGCCGCGACGGTACGCTTTATCGCATTTTGTAAAACTCTCCGGGACAGGACCTCGATGCGTAAGATCGAAATGACGGACCAGCTTTGGGCGCGCCTTCTTGCCATGCGCGGCAGCGCAAGCCAGACCGGTGCAGACGAAGGCGATCCCGTCATGGCCCTGTACGCACCGATTGCCGCCGCAGAGCGCGGCTTTGTTCTGGCGCAGGTCGGCCAGTCGCTCGATGGCCGCGTGGCCACGCCATCAGGTGACGCACGCGACATTTCCGGAAGCGACGGCATCGCCCATCTTCATCGCTGTCGCGCGCTCGTGGAAGCCGTGGTCGTCGGTGTCGGCACCGTCAAATGCGACGACCCGAGACTTTCCGTCAGGGCAGTGAAGGGCCCCAATCCCGTCCGCGTCGTGATTGATTGTCGCGCGGAACTGACCGGCGAGGAACGCCTGTTTCGCGACGGCGGCGCACCAGTCATTCTCGTGCAGGGGCATGATGCACCGGTCAAATCCCATGGAGCCGACGTCATCAAAGTTCGCAGGGGCGAGGGCGGCCTTGATCCTCAGGACATCCTGGATGCACTCGCGGACCGCGGCTTGCGTCGCATCCTCGTCGAGGGAGGCGCACGCACGATTGCCCGCTTCATCGAAGCCGATCTCGTCGATCGCCTGCACGTCGCGATTGCCCCGCTGATCATTGGCTCGGGACCTGCCGGCATTGCGCTGCCGCCGATCGACAAGCTTTCAAGCGCCCATCGTCCGGCTGCCAAGGTCTATACCTTGGGCAGCGACATCCTGTTCGATTGTGATCTGAAAAACCCAGCCGTTTCAATGTCGGGGGAGCGCGAGGATATCCGAGTGGCCGACCACGCATGAGCTTCCGGTCTCTGCGATCTTCGCGAGCCTGAAATCCAGCCAGTCCCTGATTTGGACGTCAGTGAGAGTACCGATCTCCGAAAGCGGCTGTTCGAGCCCCTCGAGAAAAGCGGCCTGCAGGTCACCGTCATCAGGGCCCATCACCCAGGGGCTCGTGGCGACCGAGACCGCATAGCCCAAACGCTCGAAAGCTTGCTTCAGATGCGCAGTCGCATGTGGGCCGAGTGCTGGCCCAAAGCCTTTGTCGAAATGCTGGTGCTGATTGAAGTCGTGAGCGACCTGTTCGTCGAGCGGATGGGCAACCGACCATTCCATGACGCCGTCATAGTTCAGCGCAGCATAGAGCCCCGTTTTGCTCACAGCGAGAGTCTCGGCAAAGTGATCGCAGAAGTCTGCCGAGCAGAGATCGAAGAGAGCCGATGCCGTCACCACGCTCACCTCGGTGAGCGGCAGCGTATCGATCTTGTTCAGATCGAACTGGCGAAAATAGACATCCTGTTGATCCCCGATACGGCGTTCGGCCTCCGCCAGCAGCAGCGGGTCGTAGTCGAGCAACTGCCATTTCGCATGGGCCGGGAAGCGATGTGCCAGGCTCCGCCAGGTCGAGCCGGTGCCGCAGCCGATATCGAGTATGTTGGGGCGTTCGATACCGCCGAGATGCTGCGACAATTGCTCGACCAGCGGCTTCGCCCGCGCCCTCATATCGACAGGTTCGCGCAGTGCCAGCCAGTCCTTGTTGAAGCCACTCATGAAATTCCATCCAATGTGTTGGAGATGATTGCTGCCGTGTCTGCCCATGTTGGCAAGAGGCTGCCGGCTTGAAGGGCCGCCGCAGACCGCGTCTCGCGCTCCTGCGGGCTTTGCAGCAGACGACGGAGCGCCTCTCCGAAAGCCGGTGCGTCATCGACCGGCACCAAAATCCCCGCGTCAGCAGGAACGACGTCTGGAACCGCTCCGGCATGGCACGCCACGATCGGAAGCCCGTGAGACAGAGCTTCGGCAAACACCATCCCATAGCCTTCGTATCGGCTCGCCAGTGCAAACATGTCCGCCGAGGCGAAGTTCACCCGCGGGTCGTCCACCTCGCCGAGTAACTGAACGCGCGCTTCCAGGCCCAGCGCTTCCACCTGTCGCGCCAGCGCTTCGCTCGTCGAAGGATCGAGGCTCTTGCTTCCAATGATCACGGCCTGCCAGTCGAGATCCTCGACCGATTTGAGAGCCCTCAGCAGCACGTCATGACCCTTGCGCCGGGTGAGTGTGCCGACCGACAGGATCTGCGGGGCCGCATTGACGACGCGCCTTGTATCGCTCTTGTCGATCCCGGGCAGGGCGACCGTAATGCGGGAAGACGCGACGCCATAATTGGATGCAAGTTCACGTGCCGTCATCGGCGAGGTCACGATCACATGCCGGGCTGTCGCCAGCGCCCTCTGTTCGCTCTGTCGGAAGCGATGCTGCTCTTCGTCCGACAACCCTGTTTCGAGGGCGAGCGGATGATGAACAAGAGCAATGATCCGAAGCCGTTCGACATGGTCTCTTGCCCAGGCGTCGAGGACGCCGAAGGCGAGCCCGTCGATCATAACGAGCGTCCCGTCCGGCAGTGTCGACAGGGCTGCTTCCGCCCGGTCCAGCGTGTCTGCGGTGGGAACCGGAAACCCGTCGCCAAGCGGCAGAAGCCTGACCTGCCAGCCGCATTCGCGAAGTCCATCGATAACTCGGCGGTCGTAGCCATAACCGCCGGTCTTCAGAGCCAGGTCGCCCGGATAGGCGAACACGAGGGAAGGGTTCAAAGATCGGCCTCGTACCAGCCACGGGCCGCATGGGATTCGTGCAGCATGACCTTCAGGCGGCAGATCCGATGGCTGCCGGGGCCAAGACGCTTGTCGGACACGGCCTGCGCCAGTTGGTCAAAGATGTGTTTTGCAATGACTTCCGTCGTGCTGATCTTGCCTTTGAAGACCGCAAGCTCGTCCAGGTTCTGATAGTTCAGCGGCTTCAAGACCTCGGACAGAACGGTTGTCGCAGCACCGATATCGACGGCGAGGCCATCCTCGTCCACGTCCTTGGTGAAAAAGGCCGCATCGACGACAAAGGTTGCGCCATGCATCCCCTGTGCAGGCCCGAAGACCGGACGCGGCAGGCTGTGGGCGATCATGATATGGTCTCGGACTTCAACAGCGAACATGAGATCTCTTTCGTCAGTAGCGGATGCGATGGCACAGGGTGTCCTGTGTGGAGAGGATACGAGCGTAGGCGTCTGGCAGTTCAGAAAAAGCGGTCTCACCGGAGATAAGGCGCTCGAGACGCGGATCCAGGAGCAGTTCCAGCGCCTTGCTCATTCGCCGGTGATAGGTCCAGCGAGCCCGGCGTGACGAAGGAATTCCGCCGACTTGCGAACTGACGAGGGACAGGCGTCGAGAATGAAACGCACCGCCCAGGGGAATGCTGACCATGCGGTCGCCATACCAGCTGGCTTCGACAATTCTCGCTTCAAAGCCCGCATGGGCGATGGCGTTTTCGAGCGCGACCGCGGCTGCGCTGGCGTTGATCAAGATGTCGAATTCCCCGTCGATCATGTCGGGCTCGGCAAACGTGAGGTCCAGATCGGAAGCCAGATTACGGCGCGACGGATCCTTGTCGATCAAGACAGTTTCCGTGCCTGCAATCCGCGAGGCGATATAGGCGACGAGCGTCCCGACAACGCCGGCGCCGAAGACGGCGACGCGGTCGCCCGGCTGCACGCCTGCATCCCAGATAATGTTGAGCGCTGTTTCCATATTGGCGGCAAGCACCGCCCGTCGCGGCGGCAGCGTCTCCGGTAACAGGGTTACTTGGTCTGACGGGAGGATGAAGCGATCCTGATGAGGATGAAGGGCAAAGACATTGCGTCCGATGAGTTCACGGGGACCATCGACGATTTCACCGACGGCCGCATAGCCATATTTGACCGGAAAGGGGAACTCGCCTTCCATATGCGGTCCGCGCATGCGTTCAAATTCGCTTTGAGGAACCGCGCCTTGAAAGATCAGGGACTCTGTCCCGCGGCTGATCCCGCTGTAGAGTGTTCGCACGAGCACTTCGTTTCCAGCAGGCATGCCAAGCGGCTCATGCCGGAGCCGGCAGATTTCCTTTGCCTCGAACCACAGCGCAGCCGCCGTCTTTCCGGCAGATACGGATTGTTCATTCACCTCGAGCTTCAAACTGCAGATCCCCCACCCTAAATATGCGCACCAATGGAACGTATTGCCGAAGAAGACATTTTGTTCCTTAGCCGCCATCAAAATAAATTTATGGCGGATGCGCAAACCATCGCTGAAACTTCGGCGTAATGGTTGCCACTGATAGGGAGAGTACGCCTCATGTCCAAGTCCAGCCAGTCCGCTTTCCAATTCTCGACCGCCGAGATCGAAGTAGAACGCGCCGTAGCCGAGCTGCGCTATGGCCGACCCGTGATCGTAACGGAGGGAGAACGAAAGCTTGCTGTCCTGGCGCTCGACTGTGTAGCGCCCTCGCTTTTCGATCAATTCGCAGCCGTCACCGAGAACCGGCACAGCCTCCTGTTGACCGCGCCGCGGGCCGGTCGTTTGGGGATCGGAGCCGAACAGGACGTGATCACGCCGCTGGCCGGTCTGTCTTTCGATGATGCCTCACGGCTTGCTTACACACTTGGTGCGGAAAAGCCTGCATTGTGGCAGCCGGCGGATGCACTGGCGACACAGACGACAGAACTGGCCCGCCTGGCGCTGTTGCTGCCGGCCATGGTGCTGGCGGATGTCACGACCATGACAGATCGGTTCGGCGGTTGCTGCGAGATCGCCTCCAGCCGTTTGAAAGGCGCTGATGCCGCCCGTCAGCGCTTCGACCAAGTCGTTCGCACCCGCGTTCCGTTGAAGGATCTTGGTGATGCCGACTTCGTCGTCTTCCGCGGTGGCCTGGCTCAGAAGGATCAGGTCGCCATCATCGTCGGTAAGCCGGATGTCACGAAGACCGTGCCGATCCGCATTCACTCGTCCTGCCTTACCGGAGACCTCTGCGGCTCCCTGAAATGCGATTGCGGTGACCAGCTGCGCAATGGTTTTGCCCTGCTCAAGCAGGCGGGCGGCGGCGTGCTGCTCTATCTCGACCAGGAAGGGCGCGGCACGGGCATCGGCGCCAAGATGCGTGCTTATGGCTATCAGCATCTCGGCCTCGACACGATCGATGCGGATGCCGAGCTCGGGCTCGCCGAAGATCATCGCCGTTATGAAGCAGCCGTTGCCATGCTCCGGCATCTCGAGATCGCGAAGGTGGCGGTCTACACCAACAACCCGACCAAGATCGCCGGCCTCAAGCTGGGCGGCATCGAAGTCGAGGCACGGGCGTCGGTCACCGGTCGGGTCACGGCGGAAAACGAAAACTATCTGCGCACCAAGACCTTGCGCGCCGGCCACATGCTCGATCTGGAAACTCTGGTCGCGGCAGAATAAGCTCCAGGCGGGCAGGGAGGATTGCAAGATGGCAAGCGAGCCTGAACGGCTTGGCGGCGATGGTTTCGGTCGGCCATGGGCAGATGCCCAGCTCGACTGGGTCGCGATGCTGCGACAGCGTCGTGGACTGCTGATGAACACACTGGCGGGCCTCTCAGGCCTGCTTGTCGGCACATCGGTCGTCGCGGTGATCGTCTCCTTTCACCTCCCGCTCGGCTGGGATTTCGTGGCCTCGGTCATTCTGTCGCTCGCGCTGATGTTTGCGCTGGTGGTCTATGCTCTGCCCGATCACCCCCATCGCAAGTTCGGCCCGGCCAATCTCGTCACCGCCTTTCGCGCTTGTCTCGTTAGCCTGACTGGCGCGACCGTGCTGTGCTTCGACAGTCTCGCTGCGACCGATACGGCACTCTGGACACTTGCCGGTGTGGTTCTCATCGCCTTGGCGCTCGACGGCGTCGATGGTTATCTCGCGCGCAGCTACGGACATGAATCGTCCTTCGGTGCCCGCTTCGATATGGAAGTCGATGCAGTGCTGATCCTGGTCCTGTCCGTCGCCGCAGCCTTCTTGGAAAAGGCGGGTCTCTGGGTATTGCTGATCGGCCTGATGCGCTACGGTTTCGTGGCCGCAGGCTGGGTGTTGCCGAAGCTGAACGGCGAGCTCTTCCCCTCGTTCCGACGCAAGCTTGTCTGCGTGATCCAGATTTCGGCACTCTGCCTGATCCTGATCCCCTTCGTGACCGTTCCCTATTCTACCGCCATCGCAGCGGTCGCGCTTCTGGCGCTCGCCTATTCGTTTACGGTGGACGTGATCTACCTGCTGCGTCGGCCCGTCACGTCATGACCAGTCTCAGCGAGCGTCTCTCGACATCATTCGGGCTCGCCCGCTCGCTCGTCGTCTACTACGGCCAGCCCTGGCGCAGATCGGCGCTGCGGCAATTCTATGCGTCGATCGTCAAGCCGGGTGATCTCGTCTTCGACATCGGCGCCCATGTCGGCAGCCGCAGCAGCACCCTGTTGAAGCTCGGAGCGAAAGTCGTGGCGGTCGAACCCCAGCCAGCTTTCGCAGACTTCATCGAAAACCGTTTTGCAGGCGCGTTGACCGGCTTCGAACGGGTGGCCGTCGGTCGGACCGCCGGGCAGATCGATTTGCTGATCTCGAGCCGCCATCCGACGGTCACAAGCATCTCCAGCCGCTTCGTCGAGACGGTGAAGCAAAGCAAGGGGTTTTCGCAGGTCGTCTGGGACCGCAAGGTCACGGTGCCGATGGTGACGCTCGATCATCTCGTCGCGAAATACGGTATGCCTGCCTTTTGCAAGATAGACGTCGAGGGCGCGGAGGCGGAAATTCTCTACGGCCTTTCAAAGCCGATGCCCCTGATCGCCTTCGAATACATTCCGGCCATGCCCTCCGTTGCGTCCAACGCGATCGATCGTCTGATGGGCATCGGCAGTTATCGCTTCAACCGGGTCGTCGGAGAGCAGCATCGGTTCGTGTCGGACCGGTGGAAATCGGCAGACGAGCTGCTGGTCGAGCTGTCGCAAATGCCTCCCGAAGCGCAATCCGGCGACGTTTACGCCCGGATAGAGAGCCGATGACGATGCGTTCAGGCGCGACGCGGCTTTCCGCGGATGGCCTCGAGCGAGAGGATCGCGAGACCCGGCAGGGCGCCGGCAAGAGAGAGAGCTCCATAAACGACGCTCGCAGCCAATCCCTGGCTCTCGGTGGCGCCAAGCAGTGGCCAGAGCGCCATCGCGGCGGCTTCCCGCGTACCCCAGCCTCCGAAACCAGCGGGGATCAGCATCGCGATCAGGCAGAGCGGAATGATCGTGAATGCCGCAATGCCGGGGAGGGGCGCGCCAACAGCATGGCTCGCAAGAAAGAAGGTCGCGACGTAACTGCCGACGATCACAAGGCTGAGCCCCGCCTGAACAGGCAGCGCGCCACGGCGGATGAAGACGCGCAACAGGTCATCGCCGATATGGCTGAACCCTTTGTACCGACGCTTCACGATGATCAGGCCCGCGCAGACTGCGGCGGCAAACAGGAAGAAGCAGAGCACCAGCAGCAAGGCCTGACGTCCGGCATCCTCGCCTCCGAGGACCAGCGGCCAGGCGAACAGGCCGGAAAGCGCCAGAACGAAAAACGCAGCCTGGCCGGAAAGCCGCTCGAAGATCACGGCCTTGGCTGGTCCTTTCCAGCCGCCGGCGCCGGCATTGCGCATGCGGTAGGCGCGCACGGCATCACCGGCGACGCCGCCGGGAAGGCTTTGGTTGAGAAGGCTCGCCACGTAGTACTCGCTGATCGCGACGCTCGCCGGGAACGGTTCGCCGAGACGGCTCGCGGTAAAGCGCCAGCGCAGCGCCGACACGATGATCTGCACCTGCACCAGGGCAAGACCGGCGATGACATGCGTAACGGAGATCTGCGAGAAGGCGGCGCCCAGCGCGGTCAGATCCGTTCTGGACAGGAGAAATGCCAGGAGCGCGATCAACGCGACGGGAGCAAGGAGACGCAGAATGGGCAAGCGGCGGGGCTTTCGTCGGGGGTGAGTGGTCGTTTGCTATCCTATACGCGGAAAGAGAGGCAGCGGACCTTCATGACGGCAAATCCTCCCGCGTGCAATCGATCTGCCCTTCTCGGTAGCGGAGTGACTGGATCATGAAGTCAGCCGACACGCTTAAGCCCTATATCGGCGCCCTCGTGGTGACAGTGATCGCCTGGTTTGCTTTCACCTTGCCGGACCACCCCGATGCTGTCGCCCTCAATGCTTTTACCCGTCTGCCGCTCGAATGGGCATTGATGATGCTGCTCTTGCTCGCGGTCCCGCGCAGTCTACGTCGGCCGATCGGGCTTCTGTGCGGACTGGTCCTGCTTCTGATCCTGTTCCTGAAGATGGCCGACATCGGCACCCAGGCTGCCTTTCAGCGCCCGTTCAATCCCTATCTCGATATCAAGATGCTGGCCGATGGCTGGAATCTGTTTTCAGGGACCGTCGGCACATTGGCAGCCTTTGCTGCTGTCGCGGCCGCGCTTCTGGGCTTGTCCGCCATACTGATGCTGTTTCTGTGGGCGGCACGCCGATTAACGGAAATCGGGCGCCCCGTGCGCTCATGGCTTGTTCTGTCGCTGGTGGCGATCACCCTTCTCGGCGGGATTGCGATTGTTTTGGACGCGCCCCGGGTCGAAGCGCGCATGCCCTCTTACCTCAACAAGCGACTGACGCTTGTCATCCGCTCTGTTCAGGACATGCATGTCTTTGAAACCGCTCTGTCGCGGGGAGAGGGCCCCCGCAACGGCGCCGGGCTCTTCGGACGCGTCAAGGACAAGGACTTCGTGCTTATCTTCGTTGAATCCTATGGCCGCTCGGCGCTGGAGGATCCTCGATATGCGTCGATCACCCGACCACGCCTCGCAAGCGTCCAAGCCGAGATTGAGCGAGCCGGTCTCGTTTCCGCCAGTGCCTGGGTCACCGCTCCGACCGTTGGCGGTCTCAGCTGGCTGGCGCACGGAACGCTCCTCTCCGGCCTCTGGGTCGACAGCCAGGCGCGCTACGACCGCTTGATGATCAGCCAGCAACCGAGCCTCAACAGGCTGTTTGCCGAAGCCGGATGGAAGAGCATCGCGGCCATGCCTGCCATTACGATGGAGTGGCCTGAAGCCGCATATTACGGATATCGCCAGATCCTGGCGGCAGCCGACCTCGATTACCAGGGCAAGCCCTTCAACTGGGTCACGATGCCGGATCAGTATACCCTGTCAGCCTTCGAGCGCCTGGGTCGCGCCCCTGCACGGGCTGCGGGCGAACGCGTGATGGCGGAAGTGGCGCTGATCTCCAGCCATGCGCCGTGGACACCCGTTGCCAGCCTCATCGACTGGGACGCCGTCGGCGACGGCTCGATCTTCAACGCACAGGCGGAAAGCGGCGACCCGCCTCGGGTCGTCTGGGCCGACCCGGAGCGTGTGCGCGCGCAATATATCCAGACGATCGACTATTCCCTCGAAACTCTCGGCAGTTACATGTCACGCTTTGGCGAGGATACCGTCTTCGTCATCCTCGGAGACCATCAGCCTGCGGCCATAATCACCGGCCCCAATGCTTCGCGCGCCGTCCCGATCCATGTCGTATCGGCGGATCGGGACCTCGTCGCCCGCTTTGAGCGGGAAGGGTTCCTCCCCGGCATGCGCCCGGAGACGCAGACCCGCGAGTGGCCGATGAACGAGATGCGGCCGGTTCTGATCGATCTGTTCAGCCAGCCTTGACTGTTTCTGCATCTTCCGCCCGAGATCCCAGGCGGATCTGTTCCTGAGCGCGCCAGCTGGCCGGTGTCATCCCGGTCTGGCGACTGAAGAAGCGGGAGAAATAGGCCGGATCGGAAAAGCCGAGGCGGAACGAGACTTCCTTGATGCTGCCGGGCGTGAACAGCAGCTCGCGTTGTGCTTCCTCGATCAGGCGTCTCGCCACCAGCTCCTGCGTACCAAGGCCTGTCTTCGTCTTGAGCACACGGTTCAGATGGGTCGCCGTTATCCCCAGCGCATGGGCGTAGAACGATGCCGGACGATGGTTGCGAACCTCCCGGTGCAGCAATGACGAGAAGGCCTCAAGCCTGCGATCGTTCTCATCGGTCGCCTCTTTCTCGGTTTCACCCTGGGCAGCGAGACGGGCTGCAAGCGCCAGAGCCGCGGCGAGCCCCGTCTCCATCAGCACGGTGCGCCCCGTAAGCCGCCCCTGCCATTCGCTCGCGACCCTGAGCAGGTGGGAGAGAATCAACTGCCCCTCCGGATCCTGCGGGGCAAGGCGGGTCACGCTTGGTGTCGACAGGAACTGCCCGAGCGCGCTCGGCTCACCCGGTCGGACCGGCAAGCGACTGGCAAGAAAGGTAAAGACGTAGCCGTCGATCTCTGGTGAAAAGCGGAACCCGTGCCCGATAGCGGGCGGAACGGTGACGATCGAGACCGGTTCGAAACGGGCAATCTCTCCTTCGAAGACCGCATCGCCGGAGCCGCCTGTCACGAGCAGGATTTGGAAATAGCGTTCGTGTCTGTGCAGCCCGATTTCCCAGTGATGCAGTGCACTTCGGGCCGGAATTGTCTCGCAATGCACCCAGAATCGCGAACCCGCGGGATCGTCCTCGCCATAAAGCTCGTAAGTCGGGATCGAGGTCCGCATTGGCTGCTTGCGTTTCGTCATGTTCGATTTGTGCAACAAAAGACGCGATGCGTCCATTGTTGACGGCCGCGCTCGCCGTCAAAACTTGTCGAAAGACAAATGGCTGCATCGTGGGAGGAAACATGCGAACCAAAGTCGTCATCATTGGATCGGGCCCGTCCGGCCTCTTGCTCGGGCAGCTTCTCACCAATGCAGGCATCGACAATGTGATCGTCGACCGCGTCGGCAAGGACCACATTCTGTCTCGCGTGCGGGCCGGGGTGCTCGAAGAAGGAACTGTCGGCCTCGTGGATCGCGCCGGCGTCGGCGAGCGCCTGCATCGGGAAGGTCTTCCGCATGACGGTTTCTCCCTCACGTTCGATGGCCGCGACCATCGTATCGATCTCTTCGATCTGACCGGTGGCAAGCAGGTCATGGTCTACGGCCAGACGGAGCTGACGCGCGATCTCATCGAGCGCCGCGAGCGCGACGGCGGTGTGGTGATCTATGATGCCACGAATGTCGTTCCCTCCGGTTTCGACGGCGACCAGCCGCATGTCACCTTCGAGAAGGATGGTGTCACGCAGCGCATCGATTGCGACTTCATCGCCGGATGTGACGGCTTCCATGGCGCCAGCCGCAAGGCAGTGCCCGAAGGCGCGATCAAGACCTTCGAGAAGATCTATCCCTTCGGCTGGCTGGGGATCCTCGCCGACGTGCCGCCGGTCAACCATGAACTCATTTATGCCAACCACCCGCGCGGTTTTGCGCTGTGCTCGATGCGCTCCGAAACCCGCAGCCGCTACTATGTTCAGTGCTCGCTCGACGACAAGGTCGAGATGTGGTCCGACGATCGCTTCTGGGACGAGCTGCGCCGTCGCCTGCCGGCCCACCACGCTGAGGCCATGGTGACGGGGTCGAGCTTCGAAAAGTCGATCGCGCCGCTGCGTTCCTTCGTCGCCGAGCCGATGCGCTTCGGGCGGATGTTCCTCGTCGGCGATGCCGCGCATATCGTGCCGCCGACGGGCGCCAAGGGCCTGAACCTTGCCGCATCCGACGTGCACTACCTGATCGAGGGGCTTATCGAGCACTATCAGGAAAAGTCAAATGCCGCACTCGATGCCTATTCGGCCCGTGCCCTTAAGCGTGTCTGGAAGGCTGTTCGCTTCTCCTGGTCGATGACCACATTGCTGCACCGTTTTCCGGATACCGGAGATTTCGGCCAGAAGATCCAGGAAGCCGAGCTCGACTACCTCACCCATTCGAGAGCGGCGTCCACGGCCATGGCGGAGAACTATGTCGGGCTGCCCTATTGACGTCTCGTCCAGGCGGCACCACTTGTCAAAAAACAATTGTTTGCTAGACTTACAAAATAGAGCGGATCGGGGAGGTTGCCGGTCCGTTTAGGAATAACCTGCTCTCTGGAGGATCGAGACCTGATCGCAAGAGAGCAGGCGGGGCCGGAAGAAAACGACGGACCAATTTCTGAACCTGAAAATAATGGAGGAGGAAGATCCATGAATATGCATGTTTCGCTGTTGATCAATGGTGCCGAAAAGGCGGCCGCGGGCGGACGCACTTTTACCCGCATCAATCCTTTTACGCAGGAAGTGGCGACCACGGCCTCGGCCGCAAGCCTCGAGGATGCCAACGCAGCCGTAGACGCAGCTGCAGCAGCCTTCCCGGCCTGGTCGAAGACCGGCCCCGGTGAGCGCCGCAAGATCCTGCTCAAGGCTGCTGACATCATGGAATCGAAGACCGCCGAGTTCTCCGAACTCGTGGTCGCCGAAACCGGAGCCACCGGCCATTGGGGCGCCTTCAACGTCATGGTTGCTGCAAGCATGTTGCGCGAAGCCGCTTCCATGACCACCCAGATCTCGGGCGAAGTCATCCCGTCCAACAAGCCGGGTTCGCTCTCCATGGGCATGCGCCAGGCCGTCGGCGTTTGCCTTGGCATCGCGCCGTGGAATGCGCCGATCATCCTCGGCACCCGTGCGGTCGCCATGCCGCTCGCCTGCGGCAACACCGTGATCCTGAAGGCATCGGAGCAGTGCCCTGGTACCCATCGTCTGATCGCTCAGTGCCTCGTTGAAGCCGGCCTTCCGACTGGTGCCATCAGCGTCATCACCAATGCGCCCGAGGATGCAGCCCAGATCGTCGAAGCCCTGATCACCAACCCGGCAGTCAAGCGCGTCAATTTCACCGGCTCCACCAAGGTCGGCAAGATCATCGGCGAACTGTGCGGCCGTCATCTGAAGCCGGCCCTTCTGGAGCTCGGCGGCAAGGCGCCGCTCGTCATCCTCGATGATGCCGACATTGACGCGGCCGTGAACGCCGCCGCCTTTGGCGCCTTCGCCAATATGGGCCAGATCTGCATGTCGACCGAGCGTATCATCGTCGATGAAAAAATCGCCGACGAGTTCGTCGCAAAGCTCGCCGCCAAGGCATCGAAGCTGCCGGCCGGCGATCCGAAGGGCCACGTCGTGCTCGGCTCGCTCATCAGCCTCGAATCTGCAAAGAAGATGGATGAGCTGATCGCCGACGCCGTTTCCAAGGGTGCAAAGCTCGTTGCCGGTGGCAAGCGCGAAGGCAGCGTCGTCGAAGCAACTCTGCTCGACAATGTCACCTCGGACATGCGGATGTATCAGGAAGAAAGCTTCGGCCCGGTCAAGCCGATCATGCGCGTGAAGGATGAGGAAGAAGCGATCCGCGTTGCCAACGATACCGAGTATGGTCTCTCCGGCGCCGTCTTCAGCCGCGACATCCGCCGCGCGCTCGCTGTCGCCGCGCGCATCGAGTCCGGCATTTGCCACATCAATGGCCCCACGGTCTTCGATGAGCCGCAGATGCCTTTCGGCGGCGTTAAGGGCAGTGGCTATGGTCGCTTCGGCGGCAAGGCCGCGATCTCCGAGTTTACGGAGCTGCGCTGGATCACGATCGAAGATCCGAACCAGCACTATCCCTTCTGATCATGGAAATGAAACGGCCGCCTTCCGGGCGGCCGTTTTTCTTTCGCAAGCATGTCGACAACGGTCAGTCGGTCTGGCTGTTGCGTGGCATGATATCCGCATAGACACGCTTCAGCCCTTCGATGAATGCTTGCAGTTCCTCGGGCGTAAATCGCGCGGTGAAGCGCAGTTCATGCTGTTTCTGGATGTTGCGGGCCTGTTTCAGGATCTCGGCCCCCGCCTCGGTCAACAGCAGCTCCTGGCGTCGCCGATCGATGGGGGATGGTTGCCGTTCCAGAAGATTGCGGCTTTCCAGACGGTTCACCAGCGCCATCATCGTTGCCCTGTCCATGCTGAGCTGGTTGGCGATGTCGATCTGGCTCACCCTCGGATTTGCGGCGATCAGTTCGAGGACGGCAAACTGCTTCTGCGTCAGCCCGATGTCGCCCATGGCGGCCGTGTAGTCCTGATAGATGGCGACATTCGCCATCCTGAGGTGAAAGCCGAGAATGTCGTCGAGGCGGCCTGTGCGTAATGGCGAGCCCACTTCGAAGACATCGTCGTCGTTCGCGGGCTTCAGGTCATTGTGTCGAGTCATGGCTCCTCTTCCAATCATGCGGCATCGAACTTACGGAATCATTCATGATCACTTTCGACTGCAACAGTCAAATTGCCGCTTGTCAAACACTTGGAGGTCAATTAGTATGTTTAACATACAATTCGCCAAGGAGGCCCCTGAGGGGTGGCGATGAGGAGGACAAACATGCAGCCTGAAATCAAGTCTGTTTTGGCAGTCAGGGGAGCCGTCGGTCTTGAGACGGACGATCCCGTCATCTACCGAGCCCAGGTGACGCCAGAACGGCCGGCGGTCTACGAAGTGGCGACCGGCCGAACCCTGAATTATGGGGCATTGGATCTGGCCGTGGCCCGCGCGGCCTACCGGCTTCTGGAGATCGTTGGTGATAATCCGGTCATGCAGCGCATCGCCTTTTTGGGACGCAACTCCATCGAGCAAATCACCGTCTGCCTGGCGTGTCAGCGCGCTGGTCTGGTCTTCGTACCCTTGAACTGGCGTCTCGGAGCGGCCGAACTCGGACAGATCATCGCCGATTGTGAACCCTCGCTGCTGCTGCATGATCCAGAGTTCGCGTCGGTCCTCGCGGAGATCTCCGAGGCAATGCCGCGAACCATCCCCATTGAAGGCGACGGTGGCTGGGCCGAGATGGTCGCGTCTTCACCGCGGGCAGAGCCAGCCGCGGTCGATGCGGATGCACCCTGCATCATGCTCTACACCTCGGGGACGACAGGGAGCCCCAAGGGTGTGGTCATCACACGCCGCAATGCCTTTGCCTCTGCCGTCAACTTTTCGCTGGTCGGTGAAGTCACCAGCCACTCCGTCACGCTCTGTGACCTGCCGTTTTTCCACACCATCGGTCTGGTTGCGATCGGCCGCACGACACTGATGATGGGCGGACGCCTGGTCATCTCCGATCGCTTCATGCCCGACCGCACCCTTTCCGTCCTCGGAGATCCGGCGCTGGGCATCACCCACTATTTCGCCGTCCCGCAGATGGCCGCGGCCCTTAGAAACTCTTCCGCCTGGGACCCGACGGCTCTGAAAGCACTGCAGGCGATCTTCATCGGCGGGGCGCCACTGTCGCCGGCGCTGATCGAAACCTTCCTCCAAGACGGCATTCCGCTCGTCAACGGCTATGGCATGAGCGAAGCCGGCACGACCATTCACATGCCGCTGGATCGTGATGCGGTCGCGCGGCATCCTGGCAGCGTCGGCTATCCCGCACCACTTCTCGCCGTCCGGCTGGTCGGCGATGACGGTCAGGACGTGCCGGATGGCGACGTCGGAGAAATCTGGGTGAAGGGTCCCTCAGTGACGCCGGGCTACTGGAACAATCCGGGCGAGACCGCCCGGGCCTTCGTCGGCGAGTGGTATCGCACCGGGGATCTTGGTCGACGTGCCGAAGGCGGCGTCATCTCCGTCCCGGACAGGCTCAAGGACATGTATATTTCCGGCGGGGAGAACGTCTTCCCGGCGGAGATAGAGGCCGTCATCGGCGCGCATCCCAAGGTAAGGGATGTTGCCGTGCTCGGGCTGCCCGATCCGAAATGGGGTGAATGCGGCGTCGCCTTTATCGTTGCCCAGGCAGACTTGCCCTCTGCCGACGAAATCCTCGCCCATTGTGCCGATCGTCTGGCATCCTACAAGCGTCCCGCACGCATCGTATTCCTCGACCATATCCCGCGAACGGCATCCGGAAAGGCGCAGAAGCACATTCTGCGCCAGGCCCATGCCAACAGCTGAACACCTTCGACCGGGCGTGAGCCCCCACGAAAAGCCTCAAGGAGCCACCATGACTGAGACAAACACCACGCCAGATCCGGTTCTGGTCGAATTCGACAACGGCATCGCCTTCGTCACGCTGAACCGTCCGGAAAAGCGCAATGCAATGAGTCCGAAGCTCAACATCCGCATGCTGGAAGTGCTGGACGAATTGGAAGCCGATGATCGCTGCGGCGTCCTCGTTCTGCGTGGCGCTGGCCAGTCCTGGTCGGCTGGCATGGACTTGAAGGAGTATTTCCGCGAGAACGACGGCAAGGGCCGTGCGGCCGTTCTGAAGAGCCGCCGTCAGTCCGGTGGCTGGTGGAACCGCCTGATGTATTTCGAAAAGCCGACCATCGCCATGGTCAACGGCTGGTGCTTCGGCGGCGCCTTCACGCCACTCGTTTCCTGCGATCTCGCAATTGCTGCTGATGAGGCAACCTTCGGCCTTTCGGAAATCAACTGGGGCATTCTGCCGGGTGGCAATGTCACGCGCGCCGTCGCAGAAGTGATGAACCACCGCGACTCGCTCTATTACATCATGACCGGCGAGACCTTCGGCGGTCAGAAGGCGCGCGAGATGGGCCTCGTCAACGAGTCCGTGCCGCTGGCTGATCTCGAGACCCGCGTCCGCGCTCTCTGTGCAAGCCTGCTCGAAAAGAACCCGGTGGTGCTCAAGGCTGCCAAGGACACGTTCAAGCGCGTGCGCAACATGCCTTGGGAACAGGCCGACGACTACATCTACGCCAAGCTGGAGCAGATGCTCTTCCTCGACAAGAGCAATGGCCGCGCCGAGGGCCTTAAGCAGTTCCTCGACGACAAGACCTATCGCCCCGGTCTCGGCGCCTACAAGCGCTGAGCGTCCAGTCAGACGGATCAATCAAACCGGTGATGCTTCGCGGTGTCACCGGTTTTTGTGTGTCCGGGAGAGCCGTTGTGAAGGGACAAGTCACGCCGTCACAGCACACATGAACCAGCCTCATGCAGTACATTTGGCCTCAAACATCGGAACGATTCTCGCCTTAAAGCATTTTAGGATCAAGCGGATCGTAAAGCAGCGCGAGATGGACTTTCCCGGCAGATGACCGGGTAGCGAATTGGAAGCTGTGCGTCACCGCCCACAAGGAGAACGAAAATGGGTTCCACATCCGACAAGATTTCCGGCAAGTCGAATGAACTCGCAGGCAAGGCCAAGCAGGCTGTCGGCGACGCGACCGACAACCACAGCATGGAAGCCAAGGGCGCCGCTCAGGAAGCCAAGGGCCATGGCCAGCAGGCCAAGGGTGAGGCAAAGGAAGCCGTGAAGAATGTCGTCGACAAGGCCTGAGGGTCTTCGGCTTCAGCGTTTGGCCCGCCATTGGCGGGCCTTTTGCTATTCAGGCGCGGCCGAGTAGATGAAATTGGTCGACGAGGTTTCGCCGACCCTGTCAGTGCACAGGCCCTCAGTCCAGATAGCGCGCGATCTCTTGCCCGGCAGCCAGATAGGCGCCTGCCTCGCTCTTGAAGCTGACACGACCACTGCGCGCAGCGATGACCTGGGTTTCCATCTTCATCGCTTCCATCACCGCAATCAGATCGCCGCTTTGGACCTCTGCACCCTCCTCGACCTTGAACGCCTGCAACGTGCCCGAAATGGGCGCGGCAATGCTCATGCTGTCTTCCGTCTTGCCGGATGAGGCTTGTACACCGCCAGCCTGTCCGCCGGAGATATTGCCGAGGCCGGAAAGCAGTATGGCTGGGATCGCCAGTTCATGTCTTTTGCCATCGATCTCGACATGGGTCCGGATCAGGGACGTGTCACATACCGGCTCTGGACGGGAGGCGGCCGCAAGCGGCTCTGCGAAATCCGTCTCGATCCAGCGTGTGTGGACGCGGAAGCCCTCTTCTCCGGTGAAGTCGCGGCTTTCCATGGCAGCGCGATGGAAGGGCAGGACGGTCGCCACGCCTTCAATCTTGAACTCTGCGAGTGCCCTTCGAGCCCGCGCCAGCGCCTGCTTGCGCGTCGAGCCGGTCACAATCAGCTTCGCCATGAGAGAATCGAAGGTCCCGGGGATGGTGGAGCCACTAGTGACACCGGTGTCCAGACGAACGCCGGGACCCGAAGGCGGATCGAAACGGGTGATCTTACCCGGCGTCGGCAGGAAGCCGCGGCCCGGGTCTTCGGCATTGATGCGAAATTCGATTGAGTGGCCGCGCGGCGCAGGGGTCTCAAGCACTTCGAGCGCCTTGCCTTCGGCAATACGGAACTGCTCCACCACGAGATCGATGCCTGTGGTTTCCTCGGTTACGGGATGCTCGACCTGCAGACGGGTGTTCACTTCCAAGAACGAGATGGTGCCATCGACCCCGAGCAGGAATTCGACCGTACCCGCACCCGAATAACCGGCGGCTGCGCAAATCTTCTTGGCCGCGTCATGGATCGACTGACGCTGCGCGTCGGTCAGGAAGGGCGCTGGTGCCTCCTCAACGAGTTTCTGGTTGCGCCGCTGCAGCGAGCAGTCACGCGTCCCGAGGACGAGCACATTGCCATGTTTGTCGGCGAGAACCTGCGCCTCGATATGGCGCGGCCGGTCGAGGAAACGCTCTAGGAAACACTCGCCACGACCAAACGCGGCCTCGGCCTCGCGCACGGCCGAATGATAGAGCTCGGCCACTTCCTCCATCTTCCAGGCGACCTTCAGGCCGCGCCCACCGCCGCCATGGGCGGCCTTGATCGCGACGGGAAGCCCATACTTCCTGGCAAAATCAATGACCTCTTCGGCGGTTTCGACCGGACCATCGCTGCCTGCGACCAGCGGCGCACCGACCGACTGCGCGATCCGCCGTGCCTCTACCTTGTCGCCGAGCGCTTCGATGACTTCAGGGGCCGGGCCAATCCACGCAAGCCCGGCCTCCTGAACCGCGCGGGCGAACTCGGCGCGCTCGGAGAGAAAGCCGTAGCCGGGATGGACGGCATCGGCTCCTGAACGCCTCGCAATGGCGATGAGCTTTTCAATGTCGAGATAGGTCTCCGCCGGGCGGCTGCCACCGAGACCATAGGCCTCGTCTGCAAGCTTGACGAATTGCGCGTCCATGTCGGGGTCGGCATAGACGGCGACGGACTGGAGCCCGTAGTCGCGGCAGGCGCGGATGATACGCACGGCGATTTCGCCGCGATTGGCAATCAGCACTTTCTTCATCGGGGTCTCCTCAGTGTCTCCCTGGCCTCTCATCGCGGCGGTAAGCGTCATGCCCTGTCGGGCACGATCTCGGCGAAGCGCGTGATGGGCCGGAACTGGATTTTTGCATTCACCGGGATCTGCCCGGCAAGATCGAGATGATATTCGGCAACCGTGCCGATGACCGGATAGCCGCCGGTCAGCGGATGATCGGCGAGGAAGAGCACCGGCTGGCCGCTATGCGGAACCTGGATGGCGCCGGTCGCCGTTCCCTCGCTTGGAAGCTCCGCCTTATCCTTGCGTTCAAGTGATTCTGGCCCTGAAAGCCGGATACCGACCCGATTCGACTGCGGCGTCACGTCGTAGACCTGGGATGCAAGTGTGGCGATGCCGTGCTCGGTGAACCAGTCGCTGCGCGGCCCCATGACCACGTCTAGCGTGACGATGTCACCGGGTGTGGGACAGTCGAAGGCTGGGCTCTCGGTGAGCGATACAGGCGAAAGACCGCGCTCGGACGTGCCAATCGCAAGCACCGCGCCCAGGCCAACCGCCTCTGGTCCCACGACGGCCAAGGTATCTGTCGATGCGCTGCCGAGAACCGGCGCTACGTCGATACCACCGCGAAATGCGAGATAGCTGCGAGCGCCTCGTGCGGCAAAGCCGAGCGTCACGCGATCGCCGGCTTCGAGCGAGATCGGCTGATAGCTGGACGCCTCGGTCACACGGCCCTTCGCGTCCAGGATGGCGACAGTGCAGGGAGCACCGGTCAGCGCCATCACACCGGGGCCGGAGATCTCGAACGAGAAACCGCCTAGCGCAATTTCGAGACAGGCGGCGCCGACAGGATTGCCGACGGTGCGGTTCGCAGCCCGGAACGCGCCCTGGTCCAGCGCACCGGCGGACGAGACGCCTTGCCCCGTCTGACCGAAGCGACCGAGATCCTGCACCAGTGCCGGCATCGGGGCGGCCGTAACCCTGATGGATGTGGATGCCGCATGCTCGATAACAGGGGGCGGGGCTACATCCGATGTGACCGAGGTAGTGACAGTCTGTGTCCGCTTGGCCAAATCAAAGAAGCGCACCCGGTATCCCGGCTGGAAGAGGGCCGGCGGCTCGCGCGTCAGATCCCACATTTTCACGGGCGTCGTGCCGATGATCTGCCAGCCGCCGGGGCTCGCCTGCGGATAGACACCGGAGAATGCACCCGCGAGTGCAACGGAGCCGGCGGGGATCTTCGTGCGCGGGCTCTGGCGTCGCGGTACCTGCAGCATCGGATCGCCGCCGACGAGATAACCGAAGCCGGGAGCAAAGCCGCAGAAGGCGACTGTGAACTCGCTCGCGGTATGTCGATCGATCACGTCCTCAATCGACAAGCCCGTCAGATCAGCGACATCCTGGAGATCCTCCCCGTCGTAGCTGACGGGGATCTCGACCAGCATGTCGGATGGCGGGATCTTCGCCGAGAGGTCGCGCGTGCTGATCGCCGCCGCGAGCCTTTCAGCCGTCAGCGTCTCCGGACGAAAGCGGATCATCAATGTGCGCGCGGCCGGCACGATGTCGACGACGCCGTCGACCGGCTGCGCCTCCAGCGAGGCGAAGAGCGCGAGCGTCTCGTCGAGATCCTTCAATTCGACGATCAGAACGGTCAGGCTGACGGGAAGAAAACGCATCTTGGCCTCAGGCGTGATAGGCGGAATCGGGAATGTCGGTGATGAACATGTGGCCGGGTGCGTGGGTGATGGCAAACGGAACTTTCGAGGCCATGACCGCAGCTTGCGGCGTCACTCCGCAGGCCCAGAAGACCGGCACTTCACCGGGGCCAATCCGAACGGCATCGCCGAATTCCGGTTTGCCGAGATCGGCAATGCCGAGCTCTTCCGGCGCGCCAATATGCACGGGTGCGCCGTGAACCGCCGGGAAGCGGCCCGAAATCGTGGCAGCATCCGCAACGCGCCCCGCCGGGATGGGCCGCATCGAGACGACCAGATTGCCTTGCAGTCGACCCGCAGGCCGGCAGGCGCGATTGGTCAGGTACATCGGCACATTCGACTTGTCGGTGATGTGGCGGATCTCGATGCCCGCCTCCATCATCGGCGTTTCGAAGGTGAAGCTGCAGCCGATCAGGAAGCTGACGAGATCGGGATGCTCCGCCCAGGCTGCACTTGCGTCCGTCACCTCCTCGGCAAGCTGGCCGTCGCGCCAGATCCGATAGAGCGGCACATCGCGGCGCAGATCAGCGCCCTCGGCAAGCACGGTCGCATGCGAACCCGGATCGGACACGTCGAGCACCGGGCAGGCTTTCGGATTGCGCTGTGCATAGAGCAGGAAGTCGAAGGCCCAGTCGCGCGGCAAGACGATCATGTTCGCCTGTGTAAAGCCCGGTGCCACGCCGGATGTCGGCTCGACGGCACCCGCGCGATAGCGTTCGCGGGCCGTCCGTGCTTCGGCCGCATCGACATGGCGCAAGGTCTCAAGATCGATCATCGAAGTCTCTCCTTGCGGATCTCAGCGATTGAGGAAGGAGCGCACCGCGATGCCGTCCTTTTCGAAGGCCTGTCGGATTTCCTGCGCGATGGCGACGGCGCCGGGGCTGTCGCCATGGACGCAGATGGACTGCGCATCGATCTTGATCCTGGACCCGTCGATCGCCTCGATCGTGCCGTCATGCGCGAGCTGCAGCATGCGCTGTGCGATGACTGCGGAATCATGCAGGACCGCACCGGCTTCGCGACGGGACACGAGCGCACCTGCGGGCGTATAGGCCCGGTCGGCAAAGGCCTCGGCAACTACGGCGAGGCCTGAGGCGCGAGCGAGTTCCAGGATCGGTGATCCCGCAAGGCCCATCATCACCAGTGTCGGATCGATCGCCTTGATGCCATCGATGACGGCCTGACCCTGCTTGGCGTCGTGGGCTATGCGGTTGTAGAGAGCCCCATGCGGCTTCACATAGCCGACGCTGACCCCCGCTGCCGCCGCAACGCCCTTGATCGCGCCGATCTGGTAGATCACGTCGGCGGTGAGTTCCGCCGAGGTGACATCCATGTCGCGCCGGCCAAAGCCGACGCGATCGGGATAAGAGACATGCGCCCCGATCGAAACGCCGCGCTCGGCGGCAGCCTTCACGGTCTTCCAGATGCCGAGTGGATCACCGGCATGGAAACCGCAGGCGACATTGGCGCTGGAGACGATGGAGAGCATCGCCTCGTCGTCGCCCATGGCCCAGGCGCCATAGCTTTCGCCGAGGTCGCTGTTCAGATCGATGGCAGTCATGTCGTCCTCCCCTTGGTGCGAGTTACGCGGCGGTCAGCAGCGCGAAGATTGGCCCAATCGACTTGTAGCCCATGTACCAGGTGAGCGCGCAAGTCAGAGCGCCCAGGATCAGCAGCCAACGCGGATAGCGATAGCCGCCCATCAGGTCGGATCGGGCCCAGCCGGCATAGATGAAGATTGTCAGACCGATCGGCAGGATGAGGCCATTCAGACCACCGACGAAGACCAGCATCTGTGCCGGCGGCGTCGTGATGATGATGTAGAAGAACAGCGAGACGGCGATGAAGATGACGGTCGCTATGTTGCGGGCGCGTTCGGTCATGTCCTTCTTGAAGACTGTGACGAAGGACACCGAGGTATAGGCCGCGCCGATCACGGAGGTGATCGCGGCTGCCCAGAAGATGGCCCCGAAGATCCGCATGCCGACATCGCCGGCCGCCGCCTGGAAAGCCTGGGCCGCCGGGTTGGCACCCTTGCCAGTGACGTCGATGACGACACCACTTGCGACGACGCCGAGGATGGCGAGGAAGAGTACGTAGCGCATGACGCCGGTGACGGCGATGCCGGTGAGGGCAGCGCGGTTCACGGCGCCGAGGTTCTCGATGCCAACAGTGCCCTTGTCGAGCAGGCGATGTGCGCCGGAATAGGTGATGTAGCCGCCGACCGTGCCGCCGACGATCGTCGTGATCGTGGCAAAATCAATCGTGCTCGGCAGGAAGGTCTGGAAGAAGGCGTCACCCACCGGCGGCTGCGAGACAAGCGCGACGTAGACGGTCAGGACGATCATCAACAGGCCGGCGACCACGATGACGCGGTCGATCGCCACACCTGCGCGGTGCGACAGGAAGATGCCGATCGCAATCAGTGCGCTGATCGATCCGCCCAGCTTGGGGTCGAGGCCGAGAAGCGCATTCAGGCCAAGGCCCGCACCGCCGATATTGCCGATGTTGAAGAACAACCCGCCGACGATGACGAGGATCGCCAGCACATAGCCGGTGCCGGGAATGGCGGCGTTCGCAATGTCGGAGGCACGCATTTTCGTCAGCGTGACGACCCGCCAGATGTTCAGCTGCACGACGAAGTCGATGAGGATCGAGGCGAGGATCGCGAAGGCAAAGGCCGATCCGAGCTTGGTTGTGAATGTGGCTGTCTGGGTGATGAAACCAGGCCCGATGGCGGACGTTGCCATGAGGAAGATTGCGGCGATCAAGGCGCCGCGGCGCGTCTTGGCGGACATGCCGCCGGATACGGCTCCATCGGGAGCTGTCGATGTCTGTTCCATGTTACCCTCTCGGTTGACCTGCCCTGCTTTGCGCGGGGCTTGTTGTTCACCTGCGAGGTTAGCCTCTCGTGGTTTCACAATTCTGTCAATATTGTTCAACGATTTTATTTTATCGTTCTACTTGATTGCCGCAATGTTGAGCAATTTGATGCTCGGATAAGCAGTTTTCGAATCTCCAAGAACAATTTTTGGCCGTGATTGGCTCCCGCCTTGCTGCGATTTCGCACATGGACGATAAGGCAGCGAAGCTGTCCACCGATCGTCGCTTCGGGATGGCTTGTGAAGCTGCACCGGGCTGACCGGCACCTGGGGAATGAGCATGGCAGAGACGGAAACGACGGCGGCCTTGGCGCCACGCCTGGCGGAAGCAATTCGCGACAGACTGATCAGCGGAGAGCTGAAGCCCGGACAGCGCTTGTCGGAAGCTGCCTTGAGCGCCGACTTTGCTGTTTCGCGCAACTCGCTGCGCGAGGCCTTCCGGCTCTTGACCAAAGACGGTCTGCTTCAGCACGAACCGAACAGGGGTGTCTTCGTCGCAACGCCCAGCATGGCCTCGATCATTGATATCTATCGCGTTCGCCGCCTGGTCGAGTGTCAGGCACTGTCCAATGCCTATCCCAACCATCCCGCAGTTGCTCGCATGCGGGCAGCAGTCGAGACCGCCCGTGCGGCGAGCAAGGTCAACGACTGGACTGCGGTCGGTAGCGAGAACATGAAATTCCACGCAGCAATCGTCGATCTGGCCGACAGTGAAAGACTGGCAGGGTTTTATGCGCAGATCGCTGCCGAACTGCGCTTGAGCTTCGGCCTCCTGAAGGAGCCGGAACTGCTCCACGCGCCCTATGTCGAGATGAATGCAGCCATTCTCGAAAAGCTCGTGGCGGGCGATCCGAAGGGAGCGGCTGCTGCCTTGGAAGCCTATCTCCTGCAGTCCGAACGGACGGTGCTGGCGGCCTTCTCCCGGATCTGAAGACAGATCTACAGGTGGCGCTCAGAGGGACGCGGTAATGCCTCCGTCCACATAGAGGATATGGCCGTTAACGAAGGACGACGCATCGGACGCGAGAAAGACGCAGGCCCCAGCCAATTCCTCGACATTGCCCCAGCGTCCCGCCGGCGTACGCTTCGACAGCCAGGCCGTGAACTCCGGATCTGCCACGAGGGCTTCGTTGAGCGGTGTCTCGAAATAGCCAGGCGCAATCGCGTTGCATTGCAGCCCATGGCGCGCCCAATCCGTCGCCATGCCCTTGGTGAGGTTCCCGACGGCTCCCTTGGTCGCCGTATAGGGCGCGATCGTCGGACGCGCGAGCGCCGTCTGGACGCTGGCGATATTGATGATCTTGCCACGCTTGCGTCCGATCATGTGACGCGCGACGGCCTGACCGACATTGAAAACGCTCGAGACATTCGCGGCCAGTAGCTTTTCGAACGCATCGGCCGGGAAGTCTTCCAACGGCGCCCGGTGCTGCATGCCGGCATTGTTGACAAGGATGTCGATCGGACCGACTTCTGCCTCGAAGCGATCGACCGCCTCGCGCACAGCCATATGATCGGTCACGTCAAACGGCAAAATCCGCACCTCGGGTCCAAGCTCGGCTGCAGCCACCTCGAGTTTGTCCAGACTGCGTCCGTTGAGCACGATCTCCGCGCCGGCCTGCTGCAAGCCGGATGCGAGCGCAAGCCCGATGCCTTGAGATGAACCGGTGATCAGCGCCCGTCGGCCCGAAAGATCGAAAAGCTTGTGCATGGTATCCGCCTTCACTCACAATGATCGTCACCCCGGACTTGGCCAAGGCACAATCAAAGTCAAGGCAATTGGACGGCTACTCAGTTTGCTGGAAGAGTTTCGTCCGCGGTCTGGCTCGCTTCCCTGAAGCGCGCTTCGAACTCCAGGCGCAGCGCCCGTCGTGTTTCGGCAGCGCGCTGGCGGCGTTTGCGAATGTCGGTTTGCGCCGCATAGAGAGGGACAGCCGTCGGTCTGCCTTCGGCATCGACAGCGACCATGGTGAAGTAACAGGAATTCGTGTGCCGCCGCTCGCCGGTCCGGATGTTCTCGGCCTCGACCCGAATGCCGACTTCCATCGAGGTCCGACCGGCATGGTTGATCGACGCCCGGAATGTTACGAGCTCGCCGACATGGATCGGCTGGCGAAACACGACCTGATCCACCGACAAGGTCACCGCATATTGCTGCGAGTAGCGCGAAGCGCAGGAATAGGCCACCCGATCGAGCAGATTGAGCAGCGCGCCGCCATGCACCTTGCCGGAAAAGTTGGCCATGTCGGGTGTCATCAGGACCACCATCTCGAGTTGACTGGTGTCGTGCGGTTCGTCCATGAGATGCCCTCTGCGCTTTTTTTCTGCTCCCCATCCTATTGTGCGGCGCGATAGGCGCAAGTGTCACACTGCGCAGGCAGAAGAGTTGTTGAAGCACCACTCACGCAGTCGAACGCTTCGCGCTTCCTGCCAACTCTGCGAGGTCAGCACAGCGTGCACGATTTTGCCGTGACTGCGACGACACCTCGGGATTGATCCCATTGACACGGCAGACCACGCGCACGAGCCGATCGATGCAGATTTTAGACTCCCGTCATGCCCGCGTTTGGAGAAATATGCGGCCGCCGACCCTGCCGGCGCGTCCGCTGGGGCATGTCTGGATTGCCGCCGCACCTAAGCCTGTTTCAAGTCATTTCATCACGCGCGGTCCCCATTTGTGCCGCATGATTTTTCCTGTCATGCCCCGGCGGACTGCCGGCCGATAACGCTGACCGCGCCGGCTGCATTCATGCTCGTGAAGACGAGTTCACCGCTGCGCGGAACGATCGATGTCAGCCCCGTGATGTTGACTTGATGCGTGACGAGCACCAGAGGCAGGTCGCCCGGACTGCTCGATAGCCAGGCCCTGAGCGCTTCCGTCTGTGTGGCGCCGTTCTCCGCCCGGCCGAAAAAGGAATTGAGAAGCGGCTGCGGCGACACCGGCCCGAGATCCAGTAGAAGCGCGGTGTCGAGACACCGGCACCATTCGCTCGAATAGACCGCCGCCCTGTCGATCCCGTTTTCGCGCAGCAAGGAGCCGATGCGCTGCGCCTGGGTCCGGCCCTCATCGGAGAGATTGCGCTGTGTGCTGCAATCGCCGAGGCGCATGCCCGGAGGATCGCCTGTCCCCGGCGCGATCGCATGCCGGAGAAGCACGAAGGCGCGCCTGGTGCGCAGTGCTTCCCAGGGATCGGCACTGCGCGCCGGCTGGCTCGCCAGTACGAACAACGAAGTCATCAGAAAAGAGCGTCGCGAAGGCATGGCGGTCGTTCCCTGGGCTCAGGATATCCGAATATACATTTTACGGAGTCCGAAACCCTTAGGATCGTGCCGAGGCTGCACATCTGTGTGAACGGACAGTATTTGGCGTCACAGCATCGAAGCCTGATGCGGCCCGTAAAGATTGCATTCACCTTTTCCCGGTAAAGCTTTGTTAGCAATTCCCAGAGGCCCCGGGTGTCCGACTTCGAATGCGCCCGGCATTAGTTTTGAGTTCTGTGCCATGCGTTCCAAGGTTGTCCCTTCGCTCCTCATCGGCTGTCTGGTACTTGCCGGCTGCAGCGCTCGGACCAATCCGATAGAAGCCCTGCAATTGCGTTCAAACCCAGCGCCTGAACAGGTTCAGACTGCAGCAGCCCCGACACCCGCCGTTGCCGTCAGCGAGCAAACCGGTTCCATTTCGTCCAGCGCCTCTACCTCCGGCCGTGACCCGCAGGCTTTGTCCTGGGCTGGTGATACGCCGAACCAGGCGCATTTCGATACGCCGTCCATCACCGCCGGCATGCCCGTACCCGATCAGCGCCCAATGGCCATGCTGTCCTCCCCGATACGCGCGGTCCTGGCACCACGGGACCCGGCAGCGCGGTCCAGCGGACGTCATCGTGTTTACAATCAGCGCTTCAGCGACGCCAAACCGATCAATTTCGGCAAGGTGGCACCGAAACATCATGCCGTACACGGCGTCGACGTTTCGCGCTGGCAGGGCAACATTGACTGGCAGACGCTGCGCAGCCAGGGCGCCAACTTCGCCTATATCAAGGCGACCGATGGCGGCGACCATCTCGATCCGATGTTTCGCACCAATTGGGATCGAGCCAAGGAGGCCGGCGTAAAGCGCGGCGCCTATCATTTCTTCTATTGGTGCCGCGTGGCCTCGGAGCAGGCGGATTGGTTCATCCGCAACGTCCCGCGTGATCCGGATGCCCTGCCGCCTGTTATCGACGTCGAATACAATGGCGAATCCAGCTGCCGCTTCCGCCTGTCGCCGGAAAAGGCGCGGGAAAAGATGCAGGTCTTTATGGATCGTCTCGAGCGGCACTACGGCAAGAGGCCGGTCATCTACACGGCCCCTGACTTCTACAAGGACAATCTGCGCGGCCACTTCCGCGATTATCCTTTCTGGCTGCGCTCTGTTGCGGCCCATCCGTCCAAGGTCTATCCGGACCGCAAATGGGTCTTCTGGCAGTATTCCGGCTCCGGCCTGTCGCAGGGCGTCAACGGCAAGATCGACCTGAACGTCTTCTATGGCTCGGTCACCGACTGGCAGAATTGGGTCGCCGGAAAGAAGAGCTGGGAGCGTGTTGCGGGCCTGCGTTGAGGCCCGCGTTCACATCTTCGCCTCAGATTGGTGATGGCTCCGTCACCGGCGGATCACGCGTCTCGTCGGGATTGGGTGTCGGCACCTCGTCCGGCAAGACATCCGGTTGCGGCTCATCGATCGGGACTTCCGGGGTCCAGGTCGGAGCGGGCATCGGGGGCTGGTCGTCATAGGGTGTCGAAGGGGTTGGGGTCGTCATGAACATCTCCCTGAGAGCCGCCCGCCGCGGGATGCGGCCGGGTCCGGCATCATGAAGAAGCAATTCCGCCGCCCTCGACTTTGTTCCTGAAAACCCTCCCGCCCTTACGGCCGCCATTCTAGGTTCCTCGCATCAGTGCCGTCACCTCCCGCTTCTCCCCATGCTTCGATCCGCAGGATGCACCGAGCGAAAGGGCGAGCGGTCATGCCGCAACATGCTCAACCATACATGCGGCATCTCTCACGGTTCGCGGCAGGAAGCCTGATCGTTACCTGCGGTTAGCAGGCGCTGACGAAGAAAAATTGCATCTTGGCAGGAACCCTTCAGCCGATCGCGCGTTCGGGCGGTATCAGGAGGAGTGCGGCATGACACAGGTGTATTGCGATATAGTCCCCCAGGCGAACGGTTGGTGTTTCCTCTCGGAGGAAGGACAGTCGGCCGTCTATCCGAGCTATCGTCTCGCGGTAGAAGCCGCACGGGAACGTTCCGCTAGCCAGGTTTCCGTCCAGAAGGTGACGGTTTTGCGCCAGCAGGATTTGCGGGGGCGCATGCAGGAGATCGCCGGCATTGCGCAGGCTTGGGGGCCGGACGGCACGACCGGAATGGGTGGGCGCGCCTGACATTTCGTCTGGCGAGAAAAATCGGAATATCGGTGAGATCGATCATCGCAAAGGTGGCTTCGACGGGTCCGTGGGGTTGGTGTGAAGCCTTTCCCCAGCGGCCGTCTGTCATGCGGCAGCGCGACATTTGCGACACCAAGTCTCCGCTGTCAGGGCGCTTCGCCGCTTTCCATCCGAACCGTGACCTTTTCGACCCCGGGAATTGCAAGTGCAACTTCCACGGCCCTGTCCATCTCGTCGCGCGTCGCCACCACGCCAAACAGGAAGATCTCCTTGCCAGTTGCGACGACGCGAAGGCCTTCGGCCCCGACGCCGTCGGAGGCGGCCAGCGCGTCGGCAACCTGCTGCTCGAGTCGCGCCTCGGCCGGGAACTCTTCGGCCACTTCGGGCGCCTCTCCATGGAAACGCTGCGGCTTGAAAATCATGGAAACCTCCTGTGTCGCGGTTATCTTCCTAACGCCCGCCCTCGGATTTGGTTCGCCAAGGTGCCCATGATTTCTGAGCTCAGCTGCGGGAGGGCGGCGCCTTGAACCGCGTTGGCAGGTTGTTTGCTGGTCTCTTTCCGACAGCGTCGATCGGCTCATACCTCGCCGCGATGGCCGTTCTGGCGACAGTGCCGCTGCTCGCCTTTGTCGCCTTTTTGCTGTTGCAGCTCGAGAGATCGCAGTTTCAAACCATGCGAACAGACGTGGCAGATGACGCTCAGGCCATTAGCCGAGCCGTCGAGCGCAAGATCGCCGATATGGAAACGACGCTTGCCCTTGTGGCAAACTCCGTCGAGTTGCAGCAGGGCGACCTTGAGGCATTCCACGCGCGCGTCGGAGAAAGCCTCAAGGAAAGCTCTCTCTATGTCATGTTGGCGCGGCGGGACGGGGTGCAAATCCTGAACACGCGGATGCCTTGGGGCGCTACGCTGAAACCCATGGCCAATCCGGGCTCGGTCATGGCGGCTCTGCGCTCCGGCAAGGCCGAGCTCTCAAACGTCTTCTTCGGCGCGACGAGTGAGCGCTGGGTGGTCAACCTCACCATGCCCGTCACCGCACGGACATCGGACGGTATCGACGCCATCGTGCTCACACAGGATGCGGCGAGCCTTGCAAGCCTTGCCGCCCGCGACGCCTTACCGCCCGGATGGTCGTCCGCGCTCGTGGATGGCGATGGTCGCATCGTCGTGTCGAATGGCGCCGAAAATCAGCCGTCCGGCACGCAGATCGAGCAAAGCTGGCGGGATCTGATGTATGGCTCCAACAGCAGTGCCGTCTTTTACCAGAACGGTCGGCAGTATCTGATGGGATATGCGAAAGTCGCCGACTGGCCATGGCGGGCTCTGGTCTGGGGCCCGGTCGACAGCCTCAAGGGCTCGTTCATCACCCTATGGCAGAGCCTCTTGATCGGCAGCCTCGTGCTGCTCACTCTGCTGCTCGGCATCGTTCTCGTTGCGGCACACCACTTGCGCTCAGCGATCCGCAGGATTGCGTTGATGGCGGAGCGCATCGGCCATGGCGAGATCGTCTCGCCGGAGCGCACCAAGATCGTCGAGGCCAACCAGGTGGCAGTGGCTCTGTCGAATGCCTCCTTCGACAGGGCGGAGGCGGAGGAACGCATCCACTTCATTTTGCAGGAACTCGTTCACCGCACCAAGAACATCCTCTCGCTCGTCCAGGCGATGATGCGGCAGCTGGCGCGCGGCACCGATGATGTCGAGGAGTTTCAGCGGGCCGTCAGCGGTCGCCTGGCAGGGCTCGCCCAATCGATCGAGGCGCTTGCCAAGCAGCAATGGGGAGGCATTCCGCTGACCTCTCTCGTCGATTTGCAGCTGACCACCGTCACCGGATCGGCTGACCGCATCCATCGCCGTGGTCCGGATCTGCTGGTGAATGCGAATGCAGTCCAAAACCTCGGCCTGGCTTTTCACGAACTGGCGACCAATTCCGTCAAATACGGCGCGCTATCGGTTCTCGAAGGCCGGCTTCGGATCGAATGGGAGGTGCTGGAGCCGGAGACGCCAGATGAAGAGCCCCGACTTCGGCTGCAATGGATCGAACAGTACGGCCCGCCGGTCACAAAGCCCACTCGGCGTGGCTTTGGATCGACCGTCATCGATCGTCATGCGGCCAGCGCATTTGCCGGCGACGTCACCATCGATTTCGACCCTGCAGGCTTGCGTTGGACGCTGGTCGCGCCGCTGTCCTCTTTCCTTGCAGGATCCACCGACTAGGCGGTCAGAGGAACCTTTCGGTGCGCCACGGGGTTGATGATGACCACTTTGGAGGACCGACCATGACTGACGATCACCGTGAAGCCGACAAGACCCGAATTCATGACGATGCGAAGGGCCAGTTCGCGGGCACACAGGCCGGCGGCGACAACAACGGTGTTGCCAGCGCCAAGCCGACCGTGGTGACAGGATCCGAAGACGCCACCGTCAACAAGTGGCCTCCGGGCGAGAAAGACGCGCCGAAAGACTGGGACGCCAATTTCGACATCCGCGAACAGACCAACCGTCGCTGATCAGGTCAGAATTTGCCTGACCCCATGCGCGCGCCATTGATCTGCGCGGGCACTGCCACGAGCGCGCGGGAGCGCTCACGAAGCGGCAGATCGGCGCGCAGCGGCAATGCCACCTGCGGGTGTTCCTTGGCCGCTGTGCCGCTATGCTTCGGCTTGCGCACCTGTGCGAGCAGTCTCGTCATTATTTTTGTGATCATATTCATTTCCTCTCCTTGATCGCCTCGGTAAAGCCGTTCGGTTCATTGAGGTCAGTCACTGTGCGCCGGAGGGCGGCTGCGCGCGCCTTGGCCGTGTCGAGGATCTCCCGGATCACCTCACCCTTCTCATGACCGCGCCCAATGCCGGCGGAGGGCTCTGCGCCCGGATCTTCCGCACCGTCGCGCAGGAGCACTTCCTGTTCGAGATTGCGCAGCAGTTCTGGAGCGCCTTCTGGCAAGATCAGGATTTCGCTCAGCAGCGAAACCAGGATTTCCCGGTGCGCGTTGAGCCGGGCCTCCAGCATCTTGAAATCGCTGTCCACGGTGTTTTCTCCTTCTGTGATCAGCCTTAGAAAGGGGAACATTGGGCCGCCCCAAAAGTTTCCTGAAGGCGTAATTTCTTCTGTCGAAAAGGAGTGGATCATGTCCGAGACGGTGCGTCCGCCACGCTGGCGTCGCTTCCCCGATCCGCGTGACCGGCTGATTGTCGCGCTGTTCGCCCAACTGGAGGCGGAACGGCAGACACGCGAAACACTGCGCCAGGCAATCCGCTCTGGCGCCATCGACCCCGCTGTACTCGAGGCCATCGCCGAAGACCCGGTTCCGGCGAGCAGCGATGACATTGCAGCACTCGAACGCACCATAGCTTTTCGTGAGCGCTTCAACGGCGATGGCGACTATCACAGAGAGGATTGGAGATGACCTGAACGAAGACAACGGCTGTTTTTGCCGTCCTTGCACTGCTGACCGCATGCGGCGATGGCAGCAACAGCGCGGGGAACTCCACGAACTCGCAGCAGAACGTGGCCCCCGGCACTTTGCCGGCAATGGAAACCGACCAGGACCCCACCCCGCAGACGGGGACGGGGGGTGCGGGCCAGAGCAGACCGAGCGGACGGACAAATCCCTGATCGCAGATCCTGAAATGAACAGAGGGCCCGGTATCTTCCGGGCCCTCTGTTCATGTGGAATGACAGCACGGGTCAGTGATGCAACTCTGCACTCGGTTCCGTCAGCCTTCCATAGACTTCCGCATAGCTTTCGGCACTGCGGTCCCAGGAATAGTCCGCACGCATCGCCTGCAACTGCAGCCTTGCCCATTGGCGCTTATCGCCATAGGCATCGATTGCGCGACGCAAGGCATGGCGCAGCCCTTCCTGTCGAACCGGATGGAACTGGAAGCCGGTGGCCACGCGGGCTGAAATCGCCGCATCATTGGCGTCGATGATCGTTTCGGACAGGCCTCCGGTGCGTGATACTACGGGCACGCACCCGTAACGCAGCGCATAGAGTTGAGTGAGGCCGCAGGGCTCGAAACGCGACGGCTGAATAATTGCGTCGGAACCGCCATGAATGAGATGCGCCGTGGGCTCGCTGTAGCCGACCGACACTGCCATGCGTCCCGGGAAGCGCGCCGCAGTCGCCTTCAGGGCATCCTCGATGTCGTGGTCACCCTGGCCATGCACGATGAGCCGCCCACCCCGGTAGAAGATCTCGTCCGCGACTTCGGCCAGCATGTCCATGCCCTTTTGCCACGTGATCCGGGTTACGGCGGAGAAGAGAGGACCTTCGCCCGGCTCGAGGTTGAAGCGCTCGAGCAGCAGAGCCTTGTTGTTCCTCTTGTTGCGCACCGTCTTCACATCGTAGCGGAAGGGCAGGTAGGGGTCCGTGGCCGGATTCCAGACCTCCTTGTCGATCCCGTTGACGATCCCCTGCAATCTGTCCATGCGCGCATTCAGCACACCGTCCAATCCCATGCCGAAGGTCGGCGAGAGAATCTCGCGCGCATAGGTGGGGCTGACGACGGTGATGTGATCGGCCGTCACCAGGCCACCCTTGAGGTAGCTGATGTCGCCGAAATACTCCATCTGCTCGACGGAATAGACCTCCGGCGGCAGACCGATCTGCGGCAGCAGCGATGCCGAATACTGCCCCTGGAAAGCGAGGTTGTGGATGGTGAGCACAACAGGCACGGCAGAGCCCATCTGCCGCAGATAGACCGAGGTCAGCGCAGACTGCCAGTCATGGGTATGGACCAGATCCGGCTTCCAGCCGGGCAAGACCCCAGCCGCAATCTCGGCGCCGGCAAGCGAGAGCACCGCAAACCGCTTCCAGTTGTCGGCATGATCGACGCCGTGCTCGTCGACATAGGGACCGCCGGGACGATCATAGAGCGTCGGTGCATCAAGAACGAAGAGGCTGAGGCCGTCGATTTCCAGGTGGCGCAAGGTCGCCTTCTCGCCGAGCAGATCGTCGAACTCCATCAGTGGCGGATGAAGACGCGCGAGCGCGAGGATCGACGGATATCCGGGCACGAGCGTATGGGTTTCTATGCCATAGGAGGAAAGTGCCTTTGGCAGCGCTCCGGTTACGTCCGCCAGACCGCCGGTCTTGATCAGCGGATAGATTTCCGAGGTGACCGCCAGCACATGCAAGGGAACCCTCGTCGGGTAGTGACGGCCCGGGCGATGCTCTTCCTCGTCCCGGTGATAGGCGTCCCGCACCCGCTGGATGAATTGCGCCCGGCTGAGCGCCAATGAAAGATCGCCTCCTGGCACCTTGGTCACCCTTTCCGGCTCCTTACCGCCTTTTTGGCCGGACGAACCGGTTCCTCGGTGATGACAAGACCTTCTTGCTCTGCCGAAGTCTGGGCCTCTGCGATCCGGCGGCCGGACTTGGCCGTGGTCTGGCGTGCTGCTGCCTGCAGGGTTTCCCAGTCGGTGAGTGCTGTCTGCCAATGAGCTTCGTCCCGACCATCGGGACGGCCTTCCTCTTCCCACAGCGAATAGGCCCGCCGGGCAATCCAGTCATAGTCTCGTTCAGGCATGGCAATTCTCCGTCGTCGCCCATTGCACGTTCCGCACGCAATCGTATTCGGCCGAGTGCGGTCTCGTCGCACCCGCCGGCTCCCCGGTCAGATCTGTCTTCGATACCCCCATACCGACTTCAAATCCTCCGGCTCATCATTGGAGAGGAACAGGCAAGAGAGGAACGCCATCAGGGGCAATCGGTTCCCGTTGCAACTGGCGATTTGAGCGCTCATCGGAACCGTTCCTTGCCGGGGGCGTTTTCAGTGGCAGTGCCGCGGCTGATGCCGTTCGGGAGGTTGGGCAAATGGTGCAGCGCGCGTTCTGGAAAGGCTATCTGAAACTCTCCCTCGTGACCTGTCGGGTGGCGATGACACCCGCCGTCACCGAAAGCAGCAAGCTTCGTTTTCACAACATCAATCGCAAGACCGGCAACCGGGTTGTAAGCCGCTATGTCGATGCCGAAACCGGCAAGCCCGTCGACGATGAAGATCAGGTGAAGGGCTACGAGCGCAGCGAGGACGATTACGTTCTGTTCGAGGACGACGAACTCGATGATGTGGCGCTGGAAAGCACACGGACGATCGACATTGAAAGCTTCGTCCCTCGCAGCTCGATCGGCTGGATCTGGTACGACAGTCCGCACTATCTCGCGCCCGCCGACAAGGTGAGCGAGGAAGCCTTCGCGGTCATCCGCGAAGCCATGCGTAAGACCGACACCGGCGGCATCGCCCGTCTCGTACTCTATCGCCGCGAACATGACGTGCTGCTCGTTCCCCGCGACGACGGCATGGTCGTCTGGACGATGCGCTATGGCGACGAGGTTCGCGAACCCGATCCCTTCTTCAAGCAGGCAGGCCGTTCCGAAGTCTCTGCCAGTGCCAAGACCATGATGAAGAAGCTGATGGAGGCGCGCCTCAGAGACTGGGATCCGAAGCTGGTCCGGGATCCGGTCGAGGAGCGCCTGCACGAAATCATCGAAAGCCGCACGAAGAAGTCCAGGCGGACGAAGCCGAAGAAAGCGGCAGAGCCGGAGCGCAAGGACAATGTCATCGACATCATGGAAGCCCTCAAGCGAAGCCTTGCTTCCGAGAAGACGACGACGAGGAAATAGCGGTCCCTAGCGGGTCTTTCTCTTTTTCCCGAGTGTAAACACCAGCGGCACTTCAGCCTTGCGGAAGTCGGCCCACGGATCGGCATCGAGGCTCGCCAGCCGTGCAGGCACATTTTCGACGGTGAAATGGTTGGGAAGGATGTCGGGGCTCAACTCCTCGAACGCGAGCGGCATCGACACCGGAGCGCCGGCCCGGGCTCGTGTGGAATAGGGGGCGACCGCCGTTGCCCCCCTGCCATTGCGCAGATAGTCGATCAGGATCTTACCCTTGCGTTTTGCCTTGCTGACCGTCGAGACGTAATCGGTCGGACTGTCAGCGCTCATGCCGTCCGCCAGTGCCTTCATGGCCGCTTTGACTTCAGGCCATTTCGCCTTCGGTTTGAGTGGCGCCACCACATGCAGGCCTTTCCCACCGGATGTCTTGACGAAACCGGTAAGGCCCATGTCTTCAAAGCGCTGACGCACCTCGAAGGCCGCTTCAATCACCCGTTCCCAGGTGACATCAGGACCGGGATCGAGGTCGATGTTCACCATGTCGGGCCGCTCGAGATCGCCCGCTCGCGAGCCCCAGGGGTGGATCTCAAGCGCAGCCCCCTGCACCAGGGACAACAGCCCTTCGATATCGTGAATTCCAACGTGACCCTCGTCGTCTTTCGGGTCGCGTATTGTGATGATCTCCTTGCGCATCCCACGCCACCCGTGCTTCTGGAAAAAGCACGTCTTCTCGTGCCCCTCGGGGCATCGCAACAAGGCGAGTGGGCGGTCGACGATGAACGGGGCGATACGGGGCCAGACCATGGCGTAGTAGTCCGCAAGCCCTTCCTTCGTGACGCCGGCCTCAGGCCAATAGAGCCGGTCGGGATGTGTCAGGGTAATGGCACGGCGTGCAGCCTGCGCTTCGGCCTTTTTCTTCCTGTCCGTCGCCGAGCCAGTCTTACCAGCTCCGGCCTTCTTGGTCGATGCAGTTTCCGTCGGCGCCTCCCGGACCACGTCCCGTGCGGCCTTGTCCTCGCGCAGCCCCCGGAAGGAGGCATGGCGCAGGTGAGCGTCTCCCGTCCATCCGCGAAACTCGATTTCTGCGACAATATCCGGCTCGACGAAAACCGCGTCCTTTCGTTCGGTGCCCGTCAGCTTGTCTTTAAACGGGCTCTTGTCGCGCAACAGTGGCTGAAGCTTGGTGAACACCTGCCTGGCCAGCGTTCGGCTGTATCCGGTGCCAACACGCCCGACATGGCGCAGTCCGTCCATTTCGTTGACGCCCATGATCAGAGAACCGATGGCCTTGTCTGAAACGGAGGAGGGCACATAGCCGCCGATGATCAGTTCCTGGCGGGCCGTACATTTCGACTTGACCCAATCCCGTCCGCGGCCGGACCGATAGGGCGCATCGGCGACCTTGGAGATCACCCCTTCGAGACTGAGGCGGCAGGCATGTTTCAGGACGAGATCGCCGCTCTCGTCGAAATGGCTGGAATATTTGAGCGGTAGGCTGACCTCGCTGATCAATGACTCCAGCACTGCCTTGCGGTCCCTGAGCGAGGCACCCGTCAGATCATGGCCATCGAGATGCATGATGTCGAAGAGGTAGTGTGTGAAGCGATCATCACGACCGTCGCTCAGATCCTGCTGCAGCAGGGAAAAGTCGCTGCTGCCATTGCCGCTTTCGACCACGATTTCACCATCGAGCAGCGCGGTCTGAACAGGCAGCCCCTTGAGGGCCGATGCGATCCGCTCACCGAAGCGCTCCGTCCAGTCCAGACCCGTCCGCGTCAATAGCTGCACCCGACCATGATCGATCCGTGCCTGGATCCGGTAACCGTCCAGCTTGATTTCGTGCAGCCATCGATCACCCTTGGGGGCCGACTTGACCAGGCGCGCAAGGGCAGGCGGCAGAAACTCCGGGAGGCTGCCTGGCTTTGCCCCCTTGATCTTCGAGCCATTCTGGCTGGAAGAGGCATGGCGAGTTACTGGCGCCTTCACTGTCTTGGATGATTTTGACGTATTGCGTGAGTTCCAGACGGCAGCCTTGCCATCGCCCTTCAGGCTTTCGATCGGTCGGCCGCTCTTCACCGACAGCGGCTTTTCTTCGACGATGTCGGGATCATCCGGTTGCCGTGCCGCCTCGTCTTCTCCTTTAATCAGGAGCCAGTTCTCGCGTGTTTCGTCTTCCTTGCGCGCCATGCGCACCAGATGCCAGTGTCCGCCGAGTTTCTCGCCCTTCAGCGTGAACTCGAGGTGGCCCTTCTTGTAACCTTTGCCGGTGTCGTGGAGCGGTTCCCACGTACCACGGTCCCAGACGATCACTTCGCCGGATCCGTATTGTCCGGGCGGGATGACACCTTCGAAGTCGCCGTAAGCGAGAGGGTGATCCTCCACATGCACCGCCAGCCGCTTCTCGCCCGGCACGAGGCTCGGACCGCGCGTGACGGCCCAGCTTTTCAGCACACCGTCCATTTCCAGACGCAGGTCGTAATGCAGGCGTCTGGCCGCATGTTTCTGGATGACGAAACTATTGCCCTTGCTCGTGACCTTTGCTGCCTTCGGTTCCGGCGTGGCCTTGAAGTCGCGTTTGCGGCGATACTCGGAGAGCGACATGGTCAGCTCGCCTTCTTCTGCTTTGTGGTAGCCGCAGCCGTCTCCCGCTTCGGTGCGGATTTCTCCTCCTTGCCGCCGGCACTCTTGCGCAGTGCGTCTAGCAGGCTGGTGACGTTCTCCGGTTTCCGCTTCGGCAGCTTCTTCGGTTTGCGCCCTGCGATCTTGGCCTTCACGAGCTCCGTCAGGGCCGCCTCATACCGGTCCTCATACTGGCCCGGGTCGAATTCCCCCATCTTTGTGCTGATGATGTGACGGGCAAGATCCATCATTTCCTTGTCGATCCGGACCTTGGAAATGTCGGAAAAGCTCTCGGCCGGATCCCGGACCTCGTAGTCATAATTGAGGGTCGTCGCGATCAGCCCGCGTCCCTGAGGTCTGACAAGCACGCTCCGGACCCTGCGAAACAGAACGGTCCTGGCAATCGCAGCGACACCTTGCGTTTCCATGGTACTGCGGATCAGGTCATAAGCCTCAACCGATTGCCGATCGGCCGGCGCCAGGAAATACGGACGCTCCAAGTAGAGGGTATCGATCTTGTCGCAATCCAGAAAAGCCGACAGTTCCAGACGCTTGTCGCTTTCGGGAACGGCATCGCGGATCTCGTCAGGCTCGAGAATGACGGTCTGGCCCTCTGTCGTATCGTACCCCTTAACGAGATCGTCCTTGCCGACAGGCCGACCGCTGTCCTCATCGACATATTCGCGTCGGACGCGGTTCCCGGTATCTCGGTTGATGATGTGGAAGGAGGTGCGCTCCTGCGCATTGACCGCAGAGTAGAGCGCAACGGCGCATCCGAGATCGCCGATGGCAAGATGCCCTTTCCAGATAGCCCGTGCGCTCACGTTCCACTCCTGTTGCTTTTCGGCGCAACGACGCGGAGTGCGGCTTTGTTCCGCCGTCTGCAACCTCCGGCATATGGGGATGGAACGTTATTTCCTCATATTAGGGATTGCGGCTTGAAGTGGAGATTTCATTAACCTTCAAGCAAGGAATTAACCATAAAGATTGGGTGACACGTCGGAGTGGGACTCGCTTGAGAGTTTCCTTCGGGCATGACGCCATCCCGTCGTACCGGTTCTGGTCCGGTCTGTATTTAACATGGAAACAGTTCGATGAGCTGTCAGACCATGATGCGGACGGCAACGGGAGCGGGTTCCCGAGCATTCTTTCCTCCGCCATCTGGCCTGCAGCACTGTCGAGCGACGGAAGGTCCGCCGTACAGGCGGCCATAGTGCGGGACGAATGACGGGTCAGGGGATGTCCACGGAGCGGGCGACAGGATCACAGGCAGGCAGCCTGCGCGATCGCTTGCGCTTTGCCGGCCTCGACGAGGCCCAGTGTGAGCTTCTCCGTCAGAACCGCCATGTTCTCTCTCAGCCCTTGAAGACGGCCCTTCGCGATCTTTTCCAACGCCTCCAGTCCTCTCCGGATGCAGCGCGCGTGTTCAGCAGTGAACGCCAGTATGACCGGCTTCACGATCTTCTTTCATCCCACTGGGATGTCCTCACCGATGCCCGCTTCGATGCGCTCTATGCCGAACGGGTAAAGGTTCTCTCCGACAGCGAAAGCCGCATGGGTCTCGATCCGCGCTGGCACGTGGCGGGACACGCGGTGGTGCTGGAACATCTGGTGACGAGCGCGATCGGAGAAGCGACAGGCTCCGGCCTGCTGCCGTCGAGCCGCCGTCGCCAAAAGGAAGTTTCCGATCTGGTCGCCGCCCTTGTCCGGCTGGTGATGGTCGATGTCGAGATAGCGGTATCGCTTCGCTTCAACGAATTGCGCCTGAAACACCATCGCGATCTCGCAGCCCAGCGGGAACATGATCGCGCCGAATTCGAAGGCGTGTTCGGCCCGGTCGTCGATGCGCTGGCATCAGGCGATTTGACCGCCCGCACTGCAGCAGATGTGCCGGAAGCCTATGCTGACCTCGCAGGTCGCATGAATGAGGCGCTCGAGCAGCTCCAGACCGCCTTCCTCTCCTCCGAGGAGAAGCTCGCAGTCGCCCGAGACGCAACCGGTCGAATGGCCGAAACTGCCCGCACCTATGCGAACCGCGCCGAGGATCAATCCGGTGCGCTGGACGAGACGAGCCGTGCCCTGCAGGACCTCACCAGCAGCGTGCGCGAAAGTGCCGGCCAGACGAAGCGCGCGGAAGCCACGGTTGCCGCGACCAGAAACTCCGTTCAGTCGAGTGGCGAGGTCGTCGGGCAGGCGATTTCCGCCATGGCCGACATCGAAGCATCTGCCGAGCAGATCGGCCACATCATCGGAGCGATCGACGAGATCGCCTTCCAGACGAACCTTCTGGCGCTGAACGCCGGGATCGAGGCTGCGCGTGCCGGCGACAGTGGCCGTGGCTTTGCCGTCGTCGCTCAGGAAGTCCGCGCACTCGCCCAGCGCTCCGCCGACGCTGCCCGTGAAATCAAGACGCTGGTCGCGACGACGAAAAACCAGGTCGAAGCCGGTGTGGAAATGGTGGCGAAGACACAAGGCGCAATCGCCGACATCGTGCTCCAGGTCGGCGATATCAGCGGAACCGTGTCGGACATGGCCGCCACGACCGACCGCCAGGCCAGCGAGCTCGCCGGCATTGCCGGAACGGTCGCTGCACTAGGCGTCGACATCGGTAACACCGCAACCGTCGCGCGCCAGTCGAGCCAGGGCACGGACGATTTGCACAAGGTCATCCTGGAACTGGGTGCGACGATCCGTGAATTTCACATCGAGCGGCAGACCCGTCGGACGCCCAGTGCAGCCGGTCGCATCCAGCTTTCCGGTCAGCGCGAACAGGGGGCACCGGTTGCGGTCGCCACCGCTTATGCCGCTCCGGAAACGATGGAAGACGAACCCGCCGATTTTGGCTTCCCGGTCCATATCGCCGGGCTCGGAGGGTGAGGGGATTGTTTACCACCATGCGCTACACAAGGAAGTTAAGGGCGGGAAGTTCGGCAATCCATCCGGGGGAATGGTTCTCCTGGGAACCACATTCGGGCCTGGATGCCGCAGCCTTGGGACATAAGGAAAGAAATGATGGCAAGTAAGAAAGGCGATCAGAAGAGTCTGAAACTGGCCGCGGTATTGGACCTGAATGAGGCATCCAATCTCAAGGCCAACATACTCTCGATGCGTGGTGCCCCTTTGACGATCGATGCCTCTGGCGTCGAGCGTGTCGGTGCTCAGTGCGTGCAGGTCCTGATGGCAGCCGCCAAGGCCTGGGAAGCTGACAAGCATCCCTTCTCGTATGGAAAGGCCTCCGAGGCTTTCCTGAAAACCCTTCAACTGATTGGCGTGAACATCGATCATCTGCTCGCTAAGGAGATCCGGCAATGAAGAAAAAAGTGCTCACCGTGGATGACTCCAGAACCATTCGAAACATGCTTCTGGTCACCCTCAACAACGCAGGCTTCGAGACCATTCAGGCCGAAGACGGCGTCGAGGGCCTGGAAGTGCTCGAAGAATGCAATCCCGACGTCATCGTGACCGACATCAACATGCCGCGTCTCGACGGGTTCGGTTTCATCGAGGGTGTCCGCCGCAACGAAAAGTATCGTGCGGTTCCGATCCTGGTCCTGACCACGGAAAGCGATGCTGAAAAGAAGAACCGCGCCCGCCAGGCCGGTGCGACAGGCTGGATCGTCAAGCCTTTCGATCCGACCAAGCTGATCGATGCCATCGAGCGTGTAACCGCCTAAGCCGGGATTTTCTCCTATGGATATGAACGAAATCAAAGAGATCTTTTTCCAGGAATGCGAGGAGCAGCTCGCGGAACTGGAATCCGGTCTTCTGAAAATGAATGATGGAGATCGCGATCCGGAGACGGTCAACGCCGTATTCCGCGCGGTTCACTCCATCAAGGGCGGCGCAGGTGCCTTCGGTCTTGATGACCTGGTTGCCTTTGCGCACGTCTTCGAGACGACTCTTGATTGCGTTCGTTCCAACAAGCTGGAGCCTGGCCCGGAAGTCATGAAGGTGATGCTGAAGTCGGCCGACGTTCTGGCCGACTTGGTCAGCGCCTCGCGTGACGGCGGCAGCGTTGATGAAAGCCGCTCGAGCGGTCTCGTCAAGGAGCTGGAAGCGCTGGCGAACGGCGATGTCCCGGCACCGTCCGCAGCCCCTGTGGCCGCAGCCAAGCCCGCTCCCAAGGCAGCCGCTCCTGCTCCTGCTCCGGCCGCAGCCCCTCCGACAGACGACAGCGGCTTCCAGCCGATCCCCTTTACCTTCGACGGTTTCGAGGGCGAAGAGGAGGAGACCATCGTCCCCTCGACCTTCGACGTCAGCTTCAAGCCGCGCCGCGAGCTTTACTCCAAGGGCAATGAAGCCGCCCTGTTGCTGCGTGATCTCTCTCGCCTTGGCGAGATGAGCATCAACTGTAACATGGACGACCTCCCGGCTCTCGATGAACTCGACCCCGAAGCCGCTTACTTCCACTGGACAATCCAGATCAAGGCCGAGAAGGGTGAAGAAGGCATCCGTCAGGTCTTCGAATTCGCAGAATGGGATTGCGATCTCGAGATCAAGTTGCGCGAGACCGAGACCGCAGCGGCGACCGAAGAATTGCCGATGGTCCCGGTTCCCTTCGATCTCTCTGCCCTGGATGAGGGGCCGGAAGATGCCGCTGATGAAACCGTAGTCGCTGCTGTCGAAGCCGCAGAGACCGCGTCCAGCGTCATGAAAATGGCCGCCGGCGCTGCCAAGCCTGAGAAGAAGGAATCTCCGGCTGCCGCCGCAGCGGCCGCAGCCGCAGCCGCCGCTCAGGCCAATAACGCCGCCGGCCAGACCATCCGCGTTGACCTCGATCGCGTTGACCGCCTCATCAACCTCGTCGGCGAACTCGTCATCAACCAGGCGATGCTCTCCCAGAGCGTCATCGAAAACGATGCGACCGGTACGTCGGCCGTAAACATGGGCCTCGAGGAGCTGCAGCAGCTTACCCGCGAGATCCAGGACTCGGTCATGGCAATCCGCGCGCAGCCTGTGAAGCCGGTCTTCCAGCGCATGTCGCGTATTGTTCGCGAAGTGGCCGACATGGTCGGAAAGTCGATCCGCCTCGTCACGGAAGGTGAAAACACCGAAGTCGACAAAACGGTCATCGACAAGCTGGCCGAGCCGCTGACGCACATGATCCGTAACGCTGTCGACCACGGTATCGAAAGCCCCGAGAAGCGTGCCGCCGCCGGCAAGAACCCGGAAGGCACTGTCAGGCTCACCGCGAAGCATCGTTCGGGCCGCATCGTCATCGAACTCGTCGACGACGGCGCCGGCATCAATCGCGAACGCGTGCGCCAGAAGGCCATCGACAACGATCTGATCGCGGCCGATGCCAACCTGACGGACGAGGAAATCGACAACCTGATCTTCATGCCGGGCTTTTCCACGGCGGACAAGATCTCGGACATTTCCGGTCGCGGCGTCGGCATGGACGTGGTCAAGCGCTCCATCCAGGCACTTGGCGGTCGTATCTCGATCACCTCGCGTCCGGGGCAGGGCTCGACCTTCACCATGAGCCTACCGCTGACCCTCGCCGTCCTCGACGGCATGGTCGTCACGGTTGCCGGCCAGACCCTCGTCGTCCCGCTCACGGCCATCGTCGAGACGCTGCAGCCGGAGGCCCAGCACGTCCATTCGTTCGGCGCAAACCAGCGCCTGATTTCGATCCGCAACTCCTTCTGCCCGCTGGTCGATGTGGGTCGAATCCTCAACTTCCGATCGTCTCAGGCAAACCCGATCGAAGGCGTCGCCCTTCTGGTGGAATCCGAAGGCGGTGGCCAGCGCGCTCTGATGGTCGATGCCATCCAGGGGCAGCGTCAGGTCGTTATCAAGTCGCTGGAAGCCAACTACACCCACGTTCCGGGCATTGCTGCCGCAACCATCCTCGGTGATGGACGCGTCGCACTGATCCTTGATGTGGACGCCGTTGTCGCCGCTTCGCGTGGTCAGTCCCTCAAGCAGGAAATGTCGTTAGCCGTCGCAGGGTAATAGTATGTCGTATGCGGTCAAAAACTTGGTCCAGGGAGATCGGGAGCTCATCGCCTTCCGTATTGGCGATCAGGAGTTCTGCGTAAACATCATGTCGGTACGCGAGATCCGGGGATGGACCCCGGCAACCCCGCTGCCGCATTCCCCGCACTACGTTATGGGCGTCATCAACTTGCGTGGTGCCGTCCTGCCGATCATGGACCTGTCCCTGCGTCTGGGCATGAAGCCCGCCGAGCCGACCGCCCGCCACGTCATCATCGTGGCCCAGGTCAAGTCTCGGGTCGTGGGTCTCCTGGTGGATGCCGTCTCCGACATCCTCACGGTGAGCGATGCGGACATTCAGCCGACGCCGGAGGTCTCCTCCGACCTCGAAAAACAATATGCCCGTGGCATTCTCGCCATCGACAAGCGGATGATCTGCATGGTCGAGCTTGGTGCACTTTTCAACGAAGCCGCCGAAAGCGAGGCTGCATGACCTTTGCAATGAGTACATCCCGTCAATCGGACGACGAAGTTCTGGCCAGCGGTGAATACCCGCTGACCCGACGGGACCTGAACGAGATTGCTGCCATGATCTACTCGGATGCGGGCATCGCGCTGAACGACAGCAAGGCTTCGCTCGTCTACTCGCGACTGTCCAAGCATATCCGCAATCTTGGCCTGTCCGGTTTCCGCGCCTATTGCCAGCTCGTCGCCTCGCCGGAGGGATCGGCCGAGCGCCGCGAAATGCTCTCGCACCTGACGACCAACTTCACGCGCTTCTTCCGCGAGAACCATCACTTCGAGCATCTTCGTGACGAGGTACTGCCGGGGCTCATTCAGCGTGCGAAGTCCGGCGGACGCGTGCGCATCTGGTCAGCCGCAAGCTCGGACGGCCAGGAGCCCTATTCGATTGCCTTGACCGTATTCCAGGCCTTTCCGAACGTTCTGGACTACGACTTCAAGATCCTTGCCACCGATATCGATCCGAAGATCCTCGCCATCGCCCGACAGGGTGCCTATGACGAGCAGGCGCTCGAAACCGTGTCGCCTGCCATCCGCAAGCAGTGGTTCAAGGAAGTCGAGATCGGCGGACGCCGCAAGTTCCAGGTCGACGATCGCCTGAAGCGTCTGATCACCTATAACGAGCTGAACCTGATGGCCCAGTGGCCCTTCAAGGGCAAGTTCGACGTCATCTTCTGCCGCAACGTCGTGATCTACTTCGACGAGCCGACACAGATGCGCATCTGGACCCGATTTGCCGATCTGCTGCCGATCGGCGGACACTTGTATATCGGCCACTCCGAGCGTGTCTCGGGTGACTCGAAGAACGATTTCGACAATATCGGTATCACCACCTATCGCTACATCGGCAAGAACGGAGGGCGAAAGTAATGGCGGCACCTGCACGCGTTCTCGTCGTCGATGACAGCCCTACGATGCGTGGACTGATCACGGCCGTCCTCAACCAGGATCCGGATGTCAGCGTCATCGGTCAGGCCGGCGATGCCATGGAAGCTCGCGCAGCGATCAAGCAACTCAATCCCGATGTCCTGACCCTCGACATCGAGATGCCGAACATGAACGGCCTTGAGTTCCTGGAAAAGATCATGAAGCTGCGGCCCATGCCGGTAATCATGGTTTCGACCATGACGCATCGCGGCGCGGAAGCCACTCTGGCGGCACTCGAAATCGGCGCCTTCGACTGTGTGGCGAAGCCCCAGGCAGGAGAGCCTCGTCCGTTCGGCGAGCTTGCCGAGAAAGTCAAGGCGGCGGCGCGTTCTCAGCACCGGCATCATTCGGCACCGCAGATCCAGCCGGTCGCGACTGCGCCTGCTGCAGACTTCCGCGTCGGCCGCAAGATCGTGGCCATCGGCTCGTCCACCGGCGGCGTCGAAGCGCTGATCGCCGTCCTGCAGAAATTCCCGCGCAATTGCCCGCCGACGGTGATTACGCAGCACATGCCTCCAACGTTCACGAAGAGCTTCGCCGAGCGTTTGAACCGTCTTTGCGCCCCCGTGGTGGAGGAGGCCACGGATGGCGCACGGCTCGAGATCGGCAAGATCTACCTTGCCCCGGGCGGCGAGCGTCACATGCAGGTCTCGAATGCATCGGCGCCCTGCTGCCGACTGGTGGATCGCGCGCCGGTCAACGGACACCGGCCTTCTGTCGATGTTCTCTTCGACTCAGTTGCCGAGCTTGCCGGCCGCAACGCCGTCGGAGTGATCCTGACGGGCATGGGGCGCGATGGCGCCTCCGGTCTTCTGAAGATGCGTCACGCCGGTGCTCGCACCATCGGCCAGAACGAAAAGACCTGTGTGGTCTACGGGATGCCACGAGTCGCCTATGAGCTGGGCGCTGTCGAGCATCAACTGCCTCTCACCTCCATTGGCGAGGAAATCCTCAAACTCACTGCTGCCCGAAAAGAAGGTATCGAATAATGTCCCTAGCCGAAAAAATCAAAGTTCTGATCGTCGACGATCAGGTCACAAGTCGCCTGCTGCTCAGCGACGCGCTGACCCAGCTGGGCTTCAAGCAGATCACTGCCGCCGGTGACGGCGAGCAGGGCATGAAGATCATGGAGCAGCAGCCCCATCACTTGGTCATCTCGGACTTCAACATGCCGAAGATGGACGGCTTGGGCTTGCTTCAGGCGGTACGTACCAATCCCAACACCAAGAAGGCGGCCTTCATCATCCTGACCGCGCAGGGCGACCGTGCGCTAGTCCAGAAGGCTGCACAGCTGGGTGCGAACAACGTCCTGGCGAAACCGTTCACGATCGAGAAGATGAAGGCGGCCATCGAAGCTGTATTCGGAGCGCTGAAATGACTGAAGACGGTGCAGCAAAGCGCGTCCACATTATTCAAGGGGAGTGGAAGGTCAGCAAGGATCCGAATGTGGTCCTGTCGACGATCCTCGGTTCGTGTGTTGCTGCCTGTATTCGGGATCCGATTGCAGGAGTAGGTGGCATGAACCACTTCCTGCTTCCGGGTTCGGCAGTGCCCGGTGCTGGTGGCGGCGACGCAACCCGCTACGGCGTTCACCTCATGGAGCTGTTGATCAACGGCCTTCTGAAGCAGGGCGCTCGCAGGGATCGCTTGGAAGCCAAGGTTTTCGGTGGCGCCAAGACGATCGCGACGTTCTCGAATGTCGGCGAACAGAACGCAGCATTTGCCCAGCAATTCCTGCGCGACGAAGGCATCAAGGTCGTCGGGTCCTCCACGGGCGGAGACCACGGCCGCAAGCTGGAATTCTGGCCGGTCAGCGGCCGGGCAAGACAGTATCCGCTCACGGGCGCAGAAACGCAGAAGACGGTGGCGCTGGAGCAGCGTCCGGTTCCTGTTTCGAAGCCGGTGGAAACCTCAATCGAGTTCTTCTAGTACTGGACATCGGATGCAAAACGAACACTTGGCGGGAAATCAGGATACACGGGAAGAGCTTCCGGAAATCCTCATGCGCATCGTCAGCGAGCTGCATGACGTGGCTTATCTGATCGAGCGTGTGGAACCGCACCTGCTCGAACTCGGCGGCCCGAAGGTACTGGAGCATCCGGACAGCCTCAAGGTTCTGCAAGGCATTGACCTTGCCGTTCAAAAGGCGCGCGGACTGGCCGAATTCGTCGACACAATCACCGGGACGATCCCGTCGGACTGGATGATCGACATGACGACGGCCTTGAGCCTCGTGAAGCTGGCCGACATGCAGAAGGCGCTGGGGGCAGGCCTTCGTCATGGCCATTCGCAACCGCTGGTCAAGGCTGCAGGCGACTTCGACTTCTTTTAACCTACCTTCAGAACTCTCTCTGTACGTACGGGCCGCAGATCCTGAATCTGCCGGATGCCGAAATGAATTCGGCTTTCCCGTCCCGCGAAACGTTCGCACAAGTTTCGATTTCTATTGTCGCGCCAAGGGCAAAAGCGCCCAGACCCTCCTTGTAGATGGTGCGAGACAGAATGAATCTGTTAAATCAATTACTTCAGATACCTAAAAATTTCGCGGCGATGGGCCAGACGAAGATCCTGGCCATGGCTGGGGTTGCTGTCGTTTCCTTCGCGATCATCATTGCAGGCGCTCTTTACGTCAACAAACCCTCCTACGAGACGCTCTATGTCGGCCTCGAGCCGGTCGACATGAACCAGATCAGCATCGCTCTTGCCGAATCGGGCATCGATTTCGAGACCGGTGCCGATGGCCAGAGCATCAGTGTGCGTGCCGGCATGACCGGAAAGGCGCGCCTCCTGCTCGCCGAGCGTGGACTGCCCAACAGCGCCAATGCCGGCTACGAGCTCTTCGACAATGTCGGCTCGCTGGGTCTGACCTCGTTCATGCAGGAAGTCACGCGTGTCCGCGCGCTGGAAGGTGAAGTCGCACGCACCATCCAGCAGATCGCAGGCATTGCCGCAGCCCGCGTCCACATCGTCATGCCGGACATCGGCAACTTCCGTCGCGGCGAACAGAAGCCGACGGCGTCCGTCATGATTCGCGCCTCGACGGATGCCGGCCGCAAGGCAGCAGCATCGATCCGCCAGTTGGTCGCCTCGTCCGTCCCGGGTCTGGACGTCGAGGACGTGACGATTCTGGATTCCACCGGCCAGCTGCTTGCAGCAGGCGACGAAACGGGTGGCGAAGCCTCCCGCTCGCTGGGCGTTGTTCAGTCCGTTCAGCGCGAAATCGAAACCAATATCGACAAGGCCTTGGCGCCTTTCCTCGGAATGGACAACTTCCGCTCCAGCGTCACGGCCCAGATCAACACCGACAGCCAGCAGATCCAGGAAACGATCTACGATCCGGAATCGCGCGTCGAGCGCTCTGTTCGCGTCACCAAGGAAGCGCAGAAATCCCTGCAGCGCCAGTCGGATACGGCAGCCACGGTCGAACAGAACATTCCTCAGGCCGCGCCCGATGCCGGCGGCGGTGGCCCTGAATCGTCCGACGAGCAGGACAAGAAAGAAGAGCAGACCAACTACGAGATCAACAGCAAGACCGTCGCGACGGTCAAGAACAGCTACACCGTCGAGAAGCTCTCCGTCGCCGTCGTCGTCAACCGTGGTCGCATTGCCATGATGGTGGGAGAGCCCGTCGACCAGGCCAAGATCGACGCCTATCTCGCTGAGATGCAGAAGATCGTGACGTCTGCAGCTGGCCTCGACACCAATCGCGGTGACGTCGTCACACTGACGGCCATGGAATTCCTGGAAAACCAGTTGCTCGAAGAATCCGCGACGGGCCCCGGCTTCATGGAAATCCTGAGCCGCAACATCGGCGGCATCATCAACTCCTTGGCCTTCGTCGCCGTCGCTTTCCTCATTGTCTGGATGGGCATCCGTCCGATGATCCGCACCGCGGGTGGCGGTGGTGCCGATACGGCACTCGCCGGCGGAATTGGCGAGCAGGCTGCCGGTCTCGAGCTCCCCGACTTCTCGCCTGCCCTTGGTGGCGGGTCAGGGGGCGGTCTTATGGATGGTTTCGGATCCGACTTCGGCTTCGACTCGACCGACGACCTTCTTACGATGGACGACGACCCGAATGGCGGCTTCAACCGCCGGGTCAAGGAAGGTCCGGAGCGGCGCCTTTCGCGCATGGTGGAAATCTCGGAAGAGCGCGCCGCCAAGATCCTTCGCAAATGGGCTGTGGACAACGCCGCCTGATTTTGAAGAACAAGCCAGTACCGACCGCGCCCTCCGGGCGCGGTTTTGCATTGTAGTCCCATATCGATACGGGGTTGCGCCAAAGGTCATCGCCGGGCATGCTTGGACCCGTCTCGCAATACCGCAAATGCTTGTGACCTTTGCCACTTTATATTTTACAGTGAACATGATTCGGTAGTCGGAGATTGGGCCGTATGTGAGTCGCCTGCACTCGGACGTGGCGAAGACTGCGACAATGCTAGGCTGTCACTTCAAAGGGGCACATTGAATGGATGCCGAGCTGACAACAGAGGGCAATGAGGGGCGGTCTCGTGCCGCTTCTCCGGCAGAGCCTCTGCAGAAAGGCTCATCGTCGAAGGACGTGTTGATCCGAAGGCTGGCGACCCCGGCGCTCTCGGGCGACATGGGCCATTGCCTTCGCGTTCTGTGTGATTATGTCGGCGCCTCGCATCACTTGCTCGCGCGCTACGATCTCGTCCAGGAAGAAGGGCTCGACTTCGTCGTGGCCGCCGATTGGCCGTTCGATCTGGTCCGCCGCCTCGAGAGCGAACTGGCCGCGAGCTATTCCCAGTCGACCGAGCTCGAGAAGTGCCTTTCGGTGCTGCAGCCTAAATATGCCATTCTCCCCGACGATGCGCATGTCCCTGACGGCACCAGCCGCCAGTATTGCACGGTGACCCTCAATGTCGGACGAACCCGTCTTGCACTGCTTCTGCTCTTCCCGCAGGACTATGTGCTGTCGCCCGAGCGCTTGCGGGAAGTCGGCCTGCTTGCCGCTTATGCGCTGAGCCTGTCTGCGAACAAGGGGCACAAGAGCGATCGCGACTTCGATTTGACCGATCGTGAACTGGAGTGCCTGTTCTGGATTGCCGAGGGCAAGACCAGCGACGAGATCGCCACGATTCTCGGCATCTCGCGCAATACGATCAACAACTACATCACGAGCGTGATGCGCAAGACTGCGACGAAGACACGCTCGGAAGCCATCGCCTATGCGGTGCGCAACAATCTCGTTTGAGGGAGCAGGAATGGCCACGACCACCAGACCAGGCGGAAACATCCTTGAAGATGCGACTTGGTCAGGCCAGCGCCCCGTCACTTCCCGTTCGGACATCTTCCCGAAGCTCGTGTCGCTGCAGCGATCTCTGAATGCACGCGGCTTTGCAGCGTTTCGCGTGGCCGGCGCCAGCCTGCCGCACAAGCGACGCCTCGATCCGGAATTCGAGAACTGGAGCAGCGGCCTCAGCAGCGGCCGGGAAGCTTTCATCGGGGCCTATGGGGATGCACTTCTGGCGCATATTGAGACTTCGACCCTGCCTCTGCTCTGGAGCGCAGAAGAGAAGACGAGCTTCCTGGATGCATCCGACTTCACGCCCTTTGCCGTCCAGTTGCAAGAGCGCCTGCTACCCTATTCCGGTATCGCTTTTCCAGTGCGTCTCGGTGCTGTCGGGAACGGCTATGTTGTCTTTCCGACGATTGGCGGAGCCGATCTGCCTGGCGAGCTGATCCTTGCGGTGCATAGCCGCTGCTACAAGGTGATGACCGATATCCTGTCGCTTGATGAACGCCGGGCGGCACCATCCGAAACCTTGAGTGAACGTGAGATCGCCTGCCTGCAGCTTGCAGGAGATGGACGCATCAGCGAAGAGATCGCAGAACGTCTCGGCCTGTCGGTGCATACCGTCAACGCCTATCTGGGATCGGCAACCATCAAGCTTGATTCGGTCAACCGCATCCAGGCGATCGCCAAGGCGATCCGCCTCGGCTACATCACCTGAACCGGTCTCATCCGTAGAGCGGGGACGCCTGTCCCTTGACGAAGCGCGCTTCTTCCAGGCGTTCTTCCAGCATACGCGTATTGCCGTCCGGATCTCCGGAGGTGTCGTGAAACGCGATATGCTTGATATCGAGGCCGGCATGCTCGTTGGTCAGCGTCAGCTGCGAGTAGATAGTAATTCCACGCGGCTTGATCTCAAGATCGAGCACGACTTCCGGCGGACCACCCCATTCGAGCCGATAATCGCCCCCGGCGCCGAAGACGACGGTACCAGGATGGAAATAGAGTTCGGCTGCGGACGAAACGAGGTCCGAGAGATTTCCGTAAAGTTCAAAACGTAGGAGTGAAATGAGGTCGGCAGCGTCGAGAAGGCGCAATTCACTCGCGACGGGGCTGATAGCCTCCGCAACGATGCGTTCACGCTGGTTGGTATAGGAGCACTTCTTCATCGGGCCTAGCGTATCCGTCTCTTGGGGGCCTTGGACGCATAGACCCGGTGCACGAGCTCTGCGACTGCCTTGTAAAATACTGACGGAATGACGCTATCCACCGAGACTTGCGCAAACATGGAGCGGGCGAGCGGGGGATCCTCAAAAATGGGGATGTCGTTTTCGCGAGCGATTTCGCGGATTTTCAGCGCCACCAGATCCTGCCCCTTGGCAACGACCATCGGTGCCTCGTTTTCCTCGCGCACATATCGCAAGGCCACCGCGTAGTGAGTCGGATTGGTGATCACCAACGTCGCACGGGGAACGCTGGCAATCATGCGTTTGCGGGCCCGATCTCGAGCAATGGAGCGCTGGCGGGCCTTGACGATTGGGTCACCCTGAGCCTGCTTGTACTCTTCCTTCACCTCTTGTTTGGTCATGCGCAGCTGTTCGTACCAGTGATACCGCGTCCAGAAGATATCGACTGTTGCCAGCAGTGCCGTCGCCATGACGACGATGATCATCATCTTGTTCAGGATCTCCGACATCTTGACGAAAATGACCTGAGGGTCGGAGAACATCGTGTCGATGACGGCGAAGTAATCGTTGCGCAGCGCAAACACCATGATCGCCGAAAGCACGACGATCTTGAAGATCGATTTGGCGAATTCGACCATGCCCTGGGCGCTGAAGATCCGTTTCCAGCCGGCGAAGAGCGAGATCCGGTTCACCTGGGGCCTGATTCGCTCCAGAACGAAGTAGGGCATGTTCTGCGCGACATTGGCCGTAACCCCGAGCAAGATCAGCATGATCAGCATGGGAGCGAGGAAGGCGCCGATCTCCCAAGCGAGATGGGTGAAGAGAGAGACGACGTCGACGGCCGTGCCGAGATACCATTGGTCGGGGCGCTCGAAGATGTCCTTCAGCGATTGTGCCAGGCGCGTGACCGCCCCGGGCATGAAGAACACCGCGAAGAGATAGAAGCCGAGTGCAGTCGCAAAGAGCGGTGCTTCGCGTGAGCTCGGCACGTTTCCCTTCTCCATCGCGTCCCGAAGCTTTTTCTCGGTCGGGTCTTCGGTTTTGCTGTCTTTGTCGTCATCTTCGGCCATGGCCGCTGCCATCCTCGGAGGCTGCACCGGGCGGGTTCGATGATGCCCCGGTCGATTGAGCCGTCTGCGCTTGGCGCCCACGGCCACCGGAAAGGTGCCGGTGCCTTGAACGTAGACACCCGCCGATTGGGGTTCAATCGGCGGGTGATCAAAAGGATCGGGTTTTCAACAGAGGTGACCGCTCAGGCCGCCTGCGTATCGCCGCCTTCGGTATCTTTCAGCTGAATCTGACCGGCATTGGCGAGGCGGATCGCTTCCTGCGCCACTGCACGGCGTGCGATCGCGATCTCCCGCGGGTTGATTCCGGCGGTTCCGGCCTGCAGGTCTGATTCGATCATGCGGCGGGAGCGAGGGCTGATCGAGGCCAGCACGCATTCCTTGATCTCCGCGCTGGCACCACGCAGCGCCATGGTCAGGATATCGCCGGAGATGTCGTTCAGCAGGAGCACGCGGCTGCGCTGCGGCATGACGAGCAGATCTTCGAACAGGAAGATCTTCGGGCGAACCTTGTTGACCGATTCCTTGCTGATCGATTCCAGCGAGGTGAGCAATGTATCGACTTCGGTCTTTTCCAGTTCGTTCATCAGTTCCGCCACCTTGGCCGAACCTGTCGAGTTCTTCTCGGCTTCGATTTCGGCGATCAGGTCGTGAACGCGGTTCTCGATGATCTGGGCCGCCTTCGGGCTGACATTCTTCAGGTTCACCGTGCGGTTCATGATGTCTGCGCGACGGCTTTCGGGCAGCTTCAGGAGCACCTTGGCGCCGAAGGACGAGGGCAGCATCGAGAGAATGTAGGCGACAGTCTGGGGATGCTCGCGCATCAGGAAGCGTGCGATGAAATCAGGATCGGCGTCCTGAAGACGGTCCCAGATGGAGGCTTCATAGGCCTGGAACGCGGTACGACGTCCGAGAAGTCCGTCGACTTCCTCGGGCGTCAGGCCTTCTTCGAGAATGCTCTCGATGGCCTTGGCATTGTCCATGAGGCCCGCACCTTCGGTGAACAGGTCTTCGAACTCGTTGACGAGCTCGGTCAGTTCATCCGGCGGAATGGTGCGCAGGGTCTGTGCCGATGCGATGATCGTCTGCAGCTCCGCCTGCGTGAAGTATTTGAGCAGCTTGCCGGCAACGCCCTTTCCCATGGCCAGCAGCACGGCGGCTGCCTTATCGGCCTGGGAAAGCGGTTTTCCGGTTAAGGGGCCGCCAAAATCGTCGAAGTCCATCATGGTCTTGTCCTCTCTGGCCCGTCATGGGTCAGGATGTCTTGGTCGCCATCACTTCAATCAGCTTGACACCAAATCGTGTATCGTCGTTCTCGAGAACGGTGATCTCGCCGCGCGCAATGCGACGACCATTCACCATGATCTCGACAGGTTCGCCGATCTTCTTGTCCAGCGCGATAATGGCGCCTTCTTCCAGGTTCATCAGTCCGGATACCTGCATCCGGCTGGAGCCGAGCACGATCTGGACCTCGATCGGGATGTCCATGATCAGGTCGAGATTGGCGGTGAGGCCGCTGCCCGGTTCCTGCTGCGAGCCGCTGGAGCCGCCGAAGTCGGCGCCGCCGCCGAAATCGCTGCCACCACCGAAATCGCTTGAGCCGCCAAAATCGCTGCCACCGCCGAGATCGCTGGAGCCGCCGAAATCGCCAAGTCCGAAGTCATCGCTTGGGCCAGCTGCAGCGCCGCCGCCGAAATCCGACTCAAACGCTGCGAGCGGGTCGTCCTTGAGACCAAGGTCCGAACCGAAGTCCCCGAGACCGCCGTCCGCGTCAGCCTTGAGGACGCCGCGCAGGTCATCGACGGCCTGATCGAAATCGGTGTCGCTCGCGCCCGGCATCGCCAGCGCGTCGTCATCCTTCGGTGGTGTCTTCTTCGTTGCCATGGGTTGATTATTCCTCTTGAAACTTGCCTCAAGCTGCCGTGCGGCGAGCCCCGGTAAATTGCTAGCTCATCAAATGCTTTAGAATCTCATCTTCGCTGCTCACATTGTCCTTTACTCGCACGGTGTATCGATCGCCTGCGCGGCCGAACTCGCAGCGGTAGAGATTCTTGCCGTTGGCGCTGACATCCACCATTACGTCGCCCTTGTCGTGGAAGGGAATGACGTCGCCGGCGACGAGGCGCGAAACGGTGGCGAGCGTCAGCGAATCGAGTCGGACCCGGGCTTCCAGGGTGACCTGGGAGCGACGAACCTGCTCGGCGATCTGTTCCTGCCATTCCTTCTTCGACTTGCTGGCCTGGTTCTTCGACTTCGGCATCGTGACGACAGTCTTGAGGAGCGCCTTCTGCGGAATCATCAGGTAGAATTCCGAGGTGACCGTGCCAAGCGTGATGCCGAGCTTCACTGTCACCGCGTATTCGTCAACATGGTCTTCTTCCAGCTTCTGACGATCTTCGGCATTGTGAGCCTTTTCGAGCAGCGGCTCGAACCCGCCGGGCGCGTTGACGCCCGAGCGCAGAACGTTTGCGATCTTGTCGAAAACCATGACGGCCAGATCGAGTTCGATCTGCGACAGAGGGCGCTCGATCGGCTCCTGGATCGTCTCCGGCAGGGCACCGAGAAGATTTTCCATCAGCGTGATGACGAAGCTGTTGCCGCATGCCAGCACGAAGTTCGGTGACCAGTTGCGCAATTGCCCGTCGGCAAGCGAGACATTGTCGCCGAGATCGGCAACCAGGTCCGTCATCAGGCCGCTTTCGTGGCCGTTGTAGTGAACCTGCATGGTGAGCCCGGTCTCGCTGTGGAAGACGTCCGGCAGGAACTCGACATAGAGCTGCCCGAAGTCGCTGCACAGGCGCTGCAGGGTTTTCGAATCGCCCAGCCCGCCGGTCAGTTTGGCGAGAAGCGCGCGGTCCATGCTGGGTGCTGTCTCAGGGATGGTCTCGGTCATGATCAAGCTGCCTTGCTTTCACCGCCGCCACCCGGGTTCATCATTTCCTGCTCGACGGCGTCGATCGACGGACGCTCGTGCGAGGAAATTGTCTTGCGGCCGTATTCGAGTGCTACCTGCGGCACCGAGCCGTTCATGTAGGCGAGTAGTGTCTGCTTCACGATGATGTAAAGGCGATGCTGCTTGGTGCGGACGACCTTTATCTGTGCGATCAGCGGGCTGACGAGGCAGTAGGACAGGAAGATACCGAGCATGGTGCCGACCAGTGCGGCGCCAACCAGGCCGCCGATCACCTCTGGCGATTCGTTGATGTAGCCCATGGTCTTGATGATCCCGAGCACGGCCGCGATGATACCGATGGCCGGGAAGGCGTCACCGACCGTGTTCAGCGAATAATAGGGTTTCATCTTGTCGTAGAGGATCGTCTCGATCTCTTCGTCCATCAGCGCTTCGATCTCGTGGCTGCGGGCATTGCCGATGATGATCAGGCGGACATAGTCGCAGATGAAGGAGGTCAGCTCCTTGTTCTTCAGCAGGTTCGGTGCTGCCGTGAAGATCGAGGATTCTTCCGGGTTGTCGATATGGGCTTCGATCTCGTTGCGCGACTTCGTGCGAAGGTCACGCATCAGAGAATAGAGAACACCCAGCACGTCCAGATAGTCGCGTTCCTTGGGTACCTTGTACTTTATGGCTTCGCCAACAGCCTTTCCGGTATCCTTTATGACCTTCATGGAGTTAGCCATGATGAAGCCGCCGACGCCCGCGCCTCCGATGATGAGCAGCTCGAACGGCTGGTTGAGCACGGCGAGCTTGCCACCCATGGCCATGTAGCCGCCGAGCACGCAGCCCAGAGTGATCACGAATCCGATGATAATGTTCATTTTGCCCGTACCCGAACGTTACTATTCACTTTGAGCGATAAGGCACCTGCCTTGCGTGAGGCTGAATCAGGGTTTCCTTTTGGGTGTCCCCGCTTCTTAAGGCCTGGTTCCGTCTCGACAGTTTCGCGCAAGCCTTTTGCCGCAAGAAGAGTGGAATGGAGCGTAGGCTATCCTGCGTTAAATAATGATTTACTGATATTATTCACTTGCGGAGGCAAAGCGGTGCAATCCGGTATCTATGTGTCCCTGTCGTCGCAGATGGCCCTTGAGCGTCGTCTCACCACCATCGCCGACAACATGGCCAATGTGAACACGGTGGGCTTTCGCTCGACGGATGTGAAATTCGACGAGATGCTGAGCCGAACCGGCAATGAGCTTAATGCGAAAATCGCATTCGTGAGCCAGGGCAACGACTATCTGTCGACCAAGAGCGGCGAACTGCGCGAGACCGGCAATGTGCTGGACTTCGCGATCAAGGGTGACGCCTGGTTTTCAATCGACACACCGGTCGGCCAGGTGCTGACACGCGATGGCCGTTTCACCATGACTGACACTGGCGAGCTGGTTTCGACCCGTGGCTACCCGGTTCTCGATGCCGGTGGCGCGCCGATCCAGCTCAACCGCGCCGGCGGTCCGCCGGAAGTCGGGGCCAGTGGTCAGATCATACAGGACGGTCGTGTCGTCGCCACGCTCGGCATCTTCACTGCGGACGTGCGCAACGGCTTCCTTCGATATGAGAACAGCGGCGTGACCACCGTCGACAACCCGCAGCCGGTCGTCGACAACCCGGAAATCTCGATTCTTCAGGGCTATGTCGAAAACTCCAACGTCAACGGCATCGGCGAAATGACCCAGCTCATCCAGGTCAATCGCGCTTTCGAAGCCATCAGCGCTCTTATCAGTTCGAGCGAGAATACCATGAGCGAGGCGATCAAGGTCCTCGGCGGCGGCAACTAAGCCTGAAAGCGGATAATCATGAGCGCGCCGACACCAGACGAATTTCCGCTGTCACCCAAGCTCGGGCAACTGGCGGCGTTGGCGCAGCGTTATTCCCGGCCGAGCAATTCCGTCACGCAGGGCGGCCATGTTCGCACCATCGCAGCCGGGCACTACACGGTAACCGGCCTCTCGCGCCATGTCCGCCTCGGTGAATTCGTCGCGCACCGTTCGTCGACGGGCGTGCATCTCGGCGAGGTCGTGCGTGTAGAGCCGGATGTCTGTTACGTCTGCCCGATCGAACCCGGCGAACCCATCGGCATCCACGATGTCGTGATCCGCAAGGGTGCCTTCCGCATCGCACCCGACGACAGCTGGTGTGGCCGCACCATCAACGCGCTGGGCGATCCCATCGACAACGGCCCGGCACTGGCGCCTGGACCCGAGCGTCGTCCAATCTCGACGACGGCACCACCTTCCATGACACGGCAGCGTGTCGAGACCGGTTTCAAGACCGGTGTTCGTGCAATCGACATTTTCTCGCCGCTTTGCCTCGGCCAGCGTCTTGGCATCTTCGCCGGGTCCGGCGTCGGCAAGTCGACGCTTCTGTCCATGCTCGCCCGCGCCGATGCCTTCGATAAGGTCGTCATCGCCCTGGTCGGCGAACGTGGTCGCGAAGTGCGCGAATTCATCGAGGACACGCTCGGCGACAACATGGCGAAATCGATCGCTGTGGTCGCGACCAGCGACGAGAGCCCGATGCTCAGAAAGATGGCGCCGCTGACGGCGATCACCATTGCCGAGCACTTCCGCGACAAGGGCCAGAACGTTCTCTTTATCGTCGACAGTGTCACGCGTTTTGCCCATGCAATCCGCGAGGTGGCCACGGCCGCCGGCGAGCCACCGATTGCCCGCGGTTATCCGGCCTCGGTCTTCACGGAATTGCCACGCCTTCTTGAGCGTGCCGGTCCGGGCGCGGAAGGGGCGGGAACCATCACCGCGATCATCTCGATCCTCGTCGACGGCGACAACCACAACGACCCGATTGCCGACTCGACACGCGGTATCCTCGACGGTCACATCGTGCTTGATCGCGCCCTTGCCGACGAGGGACGTTATCCGCCGATCAATCCTTTGACATCGATCTCCCGTCTGGCCCGCAAGGCCTGGACGCCCGAGCAGGAGAAGCTGGTGTCGCGCCTCAAGGCGCTCATTCATCGCTTTGAGGAAACCCGAGACCTGCGCCTGATCGGCGGCTACCGCAATGGTTCCGACCCCGATCTGGACATGGCGATCAAGCAGGTGCCGGTCATCTACGACATTCTGAAGCAGACGCCGGGCGAGAAACCGGCACTTGATGCCTACGCCGATCTGGCAAACGCTCTCAAGGCGGCTGCCGGCGGGCAAGGCATGAGACAAAGGGGGTGACCATGACCGATTTCGATGCTGACGAGCCCGTGGCTCCGCTGCGACCGGTCTTGGCGAAGCGCCGTATTCCGACCGTCGACCGTGTTCTGGCCTTGACCGGCATTGCGCTGGCATGCAGTGCTGCGCTGTTTCCCTGGTACGTTTTCTTCAATGAAGGAAAATTCGGCGTCCGACTTGCCGAGTGGGGGCCTACGCGTGATCTGCCCGAGGGCCCGGGACGCAACGTCTTCAGCGTATCGCCGCTTGCTCTCGTGGACAACGATGATGATGAAGATAATAGCGGGGGCGAGGGCGAGGTGGAGGCGGTTGACCAGATCGTCACCGCGACCGTCCCGACCTTGGGGCGGGAACAGCCGGAAGCGCTAGATGTGCCGAGCGCGCAGCCATTTCCAGGAAAAAGCGGCTTCCGTCTTTTGCATGTCGCCAATGGTCGTGCGCTGATCGAAGACAAGTCCGGCATGTTTCTCGTGCGGGTGGGTTCGATCCTGCCCGACAACAGCCGTGTCGCCACGCTTGAGCAGCGTGACGGAAAATGGGTCATTGTAACCTCGGCCGGCGAAGTTGTTCGAAACAATTGAAAAGGCGCGGGGCGGGCAAGTCCCACGCAAGATTAAGGGCCTAGGCTCCGATCAGTAAAAGACGGAGTAACGCCCATGAATCCCATCCAGTTGTTCGAGCTGGCATCCCGACAGTCGGAATGGCTTTCGGTGCGGCAGCAGGTCGTGGCGACCAACATCGCCAACGCCAATACCCCGAAATTTCTGGCCAAGGATATCACGCCCTTCAGTGCGGTCCTGGACCGGACGAGCACCGTGCAGGGCATGGCCGTCACCCAGCCGGGCCACATGGCTGCCAACGACTTCAGCGATCGCAACATCGCCGTCGAGGACGAAGATCTCAATAACGAGATCGGCATTCAGGAATCGGGCAACACGGTCGCGCTCTCGGACGAACTGAGAAAGACCGGTGAAAACAAACGCAACCACGAGCTGAATACCTCGTTGGTCTCCTCCTTCCATCGCATGATGCTAATGACGGTGAAACGCTGATGACTGATCCATTGATGGCAACCTTGCGGGTTGCGGGAAGCGGGCTGGAAGCCCAGTCGACCCGCCTTCGCATTGTGTCGGAAAACATCGCCAATGCGCGCACCACGGGCGATACGCCTGGCGCTGATCCCTATCGCCGCAAGACGATTACCTTTGGTGCCGAGCTGGATCGCGTGACGGGTGCACAGACCGTCGAGGTCAAGAAGCTCGGCGTGGATCAGATTGATTTCATTGCGGAATACGATCCGGGTAACCCGGCGGCTGACGAGCGCGGCATCGTCAAGATGCCGAACGTCAACATTCTGATCGAGATGGCTGACATGCGTGAATCCAACCGCACGTATGAAGCGAATCTGCAAACCATCAAGCAGACTCGTGAAATGCTCTCTCAGACAATCGCGCTCCTGAGGGCCTCGCAATGATCGAATCTATCACTAAGACCAGCGCATTGGGCATCGGCGGCCTGGATTCACTGTCCAGCTCGTTTTCGTCCAAGGGCCTGACCACCGAGGGTACGACGCCTGGCACCATGACCGGCGAGACCTTCATGGCAGCGCTGAGCAATGTTGCGTCGGGCGCAGCCAACAACCTGAAGCAGGCTGAACAGGTCTCCTTCGATGGGATCCTGGGCAAGGCGACGACCCGCGAAGTGGTCGATGCCGTCATGCAGGCCGAGCAATCGCTCCAGACGGCGATCGCGTTCCGCGACAAGATCGTCAACGCCTATCTCGAAATCACCAAGATGCAGATCTGACAGGGGTACCGAACTATGAGAGCGCTCGCCATCGCAGCCACGGGTATGGATGCCCAGCAGACCAATCTTGAGGTCATCGCCAACAACATCGCCAACATCAACACGACGGGCTTCAAGCGCGCACGTGCTGAGTTTTCCGACCTTCTCTACCAGACGGAGCGGGCCCAGGGCGTACCGAACCGCGCAAACCAGGCGATCGTGCCGGAAGGTGCCAACATCGGTCTTGGCGTGCAGACGGCAGCCGTCCGCAATATTCATACCCAGGGTCAGCTGACGCAGACCGGTAACGAATTGGACCTCGCGCTCATCGGCCGCGGCTGGTTCCAGATCGAAAGCCCTGACGGTGCAACGCTCTACAGCCGCTCCGGTGCATTCAACATGAATGCCGAGGGCCAGCTGGTCACGATCGACGGTTACCTCGTCACGCCGCAGATCACGATCCCGCAGGATGCCAGCGAAGTGGTGATCAGCCGGACAGGCCAGGTTCAGGCCCGCATCGGCAACGATGCCGACTACACCGACCTCGGACAGCTGACCATCGCCAACTTCGTCAACGAAGCCGGTCTGAAGCCGCTCGGTGACAACCTGTTCGCCGAAACCGCAGCCTCGGGTGCCGCAATCGTGGGTGCGCCGGAAGATCCGGGCTTCGGCTACATCAAGCAGTCCTACCTGGAAGCTTCGAACGTCGACTCGGTGAAGGAGATCACGGACATGATCTCGGCCCAGCGCGCCTACGAGATGAATTCCAAGGTCATCACCACTGCCGACGAGATGGCTCAGATCGTCAGCAAGAACCTCAAGTAAGACAACTGGAGGCAAACATGAGGTTTCGCCGGAAATTCGGACATGCCTTGCGCGCGATGGCTGTCGCCGTCGCCGCCATGGCTCTCGGCGCCGGCACTGCCCTGGCGCAGAACACGGCCGTGATCCCCAAACAGGTGATCTATCCAGGCGAAACCATTGCATCCGAGCAGGTCGATGTGGTTCCCGTAACCAATCCGAATCTGGCCGGAGGCTATGCCCGCACCAGGGAAGAAGTGGTCGGCATGGTGGCCAAGCGCACCTTGCTCCCCGGTCGGACCATTCCGGTCCATGGCCTCCGCGAAGCGTTTGCGGTCAAGCGCGGAAGCAGCGTTCGTCTGACCTTCTCGATCGGCACCATGCTGATCAGCGCCAGCGGTACGCCGCTGACCGACGCCTCGGTCGGCGAGGTCGTGAAGGTGCGCAATATCGATTCCGGCTCGATCGTGTCTGGCACGGTCATGGCGGATGGCACGGTACAGGTGATGGCAAAATGAGATTGATTGCTCCCATGCGGATTGCGCTCTGCGCGCTGGCGCTGGTCTTGGCTCCCCTCGAGCCGGCCATGAGCGCCAATTCGCGCATCAAGGACATCGCCTCGCTCCAGTCCGGACGAGACAACCAGCTCATCGGTTATGGCCTCGTGGTCGGTCTGCAGGGAACCGGCGACAGCCTGCGTTCTTCGCCGTTTACCGACCAGTCGATGCGCGCGATGCTCCAGAACCTTGGCATTTCAACGCAGGGCGGGCAGTCGAACGCCAAGAACGTCGCGGCCGTCATGGTCACCGCCAATCTGCCGCCTTTCGCAAGCCCCGGAAGCCGCATCGACGTGACCGTGAGCTCGCTGGGTGACGCAACGTCTCTGCGCGGTGGCACGCTGGTCATGACGTCGCTGACCGGCGCTGACGGTCAGATCTACGCCGTTGCGCAGGGGTCTGTCGTCGTATCGGGCTTCAATGCCCAGGGCGATGCTGCAGCCGTGCAGCAAGGCATTACCACCTCCGGCCGCGTGCCGACGGGTGCCATCATCGAGCGCGAACTGCCGTCCAAGTTCAAGGATAGCGTCAATCTCGTGCTGCAGCTCCGCAACGCCGACTTCACCACGTCGCTTCGTATCGCTGATACGATCAACGCCTATGCGGCTGCCAACTACGGCGCGCCGATCGCCGAGGCACGCGACAGCCAGGAAGTGGTTGTCCAGAAACCCCGCACGGCCGACCTCGCCCGCCTGATGGCCGATATCGAAAACCTGGTCGTCGCAACGGATTCGCCGGCCCGTGTCGTCATCAACGAGCGTACCGGTACCATCGTCATCGGCGCCGATGTCCGTGTCTCGCGCGTTGCCGTGAGCTATGGAACGCTGACCGTTCAGGTGCAGGAAACCCCGCAGATCATTCAGCCAGAGGCGTTCTCGCGCGGTGAGACGGCTGTCCAGCCGCAGACAGATATCTCGATCCGGCAGGAAGGCGATCAGATCGCAATCGTCGATGGACCTGATCTCAGAACCCTCGTCAGCGGCCTCAACAGCATTGGCATCAAGCCGGACGGCGTCATTGCCATCCTGCAGGGCATCAAGTCCGCCGGTGCGCTGCAAGCGGAGCTCGTGCTGCAATGATCCATCTCGATTGTCTTCGCCCCTCTGCCAAGTCGCTGCGCAACGTGGCTATGGTCGTGGCCATCGCCACCTTGCCGGCCTTCGCCCAGAACGCGGTCGGCCAGCAACAGCCGCTTGGAAGTGCGACAGAAGCCGAAATCCGCCAGTTCTGCACCGGCATCGCCGATGCAGCACGCGACCAGCGTTACCTCCTGCAGAAGCAGGAACTCGACAAGCTGCAGGCCGACGTGGACAGCCGCATCGCCATCCTCGAAGAGCGCCGCGCGGAATACGAGGACTGGCTGACCCGTCGCAACGAATTCATGAGGCAGGCCGAAGGGCAGCTCGTCGAAATCTACCGGAAAATGGCGCCGGATGCGGCAGCTCCTCAACTTGAGGAAACCAACGTCATGCTGGCGGCCGCCATCATCATGAAACTGCCGCCGCGCCAGTCGAGTCTCATCCTGACAGAGATGAGCCCGGCCAAGGCTGCCCAGGTCGCTTCGATCATGTCGAGCGCCGGCAACCCCAATACATCGAAGGACCCATCATGATGAAGCGTTTCCCGGCACTGCTGGCCGTTCTCCTCCTGGCCGGCTGCCAGAGCCAGACCATCAAGGAGATCGGCAATGCACCGTCGATGAGCCCGATCGGGTCCGGACTGCGCTACAGCCAGACCCCGCAGATGGCGATGTACCCGAAGCAGCAGGCCCAGACCGCAAGCGGCTATTCCCTGTGGAGCGACAGCCAGTCCGCGCTATTCAAGGATGCGCGTGCGCTGAACGTCGGCGACATCCTCACCGTCAACATTGAGATCAATGACCGCGCGTCGTTCAATAACGAGACCGATCGCAGTCGTGACAACAATACGGGCCTGTCTTGGGGAGCTGAGATTTCCAACTTCCTCGGCTTCTCTACGGCGACGGGGACCACCGGAGATCTGTCGACTGATTCCACGACCAGTTCGTCCGGCAAAGGCTCCACGGAACGCTCGGAGCGCTTGAACCTGCTCGTCGCCGCGGTCGTCACGGGTGTGCTCGAAAACGGCAACCTGCTGATCAGCGGTTCGCAGGAAGTGCGCGTGAACCACGAGCTTCGCATCCTGAACGTCGCCGGTATCGTCCGGCCGCAGGATGTCAACGCGGACAACGAGATCTCTTATGACCGGATCGCAGAGGCCCGCATCTCCTATGGTGGTCGCGGCCGTCTGACCGAGGTCCAGCAGCCGCCAATCGGCCAGCAGGTCGTCGACATCTACTCGCCGTTCTGACGCGGGGGAGGCAAGAGACATGGAAGAAGGTCAGGAAGGCCAAGCCAAGAAGAAGTCCGGGCTGATGGCACTCGTCATCCCGCTCGTGGTCCTCACCGCCGTCGGTGGCGGTGGCGGCTGGGTGATCGGCAACATGCTCGCCCCCCAAGTGAAGCAGGCCGAAGACGCAGCCAAGGCCGCTGAAGCGGCGGCCGGTGAAAAGGGTGGTGAGGCCAAGAAAGACGAGGAGGGACTTCCTCCGATCTCCACCGAGGCCAATGGTGTCGTGGCGCTTGAGCCGATCACGACAAACCTCGCATACCCGTCGGAAAACTGGATCCGTCTCGAAGTGGCCCTGATGTTCAACGGCCCGCCGGATGTCCAGATCGCCGAAGCGGTGCACCAGGACATCATGGCCTATCTTCGCACCGTATCACTGCAACAGGTCGAGGGCCCGCGCGGCTTTCAATATCTCAAGGATGACCTTCAGGAGCGAGTTGACCTGCGCTCGGAAGGCCGCGTATCCAAGGTGATGTTCAGAACGCTCGTGATCGAATGATTCGGTTTCTACTCCTCGTCGCTGTCATGATGATGGCGCCGCAACTGGCTGTGGCCCAGCAGTTGCCGACGGATATCTTCAACACCCCGATCGATGGGTCGGTGGCGGCGTGGATCATTCGTACCTTCGGGCTGCTGACGGTGCTGTCGATCGCGCCCGGCATTCTGATCATGGTCACGAGTTTCCCGCGTTTCCTGATCGCCTTCTCCATTCTTCGCTCCGGCATGGGGCTTGCCACCACGCCGTCGAACATGATCCTCACCAGCATGGCGCTGTTCATGACCTTCTATGTCATGGCGCCGACCATGGACCGCTCCTGGCGTGAAGGCGTTCAGCCGCTCATCAACAATCAGATCACCGAAGCTGAGGCGGTCGCCCTCATTGCCGAGCCGTTTCGCGCCTTTATGACCGCAAACACGCGCGACAGGGATCTCGCGCTTTTCGTCGATATTGCCAATGAGCGCGGCCAGGCAACCATAGTGGACGGCCAGATCGACTACCGTGTCCTCATCCCGGCTTTCATGCTGTCGGAAATCCGACGCGGCTTCGAGATCGGCTTCCTGATCATCCTGCCCTTCCTCGTCATCGACATGGTGGTGGCAACCATCACCATGGCCATGGGTATGATGATGCTGCCACCCACCTCGATCTCGCTGCCGTTCAAGATCCTGTTCTTCGTCTTGATCGACGGCTGGAACCTGCTCGTCGGCAGTCTCGTCCGGTCGTTCGTTTAAGTTAACCATCCCCGCTTACGGTTGATTCACCACGCTCCCTTACGGGCGGTTTACCACGTCATCAGCGTCCCTTGAGCTGCCTTCAATTGTAAAGAAGTTGGCAAGGATTGGCTGCGAGTTTGGACCTCGCACGACGGGTCTGGTAGCAACGAAAAATACCAAAAGGCATGATGCCGAACGTCCGTGACCGGTAAGTCTTTTAGTCCGGTATGTCCCCTCTTGTATCTCGTTTTTAAGGGACAAATCCTATGGCCAGCATTCTGACCAACTCCAGCGCGATGTCCGCGCTCTCCACCCTGCGCTCCATTGCTTCCAATATGGAAGCCACGCAGAACTCCATCTCGACCGGCATGAAGGTTTCCAAGGCCTCCGACAACGCTGCCTACTGGTCGATCTCGACGGGCATGCGCTCTGACAACATGGCGCTCGGCGCAGTTACCGACGCTCTCGGCGTTGGTGCTGCAAAGGTTGATACCGCATATGCCGGTATGGAATCCGCCATCGACGTTATGAAGGAAATCAAGACCAAGGTTGTCGCCGCCACCGAAGAAGGCGTTGACAAGGCCAAGGTTCAGGAAGAGATCACGCAGCTGAAGGAACAGCTGGTGTCGATCGCCAAGAGCTCGTCCTTCAACGGCGAAAACTGGCTGGCGGTTGAAACTGCTGGCGACAAGACGGTCGTGTCGGGCTTCATCCGCGATGCATCGGGCAATGTCGGTGTTAAGACCACGACCTACACCCTGGATCAGAACAACCTGCTCTACCGTTTTGACGCGCAGGGTGAAGTCGATGACGCTCAGGAATCGATCCTGACGAGCACCGACAACGTTACGGTCAGCGGCGCGGCTGCGGCGGTGCAGTCGATCAAGATCACCGACCTCGACGTCGAGAACGACGATCTTGACGTGGCTCTCGCATCTGTCGACGCTGCTCTTGAGAAAATGACGAGCGCTGGCGCTGAACTCGGCTCGGTCTCGAAGCGCATTGACCTTCAGACCGAATTCGCAGGCAAGCTGTCTGACGCCATCGAGAAGGGCGTTGGCCGTCTCGTCGACGCCGACATGAACGAAGAGTCGACCCGCCTGAAGGCCCTGCAGACCCAGCAGCAGCTGGCGATCCAGGCTCTCTCGATCGCGAACAACGACTCGCAGAACATCCTGTCGCTCTTCCGTTAATCGCAAGATCAGGCCGGCCCGTAAGGGCCGGCTAGACTATCCCGACGCCGATATGCCTTGGTGGCTGACCAGAGGCGTGCGAAGGGAAGGCTTAACCCTCCGGAGGCTGAACCGGAACGGAAGCTACACGAAGGCCGCGTTCGCAAACGAACGCGGCCTTTGCGTTTTATTAATCATCATCTGCTACGCGCGCGTACGCGCGAAGGTTGCAAAAAAAATCAAAAATCTGCCGTCACATCGTTTCGTTTAGGTCTTCATTAACCTTGATGGTTTTATCTAAGACTATCGAAACGGCGAGCTAACTATTAAAAATCAGCCAGTTAGCAGGCATGATGCTGTGCGCCGTTACCGGTGAGACCGGAATGTCCCTTCTTAGTCAGCCATTCAAGGGGCAACACTACCATGACGAGCATTCTTACCAATATCGCCGCCATGTCGGCACTCCAGACCTTGCGCTCCATCGGCAGCAGCATGGAAGACACTCAGGCCCGCGTTTCGTCTGGTCAGCGCGTCGGCGAAGCTTCCGACAACGCCGCCTATTGGTCGATCGCCACCACCATGAAGTCCGACAATATGGCGCTCTCCGCCGTGTCTGACGCCCTCGGCCTCGGCGCCTCCAAGATCGACACCGCTTATGCCGGTATGGAATCGGCCATCGATGTCGTGAAGGAAATCAAGGCCAAGCTGGTCACCGCGACCGAAGAAGGTGTCGACAAGGCCAAGGTCCAGGAAGAAATCACGCAGCTTCAGGGCCAGCTGAAGTCGATCGCCGACTCGGCCTCTTTCTCCGGCGAAAACTGGATCGCTGGTGGCACTGACACTTCGACGACCGCTGCCCAGGTGACCGTTGTATCCGGCTTCGTCCGTGATGCCGCCAACAACGTTGCCGTAAAGACCACGTCCTACACGCTCGACGCCGAAACGGCTGGTAGCATGACCCTTCTGTTCGGCGGCGACGCGACTGGTGCAGTTGATACAACCAGTGGTATCCTTGGCACGAATGCAGCCGACTTCACGACCACCGACTTCGACCCGACCGCCGCCGGTACCGACGCCGCAGCGACCGCCGTAGGTGGTATGTCTGTCTACACGCTGGACATCAACGGTTTTGACGGCGCTGCCATGGCAGAAGCCCTGACGCTCGTCGATGCAGCTCTGGCCTACATGACAAGCGCCGGCGCTGACCTTGGTTCGATCTCGATGCGCATCGATCTGCAGGAAGACTTCGTCAACAAGCTGTCTGACTCGCTCGACTCGGGCGTCGGTCGTCTCGTCGACGCCGACATGAACGAAGAATCGACCCGCCTCAAGGCACTGCAGACCCAGCAGCAGCTGGCCGTTCAGTCGCTCTCGATCGCCAACTCTTCTTCGGAAGTTATCCTTTCGCTCTTCCGTTAAGACCGAAGAGTCTGAAAATAGAAGCCGCCCTCCGGGGCGGCTTTTTGCATTTTAACGATTTTATCAGATCTCTTTAACCATGCGTTAACCATACGGTCGTTACATGGGCTCATGTAACGATGAGTTAACCAAGACGAAGAACTGGTTAAGGGCATTAGGCCGCTTCATCGTTCCCGGAAAGACCGGGATGTCCCCAAATCTAGCCATTTAAGGGACACGACCGTGACCAGCATTTTGACGAACAACGCAGCGATGGCTGCACTCCAGACTCTCCGTTCCATCGACTCGAAGATGCAGGATACCCAGGCGCGTGTATCCTCCGGTCTGCGTGTCGGCGGAGCTTCCGACAACGCCGCCTATTGGTCGATCGCAACGACGATGCGCTCGGACAACATGGCGCTCTCCGCCGTCCAGGACGCACTTGGTCTCGGCGCCGCCAAGATCGATACGGCCTATGCCGCGATGGAAAGCTCCATCGAGGTGATGAAGGAAATCAAGGCAAAGGTCGTCGCCGCCACGGAAGAAGGCGTCGATAAGTCGAAGATCCAGGAAGAAATCGACCAGCTGCAGGAGCAGCTTCGCTCGATCTCCGAATCGGCGAGCTTCAGCGGCCAGAACTGGGTCGCAACCGGCCCCGATACGGTCACGGCACCCGTCGACGTGACGGTTGTGTCAGGCTTCATTCGCGACTCCAGCGGCAATGTTTCCGTGTCGACCACTCTCTACTCTCTCGATGCAACGACAGCGGACGGCATGACAGTTCTGTTCGGTGGCGACGCGACCGGCCTGATCGACTACAACTCCGGTATCATTGGCAGCGTATCCGATACCTTCGACGCCTTTGTCGACTGGGACAATGACGGCGTGGTCGGTGCAGCCGCGGCTGAAATCGCGGGCGTTTCCATCGATCAGCTCGACATCACCGGCCTGACCACTGCCGGCATGCAGGAAGCCCTCTCGCTTGTCGAATACGGTCTGCAGCAGATGACCAGTGCCGCAGCAGCCTTGGGCTCGATCTCCATGCGCATCGGCATGCAGGAGGACTTCGTTGCGGCTCTGACCGACTCGATTGACAGTGGTGTCGGTCGTCTCGTCGATGCCGACATGAACGAAGAATCGACCCGCCTTAAGGCGCTGCAGACCCAGCAGCAGCTCGCCATCCAGTCGCTCTCGATCGCCAACACCTCTTCCGAAAGCATCCTGACTCTCTTCCGTCAGTAAGCGGCGCTCTGGCTAGGGGCGACTTCGTCCCGCCCTGACAGTGTCGGATGTTCTCGGTGTGAATCCGCGCCTCGTAAGAGGCGCGGATTTTCGTTTGAGCCTTGCGCGAAACTTTTGGCAATTTCGTTTGAACTACAAAAGACAAGCCTGTGCCTTGCCATGTCCTTGGTCTGTTTGTTAACTGCCGCTGTTAACGATTTGTTAACAGTGACGGGGATCGCGCGTTCGCGCGTTTTGCATGATGCCCTCCCGTCGTGCCGGCAAGTCGCCGGATGCGCAGTCCGACACGCTTAGGGGCACCAAGCATGACCAGTATTATGACCAATGCGGCCGCCATGGCGGCGCTGCAGACACTTCGTTCGATCGACAACAATCTCGAGATGACCCAGCGGCGCGTATCGTCGGGTTACCGGGTCGAAACGGCGGCCGACAATGCCGGCTATTGGTCAATCGCCACGACGATGCGTTCCGACAATGCTGCGCTCTCGACAGTTTCCGACGCACTTGGCCTCGGTGCGGCAACCGTTGATACCGCTTACACGGCGCTCGACAATGTCGTCGACGTGATGTCCACGATCAAGGCAAAGCTGGTTGCCGCGAGCGAGCCCGGCGTCGACAAGAACAAGATCAACGAAGAAATGACGCAGCTGAAGAACCAGCTGATTTCTTCTGCCCAGTCCGCATCCTTCTCGGGTGAAAACTGGCTTTACAACACCAATGCGCTGGAGTTGGGTACCAAGCAGGTCGTTTCCTCCTTCGTCCGCGGAGCCGACGGCAGCGTTCAGGTCACGACCCTCGACTTTGACACCGCCGAATCCGTGCTGATCGATATCCAGGATGCGTCTCGCGGCTTCCTCACCAAGTCAATCGACGCCGACGTGCTGCGCAACACCGGTACCGGTGCACGCGAATATTACCTCCTCGACATGGGGGCGCCGACCGGTGGCGACGAGATCGCGATAAACACCAACACGTCCAAGGAAGCGCTCGACGACATGATTGCCGTCGTCGACAACGTCATCCAGCAGCTGACCGATGCCGCCGCCACCCTCGGCGCCATCACCAGCCGTATCGAGATGCAGGACACCTTCGTCTCGAACCTCATGGACGTGATCGACAAGGGCATTGGCCGTCTGGTCGATGCCGACATGAACGAGGAATCGACGCGTCTGAAGGCGTTGCAGACCCAGCAGCAGCTTGGCATCCAGGCACTCTCGATCGCCAATAGCAGCGCAGAAAAGCTCCTGACGCTCTTCCAGCGATAAGCCTTGAACCGCTGGATATACTGGTATCCAGCGGTTCCGTGCCGTTTTGAAGCAGGTCGCCACCAGCCTCATTCATCTTCGCGCAAGTTTGAACCCCTAGCTTCAGGAAGCGCACGTGGCATCAGAAGCCAAGCCGTGCCGAATGAGCTTTGAACGATCCTTGAAGATGAGAGAACGCGTACGGACATGCTGATGTTTGATCTTCTTCTCCTGGAATTGCACTTCAGCCGTGTCCAATCTGTCGCCGATGGAGGCGATTGCCCATGAGCATGCCTTTGGCCCGTTATCTCAAGGACTTTTCGACAACGGTCGCGCCGCCTGCGCCGCCGGCGCCGGCTTTCGATATGCCGTCGGTGGACGCCTTCGACATGGACTTCCCGGCGCTTCCCGAACCCGAGGCAGTCGACGTCGAGGCCATCAAGCGCGAGGCCTATGCCGAGGGTCATGAAGCCGGTGAAAAGGCAGCTGCGGAGCGTTTCGAGGTGGACCGGCAGGCAATCGAGATAGCCCACGCGCAGGCGCTGGCCGAGCGTGACCAGAAACTGCGTGATGAATTTGCAGACCTGCTCGCGACGAAGCTGCCGGACGTGATCGAGAGGCTCTCGATGGCCGTGAGCGAACAGGCGGCGATTGCGCTCGCTCCGGCGATTGGCGAGGCCCTTGCCGAGAAGGCTGTGAAAGACCTGGCTGAACTCTTGAAGGCAGCCATAAATGCGGGCGAGGCAGGCACGATTGAGGTCAAGGGGCCTCGTCTCCTGTTTGAAAAGCTGCAGTCGGAAATGCCGGAGCAGACAAGTTTCCTGCGCCATGTCGAGGATCCGGACCTCGATCTCTCGGCTGAATTCGGCGATGCCGCGCTCGTCACCCGCATCTCGGCCTTTACGGCGAGCCTGAAGAAAGTGCTGGCATGAGCGACGAGAACCACCACCACGGCAAGAGCCAGATCATCATCGTCAAGCGCCGCAAGGGTGACCACGATGGCGCGCATGGCGGAGCTTGGAAGATCGCCTTTGCCGACTTCATGACCGCGATGATGGCCTTCTTCCTCGTCATGTGGCTGGTCAATGCTGCCAATGAAGAGACCAAGGCCACGGTGGCCAGTTACTTCAATCCTATCCAGCTTGCCGACGAAAAGCCCACCGAAAAGGGGCTCGAGAAGCCGGTCGAAACCAGCGAGGGCCAAGAGAAGAAGGAACGCTCCCAGGTCGATGAAGATCAGGACAAGGTAGGTTCCGCCGCCGCGACCGGTGACGACCAGACGGCCTCCTCGGGCGACGAAGCCAATTATTCGGAGGCCGACTTCTTCGAAAACCCCTATTCGGTTCTGGCTGAAATCGCCCAGGAAGTCGGGCAACAGGCCAATGTGAGCGCCAAGGGCGAAGGCGGCGCAGCCGACTCTGGCCCGTCTACCGGCGCTCAGGGCGGTGAGGCCTATCGCGATCCCTTCGATCCGGATTTCTGGACGCAGCAGGTTCAGACTGCCAACGGTCCGCCGGGCGATCCGACCGACGCGCAGACGCCGGCCGAGCAGGCACAGACCGCCCCGCCATCAGACACTGACACGTCTGAACCTTCGACCGAGCCTGAACAGCAGATCGCCCTTGTAGTGCCCGGTCAGAAACCGGATCCGGCAGCCACGCCATCAGAAGCGATGGCCGCTGACAAGCCGGCCGACGCAGACGCGTCGGAGATCGGCCAGACCGAACAGCCGCTCGAGGGAGTTGCTGAGAAGCCGGAAACCGCCGAGGCTGAGCTCGAGGCTCAGCTTGCGGCGGCGGACACCCTCAAGGCGGAAATCGCAAATGCCATTGGCGGAGCAGCCGGCAAGCTGGCCGAGGGGCTCATTGTCACGCCGACGGAAGGTGGCTTGCTGGTCACGATCAGCGATCAGAGCGATGCCGCCATGTTCAATCTCGGCTCGGCCGTGCCACGCCGGGAACTGGTGGTCGCCATGGAGAAACTCGGTCAGATCCTGCAGGAAAAGCCGGGCCGCATCGTGATCCGTGGCCATACGGACGCCCGCCCGTTCCGCGGCACGGAAAATGACAACTGGCGGCTTTCCATGGCCCGCGCCCACAGCGCCTATTTCATGCTGGTCCGCGGCGGTCTTGACGAGGATCGTGTCGAGCAGGTCTCGGGCTTTGCCGATCGGCGCCTGCAGGTGCCGGAGGATCCGCTCGCAGACGCCAACCGTCGCATCGAGATCCTGATCGAAGCGGAGCAGGGCTGACCATGCTCATCCGCCGTCTCACCCTCCGCCTGCTGCTGTCCGGTCTGACCGTCTTTTCGGTCGGATCGTTCGGCCATGCGCAGTCGACGGACGAGGCGATCGAGCCGTATCGAATGCTGCGATCGCTGCAATTCGTCCAGGATACTGTGGTGCGCGGCGACCATTCTGCAGCCGACATGCAGCGGTTCGTGCTCAACACGATCGACGAGCGTTTGCGCACGGCCGACCCGAAGATTTTCCAGGATCCTCGCAACGTCGATGCAGCACTGATTTACGCGATGAGCGGAGGAAATCCGGCAACCCTGGAATTCCTGGTCGCCCGCGACATCGAGGGCAACTTCGACAACCGGGTCAGTGATGCCTTGCGCAAGTATCTGAGCGGCAAGGGTACTCTCATCGGCAAGACCCTCGGCGACATGGCCGTCGAATACAAGAATGACAAGATCGGCCCTTATCTGGCGCTGGTCGCCGGGAATGTGACCCTGACGCGCGATCCGGCCGCTGCGCTCAAGTTCTACGATTGGGCCCGCCTTACGGCGCCCGGCACCATCGTCGAGGAAGCGGCCCTGCGACGGTCGCTTGCGGTCGCGGTCGATGCCAAGATCGTCGACAAGGCCTCGCTTTACGCCAATGGCTATGCGCGTCGCTTCCTCTATTCTCCCTATGCCAGCCAGTTCGCTGATCTGTTCGTCCGTTTCGTCGTGGAGCATTACGAGGTGCTGAAGCCCACCGACATCGAAGCCACACTCGGCTACATGGACGCGGATCGGCGCCGTGAGGTCTACCTACGGATTGCCCGTGAGGCGGCCATTGCCGGCCACAACCAACTGGCGACCATGGCGGCCGAGCAGGCAAAGCTGCTTTCCGGCACCGAGGAAGGTGCCGACGCTCTGGCGAAACTCTATGGCAGCCTCGTGCGTGTCCCCACTGAGAATGTCACCGACGCGATGGCGGCCTTGATGCAGGTCCCGGAAGACATGTTGTCGCCCAGGGATCGCGCCTTGAGGCAGGCGGCTGAAACCATCGCTAAAGAAGTCCTGCGCAAACCCGAACCCATTCAGCGTTCCCAGACGCCTTCGGCGGAAGCTGTGAGCATCGACGATCCGGCACAATCCGCATCGGCTGATCCGGACCTGCAGGATCCGTTTGCCCAGCCGGAGCCGGCCTCAGTTACGCAGGCTGACGCAACGCAGCCAGTCGCCGACGCAGCCGCGACACTTCCTGCCGAGCAAACCGAAATCGACCCGGAATTGCGTAGCTTCGTCGATTCCGGACGCTCTAAGCTCGACGCAATCGACGATCTTCTCCAGAAAGAAGGCCCGTAACATGATGGACGCACTTTCCGCCCCCAGAATGCCCGCGACGGATGGCCCGGCGGCTGCAAGCGGCTCGGGCCGCGCAGACAAGGCGGCGGACGACGGCAGCTTCTCCAAGGTGCTCTCCAAATCCGGCGAGCAGGAGGCAGGTGCGTCGAAGCAGGATCGCACACGCGACGAGACGGAAGCCTCGGAGGCAGAGGTAAATCAGCCAGATGCAAAGATGGCGCGGGCGAGTGAACGATCCTTCATCGATGATGCTTTGCTGGCGGAACTCGATGCACTTCCGGATGACGTCTCGACGGGGGATCTGATCCGGGCTCTCGCCAAGGCGCAGGCCAAGACCAAAGCAAATGCTCAGGGCGATAAGGAGCCTCAGGTCGAGATCGAAGGCCTCGATCCGGAACTGAAGGCGCAACTGGCGAAGGCGATGGCGGCCGTTCGGGATCGCAAGGAAACCGGTGAAGGCGAACCAGTGGCGACCGAGCAGGCTGCAGGCGAGGCGTCCCCGTCCGAAACTCCGGTGGCGGACCTCGCCGATGTGCTTCAGCTTCTGGCGGGTGGCAAGATTGATCCCGCCGAGAAGGGCAAGGAGCCAGCCAAGGGCGACAAGTCGGACAAGGACGATCAGAAGGTTCTCGCCGGGAACCTTATTGACGCCAAGGCCCATGACGCCGCCGATAACGCCGCTTCGGATGACGACAGCTCTGACGGCGACCGCGATTTCCGCTTCATCCGGGCAGACGGCAAGGGGCAGCCACTTGTTCTGCGCGGGGAGGGGGCGTCTTCTCCGGAGCAGACCGAGCAGAAAGTGGTTGAAACGGTCACGGTCGTCGATAGCCGCCGCTATATCGCTCCAGTCTCCACATCCAATGCCGCGTCCATTACTGCAGCGATGCTGGGCGACAATGAGTGGCTCGGTGCCATGGCACCCGGCTCAGAGCTCGCCAATGCCGCAGCCCAGTCCAGCCAGGGTAAGGTCGTGCATACGTTGAAGCTCCAGATGACACCGATTGAGCTCGGCAGTGTCACCGCGACCCTGCGCCTGTCAGGCGAAGAGCTGAGTGTTCAGCTGACCGTCGACAACCCGGCGGCCTTCCGCCAGCTCTCAAACGATCAGAGCGACATCCTGAAGGCACTCCGGGCCCAGGGTCTGGTCGTCGACCAGGTCCAGGTGACCATGCAGACCCCGTCGGCGGATCGCAGCGCAGATGCAGGACAGAATGGATCGCAGAACCAGCAGTCCGGCCAACAGGCATTCCAGCCCGGAAATCAGGGCGGTGAACGACAGCAGCGCGGTGACGCGCCAGGAAATAGCGTGAGGATGGCGGATGAGCGTGTGGCTGATACGACGGATGTTCCCGCTTCCGGCAGTCGCGGCGCTCGCCCTGATCAGCTTTACGTCTGAGGTAGAGGCAAGTCGCGGTGCCTGTGAGGGCGCCATCAGCGCGGCCGCTGCCAAATACGGCGTTCCCGAAGGCATTCTCTATTCGGTCGGCCTGACAGAGACTGGCCGCAAGGGCAGTCTTGCCCCCTATGCCATGAACGTCGAGGGCAAAGCCTATTACTTCGACGATCTGGATGCTGCTCTCGACGGCTTCGAGCGTGCAAGAATGGGCGGCGCTAAGTTGATCGATGTCGGCTGCATGCAGATCAATCAGCACTTCCACGGGGAGCACTTTACCTCAGTCGAGGCGATGTTTGACCCGAGGCGCAACGTGGAATATGCCGCTCGCTTCCTCAGCAACCTTCACAATCGTCATGAAACCTGGACGATGGCGGTTGCGCGCTATCATGCAGGACCTAATAATGATCCCGCCCAGAAGCGTTACGTGTGCCGTGTGATCTCCAATCTGGTTGCCACGGGCTATGGAAACTGGACGCCCAATGCGCGACAATTTTGCGGTGAATAGCAACCCATGATTGTTTGACAGCCACGATTGTGCCGATTTGCGAATTGTGGCGACACTGCGGTAACGAGAGCTCATGCAAGACCTTGTGCGAAACTTGCGTTAACTTTTCCACCGGAAAATTGTGTCCGCATAGTTAAAAACATACTAGATCTAGTTCAAATCGGCACCAAATGGTTAATCAATCGTTAATTACTATGGTTAAGTTCTCCTAGTTGTTCATGAATCCCCCGATTCGTACCCATGGTGCATCGAAACACCACACTGATTCGGAGGCGGCTGAATGATCGTCGTGGTAGATGAGCGCGAGCTCGTGAAAGACGGATACACATCACTATTTGGACGCGAGGGGATTCCCTCGACGGGGTTCGACCCCCGGGAGTTCGGGGAATGGGTCAATACGGCGGCCGATTCCGACATTGCAGCGGTTGAGGCGTTCGTCCTCGGCCAGGGCGAGATGACCCTCGAATTGCCGCGGGCAATTCGTGACCGGACCCAGGCGCCGGTGATCGCGGTCAGCGATCATCCATCCCTGGAGGCTACTTTGGCGCTCTTCGATTGCGGAGTCGATGACGTCGTACGTAAGCCCGTGCATCCCCGTGAAATCCTGGCGCGCGCTGCGGCTATCCGCCGGCGTCTTCGGGCAATCACCAATTTCACCGAGATCGGTCCGATCAAGGTCTTCTCCGACGGCCGTGATCCCGAGATCGCCGGCGACGTCTTCCCCTTGCCGCGCCGCGAGCGCCGCATCCTGGAATATTTGGTCGCAAACCGCGGCCGACGCGTATCGAAGACGCAGATCTTCAACGCGATCTACGGGATCTTCGACGAGGAAGTCGAAGAGAACGTCGTTGAAAGTCACATTTCCAAGCTTCGCAAGAAGCTGCGCAAGAAGCTGGGTTTCGATCCTGTCGATTCCAAACGCTTCCTCGGCTACTGCATCGACTGGAGCTGATCTCTACCTGCGGCCGCCCTTGAGCGGCCGCATTTTTTTCCCTCGACGCGAGGGAAAAAGCTGGGCGCTCAAGCCAGACAGCTTCACGCAAGGCCCACCTCATACTCTCCAAATCGACTAGCAAACGAGGATTTTGACATGAGCCTTTACGGAACCATGCGAACGGGTGTCTCCGGCATGAATGCCCAGTCGAACCGGCTGAGCACCGTCGCTGACAACATCGCCAATTCCAGCACTGTCGGCTACAAAAAGGCCTCGGTGCAATTTTCATCCATGATTTTGCCGACCACGAACGGCGCCTACAATTCCGGCGGTGTCGAAACGGACGTGCGCTACTCGATTTCGAGCCAGGGTACCTTCAGCTACACGACGTCGACGACGGACCTCGCCATCAATGGCGACGGCTTCTTCATCGTCAAGGGCGACGACGGCACCCCCTATATGACGCGTGCCGGTTCCTTTGTTCTGCAGGACGACGGAACCCTGAAGAACACGGCCGGCTATACGCTGCAGGGTTATCCCTATGATTCTGAGGTCGATCCGACGATTGTCGTCAATGGTTTCGATGGCTTGGAGCCAGTGGACCTCTCCGGTTCGGGGATTTCGGCAGTCAGATCACTGACAGGCACGCTGAACGTGAACCTGCCGAACTCGGCCGAGGTAGGTGTTGCCACTGACATCAAGAAGACGTCTCTGACCGTCTTTGACAGTCAGGGATCAAGCCGATTGATCGATTTCACCTATGAGAAGATCGCTGACAATACGTGGGAGGTCTCTGCGGTTGAACGGGATAACGGCACTCAGGTCCTTGCGCCCCAAACGTTGGTTTTTGACGCGGACGGCAAACTCGTAACTCCCGATCCAGCCGAGCTGCCGCTTGATCCCTACACTGTAGACGGCGCTGAAGTCGGCGACCCTGGTACCGGTATCCTGATCAGCATTGGCGATACGACCCAGCTCGCCTCGGATTTCTCCGTCCAGCTGGGCAAGGTGGACGGCAACGCCGCCTCGAAGGTCAAGGGTTACGAAATCGACGACAAGGGCATCGTTTCGATTGCCTACGACAACGGCGATTTGGTGCCGACCTTCCGCGTCGCGCTCGCCAGTGTCCAGAGCCCGGACAATCTCAATCCGGTGGCCGGCAACATGTACACCCAGTCGAACGACTCCGGTGTCGTCATCCTTGGCTATGCCGGCTCCAGCGGCTTCGGCACGATCCTGTCGGGCGCACTTGAAGACTCCAACGTGGATGTCGCTGAAGAGCTCACCGCGATGATCGAGTCTCAGCGCAACTACACTGCAAACTCCAAGGTATTCCAGACCGGCTCCGAATTGATGGAAGTCCTGGTCAACCTGAAGAGATAATCGAAAGAGTAGGTTAGTCCTATGTCGCTTGCATCGTCACTGAATACGGCCAACTCGATTTTCCGGAATACGTCCCAGCAGACGTCCGTAATCTCGACGAACATCGCCAACACCGGCAACGAGAACTACGTGCGCCGTGATGCGGTGGTCACGCAGACCGTCTACGGTTTCTCGACGGTGCAGAATGAACGGTCGCAGCAGATGGCTCTGCTGCGCCAGATGGCATCGTCGACGGGGCAGCAGAGTGCGCAGTCGACACTTCTGGACGGCCTGACCACGCTTTCCAATGCGCTTGGTGGCAATGACAAGGAATTGTCGCCATCCAACTATCTCGCGAACCTGCAAAGCAGCCTGCAGGCTTTCGCCGCCGCCCCGGGCGAATACGCACTCGCTTCCACGGTCGTGACGGATGCAATCGACGTCGTCAACTCGCTGAACAATACGACGATGTCGACGCAGAAACTGCGCGAAGACACCGATGCGCAGATGTTTCAGCAGGTCGAGTCGCTGAACAAGCTGCTCGCCGAGTTCAAGATCGTCAACGACACGGTCGTGCGTCAGACGGCGACCGGCGGCAATGCCGACGACTATCTCGATCGCCGCGACACGCTCCTCAAGGAGATCTCCAATATCGTCGGCGTATCCGTGAACATGCGCGATAACAGCGACATGGTTCTGTACACCTATGACGGCACGACGCTGTTCGAGACGGAGCCGCGCGAAGTCAGCTTCGTGCGTACCTTTACCTATGATTCGACCGTCTCCGGCAATGCCATCTACATCGACGGAACGGCGGTTCGCGCCGGTATCGGCGGCAATACCGATGGCCAGGGTTCGCTTGCTTCGCTCGTGCAGATCCGCGACGTCATTGCGCCGACCTTCCAGACCCAGCTCGATGAAATCGCGCGTGGCCTGATCGAAGCCTTCCAGGAAGTCGACACCGGCGGCGGCGGCGAACTGCCGGGCCTGTTCACCTGGCCGACCGGCACAATTCCCTTGACGGGAACGGTCGAGCCTGGCCTGGCTGCCCTCATTCAAGTCAATCCGGCCGTTCGCTCGGATGCCGGCGGCGATCCCATGCTGATCCGTGACGGTGGCATCAATGGCGCCGCCTATGTGCAGAATGTCGATGGATCTTCGGGCTTTACCGATCTGATCAACAGCTATGTCGACGAACTCGCCGCGAACAGAAGCTTCTCCGCCGATGCGGACCTGAAGACGGATGCAAGTGTTTTGTCCTTCGCCAGCAACTCGATCGGCTGGCTCGAAGAGCTGCGTTCGAACGCCTCGACGGCGTTTGAGAACAAGCAGGCACTCTATGAGCGCACGTTCCAGACCTACTCCTCCAAGACGGCGGTCAGTCTCGACGAAGAACTCTCGATGCTGCTCGATGTCGAACAGTCCTACAAGGCCGCAGCCAAGCTCGTCTCAACGGTGGATGAGATGCTGAAGGCCGTCATGGATATGGTGAGGTAATCCCAATGTCGACAGCTAGCGTCTCCAATCTTTCCACCCAGACATCCATGCGACTGACCATTCGGCAGGCGCAAAATGAGCTCTTGAAGTCACAGCAGGAAGTCAGCACCGGCTTCTACGCCGACATCGGTGCGGAACTGGGCAGCAAGACCTCGACCGTCGTTGACCTGAACCGGGAAAGCCTGCGGCTGAACTCGATGATCAGCAATAACTCGATCGCGACGCAGCGACTGTCCGCCTCCCAGGAAGCGCTGAAGCAGATCGCGACCGCCGCCGAAGAGATGAACAACGCGCTGATCACCATCTCCGGGTCGTCGAACAGCGACACGATCAACACCACCGTGATGACCGTATCGAACTCCCTCTCGACGATGACGAGCATGGCCAACCAGTCGGCCAATGGTGAATTCCTGTTCGCAGGCATCAACACCGATGTGAAGCCGTTCAGCGAGTACACGGACACGTCGCCGGCGAAGACGGCTTTCGACAACGCCTTTACCGCCTATTTCGGCTTCGCGCCGACCGATACGGCGAGCGTCGCGACGATCGTCCCGAGTGGTGCAGTCCCGAGCATGGAGGATTTCATCACCTCCACGCTGGAGCCGATGTATACCGGAGCCGACTGGAACACCGATTGGTCGAACGCGACCGACCAGGCGATGACCAGCCGCATCACGCAGTCTGAAACTGTCCAGACATCGGCCTCGGCCAATGAAGACGGTTTCCGCTACTTCGCGCTCTCTGCCATCGTGACCAAGGAACTCATGACGATCGGTGCGCCGGCCGCCGCAGTGACGGTCGCGATCAACAAGGCGATCGACTACACGGGCCGCGCCATCACCGGCATCAACTCGACGCGCTCGGAACTTGGTCTTTCCGAGAACCGAATTGAGAAGGCGGATGCCTCGCTCAAGGTTCAGGTGGATATTATCGAAACCAGCCTGTCGAGCAAAATTGAAGTAGATGCGTACGAAGCGTCGACTCGCGTTAACTCTCTGCTTGCCATGGTGGAAGCATCATACACGCTGACATCGAGGATCCAGGGCTTGAGTCTTGTAAACTACCTTTGATGAGCAAAGGGTGAAATGAACCTGAAGGGCAACTGAATGTACCAGTTCTCATATGCCGAGATTATGGAAGATGGCGTCGCTGACGCCAAGGAGCGCGAACGGCAGGCCCTTGACCGTTGCATCCAGCTTCTGAGCGCGGCCCGTGAAAAGAAGGGCTACTCCCGCGAGGCGATCGAAGCTCTGTTTTATACCCGCCGGGTCTGGATCCGGCTGATCGAAGATCTGCAAAACCCCGAGAACCAGCTCGGCGACGAAGTACGCGCCAATCTGATTTCCATCGCCATCTGGATTTTGAAAGAGTGTGACCGGATCCGCAAGCGTGAGTCCGAGAACTTCCAGGGCATCATCGACGTGACAACCATCATCAGGGATGGACTTAAATGAAGAGCACTTTGCGCATCTCGCTCAAGTCGGGCGAACGTATTTTCATCAATGGAGCGGTTCTGCGCGTCGACCGCAAGGTTGCCCTCGAGTTCCTGAACGATGTCACTTTCCTGCTCGAGAACCACGTTCTGCAGCCGGAGCAGGCGACCACGCCGCTGCGTCAGCTCTACTTCATCGCCCAGATGATGCTGATCAATCCGGAAGGCAAGGATCAGTCGCTGGCGATGTTCCGCAAGTCGGTCATCATGCTGCTGTCCTGCTTCGAGAACGAAGAGATCCTCGCTGAGCTGAAGCGCATCGATGGCATGGTCTCCTCCGGTCGCGCTTTCGATGCCTTGAAGGCGATCCGTCAGCTCTATCCGATTGAGGACCGCATCCTGAACAACCAGGAAATGACGCCGGCGACCATCGAGCAGATCCGCAAGGAGATTGCGCCATGGCGGTAGACGGTGTAGCTGCCACCACTGCGGCCACGACGACATCGTCTGCCACCAGCAGCACGGCGAGCAAGGCTGCCGAGAAGGCATCGATCGATTACGATAGCTTCTTGAAGCTCCTGATCGCCCAGATGAAGAACCAGGATCCGACGAATCCTATGGATGCGACGGAGCAGATCTCGCAGCTTGCCACCTTCTCCCAGGTCGAGCAGACGATCCAGACGAACTCGAACCTCGAGACGTTGATCACCGGCAACGCGCTGAGCAACGCCTCCTCCTACATCGGCAAGACCATCACCAGCGCCGATGAAAAGACCACCGGCGTCATCGCCTCGGTTCGCGTCTATAGCGACACGATGGTGGCAACGACCGCTGAGGGCAAGGAAATCCCCATCACCGTGGGCGTCCGCGTCGGGACCAAGCCCACGACGAGCGGCACGTGACATGCTAGGCCTTTCGGAGTGGAAGGCGTGATTCGCCACTCCGAAAGGATACCGTCTCATGAATGAGGCAGACGCTCTCGACATTCTCCAGGCTGCAATCTGGACAATCATCATCGCTTCCGGGCCGGCCGTGGCCGCCGGCATGATCGTCGGTGTCGTCATCGCGTTGATCCAGGCGCTGACCCAGGTCCAGGAAATGACCCTGACATTCGTGCCGAAGATCCTTGCCATCATGATCACGATCGGCATCTCGGCGCCTTTCGTCGGAGCCCAGATCAATCTCTTCAGCAACCTCGTTTTCTCGCGGATCCAGTCAGGCTTCTAGCGGAGCGGTCTGACACCCTCGCGCAAGCTTCGCCGTCTATCTCTTCAAGGCAGACTGCCGGAAGCATGGTCTTCCGGGTGACTTCTCATGAAGAGATGGAATGGACATGGCGCAACCACCTGCACTCGTAATCCCGAAGGCCAGCCCCAGCGGGCGTGACATCGGTTTCGCGTTCGGGATCGTGATGATCCTGTGCATCCTCTTTCTGCCCATACCGCCCTTTCTGATCGATGTCGGCCTGGCATTCTCCATTGCGCTTTCCGTCCTGATCCTGATGGTCGCGCTCTGGATTCAGCGCCCTCTGGACTTCTCGTCCTTCCCGACTATCCTGCTGATCGCCACCATGATCCGTCTGTCGCTCAACATCGCGACGACGCGCGTCATTCTAACCCATGGTCACGAGGGCCACGGGGCCGCCGGCGGGGTGATCGCCGGCTTCTCCAACCTCGTGATGGGCGGCGACTTCGTCATCGGTCTGATCGTCTTCCTGATCCTGATCACCGTCAACTTCATCGTCATCACCAAAGGCGCCACGCGTATCGCGGAAGTCGGCGCCCGCTTTACCCTTGATGCAATCCCCGGCAAGCAGATGTCGATCGACGCCGACCTTTCGGCCGGTATCATCGACGAAAAGGAAGCACAGCACAGACGCCGTGAACTGGAGCAGGAAAGCTCGTTCTTCGGTGCGATGGATGGTGCTTCGAAGTTTGTCCGCGGCGACGCGATCGCCGGTCTGATCATCACCGCCATCAACGTTGTCGGCGGGATTGTCATTGGCTACTTCCGCCATGACATGGAGCTCGGTGAAGCAGCAGACGTCTTCGTCAAGCTCTCCGTCGGTGACGGCATCGTCTCCCAGGTTCCAGCACTGATCGTTTCGCTGGCCGCCGGCCTTCTGGTCTCGCGCGGCGGCACACCCGGCTCGACCGACGAGGCTGTGGTCAATCAGCTGAGCGGCTATCCGCGCGCCTTGTCTGTCGCGGCCGCAATGATGGGGGCACTTGCGCTCGTTCCCGGCCTTCCCCTGATCCCTTTTACCGTTCTGGGTGGTCTGATGGCCTTCGGCGCCTGGCTCATCCCGCGCCGCCTCGAGGCCGAAAATCAGGTCAAGCGCGAGCAGGAAGAAAAGAAGGTCATCCAGAACAAGGAAGCCGAGAAGGATTCGGTCAAGTCTGTTCTCAAGACCTCCGAGATCGAACTGGCCCTTGGCAAGCTTGTCTCCACCCGACTGCTTGGAGCCCATCAGGAACTCGCCTTCCGCGTTGGCAAAATGCGCAAGAAATTCGCCAGCCAGTACGGTTTTGTCGTGCCGGAAATCAAGGTGACCGACGATATCGCGATCCCGGAAAAGGCCTATCAGATCCGTATCCACGGCACGACGGTCGCGTCGAACAACCTGCGTGTCGGCGAAGTTCTGGTCGTGACAGGCTCTGGTCGCAAGCCGAACGTACCGGGCGACGAGATCCGCGAACCGGCTTTCGGCATGCCGGCGGTCTCGGTCCTCGAAACCTTCACAGAAGAACTCAAGCGCGAAGGCTTCCACCCGATCGACAATGTCTCGGTCGTGCTGACGCATGTCTCGGAAGTCATCCGCAACAACCTGCCACAGCTCCTGTCCTACAAGGACGTCAAGGTGCTGATCGATCGCCTGGATCCCGAGTACAAGAAGCTCGCCGATGAGATCTGCTCGTCGCACATGTCATATTCGGGCCTGCAGGCGGTCTTGAAGCTGCTGCTCGCCGAGCGCGTCTCGATCCGCAACCTGCATCTCATTCTCGAAGCGGTCGCCGAACTCGCGCCGCATGTCCGCAAGACGGAGCAGATCGTCGAGCATGTGCGTGTCCGCATGGCCCAGCAACTCTGCGGTGACCTCACCGACAACGGTGTCCTGCGCGTCTTGCGTCTCGGCTCCAAGTGGGATCTCGTCTTCCACCAGGCGCTGAAGCGCGATGCCAAGGGCGAGATCGTCGAATTCGACATCGATCCGCGCAGCCTGGAAGAGTTCTCCGAACAGGCAAGTCAGGTTATCCGTGAATTCATGGACCGGGGCCTGCCCTTCGTCCTTGTCACGTCGCCCGAAACACGGTCCTATGTGCGCATGATCATCGAACGACTCTTTGCCACCTTGCCGGTCCTTTCACATGTGGAACTCGCCAAGGGCATCGAGATCAAGATTCTGGGCTCCATTTCATGATTTCTGACCCGCAGGGGAGTGTGCTGGTACTGATCGCGATTTTCTGTCGCATCGGCGCCTGCATCATGACCCTGCCGGGCTTTTCTTCGGCCCGTATCTCGATGACGGTGCGGTTCTTCCTTGCCTTTGCCATCTCGCTGGCCATGACGCCTTTGCTCTTCGATACCGTGTACCCCACGGTCTCCGGGGGCGGGGCCTCTCTTATCGGCGTCATTGTCGCGGAACTCCTGATTGGCATGATGTACGGCCTTGTTCCGCGCTTCTATGTGCTCGGATTGCAATTTGCAGGCTCGGCGATCTCGATGGCGATTGGCCTCAACACGCCGGGCGCGTCAGACGTTCTCGAAGACACCCCTGACAACCAGATGACCAATCTGATCTCTTTCGGTGGCCTTCTCATGCTCTTCATGTTGGATTTCCACCATGTGGTGTTTCGCGCGCTGTTCGATTCCTATTCGGTGATGCCGATCGGCGGCATGCCGGACAGCCAGAAAATGCTGATCACGCTGACCGACACCCTGACGCAGACCTTCCTTCTGATGCTGCGTTTGGCGAGCCCATTTCTGATCTTCGGTCTGATGTTCAACGTGGCCGTCGGTCTGGTGAACAAGCTCGCACCCCAGGTGCCCGTCTTCTACATCTCGACCCCTTATCTGCTGATGGGTGGACTGCTCCTGGTCTATTTCACCATCGCTGCCATGGTCATGCAGTTCGGCCAGAATTTCCCGATGATCTTCAATTTCTGACGAGGCTGCCTTGGGACCGCAAAAGAAATCCGACAAACTCAAGCGTCTGGTCGCCGTACAGCGTCACATGGAGCGGATGGCCGAAAGCGATCTGGGCATCACCGCACAACGCATCGAGGAAAACGCTCGTTCGATGGACACGGTCATGGATGCCATCGGATCGCTCGATCCCTTGCACCGGCTTTTCGCCCAGAACTATGCGGACCGCTTCGATCGCCTGTCCAACACGGACAAGCAGTTGCACGGTCTGCAGCAGGTTCAGGAGATGAAGCTGATGCGCGAGCGCGCCAAGGGCGACCGGCTGGAAGAAAACATGAAGGATGCGCGCGACCACGAAGAGCGCGAGCGCGATGACGATGCCATCTATGATCTGATCGACCTGAAATTTGCCACACCAGCCTCCAGCAAGCTTCAGGAGTGATAGTCGCCTCGAACCGAAATCGAGGATGTCATCGTGGCCATTTCTCCTGCAAGCGATCTGGTGCTGGACGTTGTCCGTGCTGCTGATCCGGCACAAGTTGCCGCTGCTCAGGAACAACTGAAAGCCAACCGGGCGAACTTCATGGCGACCAGTCTCGCTGAGAAGGGCGCAGGTTTTGGCGCGACTGTCGACATTCTGAACCGCAGCGCCAACGCCGCTCGCGTCGAAGCGACGGCGCAACCGACCGAGGATGTCGGCAAGCCTCCGAAGATCTACCGCGATTTTGAAGCCGTTTATCTCACCAACTTCGTCCAGAGCATGCTGCCGGACGAGAGCGAGGAAGTGTACGGCAAGGGCAATGCCGGCGAGATGTGGAAGAGCATGATGGCCGAGCAACTCGGCACGGTTCTGTCTGAATCCGGCGGCGTCGGCATCGCCGAGCAGATGTATGACCAGGCCCTCCAGCGCGTGCGCGGACAAGATAGCGTCAATGCTGCCACGGACGAGACAGATCGCGGGCTCGCCATGAGCTGGGTGACCGATCTGGAGCGCCGCACCCTGGGTGCCGGCGCCGACACCGATAACAAGAATTGATCGATTTTTCGAAAGACAGGGCAGAATTCATGGAATTTGTTTCAAGCGAATATCGGGTGAAGACGGTACTGAGCCGGCTTGAGCGTATCATCGACAATGAGAACGAGCGGATCGGCAAGGATCCGGAATTCGACTTCAAGGTTTCCAACGCCCACAAGAGCCGCTGCCTTTACGAATTGACCATGCTGTTCCGTGACACGGACCCGCGCGAATTCGCGGTCAACTATGTCGAGCAGCTCCATGTTCTGAAGGAAAAGCTCGCTCTGAACGCCCGTCGCGTCGAGGCGCATCTCGCGGCCGTTCGTGCGGTTGCCGACATCCTGAAGAACGCGGTTCGCGACGCAGACGGTGACGGCACCTATTCTCAGGAACAGTTCCAGTTCAGCGAGTTCTGATGGGCAAGATACTCGGAATCGGCCTTTGGGTCTGCATCGTCACGCTGGGGGCCGTCTACGGTTCGATCTATCTGGCGACAGCCCCTGCCGGCCCGAGCGAGGAAGAAACAAAGACGCCCGCACTCGAGCTCGTTCGCGGTGAGTCCATCACTATTCCGGTCATCGGCGGTGGTGATGTCACCGGATATTTCCTGACCCGCATCTCCTTCATGATGGACAAGGAAAAGCTCAAAGGACAGGACCTGCCGACGACCGAATTGATGACCGACCAGCTGTTCACGCTGCTGGTTGGCAACAAGATGGTCGACATCGGCAACGTCTCCGCCTTCGACGTCAATTCGTTTCGTGAGCAGATCAAGACCGAGATGAATGCAAGGCTCGGTGAGGGTATGATCGCTCAGGTGCTGATTGAGCAGCTCGATTACGTCTCGAAGGACGCCGCCCGCAAGGCTGCCGACGGTGGTTCCAAGCCCATGGAGAAGACCACGGTCGTCGAAGGCGAAAAGGTTGAAGAAAAGGCTGCATCCTCAGGGCATTGACCATTCGCGTGGCCTTATGGTGAACGCCGCGTTGATCATCTCATGAGAATTGTAGCGCGGAGCTTAACCTGAATTTTAGCGGTGACTGATAGGTTCTGGGTATCGATCCTTGGGACCCCTTCCATGCCAGCTTCGTCATTTTCTGCAGTGAGAGAGCCTGACGACGTCGTTGGCCCGGCTCCGCAAACGATTGTCCCCGTACGCCCGATCCTCGACATGCCCGTCCACGACCTGGGCTGGAAGCCAGCGCTCGCCCTTCTTGAGGAAAAGCTGACCGAGGACACGGGCCTCACACACATCGCCTTCCTCAATGCCAACAATGCCAATGTGATGATGCGGGACCCCGATTACCGCGAGGTTCTCGGTCGGTGTCTGGTCCTGCCGGATGGCATCGGTGTCGATATCGCCGCGAAGTTCCTGCACGGAGACCGCTTCTCGGCCAACCTGAATGGGACCGATTTCGTCCCGGCAGCCCTGACCTTCATCACGAAGCCGCTCAGGGTAGGGCTGCTCGGAGCAACATCCGAGGTGCTGCAGGATGCCGCCAAGAACTTTCGCCTTCACACACCCTGGCATGAATTCGTCGAAATCTCCGATGGATATTTCGACCGTGCCGATCCGACATTCATCCTCAAGCGCATTGAGCAGGCCCGCATCGATCTGCTGCTCGTCGCCATGGGCACGCCGCTGCAGGAAAAATGGGTCGACAGGCATCTGACCGGCGATCATGCGCGGGTCGTGATCAGCGTTGGCGCACTGCTCGACTTCGTCTCGGGACGTGTCCCCCGTGCGCCTGACTGGGTCCGCCAACTCAGGTCCGAATGGCTGTTTCGTCTTTGGCGGGAGCCTTCGCGCCTCTGGCGACGCTATGTGCTCGGCATCCCCGTCTTTCTCGCCTATGTGCTGCGTCACCGGCTCAGTCAGCCGGCAACGATGTCCGGCTGACACCAGGGCCGCGAAATCCTGCACTTGCAATGTGCCGCATTTTGACAGCATAGGACGGCGACAGGCAAACGGCGCCTGCATGTTGGCGCTAGCTTGCTGCGAGTTCTAGACGGGGATTGTGCACAGTGACCACGGTAATCGATGGAAAGGCAGCCGCTGCTTCGGTGATTGAAGCAGTAACCTCAGCAGCGACGACGCTCAAGACATCCGGCCATCGCAAGCCCGGTCTGGCTGTGGTCATCATCGGCAACGACCCGGCAAGTCACGCCTATGTCGGCGCGAAGAGCCGAATGGCCAAGCAGTGCGGTTTCAACTCGATCCAGCACACCTTGCCGGAGGAGACATCTCAGGACGAGCTGATGACGCTGGTCGCCTCGCTCAATGCCGACCCCGAGATCGATGGCATCCTCGTCCAGCTCCCGCTTCCCAAGCATCTCGACAGCGAGCCGGTGATCCAGTCGATCCTGCCGGAAAAGGATGTCGACGGCCTGCACATCGTCAATGCCGGAAAGCTTGCGACAGGTGATTTGAAGACGGGCCTGCTCTCCTGCACCCCGGCCGGTGCCATGATCCTTGTCCGCCAGATCCATGGTGACGACCTGTCCGGCCTGAATGCACTGGTGATCGGCCGGTCGAACCTCTTCGGAAAGCCGATGGCGCAACTTCTGCTGAATGCCAATGCCACAGTCACTATCGGCCATTCTCGCAGCCGCGACCTGCCGGAACTCGCCCGCCAGGCCGACATCCTGGTCGCCGCCGTCGGCCGCGCCGAGATGGTCAAGGCTGACTGGTTGAAGCCCGGCGCGACCGTCATCGATGTCGGCATCAATCGTGTTGCGGCTCCGGAGAAGGGCGAGGGCAAGTTCAAGCTGGTCGGCGACGTCGCCTTTGCCGAATGCAAGCCGGTTGCCAAGGCGATCTCGCCGGTTCCGGGCGGCGTCGGGCCGATGACGATTGCCATGCTGATGGCCAACACAGTGATTGCAGCCCATCGTCGGGCAGGCATGGCGGCGCCGCGCTTCTGACGGCTTACGCCGGGCGCCGTGCTCAGGCCGGCGCCGGTCCCGTCGAGGCACGCACCACCAGTTCCACCTTCCACAATTCCTGCTCGGGCAAGGCTGGTTCGCTCTGGTTGATCATTGCAATCAGGCGCTCGCCGACCCGCTTTCCTGCTGCGCGCAACGACGAGCGGGTCGTGGTGAGGGGCGTCGAGAAGTTTTCCGGTTTCAGCAGCGGCAACTCGTCGTCATGGGCGATAAGCGAGATGTCGGTCCCGAGCTTCAGCCCGAATTCGTTCATCGCCCGGACGGCGCCGAGAGCAAGCACGGTACTGGCACACAGAACCGCAGTCGGACGATCGGGCAAGCCCAGGATCTCTTTCATGCCGCGATAGCCCTGCTCGTCGCCCATGAAACTGTGCCGGGTGTGCCGGGGATCGAGCAGGAGCCCTTTCTCAGCAAGCGCCTTCTCCGTTCCAAGTCGACGCCGACAGGCGAAGTCGAGCTCCGCCTGTCCATTCAGCAGGGCAATACGCTTATGCCCGAGCTGGAGCAGGAAGCGTGTCGCATCATAAAAGGCGCCTTCGTTGTCCACATCGAGGAAGGGGTAGTCGAGACCGAGACCGGATGATCGACCGTGCACGATGAAGGGCAGGGACAAGGATTTCGCCATCGCGATCCGCGGATCTTTCTCGCGCACATAGGCGAGATAGTAACCATCAACACTGCCGCTTGAGACGAGCCAGCGGATGGCCTGTTCCTCTTCTTCAGCCCGTGACGGCATGATGACGAAATGGAAGTCGTGGACGATCGAGGCTTCGGCGAGCCCGCTCTGGAATTCGGCGAAGTGCATGTCCGAGCTATGATCGGGCGAGATCGGCATGATCAGCCCAATGGATCCGGCCTTGCCGGTCGCCAGACGCTGGGCCGCCCGATTCGGACGGTAGCCAGTCTCCTTTGCCGCCTGAAGCACGCGCCTGCGCGTCTCCGCGTTCACTTCCGGATAGCCGTTGAGCGCACGGCTTATCGTCGTCTGCGACAGACCGAGCATCTGCGACAATTCTTTGAGATTCACTGCTGGCATTCCTCTCCCGTGCAAGACCGCCAGTTGCCTCCGCAGGTGGTCAAAGCGCTTCGACTATGGCGCAGACGCCCGGTCGGCGACAAGAGAAAAATGCTTTAAATCAATGCAGATGCTGCTGGCCGTGCCAGGGGTTGCGCCAAAATGCGGCAGAACCAGAAAAGCGCTTGACTCAATATGGAACCCAATGGGATGAAATAGGGGCCAAAGCGCTTTGAGGATAATGCGCTGACCAAGGACGTTTGGCCGTCCGATGTGATGGGAGGTTAATCACATGAAGAAACTGTTTTTGATGACCGTGGCTGCTGCCGCGCTCGTTGCTGGCACGGCCGGCGCACAGGAATTGAAGTTCGCTCCCGGTGAAGATGCCAAGTTCAATTGGGCAAGCTTCGAGGAGCTGAAGAAGACCCAGCTCAACGGCGAACAGATCACCATTTTTGGCCCCTGGCTGGGCCCGGACCAGGTCCTCGTTGAAAGCGTTCTGGCCTATTTCGCAGCCGCGACCGGCGCGGATGTCCGCTACACCGGCTCTGACAGCTTCGAGCAGCAGATCGCCGTCGATCTGGAAGCCGGCTCCGCCCCGAACATCGCCATCTTCCCGCAGCCGGGCCTCGCGTCCGACATGGCGAAGCGTGGTTTCCTGACCGATCTCGGCGCTGAAAACGCATCCTGGCTTAAGGATAACTACGCCGCTGGCCAGTCCTGGGTCGATCTCGGCACCTATGCTGGCCAGGACGGCAACAAGGCCTTCTACGGCTTCCCCTTCAAGACTGACCTGAAGTCGCTCGTCTGGTATTCGCCTGAAAACTTCGAAGATGCCGGTTACGAAGTCCCGCAGACCATGGAAGAGCTCAAGGCTCTGACCGAGAAGATCGTCGCTGACGGTGGTACGCCGTGGTGCATCGGTCTCGGTTCGGGTGCCGCCACCGGTTGGCCGGCCACCGACTGGGTCGAGGACATGATGCTGCGCACGGCGTCGCCGGAAGACTACGACAAGTGGGTTTCCAACGAGATGAAGTTCGACGACCCGATCGTCGTCAATGCCATCAATGAGTTCGGCTGGTTCGCCAAGAACGACAAGTTCGTCGTCGGTGGTGCCGGCGCCGTCGCTTCGACCGACTTCCGCGACAGCCCGAAGGGCCTCTTTGCCTCGCCGCCGCAGTGCTACATGCACCGCCAGGCGTCGTTCATCCCGTCCTTCTTCCCTGAAGGCACGTCGGTGGGTGAAGATGCAGACTTCTTCTACTTCCCGGCCTATGCCGAAAAGAACCTCGGAAGCCCGGTTCTTGGCGCTGGCACGACCTTCACTATCACAAAGGACAGCAAGGCCGCTCGCGCTTTCATCGAGTTCCTGAAGTCGCCGATCGCCCATGAAGTCTGGATGGCCCAGAAGGGCTTCCTCACCCCGCACAAGGGCGTGAACCCGGAAGTCTTCACGGATCCTACCGTCCGCAAGATGAACGACATCCTGCTGCAGGCGACCACGTTCCGCTTTGATGGTTCTGACCTGATGCCGGGCGCCATCGGCGCAGGAAGCTTCTGGACCGGCATGGTCGATTATGTCGGTGGCAAGTCCGCGGAAGATGTTGCAAAGTCGATCCAGACAGCCTGGGACGGCGTCAAGTAAGCTGCCATAGAGCAGTACTGCCTCACGAGCGTCCGGGCTAAACCGCCCGGGCGCTCGCAAAAATCAGAAGGCATGCGGAGGGGGAGACCATCATGAATCCAGCGTTGCAGGCTCTGATCACGATCATCATCGGTGTCGGTGGATGTGTCGGTTATTTCTACCTGTCGAATATTTTTGTCGACAGGGTGCTGTTCCCCGCCAAGGGTGAGCACGCAGGGCGCAATATTAACCGCGCCAATATGATCCGCCCTTGGCTGTTCCTGTTTCCTGCCATTGTCGCCCTCGGCTTCTATCTGGTCTATCCCGTCATCGCCACGCTCTGGCTATCCGTGTCGGACCGCAGTTTAGGGGGAGCCTTTGTCGGCTTGGCCAATTATGAGCGGATGGCTGCTGAACCGAAGTTCTGGGAGGCGATCACCAACAATCTGCTATGGCTGATTGTGGTGCCGGCAGTCTCGACAGCCTTCGGCCTTCTGGCCGCACAGCTTACCGACCGCATTTCCTGGGGAAGCATCGCGAAATCGCTGATCTTCATGCCTATGGCGATCTCCTTCGTCGGTGCGTCAGTCATCTTCAAGCTGGTGTATGACACACGACCGGCGGGTGAGGAGCAGATCGGTATCCTCAACGCCATCTGGCTGTCTTTCGATGGCGGATTTGGGGCGGTTCTGACCCTGCGTATCCTGCCGGCACTGCTGCTCCTCGCGTTCATTGCCTTCGTCGCCTATGGCATTTACCAGCTGTTGCGTCCCCTCGGCGGAGGAATCGGCCATCGTGGCGGAAGCTCGAAATTCGGTGTCGTCGTTCGCGTTGCGCTGACGCTCGCCGGAGCCTGGCTCTGCTATCGTGCGCTTGTCTCCATCTACATCGTCATGACCTTCGCCTATCCCTATGGCGAGCCGCAGACCTGGTTGACGATTCCGTTCTGGAACAACTTCTTCCTGATGGTCGTGCTGATCTGGATCCAGACGGGCTTCGCGATGGTCATCCTGTCGGCGGCCATTCGCGGCATCCCGGAAGAGACAATCGAGGCGGCCGTCATCGATGGCGCGAACGATTTTGAGATCTTCTTCAAGATCAAGATCCCGCAGATCATGGGAACCGTGGTCGTCGTCTGGACCACCATCACGCTCGTCGTTCTCAAGGTCTTCGACATCGTCTTTGCGATGACCAACGGCCAGTGGGAAACGCAGGTGCTTGCCAACTACATGTTCGACAAGCTCTTCCGGGCCAATGACTGGGGCATCGGTTCGGCAAGCGCCATGGTGATCATGCTGCTGGTCCTGCCGATCCTGGTCTGGAACGTCTACAACGCTCGAAAAGAAATGCGCTGAGGGGAGGCGGGATCATGGCAAAGATTGCAGGCAAGAAATCCGGTCTCGTCTGGGCCGTTCATCTCTCGGTCGTAGCACTGGTCATCCTTTGGCTGCTGCCGACTGCGGGCCTTTTCATCTCGTCATTCCGCACTGCGGATCAGATTTCCACCAGCGGCTGGTGGAGCTCGCTGTTCTCGCAGGAGCAGAACCTCGTGCTGAGAACCGCAGCTCCGTCCACCCAGCAGCAGGAAGGCAATCTCTGGGTCATCGAGGGCAATCTGCTCAGCGAAGGCGGTGCTTCGGCCGAAGCAGAGATCTCGGTCTGGGGAACATCCTCGCGTGCCATCAGTGAATACGAGCCCGGTGCGACCGCGCCAATGGGAGACAATGCACGTGTGACCGTCCAGGCCAATGGCGACTATCGTCTGGAAAGTGATGTCGAACTGACCGGAAGCCGCGGTGATCGCATCTTCGTGACGGCCGAGCTGCCGCCGAAGTTTACGCTCGACAACTACGAGACGGTCCTCTTTTCCGGCTCGACCACGGACTCCATGGCAAAAGCCTTCTTCAACACGCTGACGGTCACCATTCCCGCGACCGTCATCCCGATCGTGATTGCAGCCTTTGCGGCCTATGCGCTTGCCTGGATGGAATTTCCCGGACGCGCGCTTCTGATCGCGGCCGTGGTAGCACTTCTGGTCGTTCCGTTGCAGCTCGCGCTCATCCCGCTGCTGCGTCTGCATTTGTCGATCGGCATCGGCAAGGGCTATCTCGGTGTCTGGCTCGCCCATACGGGTTTCGGCCTGCCGCTCGCGATCTACCTCCTGCGCAATTACATGGTGGGGCTCCCGCGCGACATCATCGAATGCGCGAAGGTGGACGGTGCGACGGATTTCCAGATCTTCACCCGCATCATCCTTCCCCTATCGTTCCCGGCGCTCGCCTCCTTCGCCATCTTCCAGTTCCTCTGGACCTGGAACGACCTGCTCGTCGCCAAGGTCTTCCTGATCGATGCGACCGGCGAGACGACCGTGATGACGAACCAGATCGTCGAGCTTCTGGGCACGCGCGGCGGCAACTGGGAAATCCTGGCGACTGCCGCCTTCGTGTCGATCGCGGTGCCGCTCCTCGTCTTCTTCTTCATGCAACGCTACCTCGTGCGTGGCCTCCTTGCCGGATCGGTGAAGGGTGGCTGACGCCGGGTTTCAGACCAAGCCAACAGGAATATCTAAATGAGTGCAGATGCAAATCCCGTCATGACGCCCGACAAGGACTGGTGGCGCGGCGCGGTGATCTATCAGATCTACCCACGCTCCTATCAGGACTCCAACGGTGACGGCATCGGCGACCTGAAGGGCATCACCGCCCGTCTGTCGCATATCGCCGATCTCGGCGCCGATGCGATCTGGATCTCACCTTTCTTCGCCTCGCCGATGAAGGACTTCGGCTACGACGTCTCGAACTACGTCGACGTCGATCCGATGTTCGGCTCCCTGACCGATTTCGACGGCCTGATCGCCGAAGCCCACCGCCTCAACATCAAGGTCATGATCGACCTCGTGATGTCGCACTCGTCGGACCAGCACCCTTGGTTTGTCGAGAGCCGCTCGAGCCGCGTCAATCCCAAGGCTGACTGGTATGTCTGGGCAGATTCGAAGCCGGATGGCACGCCGCCGAACAACTGGCTGTCGATCTTCGGCGGGTCCGCCTGGCAGTGGGATCCAACCCGCATGCAGTATTACATGCACAACTTCCTGACCTCGCAGCCGGACATGAACCTGCACAATCCGGAAGTGCAGGATGCGCTCCTGGCGGCCACACGCTTCTGGCTCGACCGCGGCGTCGACGGCTTCCGCCTCGACACGATCAATTTCTACTTCCACGACAAGGAACTGCGGGACAATCCGCCGCTTGCACCGGAGCGCCGCAACGCCTCGACCGCACCGGCCGTGAACCCTTACAACTTCCAGGAACACATCTACGACAAGAACCGCCCCGAGAACATCGCCTTCCTGAAGCGCTTCCGTGCGCTGCTCGACGAGTATCCGGCGATTGCCGCCGTCGGCGAAGTCGGCGACAGCCAGCGTGGTCTGGAAATCGTTGGCGAATACACCTCCGGCAATGACAAGATGCAGATGTGCTATGCCTTCGAATTCCTGGCGCCGGAACCTCTGACGCCGGAAGTCGTGCGCAACACGCAGAATGCATTCGCAAATGCAGCCCCTGAAGGCTGGGCCTGCTGGGCCTTCTCCAACCATGACGTCGTTCGCCACGTATCCCGCTGGGGAGCAAACGTTCTCGATCGCGACGCCTATGCGAAGATGACCTCGGCGCTGCTCTTGACCCAGCGCGGCTCCGTCTGCATCTACCAGGGCGAAGAACTCGGCCTCACGGAAGCCGAAATCGCCTTCGAGGATCTGCAGGATCCCTATGGCATTCAGTTCTGGCCGGAGTTCAAGGGCCGCGACGGTTGCCGCACGCCAATGGTCTGGGACGATCATGCGCCCCAGGCGGGCTTCTCGACGGCGCAGAAGACCTGGCTGCCCATCCCGGTTGAACATAACCTGCGCGCGGTCAACACGCAGTTTGGCAAGCCGGAATCCGTGCTCGAGCACTATCGTCGCTTCCTGGCCTTCCGCCGACAGTATCCGGCCTTTGCCAAGGGCGACATCACCTTCCACGAGGCAGGCGATGACCAGCTGGTGTACACCCGCGCCTTCGGCAATGAGAAGCTGCTTTGCATCTTCAACATGAGCGCCGATCAAACGTCGATTGCCATGCCATCCGGCGAATGGATCGCGCTCGAAGGCCACGGCTTTGACAGTGCAATCAACGATAACAAGGTAGAGTTGCCGGCTTGGGGCGCCTATTTCGCGCGCCACGCCTGACAGGGGAGGAAAGCATGACGGGTCTCGTTCTCAAGGACATCCGCAAGGCATACGGGCAGGTGAAGGTCCTGCACGGCATCGATCTGGAGATCAAGGAAGGCGAGTTCGTGGTCTTTGTCGGCCCCTCGGGCTGCGGCAAGTCCACGCTCCTGCGCATGATTGCGGGCCTTGAGGACATCACCGGCGGTGAACTCTATATCGACGGCCAGCTCGTCAACGATGTGCCGCCGTCCAAGCGCGGCATTGCCATGGTGTTCCAGTCCTATGCGCTCTACCCGCATATGACCGTCTATGACAACATGGCCTTCGGCATGCGCATCGCCGGGGAAAGCAAGGAAGAGATCGACCGTCGCGTTCGCTCCGCGGCGAACATTCTTCAGCTTGATTCCTATCTCGACCGCCTGCCGAAGGCGCTGTCCGGTGGTCAGCGCCAGCGCGTTGCCATCGGTCGCGCCATCTGCCGCGACCCCAAGGTCTTCCTGTTCGACGAGCCGTTGTCCAACCTCGATGCGGCCCTGCGTGTTGCGACCCGCATCGAGATCGCCAAGCTCAACGAGCAGATGGCGGACACCACAATGATCTACGTGACCCACGATCAGGTCGAGGCGATGACGCTTGCGGACCGGATCGTGGTGCTCTCGGCTGGCAAGATCGAACAGGTCGGCCCGCCGCTCGAACTCTATGAGCGTCCGGCCAACCTCTTCGTCGCCCGCTTCATCGGCTCGCCGGCTATGAACATCATGCCGGTGACCGTGATCGGCACGGGCGAGGCGACCCGGATCAAGTTGAAGGATGGCTCGGAAGTCACCGTTGATGTGGCGATCGCCGCATCGGAACAGGGCAAGTCCGCAAGCTTTGGCGTCCGACCGGAAGATCTTGCGATCGCAACCGGCGCGGAATTTCTCTTCGAGGGCAATGTGGACATCGTCGAGGCACTCGGCGAAGTCACGCTTCTCTATGTCAAGGGGCCGGTCGAAGAAGAGCCGATCGTCGTCAAACTGCCCGGCATTGTCGATGTGAAAAAGGGGCAGACGCTGCGCTTTTCCGCAGACAAGACCAAGCTCCATCTGTTCGACGCCGATGGTCAGACCTACCGCCGCTGACCATAACTTGACCAATCTGCTTAAAGCCCTGTTATCCTTACCGATAACAGGGCTTTTTCGTGGTCAGGAATGGCCCTTGCGGCAACACCGACTGTTAAGTTGTCGCTGTTAGCTTTTTGCCCATAACAATTGACAAAAAGACGAGGGCAGAAACGATGAGAGCAGCAAGCGGCGGATCTCATTTCCTGAAGAAGGAGGAATCCTTCATGTATGACCGGGAGAACCGGTATCGCATGGAGGATACGATGAATGCCGGGCGCCTCGAATACACCGAGAACGGCATGTCCCACATGGCAGCGCGGCGTTGCGACGTCCTGCGCATATCGCTCAGCGGCGCGGTGATCGGACTGATCACGCAGGTCAATCTTCCCAAGGAGTTCTATCTCGATATTCCGGATGCGCGGATCAACAAGGTGGGTGCGGTGCTGATGAAGAGCTTTGCCAACAACACGGCCGAAATCCGTTTCCTGCGCCTGCTGACGCAGAAGGAGCTGGATCGCATCTTCGTCTTCTCCACCCATCCGGCGCACAAGGACCGCGTTCTCGACGTTCGCAGCTGGTAACTGCGCTTCCACGAAATCCATCAAGGCCGGTGCAGCAAACGCTGCACCGGCCTTCAGCATTTCTGACTGGACATCGCCGAGCTGACCTTTGATCTTCGCTCCCATCAAAGGGAGATACAGACATGTCCAGTCAGAAGGTCGCCATCGTCACGGCAGGGGGAAGCGGTATGGGGGCGGCTGCCGCAAGGCGCCTTGCCGCCGACGGTTTCAGGGTCGCCATCCTCTCGTCCTCCGGCAAGGGGGAGGCACTCGCCGCCGAACTTGGTGGCTTCGGGATCACCGGGTCGAACCAGTCTCCAGAAGACCTTGCACGCCTCGTGGACGGCACGGTGGAGCACTATGGTCGCGTCGATGTCCTGGTGAACAGTGCAGGCCACGGCCCGCGGGCCCCGATCCTCGAGATCACCGATGAGCAATGGGCCAAAGGCATGGATGTCTATCTTCTCAATGTTATCCGTCCGACACGCCTCGTCACGCCGATCATGCAGCGCCAGAAATCCGGGGCCATCATCAACATCTCGACAGCCTGGGCCTTTGAACCATCTTCGATGTTCCCGACCTCGGCCGTCTTCCGCGCAGGCCTCGCGTCCTTTACCAAGCTCTTCGCCGATACCTATGCGGGCGAGAATATCCGGATGAACAATGTCCTTCCCGGCTGGATCGACAGCCTGCCTTCGACCGAGGAGCGGCGTGATGGTGTGCCGATGAAACGCTACGGTACGAGCGAGGAAATCGCAGCCACGATCGCCTTCCTCGCCTCGGATGGTGCGGCTTACATCACGGGTCAGAACCTTAAGGTTGATGGCGGGCTGACCCGTCACGTTTGAAACTATCTCGACGCCGCGCTCGGAAATGTCACAAAGGAGCTCCGGGCGTAAACCTCTTGGTTACCAAACTTCTTCATTCTTTAGGACAGCCGACAGGACGACCATCGGGCATCCTGTCCCAGTAAAGCCGGTTTCCGCTGCTAGGCGACCGGTTCTCCGAGTTTTGGTAAGCGAGTTCAGGTATCATGGCGTCCTTGACCCCTCAGGTCATCGGTGGCGATCGCGCCGCCGTTCAGAAGACAAAGTCGCGCAGAAATAAGCGCGGCTCCAGCCTGCCGACGGTCTTGGGCATCGCACTGGCCTGCCTCTTCTGGGGCACAGCAAGCCTCGCCGTAATCAAGGGACTGTCATCCTCCACAATCCAGGCACCGAGCGTGGTGGGCCACAGCCTGCCGAAGCCGGATCTCGCCCTGTCGAAGCCGCTTCCGCCCCGAACCGTGCCGGCACCATCGTCAGATTTCGCAGCCCTTGACGAGATGCGCAACCGCTTTGCCGAGGCGATCGCTGCCACCGACCATCTGGGTCTGCTGATGCTGCCTGCGGCCATGCAGCTTGCAGAGGTCGACAAGTCCGACCGCCTGCTCCTCGCCCGCGTGGAAAGCGTTGTCGGCGCACAGGAGATTGCGGTGTTGCGCGAAGCGCTGGCTCAAGCGGAAGCGGGGCGTCAGCAGGCCGCCCTTGCGACTGCCGCCCATGAACGCCGCAGCGACAGGGACGACGTTGATCCCGTCGTCACCGCCTCCATCGCGAGGAACACGGCCGAGGCAGCACCTGTTGCCCTCGGCTATGCTGCAACGCCAAGCGCATCCGAAACGATGGCCGCAGCCGATCCGCGCGAAGAGCCCTTCGAGGAATTGCTCTCGGCACCCCATACAGAAGATCACGGTGCTCTGCCGGATGACGGCCCGGTTCCGGGTGCCAAGCCGCAGGCCAAACCGCGTGTCGAGCGCGTGCCGGCTCCGGAAGCGCCTGTTGCAGTCACCACGACTGAAAAGCCGAATAAAAAGACGCTGTTCGGCATGCTGGCCTACGCCAAGCCGGAAAATCCGATCACCACGGATGACGGGGCAGGGGGCATCTTCAACCGCAAAAACAGCCTGCCCGGTCCGGGCAGCCGCATTGCGGTCTATGTGATCGAGGATTCCGTCGTACACATGCCCAATGGCGAAAAGCTGCGCGCCCATTCCGGTCGTGGCCACATGCGCGATAATCCGAAATACGTGCATGTAAAGAACATGGGGCCGACGCCACCCAACGTTTACAAGCTGCGCATGCGCGAAGCCCGGTTCCATGGCATCGAGGCCATTCGCATGAACCCCGTCGGCGATGCCAAGATGTATAACCGCGACGGCTTCCTGACCCACACTTACCTGCTGCGCCGTCGTGGTGACAGCTCAGGCTGTGTCGTCTTCGAAGACTACAATAAGTTCCTCAATGCCTATAAGCGGGGACACGTCCATACGTTGATCGTCGTGCCCAGCATGCGGGAACTGCCAAAATATATGGCGATGCTCTGATGAAAAGGCCTCCGCGATGATCTCGCGGAGGCCTTTTCGCTTTGGTTGGCGGAGCCTGCGGATACAGGCCCCTTGTAAGCTCTGGCTTACATCGCCGGGATCACCGTGATCGACTTGATCGCCGCCGGCGCACCGGTGATGTCACCGGTCTTCGTTGCTGCACCCGTTTCAAGGCTGACCGTGTAGAGTGCGCTATCGGCAACCAGCCAGGCGGTATTCTTGCCGTCGGCTCCCGCTTCGATGTCGAAGGCATAGGTCTTCGGCATGCCCTCGATGCCCAGCTTGCCGATCGCCTTCAGCGTTCCGTCATTCGGCATGGTCTGCTGGATGAGCGCGCCGATCGTCGCGTCGATGTTGTACATCGCGGTCTTTTCCGGCTTGCCGACAGAATTCGTATAGGCGGCAGCGACGGTATTCGGGGTTTCGCCCTTGTGCATGTCGCCTTCCTCGAAGACGAGGCTGCCGTCCACGGTCACGGCACCCGTGTCGGGATGGACGCGATGATTGGTGGTGCCGGTCATGTAGCGCAGCCGGTCAGCCGCCGGGTTGAAGTTCACGACCACAGGCGCATCGCCGATCGTCAGCGGCTTGTCCATCTTGGCGAGTTCCGTTGCCGCGCCGGTTTCCGGATCGATGGTGACGATCACATTGTCCGCCGTCACGCCAACGATGGTCTGATTGGCCGGACGGTAGTCGATGCCGACGAGGCGATCGACGCCGGTGACGTCCATCGACTTCGAGACTTCAGGCTTTTCAGTGTCGAACATCACGAGCGTCTTGTCGCCTGCGAGACCGACGACCTGAGCGGCCTGGGCGCCGAAGGCCGCAAGGGCGGTGGCTGCGGCAAGGCTGAGGATACGGATGCTGGTCATGGAAAACTCTCCCGTTTGGATGGTGGCGACACCGATCTGGTGCCTCCTGAACCAAAGACACGCGGCAGATGCCGATTGGATGCAGGCGTCGGAAGTTTTTTTCTTCTGCATCCAGAGACGCTCGTCGCGTGTCTCCGAAATGAAGGAGAAACTCATGGACGTGGCGATGACGAGCGGCAGTTCTTCGGCGGGTGCATGTGGTGCAGGTTGCCAAATCAGACGGGTGAGCTACTTTCCGCGCAGGTTCTTGGAAGGAAGCTGGATGGAGAATGAGCAAGATAAGCTCGGTGCGGCACTGAAAGCCTGTGCCGCAGGGGATCGCAACGGCCTGGCCTTGATCTACGAAAGCGAGGCGGCTCGCATGGTCACGGTGGCTGAGCGAATCTTGCGTCGTCACGACCTGGCGGAGGAAATCGTCCAGGAAGCCTTCTTGCAGATCTGGAACAAGGCCTGGCAGTACGATCCGTCGCGCGGCTCCGCGCGCGGATGGATCTTTGCAATTGTTCGGTCACGCTCGCTGAATGCACTCCGGGATGGTGGGCGGGAAGATCTGACCGAAACGGACAGCCTCGAGCGACTGCAGGATGAGGGCGCGGATGCCCTCTACCACGATCTGTTCGATCAGCTCGATACAACAAGCCGCCTGCGCGCCTGTCTTGGACGGCTCGATGGCCTACGTCGCAAGACGGTCATGATGGCTTACGTCTCCGGCTACAGCCACGGTGAGATCGCCGGTCGATTGAAATTGCCGCTTGGGACCGCCAAGGCCTGGATCCGGCGCTCGCTGGTGGCGCTGAGGGAGTGCATGGCATGAGCACATGGCACACTTTAGCCGAACGCGCCGATGCCTATGTTCTCGGACTGATGGACGAGGACGAGCATCGTTCAACCGAAATCGAGATGGAACGCGACGAGAGCCTCGCCCGTGCCGTTGCCGTGTCGCGTGATAAGTTCCTGGAGCTCGACCTCGTCGGTCCGACCGCGAGCGTATCTCCTGATCTCTGGGCAAGGATTGAACGACAGCTCGGTCCGCAGGAGCGACCGAAGAGCGCCGCCGTTCCTCCGATGGCTGTCAACGACAATGGCCTCTCCTGGTGGCGAGGCTTCGGTCTGGCGGCTGCGGCCGCCTCACTCCTGCTTGTCGGCGCCTTGTCTTACACCCTTCTCCGCAGCGCGGAGCCACAGGTCATCGCCGTTCTGATGAATGAACAGGGCGAGCCGGTCGTGATGATCGAGGATTTCGGCAATGACACGGCCAAGGTGATCCCGCTTTCCGACGTGTCCGTGGCGGCAGACCAGTCGCTGCAGCTCTGGACGCTGCCGTCGAGCGATACCGGACCGGTATCGCTCGGCGTTCTCGACGGCTGGCGGACGGCAACGGTCGAAGGGCCGGATCTTCCCGGCCCAATCGAGGAGCAGCTCTACGAGATCACGGTGGAGCCTTTGGGTGGATCACCGACGGGCAAGCCGACAGGCCCGATCCTGGGCAAGGGCTTTGCAAAGATGCCGCGCCCATGAGTGTGGCGTCGCGCCCAACGTGCAGGCGCGACCCTTGTCAGGCTCAGAACTCCTGCCACTCGTCCTGCTTGAGAGCGGCATTTCCATGCGTCTGCGCCGGGCGTGCCGGTGCGCGCCGGGGTGCTGCCGCAGGGCTGGATGGCGTGTGAGCGCGTGCCGCACCATGGGATGCTGACGTCGTCCCCTGCTGACCGGTATAGTGTCTGCCGAGGGTGAAGCGGGAGATGAACTGGCGAAGCCGCTGTGTCTCCGTTGCCAGCGTGGCGCTCGCAGCGTTGGACTCTTCCACCATGGCAGCGTTTTGCTGGGTGACCTGGTCCATCTGATTGACCGCCGAGTTGACCTCGGAGAGGCCGGTTGCCTGTTCGCGTGCTGAGCTGGCAATCGCCTGCATGTGGTCATTGACCGCCACGATATTGTCCTGGATCGTCTTCAAGGCCTCACCGGTCTCGCTGACCAGCTTGACGCCGTTCTTGACTTCTTCGGAGGAGTTGCGGATCAGCTCCTTGATCTCCTTCGCAGCACCGGCGGACCGCTGCGCGAGCTCGCGGACTTCCTGCGCAACAACAGCAAAACCCTTGCCCGCTTCGCCGGCGCGAGCCGCTTCGACGCCGGCATTCAGCGCCAGCAGGTTAGTCTGGAAGGCAATTTCGTCGATCACTCCGATGATATTGGAAATCTGGTTCGAGGACTGCTCGATGCGTGCCATGGCGCCTACAGCCTCGGCAACGATCTGGCCGGAGCGCGTCGCGCTCGTATCGGCAGCGAGGGTGGCGTGTCGGGCTTCCTCGGCGCGCTTCGAGGCGTTGTTGACGTTGACGGTGATCTGGTCGAGGGCCGCTGCCGTCTCCTCGAGCGAAGCCGCCTGCTGTTCGGTGCGTTTCGACAGGTCTTCGGCGCTCGAGCTGATCTCGCGGCTGCCGCTGTCGATCTGGTCGGTCGATTGCGCCACGGCGCCGAGCGTGGTTGCAAGCTGCGTCACGGCGTCATTGAGGTTGGTTCTGAGAGCTTCGAAATCCCGAGCGAAGGGTCTGTCGATCGTGAAGCTGACATCGCCCTTGGCCATGCGTCCAAGCGCATCGCCGATCGTGTCCACGGCATGCACGCGCTCGGTCACATCGGTGGCAAATTTCACCACCTTGGTCACACGGCCGCGATCGTCCATGATCGGATTGTAGGAGGCGTTGATCACGACCTTCTTGCCGCCCTTGCCGTAGCGGGTGAACTCGGCGGCCTGGAACTTGCCGGCTCGCAACTGCGTCCAGAACTCCTGATAGTCAGGCGTGCGCGCATATTCGGGGTCGACAAACAGACTGTGCTGCTTGCCCTTGATCTCGTCCATTCGGTAGCCGAGGGCATCAAGAAAGTTCTGATTGGCCGAGACCACTTCCCCTTGCGGTGTGAATTCGATGATGGCCTGGACGCGGCTGATGGCCTCCATCTGGTTCTGGAAGTCGAGGTTCTGCAACCGTTCCTTGGCGTTGGCCCATTCCACGACGAAGCCGGTGGTTTTGGCGCCATTCTTCAACGGCGTGACGATCAGGTCGAAAGCCCGGTGGCCGACCCAGATGGTTGCCTTGTGCTGATTCTTCAGGCTCGACAGCATGTTGCGCTGATGCCCGGGATCTTTGTGGAAGATGTCGATATTGCTGCCGATCAGCCTGTCGAAGTCGAAGCGCGGCAATTCCTTTTTCAGGTCACTCTCCGCTTCCTTCAACATCGCCTTCGTAGCGGTGTTCATGTAGCGGATGTTGAGTTTGTCGTCGGCGATCATGATGTTCGCGGTAATGACCTCAAGCGATTCAAGCTGCGAGTGGGTGTTGCTGGACATTCCAAACATGTTGCCTTGGTCCTTTGGCCAATTTCCTGCTTCAGAAACCGGACCGCACATTCAAAAGGTAGACAAAGGGCGAAGGTGCAGCAGCAGAATCGTCGTTTTGTATAACCTATTGATATCGCGTTTGTTTCTGTTTCAAATTATATAAAATTAGAAGTGTCGAATTTATTAAAGGACGCGTTTGCGAGCACACTGCCGGACGAACACTGTCAGTCGGAACAGACAAAAAAGGCCGCGATCGCTCGCGGCCTCTAGTCAAACATGTGCGCAAAAGACGGATTCAGAACAAGACGCTTGCGCCTTGGTCGGCAGGCCCGGCGATCCTGCGGAAGCTCGCAAACAACTCGCGTCCCATACCGAATTCATTGTCATCCAGATTGGTCGTCGCCAGCGGCCGGGCATCGAATTCGGCGGCATCGACCATAACTTCGAGCGTGCCGGCGATAGCGTCCAGCCGGACAATGTCTCCGTCCTTGATCTTGGCAATTGCGCCGCCATCGACGGCTTCCGGCGTCAGGTGGATCGCTGCCGGGATCTTGCCCGAGGCGCCGGACATGCGCCCGTCGGTAACGAGTGCCACCTTGAAGCCGCGATCCTGAAGAACGCCGAGCGGTGGTGTCAGACGGTGCAGCTCCGGCATGCCGTTGGCCTTGGGACCCTGGAAGCGAACGACGGCGATGAAGTCCTTTTCCAGCTTGCCGGCCTTGAAAGCATCCTGCAGTTCCTGCTGATCGTTGAAGACGATCGCGGGGGCTTCGACGACATGGCGCTCCGGCTTGACGGCCGAAATCTTGATGACCGCCTTGCCGAGATTTCCCGTCAGCATCTTCAATCCGCCATTGGCCTGGAAAGGCTTGTCTATCGTTGTCAGCACCTTCGGATCGGCGCTGACCTCCGCTGCCGGCTCTCGGTGGACGTTACCGTCATCGCCGAGCTTCGGATCGATCGTATAGGCAGCCAGACCCTGGCCGAAGACCGTGCGCACATCGTCATGCACATAGCCGGCCTTGAGCAGCTGCTTGATCAGGAAGCCCATGCCGCCGGCCGCGTGGAAATGGTTCACGTCGGCAAGCCCGTTCGGATAGACACGGGCGAGCAGCGGCACGATGTCGGAGAGTTCCGATATATCCTGCCAGGTGAGCTGGATGCCGCCGGCACGCGCCATGGCGATCAGGTGGATCGTGTGGTTGGTCGAGCCGCCGGTTGCGTGCAGGCCAACAACGCCGTTGACGATCGAACGCTCGTCGATCATCTCGCCGGCGGGCGTGAACTCGTTGCCAAGGGCGGTGATGGCGAGCGCCCGCTTTGTCGCTTCCTTGGTCATGGCATCGCGCAGCGGCGTGCCCGGATTGATGAATGAGGCGCCGGGCAGGTGGAAGCCCATGATCTCCATCAGCATCTGGTTGGAGTTGGCCGTACCGTAGAAGGTACAGGTGCCCGGCCCATGATAGGACTTGGATTCCGCTTCGAGCAGTTCCGCACGCCCGACCTTGCCCTCGGCATAGAGCTGGCGAATGCGCGACTTCTCGTCGTTCGGGAGACCGGTCGTCATCGGTCCGGCAGGAACGAATACGGCGGGCAGGTGGCCGAAGGTGAGGGCAGCGATCATCAGACCGGGCACGATCTTGTCGCAGACGCCGAGATAAACGGAGCTGTCGAACATGTTGTGCGACAGGCCGATGGCCGCCGACATCGCGATCGCATCGCGCGAGAAGAGCGAGAGCTCCATGCCCGGCTGGCCCTGGGTTACGCCGTCGCACATTGCGGGAACACCACCCGCGACCTGTGCCACGCCGCCGGCTTCGGATGCTGCCTGGCGGATCAGCGCCGGATAGGTCTCAAAGGGCTGGTGGGCCGAGAGCATGTCGTTATAGGCCGTGATGATGCCGAGGTTCGGCACCACGTCGCCGGCCAGGGCTTCCTTGTCCTTGGGGGAACAGACGGCGAAGCCATGGGCGAGGTTGCCGCATGACAGCGTCGAACGATGCACGCCCTTGGAGATTGCCCGACGTGTGCGGTCGAGATAGGCTTCGCGGGTCGGTTTGGAACGCTCGACGATCCGCTTGGTGATGGCTTCGATGCGGCTGTCTGCACTCATGAGATATTGCTCCTCATCTGGCGCGGGCGCTCAAGGCGCACATCGCGCAAAGGCCTCCTCGGCCGTGAAACTCGTCTTATGCGCATCACCTGCCGGAACGCTCCGACAGGCAAGGGCTCTCCCTCAGGGCGCCCAGTAGATGTCGGTTGCGGTATGGGCCCGTTCAAGAACGGCCCGGATCGGCATCTCTGCCTCGTCCGTGCCGGCAAGCGCCTTCTCCAGCACGGCCTTCTTTTCGGCGCCCTCGATGTGAACCACGAGAAGGCCGGCATCGTGAAGCGCCGAGAAGGAGAGGGTGAGGCGAGCCTCGCCCGCCCCCGGCGCTTCCATGGTCATGACGCGGCGCGGCAGCGAAAGATCAAGTGCTGCAGCAAGGTGATCGCCGCCGGGGAAGAAGGAGGCGGTATGCCCATCCGTCCCCATGCCGAGGATCGCCACGTCGAAAGGTTGGCTCATGCCCGGCACGATCCCGGACGCTGTCTTCGCAGCATCCTCGATCGTTGCCTCAGGACGGTAGAGCGGCACGAATTCCGCCGCCACCGCTTCATTCTTCAGAAGATGCGTCTTGACCAGCAGATGGTTCGAACGCGGATTGTCTTCGGGCACGAAACGTTCGTCGACCAAGGTGACTTTCACTTTGGTCCAGTCGAGGATGCGTGTCGACAGCGCCTCGAAGAAAGCCTTGGGTGTCGAGCCACCGGAGACGGCAAGCGTGGCTTCGCCGCGCTCGGCAATCGCAGCCGACAAGGCCGAAGCCACGGTATCGGCGAGACCAGCCGCAAGAGCGGCTCCGTTCTCGAAAATCTTCATCTGATGCGCCATTGGTCCGGGCCTCAGTCGATTTCGTGCCAGGTGCGGCCGTCACGCTCGATCAGCGCAATGGCCTGGCTCGGGCCCCAGGTGCCGGACGTATAGCCCTGCGCCTTCTGGCCGATTTCCTCCCAGGATTTGAGGATCGGATCGCACCAGTTCCATGCGGCTTCCACTTCGTCGCGGCGCATGAACAGCGTCTGGTTCGAGCGGATGACGTCCATCAGCAGGCGTTCATAGGCATCCGGATTGCGCACGTCGAAGGCCTGGGCGAAGCTCATGTCGAGCGACACGTGGCGCAGGCGCATGCCGCCCGGACCCGGATCCTTGATCATCAGCCACTGCTTGACGCCTTCGTCCGGCTGCAGGCGGATGACCAGCTTGTTGGCCTCGATGCGGCCGGCTGCATCGCCGAAGATCGAATGCGGGATCGGCTTGAAGGCGATGACGATCTCCGACATGCGGGTTGCCAGACGCTTGCCGGTTCGCAGGTAGAAGGGCACGCCCGCCCAGCGCCAGTTGTTGATCTCCGCCTTGATCGCGACGAAGGTTTCCGTGTCGGACACGGAGCCCAGCTCTTCCTGGTAACCATTGACGGCACCACCGGCGGAAGCGCCAGCGCGATATTGGCCGCGAACCGTCTGCTTCTCGACATTGGCCGGCGTGATCGGCTTCAGCGAGCGCAGCACTTTGAGCTTCTCGTCGCGCACGGCCTCGGCGTCGAGCGAGGAGGGCGCTTCCATGGCCACAAGGCAAAGCAGCTGCAGGATATGGTTCTGCACCATGTCACGCAGCGCGCCGGCCTTGTCGTAATAGGTGACGCGGCCCTCGAGGCCGACGGATTCCGCCACCGTGATCTGCACATGGTCGATATGGGCCGAATTCCACAGCGGCTCGTAGAGCGCGTTGGCGAAGCGCAACGCCATCAGGTTCTGCACCGTCTCCTTGCCGAGATAGTGGTCGATGCGGAAGATCTGCTCTTCCTTGAACACCTTGCCGATCGTGTCGTTCAGGATCTGCGCCGAGGCGAGATCACGGCCGATCGGCTTTTCGACGACGATGCGGGTCGACTTGGTGATCAGCTTGTGGTCGCGGATCTTGTCGGCAATGTCGCCAAAGATCGACGGGGACACGGCGAGATAGAAGGCCCGAACGATATCCTTGCCCTGGTCGAGCAGCTTCTTCAGATCTTCCCAACCCTGGTCCGACTTGGCATCGACAGAGACGTAATGGACGCGATCGAGAAACTTAGCGACTTCGCTCTCTTCCAGCTCCTCGGCCTTCAGGTGCTCATGAAGCGCGTCGAGCGTGAACTTGCGATACTCTTCATGCGTCATCGCTGTGCGTGAAGCACCGATGATACGGGTCGGCTCCGTCAACTGACCCGCGAGCTGGCGGTGGAACAGAGCCGGCAGTAGCTTGCGCTCGGCCAAGTCGCCGGTGCCGCCGAAGACGACGTAGTCAAAGGGTTCAACGGGGATGATCTGGCTGCTCATGCGCATCTCTCGTTCGGCAAATTCGTTGGACAGGTTCTAATCTAATCGATTTAAAAAAGCCACCCCGACCGGGTGGAAATTGTCTTTGGATGGCGCTGGAAGGATGAACAAAGTGTGTTCTGCGACAATCAAACACACCTGCCAGAGCCCAGTGTGACCGGCGCCGGCAGGTGGCACTCACGTATCAGAAACGGTCCCGGAGCGCATACCAGGTGAGCGCGAGGAACAGCAGCGGCTTGCGCAGGCTGGCACCTCCTGGGAAGGGCGGGATCTTCAGGTCCTTGAGCACGTCCAGCTCTCGGGCATTGCCGGCCACCATGTCGGCATACATCTTGCCGCAATAGTTGGAGAGCATCACGCCGTGTCCCGAATAACCCGCAAGTGAGGTTACGCCGGGCATCACATCCCGGGCAAAAGGCTTGCGCGGCAGGGTAATGCCAACCGATCCGCCCCAGCCATGGGTGATCTCGATGGTCTTGAGATCGGGATAGATCTCGGCGATTTGCCGGCGGATATGGGTCGAGATATCGCGGGGGCTATCGGCGGTATAGGCCTCGCGCCCGCCGAACAGAAGCCGCCCATCGCGACTCTTGCGAAAGTAGCGCACCACGAACCGGCTGTCGGCAACGGCCTCCGAGCCCTTGAGCACCTGCGGGAACATGTCCAGCGGTTCCGTCGCCCCGATGAAGGAGCGGATCGGCATCACATGGGCCGCCGTCACCGGCTCCAGATTGCCGATATAGGCATTGGTCGCGATCAGCAGACGGTCGGCAGTGATCGTGCCACGCGGCGTGTCGATTAAGGTCTTGCCGCCTTCCTGACGAATGGCGTTCGCGGGCGTCATCTCGTGGATGCGAGCGCCGGTCGCCGCCGCGACCCTTGCCAGACCAACCAGCAGCTTCAGCGGATGGATGTGCCCCGTGCCGGTATCGCGCACGCCGTAGTGATAACGCGTCGAGCCGACACGCTCATGGGTTTCTTCCCGGTCCATGAAGGAAATATGCGGATAGCCATAGCGAACGGCCATGATCTCGGCCTCGTGCCGATATTCCTCTTCCCCACCGCGCTTGTGCGAGACATTCATCTGCCCCGGAAGATATTCAATATCGATGCCGTGCTGTTCGGCGAAGTCCAGCAGGTAATGCTTGGCGTTCTCCGCCATCTCGAACAGCGCCTTTGACCGCTCGAAGCCGAGTTCGGTCTCCAGTTCTGCCGGAGATGCGCGCTGGCCGGTGCCGAGTTGGCCGCCATTGCGACCCGAGGCGCCGTCACCGAAGCGGCCCCCCTCGATCAGCACGACCGAGACGCCGAGGCGGGCAAGGTTGAATGCGGCCTGCAGGCCTGTAAAGCCGCCGCCGATGATGGCGACGTCTGCAGAGGTGGAACCGTCGAGGGCCGGGTATTCCGGCCGCTCGCCAACACTCGCCTGATACCACGAAATCCCCGGCGCGATCGGGCTTTGCCATGTCATGGGGGCGCCTCCCTCACACGTTGAGCAGGAGGAATTCGCGTTCCCACGGGCTGATCACCTGCATGAAGGTCTCGAACTCGCCGCGCTTCACGCCGGCATAGAGGCCGACGAATTCCGAACCGAAGACCTCGTGGAAGTCGGTTTCACCCTCGAGCAGGGCAACGGCTTCCAGCAGGCCGCGTGGCAGATCGACGGATCCCTCGTTCGCCGACCCTTCCGCCGCTGCCGTCGGTTCGATTTCCTTGACGATGCCGAGATAACCACAGGCGAGCGAAGCCGCGAGCGCAAGATAAGGATTGGCATCCGAACTCGGCAGGCGGTTTTCGACGCGCCGTGCGGCGGAATCCGAGACCGGCACGCGGAAGGCCGTCGTGCGGTTGTCGTAACCCCAGGCATTGTTGACGGGTGCGGCCATGTCCGGCGTCAGGCGACGGTAGGAATTCACGTAAGGCGCCAGCATCACCAGCGAGCTTGGTACATATTTCTGCATGCCGCCGATGAAGTGGAAGAATTCCGGCGAGGCAGAGCCGTCTGGATTGGAGAAGATATTCTTGCCTGTTTTGGCATCGACGACCGACTGGTGGATGTGCATCGCGGATCCCGGCTGCCCCTGCATCGGCTTGGCCATGAAGGTCGCATAGATCCCGTGCTTCAGCGCCGCTTCGCGGATCGTGCGCTTGAACATGAAGACCTGGTCGGCAAGTTCGATCGGATTGCCGTGGCGCAGGTTGATTTCGAGCTGGGCCGGCCCCTCCTCGTGGATCAGGGTGTCGATCTCCAGCCCCTGCTTTTCCGAGAAATGGTAGATGTCGTCGATCAGCTCGTCGAACTCGTTGATGGCCGCGATCGAATAGCCCTGGCCGCCGATGATCGAGCGACCGGAGCGGCCCTTCGGCGGATGCAGCGGATAGTCCGGGTCGTCGTTCATGGCGACGAGATAGAACTCGATTTCCGGCGCGACCACCGGCTTCCAGCCCTTTTCGTCATAAAGGCGCAGCACGTTCTTCAACACATTGCGCGGCGTGTAGGAGACGTTCTCCCCGTCCACATTGACGATGTCGCAGATCACCTGTGCGGTCGGATCGGTCTCCCACGGCACGACCGAAAGCGTCGAAAGATCCGGCAAGAGCTTCAGATCGCTGTCGCGCGGCTCGTAGCGGAAATTCTCCGTCTCGTCAGGATATTCGCCCGAGATCGTGTGGCGGTAGAGTGCCGAGGGAAGCGCCAACGACGTGTTGGACGTGAACTTCGACGACGGCATCATCTTGCCGCGCGGCACGCCGGCGAGGTCAGGCGTAATGCACTCGATATCCTCGATGCCGCGCGCCCGGAGCCAGGTGGCCGCTTCCTTCCAGTTCGAGACGCCGCGCTTGGATCCTGGATCCGGCGGGATCACCGCCTTCTTGGAGGGAGCGTTGTGGGATCTCATCATGGATTTCTTCGCGGGCATGTCTCACCGGTTGGTTGTTAATGCAGGTCATCATAGCCAGACTTTGGCCTTTGGCCAGCCGGACGCGTTGACTTTGATCATAAGTTTGTCGAGACAGGCGGCAGATCCCCGGGAGCAGCAGCATGGCCAGGAAGTACGACGTCGCGATCATCGGAGCCGGTGCCGCCGGCATGATGGCGGCCTTTACCGCCGGCCGGCGTGGCAAATCCGTCATCGTCCTCGACCACGCCAAGGCCCCGGGTGAGAAGATCCGCATCTCAGGCGGCGGGCGATGCAACTTCACCAACATTCATGCCACGCCGAAGAACTACATCTCTGAGAACCCGCATTTCGCCAAATCGGCGCTCGCCCGCTACACACCATCAGACTTCATCGCCATGGTCGACCGCCACAAGATCGCATGGCACGAAAAGACCCTCGGCCAGCTCTTTTGCGATGACAGCGCGAAAGACATCATTCGCATGCTTCTAGAGGAGATGCGCGCGGTACATGTCGACCTGAAACTCTCCTGCGAGATCTCCGAACTGGAGAAGGGACCGGACGGTTTCCGCCTCACCACCAGCGAAGGCCCGATTGCCGCGGACAGTCTGGTGGTTGCCTGCGGCGGCAAGTCGATCCCCAAGATGGGTGCGACCGGCTTTGCCTATCGCATCGCCGAGCAGTTTGGACTGCCCGTCACCGAAACACGACCCGCTCTCGTGCCACTCACGCTCGAACCCAATCTGCTCGGCGAATTGTCGGAGCTCTCGGGTGTTGCCGTCGATGCGGACGTCTCCTGCGGCAAGACCCGCTTCCACGAGGCGCTTCTCTTCACCCATCGCGGACTGTCCGGTCCGTCCATCCTGCAGATCTCAAGCTATTGGCGGGAAGGGGACGAGATTCTGCTTTCTCTGCAGCCCGAGACGGATTTTGCGGAGCTCCTGAAGGCGGCAAAGCGCGAAAACGGGCGCCAGCAGGTGCAGACGGTGCTCGCCCAACATTTGCCCAAGCGCCTTTCGCAATATCTGGCGGAGACCGCCAAGCTGGAACGTCCTCTCGCTGATCTCCCCGACAAGGCCTTGTCATCGCTTGCCGACCGCATTCGTCGCTGGCCGATCAAACCGGCGGGGTCGGAAGGCTACCGCACGGCGGAAGTAACGCTCGGCGGCGTCGATACCGGCGCGCTCGACAGCCGTACCATGCAGGCGAAAACCGTGCCGGGCCTCTTCTTCATCGGAGAGTGTGTCGATGTGACAGGCTGGCTCGGGGGCTATAATTTCCAGTGGGCCTGGGCCTCCGGCCATGCGGTTGGCGAGTCCGTCTGAGCAAAGTCTCACGCTCCGGACAAGCTTATATCTGTAATTCAGGGCTTATTAACATGCGTCGGTCATCCTGCCCGAATGCCGGTGCGATATCGTCTGATATCGCGACATGAGGTTTGGCCGGCTTAAGGCCCCGCAAGGGCATGACCTTCCCTGGCTGCATCAAGGACCGCGCCCCATGAACCATGAGACCCGCAAGCCCCGTGCCATCGCCATTGCCGCCACCCGCACCCGTGACGCAGAGCGCGACCGGTTGCGTCATGTGAGTATCGTCTGCTTTTATGCCGCAAGCGCTGTCGCTGCACTTGCCTTTGGTCTCCTCGGCTAGGGCGTCTCGACGGTCCTCCCTGTCAGTGGCAGCAAGTCGCTTTTCAGCGGTTTGACGACAGCCACTCTTTGACACCCCGACCCTTTGGCGGTGCTAGCTTTTCCTCGATCAACGATCTCTGTCCCGCTTCGGGATGTCAGCCTTTGGCCTTAACTCCGTCTTGAGACTTTTACTGCAACTATTTTGGCTGGTAGGAGCAAAGACGGCGAAGACGACAGTCAGAGCCGCCACTTTTTTAAGGTTGCGGCGCAGCTTTGATGCCGTTTTCGTTTGGAGGAACAATGTTGATCGATCAAATACTGTCGCGCTTTTCGATATCGACCAAGGTCATTGCCTTTGTGCTGCCCTTCGTCCTGTCGATCACCGCAGTCGGTCTCATGGGCCTCTACGCATCCGGCCTCCTGCAGCAGCGCATGGAAATTTCCAACGGCACGATGCGTTCGCTGAACGGCTTCCGGAACGTCAACGCCGCCATGACCCACTTCCTCGATCAGACCTCGGAAGAAACGCGCAGCGCCGTCTTGAACCAGCTTGCGTCCCAGCAGTCGACGCTCACGCAGAACATCTCGGAAATCGGCGCCGACGGCATGGGGCGCAACTTCCTCGATGAGGCGATTGCCGGCACGGGTGCCGTCAACGAGAAGATCGATGCGCTCTGGCAGTTGCACGAGGCGGAGGTGAAGCTGGCCACTTCCATCCAGAACCATCTGACGGGCCTGATGGCGCAGCAGATCCGCGTGTCGGATGAGGCGCAGAAACTGCAGCGCGCCGTCGTCGGTGGTGAAAATGATGCGAAGGGTGCCTTGAAGGAAGCCGAGCGCCTGTCTTCCGGTGCCAAGCACCTCTCGGAAGTCTTCCAGGGCTTCTTCTCCGCAGGAACCCCTGAAGAGCAATTCCCCTACCTGCAGAAACAATTGCCTGAACTGGTCAAGACCCAGCGCAAGATTGCCAATGCCCTGCCGGCTGAAAGCAGGGACATGGGCAAGGCCCTCCTGGCTGCGATCAACGAGATCAAGGCGAAGGTCGCGACCGGCGACATGAGCCTTGAGAACGCCCGTGCCGTTGGCTCGATCATCTCGCGTTTCCGCGGCTTCGAAGCGACGCTCAGCGCCGGTGCCGCCGTCAAATATGCCGAGTCCGTGCAGAAGTTCGCCGCTGTCGAGACCGGCGCCGTACAGGCGGCCGATGTTCTCGTCGGCAGCCGCACCCTGATCGCCGATGTCTATGATCTGCGCATCATGACCGCCACTTTCCTGAACGTAAAGGATGACAAGACCCGCGAGCCGATCCTTCGCCAGATCAAGCTGATCGGCGACAACCTTGCGGTTCTCGGCGGCAGTATCGCCGACAAGGCCTTCTACGACAGCCTGACGGCAGCCATCACACCGCTGCTGGTCTCGCTGACGATCGATACCGAAGCCCTCGTGAAGACCAGCGCCGAACGCATCGCGAGCTTCGATCAGGCGAGCCGCACGATGGATGCCATCTGGGCCTCGCTGACCTCCTTTGCCGATCTGCAGAAGGATGTCGCCGGCACGGAGCGCCAGGAAGCAAACCGCCTGTCGATCGGCACAATGATCGCCGGTGTCCTCCTCGCCGTCATCGGCGGTATCGCGCTGGTCCTGACCCTGCAGCGGCCGATCACCCGCATCACCACAAGCATGCAGCGCCTTGCTGAAGGTGACCTCGAAGCCGGCATTGCCGGCGACAAGCGCGGTGACGAGATCGGCGCCATGGCCCGCGCACTCGCCGTCTTCAAGACGAACGCCCGCACCAAGCTCGAGATCGAATCCGAGCGGCAGCGCGAGCAGATGGAAGCGGAAGCCGAGCGTCGCCGCAACGACGAGGAAAAGCAGGCGCTCGACCGGGAGATCGAACATGCCGTCGGCAAGCTCGCCCAGGCGCTGGAGCGTCTTGCCAATGGCGATATTTCCTTCGAGATCGAAGGCCGCTTCCACGGACGCCTGGAACAGCTCCGCAACGACTTCAACCTGTCGCTGTCGCGTCTGCGCGACACGATGCATCAGATCTCCGGCAACGTCGACCAGATCCAGAACAATGGCCGCCAGATGGCGCAGTCTGCACTCGATCTCGCCCGCCGCACCGAGCAGCAGGCAGCCTCGCTTGAGGAGACCGCTGCCGCGGTCGATGAGATCACCGCAGCCGTCCGCTCGTCCTCGGAGCGCGCCGAGATGGTGAATGGCGTCGTCCGCGAGGCGAAACAGAACGCCGACGAATCCGCTGTCGTCGTCGGCAGCGCGATTTCGGCCATGGGCCGCATCGAGGAAGCCTCGCGTCAGATCTCCAACATCATCGGCGTCATCGACGAGATCGCCTTCCAGACCAACCTGCTCGCTCTGAACGCTGGCGTCGAAGCCGCCCGCGCCGGGGAGGCCGGCAAGGGCTTCGCCGTCGTTGCCCAGGAAGTGCGTGAACTGGCCCAGCGCTCGGCCGGTGCCGCAAAGGAAATCAAGGCGCTCATCAACCGTTCTGCCGAAGAGGTGGCGAACGGCTCCACCCACGTTCAGCAGACGGGAACCGTGCTCTCGCGCATCGGCGGCCAGATCGCGATGATCAGCGAGCATATCGAGAAGATTGCCGAGACGAGCAGCGAGCAGTCCGGCGCGCTGCAGGAGGTCAATGGTGCCGTCGGTCGCATGGACCAGATGACCCAGCAGAATGCTGCGATGGTTGAGGAAGCGACCGCCGCCACACAGGATCTCTCGGCCCAGACCGATGCCCTGCGGGATCTGCTCCAGCAGTTCCGCATCGAGGCCGGTCGTTCGCGGTCTGTCGATCGCGCCGCCTGAGGTTCCACCTTCGCCAAACGGAAAAGCCCGGTCATCGCACCGGGCTTTTTTGTATCAAGCCTCAGCCAGACGACAAGATCTGCCCGGATCGGTCTCGCAATCGACCTCCGCATCTCGTCTGCGAACCTGTCTTTCGCGCATGGTGCGGATGAAGCGCCGCAGACGGGCCCAGGGCACTTCGCTATACTGTGCGTAGAATTCCTCTTCGGACAGTCGGGCCTTCTGCTCTTGTTCTTGGTTTAGCGCGGCAATGGCGAGGGCTGCATAAACTTCGTGCATGACGGATCTCCTGCTGTTGAAGCCGTCTTCCCTTTTATCCATCATTTTTGGATGCAGGTACGCTCATGATCGTGCTATGCATTTCATCTATGAAAGACATATCGTGGGACGCCTATCAACTCTTCCTCGCCGTTGCGCGGCAAGGCGGCCTGTCGGCTGCCGCTGAGACCACCGGTCTCAGTGCCGCCACCCTTGGCCGACGCATGGTCGAACTTGAGCAGGTGCTGGGCCGCGAGCTCTTCCTGCGCAGCCAGACCGGTTATCGCCTCACCCGCGACGGCAGCCAGTTGCTGGAGCATCTGGTTGAATTGGAAGCCGGAAGCAGGAGGGTGGAGGAATGGCGACGTGGCAAGGCGGGTCAGTCCCTGGTGCGCATCAGCCTTGGTACCTGGATCGCCTGGCTGCTCTGCCAGAACATGTCGACGATCCGCACCCCCCGCGACGCCTTCCGCATCGACCTGCACGTCGCCGAGCAACGTGCCAGGCTTGCGCATCGGGAGAGTGACATCGGCATCCGCGCCTTTGAACCAGAAGAGCTGAACCTCGCGGCGATCGCAGCAGGCGAAGTGGCCTATGCGGCCTACAGAGCCCGCAACAGGGAATGGATGGGCCCGGAGCCCTGGGTCGCGGTTGATGACGAGAATGCCGTCTCCGCCTATCTGCGCTGGCCGCGCCAGCAGTCGGCGGAGCAGATCGTCGCGACGGTCAATCGCCCGAGGTCGCTGAGGGATCTCGTCAGGGCGGGAGCCGGTGTCGGCGTGCTTCCCTGCTTCGTTGGGGATCTCGATCCGACACTCGAGCGGGTCGGCGAGGAAATCCCGGAACTGCGCCATCGCCAGTGGATCGTCATCAACAATGACGATCGTCATCGAAGCGATATCCGCATGGTGGCCGATCGGGTTGCAAATCTGTTGAAGTCGCATCGGGATGTTCTGGCGGGCAAGCGCCCCAGCACGAGCAGCTGACGTCAAGCCGAAAATGAAAAACCCGCACGACGACCGGCACTCCTCCTCAGAGGCGATCATCGTGCGGGAACCGATCCGGAGGTCAGGTGCCGGACGGGGGATAGTGACGGGGGATAGTGATGTGGCTCAGGCGGCCTGGTGATTGCCCTGGGTCACGATGACGGGGATCAAGAGATCACCCCAGTTGCCGTCGCCACCATGATGGCGGGCGGAGCGGACGAGCTCGACCGAGACGCCGGCATCTACGGCCTTCATGATCGAATGGTTGAGACGGTGCAGGTCATTGGCCAGCATGCGGATCATCGCTTGCTGATCGGTGCTCATGGCCGAGGACTGTTCTTCGGCGCGTTCCTTGACTCGGGTCTGGGGTGTCATGGCATTTCTCCTCTTGGTGTTGGGGGTTCTTGAATGGTGGATCTCGTCTTCCTCTCCCCGCTTGCGGGGAGAGGGTAGGGTGAGGGGCAGTCGCCCAGGTTTATTCAGCTGCCGGCTTGAACTGCTCGGTTTCGGTCGATTCCTTCATCGCGGTCGTCGAAGACTGGCCGGCGGTGATGGCGAGCGAGACGGCGTCGAAGTAACCGGTGCCGACTTCGCGCTGGTGCTTGGTCGCGGTGTAACCATTGACCTCGGCGGCGAATTCCGCCTCCTGCAGCTCCGAATAGGCCGCCATCTGGCGATCCTTGTAGCCGCGAGCCAGTTCGAACATGCCGTAGTTCAGCTGGTGGAAGCCGGCGAGCGTGATGAACTGGAACTTGTAGCCCATCGCACCCAGTTCGCGCTGGAACTTGGCAATCGTCGCGTCGTCGAGGTGCTTCTTCCAGTTGAAGGAAGGCGAGCAGTTGTAGGCGAGCTTCTTGCCCGGATGGACCTTGTGCACGGCTTCGGCGAACTTGCGAGCCTGTTCGAGATCCGGCTTGCCGGTCTCCATCCAGATCATGTCGCAGTAAGGAGCGTAGGCGATTGCGCGTGCAATGCAGGGCTCGATGCCGTTCTTGACCTGGTAGAAGCCTTCCGCAGTGCGACCCGCGTCATAGTCGACGAAGGGCTGGTCGCGCTCGTCGATGTCGGAGGTTAGAAGCTTTGCGGCTTCGGCATCAGTACGGGCGACGATCAGCGTGGGGACACCCATGATGTCGGCAGCCAGACGGGCAGCCGTCAGGTTGCGGATATGGGCGGCCGTCGGGATCAGAACCTTGCCGCCGAGATGGCCGCACTTCTTTTCAGACGCCAGCTGGTCCTCGAAGTGCACGCCTGCAGCACCCGCCTCGATGAAGGCCTTCATGATCTCAAACGCGTTGAGCGGTCCGCCGAAACCGGCTTCAGCGTCTGCAACGATCGGGGCGAACCAGGTATCGACCGAAAGGCCCTTGCCTTCCTGGGTTTCGATCTGGTCGGCACGCTGAAGTGTGCGATTGATGCGCTTGGCAAGCTCCGGTGCGGCATTGGCCGGATAGAGCGACTGGTCGGGATACATGGCGGAGGCCGTGTTGGCGTCAGCTGCGACCTGCCAGCCGGAGAGGTAGATGGCCTTGAGGCCGGCGCGGACCATCTGCATGGCCTGGTTGCCGGAGAGCGCGCCGAGCGCGTTGACGAAGGACTCTTCGTTGATCAGCTTCCACAGGCGATTGGCGCCCATTTCGGCGAGCGTATACTTGATCTCGACCGAGCCGCGCAGGCGCTGTACGTCTGCTGCAGTGTAGGGACGATCGATGCCGTCATAGCGGCCCTTGGGGGCATTCGGAACGAGATTGTAAAATTCAGTCATATCGGGTCTCCCTGTTCACTGCAGGAAGCGGGATCAGCCGGAGTTCTTGGAGCTGTTTGGCCGCTTCTGATGTGACTAGATTTACACCGCACTGCAAAAGACGACCAGAAAATTCGATAAAACAAAGGGATGAAAGAGGTTAGGCTGTCTTGCCTTTGACAGAAGTCCCGTGTAAATTTGTAAAAACAGTCACAACGCAAGGGCCGATCGTGCCGGTCTAATCTTGTAAAGGAGCTGTAAATTGGCAGAGCGCAAGATTTTCGCGGGCCCCCGCGTCCGCCGCATCAGAAACGGCCTCGGCCTCACCCAGACGGCCATGGCCGAGGCGCTCGAAATCTCGCCGTCCTATCTTAATCTCATTGAGCGCAATCAGCGGCCGCTCACGGTCCAGCTGCTCTTGAAGCTTGCCTCCGTTTACAAGGTCGATCTCGATGAGCTGCAGGGGGAGGCCGGTGGATCGACGAGCCAGCTGCGTGAGGTCTTCGCAGATCCCCTGCTTTTAGGCGAGCTGCCAGGCGATCAGGAGCTGATCGAGGTGGCGGAAGCCGCCCCCAATGCCGCGAGTGGCATCGTAAAGCTCTACAGGGCCTACCGCGAGCAGGCGGCCCGGCTCTCCGATCTCGCCGATCTCCTGGCCCGCGAGGGGCACGAAACCTCTCTGTCAGGCGCCCGTCTGCCGATCGATGAGGTCCGCGAAGTCTTCGAGCGTCGACCGAATTATTTCGCCCGGCTCGACGAGGCAGCCGAGACATTTCATGCGGGCTTGAGCCTCGCGCCCGGTGATGATCTCGCCGTCGCGCTCAAGGCATGGCTGCGCTCCACCCATGGCATTGTTGTTCGCGCCTTGCCGGTGCAGACCATGCCGTCGCTGCGCCGCCGATACGACCGCCATTCCATGCGCCTGTTCCTTTCCGAGCGCTTGTCGCCCTTCGATCAGTTGCGCGAGGTGGCCATGGAGGTGGTGCTTCTGGCGCTCGGCGAACATGTCCAGGCCGAACTGGATGCGTTGGGGCTGTCGTCCGGCGAGGCGCGCCGCATCGCCCGCTTCGAGCTCGCCCGTTACACAGCCCATGCCCTGATGATGCCCTACGGCGCCTTTCTCTCGGCTGCGATCCGCGCCCGCTACGACATCGACGTGTTGCGTGCCCGTTTCAATGTTTCCTTCGAACAGGCCGCCAACCGTCTGACCATGATGCAGCGCCCGGGTGCTACGGGCGTGCCCTTCTTCATGATGGAGATCGACAATGCCGGAAACCGCTTCCGCCGGGCGGGCGCCACCGGTTTCCCACATTCGAAGTTCGGTGGCGGCTGTCCCAAGCTCAATGTCCACGCAGCGTTTGCCCAGCCGGGTCAGGTGCTGGTCGAGCAGGTTGAGATGCCGGATGGCAGCGGCTTCGTGACGATCTCGCGGACCCTCGAAGGTCCGCAGGCCGGTTTCGGCGAGCGTATCAGGCGCACGGCCCTTCTGGTCGGCTGCGACGCCGTGAGCCGCGAAGAGGTGGCCTATGCCGCCGCTTTGCCCGATCGATCGCAGCCGGCAATCGCCATCGGCCCCGCCTGCCGGCTGTGCGAAAGATCTGGCTGTCTGGCGCGCGCCGAGCCGCCGCTCACCCGCCCGCTCGGCCTCGACGAGATGGTCACGGGCCTTTCGGCGTTCGATTTCCAATGAAGCAGATACACCCGATAAAGCATTCGCGACTGCGAAGAATTTCGCTTGTCGCCCGTCCAATTCCTTTCTAGTCTCTTAAAAAATAACGGGAATGGCATCGGGGGCTCTCCGCTCCCCAAGGCTGGAACAGGAGAAAAAAATGAAGGCTCATTTCATCCGTACGGCGTCGGTAGCCCTGGCGACGATCTTCATCGCATCGGCTGTCCAGGCGCAGGAACGCGTCGTCAACGTCTACAACTGGTCGGACTATATCGACGAATCCGTCCTTGAGGATTTCACCAAGGAAACCGGCATCAAGGTCGTCTACGACGTCTTTGATTCCAACGAATTGCTCGAAACCAAGCTGCTGGCTGGCGGATCGGGCTACGATGTTGTCGTGCCGACGGCACCCTTCCTGGCGCGCCAGATCCAGGCAGGCGTCTTCCAGAAACTCGACAAATCCAAGCTCACCAACCTGCCGAACCTCTGGCCGATGGTGTCAGAGCGCCTCGCGAAATATGACCCCGGCAACGAATATGCCGTCAATTACATGTGGGGCACGACCGGAATCGGTTACAACGTTGCCAAGGTCAAGGAAGCACTGGGTGCCGATTTCACTGTCGACAGCTGGGATGCGATTTTCAAGCCTGAAAATGCCGAGAAGCTGAAGTCCTGTGGCATCAACATCCTCGACGCTTCGGACGAGACCTTCGCGATCGCGATGAACTATATCGGCAAAGACCCGGACAGCAAGGAATCGGCTGATCTGGAAGCCGGTGGCGAAGTCTATATGAAGATCCGCCCCTCGGTGCGCACCTTCAATTCCTCCGCCTATATCGACGATCTCGCGAACGGTGACGTCTGCATGACGATCGGTTGGTCGGGCGATATCCTCCAGGCGAAGGCACGAGCCGAGGAGGCCAATAACGGCGTCGAGATCAACTACGTGATCCCGAAGGAAGGCACCTACATGTGGTTCGACAACATGGCGATCCCCGCGGATGCCAAGAACGTCGCCGAAGCGCATGAGTTCATCAACTTCCTGATGCGCCCTGACGTGATCGCCAAGGCGTCCAACTACGTCCAGTATGCCAACGGCAACCTGGCGTCGAAGGAGATGCTCGCCCCCGAGGTTAAGGACAATCCGGCCGTTTATCCGCCGGAAGATGTCATGGCCAAGCTCTTCACCATTTCCCCTTATGGCCCGCGTGAACAACGCGTGTTGAACCGGGTCTGGACAACGATCAAGACCGGCAACTGATCAAACACTGAAATCGCCGGGCGCCACAAACGCCCGGCGAATTGCTTTAGGTGTAGGGGCAACAAGAAGAACGGCTGGGATCGGGTAATGGCGAAGACACTGGGGCCTGTTAAGCGTAAATTTTCTCCTTGGACCGATCCGGATGCCGTTCCATTCATCCGCTTCGAAAACGTCACGAAGCGCTTCGGTGATTTCGTCGCTGTCGACAATCTGAGCCTCGATATCTACGAGCGGGAATTCTTCTCGCTGCTTGGCCCCTCGGGCTGCGGCAAGACCACGCTGATGCGCATGCTGGCCGGCTTCGAGCAGCCGACCTCCGGTCGAATTCTGCTGCAGGGCCAGGATCTCTCCGGCGTGCCGCCCTACAAGCGCCCGACCAACATGATGTTCCAGTCCTACGCGCTCTTCCCGCATATGACGGTCGAGAAGAACATCGCCTTTGGTCTGGAGCAGGACAATCTGCCGAAGGCCGAGATCGACGCGCGCGTCCAGGAAATGCTGAAGCTGGTCAAGCTCGATCAGTTCGCCAAGCGCAAGCCCAACCAACTCTCCGGTGGTCAGCGCCAGCGCGTGGCACTCGCTCGCTCGCTGGCCAAGCGTCCCAAGGTGCTGCTGCTCGACGAGCCGCTCGGCGCTCTGGATCGCAAGCTTCGCGAAGAAACACAGTTCGAGTTGATGGACATTCAGACCAAGCTCGGTCTGACCTTTCTGATCGTCACCCATGACCAGGAAGAGGCGATGACCGTCTCGGATCGCATCGCGGTCATGGACAAGGGCATCCTCGTCCAGGTGGCGACGCCGGCGGAAATCTACGAGGCGCCCAACTCGCGTTACGTCGCAGACTTTATCGGTGACATCAACATTCTCGAAGCCAAGCTCGAATCCAAGGAAAGCCATGGGGCCGACGACCTTGTTCGCATCGACAGCGATGGTGTGAAGATCGTGGTCGAACAGGCCTGCGAGGCCCACAGCGGTGACACAGTCGCATTTGCAATCCGACCCGAAAAGGTGCGCATCTCCACCACCCAGCCGGAAGGCGAGACTGCAAACGCTCTGCATGGCGAGGTCTGGGACATCGGCTATCTCGGCGACTTCTCGGTCTTCATCGTCCGCCTTGACGATGGCCGCATGTTCCGCGCCGCCCAGGCCAATGTCTCGCGTCTCGTCGATCGCCCGATAACCTTCGGCGACATGGTCTGGCTGTCCTGGTCGGCCGATGCCGGCCTTGTTTTGACACGCTGAGGGGGCAAGAATGGCCGAAACCGTCGCTCCCTCGAAGCCAGGATTGGCCAAATGGCTGGTCGTCATCATTCCCTATCTGTGGATGGTGCTCTTCTTCCTGACGCCCTTCCTGATCATCGTGAAGATTTCGCTGTCCGACACGGCGATCGCCATGCCGCCCTACACGCCGGTGTTGGAAGGTTTCGCAGCGATCGGGGATTTCATCAGCCAGCTGGATTTCGAGAACTACGTCTTCCTTACGGAAGACTCTCTCTATTTCAACGCCTATGTTTCGTCGCTCCGCATCGCGCTAATCTCGACCTTTCTGCTGCTTCTGATCGGTTATCCCATGGCGCTTGCCATGGCGCGTGCTTCCGTCAGCATTCGCCCGACGCTTGTTATGCTGGTCATCCTGCCCTTCTGGACCTCGTTCCTGATCCGCGTCTATGCCTGGATCGGCATCCTGAAGCCGGAGGGGCTGCTGACCGTACTTCTGCAATCGCTCGGCCTGATGGACGAAGGCAGCCAGGTCCAGATCTTCCGCACTGAGATCGCCGTCTTCATCGGCATCGTCTATTCCTATCTGCCCTTCATGGTGCTGCCGCTCTATTCGGCTCTGGAGAAGATGGACGGCACCCTGCTGGAAGCCGCAAGCGACCTCGGCTGCCCGCCGTGGAAGGCCTTCTGGAAGATCACCTTCCCGCTGTCGATCCCGGGCGTGATCGCCGGCTCGATGATCTGCTTCATCCCGATCACCGGCGAATTTGTCATCCCCGATCTGCTGGGCGGTGCTGACACGCTGATGATCGGCAAGACGCTGTGGACCGAATTCTTCGGCAACCGCGACTGGCCGCTGGCTTCCGCCGTCGCCGTCCTGCTTTTGCTCATTCTGGTCGTGCCTATCGCGATCTTCCAGAACCAGCAGCAGAAAGTGTGAGGGCGCGACGATGAAACCCGGAAAATTCGACGCCACTATCCTGACGCTCAGCTTCGCCTTTCTCTACATCCCGATCCTGATCCTGGTGATCTATTCCTTCAACGAGTCGAAGCTGGTGACGGTCTGGGGTGGCTTTTCGCTCAAGTGGTACGGCGAGATGTGGCGCAATGCCGGCCTGATGAGCGCGGCCTGGGTCACGCTCCAGGTCGGTCTTTTGAGCGCCACGCTCGGCACGGTGCTGGGCACGCTCGCCGCTCTCACACTCGTTCGCTACACACGCTTCAAGGGACGCCTGCTGTTTTCCGGCATGGTCTATGCCCCACTGGTCATGCCTGAAGTCATCACCGGTCTGTCGCTGCTCTTGCTCTTCGTCGCCATCGGCGTCGATCGCGGCCTGATGACCGTCGTGATCGCCCACACGACCTTCACCATGTGTTACGTGGCGATCGTTGTGCAGTCGCGTCTCCTCACCTTCGATACGAGCCTGGAAGAGGCAGCGCAGGACCTGGGGTGCCCGCCGGTCAAGACCTTCTTCAAGGTGACCCTGCCGCTGATCCTGCCCGCCGTCATCTCCGGCTGGATGCTCGCCTTCACGCTCTCGCTGGACGATCTCGTCATCGCAAGCTTCACCACCGGTCCAGGTGCCACGACGCTACCGATCAAGATCTACTCGCAGGTGCGCTTAGGGGTAACGCCCGAGATCAACGCCATCTGCACCATCCTCATCGGGATCGTGACCCTCGGCGTCATCATCGCCTCGATCGGTACCAAGCAGCGGGAGCTTCAGCGGCAGCGAGACGAACATGTCGCCGCGCGAGGCACACTGGCCTGAACATGCAAAACGGGGTGTGTCAGCCCCTCGGCGGCATCAGGATATAGGTGACCAGCCAGATCGGCAGGATGACCACGGCCCCCATCACCATGCGCGGTGCCGCCCAGGCGAAGGCCGAGATCATGCCATTGTGCAACTCCTCGGCCGTCACACCCAGGAAGTCCATGACCGATCTGGGCGTGATGCCGAAGATGGACAACAGGCTGCCGGCCAGCAACGATGCCAGAGCCAGTTTCAGAAAACCCGACAGCATTGTTTGCACCAGCCGTCCCCCAACCTGTGATTCGTCCATTCTAGTATTTGAGTTTTCGAATGGAACTGTCAGGCAGCGACGCTTCGGACCTTTATTGTCCAGGGACCGGCCGAGCGGGGATAGGCGAGATGACGGGATCGCTCCACGCGCCGCCAATGAAGAAGCTGAGCGGAAGCTGTGTCTGGTCGCCGTTGCTGGCCGCTGACAGTGCACCTGTCAGCGCCAGTGCCTGGCGGCTGTAGGGAATGATCCCCGCCAGGTCGAGCTTCTGTCGCTTACCGATGATGTCAGCTCGTTCGACTTCCGCCGACCCCTCCGAAAAACTGACGGCGATATCCAGCGTGCTGTAATCCAAGCCGTCGTTTCCGGTGGCGCTCAGCTGGAAGTAAGCCCGGTCGGCTGCGAGCCGCCGCAAGCCGTCCGGGCTGAAGCCGGTGACCTGCCCATTGTCCGACGCAATCGTCAATTTGCCGGACATGGCCTCGATGTTCTGCTGCCAGCCGGTCCCGACCAGTTTCGCATTGAAGCCGACTGATCCGGTCCCCTTGAGCGAAGGGCCACCATCAAGTGAGAGGCGCGACATCAGATCTCCGAGATCGACGCGTGTCATTGTCACCGCGACGTCCGCGCCTTTGTCGAAACCTTCTCCCGTGCCGCTCAGCCGGGCAGCAATCGTCCCACCGAGGAAGCGCGTGTCGGCAATCACCAGGTTGAGCGCATCACCCCGACCGATAAGGCTTGCCCCGAGGTCACTCATGGGAAAGCCGCCGAAAGCGGCCGTGGCCGCCGAAAGGCGCAGGTCGATGTCGAGCCAACGGGTCAGGCCGGGCAGGCGAACATTCGCCCGGTCACCGACATTGATGGACAGGGCCTGAAGCATATCGTCCAGTTGAAGATGGTCGATTGCAAGCGTGCTGCTCAGGAGGGGGCGCTCGCCGGGACGATTTTTGAGCGCCAGGATGCCGTCACCGCGGCTATCGTTGATCTCGAAGTCGAGATCCTCGAAGCGCCATTCGTCCTCGGCATTCGTCACCCGCGCCTGGATGGCGGCGGTTCGCCAGCGTTCGGTTCCGGCAAGGCGAAGGCCGAGGGCCGCAGCCGTCTTGGGAACATCGGAGATGCGAATATTGATATCGGTGTCTTCGGCGCTCGCCTGACGCAGGCTAACGGTTCCGCGAACTTCTGCGCTCAAATCCGCAATCGAGGCGGATGCATCAACCCGGCTCGCTGCTCCGCCGATCAGGACCAACGGCGTCGGCGTCTGGAGTTTGACCGAAACCGGAGTGTCGCCCAGCCGAAAACGTCCCTGGCCGGACAGGGGCGCTGCAAGACCTGGCCAATCGATATTTGCATTGACGCCGCTTGCAACGAAAGACGCGCCGCTGGCGACATCGGTCAGCGTGACCTCGCCATCGATGATCTCGACCGATCCGATTTCCGCATTGTCGGCGGCACCGTTTGTCTGAACATCAGGCGTGGCGGCTACTGCCGCGCGGACCGCATCGCTCAAGACGCCTTGATCGCTCCAGTCGAGCCCACCATCGATACCGCGCCAGACCTGGATCCGCGGGCGCTCCAGGCGAAACGCACTGAAGTCCGGCCGGCCGGCAAGCGCCGAGATCAGGCCGAACCGCGCAGACAGCCGATCAACCTCCCCAAGCGTCTCCAGTTCGCCATTGGAGATGCGCGTCACCTTGATGCCGGTCAACGTGATCTGCGGCTGCGGCCAGAAGCCGATATCGGCAACGTCGTCGATCGTCACCTCGTGTCCGACCCAGGCCGCAATCGACGAGGCGATGGCAGATCGCACCACGGAACTCGACACCAGATAAGGAGCGCTGAGCCGCAGGACGACCGATACGGCCACGATGACAGCGGCGATCAGCAAGGCGAGCTTGATCATGCCCCTGCGGCGGCCACGCGGCCAGCGGGAGGAGGGGCGTGAAGTATGATCGCCACGTCCTGGATTGCGCATGCCCTGATGAAGGTCCTGAGGTTTCGTGAACTTCTGCGCGGATATAGGAATTTGCCCTCTGGTGCAAATGTCAGACCATATTCCAAGCCGCACGCGTCTGTATATTGCATTGCCGCATGCTATAGAAAGACCATGCGCTTGAGGAGGATCAGCATGACCGGACAAAAAGCCCTTTGGACACCGTCTGAAGATTTCAAGACGAAACAGCCGCTTACCCTGTTCATGCAGTGGTGCGCCGATCGCCTTGGCCGGAGCTTTGCGGATTATGATGATTTTCATCGCTGGTCGGTCGAGGACCGCGCTGCATTCTGGTCTGCTGTCTGGGACTATTGCGAGGTGATCGGCGAAAAGGGCGGTTTGGCGCTGTCTGACGGCGATGACATGCTCAAGGCGCGCTTCTTCCCCGAAGCGCGACTGAATTTCGCCGAGAATCTGCTCGCCCATGCAGGCGAGGGCGATGCGCTGATCTTCCGGGGCGAAAACAAGGTCGCCGATCGGTGGTCCTGGTCTCGACTGACTGCGACGGTATCCCGCCTGCAGCAGGCGCTTTCAGCCATGGGCATCGGTGAAGGTGACCGTGTGGCGGCCATGATGCCGAACATGCCGGAGACGGTGGCGCTGATGCTGGCCGTTACCTCGCTCGGCGCGATCTGGTCCTCCTGCTCGCCTGATTTCGGCGATCAGGGCGTGCTCGACCGTTTCGGCCAGATCGAGCCGAAGCTTTTCGTTGCCTGTGACGGCTATTGGTATAACGGCAAGCGGCAGGACGTCTCCGACAAGATTGTCGCCGTCGCCGCCAAGCTCGATGTCCCGGTGCTCGTCGTTCCCTACGCAGGAGACACGGCGGCGCTGATCGAGCGCTTGCCGGATGGCCGCAGCTTCGAACAGTTCATCACCGATTTCTCGGTCAAGGACATCGAGTATCGCCGTCTGCCGTTCTCCCATCCGATCTACATCCTCTTCTCCTCCGGCACGACCGGCGTGCCGAAATGCATCGTCCATTCGGCCGGCGGCACGCTGTTGCAGCATCTGAAGGAGCATCGTTTCCATTGCGGGCTTGAGGCCGGAGAGCGGCTTTTCTACTTCACCACCTGCGGCTGGATGATGTGGAACTGGCTCGTCTCGGGCCTTGCCTGTGGCGCCACCCTCTGCCTCTACGATGGTTCGCCCTTCTATCCCGACGGCAATGTCCTCTTCGACTATGCCGCGACCGAGAAGTTCGCCATCTTCGGCACATCGGCCAAATACATCGACGCCGTCCGAAAGGGCGGCCTCGTGCCGAAGAGCTCGCATGATCTATCGAGCCTGAGGCTGATGACGTCGACGGGCTCGCCGCTGTCGCCGGAAGGCTTCTCCTTCGTCTATGAGGGGATCAAGGAAGATATCCAGCTTGCCTCCATTTCCGGCGGCACCGACATCGTGTCCTGCTTCGTGCTCGGCAATCCGTTGAAGCCAGTCTGGCGTGGCGAAATCCAGGGGCCGGGCCTCGGGCTTGCGGTTGAGGTCTGGGATGACGACGGCAAACCGGTCCGCGGCGAGAAGGGCGAACTGATCTGTGCCAAGGCCTTCCCGTCCATGCCGGTGATGTTCTGGAACGATCCCGACGGCGCCAAGTATCGCGCCGCTTACTTCGAACGCTTCGACAACACCTGGTGCCATGGCGACTTCGCCGAATGGACCGAGCATGACGGGATCGTCATCCACGGGCGGTCAGACGCGACCCTGAACCCCGGCGGTGTCCGGATCGGGACGGCCGAGATCTACAACCAGGTCGAAAAGCTCGACGAAGTGGTCGAGGCGATCTGCATCGGTCAGGACTGGGATGACGATGTCCGCGTTATCCTATTCGTGCGCCTTGCGCCGGGCCTGTCTCTCACCGAGGAACTCGACAAAAAGATCAAGACGCAGATCCGCACCGGCGCCTCGCCGCGTCACGTCCCGGCCAAGATCATTCAGGTGGACGACATTCCCCGCACCAAGTCCGGCAAGATCGTCGAGCTTGCCGTGCGCGAGGTGGTGCATGGTCGCCCGGTCAAGAACGAGGAAGCGCTCGCCAATCCGGAAGCGCTCGCCCTCTTCGCCGATCTGCCACAGCTGCGCTCCTGACGAAAATGTGTCCCGAAACACAGCAATATCAGGGCAATACCTCAAATGTTGGGTAGCTGGCGGCGCCGACGGGTAAGGATCTCTTAACTGGCATTCGGCAAGACTGAGGGCAACTTGGAGATGCGCGATCAGACGCAGTGAGGCCTCGATTTAAGCCTCCGACAAAATGTCGATCGCTCGAGTACTCCGGTTCGACAGCATTGACTCAAGGGCGGCTTCGGCCGCCCTTTTTTTGCGGTGCGATGCCGGTTCAACGCCTCTCGTCGAGCGATCGGGAAACCAGGATCACGGGGATCAGGCCGGCAGCAATGATGATGATCGCCGCCACCGAGGCATCCTGTGCCATGCCCCGCGAGGCATCCTCATAGACCAGCGTCGCCAGCGTATTGAAGTTGAATGGTCTCAGCAGGATCGTGGCCGAGAGTTCCTTCAGCGTCTCGATGAAGACGAGCAGAGCCGCCGTCAGTACGGCAGGACGCAGGTTGGGAAGCAGCACCTGGCGCAATGTCTGCAGACCCGAGCGGCCGAGTGTCCTAGCCGCCATGTCGAGATGCGGGGATAGCTTCTGGAAACCGGCATCGATCGTGCCTTCCGCCATGGTCAGGAAGCGGACGGTATAGGCATAGACGATGGCAAAACCTGTGCCCGACAGAAGAAGGCCGGTCGAAATGCCCAGGTTGGCACGCAGCCAACCGTCCAGGGCGTTGTCGAAGCTCGCAAGCGGGATCAGAACGCCAATCCCCAGCACCGTACCGGGAATCCCATAACCGAGTGCGGCAAGCCGTCCGGCGGCCTTCGCCAGACGCGAACGGTCTGTCCGCGCGGCATAGGAGAGCACAAAGGCCAGGAAGACCGTGATCAGGGCGGCGGCCGAGGACACGAGCGTCGAGTTCCAGAGGGCATCAAGCAGGCGCGGCTCGAGGAAATCTTCGAGACGACGCAATGCGAACCCGCCCAGCACGAAGACAGGCACGACGAAACCGACAAGGATCGGCAGAAGGCAGAAGATCGCCGCAAGCCATGCCTTCGGGCCCTTCAGCCTGAGCCGGATGGCATCGGGCACGATGGCCGTCGTCTTGTGGCTCGAGAAGCGCTGCTGTCTGCGAGCGATGCGCTCGATGACCAGAAGGCCGGCAACGATCACCAGCATCACGCAGGCGATCTGCGCTGCACCCGCCAGACTGCCGCGATTGAGCCAGGTGTCATAGACGGAGAAGGTCAGCGTTTGCACGCCCAGATACTCCACGGCCCCGATGTCGTTCAGAGTCTCCATCATCACAAGCGTCAGACCGATCATGATCGCCGGGCGCGCCATCGGGACCTGGATGCGGGCAAAGACCCTGAATGGGCTGGAACCGAGTGTGCGGGCGACATCGGCTGCTGCGCGCCCCTGCATCAGGAACATCGATCGGCAGGCGAGGTAGACGTAAGGATAGAGCACCGCCGACATGACCAGCACGGCGCCCGACAGCGATTTCACATCGAAGAAACTGTATTCGCGCGACGACGTGAAGCCGAAGATTGCCCTGTAGGTCGTCTGCACCGGTCCCGTGAAATCGAGAAACTCCCCGAAGGCATAGGCAGCCAGATATGAGGGAATGGCGAGCGGCAGAACAAGGGCTGGAGAGAGGAGGCGCCGCAGCGGAAACTCGCATGCCGTGACCAGCCATGCCGTGCCGACCCCGACGACCGCAGTCACAAGGCCGGTGAAGAGCAGCAGCCAGAAGGTCCTGACGCCGGCGCGCGGGATGACATTCGTCATCATATGCTGCCAGTTGTCGGGCTCGGCAGAGAAGCCGATGACGAAGATCGCCACGATCGGCATGAAAACGACCGCCGCGGCAATCAGAGCAGCAAACGTTGCCGATCCCATGCGTCTGCTGGCATGCGTGCCCTTGGGCGAAACGGAGTGGGCTGTGCCCGTGCGCGGCAATGTGGACAAACGGTCGGCCCTTGCGAATGCGGGAATGGTTTTCCTCTAGCGGAAAGCGAGGGCGATGAAAACCGGCCCGACTGTCGCGGCGTGGTCAGCGCCGCAGATGTGCGAGACTTTCGCCGATCAATCGCAACCCAAGTGCACCGATGACAACGCCGGCGAGCCGGTCGACCCAAAGTTTCGCGCTGAGATAGGCGCGTTGCGAGCGCGGCACCGAGAAGGCGATCGCAACGATGGCATACCACCCGGCCTCGATCAGAAAGATCACCGGCGGCAGTGCAATAACCACCATGAGTGGCGGGTTTTGCGGCATCAGGGCCGCAAAGATGCTGGCATAGACCACGGCAGTCTTCGGATTGCTGATCTGCGTGACGAAGCCGAGCGCCAGGCAACGCGGCAGCGAGTGCATGGTCCGCCCCTCTTCCGATCCGACCGAGATCGGCGCAGCTGCGCCGCGCCAGATCATCACACCGAGATAGACGAGATAGAGCCCGCCCGCGACCTTCAAAACCAGGTAGAGCCACTCAACCCGTTCGAGCAGGGCAATAAGACCAGCGAGCGCCAGAACCGCAAACAGTGCCCCACCAAGCCCCATCCCGATCGCTGCTGCAAGTCCATGCAATCGCGTATTGGCAACCGAAATCCGCGAAACAAGTACGAAGCTCGGCCCGGGGCTCATGGCACCGACCGCGATGGCGACAGCAATGCCGAGGAGAATGCTGAATGCCGTCATGCCGTTCTCCCCGTCCTCGCGATCATTCCGAGATGTCAGTCCGCCAATACCCTCGGCGAAGGAAAGGTCACCTCGACCAGCGTGCCTTCGTTCGGCGTCGACGAGATCGCAAACTGGGCCCGGTTCGCGTCAACCATGGCCTTGGTCAGCGGAAGGCCGAGACCGGTGCCGTCGCCGCGATTGCGTGGCGTGCCGGTCGAAACCTGGCGGAAGGGTTTCATCGCCTGCTCGAGTTCGCTGCGCGACATTCCAATGCCGGTATCCCGGATCCGGAGCGCCACGCTGCCATTCGCTTCATAAGCCGTCGACACGATGATCTGTCCGCCAGACGGCGTGAAGCGGATTGCATTCGCCAGGATGTTCAGCACGATCTGCTTGATCGAGCGCCCGTCGGCCACAACATTCGGCACGGCCTGCGACAGCGCGGTGCGGATGATCACCCGCTGGCCATTCGCCTGCGGCTGCACGATCGATACGGCTGCCTGCACCATTTCGTTCAGCCCGACGGAGGAGAAATCGAGCTCCATCTCGCCCGCCTCGATCTTGGAAATGTCGAGGAGGTCGTTGACGATGTCGAGCACATGACGGCCAGAGCGCACGATGTCGTGCGCGTATTCGCCGTAGCGCGGATGACCGACCGGGCCGAAATGCTCGTTGGCCATCATGTCGGCAAAGCCGATGATCGCGTTGAGCGGTGTCCGGATCTCATGGCTGACGCGGGCAAGGAAGTCGGTCTTGTGGGCGTTGGCCGTTTCCGCCGCGCGCTTTGCGTTGCGCAGCTCTTCCTCGGTCCGCTTCCATTGCGTGATGTCGCGGATGACTGCGCAATAGCCGTTGGAGGAGTTGAGCCTGCCGATGGTCATGAACAGCGGCAGGAAGCCGCCGGAGGCCTCGCGACCGATCACTTCGCGACCGTCGTTCAGGACGCTAGCGACGCCATGACCGGCAAGTCCGCTCAGATAGTCGAGGATCGACTTCTGGCTCTCATGCGCAAACAGCATGACAAAGGGTTTCCCGCGCGTCTCCATGTCGTCGAAGTTGAAGAGCGCGCTTGCCGCCCGGTTCATCGAACGGATGTCACCGTCGGAATCGAGGATCACCACGCCGTCGGTCGCGGTTTCCAGGATCGAACGCAGCTCGTCCACTTCGACCTTCATGCGCGCGAGTTCCCCCGCCTGCGCCGGTGTCGCGGCCGATGCAACCGTCACCGTCTCGGGCTCGGCCGACATTTCCGGCCTGACCTGTTCCTCGGGCTGGGCAATCAGTGCCAGCATCAGGGCGGTGGTTTCCTCGAAGCGCACGGATTGTAGCCGTGCCGTGACCGGTAGCAGGCGATCGTCGGCGCAGAGCGCCACGACCTGGCCCGCCTCATCGCCGGGCTCTTCCAGATCACGACGCTGTATCAGCGTGTCGAGACCACCGACGTCGTCAAGTTCACCCAGCGTCTTGTATCCCGTGAGCGCGAAGAATTCCGGATTGGCGTGGATCAGCCGGTCGCCGACATGCACCAGGAGCGCGACCGGCATCAGGTCGATGATATCGGCGGTCAGGCTGCGCTCGCGTCTTCCGGCCGGCCGATCCGCCGATGGGCTGGGCAAATTGGCTTCGGCCGAACGCTCGGCGACGGGCTCGGTCGGCGTGATCGCGCTGGCGGGCGGCGTCTGGGGCGCTTCCGGCGTCTTCGGTGACGGCGCGGCCGGCTCGTTTCGCAGCACGGGTGGCTCCGACGACGCCAGCGACTGCTCGACCTTTGCCCTGAGGCTGAGCGGATCGAGCTTGCGTGCGATCTCCTGGAATGCGGCCTGTTCGCCGGGTGTCAGGCTGTCGCGCTGGCGCACACGATGATCTTGCAGCTGCACGACCTTGTCTGGCAGGCTCGGTTTGCGCGGCTCCATGATCCGCAGCACCGGTGGCTCGAAGTCGACCGGGCGCGACGGCGCAAGATCGTTGGCGCTTTCGGCTTCCACGCTCGGCTCAGCGGCGTCAACCGCGTCGTTGTCGTCATCCGCCTCGATGAGGGTGTCGAGAACCTGTTCGCCTGCCTCGGAGATCTGCTCTTCGAGATAATCTTCCGGCGGATGGCTCTCGCCTTCGCTGAGTTCGCTCAAGAACTCCGCGAGTTCCTCGTCCCGGTCGCTGTGCATACCGGTCGGCAGTTCGTCCGGCGCCTCAACGGAGGGCCGCTGCTCAACAAAGGTCATGCCGATCGCGTCTGGATCGTCCTGTGCGTCCGCGACCCTGACGATCCCGAAACCGCGGAAGCCGTCGAATTCGCGGTTACGCGTATAGGTTGGCAGGGCCGCCAGATCGACGGGCACGACCAGCCGTGTTCCTTCGACGGGCCAGTAGATCGTCTTGCCGGACCAGGTGTCGCGTTTCTTCAGGAGTTCGCTGATCTTGCCGTCCGGATCGAGATTGAAAAGGGCCGCGAGATCGGAGAAGGCAACGCCCTCGATATCGGCCGCACGCGGGCCGACGGCCTGGGCAAACTCCGCCGAAACCTCGCTGAACCGGCCCTCGGCATCGATCTTCCAGACAAAGCGTGTGGCGCGCCGATCCTGATGAAACGTGAAACCTCCGGTGTCGGGGCCATGGTCCGCGAGCCTGGTTGTCGGCGCGACGGTCGCTGCAGCGGCGGTCTCAACGGTCTCCACGATCTGATTGGTAGCGGGCACGTCCGCTTCCGTGACAACAGGCGGTTCGTCGAAATGATCGGCCACTTCCGACGACAAGGGCTCATCCGGCTCGTTGGCAAACGTGTCGTCAGTCTCGTCCGGGATCGCTTCGACCTCTGCCTCAGCCGTCTCGTCCACCAGCACATCAACGTCTGCATCGGTCGTTTCGTCCTGCGCGTGGAAAGCGTCGGTGTCCGGCTCGATTTCTTCAATGTCTCCGAGGGCAGCAATCACGCTCTCAAAGGGCGCAGCAGGCGAGGGGAGCTCGGCCGATTCTGCCATTGCCTCATCCGCGGAGATTGCGAAGTCTTCGGTCTCGGTCTCGGTCTCGGTCTCGGTCTCGGTCTCGGTCTCGCTCTCGTCTTCGACCGTATCGTCGGCCCGGACAGGCTCGGCGATTGCGGTCGGCAGATCTTCCTCTTCCGCAAAGTCGTCGCTCGGGTCCATCTGGCCGAGGATCGTCTCGACCGCGAACAGAAGATGGAGTGCCGGCGCGTCAGAAATCTTGCCGATGGCGGCGGGGAGATATCCCCGGCCTGTCGGGATCGGCCGCTTGACGAGCCTGTCTGCATCCGCCTCGACCAGATTGATCAGCATGCGCGCCGTCTGCGGCGTGATGCCGAGGCCCGGGAAGCCGTCGGAGCTCGCGACGAGGCCGCCCTCGCCATCGAGCACGGCCATATGCGTGTCCGGATCGTCGAAGCCGCTCATCAGTTCCTGGGCGAGCTGCTTATCCCCGGTCGCGCGCTTGAGGGCCGGCAGCGAGAGCAGGATCACCGGCTCCCCCTTGCGGATCTCGATGCAGTCGGCGGATGCCGTGATCGGCAGCTTCTGGAAGCCCGAGGTGATGCGCAGCATCAGGTTGCGGCTGTCGCCCGGCGCAGACAGTTGGCGGGCAACCGTTTCGAGCTGCCGAAAGGTGATGTCTCCGCGGTTAGGGCCTTCCTCGAGAAAGTCGTAGATCGAGTTGGCGCCGAAGAAGCGGGCGCCGGCCCCGTTGCACCAGAGTACCCGCCCCAGCCCCGGCGCGAACAGCACGAGCGCCTCGCCCCGCGCCAGACGCGGTCGGATGAGGTCGTGCACGGCGACGTCGATGAATGGGTATTGAGCGGGCATTTTCGGACCTGTCGCTTCATGGCCTGCGAGTAAATTAACAGATTTTTAATAGCTAGGCAGTGCCTTTGGGTCCAGAAAGTCGGGACCCTTTCGATTGGTAAGGTTAATCCGCCCCGGTTTTCAACATGCAGAAAATCTAATTGTGCATCGCACAATAATATTGCAATGCACAATATCAGGTGCTATATAGGGTTCATGAATGAAACATGAGGGGTCGCCGAGATCCCCCGACAAGAGGAAATGCACCATGAACACCAATGATATCTTCTCTTTCTCCTCCTTCGACCCTTCGAAGATGCAGGAAAGCTTCCGTGACTTCGCCGAAAAGGGCGCAGTCCAGTCGAAGGAAGCCTATGCCAAGATGAAGTCCGCCACGGAAGAAGCCACGAAGACCGTGGAAGCGACCGTCCAGACGGCCCAGGCCGGCACCGTCGAACTCGGCCTCAAGGCGATCGACGCCATGCGCACCAATGCCGATCTCTCGCTCTCGCACATGGAAGCGCTGCTCGGCGTCAAGTCGATGGCTGAACTGGTCGAACTCCAGACCGCCTTCATCCGCAAGCAGGCTGAAGTGACGATCGAACAGGCCAAGGCGATCCAGGAAACCGCCAAGAAGGTTGCCGAAACGATGACCAAGCCTGGCAAGGAAGCTGCCGAAAAGGTCATGTCCTCGCTCAAGGTCGCCTGATCGACTGCGATTACTGAAAAATCCTCCCAAGGATCTTGGGCCGGGCATAGCGCCCGGCCTTTTTCATAACCCCAAGCCTTTTCGCCTGATGCGCAGAAAGGGCTTGAAAAAAAATCCATCTGCTCGTATGTGACCCCTCGACGGCGTCAGCGACGCGGTCATGTGCGGTTGTAGCTCAGTTGGTTAGAGCGCAGGTTTGTGGCACCTGAGGTCGGAGGTTCGAGACCCCCCAACCGTACCATTTTCTCCCTGGTTGATACTGAAGCAATCTGGAACGCCCGCTTGGCGCGGCCCGTGTGTTTGTCCGCATGCTCTTCAATGCCTAAAATGCGATCGTTTGCATTAACCTGAAAACAAGGCTTCGGACAGTTCCGGCTTTGAACCTCGACCTTTTGGTGCTCTCATTTGAACCAGACGAGCGGAGGTCCGATGGAACGTCGCAACGAGATAAGACAGCGCTGCGAACTGGATTCGCTGGTCCTGATGTTCGGCTGCCATGTCCGGGGATGGATTTCCGACTGCAGCCCCAAGGGGCTGGGTCTGGTGCTCTCCGAAGGCGTAGAACTCGCGGATCATGAGCCGCTTGTCCTTTATTGCGATCTGTTCGGTGTTCTGCATGCCGAGATCATCTGGAAGCAGGACGAGAAGATCGGAGCGCGGATACGCAACTGGAAGACGGCGGCGGTCAGCAGCCGGATCCGGCCCTACCTCCTGCAGCCATCGAGGATCTGATGATTGCGGTCTTCAGGCTGCCGCGTCGTTGTCGTCACGGATTGCAGAGCGCGCAGTAGGTCGGGTCCGCAACGGCGCCGAAGGCTTGCTCATGGCGCTCCTCCACGCCACAGGAAACACACCCGAACACATCATGCCGCGGCAGCGATGTCGGAAAGCCACAGAGGCTGCAGGGCAGACCGTATTCGGTTCTGACCTTGCCCCAGCCTGGATGGCGGCAATGCGTGCACGGTGTCGACAGACGCGCTGCCATATGCCGTCCAACCTCGCCAATCACCACCATTCGCCGGGGATTCATGAATGCCCGCATGTCGGTCTCGATATGCGCACGTCCGGTCGGGGAAAGCCCGGCCGCGGTCCCGATCGCGATTTCCAGATCCGCAACAGTGCGAATGCCCTTGGCCACCGGTGCGTTCAACCGACCTACGGGCGCAACGACGAGGCCCTGCTCCGGGAAGCCGATCCGCTCGAGAAAGGCGTCTGCATCCCCGACCGAAACGGCAGGGCAGTGACCGAATGTTGGCCGCTCGTCGATCCTCATTTCCGCGATTTCGAAGCCCTGTGCCGCGTCCACGTAGAGCAGCAGCTCGCGACCGACCGCGAGCAATGGAATGGTCGGATGGGGGCCATAGGCGCCCTCGCTGGCAAGCGCTGCCTGCAGACCAGTTTCCTGCATGGCGGCTTGTGCCTTGGCCCGTGCCGCCTCCAGCATCGTCCCGGATCGCGGCCGATCCCGGGTGAAGGTCCCGAATTGATCGGTATCGAGGGCCGATGGCAGCACCAGGTCGATACCGATGGCTGCGAACGACGCGGAGAGAGCGCGCTCCTTTCCGTGAATCGTCGCCATGGCCATCCGTCGCGGCAGCACGAAGTCCGAGGCGGACCGACCGTTCGTCATGTCGTCTTCCTGCATCTGTTCCGGGCCGCAGATGTGCCGCCGTCTCTTTTGTTTCGGACCTTCATTGCTTGCGCCGGTCCGTTCCGGTGTCCAAGGCGTCCGCCCAAACGAAATACCCCGCCATGTTGCCATGACGGGGGTTCAAAGCGTGTGACTGTGCCTGTCGTCAGGCGCGCGTCACTTCCTTCACCCAGCCATGTGTATCCGCCACGGATCCGCGCTGGATGCCGGTCAGCTGGTTGCGCAGCTTTTCCGTTTCCATGCCCGTGCCGGCATTGCCGATGACGAATTCGCCGCCGGGATGGCGCACCGTGCCGATCGCTGCAACAACGGCAGCCGTGCCGCAGGCGAAGGCCTCGCGCAGCTTGCCGCTCTTGGCGTCCGCCATCCATTCATCGAAGGAATAGGGGCGCTCGATGACATCAAGGCCGTTGTCTCCGGCAAGCTTGATGATCGAGTTGCGGGTGATGCCCGGCAGGATCGTGCCCGAGAGCGGCGGCGTGACGACAGTGTTGTCGTCCATGACGAAGAAGACGTTCATGCCGCCCAATTCTTCGATCCATTTGTGCTCGGCGGCATCCAGGAAGACGACCTGGTCGCAGCCGCGGCTTGCCGCTTCCTTCTGGGCGAGAAGGCTCGCCGCATAGTTGCCGCCGCACTTGGCTGCACCAGTGCCGCCAGGAGCCGCACGCGTGTAATGTTCGCTGACCCAGAGCGTGACCGGCTTGCTGCCGCCCTTGAAATAGGGGCCGACAGGCGAAGCGATGACGCAGAACACGTATTCACGCGAGGGGCGTACGCCGAGGAAGGCTTCGCTGGCAAACATGAAGGGACGCAGATAGAGGCTGCCTTCGCCTTCCGGAACCCACTTGGCGTCGATCTTCACCAGTTCCTCGACGGCCTTGAGGAAAAGCTCTTCCGGCACATCAGGCATTGCCATGCGCTCGGCCGACCTGTTGAAGCGGCGGGCATTTTCTTCCGGGCGGAAGAGCGTGATGCGGCCATCGGCAGCCTTGTAGGCCTTCATGCCCTCGAAGATCTCCTGCGCATAGTGCAACACGCTTGCCGCCGGATCGATCTGGAAGGGTTTGCGCGCCGAGACTTCCGGGCTGTGCCAGCCCTTGTCGACGTGCCAATGTACCACCGCCATATGATCGGTGAACAGCGTTCCGAAGCCCAGGTTTTCGAAAGCCGCGAGCCGCTCGGCTTCCGGCATGGGCGAGGCATTCGGAACGATCTGGAAGTCGAGGAGTGCGGTATTCGTGGTCATGGAGAGCCTGTGTCTGAGCTGTTCACGGTTGCGCTGGCCGCGCCGATGGAGACGGTCGCGACCGGTGCCGTCGTTTGTGCGGTTTGATCGCGGTTTGTCAACAGAAACCATGCTATCGCGATGCAGCAAAACGCTTGGTCTGCAGGGCCGAGAGCCGGCTTAGCCCATCGCGAGCCTGAACAGGAACCAGAAGCCGGCGAGCGAGATGACCGCCCCCAGCGCCTGCACCAGCCGGCCGCCGCCGATCGGCTTCAGGGCAGCACCGATTGCGATCCCGATCACATGGATCACGCCAGTGGAGACCACGAAGCCCACGGTAAAGGCTGCGGGGTCGCTGGCGCGCGGCGCGAGCACACCATGCGGATAGCCATGCATGAGCGCAAAGGCTGCAATCAGCACCAGCGCCGCCCATTCCGGCGCCCGCCACGCGGCCGCAATCGCACCGCCGAGAACGATGACAGAAACGGCAATCCCGTATTCGATCGGCTGGTCGGGCAGAAGGCCGGTCATGCCGATGATCCCGCCCACGCACATGATCATCGGGAAAGTCGCGGGCAGCGTCCAGACCGATCGGCCACCCATCTGCGCGCCCCAGAGCCCGACAGCGAGCATGGCAAGCAGATGGTCTAAGCCAGCCAGCGGATGGCCGAAGCCCGAGCCGAACCCGCCGAGCGGTCCGTCCATCACATGCGCATGGGCGGGAAGTGCAAAGAGGAGTGCAAACAGAAAGGCCGGAAGGCCGAGATGAAGCAAGGGCTGGCGCATGTCAGTATCCATGGGTGATCAGATCGTCGCAGTCTATCTGCGTCGCTCATGACGGAAAAGCGTCCTCAAAACGCACTCCGGTCATCGGCCAACCGCGTCAGCTGAAGATCGCGCGATCTTCGTCCACCGCATCCTGCAGGAATTGCACCACCGCCCGAACGCGCACGAGTTCCCGCGCACTTTCGTGGAAGGTCGTCCAATAGGCTCGGCGGATCGTGACCTCGGGCAGCACGCGAACGAGGTGGTCATGCTGCCGGGCGATATAGCTGTGCAGGATACCGATGCCCGCACCCGCCAGAACCGCCTCCGTCTGGCCGATCGCCGAGGAGATCTCGAAGCCGGCATTCCAGTCGCGCATCACCTCGCCGGTGAAATTCAGCGACGGCGTGAAGATCAGGTCCTCCACATAGCCGATCCGGCGATGGGCCTTGAGACCTTCGGCGGTCGTCGGGAGACCGTTCGTTTCGGCATAACCCTTCGATGCATAGAGCCCGAGCGTGTAGTCGACAAGCTTCGACGAGACGAGCCGCCCCTGATCCGGCCGCTCCAGGGTGACAGCGATATCCGCTTCGCGCTGCGACAGCGAAAACGAGCGCGGCACCGGCACGAGCTGGATCTTCAGTTCGGGATGGCGCTCGATCAGCGTGCCGAGCCGGGAGGCGAGAAAGAAGACGCCAAAGCCGTCCGGCGCGCCGATCCGTACAGTACCCGCCACCTGGGTGTCCGTCCGACCAAGCCGCGCCTGCACCTCCAGCATCTCCGTTTCCATCCGCTCGGCAGAGCCGAGAAAGGCCTCGCCCTCGGCGGTCAGTTCGCAGCCATTGGTGCGGCGGATGAAGAGCCGTGTCTTGAGCGCCGTCTCCAGCGCCGTCAGCCGACGCGAAAGCGTGGCGTGGTTCAGGCCCAGACGTCTGGAGGCGGCGAGGATCTGGCCCGTGCGCGCCACGGCCAGAAAGATGCGAACGTCATCCCAGTTCATCGGTGGCCCCCTCTGCTCCCGGAATGCGGGTTACCCCCCCCTCTGGCCTGCCGGCCATCTCCCCACATGGGGCAAGAACTGATGAGCTGCCGGCCGGTCGCCCGCCTTTGGAGCTTGCTGAACCGAGCAGCAAACGCGGCGCCACGTTCTCCCCCCCCCTTGCGTGGGAGATGTCACGCAGTGACAGAGGCGGGTATTCATATGCGATAGCCCTGCCCGTGTGGGGGAGATGCCTGGCAGGGCAGAGGGGGGTGGCACACGAAAGACCGATCAACGATGTCACCTAACATTAATTTTCGCACAACAGATGCGTAAATGATCGCGTTGATTTGTGCAAATCAAAGCGCATACTGCCTCCACAACAATCCAGGAGGACACCCATGTATCAGGTTGGTCATTTCATCGGTGGCAAGCATGTCGCCGGCACGTCGGGCCGCAAGCAGCCGATCTACAATCCGGCAACCGGTGAAGTGCAGGGCGAGGTCTCGCTCGCAAGCGCTGAAGAGCTGAACGCGGCGGTCGAGAACGCCAAGTCGGCCCAGGCCAAGTGGGCCGCCACCAATCCGCAGCGCCGCGCCCGCGTCTTCATGAAGTTCGTTCAGCTCCTGAACGACAATATGGATTCACTCGCCGAGACTCTCTCGCGCGAACACGGCAAGACCATCGAAGACGCCAAGGGCGACATCGTCCGTGGCCTGGAAGTCTGCGAATTCGTCATCGGCATCCCGCATCTGTCGAAGAGCGAGTTCACCGAAGGCGCTGGCCCGAACATCGACATGTATTCGATTCGGCAAGCGGTCGGCATCGGCGCCGGCATCACGCCGTTCAACTTCCCGGCCATGATCCCGATGTGGATGTTCGCGCCTGCGATTGCCTGCGGCAACGCCTTCATCCTGAAGCCGTCCGAGCGTGACCCGTCCGTTCCGATCCGCCTGGCTGAACTGATGATCGAGGCAGGGCTTCCCGCCGGCATCCTCAACGTCGTCAATGGTGACAAGTCCGCCGTCGACGGCATCTTGACGCATCCGGACATCTCGGCCGTCTCCTTCGTCGGCTCGACCCCGATTGCCCGTTACGTCTATGGAACGGCTGCGATGAACGGCAAGCGCGCTCAGTGCTTCGGCGGCGCCAAGAACCACATGATCATCATGCCGGATGCCGACCTCGACCAGGCCGCTCAGGCGCTGATGGGTGCCGGCTACGGCTCTGCCGGCGAACGCTGCATGGCAATCTCGGTCGCTGTTCCAGTCGGTGAAGAAACCGCCAACCGCCTGATCGAAAAGCTGACCCCGATGGTGGAAAGCCTGCGCATCGGCCCCTACACCGATGACAAGGCCGATCTCGGCCCCGTCGTCACCAAGGAAGCCCAGGCGCGCATCAAGGGCCTGATCGACTCTGGCGTCGAAGCCGGTGCCAAGCTCGTCGTCGATGGCCGCGATTTCAAGCTCCAGGGCTATGAAAACGGCTATTTCGTCGGCGGCTGCCTCTTCGATCACGTCACGCCGGATATGGACATCTACAAGACCGAGATCTTCGGCCCTGTCCTCTCGGTCGTGCGCGCCAAGACCTATGAAGAAGCCCTCGACCTGCCGATGAAGCACGAATACGGCAATGGCGTTGCGATCTACACCCGCGACGGCGACGCTGCTCGTGACTTCGCCAGCCGCATCAACATCGGCATGGTCGGCATCAACGTGCCGATCCCGGTTCCGCTCGCCTACCACTCCTTCGGTGGCTGGAAGTCCTCGTCTTTCGGCGATCTCAACCAGCACGGCACGGACTCCATCAAGTTCTGGACCCGCACCAAGACGGTCACAAGCCGCTGGCCGTCGGGCATCAAGGACGGTGCCGAGTTCGTCATGCCGACGATGAAGTAAGAGAAGCAACGTCGTTCACAATTGCGCCACCCCGTCGAAAGGCAGGGTGGCGTTCTCTTGCCAGCATGAAATCGGCTGATAGCTTCTCCGGCGGGAGGGCGGATCATGCCGAAAAAGAAGAACCATACCGGCGGCTGTCTTTGCGGGGCAGTGCGCTTCGAGGCCGATGCGCCGGCCGCCAAGCCACACACCTGTTCCTGCAAGATGTGCCAGCGCCATACGGGCAGTCTCACCGCCACCTGGGTCGAATTTCCGCGCGAGGCCGTGCGCTGGGTTGGCCCTGCAGGCATCCCCGCCACATGGCGCTCCTCCGACTTTTCGTCACGTGCATTCTGCGACACCTGTGGCTCTTCGATCGGCGCCATCGACGATCAGCCGACGGTGGCGCTCCTGCTCGGAGCCTTCGATCGCACCAGCGCCGCCGATCTCAGGCCCGCTTATCATTCCTACAAGGGTGGCCGACCGAAATGGTGGTGCATCGAGATTTGCGAGACCTGAACGGTGCAACGGGCGTCCGAAGTGTCCGAGCGCACTTGAGTGCGTGGTGCTCTCATGGTCAATGTTCAGGCGCGCGTTGCGGGGGATAGCGACGTGCCGGTTTTGATTTCATGAGGGACATTTCATGCAAGAGGCAGTCTTCGGCCGCGCCGACGCTTTGCGCCGCGGCGAGTTTCGCGGCAGCGCCGGTGAGTATTTCGGTATCTGGATCGTCAACATTCTCCTGACGATCGTCACGGTCGGCATCTACTCCGCCTGGGCCAAGGTTCGGCGCAACCGCTATTTCTACGGAAACTCATTCATTGACGGTCACTCCTTCGACTACCACGCCAAGGGGCTACAGATCTTCATCGGTCGTGCCATCGTTTTCGGCTACATCATTGGCTACAACATTCTCCTGACCTTCAGCCCGATCGCGGGCGGTATCCTGGCGTTGCTGATGTTCGTGCTGCTTCCCTGGATCGTCATGCGCAGCCTTCGCTTCAACGCCCGCGTCACGAGCTATCGCAACATCCGTTTCGACTTCGTCGGAAAGACCTGGGGCGCCTTCGTCGCGATCATCTTCGGCGGCCTCATCGCCTTCTTCTCGCTTGGCATCCTCGCGCCTTTCGCCAGCCGCTGGCTCTATCGCTACATCTTCAACAACCTGCGTTACGGCGACCGGGCCTTCGAGACAGATCCGAAGATCGGTGCGCTCTACCGCGTCTGGCTGCCAGCCTTCCTGCTGATGCTTGTCGGTGCGGCAGTCGGAGGGGCTCTCTTTGTCCTGATCTATTATGGTGCGGTGGCCAGCGCCGACTCGGGCATGGATGGCGAGGCCCTGCTCGTTCTCGGCATCTATGGAACGGTGATCCCGGTCTTGTTGCTTTGGGGCGTCGCGGCGATTTTCTATCGCATCGGCGTTCGCAACGTGGTGATGAATTCAGCCCGCTTCGATACCCGTCATTCCCTTTTTTCGGATCTGGGCCGCCTGCGTTATTTCTGGATCGTCGTCTCAAATCTGGTCGTCACCATCCTCACCCTCAGCCTGATGCGCCCCTGGGCAGCGGTCCGCGAGCACCGCTATGTGATCGAGCATTCCGGCATCGTGGTCGATGGTGAACTCGGTGATGTGGTATCCTCGATGCAGGCGTCCGGCTCCGCCGTGACGGCGGAATATCTCGATCTTGAAGGGTTCGACTTTGGCTTCTGACGACAAGCGCATCGCCTCCGGTCGCTGGCATCCTCCCGGCTCGAGCCGGTCGGCGCCGGCGGTCCTTCTGGCGGAGGGCAAGACCCTTTTTGTCCGGCTAGACGCCGGAGGCGATCCGGTGTCTCTGGGAGACCTGGCACGGACGGAGATATCGGCCCGCGTCGGTCGCATTCCCCGCCGGGTCACCTTCGCCGATAGCTCGCTCTTCGAGACCGATGACAACGACGCCGTCGACCTGTGGCTGAGCAAGCATGGCAAGAAGGGCGTCGTTCACGAACTGGAGCGGTTTCACCCACGTCTGGTCGCCTTCTTCTTCGCTGTTGTCGTGCTTGCGGGCCTGATCTACCGCTATGCAGTTCCGGCGCTGGTCGAAGTGGCCGTTCTGGTGACACCGCCGGCGGTCACCGAGTGGATGGCAAGCGGTACGCTTCTGTCGCTCGACCAGGCGGTGTTCAGCGAAAGCCGACTGCCCGAAGCCCGTCAGACGGAGATCCTGAAGGCCTTCAATCAGGTCGCAGTCCTCTCGTCCCGGGGTGTTGCCGGCTACAATCTCAATTTCCGTCAGGGTGGCCCGATTGGCCCGAACGCGTTTGCCCTTCCCGATGGAACGCTTGTCATCACCGACGAACTGATCGATCTTGCTGATGGCGACATGGACATGATCATCGGGGTCCTTGCCCACGAAATCGGCCATGTCGAGGAGGAGCACTCGCTCCGCCAGCTCTATCGCGCAGCCGGCATGGCCGGTCTAATCATGCTGATCGCAGGCGATGTCGGTGCGGCCGGCGAGGACATTCTGACCAATGGCGCTGCCCTGATGTCACTCTCCCATTCGCGTGACGCGGAAAACGAGGCCGACCGTATCTCGGTGGAGCTGATGGCCAAGGCCGGCCGTGATCCGCGCGCCATCGGCCGCTTCTTCGCTCGGTTGGAAGAAAAACTCGGTCTCGATGGAGACTCCTCCTTCCTGTCCACCCATCCGGGCACCAGTGAGCGGCGGGAGGCAATCGACGATCACGCGAAAACTGTCGAAGCTGGTGGCATCTGAGGGGGAGGCCAGGCGGGAGGCGGACTATGGCACATGCCGAAATGCAAGAAGGGGCGGTCTGAGACCGCCCCTTCTGCTTTCAAGTATACGCGGAAGATTACTGCGTTGCGCCGTCGTTCAGGCCGACCTTGTCGACCAGTTCGGAAGCGGTCTTGCGGTTGGCAGCGATGTCGGCGAGCGGCAGCGGATCAGCCTTGATCGCGCCGAAGCTGGCAACCATCTCGGAAACCTTGGCATTGGGGCCGACAGGATATTCGAAGACCTGCTCGGCATAGATGGTCTGCGCTTCGTCGGAAGCCAGGAATTCCATCAGCTTGACGGCATTGTCCTTGTTCGGTGCGTTCTTTGTCAGCGCCATGCCGGAAATGTTGACATGCGTGCCACGGTCAGCGGCGTTCGGGAAGAGAACCTTGACCGAAGCGGCCCAGTCCTTTTCTTCCGGATCCTTCTCGTTGGTCTTCATCAGACCGAGGTAGTAGGTGTTGGCAAGGCCGAGATCGCATTCGCCGGCATGGATTGCCTTCGCCTGGGCGCGGTCGTTGCCGTCAGGCTTCTTGACCAGGTTCTGCTTCAGGCCTGCGAGCCATGTTTCCGTGTATTCGGCGCCATGGTGGGCGACCATCGAGGCGAACAGGCCGACATTGTAGGCGTGCTGACCGTCGCGCATGCAAATGCGGCCCTTCCACTTGGGATCGGCGAGTTCCTCATAGGTGATCGCATCTTCGGAGACGCGGTCCTTGGAAGCATAGAGAACGCGGCCACGGGTGGTCAGGCCGAACCAATTGCCTTCCGGATCACGATACTGCGCCGGGATCTGGCTGGTGATGTTCTCGTCGACGAGCGGCTGGGTCACGCCGCCATCCTTGGCTTCCGTGAGGCGCGCGATGTCGACCGTCAGAATGACGTCGGCCGGCGAGTTTGCACCTTCTGCCGTGATGCGCTCGACGAGGCCCTTGTCGAGGAAAAGCACATTGGTCTTGATGCCCGTTTCCTTGGTGAAGGCGTCCATCAGCGGCTGGATCAGTTCCGGCTGACGATAGGAATAGATGTTGACTTCGCCGTCTGCCAGTGCCGAGCCGGCCGAAAGGGCCAGAACGGAAACTGCACCGAGTGCGATGGTACGGATGGATGTCATGGTAGGCCTCCCTCTTTGCGGATTGTTGAGGCGCATATTCATGAAATGGGATAAGCTGTCAATTGTAGTCCAGTTTAATCACCAACACGTGAGTCTAGAACTTGAGTATTTTGGAATTGTTCAAAACTGCAAAAGGCGCTATATAAGCCGCAAGAAAACAGAGGAATCGTGCATGCGTTTGACAAAACAGACAAATTACGCCGTGCGCATGCTGATGTATTGCGCAGCCAACAGCGACCAGTTGAGCCGGATCCCGGAGATCGCCAAGGCCTATGGCGTGTCGGAGCTCTTCCTGTTCAAGATTCTGCAGCCGCTGAACAAGGCCGGTTTGGTCGAGACCGTCCGCGGTCGTAACGGTGGCGTGCGCCTCGGCCGTCCGGCCGAAAAGATCACGCTGTTCGATGTCGTGAAGGTCACGGAAGACAGCTTCGCCATGGCGGAATGCTTCGAGGACGACGGTGACGTCGAATGCCCGCTGATCGACAGCTGTGGCCTGAACTCTGCGCTGCGCAAGGCGCTGAACGCCTTCTTCGACGTGCTTTCTGAATACACGATCGACGACCTCGTCAAGGCACGCCCGCAGATCAACTTCCTGCTCGGCATCGACGACCTGCAGCCGCGCCGTGTGGCCGCCGCTCCAGCTGCCGCACCGGCCGCCTGAAAATCGTCGAATATTCACTTGATCAAACCCGCCGAAAGGCGGGTTTTTTCGTTGCAGGGCAGTGCCTGTACGCCCGCCTTGCTTCCTTCCGGCACTCTGCTACGTTTACGTTCACGGCAGTTAAGATCTGCCGGTTGGGGCGGCTTGAAACGGGTCGCTGGTGCAGGTCTCTGGGGGGAGCATGTACGACTATGTCATCATCGGTGGCGGATCGGCCGGCTCGGTCCTTGCGGCGCGGCTGAGCGAGGACCCGTCGGTTACCGTCTGCCTGCTGGAAGCCGGCGGTCGGGGTGACGGCATCTTCGCCCGCGTGCCGATGGCGTCAGCGGCTGTTGTGCCGGGTCATGTGAAGAGCGGAAACTGGCGTTTTTCGACGGTGCCGCAGGAGGGCCTCAACGGACGTCGGGGTTACCAGCCGCGCGGTCGCGGCCTTGGCGGATCGAGCCTGATCAATGCCATGCTCTATGTCCGCGGGCATACCGGCGATTACGATGAGTGGGCGTCTCTCGGCTGTGAAGGCTGGTCGTGGAAGGACGTCCTTCCCTGGTTCAAGAAGGCCGAGGACAACATCCGTGGGGCGGACGATTTGCATGGCCGCGGTGGCCCGCTTCAGGTCTGCGATCAGAACTGGGCGCGCCCGATCAACCAGGCCTTCCTGAAGGCCTGCGAACAGCGCGGTCACCGTCAGAACGACGATTTCAACGGGCCGATGCAGGAGGGGGCCGGCGTCTATCAGGCCACCCAGTTCTGGAACGGCCCAAAGCGCGGCGAACGCTGCTCGGCAGCTGCCGCCTATCTCCACGACGTGATGACGCGGCGCAATCTCACCGTCATCACCGAAGCGCATGTATCGCGCATCCTGGTCGAACAGGGCAGGGCAGTCGGCGTCGCCTATCGCTTCGGCAAGGACGAGCAGCGGATCGTCCGCGCCGATCGCGAGGTGCTCTTGTCGGCAGGGGCGCTGCAATCACCGCAGATCCTGATGCTCTCGGGCATTGGCCCTGCAGACCATCTGACCTCTCTCGGCATTCCCGTCGTGCTGGACCGAACGGAAGTCGGCTCCAACCTCCAGGATCATCTCGACTACACCATGATCTTCCGCTCACCGGATACCGACATGTTCGGCTTGGGTATCATGGCGACGCGCGATCTGATGCGCGCCGCAAACGAGTGGCGCACGGAGCGTATGGGTCACCTGCGATCGACCTGCGCGGAATCGGGTGCTTTTCTGAAGACCGATCCGTCGCTCGATCGTCCTGACATCCAGCTGCATTTCCTCGTTGCGATGGTCGACGACCACGTGCGCAAGATGCATTGGGGCCACGGCTATTCCTGCCATGTCTGCGTCTTGCGCCCGCATTCGCGTGGCACGGTCCGGCTCGCGAGCACCGATCCGTCCGCTTCGCCGCTCATCGATCCCGCATTTCTCTCGGATCCGCGCGACTTGGAAATCCTGCGCAAGGGTGCCCGCATGATGGCCGAGATCATGGCAGCCCCCGCATTCAATCGCTATCGCGGACCTGAACTCTATCCGGCCGGAACGTCGGATGCGGAACTCGACGCGGCGATCCGTACCCGCGCCGATACGATCTATCACCCCGTCGGCACCTGCCGCATGGGCTCCGATGGCGATGCGGTGGTCGATCCCGATCTCAGGCTGAAGGGCATAGTGGGGCTGCGTGTCGTTGACGCCTCAGTCATGCCGCGTCTGATTGGCGGCAACACCAACGCCCCCGTCATCATGATGGCGGAAAAGATCGCCGCATCCATCCGGGCAGAGGCGAGAGCAGCCAGGGAACGGGCCACCGGCAGAAGCGCAAACAGTGAGAGCGGATTGCATTTCGCCTGAACCTTCCTATTGTCGCGGCCCCTGGATGAGGGCTGAGGAAGAGGAAGAGCATGCCGCAGGACAACAAGCTGGCCGCCCCGCAGGCGGTGATCGTCATGGGAGTCAGCGGCTGCGGAAAGTCCTCGGTCGGCGAGGCGCTCGCGGCCCGTCTCGGGCTTCCCTTCATCGAGGGGGATGTCCTGCACCCCGAAAGCAACGTCGCGAAGATGGCCGCCGGTACGCCGCTAACCGACGAGGATCGCTGGCCCTGGCTGACCGTGATCGGCGAGCGCATGGCGGACGCCTTGGCGCGCGGGGAGGGGATCATCGTGTCCTGCTCGGCGCTGAAGAAGATCTACCGCGAACACTTGCGTGCCGCGACCGGTGGTCGCCTCGCCTTCGTCTATCTCGATGGTTCACGGGAACTGCTCGGCCGCCGCATGGGCGCCCGCACTGGGCATTTCATGCCGCTTGGTCTGCTCGATAGCCAGCTCGCCACCCTGGAAGTCCCGACCGGCGAGCCGGGCGTTGTCACCGTCTCGATCGATCAGACCGTCGAGGGCGTCGTCGCCGACGCGCTCGACGGTCTGAAAGCGGAAACCTGAGCTTCAGCCCTCGTAACCCAGGAGCGGGCCGTAAAGCTCCGGCCGGCGGTCTCGGAACAGGCCCCAGCTGGCGCGCTGCCTTGCGATTCCATCGAGGTCGAAGGTCGCGGTCAACACCGTCTCAGTCTCCCGGTCGGCAGTTGCCACCATTGAACCGGTCTGGTCGCAGATGAAGGACGAGCCGTAGAAGGTAAGCGAGGTGCCCTTGCGACCATCTTCCTTGCCGATCCGATTCGACGCGATGACCGGCATGAGATTGGCCGCTGCATGCCCCTGCATCACCCGCTGCCAATGGCCGGAGCTGTCGAGGCTCGCATCCTGCGGCTCCGAGCCGATCGCGGTCGGATAGAACAGAAGTTCGGCGCCCTGCAGCGCCATGGCACGGGCCGCCTCCGGGAACCACTGGTCCCAGCAGATGCCGACGCCGATCGCCGCATGCCGCGTCTCCCAGACTTCGAAACCGGTATCGCCGGGCGAGAAGTAGAACTTCTCGGTATATCCAGGACCATCAGGAATATGGCTCTTGCGATAGATGCCAAGCACGTCCCCGGTCGCGTCGACGATGGCCACGCTGTTGAAGAACGTCTGCCCGGCCTTTTCGAAGAAGCTGACGGGAATGACGACGTTGAGCTCTTCGGCAAGCGCTGCGAAGTGATCGATCAGGGCGTTGTCATGGGCAGGCTTGGCGAGATCGAAGAACTCGGCGATCTGGTCCTGGCAGAAATAAGGTGCCTCGAACAGCTCCTGGATCAGGACGATTTGTGCGCCCTTTGCGGCAGCCTCGCGCACGAGCTTTTCGGCCCGTACGATATTGCCGGGCAGATCCCATGTGCAGGCCATCTGGGTGGCGGCGACGGTGACGGTGCGGGTCATCTCTTCTTTCCTCAAACGCCGAGCCGATCACGCATGCCGTAATACCAGGCACCGAGTGCCGTGAACGGCACGCGGAACATGCGCCCGCCCGGGAACGGATAGGCCTGCAACGACGACCAGACATCGAAGCGGCTCATCTGGCCATGCACGGCCTCGCCGAGGATCTTGCCGAGCAGATGCGTGGTCGTCACGCCGTGGCCGCTGTCGCCATGCGAGAAGTAGACGGTGTCGGAGAGCTTGCCCATATGCGGGATGCGGGTCAGCGTGAGGGCAAAATTGCCACTCCAGGCATAGTCGATCTTCACGTCCTTCAGCTGCGGGAAGGTTTTCAGCATGTTCGGCCGGATGACGCCCGTCAGGTTCTTCGGGTCCTGGCCGCCATAGCCGATGCCGCCACCATAAAGCAGGCGGTTGTCGGCGGTGCGGCGGTAGTAGTCGAGTACGTAGTTTGCATCTTCGACGCAGTAATTGGAGGGCAGCAGTTCCTCGATCAGCTTGGCATCCAGCGGCTCCGTCGCCATCACCTGGCTGGAAACCGGCATCATCTTCTCGGTCACCTTCGGCGCGATGCCGGCCATATAGGCATTGCCGCAGACGACAATGTGCTTGGCCCTGACAATGCCGCCCTCGGTGCAGACGAAGGGCTGCGGGCCGGTGTCGAGATGCACGACCTTGGAGTTTTCAAAGATCTTGGCGCCGAGGCTTTCGGCCGCTGCCGCCTCGCCGAGCACAAGGTCGAGCGGCTGGATATGGCCGCCATGACGGTCGATCATGCCGCCGACATAGCGGTCGGTCTTCGCATACTTGGCGACCTCGGCCTTGGAGACCATCTCCAGCCCGTCATGCCCATGCTTCATCCAGTGGGCCCGGACGTCCGCCATCTCCTTCACCTGCTTGTCGGTGAAGGCTGCGAAGAACCCGCCGTCGACGAGATCGCATTCGATCCCGTATTTCGCCACGCGCTCGCGGATGATCCGACCACCCTCGAGCGACATCTCGCCGAGCCGATCCGCCTTTTCCTGCCCGTAGCGTTTTGCAATCGTTTCAAGATCACGGCTATAGCCGTTGACGATCTGACCGCCATTGCGACCCGAGGCGCCGAAGCCGATCCGATCGCCTTCGAGCACGATCACGGCATAGCCCTTTTCCGAAAGCTCAAGGGCTGCCGAAATGCCAGTAAAGCCGGCGCCGATGATGCAGATGTCGGCCGTGTGCTGGCCGTCAAGCTTCGGGCGCACGCGCTTGTCGCGGGCAGAGGCTGCGTAATAGGTGGCCGCATGGCCGGGATTGGGTCCGATCGACTTCGTCATGGCTTCACCTCACACGGTCCGGATATAGGCGTCGTATTCGACGTCGGTCACACGCAGCGAGAACTCCGAGAGTTCCTGCTGCTTGCAGGCGGTATAAAGGCTGCGATATTTCGGCCCGAGCGCCGCATAGGCAAAGCTCGACTTGCCAAAGCGCTGAAGCGCATAGTCCCAGTTGGTCGGCAGCGGCTCGTGGTTGACGGCATGGTCGTCGCCAGAGATCGCCCCACCGGGCGAAAGCTTCTCCTTCATGCCGGCGAGCGCCGCCGACAGGATCATGGCGAGAACCAGATAGGGATTGGTGTCGGATCCGGCGACGCGATGCTCGATGCGAGTCGCAGGCTTCGATGCGGTGATGACGCGAACGGCAGCAGACCGGTTATCGAAGCCCCAGGACGCATAGGTCGGCGCATGTTCGGATGGGCGCAGGCGGCGATAGGAGTTCTGGTGCGGTGCAAAGATCGCCATGCTCTCGCCCATGCTTTCGAGAAGCCCGCCGACCGAATGGAAAAGGGCGTCCGAGGGTCCATCCTCGCCGACATAGATGTTCTCGCCCTTCTCGTTCAGGATCGAGAAATGCACATGCATGCCGCTGCCGGCCTGGGTGCCATAGGGCTTGGCCATGAAGGTGGCGTCGAGATCGCTGGCGCGCGCCACGCCCTTGACGATGCGCTTGAGCAATACCGCGTAGTCCGCAGCCGCCAGCGCATCCGGCACGTGGTTGAGGTTGATCTCGTACTGACCGGGACCGTTTTCGCGCAACGTCGTATCGGCCGGCACGTTCTGGGCGCGGGCGGCCGTCGAAATGCCGTGGAAGACCTCTTCGAAGTCCTGCAGTTCGGAGATCGACAGAACCTGCGTCTGGCCGGTATGCCAGCGACCGTCGCGCGTGTTCGGCGGACGCACCGGGTCGAGCGCCGAGCGAACCGGGTCGATCAGGTAGAATTCGAGTTCGGTCGCGACGACCGGCGTCAGTTTCGCTGCCGTGAAGCGCTTCATCACGTTGCCGAGCACCTGGCGCGGATCGGCGTAGAAGCTCTCGCCTTCCGGGGTGTACATCTGCAAGAGCACCTGCGCCGTCGGGCGCGACAGCCAGGTCACGCGTGACAGCGTTCCCGGAACCGGAAAGCAGATGCCATCAGGATCGCCGGTTCCCTCGGCAAGCCCGGCAGCGTTGACGTCGCGGCCCCAGACATCGAGCGCGTAGACCGAGCGCGGCATCGCCATGCCCTTGGTCAACACGTCGATCGCGCGTTCCCGCGGGATCCACTTGCCGCGTGGCACGCCGTTCACGTCGATGACGAAGGCTTCAAGTACTTCAATATCGGGATTTGCCGCGAAGAATTCGCGTGCCTCTTCGGCCATGTCCATGGATCACCGTGTGGCTGATGTCGATCGGGTTCGAAACGCGCGATAGTGCGCGAACGGATGCTGGTCCGCTAACGATAGACGCTTTTCGCGTTATGGATCAAACACCGGCGCATGCCACTGTCCGTCTCTTCCTGATCCCCTCGACCGGCGGCGTTCTTGCGACGCGAGCTTCGTTCCGGCCTGTTTCCACCGGGAAACAATTTGATCAAATTATGCGGAATGACTACCACCTCGGCGCCAAAAAGGCTAGCCCCCTGAGAAGGGGGCTAGAAACGCTTTGTTTTTCAGGGGCGAAAACGCTCAGGGCTCCAGGCCTTTGCGTCGATGAATGTCTTTTCCCCATCCATCATTTCCCCGATCAGACGGCCCGTAACAGGACCGAGCGTCAGGCCGTGATGCGCATGGCCGAAGGCGAACCACATGCCCTCGTGGCGCGGCGCCTTGCCGATGACCGGCATCATGTCGGGCGTGCAGGGGCGGGCGCCCATCCAGGGTTCGGCGTCGAGCCGGTCGGCCAGCGGGAAGATCTCGCGTGCCACCTTTTCCGCCCGCGCCAGTTGCACCGGCGACTTCGGCGCATCGCGATTGGCAAATTCCGCGCCCGTCGTCAGGCGGATGCCCTTTTCCATTGGTGCAAGGAAATAGCCGCGCTCGGCATCCATGGTCCAGTTGTTGAGGACAGCATTGCCCTCGGGAGCGTAATGCATGTGGTAGCCGCGCTTGACGCCGAGCAGGAAGCGGTAGCCGAACTTTCGGGTGACTTCCTCCGACCAGGGGCCAAGTGCCAGCACCACATCGTCGCCATCGACCATCCCGTCATCGGTCTTCACGCGCCAGCCCTTGCCCGAGGCGCCAGTCTCCAGCGACATGGCATCACCCTTGACGAAGCGTCCGCCGAGCGACTGGAAATAGCCGAGATAGGCCATTGTGAGGCCATGCGGATTGGTGACAGACCAGGGGTCGTTCCACTTCAGACCGCCGACGAAATCGCCGCGAATATGCGGCTCTTCCTTGGCCAGGTCCTCGCGGCTGAGCGCCCGATAGCTGACGCCGTATTCGCGGGCGAGGCGAGCCGCTTCGGCAAGCTCCGTGTCGCGCTTGGCCGTCGTCCGGAAGATCTCCATCCAGCCGTCCTTGCGGATCAGATGGTCGGCTTTGGCCGCCTGGATCAGGTCCTGATGCTCGGTGATCGAGTTTTCGATGAGTGGCGCATAGGCGCGTGCAATCACCTCATGCCGGCTTTTGTTCGAATGCCACCAGTAGCGCGACAGAAACGGCACGAGCTTCAGGATGGCGCTTGCATGATAATGCGCGTCGATCCGGTTGTTGAAGCCGTAGCGGATCAGCAGGCTCAAGTCCTGCGGGAAGCCGTAGGGCACGACGCCCTCGCGCTGGATGAGGCCCGCATTGCCGAAAGAGGTTTCCTCACCGGCGCCGCGGCGGTCCACCAGCACCACCGAGCGCCCGCGGCGGGCGAGATGGATGGCTGTGGAAACGCCGATAATGCCGGCGCCGAGCACGAGGGTAACCTTGGACATGTCAGTTGAATTCCTGAAGGTGGGATTGCCGGGCAAGGATGCATTTCAGCCTGTTGCGGCGCAAACGAAAAATCGCCGCATTTGCCGCAATCCTCAAAATCCTTGTCGTTCCCGAATCATGCCATATCTCCAGTCGAAGCGACGGCAGCCAGCGAAGGGGATTTGATGCGCCTGCTCATTCTTGGCTGCGCCTGGCTGATGGTCGGGATCGGGGTCATCGGAATCTTCTTGCCGGTTCTGCCCACCACGCCTTTCATGATCGTCGCAGCCGCGCTCTTCGCCCGGTCTTCGCCGCGTTTCGAGCAATGGTTGCTCGACCACCCCCGCTATGGACAGCCGCTGATCGACTGGCGTCGTGAAGGCGCGATTTCGCAAAGGGCCAAGATTGCATCGGTGTCGTTGATGACGCTGAGCTACGGCATTGTTGTCTTCTTCGGGCCGCCGCAGCTTTGGCTGAAGCTGCTGATCGGCGTCATCCTCGTCGCCTGTGCAGCCTTTGTCCTCACCCGGCCTGCGCCAGGGCGCTGACAGAGGCTTCATGGCCGCCGGAAAGCAGCGAGTGGGCGGCCGACAGGGCCTGGATCTGGCGGGCCGACTGCGGCCGGCCGAAGAGATAGCCTTGCCCTTCTTCGCAGCCCATGGCCGTGAGCATTTCCGCCTGCAGCGCATTTTCGATACCCTCGCCGACCACCTTGAGGCCGAGGCCGTGGGCGAGCGTCATGACCGCCTGAACGATACTCTGGGCTGCGGGATCGCTGACCATGTCACGGACGAAGGACTGATCGATCTTCAGCTTGTCGAGCGGCAGGCTGGAGATGTAGCTGAGCGATGAATAACCTGTCCCGAAGTCGTCGAGGGCAATGGTCACGCCGAGATCACGCAGCGCATCCAGTTTGGTGAGAAGCTCCTCGGAGCGTTCGACGAAGATGGATTCGGTGATCTCGACATGCAGCCGATGTGGCTGAAGACCGCTGGCGTCGAGCGCCGCACGGATGTCGGAAAGCAGATCGCCGCGCAGAAACTGGACCGGGGAAATGTTGACCGCGACGCTGACATGCGAGGGCCAGTTCGTGGCGGCCTTGCAGGCCTCCCGGAACATGAACTGGCCGAGATCGCAGATGAAGCCATTGGCTTCCGAGATGCTGATGAATTCCGCCGGCGAAATCATGCCGAGCGTCGGATGCTGCCACCGCAAAAGCGCCTCGGCGCCCACGAGCCGCCCGGAGGTGAGGGCGACCTGGGGCTGAAAGAGCAGGAAAAACTGTCCCTGATCGAGCCCGGTGCGCAGCTCTGCTTCGAGCAGCCTTGAGCGGGCCCTGCGCAGCGTCGAGGCGGGGTCATACGCCCGCCAGCCACTTCCTCCGACCCGTTTGGCATCGATGAGCGCCAGTTCGGCTGCTTCGATCCATTTCCCCGGGCTGCCGAGGTTTTCCGAGCCACTGCAGGCGCCGATGCGAGCGTTGAGTTCGATCTTGATCCCTTCGATGCCAAAGGGAGTGTCGAAGAGTGCGAGCAACTGCGCGGCACTTTCAGCGAGTGCATCCTCGCTCTCGATGCCGGCGGTCGCCAAGCAGAGAACGTCGCCAGCAAGCCGGGCCGTCAGGCCGTCTATCCCCGCATGGCGCCGAAGTCGGGCGGCGACGGCCTGAAGGACGCTGTCGCCTTTTTCCCGGCCGAGCATTTCATTCAGATGACCGAAGCGATGCAGGTCGATGGCAAAGACGGAGAAGCCGCGTCCGGTGGCTGCCATCGCGTCGATCAGGCCGCGTCGGGTCAGGAGCCCGGTCAGGTCGTCGACCCGTGCCATCTCTTCGAGCTTGGTTTCGTAGAGGCGGCGGGCCGTCACGTCCCGCAGGCTGATGCAGGTCACATGTGAGCCGACCGGTGACAGCCCCTGGCCGCCACGGCTTTCGAAGGGCGAGATCGTAATGGCGGCTTCGAGATGGCGCCGGCCCTTTCGGCCCGGAATGTCGAGTGCAACGGTCTGGCTGTGAATCTGCTGGGGCTCTGTGATGTGGATCGCTTCGAGCGCGAGCAGAGCCTCGGTGAGGGCAGGGGGCGCAAACACACTCAGATTGCTACCGCGCACAACCGCTTCGTCGCGTTCGAGCACGCCGCTCAGGGTGTGGCTTGCATCGAGCAGGTTACGCTTCTGATCGAGCACGATGACCGGGTCGATGCTGTCATTGATGATGCGCTTCAGGACACGGCGAATGTCGCGATTCTCCGTTACCGCGAGCTCCGCCAGCCATCCGCTGAGCCCCACTTTTTCGGCCATCAGCATGAAAAAGCCGAAGGCGAACATCAGCCACAGGCTGGCGGTGTGGAAGACCAGGGCCTCGTGCTTGTAGAGGAGGAAGGAGACCGCCTCGGCAATCGTCAGCAAGGCTGCGGACGCTGCGAGCGGCACGCCCAGCGACTGGCGATGGAATGTCAGCGTATAGGCGATGATCAAGGCCGCGAGCAGCAGGCCGATCGGCTCGGTGCGCAGTGGCCGGAGAATTCGCTCCTGGACCAGTGTCTCTGTTGCCAGCACATGCAGCATCGGCCCGCTGAGGATGCCGTAGACGGGCACCGCAAAGAGGTCCTTCAGTTCCGTGGCATAGGCGCCGACCACCACCGACTTGCCATCGATGGCATCGCGTCCGACAGCGCCGGAGAGGATATCGGTGACCGAATAGGTGGGAACTGTTTCTGGCCGAATGGAGAAGTCGATCTCGAGCCGGCTGGTCCGTGCATCACTGTAGCCGGCAAGGACTGCGGGCGCCGACTGCGTCGGAATACCGTCGATGAGTTCCGTCACCGGGAAGGACCGCATCAAGCCATCGTCATCCAGCGCAACATCCACCAAAGCCGGCCAGGAATGCTCAGCAAAGATCGGCAGCGGCGCAGTCACAGTCAGCGGATCCGATGACCGGGCACCGAACTGCTGACGGAAAATCGGCAGGATGACACCGCCACCGGCCTCTTCGAGAGCTTTTGCAAGCCGGACATCATTTTCCGGCTGGGAGGGCGTGCTGAAGTCGATATCCAGGAAGATGTCCTGAGCGCCAGACGCCACGAGTCTGTCGATCAGCTCGGCATGTACGGCGCGCGGCCAGGGCCAGGTGCCAACCCCGATCAGGCTTTTCTTGTCGATCGCGACGAATACGAAGTCGCCGCTGGCAGCACGGGGGGCCGCAGCGGCGCGAAAGGAGCTCAGATCGTTGTTGAGATGCTGTACTACCGAGATTGATGGCAAGATGAGCGGCAGCGCCATGATCACGGCGATCATGGCGACCCGAAACGAAACCAGCCTTGCGAGGAAGCCACGTGCAGGGCGAATGCTATCCGTCATGCGCGTATCCTGGCGGTTGTGTGACGAAAGCCATCATCATCAGCGGTCGCTTTTGCCGTTGCCATTTCCGCGGGCATTGCCGTTGCCATTTCCGCCGGCATTGCCGTTTCCGCCACCGTTGCCGTTCCCGCCGTCGTTGCCGTTTCCGCCGCCGTTGCCGTTTCCGCCACCGTTGCCGTTTCCGCCGCCGTTGCCGTTGCCGTTGCCACCGCCGTTGCCACCAGCATTGCTGTTGCCAGCAACACTGCTTTTGGATTTGCCTGCGTCCATAGCGCCCTTGGCTTCATCCATCGTCGACGTCGCCTTGACGACGCTGCCAGCGGCCGGGACCTTGGCATTCGAGGGCGCCACACGCGTGATCTGCGGCTTTTCCGAAAGCCCGGCGACGGTCATGCCGGATGCATCCACCTGCGCACCCTGGCCGGCCCCCAAGTCGCTACGCTCACCACTGCTAAAGCTGGTCACTTGAACTAGGCCCCGTTCGACAGCGACCGCAGCATTGGCCTTGCCGACCTTGACGGTGAATTGCGTGCCCTTGACCACTGCCGCCAGGAACGGGGTCTGCACCGTCGTATGCGGACGCTGCCGTTTCTCGATTTCGAGGCTGATCTCGCCCACCTGCTGAACCACCTCGGTCTTGCGGCTGATATCCTGGCCCCGGGTAATGATCGCCGCCAGTGTATTCGGCTGAAAGGCAATGTTCTCCGTACCGCGCACCAGCTGCAACCGCCCCCGCGGCCCGGTCGAGATCCAGGCCTTGTTGGGAACCTGCATGCCTCTCTTGAGCGGAACCCAGGTTTTCTTGTCGACGGTGTAGGCGACCTGTGCCGTCGCCTTAGCCGCCATCCATACCTCGCCCGCGGCCGATGCCGCACCGGCAAGGCAAGTCAGGAAAAGACAGAGGACGGTTGAAACGATGAAGCGCATGGTAGGTCTCCTTTGAGGTCCTAATTCAGCACGCGTTCCTTAAGATTCTTCTGAATTTGCTGTGCCGGTTTTATCAAATGCCTGTTTATTCGACGGAATATTCGCGAATCCTGGCGTATCTCGCTCGGGCGGACCCTTGAAAATTGCGCTGGCGGCCTCGACGTGTTCCGCTCAACGGGGTGACGAAAGCTTGATCAGCAGCCACGCGCTTCTAGTTAGCCTTACGGCGAGTGGTTTCGACGCTTGCGTCAAGCAAACCCGAAAGGACGTCCGTGACCACAGGAAAACAGGTTTCAGCAGCCAGAATGCTGCTCGGCATGACGCAGGCGCAGCTCGCCGACCGAGTTGGCCTTTCTGTCTCAACGCTCGAGCGACTGGAGAACGCTGACGAGGGCGCCGAGGATGAAGCAAGCGCGCGCGCTCAGATAAGCGCCGCTCTGGAACAAGCGGGCGTCACCTTCATCGATGAACGGGTGACAAGCGCTGCAGGCGGCTTTGGCGTGCGTCTGTCCGTCCCGGCTTCCCAGTCTGTCGACACCGGCAGCGACGAAACCGTTCAGTATCCTGAAATGGCGAGGAATGGCCCCTTTGGCGCCGGGGGCTGAAAAGATCGGGCTCTCAGCTCTCTTTCTCCCAATACCAGGCGACGTATTGGCGTCGTCGGTCGCGCGCCTTCTCGGCAAGATGACGCTTGATCGTCCGCACATCCGCCTTTTCGCCCGCGAACCAGACGAAGGTCTCGTCCTCCACGTCCTTGAGCGCCGTCTTGACCCGATCGACCAGAACATAGGCATCGCCGACCGAATAGGATGATCGGTGCAGCCATTCGACATGGACCGGAGACAACCCTCGCAATGGCTGTTCTTCACCGGCATCTTCGACTTCGATGATTGCCCGCATCGTCACGCTTGATGGCGCTTCCTCGACCATCCGGGCAATCGCTGGCAGCGCACTTTCGTCGCCGGCAAAGAAGATGTCCTGCGCATCGGGCAAACCGCCGCCGCCGGGTCCCATGATCGCCACCTGCTGGCCGATCTCAGCGTCTCGCGCGAAATCCGCGCCCGGTGTGGCGACACCTTCGGCCGGATGCTGAAGGATATCCAGGCTGATCTGGCGTGCTTCCGCGTCGACGTAACGGATCGTGTAGATCCGCACGAGCAACTCGTCGGGCCAGCCGATGCGTCCGTTCTCCTGAAGGTGAGGCCAGACAGGTGTCTGATCTTTCGGCGGCACGAGCAGCCGCACATGCATGTTGCGATCGAGAAAGGGCGTGACGTCGGCGACGGAGAGCGTCACCCGCCGCATCCGTGGCGTAACATCCTTGACGCCGACGACGGTCGCCTTTTGGAAACCGGGTGGTTTCACCTTCGCGGCCGGCTTCGACCACTCGAGCGAGAAGGGTTCATCTCCGGCGAAATAGAAGAGATGTTCGGCAAACATCGTGCGGGTGACGGCGAGCGCCTCTTCACCCAAGGTGCTGATCTCGATCTGCAGCCCGTCTTCGGCCGTCACGATGTCGATCGTCCAGTCCTCCGATTTCAACGTGGCAACGCCATCAGCGTGAACGACGTCCGAGTGCTCGACGAAGTGTTCGCAGATTTCGGCGAGCATGGCGCCGACATCGGCGGGACGGGCGATGCCTGAAAGTTTGGTGGGCTGAAGATCGGTCATGAAAGCGCCAGTCGAGTGAGGGAGGATGAGGGTTGCATGTGGTGACGCCCGATCGGGAGCATCATCGGTCTGCCGGAGGTCGGATCGGTGAGGATCCGGGCCTCGAGATTGAACACCCGGCGCACCATGTCTTCGGTCAAGACCGTGTCCGGGCTGCCGCATTGGAAGGGGCTTCCATCCAGCATGGCGACGAGATGATCTCCATAGCGAGCCGCAAGGTTCAGGTCGTGCAACACCATCACGACGGTCGTGCCGCGGCTGCGGTTGAGATCGGTCAGGAGATCCAGCACGTCGATCTGGTGGCTGATGTCGAGAAAGGTCGTCGGCTCGTCGAGCAGCAGGAACTCGGTCTCCTGGGCGAGTGCCATCGCGATCCAGACCCGTTGCCGCTGGCCACCCGACAGCTCGTCCACCGGCCTGTCTGCAAGGTCCGCCGTCTGCGTGGCCGCCAGGGCATCGGCGACCGCCTGGTCGTCGTCCCTGGTCCAGGATTGAAACAGGCCGTGATGCGGATGGCGACCACGGCTCACCAGATCCACGACCGTGATGCCATCAGGCGCGATCGGGGATTGTGGCAGAAGCCCCAGCCGGCGCGCGAGTTCGCGGGTCGGAAGCTTGTGGATCGCCTTGCCGTCGAGCATCACCTCGCCGGCCTTGGGCTCAATCAGTCGGGACATGGCCTTGAGCAAGGTGGATTTGCCGCAGGCATTGGCGCCGACGATGGCGGTGATCTGGCCGGATGGAAGGCTGAGGTCGAGGTCCCGAAGGACGAGGCTTTCACCGTAACCTGCTGAAAGGGTCTTCGCTTCGAGGCGGTGATCGGTCATGTCGCAGCTCCCCGACGGTTGCTCCTGATGATCAGGGTGATGAGGTAGGGTGCCCCGAGCGCCCCGGTCACCACGCCGACCGGGTAACGGCTCGGCAAGAGAAACTGGCCGACGAAATCTGCCGCGAGGACCAGCAAGGCGCCGACCACGGTGGCTGGTAGAAGGATCGAACTGCGCCGCCCGAAGACACCGCTTGCGATCGGCCCGGCAAGAAAGGCGACGAAGGCGATAGGGCCCGTGACCGCAGTCGCGGTGGCGATCAGCCCGACGGCGCAGACGATGACCAGGAGTTTGGTCGAGGCAACGTTTACACCGAGCGCAGTTGCCGTATCGTCGCCGGCCCGCATGACATCGAGATCGCGCGCCTTAGCCAGAAGCAGGCTGCCCAGCGCAATCAGTGCGACGATCAGGGGAAGGGACTGATCCAGCTTGGCGCCGTTGAGGCTGCCGGTCAGCCAGCGCATCGCTTCCTGCAGGCTGAAGGCGGGAGCGCGCGACAGGATATAGGCAATCATGCTTTCGAGCATGGCAGAGACGCCGATCCCGACAAGGATCAGCCTCGGGCCGGCAACGCCGTTTTTCGAGGCGAGGCCATGCACCAGAAGCGCGATCGCAAGGCCCGCTCCTACGGCCAGAAGAGAGACGACAGGCCCGCTGATCGAGAGGACCACGATCGCAAACACCGCCGCCGCACTCGCGCCCGAGGTGATGCCGATGATGTCGGGGCTGGCGAGAGGATTGCGCAACAGCGTCTGGAAGGCCGCTCCCCCGAGGCCGAAACTCATGCCGGCCGCAATGGCGAGCACAGCGCGCGGCAGGCGCAGCTGCCCCACCGTGAAATCCGCCCCGGCAACCTGTTCGCCGCTGAGGACGCGGATGACGTCTCCAAACGGCGTGAAGGTGCGACCGGCCATGAGCGTCAGCGTGAAGCCGGCAAGAATGAGGGTCAAAATAAGGACCAGCATGACCAGCCGTCGGCGCGTTCGATGCTTGCGGTTTGTCGCGACCATTGCTGTCAGGGAAGCATCGGATCGAAGAAGGGTCACAGATCTCTCACCTTCTGCCGACGAACGATGAAGATGAAGACCGGCGCGCCGATAAGGGCGGTCACGACGCCGACCTCGAGTTCGGACGGGCGTGCCGCAAGGCGACCGAGAATATCACTCGCCGTCAGCAGGATGGCCCCGCCTATGGCCGAGAATGGCAGAAGCCAGCGATGATCCACGCCAACCAGCAGCCGGCAGGCATGCGGGACAACGAGGCCGACGAAACCGATTGGGCCGCAGACGGCTGTCGTCGCGCCACATAGCACAACGGCACCGAGCGTTGCCATACCTCGTGCCACTGCCACGCGCTCGCCAAGCCCCGCGGCAAGTTCGTCACCGAGCGCCAGAGCATTGAGGCGTCGCGCTGAAAGCAGGCACAGCAGAAACCCGACCAGAAGAAACGGATAGATGTGCTCCATCCGCTCGAAGGTGGCGCCGCCGACGCCGCCGATCTGCCAGGAGCGGATGCCGCCGGCAATGTCTGCACGCGGCAAGACGACGGCAATCACCAGCGATGAAAAGGCGATCGTGGTTGCCGTACAGGCAAGGGCGAGCTTCAGCGGCGTTGCGCCACCGCGTCCCATCGAACCGATGACATAGACGAAGACGGCTGTGGCAGCGGCGCCCGCGATGGCAATCCAGATGAAGGCATCAGCCGAGCTGATGCCGAACCACGCCACCCCCACCACAACGGCAAGCGATGCGCCGACATTGACGCCGAGGATGCCGGGATCGGCGAGCGGATTGCGCGTCACGCCCTGCATGACGGCGCCGGCAAGGCCAAGGGCCGCACCGGCGAGCAGTGCCAGAACGGTGCGCGGCACACGGGTCGCAACCGCGGCGCGGTCAAGCGTCGAGACGTCCCCGGACAGGGCCGCCAGCACCTCCGACAGCGGTACATCGCGGGTGCCGATGGTGAGGGACAGCAAGGCGACGCCGATGCAGACCGCGATCGCCGCAGCCAGCCAAACGACGCTGCCCTTGGCCGTCTTCGCAAGAGACGGCCGATGGGTGGAGGAAAGGAAGCGAGCAGAAATCATTCCGTCTTTCGCGCCGCGTCCGCGAGCTTTTCTACATAGGCGGGCAACACCCAGGTGATCGACAGCGGCGTGGGATTGGCCGCAGTCCCCAAGGGATCGCGGCCAAGCGTGACGATGGCGTCATGCTTCACGGCCGGCATATGGGACAGGAGAGGATTGGCCTTCATGGCCTCGATCAACGCCTGGTCGCCATAGGTCACGAGAATGTCGACGTCATCGAAGAGATCGATCTGCTCGGCGCTGATCGAGCCGGCGAAGCTGCCGGTCGTCGATGCCTGCATCACGCTTTTCGGCATCGAAAGCCCGAGATCGGCGAAGAACCGAACGCGGGTGTCCTGGGTCGTATAGAAATTGACGATGCTGAGGTCGGTCGCGTCGAGATGGGTGACGAACATCGCCCGCTTGCCGTTGAGTTCAGGATACTTGGCGACCTCGGCTGCGATCTTCTGCTCGATATCGGCAATCAGCGCTTCACCATCAGGCGCCATGCCCATGCCGGCGCTGTCGAAGCGGATCGTTTCACGCCAGTCCGTCGACCACGGGGCCTGCGGATAGGCGATAACGGGGGCGATCTGGCTCAAGGTGTCGTAGTCGGATTGGCTTAAGCCCGAATAGGCGGCAAGGATGACATCCGGTGCCGTCCCGGCAACCGCCTCGAAGTCGATGCCATCCCCCTCGTCGAACAGGACGGGCGCGTCGGCCCCAAGGGACTTAAGACGCTCCGAAACCCAGGGCAGCAGCCCGTCGCCATCATCATCACCGAAATTCGCAGCCGCCATGCCGACCGGAACGATGCCGAGGGCAAGCGGGACTTCGTGGTTGGCCCAAGCCACAGTTGCCACGCGATGCGGTTTTTCGGGAACGGTCGTCTGCCCGAGCGCATGGCTGATCTCGAGGGGAAAGCCAGCCTCCTCGGCAGCAACGACCGTCGAGCCGGAGAGGGACAGCAAGATGGCCGCAAGAGGCGCCAGGTGATGCAAATTGATCCGCATGGGTCCCAATCATCCCTTGGTTAAGTTGACTGTCACTCTCAGCTTCAATTCCTGGGGTCAAGCAATTTGGATCGAGCTGACGACATCGGCTCTTGATTTTCCGGGGGATTTTACAAAAGAGAGAAATCTACAATACTGGATGAAAATTATCCAGTTAAAGGCGTGCAGACCGATCCGATCTCGGACTGCAGCGGCCGGGGCTCAGGGATAGGGCCACAGGAGACTGCAGAGCTGGATCCGGTGTCGGTCGGCGCCCGACGATGATCCTCAATGTTCATCGTGTGGGAATGTCGGAACGTCAAATTCTGGAAGCAACATGATCAGAGCCATTTCCGCCCGGGGCGCCACGCGCGTCTCCCTTCGCCATCGCATCAGCATTCTTCTGGGCTGCACGGCATTCGTGGCCCTGGTGCCGGTATTCGCCGTCGCTCAGGACGCCGATACCGATGGCGACACGACCGTTCTACAGACGATCACCGTCGACGGGGCCGGCAAGGCCGACGCGGATTCCAAGTCGATCGTCGCGACCCAATCGAGCGCTGTCGGCAAGATGCCCGGCGAGATCCTGACAACGCCTGCGACCGTTTCCGTCGTTACGTCCAGGGAAATCGAGCAGCGCGGTGCCGACAGCATCGAGAAGGTGGTGCAGTACACGGCCGGCGTGACCACCGATTTCTACGGATCGGACGACCGTTTCGACTACGTCACCATTCGTGGCTTTTCGCCCTACACCTATCGCGACGGTCTCGCCATCGGCCGCACCTGGCTGGGCGTGAAGGAGGAACCCTATGCCTTTGAGAGGCTTGAGATCCTGAAGGGCGCCAATTCGACCGGCTTCGGCGTTTCCGATCCGGGCGGCGCCATCAATTATGTGACGAAGACCCCGCGCAGCGAGCGGTTCGGCGAGGTCTATGGCACGGTCGGATCCTTCGCCCACAAGGAGACGGGCTTCGACTTCGGCGACAATCTGACGGAAGACGACACCCTGTCCTATCGCCTGACCGGAAAGTTCCAGCGGGCCGACGGTGAGTATGATTTCTCGGAGAACGACGAGAACTTCATCATGGGCGGTTTGACCTGGCGTCCCACCGACATGACCAATCTGACATTCGTCTTCGATCACCTCGACCGCAATGTGACCCCGAGCGGTGGTGGCCATCCGCTCCACACGGATTTCGATCGGGACCGGTTCTTCGGGGAGCCCGATTTCAACTACGATTCGACGAACCGCAATACCTATACGATGCTGTTCGACCACGATTTCGGCAACGGCCTGAGTTTCAATTCCAGTGCGCGCTACAGCAATTCCAACCGCGACACCGGCTTTGCCTATATCTATGATTCCAGCGGTGCATCCGACCTGTCGGACACCAGGGCAAACCGCATCTACTCTCTCGGCTCCGGATCAAGCGAGCAGTTCATTGTCGATGCCCATCTGCTGTACGAGACAAGCTTCGATCAGGTGGAGAGCCGCACCCTCGCGGGTGTCGATTACAACAGCATCGAATCCACCAACGAGTCCGGCTATCTCTGGGGCGCAGGTACACCTTCGATCGATTGGCAAAATCCCGTCTACGCAGGTCTGCCGTCGGCGATCCCGCTCTCGACCCGAAAGAGCAACGACCGAAGCACGCGGGCCATCTATCTGCAGCAGGATCTGATCTTCTCGGACCGCGTCACGGCCAGTGTCGGCCTGCGCAACGACTGGCTCGATCTCGAAGAGACCGATCTGGGGACCCGGGTGTCCAAGTCGCGCGACTACAGCGAGTTCAGCAAGCGCGTCGGTCTGAGCTACAAGGTCACCGAGGAACTGGCGGCCTATGTCAGCTACGCCGAGTCCGTCGCACCGCCAAGCACGGGCAACGAGCCTCTCTATGGCTCCCAGTACGAAGTGGGCGTCAAGTATCGTCCCGACGCCTTCCCCGGTCTGATCACCGCCTCGATCTACGACCTGACGCTCGAAAACATCACCACATCCGAGGGACCGTTCTACCTTGCGACCACGGTCGAAAAAGTGCGCCATCGCGGTCTGGATCTCGAAGCAAAGCTGGAGGTCACGCCGAGCTTCGGGCTGATCGCGGGATACAGCTACATCGACTCGAAGATCGAGGATACGAGCACCGCTTCGAGCTCGGTGAACGGCAAGCGCATGTCTCAGGTTCCCGAGCACATGGCCTCGCTCTGGGGTACCTACACGCTCCCAGGCAACGGTGATCGCGGCGACATGACGTTCGGGGCAGGGGCGCGCTTCATCGGCTCCTACTATTTCGACAATGCCAACACCCGCAAATCCGATGGCGCGGTGGTCTTCGATGCCTCCTTCACCTATGCGATCAAGGAGAACACGAGCTTCCAGCTGAACGTCAGCAACCTGTTCGACGAAAAGCACATCGCCAACAACGACGGCGGTGCCCTCTACTACAATCCCGGACGCGCCATCTACGCGACCCTTCGCCAGACCTGGTGAAAAACAGCGAGGGCTCGCCGCGCAGAGTGCGACGCGCCCTCGGCCATCTAGATCGAATGCTGTTGTTTGCGTCGCCAGACGGCCGGGGTCTCCCCGGTGATGCTGCGGAACACCTTGGTCAGATGCGCCTGGTCGGAAAAGCCGAGCTGCGCACTGATGCCAGCGATGCTCATCTCCGTTTCCGAAAGCATCTGCCGCGCCATGTCGATCCGGCGTGACAATTGCCATTGGAGCGGCGTCATGTCGGTAGTCTGACGAAACACCGTGGCGAACCAGCTCTCCGACAGGCCAACGACATCGGCCATTTCTCGCACGCTCAACCGACGCCCGCCGCAATTGGCGAAATAGCCGGAAAGCCGGTTCAGTTGCGCCTTGGTGAGATGCCCGGCATGCGCAGCGCTTCGACCTTCGCTTACCCGCAGGTCGAGAAGTCCGGTGATGATGCTGCCCACCAGGTTCTCTGCAAAGGCTGGATGCCTGCCATCCGTCGACAGCTCGTCCACCACAAGCGTCGCAAGGCTGGCCAGGGGACCGGGATCCTGCAGTTCAACCGGCTGCCTGATGATGGCCCGCGCCGCCGATGAGCCGACAGCCGGCGTGAGATACCGCATCAGCCGTTCCTGGTGCAGATGCAGGTCGAGGTGTGAAAAGCGATGGCGGCTGCTGAACTTCGTCCACATCGGCATGCCGGCCGGCACATAGATGGCGCGTGCCATGCCCCGCTCGCCCCGGTCCAGTTCTTCCGCCCGGTCCGCCACCCGGATCTGGCTGCTGACATCGTTGAAGAAGAAGACGATCCGTGGATCCGGCGAGAGATAATAGCCGTTTGCCCCTGCATGGCCTTCCGCTTCCCAGTGGACACCGACGACGCCGTCGAGGGAACGCCATCTGGGCGGCATGAGGGCGCGAATGCCCTCGATTTCGGACTGCATCGAATGGAGATATGTCAAACCACTGGCCTCTCACCCGGTTTCGGTGACCTGCACATGCGTCATGGCGCGGCGCACTATTGGCCGGATGCAGGCGCTGGGTCAATAAAGATGACTTGATAAATCATATTTTTGAACTGTGCCTGTGGGCGTGGCTGTTCTGCGCCAGGGCTCAGATCGTGACGAAGGAGCGCAGGTCCGCCTTCGACGCAGAGCCGTAGTGTTGTTCGGCAGGCATCAGTCAGTGCCAGCCGGATTGAACGCATCTGGAGTAACGATGGCAGACTTTGACTTCCCGCTGACCCGCAGCGACGCCCTTCAACGCCTGGACAATTTTCTGCCGCATACGGGTGCTGCCTATGCACGCTTGCGCAACAAGGAACAGGGGCAGGGAGAGCATGTGCATGTATCGCGATTGTCTGCCGCGCTGCGCAGACGGCTGATCTCCGAGCAGGAGGTTGTCGATGCGGTCCTGGCACGGCACGGACTGGCGGCGGCCGAAAAATTCGTCAGTGAAGTGTTCTGGCGCACCTACTGGAAGGGCTGGCTCGAGCAGCGCCCGACCGTTTGGGAGGATTATGGCGCAGCCGTCGAACGAGCGCTGGAGCAGCTGGATGCAGTCTCGGGACTGCGCAAACGCCATGCCTCGACGATCGATGGATCGACCGGCATCGACTGTTTCGACGCCTGGACCAAGGAACTGAATGAGACGGGCTATCTGCACAACTGGGCGCGCATGCAGTTTGCCTCGATCTGGATCTTCACGCTCGGGCTGCCCTGGGAACTCGGCGCCGCCTCGATGTTTGACCGTCTGATCGACGCCGATCCGGCATCGAACACCCTGTCCTGGCGTTGGGTGGCGGGGCTGCACACGGCCGGCAAGGCCTATCTCGCCGATGCCGAACGCATCCGCTCGATGACCGATGGCCGCTTTTCGCCTGCCGGCCTGGCACGTACGGCCCGCATTCCCACAGACAGTGTACGGACCCCTTCACCTTCACCCATTCGGCTGACCTCTTCGCCGGATCCATCCGCAGCCACTCTGTTGCTGCTGACCACAGAGGATCTGTCGGTCGAGCAGGTTGGCGCGATACGTGCGCTGCCGGTGAAGTCCATCGCTTATCTTGAAGGTCGCAACTCGTGGGACGAAACTGCTCTCGCCGATGCTCTTGCACGTACCGCACAGGTGTGGCCGGATGCGGAAGTCTACGGGGCTCTCGCCCCTGGTGAGCTTCCTGCCGCAGCAAAATCGTCAGGCTGCACACAGGTCGCAACCGCTTTCCTGCCCGTTGGCCCCGTCGCGTCTTCCATTGCCCCTGTGCGAGGCGAGTTCGACAGGCTCGGCATCGCCTTCACGGAATATCTCCGCGAGTGGGATCGGATGGCCTGGCCACATTGCCGGAAGGGCTTCTTCGGGCTGAAGGAGAAGATTCCAGCCCTTCTGCAGGCGGGGCACCGCTGACATGCGCTCCAATGCTCGGAAGGATAATCATGAGTGATCGTGATCGATACAGGCCCGTCCCTCAGGGGCGTCTGAGCCGGCTGGCGGCACTTGGCCAGATTGCCGGTGGCGTCGCCTCTGGCATGGTCGCTGAGGGCTTGAGCCGCCTGGCGAAGGGTGAGCGTCCGCACCTGAGAGACCTGCTGCTGACGCCGTCGAACGCACTGAAGGCGGCGGATCAGCTGTCGCGCATGCGCGGCGCGGCCATGAAGCTCGGCCAGATGATCTCGTTGGAACCGGGCGAATTCCTGCCGCCCGAACTCCAGTCGATCTTTGCGCAGCTCCGGTCCTCAGCGCATTTCATGCCGCCGAACCAGCTTGCAGCCTCATTGTCCAGCGCCTGGGGTCCGGACTGGCGACGCCATTTCATCCAGTTCGAGACGACACCGATCGCGGCCGCATCGATTGGACAGGTGCATCGCGGCGTTCTGTCATCAGGCCGTCCGGTTGCCGTCAAGGTTCAATATCCCGGTGTGCTCCAGAGCATCGATTCCGACATCGACAATGTCGCGACCTTCTTGCGGCTGTCGGGCCTTCTTCCCGCAGGCCTCGACATTGCGCCACATCTGGCCGAAGCCAAGCGGCAGTTGCGGGAAGAGGCCGACTATCTGCGCGAGGCGGAGGAAATGCGTCGCTTCGGCCGCCTGCTCGCCGATGACGACCGCTTCGTGGTGCCGGCCCCCGTGGAGGAACTCCTGCGGCCGACGGTCCTGCCGATGGATTTCATCGAGGGGGCTCCGCTCGAAACCCTCGCCCATGCACCCCAGACGCAAAGGGATGCGGCCATGCAGGCGATCTCCGAGCTCGCACTGCGCGAGCTTTTCGTCTTCGGTCACATGCAGACGGATCCGAACTTCGCCAACTATCTCTGGAGGCCTAAGGACGGACGGGTGGCCCTGCTCGATTTCGGCGCGGTACGACCGGTCTCCCCGCAAAGCGCCAGAGACTACCATCTCCTCCTGCAGGCGACCCTCGGTGATAGCGTGACGGCGGTGCGCCATGCGCTGATGGAGATGCGCTATCTTTCCCGGGCGCAAACGGAGCGCTACGGACGGACGCTGGATGAAATGACACGCGTCGTCCTCGACCATGTCCTGAAGGCGCCGGAGGGGCTGGTTGATTTCAGCGACCGTGGCCCGCTCGTGGAAATTCGTGAGCGCGCGGTACCGATCTTTGCCGCTCGCGCGCTATGGGCGCTGCCGGCTCCGGACAAAATGTTCCTGCAACGCAAGATCACTGGGCTTGCGCTTCTCAGCATGAAGCTGCGCGTCCGGATGCCGCTCTCGTCCATGCTCCGGGATTATGCCTGACGCGTATTGCAGAGAGGCGTGCCGTCGCGCACCTGTCTGGAAACCGGGCCCCGCCGACGCAGATCAGTCTGCCTGCTTCGCGGTTGCCACAGGGGGCGTGACCAGCTTGAACTCCGCCATCTCCTCCGGCGTCAGGTAGTAGAGCCGGTCCGGAGGCGTTTCGAGCGCGTTGATCCAGAGCCCGTTGCCGATGCCCATTTCCTCGAGATGGCGGGCAATGCGCGCCGTGGTGCTCTGTGCACCGGACATCGCCTGCTCGGGCGAGGGGCGGTCTTGCCCGGCATTGAAGACCTGGTGGACGCCGAGAATGGCATCCTCTTCTGCCTCGCGCGCCACGCCGCCGGCGAAGACCAAAGGACAGGAAGAGGCGCAGAGCGCCTTGCTCGCCACCTTGGTGTTGATGCCTTTCTCCCTGATCAGCTTCGACATGGCCAGGGCATCATTGACGGAGCCTCCCGGCGAATTCAGCGATACCGCCTGAACATATTCGCCGCGAGCAGCGATCTCCTCGGCAAATCGTTCTGCAGCACCAAGATCGATCGAACCTTCCGCTTTGAGCAAGCCACCGGTGAGCAGTTCGAACCGCATCGGTTGGCGCAGGGTTTCCGGAGAACTGCCGGGCTCCACCGGGGGCAACTGGGGAGTGCCGTCCGTCAGCGCCGGCGGAAGCACGGGGGCATCCGTGGTCATCGGATCATGGCCGGGAAGCTTAGCATGCGCGAGGCTCATCTCCCTGAGGTCCGTGAACAGGAAGGCGCCTGCAGCCGCCAGCAGCCCGAAGAAGGCGCTGCGCATCAGCAAACCGTCATCGGCATGTACAATGGCTGTTTTCAGGCGCAGGGCGAGCGAAGCTGGTTTCACGCCGGTGGTCCCTTGCGTGGCGCCTTGGCGGACATGTCGAGGCTGGTGATGTTGGAATCGATCCGCCCACGCTCGTCCTCCGCCTCGGCGGACTGGAGCGCCTGCTCGACATCGATCCCCTGTCGATTGAGTGCACGTTGCACCTCAAGCGCCTCAAGCAATTCGGCTGCGGTAATGCGCTGTGCGAAGGGCATACGCTCCTCCTGTCGCCGGATCGCTCCGTGCACCACGGTCAGGATGAAGACCAGGACGGCGGGAAGAAGATCGATCGAAATCGCCCCCGCCCAGGCCGGAATGAAATCCGCGGCGTAACGCAGAACGGCCTCTGCCGAGGACAGTGGTACGAAGCGCCGCTCCGCGACCGGCTCGCGCGCGAGAATTTCGTCGGCAGCCTCAGACAGAACTTGAGACTGGGCGGACACCGAGGTCCGGATCGTCTGCATGACCTGATCCTGACGCTCCGCGAGATCGGCTGCCCGGCCATCGGCAACAGGCGCGATGAAGCCGAGTGAAAGGTCATCGGCGGCCCGCTTGACGGAGGGGGCAATCGAGGTCTGTTCCAGCGATGTGATGACGCCGGAAAGGGCGACTACCTCGGCAGAGAATTCATCGCTGCGGGGAGCGATTGCCCCGGGCGCCGAAACCAGCGTTCGCATGGTCGCCAGATGAGCGCGTCCCTGGTCAAACAGCGTCGTGACCCGCTCGCGCGATGCGACAATGCCGGCCTCGAGTTCGCTCAGCTGCGAAGACATCTGCGTCAGAAGCTGAACGACGCTGCCCGCACCAGTGGTGCCGGTGAGCGCGCCATTCTGCCGTTCATCTTCGGCGAGCCGCGAAAAGCGCTCCGATGTCCGCTGGATGTCTGGCAACAGGCTTTGGGCGGCGAGCGCATTCTGATGCGCCTGATCGAGATCCGCCGTGTAGTCCTGCACCGTCTCTGCGAGATGCTGTTCGAGCGCCGCAGAGCCTGCAAGCGCCGCCGCATTCAGCCAGCTCGACATGGCAATGATCATCGCGCAGCCGAGTGCCATCACGCCGATCATGGCGCCGCGCGCCGCAGCGCCGGTTACATGGGGGTAGAAGCGCGCCATGTAGGACCAGAAGGCATAAATCGCGACCGAGACCGAGGCCGAATAGATGATGGCGGCAAAGAAGACCGCGGTCGGTGAGCCATCGAGAAGGCTGCGAACCCCCAGATAGGTGTAGACACCGGACGCAAGGGCCAGAACGGCGAGCGCAAAGCGGGTCATGGTTTCGACGGCAAGGACGCCATCCTGCAAACGATGCGATGCGCCAAGCGCCATGGAGACCTCCGACAGGAATGAATTCTTATCAAGTTCTTAAGAAGCGGGCGAAATGAAGGCTGAGGCTTAGCTGTCCGTTCTTCAGAAATCGGCCTCGTCCACCATGGCGAAAACCCCTAATCGGTACGAATTGCAACCAATTTCGGCCCGGTGCCTCAACCGTCTGCTTCACCCTTCTCACGAATTTGTGTCACACTAGACGCGTAATGCGCCCTCTGTCCCGTTCTGTCAGGCCCGCAACTGGGCTTGTCGGAACGAGCCCCTAACTCTCTATTGGTTTTGCTGCATGCGTAAGAATGGCTCGCCGCTTTTTGTCAGCGCCAGAATGGTTGCCGAGCGCGCCGGCGTGTCCCGTTCGGCCGTGTCGCGTACCTTTACCGATGGCGCGAGCGTGTCTGAGGAAACGCGTCGAAAGGTCGTCGAAGCGGCCGAGGCGCTCGGCTATCACGTCAACCATCTGGCCCGCCAACTGCGCGAGCGCAGCAACATCGTCTGTCTGATCGTCTCTGATCTGACCACGCCCGTCAGGGCGGCGATGGTCGACCGCTTGACCCGCAAGCTTCAGGCAGCCGGCAAGATCACCGTGGTTCTCAATACCGAGAGTGACGAGGCAAGCGTCAATCACGCCTTGAAGCTCACCTTGCACTACCGCGCTGATGCGACGGTGGTCCTGTCGGGAACGCCATCGACGGGACTGGTGAAAACGGCGCTTGCCAACGGCCAACAGGTTATCCTGATCAACCGCGACGACGGTCTGGAAGGCTGCGATAATGTCGGGCTGGACAATGCGACGGCCGCAAGAGAGGCGCTTTTCCTCCTGAAACGGGCCGGGTGCCAACGCCTCGGGATCTTAACCTCGGCTGCTCGAACCCCGAGCCTGGTGGAGAGAGAAGCGCGCTTCCTAGAGGCGGCAGCCGCTGAAGCGATCAGGGTGACCGTCTTCGAGGCGGACGCTACCAGCTATCGCGCCGGTTTCGAGGCCGCCAAACGCGTCTATGCCCGGTCGGAACCTCCGGACGGCGTGTTCTCGGTCACCGATCTGCTGGCGATCGGCTTCATGGATGGGGCACGCCTCGAATTCGGCCTGAGGATCCCGGAAGATCTCTGCGTCATCGGCTTCGACAATATCGAACAGGCTTCTTGGGAAGCCTATCGCCTGACAACCTTCGAGCAGCCACTCGATCGGATAGCGGCGCATGTCGTCAGTCTCCTGACGGAAGTGCAAGACCTGACAGGGGCTCCGCAGGGGGACGGAGCGGTCTTCGAGCCGGTTGCCGTCTGGCGCCGCTCCGTTCGTCCCCAACCTGGGACGACCTAATGCACGCGTGTGCATTGCGCTGGTGTCATCAAACCTTCGTCTAATCCCTGTAGGACGGAAATGCCCGTTCAAGCGCGTTGCACGCATGTGCAAGCGCATGGTGCAGACCTGCAGAGGGGCCGAGGCGGCGGTCCCTCTGCAGGCGTGCCCGGGCGAAGCATTTCGAGAGATGCAGGCTGCAGGCCCGTCTGGGTCAATGTCGCGGTGTCTCGGGGTTTGATTGTAAGCCGACGCCGAGTGGCGCGGCAGCCAAGGGAGAAGACGATGAAGCGTCGCGCATTCCTGATTTCCACGGCCGGCACCGTTGCCGGAATGATGATCCTGCCGAAGCTGTCTTTTGCAGCCGAAGGCCAGATCGACTGGTATACCGGCTCGGATGCCAATGTGCTCGATTTCTGGACCAACACGGTCAAGCCGGCTTTCGAAGCGGCGCATGCGGGCGTGAAGCTCAATCTCGTCGATGCCGGTGACAATGCAGGCATCCAGTCGATCGCCGAGCGCGCCATCGCGGCAATGCAGACGAACACCGACCCGCAGGCCGATTACTTCGAGCATACCGATCCGCGTCTGCCAAAGGGCGCCATCGAAGCCGGCCTCTACGTCAACATGAAGGAAGCTGGCCTGTCGAACTATGCGAAGGTCAACCCGCTCGCTATCGATAGCGACTTCTCGCTTCCCTATCGCGGAAGCCAGGTGCTTCTCGCCTATGACACCACCAAGCTGTCGACGGCCGATGCGCCGAAGACCTGGGATGCGCTCGTCGCCTGGATCAAGGCAAACCCCGGCCAGTTCGTCTACAACCGCCCTGACAAGGGTGGTTCGGGCGGAAACTTCGTGCGTCGTGCCATCCATCAGGCAAACGGCCTCGACCCTAAGGCATTCACGGTCGACAACTACACCGAAGCCTTCGGCAATGAGGCTCTCGGCAAGGCCTGGGAACTGCTCAAGGACATCGCCCCGTCGCTCTACGACAACGGCGCTTACTCCTCCGGCAACACCCAGTCGATCCAATTGCTCGCCCAAGGCGTTGTGACCATGACCCCGGTCTGGTCCGACCAGGTTCTCCAGGCGATCGCCCAGGGCGTCCTGCCGGAAACGACCGGCATTGTGCAGCTTCAGGATCTGGCTCTTTGCGGCAACTTCTCGCGCGCCGTGGTGCTGAGCAATGGCAAGAACCGCGACGCAGCCCTGAAGCTGGCCGACTTCGTCCTGACCGAAGAGATCCAGGGTGCCATCCTCTCCGAGCTCGGCGGTTTCCCCGGCGTCAGCTGGGAACATGTCTCCGCCGATCTGCGCGAAAAGTTTGCCGCTATCATCCCGAACAGCATTCCGACCTTCCCGTCGGGCGCCTGGGAAGTCGCCGTCAATGACGGCTGGTACCGCAATGTGGCACCGACCATCGACCGGAAGTCGTGAGTTCAGGCGTGAGTGCGTCTGCCGTATCCAGAACCATGTCGGGCAGGGGGCTTATTGGCCTCCTGCTCGTCGCCTTACCGGTTTCGCTCGTCGGATGGCTGGTCATCTGGCCAATCATCAGTGCCGTCCTGCGCACCGTGTGGCGGACGTCGCCCGATGGTGAGGCAGATTTCGACCTGTCGAGCTACATCTTCTTCTTTTCCGACGCCTACAGTCTCAACAATCTCAGCCTGACGCTCTGGACCACAGCGGTCTGTGCCCTGCTGCTCCTGGTCGTGTCGCTTCCGATCGCGCTTTACCTGCGCTTTGCCAAGGGCGGTATCGCCTCCTATGTGCAGGCGCTTGCCATCCTGCCGATGTTCGTTCCATCGATCATTCTCGCCTATGCTCTCATCCGCGTGCTCGGGCCGAATGGCATGGTCGACCTGCTCTTGAACTTCGCCGGCCTGCCGAAATTGAGAACGCCCTATCTCACGCCCTGGGGGCCTGTGATCGGACTGGTGTGGGACAATATTCCGCTGACGGTGCTGATCCTGCTCTCGGGTCTCGGCTCGGTGAGCAACATGGCGATCGAGGCGGCGCGGGATGTCGGTGCAAGCCGGCTTCGGGTTCTCCGGCACATCATTCTGCCGCAGATCACCAACTCCATCCTGGTGGCACTCTCCTTCGCCGTACTCGGCATCTTCTCCGCCTTTACGCTGCCCTATCTACTTGGCCCCGCGTCGCCCGAGATGATGGGTCCCTTCATGCAGCGCACGTTCCGGGACCTGAACGATCCTGTCGGAGCGATTACCCAGGCTGTCATCACCTTCGGCTTCTGCATTGTCTTTGGCCTGTTCTATGTGCGCTCCGTCGCCCGCAACCAGGGGAGATGAGGCAAATGACTGAATCCATAACCCCGCCGCGCCGGATCGATGGCACCGGCATGCTGCTCGCACTCGTGCTTTCGATCGTCGTCGTCCTGCCTCTGCTCGTCGTCGGCATCTGGGCCTTCACCGAGGTCTGGCGCTATCCCAACGTCCTGCCACAGCAGTTCGGTCTGCGGTTCTGGGAGCAGACGCTCAACCGTTCGGATGTGTGGAGCGCGCTATGGCTCAGCCTGACGCTCTCGGCCGTGGTGACGCTTGCCTCCGCAATCATCTGCCTGCCGGCAGCTTATGCCTTTGCGCGGATGCGGTTTCCAGGCCGTGACCTGTTGTTCTTCTCGTTTCTTGCAGGCCATGCCTTCCCGAAGTTCGGTCTCCTCGTCGCCATCGCCGCGATCTTTCTGCAGCTAGACCTGATCGGCACCTTCTGGGGTGTGGCGCTTATCCAGCTCGTCAACACGCTGATGTTCATGATCTGGATCCCGGTTGCCGCATTCCAGGCCGTCGATCGCCGCATGGAAGAGGCTGCCCGCGACGTGGGTGCAGGCCCGTTCCGTGTCTTCTGGTCGATTACCTTGCCCCAGGCCGCGCCCACCATCGCGGCGGCCCTTCTCCTGACATTCGTCGGCACCTTTTATGAGACGGAAGGCGCCTGGCTGATCGGCGCGCCGGGCATCCGCACCATGCCCGTGCTGATGATCAGCTTCATCAACAACCAGATGGTCATCCAGTTCGGCGCGGTCCTGTCCGTCATGCTCTGGGTCCCCTCCTTCATCGCCCTGATGTTCGCCCGCCGGGTGATCGGTGGCAACGCCTTTGCCAAGGGCTTTGGGGGATGAACAACAGCCTTACAGGAATGCCAAGATGTCCAAACTGAGCATACGCGCGGTCTCCAAGATCTTTGGGGCAGGAACCACCGCCGTCGACAGCGTCTCGCTCGATGTCGCGGATGGCGAGCTGGTCTGCCTGCTCGGGCCTTCCGGCTCCGGCAAGTCGACCTTGCTGCGCATGGTGGGTGGTTTCGAACAGCCGTCAGCGGGTACCATCGCGATCGACGATCAGGACGTGACGCGTCTGCCGCCGGAGCAACGTCCGACGGGCATGGTCTTTCAGAGCCATGCGCTCTGGTCGCACATGAATGTCTTCAACAACCTCGCCTTCGGGCTGAAGCTGCGCAAGCGGCCCGCTGCCGAAATCCGTGACAGGGTCGAGGGCGTGCTCGAGCTGGTCGGCCTGAAGGGCTACGATCGACGCATGACCAACGAGCTCTCGGGAGGCCAGCAGCAGCGCGTGGCACTCGCCCGCTCTCTCATCCTCGAGCCGAAGATCCTGCTTCTGGACGAGCCCTTCGCAAGCCTCGACCAGCATCTTCGGGAGCGCTTGCGCGAGGAGGTGCGCGATATCCAGCTTCGCCTGAAGATCACGACGCTGTTCGTGACCCACGGGCAGGACGAGGCCCTCTCCATGGCGGACCGCATCGTGGTCATGCAAAATGGCAGGACCGAGCAGGCCGATCGGCCGGAGATCATCTACCGCGATCCGCAAACGCCCTTTGTCGCTGGCTTCATCGGCACGATGAACTTCGTCGAAGGCAAGGTCGAAAACGGCCGTTTCGTACATCCCGACCTGTCTGTGGACATGCCCGTCTCGGATGGCCCGGTCACACTGGCCGTCAGGCCTGAAGCGCTCGATCTGGTCAGCACGGAAGATGGCGCGGCAGTTGTCCACCGCGTGACCGATTTCGGAACCCATGGTCTGGTCGATCTCCATCTCTCCGATGGTACGCGGCTCAAATCCATGGTGCGCAGCCCCGAACCCTTCAGTTCCGGCCACGCCGTGGATCTGCGTCCCCGCGCCTTTGCCGCCTTCCGCGACAACGTCAAACTCTACCGGTCCTCTGATGCAGCCTGACCCCATATTCCTCGACCACCAGGGTCACAGGACCCTTATCAAGTGGCACCGGGCGCGGAGAAAAGCCTCTGACGCCGAATTCACGCCGACCCGCATTCTCGATGCCATGCGTCTCGGCGCGAGTGTCGAGGTGGATCTCGTGGTGCATGCCGACAAGGGTTTTGCGATCCTGCACGATCTCGAACTCGATCACGGCACCACCGGATCCGGCCTGGTCTGCGAGACATCAGCCGAAACCCTGCGCCAGCTTTTCCTGCGCGGAAACGACGGGGAGCCGATCGCTGACCGGGTCATGTTGCTCGAGGACCTCTGTGGCCTATTGGCTGCTAACCCTGCCCATCCCGATGCCCTTCTGCAGCTCGACTACAAGGAAGACCTGTCGCGCCTGTCGCCGGCCGTCATTGCCAGTTTTGCGGCGGCCGTTTCCAAGGTGGCGCATGCGATGATCCTTTCGGGTGGCGATAGCGCTGCCGTCTTGTCTCTGGCTGCCGCCACGCCTGGGCTCAGAACCGGATACGACCCGACCTATGTCGGCGTACTCGATGACTTGCAATCCCGGGAGGACTTCTCGCGCTTTATTGCAGCTGCACTGAAGACGGCACCGGAAGCGGCGATGATCTATCTCGACTACGAGCTCATTCTGGCGGCCGATGCTGCCGGCGTCGATCTCATCCGCGCCGTGCACGACGACAACCGGCGTGTCGATGCCTGGACGATCCGGTCAATCAATTCGGCCACACTTGCAAAGATCCGCCGTCTCCTCGACTTGCGGGTCGACCAGATCACCACGGATGACCCCGAAGGTCTCCTGTTTGCCTTGGCCGAAGGAGCCGCTTGATGTTCGTCGATCCCGCAATCGTCCTGGCCGACATGATCGAGGCCGCGCGGCGCGCCGGCGCGCTGACGCTCGAGCATTTTCATCGCAGGGAGACACTCGAAATCGGCGTGAAGGGACCCGGCGATTTCGTCAGTATTGCCGACGAGCAGTCCGAAACCCTCATCCGCGATCACCTGCTGACGCGCTATCCCGACTGGAGCCTCAGCGGAGAAGAGTTTCCGCCGGTCAAGGGTGTGGATGACACCTATCGCTTTCTCGTTGACCCGATCGACGGAACCACCAATTTCCTCTGGGGTCTCGACTATACGATCACGATTGCATTGCGGCGTGCCGGAGAGACGATCTGCGGCCTCGTCTACAATCCGGTGACGGACGAGATGTTCACGGCCGTCAAAGGGCAGGGTGCTTACCTCAACGGCAAGCGGCTCGAAATGCGCGACAGCGCCGATGTCAGCCAGATGGTGGTCGGAACCGGCCTTCCCACGCCCAACCTCTCCATGCATGCCGGCGCCTATGCACGGCTGGATGCGATCCGCGCACCGATCGGCGCCGTCCGCGTTCTCGGCAGTGCCGCCAATTGTTGCGCCTATGTCGCCTGCGGTCGCTTTACCGGCTACTTCGAGCAGACCGGTTTCGTCGATACGGCAGCCGGGATTCTTCTGGTGGAAGAAGCCGGTGGGGTGGTGACCGACTGGTGGGGCCGGGGACCGGAGTTCTTCGAAAAATCCGGTTTGCTGATCGTCGCCAATCCCGGCACACACCGGTTTCTCCTGAACCACCTGTCGAGTGTCCAACGGGCAGATTGAGGTCTCGGACCGTGCCAGGCAGCCATCGAAGCGGGGCCGGAAGGCCCCGCTGATGTATCGAACCGATGGTATCAGTTGAGACGCGCGCCGTTTGCATCGAAGTAGTGCAGGTCCGATGGCTTCGCGCCGATCTGAACCATGTCGTCCATCTCGATCCGCGAGCGACCCGCCACACGGAAGACGATGTCGCTGCCATCGGTAAGCGTACCGTGCACGTAGCTTTCGGCCCCGACCAGTTCGACTGCCGCGACCTTGACGCTCGCCGTGAAGATCTCGTCCCCCGGCACGTCCGTGATCAGGTGGAGGTCTTCCGGGCGAATGCCGAGGGTGGCGGTGCCCGACGGGACCGACGCATCTGACGTCATCGACCAGCTGTCGGTCTTCTTCGCCATCTGCAGCAGGTTCATCGAGGGTGACCCGATGAAGGTTGCCACGAAGGTCGTCGCCGGGCGCTCGTAAAGCTCGATCGGCGTGCCGACCTGTTCGATACGCCCGGCATTCAGTACAACGAGCCTGTCGGCGAGCGTCATCGCTTCCATCTGGTCGTGGGTCACGTAGACGCTGGTTGTGGCGAGCGACCGCTGCAGCCGCTTGATCTCGACGCGCATCTGCACGCGCAGCTTCGCATCAAGGTTCGACAGCGGTTCGTCGAAGAGATAGGCCGCCGGCTCGCGGACGATGGCGCGACCCATGGCAACGCGCTGACGCTGGCCGCCGGAAAGCTGGCGGGGCTTGCGCTCCAGGAACTGCTCGATCTCCAGTGCCTTGGCCGCCTGCTCGATGCGGCGGTCGATCTCGTCCTTCGGCGTGTTGCGGTTCTTCAGACCGTAAGCCAGGTTCTGGCGGACGGTCATGTGCGGGTAGAGCGCGTAGTTCTGGAACACCATGGCAATGTCGCGCTCGGATGGTTCCAGCTGGTTGACGACCCGGTCGCCGATCGCGATCTCGCCGCCTGAGATGCTCTCAAGGCCGGCAATCATGCGCAACAGCGTGGACTTGCCGCAGCCGGATGGCCCGACGAGAACTACCAGTTCTCCATCGGCGATTTCCAGAGACACGCCTTTGATGGCTTCGACATTGCCATACATCTTGCGGACATCGTTCAAAACAATCTGGGCCATTACTTTTCTGTCTCCACAAGACCTTTGACGAACCATCGCTGCATCAGAACGACAACGATGATGGGAGGGATGATGGCGAGGATCGCCGTAACCATGACGTAATTCCAGGGCGTGGAGGCGTCGGTGAAATCGACCATGCGGCGAAGGCCGATGATGATGGTATTCATCTTCGCATCGTTCGTGACCAGAAGCGGCCAGAGATACTGGGTCCAGCCATAGATGAAGAGGATCACGAAGAGTGCTGCGATGTTGGTGGTCGACAGCGGCAGCAGGATGTCCTTCATGAAGCGGAACGGCCCGGCATTGTCGATGCGCGCAGCTTCAACCAGTTCGCCCGGTATGGTCAGGAAGAACTGTCTGAACAGGAAGGTTGCCGTGGCTGACGCCATCAGCGGGAGTGTGAGCCCAGCATAGGTGTCGATCAGCCCGAGATCCACGATCACCTTGTAGGTGGGCAGAATGCGCACCTCGACCGGTAGCATCAGGGTGATGAAGATCATCCAGAAGAAGAACATCCGGAACCGGAAGCGGAAGAAGACAATCGCGAAGGCCGAGAGGAACGAGATGATGATCTTGCCGACGGCGATCGCGATCGCGACGACGAAGGAATTGAACAACAGCCGTTCGAGGCTCACGCCGACGACGCGCTCCACGCCGCCGGACATGGCTTCCGTGTAGTTTTCGACCAGATGGTCGCCCGGCAAAAGCGACATGGGCGGCCGGATGATATCCTGCGAGCTCATCGAGGACGCGATGAAGGTGTAGTAGATCGGAAAGGCAACGACGATGATGCCGATGACGAGGATCAGGTGGCCAATCAGATTGGCGATGGGGCGTTTTTCAATCATGTCCGGTCCTCAGCCATAATGAACCCGCTTCTCGACGAAGCGGAACTGGAAGGCAGTCAGGCCGATCACGATGATCATCAGGATGACGGACTGCGCTGCGGATGAGCCGAGGTTCAGGTTGACGAAGCCGTCGTTGTAAACCTTGTAAACCAGCGTTTCTGTCGCCTTGGCCGGGCCGCCACCGGTGACGGCATGGATGATGCCGAAGGTGTCGAAGAAGGCGTAGACGGTGTTGACCACCAGCAGGAAGAAGGTCGTCGGCGCCAGAAGCGGGAAGATGATGGTCCAGAACCGTCGGCTGCCACGGGCCCCGTCGATGGCGGCCGCTTCGATCAGCGACTTCGGGATCGCCTGAAGGCCTGCAACGAAGAAGAGGAAATTGTAGCTGATCTGCTTCCAGGCGGCGGCGAAGACGATGAGCGCCATGGCCTGGTCGCCCTTCAGAAGCGGATCCCAATCAAAGCCTGTGGAGCGCAAGAGATAGGCAAGCGTTCCCATGGCCGGGTTGAACATGAAGAGCCACAGCATGCCGGCAACGGCAGGGGCGACGGCATAGGGCCAGATCAGCAGCGTGCGGTAGAAGGTCTGACCACGGACCACCTTGTCGGCCGCCGTGGCCAGAAGCAGCGCGACCGCCATCGAGACGAGAGCCGTCAGCGCGCTGAACACGATCGTCACCTGAAACGCGTGCAGGTAATTCGGATCCGACAGAATGTTGGAGAAATTGGCGAAGCCCACGAAGGTGCTTTTGAGCCCGAACGGATCTTCCCTCAGCATGGACTGGTAGATCGCCTGGCTTGCGGGCCAGAAGAAGAAGACCAGCGTCAGGATGATCTGGGGCGCCAACAGCAGATAGGGCAGGATTTTGTTCGGGAAGTGAACCGTGTGCAAGGCGATGCTCCTCAGCCGGCCATGGAAAAAGCACTGCCCGCACCTTGCGATGCGGGCAGTGTCGTCATTCGGTCAGATCAGTTGCTGGAAACGGAAGCGATGGCTGCATTGCCACGCTCGACGATCTTGTCGAGCGTCGTCTTGGCATCCTGCGAGCCGGCCAGCATGGCTTCGAACTCTTCGTTCATGATGTCGCGAACCTGCGGCAGGTTCGGCAGACGCACGCCCTTGGAGTTTTCGGTCGGAGCCTTGCCGGTCATCTGCAGGATCGGCGTTTCGCGCGCCGGGTTCTTCTCGTAGAAGCCCGAGGACTTGGTCGCTTCATAAGCCGCATTGGTCACCGGAAGATAGCCGGAAACCTGGTGCAGGCGTGCCTGGATTTCCGTCTGCGACAGGAAGTTGAAGAACTGGGCGATGCCCTTGTATTCTTCATCGCTCTTGCCGCCGAAGACCCAGAGGCTGGCGCCGCCCGGAATGGTGTTCTGCGGGCCATTGCCTTCGTAGTAGGGAAGCTGGCCGATACCGTAGTTCATGCCCGACTTGACGATGTCGCCAAGGCCGCCGGAGGACTCGGTCATGATCGCGCATTCGCCGGAAAGGAACAGCTGCTTGGCCTCCGAGGTGCGGCCGCCGTAGCGGAACGCGCCATCCTTGGCCAGATCGGCGATCGACTGGAAGTGCTGGACGTAGAGATCAGAATTGACCTTCAGTTCGACGGTGCCGCCGGCAAGACCGTTTTCATTGGTGCCGTAGGACACGTTGTTCCAGGCGGCGAAGTTCTCGGTCTGGATCCAGGTCAGCCAGGTCGACGTCATGCCGCATGGAGCCGCGCCGCTGTCCTTGATCTTGCGTGCGGCTTCGAAGACTTCCGGCCAGGTCTTCGGCGGGTTTTCTGCGTCAAGGCCGGCCTTCGTGAAGGTATCCTTGTTGTAGTAGAGAACTGGCGAGGACGAATTGTAGGGGAAGGACAGCATGGTGCCGTCAGGCTTCGAATAGTAGGCAACGATGCCGGCCAGATAGTCGGACTTGTTGAACTCGAAGCCACCCTTCTGCAGCACTTCAGCAACCGGAACGACAGCGCCTTCAGCGCCCATCATGACGCCCGAGCCAGCGTCGAAGACCTGAATGATAGCCGGTGGCTGCTTGGAGCGGAATGCGGCGATGCCGGCATTCAGCGTTTCCGGATAGGTGCCCTTGAAGACGGGCATGATCTTGTAATCGCTCTGGCTCTCGTTGAATTCCTTGGCCAGTTGGTCGACAACTTCGTTATTGGCGCCGGTCATGGCATGCCACCACTGCAGTTCCGTGGCAGCAAAGGCAGAAGAGCCGAAAGAAAGCGAAAGGGCGAGGGTCGCCGCGGATGCAGCGAAACGTTTCGTGGACATGGTGCCTCCCTGATGTTCCACTTGGCCAAGCGACAGGCTGGCCAAGACTTGCCCTACGTCAGATCCTCCCAGATCTGCGTGAGCGCGCTTCGTTTGAAGCGTCCCGCATTCAAAACGAAAACATATGAACCTGCAACGAAATTGTGACAGTCGGTTGTCCGGAGCTGTGTACAATCAAAGATCGCGATCGGATGCTATTGAAAACGTGGGCGGAGAGGGATCTGCGCGGCACAAGGCTCGCCTTCTCGATCGCTCGCCACCACTTTCGCAAAGGCCAGATGACCTGCATTTCGATCACATGCACGTAAAAGCGCGGTCCATCGACCCGAACGCCGGCTGGTGGCGAGCGGTCCGACAATAGAGGAGGCTCGAGCTTGCTGGTTGGAAAAGTGCTTTCGGATGTGCCACATCCGTCCTCGGAAGGATGGTCATGGACGATCAAGACTTGAGGCATCACACGCCGCTTCGGCAGCGCGCGCACCTGAAAGCCGTCATTGCAAGTCTGTTTGCCTCGCTGCTCCTGGTGTTCGGCGGCGATGCTTTTGGTCGTCTTCACCACTGATCTTCCAGCGCAAGCGTCCTGACCAGCTCGGATGCCGGACAACTGGTTGCCGGCGCCACCAGTGACACCCGCTATCTCAGCGCATCCGAACGGTCCTCGCGACCGAAGCTGAGGCCGGGCGAAGCGGGTGATGGCTTTGTTGCCCCGGAGATCCACGCCGTCTGGACACGCCGGCACGGTGATCTGGCCCAACGGATCCTTTCCGACCGCGCTCTCTTTCATTCGCCGCTGGCCTATCGGTCGCGCGCACCCCCGACGATCCAGCCCCTCGCCTGACCGTTTTGCCGCCATCTCCGTGATGGCTCGAACCGCTTGCGCCACTGCTCGTCAAGCAGCGGTCGCAGAATGCTGGATTATCAGATGAAGAACTCTATCGCCAAGGTGATGGGCTATATGCTCGTCATCGTGCTCGGCCTGCTCGTGGCTCTGCCAAACGTGCTCTCCGACGCAACTCTGTCCCGCTTTCCTTCCTTCATGCCCCATGAGCGCGTCTCTCTCGGCCTCGATCTGCGCGGCGGATCCCATCTCGTTCTGGAGGTGGATCGTCCTGCCATGGTCGATGAATGGCTTCAGAGCCTCACCCAGGAAGCGCGTACCGCCTTGCTCGAAGCCCGGATCCAGACGCGCGGCATCCGCCGTGACGGCGATGCCCTTGCTGCCACGCTGGCCGACCCCGCCCAGCTTGCTGCGGCAAGACAGGCGCTTTCGGTGCTCAACAACCCTGCCATCACAGTGACCGGAACCGGCCTGCCGGAGCTTGATGTCTTCACAACCGGCGGCGACACGGTGCGCATGGCGCCAACCGAACAGGGTATCACGGCGCGCCTCGGCCATGCCGTCGACCAGAGCCTCGAAGTCATCCGCCAGCGTGTCGATCAGGTCGGCGTGGCCGAACCCACCATCCAGCGTGTCGGTGGCGACCGTGTTCTCGTCCAGCTTCCGGGAGAGCAGGATCCGTCACGGCTGCGGGCGCTTCTCGGCACGACCGCGAAGATGAGCTTTCATCTGCTCGGCGAGCCGGGTGCCGCCGGCGTCGAGACGCTGAGGGATGACGAAGGTCGCAGCTATCCGGTGCAGGCAACGGTGCTGCTGGCCGGTGACAGGCTTACCGATGCGCGCGTCCAGTTCGACCAGCAGGGCGGCCAGCCGGTGGTGTCATTCCGCTTCGATGGCGTCGGCGCGGAACGCTTTGCCCGCATCACGAGCGACAATGTCGGCCGTCCCTTCGCCATCGTGCTCGACGACAAGGTCCTGAGCGCGCCGGTCATCCTTGAGCCGATCACAGGTGGAGCGGGACAGATCTCCGGGGACTTTTCGGTCGATGAGGCCAATACGCTCGCGGCACTCTTGCGCGCCGGTGCGCTCCCCGCCAAGCTCACCGTTATCGAAGAACGCACCGTCGGCGCCGACCTCGGTGGCGACGCGATCGAAATGGGCATCGTATCGGGTCTTGCCGGTTTCGGCCTGGTCGTTGCCTTCATCGTCGCGCTCTACGGCGCCTGGGGCCTGCTGGCCGTGCTCGCTCTGACCCTGAACGTCATCCTCACCTTTGCAGGGCTGACTATCGTGGGGGCGACGCTCACCTTGCCCGGTATCGCCGGGATCGTGCTCGGCATCGGTCTTGCGGTCGACGCGAACGTCTTGATCAACGAACGCATCCGCGAGGAGGCGGCCAAGGGGCGAGGGGCCTTCGCGGCCATCGACCAGGGCTTCGCCAAGGCCTATTCGACGATCATCGACAGCAATGTCACGGCCCTGATCGCAACCGTGCTCCTGTTCTGGTTCGGCTCGGGTCCGGTGCGGGGCTTTGCCGTCACCATGGGCCTCGGCATCGCAATCTCGATGTTCACCGCCGTCTCCGTCGTCCGTGTTGCCATGACTGCCATCGCTCGCCGCTGGAAACTGAAGACGATCACGATCAAGCCGCTGTTGCCGTTCAAGCTGATCAAGGACGGCACCAGGATCGACTTCATGAAGGCGCGCCTGTTCGGTATCGGTGTTTCGGCATTCCTGTCGATCTCGTCGATCATCCTGTTCATCACGCCCGGCCTCAACTACGGCGTCGATTTCAAGGGCGGCATCCAACTTGAACTGTCGACAACCGGGCCCGCCGATCTAGGTCGTCTCCGCTCCGGGATCGAGGGATTGAACCTCGGGGAAGTCGCCTTGCAGGAGTTCGGTGACAGCAATCACGTCATGCTGCGCCTCGAGCGGCAGCCGGGGGGAGAGCAGGCCCAGACCGACGCGGTCACAAAGGTCCGCGAGGCGATCCAGGCGATCGACACCTCGGCCAGGATCGAGCGGACCGAGGTGGTTGGCCCCAAGGTCAGCGGCGAACTGGCAGCGGCAGGACTGACGTCGGTCATCCTCGCGTCGCTGGCGATGCTCGTCTACATCTGGGTGCGCTTCGACTGGCCGTTCGCCGTCGGTGCGATCGCGACCCTGATCCTCGACGTGACCAAGACGATCGGCTTTTTCGCTCTCACAGGGCTCGACTTCAATCTGACGGCGATCGCGGCATTGCTGACGCTGGTCGGCTACTCCGTCAACGACAAGGTGGTGGTCTATGACCGAATGCGTGAGAACATGCGTCTCTACAAGGCAATGCCGTTCCGAGACCTGATCAATCTTTCGATCAACGAGACGCTGGCCCGAAGCCTCTACACCTCCGCCACAGCCTTCCTCGCCATGCTGCCTATGGCAGTCTGGGGTGGCAGTGCGGTCGAGAGCTTTGCCGTGCCGATGGTCTTCGGGATCTTTATCGCGGCGTCGTCTTCGGTGTTCATTGCCGCGCCGATCCTGCTCTTCCTCGGGGACTGGCGAAACCGCAGAAAGATCCGCAATCGGGAGCCGCTGCAGGAACAGCCCGCGTGATAAAAGCTCGAGGCGGGCACGTTTCGAGCCCGCCTCAACTAGCCTTCCCGCGGAGAAGAGCAGAAGATGCCCGGAAAACCATTGTCGTTGGTGAAGCGCAGACCTGCCTTCTCGAAGGCCAGTTTGAGCTGCGCCTCGGTCGATCGGTGCGCACCATGGCGCTGGCCTTCGTAGTCGCGGATGGTGCTGCGGGAGACAAGCGACTGCAACGCCAGTTCCTCCTGCGTCCAGTCCAGATACCCACGGGCCGCACGACAGAGAGCAGGTGAAAAAACAGTGTCCTGAGCGGATTGAACCATGTTCATAACTGACCATATAAGTGGATATTGACCATTTAGGGTGACTGCAGCGGGTTTTCCAGTCTGCGCTTTGTGTCACCCGAGCAGATTTCTTCGGGGGATATGGATTTGGGATAACGCTGGACGCTTCGAGTCTTTTGCTTCTGCTGCTGGTTCTTCCGTTCCTCGGCAGTCTTGGCTCGGCTTTCATCCTCAACACGACGTCCCGTGATCTTCCGGTCTTCGTTGCAGGGGCAACGACGCTCCTGACCCTGATCCTGACGGCTTCGGCCTACCCGTTCGTGATGCAGAACGGCGTTCTGCGGTTCACGGCCGAGTGGCTGCCGCAAGTCGGGCTAAATTTCTCCCTGCGGCTTGATGGCTTCGCCTGGATCTTCTCCATGCTGGTCACGTCGATCGGCTTTCTCGTCATCCTCTATGCCCGCTACTACATGGGCAAGGATGACCCCATCCCGCGCTTCTTCTCCTTCCTGCTGGCCTTCATGGGGGCGATGCTCGGCATCATCGTCTCGGGCAATGTCATCCTGCTCTCGATCTTCTGGGAACTGACCAGCATCTTCTCCTTCCTGCTGATCAGTTACTGGCACACGAATGCCGCAGCCCGCGACGGGGCGCGCATGGCACTGACGATCACCGGTATCGGCGGTTTCTGCCTGCTGATCGGCATGCTCCTCCTCGGCAAGATCGTCGGCAGCTACGATCTCGACAAGATCCTGGCTTCAGGCCAGCTGGTGCGCGAACATCCGCTCTATCTGCCGACGCTGATCTTCATCCTGCTCGGTGCCTTGACCAAGAGCGCCCAGTTCCCGTTCCATTTCTGGCTGCCCAATGCGATGGCAGCCCCGACGCCGGTCTCCGCCTTCCTGCATTCCGCGACCATGGTGAAGGCGGGTGTCTTCCTGCTGGTGCGCTTCTGGCCGGTGCTGTCAGGGACCTATGAATGGTTCATTCTCGTCGGCCTTGCAGGCATCTCGACCATGCTGCTCGGCGCCTTCCTGGCGATGTTCCAGCGTGATCTCAAGGGTTTGCTCGCCTATTCGACGATCAGCCATCTCGGCCTGATCACGACGCTCCTCAGCCTCGGAAGTCCGTTGTCGACGGTGGCGGCGATCTTCCACATGCTCAACCACGCAACCTTCAAGGCCTCCCTCTTCATGGCGGCCGGGATCATCGATCACGAGACGGGCACGCGTGACATGCAGCGGCTGAGCGGCCTCTATCGCTTCATGCCGGCAACGGCCACGCTCGCCATGGTCGCCAGCGCCGCCATGGCCGGCGTGCCCCTTCTCAATGGCTTCCTGTCGAAGGAAATGTTCTTTGCCGAAGCTGTCGAGACCCACGCGGATTCCTGGCTCGATGTGATCCTGCCCTATGTCGCAACGCTGGCTGGCCTCTTCAGCGTCGTCTACTCGCTTCGCTTCATCCACACGGTCTTCTTCGGCCCGCTGCCGAAGGACTTGCCCATAAAGACCCCGCATGAGCCGCCGCGCTGGATGCGCGTTCCCATCGAGATCCTCGTGGTGGTCTGCCTCATCGTCGGCATCGTGCCCGCGATTTCCATCGGCCCGTTCCTGCAGACGGCCGTTGAGAGTGTGCTGGGTGACCAGACCCCGGAGAATACAGCCTCAGCGTCTGGCACGGCATCAACGTGCCGCTGCTCATGAGCCTGATCGCCCTTCTCGGCGGCATCGGTCTCTATGTGGTGATGCGGGACTACCTGTCACGTTGCGAGGATGGGCCGCCCTATCTCCGTCGTCTGCGTGGCCAGCGCCTTTTCGAACGGGTCCTGGTCACCGTCTCGTGGCGCTGGGCGCGCCTCGCGGAAAGCCGGCTCGGCACCCGCAATCTGCAGCCGCAGCTCCGCTGGATCGTGGTCAGCGGCTTCGTCGCGGCAGCCCTGCCACTCTATTTCTCGGGTTTCGAACGCAGGCCGATCGTCTTTTCCGCCATCGATCCGGCTTTTGGCCTTCTCTGGCTGGTCGGCATGGCGCTCGCCATCGGCGCCGCGGTTTCTGCCAAGTACCATCGTCTGGCAGCCCTCATCATGCTCGGCGGGGTGGGGCTGATCGTCTGCATGACCTTCGTCTGGCTATCCGCGCCTGACCTTGCGATCACCCAGTTGCTGGTGGAGATCGTCACAACGGTCCTGATCCTTCTCGGCTTGCGCTGGTTGCCGAAGCGCAGCCCCGACCGAGGCGAGGTCATGACCCTGAAAAGCCGGTTCCGGCGTTTCCGCGATCTTTCACTGGCGATCGCCTGCGGCATTGGCATGTCGGTCGTTGCCTTCACGGTGATGACCATGCCGGTGCCGGATGCGATTGCCACCTACTTCCTTGAGAACGCCTATACGGAAGGCGGCGGACGCAATGTCGTCAACGTCATCCTCGTTGACTTCCGCGCCTTCGACACCTTCGGTGAAATCGCCGTCCTCGGCATCGTCGGCCTGACCGTCTATGGCCTGCTGCGCCGTTTCCGTCCGGCTGATGACAGCATGGAACTGCCGGAACAGCAGGTACGCCAAAACCGCTTCGATGCAGACCAGCCGGAACGGTCGCCGGGCGACATGATGCGCGACTATCTGCTCGTGCCTTCGGTGCTGATGCAGTGGCTGTTTCCGGTCATTATCACGCTTTCCGTCTATCTCTTCATGCGCGGTCACGACATGCCCGGCGGCGGCTTCTCGGCCGGCCTCACCCTGTCGATCGCCTTCCTGCTGCAATATCTGGCGGGCGGCACGCGCTGGGCGGAAGATCGCATCCGCATCCTGCCGTTGCGCTGGATGGGAGCCGGCATCCTCACTGCATCGGCAACGGGGATCGGGGCATGGCTCCTCGGTTATCCCTTCCTTACCTCGCATTTCCGCTATCTGGAAATCCCCCTGATCGGCCAGGTGCCGGCGGCCTCCGCGCTTCTCTTTGATCTCGGGGTCTTTTCGCTGGTGGTCGGCGCGACCGTGCTGATCCTGACGGCGCTTGCCCACCAGTCGATCCGCATCAACCGCCTGAGGGCACTTGAAGCCAAGGGGGAGAAGCGCTGATGGAACTCATCCTGTCGCTCGCCATCGGACTGATGACCACCTGTGGTGTCTGGCTCATCCTGCGTCCGCGGACCTATCAGGTGATCATTGGACTGTCGCTGCTGTCCTACGCAGTGAACCTCTTCATCTTCGGCGTTGGCGGGGTGAAGAGCAACATGCCGCCTATCCTGGAGAACGGCGTGGTGTCGACGACGCTGAGCGACCCCGTGCCCCAGGCCCTGGTGCTGACCGCCATCGTCATCGGCTTTGCCACCACGGCTCTCTTCCTTGTCGTGCTGCTCGCCGCTCGCGGACTGACCGGCAACGACCATGTCGACGGGAGGAACGAGAAGCCGTGATCGACTGGAGCCACCATCTCATCGTCACGCCGATCCTCTTGCCGATGATGACGGCAGCGATCCTACTGTTCATCGACGAACGCAACAGGACGACCAAGGCGCTGGTCAGCCTGACGGCGACGGTTCTGCTGCTCGCGAACGCCCTCGTTCTCTTCATTGTCGAGAGCGGACCGAACAGTTTCGAAAACGTCTATCTGCTCGGAAATTGGGCGGCCCCCTTCGGCGTCGTGCTCGTCATTGACGGGCTTTCGGCGATGATGCTGTTGTTGACCGCTGTCCTCGCCATCGCCGCACTGGTCTTCTCCATGGCCAGGTGGCACGCCGTCGGAGCCCATTTCCACACCCTGTTCCAGCTTCTGCTGGTTGGCGTCAACGGCGCGCTGCTGACCGGGGACCTCTTCAATCTCTTCGTCTTCTTCGAAGTCATGCTGGCCGCCTCCTATGGGTTGCTGTTGCACGGCACGGGCACGCTGCGCGTCAAGTCCGGGCTCCACTACATCGCCGTCAACCTTGTCGCAGCGCTCTTCTTCCTGATCGGGGTCAGCCTTGTCTATGGAACCGCCGGCACGCTGAACATGGCCGACCTTGCCCTGCGCATGCCGGACATGGAGCCGGATCGCCTGATCCTGATGGAGGCTGGCGCTGCTGTGCTCGGCGTCGCCTTCCTGATCAAGGTCGGCATGTGGCCGCTCTGTTTCTGGCTGCCGTCCGCTTACAGCGCGGCTTCAGCCCCGGTGGCGGGCATGTTCGCCATCCTCAGCAAGGTCGGCATCTACGTCATCCTGCGCCTGACCATGCTGCTGTTCGGTGATGGTCCATCGGCCGGCTTCGGGGCGGAGGTCCTGCTGCTCGGCGGCATGGCGACGCTCGTCTTCGGAACCATCGGCGTTCTCGCATCCCAGGCTCTGGGGCGTCTCGCCGGCTATTCGGTCCTCGTTTCCTCCGGCACGCTTTTGATGGTGCTCGGCATCAATGACGGTGTCGTCTCCTCCGGTGCCCTGCTTTATCTCGTGAGTTCCACCCTGACGATCAGCGCCTTTTTCATGCTGATCGAACTGGTGGAGCGCGGACAGGATGCGGGCGCCAACGTCCTTGCCGTCACCATGGAGGCCTATGGCGACGGCGAGGAGGCGGACATGGAGGACGGCGAGGGCACGACCATGCCCGGGACCATGGCTATCCTCGGCATCTGCTTTGCGGCCTGCGGCATTTTGCTTGCCGGCCTGCCGCCGCTGTCGGGCTTCATCGCCAAGTTCGCCATGCTGTCCGCCATGATGGGCACGGGCTCGATCGGGACGACGCCCGATCTTGCCGTCTGGACCCTGATCGTGCTGGTCATTCTCTCAGGAGTCGCGGCCCTGATCTCCATGACCCGTGCGGGCATACGCACCTTCTGGGGATCGATCGAAGGGGCCGTGCCGCGGGTGCTCGTGGTGGAACTCGTTCCCGTGATGCTCTCGCTCACGCTCGGCCTGACCGTGAAGGCAGGACCGGCGATGACCTATATGGACACGACGATCCGGACACTCTCCAACCCGTCCGCCTATGTGGATGCTGTGCGCAATGCCCATGTGGTGAAGGATCAAAGCTCTTCCGGCACGACAGCAGGTGAGGGAGGGAGCGCGCCATGATCCCTCATCCACTTCTCAGCCTGGCGCTGCTTCTAATGTGGCTGCTGCTCAATGACTTTACCCTCGGACATCTGGTCCTTGGTTCTGTCGTGGCGATCTTCGGCGGTTGGGCCATGGCATCGCTCAGACCCGACAAGCCGAAGATAAAGAAGTGGTATCTGCTGCCCAAGCTCTTCCTGATCGTCTTCGTCGACATCATCCGCTCGAATGCTGCCGTCGCCCTGCTGATGCTCAGCGGCAAGCGCCGAAAACAGACATCGGGCTTCATCACGGTGCCGCTCGAAATCGAGCACCCCACCGCCCTTGCCATCATGGCCGTCATCCTGACCAGCACGCCGGGCTCTGCCTGGCTCGCCTATGACGAGCGCCGGAAGACCGTCCTGATCCACGTTCTCGACCTGATCGACGAGGAGCAGTGGGTCGCTAACATCAAGCATCGCTACGAACGCCTGTTGCTGGAGATTATCGAATGAGCGCCATCATTCTTTTCACCGCCGTCTCGATTGCCAAGGTGCTGCTCGGGCTCGCCCTGATTATCGCGGCCGTACGCATCTTCATCGGCCCACGTGCCCAGGACCGCATCCTCGCCCTCGATGCATGTTATGTGATCGCCATGCTGATGCTTGTTACCTTCGGGATCGGCAGTGGCCGCACGGTCTATTTCGAGGCGGCACTGGTGATCAGCCTGTTGGGTTTCGTGGCAACCGTGGCGCTGGCCAAGTTCCTCATGCGCGGTGAGGTAATCGAATGACCATGCCAGTCGCCGATCTTCCGCTCTGGGTCGTCATCGGCGTGTCCGTGCTGCTTCTGCTCGGCTCGGGCCTGACGCTGCTCGGTGCCATCGGGCTTTTGCGCCTGCCAACCTTCTATCAGCGGATCCACGCGCCAACCCTCGGCACGAGTTGGGGCACCGGTGCGATCATGCTGGCCTCGATCCTCTATTTCTCGATCGTCGGCTCGCGCGCCGTCCTGCACGAGATCCTCATCGGTGTCTTCGTCACGCTGACGACCCCGGTCACTCTCATCCTGCTGGCGAGAGCGGCGCTGCACCGCGACCGCACCGAAGGCAATACGTCCGTTCCTTCGGCCAATCCGCCGCAAGATCAACCCTGACCCTTGCGGAGGGGGGCGGGCTCCGCTGTTTCCATCGAATGCCCCCTTGGGAAGCTCCGAACACAGCACTTGTGATCAATTGTTATAGTTGATAGTTCCATTCATCTTTTGGAGGCGGTCGCGTCTTGCGACGATCCGATCCCCCTTGTTTGGAACTTCACATGCGCCTGATCTTCATTGCGGTCCTCTCGCTGTTTTGCCTTTCTGGCCCTTCGGCCGCACAAGACCCCGGTTGGGACCCGCGCATTGCGACCGGGACGCTCGACAACGGCCTGCGCTACTTCCTCCATGACAGCGGCAAGGAGGCGGACCCCTTCAATATCCGCCTGATCGTGCATGCCGGTTCGGTGGACGAGCCGGTGCCGAGCGGCATTGCCCATATCCTCGAACATATGGTTTTCCAGAGGAACGAGGCTCGTGGACGCTCCATGCACGAGGAGATCGAGGCGCTCGGCTGGCGAACCGGCGTCGAGATTAATGCGGTGACGCGGGAGGCGGAGACACAGTTCATGCTGCGCACACGCCCTGATGACGCGCTTGATCTTGCGGGATCGCTGCAGTTCATGGCCGATCTGGTGATGAAGCCGGCACTGGAGGTGGAAGACTGGGAGAAGGAACGCTTCGTCATCCTTGAGGAACTGCGCCAGACGGTAAGCGTCGCCGACCGGGTGAGCCGCCTGAAGAAGGCCGCCCTGCGCACGGGGTCGCGTTACGTAGACCGGCCGACAATCGGCACCCATGCCGGCATATCGCGCACCTCGATCGAGGAGATCCGCAGCTTTTATGAAAGCTTCTATCGCGCCTCCAACATGACGCTGATCGTCTCCGGCCGCATTGACAAGGAAGCAGCACGTGATGCCATTGAGAGGGCTTTCGGTCCTGCACCGAGGCTGCCCGCACCGGAGCGCGACTACCGTATTTTGCCCCTGAAGCAGGGTCTCAACGTCAACCTGGTGCAGGACGAGCAGGGCTCGAGTTCGCAGGTAACCTATGCCCTGCGGCTGCCCATGCCGAACCGGCTGACGGATGCGGGACAGATCGCCTATCTGCAGCAGTATTTCCTGACGCGGTTGATCCGCGACGCGGTGCAGGCGGAGGCACCGCATCATGCGACGGTCACTGACAGCCTTGGCTTTGCGGCGCAGGAAACGACCGAGGAGCGGCTGATCCTCGCGTTCAACGCCCGCACCGACAACCACGCAGCAGCTATACCTGTGCTGATGGAAACACTCGAACGGCTGCGGCGTGACGGTGTGGCGCGCGACGGGTTTGAAAGCCTGATGATGCGCGCCCGCGCCATCAACGAGAACAACAGAAAAGCAGCCGAGAACCGAACCTATGCGGAATGGGAGGACCGGATCGCCTCTGCGGTTCTGACCGGCTCGGTCGTCGATGATCCCGCAACCCGCACGACCCGCACGGCCGCTCTCCTCGATCGCATCACGTTCGAGGGTCTCAATAAGCGCCTGCGGGAGATGCTGGCAGCCGAGGATCAGGTCCTGTTCTACCAGGTGCCGGGCGGCGTTTCGGTGACGCTGCCGACGGTTGCCACCGTGGAAGCGGAACGCGCGCGCTGGGCGGCCATGGCTGACCTTCCGCCACGCCAGCCACGGACACCAGAACCTGAGATTGCGACCGCCGCACCCGTATGGCCAGCCGATCGACAGGTAGCCAGATCGGGCCGCATCTCCGCCGAGCGCCGCTCCGGAAATCCCGATGTCATCGAATGGACGCTGTCAAACGGGGACGTGGTGGTCTGGCTGGTGCGGGATACGCCGGATGGCAAGGTTTATCTCTCGGGCCAATCGCGCCCGGGATACCTCAACAGCCTTTTTCCAAGCTCGGCCTCCCAGGCGGCGGTCCAGCTTTTTGATCAGAGTGGCTTCACCTTCTGGAGCCAGTCCGAACACGATCTCTGGGCAAAGGAGCATACGCAGCAGTGGAGCATCGCGCTCAAGGAAGGCGATCTCGACGCTGGCATCGCTGCGGCCCCGGCCGATCTCCCGGCCCGCCTTGAGGCCTATGCCGCAAATATTGCTTTCGGCGGCGTAAGGCCGGAAGCCGTCGAGGCCCTGCATGCGCAGATGAACGACCAACGGCCGGATGAGCTTGCCGCACAGCGCACCAAACTGCTTTACGGCGAAGCAGGTGCGGTCGATACGTTGCAGGACCTGAGGCAGGTGGATGCGGAAGAGTTGAGCCACATCGCCCGCACCCACTTTCAACAAACGGTGACCTGGTATGCCGTCGGCCCCGAGCCCGGCTCTGAGATCCGCGACAGCTTCGCCTCCGTGATCGGCGCCGTCCCGCGTGCGGCCTCGATGAAGACGCAGGTTGCCCTGCAAAGGGCCGGGCGGCATGCGGCACAGGTCGAAGTCTTCTCCGACGATCGCGCACGTGTCGAGATTTCCTTCTTCGCCGGGCTCGACTGGACGCCGGAGGCAAGCTTCGTCATCTCAACGCTGACGCCGATTGCCCAGCAGAACCTGAAGAAGGAACTGCGCAATGTTCTCGGTGGCATCTACAGCCTCGAATTCGAGCTGGAGGCCGATCCCGACCAGGACCGTGTTCTCGGCACGCTCGCCTTTTACTGCGCGCCGGAACGCACGGAGGAACTGACGCAAGCCGCATTTGCCGTACTCGATCGCATGCCGGAGATTGCCAGACAGGCGGATGTGGAGAAGATCCGCTCGGACATCGCCTTTGCTGAAGGAAGTCGTCTGACCGATCCCAACACCTGGCTGCGCCGCCTTGCTCTCAGCCATCGCCGCTATGGCGATGCCGGATATTTGCGGCGCATGCAAGGGCTTGGCGAGCGGGTCACGGCGCAAAGGCTTGTCGCTCATGCGAAGCATATATTCCGCACTGAAAATATCGCCGTCCTGACCAAACTGCCGCTTGGCGCGGTCGCCAGGCCGGAACGCGAGGTCGAATGACGGAGATGCCGGCCCTGGCGGAGCCATTGCGCGCTTGGCTGAGGCTGGCGTGGTCGCTCGTGTCCTTCGGCAAGGGATCATCATGACCGGCGATACGCAGAGGCTGGACGACGCGTTTCTCGGCATGCGGCAGTCGCTCTACCGGGCGATCCTGCGGATCGTGCGCGATGCGGCCGAGGCCGAGGAGTTGACGCACGACGCCTATCTGAGAGCGCGTCGGGCGCTCGACCAGGGCACGCCTGGCAATATCGAGGCCTTTCTCTGGCAGACTGCTCGCAATCTCGCCCTCGATCATCTTCGCCGGCGCAAGGTGCGGGCCCTGCATGAGGAGCGGGAATTCCAGGCGGCCGATACCGTCGTTGTCGCCGATCCCCAGCCGAGCATCGAAGATCAGGCCATCCAGCGCGACCTGGTCAAGGCCTTCAATCGTGCGCTGCTGACGCTTCCACCGCGCGCCCGTTCGGCCTGGTGCCTCAACCGGCTGGAAGGCCTTGCCTATCCCGAGATCGCCAGAAGGCTGGGTGTGTCGCCAAACACCGTGTTCAACGACATGAAGATGGCCATGGCCGTCCTCATGGAAATCCGGGAGAAGATGGAGCGATGAGCCGCGTGCACGGGCGCGAATCTGCAATTTTTGGGAGGAGAACTGATTTGAAACGTCATCTATTAACATGCACCATTTCAGCGGAAGACCGTCATGCACGCAGTGACTGACAATGAGGATCAAGCGCGCTATCGGCATCCGGACCCGATAATAGACCAGGCGCTCGAATGGGTGTTGAAGCGTCAGGCGGGGGAGGTCGATCAGGATGCGCTCGATGCCTGGCTGGCCGAAGGTGCGGACAGGGGCGCAGCTTTGGCGCGGGTGCTCGCGCTCTATGAATGTCCCGCATTGACCGTGGCTTCCGCCCAGACGGCGACGGCATCGCTGCTGCCGGTCGAGGCCATCAGACACTCGCCGGCTATCACCCGGCGCTCTCCGCGTCTGTCGCTCGCGCTCGCAGCCTCGATCACCGCCGCCATCGTCGTGCCGCTGCATGGAAGCGACTGGCTCCTCGGTTTGCAGGCCGACTATCGGACCGCTGCCGGCGAGATCGTCGCGGTCGATCTGCCCGACGGCTCCCGCATGCAGATGAACAGCCAGACGGCAGTCCGCCTCGATTTCGAAGATGGCAGGCGGGCCGTGCGGCTTCTCGAGGGTGAGGCCTATTTTGAGGTGGCGCATGACGCTGCCCGGCCGTTCAGCGTGACAGGGGCCTATGGCACCGTGACGGTGACGGGCACGGCTTTTGATGTGGCGCGTGGTGATGCAGAAGACGTCGTGCATCTGGAAAGCGGTCGCGTCGTCTTGACCCGCGATGGCGAGCAATCGAGCCCGGTTGCCATGACGCCAGGCCAGACGGCGGCCGTCGATCGCACACGGATCGCATTCCTTCCTCAGGGAGACGATGAAAGCCGGCTTGCCTGGCGCGAAGGCTGGATCCAGCTTTCCGCCATTCCCTTGCGTGACGCCCTCGTCGAGATCGGACGCCATACGGATCTCACCATCGTCACTCTGCCGGCCGCCGCCCTTGAAACCCCCGTCAGCGGCAGCTTCCGCATTGCCGAGGCAGATGCCGCACTCGATAGCGTGGCCACCGCCGCAGGGGCGCGCATCGAGCGATTGCCGGGCGGAATCTTATTCATTCGCTAAAGTCTCAAGTTTTTTTGTGAGACCGGCCGGGCTGACACGTCATCCCCATCAGAGCCGCCGCGCATGATGCGCGGCGGCGGGGTGACAACAGGGTGACAAGGGCTTCCGGCCCGGGATCAAGATGGCAGAGCGTAGAGTATCGGTCGGCAAGCGCAGGCTTGCCATGTTCATGGTGTCCACGGCACTGGTTTCGGCTTCGGCCGGTGTATTTGAGGTTCGAGCGCAGGATGCCGGGACAAGTCCGACGACGAACGGTCCCCGGGCAATCTCCATCCCTGCGCAGCCGCTCGATGCAGCCCTCAGGGCCTTCACCCGTCAGACGGGCTGGCAGGTCGGCTATGCCGCAGCTCTCGTCTCTGGCCGGACCTCATCGGCCGTCGCCGGCGAAACCGATCCGCTGGTTGCACTGCGCGCCCTCACCGCCGGTGCCGGCATCGAGATCCGCGTGACAGGTGCCCGCACCGCATCGCTGGTTGCCGAAGGCACGATCGACGAAGCCGCGGTTGCCGGCACGACCGTTCTTGAGGAAATAACGGTGTCGTCCTCCGGCGGCGGCGTGAAACTCGGAACCGAGAGCGCAGGCGATACCGGCACCACCGTGATGGATTCAACCCAGGTCGGAATTCGCACGAGCAGCGGGGATGCCAACAGCTTCCTGCGCGGTCTGCCCAATGTGCAGTACCAGAACGATACCAACGAGAATGCCGGCGTCGAGAGCCAGGCAATCCTCAACACCAAGCCGCAGGAAGTCTCGATCTCGGGTGGGCGAACCTATGAGAACAACTTCATCCTGAACGGCATCGGCATCAATACGATCACGGGGACCGAGGAGCCTTACAACACCGGCAACCGCGGTGAACTGTCTGACGAGGATACGGCCTACAATGCAGATCGCATCTACGGCTTGCATTCGCAGACCGTGTTCGTGCCCACGGATTTTGTTGAATCCGCAACGGTCATCGACAGCAATGCGTCGGCCCGTTACGGCGCCTTCCAGGGCGGCGTTGTCGAGTACGAACTGATGCAGCCAGCAACCGACAGGCTGAGAGCATTGGCCTCGGTGGAATACGAGAGTGATGACCTCGTCAAATACAATCTCGCGACAGAGGATGGTCTCAATCCGAATGCCATAGGTGAGCCGGAATTCTACAAGAAGAAGAAGGCCTTCTCGGTCACCGGTCCGATCACGGACAATATCGCTGTCATCGGACAGTACAGCGTGACGGATGCCTGGACCAACAAGGCGAAGAACTACATCTACGGCGACGAGCTCGTGCAGTCCGAATCCAAGAACGAGTTCTACCGGTTCCAGGCCAATGCGGAGACGGATCTCGGCCTGTTCAAGCTAGAAGGCATTCACACTGACTACTATCAGGATTTCGAGTCAGACGATTACCGGGTCCTTGAGATTGATACTGCGACCCGGACCTATGCAGGCAAGCTGGAGAACTTGTACGAGTTCGAGGATTTTTCGCTCGGTGGCGTAGCGCTTTCGAACGTTTCTCTGACCAGCAAGATCACGGCATCAAAATCCGACGCGCTCAACCTCGGTGGCGATAACACGATCCGCAACTGGATCTCGACCTACTGGCGCACCATTTCGGGGACAAGAACCAAGGTCTTCGAATCGAGCATGCTCGACTGGTGCCGCGTCGATCCGACCTCGACCACCACCACATCTTGCCGAGAAGGCGGAATGGGCAAGGAGCGCGGTCAGGGGCAGGAAAGCTACACCTGGTCCCAGGCTCTGGCCGGCGATATCGGGAATGGTACTTTCCGGACCGGCTACGAGTTCGGCTACACTGAGGCTCACCGTTGGCGGGCAGAAGACTATGTCAGCTACACCTACAACGTCGCTCAAGCCTATACGGCCTTGAGGGCCGCGAACATTTCGACATTTACCTGCAACACGACGGAAGAGTGCTACGGCGAACAGTTTGCGTATAGCAAGACGGTCCACAAGGCGTACGATATCCATGCGCAGATCATGCAGGCAAACGCCTATCTGGAGCTCGACCAGACCTTCGACTGGCTGAACCTCCGCCCCGGCATCCGTTTCGACTATGACGACTATCAGGGCAACCTGAACATATCTCCGCGCCTGGTTGCGACGGTAACGCCGATGGAGGATTTCAGCATTTCCGGTGGTTTCAACCGGTATTACGACGCTGCCAATCTTTCTTACGCAATTCGGAACCAGCAACCACGCGTCACGACCTACTCAAGGCAGCCGAGCTCCACAGGTGTCGTCGGGGATTTCACAACGACGCCGACGCAAACCTATTACACCCTTGATGCTGCGGATCTGAAGACGCCTTATACGGACGAGTTCACTGCCGCGATCAACTTTACCGATCCTTTCACCGAGGGTGAATGGCGCTTTCGCTATCTGCATCGTAGTTCTCGTGATCAGTATTCCTCGCGGACGCCCACAAATACGTCCTATGTGCTGACCAACAATGCCAAAGGCTCGTATGACTCCTTGACGGCCGAATATGCGAAGGAACTGCCGACAGCCACGTGGAACCCGGCGGACAACTCGCTTCTTGCAGCCTCGATCACCTGGGCAGACAAAAATGTCTCAGCCGACAGCTACTTCGTCGACGAAGACGATCTGGAAAAACGGATTTCATACAAGGGGACATCCTACACGCAGGCTGGATTCAACGCCGTCACCGGCAACATGGACATTCCGCTGCGCGCCCAGGTCGGTCTCTCCGGCAGTTTCTTCGACGAGCGGCTGACGCTTGGTCTCGCTGCCAACTACAACTTCGCATATGATGGCGTCGAAGACACCGACGACAACGAGAGCATTGATGGAGTGCTGCATGACATCTGGGATGACAAGGCTTTCGCTGCCGTGCTGACCGTCGATTTGAGCGGCTCTTACAAGTTCGCATCCGTGGACGACCATGGAATGACCCTGAACTTCAAGGTCGTCAATCTCTTCAACGAGCTTGGCAACGCAAAGTCATCCAACGGCAATCCCTGGGTCATCGGCCGCACTCTCTGGGTCGGCGCCTCTGCAGAGTTTTAGGCCGCCCTCGGCGCATAGGACACTGCCGCTGCCACGCAGCGGCAGTGTGTCTCCGACGGCCAGGGAGCCTGACCAAGGCTAGACGCCTCAGATGTCGTCGGGGCTGATGTTCAGGCGTCGCATCTTTTCCCACAATGTCGTTCGCGACACCCCAAGCGCTTCGGCAGCCTCCTTGGGCGATCCATTGGCGCGAGCCAGTGCCGCCTTGATGTGAGCCCGCTCGGCGGCGTCGCGTACGTCGGCGAGTGTGGCATTCGTGTCTTGAACGACGCCTGACTTGGTATCCGTCAGGGCTAGTCCCTCGGGGAAAAGTTCAGCCTCGGACAGGACACGGCCGTCACCCATGGCAACGGCGCGGTCGACGCGGTTGATCAGTTCGCGGATGTTTCCGGGCCAGCGGTGGCGCTTGGTCGCTTCATGTGCTGCCGCGTCAACGACGATGCTGCCGTGCCCAAGCCTTGATGCTGCGGCAGATGCGAAGCTCTCAAGCAGTGACGACAGCTCTTCATGTCTTTCTCTGAGCGGCGGCAGCTTGCAGGCGATGACATTGATGCGAAACCAGAGATCCTCGCGGAACTGGCCCTCGGCCACCATGGCGCCGAGATCCTTGTTGGTGGCGCAGACGAGACGTGCTCCGAATTTGCGTGTCTCGCTTCCCCCCAGCCGTCGGAATTCCCGCGTTTCCAGAACGCGCAGCAACTTCACCTGCAGCACGGGCGACAGATCGCCGATCTCGTCCAGAAACAGCGTGCCTTCGTCTGCCTCCTCGAAAAAGCCGCGATGCATGCCCGAAGCGCCGGTAAAGGAACCGCGCTCATGGCCGAAGAGCAGCGAGTCCGCAAGCTCTGCAGGCAATGCGCCGCAGTTGACCGGGACAAACGGCAGGTTCTTGCGCGGGCCGGCCTCATGGACATAGCGGGCCGCGACCTCCTTGCCGGTTCCCGTCTCGCCGAGGACGAGGACCGGCAGATCGATTTCGGCTGCCCGCAAAAGTGTCGCGCCGATCTTGCGCATCGCGCTGCTGCCGGAAAATGCCGCCCCAACCTGTGGCCCGCTGCTCTTGCGGCGGCTGATACCCTGCAAGGTCTCGACAAGCTGATCGAGATCGAAAGGTTTGCTGACGTAATCGACCGCGCCGTCCCGCACCAGGCGAACGGCCTGATCTATGTCGCCATAGGCCGTCATGAAGATGACCGGGACCAATCCGAAGCGTTCGAAATGCCGGCGCATGATGGTCTCGCCGTCGCCATCCGGCAGCCGGATATCCGAGAGAATGATGTCGGGTGCCCCAGCCTTGAGCGCTGCATTGGCTTCTGCCGCCGAACGCGCCCATCTGACGGTGAAGCCTTCCAGGGTAAGTCTTTGTTGCAGCGACTGGCCAAGCGTCGCGTCGTCCTCGACCACCAGAATGCGACCTGCCGTCACCATGTCATGTCTCCGCTCCGCCCTGCAGCGCCGTCGCCAGCGTCAGCTGGACATTCGTTCCCGTGTTGTCGCTGCGGATCGACAAATCAGCTCCAATCCGCTCCACCAGGGAGGCGACGATCCAGATCCCGATGCTGCGCTCCACGGGGATGTCGTTGACACGGCCCGAGATCATGGCGGCCACGATCTCGGGTGGCATCCCCGGTCCCTCGTCGGCGACGCTGAGCACAACCGTCTGGGCATCCTTGCGGGTGAGAGAAACGGTGACGGTGGATCCTGGCGGTGAGGCCCTAACGGCATTCAGCATCAGATTGATCAGGATTTGCCGGAGCGCATCGACATCCACCCGGAACTCAGTCGGCTCCTCGAACATCCAGGCAAGCCCGACGCCGGCTCGTCCCGCTTCCGGAGCGATCAAGATCTCGAGGTCGCGAATATCCTGAGCGGTGATCATTCTGGATCCGGAGCGCCGGCGATAGGTGGAGAGCGTGACGTCGACCACCCGGCCGATGCTGTCGAGCCCGTTCTCCAGAAATGCCAGCGTTTCCTTCCGCACATCCTCGCGGTCGCCAAAGCGCTTCAGCGTGGAGATGCCGTTCTTCAGCCCGGCCAGCGGATTGCGCACCTCGTGCGCGATGCTGGCTGCCATGCGCGCGAGAAGACCGTCGCGTTCCTGCTGCGCCATTTGTTCGAGGATGGTGACCCTCTGGGCTTCCGATTGCTCGCGCATCGCCAGAGCCGCTTCCAGCTGGCGCAATTCGTTGCCGCGCCGCCAGTCGGCCCCGTTTGTCGAGGAACCCTCCGGATCGGCCAGCCGGTCGATAAACTGATCGAGTGGCTTGAGCGAACGCCGTGTTACGACATAAGCCGCAGCCGCAGCGATGATGGCCACCAGGATGTCGATCCCGATTGCCGCATTGGACGCGGCATCCGTGGCCGCCTCAAGCGGCTGCGTGTCAAAGGTCGCGGCGAGATAGAGGCGCCCCTCGGCCATTCCGTAGCTGCGTGCAACCAGAAGAACGGATCTGTCTGGAACCAGTCGCGGACTGACGTCGCCAGGGCTGTTGGCTTGCGCCTCGTTCAAAGCCTGATCGAGCAGATCTCCATCGCTCTCGGCCAGCGCCACCGTGATCGTTTCGCCCGACGTGTCGGTCCAGCGTGCCGCGATGCTTTCTTCGAGAAGCGCGGTGCGAAACTCAAGCGACGCCGCCAGGGTCCGCTGCACGGATTGCCGGGCATCGGCCTCTCTGATCTCGGCAGCAATATTGCCGGCGACGGCATCGAGGAAGACCAGCGCCTGATCGCGCAGGCCCGTCTCGTTGCTCGACCGCAGAGCCATGATGCCGATCTGGGTCGTGCCGACTGCCACCAGGAACATCGCGACTGCCACGAAGAGTGGCAGTGCGACGGAGAGAGGCAGTTTGGGACGCGAAAGTGAGGACATGCAGATTGATTAGACCAACTCGCGCTTGACCTGCCAGCACATTATTCCAGCCCGAGCCCTCACCGTTCCATGATCAGGACGTCACCTGCCATGTCGGGTGCGATGCGGTCGAGCCAGGGCGCGCCAAACCAGTTCGTCCGCAGTGGCCGTGGTGTACGGCCCAGCACCACCGCACGTACACCGACGATCCCGGCCGGTATGGCGCAGACACTGTCCGGCGCCGCATGGCGGGTATAGCTGCAACCGAAACGGTCTGCGATCTCGGCAAATCCGGTATCCTTCAACTGCTTGTCCGCAACATGCACGATCTGCGTCACCTCCCAGAGATTGTTGAGAAGGGACCATTCGACGAGCGGGGCCAGATGATCTTCGCCACAATCACGAACCACCAGCGTCCGTGCCGTGTCAGGCAAAGGCGTCTTGCCTACGAATAGCACCGGGCCGCTGTGGCAGCTCGGCAGACGCAAAAGGCCATCCGGATCCCAGGTGGTGCGGTCCATCCGGGCCTCGACCTGGTGATGGAACCAGCCCTGGCACGGCAGGACAAGGACGGTCTGGCCCGGCTGTGTCTCGCAGCGGAGAATGGCTTCGGGATCGCCTTCATCGTAGTGCAGGATCGAAGCCACGTCCGTCGCCGCCGTCACGGATTTGAGATCGCTGATGGCGTCGCTCGCCCGCTCGCGGATCAACCGCCGCACGCGCGCCTGATCGGCTGCGGCATGGATCGCATGCGTATCGATGATGGTGAATGCCGAGAGGCTCGCCCCTGTTTGCTTGGCAATGGCACAAGCACGTTCCGCAACGTGAGCAACCTGTCCGTCGATGACGGCGAACCGGACCGCCTCCAGTGCCGGCAACACCGGCATGTCGTTTCGTGGCGCCGGTTTCGGTACGGGCGATCTGGCTCGCTCGTCGACCGTTAGTGTTATCGGAGTGACGGGATCCCAGCCGCTTCGCCTGCCGAGCGACTGGTCGGCCCGCGTCAGCACGCCGTCAAGGGCGTCATCGCCCGAGAGCGTCAGCTGCGCACCCGAGACATAGGCGGCGCGACCCAGGAGATGGCCAGCGACCGGAACGGTAAGCAGCAGGAAGACCACGGTCAGGATACCCATTACCGTCGCGTCCAGCGCTCCATGGGCGATGACGCTGCCGATGATCACCAGGCCTGCACCCAAGGTGCCGGCTTTGGTGGCGGCGTGCATGCGCTGGAACGGATCGGCAAGTTTGATGACGCCGTAGGCGGCGATGCAGAGGAACACGACACCGACAAGCTTGAACAGAATGGACAGGATTGCGAGCATCACGCATCCTCCTTTTTCTTCTCGAGAAGAGCAGACAGCGAACACGTCGCAAGGAACCCGATCAACGCGATCCCGAAGGCGACGTCGAGGAATTCGCGCCGGCCGGTGACGATCATCGTCAAGGCGGCGATCGCGACGGCAATGCCGGTCAGCATGTCCAGCGCAATGAAGCGGTCGGCATAGCCGGGGCCCGTCACCATGCGGACGGCCGCAAGAAGCAGCGGTACCATCAGGACGGCGATCATGATGGCGGCAAATGTTGATAGAAACCCATCCAGAAGCGCAATCATCCTTCGATCTCCTTTATGCGTGTCTCGAACGTGTTCTTGATGCTGTCCACCACCGCATCGGGCTGTGGCGCATCCAGAACGTGAACATAGAGGGTGCTCAGATCCTCGCTGACATGCAGCGAGGTCGTGCCGGGGGTCAGGCTCACGCAGTTCGCAAGCGCCGTAACGCCCGCTCTGCTGCGCAGATCAAGCGGCACGGCGAGGATCGCCGGCTTGAGCTGCGAGCTGTCGCCAAGCACCTGACGGGCGACGGCAATCGACGAACGGACGAGTTCGTTGATGAAGACCAGTCCAAGTGTCATGGACCTGCCGATACGCTTGACGAGGGTCATGGCGTCACTCCTGCTGTGGTGCTTTGGTCGATGATGGCGCCAATCAGCTCGGTACGGTTGCCGATGCTGTCGGCGGCGAGGTTTGAGAATGCGACCAGAGGTTCCGGATTGATGCCGATGGCCAACGTGATGGCTCCAAGCACCACGATGGGCGCCATCATGGCAGCCGGCACATGGCGCACCCGGGTCTTGCGCACGGGCTCTTTCCAGAAAGCCTCGATCCAGATCTTGCTCATCGAGAAGATCGTCAGGAGGCTGACGAAGAGCGCGATGCCTGCCAGCCATGCCTCATCCCCCTGGAAGGACGCGTCGACCACCATCAGCTTTGCCCAGAAGCCGGAAAGCGGCGGAATGCCGGCCAGAGACAGGGCAGGTATGGCGAAGAGCACGGCCAGCCACGGCGAGGACTTCATCAATCCGCCAGACTTGCGCAGATCAAATGACCCGGTCGCCCGGTGGATGGCGCCTGCGATGAAGAACAGGTTCGCCTTCACGACGATGTGGTGGATGATGTAGAAGACCGCGCCGGCCATGGCGAGCGGCGTCGCGATCGCAAGGCCCAGCATGATGTAGCCGATCTGGCTGATGATGTGGAACGACAGGATACGGCGCACATCCCATTGCACGGCCGCCCCGAAAACGCCGAACAGCATTGTGCCTGCGGCAAACACGCCGATCAGTGGCTTCAGGGTCCCGTTGTCGACTTCGAACAGCAGCGTGAAGACGCGGAAGAGGGCGTAGACCCCGACCTTGGTGAGGAGCCCTGCGAACACCGCCGACACGATGATCGATGCCGTGTGGTAGGAGGCCGGAAGCCAGAAGAACATCGGGAAGAAGCCGGCCTTGATGCCGAAGGCGAGCAGGAACATCATCGCCGACAGGGTAAGCGCAGCCGACGATTCCGTCTGCGGCAGGACCATGGCCAGGTCTGCCATGTTCAAGGTGCCGGTCGCGCCGTAGAGCAACCCGATCGCCATCAGGAAGAGGATGGTCGAAAGGAGGTTGAGAACGGCATATTTGATCGCCCCGTCGATCTGGGCGCGGGTCCGGTCCAGCGTGATCAGGCCGAGTGTTGCGATCAGCATCACTTCGAACCAGACATACAGATTGAAAATGTCGCCAGTCAGAAAGGCACCATTGACCCCGATCATCAAACCCAGAAACAGGGGGTAGAAGCCGGAACGAACCTGGCGCTGGCGAAGGTCAGCGACGGAGAAGATCAGGGCGCAGAGCGCCAGAAGGCTGGAGATCACCACCATCGCGACGCTGAAGCGGTCCGCAACGAACACGACGCCGAAGGGTGGCATCCAGCTTCCGAAGGTCTTGGTCAGGATGCCGCCTGCAATCACTGCATTGGCGAGCACGAGGGAAGCGCCGAATGTCAGGATCATCACGGTGAGCGCGATGATGCGCTGCACCTCCGGCCGCGAGTGAAAGGCGGCAGCCAGCGCCGCCCCGATGAGCGGTAGGACGACGGGCCACAGGAGAAGCGTGTCAGCCATTGCGGATGGCCTCCTTTTCGAAAGGCGAGCCAAGAGCTTCGGCATCGTTATGCTCGTCGGTAAAGACCGAGCCGAGCGTGTAGTAGGCCTTGAGCACGAGGGCTGCGGCGAACGAGACGAGTGCAAAGCCAATGACGATCGCGGTCAGGATGAGCGCCTGGGGCAGGGGATTTGCAGCCCCTTCGCCCAGCGTCTGTGATCCCGGTTCGATGACGGGGGGCGCTGTGAACTGCAGGCCGCCTGCAATGAAGATCAGAAGGTTCGCTGCGGTGGACAGCAGCACAACCCCGAACAGGATGCGCATCACATGGCGCGACAGGAGGAGGTAGATGCCGGCACCCATCTGGGCGGCAACGGCAAACGCGTAGATCAGGCTCACTGTTCTACTCCTTCATAAAAACGGAAAACCAGGGAAAGCACGCCGCCGATAACGACCATGAAGACGCCGATATCGAAGGCGGTTGCGGTGCCGAGATGCGTGGAGCCGAGCTTGAACCACCAATGGGTCAGGAACGATCCATCCGAGATCAGGCCGGGTATGCCGCTGGCGAAGGCCAGCACGAGACCCATGCCGATCAGCACGACCGGGTGGACGATCAGCGCCTTGCGGGCCTTCGCCACGCTGTCGGAGAGAGCAAGCAGGGCAAAGGCGAGAGCTGCGAACAGCCCGCCGATGAAGCCGCCGCCTGGCTCGTTATGGCCGCGAAACAGCATGAAGACAGCCGCGCCCAGCAGAAGCACGAAGAACAGGCGGGACATGGTGGAAAAGATGACGGACATGGTCGGTCACTCCTTGTTGCGGGCGGGTTTGAGGGAGCCGCGCAGCAGTCCCCAGGCGGCAATGGTGGCAATCGCGACGACGACGATCTCGCCAAGCGTATCGATGGCGCGGTAATCGACGAGAATGACGTTCACGACATTGCGGCCATAGGCTTCGAGGTAGCTCGTTTCGCCGAAGTAGTCGGAAAGACGCAGGTCGATCGGCGTGACGCCGATGGAGGCGAGCGCGATGAACATCATCACGGCAAAGCCTGAAGCGATCACGCCGTCGCGCCGGCGCTCGGAAAGCGTGCGCGAGTGCCGGCGTCGCGACGGCAGTTTGATGAGTACGGCCGTCATCAGGATCACGATCAGCGTTTCAACGGCCATCTGTGTCAGAGCGAGGTCCGGAGCGCCGTTCAACATGAAGATCACAGCCGAACCGAAGCCGACGATGCCGACAGAGACGAGCCCGGCAATCAGCGAGCGGACGATGATCGTCGCCAAGGCACCGACGACGGTCAGCATCAGGACAAGTGCAACCGAGACGCGGATGCTGCCCTCAGAGGCGAGGAAGTCGGCCGACGGGGCCGCCAGGAAGGCGATGGCCAGACCCAGGGTGACCGCCAGGACGACAAGTGTGGTGTAGCGATGCTGGTCGCCGTTCTGGAGCACTCTCGTTGACAGGCGTGCCGTCGCCAGTACGCCGTTCAGGGCCTTGTGGTAGAAGCGATCGCCGAGGAAGGCATACAGCGTGTCGTAACGACGGAGCGCGTTGTGGATCCGGGTCCACTGGATGACGATGACAGCGCCGATGGCGACGACGAGCATTGACAGGACCAGCATGGGCGTCAGGCCGTGCCAGAGCTTGAACGAAACGTCGACCGGCTGACCGAGGAGTGCCGAGGCAGCCGGACCAATGAGCCACTGTCCAGCCGGCGCGGGGATAAGGCCGATCAGAATGCCGCCGGCTGCGAGCAGTAAGGGGCCTGCCAGAAGGCCTGATGTCTCGCCATGATGGATCTCACGTTCAGCCTCGGACTTGAAGTAGAACGGACGGATCGATACGACGCCGGCCACGCCGACCATGACGGCATTGACGAGAACCGCAGCCGCGATCGGCAGGATGTTCCAGTCATTGGCAAGCTGCGCTTCGAACAGATATTCCTTCGAGATGAAGCCGACAAAGGGGGGCAGTCCCGCCATCGACAGGCTGGCAAGGACGGCAGCAACGGCGGTGACCGGCAGGAAGCGCGCGAGGCCGGCAAGCTTGTCCAATCGGGTTTCGCCGGTTGCATGGATGGCGGTGCCCGCGCAGAAGAACAGGGCCGCCTTGTAGAGCGCATGGCTGAGGATAAAGCCGACCGTGGCGACAGCTGCGACTTCGCCTGTCAGGCCGATCAGCATCACCAGAATGCCAAGCGAGGCGACGGTGGACTGGGCGAGGACCGCCTTGAAGCCTTCGGCGCGAAGTGCTTGCAAGGCAGCAACGATCATGGTCAAGGAGCCGAAGACCACCAGCGTATGTCCGAAGCCCGGCATGCCGGCAAACACACCGTCGAAGCGGGCGAGCAGGAAGACGCCGAGCTTCACCATGGTCGCCGAATGCAGGTAGGCGGAGGCGGGTGTCGGCGCGGCCATGGCATTGGGCAGCCAGAAGTGGAACGGGAACTGCGCGCTCTTGGTGAAGGCGCCGATCATGATCAGGACTGCGATCGGGATAGCCCAGCTGCTTGCGACCAGTTCGTTCGAGCGTGCGAGGACTTCCGTGAACGAGAAGGTGCCGAGCGTCATGCCGATGAGAAGGATGCCGGCAAACAGCGCGAGACCGCCGCCGCCAGTGACGATCAGGGACTGCAGCGCCGACTTGCGTGCCGCTTCCTTGTGACCGTCGAAGCCGATCAGCAGGAAGGAGGCGAGGCTTGTCAGTTCCCAGAAGACGAACATGACAATGAGATTGTCCGACAGGACGGTTCCCAGCATGGCGGTCATGAACAGCATGATGAGGCTGAGGAAACGACCGATCTCGGCGCTCGGCTTTTCGGCGAAATAGGCCCCCGCATAGATCACCACCAGCGTTCCGATGCCGCTGATCAGCAGGCCGAACAGCAGTGCGAAACCGTCCAGGCGGAACGCGAGTTCGACGCCGAGCGAGGGCACCCAGGCCAGCTGCGCGATCAACGCCTCTCCGTTCGCCACTGGAGGGAGATGCGTGAGAAGCGAGGCGAAGATGAACAGAGGTATGAGGCTTACCACCCAGCCGGTGTATCGCCCGAGCAGCGACGAGGCCGGTTTGGCAATGATGGCCCCGGCCAGTGCGATCAGTATGGTCCACTCAAAGTTCACGGTGCGAGTTCCTCTTGTTGTCCATTATCGGACAGCAAGAGGCATGCCAGTCTGAAAACACCTGAAAATCAGGGCTTTAGATGTCAGCTTTCTCGAAGTGTGTTCGGAATTCCGAATGCGAGCTATCGGAATTCGGAATTCCGAACGCGCGAATACTCTTGAAGCTTCACGACCCCGAGGACGCATTTCGTCAAAGTCTGCACGGCCGCGTATTCGAACGGAGGGGAACCATCGGCCTACCAAGACGATTTCCTAAAGTGGAATTCGGGGCAAAAGCCCCGACCGCGTTCACTCACGAACATCGCTAAGGAGAATACACATGCTCAAGTTTATAGGTAGCACCATCGGGGTCATATTTCTCATCGGATTGGCGGTCGTCGTTCTGCTCCTGATGCTGATTTTCTGAGGCCTGACGCTGCCAGCTTCAGGAGACAGTATGCCAGGGGCCGAACGCACGTCTCCGCGTACGAAGACGAAAGAGGTGATGAAATCAAAGGAGTGACAGATGACACTAAAACGCACGCTCGCGATGATGGCGATGCTCACCTGCGGGGCCGCGGCCTCGCCGGCATTGGGACAATCCGCACCATACCCTGGGAACGATGACCCTGCCGAACTCTTCGGCTACGAGATTGAGGTCAGCGAAACGGACAGTGAGCGCGTGGCCGAAAACGCGTTGCGTGCCGTCCAGCGCGCGAGAGACACGGCTGAGGAGGTCAAAATGGTCTTCGGCGCCACGCAGTTCCGGTTCGTGGCGCTGAAGCAGGACAGCATGGACGTCGTGGCACCGGAGCTCGAAAAAAGGCAATCCGACGTCTCGCGCCTGCAGGCCGCCGTAGAGAGCAGCGCATTGTTCTACACGGCGATGCGAAGCGAGGGTGTCGCCGCGAGTGATGTCATCGGTGCGGACCTTGCCGACGGAGACAGTCGCTTGAGTTCCGAAAAGCGCGTGACGATCTATCTGGCGCCGTGAGGGGTGATGCGCACGCGCGTCGGCCCTGTGCCAGCAAGTCGGTCGGTGGTCGGTTTCAACGCGATTGGCGGTTCCAGAAATGCTGGGCAACCGCCAGGACAAGGCCGACCGCGACCGCCGGGACCAGGTCATCCAGCATGACGCCCCAGCCGGATGGGACCTGCTCGACATAGGCCATCGGCCAGGGTTTCAATCTGTCGAAGAACAGGAAGAGAGCCGCAAACGGCACCAGCATCCGCCAGCCCGCCTGACGGATCAGCGAGGCACCGATCAGGAAGGCCGCCACTTCATCGATGACGATCCGGCGGTCATCCTTCACACCGGTCGCCAAATCGATCGACGACGAGACATAGACTCCGAGGGCGAAGATGAGCAAGGCAACCATCGGTACCGCGAGCCGGGGCATCTTGATGGACACGACCAGCAGGGGCAGGAGCGCGAAGACCGCAAGCCCCGCACGCAGCGGAACGACCAATCCTGTTCCGAACCAGGTGGCCATAAGCCACTGCCACATCGGAACCAGACCGACGCCTGGTGGTTCGAGAACGTAAAATTCGGCCATGGGCTCCTGGAAGCGGTTGTCGCGATTGGCGCTTTTCGCCCGCGGGGCGCGAGCGGCATATGAACCCACTTATGGAGCCTGAGGCCGAAATTCGAGACGGTCACACGAAGTTTTTCTTCATCGGCTCGGCAGTGAGCCTGGCCTGTCCACCCATGTCCGCCCCTTGTGACTTCGGATATGGCCGGCGCCAACTCTCGAGCTGTTTGTCGGAAGGAATTACGCAGGTGTCATTCTACAGAGCCCCCGAGTGCCCCACCGCACCCGATCTACGATGGCCCAGCTCGCAAGATACGCTCATTGGATGTTTCTGGGCTTGCCTTGCAATTTCAGATATAGTGTCCATATATAGATGAGTGGCAGCCATTGAACGGGCACTGCCACTTTCTGGGCGGCACTCACCCTGGCCCCAATTAAGGAGGACATCATGTCTTCCGCCTTGCATCAGCCTATCGGCAGCTTCGACATCAGCACCATCAGAAACGCATTACGGCATGCAGGCTTCCGCCATGAGGAACCACTGTGCGAACTGGACCGCGGCGCGGCGCGCCACGCGATCACCCTTTACCAGAAGGGCGTCCGCAGATCCGGCGACTTGACCCCCGCCGTCAACCTCTGGGCAGATAAGACAGTACTCACAAGGCAAAAGCGTAACGTTCAGGGATCGAGCCTGTGACCCTTGCCTTCCCCAACCCGACCCGTGCCTATGACGAGACGCGTGGTCTGATCCGTTTCATCGGTCATGATGGTCTGAACCAGGTTCTGTTTCTATTGCCTGTCGCAGTGTTTGACCGTGAGGGGGCGACCAGCCGCCGGATGGAACGCGACTATCTCCTGGCATTCGACCGCCTGCGGGATCGGATCCTGACGGCAGCGAGGCAAGCCTATCAGTCTGGGCGACGACACACGATCGAACTCGATCTCAGTGCATTCGGATCGTCCCTTCAGACGGCTGTGTGAAGACGTCAATCAGAGCGCTTTGTGAACCCACAATAGGAGCAGATCATGGTCGATCTTCAGCGGTCCACTGCAATTCGCCGGCACAACGACGGTGTCGGGCAGATCTCGCCGTGCTGCAATGTTGATTAGAAACCAGCCAGAGAACGAGCGAAGACTGGCTGACCAGGCGCTGCTGCGCGCACTGCTCCATCGCTCCAACTACTCGAGTACGGATCCGCACGCTCAGTCAGGCAGCAACTACGAAACGGAGGTGCTGATCATCAATCGCCTTCGCAACGGAATGCTGATGGCCGATATGCAAACCGCAATCTGGGAGGATGTGGTTGTCAGTGACGCCGCTGCTCTGTGGCGCTGGGAAGATGAGGGCGGAAGTCCGTGTGGTGGCGATCTGTCTGGCACAGCCGGAAAGCCAAGCACCTGATGGAGAGCTCCGACAAGGTCATCATACTCGCTGACATTCGCAAGAAGCGGATTGCAACGGCGACCTGCCGACCGAATGTCTTTGAGATCAGGTCTGGGGCTGGGAAACGGCCGGATTGCAGCATCCACGCATTCACAGCAAGGCCCGCTGTTCCGCCCAAGCAGGGCTCATGAACACGGATGACGCGAGACGCTCGGATTCTATCCGCTGCAATGTCTCGCCGTCACCACAAAAGGAGTCTCACATGTTCACGCGAACGAAAAAGAGAACCGTACAATTCAAGGCACCCTTCACGCTGACGGGTCTCCAGGGCGTGTACCCGGCGGGTGACTACGATGTCTTGGACGACGAGGAGCAGATCACCGGGATCTCCTGGCTTGCCTACAGGCGCGTCTCCATCATGATCGAAGTGGCCTCAGGCAACAAGAAGAGCTTAGTTGACATAGATCCGTCGGAACTCGATGCCGCCCTGGAAAAGGACAAGCTTCTTGCGGTGCCGGGACTTTGATCGGGAGCCGATCGTCGACCCGAAAGGCCCGCAGTCCCGCCCACGTCGCGCTAACCCTCTGAAAAGGAGAAACAGCATGCCTTCTCATCGCTTTACCATCGGCCAGATGGTCCGCCTCGTCACGACCAAGGGCCTGTCGCCTGCTGCCGCAGTCACCTACACGGTCGCGGCTCCCATGCCCGCCTATCAGAACAGCCCGCAGTACCGACTGTGGAATGCTGAACTCCATCAGGGGCGTGTCGCTCTCGAACGCGAACTCGAAGCTGTGGAACCCGAACGACTTTGATGTCTTAACCTGTGCGGCAACCAGCTTGCCATTGTGTCGGAAGGTGAACGTCCATGAACAAGCCAACGCGTATTGCCTTTATCGGCAACTCTCCCCCGCGTCAGTGTGGCATTGCCACCTTCACGGGTGATCTGTCGCACGCCATGACCGAAAGCGCCGCCGATGTGAGTGCCAGCATCATTGCCATCACGGACGAGGACCAGAGTTACGCCTACCCGCCCGACGTGATCTTCGAGATCCGGGAGTCCGAACCTGAAGACTATGTGACCGCGGCGAGGATCCTGAACGAAGGACGGTTCGACGCTGTGTCCCTGCAGCACGAATTCGGCATCTTCGGCGGACCTGACGGCGAATTCATCCTGACACTCCTGTCGCATTTGCGGGTACCGGTCGTCACGACCTGCCATACGATCCTCGCGGATCCGACACCTTCACAACACCACGTCCTGAAAAAGGTCGCCGCGCACTCCAATCGCATTGTCGTTATGGCGGAGCGCGGACGTCTCTTGCTCACGCAGGTTTATGGGGTTGCGCCAGAGAAGATCGACGTCATCGCGCATGGCATACCGGATCGCCCCTTTCATGATCCGGAATTGGCCAAAGTCGAACGGGGCTACGCGGGACGACCGATCATCCTGACATTTGGCCTGCTCTCTCCGAACAAGGGGATCGAGGTGGTGATTGATGCCATGCCCGCGATCCTGGAGCAGAATCCTCGGGCGCTCTACATCGTGCTTGGCGCCACCCATCCGACATTGCTGCGCAAGCAGGGCGACACCTATCGGGACAGCCTGCGGCACCGTGCGGAAAAGCTTGGCGTCGACCACGCCGTGGAATTCCTCAATCAGTTTGTGGACCTGCCGACACTGCTCGACTTTATCGCCATGTGCGACGTCTATGTGACGCCTTATCTCGACGAAGCGCAGATGACGTCCGGAACGCTTGCCTATAGCTTCGGCATGGGCAGCGCGGTCGTATCGACCCCCTACTGGCACGCCCTGGAACTTCTGACGGATGCACGCGGCGTTCTCGTTCCATTTGGCGACGCATCGGCGACCGGCAAGGCGATTGGCGATCTGCTGGGAGACGATGAGCGTCGTATGGCCATGCGCCACCTCGCATACGATGCGGGACGTTCGATGATCTGGTCCCATGTGGCCGTGCTCTATCTGGAGAGCATGGCAAAGGCGCGCGAATCCTTTCGACCGAAACTCGTCAGCGACCTCGTCTCGTTGCGGATTACGCGGCCCGCGCAGCGAACGGCGTTGAAGCTCGGTCATCTCCACGCCATGTGTGACGATACTGGCATTGTTCAACATGCCGTCTTTTCTGTGCCAGACAGGTCCCACGGTTACTGCGTTGACGACAATGCGCGGGCGCTGCTTTTATCTTCTCTGCTGTCGAAAGCTGCTGAGATTGGAATCACCGATCGGATGACGGCGTCATTCGCAGCCTTTGTCGAACATGCGTGGAATCCGGATACGGGCCGTTTCCGCAACTTCATGAGCTATGATCGCCGATGGCTCGAAGACGAGGGATCCGAAGATAGCCACGGGAGGACGCTCTGGGCCCTGGGTTCCTGTGCGCTGTCGGATACCGATGCGCCTCGCCGCCGCTGGGCAAGTGCGCTCTTTGCGAAAGCCATGTCGGTTACGCTCGACTTTCGCTCTCCCAGAGCCTGGGCTTTCACGCTCCTCGGCTTGAACGACTATTGCACGGCCAATCCCCACGATCCCCACGCACGTATGCTGCGCGTTCGGCTCGCCGAAAGTCTGATGGATCTGGAGCGGCGTGTGTCGAAGAACGGTCGCCGCTGGTTCGAGGAGGGCCTCTCTTACGAAAACGCGAGACTGAGCCAGGCTTTGATTGTCACGGGGCTTGCTACCAAAGTGTCTGCCTTTGTCGACACCGGCCTGGCTACCCTGCAATGGTTGATGGTCCAGCAGACTGCAGAGGCAGGTCACTTTCGCGCCATTGGCACGGAAGGCTTCTTTGAAATCGGCGAGCCGCCGAAGCCATTCGATCAGCAGCCAGTGGAGGCAACGGCAACCATATCGGCATGTCTTGCCGCCTATGACGCCACCTCCGACAAGCACTGGATCGAGCTTGCCAACAGCACCTTCAATTGGTTCACGGGCAGCAACGATCATGGGATCTCCCTTGTCGATCCGGAAACGGGAAGTTGCCGAGATGGCCTGCATGCCGACCGCGCCAATGAGAACAGAGGCGCTGAATCCGTGCTCTGCTATCTGATCTCTTCAATCGAAATCGGCAGAGTTCATCTGGCACACACGCCCGTGCTTCCCCGGGTCGTTTTCCGGCAATTCTCATGAGCCGGGTTACCCCATATCCAGAGAGAGCAGGTTCCCTTTTGCCCCAAGACAACCTTCTGAACCGGCAGGCTCTTTATCTCAGGCCCGACCCGACACGCGTGATAGTACGCCCATTCAAGCCATCGACCGAGCCGCGCCACTTCAATCCCCGTGACAAGAGCAGGGCGAACGAGATCGTCGATCGTGTTCTGTCGCTGGACCCGATCGCCACGGCCAACCAGTTGCGCGATATCCTCGCCAATTTCGACACACGACATCGCAACCTGTTGCGGCAGTTCGAGCTTCGGGCGGATGCGATGGAAGATGCATTCCACCATCATCAGCAGTTCAGTCAGCAACAAAGGCAGTTGGTCGGGGCCTATTTCATGAACGAGTATTCGTTCGAATCCGCCGCCCTCTTCAATCCCAGTATCGTTGCGCATCCAGATCAGTCTGGTGTCGCCAAGGGTAGCAGGCGGGTGATCCTCAGCCTGAGGGCTGTCGGAGAGGGCCACATCTCTTCGCTAACCTTCCGCTCGGGTGTGCTTGATCCGGATGGTGATTTGGCCATCGATCCTCCGACACGTTTGGCGGGGCTGCCGGTTATTCATGCACATGACGGGCTCGCGCCTGCCGGCTGTATCGGGCTCAGCTTCAACCGTGACAGCGACCTCAGTGAGCGCGTTGTCTTTCCGGTCACCGAAGCCCAGTCCAACGGCATTGAGGATGCCCGTTTCGTGGCCTTCGAGGACGAGGGCGAGACGATCTATTTTGCCACCTATACGGCCTATAGCGGCTCTTCAATTCGGTCGGAACTCCTTGAGACGAAAGACTTCGCGAGCTTTACCCTGACCCCTTTGCGCGGCCCTGCTGCCCGCAACAAAGGCATGGCGCTCTTTCCTCGGCGGATCAACGGCCGCTACGCGATGATCGCCCGGCAAGACAGCGAAAACCTCTTTATCCTCTATTCTGACGATCTGCTTCACTGGGAGGAGGGGCAGATGCTGATGAAGCCGGAATTTGCCTGGCAGTTCGTACAAATCGGAAATTGCGGCTCGCCAGTCGAAATCGATGAGGGCTGGCTCCTGTTCACCCACGGGGTGGGGCCGATGCGACGCTACGCGATCGGGGTGACCCTGCTCGACAAGCAGGACCCAAGCATCATTCTCTCGCGGACAGTCGAACCCCTGCTGCAGCCGGAACCGACCGAGCGGGAAGGCTATGTGCCCAATGTAGTCTATTCCTGCGGTGCAATGCGACACGGCGATCTGATCGCCCTGCCTTATGCCGTGTCGGACACCTACTCCAACTTCATGACGATCAAGATCCGTGAGCTTCTGGAAACGATGCGTCCCGTCGGGGCGACGTCATGACGACGAAGGGTATCGCAACGCAGCCGAGAGGAGTTCCATGTGAGCCTGTCGCTTCTCAAATCACAGTTCCTTCAACAGATTTTGCCGACCTGGGCCGCAGTGGGCTACGACGAGCGCTGCGGTCAGTTTGTTGAACATCTGGAACTCGACGGATCAGCCCAGACATCCGGAGAGGTGAGGACGCGAACGGTAGCGCGGCAGATCTATGTGCATGCGCATGCGGCGCATCTCGGCGTCGCCCCGCCCGCATCACTTCAAATGGCTGAGGCGGCCTTTGCCAATCTCCACCGCGTCGCCTGGATTGGCGGTCCGCGTGGCGGTTACGCTCGCGCCTTCAATCGCCATACCGACAGCATCACCGACCCCATCCGCGACCTCTATGACAGTTCCTGTATCCTGCTTGCCCTCTCCTGGCTGCTGACCGCGACTGGCAAGGACATGTACCGTCATCATATCGATCAGGCTCTCACCGCGATCGACCAGACATTGAAGGATCCTTTTGGCGGGTGGGCCGAAGACAGCGACGGAAGCCTGCCGCGCAGACAGAACCCGCATATGCATTACCTCGAAGCGGCCTTGGCCCTATGCGAAAACAACCGAACATCCGCTCACATGAGCGCCGAAGGTCGGGCCTTCGCACTTCTGGGCTCACATTTCCTGGTCGGACCGAAGGGGCCGCTTCACGAGTTCTTCGGGCCGCAATGGGAACTCGCCGCCCGCTACGGATCCGATCGGCTGGAACCTGGTCACATGTGCGAATGGGTATGGCTGACCACACGCCATGACATGCTGGCCGACAGCGACCACGGCAAGATCTGCCTCGATCTCCTCTCGACCGCTCTGGCGATCGGGCGCATCGAGGGTTCACCCTTCCTCGTCGATGTCGTCTCGGCGATCAGGCCCATCACTCCGTCGCGGAGACTCTGGCCTCAGGTGGAGATGCTGAAGGCGTTCTTGTCACTCTATGAGCGTTTCGGTTTCCAAGGATATCTCGTCGAGGCAGACGACGTGGCTGCTGCTATCCTGGCAGCCTACATGACCGGAGCACCTCCCGGTTGCTGGCATGACCGGCTTGATACGAATGATATGCCGATTGCCCAGACAATCCCCGCAAGCTCGCTCTATCATCTCTGGACTGCCGTAGCGGATCTGGTCGAAGATGGCAGGTACGCCCGCTCCCGGTCCATCGGTGGAACAGCCTGACGTCTTTGAGACGGGGAAACGAGGCGCTGAATTCCGCCGATTTCGCGCAAACCGGGGCGCATCTGGCCGAGCAGCCCGACAGGTCCGAAGTGCCAATCATCATTGCACTGGAGCGAGCGGCACCCCTTGCTCATATTCGAAGCCAATGTGAAGATTGCTGGCGAGGGCCTGTCGAACGCATTAGCGCGAATTAATTGCCATCTGGAACAGTCTGTCTACGCAAGCGGTCGTAACCATCGATAAAATAAGCCGAACATAGAAGGATCGAATAGCCTGAGAGCGCGTTGCCTGTGATGGCGCACTTAATTGGCACATGCGCAACGTATCAGACAGAAAGCATAGGCAATGGCGCAGAAGGGGACCACAGTTATTGTCGTTGAGGACGAAACGATCGTCCGCATGGACATCGCAATGTCGCTTGAGGATGAGGGGTTCATCGTGCTCGAAGCGTCCAATGCCGACGAAGCGATAGGACTTCTCAATGCGCATGCAGAAATCAGGCTCATGTTCACGGACATCGACATGCCCGGTAGTATGGACGGCCTGAAGCTTGCAGAGGCCGTGCGTGACAGGTGGCCTCCGGTCAAGATCATCATTGCTTCAGGACACCGGCAGTTGCGAGATGATCTTCTTCCGATAGAGGGCAAGTTCTTCAGCAAGCCGTATGACCATGCCCGCATCATATCGGCCATCCGAGAAATGCTCGCACCATTATAGGCATCCGCTTGGGAAGCGGACTTCTCATGGGCTCGCATTCATCGCTGTTTTGGTGCGGTCGGCGCCTGCCTTCTCGAGCCTCCCGATATTGAGGCGTTTTCGAAGATGGCGCTCCTGTCTCATCGCGGCAAGCGTCCGAAGCAGCTTGCGGGCAGGGGTGTCACTTGTCGTCAGCAGCTCCGCTGCTGCGAAGTTTTAGGAAAAAGCTCGTTATTTCTTCCGGAGTCGTTCGCTCGAGGGCACCGCCTGCAATCTCGCTTTGCGACCAGATCCATGTCGCCGCCGGATCGTGCAACATGGCCCATTCTGCGAACGTTCGCTCTGTTACATGTTCAGCAACATGCACCTTGACGTCGAGGTGGCGGTCGTCGCGCTCAATGCGCTCAAGGGTCTTGCGCACCTCCAGCTCGGGGCCTTCAAGCCACTGCAGGTAGATGTCTGCGCGGCAGATAAGGGCACCTGTAATGCCGTCACGGACATTCGCGCGCCGTGCCTCCATCAGGATCCCGTCTAAAATTGAGCTGTCATAGCCAAAGGGTTGTGACGTGTAGATGGCCCGAAACACATCCATGCGCTCTTGTCTCCTGTCTTTGGGACGCCCTGATCGACACACCCTCGCACCGTGGCATTCGAGCAGTTTCGCAAGGCGGCGTCTACCAGATACCTCGTCGCATCGGGCGTTTCGACCATAGCAGGGTCAGGCGTCAAATATAGTATCCAGCCTCAACTCGGCATATCAACAAGCGAGCCGACCAGAGGGCGCCGGGACCAAGTCGAGCTTCTGGATCAAACCTTGTCGTAGGTGAACGAGGTCAGAAGCGTTGTCACGAAATTGCTGGCCTTTTCCTTGACCAGGACTTCCGTCCACTCGTCGGTACCTCGAAGCACCAAGCCGCTGTAGATGCTGTCGACCGCTGTCTCCTCGATCCGCTTGACATGCGATCTGAATGCGGGCTCGTCACCAGACATGTACATATCGCGTACGACGACCCTCAGGATCTCTTGAATGGCGATCTGCCAGGCAGTGTTGATCGCCTGAAGTTCTGCTGCTGCTGCTTGTGTCATGAAGGCTCCCGTCTGCAGTCCGGTATCGGCTGCGAGTGAGGCATAAAAAAAGGCCAGGCAATTGCCTGACCTTCATTGGTCTCGCGCTCTCACCCTGCCAGTACATCCGTGGTCAGAGGAAAGCAGATCCCTGATATATCAGGCGGCCTGAAGGTTGCAGGCCGACATCTTGCCCGACTTATTGTCGCGCTCCATGTCGTAAGACAGCTTCTGGCCTTCGACGATTTCGCGCATGCCGGACCGTTCAACAGCCGAGATGTGAACGAATGCGTCCGGGCCGCCGTTGTCAGGCTGAATGAAGCCGAAGCCCTTGGTGGAATTGAACCATTTTACTGTGCCAGTGGTCATGATGAACCCTTTCGTAGCAATAGGAGAGACCCCCGCGCGATTGCGCAGCGGATGGTGATAGCGATGCTTTAAAGGGAGGGTTCGTTCAGGGCGCGGTGCCAAACGCGCGATAACCAAAGCTCAGCAGCAAAATATCGATGACTCCTTCTATGAGTGTTTCAGAAGGTTGTCAACCTTTGGTTTTGTCATTGGCGAGTTCAGTTTTAGGTGGTCCCATTCCGGAACTCATTTTCGCTAAGCGCCTTCCCTTCGGTCATTCAATTCGTGATCCCTCGCTGCTGGATGCAGACCTACTGCTAATGGAGCTTCCCTGTAGCCATCGAGCGAAACTAAGGCCAAAGGCCCTACCTTCGACCCGTTCGCTGCGACATCAGCCTGGGCGAGGGATTTTTCACTTGCCCTTAGGCCTGTTTGCCGCAATATTGCCACCATCAACCGGACCCGCAAAGCGGGTGGCTTCTCCGGGCGCCTATCCCCCGGCAACCAGCTGACTCCTGCCCATATCTCTATCGATATCGCTGCAGCGAGTATTCCGATTGGACATCCCCAATGACCATGACGGCCTGATTGCGCCATAGAACCGACGTCGATCACCACGGCGCTCGCCGTGCTTATCATGCTCACATTCTGTGCGCGCGACGTCACGCATCCATTCACAATTGACCCGCCGCGCTGACGGACTCCCAAGCGTCGCCGGCATGGAGAACACACACTTGAATCGCGATTATATAGGAACCCTCAAAGCCGAATGGTTCGGCAACATCCGGGCAGATGTTCTGGCCGGTCTCGTGGTGGCACTCGCCCTCATCCCCGAAGCCATCGCCTTTTCGATCATCGCTGGCGTTGATCCGAAGATTGGCCTCTATGCCTCCTTCTCGATCGCTGTCCTTATCGCCTTTGTCGGCGGTCGTCCTGGCATGATCTCGGCCGCCACTGCCGCCACCGCAGTCCTCATGGTCACGCTGGTGCGCGACCATGGCCTCCAGTATCTCTTGGCGGCGACCGTCCTGGCGGGGCTGATCCAGATCGTCGCGGGTGTTTTGAAACTCGGTTACGTCATGCGCTTCGTCTCGAAGTCCGTCATGACCGGCTTCGTTAACGCGCTCGCCATTTTGATCTTCATGGCGCAACTGCCGGAACTGATCGACGTGCCGATGCTCACCTATATCATGGTCGCCGCCGGTCTCGGGATCATCTATCTCTTCCCCTATGTCACCAAGGCTGTGCCGTCGCCGCTCGTATGCATCGTGGTACTCACGGCGCTCTCGCTCTGGTTCGGTTTCGACATCCGCACCGTTGGCGATATGGGTGAGCTGCCGTCGACATTGCCGATCTTCCTGATCCCGCAGATCCCGTTCAACCTCGAAACACTGATGATCATCCTGCCATATTCCATCGCTGTGGCAGCCGTGGGTCTTCTGGAATCGCTGATGACGGCTCAGATCGTCGATGATCTGACCGACACGCCGAGCGACAAGAACCGCGAATGCGTCGGCCAGGGCATCGCCAACACGGCAACAGGCTTCATCGGCGGCATGGCCGGTTGCGCGATGATCGGCCAGTCGATCATCAATGTGAAGTCCGGCGGTCGCGGACGTCTATCGACCTTCTGCGCCGGCGTCTTCCTGCTTTTCCTGCTTCTTGTGCTGGGTGATCTCGTGAGCCAGATCCCGATGGCAGCACTCGTCGCCATCATGATCATGGTCTCGATCGGCACCTTCTCCTGGTCCTCGATCAAGAATTTGAGGGATCACCCGCGGTCGTCGTCGATCGTGATGATCGCGACCGTCATCGGCGTCGTCTACACCCACAACCTCGCCATCGGCGTGTTGATCGGTGTGCTGCTTTCGGCCGTCTTCTTCGCCTGGAAGATCTCGCAGATTTTCCGCGTTACTTCGGCTGTGTCGGCTGACGGCATGCATCGCACCTATACGGTCGAAGGGCAGGTGTTCTTTGCCTCCGTCGAGGACTTCAATAAGGCCTTCGACTTCAAGGAAGCCCTCGACAAGGTCACCATCGACGTCAGCCATGCCCATATCTGGGATATCTCCAGCGTCGCGGCCCTCGACATGATCGTGCTCAAGTTCCGTCGTGAAGGCGCGGATGTCGAAATCATTGGCCTCAATCAGGCAAGCGAGACCATCGTCGACAAGCTCGCCATCCATGACAAGCCCGGCGCCATGGAACGTCTGATGGGCCATTGAGGGAGGATCAAAAATGACAAGAATACTCGGATTGATCGACGGCTCGCCCTATGCCCAGAGCGTATGCGACCACATTGCCTGGATCGCAGGCAAAACCGACGTGACCGTCGAACTCCTCCACGTGATCGGCAGGCGGGATCTCGCCTCCGAGCCAGTCAACCTCAGCGGCAATATCGGGCTGGGTGCCCGCACGGCGCTTCTTGAAGAACTGGCAGAACTTGATGCGCAGCAGGCCAAGGTTGCCCACAAACGTGGACGTCTGTTGCTCGACGAGGCAAAGGCCCGGCTCAACGATGCTGGCGTTGCCAATGTCGAGACGAAGCTGCGCAACGGTGATCTGGTCGAGACCGTGCTGGAATTCGAGGCCAATGCCGACATCATCGTTATCGGCAAGCGTGGGGAGGGTGCGGACTTTGCCAAGGGCCACCTCGGATCCAACCTGGAACGTGTCGTGCGCTCGACACAAAAGGCGATCGTCATTGCCTCGCGCGCCTTCAAGCCGGTCGCCAAGCTGCTGATCGCCCATGACGGCGGCACGATGGCGATGAAGACGGTCAACCAGGTGTCCCGCAGCCCGATCCTTGACGGTCTCGGCTGCACAGTGGTGATGGCGGGTTCGGACACGAGCGAGAACCGCAAGAAGCTCGATGATGCTGCTGTGATCCTGAAGGCCGCGGGCTACGCCCCGGAAGTCGCACTCGTGCAGGGCGCGCCCGACAAGGTGATCTCGGAGATGGTGGAAAAGGAAGGCTTCGACCTCCTTGCCATGGGGGCCTACAGCCATTCCCGGCTGCGCTCCCTCTTCATCGGCTCGACGACGACGGAGATGATCCGCTACTGCAAGGTGCCGGTCGTCATCTTCCGCTGAGATCAGGACGGGCGGGTAAAATGCCCGCCCTCTTGCCCGGAAGAAAACCATGAAAACGATCGAGGATCCCGATATCGTCGAGGCGTTCAAGTGTCGTCTCGAACACGAGCTGATTGAGATGGTTCCGCTGATTGACGAAAGCCGCGAATATCGAGCTCCAGTCTAGCTGGATCAGCAGAGCGTGGGACGATTATCCCGCATGGACGCCATGCAGCAGCAACCCTGGCCGAGGATCTCAACCCTCGCCGCCGAACCCCGGTTGCCGGTAGCGCGTCAGAAACTGCTGCGTTACACAAGCACCGCTCATCCGTTTCGATCACGTTTCGTCAACGTGCAGGTCTTGCCTCGGGCGCATATCGTTTTGGAAAGTGCCAATGGTTCGCAGCTATTGCGATTTCGCCAGCGCGAACGGGCAGCAGCTGCTGTTCGGTGCGCTGTTGATGGCGCTTTCAAGCTTCGGGCAGACCTACTTCGTCTCTATTTCCGCGCAGCGTTCAATCTGACCGATGGTGGTCTCGGTGCCACCCATGCAGCCGGAACCTTTGCCAGTGCGCTGAAGCTGACATCGGCAGGGCGATTGATCGACTATACGAGCGTTTGCCGGTTCACCTGACCTCTGCGGCGGAGGTACGCGCCACGCTCTCCCTGTGATCAATCCGTCGTGCCGAGATCCTGTATGCAAGCATCGCACGTCCTGCTCAGGGGATCCTCCGAGAGGATCATGAGATGCACCATATCATCAGGCCACAGGCGGGAGTTGATCGGCATCAAGACGGCTGAAATCGGCGGCGAACTTCTGTGCGAAGGTCGTCAAGCCCATGGCAAACAACACATGTCGATTGTTATGGCCAAAGGGAACAACGAGGCGTAGTATTTCTTGGTGGCCGGGCCAGAAGTCAATTGCGATAGTCAGCCTTGCCATGGAGGGGGTAGCCGATGCAGCAATTCGGGGACCCGAATGACGCGAAAAGGCTCGCGCTCGCTATCGGGGAAAGCATACCGGAACCCTTCTTTGTGCTCGATAGTCATATGCGGCTGGTTGCAGCGAACGCTACCTTCTTCGAGGCCTTCGAGTTCGACAGGGATGTCGCCAAGATCGGACGCCGCACGCTCCTGATGTCGGCGCGAACCGTCGATTATGGCGGATCATCCGCCCCGAACACGCTGCTCGCGTTTCGCGACATCACTGAGGCAAGGCGGGCGGAAGCTGAGAAGCAGGCACTGCTGGAGCGCACGGAAGAATTGCTCGTCCAACAGCACGTTCTCTTTCAGGAAATGCAGCACAGGGTGGCCAACAGTCTGCAGATCATCGCCAGCATTCTGATGCTCAAGGCCTGCGCCGTGACGTCCGAAGAAAGCCGTCGCCATCTCGAAGACGCCCGCCAGCGCGTCATGTCGGTCGCAGCGTGACGGAAAAGCCGACTGAGCCCGGATCTGGTCTCGGATCTTTGATCATCGAGGCGCTCGCCAAGCAGCTCGATGCGCGGGTCGAGATTGCATCCAGCGACAAGGGCATGAGTGTCACCGTTGCCCATGCGACGTTCCACTCGAACACGAGCACCGCAGCCTGAGGCTTTTTCAGCTGTATGGCGGCGGGGTGACGCTGACAAGCGTCTCCATTTCGGGATCCGGGGATGGAGCGGAACGCCGCGGCGCGTCAACCGTTGCCATGAGTAGACTGGCTTGGCGAGATTTCAGAAAGACGATGGCGTGAAGATCCGTGCAGGGTTTAACATCGAATACGCGTGTCAGAACGAGACTCCGATGCTGCTCGTCCTCAAAATTCACCCGTCGCGGGAACGGGATCTGTGCAGCGAACAAAACCTCTCCTTCAGCCGCCCGATTTCCCAGCGCGATTATCTCGATGCTTACGGCAATGCCTGCAGCCGGATCGTGGCGCCTGCTGGCCGAACGATGATCTCGGCCCAATTCGATGTGAGCGACAGCGGCCTGTTGGAAGCCCTGCCCGAACAGGCCGTTCAGCTTCCAATTCAGGACTTGCCCGACGATGTCCTGGTTTTCCTGCTGGGGAGCCGTTACTGCGACACGGACCGTCTGGCCGATTTTGCCTGGAAGCAGTTTTCCGAGACGCCTTTGGGCTGGCCGCGGGTGAAGGCCATCTTGGACTTCGTCCATGGGCATCTTGTCTTCGATTATGACAGGGCCGACCCTACCCGCACGGCTCATGGCGGTTTCATGGACCGGACAGGCGTCTGCCGCGATTTCGCGCATCTCACCATCACGCTCTGCCGATGCCTCAACATCCCAGCCCGCTATTGCACCGGTTATCTCGGTGATATCGGCGTGCCGAAGGATCCGCATCCCATGGATTTCAGTGCCTGGTGCGAAGTCTATCTCGGCGGTCGCTGGTGGACCGTCGATGCGCGCCACAATGTCCCGCGTATCGGGCGCATCCTGATGGCGAGGGGGCGTGATGCCACGGATGTTGCGCTCTCGACAGCCTTCGGGCCAGCAACGCTGACGCATTTCGAAGTCGTCACGGAAGAAGTCGACTGACGACCATCAGGCACCTGGCGCGATGGACGAAGACCTCGAACCATCGCCATGGGCGCGAGACCGAGCCGACAAAGGAAGGTGCCCAAATGACCATTCAGCGAGCAAGCTTCTATGTGCTGCTTTTCATCATAACGATTGCCTTCGTGTGGCTTCTCATTCCCTATTACACAGCGGTGTTGTGGGCCGTCATCCTGGCGATCCTTTTCTTCCCGGTCCATAAGCGGCTGGAGCGGTGGCTGGGTGGTCGCGCAACCGTGGCGGCATTGCTGACGCTGCTTCTTTGCATCTGCCTCGTCATCCTGCCGGCTCTCGGCATCCTGGCATCCCTCATTCAAGAAGGGACGAGCCTTTACCAGCGCATCAGCAGCAATGAAATTGACCTGAACGCCCATCTTCTGCGTTTGCAGGCGGTGCTTCCGGAGTTTGTGGGCACCTGGCTGACTTCGCTGAAGCTTGATGGCTTTGCCGAGTTGTGGGCACAGCTCTCGTCCGGCCTGATGGAGGCAGGCCAGTCAATTGCAGGCGGAGTACTGAGCTTTGGTCAGAACACGCTGCAATTCTTCATAGGCATGGGGCTGATGCTCTACCTTTTGTTCTTCCTGTTTCGGGATGGCGCATCCCTTGCAAAGACCTTGCGCCACTCGATTCCGCTCAGCGACGACTACACCCGGCAGTTCGTCGACAAATTCGCGGCGGTTGTCCGTGCCACGGTCCGTGGCAATGGAATCATCGCGATAGTCCAAGGTGTCATCGGCGGACTAACCTTCTGGGCCCTGGGCATAGAGGCGGCCCTCCTTTGGGGCGTTGTGATGACGTTTCTCTCGATGCTCCCGGCCATTGGCGCCGCGATCGTCTGGTTGCCGGCCGCTATCTGGCTTTTCCTCATTGGTGCCTGGATCAAGGGGATCGTCATGGTCGCGGTCGGCGCTCTCGTTATCGGTCTGATCGACAACCTTCTGCGTCCTCCCTTGGTCGGGCAGGGCGCGAGACTGCCGGACTATGTCGTCCTCATTTCGACCGTCGGTGGAATCTCGCTCTTTGGCCTGAGCGGTTTCGTTATCGGGCCACTCATTGCGGCGCTGTTCATTTCGGCATGGTCACTGTTCACGCTACAACAACAGAAACCGGCATCGGCTTCGGTCAGGTCCGGCATGGAGGGTTAAGCGAAAGGTCGCGCGTGCCGATTTCGGCTTGGGCATCAGTTTTGGGCATCAGGTCGCCGACGACGCCAAAACGGGATCCGGGATGACGGAAAAACTTAGGAATCAGGGCTTTTGGGGGGAATTGGCTGGGGATCCTCGATTCTCCCATGATTTCTGACGCTTGGAAAAATTGCCTTTGATTTTCCTATGGTTTTCCTGCCGCGAGCGACCGTGGATGCCATCTTTGCGCCTCGGTTTTGGGTTGACGTCAACATGACGGGTGAGCGGCAATTATATCCGCGTCTGACCCATCATGTGCTTCCGTGATTCTATTGTCGTTGCAAGACCTGAAACTCTCACGCTTTCGAAGGCTAATGCTGCAGTCACCCGGTGACGTGCCGCATCAGACCGGGGCATAACGCTCGATCGTCAACGTCAGCGATGCCGTGGCCTCCTTGAATCGCCGGAAGTGGTCCGATGCCCTGTGGGTCGCAAGCGCCGCTCCGTTTTCAAATTCTTCGAGGACCAGAAAACCACCGGCATGCTCGCAGCACTGCAGAATGTCGAACATTCGGTTTCCGGGTTCTTCGCGGCTCAAGCGCTGCAGATCCTGAAGGGCACTCAGCAGGCTATCTGCCTCCAGAGGTGCACAGGTCATCCGCAGATGCACGCCAATCGACCGTCGCTGTTGGTTCATGTGATCCCCCTGCGTGAAATAAATTTCAGAAACAAAAATATTATGCAGACGTGATTGACGCAAGCCCTTCGCCGCGATATTGATCACGTCATGCAATAAATTGCTTAAGGCGATTTTTATTGCAGTTGATCACCATCTCTGGGAGGGGAAAAATGCTGAAGTCTCTGAAGGCCGCCACCGCCATCGGCCTGATTGCCGCCGCCGCCGCCATTGCCGGGGCCGTCGCGCCGGCCAACGCCGAAGGAAAGTTTGCCTGCGAGCCGGGCGAAACCTATGTCATGAACGTCATGGTCTCCGGCCATCCCTATTGGGTCCCGGTCTTCGAAGGCTTCAAGCAGGCGGCCAAGGCGCTGGGCTGCGAGGCTGCCTTTACCGGTACGCCGGAATACGACATCACCAAGCAGATCGCCTCTTTCGAGCAGGAAGTGGTGAAGAAGCCGAAGGGCATCCTGCTGCATCCGATGCAGTCGGATCCGTTCATCGAGCCGATCAACCGGGCCATCGACTCCGGCATCTCGGTCACGACCTTTGCGGCAGACTCGCCGAAGTCCAAGCGCACTGCCTATATCACCTCCGACAATGTCGCCGAGGTGAAGTTTGCAGCCGAAGAAATCGTCAAGGCGCTCGGCGGCAAGGGCGAATATGCGGTTCTCGAAAATCCGGGCCAGAGCAACCACGACCTGCGGGTGACCGCACTCATCGACTACATGGAGCGAACCCATCCGGACATGAAGCTGGTCGGGCGCCAGGCGACCAACCAGGATTCCAACGCGGCCTATCAGGCGGTCTCCGCCATGCTGCAGGCCAATCCGAACCTCGGTGCTCTCTGGATCCCCGAAGCGGGTTCGGCAGAAGGCGCGGTTGCCTCCGTGCTCGAAGCCAAGAAGAAGGTCCTGATCCTGCACGCCGACATCACGCCCACCACGCTCGAGCACATCAAGCAGGGCAATATCCACATGTCGATCAATCCGAACCAGGGCATCCAGGGCTTCATGGGCTTCATGAATACCTTCCTCGGCGCCCATCCGGAACTGATCGACCCGTTCAACGACTACAAGGTGTCGGGCTTCAACCCGATGCAGGTTCCGTCGATGGACAATGGTTTTGCGGTCATCACCAAGGCGAACGCCGCATCCTTCGACCTCAACGAATACATGAAGGGGCGCTGAGCGCCGACCTGCATGACCCCGGCGGCGCGTCGCGCGGCGCCGGGGAAGTCGAAGTGATGGAAGGGGAGGGGTGTCATGGCGGAGGTCGTCCTCAGCATGACGGATGTGCACAAGTCGTTCGGACCGGTCCAGGCCCTGCGTGGCGCCGAACTGGAACTGCGTCGGGGCGAAATCCATGCGCTGGCCGGCGAAAACGGTGCGGGCAAGTCGACGCTGATGCATATCATCGACGGCATCCTGCAGCCCGACCGTGGCGAGATCCGTCTCGACGGCGCTCCCGTTCGCATCGCTTCGCCGAATGCCGCCAACCGGCTCGGCATCGGCTTCGTCCACCAGGAAATCGCCCTTTGCCCGGAGATCTCCGTCGCCGAAAACATGTTCATGGCGGAGACCGGCCGCAGCCGGACCCTTTTGATGGATTACCGCGCACTGGTCGTCCGCGCCGGCGAGATCCTCAAGGAAATCGGCGATATCGATCCGAGGCGCCGTGCTGGCGATCTCTCGATTTCGCAGCAACAGATCGTCGAGATCGCCAAGGCGCTGACGCTCGACTGCCGCATTCTGATCCTCGACGAGCCGACGGCGGCCCTCACCGAAACCGAAGCGCAGACGCTGTTCAAGATCATGCGTCGCCTCGCCGATCGCGGCATCGCGATCATCTACATTTCCCACCGCATGGCGGAGATCTTCCAGCATTGCGACCGGATCACCATCATGCGCGACGGCTGCCACATCAAGACGGCGGAAATCGCGGCGATCACCCCGCAGGATGTCGTCAACAGCATGGTCGGGCGCGTGCTCGACAAGCTCTATCCGCCCAAGCAGGCGCCGGATGCAAAGTCCGACGATGTTATTCTCTCGGTGCGCAATCTGACCGAAGGGCGAAGGGTCTCCAACGTCAGCTTCGACTTACGCAAGGGCGAGATCCTCGGCCTGGCCGGCCTGATCGGGGCGGGGCGCAGCGAGATTGTGCGCGCCATCTGCCGGCTGGAAGGCAAGGCCGAGGGCGAGGTGGTGCTGAAGGGCCGGAAACTTTCTCTCCGCGACTATCGCGACAGCATTCGCGAGGGGCTGGTCTATGTCTCCGAGGACCGCAAGGGCGACGGCCTGTTTCTCAACATGTCCATCGCCAGCAATGTCTCGGCGCTTGATCTCAAGCGTGTGGCCAATCCCTTCGGCCTGATCAGCCGCCGGCAGGAAACGACACGCGCCGAGCACTACGGGACGCGGCTGAAGCTGCGCTCCAACGGGGTGGGCGACGCCGTCAACACGCTGAGCGGCGGCAACCAGCAGAAGGTCGCGCTTGCCAGAATGCTGTCGGTCGAGCCTGAGGTCGTGTTCCTCGACGAACCGACCCGTGGTGTCGATGTCGGCGCCAAGGCGGAAATCCATCGCCAGATCAGGGACCTCGCCAATGAGGGCGTTGGTGTCGTCGTCATATCCTCGGAACTCCCCGAGCTCATCGGGGTGAGCGACCGTGTGCTGGTGGTCCGCGAGGGGCGCATTACCGGAGAGGTCACCGGTGCCGAGATGACCGAAGAACGGATCATGCAGCTTGCATCGATCAGCAGTCAGTTGACCCAGGGCGATGCGTCGCCCCACGGCGAAGCATGAGGGAGTGGGACAAATGGTAACGATCGAAACACAGCATCACGCAGGCTCGGCCGCCGAGCGCCGCGCACAGTGGTGGACACCTGCGATCAAGGCGCGCGAGACAGGCCTGATCGTCATCATCCTGACGTTGTTCACGGTGATGTCCTTCATCTCACCCTACTTCCTGACGGTGGATAATCTCCGGGCCATGTCCATGGCCTTCGCGGTCGAGAGCATCGTGGTGGTCGGTATGACGATCCTCTTGATCTCGGGCGGCATCGACCTGTCGGTCGGCTCGGTTACGGCGCTGGCCATGGTGGTCGCCGGCTGGCTCTTCCTGAACGGGATCGATCCCTGGGCCGCTGCCGCCTTTGCCATCGCTGTCACCACCTGCATCGGCATGTTCATGGGCTTTCTGACCACCGTGGTCGGCCTGCACCATTTCATCGTCTCGCTCGGCGTCATGGTGATTGCCCGCGGCATCTGCCTGCTGGCGACGGGTGGTCGACCGCTCGGGCTCTTCTCCCTGCCGCCGGAGTTCAAGTTCATCGGCCAGGGCGCTGTCTACGGCATCCCGCTAGTCATCATCATCTTCGTGGTCGTCGTGGTGTCCTTCGACTTCCTGCTGCGCCGGACAACGGCCTTCCGCAAGGTCTTCTACACCGGCAGCAATCCCAAGGCGGCCGCCTATTCCGGCATCCGCGTCGGCCGCGTCGTCTTCGCCACCACCACGCTCTGCTCTGCGCTTTGCGGTGTGGCTGGCGTCATCTACATGGCCCGCTTCGGCTCCGCCCAGCCCAGTTTCGGCGTCGGCATGGAACTGAACGTGATCGCCGCTGCCGTCATCGGTGGCGCCAGCCTCTCGGGCGGTGCCGGCACCATCTTCGGTGCGATCCTCGGCGCGGTCCTGCTTTCGGTGGTTTCCAGCTCGCTCGCCTTGCTCAATGTGTCGGTTTACTGGCAGGACATCATCAAGGGAAGCATTCTGCTCACCGCCGTGCTGTTCGACCACTACCTGGTCAAGCGCCGCCGCTGAGCAGCCGGGAAGCAACGAGGAGATGACGCGTCATGGTGGACAACAGGGATGAATTCGATCAGCAGCGCCAGATGTATTCGGTCCTCGTCCTGCATTTCATCGAGGGTGTGAAGCAGTCGGAGATCGCCGAGAAGCTCAACCTCTCGCATACGAAGGTGAACCGTATGATTGCCGCTGGCCGCAAGGCAGGCATGGTCAAGATCAGCATCTCCAGCCCCTATCAGCGGCTGGTCGATATGGAAAACGACGTCACGCAGCGCTTTGGCCTGAAGCAGTCTGTGGTCACGCCCACCGTATCGGATAATCCCGAGACGACGCTGCAGATGGTCGGACGAGTCGCGGCCAACCATCTCCTCGAAACGCTTCGCGACGGCGACGTCATCGCCATCACCGGCGGCAAGGCGGTGAGTGCCGTGGTCGAAAACCTCGAGGCCGAGCGCCGTTTCGATGTCCGTGTCGTGCCGCTGACCGGCGGCGTGCAGGGAAAGCATTATACCGACGTCAACCACCTGGCGACGCAACTGGCCGACAAGCTTGGAGGCACCGCGCAGCTCGTCCATGCCCCGCTGTTTGCCGAGGACGATAAGCAGCGCGACCTTCTGATGAATGTCGCCTCGATCCGCGAGGTCTTCGATCTGGCACGCCAGGCGACCGTGGCCCTTGTCGGTATCGGCTCCGTCCAGGCACCAGGCTCCGGCTATTACGACCTGTTGCCGGATCCGGCACGTGGCGGCCAGGCGCTTGTTGACGCGGGCATTGCCGGGGAATTTCTGGCGCATCTGATCAAGGCGGACGGTTCGCTCGCCGAGATCGATCTCAATTCGCGGGTCGTCGCACTCGACCCGGCAGACCTTGCCAACTGCCCGACCATCATCGGCGTCGCGGCAGGCAGCCTGAAGGCGGGCCCGGTGGCAGCAACCCTTGCCGGACGGTTTTTGACCTCGCTCGTGGTGGACGAAGAAATCGCCCGGGCACTCGATACACATGGGGAAGGATGATCCGGTGACGGACCAAGGCATACTCAACAGGCCCATCGGCCAAAGTGGCATCAAGGCATCGGCAGTCGGGCTCGGAACCTGGGCCATCGGCGGCTGGATGTGGGGCGGCACCGACGAAAAGCAATCGATCGACGCTATCAGGGCCTCGGTGGATGCCGGCGTCTCGCTCATTGATACCGCACCCGCCTATGGCATGGGGCTGGCTGAAACGATCGTCGGCAAGGCGATTGCAGGCCAGCGCGACAAGGTCGTGCTCGTTTCCAAATGCGGTCTCGTCTGGCATGTCGGCGAGGGGACCTACTTCTTCGAGCAGGCCGGCAAGCCGGTACACCGCTATCTCGGGCCGTCCTCCATCCGCTACGAAGTCGAACAAAGCCTGCGCCGTTTGGGCACCGACTATATCGACCACTATGTCACCCATTGGCAGGATGCGACGACGCCGATTGCCGAGACGGTCGGGGAACTGCTTCGCCTGAAGGACGAGGGCAAGATCCGCTCGATCGGCGCGAGCAATGTCTCAGAGGCAGATCTGGCCGCCTATCTCGCAACCGGTGCGCTCGACGCGATCCAGGAGGAATACTCCATGGTGAAACGCGATATCGAGACGAGCTTCGTTCCGACCTGTCTCGACAACGGGGTTTCCATTCTCAGCTATTCGTCGCTGGCGCTCGGCCTGCTCTCGGGCAAGATCGGTCCCGAGCGCATCTTTGCCGACGATGACCAGCGGCATGGCAATCCGCGCTTCAGCCTCGGCAATCGGGAGAAGGTCGCTCGACTGATGCATGTGATCCGCTCGATCGCTGACCAGCACGAGGCATCGGTTGCCCAGGTGGTCATCGCCTGGACGCTCGCCCAGCCGGGCATCACCTTCTCGCTATGCGGTGCGCGCGACCCCACCCAGGCGATCGAGAATGCCGGTGCCGCACGCTTGCGCCTGACCGAACATGAAGTGTCGACCATCACGGCCGGCATTAGAGACCATCTGGTCGAACTCGACCGGTAACCATCACAGACCACAACAGAGAATTGGGACGTTGGCCTCAAAACCAGCGAACGGTACTTCCATGTCCACATTCCGCGAGGACGCGCACAGGCGAATTCGACAGGACGGCGATTTCGACGTCGTCGTGGTCGGCGGCGGCATCAATGGTATCGCCGCCTATCGCGATCTGGCGCTGCAGGGATTGCGCGTGCTTCTGGTCGAGCGGGACGACTTCGCATCCGGCTGTAGTGCCGCCCCCTCGCGCATGATCCATGGTGGCCTGCGTTATCTCGAAAATGGCGAATTCAATCTCGTCCGGGAATCCTTGGCCGAGCGTGATGCACTGCTTCGGCTCGCTCCCCACATGGTTCATCCCCTGCCGACGACGATCCCGATCCACTCGGTCTTCAGCGGCTTCTTCAACGCGGCTGCGACCTTCTTCGGCTCGGCCGGCAAACCGTCGAGCCGCGGCGCGCTCGCGATCAAGGCGGGCCTCTCGCTCTATGATTTTGTCACCCGCAAGAACCGGCTTCTCCCGCGCCACCAGTTCCGCAATGCCCGCAGTACCCGGGCCCTCTGGCCGGCCTTGACGTCTCAGGTCCGCTATTCCGCGACCTATTACGACGCCTGGATCAGCCAGCCGGAACGCCTGGCGCTCGAACTCGTCCTCGACACGCGAAGCGATGCGCCCCAGGCAATCGCGCTGAACTACGCGAAACTCTTGCGGATCGGCGACAGCTACCAGCTCTCGGCAGAAGGTTCGAACGAACTCATCGTCGTGCGTCCCCGCATGATCGTCAACGCCACAGGCGCTTGGATCGACCAGACGATTACGGCGCTCAGTGACGGTGCAGCACCAGCCGAGAAGACGGTGACCGGCACCAAGGGCTCACATCTCATCCTCGCGAACGACGCGCTCTACCAGGCCCTGAACGGCCACATGATCTTTTTCGAGAACACCGACAACAGGGTCTGCATCCTCTTTCCCTATATGGGCCGCGTGCTGGCCGGATCGACGGATATCAAGGTCGACAAGCCGGGCCGGACGCGCTGCGAGCCTGAGGAACGCGACTATATTCTCGCTGCGATCCGCACCGTCTTTCCGGATCTCGCCATCTCTCCATCCGATATCGTCTTCAGCTTCAGCGGCATCCGTCCGCTGCCGCGCAGCGATGCGGAATTCACGGGCAAGATCTCGCGCAGCCATGTCATTCATCGTGTCGAGAGCGACCCGCCACAGCTCTGCATGGTCGGCGGCAAGTGGACGACCTTCCGCGCCTTTGGTGAACAGGTGACCGACGAGGTGCTCGCCTTCCTCGGCCGTCCCCGCATCGCGACGACCGCCGACCGCCCGATCGGTGGCGGCCGGAACTACCCGGCGGATGGCGAGCGGTTGTCGGCTCTGCTCTCCCGCGAGTTTCCGATCGGCAAGGCCCGCGCCGATCACCTGGCATCCACCTATGGATCGCGCGCCTTCGATCTCATGGCCTTCTGCGACGGACACCCGGACGACGTTCCCTTGTCCTCCACAAGTGTGATGACGCTCGCCGAAATCCTCTGGCTCATCCGGGGCGAAGACGTTCACCACCTGGCCGACATCGTGCTCCGTCGCACGAGCCTTGCGATCACCGGCCAGATCGATCTCGAAATTCTCGACACCCTGCTGACCGTCATGGCCCGCGAGCTTGCCTGGTCGGGCGAGCAGATGTTGGCGGAGCGGCGGCAACTCATCGATGAACTCGGGACCTACTACGGGGTCTCGGTCGCAATGCTTCAGGACAGATGCAAGGAAAAGGACAAGGCGTCATGATGCGAATTTCCAAGAAGGCACGAATGAACAGGCTGTTTCGTCAGGGCGGCTGCCTTGACGTCGCCATCGATCACGGTGTCTGCAACGAGCCGAGCTTCCTGATCGGCCTGGAGGACATGGCAGGCGTGGTGGACAAACTCGTCGAAGCAGGTCCCGATGCCATCCAGATGGCCTATGGCCAGGCCGATCTGCTGCAGGCAAGACCCGAACGTGACAAGCCGGCTCTGGTGATGCGCATCGACATGGGCAATCCCTACAATTCCACCCGCCACCGCAGCATGTGGTCGCAACTGCAGAACCATGACGAACCGATCATCGGCGCGCTGGAAATGGATGCGGCCTGCGTCGTCGTCAATCTGTTCATGCTGCCGGACGAGCCGGAACTCTTTCGCCAATGCGTCGAAAACATCTCCCGCGTCCGCGCCGATTGCCATCGTTATGGCATGCCGCTGATGATCGAGCCCTTGGTGATGCTGCCCAATGATATCAGGGGCGGCTATCAGGTGGACGGCGACGCCGAGAAGATCGTCACGCTGGTCCGTCTGGCCTCCGAGATGGGCGCCGACATCATCAAGGCCGATCCGACCAGCGATCCCGAGGACTTCCACAAGGTCATCGAAGCGGCGCGCTGCCCGGTTCTGGTCCGTGGCGGCGGTCGCGAAGATCTGCGCGTCGTGCTGGCGAAATCAGCGGCCCTGATGGCTCAAGGCGCAAACGGGATGGTCTATGGACGCAACATCTATCAGCATGACAATCCGAAGGCGGTCGTGAAGGCGCTGATGGCGATCATCCACCAGCGCGCCAGCGGCGAAGAAGCATGGGACATTTATAACCGTGGCTGAGAAAAACTACATTTTGGGCGTCGATGTCGGAAACACGGTCATCAAGGCCGTACTTTTCGACACGGAGGGCCACCAGATCGCACACTGCGCCATCGACGGCCAGTCGAGCTTCCCCGAGCCAGGCCATGTCGAGCGTGATCTCTCCGAACTCTGGGAAAACGGCTGCGCGGCGATCCGCGAAGTGATTTCCACGTCCGGTGTCGATCCCACGCGCATCCTCGGCCTTGGATGTGCCGGCCATGGCAACGGCCTCTATCTGCTCGATCGGTCCTATCAGCCGCTGAAAGGCATACAGTCGCTGGACAGCCGGGCAGCCGATATCGCCGCAGAACTCGACCGCGAAAACGGTGACGCTCTCCAGGCGCGCTGTCTGCAGCGCCCCTGGCCATCGCAGACCCCGAGCCTGCTCGCCTGGATCAAGCGCCACGCGCCGGAGACATATGCCAGGATCGGCGCTGTCCTGTTCTGCAAGGACTACATCAACTTCCGCCTGACAGAACGCCTGGCCAACGATATCTCCGACCTCAGCGGTGCGGGGCTCCTTGCCATGCCGGAGGGCGAACTCGACGCTGATTTGCTTGGCCTCTACCATCTTGAGGATGCCCTGCCGTTCTTCCCCGAACGCGTGCAGTCCGCAGATATTGTCGGTCGGGTCACCGCAGCGGCCGCCAAGGCAACGGGTCTGGCGGAAGGCACGCCTGTGATCGGTGGTTATTTCGACGTCGTCTCAAGCGCCATGGGCTCGGGCGTCATCCATGCCGGTGAAGCCTCCGTCATCGCGGGGACCTGGAGCATCAACCAGGTCTTTGCCGATGAGCCCGTCATCAGCCCCGACGTCTTCATGGTCACGACCTTCGGGCAGGGGCGATACGTCAACATTGAATCCAGCGCGACATCGGCCGCCAATCTCGAATGGTATGTGCATCGCATGCGCGGCGACCATGGCGGCGAGGCCTTCGATCGCTGCAACGAAGAGGTCGGCAAGGTCGTGGCCCGCGCCGACGACCCCTTCTTCCATCCCTTCATCTTCGGCTCGCGCCTCGGCGCCGAGTTTCGCGGCGGCTTCTATGGGCTGGCCGGGTGGCATGGTGAAGGCCACATGATCCGGGCGCTCTTCGAAGGCGTCTGCTTCGAACATCGACGGCATATCGAAGTGCTGCGCAATGCCGGTCTGGCCGTCGACCGCGCAGTCATGTCCGGCGGCGGCTCGCGCAGCCCCCATTGGCCGCAGATGATGGCCGATGTCCTGGAGATCCCGCTCACCGTGGCAGAGGCCCAGGAGACGGGTGCTCTCGGGGCTGCAATCGGTGCCACGGTCGCGATCGGCCTTTATGCCTCCTACGAAGAGGCCGTTGCCGCCATGACCCGCTCTGCCAGAGACTTCCAGCCGAATACGGAACGGACGGAGCATTTTCGCAGGCGATACGGGCTCTACACGGCCCTGACCGACCAGATGCGGGACTTCTGGAGCGCACTCCGCCTGAAGCCCTAGGCCGGCTAAAGACCACAGACGAACAGAGGCGATCCTGATCGCCAACGAAAGGACAGACCATGCCGGACACGATACGGCTCGATGGCGACTATGACTATGTCATCGTCGGGGCAGGGACGGCAGGCTGCGTGCTCGCCGCCCGCCTGACGGAGGATCCGAAGATCCGCGTGCTGCTCCTGGAGGCCGGAGGCTCTGACCGCTATCACTGGGTACAGATCCCCGTCGGCTATCTCTACTGCATCGGCAATCCGCGCACTGACTGGATGATGCGCACCGCATCCGAACCCGGGCTCAACGGCCGTAGCCTCGCCTATCCGCGGGGCAAGGTGCTCGGCGGCTGCACGTCGGTCAATGGCATGATCTACATGCGCGGCCAGGCGGCCGATTACGACGGCTGGCGTGACCTCGGCAATCCCGGCTGGGGATGGTCGGATGTGCTGCCCTATTTCCTGAAGTCCGAGGACTATCACGGGCCGTCAGGAGACATGCATGCAAAGGGTGGCGCCTGGAAGGTCAGCCGCCAGCGCCTGAAATGGGATATCCTCGAGGCCGTCCAGGAAGGGGCTCGTGAATTCGGCATCGAACCGCGCGCCGACTTCAACGATGGTGACAACGAAGGGTCCGGCTTCTTCGACGTCAACCAGTACAAGGGTGTCCGCTGGAACACGGCCCGCGGCTTTCTGAGGCCGGCCCTCAAACGCCCCAATCTACGCCTGGTCCAGCATGCGCTGGTCGAACGCCTCACCTTCGAGGGCAAACGCGTGACCGGCGTCCAGTATCGCACGCTGGGAGGCTCGTTCTCCGCGAAAGCCGCAGGCGAAGTAATCCTCGCCGCCGGCGCGATCAACTCGCCGAAGCTGCTTGAACTCTCCGGCATCGGCGATCCCGCCCGCCTTTGGTCGCTCGGCATCGATGTGATCATGGCGAAACCTGCCGTCGGCACAAACCTGCAGGATCATCTGCAGATCCGCACGGTCTTCAAGGTAAAAAACGTGGTGACGCTAAACCAGCTTGCCAATTCCTGGCGCGGCAAGATGAAGATCGCTGCCGAATATGCCCTTTACCGCTCGGGTCCCATGTCGATGGCACCCAGCCAGTTCGGCATGTTCACCCGGTCCAGCCCGGAAGAGGATCGGCCCGACATCGAGTATCACATCCAGCCGCTCTCCACCGACAAGCTCGGCGATCCGCTGCACCCGTTTCCGGCGATCACCGTCTCGGTCTGCCAGTTGCGCCCGACCAGCGCCGGCACATGCCACATAACCTCGCCCGATCCGGCCCTGCAGCCGGAGATCCGTCCGAACTACCTCTCGACCGACCAGGACCGTTCCGTCGCGATCGCTGCCATCCGCCAGGCAAGACAGGTGATGTCGGCTGCAGCCCTTCGCCCCTTCCAACCCGAGGAGATCCTGCCGGGCCTTGAGTTCCAGGACGACGAAGCCCTGCTGCAAAAGGCCGGCGACATCGCCACCACCATCTTTCACCCCGTCGGAACCTGTAGAATGGGTCCGGATCCTGATGCCGTGGTCGACCCCTCGCTAAGAGTGACCGGCATTCGGGGCCTGCGCGTCGTCGATGCCTCCATCATGCCCAGCATCGTCTCGGGCAATACCGCCTCACCGGTGGTGATGATCGCCGAGAAAGCGGCCGACCTGATCCGGCAGGACCGGATGGGGGGTGAACCAGCTCAGTGAGGTCTATTACCATTCGGGCGCCGACTAAGGTCCCCAGCCGATTTTGCGAGACCCGTTTTAAGCATGACGGCTGGCCCGAAGAACAGCAGCCAGAATTGCTTAAGTTCTTGAGAAGGCGTCCCTTTCTTCTGTGATAAACGGACGCTGATTTTCAGCGGAAAACCGACCTACAATGGCCTGCCTGAAGAACCTAAATTCTCGCCTCATTTCAAAGGCTTGGAAAAATTACCTTTGATTTCCCTCTGTTTTTCCGCCGAGAACGACCGTGGATGCCATCTTTGTGCTCTGGCTTTGGGCTGACGTCAATATGGCGGGAAAGCAGCAATTATTTCCGCTCGGGAGCGCCAAGACGGAGGGGAGGTGAGCATTTTCGTCGAGCAGCTAAGCGCCTTCAACTCGGCCTTAGAAGTGGTCATTTATCGTTCTGAAAGTGGACATTGGGCGCGGGTAGATTTTGTCGCCTTTGCGCCAGAAGGCGGCATCAACCGCTTTGAAGTTGGAGGGTAAAAATGGTGCACAACCGGCCATCTGCGGGCAATACCCAGATGCCGCTTGGTGCATGCATTTAAGTAGAAGCCATAAACTCGGGTAATCGAAAGCCTACCTTCGCTTCAGGCTAGACAATATATCATCCAGTGCCGATCTCGAGCGCCCCGTTTTCAATGGCTGTCTCTAGAGGTCGCCCCTATTCGGGCGCACCTCAATTGTTCTTTGCCATGCCGTATCAATCCACCGAATAAGGCGCAAATACCGGATCGACCGTAGTTCCTGCCAGGTGGTTGACGTAGTTGGAAAACGTTTTTGCAGCGATCGCCAATACGATGCCTAGGATGTGCTGTTCGGTGTAGCCAGCCTGGATAAATGCATCGACCGCCGCTTTTCCAGGATTGCCACGCGAGATGACCATGACTTCGGTGAAAGCTGCGACAGCCTGAAGTCCGGCATCCGGCAATTCTTTTCCGGATCTGAGCGCGGCAAGAGATGCTGCAGGTACGCCCGACTTCTTGTCGGCAATCATTGAATGTGCGGCCATGCAGTAGGTGCAGCCATTAACGCGGCTGATGGTGAGAAACACAGTTTCCTGTTCAGCAGGTGTAAAGCCGGACTGGTTGCGAAAGGCGTCATAGCTCGACATGTAGTTGGCGAGGACCGGCGGTAATTTCGCCATGTAGCCATACATATTGGGCACGAAGCCGAGTTTTGACTTTGCCGTCGCCAACAAGGCATGCGCCTCGCCCGTGGATGCTTCTAGTGTTTCGGGGTGCATATCGAGAAGAGGGGTGCGGGTCATAAAGCCTCCTTAATTTCAGAACAGTCATTCTTTAAATTGAATTTCGAGGAATGAACAGTTATTTTAGAACGATCAGTCCAGAATTAGGTGATCAATGGCAGCCACCACCCCAACAACCCGTCAGCGGGGCCGTCCCAGCGGCTTTGATCGGGAGACTGCGTTGGAAGCAGCGATGAGGTCTTTCTGGGCAGAAGGATACGAAGCGGCTTCGATCGACAGGCTGTGTCGGGCGATGAACATGCCTCGCGCCAGCCTCTATCAGCTCTTTGGGGACAAACAGGGCCTGTTTCTGTCTGCGCTCGGCCGCTACGGCGAGACGCGCGTGTCGCATGTTATTGCTGCGCTGGGACCGAAGGGCACGCTTGCTGAGGATTTGTCTGCCTTCTTCGATGAGGTCATTTATCTTGCCTCATCGGATCGTGAGACACCAGGTTGCCTGATCTCCTGCGTCCTGGCGGAAGCAGCGGGAACCAACCCGGTCTTCACGGTAGAGCTCGACCGTCGTTTCGTGGCGATGGAAAAGCAAATAGAGGCACGCCTTCAATTGGCCCCGTGGCCCGCTAACGCCAAGATCACGCCTGGGGCTGTAGCAGGAATGATTGCGTCCGTGGCCCGCGGGATGACGCTCAAGGCGCGCTCTGGCCAGACAGCCGATGAGCTCAAACCTGTCGCCCAAGCGGCAGTCACCGCTGTGACGAGCCTAAGCGCCGCTCCATAAGGAACTGGCGAACTTGTTTGGCGACCTGAACACGCCTGCGAGAAACATCTGGCGACGTTTTTGCTTCCTCCTGTGTAACAGATTGAATGCTCGATAGTCCTTCGTGCAGCAGGCCTGTTGGGCCGAAGTTTCGCAAGGAGCCCGGGTGGCATCGACCGATCAAAACTCCGCCCGGTCCAATCGTCTTTGGTCGCGACCAAAACGGTTGAACCGCAATCGGATTGCCATTGGGGCAGGATATGCGGACCTAGTCTCGGCCTGCATTGCGCCGATACTGGAGCGCACCACGCCAAGCGCCATGTCAGAGATCCTTGTTGAGCCGATCGAGGACGTTTCGCACGTTCACACGAGCCCGGTGGAGAAGCACGCGCATGTTGCCCTCGCTCATGCCGAGAAGAGTGCAGACCTCCTTGGCCTCGAGTTCCTGCTGGCTGCGGAGGATCAGGACCGCGCGCTGCGCCGGCGGGAGCGCCTCGATGGCCGCTTCGACGTGCTGAAGGACGCTGCGGCCCTCAACATGTCTGTCCGGCGTCAACTCATCCCAGAGCTCGGGAATGTCGCGCCAGCGACCGCGCCCGTCAAAGGCATCTGCAAGGCCGTTGCCATCACCGGCATCGTCGAAGAAGACGATGCGGCCCTCACGCTTCGCAACGGTTCGGGCTTTATTGACGAGAATGGCGTAGATCCAGCTTGCCAGAGAGCTTCGTCCTTCGAAGAGATCGATCCGTCCGAGGACCGAGACCCAGGTATCCTGGACGACTTCTTCGGCCACATGACGGCTTCTGACGATGCCAGTCGCAAAACGGATCATCGGGGCATTGTGCAGCCGAAACAGTCGCTGAAAAGCCATCCGATCGCCTACGACCAGCCGCGGAAGCAAGATCGCGTCATCACACTCGTTATCTTCCACAGCCCCTCCAGTCGATGTTGGCGAGGCATTAACAGAACAATCGTTCTGAAAGTCCAGCAAGATTCGCGAGCTTCAAGTCATCGTGACTCTGAATTCGGGGGCTTCTTGAGCAAAATCAGATTCACAACGAGAAGGACAAGAGCATGAAACCGATACACAGCCGACTATCTCGTCGCGCCATGCTTGGTCTGGCGGGTGCCGGCGTAATCGCTATGGGGGCACGGCCTGCCAGCGCCTCAGGCCTCGCAGCCTTCGCTCCAGCCGGAGCAGCGAGCCTCGACCACACTGCCTTCGATCAATTGCTTCAGCGCCATGTCAAACCCGACAAGAGCCGCTACAACCGAGTCGACTACAAGTCGCTTGGGAGAGATGGGGCGGCGGTTCTCAAATCCTACATTTCGGAACTGTCCAGCATCAACCCTGCGGGACTATCACGCAACGAGGGCCATGCGTTCTGGATCAATCTCTACAACGCCAAGACCCTCGAGGTGATTATCGACCATTATCCCGTCGCCTCGATAAGAGACATCAAGCTCGGCGGGGGTGGCCTGTTCAAAACAGGTCCCTGGTCGAGGAAGATCATGGTCGTCGGCGGGGTCGAGCTTTCGCTGGATGATGTCGAACACGAAATCGTTCGGGCTCTGTTCAAGGACCCGATGAGCCATTACGGCCTGAACTGCGCGTCATACTCATGCCCGAACCTGGCGGCGAGGGCTTACACTGGTGGCAATGTCGACGCTTTACTCGCTGAAAACGCCCGCGACTATGTCAACCATCCGCGTGGTGTCACAGTCTCGGATGACGAGATCACTGCATCGAAAATCTATTCCTGGTATGCCGACGACTTCGGCGGCAAGGGCGCGCTCAAGGCACACTGGAAATCCCTTGCCAGTGCCGATCTTGCGCAACGGATCGATACAGCCTCTGTCGGCTCCTTTGTCTATGATTGGTCACTCAACGATGTCTAACGGTTATGCCCATCTCGGCCAGGGCGTAGACAGCGTGCTGGTCGCTGCACAAGAAGCCGGACGCGAGGCACACATATCCAATCTGATCACCCGGGAAATCACGCTTGCTTTCTTTACGGTGGCCGAGATCGCGCTGATCCCCATCATCTTCAAGCAGATCCGTTCATGCAGAAGTGGCATTTGACCGCACATCGATTGTCCTGTGACCCATGTCCTAATTCGCAACTGGCGCATCATCGGGCATTGGGCTTGCAATTGTTCGCCTCCTTCACGCCCGGGCGATCACGTCATCGCGACAGGACGACGAAAGACCGCTGATCTTCCTGTTGGGTTCCCGGATGCGCTGAAAGACACGCTGGGAAGGCTGGGCATTACGTTCATACCAGAAGCACGCGGAGCTGGTGCTGGGATCCGCCTCAAATTCAGCAGGAAACAAAGTGCCGTAATATCGTCATGGGAGACCGAGGGCGGCGAGACGGCCGAAGACAGCCTTCCCTGATGTTTCCAACAGCAATTGCGCAATAGAACGCTGGTCAGGGAAGGCCGCCTCAGCGTGCCGCTTCGATCAGATCACCCCTGTTGATCCGGTCGGTGATCTGGCTGCACCGACCATAGGGCCGGTTCATCGTCTTTGTCTGCTTCTGCTGTCGCCGCCGTTGCCTGCACCTTGTCGGGCTTGTGGTGGGCCGGCGCGTAGATCGTATAGACCTGCATCGGCGTCGCCCCTGTATTGGTGATGTTGTGCCAGGTCCCTGCGGGAACGAGGACACACCAGCCATCCGAGACGTCCTTTTCGAACGTGAGCTTGTCTTTCGCATCTCCCATCTGCGCGCGACCGTTGCCTGCGTCGAGGCGGATGAACTGATCGGTTTGCGGATGCGCTTCAAGACCGATGTCGCCGCCGACGGGGATCGACATCAGCGTTACCTGGAGATAGCGGCCACTCCAGGCAACCGAACGATAATCGCTGTTGTCCTTCGATGCGCGCTCGATGTCGAACGATTGCGGCTTCGGACCGATGTCGTTGATCCTACCAGCGGTGCTGCCCATGATCGATCTCCTTAAGATTGCTCTGGCGAACCGGTGCGTCTGGCCTTTGCAGGCAGAGCCTGATTGCGTCGCAATATCGCGGCGTCTTTGGGTCGCGACTAGGGTCGGAAACTACCCAGGCTTGAGGGGGGCGGTCTGTATCGCCTCAAAAAGCAGGATCCGGGTTAAATGTGAAACTACCATGCACTCCCTAGGTAGTTTCCGATGCTTTCGCGCGTCTGGATGGCGGCTAGAATTTTTGATCACACGATTAGGCCGCGCTTGACCGGAGAGAATGATGAAAAAGATCGTTGGCATGCATGAAGCAAAGACATCAGCAGGTGAACCCGTCACACTCTACGAGATGGAAGACCTCGCAGAGCTGACGATGGCCTTGGAGCCGAGCGCGAACGACAACAGAGGCATTCGGACCATGGAATTGTCCGATGGTCGAAGGTTGAAGCTTGTCGGCCATGGCGAATATCTCGCGGAAGCGACAGGGGAGGCGTTCCTGCTCGACAGACGTTAGCGTCGCCTATGCAGGCAGGGTATGTGTATTGCCCGCAGCTTCCCTACGATGTTCACGGGCCAGCTTCGGACGCTGCCTGCGCCAGACGCGCAAGGGCCGGCAAAGACTTTGACTTTGTCTTCGACATGATCGAGGCGCGATGATTTTCGACCGTTCTCTGGCTTATGTTGAGATCAGCCGCGATGTTCTTGCTCGGATGTCCAGCCAGCACCATTTCCATGATCTGGCGCTGCCGTGCCGTCAGCGAGTTGATCTGCTGGACCGCCAACGCCGTCCGCGCAAGCGTTTCCGTTTGATCCCGTGACTGGGCGATCGTTGTGTCGATAATCTCCAGCAGGGCCGCTGGCTTGATGGGCTTCTCGATAAACTCCGAGGCGCCGGCTTTCATGGCGTCGACAGCCATCTGAACGTCGCTGTTGCCGGTGATCATGATCGCCCCGAGCTTTCGCCCGGACCGCTTGATGGTCTGCAGAAGCTCGACGCCCGTCATACCGGGAAGATAGGCATCGACAAGAAGACAACCCGGCTGTTCGGGATGAGAATGCGCGAGGAAGGCTTCACTGCTGTCATAGGGGACGGCGATCAAGCCATGCGCCTCGATCATCTGGCACAAGGATTTCCGCAGATCCTCGTCGTCGTCAACGACATAGACAAGCTGTTCGTCGACCACACTTGCCCGCGCGATGACATCTTCGGTCGCGTGTACGCCTGGCTGTTCGGGTGCCGGCCTCGATTCGAGCAGTCGCCTGATCAAGCTGGTCACAGCCTGCAGCGTGATCGGCTTGTTGAGGTGAATGACATTGGCGCTCGAGATGTGCGCCAAGGTCTTCGTTGAGATGTCGCCCGTCAGCACAATGGCCGGGACATTGGCCTTGCGGCTCTTCCTGATCTCGGCAACGACGTCAACGCCGTTCATTCCCCCCGGCAGATTGTAGTCCGTGAGGATCACGTCCGGCGTCGCGATGCCGGATGTCAGGTGGTTCAAGGCTGACGGGCCATCGGGCGTTGAAGTGACAGTATAGCCCTCATCGCTCAGCAGCTGCTTAAGCAGCATTCGAATCTCGGCATCGTCCTCGACAACAAGAATCCGGCCGGTTTTCAGGGGCTTGCTGACAATTGAGGGTGTCTCAACCGGCACGTTTGCGATGGGCGCGCTGTGATGACCGGCCAGGCGTTCGAGTGCGATTGCAAAGACCGATCCCTTCGATGGCCGTGACTTCACGCTGATCCGATGGCCGAGAAGATCACTCAGCCGTTGCACGATCGAGAGTCCGAGGCCGAGCCCCTTGCTGCGCTCGCGCGCATCATTGTCGATCTGGTGGTATTCGTCGAAGATCGCTTGCAGTTCGGCTTCGGGGATGCCTATCCCGGTATCCCATATTTCGATGCTGGCTATCGTGCCGCGCCGTCTGCATCCCAGCAACACCTTTCCCGTCTGCGTGTATTTGAAGGCATTGGCGATCAGATTGCGCAGGATCTGTTCCAGCAGAAGCGGGTCCGTGCGGACAAACAGACTGCTGTCCACCACTCGGAAATCGAGGCCCTGGGACTGGGCAACCAGGGTCAACTCGTTCCGCAGCGAGGTGAACAGCGCCTGCACGCCGAAATCCACAATGGCCGCCTTCACCACACCGGTTTCGATCTGGTTGATATCGAGAAGGTCGTTCAACATGCCCGACATGGAGCCAAGTGTGGTTTCAAATCTCGCCAGCAATTCACCCGATCGTTCATCATGGTTTCGACGAACCAGGAGGCCCTGCAGCAGGCTCAAGGTTTGCAAGGGCTGGCGCAGATCGTGGCTGGCCGCCGCGAGAAACCGGGATTTCGCAACATTGGCGATATCGGCTTGCCGCTTGGCCAGTCTCAATGCCTCGGAAGTGTTGCGTTGGTCCGTGACGTCGACAAAGGTGATGACCACGCCTTCAACGGCCTTGTCTTCGTTGAGATAGGGCATGATGCGCCGCAGATACCAGAGACCGCCGGATGCCTCTATCTTGCGCTCAAGCGGTTCCTGATCGCCAAGCACGGACTTTGCATCGGCAATCAGCGTCGTATCGACGGCGAGCGACCGCAGGTCGGCCAGAGGGCGACCAATGTCACCTGGGATGACATGAAACACGACCTTGGTGGCGGGCGTGAAGAAGCGGATGTTCAGGTCTACGTCCAGGAAGAGGGTTGCGACAGCGGTGCTGTAGAGAATATTCTGCAGGTCATTCGAGGTCGTTCGCTGCTTTTCCAGTGTCTCCTGCAACTGGCTGTTCAAGGCTGTCAGCTCTTCGTTCAGAGACTGCAGCTCCTCCTTCGAGGTCAGCAGTTCCTCGTTCGTTGACTGAAACTCCTCATTGAACGACAGGGCTTCCTCGTTGATTGCCTTCTGTTCCAGGCCCGACAGTTCGAGATTGCTGATTGCTCCATTCAGTTCGATGCGTGTGGCGACGAGTTCAGCCTCAAGTTCACGCACCCGTCCAAGGTCGGCCGTCTCGGGAATGCCGGATTGGGTTTTCGTTTGGACTTCGGGTTCATCGACAAAACAGAGCAGAAACAGGCTCTGACCCTCATGCTCGATCGGTTCCACCCGAACGCTGACGCGCCTGGGGCTGCCTTTCCCGTCATTTATCTCCCCCCCGCGCGCGACGATCGCGGTCTTCTGTTGCTGACAGCGCTGGATCGCCGAACGCAGCTTGGTGTGCAGCGTCTTTGGCGTCATGGCGAACAGATCGGTCGAGGGATAGCCGGGCGCGATTTCAAGATAGTTTCCGATGCGCCCCATCGTGAAAAGGCATTCGTTCTTCCTGTTGACCACGGCAACGGCCGGCGCATAGATCTCGAGTATCTTCCGGTTGCAGATGTCCGCGAGAGACGGGAAGCTGGCGCTGTTTGCCTTGGGAGTTGACCTTTGAGGCACATGAACGCCCGCAGACCCATTGAGCGAAAAGATCATGTCGCCCGGACGGCTTCGGCCAACATGGCGATAGATCCGGTCAGACTTGGAAATCGGTGTGAAACGACCTTCAGCACTGCCCGCTGTTTCCGTAGCGCCGAGAAGCAGGATGCCGCCTTCGCGCAGCGCAAAGTGAAAGTGAGAGATCGCCTTTGCCTGACCTTTGGGGTCCAGATAGATCAGGAGATTGCGGCAAGAGACCAGGTCGATGCGGGAAAACGGCGGATCGGATAGCACGTCCTGAACGGTGAAAACGATCATCGAACGGATATCCGGGTTCACGCGGTAGCCATTGTCCTCCTTGAGGAAGAACTGTGAAAGCCTCTCGGCATCGATGTCAGCCTTGACCGTTTCGGGGTAAAGCCCCTCTCTGGCCGTGGCCACTGCATCCTCATCGACGTCAGAGGCAAAGATCTGCAGTTTGAGGGGAGAGTTGCTGGCGGACAGCGCTTCGCGGAAGAGGATGGCGATCGAATAGGCCTCTTCGCCGCTGCTGCAGCCAGCGATCCAGATTCGCATGGGCTGATCGGAGGGATGCGCCTTCACGAGGTCGGGAATGACGGCATTTTCGAGAGTTTCAAAGACCGCGCGATCACGGAAGAAGCTGGTGACATTGATCAGCAGATCCTTGGCCAGATCGTCGCGCTCGCCCTTATCCTCTTCAATCAGCGCAAGATACTGATCCATGGCGTTAGGGGACAACCCCTTCATTCCCATTCGCCGCTCGACCCGGCGCTGCAGGGTGCCAGGTTTATAGGACGTGAAGTCGTGCGCCGTTTTTGAGCGAAGAACCTTGATGATGTCGAGCAGTGTCGCTGATGTTGTCGGAGACTGAGCCTCCATTGCGGGAACTGGTGCTTCTGCGAGATTTCGGCCGAATGCCGCGATCGCGTCTGGCATTTTCTCCAGGGTCAGGATCTTGTCGGCGAGATTGGTCGCCACGGCACTCCGGGGCATGCCGTCATGGCCGGCCTCCTCGGGCTCCTGGACGAAGACCATGCCGCCTTGTTGTTTGATCGCAGCAAGCCCGATGCTCCCGTCTGTGCCGGAGCCTGAAAGAATGATCGAGAGCGCGGATGTTCCTGCGTCCTCTGCAAGTGAAATCAACAGCGTATCGAACGGCAACCGCGCGCCATGCGGCGGATTGATTGTTGCCACCTGCAAGATGCCGTTCTTTACCGTCAGCACGGTGCCGGGCGCGATGACATAGACATGGTCACGCTCAAGGGCGATCTCGTTGCGCGCTTCCACCACGGTCATGGGCGTGTTGTCTGTCACGAGATCAACGAGGAGACTTTCGTGGTGCGGATCGAGATGCTGCACGAAAATGAAAGCCGCCCCACTTGGTACAGCGATGCCATCCAGAAGCTTGCGAAATGCGTCCAGGCCGCCTGCGGACGCACCGATGGCGACGACAGGAAACCGCTTTGGAGAAGCGCTCACGGTTTGCATCTCATCCGGAAGAGCGGGCGCCGGCGGTCCGTTGCCGCTGACTGTATCGGCAGCCTTCATGGTATCGATCCCTTCGTGCTCCTGGAAAGAAGCCGTTGCAAAGACCAATAATACCCCTATGGGGAGCATTCCAACCTGATCGATGTCAAAGACATGGTCACCTTTGCTCCGGTGGGTCAATGCGGCGCCGGCCGACTTGCCTGAATGAGTGTTTTCCGAGCCTCTGTTCAAAGGCTGGCATGAATTATGGTTCCGAAAACAGTCAGAAAGCCGGGGAGTTATGATCCCGCTGACTGATTTGCAGATGTTGCGTCCTGCGGCATCGCAATCGATGATGCCAGGAACTCATGCCATGCGCCCCACCCAGAACAGCTTGCCGGAGAACGTGCGCGCCCAGTCCACGTTCACCATCAATAATCATCTTGCCGCAGCGCTCGATCTTCATTCCCACATCAAGCAGGCGGAATGGAACGTGCAGGGCCCGAATTACGAGGGAATGCGGGTGATCTTGCGTTCAGCCGCCATGCTGGTGGCTGGACAGTGCGATGCACTTGCCGACAGAAGCGGGGCGCTTGGTGACATCGCTTTCGGCACCGTCAAACTCGTGGCCGCCCGCTCATTCCTGCCTGAATATCCCGTCCTGATCGCGGGGGAGCAGGAGCATGCATTTGCGGTCTCCAGGAGCATTGCCGCTTATGCCCACTCGATGCAGAAGGCGATCGCCTTTCTCAACGCGATAGGCGACCCGGTGACGGCTGGCCTGTTTGCAGGCATCACGGGCGACACCGAAAGGCAACTCTGGCTGTTCGAGCGGTTTCTCACGCCCCTGTCATTTCCGTCCCTGATCAACGCCGGGTCGGATGCGTGTCCGGTAAAAGCGATTGTTTGAAAGGATGGAGAAACTTCGGATACTGCTTGCGGAAGACGAGCCTCTCATTTCCATCTTCTTCGCAGAACTCCTCGTGGAAATGGGATACGAGGTCTGTGCCATCGAAGTGACGGAGGACGCGGCTGTCGAAGCGGCGACGCGGCTAAAGCCAGACCTTCTGATTGTGGACAGGCATCTGAAGCAGGGCAGTGGCATCGTTGCCGTCGCCAGGATCCTGAAAGAAGGACCGGTGTCCTACATCTTCATGACTGGCGATAGGCTGGTCAGAGAAGAGGTCCCGGCCAATGCCATCATATTGCAGAAGCCTTTCCTTGATGCGGATGTCGATCAGGCGATCCATGCCGCCATGCAGGCAGCAGGCAGGCCATTTTGAAAACACCTTCGCGAGAGCCACCTGATCGAAACGGACCAGGCTGTTCTCGCGAAGTTCGCGTGTTCCTTTGACCTGCTATACGATCGCTTTCAGATCCGTTTCGGCTGCACCTGAATGCGTGTCGAGCTTCGTCGGCTTGACGGCGTCGAGGACCTGTCTCGCATGCGAAAGCTCTGTTTCGGATCCATGGACCATCACGAGAAAACTGTCGGCCTTCAGCGCGGGTATCAGTCCGCCGACCACGAGCGCGCCTTCGAGGGCTGAAGCCACTGTTGCTGCGAGCGAACCCAATATGAACACATATCCGAAGAGGGGGATGGTCAGGATGAGCCCGCCAAAGAACAATCCCCACAATCCGCCCCAGAATGCGCGTTGGGAACCCCAGACCTTGATCCGGTCTCCGGCATTGTAAAAGCCGACAGGGCAGGGCTCTGCACACTATCGTCCTTCACCCGTTGATCAGGTTCTCCACCAATGCGATCAGGGCCGCTTCACTGGTGATGCCCCGTTCAAACGCATGGCTGAGCACTGTCGCAAGATCGGAACCATCTTCGCCATCTGACGAAAACCCGTGCTGCTCACAGGTCTTGGTGAAGGCTGCCAGAAGGTTTGCATCGGACGCTCCGTCAATCAGTTTGTCTGGGATTAAGGTCATGCTTTCCTCCACAAGACCCACCACGAATTGACCGTGCTCAGAATAAAGAGGAATGGGCCATAACGGTGAGGGCCGGAATATACCTATGGTCGGCCAAACTAGGTAGAATCCGTCCCTGGCCCCGGCCGGCAGCAGCCGTGATGCTGCACTGGCCGCGATCATGGTCGTTTTCCGTTGTCAACCAGCGGCAGTACTCCTCCGTCCATCCGGGATTTGTAACAAATTGCGCCTCGTCATGCTGGCACTTCTCACCCTCGCGATTGGCGGTGTTCTGGGCATACTGCTCCTAGGATACTACTTTCCGAGTGCAGGCGAGACGACCGTCAGTCAGCCCCTCTACGCATCGCCCGAACTCAAATTCGGAAACGATTGATCTTGGGATGAACGTCTTTCTCCATCTGGTGTCGCGCCCGCCCCGAAATCAGGAACAAGACATGTCCCTCAATGAAATGATCAACACGACTGCGGACAAGGGAAAGCTGCGCGTTCCCATTTCGCTGATGAAGGCGATTGCCGCGCAGGCAGAGGACATATTGAAGCGCTCAGGCCAGGCTGACTACAACTGGGACGTCATCTCGCTCTACTTCGCGCCTGAGGACGGCGGCTATGAACAGAGGGCGAGTTACGATGACGCGGATGCGGCGTTGTTTCTGACTGCCTGGCGAGGAATGAAAGGCACGACCTCCAGCACGACGATCTCAAGAGGGCTGCAAGGTCTTGAATACATTATCGATATGACACGTGATGGGGTTGTCACCGATGTCACAGGGCTGACTAAGGACATCAGTGCTGAGTATCTCCGTATCGGAAGCCCGGTCGACGAACGCCGTTAACAGTCGCCACTCAGCGGTCAGGAATGGCGCAACGTCTTTCTCCGGCCAGACCCTCGCGGACAAGGGATGCCATTGTCGCAAAAGTCGGCAGGATGGCGAGCCGGAAGCACATGATGACCGTGAGCAAGATTGCCTTGCTGCTCTGGCCTCCAACGCATCGTGTCCGTCTCGGCAACATGAGTATCTTCCGATCCTGTTGCCGCAAGCGCGCAGGGCATATGTGAACGACCATGAAGCACATGTGTCCTCGCGGCCCCAGAGACGTGACCCATGCGAGGTGCGCCTCCGCATCCGCCCGCATGAAACGTTCACGCAGTCGGGTCCTGTCCGGTCGCTCTTGGCGGAGAGCGTCATGAAGATTGGGCCTAAACTTGTCGCCGGGACGATCTGTGCCACCGTCTTCGCCACAGTCGGCGTTTACTTTGGCATTCCTTTTGTCCTGGGTGAGAAGGTCGCGGCAATCTCTGTTGTCCGGAGCGACATCGTCCAGACGGTCGTGGCGAGTGGCCGCGTCGAGACACCATCGGGTGTCAATATCGGCAGCCAGATCATCGGAACCGTGCTCCACGTCCATGTGAGGCAGGGTGCCGCTGTTCGCAAAGGCGATGCACTCATCACCCTCGATGACCGTCAGGCAAGGGCTGCCGTCGACCAGGCAGCCGCATCCCTGTCGGAGGCTCGAACGAGCCTCCGACAGGTGGAGGAACTGACGCTGCCACTGGCCGAGCAGACCTTGATCCAGACCAAGGCGACCCTGCGCAATGCCGAATCCCAACTGGCCCGTGCCTTGCAACTGGCTGAGCGTTCGATTGCGACCGGCGAGACCGTTGAGGATCTTCAGCGCGCCTTCGATATTGCCAAGACGGAGGTCCGATCAGCCGAGTTGCAGGTGAAGAGCCTATCCGTCGGCGGCAGTGGCCATGCGGCGGCAAAGGGTGCCGTCGTCCGGGCCGAGGCGGTGCTCAGGGCCGCGCAGGCCGGCTTGGGCCTGACACTGATCACCGCCCCCGTCACGGGCGTCGTCATCCAGAGAGCCGTCGAAGAAGGGGCCATCGTTCAGGCGGGGACGCCGCTTCTTGTGCTCGCGCCAGACAGGTCCAAGCAGCTTGTCGTGCAGATCGATGAGCGCAATCTCGACGTGATCCGCATCGCCCAGCCGGCCCTTGCCTCGGCCGATGCCTATCCGGAGGAGAGTTTTCGCGCCGCCGTCGCAACGATCAGTCCGACTGTCGATGCAGACAAGGGCTCCGTCGAGGTCAAGCTCTCCATCGATGCGCCACCCAGCTACCTCAAGGAGGACATGACCGTGTCGGTCGACATCGAGGTCGCCCGCCATGAGAATGCGCTGGTGGTTGCCAATGCGGCTGTTCGCGATGCCGCGAGTGCTGCGCCCAAGGTGTTGCTGATCCTCGACGGGCATGCCGTCGAGCGACCCGTCACCCTGGGCCTGAGGGGGATCGCCAGCATGGAGATCCTCGATGGACTTGTTGTCGGCGACCTCGTCATTCCCTCGACGGTCACGACCGTCGTGGCGGGTGCGCGCGTCCGCGTCGCTGACGGTGCGGTTTCCCCATGAAAACCTGGCTGCCGTTCGAACTGATTGCCGCTTTCCGCTTCCTGCTCGAGGGGCGGATGCAGACCCTGCTGACCATTGTCGGGGCGGCGGTGGGTGTTTCCGTCATCGTCTTCATGTCTTCGTTGCTCGCGGGTGTTCAGGCCAATATCTTCAGCCGGGTCCTTTCCACCCAGGCCCATATCGTGATTTCGCCGAGCGAGGAGGTGGCCCGGCCCCAGCGCATGGCGACAGCTCTCCAGACCTTCGCGATCGTGCAGAAGCCGGCGCAAAGGCTGCGCTCGATTGACCAATGGCAGGCGATTGCCGCCCAGCTGACAGCACGTCCTGATATCGTCACCGTGTCACCGGCGGTCGTCGGTGCCGCCTTTGCCGTGCGCGGCGAGGTCGCCGATGCGGTCTCGGTGACCGGGATGGAGCCGGACGCCTTTTACCGGATCATCGCGCTGCCCGAAAAGATGATCTCCGGCTCGGCGACACTGTCGCCCAATGGCGTGCTCATCGGCATTGAACTTGCAAGCGATCTCGGTATCGGGGTCGGCGAGAAACTGCGCATCCGCACCACCAGCACGAAGACCACAAGCGGCTCCGACCAGACCTTCATCATCGGCGGGACCTTCGATCTCGGGAACAAGGAGGTCAATCAGCGCAGCGTCTTCGTGTCCCTGCGATCGGCGCAATCCCTGCTTGGGCTGGCAGGGGGCGTGACCAGCCTCAGCGTCAATCTGATCGACGCCTATCAGGCGGAAGTGGTGGCCACCGATCTGCGCTCGGCTCTCGGCGTCAATGCCGAGAGCTGGATCAAGACCTTCGAGGAGTTGTTCACTGCACTCAAGACCCAGTCGATCGCCAATTACGTCATCCAGTTCTTTGTGGCGATCGCGGTGGCGCTCGGCATATCCAGCGTGCTGGTGGTGTCCGTCGTTCAGCGATCCCGCGAAATTGGCATCCTCAGGGCCATGGGGGCGTCGCGCGCCCAGGTGATGCGGGTCTTTCTCGTCCAGGGGGCCGTGATCGGCATGCTGGGATCGCTGGCCGGGTCTGCGCTCGGAGCCGGCTTCGTTCTCGTCTGGCGTGCCTTTGCCAGGAACCCCGACGGCACCGAGTTCTTTCCGATTGCGCTTCAGCCGTCGCTCTTCGTCGCCACCGCTGTGGTTGCGGCCCTTACCGGTCTGGTGACCGCCGTCCTTCCGGCGCTCAGTGCCGCCCGTCTCGATCCAGTGGATGCGATCCGTGGATAAGCCCGCACCGACAGACAAGACCGTGCTGCGCCTTGAGGGGGTCACCAAGTCTTTCGGCGTCGGGACGGAGATCGAGACGGAGGTGCTGCATGGCATAGACCTGGTCCTCCAGGAGGGGGAGTTCTGCGCCCTGATCGGTCCCTCCGGATCCGGCAAGAGCACGCTTCTCAACATCATCGGCCTGCTCGATCGTCCGACCTCCGGCCGGATGCAGATCGAAGGCGAGGATACGGCAGGCCTCAGCGATGCGGCACAGACGAGCCTCAGGGGACACAGCATCGGCTTCGTCTTCCAGTATCATCACCTGATTTCGGCCTTTACTGCGGTCGAGAACGTGATGATGCCGATGCTGCTCGACAAGGGCTGGCCCAGTCAGGCAATGCGGGAGCAGGCAGGCATCCTGCTCGACAAGGTGGGGCTAGCCCCGTTCAAGAACAGCCCCGCCAATCGCATGTCTGGCGGGCAGCAACAGCGCGTCGCCATCGCGCGAGCGCTTGCCATGAAACCGGCACTGGTTCTGGCTGACGAGCCGACCGGCAATCTCGACAGCCAGTCCGCCGACGAGGTGTTTGCGATGATGCGAGACGTCAACCGACGGGAGAAGACGACCTTCCTGATCGTGACACACAATCTTGAGCTCGCGCGCCGGACGGACCGCATCATCGAAATCGTCGATGGAATCATTGTCACGACAAAGCCCGAAGCCAAGACGTCGGCCGTTTCTGTCGTTGCAGAGCGCGCAACGGACTCAAATGCCTGACCGTGAGTAGACTGGGCTTGAGAAAATCGGAGTGATATCTTCAGGCGTCAGCTGGAAATACGAGTGCATTGCCAGGATGGTGTTTCTCGCCTCATCCTATCGGTGGGCTCAGGAATTGCACAGCAATGTGGAATACTGCTTCACCGTCCGAACAGCGCGGCGTTTACGATCTCATCTTCACATCTCGAGCGTGAAATCTGGCGTGAGAATTGCATTGCTACCGGAATATATGACCGGGAGATCTCATTGTCCGTACACACAATACGCCATGCACTTGCAAGGAAGCCACGGCGCGTTTTGGGCGAAGCAGTGGATCCGGGGAGATGTCTAAGTATCACGAGGATCTCGTGGCTGCTTCTGGCAACCGTGGTCTGACTATGGCGAAGACCTCCTCCGACCTGACGATCCTTGTCATTGACGAAAATGCCATTCGGGCCTCGATCATCGAAGAGGGGCTGAACGAAGCTGGGCATCTGAATGTCCGGGTGATCCATGAGATGCAGGGCGTGGCGCGGCTGATCGAGACGATGGATCCTGACGTCATCATCATCGACATCGAGAACCCCAATCGTGACATGATGGAGCATATGTTCCAGCTCACCCGGATGATTTCGCGGCCGATTGCCATGTTTGTCGACCGCTCGGATACTGCCGCCATCGAGGCTGCCGTCGATGCCGGCGTATCGGCCTATGTGGTTGATGGGCTGAAGAAAGAGCGGATCAAGCCGATCCTCGACATGGCGGTGAGCCGCTTCAATGCCTTCAGCCGCCTTCAACGCGAACTGGTCGAGGCGCGCAATGCCCTCGAGGAGCGCAAGGTCATCGAGCGCGCCAAGGGCATCCTGATGAAAATGCGGGGCTTGAGCGAGGAGCAGGCTTTCGCTCTGCTTCGACAGACCGCCATGAACGAAAAGAAGAAGCTGGCCGACATCGCCCAGAGCGTCGTGACGGCTGCAGGACTGCTACTGTGAGCGCGGCGTGGATCGGAGAATGCTGGTGAGCGATATGGTTTCAACCCAATCCGGCGATACGGCCATCCATGCCCCCGTGACTGTGCGTGGCAAGGAGCAGAGGACGCTCAGGGCAGGCTACATCCCGCTGATGGATGCCTCGATCCTGATCGCAGCTGCAGAGCTTGGTTTTGCCGAAAGGGAGGGACTGCATCTCGAGCTGGTCCGGGACGTCACCTGGGCCAATGTCCGCGACCGTCTCGCTTTCCGCCAGTTCGACATTGCGCACATGCTCTCGCCGATGCCCGTCGCATCCATGCTCGGGCTTGGATCCAATCCCTCGCCGACCATCGCGCCCTTTTCCCTCGGTCGCGGTGGCAATGCTATCACGTTGTCCGCCCGAATCTTCGAACGGATGAAGTCTTTGACGGGGCTGGCAGACGATGCGGATGCCCTGGCCAATGCCAGGGCACTGGCGGCCTTGCTCGCCGACATGCGCGCGCGGGGCGAACCGGTGCCAACACTCGGGATGACCTATCCCTTCTCCTCGCATAATTATGAGTTCCGCTACTGGCTGGCGGCTGGCGGCATCGATCCGGACCGGGACGTGAAGCTGGTGGTGGTTCCGCCACCGCTGACTTCGGATGCGCTCGCGGCTGGCGCAATCGATGGCTTCTGCGTCGGGGCACCCTGGAACATGATTGCGTCGGAACGAGGCACGGGGCGCATCGTGGCTGCCAAGCAGGATATCTGGCCTCTGGCACCTGAGAAGGTGCTCGGCATGCGCCCCGACTGGGCCGATGCGAATGTCGATACCGTCTCCCGTCTGATCGTCGCCCTCGATCGGGCGGCGCGCTGGTGCGATGACCCAGGTCACCACAACGAGCTTGCCGGGATCCTGAGCGCGCCGGAATACATCGCAGCGCCCACTGGCATCATTCGCCGCGTATTGAATGGCGAGTTCAGTCTTGATGCGCAGGGGACGAAACGGGTCGTCCCGGATTATTTCCTTTTCCATCGCGGGGCCGCCAACCATCCGCGGCCAGATCAGGCATCGTGGATCTACAGCCAGATGCTTCGCTGGGGCCAGACAGACTTCAGCGATGAAGGCATGGCACATGCGCGGAGCGCTTTTCGGCCGGACCTCTATCTGACAGCGCTGGGACAGGATGCTGCCATGCCGGACGAGGCGAGCGAGAAGGGCGCTGGCGGCTATGAGGGTTTCATGGATGGCAAGCGTTTTGATCCGGATGCGGTGCAGGCTTACGTCGAGGGATTTCCGGTCCGATCAGCCTCGTCGTCAGGCGTGGGGACGGTCGATGGCTGATGCGCTGCGGTGCACAAACCTGAGGCATTTGCACGAAAAGTCGTGTTCTGGAACGAGCAGGCTGATCTTGCGACCGTCGAGAGGCGGTCGTGCCTGCCCTTGAAACAGCGCTTGTTTTTCCGACGCTTAACCGTCGCCAGGTGAAACTGGCACGGCCCTTGCTTCGCTCTTGATGTCCACGGTCAACGGCGATCGCGGGACGGATGAGCGCCTTATCGGCGCAGATAACCATCAGACAATGACGTCGCAGGCTTCTTGCTGTCCGGCTCCTCCCGCCAGGACCTCGCAAGATAGCACGCGGCGTTTTTTCGTTTTTCCGGATCTCCGTCAACAGACAAAGAGGGGCACACAGCTATGACCAAGACCACAGCAACGAGCATCAGCCGGCGTCAGATTCTCAAGATCGGTTCTGCGGCAGCACTTGCAAGCGCGGCTCGCCTGGCATTTCCGTCGGGCGCTTTCGCCGCAACCGCCGGGCCTGAAGTGACCGGTGTGAAGCTCGGCTATATCGCGCTCACCGATGCCGCACCGCTGATCATCGCGCAGGAAAAGGGGCTGTTTGCGAAATATGGTCTCACCGAAGTGGAAGTCCTCAAACAGGCTTCCTGGGGTGCCACCCGCGACAATCTCGTGCTCGGCGGTGAAGCGAACGGCATCGACGGCGCGCATATCCTGACCCCGATGCCCTACCTGATATCGACCGGCAAGGTGACGCAGAACAACGTGCCGGTGCCGATGTCGATCATTGCCCGGCTCAATCTCGACAGCCAGGGCATTTCGGTCGCCACGGAATATGCCGAGACCGGCGTGCAGCTCGACGCTTCCAAGCTGAAGGAAGCCTTCGCCGCCAAGAAGGCAGCCGGCAACGAGATCAAGGTCGCGATGACCTTCCCCGGTGGCACGCATGACCTCTGGCTCCGCTACTGGCTGGCAGCCGGAGGCATCGACCCGGACAAGGACGTCTCCACCATCGTTGTTCCGCCGCCGCAGATGGTGGCCAACATGAAGGTCGGCAACATGGACGCCTTCTGTGTCGGGGAGCCGTGGAACGAGCAGCTCGTCAATCAGGGCATCGGCTTTACCGCCTGCACCACCGGCGAGCTTTGGAAGGGGCATCCGGAAAAGGCGCTCGCCCTGCGCACCGACTGGATCGAAAAGAATCCAAACGCCGCAAAGGCGCTCATGATGGCCGTCATGGAAGCCCAGATCTGGGCCGACAGCATGGACAACAAGGAAGAGATGTCGGCGATCCTCGGCAAGCGCCAGTGGTTCAATGTGCCTCCGAAGGATGTCGCCGGTCGCCTCAAGGGCACCATCAACTACGGCAATGGCCGTCTCGCCGAAAACACCGGGCTCGAGATGAAGTTCTGGAAGGACCACGCTTCCTATCCCTTCAAGAGCCATGACGCCTGGTTCCTCACGGAGAACATCCGCTGGGGCAAGTTCGCACCCGACACCGACATCAAGGCGCTGGTCGATAAGGTCAACCGCGAAGACATCTGGCGTGCGGCGGCCGCTGATCTCGGCATTGCTGCCGCCGACATCCCGGCATCGACCTCGCGCGGTCCGGAAACCTTCTTCGACGGCAAGGTCTTCGATCCGGAAAATCCGAAGGCCTATCTCGACAGCCTGACGATCAAGGCCGGGGCGTAAGGACCTAGTTCCGATCACGGCCCCTCATCCGCCTGCCGGCACCTTCTCCCCTTAAATGGAGAGAAGGACTCAGCCGCAGCCGTTCCGTCCCCTCTCCCCGTCTGCGGGGAGAGGGTGAGGGGCAGTTTCATGACAACGAAAACCACTCGAAAGAGGACCACACCATGACCGCAACCGCCCGCAAGATTGACACCGAGGCGACGGCCATTTCAGCGACCAGGACAGGCACGGTCGTCATGATCGCACAACGCCCGACCCGCAAGATCGACCTCCAGAAGGCAATCGCCGCCATCTGTCGCAATGTCCTGCCGCCGCTTGTGGTGCTGATCGCGCTACTCGGTATCTGGCAGATCGCCTGCTCAAATCCGGGCGCCACGCTGCCGCCACCATCACAGGTGTGGATCGACAGCTATGATCTGATCGCCGCCCCGTTCTTTGATTATGGGCCGCAGGATATCGGCCTTGCCTGGCGCGTTCTCGTCTCGCTCGAGCGTGTCGCGATCGGCTTCGGGCTCGCCGCCGTCGTCGGCGTCTTTCTCGGTGCCGTTGTCGGTCAGTCTGTCTGGGCGATGCGTGGTCTCGACCCGATTTTCCAGATCCTGCGCACGGTACCGCCGCTTGCCTGGCTGCCGCTCTCGCTTGCTGCCTTCCAGAATTCAAATCCGTCGGCGATCTTCGTCATCTTCATCACCTCGATCTGGCCCATCATCATCAACACCGCTGTCGGCGTGCGCAACATCCCCGACGACTATCGCAACATTGCCCGCGTGCTGCGCCTCAACCCGCTGGAATTCTTCATCCGCATCATGGTGCCGGCCGCCGCCCCTTACATCTTCACCGGTCTTCGCATTGGCATCGGCCTCTCCTGGCTCGCGATTGTTGCCGCGGAAATGCTGACCGGCGGTGTCGGCATCGGCTTCTTCATCTGGGATGCGTGGAATTCCTCGCGTCTCTCCGACATCATCGTGGCGCTCGCCTATATCGGCGTGACCGGCTTTGTCCTCGACAAGCTCGTCGCATTCCTCGGCAACGTCATCACCCGCGGCACCGCGAAGAACTGAGGAGAGCGACCATGAACGCTTATCTCAAGATCGACCATATCGACAAAAGCTTCGAACGTGGCGGCACAAAGACCGAGGTCCTTAAGGATGTCAGCCTCACTATCGGTAAAGGTGAATTCGTCTCGATCATCGGCCATTCCGGCTGTGGCAAGTCCACGCTGCTGAACCTGATCGCCGGGCTGACGCGGGTGTCTGCAGGCGCTGTCCTCCTCGAAAATGTCGAGGTCAACGAACCCGGTCCTGAACGCGCCGTCGTCTTCCAGAACCACTCGCTGCTGCCCTGGCTGACCGTCTATGAGAACGTCAATCTCGCCGTTTCCAAGGTCTTTGCAGGCAAGAAGACAAGGGCGGAGAAGCATGAATGGGTCATGCGTAATCTCGATCTCGTGCAGATGGCGCATGCCAAGGACAAGCGTCCGGCTGAGATCTCCGGCGGCATGAAACAGCGCGTCGGCATTGCCCGGGCGCTGGCCATGGAGCCGAAGATCCTGCTGCTCGACGAACCCTTCGGCGCGCTCGATGCCCTCACCCGCGCCCATCTGCAGGATGCGGTGATGGAGATTCACTCCCGTCTCGGCAATACGATGATCATGATCACCCATGACGTCGACGAGGCGGTGCTACTCTCCGACCGCATCGTCATGATGACCAATGGCCCGGCAGCCCGCATTGGCGAAGTGCTGGAGGTTCCGATCCCGCGTCCGCGCGACCGCATCGCGCTCGCCGCCGACCGCACCTATCTCAAATCCCGCGAGGCCGTCTTGAAGTTCCTTTACGAACGCCACCGCTTCGTCGAAGCTGCGGAGTAAAATCAATGGCTGAAAAACTCGTCATCATCGGCAATGGCATGGCCCCCGGCCGCATGCTGGAAGAACTGTTCGAGAGGGCACCCGGCCATTTCGACGTCACGATCTTCAACGCTGAGCCGCGCGTCAACTACGACCGCATCATGCTCTCGCCGGTACTGTCAGGCGAGAAGGCCTATGAAGACATCGTCATCCATAATGACGACTGGTACGCCGGCCATCGCGTGACGCTGCACAAAGGCGCCAGGGTCACAGAGATCGACCGGCATGCGAAGACGGTCACCTCGGCGAACGGCATCACCGTCGCCTACGACAAGCTGGTCATCGCGACAGGCTCGCTGCCCTTCATCATCCCGGTGCCTGGTCATCAATTGCCCGGCGTTTTGCCCTATCGTGATCTCGACGACGTCGACGCCATGCTGAGGATCGCTGAAGGCAAGGGTAGGGCGATCGTCATTGGCGCCGGCCTGCTCGGCCTTGAGGCAGCCTATGGCCTGAAGCGGCAGGGCATGGATGTCACGGTCATCCACCTGATGCCGACCATCATGGAGCGCCAGCTCGACCCGGCCGCTGCCTATCTGCTCGAAAAGGCGCTCACCGAACGCGGCATCGACATCATCACCAAGGCCAACACCAAGCAGATCCTCGGCACCAACAAGGTGGAGGGCATCGAGCTCGAAGACGGTCGCATCATCACCGGCGACATGGTGATCATGGCCGTCGGCATTCGCCCGGCCTCGAGCCTTGCCAAGGACGCCGGCATCGCTGTCAACCGCGGCATCGTCGTCGACGATGGCATGATGACCTCCGACCCGGATATCTTTGCACTCGGCGAATGCGCCGAACATCGCGGCACCTGTTACGGCCTCGTTGCGCCGCTCTATGAGGCCGCCCGCGTTCTCGCCGATCGCCTGACCGACGGGACCAGCGAATATCACGGCTCCGTCGTCAACACGAAGCTCAAGGTCACCGGCATCAACCTGTTTTCCGCCGGTGACTTCGCCGAAGCCCCAGACCGAGAGGAAATCGTGTTGCGCGATGCCTCCGCCGGCATCTACAAGCGCCTCGTGCTGAAGGACAACAAGATCCTCGGCACTGTCCTCTACGGCGAGACGGGGGATGGTTCCTGGTTCTTCGACCTGATGAAGCGTGGAACCGATATCTCGCAGATGCGCGACACCCTGATCTTCGGCCAGTCCTACCAGGGGAGTACCCCGCTGGACCCTATGGCGGCCGTTGCAGCCTTGCCGGATGATGCAGAAATCTGCGGCTGCAACGGCGTCTGCAAGGGCCGGATCACCACCACGATCTCGTCCAAAGGCCTCACCTCGCTTGATGACGTGCGCGCCCACACCAAGGCGTCCGCCTCCTGCGGCTCCTGCACCGGCCTCGTCGAACAACTGATGGCCCTGACTTTGGGCGACGCTTACAATCCGGCTGCCGTCACGCCGATGTGCACCTGCACCGAACTCGGCCATGACGATGTCCGCCGTCTGATCAAGGCCAAGGGCCTGAAGACCATTCCGGCCGTCATGCAGGAACTGGAATGGAAGACCTCCTGCGGCTGCGCCAAGTGCCGCCCGGCGCTCAATTACTACCTCGTCTCGGATTGGCCGGACGAATATGCCGACGACTACCAGTCGCGCTACATCAACGAACGTGTGCATGCCAACATCCAGAAAGACGGCACCTATTCCGTCGTGCCGCGCATGTGGGGTGGCGTGACCAATGCCGCCGAGCTTCGTGCCATCGCCGATGTCGTCGACAAGTTCGAAATCCCCATGGTCAAGGTGACTGGCGGCCAGCGTATCGACCTGCTCGGGATCGAAAAGGAAGACCTGCCCGCTGTCTGGGCCGATCTCGGCAAAGCCGGCTTTGTGTCAGGCCAGGCTTACGCAAAAGGTCTGAGAACGGTGAAGACCTGTGTGGGCTCCGACTGGTGCCGGTTCGGCACACAGGATTCGACCGGTCTCGGGATCCGCATCGAGAAATTCATGTGGGGTTCCTGGACGCCGGCCAAGCTGAAGCTCGCGGTTTCGGGGTGTCCGCGCAACTGCGCCGAGGCGACTTGCAAGGATATCGGCGTCATTTGCGTGGACAGTGGTTTCGAGATCCATTTCGCCGGTGCCGCCGGCCTCGATATCAAGGGCACCGATGTTCTAGGTCTGGTGAAGACGGAAGACGAGGCGCTTCAGCATATCGTGGCGCTGACCCAGATGTATCGCGAGCAGGGGCGCTATCTCGAGCGCATCTACAAATGGGCAAAACGCATCGGCCATGACGAAATCCGCCGCCAGATCATGGAGGATGCCGACAAGCGCCGTGCCTACTACGACCGCTTCGTCTTCAGCCAGAAATTCGCCCAGGTCGATCCGTGGTCGGAGCGCGTCTCCGGCAAGGACAAGCATGAGTTCAAGCCGATGGCGACCATCAACTACAATCAGGCTGCGGAGTGAGGCGATGAACGGAAACTGGATCGCAATCGGGACGATCGACGACATCCCGCTGCGTGGCGCACGCTGCGTTAAGACCCCCCAAGGCAAGATCGGGGTGTTTCGCACCGCCGAAAACGAGGTCTTCGCCATCGAGGATCACTGCCCCCACAGGGGCGGCCCGCTCACGCAGGGCATTGTCCACGGCAAGGCAGTGACCTGCCCACTGCACAACTGGGTCATCTCGCTCGAAACCGGCCGGGCGCTTGGGGCCGACGAAGGCGAGGTCAAGACCATTCCGGTCCGCAATATCGACGGTCATCTCTCCATCATGCTCGAAAGCATGATGGTCGCAGCCGAGTAAGTGGGAACATCAACGCGCGGAGCCGCAGACATGTCCTGTGAAACCAAGACGACCTGCCCCTATTGCGGTGTCGGCTGCGGCGTGATCGCCGCAGTTGACGACGAGGGGAAGGTCAGCGTGCGGGGAGATCCAGACCATCCGGCCAATTACGGTCGTCTTTGCTCCAAGGGGTCGGCGCTCGCCGAAACGCTCGACCTCGAAGGTCGCGCGCTTCATCCGGAAATCCATGGCCAAACCGCCGGCTGGGACGAAGCGCTCGATCTTGTTGCCTCGACCTTCCAGCGGACGATTGCCGATCATGGCCCCGATTCCGTAGCCTTCTACCTCTCCGGGCAGTTGCTGACCGAAGACTATTACGTCGCCAACAAGCTGATGAAAGGCTTCATCGGCTCCGCCAATATCGACACCAATTCCCGCCTGTGCATGGCCTCCTCGGTTGCCGGCCATCGCCGTGCCTTCGGCGCCGATACCGTGCCCGCCTGTTACGAGGACCTGGAGCTCTCCGACCTCGTCGTCCTGGTCGGCTCCAACATGGCCTGGTGCCATCCGGTCCTTTACCAGCGCCTGGCTGCGGCCAAGGCTGCCCGTCCTGCCATGAAGGTGGTCGTGATCGACCCCCGCCGAACCGCGACCAGCGACATTGCCGACCTGCATCTCGCGGTCCGGGCGGACGGTGACATCGCCCTTTTCAACGGTCTGCTCGCCTATCTGGCGGAAACAGGCGCGATCGACGAAAACTATGTCGGAAAGCACACCTCCGGGTTTGGCGAAACGCTGCTCGCCGCCTCGCGCGGAAGCATGGCGGATCTCTCCGATGCCACCGGCGTCTCCGGTATGCTGCTGCGCCAATTCTTCCGCCTTTTCGCCCAGACTGAGAAGGTCGTCACCTGCTACAGCCAGGGGGTCAACCAGTCCTCCGTCGGCACCGATAAGGTCAACGCCATCCTCAACTGTCACTTGGCGACAGGCCGGATCGGTCGACCCGGAATGGGGCCGCTGTCACTGACCGGCCAACCCAATGCCATGGGCGGGCGCGAGGTCGGCGGGCTCGCCAATATGCTCGCGGCCCATATGGCGATCGAGAACCCAGAGCACCGCGAGCGCGTGCAACGCTTCTGGAAATCGCCTGCAATCGCGCAGAGACCCGGCCTCAAGGCTGTCGACATGTTCGAGGCGGCGGCCGATGGGCGGATCAAGGCGATCTGGATCATGTCGACCAATCCGGTTGTCTCAATGCCTGATGCCGATGCGGTGAAGGCAGCCCTTGAGGCCTGTCCCTTCGTGGTCGTCTCGGACATCCAGAAAGATACCGACACGGTCCGTCTCGCCCATGTCCTGCTGCCGGCCAGCGGCTGGGGCGAAAAATCCGGTACGGTGACGAATTCCGAACGGCGGATCTCTCGGCAGAGGCCATTCCTGTCCGTTCCATGCGAGGCCCGCGCCGACTGGTGGCAGTTGGCTGAGGTCGGCAAACGCTTGGGCTTCGGTGCTGATTTCGCCTATCGCGGTCCTGCCGATATCTATGCCGAGCATGCGGCGCTCTCCGCCTTCGAGAACGACGGCGAACGGGATTTCGACATCGGTGCGCATGCCGGAATTGTCGACCTCGACTACGATGACCTCACACCGTTCCAATGGCCTATGCGTCAAGACGGATCGAAGGCTGCCCGTTTTTTCGCGGATGGTGGCTTCTTCACTGCGGACCGAAAGGCGCGCCTCGTGCCTGTTGCGACGCCTGAGCTTGAAGAGGCGGATGAGCGCTATCCCTTCACCCTCAACACGGGCCGGATCCGCGATCACTGGCATACGATGACACGGACGGGGAAAAGCGCCCGGCTGTCTGCGCATATTGCTGAACCCTTCTGCGAGATCCATCCGGGGGACGCCGCGAGCGCCGGCATCAGTGATGCCGATCTCGTCTGTGTCGAAGGCGCAAACGGCAGATCGATCATCTTGCGAGCCCTGCTGACCGAACGGCAGATGCGCGGCGCGATCTTCGTGCCCATGCATTGGACGGGCGAGACAGCACCCAGCGCCCGTGTCGACACCCTGGTCTCCTCCCGCGTCGATCCGACCTCCGGCCAACCGGCGTTGAAGATGTCCCGCGCGTCCGTCACCCGCCACGCGGCGAAGGCCCATGGCTTCCTGGTATCGGCGAGCCGTCCACTCGACTTTCCATTCACCTACTGGGCGATCGCGAGAGCCGAAGGCGGCTACCGCGTGGAATTTGCCGGAGACCCGCCCGCCGAGGGCTGGGAGACCTGGCTGCGGCGCAGCCTGCAGCTTGAAGATGATCATGAGTTCTCCGGTTACATAGACCAGCGAGCCGGTGACCACCGCCTGCTCGCCTTCGAGGGAGAGAGGCTTGTGGCTGGCCTGTTCGTCTCTTCGGACCCTGTTTCGGTGTCGCGGCAATGGGCGGTCGATCAACTCACGGAAAGCCATCCGGATCGCAGTGCGCGCTCCATGCTGATTGCCGGTCGACCGGCTGCCGGACGACACGATAAGGGGGCGATCGTATGCTCCTGCTTTTCGGTCGGCATCAACCAGATCAACGCGGCCGCACGAAGCGGCTGCCGGTCGGTCGAAGCCATCGGCGTTGCCTTGAATGCCGGAACGAATTGCGGCTCGTGCCGCCCCGAAATCAGGAGGATCCTCGATGCGACGCAACCCATTGCCGCCGAGTGACGGACAGGAGCGCATTTCGGCGCTCGCCAAGCTTCCGGTGTTCTGGAACCTTGCCGGCAAACGGGCGGTCATTGCGGGAGGATCGGATGGCGCTGCCTGGAAGGCAGAGCTATTGCAGGCCTGCGGCGCTGCCGTCGAGCTCTACTGCGAAACCGATTATCTCGGCGAGACGATGACAGCGCTGATCGAGCGGACATCCCTGATCCACCATGCCCATCCCTGGCATTGCGGCATCTTCACCGGGGCCTCGCTGGCGCTCGCCGACTGCGAAACCGAGGACGAGGCGCGTGCCTTCTTCTGTGCGGCGCGTGCGGCGGGCGTGCCCGTCAACGTGATAGACAAGCCAGCCTTCTGCCAGTTCCAGTTCGGCTCGATCGTAAATCGCTCGCCGGTGATCGTCTCGATCTCCACCGATGGCGCTGCCCCCATCCTCGCCCAGGCCATCCGCCAGCGGATCGAGACACTGCTCCCTCCATCTTTGAAGCAATGGGCAAGCCTTGCTCAGTCGTTGAGAGAAGCAATCAATCGCCGTCTGGCACCGGGCGGGCCAAGGCGTCTTTTCTGGGAACGCTTCGTTGCCCGGAGCCTTTCGACCAACGAACCGCCCAGGGAAGGGATCGCCGACGATCTGCTCGCCACGGCGGAGCAGATCGCAACTGAGCCGCGCGCCGGTTTTGTGACCTTGGTCGGCGCTGGTCCAGGAGATCCTGAGCTTCTGACGCTGAAAGCCATGCGGGCGCTGCAGGCAGCCGATGTCATCCTGTTCGACGATCTCGTCTCGCCGGAGGTTCTGGAACTGGCCAGACGCGAGGCGAAACGTTTCCTCGTCGGCAAGAGGGGCGGTCGAGAGAGCTGCCGTCAGGATGACATCAACGACATGATGGTGCGCTTCGCGAAATCAGGCAAACGGGTGGTTCGGCTGAAATCGGGTGATCCGATGATCTTCGGTCGCGCAGGAGAAGAGATCGCACGGCTGGAGAGCGAGGGAATTGCCGTGGATGTTGTGCCGGGCATCACCGCAGCCTCGGCCATGGCAGCGTCGCTCAAGACGTCGCTCACCCACCGTGATTACGCCCAGCAGGTCCGTTTCGTCACCGGCCATTCCCGGCACAACGAACTGCCTGGAACCATCGACTGGGGCTCACTCGCCAGGCCGAACCAGACTTCGATCTTCTATATGGGGGGACGCAGGGCTGGACAGATCGAACAGCGCCTGAGGGACAACGGCATGACGTCTGAAACGCCTGTCGTCATTGTCTCCTCAGTCAGCCGCCCGCAAGAACGTCGCTGGGCGGGCTCTCTTGGACGCCTAGCAGATGCCATGCGGACAATCGGCGTCGACGAACCTGTTCTGATCGGTGTAGGCGCAGTGTTCAGCCGGCGAGCCGAAGCTACGGTTCTCAACCACGAATCCCTTTCTCAGGAACAGAGGTTCGGGCCCATTTGACCAACGTGAGCGAACGCCCTTTTTGAAGTACTAGCGCTGTTGCCGTTTTGGGCGCGCCAGAGCTAGCGTTCTAGAGGGTCTCCAGCCGATTTTGCGAGACCCGTTTTAAGCACGAGGAGTGGCCTGAAGAACAGTAGCCAGGATTGCGCAAGTTGAGAAGGCGTCGCCTTTTTCGCCAAGAGCGACCGTGGAAGCCATCTTTGTGCTGTGGCTTGGGCCGATGCCAACATGCCGGAAGAGCGGCAATTATTTCCGCTTTTGGTTATCCAGGTTTCTGTGATGCTCGGTTGAATGGTCAGGGCCAAGGGCCCTCATTGGGTAGCTTGGACCCGCTCGTGTTCAGCCTGCCACGGCGTTGCATCGGACTTCGACGGAAGGAAACAAAGCTCGACGCGTGTGCCTTCCCCCAAACGAGAGGTGATTCTGACTTCACCACCAGACTGGCGGACGAACCCGTAGACCATGGCGAGCCCGAGGCCGGACCCTCCGGTTTTCGACCTCGTGGTGAAGTAGGGTTCCAACGCTTGGTCGAGGACTTCGGGCGACATACCGACACCTTCGTCGATGACTGCGATGGTGACCGTGTTTACCTCGCCCCGCGCTTCAATACGGACTGTTCCGCCATCCGGCATGGCGGCCGACGCGTTGAGGCAAAGATTCAGAATGGATTGCTCGAGCAGCGCAGGATCAAGGCTAACGGTTGGCAGATTGGCTGCGAGCTCCAGCTCCAGACGATTGCGGGCGCCAATTGCCATTTCCAGAACATCAGCCATCCCTTGAAGGATCGTGGCGATGTCTATCGAGGCTGGACGTATCTGCTGCTGGCTGCCGACGGATAACATGCTGGAGGCGAGTGCGCGTCCTCGTTCAGCGGCCTTTCGTATGCGCCCGAGGTGGCGCTTCTGCCGTTCGGTGAAGCCCGGTTCGCGCTCCAGTAGGCCAAGGCTTCCGGTGATGATGCCGATCATGTTGCCAACCTCGTGGCTTACCTGATGCGTCATGCGCATGACCACATCCAGGCGCTGTGCGCGGGCCGCCTCGATCTCCTGGCGATCCATGGCCGTCACGTCGCGGGCGAGCAGGACCACGCCGCCGTCAGGTTGCCTTGATGCAGAAATCTCCACCACCTGGTCGTCGATGAACCGGTGCCGCAGCATCTGACGCTCAACGAGCGAGCCGCTCTCGTTTTCGGTGGGCATGAGAAGGGGGTCGATCTCCGGGACCGTTCCAACGAACCGGCGCAGCGACATTTTTCGCGATGATCCCGTCTGTCGCATCAGTTCGATGATGCGACGGTTCATGGTGATCGGTCGTCCCGTCGGATCGAAGAGGGCTATGCCTTCATTCATCGTCCGGAAAGTGGATCGGATAGTCCGAGCAGCCGCTTCTGCCGTGCGTCTCAGACGGGACACGCGATCGACGCTCTCCTTGAAAGCGCGAAAGGCGTCAAGCAAGCGGATCAGTTCCGTCTCAGTCCCGGAATAAACGGGCGGCCCGACATTTTCCTCTCCGCGAGCCAGCGCGTTCATGCCGCGCGAGAGGTCACCTATTCCGTGTGAAACGCGCATTACCGAGCGGATGGACAGAATGGCAAGGATGACGACCGCGAAGGATGCAAGCACGATCATGACAAGCAGTTGGCGCAATGCGCTTGATGTGGCTTCGAGATTCTGGTTCAGCGCGCTGGCGACGAACGCACTCTGGGTTTCGGTCGCATGCGAGAGGTCGCGCGAGACGGTGTGCAGGCGCGAGACCGATGCGCGGATGGTGAACATTTCGAGGAGGTAACGGGTCTGAGCCTCGAAGATCCGTCGATAGGGTTCCAGTTGCTGAGGCGAGACCCTCAAATTGGGGCCTGGCACCAGCATTCGGACGGTCGTCTCGGCGACGAAGCGTCGTTGAAGTTCGCCAAGCTGGAAGAGACTGTCCGACGTGGAGGCTGATTGTGCGATGTCGTTCAGACGTTGCCGTAGCTCCTGATCCTGAATGGCGCGAGCGGTCGCGATCTCTCCGAGTGCGACGGCCGCTTCGGCCTTGTGTACCTGTGCGGCATCTGCATTTGCCGCAAGTGCCAGTGTCTGGGCCTCGATGCTCTCCAGCAGTTCGATGATCCGGTGCGCGCCGGTGCCTGGCATGGCAGCGCCCGGCTTATCCGGTGCCATGGTCTGAAGAAGTGTGCCCACCTGGACAACCACGGCGCGGCTTTCACTTGAGACACGGTAAGGGGACGTTGCATTCATCAGGAAAGGCGCGCTCGAAACGAGGTCGGAAACCTGCCTTGAGACGAGCGAGGCCTTGGCGAGACTTGAGAAGGCCTGCACGCTGTAGGCCGACATTTCGCTGCGCGCCCTCTGCAGACCGTAGATCGCGACGGTCGAAAGGGTGAGAACAGAAACGCAGATGAAGGCGATTGCGAAGGGCAATCGAAAGGCGATGGAGGAGAGGAAGGCGCGGTTGATCAAGGCGACAATCCGGCGTCGTCGGTGTGCAGCACATAACCCTTGCCGCGTCGCGTCTGGATATGGCGGGGCAGGTCGGGGTTGCGCTCGATCTTCCGCCTGAGCCGCAGGACCAGAACATCGACGTTTCGATCGACAAAACGATCGGAGTCGGCCCCCATGCGGTCGAGGATCTGCGCGCGGCTGACGGGCGTATTCGGGGTCTCGGCGAGGATTTCCAGCAAGGCGAATTCGGCGGACGTCAGCGTCTTCGTGGGATCAGCGAGGCAAACGGCACGGCGTTGACCGAGATCGACTGCCCATTCGCCGAGCCTGAGCGCCGTTGACGGCTGTTCGCGCTCAATCTCCCTGTCATGGCGCAGTTGCGGATGGGTACGACGGAGAACCGCCTTGATCCGTGCGGTGAGTTCGTTCGGTTCGAATGGTTTGACCACGTAGTCGTCCGCTGCCGTCTCCAGTCCCAGCACCCGATCGGTCGCACTGCCGGCTGCCGTCACCATGACGATGCCGACATCGGTCTGTGCCCTCAAACGCTGCGCGAAGGCTCGGCCCGAGAGGCCCGGCAAATTGTGGTCGACCAGAACCAGTTGAACCGTCTCATGCTGCAATCGCTCCTGTGCAACCTCGGCTGAGGGGGCCGTCAATGGTATCCAGCCTTCTGCCTCCACCAGATCACAGATGAGCTCCGCCATATCCGGATCGTCCTCGACGATCAGAATTTTCACCTTCTGGTTCAACACGTTGCAGTCCTCCCGAGGGTATCATAACCGGGCCTGGCGAAAACGCCAAAGACTTGGTGGTTATCGGCAAACGTCACAATTGTAATATTTGCAATCTCTGCAACGGGTGACGACGTCGCGGTGAAAGATCGGTAACCATTCTCCGGGTTGCCAGCCTGGGCCGATATGGACATGCTTCGGTCATTGGAACGGGGAGGTTCCAAGGGAGGACGACGTGAAGTTATTGACCGCCATCGGCGCCGGTGTACTTGTGACCTTCGCCACGGCGACTGGTTCGCAGGCAGGAGACACGCTGAACATTCTCTGCGGTGTCGACGAGGTCTGGTGCGCCGTCATGGAAAAGACCTACGAGGCGAGGAGCGGCCTGGCCATTAACATGCCGCGGATGAGCACCGGGGAGATACTCGATTACGTCAGGGCCGAGAAGGAAGCGCCGACGGTCGATGTGTGGTGGGGCGGTACTGGGGTCACGCACCTTCAGGCCGCCTATGAAGGCCTCCTTGAACCTCATCGTCCCCAACAGGAGGCAGACCTTCTGCCCTGGGCACGAAATTTCTTCTCTCTGTCCGGCGGCACATCCGTCGGCCTCTATGCTGGCGCGCTCGGCTTCGCCTACAACGCAGAGCTTCTTGCGTCTGCCGGTCTGCCAGCACCCAATTGCTGGAAGGATCTCGCCAAGCCGATCTATCGCGGCCATATCCTGTCAGGAAACCCGCATTCGTCAGGCACCGCCTTCACAACGCTTGTGACGCTCGTGCAGTTGCTCGGCGAAGACGAGGCGTTTGGCTATATGCGCGAACTCGGACGTAATATCACCGAATACACAAAGGCCGGAGCAGAGCCGGTCAAGGCTGCGGGCAGGGGAGAGATCACGATCGGCATCTCCTTCATGCACGATGCCGTCACGCAAAAGGAAGCGGGTGCTCCACTCGTCATCGTCGCGCCCTGCGAGGGCACCGGCTACGAAATCGGAGCGGTCAGCATCGTCAAGGGCAGCCGCCATCTGGAGGAGGCGCGGCGCTTCGTTGATTTTGCGCTGAGCCCCGAAGGGCAGGCAACGGGTGGGGCCGCAGGCCAGAACCAGGTGCCGTCCAATGCCCGGGCCGTGCTGCCGCCCGCCGCTCCCGATATCTCGATGATCAAGATGGTGGACTATGATTTTGCCACCTTCGGATCACCCGAACAGCGAAGTCGACTGCTGAGCCGCTTCGATAGCGAGATCAATCCGACCAACTGATTTTTCTACAACTGGACCGCCGCTGAAAAGGTGCCGTCTCGGCATCACCGCCGAAGGCTTGTCCATTTTTCTCGACTTCCATCAGACGCAAGCAACAGGAGGATACCCATGCGACTGACAATACTCTCCACTCTACTCTTCGCCGGCACCAGCTTGAGTGCGGGTTCGGCTCTGGCTGCCGGTGAACTCAACCTCATTTGCGCTGCCGACGTGGTCATCTGCGAACAGATGCAGGGCGATTTCCAAAAGGCCCATGACATCAAGGTCAACATGGTGCGCATGTCCTCTGGCGAGGCCTATGCCAAGATCCGCGCCGAAGCCCGCAACCCCAAGACCGACCTCTGGTGGGCTGGCACCGGCGATCCCCATCTTCAGGCCGCTTCCGAAGGGCTGACGGAAGAGTACAAGTCGCCGATGCTGGACCAGTTGCAGGACTGGGCTAAGAGCCAGGCCGAAAGCTCGGGCTTCAAGACCGTCGGCGTCTACGCCGGCGCGCTCGGCTGGGGTTACAACACCGAGATCTTCAAGCAGAAAGGCTACAAAGAACCGACTTGCTGGGCCGACCTCCTTGCTCCCGAGCTGAAGGGCGAGATCCAGGTGGCCAATCCCAATTCGTCTGGAACGGCTTACACAGCGCTTGCCTCGCTCGTGCAGATCATGGGTGAAGACAAGGCCTTCGAATACCTGAAGGCGCTGAACGCCAACATCTCGCAATACACCAAATCCGGCTCCGCGCCGGTCAAGGCGGCTGCCCGTGGCGAGACCGGCCTCGGTATCGTCTTCATGCATGATGCGGTGGCCCAGACTTCCGAGGGCTTCCCGGTCAAGTCGATCGCGCCTTGCGAAGGCACCGGTTACGAGATTGGCTCCATGTCGATCGTCAAGGGCGCCCGCAACATGGAGAATGCCAAGGTCTGGTACGATTGGTCGCTGAAGCCTGACGTGCAGTCGCGCATGAAGGACGCCAAATCCTTCCAGCTTCCATCGAACAAGAGCGCCGAGATCCCCAAGGAAGCCCCACGCTTCGAGGACATCAAGCTCATCGACTACGACTTCAAGACCTATGGCGATCCTGAACGCCGTAAGGCACTGCTCGAGCGCTGGGATCGTGAGATCGGCGCTGTCGCAAACTGATCTTTGCGTCGTACTGTCGGCAGCCTTTAGGCTGCCGACCCCCTTCTGCTCTCTTCTTAATTTCTTTGAATGAGGTCGACCATGAGACATGGCAACCGCAGACTGGACCTGTTGCTGGCGTTCGGAGCCGCGTCTTTCATTCTGCTTCCCTGGTACAGGCTGGAATCCGGCTTCTTCGGCCTTGATTGGCTCGGCGACTTTCCTTTCACGGAGAGCGCTGCGCCAGGCGTCCTGCAGTTGTTAGGCCATGGTCGCCTTTGGCTTCTCGGTGTCGTCCTCTTCTTCGGTCTCGGTTTCGCGGCACGTTTTGTTGTCGATCCGATGCGCCGTGGTGCGTTCTTTGCGGCGGCAGGTGCGGCGGGTCTCGTCTATCTCTGTCTGCAGGGGCTGGCGGTCGGTTTCTCCGGCTGGACCTGGGGGATCAGCGAAGCCCTTTTCGGACCGCTGTCCGACGGGCAACCCTCCATGGGTGCCGGTGCCGTCACCATGGCTATCGTCTTCGTCCTCATGTTCGCCTTCGGTCTCGTCGAGCGCGGAGTGATGAAGGGCGACGCCTTTGTCGTCGGATCTATTTCACTGCTAGTCTTTCTCGTCTTCGTCTTCGTCTTCTATCCGATCGGCAGCATGCTGGTGGCCGCCGTCCAGGATTTCGATGGCTCCTTCAAGCCCGACGACTTCATCCGCAACCTGCAGGATCCGGGCATCTGGAGCCTGAGCTGCCTGGTGGGTGACGGCCGCTGCGGCGTCGCCTGGCGCACCTTCACGCTCGCCATTATGACGGCGTCGGCCTCCACCCTGCTGGGGCTCGCTTTCGCGCTCGTCGCCACGCGCACCCGCTTCCCGTTCAAGAAGGGATTGCGGCTGCTGACGGTCCTGCCGATCATCACGCCGCCCTTCGTCATCGGCCTCGCACTGGTGCTGCTTTTTGGTCGTGCCGGAGTGGTGACCGAGACGCTGTCGAGCCTGTTCGGTATCGAGCCTGGCCGCTGGCTCTATGGCCTGACGGGCATCTGGATTGCGCAGGTGTTGTCGTTCACGCCCATCTCGTTCCTCGTCCTGATCGGTGTCGTCGAGGGCGTCAGCCCCTCGATGGAAGAGGCGTCGCAAACGTTGCGGGCTGACCGCTGGCGGACCTTCTGGCGGGTGTCCTTGCCACTTATGAAGCCCGGCCTCGCCAATGCCTTCCTGATCGGCTTCATTGAAAGCATGGCCGACTTCGGCAATCCGCTGGTGCTTGGCGGCAGCAATGGCGTACTCTCGACCGAAATCTTCTTCGCCGTGGTCGGTTCCCAGAACGATCCGTCGCGTGCCGCTGTCCTGGCGCTGGTCCTCCTCTTCTTCACGCTGTCAGCCTTTCTCGCCCAGCGCCTCTGGCTGTCCGGCAAGAACTTCGCGACCGTCACCGGCAAGGGAGACAGTGGCGCCCATATTGCCCTGCCGCGTGGCATCTCGGTCGGCGTGCATGCCATTGTCATTCCGTGGATGATCTTCACCGTCGTCGTTTACGGCATGATCCTCGTCGGAGGCTTCGTGACCACCTGGGGCCTCGACAATACGCTGACCCTCGAACATTACGCCCGAGCCTTTTCCGTCAGCATCCAGAACGGCTCGATCGCCTGGACGGGCGTTGCCTGGAACTCCTTCTGGACGACCATGGAGATATCGCTGATCTCCGCGCCGTTGACCGCAGCCGTCGGACTTCTGACCGCCTACATCATTGTCCGGCAGAAATTCGCCGGCCGGAACCTCTTCGAGTTCGCCCTGATGATGAGCTTTGCCATCCCCGGCACGGTTATCGGCGTCAGCTACATCATGGCCTTCAACCTGCCGCCGCTCGAAATGACGGGCTCTGCCCTGATCCTGATCGCCTGCTTCGTCTTCCGCAACATGCCGGTTGGTGTCCGCGGCGGGATCGCGGCGATGAGCCAGCTCGACAAGAGCCTGGATGAAGCTTCGCTGACGCTGCGGGCTGACAGCTTCCGCACGGTCCGCAAGATTATCCTGCCGCTTCTGCGCCCGGCGATCACCGCCGCGCTCGTCTATTCCTTCGTGCGCGCCATCACCTCGATCAGCGCCGTGATCTTCCTCGTCAGCGCCGAGCACAACATGGCGACCTCCTACATCGTCGGCCTTGTCGAGAATGGCGAATACGGCGTGGCGATCGCCTATTCCTCGATGCTGATCGTCGTGATGATCACGATCATCGCCGGCTTCCAGCTCCTTGTCGGCGAACGCAGGCTCCGCCGCGAAAATCGTGTCGCCGGCCTCGGCAACACCAGTCCCGTTCCTCTCGGTCAGGAGAAAACCGCATGATCACCGTCAACGCCGGATCCGTCACCTTCCAAAATGTTCGCAAGACCTTCGGCGCCTTTACCGCCATCCATGATCTTTCACTCACCATCGAACCCGGAACGCTGGTGACCCTGCTTGGTCCCTCCGGCTGCGGCAAGACGACGACGCTGCGCATGCTGGCGGGTCTGGAGCATCCGACTTCTGGAAAGATCCTGATCGGTGGCAAGGATGTGACCATGCTGCCTGCGAACGAACGCGACGTTTCCATGGTTTTTCAGTCCTATGCGCTCTTTCCGCATATGACATCGCTCGAAAACGTCGCCTACGGCTTACAGTCGTCCGGCTTGGCCAAGAAGGAGGCGCGTGAGAAGGCCGAGGAAGGCCTCAAGCTCGTCGGCCTCGCCGGCATGGGGCATCGCCTTCCGGCAGAATTGTCGGGCGGCCAGCAGCAGCGCGTCGCTGTGGCGCGAGCCCTGGTGTTGGAGCCGCAGGTGCTGCTTCTCGACGAGCCGCTCTCCAATCTCGATGCACGTCTGCGCCGCCGCGTCCGCACCGAAATCCGCGATCTCCAGCAACGCCTGGGTTTTACCGCAGTCTATGTCACTCATGATCAGGACGAGGCACTTGCGGTCTCCGACCGGATCATCGTGATGAAAGACGGCGAGATCGCTCAGTCGGGCGCGCCGCGTGAACTCTACGAAGCGCCGGCCTCGCCCTTCATTGCCGACTTCATGGGGGAGGCGAATGTGCTGCCCTGCGAGGTCGTGCAATCCGATGGCCGCGAAGTTCTGGTGCGTGTCAGCAATCTCGAGCATCGCCTGCAGTCCAAGGCGGGCCGAGGCCCTGCAAAACTCGCCGTGCGGCCCGGTGCCATCCGGATCGGCTCTGCTGGCGCAGAGGGCCTGAAGGGTCGCGTCCTGCACTCCGCCTATCTCGGCGGTCATGTCGAATATGAGGTCGAGACCGATGTTGGTACGCTCTTCGTCATCGATCACGACGTTGATCATGCCCATGCCGCCACGAGCGACGTCACATTGGCGTTCAAGAACCGTGGCATTGCCGTCATCAACGGCTGATGAATTTTCAAGAAGTTCAAGGAAAGATCAGAATGACAGTAAATGATACGGCACTCGCAGCGCGTTTCGCCCTGGCCAAGACGCTGGCGGTGGAAGCGGGAGCCATGGCGCTCGACTACTTCAATCGTCGAGACACGCTGGTGATCGAAACGAAGCGCGACCTACAGGACGTGGTTTCCATCGCCGACCGCAACGTCGAGACCTTCCTCAAGGAGCGGGTTGCCGAAATCTATGCGAATGACGGGTTCTTAGGCGAGGAGTTCGGCCATGACGAGGGCACCTCCGGCTTTACATGGGTCGTTGATCCGATCGACGGCACCGCCCCCTTTGTAAACGGCATGCCGACCTGGTGTGTTTCCGTCGCGATCGTAAGGGATGGGGAGCCAGTTGTTGGCGTGATCCATGTGCCATGCTCGGATGAGCTTTATGCCTCGGCGCTCGGTTTCGGCGCGACGCTGAATGACAAGTCCCTGCGCCTCGATCCCAGCCGCAATCTGCAGAATGCGATGACGGGGATAGGCTGCAACAACTACGTCACCCCCGAACGAGTCGGTGCGATCATCGGCGGCCTGATGGCGAAGGGCGGAAATTTCATCCGCAATGGTTCAGGGGCGCTGATGCTGGCCTATGTCGCAGCCGGCCGCTTGGTTGGGTATTACGAACCGCATATGCGAGCGTGGGATTGCATGGCCGGTTTCTGCCTCGTGCGCGAAGCCGGCGGCAGGAACCTTGCCTTTCCTGGAAGCGGTGCCGAGTTCCTGAACGGACATCCGGTTCTTGCCGCAAACCAGTCCTGCTACGATGAACTATTGCAGCTTCACCTCAACAATCTTTAGAGCCTAGGGGTCCGGATGACGAATTTGCGGACAACTACGCCGACGTTGACCGTTGCGTTGTAGATCTGGGGCCAAGGCCTCTGAAATGATGTCGGGCTCTTCTGGCTAAACGCGGACTTTGTGGCACCAATCGAAGTCCTCGCGTTAGCCAGTTTGAGCAGGTTTGGTGAAACAAAGTCTTTGAAAGAGGCTTACGCGTAGGGGGTCCCCAGCCGATTTTGCGACACCCTTTTAGCACAACAGATGACCTGACGAGCAGCAGCGAGCATTGTACAAGTTGTTGAGAAGGCGTCGCTTTTTTCTGTGATAAACAGACGCTGTTTTCCGCGGAAAAACGGACTTGAAACGGCCTGCCTGGATAAGCTGGATTCCCGCATGATTTCAACGGATTAGAAATATAGCCTTTGATTTTCCTCTGTTTTTTGCCGCGAGCGATCGTGGATGCCATCTTTGGGCCCTGGCTTTGGGCTAACGTCAACATTGCGGGAGAGCGGCACTTGTTTCCGCTCGGAAGCACCAGCTATGGCCGCATAACTTAAACCAAACGGTCTTCGGTAAAGCCGGGGCGGTTCAGTCTCAAGGATCCCGACGTGCCACTTCTGGGCTGCAAGGCAATCAGGGCCTTCAGTCTGGCGTCTTGGGCAAAGTGTCGAGCTGAACCCCATCTGAGCAACCGGCATCTTTGCTGGACGGCACACAGCGATTGTTCCTGGGGAGGGAACCATGTCTCCCCCGAACCTGTTCCCTCGATGGGACGCGAAGTTCGAAAGGCTCGCCGCGTCCTCCATTCAAATTGGTAAAGGAGATTATTCATGCTCAAGTTTCTCGGCGGCACCATTGGCGTCATATTTCTTATCGGCTTGGCCGTGGTGGTTCTTTTCCTGATGTTGATCTTCTGATGCCTGAGACTGCCGGCGCAGGCAGGCGGTTCAGACTGCTGGTGGTCACGCTGTTCCTCGGGCTCCTCTTGCTTCTGGCAAATCGGGCCATGGCGCAGGAGGGCGCTGAGACGGTCAGGCTGGATGGTCGCGCGCTTTTTTCTGTCAGCTCGAGTGATACCCTTGGCGCCGAAGAACGGGCTCGGCGTGTGGAGCAGCGCCTTGGCGTTCTGGTCAGGGCACTCGAAACCGTGCCGAAGGCTGCCGTCGAAGCTTCGGGAGACCAGCGCGTCATCGTCGTAGCAGGTGTTCGGATCACGACCGTCTCGCCGATCGATGCGGAAGACAGTCTGACCGACATCGACACTCTGGCCGCCCGTTGGGCAAATGCGATCGAAATGGGTTTGCAAGATGCTGTCGATCGCCGTCAGGGTTTCGGCGGCAGTTTTTTCGCAGACACCATGGCGGCCCTGCAAACCGTTCTCTCTCGGGCCTGGAATTCGGTCGTTAGCGTTGTTCCGCGATTGCTGGCCGCGGCACTGGTGATGTGCACCACCTTGCTGATTGCTTCGGGTGTCAATCGCGTTCTCGTCGTTCTCTTCAAGCGCCGGATCGCGGACAAAACACTCGAGAACCTGATCCGGCAGTTGTCGTACTACTCTCTCATTCTGCTTGGCGTGCTTGTCGCAGCTGATGCGTTGGGGTTCAGTCCGGGCGCGCTGGTGACGGGGCTTGGCCTGACGGGTCTCGTGCTCGGTTTCGCGCTCAAGGACATCCTGTCGAATTTCGTCAGTGGTCTCTTGATCCTGGCGCTTCGACCATTCGAAATCGGGGATCAGATTGTTGTCGGACCGACGGAGGGTTCTGTCGAACGGATCGAATTGCGTGCAACGCAGATCCGCTGCATTGTTGGTCGCCCTCGCCAGTTCAGCGTCACCGGCTTTTGCGCAGTCGGCCCCTTATCCAGGAGAAGATCCGGCCAAGCTGTTCGGATACGAAATCGATGCCAGGGAGACGGACAGCACGCGGGTCGCTGAAAAGGCGCTAAGAGCCGTTCAACGGGCCAGAGAAACAGCCGAGGAAGTGAGGATGGTCTTTGGCGCCAATCGCTTCCACTTCGTTGCGCTGAAGCCGGACATCATGGACATGGTGGCGCCGGAGCTTGCAAAGCGAGAGTCCGACGTCTCGCGTTTGCAGGCAGCGATCGAGAGCAGCGCATTGTTTTACACAGCCATGCGCAGCGAGGGCGTCGCTGCAAGCGATGTCATCGGAGCGGAACTCGCAGACGCAGAGAGTGGCTTGAGTTCCGAAAAACGAGTGACGATCTATCTGGTGCCGTGACTGGCTCGTTCCCAGAATTCCAAGTTCACAAGAAGGGGCAATCACGCCTCTTCTTTCGTCAAGGACAGAATGAGCGAAGTATGACATCGAGCATCCTGCAATCAGGTCGCAACTGCTGGAAGAAGGCGCGCGCAGATCGCTTCGGCGTCATCTTCGACGCCGAAGACTATTTCGTTGCCGTCAAGCAGGCCATCCTCGAAGCTCGGCAGGTGGTCTACCTGATCGGCTGGGATTTCGACACCCGGATCGAGTTCGAGCCGGAGGGCGCAAGTCTCGAAGGGCCGAACAAGCTGGGACGGTTCCTGAAGTGGATCGGCAAGACCCGTCCCGATCTGCAGGTCCATATACTCAAATGGGATCTGGGCTTGTTCACATCCCTGGGACGGGGAACCATGCCCTTCCGCCTCCTCAACCTCATGTCCTCTTCTAATATCCACTTCAAACTGGATGGCGCACATCCGCCTGCCTCCGCCCATCACCAGAAGATCGTGGTCATCGACGACGTGCTGGCCTTCTGCGGCGGGATCGACATCACCACCGAGCGCTGGGACACGCGCTGGCATCTTGATGAGGATGCGCGTCGTAAAATGCCGAATGGCAAGCCCCACGGGCCATGGCACGATGCGACATCGGTTCTCAGCGGGCCCGTTGCAAAGCTGCTGGGTGATGTTGCCCGTGAGCGATGGTTTGCCGCCACCGACGAAAAACTGACGCAACCGAACCGCCGCGATCATCCGTGGCCGGAGGCAGTCCAGGTGTTGATCAGGGATGTCGAGGTTGCGATCACGCGCACGCTTCCCGCCTATCGCGATCGATCCGAGGTCCGGGAAATCGAGACGCTTTATCTCGACGCAATCGCAGCCGCGAAAGACATCAACTATTGCGAGAGCCAGTATTTCGCATCCCGCCGGATTGCCGAGGCCATGGCAGCCCGCCTGCAGGAGCCGGACGGTCCCGAGATCATTGTGATCAACCCTGAATCCGCAGACGGATTTCTGGAATCCAAAACCATGGATACGGCGCGAGCACGTTTGCTCCAACTCGTAGGCGTGGCAGACCGCCACGACAGGTTTCGCATCTTCACCCCGGTCACCGAGAAGGGAAGCCCGATCTACGTGCATGCGAAGATCACGATTATCGACGATCGGCTGCTGCGTGTCGGGTCCTCCAACTTCAACAACCGCTCGATGGGGTTTGATTCCGAATGTGACGTTGCCATCGAGGCCCCATCTGACGACAGGGCAAGCGCAACCGCATCGGTAATCGAGACGATCCGGACGGAGCTTTTGGCCGAGCATCTTGCGACCGAGCCGCATGCGATCCGAGACGCCATCGCTTTGGCGAAAGGGTCGTTCGTGCAAGCGATCGATCGCCTGCTTGGGCCAGGAAAAACGCTGCGGCCTTATGTGCCTGACGAGGTCGGCGCCTTCGAGGAGACCTTGGCAGAAAACGACCTTCTGGACCCCGAAAGCCCCAAAAAGCTCTACGCAAGCTTGACGGGAGGCGGATGGCGTCCGGGCGCTTTGCGTTGAACTGGAACCACTTCGAGGCGCGCTAAGTCTTGACGTTGCGGTCGCTCCATTTCTGGCGCGCATGGGCCTGAAGATCCGCAATGCTGTCGAACTCATCGACAATCTCTTCGCCGATCAGCGTTTCGATCAGATCCTCCAAGGTCACGATGCCGGCAGTTCCCCCGAACTCATCGACGACCAGAGCGACATGCCGATCCTTGTGGATGAGGAAATCGAAAAGCTCCTCCAGTGGCATCGACTCTGTGACCGCCTCCAGGTCGCGCTTCATGTCCTGTAGACGCGTGCCGCCCTTGCCATCCACGGCTTCGTAGAGAATGTCTGTCTTGAGCACGAAACCTGCGACCTGATCGATCGAACCGTCGAAGACCGGGATGCGGGAGAATTTCAAATCGGCCTTGCGCGCGATCACCGCATCAATCGTCAACTTCTGTTCAAGCGCATACACGACAGTGCGCGGGGTCATGATGTCAGCGACGGTCAGCCGATCAAACTTCAGAAGGTTGCGGAAGACCTTGGAATCCCCCTTGTCGATGACACCTTCGCGATGGCCGATGTCAGCCATTGCCGCAATCTCGTCGCGGCTGACGGGCGGCTGCGGTCTGCCGCGCGACAGGAGGCGGGTGATGAGCTGAGACATCTTCACCAATGGCCACATGGACCATATCATCGGCGGCAGGATGCGCGCGGCCAGCGGCGTAAATGCTCTCCAGTACATCGCACCCAGCGTCTTTGGAATGATCTCCGAAAGCACCAGGATTAGCAGCGTCAGCACGGCCGAAAAAACCGCGATCGCCGCATCCCCAAAGACATGGGCCGCCTGTGCACCCGCTCCGGCCGCACCCGCAGTGTGGGCGACGGTATTCAGGCTCAGGATGGCTGCCAAGGGGCGATCGACATCGTCCTTGAGCATCTTCACCTTGCGGGCTGTCTCCGGCTGTATCGCTTCGAGCGTGGCAGTGTAGCTCGGCGTGATGTTCAACAATACAGCTTCGAGGATCGAGCATACAAACGAGATAGAGATCGCAATTGCGACGTAGAGAACAAGCAGGGTCATGGTTTTCCAGGATCGAAGGAGAGCTTCAGGACGCAACCTCGGAAGGTTCCATCATTCGCCAATGGTTTCGAAGCTGGATTGTTCCTATTCGCTATTCCTTGGCGTTCGCAGAGGCTGAGACCTGACTACCATGCCTCCTGCGGCTTGCACTTCCATCCAGTTAGAGATTGAAATGTGACGTCTGCTTCTGTGGTTCGTCCGACAGAAGCGGACCATCCCCTCACGGCTCAGCGGTCATCCATTGCCGATTTCGGCTTGGCCATAGGTTTTTGAGCATCAGGTCGCCAATGACGCCAAAACGGGATCCGGCACGGAGAGCGGCAATTATTTCCGCTCGGGAGCGCCAAACCGGGGGTGAGGCGGGCATGTTCGCGTGGCAGCTTTGCGCCTCCAATTCGGTCTGAGAGATCGTCATCTCTCATGCCCGAGAGCGGACATAGCTCTGTGGCGGCGCACGTCGCCTGTGCGCCAAAAGCAGCCGGATGGTTCCCTTGGAGAACGGCGGCTTCGTAAAAGCTTCACGACTGGATGGACTGATATCTGGTAGACTCACATGCCGAACAGGGGTGATTTAATGGCAAGACAAGACCGACAGACGCATTGGCAAGGAGTATACACCACCAAGTCTGACACCGAAGTCAGTTGGTATGAGGAGGCCCCGGACCTATCGCTGACGCTGCTGCATGAAGCGGGACTGATGCCAGGAATGTCAGTAATCGACATTGGTGGTGGTGTGTCGCGGTTGGTAGATGCGCTTGTGGATGCCGGTCAGGCCCACGTTAGCGTTCTTGATCTTTCTAGCGCGGCCCTCGGGGCAGCCAAGTCCCGACTGGCAGACACGGCTCATGTGCAATGGGTTGTATCGGATGTGACCGTATGGACGCCTGACCGCGAGTATGATCTCTGGCATGACCGAGCCGCCTTCCATTTCCTGACAACAGCCGTCGATCAGCAAGCCTATGTTCGCGTGCTGGCACGGGCTCTCAAAGTCGGTGGCAAAGCCGTGATCGGCACCTTCGCAATGGATGGGCCAGAGAAATGCAGCGGCTTGCCCGTTGCCCGTTACGATTCGGAGAGCTTGCAAGCTGTTCTTGGGGAACAGTTTAGGCTCGCTACGACGCGGCGGCATGAACACACAACCCCATGGGGAACGGTGCAGAAATTCCAGTTCAGCATTTTTGAAAAGGTCGGAGGCCAAGCGCCCGGCCATCAGCTTTAATCCCATAACGACATTCCGCTATGGGCCGAACTAGGACCAATCGCCAGGTGTTTGGATGTCGGCTCTCGCCTTTCGGCACCCAAGCATCGGACTGCTCCCTTGCGGGAATGATTTTCGCTATGCGCCTCCATGTCGGACGTGGAGGCCACCGCCTGAGTTGCCCTAAAGCGGACGTGAATCCAAGAAGTGTCATATCGCCTGTGCGCCTTCATTTCCGGCGTTCGGCTTGCAGAACAATAGCCCAGAAGAAACCGTTCGCCCCATGATGCTCAAGGGCTAAATGCGTCGGTTTTCCTGTGTAGGCTATTGCTGGTGAAACAATCTGTTACCTTCTCGACACAAACTGCAGCCCAGCCCTCTGCTAAGTGAGGAGGGCTGCGCTATGAATGGACTTGCGGAGAGAATACCCTTGGATGCCTTAGCCGAAATTCTGATCGTTGACGATGACGGCCAGATCCTGATCCTTGTGGCAAAGTTCCTGAGGGCAAACGGGTTCCGTGTTCACACGGCGCGTAACGGGGTCGAGATGGCCGAGACTTTGAAGCGGCTTTCAGTGGATCTAATTGTCCTTGATCTGATGCTCCCGGGCAAGAACGGGCTGGAGATCTGCCGTGAGCTCCGTCGCAGTTCGTCCGTCCCAATCATCATGCTGACGGCCAAGGGCGACGAGACGGATCGCATTATCGGTCTTGAGGTCGGGGCCGACGACTATCTGCCCAAACCCTTCAATCCTCGCGAATTGCTGGCACGCATCGGTGCCGTGCTAAGGCGGACCCGCACGGCTGGCAACCCGACGACTGAGCGTGCCGGTCGGAGCTTCAGCTTTGCTGGGTGGTCGCTCGACACGATGAAGCGTGAATTGACCGCACCGAGCGGCGTTGTCGTGGATCTGTCGACGGGGGAATACGACCTGCTGCTTGCTTTCCTAGAAGCGCCGCAGCGCGTGCTCAGTCGTGAGTTCCTCTTGGATGCGGCCCGCAATCGCGCAATCGAAGGCTATGATCGGTCGATCGATGTCCAGGTCAGTCGTCTGCGTCGCAAGCTCGACGGGCGTGAGGATCTCATCAAAACGGTGCGCGGTGCGGGCTATCTCTTTGCGACGGATGTCGTCCGTGCCTGATGGTCGTTCCGAAACACGGTTACAGTGCTGGTGGCGGTCGATAGACAGCCTGAGACTGCGGACAGCCCTCGTCGTGCTGTTTGGCATCTCTCTCGTCCATTTTGGAAGCCTCTTCACTTACCACCAGAGCCTGGAAAAAGAACTGGACCTCGCAAATGAAGTCCGGCTTGCAGACCAGCTTCTGACTATCAAACGATCCGTCATGCGTGCGCCGCTCGATGAACGGGAGGATGTCGCGCACGACTTCTCCGGCGGTTCGATAGACGCCCATTGGGGTTCCACTCCCTATGCGGTTGAGGGCGATACCGCTGGTCAGAACTGGGAGCCACTTCGTCGAAACCTTCGAGCACTTGCTCCAGAGATTGCCGAGGACGGTCTCATTATCGGGCCGGATAATCAGACAGGTGACGATCCGCATCTGGCAGTCGTGTCGATCAAGCTGCCTGACGCTTCATGGATCAACGTCAATCTCGTCTCCTGGGATCGCAAAGTGCCGCCGCCGGGAGGAATGCTGGTTTCGACGACCTTGATGGCTCTCGGGGCAGTCGTCGTCTCCATGCTTCTGGTGCGTTGGTTCACTCGTCCTCTGACTGCTGTCGCTACCGCGGCCAAGGATTTCTATCGAGGCAAGACCGTCGTGCCCGTTGCGGAAAAGGGGCCGCGGGAGGTGGTTGAACTGGCCGTCGCCTTCAACGACATGCAACGGCGCATCGAGCGATTGATCGAAGATCGCACCCAAGCACTCGCAGCCGTTTCGCATGATTTGAAGACGCCGATCACACGACTGCGGTTCAGAGCCGAGGATCTGGCCGATGGTGTCGCGCGCGACGCAATGGCCGAGGATTTGACTGAGATGGAGCGGATGCTCGATCAGACGCTGTCTTTCCTGCGCGGTGATCGTAGCGACGAGGAACTGAAGCCGATCGACATCGTCGCGATCCTTGAAACCCTCGTCGATGATGCGGTCGATCGCGGCGCATCCGTCGAGCTTTCCGGTGCTGCTCATGCAATTATCACGGGGCGTCGGCTGGCGCTCAAGCGAGCCTTCTCCAATCTCATCGAGAACGCACTCAAATATGGCGAGAGGGCGCGGGTCGAGGTCATCGACCGGCAGTCCGAAGTTGTCGTCACAATCAGTGATGAAGGCCCCGGCATCGCAGCAGAGAACATCGAACGAGCCCTTTCTCCCTTTGTTCGGCTCGAGCCGTCCAGGAACCTTGAAACTGGCGGTTTCGGGCTCGGACTCCCGATTGCCCAGGCGATCATTGACGGGCATTCCGGTACGCTTCGCCTGGAGAACGGTCAAACGGGAGGACTTGTCGTCAGTGTCATCCTCCCGAAGGACTCGCCAAAATCATCCTGAAACATTCTGTAACAATCGGGACATCGACGGACAAAGAGGCGCAGCTACACCGAAGCAAATCAACTTTTGCTCAGGGTTACGATGGTCGACCGATTCGCCTCTGTCCTCGCTGGAATTTGCCTTTCCATCACAGGACTTGCTGCATCCTCCGCTGCGGCCCATGAGGGCCATGATCACGGCGCTCCGCCTCCGCCTGTCTCCACCACGATCGCACCGCGCGCCGACGCTTCGACGGCCGATCTTGAGCTGGTTGCTGTAGCGCGCGGAGAGCGGCTGGAAATCTTCCTCGACAGCTTCAAGGGCAATGAACCGGTCGACGTTGCGATGCTTGAAATTGACGGCCCTTCAGGAACGCTGACAGTCGAACCTGCGGGCGAGGGGACCTACGTGGCGAATGCGCCATGGCTGACAAATCCCGGCTCGTATGTTCTTGCCATCACCGTGATGGCCGGAGACGTCTTCGACGTCCTGACAGTCACCATGGTGATCCCCGAGATGGCCAGTACCGCCGTGCCAGTGGCTGCCGCTGATGGTTTCCTGATCAGTTCGGCTTTTGCGCAGGACGTGGGCGCGCGGCTGCAGCGACAGGACATGACACTGTGGGCCGTCGGCGGTGGCGGTATCGTGGTCGGGCTTCTCCTTGCTGCACTCTTCCGCCGCCGCAAACCTGCCGCATCTGTCGCTGCGATCGCGGCAGCCCTCGTGCTTGCCGGAGCGCCGCAGTCCGAGGCCGCCGGACCTGCAGCACCCACAGCGCAAGCAGCCGAGCGGGATGTCGCCCAGCGGTTTGCCGATGGCTCGATCTTCGTTCCGAAGACAACCCAGCGCATCCTCGCCATCAGGACCATCTTCACCGAGCAGGCAGCTCACGCGGGGACGGTTGAACTTCCGGCCCGCATCATCCCAGACCCCACAACGTCAGGCTATGTTCAGGCCTCTGTATCTGGAAGGCTTCTGCCGCCGCCCGGCGGCTTCCCCCAACTCGGCACGCGTGTCGCCGCTGGCGATGTGCTGGCGCTGGTCCAGCCCTCGCTCAGTGCCGCAGACTTGACGAGCCAGCAGCAGCAGGCCCGCGAACTCGATCAGGAGATCATGCTGGTCGAACGCAAGCTGCAGCGCTTCGAGCGGCTGCAGTCGGTGGTGGCGCGCGCCGAAATCGAGGATGCAACACTGGAACTCCAGGGCCTCAAGGCGCGGCGCGCCAATCTGGAACAGGCACCGACGGCGGCTGAAAAACTGACCGCACCCGTATCAGGCGTCATCGCTGCCGCCCAGGCCGTTGCTGGACAGATTGCCGAGCCCAACACCATCATATTCCAGATCATCGATCCCAGCCGTTACTGGGTTGAAGCTTTGAGCTTCGACGCGCATTCGGTCACTGGTATGGCCAGAGGCAAATTCATGGACGGCCGGACCGCCGAGCTCACCTATCGAGGAAGCGGCCTTGCCGATCGTAATCAGGCGATCCCCATACACTTCAGCGTCGAGGAGACGCCTGATGGTATTCGCGCCGGGCAATTGCTGACCGTCTTGTCGTCGACCACGCAAGAGCGTGCAGGCATCGCTGTTCCGCGCACCAGTGTTCTGCGTGCTTCCAACGGGCAATCACTTGTCTATGAACACACCAATGCGGAACGTTTCGTTCCGAGGGAAGTCCGTACCGAGCCGCTGGATGGTGACCGTCTTCTCATCGTCTCCGGGATCGAAGCCGGAAAGCGCATCGTCACACAGGGTGCTGAACTCCTGAACCAGATCCGCTGAGGCTCCGATGTTCAATTTTCTCGTTACCCAGTCGCTGCGGAACCGCCTGTTCGTCCTGGCGATTGCCGCCGTGCTGATGATCTACGGCGCGTTCACGGTCACCCGTCTGCCCGTCGACGTCTTCCCAGATCTCAATCGGCCGACCGTCACGATCATGACGGAGGCGGAGGGTCTGGCACCGGAAGAAGTCGAACAGCTCGTCACCTATCCGCTCGAATCCCAGATGAACGGGCTTCCCGGTGTAAGCCGCGTCCGCTCGACATCGGGCGTCGGTCTCTCGATTATCTATGTCGAGTTCGACTGGGACACGGATATCTATCGCAACCGCCAGCAGATCGCCGAGAGGCTGTCGCTTGTGCGGCCGCAACTGCCGGCGAATGTCGTGCCGCAGATGGGCCCGATCAATTCGATCATGGGCCAGGTCATGCTGATAGCCGTGACCGGGTCGGACAACGTCTCGGCCATGGAGTTGCGCGAACTGGCTGACTTCACCGTCCGCCCGCGAATCTTGAGCATTCCCGGTGTCGCCCAGGTGATTCCGATCGGGGGCGAGGTTCGCCAGTACCGCGTATCTCCGAACTCCGCCGCCATGCGGGCACTCGGCGTGTCCTTCGAACAGATTGAACAGGCTCTCGCGCAGTTCGGCTCCAACACCGGGGGCGGCTTCACAGACCAGTACAGCCGCGAGTTCCTGATCCGCAATGTCGGTCGTACTCAAAACATCGAGGATCTGGCGAGCGTGGTGGTTGCCAGCGTCGATGGCCAGCCGGTTCTCCTGCGGCAGGTCGCGGAAGTCGGATTTGCACCACGCCTGAAGCGCGGAGATGCCGGTTACCAGGGGCAGTCTGCCGTCATCGTTTCGGTGGAAAAGCAGCCCGACATCGATACCGTGAAACTGACGCGTCAGGTCGAAGCGGCACTGAGCGAAATCGGGGCCACGCTGCCTGCAGGCGTCAAGGCCGATCAGGTCCTGTTCCGGCAGGCCAATTTCATCGAGACTTCGATCGGAAACGTGCAGAAGGTTCTCGCCGAGGCAATCGTCGTTGTTGCCATCATCCTATTCGTCTTCCTCCTGAACACCCGAACGACGGCGATCTCGCTGACGGCTATTCCGGTATCCATTCTGGTCACCGCTATCGTCTTTCATCTGCTCGGGTTGTCGATCAACACCATGACGCTTGGCGGTCTGGCGATTGCCATCGGCGAACTGGTGGACGATGCCGTCGTTGACGTGGAAAACATCTTCCGGCGCCTGCGGGAAAACCGGGAAAAGGGCAATCCTCGTTCAGTTTTCGACGTCGTCGTCTCCGCGAGCCAGGAAGTCCGCTCGGGCATCGTCTACGCAACGATGATCATTGTTCTGGTCTTCGTGCCCTTGTTTGCCCTGTCAGGCATTGAGGGACGGCTCTTCGCGCCGCTCGGCCAGGCCTACATCATCTCCATCCTCGCTTCGCTCGTGGTCTCGATCACGCTGACCCCCGTCATGGCCTATTACATGCTGCCGGGCTTGAAGCGTCTCGATGAGCATGAGGGCGTGGTCGTGCGGGTCCTCAAACGCGCCAACCGTCGGCTGCTCGACTGGTCTTTCCGCCATCCGAACATCTTGATGACGACCGTGGTCGCGGGTGTCGTGGCAGCGGTTCTGTTTGCCACCCAACTGCCGCGATCGTTTCTGCCGCCCTTCAATGAAGGGACACTGACGATCAGCATGCTCTTCAACCCCGGCATCTCGCTTGCCGAAAGCCATCGGGTCGGCCTGATCGCGGAGCGGTTGATCATGGAAGTGCCCGAGGTCGAGCAGGTGGGCCGTCGCACGGGACGCGCCGAACTCGACGAACATGCAGAGGGCGTCCACTCGTCCGAAATCGAAGTGGCGCTCGCTGCAGACGGTCGGTCCAAGGACGAGATCATTGCCGATATCCGCTCGCGACTTTCGGTCCTGCCCGTCGCGACCAATGTCGGCCAGCCCATCTCCCATCGCCTCGATCATATGCTCTCGGGCGTGCGGGCGCAGATCGCACTCAAGATCTTCGGTGAGGATCTCGACAGCATCCGCGGCTTTGCCGAGGAGTTTCGTGGCAAGCTGGCGGAGATCCCTGGGATCGTCGACCTGCAGGTCGAAAAGCAGGTTCGCATTCCGCATCTCGAAGTGATCGTCGATTACCGCCGGGCTGCCCTTTACGGCATCCAGCCGGCGGCCGTCACCGAGCAGCTTGAGCGCCTGTCGAACGGGACGGTCGTGTCCCGCATCGTCGACGGCAACAAGCGGTTCGACGTCGTGCTGCGTCTCGAGGACGAGACCCGCAGCACCAAGGGGCTATCGGATCTCCTCATCGAGACGCCTGCAGGCTGGATCCCAGTCAGCCAGATCGCAGAAGTCCGCGAGACCGATGGTCCAAACCAGATCCTTCGCGAAAACGGCAAGCGTCGCGTCGTGGTGCTCGCCAATACGGACGGCGAAGCCGACATGGCAACAGTTATTGCCGAGATCCGCAAGGTGATCGCGACCTCGACGCTTCCGCCCGGCTTCTTCGTCAGCCTGGAAGGCACCTTCCAGGCGCAGGAGGAATCTATGAGGACCATCGGCCTCCTCTCGATCATCTCGCTGACGATGGTGTTTGCAATCCTCTATTCGCGTTATCGCTCGGTGCTCTTCGTCTCCATCATCATGGCGAGCGTGCCGCTTGCGTTGATCGGCTCGGTCACCGCGCTCTGGATTGCCGGCCAGCCGCTTTCTGTTGCCTCGATGATTGGCTTTATCACCCTGACCGGCATCTCGACACGGAATGGCATCCTGAAGATCAGCCACTACATCAACCTCGCGATCCAGGAAGATCTACCGTTCGGCAAGGAACTGGTCGTGCGGGGCTCACTGGAACGTCTGACCCCGGTCTTGATGACGGCCCTGTCCGCGGGTGTCGCCCTGATCCCGCTGATGATCGATGCGACCGCACCTGGCAAGGAAATCCTCCACCCGGTCGCGATCACGATCTTTGGAGGCTTGGTCACAGCGACCGTACTCGACACGCTTCTCACGCCGACGCTGTTCCTGAAATACGGCCGCAAGCCACTGGAGCGCCTCGTCGAGCAGGCTCGCACTCAAGTGAGGGACGCGGTGCAACCCGCCGGAACGTCCACACAAACCATTGAAGCCTTTTAAGTCCTACCAGGAGAATTCCATGCGTCGCAGTCTGCTCGCCCTTTCCCTCGTCTTCTGCATGACAGCTTTGCCAGCCTATGCACACGCGCCACGCCCCGGCCCAAATGGCGGCCTGAAGGTTGACGCAGGCGCAAACCACCATGTCGAACTCGTGGCGACAGGAACGACTGAAGTGACGGTCTATCTGTTCGATGCTGCAGACCAGCCTGTCTCGGCAACCGGACACACAGGCAATGCAATCCTTTTGATCGACGGCGCTGTTCGTCGGTTTGCGCTGTCTGCTGCTGATGGCAACCGCCTCACGGGGAATTCGCCCGTTCCGGTCAATCCGGGTGTCAAGGGTGCGATCCAGGTGATCACCCCGGACGGGACCACCGCGCAGGGGAAATTCTAATCTCGGAAGCGCGCGAGGGAGAGTGGTAGGATCCTTGACTTGGGGCAAAGATGTCACGCCATCGCCGTGCCAAGTTCAGGTCATCAACTGTCTGGAGCCCTGCCGTACATCTCCCTTCATTTTGGGGGGCTAACCGAAGGTCGCAGGAGAGAGAATGAGACGCAGACAATTTTTGGCTGTGGCTGCCACGGTGGCTATGACACCCGCCACTGGCTTCGCCGCAGCGCCATCGGTCATCCTGCATAAGGATCCCAATTGTGGCTGCTGCTCATCATGGGGCGATGCCTTTACCAAGGCGGGCTTCTCGGTTCGCGCTGTTGAGGAACCGGACATGGATCAGGTCAAACAGCGCTTCAAGGTTCCGCTGTCCGTTCGAGCCTGCCACACAGCGGAAGTACAAGGCTATTTCCTCGAGGGACATGTGCCGATCGATGCCGTGAGAAGGCTGCTCGATGAACGACCATCCCTGGCCGGGCTCGCAGTCGCAGGAATGCCACTGGGTTCGCTCGGTATGGGCGGTTCGCCGGAACCCTACGACGTCATCGCAATTCCGCGCGATGGCGGTGAGATGTATGTTTATCAGTCATTCAAGCCGGACTGACAGGAGCTGCTGCTTTTGCAGGCTACAGTCCAAACGACTGGAGGATCGGGCACGGACCGCTCTTCCCAGATGAGCACTCTGCAACCAGGCGCTGGAGCGCGTCGCGGGTCCGATTGAGTTCGGCGATCCGCGTTTCCAGCGCGATTAGCCGCGCCTTTGCTACCTCGCGTGCCCGCTCCCTGTCATCTCCGGCATCGAGTTCGAGCAGTTCCCCTATCTCCTCCAGCGTAAATCCAGCGGTCTGGGCCTGTCGGATGAACTGCAGACGCCTCAGATCCTCAGTTCCATAGCGCCTGCCACCCTCAAGACGCTTAGGGGTCTTCAGAAGACCCTTGCGCTGGTAGAACCTGACCGTCTCCACGCCGACGCCGCCGGCTGATGCAAATTTTCCGATTGTCATGTCCATGGGGTGTTGACTCCGTACCATGGTACGGAACCTATGGTCTTGCCAACTGTTTCACAAGCCAAAGGAGACGTGAAATGTTGGACAGAGTAACACCCTCGACCACAGCGAAGAAAGCCGTGCTCTACCGGATGGTGACTGCGGAGCATACGTGCCCGTACGGCCTGAAAGCCAAGGACCTGCTCAAGCGATCAGGCTACGAGGTCGAAGACCATCATCTGAAAACGCGCGCGGAAACGGACGAGTTCAAGCAGGAGCATGACGTCCAGACAACGCCCCAGGTTTTTATCGGCGGAAGCCGTATCGGAGGCTATGACGATTTGCGGCGGCACTTCGGAAAGCCGGTTGTAGATCCCAAGGCGACGACCTATCGGCCTGTCGTCGTGCTGTTTGTCTTGACTGCCCTGATGGCAACGGCAGCAAGCTACGCCGTTCACGGGACGCCTTTCACCATCAGGGCAGCCGAATGGTTCATCGCCTTCTCGATGGTCGTTCTGGCCATGCTCAAGCTTCAAAATGTCGAAACCTTCGCGACGATGTTCCTGAACTATGATCTGCTCGCGAAGCGGTGGGTGCCATACAGCTATATCTATCCCTATGCCGAAGGACTCGCGGGCGTCCTGATGGTCGCCGGCATCGCGAACTGGCTGTCCGTTCCCGTGGCTCTGTTTATTGGTGGCATTGGCGCAGCTTCGGTCTTCAAGGCCGTTTACATCGACAAGCGTGAGCTGAAATGCGCCTGCGTCGGTGGATCGAGCAACGTACCGCTCGGGTTCATCTCACTCACCGAGAACCTGATGATGATCGCGATGGCGGTGTGGATGGCATTGGCCTACTCCGGGATCATGCCAGGACATCAAATGTGATAACCTAGCCATCAAACGAAACGAGGATGCCGGCGGAGCGATCCGCCGGCATCTGACATCTCACATCACCCGCTTGATGTCGCTATAGGCGCCGTCGGTCTTCAGCGTCACCGTCACGGGATCGCCGGTCCGGTTGCGCCAGAACCAGCCGTGATTGCCATCGAAGGCGGCTTCCAGCACGCCGGCATGCTCGGCCGCGCCGCGACCCTTTTCGTAGCTGATGCTTTCGCCGCCGCCGTCGCCATGGGTGTCGAAGTTCACCTTCGAGCCATTCGCCGTCCAGGCATAGTTCGCCTTGGCGCCCTTGAGCATGACGAGCTTGACCTCAGCACCTTCGCCGGGCTGCAGCGTGATCGACACTTCGTCCTGACGCATGGCATCCTGCGCATAGGCCGCAGAGATGCCGAATTCGCGGATGATGCGGTCAAGAAGGCTTGAGCCTTCCGGGGGTGCCGGTGCCGCTTGTGGAGCAATCAGGCTTTCGCCAGCATTCTGATCCTTCTGGCGGTCGAGTTCCGCCTCCTCGGCAAGCTGCGACTTGATCTCGCCCATCTCGGTCAGGCCCATGGCGGAGCCGAGGCCTGTCGGATCGATCGCATATTCCGAGGGCATGACCACGGTGACCAGCAGAACACCTGCGGCGATGACGGAGATAACAGTCGACTTGACGAGCTGGGCCGAGGTCGGCAGGTCGTCGGGATTGGGGGCTTGAGAATTGAACATGGTTTATTCCTCTGGGGTTCAGGAAACGAAATAGCCGGTCATCTGCATGCCAAACAGCAGCCAGCCGGCGGTCATCATCAGGACATTGGCGGTATAGGCATGGCGCAGGAAGCCGGAGGTCTTGCGCCAGTAGCTCATGGCAATCAGGATGATGGCGAGCGCGATGAGCTGGCCGATCTCGACGCCGACATTGAAGGCGAGCAGGTTGGGGATCAGCCCGTCCTCGGCAATGTCGTATTCGAGGATCTTGGTCGCCAGACCAAGCCCGTGGAACAGGCCAAAGACGAGTGTTGCCACCTTGGTGTTCGGCTGGAAGCCGAGCCAGCGCTGGAAGGCGCCGAGATTGTCGAGCGCCTTGTAGACGACCGAAAGCCCAATGATCGCATCGATGAGATAGGCGCTGACATTCCAGCCAAAGTAGACGCCGAGCAGCATCGTGGTGGAATGCCCGATGGCAAACAGGCTGACATAGAGGGCGATGTGCTTCAGCCTGTAGAGGAAGAAGATCACACCGAAGAGGAAGAGCAGATGGTCATAGCCCGTGACCATGTGCTTGGCGCCCAGATAGATGAAGGGGATGATGTGGACCCCCGAGATCTCCTGGATATAGCCCTTGTCGCCTTCGGCAACGGCATGGGCCGCCGCCCCATGGGCGAAGAGCAGCAAAGAGAGGCTGGCAAGCAGCAGGGTGGCGACGATGTGGCGGGTATAATCCCTGTGCCACACGCCTCCGAGAAGCAGTGTTGTCATGTTGGATATCCGTGAACGGTTGAACCGACCGCCTGGGGCGGCATGGATCAGACGATGTTCACGAAGCGTGGCGGGCGGTCGATGCCATAAAGGCGACCATCATCCCGCGTCGTATCGATCAGGATGAAGGCCGAGTGCCGACCATCCGGCACCTTGGGCCGGGATCCGGACACGAGACCGGCTTTTTCATGCGTATGGTCAGCATGATGATGGTCAGTATCAGCCGTGCCGACGCCAAAATCCTGATCATCGTCGTGAGAGTGATCGCCATGATCATGTCCATGGGAATGGTCCAGCATGGACTGAGCCGAGGCGTGTTCGATCAGCGGATGACTACTCTGGGGCACGAACGAAAACACCAGCGTGGCGAGGATCGCCAGCATGGTCATCAACAGAGATCCGAATCGTCGTCCACCGCGAAACTTCATGGCCGACGAGATAGCCCTGATTGATGGCGGAAACAAGAAAGCGCATTGAAATATCCCCTCCGGGGGGATAGGATTTTTCCATGAGCGAACATCGACACGAAACGCATCCCGACATCATCAAGCGCCTCAAGCGCGCCGAGGGCCATCTGAGGAGTGTCACCGCCATGATTGAGGCGGGCAAGCCTTGCCTCGACATCGCCCAACAACTGGATGCCGTTGAGAAGGCCGTCCGCAACGCCAAGCGCACGCTGATCCAGGATCATCTCGACCATTGCCTGGAGGAAACGGTGGGCGCGCTGGATCTCTCCCAGCGAAAGACGATCGACGACTTCAAGACCATCACCAAATACCTCTGAAGGAGGCGACAGATGCTGGATGTTCTGCGCAATCGAACCTACCGGCATCTGTTTCTCGCGCAGGTCATCGCGCTCGTCGGAACGGGGCTTGCCACCGTCGCCCTGGGTCTGCTTGCCTTCGATCTCGCAGGCGACCGTGCCGGAGCGGTGCTGGGTGCCGCGCTGGCGATCAAGATGATCGCCTATGTCGCCGTCGCGCCGATTGCCGGAGCCTTCGCTGAAGTGCTGCCGCGCCGGGCCATGCTGGTTACGCTCGATCTCATCAGGGCCGCAGTCGCGCTCTGTCTGCCCTTCGTTTCGGAGATCTGGCAGGTCTATGTCCTGATCTTCGTTCTCCAGTCTGCGTCTGCCGCCTTCACCCCGGCATTCCAGGCGACCATTCCTGATGTCCTGCCGGAAGAAAAGGACTATACTCAGGCGCTTTCTCTCTCCAGGCTCGCCTATGATCTGGAAAGCCTTGTCAGCCCGATGCTGGCGGCTGCCCTGCTGACGGTCATCTCCTTCCACTCGCTCTTTGCCGGAACCGTATTCGGATTTCTGGCCTCGGCGGCACTCGTCGTTTCTGTGACGCTGCCCAATCATCCCGCGAAAGAGCGCCGGAGCATCTACGAGCGCACGACACGCGGCTTGAAGATCTATCTCGCGACGCCACGGCTTCGCGGTCTGCTCGCACTCTGCCTCACGGTGTCTGCCGCAGGCGCCATGGTGATCGTCAACACCGTCGTCTTCGTGCAGGCAAAGTTCGAACTGACAGCCTCCGACACGGCGATCGCGCTCGCTGCATTCGGGTCGGGATCGATGGTCGCGGCACTCGTTCTGCCCAGGCTTCTCGACCGAATGCCAGACAGGTTGGTCATGCTCTACGGCGCTGCACTGCTCAGTGCAGGTCTGATCGCGACCGCGTTCATCGAGACCTACGTTTTGCTGCTGGCGCTCTGGTTTCTCCTTGGGATCGGCTACTCCGTTGTTCAGACACCATCCGGCCGTCTGCTGCGGCGATCAGCTCATCCGGAGGACCGGCCAGCACTCTTCGCGGCCCATTTCGCCCTGTCTCACGCCTGCTGGCTGATAACCTATCCACTTGCCGGGTGGCTCGGTGTCGTCGTTGGTCTTCCTGGGACCGCCTTGATCATGGCGGCGATGGGCGCGGCGGGTCTTGTTACCGCGGTGTCCCTTTGGGAGATGGCGGATGAAGCCGAGGTGGAACACAGTCACGATGACCTTGCAGATGATGACCCACATCTGCGCGAGGGACACCATCGCCAAGGTCGCCGGCACAGTCATGCCTTCATGATCGATCGGCTACATCCGGACTGGCCACGTGAGCACTAATATCGGCTGATACAAGTTTTTCGGTATCTGTGGAATGTCCGATGTCGGTGCCCAACACAGAGATTGCTTGCGGGTCCCCAGCCGGTTTTGCGAGACCCGCTCAAGCACGACGGATGGCCTGAAGCACGGCAGCCAGGATTGCTCAAGTTGTTGAGAAGGCGTCGCTTTTTTCTGTGAGAAACAGTCGCTGATTTTGAGCGGAAAAGCGACCTAAAATGGCCCGCCTGGAGAGCCTGGATTCTCACATGATTTCAATGGCTTAGAAAAATAGCCTTTGATTTCCCTATGTTTTCCTGCCGCGAGCGACCGTGGATGCCATCTTTGTGCCCTGGCTTTGGGCCGACGTCAATATGGCGGGAGAGCGGCAATAATTTCCGCTTACCGAGTAGGGCTCGCAAGAATGCAGTGTGCCTTGATTTTGCTTTTGCAGATCTGGTTCCTCTGACATCCGCAGCACTTATAGGGAGCCAGGACCTGTACCAACGACGGCCCGTTACGACGATGCCAGTACTCAGGCACGAGAGCTCGTTTTGCAAAAAACTCATTTGGGGACGAGCACCTCTCCCCTTGCCAGCAATCTTGCTGTTCTCAGTAGGCCTGCGGACTTCAGAACGAAGCCTTCTGAACTGTCCTCGTAGTCGACCGTAACGTCGATGGAGCCGCTCGGATGTTCAATTTTTACCAGAGCAGGAATGCCGTCAGGAAGTGTGGCAAGTCCTTCGGCCACTGTGCCGGGCGTGAGAACGCAGGACGCAAGGCACTGCGCACCCGTGACTGCCATGGTGGGATGGCAGTTGAGTGGCATAAGGTAACGCGCGGTAATCGTTCCGCCGTCTCGCGGGGGCGATAGCAACGCGAACTTCGGAACGACGGAGCTTGAGACGTCACCCATGCCCATCCGCAGCCCCGCCTCGCGGCGGATCGGCTCCATCCGCTCATAGAATGCGCGATTTGCGTCCAACTCTTCCACCGTTTCGTAGCCTGAAAGTCCGAAGGCATCAGCGCGCGCGATGACGATGGGCATGGCGACGTCCATGCAGGTCACGGCTATGCCGTCGATCTCGTCGACCAGATTGCCAGTTGGCAGCAAGGCGCCTGTCGATGACCCGACCACGTCCATGAAGTTGAGATAGATCGGAGCGGCTGTTCCGGGCACACCATCAATGGAGGCATCCCCCTCGTAAGACACGGTGCCGCCTGGGGTCTGCACGACAGCTTCCACCTTTGCGCCGGTATTGACCGAATGGATGCGTACACGCGTTACGTCCTCGGTTGTCGGCACGATGCCGAGTTCGATGGCTGCCGGCCCGACACCGGAAAGGATATTGCCGCATGTCGGCCTGAAATCGACTTTCCGGTCCGCGACGCTCACCTGGGCGAAGAAGTAATCGACATCACAGCCCGGTTCCTTCGATTTCGACAGCATGGCCACCTTGGTCGTGACCGCCGTGCCGCCGCCAATGCCGTCGATGTTGAGCGGATGGCCAGAGCCAAGCGCCGCCACCAGCACGCGCTCAAGGTCGACGAGCTCGCTCGGCAGATCTTCGCGGCGGAAGTATGGGCCGCGGGATGTTCCCCCGCGCATGAACAGGAAGGGAATGGCAGTCTGCGCCATGCTCGTCTCCATCGATGAAATGAAAGTCAGGGAAACAGCCCGGCTCGAGCACGCCCGAGCCGGCGGCGGTAGCTCAACGGAACGGCCAGGGGAGGTCTGCGAAGTCCTGGAGCACACCACTTGGGAAGTTGAGGGACAGCGCCCAGGCAAGCAGAAGGACGAAGCCTGCGGCTGCTGCGGTCATGATGACTGTTGCCAGCCAGCCGGTTTGAGCCCTGACCCTGAGAAAGATGGGAAAGAAGACGAGCAGCGCGAGATAGAAGCCAACCAGCGCTGTCATGGCGACAAGTCCCGTAATCCAGGCCAGTCCGCCCCACAGATTACCCATGCCGTCCTGGCCGACATGGTCGCCGGTCAGTTCGTTGTCGCAGTGGGCGTGATGGCCAGCCTTGGAAAACCAGAGTTGAGGCAGCAGTATCGCACTCATCACTAGGCCGATCAGCGCTACCGATAGAGGGAAGACCTGGGCGAGGAACCCATGGTTCAGGGAGTCCTCGGCGGCGAGCAAAAAGATTGCTGTAATGCCTGCACCAAAGGCTAGCTGCGGCAGACGGCTGGCTTTGTCCGTCAGCTTGTGGATCTGCTGGTCCGAACCGGCGGTGGGCGCGCTCTCATCCACACGGTTGCGAAGCCCGAACCATACAGAAGCAAGGGTCATGAGACCAAGCGCGATAACGCCCGGGCGACCAAGGAAAGCCCATCCGTTGAACTGGAGGGCCTGGTAGAAATAGGTTTCGGCCTGAGGTGCGAGGACATATCCGATCAGCAGAGCAGGTCTTGGCCAACCGAAACGCTTCATCAATACGCCGAGCACGCCAAGCCCGACCAAAGCAACGAGGTCGGCGAGAGAGCGCGTGGCTTGAAATGCCGCAAAGCAGATCAGCACGATCATGAAAGGGGCCAGCTTCTGGAAGGGTATTTGCGTCAGCTTCGAGATCGGCAACGCAAGCAAAAGGCAGATCCCGGCGCCGAAGATGTTGGCAAGGGCCAGCGACCAGATGATGGAATACGTGATGTTGAGGTCCGTGCCGACCATGGAGGGACCAGGCTCAATGCCGAGCAGCACCATGCCGCCGAGGAAAACGGCCATGGCACCGGAGCCAGGGATGCCAAACAGCATCGTGGGTAGGAGCGCGCCGCCCTGCATGGCATTGTTGGCGCTTTCCGGCGCAATCACGCCACGGATATCGCCTTTGCCGAATTGAGGATCCTTTTTGACTGTCTGAACGGCGTGGCCATAGGCAATCCAGTCCACTACGGACCCGCCGAGTCCAGGAATGGCGCCAATGATGCATCCAAACCCCGAACAGCGGATCGAAAGCCAGACATTGGCCCACCAGTCCCGCAATCCCTGAAACCAACCTGCGCCAAGTGCATTGCCCTGTGCAATTGCAGCATTGCGGCGCAGCAGATCGGCGATTTCCGGGATTGCGAAGAAGCCAAGACCGACAATGACCAGAGGAATTCCGTCATAAAGATAGTCGGATCCGAAGATCATCCGGAATTCGCCGGTAGCAGGTGCGCCGCCGATCGAGCCAATGATCAAGCCGACACAGCAGGCCGCAAGACCCTTGGCGAGACTCTTCCCCGCGAGAACGGCGACCATGGAGAGGCCGAATAAGGCCAACATGAAAAGCTCGGCCGATCCGAAAGACAGGATCAGCGGTCGGGCAATAACGACAAAACCTGTCAGGACAATCGCACCGAAGACCCCTCCGAACATGGAGGATATGAAGGCGGCAGAGAGTGCCCGCGCAGCTTGCCCGTTGCGGGCAAGCGGAAAACCATCAAGGACTGTCGCCTGGCTCGCCGACGAGCCGGGTATGCCCATCAGCACCGACGAAAAGGTGTCGGAGGTGGGGATAACGGCGACAAGACCGATAAGCATGGCAAGCGCACTGATCTCGTCCATTCCATAAAGAAACGGAATAAGCAGGGACAGCCCAGCGATGCCGCCCAGACCAGGGATTACCCCGATGATCAGGCCAACCGAGACGCCGATCAGCATGAAGAAAAGGTGTTCAACTGCCAGGAGTGAGCCCAAGGCAGACAACAGGGTCTCGATCACGGTTATGACTCCGCGTTTGCCGCGACCAGCGCGACATTGGGTAAATTGTGGGGAAGTGTGAGAAGTGGCGGGTCGCGCTTGCTTAAGGAGACCCGCCTTTCAATCGATCAGTCTTGACCGAGTTTCACGCCGTAGGACTCGGCCAGCATGTCGGCGACTTGCTTTCGCAACTCAGGTGCCAGATCCGTTGCCTTGTCGAACAGCGCCTGCGCAAGTTCGCCGGTCACCTGCTCATAGGTGCCGAGCACGGCTTCCGCATTGGCCTTATAGTCAGGGTCGGACTTCATGTCTTCGAAGGCCTTCTGGTAGGCGGCAACGATCTCGTCCGACGTATCCTTGGGCAGGAACACCATCTTCTGAGCCGGAAAGCCGGCAACATAGAAAGCCATATAGGCATCATAAGCAGGGCCGCTGGGCTTCTGACCTGTCAGCTTCTCATAGGCTTCGGGATATGTTGGCAGGTCGGGGAAGGTCGGATCCCGCACCACATTGCCGGCTGCGTCGAGGACGCCAAGGCTAAAGAGCGGAACCGCCTGACCGGCCTCAACGAGCGGCTGAACGCTCTTCATGTAGGCAGATGAGGTCTGGAAATCGATGTTGACTTCTCCGCGTTCGAAGGCGAGGCGGCCATCGCCGCGACCCTTGAAGCCGAAGACGTGCTGCACGTTCAGATCCATCGCCCGGAAGCCGAGCAGTGGCACAAGATCAAGCGAAGTCGCGCCCTGGCTCGCATAGACGAGATCCTTGCCCTTGAGCATGCCGATGTCATCAACGCTTTTGAGACCAAGTGTCGGCGTGGTGTAGACTACGCCACCCGTCGGGCTCGCCATCGCGATCTTCCAGTCTTTGTATTCGTAGCGTACGCGCGGATCGCCGAGCAGATAGGGGAACTGCGTGGATGCCGAGGTCCCGAGGATCATCAGACCATCGGGCTTGGCGCGCGCGGCAAACAGGTTGCTTCCCTTTGTCGAGCCACCACCCGGTTCATTCACAACTACGACCACCGGGTTGCCGGGAAGATATTTGCCGAGCAGTTGTGCATTGAAGCGGCCCCAGGTGTCGGATCCGCCGCCGGCAGAGAACGGAATGATCCACTCGATCGTCTTGCCCGCGAAATTGACTTCGGCTGCCGCAGGTCCTGCGAGACCGGCGGCCAAAATGCCGGCCATCAGGCCCATCGTGGCGCGGCGGCTCAAAGAGGTATTCAGCATGGTTTTATCCTCCCAATCCGGCGATCTGATCTGCCGGTTTCCTCAAAGCTTGCACAGACTTGATTTCTCCTCGCCAAATCTGCTTCTAGCTCTCATAGTGAGTTTTGCTGTCGATAAGCTGTCCGTAAAGGAATTCTACTGCGGTGCGGATCATTCTGGTCGAGGACAACAGGAGCCTGGCAAAAGGCATCGAGGACGCCTTGCGAGATCAAGGTCATGGGGTGGATCATCTCGATGACGGTCTTGCTGCTGACACTTTCCTGCGAACTGAGACCGCCGATGTTGCCATCATCGACATCAATCTTCCTGGTCTGACGGGGATCGAAGTCACCAAACGGATGCGCAGCCGTGGAGACACCACGCCGGTTTTGATGCTCACCGCCATGGGCAAGACGTCCGATCGCGTCGTTGGCCTCGATGCCGGTGCGGATGATTATCTCGTGAAGCCGTTCGAGATGGCCGAACTGATGGCGCGCTTGAGGGCACTCACGCGTCGAAGGCCGCAGCTTATGCCGGAACAGGAACTGATCGGCGACCTCGTTTACGATCGTCAACAGCGCGTCATCATGCACAAGGACAAAAGGATCGATCTGCCCCGGCGGGAACTCGCACTTTTCGAACTGCTGCTTGACCACAAGGGCAAGCTTATGGATCGAGAGAGGATTTTCTCGTCGCTCTATGGCGCGGGAGCTGAAGTGGAAGCCAACGCGATCGAGCTCCTGGTCTCGAGGCTTCGACGGAAACTCGATGGGACGCAAGTGGAAATCAAGACGGCGCGCGGCCTCGGTTATATGCTGAATGTAGGGCCGGCATGAGGCGCCTTTCGCTTCGCTCCAGACTGTTCCTGCTTCTCATTCTGCCTCTGATCGTCATCGCGGGCATCGCTTCCTATGCGCGCTTCGAAGAGGCCCAACGGCTCTCCCAGACGCTTTACGACAACACGCTTCTGGCCGTCGCCTTGACGATCTCGCGCGATGTCGCGATCTCCGAGGGTGACATTCTCACCGAACAGCTTCTGGAAGAATTGACCACCGCTTTGGGCGATCCGGTTTACTATCGCATCACTGGGCCGGGTGGTGGCTTCGTGACTGGCTATTCCGATCCGCCGGACGTGCCGGATGCTTCTGACATACAGAGCGGCAAGCCGTTTTTCTTTGACAGCACATATCTCGGGCTAGAGGTTCGATCCGTCGTTTTGCGGGAATTCCTCAACCAGCCGAGATTACAGGGGTGGATGACCGTCGAGGTCTGGCAGACTGTATCTCAACGCGCCGCCTTGAGCCGTGATCTTCTGTTTCAGAGCATAGCGCTGTTGGCGACCATCATCTTGTCGGCCGCCGTGATCCTCTGGTTCGGGATCAAGCTCGGGCTGAAGCCTCTGCTCGACCTCCAAAATGCGATCAGCCTCAGAACCCCCGATGATCTCAGGCCAATCCGCCGATGGATCCCGGTGGAGCTGCGTCCGCTCGTCCAGACGACCAATTCCTTGTTCGAACGTCTGTCGAAGGCGTTCGAGATCCGTTCGGCATTCATCTCCGATGCCGCGCATCAGCTCCGCAACCCGATCGCCTCGATCGTTACGCAGGCGGAGGCGGCCGTGTCCTCCCCTGACGAGAACACCCTTCGGCAGCGTGTCGCATCCATAGCGCAATCCGCCCGCGCGACCGGCCGGCTCACCAATCAGTTGCTTTCCCTCGAACGCGTGCGCGGGCGAAGTCTGCGGGCCCTATTCGAAGAGACTGATCTCGTTGCTCTCGTTTCGGCCAAAGTTCGCGCCTTTGCAGAGGTCCAGCTCCTCAACGACATCTCAGTCGGCTTTGAAGTCGATGGAATATCAAGGTCAGTTGTTTGCGATCCTGTCATGATTGAAGAGATGATGGCCAATCTGTTGGACAACGCGTTGCGCTACGGTTTGCGCGAAGGCGGCGAGCTGGATGTCATGCTGTCGTTCTCAAAGGAAGAGGTTGCCATCGTCGTGGAGGACGACGGTCCCGGGATCAATGAAGAACTTCGGGACAGGGTCTTTGACCGCTTCTTTCGAGCCGATCTCGACTTTGGCGATGGCTGTGGCCTGGGGCTTGCCATCGTTGCCGATATCGCCGAAGCGCATGGAGGGAATTCCCTATGCGTCTCTTCCCAAAAGGGCGCACGTTTCGAGATCCGTTTGCCTTTAGATCAGCATTAGTCATTGCTCGCGCGTTCAACAGGCGCGGTCAGTTGTGGCATCACCTTCTCAAACAGGAACCCTTCGTCGTCAAACAGGTCACCGGGATACGAGTCAGGTCGCCCGGTACAACTCCGGACAGGATGCGTGGCAAGCCGAGATCTTTCAGGCCTGTTCGGGCAGATCCCAGAAGGTGACGGTGCAGTAAGCAAGATGACTTGGCGGCTCGTACTGAAAAGCGAAGCAGAGATCAGGCAAATTGCTACCGCCCAGATCGATCCGACGAAGGAAGCCGCCGCCGTGTTAGGCGGAAGCGGCAACTGCCTCCTCCTACAGTCGCAACCGTTGGATCCGGTTTCTGATTGATCGGGACGATAAAGCATCGACCACAAGGTGGGCGGGAGACCGTGAGAGCTATGAGGCAGTCAACCGCATATCGCCCGGAAACGCGGTCAAATTCTGCTGGCTCAGTATCGGAATGAGGGTCCCCAGCCAATCTTACGAGACCCAATTGAGCACGACGGATGACCTGAAAAACAGATGTCGTAAGTGCTCAAGTTGTTGAGAAGACGTCGCATTTTTCTGTGAGAAACAGCCGCCAAATCTACGCGGAAAACCGACCTAAATTGGCCCGCCTGGAGAACCTGGATTCTCACATTATTTCAGATGCTTAGCAAAATTGCCTTTGATTTCCCTATGTTTTCCTGCCGCGAGCGACCGTGGATGCCATGTTTGTGCCCTGGCTTTGGGCTGACGTCAACATGGCGGGAGAGCGGCAATAATTTCCGCTCGGGAGCGCCAAGCTGGAGGTGAGGTGAGCGTTTTCGGGGGAGGGGCAGCTATGTGCCGCCATATTGGACGACGGGGCATCCGCTGGCGGTGCCCGAAAGCGGAATCGAGGCCATAGCGGCCTCATCTCGCCAACGAGCTAGGGCTCTAGGCCAGGTGGTGGCCCAACTCAAGACCGGCACAATTCTCTCCGCTCCCAGCGATACTGCCAACTATTGCGTTCGTGTGGTGATTTCAGACCTGGTGAGACTATCGGACGGCACTTCTGACAGGTGCATCCCGGCAGCACTTCATTGCGCCTTCAGCCGTAACCGGTCGGTCACAAGCTCCATCACAAGCACGATTACGAAGATTACCAGGATGATGGTGGAAGCATTACGGTACTGGAAGAGATCGAATGCCACCTTGAGCTCCTGGCCGATCCCACCGGCACCAACGAGGCCGAGAACGACTGACGAGCGGACCGCCTTTTCCAACGCGAACTGCGAAGTGTTGATCAAGGACGGCATGACATCGGGGATGACCGCGCCGGAGAGGACGGAAAAGCGGCCGGCGCCGGCGGAAAATAGCGCTTCCTGCGGCTCCTTGTCGGCATCCTCGATCGCTTCGGCGAAGAAGCGGCCGCAAAAGCCAATCGTGTCGATGATGATGGTCATGGTGCCGGCGACTGCGCCAAGGCCGATGGAGGCAACGAAAAGGAGCGCCCAGACCATGTCAGGCACCGTGCGGAACAGCGAGATCATCACTTTGAAGACATGCCGGAAGGGTCCGATCGGCGACAGCGTGCGCGAGGCAAGCCAAGCGATCGGCAGGCTCAGTAGCACACCGATGACGGTGCCGACGAAGGCGATCTGCAAGGTCTCGATCGTACGCCAGGTGACGCGCATCAGGAAACCGGGTTCCAGGCTCGGCGGCAGCATGCGCTCGATCAGGTTTGCCATTCTCGGAGCGCCGTTGATCAACTGGTTCGGTGTCGGCGCGACCTGCGTGGCCGAGACGATCAAGAGCGCACCAAGAGCGACCAGAACGGCAAAGGCAAAGGGCGAGGCACGGAAGAAACGGGCAGGCACAGCATCACGCATGGAAGACACCATCCAGGCGTTCGCGGTCTACATCGGCAACCGGGAGATCGAAATGTATGCGGCCGGCCTTCAGCGCGACGATGCGGTCGGCGAAGCTCAGCGCATGATCCATGTCGTGGGTCGTATAGACCAGCGTGATGCCCTTTTCGCGGACGAGGTCGGAGAACAGCGCCATCATGTCGCGGCCCGCCGTCGGATCGAGGCTGGCAGCCGGCTCGTCGGCGATCATCAGCCTGGGCTTGCGCACCAGCGCGCGGGCGATGGCGACGCGCTGCGCCTGACCGCCCGAAAGTTGGTCGGCGCGTGCCGTCGCCTTGTGCGAGAGCTTCACCTGGTCGAGCGCATCCATCGCCTCTTCGCGACTTTCTCGCTCGGCAATCGCCTGATGCCAGGCGCGCCAGGTGCCGGGCAGCCCGAGTTTGCCGTGGACGACATTGGTCAGCACCGACTGCCGACGGACGAGGCCATGATTCTGGAAGACGAAGCCGATCTGCTGGCGCATGCGCTTGAGTTGCGACCCGTTCGGCGCGCGGCAAAAGGATTCGCCAAGCGTCGAGATCTCACCATCGCAGAATGGCGTGTGGCCTATCAGGCATTTGAGCAGCGTCGACTTGCCCACTCCGTTGGCGCCGACCAGCGCCACGCGCTCGCCGCCCCGGATGCGGATATCGACGCCGGAAAACACCGGCTTCCCGTTGGCATAACCCTTCTTCAGGCCCTGTGTGCTGATAACGTCCATGGCGGTCTTCTTTCTGCGGATATGGCGAGGGGTCGGCGCTGATGGCGCCGACCCGTTCGCTGGCTCGGGGAAATCCGTTCAGTTGACGAAGTCGTTGAAGGTGTCGACGCCGATCGTGCGATACATCGAGCGGACGTAATCGTAGTCGCTGTCCTTCACGTCGGTCAGGAAGAAGCCACCCTTGAACTTCTGATTGTCTTCGCCCTGGAGAACAGCAGCCATGATGTCGGTGCCCTTTTCGGTGAAGGCCGTGCGGATCTTTGCGACGGTCTCCTCGGCCAGGTCTTTGCGGGCAACGAGAATGTCGTTCGGCAGATCACGGCCGCGGGCGACCACGGCAAAGGCGACATCCGGGAAGGCTTCGCGGACGGAGGCAAGATGTCCGAAGTTAAGGCCGATAGCGGCGATGTCGCCACGGATCAGCGCTTCTGCGGCAACGTTGCGGGCGAGGATGACGGGTTCGTAGTCCTCATTGTATTTGAGGCCGTAGTCGGTGAGCGTCTGGGCCGGCCCAAGATGCTGAGAGGTCGAGCCGACCGAGCCGAAGGACACCTTCGTGCCCTTGAGATCATCGACCGTACGGATCGGACCATTGGCGAGGACGGCGATCTGGGCGAAGTAGTCCGGACGCTGCCAGGCGACGACGATCTGCGGCTGTGCAAGCTCCTTCATGACGACATATTCGGCAGGGCCTGTGAGGACGAGGTCAACCTGACCGGAATTCATTGCCTCGACCGCTGCGGTGCGCGAGCTTACCGGGAAGAGCTCGACTTCGAGGCCGGTCGCCTGTTCGAGGGCCTTTTCAAAGCCGCCGAATTCCTGCTGCAGGGCTTCCAGGCCCTCAATATCGGTGACGGCGAACTTGACGCTTTCGGCTGCGGCTGGCGCCAGCGAGACGAGAGAGATTGCACAGGCTGCGAGAAGGGAACGGATCATGATATCTTCCTTTGCTGTATAGACAGGAGCATCTTCTGCGACTATCCCTAGCGGCAAGACGTGACGGGCACGTGACAGTCTGACGGCCCGATGGCGAAAAACGGAACAGAGAGAGACGGATGAACTGGACCATTCGCAACGGCACCGTGCTGGGCCCTGACAGGCTCGAACACACCGACCTCTTCATCGAAGGCGGCATGCTGTCGAACAGGGCCAATGGAGGCCCCGAACTCGACGCTTCAGGCCTGCTTGTCCTGCCGGGCATCGTCGACATCCACGGCGACGGCTTCGAGCGGCAGATCATGCCGCGGCCGGGCGTACGCTTCGACGTCGGTCTCGCGCTGCGCGACACCGACAGGCAGCTGGTGGCCAATGGCATCACCACCGCCTTTCATGGCGTGACGGTGTCCTGGGAGCCCGGCCTCCGTTCGCTGCAGGCTGCCGGCGACTTCGTCACCGCGCTTGACGCCGCCCGGCCGCATCTGGCCTGCGACACACGCCTGCACCTGCGCTGGGAAACCTTCGCACTCGATGCCCTGCCGCAGGTCAGCCAATGGCTGTCGCTCGACCCGAAGCCGCTCGTGGCCTTCAACGACCACACGACGGGATCGGTGCTGAAGGGCACGATCGCCCGCAAGATCGGCCAGATGGCCGAGCGCTCCGGCCTGTCGCGCGACGACTACATGGCACTGCTCGACGACGTCTGGGCGCGGCGCGGCGAAGTGGCAGGCGCTATCGAACAACTGGCGGCAGCGGCACGCGACAACGGCAATGTCCTACTCGCGCATGACGAAGCGTCGCCCGAAGAGCGCCGTCATTTCCGGGCACTGGGTGCCGTGTCGTCGGAGTTTCCGCTGACGCTCGAGACGGCTGCCGAAGCCCGCGCAGTCGGCGAGCATGTCATCCTCGGCGCGCCAAACGTGGTGCGCGGCGGCAGCCACAACGGAGCGCTTGACGCAACGACGGCAATCCGCGACGGGCTCTGCACCGTGCTTGCCTCCGACTACCACTATCCGTCACCACTGCATGCAGCCTTCCGGCTGGCATCCCCTGATGATGCTGACTTCGCCAAGGTCTGGCAGCTCGTGTCAGCCAATGCCGCAGCCGCTGCGGGACTTGAGGATCGGGGGCGCCTCGAGGAGGGAAAACGCGCCGACGTCATCCTCGTCGATGCGAAGGACATGCGCCACCCGAAGGTGGTGGCGACCTTCGTCGGCGGTCGGCTGGTCTACTCGGCACATACGCTGATAGAGACCGAATCCACGATTGCCTCAGCCGCCGCCTGAACCGGAAATCATCATGCTCGACACGCCCGAAATCCCTCTCGCCACCTTTGAGGGCCTGGTCTTTGGACCACGCAGCGACATGCCGATATGGCAGCAGATCCGCGACCATATCCTTGGCCTGATCGAAGGCGGAGCCTTGAGGCCAGGCAGCCAATTGCCCGGCGAAACGCATTTGGCGGCAAGCCTCGGCGTCACCCGCATCACGCTGCGCCAGGCGCTCCAGCAGTTGCAAGCCGAAGGACACCTGACGGCGCGCAAGGGTGTGGGCATCTTTGTGCGCAGCCCGCCAGCAATCTTCTCTGTCCGCGATGGGCATCCATTCCGTGAGAACATCGAGACCCACAGCGCCCCCATCACCACCGACACACGCTTTGTACGGCGCGAACTGGCGACTGCCGAACTCGCGGCGCGGTTGCGCATTGCCGAGGGAGCGGGCATCATCCACCTACGGCGTCTGCGGCTGCTTGGCGACCAGCCAGTCTACGTGAACGACAAGCACTTTCCCGCCGACCGGTTTCCCGATTTCGAGGCACTCTATACTGAACGCCAATCGGTGACGGATGTCTTCCGCGCCAGTGGCATCGCCGCCTTCCGAAGGGTCGAGACCCGGATTAGCGGCGGCTTCTCGTCGGCGGACGAGGCCGAGAACCTGCGACTGACGCCGGGAACGCCGGTGTTTCACCTGAACGCCCGCAACGAGGACGACAAGGGCCGCACGATTGAGTGGACATCTGGCTGCTGGCCGCTGATGTCCGTTGAATTCGTTTTTGGAGCCCCGACGAAGTAGCGCCAGGCGTTTGGTGACGTTTGCGGCTCCCAGAGCGGTGGGCAAAGACACACGGCTTTTAGACGGTCACGCGAATTTCGCTGATGTCGGGAAGAACCCGCAAACCGACCACTTGACGTTCGGGGATTGATGTCCGCGTTTCGGCCGAACTTAGGCAACTTTATCTGATGCGCAAAAATGTCGCCTTGACCCTAGCGGTACTCCAGCAACGGACATTCTTCTTTCGGCCCCGTGAATACTGCGCTAGCGGGTCCCCAGCCAATCTTGGGAGGCCCGCTGCGCACGACGGATGGCCAGAATAACAGCAGCCGGAATTGCTCAAGTTGTTGAGAAGGCGTCGCTTTTTTCTGTGAGAAATAGTCGCTGATTTTCAGCGAAAAACCGGCCTAAAATGGCCTGCCTGGAGAACCTGAATTTTCACATGATTTCAAAGACTTAGAAATTTCGCCTTTGATTTTCCTCTGTTTTCCTGCCGTAAGCGACCGTGGATGCCATCTTTGTGCCCTGGCTTTGGGCCGACGTCAACATGGCGGAGGAGCGGCAATTATTTCCGCTCGGGAGCGCCAAGCCGGAGGCCAGGTGAGTACTTACGCGGGGTAGCTAAGCGTCTTCATTACGGTCGTTCGCCAGGTTAATTCACGGCTTCTAAAGCCGCAGCTTTACGCGGCACGTCAGCGGCGTTTTTTGCGGAGGCGCTAAAACAAATAGGGACGGAAGCGGTGATTTAGTCCGCAGGCGGGTTCACAAGCTGATGTGACTGTCTCCTTTGGCTCGCTGGTTTCGCAGGCCCGCATTTGGGTTATTGTTCTGGCGGCGGGAGTGAGAGTTCACACTCGAATCCCGTGACTCCCTCAGGCAGAACCACAGTCCTCAAGCTCATCGAGCCGCTCATCTGAGCCACCAGTTTTTCGACGATCGCAAGACCGAGACCGGCTCCAGGCTTACTCGTATGGCCGCGCCTGAAGCGCGCTCGGTAAACATTAAGGTCTGGATCGAGTGGAACGGAAACGGCATTGGTCACCGTGATGCGCCCATCCGCGGAGATGGCGATCGTGATGGGCAGTTCGGCATCGCCGTAACGAGCTGCGTTTTCCAGAAGGTTGTTGAAGGCAATGGCGAAGGCGTCTGGGTCGATTGCTCGTACGAGGCCCAGCAACCCGGGTTCCGGCCGCAACTCGATCATCGCGGTTGGATGCTGCGAGCGCTGGAAGGTCTCGACAAGCAGCTTTACGAGGGCGAGCAAATCAACCGGAGTACTAGATAATCCGACGCCTGCCTCCGCGCGGGAGAGCTGCAGTAGTTTCTCCAGCATCAGCGACAGGCGGCGGAGCGCTTCCAGCACGCGATGCGACCGCGACCGGTCATCCGGCTCGTTTAGTTGATCTGCCAGCAGCTCCATCTGGGCGAGTGCACCGGCGAGTGGCGTTCGAAGTTCATGGGCGCTGTTGGCGGCAAGCTCCCGTTCGGCTTGTAGCGCGAGCTTTAGGCGTCCGAGAAGCGTGTTGACCGAGCCCGGTATCGTCGCGATTTCTGTCGGAAGCCCAAGCAAAGCGATGGGTTCGAGGTTGTTGCCATCGCGTCTACTGATCGCGTCCCGCAGTTCATTGACCGGCCTTGTCGCCCGCACGACGACCCAGCGGATTGCGAACATGCCGAGCGGAAGCAGAAGCAGGATCGGCAGCAACAGCGTCAAGGCGCTTTCAAGCGTCGCCTCGCGTCGATGCGCGAGCGAGTCCGCCACCTGGACGAAGAGCGTATCGCTGACCGCCGCGATGGTGAAGATCCGTCTGTCATCGCCGCTCCAGAAGCCGGGCAAGAGCGGTGCGGCATAAGGTTCAGCTCCGACATTGTGCGAATGGAGAAGCACCCTTCCGGAGGCATCGCGCACCTGATAGGTCAGGTATTCGTCTGTTGCGCCAGGATTGAGCGCCGCCACCTGGTCCGGCCCTTTGCCGATGTCGCGACGGAAAAAATCGTCGATGACGAGAGGGGCGAGGCGTTCCGTGGTCTCCTGCAGCGCGCTGTCAAACACTTCATCGAATTCAGCACGCATGACGTGAATGGAGAGTCCGACCGCGATCGTCCAGAATAGCACGAGCAGGACCGACAGAGAAAGGACAAGGCGTCCGGAAAGGCTTCGGGTGTCAACTCGCATCGGCGGAAATCCTGTAGCCGACACCGCGCACGGTCTCGATTGCATCCTTGCCCAGCTTTCGGCGCAAGCGGCTGACATAGACTTCGACCGTGTTGCTCTCGACCTCCGCCCCAAAGGCGTAAAGCGCTTCCTCGATCTGGGCCTTCGACACGATGGCGCGTTTGCGGGCGATCAGCCTGTCGAGCACGGCCCATTCGCGGGAGGAGAGAAGGATCTCCGCGCCGTCCCGAGCCTCAAGCCGCCGCTCGGAAGGGTAAACTCCGATGCCTCCTATGGTCAGATCGGGCAGCTTGTGCGTGCCGTAGCGGCGCGATACGGCGTGGATCCGGGCCTGCAGCTCGCCGAGATCGACAGGTTTGACAAGATAGTCGTCGGCCCCGGCATTCAATCCGGCAATGCGATCGGACACCTGGTCGTGGGCCGTCATGATGATGACGGGCATCTCGTCGCGGCGGGCCCGCAGAGCCTTCAGAATATCGAGCCCGCTCCCATCCGGCAGCCTGAGATCGAGGAGCACGAGATCATAGGCGGCTGCTTGAAGGCTCGCCTCGGCCTCGTCGCATGAGAGCGCCCAGTCCACGGCATGGCCCTGGCGGTGCACGTATGTCTTCACCGCATCGCCGAGCATTTCATCGTCTTCGACCAGCAAGACCCGCATTCATTTACCCCTGTCCAAGAGATCGCGATCTCTTGTCGCGCACGAAACTGACAGCCCGCTGAACCGCCCGCAAGGTCCGAGCTCGCCCTTCAGGTGGCTGTCAGCTTGCGGGTCGATCCTCCCCTCGTGTCCAACACCAGGAAAGGAACACAGTCCATGCAGAAGATCATCATCGCTCTCGGCCTCGCAGCTGCCTTTGGCGGCACCGCACTTGCTTCCGAAAAATGCAATGTCGCCATGGCCGACTGGAAGCCGCGCGAGGCGCTGCAAACCAAGCTTGAAGGCGAAGGCTGGAAGGTCCGCTCGATCAAGACCGAAGACGGCTGCTATGAAGCCTATGCCATCAATGCCGAAGGCAAGAAGGTCGAAGCCTATTTTGACCCGCAGACCCTCCAGTCGGTCGACATGAAGATCGAGGACTGATCGATGACGTCGACAGTCAAGGTCTGGGATCGTCCGGTCAGGCTCTTTCACTGGAGCCTCGCGGGCAGTGTCGCCTTGTGCTGGTTGACGGCGGACGAGTTGCAGAGCCTGCACGAGGTGGCAGGCTATGCAGCCGCCGGCCTGATTGGCCTGCGGCTCGTTCTCGGCATAGCCGGGACGCGCTATGCCCGTTTCAGCCAGTTCATCCGTTCGCCAAAGCGCACGCTGCTCTATGCTGGCGACATGCTTCGCCACAAGGAGGCCCGATATCTCGGCCACAACCCGCTCGGGGCCGCCATGGTGGTCGTGTTGCTTCTGATGGTCGGTGGCATCGCGCTCACCGGCTGGATCCAGACGACGGATGCCTATTGGGGCATTGAATGGGTCGAGGAGACACATGAAGCGCTCGCTCAATTGCTGCTGGTGGCCATCGCTTTCCACGTGGTGGGCGTCATTCATGCCAGCCTCCGGCATCATGAAAACCTTGCGCTTGCCATGTTCACCGGGCGCAAACGCGCACCGGACGGCGGCGATATTCTCTGAAAGAGAAGCCCCAACGAAACAAAGGACGCCGCAAACCGCGGCGTCCTTGTCTGTCGTGAGTAGGCTTGATGGGTTTGATGGACCGAATCTCTGAAGTGCCCCTCAAGACGAGACTCTGCTGCGGCAGGCTGCAAAAATGTCGAGGGCCGGGTCATAGACCGCAGTCTTCACCTGCATCAGGCCGAGCACACTGTGGAAGAGGTTGTCGTGCGAATGGGGCAAATCCGCCTTGGATGTGAGGCACGGTTTGTCGATGCCGGTCGACTGTCGAAGGTCGGGTGACGTCCAGAGAACAAGCGGAACATGGGTCTGTTCGGCTGGCGCAAACATATACGGCGCGCCGTGCAGATAGAGACCGTTTTCGCCCAGCGACTCGCCATGGTCAGACATGTAGATCATCGCCGTATCCAGCGTTTTGGCATGGGCGCTCAGCTTGTCGATTACCTCAGAGAGAATATGGTCGGTGTAGAGCAGGGCGTTGTCATAGGCGTTCCTGATGGTCTCCGGCGTACAGGCATCAAAGTCTGCCGAGCGGCAATCCGGCACGAATTTGCGGAACTCGTCGGGATAGCGGAGATAATAGGCGGGGCCGTGATTGCCGAGCTGGTGGAGGACCAGAACGGCGTCGCCATCCACCTTGTCCAGCCAGGCATCGAGGCCGTCGACCAGGATTTGGTCCAGACACTCACCGCCATGGCAGAAACGCGGATCGTTCGATTTGAAGAAATCGGTCTTCTGGATTCGATCGGCGACATGTTTGTCGCCGGTGTTGTTGTCCCACCATTCGGTCTTGATGCCGGCATGGGTGAGGACATCCATCAGGTCCTCTGTCGCCAAGGCTTTTGCGTGCGAGTAGTCCCGTCGACCATAGACCGAAAACATGCAGGGCACTGAGACAGCCGTCGCCGTTCCGCAGCTAGAAGTGTCGCTGAAATAGGTGATGTCGCGCTTCGAAAGCTGAGGGTTCGTCGGGCGCTCGTAGCCGCCGAGCTGGAAACTCTGCGCCCGCGCGGTTTCGCCAACGACGATGATCGTGACGCGTGGTCGGCGGCCATTGGCCGGCAGAGCATCCAAAACCCTGGCATCGGTACCGATCGGCTGGAGAACAATCGCTTGCTCGCGTGATCGTCCAATCAGGAAGCTGGCCGCGCTTCCGACCGGAAAGATCGGGTTCAGCGTTCGGAACCAGTCACGGTGCTCACGGGTGCTGAAGATGAATGTGCCGCTGTTCGAGAGGCCAGCACCAGCAAATACCAGCAGAGACGGCGCGATGATCATCAGATTGACTATGAATTTTTTGAGGAGTGGACGGTGCACGACCTCGACCCAGGCGATGAACAGCGAGGGCAGGATACCAAAGAGCCCCATATGAAGGACAAAGGCACCGGTCATCAGGTGGCCGGCCTCGGCCGTGTTGGTCTCGGCCGCGTTGCGGATCATCTCAGTGTCGACGATCACGCCGAAACGATCCATGAACCACGCACTCGCCACGCTGGTGATCACCATGAGGATCAGGGCCGGCTTGATCAGGTATTTGGCTGAGAACGTGACGGTCAGCGCGACAAAGGCGGCCAAAAGACCGACCGCCAGCCCAACAAGCGCGAAGCCTTGCCCCTGGAGGTAGAGGAAGGACTTGCCCCAGAAAGTCCCGTTCATGAAAAACAGCAGATAGACTGCGGTGAGTATGCTCAGCCATTCGCTGCGCAAGCGCGGTCTGAACTTCAAAAGCGTCTTCAACAAGCCCGCTTCCTTTCGTGCATGGATCCCAAGATCCGATGCACTGCCGTGCAAAGCTGACAGACACCTGAACGTTGCTTATGGAGGAATGCGTTCTCGACGGTCAGCCAGATCAGCTTCGAGCCCAGCAGTATGCCCAGGCCCCCCTGCCGTAATGATTTCTGCTATGCGCCTCCATTTCGGTCGTTCGGTCTTCATTGCCCTCGCCTGGCAGCGGACACAGCGCGGGAGTGGCATCACGCCGCATTCCCGACTTTTGGCATCGACTACGGCAGAGACCATGACGTCGGCGACAAACGCTGCTGGCACAAAGGCACAGTGAAGCCATTTTCTAGTCACTGGGCGAAAGGCTTCTTCCTACTCAAACATCCTCGTTCCGAACGTGTCGCAGAAGGTACATCCCATAGAGAAAGTTTGGCAGGACGAGCAGTACAGGCAGCAGGAAGGCCCATCTGTCGACTTCGCCGCTCGACGCGGCACCGCTTGCCTCGCTGCTGGCAGAGATCGCGAATGTGCCGAAGTCCCACAGCGCATGATAGATGATCGCCGGCCAGATCGAGCCGGTGCGAACGAGAATGGCGATGAAGGCGAAGCCGCTCAGGGTCGCGGTAAAGGCCTGCAGCAAGGCGTTCAGGAATTCGCCCGTCGTCAATGCGTTGAGGATGTGGACGGAGCCGAACAGGATCGATGTCCAGATCATCGCGGGCCAGATCTTCACCCGGGTCCGCAGAGCCTCAAACAGCACACCACGGAACATTGTCTCCTCTGACAGGCCGACGAATGCGGTGCTGAGAAAAATCAGAAGCATCAAGCTCAACGGTGGCAAGCCGAGGAGGCCTGCCATGCTGAGGAACGCAATGACGTAAAGTGCCGGGAACCACATGATCCGAAGCGAGCTCATCGGGTCGGGCGCCCCGAATTTCATATCGCGCCAACCCGCCGTGATGATGACGAGGACGAGGAAGAGAAAGGCTGCGATAACGTTCCACAGTGGTCCCTTGGAAAGGCCTTCAATCAAGGACTGCTTTTGCCCGCCGCTCAGCCAGATCCCGCCGCCAATGGTGATCGCGGCCCAGAGCACGTAGACGATGAGGCTGAGAGGGAGACGGGCCTTCCCGTGTGCAAAATTCATTTGAACCTACCTTTGTTCACTTGCCTTTGCCGTGGCGATACTCGGCAGTATTGCGCCTCTTCCCGGCATCTCGTCAGGTCCGTTTCCACATCGGCGGCACCATGTTTTTGCGCTTCACGGCCATGAGTAGGACCAAAAGGCCCGTCGCAGTACAGATGACGAGCGCGACAAGGCTCGCTTCCATCCCGAATTTTCCGCCGGTCAAAAGCTGCGGCCCTTCGATCACGGCCTTGAACAGGCCTGGCTGTTCGAAGGCGCCTGACACCGAGCCGGAGAAGATGCCGCCCTGGGTGAAGTTCCACGCGATGTGGGCACCGATGCTCAACCAAAGCCTTCGCGTGACCAGATAAAGAGCGGCAAGCAGCAGGCCCGCCTCGATGGTGATGGCGAGCGCGCCGATGATGTTGCCGTCCGGGTTACCAAGATGCACCAGGCCGAAGATCAGCGCCGAGGCAACCAGCGCAATCCAGCTTCCCGCAAGCGCTTCGACATTGCGAAAGATCGTGCCCCGGTGCAGCAGTTCCTCGAAGACACCCGAACTCAATGCCATCGCCACGGACGGAAGCATGAGCGAAGCGGGATTGATGCCGTCGATGCTGTAGACCCCGAGAAGGACCAGGATCACGACACACAGTGTGTATAGGCCGGCGCCAGCGAACAGGCCGAGGCCCAGTTCGCGGCCCATCGCCGACAGGGCCAGTTCGTCCACGGTGCGCCTTTCCACGAAACGGACGAAGCCCACATAGACGGCGATTGCCAGCGCCGCCATCAGGGCCGCGCTGGCAATCGCCAGCAGAGGCCGATCGGCAAATTGTACGCTCCAGAACCCATTGCTGATGCCCATCAAGAGGAATAGCAGTGGGGCGAGCACAAGGATGCGTGTCAGCGGAAACTGCAGGATGCGCAGCCAGAGTGGCGGCGCACCCTTTGTTGCATCCCCTAAATCCCTCGTCTGTTCCTGACGGGCCAAAGTGCCTGACCTCACTTCGCTGCCTTTGCCCAGTCGGGGATGTGCCACTCGATGCTGATGCTTTCCGCGCAATCGTTCGACAGCTTGCGCCCGGGTTGGTTGATGAAGGCCACGCCCATGTCGGCCACGCAGGACTGGTAGATTAGGGCGCCATGGCCGGCCTCGGGGATCATGAAGACCTGAGCATTGCTCAGCTCCTCGGTCGCGATCTCGGCCCAGCTCGCCGGCGTCTGGCTGTCATAGAGGCTGCCGATCGACAGGGTCGGAATGTCGCTCTTGACCGGGACCTGCCAGTTGTCGCGCTGAACCTGCTTGAAGGGAATGCAGGAACCGAAGACGAAGCGGGCCGCTTCGTCGGCGTCATCCCCGATATAGGGGTATTTCTGGGCAGCGGTGAAGGCTTGGTAGCCCTCGAAACTGTTGAACGGCAGGTCCTCCTGGCAGGCGTAGTTGAAGAGATAGAGGTCGCCGAAGAAACCTTCCTCTGATCTTGCGACATCCCGCTGGATGATGGCGAAGTAGCCGGTGAGTTCGGCCTCGCTCATGCTGTCAATCAGAGCGGTCAACCGGGCCGTGGCTTCGCCCGTGGTATGGGTTTTGACGAAGGTGCCGAGGGCTTCCTTTGATGGCGTGATGACCTGCAGTGCGGCGTAATCGGCCACCATGCTGACACCTTTTGTCGCATCGGTTCCGCGCGCGGCAATCAGCGCTTTCTCGAGCTCGGTGTCGAACAAGATGGCGACGGGGCCATAGTTCTTTTCCGCATCGATCTCGTTGCGCAGTTCTTCGATGACGTTCTGGTTGGAACGGGCGATCCTGGCAGAAATCATGGCATTGTCGGCCAATGTGCCGATCAGGGCGCGTTGCGCCTTGGGCAGTGTCGCGGAAGCCTTGGCAACGTCGTCATCGCCCGGCATCGGCATGATGAAGTCGCGACCGACCAGCAGGTCGACGGTCGGCATCTCCTTACCGCGATGCAATTCGTAGATGAAGGCAGGCAGATAGGGCGTCATCGACAGGTTGCCGTATTTTGCATTGCGCTCCTCGAAAGGGCGGAAGATCGTCTTCGGCTCCACTGGCTTGCCCTGGTGGATGACCTTGCCGGCCTTGGCCGCATGCAGGGTCTCGATGATGATCTTGTCGAGCTCCGGGAAGGTCGCATTGCAGGTCTCATCCGCCTTGCACTGTTCGACCACGTGTTCGATTGGCTCGCTGACCTTGAGCGCGAAGGTGTCGTAGAGCTTTACCCAGGAAGGCGCCACACCGTCTATAATGACCGAGCGGATGCCCTCGGGTGCGACCCGCATGGCTTCCAGAGCCAGCTTCGTGCCGTAGGAAATGCCATACATGTTGTAGCTCTCGTAGCCGAGAGCCTTGATGATTGTCGGGATGTCCCTGGCGTTTTCCGTTGTGTTGTACTTGGAGATGTCGATGCCGGCGGCCTCGATCTCCCGCAGGCAATCGGCAATCGTATTGTTGTTGACGTTCGATCCGTCAATGGCGGTGGTCGTATACTGCTTCTTGGCGATGCTGGCGGCATTGGCTGCCAGAGCGTTGAAGCACTTCACCGAATGGCCGGACAGGCCTGCCGAGCGCTGGTCCCAGAACACCACGTCGCGGGTCTTCCGGAAGGGTTCGAAGGTCTGGGCCAGAAGCGGGATCTGCACCATTGCGCTCGCGCCTGGCCCACCCTGCAGATAGACGACCGGATCGGGTTCCGGATAGAGCGAATGCGATTTTAGGATCGCGAAGTCGAGGCTGATTTTCTTTCCGTCCGTCTTGGCATGATCCTCCGGAACCTGGACCCTGCCGCAAAATACTGTCTTACCTTCGATCTCGTCCACCGGGAGCGGGCGGGGGCAGACGATCTGGGTGATCTGCGTGCTTCCAGCCGTACCCGCTTTCAACGTGGCGAACCCGTCCTCGGCGTTGCCGGTGAGGAAGGAGATCAAGGCCAGTATGCCGGTATAGTCCATCGTAAAGCCCCTGTTTTACTGCATCTTCGGTCATGAAACGGGTCGCGGCACCTGTGTCCGCGACCTGCCAGCAGGCGTTAGAGGCGGCCGCCCCTCAGGTCGATCAACTCACCGCTGTCACGCATCTTGCAGGTCATGTACTGGCGCCCGACTGCGGCCTCGATCATCCATTCATGCTTGCCCGGCGAGCGCGCCTTGGTGAAGTGGACCTGATGGGTGCCGACCGCGAAGTTGCGGGCCACAATCTGGGCGCAACCCTGATAGGCCATGGGTGGCGCCTTGGCAGCGGACGCCTGCTGGCGATGCGCCATCGAGTTCTCGCGCTCCCGATCACCGGCCTGATAGCCTGCGGCATAACCGCTTGTCCGGTTTCCTTCCCAATAGGGGTAACCGTGAACGCCGTCGCGATAGCCGCGCTCGAATTCAGCCGTCTCCTCGCCGCCGCCCGGCTCATAGCCCTCCTCATAATGATGCTTGTTGTGGGCGAGAGCGGCGATGCCGAGGATGGCGATGGCTGCAGCGGCCGCGGCCGCCTTGTCCTTGTCGCTCATGCCGGCCTCAACCGGCTGGAGACCCATCTGAAAAGCCAGTGTCGTGGCAGCCAGCAATGCGATGATGCGTTTGATAGTCCCTCTCCTTTGCACTCGTCTGGTTCATGATCCTGATGTCTGCCGGTCGGCGATCCGCTCACCAAGCTTTCACGCGCCGTTCCGGCGGCACCCATTCCTTGTCGCCCTCCTTGATGTCGAAGGCCTCGTAAAACCCGTCGACATGCTTGAGCGCTGCCGTCGCGCGGTAGAAGCCGGGCGGATGCGCATTGCTCATAAAGACGCTGCGGATGGCCTCGTCCGTCACCTTCATCGCCCAGAACTGGGCCCAGGAGATGAAGCAGCGCTGCTCGGGCGTCAGGCCATCGATCGAGACATTTTCTTCCGGATGCTCCGCCAGATAGTCCTTGAGCGCGTCGAAGGCGAAGTTGATGCCGCCCACATCCGCCATGTTCTCCCCGACGCTAAGCGCACCGTTCAGCTTGAGACCCGGCAGCACCTCATAGGCACCAGCCTGTTCGATGAGTTTGGCGGCCTCTTTGTCGAATGCGTTCGCGTCCTGCGGCTTCCACCAGTTGTTGAGATTGCCATCGGCATCATAGAGCCGGCCCCGGCTGTCGAAGCCATGGGTCATCTCGTGCCCGAGCACCGCGCCGATGCGGCAGAAATAGGTGGGCGCATCTTTCGTCGCCTCGAAAGCCGCCGGCTGCAGGATCGCGGCTGGCACCTCAAAGCCGTTGATCTGCATGTCGTAGCCGGCATTGATGATAACGGGCAATGTCGAGGTGGAATCCGCGAAGGCCTCGTGTTCCACCGGCTTGCCGAGTTTCGCATAGGAGCGCGCGGTATCGAAGGCATTGATCCGCATGATGTTGCCGACCAGATCATCCGCGCGGATGTCGACGGTCGAATAGTCGATCCAGTCTTCCGGATAGCCGATCTTGTAAGAGAGTTTTTCAAGCTTTGTGAGGGCCGCTTTCTTGGTGTCGTCGTTGAGCCAGGTCAGGCCCTTCATGCGGTTCTCGAAGGTCTGGTGGACACGCTCCACCATGTCTGTCGCCTTGACCTTCGTCTCCTCGGAGAAGTGGCGCTCGACATAGAGACGCGAAACGGGATGACCGATGTTGGCCTGCAGGCTCTGTTGGACGAGCTCCTCGCGCGGCGGGAGCCGGTCAATGCCAAAGACGATCCGGTTCCATTCGCGGGCACTGCCATCGAAGCGTGTCCCAAGGAACGGCTTGAAGTGGTTGATGACCCTGACCTTGAGGTAGTCCTTGATGTCGGAGAGTGGCCTGTCCGCCAGCACCCGCGAAAGTGCCGCAAGATAGCGGGGTTGCGTCTGGACAATCGTCTCCGGCACCGCGGCGTTGACGGCTGCGAGGATTTTCGTGAGATCGAGTGCCGGGATCTCGGCCTGAACAGCGTCGAAGGGTTTGGGCTGGTAGCTGTTGTCCGGGTTCATCGATTCGACCGGCGTCAGAGTCGCTCCATGCAGCTCGCGCTCCAGATCGGCCACCATGTCGACGACGGTCGCCGCACGGGCAGTTTCGTATCCGGCCTGTTCCAGCACGGTCTTCAGGTTGCCCCTCAGAGCAATATCGAGTGCCGAACCCGCCGGAGCCTCGTAGAGGTTTTCCTGATTGAAGATTAGGGAACCCTTGACGATGAAGAGCACCATCTTCGTCGTATCGGCCTGATCTGCCGAGGGAACGATGCCGACCAGGGGAACCTCTCCAGCAACGGAAACATAGTGCCCGAGATAGGTCGCGAGATCGTTGAGGCTCGCGATGGCGTCGATCCTGGCCAGTTCAGGCTCGATGGGCGCTATGCCCTTCGCGTCGAGGGCGGCAACATCCATGTAGGAGTTGTAAAAAGCGCCGACCTGCTGCAGCGGACTTCCCTTTGTCGCGGTTGCGGATTTCTCCCCGGCCTCCGCGATCAGGTTCTTCATCTGCGCCGTCAGTCTCAGCCCCATGAAGTCGAAGGTCCCGATGCTGACGCGGTCGGCGGGACGTTCGACACGGTCGAGCCAGCCGCCCACCGCATAGCGGTAGAAATCGGTGCCCGGATCGACCGACATGTCCATGTTGGTCACAGAGAACGATAGCTGGTCCGGGCCGATCTCTGGCACCGGAACCAATTCGGCCGCCTGCGCGGACATGGCGGCAGACAGGCACAGCAGGACGAGAGGCGTCAGGCGCTGCATGAGGGTCCTCGTTTTTGATCAATGATGAAAACGTGTCGTGGCCGGGTCCTCCGCTCATAGTGCGGAGATCCGGTGCCGGAGCGAGCCGGCACCGTTAGGAAGCGGTTCTCACAGAGAGCCCTCGTTCGTCATGGACATCACGTTGGCGACCACTCCGCTATTGGAGACGATGCAGTTCCACGGTGCGCGCGTCGGTCCAACGCCAACGGTGACCTGCGAGTTGGCTTCCGAGAAGATCATTTCGATGATCTCGACATCGCCATTATTCGTGGTGTTGGATACTGCTGCCAGACAGGCGCTACGGGCAGCCGGCGGCACGCTCTCGTCCATCAACCTCGGAGTAGCGGCAGCCGTTGGCGGCAGTTGCGATGTTCCGTCCGAGGTGCAGCCCGCAAGCAGCCCCAAAGCAAGGCAGATCATTCCTGATGTCGTTATGAACCTGATCACCCGTCTCCCCTCCTGTTTTGCTTCATCAGGGCCTGATCTGGCTCAGTTGCTCGCCTCGACCAGGAACCGTCCAGCCGCCCAGCCGGCATTGCTGCCATCAGGCCGGGAAACCCGGCACCAGCGTGTTTGTCCGGTCATGCGGCAGCCGCCATTGCGCAGGATCTCGCCATTGACCACGCGCGTCACGATTGGGCTCTGGGCACTCGGGCGGGTGCGGATGTTCAAGGCATCGCCGCGCGAAATGCCCGCCACCTGGAAGAAGTCCGGCCCGCCGGACAGGCCGTCGGCGAAATCAGGTGCGGGCGGCGCAATCGGCCTGCCGCCGGTGACCTCGATGCGCAGCGTGAAGCGCGCCTGCTCATTGCGGCGCGCGGCATTGCGCATCAGGTAGACCTGCACGGTGTAGTCTCCGCTGTCGGGCACGATGATGTCGGCAAAATCGCCCGAGATTGAGCCGTTGAAAAGGGCCTCGCCACCGCCGGGGCCGAGAATGTTGAAGTAGTTGCTGCTGTTCGAGCTATCCATGGTGACGGCGAGCCTCTGGCCGCCACGGACATTGATGCGGTAATTGGCGCCTTCGTAGCCCCGGACCGTCCCGCGGATGACCGTTGAGCTCTGGCCCCGGCCGAATTCGACCCGGGCGCTGCGTTCCTGCGCGAGTGCCGCTTGCTGCCCGAAATCTGCAATGACGACAAGCGCCATCGCGACCACTACACCCACGAACGCACGCCACATACGCATCCGACATCTCCCGTTGGGAAGGCTTCAAGAGATCGAATTGCAACCTCTCGATGTCCCGAGACTGACATGCCTAAAGCCTGCGAACCAGTGAATTATATTCGTCCAATGTGAGAGGGTTTCATGGTTGCACCAGTTTCAAACGGTTGTCCGTCGCGCGGCGCTCCGATCTGCCGAGCTCCTGCTTGAACCACCGCAGCAAGGCGTCGAGAGCAGGTTCAGTTCTGCGGCTTTCCTTGATGCACAGGTGATAATCCTCGTGGGTGGGAAGCAGTGCTTCGTCCAGAAGCACCATTCTTCCCGTTTCTATGTCGGGCTGTGCGAGAAAGTCTGGTACGAGCGCCGCACCGAGGTTCTGGCGAACCATGTCGAGCGCGATTACATAGTGGGATGCGAACAGCCAGCGGCAGGTGAGGGGAAGGAGATCCGCCCGGCCGCTGTGTCGCGCATAGGTCTGCCAGTCCGAGCCGATCTTTCCAGGCTGCAGTTCGGTGGTAATGTAATCGAAGCTCTTGTTTCGCGCTGCAACTGTTGACGACACGACTGCAACCAGATTCTCCGGCCAGAGCAGTTGCGCGTAATAGCCGCGATCCTTGGGGAGCGTCGTCACGAACGCATCACCCGTTGCATCCGTGAGTTCCGGATCCTGCGCATACATGATGATCTGCAGATCGATATCCGGATGGGCCGCATAGAAGGAATGCAGCCGCGGTACCAGCCAGGCCTGGGCGAAACTGCTGCAAATCGCGAGCCGCACCCGATCGCGTGTGCCGCCGATCGCTACGGCCAAGGATCGGTCGATCTCGGCAAAGGCCGGCTGCAGCCGTCGCGCAAGGTCCCGGCCAGCGTCTGTCAATGCGATGCCGCGACCACTTTTCTGGATCAGTCGTTCTCCGACGATCTCTCCGAGCAGCCGCAACTGATGGCTGACGGCACTTTGCGTGACGCCCAGTTCGTCCGCCGCCGCCGCCACGGACAGATGGCGGGATACCGTTTCAAACGTGTGCAAGGCCCTGAGATTATGCCTGAAATCCATCGCGTAATCCTTGATGCGGCAATGCGCTCGATATCGGGCGCCCTGCACCCCGGCACAAGCGAGAGTGGGTGCGCCTGAAACTAACGTTTCATGAGGATTATTTAAAATTCAAGAGAGAAACTCATTGGACACCCGCGGTCGGCCCTGAAATGGTCTCTCACGTCGAAATTGTGAACGAGAGATCGACCATGACGAAGACAGACGATGACAAGCGTCTTTTTGTGAAGGGCATTTCGGCGGTCGCGCTTCTAGGCAGTCCGGTCGCACTCTTGGCCGGGGAGGTGATGAAGGAGGTCGCGGCCTTGAAGCCCGGCGAATTCACCTGGCATCCCGAACGACAGCGGACCGGGCCGGTGGCGATCGTCGTCTCGCTGCCGGAGCAGCGCGTGCATGTCTATCGCAACGGTATCCGCATAGCGGTCGCCACCTGTTCCACCGGAAAGCCGGGGCATGAGACGCCGACCGGCGTTTTCGTCGTGCTGCAGAAGGACAAGCACCACAAGTCCAGCACCTATGACGACGCGCCAATGCCAAACATGAGCCGGCTGACGTGGTCTGGCATCGCGCTTCATGCCGGCAATCTGCCGGGATATCCGGCCTCACATGGCTGCGTGCGCCTGCCTATGGCCTTTTCCGAACGTCTCTTCGACATCACCCATCTCGGCACACCCGTCATCATTTCGGGCGCTGCCGCAGATCCGCAGGAACTCACCCATCCGGGCATGGTGCTCGGTGCCTACGCCGCCCGGGAATTCGGCGATGCCGTGGCGGCGCTGCACGGCAAACAGCGGCCGAACGACTGGACGGACCTGAAGAAGCAGCCCGTGGTTTCGGTCATCATGTCGACCTTCGATGGGCGGGCCTTGCTGGTCGAAAACTCTGAAATCCGCGCCGAGGGAAGGATCACCGTGAGCGGCAGGGACAAATTCAGCAGCCATGTATTCCTGCTTGACGACCTCGATGACGCCGTCCTGGGCATGCGCTGGATTGCGTTTGCCAATCCGAACGAGGACGAGGCTGTTGTCAGCACGACTGCAAACCTTCTCTCCCGGATATCCGCCGACCCGCCTTTCGTGTCGGCCATGCAAAGGGTTCTGCACCCCGGCGCAGTCCTCATTCTGACGGACGCTCCGCTTGCTCCAGACAGCCGGACTGGCACGGATTTCGTGATCATGAGTTGATTGGGTCGCTGCAAGAAGGCGGGTCGTCTTGACGGCTGTTCGCCAAACATATCCTGCTTAAGCTCGCGATCGGTTTGGCGACCTATTCGGCAGTGAAGACCTCCGGCGAATCATATCTCAAGCAGCGAGCCTGGGCCTTTGCCCGCGCTTGTCCTCCATGGCCCCAAGCAAGTGGGGCGCCAAGTGTCTGCTTTTCGGAAGAAGTAGCTGGAACTGGATGTCCGGAAACGGCCCCATAAGGTACATCGCTTGGCGGTCCCCAGCCGATTTTGCAAGACCCGATCAAGCAAGACGGATGGCCTGAATAACCGCAGCCATGATTGCTCGAGTTATTGAGAAGGCGTCGCTTTTTTCTGTGAGAAACAGTCGCTGATTTTGAGCGGAAAACCGACCTAAAATGGCCCGCATGGAGAGCCTGGATTCTCACATAATTTCAAAGGCTTATAAAAAATGCCTTTGAGTTCCCTATATTTTTGCGCCGCGAGCGACCGTGGATGCCATCTTTGTCCCCTGGCTTTGGGCTGACGTCAACATGGCGGAGAGCGGCAATAATTTCCGCTCGGGGGCGTAAAGCTGGAGACGAGGTGAGCATTTTCGCTTGGCAGCTTTGCGCCTTCATGTCGGCCATTCAAGCCGAAACGCCGAATAGTGGAAAGCTGCTGGTCTGTTTGCGTAACTCCGATGTCCGTGATGGGGGGCCTGCCTGTCCGTTAATGGTTCCACTGCTTGAAAAGCGGACATAGGGAGATGGGCGAAAGAGGGCCGCCGGCGGACAGGCAGAAAATCGCCCTATCAGCCATGATCACTGGCCTAGCTGAACGGTCGTGCCGGGACGTTGAACCTGGTGGTTCAATGGCTCGGTAACCGAATGTCGTGCTTGCAAATGTCTCAAGGGCGAAAGGCCCGTGGTGGGTCGCCAAACGGTCAGGCGGCGTTCGCCGCACCTGTGCTTACTCGTTGGTGAAGTTCGCATCGAAGATGGACTTGACCCAGTCATATTGCGTGCTGATCCGGCCGAAACCGCCGGTCGAACCATAAACCGCATCGTCGCCCCAGGCGTTGACCCCGACAATAGCCCAACCCTCGTCGGTCTCGATCCAGAGCGAGCCGCCGCTGTCACCCGAGCCCAGCACGCCTTCATATTCATCAACCGGCAGGGAATTGCCGTCCTCGAAGACATTGGTGGAACCGTCCTCGCTGTCGAAGTCGACCAGCAACTGATTGCCGCCTTTGCCGTCGGGGGCGGGGTCCTCGACCACGTCGATGATGTTGCGCGCCGCAGCGGCATCTTCGCTACTGTAATATTTGTCATCCTGGCCGACCGAGCCGATGCCCCTCGAGCCAAAGCCGACCATGGTGGCGCGTTGTCCCAGTTCATCGTCCCCGCCATAAAGGAGTGGCGGCGTATCGCAATCCGTCACGGGCCCGTTCAATTCCACGATGGCCATGTCATAGCCGGGCGTTTCGTCGCTATTGGCGTCGTAATTGGGATGGATATGCACGGCCTTGGCGGTAAATTCGGTACCAGCGCGGGTGTAATAGGTCCAGGTGGCGGGGTCGTTACCATCGCCGAAATTATGCGCCGCAGTCAATACATAAGCCGTGCCGTCCTGGTCATTGCCGATCCAGGTGCCGGAGCCGCCAATCTGCTCGCCGTCGAAAAAGCTCATGATGGCGCAAAATTGTGGCTCCATGGCCAGCGCCTTGGCGGCGCCGAATCCGTCGCCTTCCGCACCAGCCGCCCCGCCCTGATCGGCCCAGGTGCTGTCGAGAATGATCACCGCCTGGGCTGGACCCGCCGCAGCCAAACTCAGCAGCGCCGTGCCCAGCAGCGCCGATACGATCCTTGATGTCATGCCTCTCCCCTTGGGTGTCTCACTGGGCATTTGTGCAATGTTTCGCTCTGGTTGGTATTCAGAATGCAGGGTGTCGTGGTGATGCCAGCTTCGCGCGAGACAAAGCCGTGCGCCTCGAACAGCGGTACGTTGGGTGAAGGGGGACGGCTGTTGGAGGCGATGGACTTGCCCCTTGGCCCACAGCCAATAGTCGCAATACACCGTGGGCAATACCATCGATTAGTCTCTGTTGTTTCGGCCCAAACGCCGAGGGTTTCCCCCCGTTTCATCCTATTACCAGCGCAATTAATTGAACGACAGCTTTCGATTTAGCGAATTGCAAAAGCGAATGACGGCAATGGTGGATGCTTTCGTACGCCTGACGGCACCCGAAACCCTCCACCATCTCGGTCGTAGAAACTTCGCGGCAGGCACCTGAAATCAGACGCGGCTCGCGCAAGTGGCTCGTAGCCTTTCCGCCACTTGCAGACAGTGAGATCTCTGCAAAACAGTTCGTCGTTATGAACCGCATGGCCGGCGCTGCCGCGGGCTATGCAATCATGACCCTATCGATCTGGGCGGATTTCGATGAATGCGTGGGACCTATCGCGCTGCGGGTTCTATTTCGTCCCGCACTCTTGGCTTCGTAAAGAAGCTTGTCCGCTCGTTCATACAAGGTCGTCAAGGCATCGTCGTTAGAGATAGGTGTGATGCCCATTCTCGTTGTCACGGGCCCTGCGAGACCCGGAACCGCATTGGCGACGGTGGCTGGGATTGCTTGGCGGCTAAACTCGGCCTGTGCATCCACGTCCTGACCTCGAATGAGAAGGATGACCGTCTGCTCGGGCGTGGATTTTCGTCGTGAAGCCGCCAATTTGTCAACAGGGCCTAGCAACCGCAACGTTGCGGCTCGATGATCTTGTGCCTGGAACGTCTGTTGGCTAATGCGTCAGGCAAAGCTCTGCGGCATGCCAGTATCTCCGCTACGACACCAGTACAGTAGGACGCAGCAACGATGGTGGCTTCGGTTTTAAGTCGGTCAGTTTTAATCACGGGGGCGAGGGCACCGGTGGCATTGCACCTCGCGCGGCTCTTCCACGGCGCAGGTTGGCGCGTGCTGCTTGCCGACACGCCAGCCAAACCGATTTCAGCCACCAGCCGTGCCTGCGATGGCTATTTTCGTTTGCCGCCGCCGCGTTTTGAACCGAAAAGCTATGCCGATGTGGTCGAAGACCTGGTGAAACGGGAAAATGTCTCATTGGTCGTGCCGACCTGCGAGGAGATCTTTTATCTGGCTGCACTCTGGCGGGAACGGGGGATGACGGCACGGCTGTTCGCGCCAGACGCAGATGTCCTTACACGGGCGCACAACAAGTTTGATTTCATCGAAATCTGCAAAAGCCTCAAACTGGCAGTGCCGCATACCGTGCTCCTGCAGAACAGAGCCGACCTTGCCTCTATCCGCTCGATGGCGTCTCAGATGGTTTTCAAACCCGCCTGGTCGCGCTTTGCGAGCCGGGTGCTGCTTCAGCCGAAACCTGAAGAGGTAGACGCTCTTGCGCCAACGCCTCAGGCACCCTGGCTCGCCCAGGAATTCATCGCGGGACAGGAGATCAGTGCCTACGCCATCGCGCAGAATGGCCGTCTGCAGGCGCTTTCGCTCTACAGCTCAATCTACCGTGCCGGCAAGGGCGCGGGCATTTATTTCAAGCCTGTTGAGAACGAGGCGGCCAAGGCTTTCGTGACGGATTTTGCCGCCGGCACCGGTTGGACGGGCCAGCTTTCCTTCGACCTGATCCTCAAGACCGACGGTGCCGTACTGCCGCTTGAATGCAATCCGCGCGCTACAAGCGGGCTGCATTTCTTCTGCGATCCAAAGCCATTCGCACAGGCGATCTGGACAGGCGAAGGCAGCCTGAAACCGGATATATCCAGCCCGCAGACAGTCCGCCTTGCCTTGTGGATCTACGGGCTGCCAGCCGCTCTGCGCCGTGGCGATCTCCGCAGCTTTATGCATGACCTCAAAAGTGCGGAGGAGCTTCTCGACTGGCCGCAAGACCCTGAACCAAAACGCGCGCAATGGCGTGCGCTTGGCGAAATCGCGGCGCTCGCCCTTCGCCACCGCATTTCCCTTCAACGCGCCTCCACCCGCGATATCGAATGGGACGGGCCGGATCAGAGTTCGAAAGAGAAACTCTCCGGCTGATTGGCAGCAGGCGGCGCTGCACCGTCCATGATTGCCTCGATGCTTCGACGCAGGAAATCAAGCGGTCCGATGATCGCCGATGCCTGCGGCCAGTAAGCCGCATTCAGGCTTGCCGATGCCAGTACCCGCCGGTCCTGTTCCAGGGCAACGCGGAACATGGGCTGGAAAGCCAGAGACTTCAGGTGATCAAGCAGACCGCCCTGCGGCCCGATCAGGCAACCGATCCCATCCACCTGGCTCTCCGCCGCCTGTCGGAGATGGAATGTCGTCGCAAGCACCAGGCCCTTCGGCCCCCAGTATTCCAGTTCGGCAATACCGGGATAGCGGAAACGCCCAATCGTCCTCACCCGCTCCCCCTCCAGCAAACGGCTGATCAGGCCGTTTTGCCGATCTTCGCCGGTATAACACGCCTCGACCCAGCCGGGACCGCCGGTGACATCGACACGCACGCGCTGCCGCTCGCTGCTCAATCCGCGCAGAAGGCCCTTGTGGGTGAAATGGGTGTGTGTTGCATCGAGAATGTTCTCGGCGGCATCGACCAGCGTCGAGCGCGTGCTGCTGCTCACAAGCTTGACGATGATCTTCTGCCCCTCGGCGCAGTGCAGATAGGGCTCGTCCTTGGGCGCGCCGCTTGCCACGAACACCACACCCTCCTTCACGAATGTCGTCAATCGTGGCACGCGATAGCCGGGCACGGCACCCGTATGACCGGGAATGGCCGTACAGAAACCTGCCGCGTTGAATCGCCAGCCGTGATACGGACACTCGATCTCACCGTCTTTGACTTTGCCCTTCGAGAGTTCCACATGCCGGTGGGGGCAGCGATCATGCAAAGCGGCAATCGTCTCGCCGCTGCGAAACAGCACCACAGGCAGTCCTGCCAGCAATATCCGCCGCGGTCTCTTGCCAATCTCAGAGGCAATGGCAACGGCCTGCCAGGTGTCGGGAGACATGCTCACAGGTCAAAACCCTCCAGAAGCGGAATGCCTATACGCCGCAGCAACGCCTCCATGACCCGCACCGCCAGGCGCTGGCGTGCCGGAAGATGCGCGACATAGACGGCATTGTATTCGATGACGGGTACTGCTCCGCGCAGGCTTTTGAAACGGCCCGCCCCGGCACTCATGTTGAAAAACAGCCCACGCTCGGCCGCGATCATCTGGCCTGTCGCCATGACCAGCCGATAAAGTCCATCCTTCAGCGGCAGGCTCGTATCATAGCCGACGATCGGTTGCGTCAGCGTGCGACCATTGGCGAAAAAGCCGGACACCGCCGCAAGCCTGCCCGCGCCGTCCCGGAAGCCTACGAGGTCAAACAGGCCGCGCCTGTGCATCTCCCTGATGTAAAGCGCGGTATATTGCGGATTGAGCGGGGTATATTTTTCCAGATACAGCAGCGCGTAAAGCTCGGCTGCACGCTCGTAATCCGCTTCGGTAAAGCTTTCTCCGGCAGCAAACCGGTAGGCTGTCCGACTGATGAGCTTGCGGTCATACCCTTGGTTCTGCGTCTTGCGTCCGTCATTGCCGGAAAACAGATAGATCCGCCGCGCCGCGATCATGCGAAATCCCGCCGCCCTCAGATGACGGATCGAAGACCCGTCAGCCATTTCGTTCAATGAGCGGATGATAATCGCCCGATTGGGATATCGCTCGCACAACTCTGCCACCAGCCCGGAGGCCCCCGAGGCGCTGATGGCCGGCACCGGATTGGTGGACAGCAGCCAGTTGTTGACCTGCACCTGCTGATCGAGCCCACTGGCCCTCAAAAGCGGGCCGCAGGCACGGATCAGGCCAGATGCAGCCCAACGCAAGAGGGGAGCGCTGGCAAAATTGCGTGTCTCGTCGAGGGCATAGTCGATATAGGCGCTGCTTGGGCAACAGATATAGCAGGTCGGAGCATCGCGTTGCTCGTTAAGGGTAATCGGAAAATGACGCCCTTCCACGTCGATTGCATCAACCTTTGTCGAGAGGTTGCCAATGAGGTCCGGGACGGGATAGGCGTTGAAAAGCGCCACGAAACGACGAACCGCCTCCGGCTCATTCGACACCGCGCTACCCGCTCCAGAAAGTGTCATCATCGTGCATCCTCAGGCGGAAGCCGATTTTCCACCCGTCGAAGCTTCCGGTGAGGCTCAAATTCCATCGCCTGCTGTCGAAGGATAAGTGTCGGGGACAGCCCGCGCCGCGAAAACACATCGGCGAGTGCATCCCGGGCCGCCTTTGCACCATGGGCGGCAAGTTTCGGCTCCAGAACAAGCGCTATCTGCTGAGCCGCCTCCCGCAGGATGCGAAAATCGGTGATCGAGCGATCGGCCCCCAGCACTGCATTGCGCATCACATCAGGCGTCACCAGAAGCCGCATGCCATCCGCACGGTCAAAAACAAACGCGTCATCCAGCCGACCGACGATCTCGTCGACAACCCGGAGCGGCGATCCACAGGCGCAGGGGCTGTTGGACAGGCGCAGAAGGTCGTTCATGCGGTACCGCGCCATGATCTGGAACTGGCGCCGGAAGCAGGTCACACGGGGCGAAACCAGCCCGCTCTCCACCGCCTCGAATTCGAAGAAATTGGCGTCTTCGGCAAGATGCAGGGTCCCATGCGAGCAGGAGACAGCGAAAAGCCCTTCCGTCGCCATATAGATCTGCCCCAGCCTCTTGCCAAAGCGGGTCTCGATGATTGTGCGGTCGAAGGGATCCAGCGTTTCGCCTCCGGCAAAGATGCGTCTCGGCTGCAGCCGTTCGGCGTGCTCGGCAAGATGGCGCAAAACCCGAGGCGGCGCAACGATGGTGGTGGGTGCAAACCTCTCAAGGTCATGCAGCCAGGCCTCGATACCCCGGTTGAGGTCGAAAAACATCAGCCGCAGCAAGCGGGAGCGATTGGCGCCGTCATAAAGCGCGGAGTTCTGCGGCAGGATGACAGCAACCCTTTCGGGATCAAGGAGGAACCGCGGCACGGCCTTTGCGAGAATGGCGCCCAGCCAGCGGTCTTTGTCGCAGGCGTCAACAGCATAAAGCGTCCGATTGCCGCTCGTGCCGGTGCTGGCGCCAAGGCTGACCTCCCCGATCTGGCCGGTGGTCTCAAAAGCGCGCCATCCCTCTTCAGCGCTGATCCGCCCTCGGTTGAAGGCGGCAAACTCGCCCATGACCACGGCCTTGTCGATGATGGGCAGCATCTCCAGCCGACGTGCTGCACCTCGGTAGAAATCGACGGCGGACAGGCTGTGGTCGAGCCAGCGCTGAAGCGCCAAGGACTGCCAGCGCTCGAAGGCGGCACGCGAGCGCCCGGCCCGCGAGGTCCAGAGCGTTTGCGCAAAGGCGGATGCAATGCGAAGGCGGGAGGTCACGGCATGCCCTTACTCAGATCGTGCGGGCTGACCGCAGGATCGTGACACAAAAGTACCTCACCGCCCGCCTCCTGAAAGGCAAGGACGCGACGGGTGCTCTCGGCAAGGGCCAAGGGATCGTCAGCCACGAGGCTTGCGGGAAAGCCCGGACGCCGCTCCGGCACCAATGCATCCCCGCACCATTGTGCATCGACTGCATAGAGAAGTGGCCGTGGCATGGCGCTAAAGCACAGACCGAAATGGCCGGCGGCATGCCCCGGAAGATCGATGGCAAGCACGCTGCCGTCACCGAAAAGGTCGCGGCCTTTCCCAAGGCCAAGCGGCGCCTCGATCAGGGCAAATCCGTCGACATCGACCGTTCGCGAAAGAAGGCCGGCAGGCAGAAGCTCGGTGAATATGCCGTGGCGCAGATTGGCCCGAACGGGCGCCCGCAGGACGCGTCCCAGCATCTCTTGCTTTGCGATGATCCGCGCATTGGCAAACGCATCGAGACCCGCGACATGATCGGCATGGAAATGGGTGACGATGACGATAGAGACATCATCGGGCGTAAATCCGAGCCTTTGCAAAACCGCTGCGGGCTGCCCGCTCGTCACCAGATCCGGACCGAGGATTGCGTTATAGAGGCGCAAGCCGAGGCTGCGCTTGCCCTGCGTCACCCGCGGCCCATAGCCCGTATCGATCAGCACAAGCCCCGCTGTCGGATGCTCGAAAAGACCATAGCGCACCCTCAGAGGCACGGGCCGCCAGCCCCCGCCGCGAAGATAAAAGCGTTCCGGCGCGCTGACAAAGGCGCCGTTGGCAAACACCGGTCTCATGGCCCGCGCCCCTGGGCAATCGTCATTGCAAGCCCCTCTTCGAATGAGATCCGAGGTCGCCAGCCAAGCATCCGGCGGGCCTTGGAGATATCGAGGCTCTGGCAAAACGCAAATAGACCGAGCGTATAGGGCGTAACCAGGGGCTCGGTTGAGGCCGAACGGGCAAGGCTCACCAGTTCCACCAGGCGAGCAGCCGCCAGCGCCGGATAAAACGGCACGCGTCTCCAGCGCAGCTCGATTGCAAGCCTTGAACAAACACGCTCGACGATGTGACGCACCGGCACCATTTCGCCACTCGAAATGTTGAAGGTCTGCCCCTCGATATCACTGATCGTCAAAGCCGCCTCGATGGCCTGCACAACATCATCAACATGGGTAAGATCGATGGCGGCCGCGCCGGACCGCAACAGCGGCAGGGGACCATGGCGGGCAGCAGCCGTGATCCGAGGCAGCAGCGTCTGGTCGCCAAGGCCATAGATGCCACGCGGCCGCAGGTTCACCGGGCCGACACTCCCTCGGGCAAGAACCATTGCTTCGGCCTCGGCCTTGGTTCGGGCATAGGCGTTGATCGGAGGCGGCAGTGGCGCCGTTTCGGCGACGTCGGTCTTGTCCTTGAGTTCGAAATAAACCGTTGGCGAGGATATGTTGACGAAGCGAAGAGCCTTGAGCGCATGAGCCAGATCAAGCACATGGCCCGTGCCCTCGACATTGGCCAGGCGAAAGGCTGCAGGCTTTCCCCAGGATGCCGAGAGTGCCGCACAATGCACCACAGCATCCACGCTGCCGATCTCATCGACAAGTTGAAGCACGGGTCGGGACATATCCGCGCAAACGGTCGCGAAACCCAGATCCTGGAGATGACGGCAACGGGCCTCATCACGACCGAGCCCGACCGTCTCAAATCCGCGGGCCGCCAGATACCGGATCAGCCGACCGCCCAGAAAACCCGTGGCGCCTGTGACGAGAACACGCATGGGATTCAAACCTCTATCGCCATGCCGCCAAAGGACACACCGGCCGATGTGCCGAGCATGAGAAGCTTGCTTCCCTTGCTGATCCGCCCGTCAGCCCAGGCGATATCGAGCGCCGTCGGAATAGAGGCTGCTATCTGATTGCCAAATCGCGTCGTAATATTGACCACCCGATTAGCCGCCATCCCGGTCTGCCTGATCATGTGCTCCAGGGCCAAAGGGCTGGCCTGATGCGGCACCACCAGATCAACATCATCGGCCGTCCATCCGGCAGCGGTGAGAAGCTCGTCGACGAAGCGGGGGAAATGACGATGCGTGACGCGAAACAGCGCTTTGCCATCCATACGGAAGGAGGCATGGGCGGCGAATTCATCCGGCTGCCGGTGAAAATCGAAGCGCGTACCGCCCGCACCGATTCCGCAAGCGTCATAGGCTGAAGGATAGCTGCGCATGAGACTGGCACGGATTGAACTGTCACCCTCGGAAGCGGCCGCCAGCACGATTGCAGCCGCCCCATCGCCGAACAATGCCGCAACATCCGGCTGGTCGTGCCAAGGCAGCGCCCTCGAGGCAATATCTGCAGAAAAGACAATGGCGACCTGTGCCCGTCCCATCTCGATACGGTCGGCGGCTAGATCAACAGCGGCCAGGAAGCTGAGACAGCTCGCATTGACATCGAAGGCGGCAGCACGGCCAGCGGCAATGCCGAGCCGGTCCATCACCAGCGGGGCGGTTGTCGGCAGGGGCTGATAGGGAACACCACAAGCGCCGATGACAAGATCAATGTCCTCAGGGCCCATGCCCGCCTTTTGCATCGCAAGGTTTGCAGCGGCGACAGCCATTGCAATCTGATCGTCCTCTGCCTGACACACATGTCGGCTGAACACGCCGGATAGTCGCTCAAGAGAACCCTCTTCTAAGCCCAGTTCCCGATCGAGGTCCGTCGACAAAAGGACCCGGGAAGGAACAAAATGTCCCGTCCCGGCTATACGCAACCGACGAATATCGCCGCTCATTCGACCAAGGTCCATATTGGAAGCTTTACTTGGTCACATCCGGTTTCGCAAACAAGGCCGGAACTGCATAGGCTTCGGCCAAAGCAGAGTTTGGCTGTGCCGGCTTGATTACAGGAACTGTTGTCAAAATTGGTTCCAAAATCAAGGGAAACGTAATTCAAGACTGCTTTTTTGGCAGGCAAATTGGGCTCGCGGCGGGACATGATCATCGAGCGGATGTGCAATCGTCTCAAGCAGTTTCGTCGCATGCGACCCGATTTGACAAAACCCGAGAATCCTTCTCCGCATTTCTTGCTCGGGCCGCCGCAAAGATTTGGCTGCCTTACTTAGTCAACAGGACCTGTTAATGATCGATCCGTTGGGTGAATGCAGCAACCCAGCACCCAGTCTGCTCTCGGCCCCTTTGCAGTTATCGTTCTTGGGTCCCCAGCCTTTTTCGCGAGACCCGTGGCAGCACGACGGATGGACTGAAGAACAGCAGCCGTGACTGCTCAAGTTGTTGAGAAGGCGTCGCTTTTTTCTGTGAGAAATAGTCGCTGATTTTCAGCGAAAAACCGGCCTAAAATGGCTCGCCTGGGGAACGTGGATTCTCACATGATTTCAAAGACTTAAAAAATTCGCCTTTGATTTTCCTCTGTTTTACTGCCGCAAGCGACCATGGACACCATCTTTGTGCCTTGGCGGACTGCCATGACGAAGACACCCTGTATCAGGCCCGAAGGTCACCCCATGCCGATTTCAGCTTGGGCATCACCTTTGGGCATCAGTTTTGGGCATCAGGTCGCCGATGATGCCAAAACGTGATCCGGCACGACGGAAAAACATGAGAATCAAGGCTTTTCGGGAGAATTGGCTGGGGAACCTGGATTCGAACCAAGATTAACGGAGTCAGAGTCCGTCGTTCTACCGTTGAACTATTCCCCACCAGGGTATCGCCGCGGCGATCGGTGAGCGGGCTTATAGCCAAAACATCCGGCATTGCAAAGACTGAATTTCAAAAAAAATGACAGCTTTCGCAAAAGAGCGTGACGCGAGGTCGGCGGCCACTCGATGACCGCCGTGGCCGGCCGCTCGCAGCCGTGCCCCATGCTCCCGGCGGCCCTTTTGAAAAACCGTTTGGTGCTCCGGGCAGGCGCTGGTATGCTTTGCCCAACGAAACGAATGATGACACCAGCGGCATGCGTCGATCTTGGCGCCTTGCGCGGTGCAGTGGAAAACTTCAGTGACAGACCCCAATCGCGGCGGACAGCCGAACAGCGAGGGGGCGTCGACAGGCAAGCGCAAGGGCGGGTCTCCCCGTCGGCGCGGCAAGGGCAAGAAGACGGGGCCGGTTAAACACGGTCACGAGGCTTCTGCCTCGGCAGGATCGGCGGGCACGCCAGTCGCCGAGCGACGTTCCGAATCAGTCTTTGCGGATGGTCCCATCCGCAAGCGAAAGCGCCGTCGTCGCGGCAAGGGCGGCGGTCCCGGCGCTGCGGATACGACCATTGGCAATCCCAACGGCAAGATCCATGACCGTGGTGCGACGGGCAGCACAGAGACTGTGGCGTCCACGAACCTGCGGAACAGCGGCCGCGGCGAGCAGGGCATGCAGCCTCAGTCGCGTGCGGCGCGGATCGGAGAGCAAGGCGGGTCGGATCCGGCAAGCCCGCGCCCCGGTCGCAAGCGCAAGCGCAATCGAAACCGCCATGCGGTAGCCCAGAAGCCGGGCCATGTTCGCCCGCTGGCCGGTTCCGAGCCGCCCTCGGCCGCCGCGGCAAAGCCGGGTCGAGCCCAGGCGCATGCTGCACCCAACGCGCATCCGGTTGCCCATGTGCAGCAAAAGACCGTGCCCGCTGTTGAGCGAGGCCGCCCGGCCCAGGACGGCGGACCGGATGACCTCTATGCGGCACTCGATCTTGGCACCAACAATTGCCGCCTGCTGATTGCCCAGCCGACCCGGCCTGGCCAGTTCCGTGTCGTGGATGCCTTTTCCCGCATCGTGCGTCTCGGCGAAGGCCTTGGCACCACCGGCCGCCTGTCGCAGGACGCCATGGACCGCGCGGTCGATGCCCTGCGCGTCTGCGCCAGCAAGCTGTCCGGCCGTGACATCAGGCGCATGCGGCTGATCGCAACCGAAGCCTGCCGTGCGGCGGAAAACGGTGAGCTCTTCCTGGAGCGGGTCACCGCCGAGACAGGCTTGCAGCTCGAAATCATCAATCGCGAGACCGAGGCGCGGCTTGCCGTCTCCGGCTGCTCTTCGCTCGTCGGCCGGGAAGCGCGCTCCGTGGTGCTCTTCGACATCGGCGGCGGCTCCTCGGAGATTGCGGTCATCCGCATCCACGACAACCGCTCCAGCCGGCTCGCCAACCACATCACCCACTGGACATCGCTGCCCGTCGGCGTGGTGACGCTCTCCGAACGGCATGGCGGTCGCGACGTCACGCCTGATGTTTTCGAAGGGATGACCCGCGAGGTCGAAGGCATGCTGGCCAAGTTCGAATGCCCCGATATCCCCCGCAGCATGGACGATTTCCACCTGATCGGCACCTCGGGAACGGTGACGACGCTCGCCGGCGTGCATCTCGATCTGCCGCGCTACGATCGCCGCAAGGTCGATGGCCTCTGGCTCTCCGATGCCGAGGTGACCGCCATGCAGGCAAAACTCCTGTCCTGGGATTATGCCGGTCGCGCCGCCAATCCCTGCATTGGCCCTGATCGCGCCGACCTCGTTCTGGCCGGCTGCGCGATCCTCGAAGCGATCCGCCGTCGCTGGCCCTCGAGCCGCATGCGCGTCGCCGACCGCGGTCTGCGCGAAGGCCTGCTCACCGACATGATGGCCGATGACGGCGTTTGGCGCCGCGGCCGCAATCGACGTCCTCCAGTATCCAGGGAGCGCTGACCATGGCGAAACCACCCATCGGCGGTAACCGCACGGGCCGCAAGCTCGGCCAGAAGGTCAAGAAGGGCAAGCTCAAGGCCTCGTCCAGACGCTGGCTCGAGCGCCACATCAATGACCCCTATGTCCAGCGGGCAAAGCTCGAGGGCTACCGCGCCCGTGCAGCCTTCAAGCTGCTGGAGATCGACGAGAAGCATCAGGTCCTGAAAGGGGCCAAGCGCATCATCGATTTAGGTGCGGCCCCCGGAAGCTGGTCGCAGATCGCCGCCAAGGTCACCGATTCCACCGACGACGATATCCGCGTCGCCGCGATCGATTTCCTGGAAATGGCGCAGATTCCGGGCGTGAAGATCCTGCAGCTCGACTTCCTTGATCCGGATGCACCCCGCCAGCTGATCGAGGCCGTCGGTGGCACGCCGAACCTGGTCCTGTCGGACATGGCAGCCCCCACCACTGGCCACCAAAAGACCGACCATATTCGCACCATGCATCTGTGCGAAGTGGCGGCACACTTTGCCGTCGAGGTTCTGGCGGAAGGCGGCCATTTTCTCGCCAAGACCTTCCAGGGCGGCACGGAAAAGGATCTGCTCAACATGTTGAAGCAGAATTTTCGCCAGGTCCTGCATATCAAGCCAGCCTCGTCGCGCCAGGAATCGGTCGAGATGTTCCTGCTCGCCAAGGGCTTCAAGGGCCGCAATGGCCCAGGCGTTGTCGAACTCGACGAGGAAGGTTTCGCCCGCGATCCGCGCGAAGATATGCCCGCCACCGAGGATCTGGATCAGGACTGAAGTCAAGGTGGAAGCGCCGTGTCTTAAGCCTGGGCCAAGCGGAGGGGCATCTGTCATGTTTACTTACATCACCGTCGGCATCAACGATCTGCCCGGCGCCATCCGCTTCTATGATGCTGTCCTGGCGACGCTCGGCATCGAGCGCCGTGAAACGGACGAGAACGAGGCGGGTTATGCCACCGCCGGCGATAGCCGCTGCCGCTTCTGGATCAATCATCCCTTCGATCGCCGCGCGGCAACGGTGGGCAATGGCTCCATGCCGGCCTTCGAGGCGTCTTCGCGCGCGGCAGTCGATGCGTTCCATGCCGCAGCAATCGCCCATGGCGGCACTGACGACGGCGCCCCCGGCATTCGCCATTTTCACCCCAATTTCTATGCCTGTTACGTCCGGGATCCCGACGGCAACAAGCTTTCGGCGCTTTGCGAGCGACCGGAATAGTCACTTGACGTTGATCGTCTCGTCTTCGCTTGCCCGCCGGTAGCCGGAGACGGCCGAGCCGACATCGCGTGGCAGGCCGAAGAAGGGGACGACCGCAAACAGCGAAAGACCCGCGACAATCGCAAACGCCAGGTGGAAATCACCGAGCGACAGGCCCTGACCGGACATCCGCGTGCTGGCTTCGAGGATCGAGGCAGCGGCGGCGACGCCGAGCGCCAGGCTCACCTGCTGCAGCACGGAGGTAAGCGAGGTCGCCTGGGACGCGGCCCGATCCTCGATCTCCGCATAGCCAAGAGTGTTCACTCCTGTGAAGAAGAACGAGCGGCAGAAACCGCCGACAAGCAGGATCGCCATGATCAGAAGAACAGGTGTCGCCGGTGTGAACAGCGCATTGGCAGCCGTCGTCAGCGCCCCGAAGATGCCGGCCATGATCAGCACATTGCGAAAGCCCAGAGCGGCAAAGGCACGTCTTGCGATGAACTTGGTGGTGATCGCTCCGACGGCGGCAATGAAGGTGATCATGCCGGATTCGAAGGCGGTCATGCCGAAGCCAAGTTGCAGCATCAGCGGCAACAGGAAAGGCGTGGCACCGGCCGCGATCCGGAACAGCGTGCCGCCGACGATCGAGGCGCGGAAGCTCCTGTTGGCAAAGAGGGTGAGGTTCAAAATTGGTGCGGGATGTCGCCGGGCATGCAGCACGTAGAGGATCATCGACAAGATGCCGATCAAGGTTGCGATGGCTCCGACCCAGACGGGCAAAGCCGGCAGGCTCATCACCGAAAGGCCGAAGACCAGTCCGGATGCCGCCACCGCACTCAGGAGAAAGCCCTTCCAGTCGATCCGCGCCGTCTCGACCGGCTCGATCTCGGGAAGGTAGACGCTGGACAGCCAGAGGCCGAGGAGACCGATCGGGAGATTGATCAGGAAGATCCAGTGCCAGCTGAAGAATGTCGTGATGAACCCGCCGACCGGCGGCCCGGTAATCGGGCCAAGTAGTCCGGGAATAGTCAGCAGCGCCATTGCGGAGACCAGTTCGCTCTTCTTCGTGGTACGCAAGAGAACGAGACGTCCGACCGGCGTCATCATTGCCCCGCCCATACCCTGCAGGAAGCGGGCAGAAACGAAGGTAAGAAGCGAATCGGAGATGGCGCAGAACAGCGAACCGAGCATGAAGACGACAATCGCCGCCCGGAACACCCGCTTGGCGCCGTAACGATCCGCCATCCAGCCGCTCGCGGGAATAAAGATCGCAAGCGCCACCATATAGGAGGTGAGTGCGAGCTTCAGCGTGATCGGCCCCACGCCGAGATCGGCCGCGATCGTCGGAAGGGCCGTGGCGATCACGGTCGAGTCCATCTGTTCCATGAACAGGGCTACGGCGAGAATAAGCGGTGTGATGCGATTCATCGGCATTCCGGAAGATGCCGCGACTGCGGCCGGTCTTAAGCGTCACATAGCGCAGACAAGCCCGGGTTGAAACCGCCGATCGCCAGCGAAACGGACCCCCAAGGAAGCGAGGTTCCCGTCGTCTGGATCAGAAAGCATCACGATGGTGTGAGGCCGCTACCCGCCGCCCGCCTTTCCCCTATGTCGTGGTGAGCCTGCGCAGGGCCTAGGCGAAATTTGTTTGAGGAGATTGCGATGATTTCTATGAAAAGACGTATGCTGCTCGGCGGTGCCGGTGTAGCACTGGCGGCTCCCATGATCATGACGCGTGCTGCTGTGGCGCAGCAGTCGGGTGCGGAGACCTCGATGAATATCGACCATGCAATGCCGCCGGAAACGCACCGCTTCAATGTCGGCAAGTTCGAGGTCGTTGTGGTCAAGGATGGCGCGCGCCCCTCGGAAAATCCGCAGGAAACCTTCGGCACCAACCAGTCGCCGGACACCGTGGGCGCGCTGCTCGAGGCAAACTTCCTGCCCTCCGACAAGTTCGTCAACAGCTTCGCCCCGGTGCTGGTCAATACCGGTTCCGACGTGATCCTGTTCGACACCGGTCTCGGTGAGGGCGGACGTGCAAACGGCCTCGGTCGCCTGGTTGAAGGCCTGACGGCCGCCGGCTACAAGCGCGAAGATGTGACAACTGTAGTGCTCACCCATATGCATGGCGACCATATCGGCGGTTTGATGGAAGGTGGCCAGCCGACCTTCCCGAATGCGCGTTATGTGACGGGCCAGGCCGAATATGACTTCTGGGCCGATCCGGCCCGCGTCGGAACACCGGCCGAGAACGGCCACAAGGGTGTGCTCGCCAATGTCCAGCCGATGGCCGAAAAGATGACCTTCATCGGCGACGGTGGCGAGGTGGTCTCCGGGATTACCGGCATGGCGGCATTCGGCCATTCGCCGGGCCACATGATCTACCGCCTGGAGTCGGAAGGTCGCCAGCTGGTTCTAACGGCCGACACCGCGAACCACTTCGTCCTCTCGCTGCAGCGTCCGGATTGGGAAGTCCGCTTCGACATGGACAAGGCCGCAGCCGCCGCCACCCGCGCCAAGGTCTTCGACATGCTGGCGACCGACAAGCTCGCTTTCCTCGGCTACCACATGCCGTTCCCGGCCGTCGGTTTCGTCGAGAAGGTTGACCAGGGTTATCGCTACGTGCCGAAGGCCTACCAGTTCGATATCTGAGCCTGATCAGGGGCCGCGCCGAGGTGCGGCCCCTTTATTCTGAGGATCACTGACCGGCGAAGATTTCGTCGGTTGCCTGCTCGATGAACTGATGGATGCGGCTGTCGAGGTCGGCATCGCTCACAACGACACCTGCCGAGGAAAAGTCCTGGCGCAACTGCTCAAACAGCCGATGCGGCTCCACGACCTGCTTGACGGCAACGGTGCGCGCATAGGCTTCGACATCGTCGAGCCCCATCGTATAGGCAGCCCATCGGCCGACCATCTTGCTGCCGCGCACGCGGGCCTTGAACTGGATTTCCGCCTGGCGGGCGAACTGGTTTTCGAGTGCCTGAGCACGCTTCTTCAATGCAGTCATTGTCGATCCCCTGGTCTTCTTGTTCTTGGTTGTGCCCCCAGCCCCGAGAGCAGACCCGTTATATAAGCAAGGGCTTCAAGGACCGTGTAGCGGGTCGATACAATTCTAACGATCGCGGATTTTTCTGTATTGGCGAAGCCTCGATCCGCGACCTGGAAACTTTGCCAGCTTTTGCTATTCCTTTCCTGTCATGAACGTGTTACCAGCCCTCGCCAACTTCCAAGCATTTCATGCAGAAGCGACCGAACGGGATTTCTCGTTTTCCGGCCGGATTCTGCCTATTCAAACGAAGGAATTGGCAATGGCACGCATCGTAATGTCGGCAACTGGCGCAGAAGCGCTCACCTTTGACGACGTCCTCCTGCAGCCGGGGCACTCCGAAGTGATGCCGGGGCAGACCAACATCGCGACGCGGATTGCCCGGGATATCGACCTCTCCCTTCCGATCCTCTCCTCCGCCATGGATACCGTCACCGAAAGCCGGCTGGCGATCGCCATGGCCCAGGCCGGCGGCATCGGCGTCATCCACCGCAACCTGACACCCACCGAGCAGGCTGAAGAAGTCCGCCAGGTCAAGAAGTTCGAAAGCGGCATGGTCGTCAATCCGGTGACCATCGGCCCAGAGGCAACTTTGGCGGAAGCCAAGGCGCTGATGGGCGCACACGGCATTTCCGGTATTCCGGTTGTCGAGGGTGCAAGCCGCCCCGGTCGCCTCGTCGGCATCCTGACCAACCGCGACGTGCGCTTTGCGTCTGACCCGAGCCAGAAGATTTACGAACTGATGACCCGCGAGAACCTCGTGACGGTCAAGGACGGTGTCGATCAGCAGGAAGCCAAGCGCTTGCTGCATTCGCACCGCATCGAGAAGCTCCTCGTCATCGACAATGAAGGCCGCTGCGTTGGCCTGATCACCGTCAAGGATATCGAGAAGTCGCAGCTCAACCCGCATGCCGCCAAGGATGCGCAAGGCCGCCTGCGCGTCGCCGCTGCCATCTCCACCGGTGATGATGGCGTCGAGCGCGCCGAGCGCCTGATCGATGCCGGCTGCGACGTGATCGTCGTCGATACCGCCCACGGCCATAGTCAGAAGGTCCTGGATGCCGTTGCCCATGTAAAGAAGATGTCGAACGCCATCCGCATCATCGCCGGCAACGTCGCCACGAGCGAGGGCACCCGTGCGCTGATCGATGCCGGCGCAGATTGCATCAAGGTCGGCATCGGCCCGGGCTCGATCTGCACTACCCGCGTCGTCGCCGGCGTCGGCGTGCCGCAGCTCGCAGCTGTCATGGCCGCCGTCGAAGAAGGCAACAAGCACGACATCCCGGTCATCGCCGACGGTGGCATCAAGTTCTCGGGCGATGTCGCCAAGGCGATTGCCGCCGGCGCCTCGGCCGTCATGGTCGGCTCGCTGCTCGCCGGCACGGATGAAAGCCCCGGCGAGGTCTATCTCTACCAGGGCCGTTCGTTCAAAGCCTATCGCGGAATGGGCTCCGTCGGTGCCATGGCCCGTGGTTCGGCTGACCGCTACTTCCAGGCGGAAGTGCGCGACACGCTGAAGCTGGTGCCGGAAGGCATCGAAGGCCAGGTGCCCTACAAGGGCCCGGTCTCGGCCGTGCTGCACCAGCTCGCCGGTGGCCTGAAGGCCGCCATGGGTTATGTCGGCGGCAAGGACATCAAGGACTTCCAGGAAAAGGCGACCTTTGTGCGCATCTCCGGCGCCGGCCTTCGTGAAAGCCATCCGCATGGCGTGACCATCACCCGCGAAAGCCCGAACTACCCGGGCGCCGCGTGATCCTGGAACGAACACCCGGACCGCGCCGGGCGCCGCTGCTCTGGGCAAGCGGCGTCCTCTCGGCCGGGCTGCTTGCCTGGATGCATATCGGCTTCGCACGACCGTTCGCTGGATTGACCGGCGGACGGGCCATGCCCGACCTGGATATCGAGAGCACGGGGCAGGGGCTGCTTGCGCTGAAGTCGCTTCTGGAGACGAGGCCGGAAGCGGCCGAACTCTTGCGCGCCATGCATCTCGGTCCCGACCTCCTGCTACCGGCGGTGCTTGGCCTGTTTTTCTTCCTGCTGATGCGACAGGCCGCGCCGGGTGCGAGCCTCTACGGACGCGCGGCCGAGCGTCTGCTGCCGGCACTGACGGCTCTGCCCGTGGCCTATGTGGCAGTCGACTATGCCGAAAACATCCTGAGCCTGATGCTCTTTCCCCCCGCGATGCCCGCGCCGGGCACCGCAGACCTTTTTGCGGAAGCCATCTCCTGGCTCACGCGTCTGAAGTTTGCCGCTCTCGTCATTTCGGGCATCCTCATTCTGCGGCTGACGTTTGGCCCGAAGCCCGCAATCGAGCCCTGATTCCTCCGCCGCATCAATTTAAGGACGTGATTTTCCATGACCGGTTTTGAGATGTTCTGGCCGCTGATGGCCCATGCCTTCCTCGTCTTCTGCCTCTATGCCCTGCTGGTCATGCGCCGCGCCTCGGTCGTCCGTTCGGGCAAGGTCGAGCGCATCGCCTTCCGCGAGAACCTGGCCGAACCAGAGGAAAGCAGGGTGGTGAACAGGACAATCGCCAACCAGTTCGAGCTGCCGGTCCTGTTCTATGCACTCTCGGTGCTGCTCTTCATCACCGAGGCCGACAATATCGTTGCCGTTGTTCTCGCCTGGATCTTCGTCGCAGCACGTTACGTTCAGGCCGCAATGCAGCTGATCGGCAATCTGCCGCTGCGCCGCCTGTTCTTCATGGTCGGGTTCGCGACGCTGTTCCTGATGTGGCTGTGGCTTGTCGTCTGGATGGCCACCAGCTGACGACTTCACCCTTCACGGCAACGTGTCTGGGCGCTCCGTGCCTCGGCCCTATCTTGGCGTGGCATCCCATCCATCCCCCGAGGAGAGTGTCATGTCGAAGCCCGAAATCACACAAGGTATGATCGATGCCTATGACGAATACACCCACCTGACCCTCGATCGCCGAGGCTTCATGCAGAAGCTGACGGCGCTCGCCGGCTCCGGTGCCGCCGCCGCTGCCATCATGCCCATGCTCGCCGCTAACCAGGCAAATGCCGCCATGGTCGAGGAGAACGACGCGCGGCTCGACGTGTCGGACGTGACCTATCCCGGCGCCTCCGGCGAGATGAAGGGATATCTGGCGATCCCGAAGGATGCCGCCGGCCGGCTACCCGCCGTGATCGTTATCCACGAAAACCGTGGCCTCAACCCGCATATCCGCGATGTCGCCCGCCGCATGGCACTCGAAGGTTTCGTCGCGTTGGCACCGGATTTCCTGTCGCCCAATGGCGGCACGCCCGCCAATGAGGACGAGGCGCGCAACATGTTCCAGTCGTTGGACATGGCCGGTGCCACGGCCAACGGCGAGGCAACACGCGCCTTCCTCGCAGGCTATGAGAAGACCAATGGCAAGGTCGGTGCGATCGGCTTCTGCTGGGGCGGCGGCATGGTCAACCGCATGGCGGTCGCCTCTCCGGAGCTTGGCGCCGGCGTCGCCTATTACGGCTCGCAGGCCCCAGCCGATCAGGTGCCGTCGATCACGGCCCCGCTGATGCTGCACTATGCGAGCCTCGACGAGCGCATCAATGCCGGCATCGACGCCTACAAGGCAGCCCTCGACGCCAACGGCAAGACCTACGAGCTGCACATGTATGAGGGCGTCAACCACGCCTTCAACAACGACACCTCGTCTGCCCGCTACGACAAGGCCGCCGCAGACCTTGCCTGGTCGCGCACTATCGAGTTCCTCAAGAAGAACCTTGCCTGATCGGATGGGGGGGGGCGTCGCGCTCCCCCCCATCCATGACATTTCGATGAAATCTCCCTGCCTTTGACACCGATCAAACCGCTTCACCTCTCCTGCGCCTAGCTTGCCCTCAATTCGCCGGCACACGCGCCGCGCGCAATCAAGCGAGGGAGATTGACATGGCATCGATGATGAAGGCTGCGGTGGTCCGCGAATTCGGCAAGCCGTTGGTGATCGAGGAAATGCCCATCCCGGATCCGGGCCCCGGCCAGATCCTGGTGAAATACGAGGCGACGGGCGTCTGCCACACCGACTTGCATGCCGCCAATGGTGACTGGCCGGTCAAGCCCAACCCGCCATTCATTCCAGGCCATGAGGGTGTCGGCTATGTTGCGAAGCTTGGTGCCGGCGTCTCGCGCATCAAGGAAGGTGATCGCGTCGGCGTACCGTGGCTGCACACCGCCTGCGGCTGCTGCTCGCCGTGCCGCACTGGCTGGGAAACGCTTTGCGGAAGCCAGCAGAACACCGGTTATTCGGTGAACGGCACCTTTGCCCAATATGGCCTCGCAGATCCCGACTATGTCGGACGCCTCCCGGACAATCTCGAATTTGGCGCCGCCGCTCCCATTCTCTGCGCCGGTGTCACTGTCTATAAGGGCCTGAAGGAAACCGAGGTGAAGCCCGGTGAATGGGTGGTCATCTCCGGCATTGGCGGCCTCGGCCACATGGCGGTGCAATATGCCAAGGCCATGGGCATGCATGTGGTCGCCGCCGACATTTTCGAGGACAAGCTGAAGCTTGCCAAGGATCTCGGCGCCGATGTCGTCGTGAACGGCACGGCGGCAGATGCGATCGAACAAGTGCAGAAGGCGACCGGCGGGGTGCATGGCGCGCTCGTCACCGCGGTTTCGCCCAAGGCCATGGAGCAGGCCTATGGCTTCCTGCGCTCCAAGGGCACCATGGCGCTGGTCGGTCTGCCGCCCGGCTTCATCTCGCTGCCGGTCTTCGAGACGGTGCTGAAGCGCATCACGGTGCGTGGCTCGATCGTCGGCACGCGTCAGGATCTCGAGGAGAGCCTGCAGTTTGCTGGCGAAGGCAAGGTCGCCTCCCATTTCAGCTGGGACAAGCTGGAGAACATCAACGCGATTTTCGACCGCATGAAAGAAGGCAAGATCGACGGTCGTATCGTCCTCGATCTCGCAGCCTGATTCAAAACGACAAGTCGAGGGGCGGCATCGCGTATGCCGCCCCTCGTACGTTTTCGTCCGACGCGCGGGTCAGTTGCCCGACTGGATGACGGCGACGCGCGGAAGAGCACTGGTGCAGGCCGTGTCTTCGCAGATCCCCGAGAGCCAGACCTCGCCATTGCCGATCATGACGCCTTCGGAATTGACGAAGAGATCGCCATAGTTCTGGTTCGATACGGCCTCGACGATCGTTTCGGTAAACACGCTGTCATAGCCGTCCAGCAATTCCTGTTCCGAACTATAGGTCGCCTCTTCGCCGTCGATGGACACGGTGATCGGATAGCTCACCAGGCTGACCACTATGTCGGACTTGCCTTCCTCGAGCGCCACCTTGAAGGCGTAAAACAGCTCCTTGTAGTCTGCGACATCCCCGAGAAGGGTTTCGATCTGTTGATCGACCGAGGCTTCGTCGGCTCGCGCGACCTGGGTTGTAAGGACAGCTGCGGCGAGCGCGGCGGAAAAGAAAATGGCAGTCGATCTGATCATGTGATGTTGGTCCCCAAACAAGCTTCACCCACCTGATAATCCAGATCTGCGACGGTGCATCGCATCACTTTTGGAGGGATCTGCAATAGAGCGCGGCAATTGTGAACGCAGAGTGAAGGAGGCGGGTCTGGTTGCCGGCCTGACAGGTCGCTATATATTGCACTGCAGCAAGATAGGGATTGTCAAATGACGCAAGCAGAGACCAACGCCGCAACGGACAGGATCTTCGTCTTTCAGGGCGGTGGCGCGCTCGGCGCCTATCAGGCGGGCGCCTACGAGGCCTTGCATGAAAACGAGGTGGAGCCTGACTGGCTGGCTGGCATTTCGATCGGCGCCATCAATGCCGCTATCATCGCCGGCAGCCCGCGCGAAACGCGCATCGCCAATCTCCGGGACTTCTGGCACACCGTTTCGTCCAACCTCGATTTCGGCTGGGCGGCTCAGGACAATACGCTGCGCCGGATGCAGAACGACGCCGCGGCCACGGCCGCCATGGCCTTTGGCATTCCGGGTTTCTTCTCGCCGCGTTTGCCGACCTTCCAGCAATTGTTCGCCAATCCGGATCACCGCGTCAGCTTCTACGACACCGAGCCGTTGATGAAGACGCTCGACCGTCTGATCGACTTTGACCTTCTCAACGACTGCCAGACGCGGCTGAGCCTCGGTGCAGTGGAAATCCGCTCCGGCAATTTCGCCTATTTCGACAATCGCAAGGGCCGTCTCGACGCGCGCCATATTGCAGCCTCCGGCGCCCTGCCGCCGGGATTTCCGCCAATCGAAATCGATGGCCGCTGCTATTGGGATGGCGGTCTCGTCTCCAACACCCCGTTGCAGCATGTCCTGAACGTCAACGATGCCTCGCGCGATCTCGAAATCTTCCAGGTGGATCTCTTCAATGCGCGGGGCGACATGCCGCGCGACCAGTTCGAGGTGGAAAGTCGGATCAAGGAGATCCGCTACTCCAGCCGCACACGCATGAACACCGACGATTTTGCCAGGCGTCAGATTGTCCGCCGCGCCGCCAAGCGTCTCCTCGAAAAGCTGCCGCCGGAATTCCGCGACGACGAGGACGCGCAGATCCTCCGTTCCATCGGTCACGAGTATGACGTTACCATCGTTCACCTGATCCACCGCCGTGCCTCGCACGCCACCCACGCCATGGATGCGGAATTCTCCCGCCGCTCGATCGAGGAGCACTGGAAGGCAGGTTACGACGACGCCTCCTATACGCTGAAGCATTCGAAGTGGCGCAATCGTGGTCGCCCGAAGGACGGCATCCAGATCTTCGACCTCGCGCGCGAGCGTCATCTGCAACTGGAAGCCTGAGGATCGCGATCTTTTTTGTGGGGGAAGCAACCAAAGATGGGTGCTCCCTCTGCCATTAACACTTTTGCCAGACCGCTCACTTATGTCGATGACACAAGTCTGACAGCCATGATGGTTGCAGCGGATGGGGAAGAATGATGAACGACCACGCCGTGGAGGGGCGGCTGCAACTTCGCAAGAAGCCGCAGCAGGAACGAAGCATCCAGCGATTGGAGGCGATTCTCGAGGCCGCCGTCGAACTTTTTCTCGAAAAGGGCGTCGTCGAGACAACCATGAGCGAAATCGCCTTGCGGGCCGGCATTTCGATCGGCTCGCTCTACCAGTTCTTTCCCCAGAAGGCGGCCGTCATCAAGGCGCTGCACGAACGTTTCTCGGCCCAGTTGGAAGGCTTCATCCGCCAGATCTTTGCAGAGGTGAAGACGCTGGACGAGGCGGCGGAGCGCGCTTCCGAAAGTCTGATTGAGCTTCATGCGATGTTCCGCGAGCAGCGCATCTACATGGCCTTGTGGCAGGCGATCGTCGTCAACAAGGACCTTTCCCAGTTGTCGAACGAATTCCACGAACAGCTCATCGCAAGCTTCTACCGCGATCTGGCCCATCTCGTCCCGCAAAGCGAATTCGAGCGTTTCCGGGTCAACATCAAGCTGATGATCCTTGCAACCGGCGAGGTCATTCGCTTCACCACCCAGCAGCCGGACGAAGTCGCCCGGGTTCACCTCGACCAGTGGCGCCGCATCGTACGCGGCAGCATCTTCGCCTTCTGATCCGCCTCACCAGCCGGGGATCATGTTGCCGGCGCGCAGCCGTGGATAGTAGCGCGAATAGGTCTTCGGCTCGCCGTCCATGTCGTCTTCGACCTGTGCCGGCGTAATGTTGTCCAGGCAGGCAGTGATGTGGTCTGTGATCGCATTGACGAGCGAGGTCGAAAGCCCTGGCCGCTTCATCAGGCCGATCTGCACCGGCGGCAGCGGCGGGAAGCCGTCATTGGCCGTCAGGACCTTCATGCCTGTTCGCAGGGCCGATTCCGGCAGGATCGACACCGCCATGCCGGCGAGCACCGCTGCCGCGACGACCGTCGAAGACCAGCTGGTGAACAGGATCTGATAGTCACGACCATCCGCATCCAGCGCCGAGCAGGCGAGCTGCCGCCACTGGCAGTCGCGTCGTCCGACCGCGAGTGGCACGGGCGCATCATCCTTCAGCGGATGATTGGCCGATCCCACCCAGCAGAGCGGTTCGGTTCGCACGACATCGGACTGTCTGAGCAGCGGATTGTGCGTGACGAGCGCGATATCGAGTTCGCCCTTGCCCATCTTGTCAGCGAGATCCATGGAGGGCTCGCAGACGATGTAGAGCTCTACATTCGGATGGGTCTTGGCGAAGCGACCGATGATCTCGGGCATGTAGCGGTCGGCATAGTCGTCCGGCGTGCCGATCCGCAGCGTTCCCTCGAGCCTGTTGTCGTCGAAGGCCGCGATCGCCTCGGAATTCAGCCGGATGATGCGCCGCGCGTAATTCAGCAGCTTGTCGCCATCGGCTGTGAGCCGGTTGCCCCGGCCGTCCTTGATGAACAGCTGCTTTCCGACCCGTTCTTCCAGGCGGCGCATCTGCATGGAAACGGCGGATTGTGTCTTGAAAACACGCCCAGCAGCCTTGGTGAAGCTGCCGGTATCGACGATGGCAATAAAGGTCTGCAACTGATCGATATCGAGGGGAGCCGACATGAGAGTGATCCATCAGAAGGGTTGATGGCTACCATTAGAAACATTCGTTGGACTGATCAATATCCTTTCGGCATCTTCATGATCGTAATCCTCACCGACCGGTCTCCGGCCAAGCATCCACTTCCAACCCTCGTCGCCTGTCCGCTTTCTCGCGGACGGGAGCAATTTCTCGTGCCCGCTGAAAGGAAATAGCCATGCGCACGAACGATCGGATCCTCGACTTTGACCTCGACCTCGCCGTTGACCGGCCGGCCCGGACGCTTGCCGCGCGTCTGTTCCGCCTTCAGGCCTGGATCGGATCCCTTCGCGTGGGCGTGCGCAACCGACTTGCCGCGAACAGACTCGCCGATCTCGACGAGCGCCTTCTGAACGACCTCGGCCTCAGCCGGGGTGATGTCCAGGATGTGCTGCGTGGACACGGCTATGCTGACGATCCTTCGCAGCAGCTGACCCGCCTGGCGCGCCGCCGCGCCGAGCGATCCCTTCGCGGTCACAAGACCGATTGAGACACTCTGATCCAACCCCGCAGGGTGATAGCCAATAGCCCTGCCTCTTGCCCGGTCCGATTATTCTGGACCGGGCTTTTTTGTAAACGCTAAAATAACTATGAAGGGTGTGAAATACGAGGGGAAAAGCGACCGGAAGTAACCTGTTGCTAACGAGCGTATGTCAGCGATGAAAATGCCTGACGTGCTACCTTTTTCGGAGACCCCTCATGCGTATATCGACCAAGCTGCCCCTGGCCGCCACGCTGTTTGCCCTCGTGATCCTGAGTGCCTCCGTGGCCATCGGTCTGGTTCAGCAAAGCCGCATCCTCGATGAGCAGGTCTACCAGAAGCTGGAGGCGACAGCCGACGGTCGCCGCAACGAGGCACGCCGCTTCCTCGAAGCCATCAGGCTCGATGCCCGTGGTACCGCCGCCGACATGATGACCCAGCAGGCGCTGTTCGGCATCACCGGTGCCTGGACCAAGCTGGGTGACGATCCGGCCGGCGAACTGCAGAGGCGCTACATCGACGAAAACCCGAACCCAGTCGGTGAGAAGTACAATCTCGACAGCGCGAAGAAGGACAGCTACGACCGCGCCCACCGCCAGGGGCACGCGACCTTCCTCAAGCATCTTAAGGCGCAGGGTTATTACGACATCTTCCTCATCGATGCGGACGGCAACATCGTCTACACCGTCATGAAGGAGCGCGACTTCGGTACCAACCTTCTTAATGGCCCCTACAAGGATACAGGCCTCGCACAGGTCTTCAAGAAGGCGATCGCGAGCGACGATCCCGAGAGTTTTGCTAATTCGGAATTCGAGGCCTACGAGCCTTCTGCTGGCGCGCCGGCGGCCTTCGTCGCTGTTCCCATCATCATGAACGAGCGCAAGCTCGGTGTGCTTGCCTACCAGCTGCCGAACGATCAGCTGAACACCATCTTTGCCAATACCCGAGGCCTCGGTCAGACCGGGGAAACGGTGCTGGTCGACAAGTCCGGCATGCTGGTTTCGGATAGCCCTCGGACGGCAGACGTCGAGAGTTTGAAGGTGAGCCTGTCATCGTCGATGGTGGCCAGTGCCATCAGTGGCCAGGATGCGAGCGGCGACATCACCGGCTATCGCGACATGACGAGCTATGCCGCCGTCGTGCCGCTCGATTTCGGCGATGTCCGCTGGTCCGTCGTGGCGCTCATCGGCGAGGACGAAGTCGCCGCGCAGCTGGTCACCGCGGGCCTGAAATCAGTCGGCATCGGTGCGGTGCTCGTGCTGGTCGGCTCGCTCGTCGGCTTCATCTTCTCCCGCAGCCTCACCCGTCCGATTTCCGAGCTGGTCACCTCCATGGGGCAGCTTGCCGACGGCAATACCGGTATCGACCTCAAGGGCATCGACCGCTCCGACGAGATCGGCGACATGGTGCGGTCAGTCGCCGTTTTCCGTCAGGCCGAGATCGACAAGCGCCAACTCGAGGCGGAAAACGAAAGCCGGCGCACGGCCACCGAAAGCGAGCGTCACCAGCGCGAGGCAGAACGTGCCGCCGCCCAGGCAGAGCTGACCGAAGCGATCGACGTGCTCGGAGCAGGGCTGCAGCGTCTGGCCAATGGTGATCTGACCGGCACGATCCGCAAGCCGCTCGCCGGCAATCTTGACCGCTTGCGTCTCGACTTCAATGCCTCGCTCGAACGCTTGTCGGGCACCGTTGCCGCCGTGCACGGCAACGTCATCGAGATCAACCGCAAGAGCAGCACCGTCAGCTCGTCCACAGCCGACCTCAGCCAGCGCACCGAACAGCAGGCCGCCGCCCTGGTCGAGACCTCGACCGCGATCCGGCAGATCATGGATGCGATCCGCCATTCGTCGGAACGCGCTGAGAATGCCTCGCGTCTCGCCCGCGAAGCGCGTGCCAATTCCGACCGCTCGGGCGAAATCGTCGGCGGCGCCGTCGATGCCATGCAGCGCATCGAGAATGCCTCAAGCGAGATCTCCAAGATCATCAACGTCATCGACGAGATCGCCTTCCAGACCAATCTGCTGGCCCTGAACGCAGGTGTCGAGGCAGCCCGTGCCGGCGAAGCCGGGAAGGGCTTTGCCGTCGTTGCCCAGGAGGTCCGCGAACTCGCGCAGCGTTCGGCGACCGCAGCCAAGGACATCAAGGCGCTGATCACCAAATCGGGTGAGGAAGTGGCAACCGGGGTCGGAATGGTTCGCGAGACTGGCACTGTGCTTTCCTCGATCGCAGGCCAGGTGGTGCAGATCGGCGATCACATCCACTCGATCGCCTCGGCTGCCAAGCAGCAGTCGGCAAGCCTCAACGAGATCAATGATGCGGTTGCCCGCATGGAGAACGTCACCCAGCAGAACGCACGGGCGGCTGAGCAGACCAATGCCGACATGGCGGGGCTGACCCGTGATGCCGAGATGCTCTCCGGTCTCGTGGGGCAGTTCACCCTCGAAGCAAATGCCACGACCATTCAGAACCGCTTTGCCGACCAGCGCGACACGAGCTTCGGCCGCCCTGTTCCGCCGTCAGCGCCGCAGCCGGCGCCTGTTGCCGGAAGCGCGGCGAAACCCGCAACGCGATCTTTCCTCAAGCCGAAGGTGGCACCGGCAGAAGCCGGAAGCCGTGCCGTTGCCTCTCCGGCGCGCTCGCTGATGGACAAGATCTCGATCGGCCTTGGCGCCAAGCTGAACCAGGCGAAGGACGGCAAGCCGGACGGCGAATGGGAAGAATTCTGAGCCGCTACAACAGCTAAAATGCACAACGGCGCGGGAAACCGCGCCGTTTTCGTTTGCCTGCGATGCTTCGGCCGCTCAGGCCTTGTCGACCGGAGCCTGATCGGAACGCTCGGGCGTTTCCTTGCGCGAAGCGGAAAGATAGGTGTCGAAGATCTGCTCCATGCTCTTCTGGTAGCTCTTCTGCACTTCAAGCCCGCTGTCGAACATGGTGTTGACCATGGCCGCAAAGCTTTCCTGCGCTTCCTTCTCCGGAGCCTTTGCCGGCTCTGGCTGAGCTTTCACTGCCTCAGTCGGTTGCCCGGTCATTTGCGCAGTATAGGCGGCCGCCATGTCCTGGAAGGCCTTGGTGAAGGGGTTGTCGATGAAGGGGTTGGCCGCTGCCTGTGGTTCCGGCTTCTTCTGTCCGCCCATCATGTCCTGGAAGGCGCGCATGAATGGATTGTCGAACATCGCCGCTGCCATTGCCGCCGGTTGGGGCTGAGGCTTCGGCTGCAGCCCGGTATTTTCCAGCCATTGCTGCATCATCGCGCCCATCGGTGTTCCGGCAAAGGCATTGGCGCCAGAGAACTGCCCGGTGGTCTGTTTGAAGAGTCCACCCATCAATGTATCCGCCATGACAGGCATCATCTGTTTCAGGATGTCCTGCCCAACGCCCGTCAGTTGGGCGGCCTGCGCGGCGATGGCCCGCGACACTTCCTTGGAGCCGAAGAGTTGCTGCAGAACCTGATTGCCGTCGGCGATGCCCTGTGGCGTGAAGGCCGAGCTCATGTCCTCGAAATATTTGGCATAGTTGCCCGAAGTCATGGCCTGGACGAGGGCCGAGAAATCGTAAGGATTGGTGGTGTTGCGCTTGAAGCCCGAGGCGAAGGCCGGCATCAGCGCGGCAACTGCCTTGGCGGCCTGTTCCTGCGCCAGACCATATTGTTTGGCCATGGCGTCCATCGCCATGCCGTTCTGCGCCTGCATCATCATGTCGAACAGTGGCAGCATGGCATTTCTCCCCGGATGCGTGCAGTTGATTCAGCACTATATCCGGAATGGCCATCAGGCAAACCGCTTTTTGACGGATGGCTCAATGCCAGGCGCGGCGCGACCGCTTGCTCAGTACTGATAGTCTTCGAATACCGGCTCGACCGACCCGTTCCAGCGTCCGTGGTAGAGAGCCAGCATGTCATCGGCCAGCGTCATCCGCTTGGCAAGAACCTCGTCCAGTGTGTTTAGGAACACCGTCTCGTCCTGGCCTTCGGAATTCAATTGGCCGCGCGCCTTTAGCCCCGCGCGTGACATTTCGACGACTTCGCGTGCTACCTCCATCAGCGGGCGCCCCGCGACCGAAGCCTTGAGCCCCTGGACCGGAACCGCATCGCGCATGGCAATCACGTCCTCGACGGTCCAGTCGGCAGTCAGATCATCGGCCGCAGCCAGCGCCGTATCATCGTAGAGCAGGCCGACCCAGAGCGCCGGCAGCGCGCAGATGCGCCGCCACGGGCCACCGTCGGCGCCACGCATTTCGAGGAAGCGCTTCAGGCGCACGTCGGGGAAGAGGGTGGAGAGGTGGTTGGTCCAGTCGCCCAGTTGCGGCGCCCAGTCGGCGACTTCGCCCTTGAGTGCGCCGTCCATGAACTGGCGGAAGGTGATGTGGGTGCAGTCGTGGTAGCGCCCGTCGCGCACGATGAAATACATCGGGGCATCGATGGCCCAGGCGACGTAATCGCCGAACGAGAAGTCCTTCGAGAAGGTGAAGGGCAGCACGCCGGCGCGGCGATTGTCGGTGTCGCGCCAGATGTCGCCCCGCCAGGAGAGAAGCCCGTTCGGCTTGCCTTCCGTAAACGGCGAGGAGGCGAACAGCGCGGTTGCCAGCGACTGCAGCTTCATCGACACCCGCATCTTCTGCCGCATGTCGGCTTCCGAGGAGAAGTCGAGATTCACCTGGATCGTGCAGGTCCGGTACATCATGTCCAGCCCCTGGCTGCCGACCTTCGGCATGTAGCGGGTCATGATGTCGTAGCGTGACTTCGGCATGCGCGGCGTCTCGGCCAACGTCCATTTCGGGCTGCCACCGATCCCGAGGAAGCGGATGCCCATCGGCTCCGCGATTTCCCGCAGCACCGCGAGATGCTGGTTCGATTCCTTGCAGGTCTGGTGCAGCGTTTCCACGGGTGCACCGGAAAGCTCGAACTGGCCGCCCGGTTCGATCGAGATTGCGCCCATGCCATGCTGCTCGCCGAGCCCGATGATGTTATCGCCGTCCATGATCGGCTCCCAGCCGAGCTTGGACTGCATGCCCTTGAGGAGCGCCGAGATGCTGGCTTCCCCATGATAGGGAACGGGCCTGTTGTCGGCCCGGAAGAAGGCGAACTTCTCGTGCTCGGTGCCGATCCGGAACTGGTCCTTCGGCTTCGACCCTTCGGCCATATAGGCCGCCATATCGTCGAGAGTGCCGAGAGGGGTCTGGTCGGTCGTGTCACGGGCCATGGAAGCTACCTTGCTGGGCGTCGTCGGTGGGCACAGTTGAGCCCATCACTGAGGCTGATTGAACCGGATTTCTGTGCCGTGCAAGTGAAAATCTCTCATGCTCGGCTCAAAAAACTGGAACGAAGTGAAGCGGAAATAAAGCTTAGCGCCAGTCGCCGATGGCGGCCTGCACGACGGCCATTGCGGCGACTGCGGCCGTGTCGGCTCTGAGGATGCGGGGTCCGAGCGGAATGGCCGTCACGAAGGGCAGGGACCTCAGCAACTGACGCTCCTCGTCGGAGAAGCCGCCCTCTGGACCGACCAGAAGCGCGAGCGACTTTTCCTCGATCCGCGACAGCGCGGGCAGGGGATTTTGCGTGGTGCTGTCTTCGTCGCAATAGATGATCCGGCGTTCTGCGGGCCAGCGCTCGAGGAGGTCGCGAAGCTTCACCGGCTCGGTGACCTTCGGAATGGCAAGCACACCGCATTGCTCGGCAGCTTCCACGGCATTCGCCTGCAGGCGATCGATATTGCCGATCTTGCCCTGGACGTGTTGCGTCATCACCGGCTGCAGGATGCCGGCGCCCATCTCGACTGCCTTCTGCACCAGATAGTCCATACGACCGACCTTGAGCGGCGCAAACAGGAAATGCAGATCGCAATCATCAGGCTGCGGACGCGTCTCTTCGGCCGGCGTGATCATGATCTTTTTGCGTGTCGGAAAATGCACGCGCGCCTTCCACTCGCCATGCCGTCCGTTGAAGACGAGCAATTCGGCACCCTCTTCGAAACGAAGCACATTGGCGAGGTAGTTGAACTGCTCCGCGGTCGCCTCGAAGGCTTGGGCAAGAGCAAGGTCGGCGGTCACGTAGAGCCGCTGCATCCGGTAATTGGCACGCATGATGGTCTCGTCTCCGGGATCAAAGAGCGATCAGAGACATAACCCAATACAGCACGGCTGCAAGGCCGGCAGATGCCGGAACGGTGATGATCCACGCCGCCACGATCGTCATGAAGTGTGAGCGGCGCACCAGATAGCGACGGCGGATCTCTTCCGGATTGCGCTCCGGCTTCGGCTCGATCACAAAGCGCTCGGCCTTGTTGCGCATATATTCCATGCGCCGCTTGGAATTGCGCGTGTACCACTCACGGAAGAAGCCGACACCGAACACGGCACCGACGGCGATGTGCGTGGAGCTGACGGGCAAGCCAAGCGCGGAGGCGACGATGACGGTGATGGCTGCCGAAAGCGAGACGCAGAAGGCGCGCATCGGGTTGAGCTTGGTGATCTGTTCGCCGACGAGCCGGATCAGGCGCGGACCGAAGAGCAGAAGTCCCAGCGAAATGCCGGCAGCACCGATGATCATAACCCAGAAAGGCACTGTGACCTGCCCGGAAATCTCGCTGTCCTGCGCGGCATGCACGATGGCAGACAGCGGACCGATGGCGTTCGCCACGTCATTGGCGCCATGGGCAAAGGAAAGCAGGGCAGCTGCGAAGATCAGCGGCAGCTGGAAGAGCTTGCGCAGCGACTGGTTTCGGTTCTCCAGCCCGCGCGACTGTCTGCGGATCAGCGGCACGCTGAGCCACCACGACAGGAAGCCGAAGGCAAGGCCGATCAGGCAGGCCTGCAACAGGCTGATGGAAATGAGCTTGTTGAGGCCCTTGAGCGCCAGATAGGCAGTGAAGGAGCCGGTCATGATTCCGATCAGCAAGGGCACCCAGCGTTGTGCCGCCAAGATCTTGTCCTCGCGGTAGACGATGAATTCCTTGATGAAGGCGAGGAAGAGCGCCGCGATCACACCGCCGAGGATAGGCGAAACGACCCAGCTTGCCGCGATGCCGCCCATGACGCCCCAGTCGACGGCAGACATGCCCGCTGCCGCGACACCTGCGCCCAGCACGCCGCCCACCACGGCATGGGTCGTGGATACAGGTGCGCCGATCCAGGTCGCAAGGTTGACCCAGAGCGCCGAGGAGAGCAGCGACGCCATCATCGCCCAGATGAAGACATCGGCACTCGGCATCTTGGCCGGATCCACGATCCCGCGTGAGATCGTTGACACGACGTCACCGCCGGCAATCAGCGCCCCTGCCGTTTCGAAGATCACGGCGATGGTCAGAGCCACGCCCATGGTCATGGCGCGTGATCCAACGGCAGGTCCGACATTGTTGGTCACATCATTGGCGCCGATATTCATCGCCATATAGGCGCCGATCGCGGCCGCAGCGACGATGATCCACGCGCCCGGCCGGTCCATGGCGAGCGCTCCGGCAAACACGGTGGCGAGCACCATGAAGATAAGCGCGATGCCAAGCGGTGCAAAACCTCGTGAGACGTGCTGCGCCGCTTCCTCGACATGGGCGATCTTGTCGAGATCCTTGTCGAGCGTCGGCTTCACGAGTTTTGGCTTTGGCTTGCCCATGGCGGGTGTCTCCGGAAGAGGGTCCCTGTCCGGTTTCCTCATTCTCTTGTTGTAGCGGCAGATGATGACGCATAGTCCGTGGGCCACAGGCACGTCACGGCATATCTCATCGGGTCGCAGAAGCCCCTAGCGACAAAGGGGCTGCGCTGCAATATGACAGTTTTGTGACAGTCGCTTTCAGGCCCGTTTTGCAGCCTTTTCTGGGATTGGCGCGGGCATTTGTGTCAGCTTCGGGAATTCCAGGAACAGTGACTTGAGTTCCTGTTCCTCGACGCGGGTGGCTGCTTCCGCGCAACTGACCCACTCGAGACGACGAACGCCCTTCTCGGGGAACTCCTTGACGAAGCCTTTCACGTCGAGCGCGTGGACCTGAACGCGGGTCGGCACCTTGTGCCCGCCACGCATCTTCTTCATGTAGGTATAATAGCCGACGGGCTCGATGCCCGCCTTGCCCTTGACGCCAGCCTCTTCAAAGGCCTCTCGCTCGGCGATGGCATGGGGCTGCTTGCCCGGCATGTGCCAACCCTTCGGAATGACCCAACGCCCGGTATCCCGGCTTGTGATCAGCAGCACCTCGAGCTCGCCGGTCTTCTTGCGCGTCCGGTGACAGATCGCAGCAAACTGCTGCCGCGGCGGACGCTGCAGCATGAGCCTGAGGTCAGATGTGATACGGCCAATGATACCCAATGAACTTGCACCTCGATTCGTTTTTAAGACTACGCCAAAACGCCGCGCGCTTGCGGCCAATCTTGCGCGGATGATACGCTTTTCACACGATGGTTATCGCTGCCTATCAGGTGTAGGCGCCATGTGTTCGATTCAATGCGACATTCGGTACTCGAAAGTCGCATTTGCCGACATCTAGTTGTCTTTCGACGTCGCAAACACGCCGAATTCCTTCAGCCCGTCAATCACGCCGCGGGCCGCGGTCCCTTGAGTGGCGATCATGCCCGGCCGTGCCTGCGCGAGGCTGACGAGTTCGGGAAGCGCATTGCCCGGCATGATGCCGCGCACGCCATCGAGCTCGAACATCGCCCTGTCATTGCCGGTGTCGCCCGCAACCACCACCTCGTCCAGGCCGATCTCAAGCTCGCCGCAGAGCCAGGTGAGCGCCTTTCCCTTGTCGGCGACATCAGGCAGAACGTCGAGATCGCGGGCGCTGGAATAGATGACCCGTGCTCGATGACCAGAACTGGCGAGCATCTGTTCCAGTTCCAGAATATCCTGCGCCGTCGCATCATGAAGATACCAGCTCGACTTGTAGTCATGCTGATATTGTGCCGGTTGCCGCGTCAGCCGCTCCATCATCACGAGTTCCGCCTCGATCAGGTCGACATCGAAGCCATCAGCGATCAGCGCCGTATACTGGTCCGACAGATGAGGATGGTCATACGAATGCACCATGGTGCCGACGCCGCCGATCAGAAAATCGGCTTGCGGCAAACCTTGTTCCCATGTGAATTCCATGATGTCCTCGATCAGGCGGCCACTGTTGTAGACCAACAGCGGTCGCTCGCCGTCCGGCAAGGTCTGCCACAGCCGCGCGAACTCGACTGACGCATCGCGGTCCCCCGCGAGCGTCCCGTCGAGATCGGACGAAAAGAGCCGGATCGGTTTCAATCCCCGTCGTTCCATGGTTCTGCCCAGTCGCTTTCTTCAAGAGCTTGCGCCACCGGACGGCCTTCCACAAGAGCCACGAGTTGCTGAGCGATCCCGGTCCAGGTGAAAAGACTGCGAGCCTTGTGCGCACCCATGCGCGACAATCGCCCGTAAAGCCTCGGATGCTTGAAGGGCTTCATCATGGTGATGCCGAGATCATATTTGTCGAAGGGGTCGGCAAACAGCGCATGACGACCATAACTGACGGCGCGGAAGAGGCCGCCATGGATGGTGACGATCGTCGGCGTGCCGCTCGCCATGGCCTCGATGGCCGTCATGCCGAAGGGCTCGTAGCGACTGGAGAGCACGAAGAGATCGGCGGCGCGATACATGTCAGGCAGGTCTTCGTCGGGAATGAAGCCTGAGAATTCTACCTTGTCTGAGATGCCGAGATCGGTCACCTGCTGCTTGAGCTGGGCAAGGATCGTCTCTTCCTGCGCATCGAGGCTTTCCCCACCGAGCGCCAGCCGCAACCGCGCGTCCGGCACGCGCTCCGCCATGACGGCAAAGCCGTCGATCAGGAGATCATAGCCCTTGTTGGTTGCCAGTCGCCCGAGTGCCAGAACCGTTTTGCCTTCGAAGCCGAAGCGTTGGCGCACCATCTGCCGAGAGGATTCCGAGACCGGATAGAAGCGATTGTCGTCATAGCCAGGCGGGATCATGTGCACGCGATTGCGTGCCAGTCCATAATCCTCGGTCAGCATGTCCAGCTGGATCGGCGTGGTGGCAATCACCAGCTGGCAGCTGCGATAGACGATCAACTCGTGCTGGATGCGTTCCTTGAAGTTGAATTCCTCGTCGAACCTGTCGGCGCGCTCCGGATAGTCGGTTTCCATCTGCCGCTTTTTCCACATCCCAAGCGAATGCGGCGTGTGGATATGCGGCACGCGAAGCGCTTCTGACAGGCGCTGTCCGGCAACGCCGGCATCCCAGTAGTGGCTGTTGATGAAGAGATAGGTCAGTCCCTCGCGCTTGATCCAGCGCAGGGCCTTCTCGTTCCATTCGGTCAGATGCCGGTGCAGATATTCCTTGGGAATGAAATCCCGTCCGCCACAGGGAATGCGCACGACGCGCACGTTTTCGTCCACCTCGTCGATCTCAGGCTGGTCTTCAAAGCGGCGGGTGAAGATATCGACCTTGTGGCCGAGCTGGGCGAGTTTCTTTGCAAGTTCGAGAACATAGACCACCTGGCCGCCGGTATCGGCGGCTCCGAGTGGCGGCTGGGCTGCGACGTAGCCATGCGTTGAGACGAGCGCGATGCGCGGCGTCTCATGCGGATCCGTTTGAAGTGCCATAATCCCCACCTTCTGAAAATTTCGTTCTTAAGAAGCGGGAATAGTAACGCACTAGGTCGGAAATTGTTTCGTTTTTTAGATGAAATTTTCGCGATGACCCGGAACCTTTACGTCCGGGCCTTCGCAAGCGCTCACGCCGTCGTCCCGACGATGACGATATGGAGTGCCCGTGGGCCGTGGGCACCCAGCAGCAATGTCTGTTCGATATCGGCAGAGCGAGACGGCCCGGTGATCATGTTCACCGTGCGCGGCATCGTCTCGCCCTGACCCTTCCGGAGGTTCGCCCAGAGGCTTTCCATATCCCCGACAATCGCGGCCGCCTCGACGACGACGATGTGATGGTCGGGCAGGAAGTTGAGTGTCACCGGGTTGTCGGGCCCAGAGAGAACGCAGAGCGTACCCGTCTCGGCGATCCCGCCGAAGGCATGACTGACCGCGACAAGGTCATTGCCGTCGGACGCGCCAGATCGGACCTCCAGCGTGCCGGCTGTTTGCCAGGAAAGTGATGTCAAACGGGGATCGCCACCGATGCGGATGGAGGCCGGCAGGTTGCGCTGCTTCAGATACTCCGCGACGGCAGCCGGCAGGCTGCCGGATGTCCCGAGCCGCTCCGTCGTCGCATTGTATTTTTCCGCCATGGCGATGAAGAGGGCGAGCCGCTCATCGGCCGGAAGCTGGCCGCGCTTCGGAATGATTCCTTGCGGGCGCTCGACAAGGCGATTTGCTACGACTGCTGCTCGCTCGCCGTCGCCTCCGGTCGCTTTCAGCGAGGTGCGGATGCGGGAAAGAATGGCCTGGCGGCTGTCCATGGTTCAGGCTCCCTGCTTCTGGCGTGCGGCCCATTGCTGGGCAAAGGTCTGCCCCTCCGGTGCCGGCAGATCGCGAATGTCGGTCCAGCCCGAGGCAAAGGGCAGGGACGCGATGCGTCCCCGACTGCCGCCGATCAAGCTCAGCATACGCGCGCCGATCGATGTCGCCATACGATAGAGCTTCGGTCGCTTGGCAAAGACGGCCCAGACACCCAGCCCGTAGCGCGCCGTGGCCGGGTTCAGATGTTTCTCGAACTCGCGCTCGCGCCAGTGCCGCATCATCTTCGGCAGCGGGATGTGCATGGGGCAGACGCTCTCGCAGCGCCCGCAAAAGGTCGAGGCATTCGGCAGATGGCCTGAAATGTCGACACCGAAAAGAGACGGTGTGAGAACAGCGCCCATCGGCCCCGGATAGACCGAGCCATAGGCATGGCCGCCGACGGCGTGGTAGACTGGACAGTGGTTCATGCAGGCGCCGCAGCGGATACAGCGCAACATGTCCTGGAACTCGCTGCCGAGCATGGCGGTACGGCCGTTGTCGAGCAGGATGACGTGATACTCCTCCGGCCCATCAGGATCTTCGGCCCGGCGCGGCCCGGTGGAAAAGGTCGTATAGACGGAAATGTCCTGGCCGGTCGCCGAGCGGGCGAGAAGCCTGAGGATCTGCGAACAGTCTTCAAGCGTCGGCACCAGCTTCTCGATCGAGGCGACGACGATGTGCACCTTCGGCAGCGATTGTGTCAGGTCGCCATTGCCCTCGTTGGTGACGATCACGGAGGTGCCGGTCTCGGCGATCAGGAAGTTGGCGCCGGTGATCCCGACATCTGCCTGGAAGTAACGCTTGCGCAGCACCTGCCGCGCTTCGGACAAAAGCGTTTCCGGTGCTGTGAGGTCGCGCTTCGGGTCGAGATGCGTGTGCACCCGGCGGAAATCCTCTTCCACCTGCTCCTTGTTGAGATGCACCGCAGGCGCAATGATATGGCTCGGATGCTCGCCGCGAAGCTGGATGATGTATTCACCGAGATCAGTCTCGACCGGTTCGATCGCATGTTCGGAGAGGAAGTCGTTGAGATTGATCTCCTCCGTGATCATCGATTTGCCCTTGGTCACGGTCTTTGCCCCGACCCGCCGGCAGATGTCGAGCACCAGCTGGCGCGCATCCTCGGCGCTCTCGGCCCAGTGCACATGGCCGCCGGATTCCGTCACCTTGTGCTCATAGGCTTCGAGATAGAGGTCGAGATGGGCGAGCGTGTGGTTCTTGATCTCGCGGCCCTTGTCACGCAGGGCGTCGAATTCGGGAAGGGCAGCGACTGCGGCCGCACGCTTGGCGATGAAACCCTTCTCGACATTTGTCAGCGCCTTCTGCAACTGGCCGTCGGCCAGCGCTCGGGCTGCATTGTCCTTGAACTGCGGGGCGGTGAATTGCATGCCTTCCTCCTCCCTTGGTGTCCGTTACTTGCCGCTGCCGGCAATCGGCCGGCTGTCGGTCATCCCGGCCAGCACTTCCGCGACGTGCCGAACCTCGATGGTCGAGCCCTCGCGCTTGAGCTTGCCCGCCATGTTCATCAGACAGCCCATGTCGCCGGCGAGCAGCAGATCGGCGCCGGTCTCCCCAATCATCGCCGTCTTCTTCGACACGATCTTGCCTGAGATATCGGGATATTTGACGCAGAAGGTGCCGCCGAAGCCACAGCAGACATCCGAGCCTGTCATCTCTTTCAGTTCCAGCCCCTCGACGCTGGACAGAAGCGCGCGCGGTTGCTTTGCGATGCCGAGTTCCCTGAGGCCAGAACAGCTGTCGTGATAGGTCACGCTCTTGCCGAGCTGGACCTTGACCTCGGTCATCCCTCTGACATCAGTGAGAAAGGAAACGAGCTCGAACACCTTGTCCGAGAAGCGCCGACAGCGCTCCTCCCAGAGCGGATCGCCCTTGAAGAGCTCGGGATAATGCATCTTCAGCATGGCCCCGCAGGACCCGGAGGGGAGAACGACATAGTCGAAGCCTTCGAACTGCTCGATCACCTGCTTTGCCAGATCACGCGTATCCTTGGTGTCACCGGAATTGTAGGCCGGTTGACCGCAACAGGTCTGGGCGATCGGCACGTGCACGTCGCAGCCGGCATCCTCGATCAGCTTTGCCGCAGAAAAGCCGACGCTCGGCCGGAAGAGGTCCACAAGACAGGTCGCGAAGAGGCCGACCTTCGGCCGGATTTGGGCTTGGCTCACGCTTTTGTCTCCGTTTTCGAAAGGTTAGCGGTACGGCCCGTGCGACCGCCGTCGCGCCGGATAAGCCTGAGTTTCGCGACCCGTCCCCATTCGCCGGCTCGCGCGCTTTCGTCGGCCGCCCGCATGACGAAATCGATATGCGCCTGGGCTGCAGCCTTGGCCGCTTCCGGATCGCCGGCGAGGATTGCGTCATGGATCGCCACATGCTGATCAAGAAGCCTCTCCCGCGCATTGGGCAGCGAAAAGACGGCCTTGCGGTTGAAGAAGATGCCCTCCGACAGGAGCCGGTAGCAGGCCCGCATGGTGTGCAGGAGAATGATGTTGTGCGCCGCTTCGCCGACGGCATTGTGGAATTCCACGTCGGCCGCGAGTTCGTCTTCCGGCTCCTGGGTCCCGTGGGCGTGACGCATGTCCTCGATGATCCGGGACAACAGCGCCTTGTCGGTCTCCGTCGCCCGCTGGGCCGCCAACTCTGCCGTCAGGCCCTCGAGTTCACGGCGATATTCGAGATAGTCGCGCGTGGCGCGGGCATGCCGAGAAATGAGATCGGTGATCGGCTTGGAAAACACCTGGCCGATGATGTCGGCAACGAAGGTGCCGCCGCCATGATGGCTGATCAGCAGTCCCCGGTTTTCCAGCTCCTTGAGCGCATCGCGAAGGATTGGCCGCGACACCTCGAGCGACTGGGACAATTCCCGCTCGCCCGGCAGCCGGTCACCATCACGCAACACGCCGTCGAGGATCAAAAGCTCGATCTGCTGCACCACCTCGTCGGCGGTGCGGCTGTGGCTGACGCCGGAAAACAGTGTCTGGTCGCTCTCGATCATTACCCTCTCCATGCCGTTTCATAGCAAGCGGAATGACAAGTGGTCAACTTTGTTGTCCAGTTGACTGCTGCGCAATTCGTCGAAAGCGGGGCTGTGACGTTTGCACCTTTGCGCTGACGCGAGCGCACTGCTAGCTTGCGATAGGGCAAGGGAGACGGTCGGCGTGGCAAAGGGTGATTTTGCATTTCCAATGGCGCCGGAGCGGGCGCTGGCGCTCGGAGAAATCCATGCCAGACCCTATGCGCTGGTCAAATCCGGCCGGGTCATCTTCCAACTTGCCTTCATGATGGATGGCGGTTCGGCCGTGCATCACGCGGCCATTTCCGAACTATCCCGCGCCCGCGGCGTCGCCCCGCCGGAGAAAAATGGACGCTATCATTCGCTCGCCTGGGGGCAGGGGACGCTTCGTTGGGAAAGGCATACCGAGTTTTCCACCTGGTTCTGGGATGGGCCGCTGCCGGAGAGCTTCGGTGGCGAAGTGCCGATCCATCCCTTCGGCGACGGCTTCATCGCCCCCGGTCCGCTGATTTCGGGGATCCGCCTCGAACTTCGCCCTGATGGTCCCGAAATCGCCGATGCCCATGCCGCCTTCGATCCGGCAAGCCTTTGCTATAGCGAGTTGAAGAACGGCCAGGCGGCTGTGCTCACTGACTTTCGCCAGGACGGTCATGGCCTCACCCAGATCCTTGTCATTGACAGAGGCATGACCGAAGCTGGCCGCGGCGCCGTGGTCCAGCGCCTGCTCGACATTGAAACCTATCGCACCATGGCCATGCTCGGCCTGCCGCTCGCCCAGACACTCTCGCCCGAGATCCGTCGCATCGAGGACGGTCTGACCGCCGTCACCCAGCGGATGAAGGCACACGCCCGCGACGAATCCGACGAGATGCTTTCCGAGCTCACACGCCTTGCCGCCGAACTCGAGGCCAATGCCGCCTTGAGCCTCTATCGGTTTGGGGCCAGCCGCGCCTATGACGGCATCGTGCGCGAGCGTATCAAGACGCTGGATGAAACGCCGGTGCCCGGTCACGAGACGCTGGGCTCCTTCCTCGAACGGCGCCTGGCGCCCGCCATGCGCACCTGCCAGTCGATCGAGGAACGTCAGGCCAACCTCTCGCGGAAACTCTCGCGTGCGACGGCTCTCGTCCGGTCCTGGATCGATGTCGAGCTGGAACGGCAGAATTCCGACCTGCTGACCGCCATGAACAGCCGCGCCGAAATGCAGCTACGCCTGCAGCAGACCGTCGAAGGCCTCTCGGTCGCCGCCATCTCCTACTATGTCGTCGGCCTCGTCGGTTATGCCGCCAAAGCCATCCCGCACGACCTCCTGCCCTTCGACACGGCCATCATCACCGGTATTTCGGTGCCGCTCTCCGTGCTTGGCGTCTGGTGGGTGGTTCGACGGATCCGTAGGAGCCACGAACGGCAAGGCTGATCAGCTCTTGCTGACGCGCCCTGCGGATCGATATATGATCCCAGACAAGCGGCGGATGACAGGCAGAATGGCGAAGCAGACCAAGGCGAAACTCGACAAGAAGGGGCTGTCAGGCCTTGGGCTCGAGAAACTGGTCGATATCCTCTTGGAGGAATCCGCGGCCAACAAGGCGCTGAAGGCACGCCTCCAGACGGCGCTCGCCGGCGAAACCGGGCCGGATGAGATGGCCCGCCTGATCGACAAGCGCCTCGATGCGATCGACCAGGCGACGACGCGGATCAACAAGGCACGCGCCCGTGATCTCGCCGGGGAATTTGCAGCCCTTGCCCGCAACATCCTCTCCGAACTTGGGTCAGCCGATCCTCAGGCCGCAGCCGAGCGTATTGTTCGTTTCCTCGGCCTGCGCTTTCCGGTCTCCGCACGTTTGGCCACCGACAATGCCCGTCTCTGGAAGGTCTTCGAGGATACAGAAATTGCCACGCTTGAGCTCATCAAGGGAGTTGGGGCCGAGGAGCAGGTCCTTCTCGTGCCGCATATCGAGCGCCTGCGGTTGCGCGATCGCTACGGTGAGCACACCGGTTTCCTGCGTGCGCTGACCGGCGTCGTCTCAGGCCCGGCCGCGAAGGCATGGCGAACGGTGCTGGCGGAAGTCCTGCCCTCCGAACCCCTGAAGCTCGGCGCGTTGGCTCTCCTGCAGTCGCTCGCTTTGCATCAGGGCGATATCGACGATTTCCTGGTGCTCGAACGCCAGAAGCCCGAAAACCGCCGCGATACGCTCGCTGTCGCCGAATTGCTGCATCAGGCCGGTCGTTTCGAGGCCGCGCTGGAATGGGTGCGCGAGCGCCCGCGTGGCGTCCGCCTGATCCCGGTCAACGGAGTTCTTGCCTCCGTCGGTCCGGATTATGGCGCCCATGAGCGCCGTCTGCTGGAAGCCGAGATCCTCGAAAAGCTGAAGCGCCGCGAAGACGCGCAGGAACTGCGCTGGCGCGAATTCGGCGAAACCCTCGATCCATCCGTACTGAAACTCTATTTGTCGAAGCTCGACGATTTCGCCGAATTCGATGAGCTCGACCGGGCACTGGCGCTGGCGAAAGAGCACGAGGACATCTATCTCGCGCTTGATTTCTTCCTCGCCTGGCCGCGTCTCGATCTTGCCGCCGCCCACGTCCTGCGCCACCAGCATGATTGGGAAGGCCGCCACTACGACGATCTCGCCCCAGCCGCCGAAGCGCTGTCGGCAAAGGAGCCGCTGGCCGCCGTCGTGCTCTACCGTGTACTAGTTGAAGATATCCTCAGGCGCGGCATCGGCGTGGCCTATCCCCATGCTGGCCGTTACGTCGGCGAGCTCGCGCGCCTCATGCCGAACCTGCCTGAAGGCCACGGCCTCTCGACCCATGCCGCCTTCCTCGCGGAGCTGCGGCGCAATCATTCGAAGAAATACGGGTTCTGGAGTTCGGTGCCGGGCGGGCTATCGGGCTAGTGCTAACGCTCCCAATAAGGCACCGGCCCGTAAAGCTCCGCCAGATAGTCGATGAACAGCCGTACTTTTGCGGGCAGGAACTGGCGGCTCGGATAGACGGCCGACAGGGCCACGTTACGCGAGCTTTCATACTGCGGCAGCACCTGCACCAGCTTGCCGCTCTTCAGTTCCGCGCCGATATCCCAGGTGGAGCGCAGCGCGATCCCGAGGCCCGCAATGACTGCTTCGCGGAGCACCTCGCTGGAATTCGTGATCAGCATGCCCTCGGGCCTGAGTGTCACCGGCCCGGTCGGACCTTCCAGGCGCCATGAATCGTGATTGTGTGCTGGCAGGCAGCGATGCTTCTTCAGGTCGTCGAGGGTTTCAGGCGTCCCGTGCGCAGCAAGATAGCTGGGAGCCGCGCAGAGCACACGGCGCACCGGTGCGAGCCTGCGCGCAACGAGCGACGAATCGTTCAACTCCGCGATGCGGATCGCGAGATCGAAGCCGCCGCCGACGATGTCGGTGAAGTCATCCGACAGCACCAGATGGATCGCGAGATCCGGATGCGCCTCCATGAAGGGCTTCAAGTGCGGCGCCACATGCATGCGGCCAAACGAGGTCGATGCCGAGATCTTCAGCGTGCCGTTGACCTCCGAGGAGCGACCCGACGCGAAGGCTTCGGCCTCTTCCAGCCCGCCCAGCACGGTCAGCACCCGCTCGTGAAATCCCTGGCCGGCTTCCGTCAGCGAGATCTGCCGTGTCGTGCGCTGCAGGAGCCGTGTGCCGAGCTTGTCCTCTAGCCGCTTAATGCGTTTGGACACAACGGCGGGCGACAGACCGAGGTCGCGTGCCGCGGTCGACATGCTGCCGGCCGCAATCACACGGACGAAGACTTCGAGATCACCGAGATTGGTCATGAGTGAGCGCCACTGTTTCCGATTTGGTCATAAGTGCATAGCATTTGCTCCACGAAAGTCCTAGTGGTAATAAAAATAGACCAGTTGAGCGGCGGGCGCTGCGCAGCTAGGATCTGGGCAAAGAGGGGAGACATTTCATGAGCGAAGCCATCGCCTTTCTGCCGCCGAGGCCCGACGTCCTGTCGCGCCGCGCCGAGATCCTCGCCGACTTGAAGGAGCTGGTGCCGCAAGGGCGCCTCGTCGAGGAGCGAAACGCACTCGTCCCCTTCGAGACCGACGGCTTCATCGCCTATCGCCGCCGCCCGCTCGCGGTCGTCCTGCCCGAGACGACAGCCCAGGTGGCCGCCGTCATGAAATACTGCCATCGCTACGGCATCCCCGTCGTGCCCCGTGGCGCTGGCACCTCGCTCTCGGGTGGTGCCATTCCGCAGGAAGATGCCGTCGTGCTCGGCCTCTCCGCCATGACCCGGATCCTTGAGGTCGACTACGCCAATCGCTGCGCGACCGTTCAGGCCGGCGTCACCAATCTCGCGATATCGGATGCCGTTGGCTCTGACGGCTATTTCTACGCTCCCGATCCAAGCTCGCAGCTCGCCTGCACCATCGGCGGCAATATCGCCATGAATTCTGGCGGCGCCCACTGTTTGAAATACGGTGTGACCACCAACAACCTGCTCGGCGTGAAATTGGTCCTCGTCGACGGCACGGTGGTCGATCTCGGCGGCAAGCATCTGGACGCCGAGGGTTATGACCTGCTCGGCCTCGTCTGCGGCTCCGAGGGCCAGCTCGGTATCGTCACCGAAGCCACCGTTCGCCTCCTCGCCAAACCCGAAGGCGCGCGCCCCGTGCTCTTCGGTTTCGACAGCGCCGAGGAAGCCGGCTCTTGCGTCGCCGATGTCATCGGCGCCGGCATCATTCCGGTCGCCATCGAATTTATGGACAAGCCCGCGATCGAGATCTGCGAGGCCTTCGCCAAGGCCGGATATCCGCTCGACGTGGAGGCCCTGCTGATCGTCGAGGTCGAGGGCTCCGAAGCCGAGATGGACGCGATGCTGGCCGCCATCGTCGAGATCGCCAAGCGCCATGGGGTCAAGACCGTGCGAGAAAGCCAGTCCGCCAATGAGGCCGCCCTCATCTGGAAAGGCCGCAAATCCGCCTTCGGCGCCACCGGCCGCATCGCCGACTATATCTGCATGGACGGAACCGTGCCGCTCAGCCAGCTCGCTTACGTGTTGCGCAAGACTTCCGAGATCATCGACCGCTACGGCCTGCGCGTCGCCAATGTCTTCCACGCCGGTGACGGCAATATGCACCCGCTGATCCTCTACAACATCAACGACCCTGATGACGCAGCGAAGGCCGAAGCCGCCGGCATGGAGATCCTCAAACTCTGCGTCGACGCCGGCGGTTGCCTCACCGGCGAACACGGCGTCGGCATTGAGAAGCGAGACCTGATGCTGCACCAGTTCACCCAAGTCGACCTTGACCAGCAGATGGCCGTGCGCTCGGCTTTCGATGCGGACTGGATTCTCAATCCGTCGAAGGTCTTTCCGCTGGAGGGGAGAGGATGATGACGAGTATGCTGAACCCCTCGACCGAAATCGAAGCCGCCGACGTCATCCGCGATCATGCCTCCCGCAAGACCCCGCTCCACATCCGCGGCGGTGGCAGCCGTGCGGGCTTTGGCAATCCTACAGCCGCAGACGCCACTCTCTCTTCCGCAGCCCTCACCGGCATCGTCGAATACAATCCCGCCGAAATGGTCATCACGGCCCGTGCCGGCACACCCGTTGCGGAGATCGAGGCGGCCCTTGCCGAAAACGGGCAAGGCATGGCCTTCGAACCCATGGACCATCGGGGTGCCATGGGCACCTCGGGCACGCCCACCATTGGCGGCCTGTTTGCGGTCAACAGCTCCGGTCCGCGTCGCTTCACGGCAGGTGCCGCCCGTGACCATCTGCTCGGTGTGCGCTTCGTCAACGGGGCAGGGGACGTCGTGAAGGCCGGTGGCAAGGTGATGAAGAACGTCACGGGCCTCGATCTCGTCAAGCTGCTCGCCGGCTCCCACGGCACGCTCGGCTTTCTCACCGAAGTCACTTTCAAGGTTCTGCCCGTGCCGAAAACGGCGACCACCATCGTTCTCTCGGGCCTGGAAGACGAACAGGCGATGAAGGCGCTCGCCGCTGCCCTGTCGCTCTCCGTCGAGGTCTCCGGTGCGGCCCATCTGCCGGAAAGCGTGCGTGGCCGATTCATTGGCGGCAAGCTTCCTCAAGGTGCGGCCACGGTCATGCGCCTGGAGGGGCTCGAAGCCTCGGTAGCCGTGCGTGCCGAAAAGCTGATGGCCGCCGTTGCTGGTTTCGGCCCGGTCAGCCGTCTCGACGCTGAAGACACCAAAGCGCTCTGGGCAGAAATCCGCGATGTCATGCCCTATGCCGATGGCACGGCCCGGCCGCTCTGGCGCCTGTCCATGGCTCCGTCGCAAGCCTGGAAGCTGGTCGCGGGCCTCAGGCTCCGCGCCGGCATCGACGCCTATTACGACTGGCAGGGCGGTCTCGTCTGGATGCGTATGGAGGCTGATCCCGAGGCAGAGGTCTTGCGCCATGGCATCCGCACCCTTGGCGGCGGCCATGCGACGCTGCTCCGGGCAGCACCTCAGATCCGCGCCGAAGTGGCCAGCTTCGAGCCGCAGGCTCCGGCGGTTGCCTTGCTTTCGGGCCGGGTCAGGGCAAAACTCGATCCTCACGGGATTTTCAATCCCGGACTGATTGCATGAAGGAGTTTTGTCATGACTGATCCGAATTACCAGCCGCCCGTTTCATCCGGCGAGGGCTGGTTCTCCCCTGGGCGTATGAATGTGCAGGTGGTCTACTGCCTCTATCTCGTCAGCTTCGTCGTCGGCCTCACCGGCATCGTCGGGCTGATCATGGCCTATGTGAACCGCGGCAAGAGCGAGCCTTGGGTCGACACCCATTATACCTATGCCATCAGAACCTTCTGGATCGGGCTGCTCTATGCGCTGATATCAAGCATCCTGATGCTTGTTGCCGTCGGCGTCATCCTGATTTTCGGCGTCGCCATCTGGATCGTCGTCCGCTGCGTCATCGGCCTGCAGAAGGCCTCGGCCGGCGAGCCGATCGCCCGTCCCACCAGCTGGTGGATCTGAAAACGAATGAAGGGAGCGGCCCTGCCGGCCGCGCTTTGGGAGGATTTGCGTGCAGACCAATTTCACCGCCGAGCAGCTCGCCGATCCCCATGTCGCGGAAGCCGAAGCCATCTTGCGCAAATGCGTGCATTGCGGCTTCTGCACTGCCACCTGTCCCACCTATGTGACGCTTGGCAACGAGCTCGACAGCCCGCGCGGCCGCATCTACCTGATCAAGGACATGTTGGAGAACGGCCGTCCGGCGGATGACCAGATCGTCACCCATATCGACCGCTGTCTCTCCTGCCTTGCCTGTACGACGACATGTCCCTCCGGCGTCGACTACATGCATCTGGTCGATCATGCCCGCATCCATATCGAAAAGACCTATCGCCGCCCGCTGATGAACCGGCTGACGCGCAATATGCTGGCCATGGTTCTGCCCTATCCGGGCCGCTTCCGTCTGGCCTTGAAGCTCGCCGCCCTCGGACGCCCCTTCGCCGGCATCTTCGATCAGGTAAAGTCACTCAAGCCGATGGCCGCAATGTTGAGGCTCGCGCCTTCCAAGGTCGCGCCACCCTCGGACTTCGCCAAGCCCGCTATCCATGCCCCAGCTGCAACCCGCTGTGGCCGTGTCGCGATCCTCACAGGCTGCGCCCAGCCCGTCCTTGATCCCGGCATCAACGAAGCCGCGATCTCGCTTCTCACCCGCTTGGGCGTCGAAGTTATCGTACCCCAGGGCGAGGGCTGCTGTGGCGCGCTCGTCCACCATATGGGCCGTGAGGAACAGGCGCTCGACAGCGCCCGCCGCAATGTCGATGTCTGGACCCGCGCCATCGAAGCGGGCGGTCTCGACGCGATCATTGTCACGACCTCGGGCTGCGGCACGACGATCAAGGACTACGGCCACATGCTGCGCCTCGATCCGGCCTATGCTGAAAAGGCAGCGCGCGTTTCGGCACTCGCCAAGGACGTCACCGAGTATCTTTCGACCCTCGATCTGCCTCTCGCGGAGACGAAGGGGCTGACCGTCGCCTATCATTCCGCCTGCTCGCTGCAGCATGGCCAGAAGGTGACGATGGCGCCAAAACTTCTGTTGAAGTCGGCCGGCTTCACGGTCAAGGATCCGCCGGAAGGCCATCTCTGCTGCGGTTCAGCCGGCACCTACAACATCATGCAGCCTGAGATTTCAGCCAGGCTGAAGGCCCGCAAGGTGAAGAATATCGAGGCGACGAAACCCGATATAATCTCTGCCGGCAACATCGGCTGCATGACCCAGATCGGCTCGGCGACCGGCATTCCCGTCGTCCATACGGTCGAGCTTCTGAACTGGGCCTATGGCGGTCCTCGTCCGAAAGCGCTGGATCGCCGCACGGCGGTTTAGGCGAATTGTTAAGCGGTTTCTGTAAGACTTGTCCCGGGATGAAGCATCCCGGGAGATCGTCATGGCCAAGAGAACACTGCCCTTTGTATTCCTGTTTCTGTGTCCCATGGCGGTGCCGGCTGCAGCCATAGAGCGCATCTATTGCGCCAGTTCCGACCCGATTCTCGACATGTCGCTGGAAAGTGGCTTCAGCAACAAGGATCAGGAAAGGATCGTCCATTTCCGCGGCATGGCTGGCGTGAAGGACAAGGCGGCGCCAGCGGGCTTCCAGCGCTTCCAGATCACCTCGAAAATGCTGAAGCAATACTGGATCGATGAGCGCGACCTGCGCTTCAGCATTCATGCCTTCGCCCCGGAAAGGGAGCCGCTCTATCGCGTGTCTGTGGCGATGATCACCGACCGTGGTTCGAGCACCACAAAGCGGTTTACCGGGCGCTACGACCTGAAGGTCGTCAAGCTGAAGATGGGCAGCGCCGTCGGCGGCGAGCAGATCCTCTCCCACGAGGGTGATATCTTCTGCGACATCAAGCGTTGACCGAGTGACACGAACCGAAACGACAACGGCCGCATCTTGGCGATGCGGCCGTCTGCATTTCATGAGTAATGTTTGGGCTCAGCCGCCGAAGATCGTGCGCAGGATGTCCACGCCCTTGTCGTCGAAGGAGACGTCGCCCTGGCGATTGCCCGGGCCGATCACGATCACCTTGGAGCCGATATCGGCGCGCTCGTAGAGATGCTCGACATCCTTGTTCATCATGCGAATGCAGCCGGATGACATGTTGAGGCCGATGGTCCAGGGCTGGTTCGTGCCATGGATGCGGAAGATCGTGTCACGGCCACCCTTGTAGAGATACATGGCGCGCGCGCCGAGCGGATTGTCCGGTCCGCCTTCCTGCACCACCGGCAGGATATGGCCCTTGGCGGCTTCGCGGCGGCGCATTTCTGCCGGCGGGCGCCATGACGGCCATTCCGCCTTGCGGCCGATCTTCACCACGCCCGACCAGCCGAAGCCTTCGCGGCCGACGCCGACGCCGTAACGGGTCGCGCGGTTGTTGCCCTCGACATAGTAGAGAAACTTGTTGTTCGTATCGATGATGATCGTGCCCGGCTTTTCGTCCGTTGTCAGGCGCACGACCTTGCGCTTGAATTTTTCAGGCACTTCCTTGCGCTGCTGGGCAACAAGCGTCACATCGCTGGTCGTCTGAATGCGATTAAGGCTGATGGCGCTGGCGGGCGCCGGCAAGGCGATGGTAAGCGCGATGACCGCCACCGCCGCCTTGCGAAGAGTCGTGTTGAACATAGACAATCCCCCTGATTTTCAGGGCTGAAAGCCTAGCCGCTTCGCCTATCAAAGCAAGCGCTAATCGATGTATTGTGATATTGCCTGTGCCTTAGATCACAATGACCCTGGTGCCGACCTTCACGCGCTCGTAGAGATCCGTCACATCCTCGTTGCGCATGCGGATGCAGCCGGAGGAAACGCCGTTGCCGATCGACCAAGGCGCGTTGGTTCCATGAATGCGATACAGCGTCGAGCCGAGATAGAGCGCGCGGGCACCCAGCGGATTTTCCGGGCCGCCCGGCATGTGGGCAGGCAGGAAGTGCCCCTTGGCTGCCTCGCGGGCGATCATCTCCTGCGGCGGGCGCCAGTCCGGCCATTCGCGCTTCGCGGTCACCTTGTGCGTGCCGGCCCATTCGAAGCCTGGCTTGCCAACGCCGACACCGTAGCGCTTTGCCATGCCGTCGGCCATCACCAGGTACAGGAAGCGCTCGCGCGTATCGATGACGATCGTACCCGGCTTGTGCTTGGTCTGGTACTGGACCATCTGCGGCAGGAATTTGGGCTCGATCTGCGTGCGCACCGGCTTGTCCGGCCGCATCGCGACCTGTTGCGGCGCTGGCTGCTGCTGCGGGAAAAGCACACGACGCTGCTGCACGAGACGACGCTGCTGCTGCACCGGCTGCTGGCGCAGCACCGGTTGCGGCTGCTGCACCACCCGCTGGCGCCCTACCGGAACGGCCTGACGCATGCGCTGTGGCGTGGCAGAACTGCGCGTCTGTGCCGGAACGCCGCCGAGTTGCAGGACCCAGGATGCCTGGAGGTCGGGACTGACCATCACAGGCGGACGGCTCTTGTAGCGATCACTCGCATGGACAGGCAGGGCAATCGACAGGCTGGTCAGCAAGGCCAGTAACAGGGAACTCTTCGACATCGGACAACTCACGAACTAGGGACCGGATGCGGCGGCACAACATGCCGCCAATTCGAGCCGATGGTGCCAGAGCGAAGGCCGCCAATTGGTAAAGAGGCGTTCATGAAAATGCGATCAAGGCTGTAAACCTTTCGGAAGGGTTAGCGTCTGGTTTGGAAAAATCGTGAACAAATGGTAAACGAATTTCCGCATCGGAGAGAATCGCATGGACATGATCGCGGAAGGCCTGATCCGGGGAGACGACGGCCTTGACCGTTGCTTCTGGCATGGCGGCCTCGAAGACTATCGCCACTACCATGACGAGGAATGGGGGCGACCGGTCACCGACGATGTGAGGCTGTTCGAGAAGATCTGCCTCGAAGGTTTCCAGTCCGGCCTGTCCTGGCTGACGATCCTCAGGAAGCGGGAAAATTTCCGAGCAGCCTTTGCCGGTTTCGACTTTCACGCAGTGGCCGCGTTTGGCGATGACGACATCGCCCGATGCCTCGCCGATGCCGGCATCATCCGCCATCGCGGCAAGATCGTCTCAACGATCAACAACGCCCGCCGCGCGATCGACCTCACGGCGGAATTCGGCTCGCTGTCTGGTTACTTCTGGAGCTACGAACCCGACGCCTCGGAACGCCCGGAGCGGATGGACTATGCCACTCTAAGGGCCAATCCGACATCGCCCACCTCGATCCGCCTGTCGAAGGATCTGAAGAGACGCGGCTGGACCTTCGTCGGCCCGACCACCGTCTATGCCTTCATGCAGGCCATGGGCCTGGTCAATGACCACATCGAAGGCTGCTGCCGACGTGCGCCGACCGAGGAATTACGGATCCGCCTCGTTCGCCCCTGATCAGGCGAGGCTGGCGACGAGATCAGGCACATGCCCGAGATCCGGGATCTCGCGAAAGCGCGGCGCCTCCTCGGGCTTGTCGACATGCTCCAGCACCCAGGTCAGTTCATGCGGCACGAAGACACCCCAGGCGCCGGCGGCGATGGCCGGCACGATGTCGGATTTCAGCGAATTTCCGATCATCATCGAGCGCTCAGGTCCCTCGCCATGTTTACCGAACACCCGACGATAGGTGGTGGCCGTCTTGTCCGAGACGATCTCGACCGCATCGAAATAGTCGCCGAGGCCGGATTGTGCGAGCTTGCGTTCCTGGTCGAAAAGGTCGCCTTTGGTGATCAGCACCAGGAAATATCTGCCCGAAAGCGCCTCCAGCGTATCACGCGCATGCGGCAGGCATTCGACGGGGTGGCTGAGCAGATCGCGTCCGATGCCAAGGATTTCGCTGATCACGGAAGAGGGCACGCGCCCCTCCGTGATCTCCAGCGCCGTCTCGATCATCGATAGCGTGAAGCCTTTGATGCCGAAGCCGTAGTGGGCAAGATTGCGCTTCTCGGCCTCGAGCAAGCGCTCGGACACATGTTCGCCCTCGGCAAACTCGGAGAGCAGACTGCGAAAATGGTGCTCCGTCAGCTTGTAGTATTGCTCGTTCTGCCAGAGCGTGTCGTCGGCGTCGAAGCCGATGACGGAGACAGGGCGGTTGGACATGACGCCTCCTTTTTCGATCAGGAAGCGAGAGAATATTCCCTCTCTCGGGCAAAGCAATGGCGCCCAAAGGCGCCATCACAGTTTCTATATGGGTTTGAGAGCTTACTGCCCGTTCTTGGCAAGCCAGGCCTTCATCATGGCGATCTCACCTTCCTGGGCAGCGATCACCTCTTCGGCCAGCTTGCGGATCTCGGGATCCTTGCCGTGCTCGAGTACGATCTTCGCCATGTCGATGGCACCCTGATGGTGCGGAATCATGCCCTGCACGAAATCGACATCGGCATTGCCGGTGAGCGGCACGGCCATGTCCTTGTGCATCTTGGCATTGGCCTCGGCAAAGGCCATGGAGGATGGGCTTTCATCCATCATGCCGTGGCCCATGGCTGACATGTCATGCCCCTGATGCATGGTATTGTCCTGCGCAACAAGGACAGAGGCGGAAAGCGCGGTCGCAAGCGACGCCGCAACGAGAATGTTCCTAAGCATTGAAGTCTCCTGTAGTGATCTGATGAGGAAAATGCGCGAAGCCAAAGGCCGCGCGGTGTCATCGGATCAGGCGCGGGGAGGCGGCGTCTGCGGTGCCATCAGCTGTGACACGAGCCTTGGCGCAAGAGTGGCTGCTTCGGCGGCGCGCGCCGGCTTTCCGCTGTCGGCAACGACGGGAAGGGCCGGCAGCGTCAGACAGGCTGAGCAATGCCAGCTTATCTTCATCGGCTTGGAGCTGTGCTCACTAGCATCACCACCATCGGCAACCGTCATACGGCTGACCGAATGAGGACAATCGACATCGACCATGTCTTGGATCTTGGGTGCGGAAACCGTCCCATGCGGATTGCTGGCGTCCATCGCATGTGCCACGGGCATTGCCATCACCGACATGCCGGTCATCGGCATGGTGCCATAGGCTAAAGCCGCGATCAGCAGCAGGAGGCGGGCGAGCAATTGCATGCGATGAAGATGATGCTGGATCGAGGCGAATACAAGGCCGACAGTGCCGCCGCTCAATGCGCAATCACGTGATGCACGATCTGATAGTCGCGGCTTTCCTCACCGAAGGGAACCACCGGCCAGTCCCAACGCTCCCGAACTGCGCCCGTATCGACGCCGTGCATCAGGTCTACAGTCTCCTGCACAGCTCCGGAGCGGTCGTTTACGGTGCAGCTCACGTCTGTCACGAGGCAGGTCTCGGCCGAAACCTGTGCCAGCCCCTCTACATGCGCGGCGATCGCCTGACGGATCAGCGCTTCTTCCTCGGCGTGACCTTCGAGACGCCGGCTCATGCCGATCCCGATCTGCGACAGCAGATTGGCTGAGACGACGAGATCGAGATAGGGCACCTGTCGGAGAAACGCGAGCGGCTCCAAAGGCTGGCCGGCAAGCAGCGCCTCCAGCCCGGAAAGATCCCGCTCGATCAGCCGGATATTCTTCAACCGCTTGACCGTGAGCCAGCTTCTTACGCTCGCCAGATGCACGAGATCGACCAGCACCACCGTGTCGAACAGCCGTGAAAGCTCGGTCACTGGCACATCCCGCAACAGCCCGGAACCGAGCACCACCACCGTCCGCCGCTGCCGGCACGCCTGCGCAGCCTCGAGAATGGCCGCCTTCGTCCGGCGCTCGTGCTCGGCCCACGCCGCACGACAGCGATTGGCACGCGCCCAGAGATTGACGGAGGAACGGATGAACGGACGATGGCCAGCCGAGGTCAGCGGCCATGTCGCGGCGTAATTCAGAGCTTCAAGGATCATGTCTTACCGATAGACGGTGCTGCGATCGCCGATCTCGACCACAAGCACGATGAGTTTGCCGTCCTGGATATCGCAGATGATGCGGTAGTCGCCAACACGGTAACGCCAGAACTGACCCAGCTCAGAGCCCTGCAGGCGATCGGCGATTTGTCTGGGATCATCGAGCCCTGCCACGCGCTCTTCTGGGAATTTCCGGATGCGCTTGCGAGAAACCGGGTCAAGTTTTTCCAGTGATTTCCGAACTTTCTGGCGATACTCAATCGTCCAGGCCATGCCAGAATTCTTTCGAACTCACAACGCGGTCTTCACCGCTTCTGCGGCGGCGATATCCTGGAGGTCCTCCAGATGTCGCTGCAGCGCCATCGTCGCGTAGTCATCCGGATCGAGCCCATGAAGGTCTCCATACCGGGAAATAACCCGATACAGATCATCCGGAATTTGGATGGTAACGCGTTTGTTCATCGGTCCAACCTCTGGTTTCGCGTGCAAACATACCACCGCACCCGCCCATTTTCCAGCATCCGCCCTCGCGCCCGCCTGCCTTCGCCCTTGCCGCCAAATCCTTGATCCTCTAAGACACCGGCACCTTTTAGAAACGAGAATTCCGGTTGTCATCATGAGCGATAAGAACAAGAAGCCCCAGAAGCTGAAGGCCCGCCTGCCGCGGGGCTTCGTCGATCGCGAGGCTGCCGATATCCGTGCCGCCAACCAGATGATGGAGACCATCCGCGAGGTCTATGAGCGCTACGGCTTCGACCCGATCGAGACCCCGCTCTTTGAATACACCGATGCGCTCGGCAAGTTCCTTCCCGACAGCGACCGCCCGAACGAAGGCGTCTTTTCGCTGCAGGACGACGACGACCAGTGGATGTCGCTGCGCTACGACTTGACGGCACCGATGGCCCGTCATGTCGCGGAGAACTTCCAGGAAATCCAGCTGCCGTTCCGCACCTATCGCGCCGGCTATGTCTTCCGCAACGAGAAGCCGGGCCCGGGCCGCTTCCGCCAGTTCATGCAGTTCGATGCCGATACCGTCGGCGCGCCGGGCGTCCAGTCCGATGCCGAGATGTGCATGATGATGGCCGACACGCTGGAAGCCCTCGGCATCAAGCGCGGCGACTATGTCATCCGCGTCAACAACCGCAAGGTTCTGGACGGCGTCATGGAAGCTATTGGCCTCGGCGGCGAGGAGAATGCCGGGCGTAGGCTGAACGTGCTGCGGGCGATCGACAAGCTCGACAAGTTCGGCATTGAAGGCGTGCGTCTGCTGCTCGGGGAAGGCCGTAAGGATGAGTCCGGCGACTTCACCAAGGGTGCTGGCTTGAACGAAGACCAGATCGCCAAAGTCCTCTTTTTCGTGGGCATCAAGTCCTATGCCGAAAGCGCAGCCGAACTTGCCGCTCTCGTTGCCGGAACCTCCAAGGGCGAAGAGGGCGTCGAGGAGCTGAACATGATCGGCGCACTTGTTGCGGGCGCCGGCTACGATGCGACCCGGATCAAGATCGACCCCTCCGTCGTCCGCGGTCTCGAATATTACACCGGCCCCGTCTACGAAGCCGAACTCACCTTCGACGTCACCAATGAAAAGGGCGAAAAGGTCGTCTTCGGCTCGGTTGGCGGCGGTGGTCGCTATGATGGTCTCGTCTCGCGCTTCATGGGTCAGCCGGTGCCGGCCACGGGCTTCTCCATCGGCGTCTCGCGCCTGATGACGGCGCTGAAGAACCTCGGCAAGCTCGGTCAGGACGAAGTGCTTGGTCCTGTGCTCGTCACCGTCATGGATGGCGATGTCGAGAGCATGGGCCGCTACCAGCGCTTCACGCAGGACCTGCGCAATGCTGGCATCCGCGCCGAAATGTACCAGGGCAACTGGAAGAAGTTTGGCAACCAGCTGAAATATGCCGACCGCCGTGGAGCCCCGATCGCGATCATTCAGGGCGGTGACGAGCGGGCGCAAGGCGTCGTCCAGATCAAGGACCTGATCGAGGGCAAGCGCCTCTCCGGCGAGATCACCGACAACGCCGAATGGCGCGAGGCCCGCGTTGCCCAGGACGTCGTGGCCGAGGCGGATCTGGTCGCCAAGGTCAAGGAAATCCTGTCCGCCCAGGCGGAAGATCGTCGTCGGGCGAAGGGATAAAGCACCCTATGCGAAGCTTGCCCCTCACCCTAACCCTCTCCCCGCAAGCGGGGAGAGGGGACGTGCCCCAGGCGCTGACGGCGTCTGGTCTATACGCTGCGGTTTTCGTCTTCTCCCCGCTTGCGGGGAGAAGGTGCCGGCAGGTCAGGCGCAAATTTTGCGCCGGGGATGAGGGGCAGCTAACCGCACTCGCAGGACCTTCCCCATGCCCCTGACCGACATGCCCGATTTCGCCGGCACCATCCTGCAGGAATTCGTCTCGCGCGGCACCACGCGGGTGGACACGCCCGTGATCCAGCCGGCTGCCCCCTTCCTCGACATGGCGGGCGAGGATCTGCGCCGGCGCATTTTCCTCACCGAAAATGAGCGCGGCGAAGGCCTCTGCCTGCGCCCGGAATTCACCATCCCCGTCTGCCTGCGCCACATCGAAACCGCTACCGGTACCCCGAAGCGTTATGCCTATCTCGGCGAGGTCTTCCGCCAGCGCCGCGAAGGCCCGCAGGAATTCTACCAGGCCGGCATCGAAGATCTCGGCGACATCGCAACCGCTGCTGCCGACGCTCGGGCGATTGCCGATAGCGTCGCCATCCTCACCCGCCTGCTGCCGACAAAGCCGCTTGCCGTCACCCTCGGCGACCAGGCCGTCTTCGAAGCCGTGGTCAAGGCTCTCGGCCTGCCCGCCGGCTGGCAGAAGCGCCTGATCCAGGCCTTTGGCAATCCCGATCAGATCGACCAACTCCTGCGCCGGCTTGCGACCCCGACGCCGGTTCCAGGGCTCGACCCAGAGGTTTCCGCCCTGCTCGCAAGCGGTGACCAGAACGCCCTGATCGCCCATATCGATGCGACCATGCAGGAAACCGGCTATCTCACCAATGCCAGCCGCACGCCCGCCGAAATCGCCCGTCGCCTGAAGGAGAAGCTGGAGCTCTCGGAGACGCGGCTCGATGGTGCGGCCCTCCTGCTCCTGCGTGAATTCCTCTCGCTCGAATTGCCGCTCGCCGATGCCTCGGCAGCCCTTGCCGGTTTTGCTGATGCCGCCGGCCTGAAGCTCGGGCAAGCTCTCAGCCGCTTCGACGAGCGCGTTGCGGCACTCGCCAGCACCGGCGTCGATCTCGACCTGATCACCTACCGCGCCGCCTTCGGTCGCCCGCTCGACTATTACACCGGCCTCGTTTTCGAGGTGGCGGTGAAGGACAAACCCGCCGTCCTCGCCGGTGGCGGTCGTTTCGACCGGCTACTCACCCTACTTGGCGCCGAGACGCATATCCCGGCCGTCGGCTTCTCGCTCTGGCTGGATCGAATTGAGAGCGAGAGGAGCGCGTCATGACCATCACCATCGGTCTGCCCTCCAAGGGCCGCATGAAGGACGATGCCTCCGCCATCTTCGAAAAGGCCGGCATGAAGATCGTCGCCGTTGGCAATGACCGCTCCTATCGCGGCCGCGTCGAAGGCTTCGACGATGTCGAGATCGCCTATCTCTCGGCTTCCGAGATCTCGCGCGAGATCGGCAATGGCACCGTCGATTTCGGCGTGACCGGCGAAGACCTGATCCGCGAAGGTCTGGCGGAAGCCGACGCCCGTGTCGAAATCTCCGCCCGCCTGGGCTTCGGCCATGCCGATGTCATCGTTGCCGTTCCCGAGGTCTGGTACGACGTCGACACCATGGCCGACCTCGGCGATGTCGCCGCCGAATTCCGTACACGCCATGGCCGGCGCCTCGCGATCGCCACCAAATACTGGCGCCTGACGCAGCAGCACTTTTCGCGCCAGCACGGCATCCAGCTCTATCGCATCGTCGAAAGCTTAGGAGCGACCGAAGGCGCGCCCGCTGCCGGCCAGGCCGACATCATCGTGGACATCACCTCGACCGGTTCGACGCTGCGCGCCAATCACCTGAAGGTGCTTTCCGACGGTGTGATCCTGCGCTCCGAAGCTTGCCTCGTGCGCGCCAGGAAGCCCGAGCATGACGGCAATCCCATGATCGGCCGCATCATCGAGGCTGTGCGCGGCGTGCTCTGAGGGCCCCATGTCACACGCGGATGCCATCCCCGGATTATATGCGCGTCACGCTGAGGCCTTTGATCGCGTGCGGGGAAAGGACGGCTTCGAGCGTCCCTGGTTGGACCTCCTTGTCGCGCCGTTGCATGCAGGTGCCCATGTGCTCGACCTCGGATGCGGCTCCGGCGAACCCATCGCCGCGGATCTGATCGACCGGGGCTTTCTCGTCACCGGGTTGGACGTTTCCGAACCTCTGATCCGTCTTTGCCGTGAGAGGTTCCCGGCGCATGACTGGCGGGTGGGGGACATGCGGGATCTGTCCCTCGGTCGGACATTCGAGGCGATCGTGGCCTGGCACAGCTTCTTCCATCTCACGCCCGATGCCCAGCGGGCCATGTTTCCGCGCTTCGCATCACATGCGGCCAGCGGCGGCACCCTGATGTTCACATCGGGACCGGTAGCCGGTGTGGCAACCGGCGAGTTCGAGGGCGAGCCACTCTATCACGCGAGCCTCGATCCCGAAGAGTATCGGTCCCTCCTGTCGGAAAACGGCTTTGTGGTCCTGCGACATGTGGTCGAAGATCCCTTATGCGGTGGCGCGACAGTCTGGCTGACGCAAAGGTCTTAGTTGGAAATGCAGACACGAAAAAAACCCGCCGGATCGCTCCAGCGGGTTTCATTTTGCCTTGTGGGGCAGGGATATCAGGCAGCGACGGCGTGGGCCGAACCGCGGCGGGCATCGAGCGAGTAGGCGCCGGCGCCGACGATGGCGAGCGCGATATAGCCGCCGGCCAGGGTGATGTTCTTCATCATCATGATCTGGTTCAGCGTGTTGATCCAGCCGAGAGCACCTTCCGGCCAGCCTTCGATGGCAACCGTACCGGAATGGAAGACGAGACCGGTGAACACACAGAAGAGTGCAATGGTCCAGGCAGTGACCTTGGTCTGGAAGCCAACGAGGATGAAGAGACCGGCAACCAGCTCATAGAGGCCGGCGGCATAGGCCAAGAGGTCGGCGGCAGGCAGGCCGGCGCCGGAGATCATGCCGGCAGTGCCGGCCGGATCGGTCAGCTTGCCGAAGCCGGACATGATGAACATGAAGGAGAGAAGGATACGGACGAGAACGAGAAGGCCGTTATTGGTCGCGGACATGGGGGAACTCCGTTGAGCGTTGACGCTGAAACCCCCATCGGTGGCGGCCTCAGTCAGTGCCGCCTTGATGCATGCTTTTTTGTCGCAGGCATAGGTAAACAGTCTTTGACTGATCGTTCACAAAAATGAAACGCTCACGGCGGTTTCGTTTTCCGCGAACCCTTTCCGCCGCCACCCGCGCTCCCTACCTCTGTCCTGTTCAAACCGCAAAGGAGCCTCCCCCATGGCAGATCTTTCGACCTTTCCCATCACCGCCAAATGGCCGCCCGCCGATCCCGGCATTATCCAGCTCTATTCCCTGCCGACGCCGAACGGTGTGAAGGTCTCCATCGCTCTGGAAGAGCTCGGGCTCGCCTATGAACCGCATCTGGTGGACTTCGGCAGTAACGCGCAGAAGAGCCCTGAATTCGTCTCGCTCAATCCGAATGGTCGCATACCGGCCCTGATCGACCCCAATGGCCCGGACGGCGAGCCGATCGGCATCTTTGAATCCGGCGCGATCCTGATCTACCTCGCGGACAAGACCGGCAAGTTGCTGCCCAAGGACGGGGCTGCCCGTTACAAGGTCCTGCAATGGTTGATGTTCCAGATGGGCGGTGTCGGGCCGATGTTCGGCCAGTATGGCCACTTCTATAAGTTCGCCGCCGACAAGGTGAAGAACAATCCCTATCCGGCGGAGCGCTACCGTGACGAGACCCGTCGCTTGCTGGGCGTGCTGGAGGCTCAGCTCGAAAAGGGGCAGTGGTTGACGGGCGAGGACTATACGATCGCCGATATCGCCACATGGCCTTGGGTGCGTGCGCTCAAGATCTTCTATGCCGGTGAAACCGATCTCGGCCTTGCCGACTTCCCGCAAGTGCTTGACTGGTGGGCGCGTGCCGAAGCGCGTCCCGCAAGCCAGAAGGGGTTGAACATTCCGGCGCGAGACTGACTATATGAGAGAAGGTGCCGGACGCGGCGCCTTCTCCCGTATCTCTGCGAGCGCTCAGCTCGGCATGACGGATGCTGTCGTTGGCAGTTGGAAACGCGGGAAGATGAACAGTCCGACCATGTTGCCGCCGCTGCCTTCGAATCCGGAGGATTCGCCGATGCAGAACACCGGTTGCCGGTGCTGTGCGCCAGCCACGATGGTCGTCGAATAGCAGAAGCGCGACGGCTGCGTGGCCGCCTGCTCGAACAGTCGAAGGATGTGGCCGCGATCGGCCTGATCATAGCAGCGCATCACGGTCAGCAGGCCGCATTCATGGTTTTCGAGGCCATGCAGGTTGCGTGCGTGGTTCCCGAGTTTCAGCAGGCCGTTGGTCAGGTCGCCGGTCCAGTCCTCGGACAGCCCGAAGCGGCAGGCGTGCTGCCCCAGCAGGCCGTTTCCATCCTGTTCGCTCACCCTGAAGGTGGTCGCAAGATTGGCATTTGCTATTTTGAACAAGGCGTTCCCCAAGTCGATAGCCAGCGCTGGCCCCAATTTCCCCGGCCCGGAGTGTGTGAACCCCGCAGCCGAACCCCATCCGGCCTCGGCCGGCACCCCCCGAAAGAACGATCCCGCCTCTCAGGTCATCGCGCGGTGAAATCGGCCACCGCAATCACCGTGCCCACTCGCCCCTGATCGAGCCTGCACAGCATCGTGATCCAGATCCGGCGGCCGACCGACCGACAGACCTGGACGAAGTCAATCGCCGCAAATTGATCCGACCGCAGCCATGTCTTTGACCGTGGCGACGCTTGCTGCACCCGCCAGGTTTTTGACCTTCCCCCACAAGAAGGTCAAAGAAGAACACGTTGAGTGCCCCGGAAGTAATAGAATGGATACCATGATTTATTTCGCCTGAAAACGGCTCATGTCTGAATTTGGCACAAGACTCTTGAGCCATGCAATATAGACAAATATTAGAATAAAGTAAAATAAGAGCTTTAAGAGAAGAGGTCATTCCCGTTAGGGGGCACTTCTTCCGAGTGATTGTGCGTACCATGAAGTAGGGGACAGTTTTGTGTCAAGCGCACTGAGCCAATAGTCGCCGCTCCAATTTTGGGCATTTGCGCGGCACCCAAGCAAAAGGGCGGCCCGAGGGCCGCCCTTCCGAAAGACTGAACCGGATGGCTCAGATGTCAGACCCGATGGATCTTACATCATGTCCATGCCGCCTGTTCAGCGCGCTTGACGCGCTGAACCACTTAGAGTGATGGGCGGCTTTGATGGACCCGATGGTAAGACCGGATGGGTCTTACATCATGTCCATGCCGCCCATACCGCCCATGCCGCCCGGCATGCCGCCAGCAGATTCCTTCTTCGGAAGCTCGGCAATCATGGCTTCGGTCGTGATCAGCAGCGAAGCAACCGAAGCTGCGTTCTGCAGAGCCGTACGGACAACCTTGACCGGATCGACGATACCCATGGCGATCATGTCGCCGAATTCGCCGGTCTGGGCGTTGTAGCCGTAGTTCTCTTCGTTCTTGTCGAGGATCTTGCCGACGATGATCGAAGCTTCGTCACCAGCGTTGGTGGCGATCTGGCGAACCAGCGACTGGAGCGCGCGGCGAACGATGTTGATGCCGGCTTCCTGGTCGTCGTTTGCACCCTTGACGGTGATCTTCGTGGAAGAACGCAGCAGAGCGGTACCACCGCCCGGTACGATGCCTTCCTGAACGGCAGCGCGCGTTGCGTTCAGCGCGTCATCGATGCGGTCCTTGCGTTCCTTGACTTCGATCTCGGTCGAGCCGCCAACGCGGATGACGGCAACGCCACCAGCGAGCTTGGCAAGGCGTTCCTGCAGCTTTTCGCGGTCGTAGTCCGAAGAGGTTTCTTCGATCTGCGCCTTGATCTGGGCGACGCGGCCTTCGATGTCCGACTTCTGGCCAGCACCATCAACGATCGTGGTGTTTTCCTTGGTGATCGAGACCTTCTTGGCGCGGCCGAGCATGTCGAGGGTGACAGACTCGAGCTTGATGCCGAGGTCTTCCGAGATGACAGTGCCGCCCGACAGGATGGCGATGTCTTCCAGCATGGCCTTGCGGCGATCGCCGAAGCCAGGAGCCTTGACGGCAGCGATCTTCAGGCCGCCACGCAGCTTGTTGACGACGAGCGTAGCAAGAGCTTCGCCTTCGACGTCTTCAGCGATGATGACGAGCGGCTTGCCGGTCTGAACGACGGCTTCGAGAACCGGCAGCATGGCCTGGAGGTTCGAGAGCTTCTTTTCGTGCAGCAGGATGTAGGCGTCGTCGAGATCGGCGACCATCTTTTCCGGGTTGGTCACGAAGTAGGGCGACAGGTAGCCGCGGTCGAACTGCATGCCTTCGACGACTTCGAGTTCGGTTTCAGCGGTCTTGGCTTCTTCGACGGTGATAACGCCTTCGTTGCCGACCTTCTGCATGGCTTCGGCAATGTCTTTGCCGACCTGCGTATCGCCGTTTGCCGAGATCGTGCCGACCTGGGCAACTTCTTCCGAAGTCGAGATCTTCTTGGCCTTGGCCTGAAGGTCCTTGACGACTTCGAGAACGGCCAGATCGATACCGCGCTTCAGGTCCATCGGGTTCATGCCGGCAGCAACGGCCTTGTTGCCTTCGCGAACGATGGCCTGGGCAAGAACGGTTGCGGTCGTGGTGCCGTCGCCGGCGATGTCGTTGGTCTTCGAAGCAACTTCGCGGACCATCTGGGCGCCCATGTTCTCGAACTTGTCTTCCAGTTCGATTTCCTTGGCAACCGATACACCGTCCTTGGTGATGCGCGGTGCGCCGAAGGACTTGTCGATGATGACGTTACGACCCTTTGGGCCGAGCGTTACCTTCACGGCGTCTGCGAGGATGTCGACGCCATGCAGCATCTTTTCGCGCGCGGTGCGGCCAAACTTGATTTCTTTAGCAGCCATGTTCAAACTCCCGGGCTTCTAGCCCATTGTTGACTTGGTTAAAAAGGAAGAGGGGTGATCGCGCTGAAATCAGCCGATGACGCCCATGATGTCGGCTTCCTTCATGATCAGCAGGTCGACGCCATCGAGCTTGACCTCGGTGCCGGACCACTTGCCGAACAGGACGCGGTCGCCGACCTTGACGTCGAGAGCAACCTGCTTGCCGCTTTCGTCGCGGGCGCCCGGGCCAACAGCGATGACTTCGCCTTCAGCCGGCTTTTCCTTGGCAGTGTCAGGAATGATGATGCCGCCCTTGGTCTTTTCTTCGGACTCGACGCGCTTGACTACAACGCGGTCGTGCAGCGGACGGAAATTGGTGCTTGCCATTGTCTAATCCCTCGATCAAATGACACTCGCGATCCCTGGAGGGCATCGCATCGGAATTTGTTAGCACTCCCCCCTGGAGAGTGCCAACGAGGCTGAGATAAGAACAGCCTGCGGACGAGTCAAGCTCGCTCGTGAAAAAAGGGACTGCTGCATGCCGGCGAAATCCACCGACATTCACACAAGCAGTGCGGCCATCGATCCTCCACTTTCGCCTTCTTTCTCAGAGCTCGTCTCCGCCTTTGCCCGCATCGGCCTGATGTCCTTCGGCGGCCCGGCGGCGCAGATCGCGCTGATGCATAAAATCTGCGTCGAGGAAAAACGTTGGGTCGACGAGGCCCGTTATCTCCATGCCCTGAACTACTGCATGCTCCTGCCTGGCCCCGAAGCCCAGCAGCTCGCCACCTATATCGGCTGGCTCTTGCATGGCGTGCGCGGCGGCATCGTTGCCGGCCTTCTTTTCGTTCTGCCAGGCCTCGCCGTCATCCTCGGCCTCTCGACGCTCTATGCGCTCTATCAGGAGGCGAGCCTTGTCGCCGGCCTGTTCTTCGGCCTGAAGGCCGCAGTGCTTGCAATCGTCGTGGAAGCCGTCATCCGCATCGGCAAGCGGGCCCTGAAGACAAGCTTCCACCGATGGCTGGCCGCAGGTGCATTCCTTGCCCTTTTCCTCTTCTCGGTGCCGTTCCCCCTCGTCGTGCTTGCGGCTGCCCTGATCGGCCTGCTCCATGCGCGGGGCGCGTCATCTGCGGCGGAAGAGAACTCGCAAGAGATTGGCGTCCGTCCGCCTCTGTTCAGCCAACTCGCAACGCTCCTCTTCTGGGTCGCCGTCTGGCTCGCACCCCTGCCACTTCTGTGGCTGCTGCTGCCGGAAACGGCACTTCCCGAAATCCAGAGCTTCTTCTCCAAGATGGCGCTCGTCACCTTCGGCGGCGCCTATGCTGTGCTCGCCTATGTCGCCCAGGTCGCCGTCGATCACTATGCCTGGCTGAAACCCGGCGAAATGCTCGATGGCCTGGCGCTGGCGGAAACGACGCCAGGACCGCTGGTGCTCGTGCTCTCCTATGTCGGCTTTCTCGCCGGCTTCCGCGAAAGCGGCGGGCTCGACCCGTTGATTGGCGGTCTCCTCGGCGGCCTGATCGCCGCCTGGGCCACCTTCATCCCAAGCTTCATCTGGATCTTCGCCGGCGCCCCCTACATCGAGCGACTGCGCGGCAATCGGCTCCTCAGCGCAGCGCTCTCCGCCATCACCGCTGCCGTGGTCGGCGTCATCCTCAACCTGGCGGTCTGGTTCGCGCTGCACGTGATCTTCATGCAGGTGGAACCGACCAAGATCGCCAGTTTCGGACCACTCACGCTATCGGTACCCCAACCCGTCTGGTCGACCCTCGACTGGCAGGCATTGGTCATCGCCGTCCTCTCTGCAGTGATGATCTTCCGCTTCCACCTTGGCATCGGCAAGACGCTTCTGGCCGCCGCAGCGCTTGGCCTTGCGGCGCGTTTCCTGCTCTGAAGCGGGGCGAGAAGCCGGAGCAATTTCGATCTCCATCACGCTTGCCCCTTGCCTTGCCGCCCGTCCTTTGCCATGTCACCGGTCACACTTTGACCAGTCAGGACAAACGATGACCCGCAGCATTTCCACCCTCGGCGACGTGACCGGCTCCTATGACGTCATTCTCTGTGATGTCTGGGGCGTGCTGCACAACGGCATCGATGCCTTTCCGCTTGCCGGCGAAGCGCTGACGGCGGCGCGCGAAAAGGGGCTGACGGTGGTGCTGATCACCAACTCGCCCCGACCGGCCATCGGCGTCATCCCGCAATTGCGCGCCATCGGCGTGCCGGATACCGCCTATGACCGCATCGTCACCTCGGGTGACGTGACCCGGACACTGATTGCCGCCGGCCCGAAGAAGGTTTTCCTGCTCGGCCCCGAGCGTGACATGCCGCTCTTCGACGGTCTCGACGTCGAGGTGGTGTCAAAGGAAGAAGCCGATTGCGTCGTCTGCACCGGTTTCTTCGACGATGAAGTCGAGACGCCGGAAGATTACCGCGACATGCTGACCGCCTTCGTCGCCCGCAAGGTGCCGTTTATCTGCGCCAATCCCGATCTCGTGGTCGAGCGTGGCCACCGCATCATCCCTTGCGCTGGCGCAGTCGCTGCCTTCTACACCGCACTCGGCGGCGAGACCCGCATTGCCGGCAAGCCCCACAGCCCGATTTATGACGCGACGCTGGCGGCTGCCCGCGAAGCTCGCGGGGATTTCGACAAGTCCCGCGTGCTCGCCATCGGCGACGGCATGCCGACCGACGTCAAGGGCGCGGTGGATGCAGGCCTCGACCTTCTCTACATCTCGGGCGGCATCCACGCCGCCGACTACGCGACGAACAACGTGACCGACGAGGCCCGGCTCAAGCTCTTCCTCGACCGCGAGAAGGTCGCGCCGCAATACTGGATGCACAGGCTGGCATGAGGCGGGACCTGCGATGACCGTCTTTCACCGCAATGAGAAGAAAGAACCGCTGCCATCAGCCCTGCGCGGTGGCGTGGTCGCAATCGGCAATTTCGATGGCGTGCATCGCGGTCATCAGGCAGTCTTGAGCCGTGCGCTGGAGCGCGCGGAAGCGCTTGGCGTTCCCGCCTTGGTCCTCACCTTCGAGCCGCATCCGCGCACTGTCTTCAACCCCGACAAGCCGGTCTTCCGTCTGACGCCGCCGCCTCTTCGCGCCCGCATCCTGGAAGCCATGGGCTTCCATTCGGTGATCGAATATCCCTTCGACCGTGAGTTCTCGCAGCGCTCGGCCGAGGATTTCGTCCAGTCGATCCTGGGCGACTGGCTGGGTGCAAAAGAAGTCGTGACCGGCTTCGATTTCCATTTCGGCAAGGGCAGGGAAGGCGGCCCCGCTTATCTCATGCAGGCCGGCAGTCGTCATGGTTTTGGTGTCTGTCTAGTCGATGCCTTCCGCGACGAGGGAACCGAGGTCATTTCCTCAAGCCGCATCCGCGGCCTTATCGCCGACGGCGATGTCGCCCAGGCGGCCGGTCTCCTCGGCTATCGCTATACGGTCGAGGCGGAAATCATGAAGGGCCAGCAGCTCGGCCGCACGCTCGGCTTCCCGACAGCCAACATGCATCTCCCGCCGGAAGCAACGCTCAAGCCCGGCATCTACGCCGTCCGTTTCCGCCGTCCCGATGGCATCATTCGTGATGGCGTCGCAAGCTTCGGCTATCGCCCGACCGTCACCAGCAATGGTGACCCCTGGCTCGAAACCTTCGTCTTCGATTTCGCCGGCGATCTCTACGGTGAGATCTGTTCGGTCTCGCTCTTCGGCTTCCTGCGCGACGAATGGAAGTTCGATGGGCTTGATCCGCTGGTGGCACAGATCCGCAAGGATGCGGACGAGGCGATGGCGCTGCTCTCAGGCGTCAAGCCAATTGGCGCCCTCGACGCCGCCATCGCGTTCTGAGGCAACTCGGTCTCGCCGATTTGAATTGCCGCCCGGTATTGCCTCACATATGGATGCGTCTATGTGATTGATGTCCCGTCTCGAAACGGCAATTCCGGAGTTTATCTTGACCGAATTCACCCCCCTGATGTCCTTTGCCGGTGGTCTGCTGATCGGCCTCTCGGCGCTCCTCTTGATGCTCACCTGGGGCCGGATTGCCGGCATGACCGCCATCATCGGCGGCATCCTGCCGCCGCTCGGTTCCGACTGGTCGTGGAAGGCCGCCTTTCTCGCCGGGGCAATTCTTGCGCCGCTTGCCCTGACGCTCGGCGGTTACGAGGTCGAGTATTCGGTTCCGGTTTCGACCACGGCTCTCGTGATCGGCGGCCTCATTGCTGGCATCGGCGTCACCTTCGGCTCCGGCTGCACCTCGGGCCACGGCATTTGCGGCATGGCGCGCCTGTCGCGTCGCTCCATCGCAGCAACCGCCACCTTCATGGCATTCGCTGTGCTCACCGTCTTCGTCATCCGTCACGTCTTTGGAGGCGCGATCTGATGCGTTTGCTCCTGGTCTTCCTCATCGGTGCCCTCTTCGGAACGGGCATCGCCCTTTCCGGCATGGCGAACCCCGCCAAGGTGCTGAACTTCTTCGACTTCGCTGGCAGCTTCGACCCGAGCCTCGCCTTCGTCATGGCCGGTGCTCTCTCTGTTGCCGCCCCCGGCTATGCGATCCTGTTCCGGATGCGCGAGAAGCCGCTCTTCGACCAGAGCTTTCGCCTGCCCAAGGCAAAGGCGATCGATGCGCGGCTAATCGGCGGCTCGGCCGTCTTCGGCATTGGCTGGGGCATTGCCGGCTTTTGCCCCGGCGCCTCGATCCCCGCACTCGGCTTCGGCCACGCCTCGGCCGCCATCTTCGTGGCCGCCCTGCTCGTCGGCATTCTGATCGCCCGAAGGCTTGCCAGGGCAGATTTTTTTGCCGAAGCGGTCGGACGTTCGGGCTGAGAGGGCCAGATGGCAAGTCGGCCATTACGGCTTGACGCCTGGCACACATTAAAGCCTAGTGCGGCCCAGCAAATCACTTCAGACAGCCCGAAAGGCACCCTATGGCCATGACGCCGCGCAGACCCGTGAACCCGAAGGATGCGGCCGAGGCCCTGTTCAAACCCGTGAAAAAGCCGGCAGCCCCGGTGGTCGAGCGCCGCTCGGCACCGGACGTCAAAGAACTCGTCTCGATCAAGCTCGACAGCGCAGTGCTCGCCCATTTCCAGAAGGACGGCCCCGGCTGGCAGGACCGCATCAACGATGCCTTGCGTGCGGTCATCGAGGCAGACGGCAGCGAGTAAAAGCGGCGGTTTGCGTCAGTCGCGGCCAGTCGGTGGCCACTGCCGTGAGGTATGGACGATCGCGAGGATGGCCAGCTGGCCGTTAGTCACCTCATAAATGAGACGATAGCTGGGATGCGGCAGAAGTTCGCGGGTGCCAGGGATCAGGCCGATTTTGCCGGCATGGGGAAATTGGCCAAGCTGGATGGCAGCCTGTTCGAAGCTGTGGTCGATGGACAGTGCGGCCAGCGGATTCTTCGCCACGAGGTAGTCGAAGATGGAAGCGCGGTCACGAATGGCCTGGCGCGTCCATCGAACGATCATGAGCGGCTCGCTTTGAGAGCCAGGTCCCTGCGCTCCGCAAACATCCGCTCGGCATCGTCCGCCGCGACGGCCTCTCCTGCTGCCACTTCGTCGCGACCACGCGCAACCTTGGCCTCCAAAAATTGACGATAGTTGCTGTCGACCTTCTGCCGTTCGACATAATCCTGCACCATTTCCCGCAGAACTTCGCTTTCCGACGTCTGTGCGGTTGTGACCGCAGCAGCAAAATCACTGGCGAGCTTGGCGTCTAGGTGGACCTGGAGCTGCGCTTTGCGTGTCATGCCATCTCCGCCCTGATCCTGTGTGGCCCGCTGACATGGGGTGATGAACACAGTCTAGGCATGTCCCGTCGACCTGTCCATCTCGCCCATCTTGCCCCTTCCTTTTGGCGCGAAAAACCCCTAAAGAACGCGGCCATGACGTATCTTTCGGCGGCCCGGATCATTCGAATTATTGGCCCGGCCCTCCCGGCGGCTTGAAGAGCTGCGGGAAGGTCCGGGTTTTTGGCGTTGGGTTAGAAAGCCTTAGCGCCCGCTTGCCGCCAATCCATGACATAATTTTGCGACCGCTTGAGGTCGCCCCATTCGATGGCTGATCCATGACCGATACCCCTGAGAAACCCGACTACTCCAAGACCCTCTATCTGCCCGAAACCGAATTCCCGATGCGCGCCGGCCTTCCCCAGAAGGAGCCGGAAGTGGCGGCGAAGTGGAAGCAGATGGGTCTCTACAAGCGCCTGCGCGCATCCGCCGCCGGCCGCGAGAAATTCGTCCTGCATGACGGCCCTCCCTATGCCAACGGCAACATCCATATCGGTCATGCGCTGAACAAGGTGCTGAAGGACGTCATCACCCGCTCCTTCCAGATGCGCGGCTTCGATAGCAACTACGTACCCGGCTGGGACTGCCACGGCCTGCCGATCGAGTGGAAGATCGAGGAAAAGTATCGCGAGAAGGGCAAGGACAAGAACGAGGTCCCGGTCAACGAATTCCGTCGGGAATGCCGAGAGTTTGCGCAAGGCTGGATCAACATCCAGTCGGACGAGTTCCGCCGTCTCGGCATCGAGGGTGACTTCGACAATCCCTACACCACCATGGCCTTCCATTCGGAAGCACGCATCGCCGGCGAACTGTTGAAGATCGCCATGTCCGGCCAGCTCTATCGCGGCTCCAAGCCGATCATGTGGTCGGTCGTCGAGCGCACGGCTCTCGCCGAAGCCGAAGTGGAATATGCCGAGGTCGAGAGCGACACGATCTGGGTGAAGTTCCCAGTGGTTGAAGGCGCTGACGAGCTGAAATCCGCCTCCGTCGTCATCTGGACGACCACACCCTGGACCATCCCGGGCAACCGCGCGATCTCCTACTCCTCGAAGATCGAATACGGTCTCTACGAGATCACGGAAGCCACCAACGACTTCGGCCCACAGCCGGGCGAAAAGCTGATCTTCGCCAAGCGCCTCGCCGAAGATGCAGCAACCAAGGCCAAGGTGACCTTCAAACTGGTCCGCGATGTCACCGGCGGCGAACTCGGCGCGATCACCTGCGCCCACCCGCTGGCCGATTTGGGCTACACCTTCGCCGTCCCCATGCTCGACGGCGACCACGTCACCGATGACGCCGGTACCGGTTTCGTCCACACGGCGCCCTCGCATGGTCGCGAAGACTTTGAAGCCTGGATGGCGAACGTCCGCGCGCTCGAAGCCCGTGGCATCGACGTCAAGATCCCGTTCCCGGTCGATGACGCCGGCTTCTACACCGAAGACGCCCCCGGTTTCGGCCCCTCGGCCGAAGGTGGTGCTGCCCGCGTGCTCGACGACAACGGCAAGAAGGGCGACGCCAATAAGCGCGTCATGGACGCTCTCATCAAGGCGAACAACCTCTTTGCCCGTGGCCGCATCAAGCACGAATACCCGCATTCCTGGCGCTCCAAGAAGCCGGTCATCTTCCGCAACACGCCCCAGTGGTTCGTCTATATGGACAAGGACCTCGCCGACGGCACGACGCTGCGCACCCGCGCGCTCTCGGCCATCGACCAGACCCGCTTTGTCCCCGCCGGCGGCCAGAACCGCCTGCGCGCCATGATCGAGCAGCGCCCGGATTGGGTTCTTTCTCGTCAAAGAGCATGGGGCGTGCCGATCTGCGTCTTCGCCGATGCCGAAGGCAATGTGCTGCAGGATGAGAAGGTCAACGCCCGCATCCTCGAAGCCTTTGAAGTCGAAGGTGCCGATGCCTGGTTTGCCGAAGGCGCCAAGGACCGTTTCCTGGCCGGCGAGCATGACGGCGAAAAGTGGCAGATGGTCACTGACATCCTCGACGTCTGGTTCGACTCGGGCTCGACCCACACCTTCACGCTCGAAGATCGCCCGGACCTGAAATGGCCGGCCGACGTCTATCTGGAAGGCTCCGACCAGCATCGCGGCTGGTTCCATTCCTCGCTGCTGGAAAGCTGCGCCACCCGCGGCCGCGCGCCTTACAATGCCGTTGTGACCCACGGGTTCACGATGGCGGAAGACGGCCGCAAAATGTCGAAGTCGCTCGGCAACACGGTGACGCCGCAGGAAGTCATGAGCCAGTCCGGCGCCGATATCCTGCGCCTCTGGGTGATGAACACCGACTATTGGGAAGACCAGCGCCTCGGCAAGACGATCATCCAGACCAATATCGACAGCTACCGCAAGATCCGCAACACTGTTCGTTGGATGCTCGGCACGCTCGCCCACGACCATGGCGACGAGATCGCCTATGCCGACCTGCCGGAACTCGAAAAGCTGATGCTGCATCGCTTGTCCGAGCTCGATCAGGTCGTCCGCAAGGGTTACGACGAATTCGACTTCAAGCGCATCGTCCGCGCTCTCAGCGACTTTGCCAATGTCGAGCTCTCGGCCTTCTACTTCGACATCCGCAAGGACACGCTCTATTGCGACGCCCCGTCCAGCCTGAAGCGCCGCTCGGCCCTCTTCGTCATCCGCAAGCTGTTCGACTGCCTGGTTCTGTGGTTTGCGCCGATGATGCCCTTCACCACCGAAGAGGCCTGGCTATCGCGTGACCCGAACGCTGAGTCCGTCCACCTCGAACAGTTCCCGACGGTTCCGTCCGACTGGTCGAACGAGGCGGTTGCCGAAAAGTGGAAGGGCGTTCGCGCCGTCCGTCGTGTCGTCACTGGTGCCCTGGAAATCGAGCGCAAGGAAAAGCGCATCGGCTCCTCGCTGGAAGCAGCCCCGGTCGTCCATGTGGCGGATGCCGAGCTCCTGAAGGCGCTCGACGGTCTCGACTTCGCCGAGATCTGCATCACCTCGGATATCCAGGTTGTCTCGGGTGAAGGCCCTGATCAAGCCTTCCGTCTGGACGATGGCACCAAGGTCGCTGTTGAGCCGAAGCTTGCCGAAGGCACCAAGTGCGCCCGCTCCTGGAAGATCACTAGGGATGTCGGTTCCGATCCTGACTATCCTGACGTCTCGGCCCGTGATGCTCAGGCGCTGCGCGAGCTCGCTCAGGCGGCCCGATAAGGGCAGATTGAGGAAATGTGACCGGATGATTTGCGCTTTTGCGGGTCATCCGGTAAAACTGCCTGAAATTGGCCGAAATCGACCGGCAGGGCTGGTCGCGAGCATTCGGCATGACTGATGAAACTGCGGCGAGGCTGGTAGGCATTCATGAATTCGGCATATCTGTTCAGAGTTGGCCTCGGTCTGGTTGGCCTCTTCGGCGTCACGGCAGGCTTGTCCGGCTGCGTGGGCAGCCCGACCTATGGCACCGACAAGACGGCGATGGAGCAGCTGGTGGACGACGTCGGCTCGGCCGTGTCGCTCGCGCCGCGCGAGCCTGCCAACAAGGGCACCAAGTACAATCCGCGTCCGGATCTCGTGCTGCCGCCGGGTGGTGCGCAGACGGCCGGGCTCGTCGCGCCGCAGCAGTCGGTTGCCAGCCGCGAGAATAATCCTGAATGGGTTGAATCGCCGGAAGAGGCCCGCGAACGTCTCGTTGCCGAGGCCGACGCCAATGCCGACAACCCGCGTTATCGCTCGCCGTTGCTTGCCGGTTACGGCACGGCCGGCACGATGACCGAGACCCAGAAATGGCAGGCCTTCCGTGATGCGCGCGCGCTGCAGAAGGGCGCCTATATCGACCAGCGTCGTCTTCTCTCCGATCCGCCGACCGAATATCGTCAGACCCAGGACGTGGCTCTGAGCGATCTGGGCGAGCCGGAACTGAAGAAGGAAAAGCGCCGCAAGGCCGAAGCCAAGGCAGCGCGTCAGGGCAGCTCCTGGTGGATGCCCTTCCAGTAAGTTTTCTCCGACATCGTGAATTTCAGGGCAGGGCGGAAACGACCTGCCCTTTTGCTTGAGGTAGACCCATGTCCTTTACCATCCGTCCAGCAACTCCAGACGATGCCGCGATCATTCTCGGCTTCATCACCGAACTTGCCGTCTATGAAAAGGCGGGCCATGAGGTGGAGGCGACGGAGGAAACGATCCGCGCCTCGATCTTCGGCGAGGGCTCGGTCACCGAAGCGGTGATTCTGGAGCATGATGGACGCCCGGCGGGTTTCGCCGTCTGGTTCTACAGCTATTCCACCTGGCAGGCGAAGAATGGCCTCTATCTTGAGGATCTCTATGTTTCGCCCGATCACCGCGGATCAGGCGCCGGCAAGCTTCTGCTCCGGCATTTGGCAAAGGTTGCGGTGGCGAAAGGCTGCGGCCGCTTCGAATGGAGCGTGCTCGACTGGAACGAACCTGCCATTCGCGTCTACGACGCTGTCGGTGCCGAGCCGCAGAACGAATGGATCCGCTACCGCCTGGCCGGCGACAAGCTGAAAGCCTTTGCCGGCGCCGAGTGAGGTTGGCTCACTCCCCGTTCTCGGCCTTCCGCGCCACCAATGCCATGTGCAGGGCCTGAAGCGCCGGCCCCAGGAAGGAGATCCACAGGAGTGCCAGGTTCCGCTCGGCATGATCATGGCGCGAGAAGATGAAAATCGCGACGATCAGTGTCAGCATCAGCAGCGGGGTTACCGCGATCGCAATCAGGCGCGGCGCCCGCCAGTTGATCTCGCCGCGCACAGACCACTGCATCGGCAGCCGCTCGGCATCGGGAGCGACGTTGCGATAGGCCCAGATCGCGATACCAGCCATGGCCGCAATCGAAACGGGAAGCACGACATAGATCATCAATCTCTTCTGTCCTGAAAGAAGCTGCGCAACAGGTCCGCGGCCTCGCTTTCGCGAATGCCGGAATAGACCTCCGGAATATGGTGGCATGTCGGCTGCTGGTAAAAGCGCACGCCGTTCTCGACACCGCCGCCCTTGATATCCTGCGCGGCATAATAAAGTCGGCGAATTCGAGCAAAGGAGATCGCGGCCGCACACATCGTGCAGGGCTCGAGCGTGACGTATAGATCGGCTTCGATGAGACGCTCGTCGCCGACGGCAGCTGCGGCGCGGCGAATGGCGAGGATTTCGGCGTGAGCGGTCACGTCGCTGAGCGCCCGGGACTCATTGCCAGCCCGCCCGAGGATCTCGCCGTCGCGCACCACCACGGCGCCGATTGGAACCTCGCCGCGCGCGCCGGCCGCACGCGCCTCCTCGAAGGCCGCCTTCATGAAGCCGTTTGTCTTCCCCATGCACGAACTTTCCACTTAACCAGAGCCGCGCGACCTGATACGACAGCCCAAACCACAGGCAAACAACAAATGACATTCAAAGACAAGTCCAGGCGTCCGGGGGCACAGTCCTCCGACCGCAGCGGCAAGCCGCAAACCAGAAAACCGTCAGCCAAGCCGTCCGCAGCCGCCGCAGACAAGCCCGCCCGCGCGCCGCGCGCCGATGCGCCCGCCGGCGAAGAGACGATGAAGCCCGAACGCATTTCCAAGCTGCTCGCCCGCGCCGGCGTCGCGTCGCGCCGTGATATCGAGCGCATGATCATGGAAGGCCGCGTTTCCGTGAACGGCAAGGTGCTGGAGACCCCGGTCCACAACGCCACGCTTGCCGACACGATCGAGGTGGATGGCCAGCCGATCCGCGGCATCGAGCGCACGCGCCTCTGGCTCTATCACAAGCCAGCCGGCCTGGTGACCACCAATTCCGATCCGGAAGGCCGCCCGACAGTCTTCGAGAACCTGCCGGAAGAGCTGCCGCGCGTCATGTCGATCGGCCGCCTCGATATCAACACCGAGGGGCTGCTGCTGCTGACCAATGACGGGGGCCTTGCCCGCGTGCTCGAACTTCCGACGACCGGCTGGCTGCGCCGTTACCGCGTGCGCGCCTATGGTGAGGTCGACCAGCCGGCATTGGATGCGCTGAAGGAAGGCATTGCCGTCGATGGCGTGCTCTACGGCGCGATCGATGCGACCCTCGACCGCAAGCAGGGCCACAATGTCTGGATCACGATGGGTCTGCGCGAAGGCAAGAACCGCGAGATCAAGAACGTGCTCGGCGCACTCGGTCTCGAGGTCAACCGCCTGATCCGCATCTCCTACGGCCCCTTCCAGCTTGGCGACCTCCCGGAAGGCAAGGTGCTCGAAGTCCGCGGCCGCATGTTGCGCGACCAGCTGGGCCCGCGCCTGATCGAGGAATCAAAGGCCAATTTCGACGCTCCGATCTATGCCCACGGCGTTGAGACGGACGAGGAAGAAGCTCCTGCTAGAAAGCCTGCGCGCGAAGCGAAGCCCGACTGGGGCCGCGACGAGCGTCCGGCCGAAAAGAAGCGCGCGCCGAAAGACTGGTCCGACAAGGGCGACCGCCGCGAGAAGGTACTCGGACGCCTCGACACCCGCCGCGACGAGGGTGCAAAAACAGGCGACAAGTTCTCCGACAAGCCGAAGCGCCCGGCAGGCAACACCAAGGGCCGCACCGCCAATGTCTGGATGGCGCCTGGCGCTCGTCCGCTCGGCGAGAAGGCGGCAGCAGCGGCTGCCCGTCGCAAGCCCGATCCGCGCGGCGCAAAGCCTGCCGAACGCTTCGACGATCGTCCGACGTCCACTGTTCAGATTACCCGCGCCCGGGACGAGGAGGGCGATTGGATCCGCGCCGACGGCCCGGATCAGAAGCCCGGCGGTCGCGGTGGTGATCGTGGTGCAAAGCCCGGTGGTTTTGGCGCGCGTGCGCCCCGCCGCAACGGTGATGATCGTGCACCTCGTCGTGAGGGGGCGGATCGCGGCCCCAAGCGCGATTTCGGCGATCGCGCCGAGCGCGCACCGCGTCGTGAAGGCGAAGACCGCGGCCCTCGCCGCGAAGGCGCGCCCGGCGGTCCACGTCGCGAGGGTGCAGATCGAGGTCCGCGCAAGGACTTCGGCGACCGCGGACCTCGCAAGGATTTTGGCGATCGTGGTCCTCGCAAACCTTTCGGCGACAAACCGGATCGTCCGCGTACGGAACGGTTCACGCCAGACCGCGCCCGTGATGACCGCCCTCGTGACGCCAGACCGCGTGATGACCGTCCCCGTGATGATCGCCCCCGGGGCGAGCGTCCGGCCGGCGACAGGCCTTTTAGTGACAAGCCGCGCGGCGCGAGACCTGCGGGCGATCGTCCCTTTGGTGATCGGCCCGCTGGCAAGTCCTTCGGCAAGCCGGCTGGCAAACCTGCTGGCAAGTCATTTGGCGGCAAGCCTGGTGGCGGCAAAAGCTTCGGCGGCAAGCCGGGCGGACGCCCTGCAGGTGGCCCACGCTCCGGCGGCCCGGGTGGCAAGCCCTCCGGTCCCCGCACGGGCGCCCCCAAGGGCAAGAGGTAAGCCGTCATGCGCATCGTCGGCGGTCAGTTTCGTGGCCGTAACCTGGCCACGCCGAAGTCGAATGACATCCGGCCGACCGTCGATCGGACGCGGGAAAGCCTGTTCAACATCCTCGCGCATGCCCATCCGGGCGTGCTCGATGGCACCCGCATCCTCGATCTCTTTGCCGGCACCGGTGCTGTCGGCATCGAGGCGCTGTCGCGCGGCTGCAAGTCGGCGCTTTTCGTCGAAAACAGCGTCGAGGGTCGCAGCCTGCTCTGGGAGAATATCGATGCGTTCGGCCTGCATGGCCGCGCCCGCATGTTGAGACGCGACGCCACCGATCTCGGCCCATCCAACAACATCGAACCCTTCGAACTGGTTTTTGCTGATCCACCCTATGGCAAGGGGCTGGGTGAGAAGGCGCTGCTTTCGGCCCATCTGGGCGGCTGGCTGGCGAAAGATGCTCTCGTCATCCTCGAAGAGCGCGCCGATGTTCAGGTTTCTGTCGACCCGGTTTTCGCCTTCATCGAGGAGCGGACTTTCGGTGACACGAAAATGTACTTCTTTTCCTATAGGCAGTCCTGATCCCCTCAGCGGAAAAAGGCTCAGCCCATGGATCTCGTCGCCGAAACGCCCATTCCCTCCGAAGCTGTCAAGGCCGACCCGACCATCGGTCTGGCACTCGGGGCAGGGGGCGCGCGCGGCTTTGCCCATATCCCGGTGCTCGAAGTCTTCGACGAACTCGGCATTAAGCCAACGCTGATCGCCGGCTCCTCCATGGGCGCAATCCTCGGCGCCGGTTATGCCGCCGGCATGAGCGGCCGCGACATCAGGGACTATACGCTCGAACTTGCCGACAACAGGGGCCTTGTGCTCAACCGCTTCTGGGGCATGCGCCCGGCAAGCATTCGGGCGCTCGGTGGCGTCCGCCTCGGGCAGTTCAACCTGCCGCGGCTTTTGCGCGCCTTCCTGCCGCCTGAGATCCCCGAGAACTTTGCGGAGCTGCGGCTACCGCTGACCGTCATCGCCACCGATTATTACGGCCAGTGCGAACTGGTCCGAACCGAGGGCGATCTTCACGAGGCGCTATCTGCCTCGGCCGCCATTCCCGCGCTCTTTGCTCCCGTCACTATCGGTGGCCGCCTGATGATCGACGGCGGCATCTTCAATCCGGTGCCTTACGACCACCTCGTCGGCAAGGTCGACATCATGGTCGCTATTGATGTGATCGGCGCGCCGGAAGGCGATGGTTCGCTGATGCCGAACCGTATCGACAGTCTCTTCGGGGCATCGCAGCTGATGATGCAGTCGCATATCACGCTGAAGATGAAGATCTGCCAGCCGGACATCTATATCCGGCCGGAGGTCAACAGCTACAAGGTCCTCGATTTCTTCAAGGCCCGGCAGATCCTTGAAATCTGCGACCGCATGAAGGAGCCGCTGAAGCGAGATCTTTCCGCCCGCATCGAGGATTTTGTCCGCCGGTGAGGATCAGGCAGCCGGGGACTTTTCTTCGTCTTCGACGGCGTGGATCTGCTTCTTCGGCTTGATCAGCGGCTCCGGCTTGACCGGTCGCTTGTGCATGAGTTCCCGGCCCGCGAGGATGCCTTCCTGCGCCTGAAGCCTTAAGCGCTCCTCGTCGCGGCGTCGGATGTCCTCGCCGATCTCATAGGCCTCGTCTTCCGTGGCGCCGAGACCTTGCAGTGTCCGGCGCCCGAAGAGCAGACCGGACTCGAAGGTTTCACGCAGCTCGTATTCCACGTCTCGGGCCCGCAGTTCCAGGCTGTGGATGCGGTCATAGGACCGTACAAAAAGGCGCACATCGGGATATTCGGAGCGGATGAGATCGACGATCTTGTCGGTGATATCCTTCCTGTGGGTACAAACGGCGACAATCTTCGCCTTTTCGATCCCGGCCGCCCGCAGCATGTCCAAGCGCGTGCCGTCGCCGAAATAGATCCGGAAGCCGAAGGTTGCCGCCTGGCGCACCCGATCCGGACTGTCGTCGAGAATGGTCACGTCCCGCCCGCTCGCAAGCAGGATTTGCGCGGCGATCTGACCGAAGCGGGAGAAGCCGACCATCAGCACATCCGATCCGGCACCTTCGAAATCCTCGTCCATCTCCTCCTTGTCCGATGTCTCGCGAGCCAGCAGGCGTTGGCCGATGAGCGCCGTCAACGGTGTGAGGGCCATGGACAGGGTGACGATGGAAATGAGCAGGGATGACTGCGCGCCCGAAAAGAGGCCGGCGGCCGCAGCCGTGGTGAAGAGCACGAAACCGAACTCGCCACCTTGCGGCAACAACATGCCGATACGGATCGCATCGTTGCGCGACGAGCCCGAAGCGCGGCAGATCGCGTAGATCACCAGCGCCTTCACCGCCATCAGCACCGGTACCGCAATGGCAATCAGGACCAGATTGTCGACGATGACCTGCAACTCCATCGACAGGCCGACAGCGATGAAGAAGAGCGCCAGCAGCAGTCCTCGGAAGGGCTCGATATCGGCCTCCAGCTCGTGGCGATAGGAAGACTCGGCCAGCATCACGCCGGCGAGGAAGGCGCCCATGGCCATCGAAAGGCCTGCCACCTGCATCAAATAGGCCGATCCGAGAACAACGAAGAGCGCTGCCGCGATCATCACCTCGCGCGCACCCGTCCGCGCGATGATCTGGAACATGGGTGTGAGCAGGTAGCGCCCGGCCAGGATCATGCCGATCACCGCGCCGATCGCGATCCCGATTTCGATCAGCGGAGATTGCTGCGCCTCGCCACCCTGGGAGCTGAGGATAGTGACCATGGCCAGCAGCGGCACGATGGCGAGGTCCTGGAAGAGCAGGATGGAGAAGGATCGCTGCCCGTAGCGGCTGTTCATGTCGCCATAGTCTTCGAGCAATTGCAGCGCAAAGGCGGTCGACGATAGCGCGAGGCCGAAGCCGGCAACCAACGCGCCGCGCCAGTCAAGCAGGCCTGCCGCATAGACCAGCGCCGTCAGCAGGAGGCCCGTGAGCACGACCTGGCTTGTCCCCAGCCCGAAAATATCGCGCCGCATGTGCCACAGTCGGCTGGGCTTCAGTTCCAGTCCGATGATGAAGAGCAGGAGTACGACGCCAAGTTCGGCGACCGCCAGGATTTCTCCCGAGCCTCCGATCAGGTGCAGGACCGGGCCGATCACCACGCCGGCGGCGAGATAGCCGAGCACGGTCCCAAGCCCGAGCTTGCGGAAGATCGGGGCTGCAATGACAGCCCCTCCGAGGAGCAGCAGGGGTTGGGCGAACAGTGCTTCGGTTGCGCTGGCCAAGATTTCTGTCTCCTCGTTTGTCGGATCTGGCTGACCTGAAATGGACCTATGCCGGGCTCGTGAACGGAAAAGCCCGATCCACCCTTGATGCCCCTTCACAGGCACAATAAATGGAGCGTGAAGGAAAGGCCAACCTATGCCCAATCAAATCGATTCCGCCAACCTCCTCGAACGCGCCGAGCAACTCGTCGACCTCGCCGTCAAGGCAGGGGCCGACAAGGCAGATGCGGTCGTCGTACGCTCCCGTTCCAAGGGAGTCAGCGTCCGGCTCGGCAAGGTCGAGTCGACCGAAGCATCCGAGAGTGACGATTTTTCGCTGCGTGTCTTCATCGGTCGCCAGGTGGCAAGCGTGTCGGCCAATCCGGGCTTCGACCTCAAGGCACTCGCCGAACGCGCCGTCGCGATGGCCAAGGTCTCGCCGGAAGATCCCTTTGCCGGTCTCGCCGACGAGAGCGATCTTGCCCGTGATATTCCCGACCTGCAGCTCTTTGATGAGACGGAAGTTTCCGGCGACCAGTTGCGCGAAAGCGCACTCGCCATGGAAGAAGCGGCCCGTTCGGTCAGCGGCGTCAGCAATTCTCTGGGCGCCGGAGCCTCGGCCGGCATGGGTGGCCTCGTGCTCGTCACCTCACATGGCTTTTCCGGCAGCTATGCCGGCTCGCGCTTCTCCCGCTCGGTTGGCGTCATCGCCGGCGAGGGGACCAAGATGGAGCGCGACCACGATTTCGACAGCCGCCTCTATTTCGCCGATCTCCTCAGCCCGGAAGAAATCGGTCGCCGCGCCGCCGAGCGCGCGATCCGGCGGCTGAACCCGCGCCAGGTGCCGACCGCCTCCAACCTCACCGTCGTCTTCGACCCGCGCGTCGCGAGAGGCTTCGCGGGCACGATCGCCGGCGCCATCAATGGTGCGTCGGTCGCCCGCAAGACCTCCTTCCTGCGTGACAAGATGGGCCAACAAGTCCTGAAGGCAGGCCTCAACATCACCGATGATCCGCTGAAGGTCCGCGGCTCCTCGTCGCGCCCCTTTGATGGCGAAGGCATTTCGGGCAAGCCGCTAACGATGATCGAGGACGGTGTGCTGAAACACTGGTTCCTGTCCTCGTCTGCCGCTCGGGAGCTTGGCCTCAAGACCAATGGCCGTGGCGTACGCGGCGGCACTTCGGTCTCGCCGTCTTCAACCAATCTCGCCCTGGAGCCTGGCGACATTTCGCCTGATGAACTGATCCGCAGCGTCGGCACGGGTCTCTACATCACCGATATGATCGGCAGTGGCGTCGATATGATCACCGGCGAATACAGCCGTGGTGCGAGCGGCTTCTGGATCGAGAACGGCGAACTCACTTATCCGGTCTCCGAGATCACGATAGCGTCCAATCTGAAGGACATGTTCATGCGGATCACGGTGGCCAATGACATCGACCGCAAGTTCGGTGTCGCAGCTCCCACACTTGCCATCGAGGGCATGACCCTTGCCGGAACCTGATCTAAAGCCCGAGGCCATGCCGCACTTCGACTGGCAGGCGGACCTTGCGCTGATCACGGACGCTGCCCGCGAGGCTGGCAAGGTGGCAATGGCGCATTTCGGCCAGTCGCCCGAGGTCTGGTGGAAGAACGAGGGTCGCTCCCCGGTCAGCGCGGCCGACTATGCCGCCAACCGCATCCTCGAGGAAATCCTCCGTCAGGCACGCCCGAACTACGGCTGGCTGTCGGAAGAAACGGACGACGATCCGGCACGGCTCTCCTGCGACACGCTTTTCGTCATCGACCCGATCGATGGCACCCGGGCTTTCCTCGCAGGCAAGGATACCTGGTGCGTCTCGGTGGCCGTCGTCCACAAGGGAGCGCCCGTCGCCGGCATTCTGGTCGCGCCGCCCCTGGGCGAAGAGTTTACCGCAACGATCGATGGCCCGGCGCGCCGCAACGGCCAGGACATTTCGGTTTCGACGGCCGGCATTGAGGGAAGCCTGAAGTTCGCCTCGGCGCAGGACATGGTGGCAAGTTTCAGTTCGGCGATCAGACCCCGCATCGAGCGCGTCGATCACATACCCTCGCTCGCCTACCGGCTGGCGCTGGTGGCCGACGGCCGCATCGATGCGACGCTGGTGAAGAAGAGCAGCCATGACTGGGATCTTGCCGCTGCCGATCTGATCCTTGCGCGTGCCGGCGGGGCGATCACGGATCTCGACGGCGAAGCGCTCGTATACAACAGGCAAGAGGTGACGCATCCGGTGCTCTGCGCAGCATCGCGAGAGCTACTTCCAGCCTTGCTCAAGAGCATCTCCCGAATTCCCCGGAGTTGACCTTTGGGGCGAAATCGCGCAGATGGTTCCCAACAGACTAGGAATGAGAAAAAGGCCGCAAACATGACGGAATCCAACGAAAACAAGCAGCTTCTCCATCTCGTTTTTGGCGGTGAATTGTCAAACCTTGAACAGGTGCAGTTCCGTGATCTGACCAAGCTCGATATCGTCGGCATTTTCCCGGACTATGCCAGCGCGCTTGTCGCCTGGAAGGCGAAGGCACAGGAGACGGTCGACAACGCCCATATGCGTTACTTCATCGTCCACATGCACCGGATGCTCAATCCTTCAGAGAAGTAAGGACGGGTTGGCGGCCACCGGGCCGCCGTCGCATTCGACCTCTAATGGTCACGGTTTCAACTCAGTCTTCTTGCATCTCTCTTGTTGCGTAGCGACGCCTCCTGAACGGGAAGAACGGCATTGTCGATGAAGATGAGCAGGTTTGATCGATGGCACTGAGCGACGGTCTCGCATCCCTTGCTCTGACGTCCTACGGCTGGCTGGGCCTTGCAGCCTATCCGCTGTCACGCCCCCTGCTTGCCTATCGGGCCGCCAAGGGCAAGGAAGACCGCGCCCGCCGCAGCGAACGCTTTGGCCATGCGAGCCTTGCCCGACCCGCCGGTCCGCTGGTCTGGATCCACGCCGCAAGCGTCGGTGAAACGACGGCCGTCGTCGCCCTGATGCGCGAGCTGCGCCGTCGTGACATTCATGTACTCTTGACCACCGGCACGGTCACCTCGGCGGAAGTCGCAAAGAACCGCCTCGGCGACATGGTCCTGCACCAGTATGTGCCGCTCGACCTTCTCCCCTGCATCCGTCGTTTCCTCGACTACTGGCAGCCGGATGTTGCAATCGGTGTCGAATCCGAGATCTGGCCGACAACGCTTGCCGAACTGCATCGGCGGCATATCCCGCAGATACTGGTCAATGCCCGTATGTCCGATCGGTCCTTCGATCGCTGGAAGCGCCATCCCTCGATCGCCGAAACCCTGTTTGGCAAACTGGCGCTGGTGATTGCCCAGTCCGACCTCGATGCAGAACGCTTCCGTGATCTGGCCGCCTGGCCGGTCAGCGTGTCGGGCAATATCAAGGTCGACAGCGACGCGCCGCCCTGCGATGAGCAGGTGCTGGAGCGCTACCGCCAGCAGATCGGCGACCGCAAGACCTGGGCGGCGATCTCGACTTTCGAGGGCGAAGAGAAGATCGCCTCCATGGTCCACCGGGCGCTCAAGGCCCATACCGGCATGCTGACCGTTCTGGTGCCGCGCCATCCCGACCGCTGCGACGAGATCGAGGCCATGCTGGTCGAAAAGGGTCTGGTGGTCGCGCGCCGCACGCGCGGCGATGTGATCACGCCCGAGACCGACGTATTCCTCGGCGACACCATCGGCGAGATGGGGCTTTATCTACGCCTGACGGAGGTCGCATTCGTCGGCCGTTCGCTCTCCGCCGAAGGTGGTCAGAACCCGCTGGAGCCGGCCATGCTCGGCTGCGCCGTGCTGTCGGGCCCGCAGGTCAGCAATTTCCGCGAAAGCTACCAGCGCCTCGTGCGCAAGGGCTCGGCCCGCATCGTTCGTGATGCCGAAATGCTGGCCAAGGCCGTCCACTTTCTGCTCAACAACGAAGTCGCCCGCTCCAAGATGATTGACGCCGGCCTTGAGAGCATGCAGGAAATGCGCGGTGCGCTGACGACGACCCTCAAGGGGCTAGAACCCTATATCAGCCCTCTCTCCGTCAAGGCCAAGCTCGAGCCGCGCGCTGCGGGCCAGAGCTGACACTCACCTCAGGACCTCTTTCATGAACGACAAACCCCGGATTGCCGGCATCCTGTTCGACAAGGACGGGACGCTGCTCGATTTTGACGCGAGCTGGGGACCGGTCAACCGGGAAGTGGCCCTGATGGCGGCGGATGGTGATCAATCATTGGCCGATGCGTTGCTTCTGGCTTGCGGCATGGACCCGGTGTCCGGCGACATCGTGCCTGACAGCCTGTTTGCGGCCGGCAATACGGTCGAGATCGCCGAAGGCATGATTGCGGCGGGTTCGCCCATTGCGCTCAACGTTCTGGTGCCGAAGATCGACGCGTGCTTCGCCAAGGCCGCCGAGTTCTCCGTGCCGGTTACAGAGCTTCAACCGCTCTTTGCCCGTCTGCATGGCAAGGGCCTTCGCCTCGGGATTGCCTCCAGCGACAACGAACGCTCGATCCGGGTTGCTGCCGAACGGTTCGGCATCATGCCATTCGTGGACTACATCGCCGGTTATGACAGCGGCCACGGCAAGAAGCCGGAGGCCGGCATGGTGCTCGGCTTTTGCGCGGCAACGGGTCTTGCCCCGTCGGAAGTCGCCGTCGTCGGCGACAACAATCACGATCTGCACATGGGGCTGAATGCCGGTGCCGGCTTGAAGATCGGTGTCCTCTCAGGAACCGGCTCGCGAGAAACGCTGACCCTTCACTCTGACATGATCTTGGGCGATATCTCGGGGCTCGAAGCGCTTTTTGCCTGAGACACGCCGTGCCATTTCGGCACGCTCGCGCTTGACCATCAAGCGTTGCAATGGTTCTTGTTCCGCCGGTAAGGAGGCGTCCGCGGGGCGCTGAGGTCACGACAGGGACAAGAATGGTATCCGAGGCACCGCCCTTCTGGTGGACAAAGACCGGCTGGCAGGCAATCTGCCTCTATCCGCTCTCCTTCGCCTATGGCCGCATTTCCGGTGCCGTCATGCGCCATCGCCGCCGGCATGTCTTATCCGTCCCCGTTATCTGCGTGGGCAACTTTACCGTCGGCGGCGCCGGCAAGACGCCGACCGCGATCGCGATCGCCAGGGCCGCGAAGGCGCGTGGACTGAAGCCCGGTTTTCTCAGCCGTGGTTACGGTGGCTCTCTCGATGTAACGACGGTCGTCGACCCGCATCATCATCGTTCGACGGCCGTTGGTGACGAGCCCTTGCTGCTCGCCCGCGAGGCGCTGACGGTCATCTCCCGCCGGCGGGTTGCCGGGGCCGAGAAGCTGGTAGCCGAGGGTGCCGATATCATCATCATGGATGACGGCTTCCAGAGTGCGCGCCTCATGGTCGACTACGCCCTGATTGTCATCGACAGCCAGCGTGGCATCGGCAATGGCTGGGTCGTTCCGTCGGGCCCTGTGCGTGCCCCGATCGGCATCCAGATGCGCCACCTTGATGCGATCCTGAAGGTCGGCAAGGGCGACGCCGCCGACCAGTTCGTCCGCAAGGCATCCCGCAGCGGCAAGCCGGTCCTGGTCGCCAATGTCGTGCCGAGCACCGGCCGCGAACTCGTCGGTTTATCCGTGCTTGCCTATGCCGGCATCGCCGACCCCAACAAATTCTATCGGACCTTGGGCGAGCTCGGCGCCGTCATCGCCGATCGTCAGGATTTTCCCGATCACCATCACCTCGCCGAGGACGAGATATCGGATCTCATCGCTCGCGCCGAAAGACAGGGCCTGCAACTCGTCACGACGGCCAAGGACAGCGTCCGCCTGTCAGGCGGTCATGGACGTTCGGAGGAGCTTCGGGAAAAATCGAGGGTCGTCGATGTCGACATGCTCTTCGACGACCCGAAGGCGCCGGACCTGATCATCGACCGGGCAATCGAAGCCTGCAGACGCAGGCGTCTCGGCAAGAAGGCCTGAGGCTCAGCGCCGCTGGTTGGGCAGCGCGCCCGCGCGCTTCTCGGCTTCGAGTGATGCTGCTGCATCCGCGTAAGGCTCCTGCCGGACGACGCTCCAGTAGCGTAGTTCATCGACCAGCACGGGCCGTCCGGTGATCGCGCAGGTGACGAAGGTCCCCGGTGTCAGGATCTGGAAATCGGCATCGAGATAGCGGATCTTGGCCTCGCGGTTTCCGCCGCCTTCGAAACGGTTCATCACTCTTCTCCTGCGCCGCGTGTCACGGAACTGCAATACAGCGCCCTCCGGGCGATTGAAAGATGGCTCGCCGTAAAACCCACCATCTGCGGCGGCTCAGCTACGTCCGAACAGCCGTTCGATATCAGAGAGCTTGAGTTCCACATAGGTGGGTCGTCCATGATTGCACTGGCCGGAGCCCGGCGTCTGCTCCATCTGGCGCAGAAGCGCGTTCATTTCCTCGACCCGAAGCCGCCGGCCTGATCGCACCGAACCATGGCAGGCCATGGTCGCCGCGACATGTTCGAGCTTGGCCGACAGCCGGTCGGCCGTATCCCATTCGGCGATTTCGTCGGCGAGATCGCGCACCAGCTGCGTCGCGTCCATTTCGCCGAGCATCGCCGGTGTCTCACGCACCGCGATTGCGCCCGGGCCGAAGCGTTCGATTGCAAGCCCCAGCTGTTCCAGGCTTTCCGCATGGGTCATCAGCCGGTCGCAGTCTTCTTCCGGCAGGTCGACGATCTCAGGGATGAGCAGACCCTGCGAGGGGAGCCGTCGGCCCGTCAACGCCTTGCGCATCTGCTCGAAGACCAGGCGTTCATGAGCGGCATGCTGGTCGACGATGACGAGCCCGTCCTCCGTCTGAGCGACGATATAGTTGGCATGCACCTGTGCCCGCGCTGCACCCAGCGGATAGTTCGAGATTGCCTCGACAGAAGCGCTTGCGGGGGCAGGGGCGGTCACGACCGGTTCGCTGCGGGCGGTCGGCACGGACATGCTGTCGAATGCTGCCTGCGCCGCCTCGCCAAAACCGCGCGCAGACGGTGCGGCAGCTGCCGCAAATCCGCCGCCAAAGCTCGGCGCACCGCCATAAAGAGGCCGAGACGGGGAACTGGCTGGAGACCACGCCTGTGACGGCTGCGGCGAGAACCCGGGCCGGAAGGCGCGCAGCATGCCGCCGGCACCCGTTGTTGCCGCCCGGTCGCCTTCGCGCTGCAGGGATTGTCGGATGGCCCCGACGATCAGGCCGCGCACCAGGGCCGGGTCACGGAAACGCACATCCGACTTCGCCGGATGCACGTTGACGTCGACCAGCGCCGGGTCCAGCGTCAATGAGAGCACCGCCACCGGATAACGTCCCTGCGGGATCGTCTCGGCATAGGCGCCGCGAATGGCCGACAGGATCTGCTTGTCCTGCACGGGGCGGCCGTTGACGAATGCATATTGATGGGCGGAGTTGCCCCGATTGAAGGTCGGCACGCCGGCAAAGCCTGTGAGCCGCACATCCTCCCGCTCGGCATCGAGCTCGATCGCATTGTCCTTGAAATCGGCACCCAGTATCTGGGCGATGCGCGCCAGATGATCGTCGCCGGTGCCGGGAAATTCGAGTGTCGAACGGTCCGTTCCCGAGAGCACGAAGCGGATCGCCGGAAAGGCAATCGCCATGCGCTTGACGATCTCGGTGATCGCGCCGGCTTCCGCCTTTTCCGTCTTCATGAATTTCAGCCGCGCCGGTGTCGCGAAGAACAGATCACGCACCTCGACCGTCGTGCCGGGATTGGCTGCTGCCGGGCGCACGTCCCCCACCTTGCCGCCGACCACGGCGATCTCGGCGCCGCTGTCGGCGCCGGCCGGACGGCTGGTGATCGTCAGCTTGGCGACCGAGCCGATCGAGGGCAGGGCCTCGCCCCGGAAGCCGAGCGAGCGGATGTCGAACAAGGTTTCGTTGAGCTTCGACGTGCAGTGCCGCCGGATCGCAAGCGCAAGATCCTCAGGCCCCATGCCGCAGCCATTGTCGATGACGCGCAGCAGCGTCTTGCCGCCGCCAGCCGTTGCCACCTCGATCCGGGTGGCGCCTGCGTCAATCGCATTCTCGATCAATTCCTTCGCCGCACTGGCCGGTCTTTCGATGACCTCGCCGGCGGCGATCTGGTTGATGAGCGTTTCGGAGAGCTGCTTGATGATCATGAACCCATTTTCGCGGATTCTTGGCTGCGACGAAAGACGAAATCGTAAGTGCGTGCGGACGATGTCCATCATTAAGCGGGCCTTAACGGAATGTCTCTAATCTGAACAATGACTTGCAATGTCTCTGAGCGCAGGTCCGCTGGCAGCGGAATGAGGACACAGCCGCGGTGTCTCTCGTGTGGGTTCCCGCCAGAAGCATGGTTCGGCATGTCTCCGTTATGGCATCAGCCCCACAAAAGTCTCGTTGCGTTCAGCAACGAGGTTCCAAGAGGCAGCAGTGTGAGCGAGTTTCCACCGGCCCCCGACCAGGACAAGAGACGGCAGGGGCACGACAATCCGTCGGCTGAAGCTGCGCTCGATGCTGCCCTGTTGGATGCGGTGTCCGAGGCCTTCTCCTCCGCCTTCATTGTCTATGATCGCAACGATCATCTGATCTTTGCCAGCCGCAGCGCCCGTCAGTTCCTGCCGCTTCCGGCCTCCTTCTTCGAGCCCGGCACGCGCCTGAGAGACATTCTCGGCGCCGCCTATGACCTCGGCCTGCGCCAGGCGGCGAGCGGCCAGTCGGAGGCGATTCTCAGTCGCGAGGAATGGCTGACCCGCCAGATCGCCGCCCACTGGAAGGAACGCTACGAAATTCAGTCCTGCGACGACAGCAAGCGCTGGACCCGGTTCTCCAAGCGTCGTCTGCCCTCCGGTTTCGGCTTCTGCGTCATGAGCGACATCACGGAGCAGAAGCGTCGGGAAGAGCAGTGGCGCGCTGATATCGAGCGCGTCCAGCTCACCGAAGAAATCCTCGACAATCTTGCCCATCCTGTCTTCGTTCAGGACCGCAACCTTCAGCTGGTAGCGGTCAACAAGGTCTTCTGCTCGGCTATCTCCGTCGGCGCCGACAACGCGCTGGGCGGCACGATCGCGTCCTTGTTCGAGGCAGAGGTCGCCGCGCGCCTCGCAACGGTTTCTCGTCAAGTGCTGGAAACCGGTCTCACATCCTCGCTGACCCTGCCCATGCGTCTCTACGGAGATCTACCGCGGCCGATCCTCCTGCATGTCCAGCGGGTCGGGACGCCCGGCCGCTACCTGATTGTCTCGAGCCTTGGCGAAGTCGGCAGTGGCGCTGACATGCAGTCATACCCGGCCGAAATGCCTGAGACGCGCGAATATGAGGATGGTGGATACGCCGCGCTTGACGGACGGTTGAACGGCCGCAAGGCATTGCTCATCACCGGCGATCGCGAATTTGAGGCGCGCGCGCTGGAGATCCTGCAACTCCTCGGCCTCGACAGTTGCTGTGTGCGCAATGATGAAGAACTCGATGCCTTTCTGTCCGTGGCCCGCTCGGTGGGTGTGGTCATCGACCTTGCCATCGTCGATGTCGACCTCGACATGCAGTGCCTGGAGCTGCTTCAGGCCGTCGATATCGATTATCTGACGCTGGCGGAAAACGAAATCGCCACGGATCTGGCCTTTACCGTCCTCGATCGCATGACCGCCTTGCAGGCGCGACCATCTCCAGCGGACGACTGGGAAATCACCACTGAGGACGGTCCCGCACCACCGGAGTTCCCCTCGGCAATCCCGCCGCAGACGATGGCAAGGCCAGCTCCGGTGAAGGTCTCACCACCACGCCAGCCCTCTCTCGTGCTCGTGGCCGAAGACAACGAGATCAACCAGATCGTCTTTTCGCAGATCCTCGAAGGTCTGGGCTATGCCTATCGCATCTGCGCCGACGGCGAAGCGGCGGTAAACCTCTGCTCTGAACTCAAACCGGCCATCGTGCTCATGGATGTGACGCTGCCGGGTCTGAACGGCTTCGAGGCGGCCCGCCGCATCCGCCAGTCCCCGGGGGACACATCGCTTCCGACGCCGATCATCGGTGTTCTCGCCCAGGCCTTCGACAGGGACCGCGAAGCCTGCTTCGCATCGGGCATGAACGAGGTCATCCTGAAGCCGCTAAGCCCTGATGTCGTCGATCAGGCCATTCGCCGCCTCGTTCCCGATATCGCAAGACTGGCGTCCACAGCCTGACCCGATACCCGATTTTTGGGGTGCCTGCGGCCGCCGCTTTACATGCATCGATATGATAATTTTAATGTTTTGGACCCATTCTGGGACGTGTGAAAGAACCGTACCAGGAAGCATGAATGGGTGCCGCCGGAATCGTCTCTGACCCCATGGGCCAGAGCGACCACAAGACGACAGGCTACAGCGACCGCTTGACCGGCCTTGGCAATCGCCATCGGCTGGGCGACAAGGTGCGCCAGCTTGCAGCCGACCGCGCGTCCGACCCTGCCCCTTTCACCGTCGGCATCGTCAATCTCGACGGCTTCAAACCGATCAACGACCTGTTCGGCCAGGCCGCAGGCGACGAGATCCTCTGCCAGGTCGCTCATCGCCTGAAGGCCTGCGTGCCCGACGGTGCGACGGTGACCCGTCACGATGGCGATGAGTTTGCCATCGTCCTGCCGCTGGTCTTCGAGCGTATTGGTGCGGAGCGCGCCGGCCAGTTGATCAAGGATGTGCTGTCCGCGCCTTACGATCTCGGTGACCGCAATGTGCGCCTCTCCGCCTCCCTCGGATTTGCCGTCTATCCTTTTGCAGGCGAGGATTTCGAAGAGCTGATGAAGAGTGCCGAGACGGCGCTTTACCGCTCCAAGCGTCGTGGCCGTGGCCAGATCACCGTCTATTCCCGCGAGATCGCTCAGGAGATGAAACAGGCGACGCAGCTCGAACAGGCGCTGCGCAATGCCATCATCAACGATACGGTGGACGTCCACTTCCAGCCGATCGTGCGGCTGCGCGACAACCGCATCGTCGGCTTCGAGGCGCTGGCCCGCTGGATCGATCCCGATCTCGGCTTCGTCTCGCCTGCCGTCTTCGTGCCGCTCGCCGAAGAGCGCGGTTTCATCGACACGCTGTCCGAGACGCTTTTGCGCAAGGCAGCCGAAGCGACGCTCGCCTGGCCGCGTGATCTCTTCCTGTCCTTCAATCTCTCCTCGGTCCAGCTGATGGACCTTAGGACCTCGTTCAATACGCTATCGATCCTGAACAGCGTCGGCTTTGACCCGCGCCGCCTTGAGATGGAAATCACCGAGACGGCGGTGATGTCCTCGGCCGATACGGCACGGCGCATCATCAAGGAATTGAAGGACGCCGGCATACGCATTTCGCTCGACGATTTCGGCACGGGCCAGTCGAGCCTTGGCCGTCTGCGCGAATTCACCTTCGACAAGGTGAAGATCGACCGCGCCTTCGTCTCGGCCATCACCACGGACCGCACCTCCGAACATATCATCAAGGCGATCGTCAGCATGTGCGAGGGCCTCGATCTCGAAGTGGTCGCCGAAGGCATCGAGACGGAGGCCGAAGCCCAGAAGCTGCGCGAACTCGGTTGCGGCATGGGGCAGGGCTATTATTTCGGCAAGCCGGTCGATGCTGCCGCCACCCTGCGCTACCTCGCCGAGAACCACCACGACTTCGCGCTCGTCGACCGCGCTTCCGCCTGATCCTCTGTTCCCTCAGGTCTGTCTCAGCAACCAGTCGCGCACGCGTGTCGCCGCCGCACTGAGTTCACGCGACCTCGGCCAGACGACATGGAAGGCCTGGCCGGTCCGGAGCGCATGGCCACCCACTTCGACGAGTTGCCCTTGCTCGATCAGCCGCTCGACCAGATGCCGCCAGCCAAGCGAAATGCCCTGGCCGGCGAGTACCGCCTGGATGACCAGAACATAATCGTTGATCGCCAGCCGCCGCCCGGTCGGCCGATAGTCGATGCCGGCCGAGGCAAACCATTCCGGCCAGCTGCAAGCCTGGCGCACGGGCTCTTCCAGCCAGATCAACCGGTGCCTCGCGATCGCCTCGGGACTGTCCGGCAAGCCGTTCGCCTCGACAAAGGCGGGGCTCGCCACCGCCGTCACGATCTCCGGCGCCAGTTCGGCGGAGTGGTAGTGCGGCCAGTCCTTGGGGTTGCCACCCCGCACCCCGAGCGGAATGTCCTCCTCGTCGAGGTCGAGATCCCGCACGCTGGTCTGGATTCGCAGATCGATATCGGGCAGATCGTCCCTGAGGGCGGAAAGGCGCGGCAGCATCCACATTGAAGCAAAGGCAGTCGAGGCGGCAAGCGTCACATTCACCTCGCGCCCCTTCATCCGGATTTCCTCCGCCGCCCGGCCGATCCGAGAGAGCCCGGCCGATACGTCGGCATGAAAACGCTCGCCGACCTCCGTCAGGCGGGCTGCCCGATGCTGCCGCTCGAACAGCTGCGTCCCGAGCTGCTGTTCAAGCCCACGGATGGCATAGGAGACCGCCACCTGCGACATGCCGAGTTCTTCCGCCGCCCGGGTGAAGTTCTCGTGTCGCCCGGCCGCTTCGAAGATCACCAGCGCATTGGCCGAGGGGATGAGGCTGCGAAATGTTGTCATAAGTTGAGCTTATTGCATCTCCAGCAATTTTCCAGCGTCACAGCCAATTTGTCTTGAACTACCTTGCGATAAAACGAGGGGAAGCGTCATGGACCAGGCACTTGCGGAAAACACGGGCACGCGCAGGCAGCGATCGGCTCGACGAGGGGGAGCCTTGGTCTCGCCTCTGGTGGTTCCGTACATCCGACGCAACATCCCGACCTACGACATCCTGTCGGAAGAAAACCTCGAGCGGATCGAAGCGGTGGCCGATCGCATCCTCGCCGAGATCGGTATCGAGTTCCGTGACGATCCGGCAGCGCTTGAACTCTGGCGCAAGGCGGGCGCCGAGATGGATGGGCTACGGGTGCGGTTCCCGAAGGGCATGCTGCGCGAAATCCTGAGCTCGGCCCCGGCAACCTTCACCCAGCATGCGCGCAATCCCGCAAACAACGTCGAGATCGGCGGCAACGCCGTCGTCTTCTCGCCGGCCTATGGCTCGCCCTTCGTCATGGACCTCGACAAGGGTCGCCGCTACGGCACCATTGAGGACTTCCGCAACCTCATCAAACTCGCCCAGTCATCGCCCTGGCTGCACCATTCCGGCGGCACGATCTGCGAACCGGTCGATGTGCCCGTCAACAAGCGCCACCTCGACATGGTCTACAGCCATATCAAGTATTCCGACCGCCCCTTCATGGGCTCGGTCACGGCAGAAGAGCGCGCCGAGGAATCGATCGAAATGGCCCGCATCCTCTTCGGTGCTGACTTCGTGGACCGGAACTGCGTCATCCTCGGCAATGTCAACGTCAACTCGCCGCTGGTCTGGGACGGCACCATGACGAAGGCACTGCGCGCCTATGCGCGGGCCAACCAGGCGGCCGTCATCGTGCCCTTCATCCTCGGCGGCGCCATGGGGCCGGTCACCAATGCCGGGGCCATTGCCCAGTCGCTCGCCGAAACCATGGCCGGCTGCGCGCTCACCCAGCTGGAGCGCCGTGGCGCACCCGTCATCTTCGGCAACTTCCTCTCCTCGATGTCGCTGCGCTCGGGTTCGCCGACCTTCGGCACGCCGGAACCGGCGATCGGCTCCATGGTGATCGGTCAGCTCGCCCGCCGGCTAAAACTGCCGCTGCGCTGTGCTGGAAACTTCTCCAATTCCAAGCTGCCGGATGCCCAGGCCATGCAGGAGGGCGTCATGTCGATGATGTCGGCAGTGCATTGTGGCGCAAACTTCATCCTGCATTCGGCCGGTTTCGTCGATGGACTGCTCGCCATGTCCTACGAGAAGTTCGTGATGGACACCGACTTCTGCGGCGCCCTGCATTCATACCTCGCCGGCGTCGTCGTCGACGACAACACACTTGCCATGGATGCCTTCGAAGAGGTCGGTCCGGGCAGTCATTTCTTGGGCTCCGCCCACACCATGCGCAACTACCAGACCGCCTTCTGGGATTCAGGCCTCTCGGACAACGAGCCTTTCGAAAAGTGGTCGGAAGCCGGTTCAACCGACATGGCGACGCGTGCCAATGCCCGCTGGAAAAAGACGCTCGCCGAATACGAAGCGCCGCCTTTGGATGTCGCCATCGACGAGGCGCTTCTAGACTATGTGGATCGCACAAAGCGCGCCAAGCCGGACGCCTGGTATTGAACGGGAACGCATGACGAATGACCGGGAACCGTGATCCCTTTCTCCAGCCCTTTCAGCTTAAGCACCTGACGCTGAAGAACCGCATCATGTCGACGGCGCATGAGCCGGCTTATTCGGAAGCGGGCATGCCGACCGAACGCTACCGGCTCTATCACGTCGAAAAGGCGAAGGGCGGCATTGCACTCACCATGACGGCGGGCTCGGCCAGTGTCAGCCGCGACAGCCCGCCGGCCTTTGGCAACCTCTTGGCCTGGAAAGACGAGATCGTCCCGCATCTGAAGCGCCTGACCGACGACTGTCACGAGCATGGTTGCGCCGTGATGATCCAGCTCACCCATCTCGGCCGTCGCACCAATTGGAACAAGGGGGACTGGCTGCCGGTGCTTAGCCCCTCTCCGATCCGTGAGCCCGCCCACCGCCATTTTCCCAAGGAGATCGAGGACTGGGACATCCAGCGCATCGTCGAGGATTACGCGACAGCCGCCGCGCGAATGCAGGAAGCTGGCCTCGATGGCATCGAGTTCGAGGCTTACGGCCATCTGATGGACAGCTTCTGGTCACCGGCCACCAACCGGCGCGAGGATGAATTCGGCGGCTCGCTCGACAACCGGATGCGCTTTTCCAACCTGGTGATATCAGCCGTCAGAAAAGCGGTCGGCCCGGATTTCATCGTCGGCATCCGCATGGTCGCCGACGAGGATTGGGACAAGGGCCTGAGCCGCGACGAGGGCGTCGAGATCGCCAAGCGTTTTGCCGCCGGCGGCGAGATCGACTTTCTCAACATCATCAGAGGCCATATCGAGCACGACGCCTCGCTGAACAACGTCATCCCCATCCAGGGCATGGCCGCCTCACCCCATCTCGATTTCGCCGGCGACGTGCGCGCAGCAACCAAGTTCCCGGTCTTCCATGCCGCCCGCATCGCCGATGTCGCGACGGCCCGTCACGCGATCGCCGAGGGCAAGCTCGACATGGTCGGTATGACCCGCGCCCATATCGCCGATCCGCATATCGTCAGAAAGATCATTCAGGGCCGCGAGCAGCAGATCCGCCCCTGCGTCGGCGCGACATACTGTCTGGACCGCATCTATGAAGGCGGCGAGGCGCTTTGCATCCACAATGCCGCCACCAGCCGAGAGGCGCTGATCCCGCATGATCTGCTCAAGGCAGACAAACCTCGCAAGGCCATTGTGGTGGGGGCAGGGCCGGCAGGTCTCGAAGCCGCGCGCGTGCTTGCCGAACGCGGACACCATGTCGAGGTGCTGGAGGCATCGAGCCGCGCCGGCGGCCAGGTGAACCTGCTCACCCGCAATCCGCGCCGCAAGGAAATGGTCGGCATCATCGACTGGCGTCTGGCGGAACTCGAACGCCTCGGCGTGACCATCTACTATGACACCTATGCCGGTGCCGACGACGTGCTCGCCTTCAATCCCGATCTGGTGGTCATCGCGACCGGCGGCATCGCCCAGTCGCCGGAACTGGAGACGGGCGATGATCTCGTCACCTCGAGCTGGGACATCCTGGCCGGCAGCGTGAAGCCCGAGGGGCCGGTTCTGCTCTACGACGACAATGGCGGGCATCCCGGCATGAGTGCCGCAGAGGTCATCGCCAATGCAGGCGTCGAACTCGAAGTGGTCTCGCCGGAACGCTTTTTCGCGCCGGAGATGGGCGGCATGAACCATGTGCCCTATGCCAAGACCTTTGCCGAAAAGAATGTCCGCGTCACGATCAACACCAAGCTGGTTGGCGTCCGCCGCGATGGTAATGCTCTGCTCGCGACACTCGGCTCCGACTTTTCAGATGTGAGGGTGGAGCGGCGCGTCGCGCAGGTGGTGGTGGAGCACGGCACCATGGCCAATGCGGATCTCTATCTCGAACTCAAGCCGCTTTCACGCAATCGCGGCGCTGTCGACTATGCCGCGCTGATCGCGAGACGCGGGCCGCTGCCGCTCAAGGATGAGGCCGCCAGCTTCGACCTTGTACGCATCGGGGATGCGGTCGAAAGCCGCAACATCCACGCTGCCGTCTACGATGCCCTGCGCTTTTGCAGCCTGCTTTAGCGCATAGCAAAAGGCGGCGCCGAAGCGCCGCCCCTTAGGACCTTAACACGTCCCACGTTCCGGGATTAGTTATCCGTCGACGAGGTGGTGGTGCCGTCGGTCGGAGCCATTGTGCCGGTGGTGCCAGCATCTGCAGCCTGGTCATCCAGAGTACGGAACTCCGGAGCGTTGCGCAGGCTGTCAGCCGTTTCCGTGGTCGTCAGGCGGACTTCTGCGTCAGCGACGGCCTCGGTGGTGGTGGTGGTCGTCGTCGTGGCAGCATCGCCCGTACCGGTCATTGCTGCATCATCCATTTCGCGGGTGATGGTGATCTTGTCGAACGGGATGGCGACATCCTTTTCGCCGATGCCGAGGAAGCCACCAACGCCGACGACTGCAGCAACAATGCCACCGTCTTTCTCTACGAGCAGGTCGTTGATGTCACCGATCGACTGGTTGTCGGCAGTATAGATCGCCTGGCCCATGAAATCGCTGACCGAGATCTGGCTTTCAGCCTGTTCCGTCAGGTAAGTGGCCGAGCCGGCGGCGTCAGCCGGAGCCTGGGCCGTGGTGCCCATCGAGCCCGACGTGCCATCCATCGAAGCATCCGGGGTGGCCGGAGCAGGCATCGTGGTGGTGCCGTCCGTAGCAGCCGGCGGCGTGGTCGTTGTGCCCGGAGTTGCGTCCTGAGCGACGGCAAACGGGGCCATGGCGGTGGAACCGAGCAGCATGGCTGCGGCGAGGGTCTTGAGAGACTTGTTCATGGTGGACCTACCTTTCCTCTGAGATGGTCTGCGACTGACACTGCCCTTGCTGAAGTGCTGGGCGGCGTCGGTTCGAGAGGAAAATGTCCGGCGGCCTGGATCGTTCCGCTGGCGAAGTCCTGAATATTTTGAGGGGGTTGCAGGAACAAAATGCAATGAAAGCAGTTTGCGGGGCCGCTTTTGGCCCCGCGTCGTCAATCCGTTTTACTCAGAGTTTGAACCGCGGTTCTGCCTTGCCCTTGACGCTCACGCCGAGATCGAAGGTCATGCCTGCAAGCCTGTCTTCGGCCCGTTCTGCGTCGCTCAGCCCCTCCCAGCAAGAGGTCACTGCGAGGCGATCGAGATTGACGCCATAGAATGCCGGGCAGGTCGGCCGGCGCATTGGGGCTGCGTAGCGGGCGATATGCCGACCGTCGGGCGCATAGCGATCCACTGCGCCGCCGTCCCAGTTGGCGTTCCAGATCGTGCCTTCGAGATCGACGACCGATCCGTCTATGACGCCCTGACGCTGAGACTGATCGATGAACACCGTCGGAGCGCCAGTGGGAAGGCCAGTCGCTGCATCGAGTTCGACCCGCATCATGTGGTTGATCTTCGAATCGTTGAAGTAGCCGACGCTGCCATCCGGCGAGAAGCAGATGCCGTTCGGAATGCTGACGGCGTCAAAGAGCTTGGTCACGGTCGTTCCCGCGACATGGTAGATGGCGCCGGCGCCGGTTTCGGCAGTCCGGCTCATCGTCCCGATCCACAGGGCGCCGCTCGGATGCACGCGGCCGTCATTCGAGCGGTTCTGCGGCTTGTCCTCGATTTTTCCATAGGGCGAGAGGGTGCCGCTTGTAGCATCGCGCAGGAAGAGCCCCTGGTCGGAGGCGATCAGTTGCCGCTTCTCGTCGACGATAGCGAGCACGCTGCCGAGGAAGGGCAGGGCGTGTCTCTTCAGACGGCCGCCGGCAACATCGAGCTCGCACAGCGTCTTGCCGAGGATGTCGAACCAGAACAGCGCACCAGTCGTCGGGTCATAGGTCGGGCCCTCTCCCAGTTCCATGCGCTCTTCGGATAGCGTCCTGCCGGTAAAGCTCTCTGTCGCGATCACACTCTTCCTCCTTGTCGATTTCTTCTAAATCTGCCGTGCGACTAAGGTCGCAAACAGGGGTTTACGGTAAAATTTATGGGGTATCTGGACCCTCGGCGCTTTACAAGTCTATGCTTCGCCAACTCAGGGGAACAGATTCGGCTTTGATGTCGCCTTTGGGTGTTCCTTCAAGCATTCCGATCGCAAGGTCTCTGACACGGGAGCAGGCGAGATAAAGGACCGGCTGCAGCCAGGTTACCCACGCCTTCGATCCGCAGCCAATGGCAGGTATTGTAGCAGTTGACGTATACGTCTTGGACAATCTCCTCGATAATCACGACCGGTGACCCGGTATGGACGGGTGTGTGATGACGAACCAGGACATGGCAGCCGCGGAGCGTGTCGAGGGTCTGATCACGGACGTGAAGGGGTTCAAGACCCAGTTCGACGTCTTCCGCTTCATGAAGCGGGTGACGGAGCTCTACGGCGCCCGTGCCTTCATGGTGCTGAACATGCCGGGTGCTACGGCACAGGAACTCGGCAGCAGCTCGATCATCACCAACTGGCCTTCCGATCTCCTGACCGAGTTCGATCAAATTTCCCTGTTGTCGGGCAGCCCTGTGCTGGCCCATCTGCGTCGCTCATCGATCCCCTTGCGTTTCGACATCGATGACGTGGCGCAGCAGCGGGACAGCCGCTCCGGCGAAATCTCCAAGGCGCTCTTTACCCGCTTCCGCATGAACCGCGGGTCCTATTTCCCGGTCCATGATGCAACGGGTGCCCGAGGGGCTGTCTCCTTCATTGGCGACCGCGAGCCCTTCAACACGCTCGAGATGATGGAGCTCGCCTATATCGCGACGCATGTGTTCAACCGCCTCGCTGAAATCCGCGAGATGGACAGCCGCAACAGTGACATGCTGACCGAACGGGAGCTCGACTGCCTCAACTGGACGGCGGCCGGCAAGACCAGCGTCGAGATCGCGGAAATCCTGACGCTCTCCGAGCACACGATCAACCACTACCTGAACCGTGCGACGAAGAAGCTGGATGCGGTCAACCGCACCCAGGCCGTCGCCAAGGCCCTCCGGCTCGGCTTGATAAAGTAAGGGTAAACGCTGGTGCATTTTTGTGCGCCACACATCATGTCAGCCTAGTTTCCCGGCACAATCCCGATCTGGTGACGCCCGTGGCATGCTTCAAGGCCGCATTTCCCGCCCTTTGAAAACTGGCACGCTTTCTGCATTGCTAGTGTCAGTCCAGAGGGGACGTTGCACGACACCCGTCAAAGGGTGCAGCCTGACAAGCCGCCGCGGGGGGTGCTCTCCGCAGGCGGCTTGTCTGTTTCTGCCACAAAGGTCGCAGCCCTAAGCCGCATTTGTTGTTGGCGAATGTCTCATGCTCCATTATCTGATTTCCCAGACTTAAAAGACGTAAGCGGAAAGAAGATTGAAATGGCCGAACTGTCGCGTGATCGGGTGATTGAGGCGCTGAAGGGAATCCGCGGACCGGATCTCGATGGCAACATTGTCGACCTCGGCATGGTCTCGGATGTCTTCATCTCCGACGGAAAGGTCTACTTCTCCATCAATGTGCCGGCCGAGCGCGCCCAGGAACTGGAACCGCTGCGCCAGGCGGCTGAGCGGACGGTGAAGGCATTGCCCGGTGTGAACGGTGCGGTCGTCAGTCTGACCGCCGAGCGCAAGCAGGGCTCCACGCCGCCGCCGCCACGCCCGCAGCCTGCAGCGCCCACCCACAGCCACGGCCACAGTCATGGCCCGGCGCAGAGCGGACCTCAGCGCACGAAGGCCGGCGTCCCCGGCATCGAAGCCATCATCGCGGTCGCCTCCGGCAAGGGTGGCGTCGGCAAGTCGACCACGGCGGTCAACCTGGCCCTGGCCATGAAGGCAAACGGCCTGCGGGTCGGCATTCTCGACGCCGATGTCTACGGCCCTTCCATGCCGCGCCTTCTCGGCATTACCGGACGCCCGCAGCAGATCGAGAACCGCATCATCGTGCCGATGGAAAATTACGGCATCAAGGTCATGTCGATGGGCTTCCTCGTCGATGAAGGGACCGCGATGATCTGGCGCGGCCCGATGGTCCAGTCGGCCCTCATGCAGATGCTGCGCGAAGTCGCCTGGGGCGATCTCGACGTGCTGGTCGTCGACATGCCGCCGGGCACCGGTGATGCGCAGCTGACCATGGCCCAGCAGGTGCCGCTGTCGGGGGCGGTCATCGTCTCCACCCCGCAGGACCTTGCCCTCATCGACGCGCGCAAGGGCCTGAACATGTTCAACAAGGTCGAAGTACCCGTGCTCGGCATCGTCGAGAATATGAGCTATTTCATCGCGCCCGACACCGGAAACCGCTACGATATCTTCGGCCATGGTGGCGCGAGGGCGGAGGCCGAGAAGATCGGCGTGCCCTTCCTCGGCGAAGTGCCGCTCACCATCTCGATCCGCGAGACCTCGGATGCGGGAACTCCGGTCGTAGTGAGCGAACCGGACGGGCCGCAGGCGAAGATCTACCGCGACATCGCGACCAAGGCCTGGGAACAGGTCAAGGCTCGATCGGGTCGCGCAGCGCCGGCGATCGTCTTCGAATAATCGCTGAGCAGCGGCCTCGACCGGCCATTGCTTTGCCCCGTCGAGGCGTGCGTCGGCTGCATTGCTGTGCTGCAACAATTGCTTTGGCATTCCATTCGGGACTATGATTGTCTCCGGAGCTTAACCGCGCGGCGTGCCATGAAGGTGACCAGTCCTTGATAAGGGCCTATCGACGAGACGGAAGTGCCGAAATCATCGGCATCGAGCCTCAAGCCAGCAATTTCCCCGATGACATCATCTGGATCGACTTGATCAAGCCGAGCCGCGACGAGGAACACTTCGTCGAGAGCCGGATCGGCATTCCGTTGCCGACACCGGATGAGCTGAAGGACATCGAACCGTCCAGCCGGCTCTATGTCGAGCACGATGCGATCTACATGACGGCCTCGCTGCTCTACAGAGCCGATTCCAGCTATCCGCTGCTCACCGACGTCGCCTTCATTCTCCATCGCGGGCGCCTCATCACCATCCGCTATGCCGAGCCCAAGGCCTTCGAACTCTTCAGTGCGAGTCTCCTGCGCCTGAACGGACAGTGCGACACCGGCGCGAAACTTCTCGGCCATCTCTTGGAGACGATCGTCGACCGGACTGCCGAGATCCTGGAAACGCTGGCCGCACGCCTCGATGCGCTCTCGATCACGGTCTTTGTCAATCGCAAGGCCGCCAAGCGTCGTCCGCCGCGCTTCCTGGAAGACAAGCTGCTCGATATCGCCAGCCATCATCAGCTCGTGGGGAAGGTGCGTGACAGCCTCGTCTCCTTGTCTCGCCTGGTTCTTTTCCTGCAGTCGCAGCCGGCGGTGCGCCGGGAGGAAGAAGCCGCAGAACTCTGCGGCCTGGTTGTCCGCGACCTTCAATCGCTTGGCGAGCACGCGGCTTTTGTCGCCAACAACATCACCTTCATGCTCGATGCCTCGCTCGGCCTCATCAATGTCGAGCAGAATGCCATCATCAAGATCTTCTCGATCGCCTCGGTTGTCTTCCTGCCACCGACCCTTGTCGCGTCGATCTACGGCATGAATTTTCAGTTCATGCCGGAACTCGGATGGAACTTCGGATACCCCATGGCGCTTTTTGCCATGCTGCTCTCCGCCATCATCCCGTTCTTGTTTTTCCGTTGGAAAGGCTGGCTCTAAAGAGCCTGGTATCCCATGCCACAACTCGATCACCAGCCTGCGGCTGGTCCGAAGGATGCACGCAGTCTTTTTCTTCTCGCGCTCGGTTCTGTCGGTGTCGTCTATGGCGACATCGGCACCAGCCCGCTTTACGCCTTCCGCGAGGCGCTGAAGCCGATCGGTGTCGACGGCATCACCCGCGTCGAAATCATTGGCCTCATCTCGCTGATGATCTGGTCGCTGACGATCATCGTGACGCTCAAATATGTCCTCTTCCTGCTGCGTGCCGACAATGACGGCGAAGGCGGCACCCTGTCGCTTCTGGCGCTGCTCTCGAAGTCGGCAAACGGTCACGGTCCGGTCCTGATGGTGCTGGGCCTGATCGGCGCCGCACTCTTCCTCGGCGATTCCATGATCACGCCGGCGCTCTCGGTCTTGTCGGCCGTCGAGGGATTGAAACTCGTCGCGCCGGACATGTCCGATTACATCGTGCCGATCTCGCTTGCGATCCTGATCGGCCTCTTCGCGGTCCAGTCACGAGGAACGGGGGCGGTGGCCCGCTTCTTCGGGCCGATCACGGCGCTCTGGTTCATCGTCATGGCAGCTGGCGGCATTATCCATATCTTCGACGACGTCGGCATCTTTGCCGCCTTCAATCCATGGTATGCGGCAAGCTTCCTGCTGCACGAAGGCTTCCTCGGCATTGTTGTCCTCGGCGCCGTGTTCCTCACCGTCACGGGTGCGGAAGCGCTCTATGCCGACCTTGGACATTTCGGCCGCAAGCCGATCCAGCTCGCCTGGTTCGCGCTCGTCTTTCCGGCGCTCGTGCTGAATTATCTGGGGCAGGGCGCGCTGGTCCTCAGCGATCCCTCCACGGCCTCGGATCCATTCTTCCTGATGTTTCCATCTTGGGCGCTGCTGCCGATTGTCATCCTCGCGACCTTCGCCACCATCATTGCCAGCCAGGCGGTGATCACGGGTGCGTTTTCGCTGGTTCGCCAGGCGATCCACCTCGGCTTCCTGCCGCGCATGCAGATCCTGTTCACGTCCGAAACCCAGAGCGGCCAGATCTACCTGCCCTCGGTCAACACACTTCTGCTCGTCGGCGTTCTCTCGCTGGTTCTTCTCTTTGAAAGCTCGGAAGCGCTGGCCACGGCCTACGGCATCTCGGTGACCGGCGCCATGGTGGTGACGACCATCATGGCTTTCGAATTCGTCCGCAAGAAATGGAACTGGAGCCTGGCGCTTGCTGCAGCAGTCCTGACCCCGCTCCTTCTGCTCGAACTGGTCTTCCTCGGCGCCAACCTTTTGAAGATCCATGATGGCGGCTACATACCGGTTCTTTTCGCCGCAGCCTTCACGGTGGTCATGTGGACCTGGCGTCGCGGCACGGCAATCCTCTTCCAGAAGACCCGCCGCGACGATGTCCCGCTCGAAGCCTTTGTCGCCATGATCGAGAAGAAGGGCGAGCACAGCCCGGCCTGCGTGCCCGGCACCGCAATCTTCCTGACCAGCGACCCGACCCGCGCGCCGGCCGCCTTGATGCACAATCTGAAGCACAACCACGTCATTCATGAGCGCAACATCATCCTGACCATCCGCACGCTGGGACGCCCTCGCATTGCCGAGGAGGATAGGTTCGAGGTCGAGGAATTGTCGGAACGCTTCTCGCGCGTCGAGATCCGCTTCGGCTTCATGGAAACCCAGAACGTCTCCAAGACGCTGGCCAGCCTGCGCCGCGGCGGGTTGAAGTTCGACATCATGTCGACCTCCTTCTATCTCGGCCGTCGCAAGCTGGTGGCAGGGCAGGGCATGGGCATGCCCCACTGGCAGGATCGGCTCTACATCGCGCTTGCGGAAGCCGCAGCAGACCCGTCCGACTATTTCCGCTTGCCGGCCAACCGGGTGATCGAACTCGGGTCACACGTCATCATCTGACCGGCCCAACGTTCCTCCGTGAGCTTCAGGACCGTCGGCACGCCCGGCGGTCCTGCCGCATTTGTCCGGATGCTCCCAAAGCTGTGATCGCGCATTAACCAAGCATCAAGGTTAACGAGAGATATTCCTCTAATGTAATCCTGTTTGGGTTCGAAGCATCGGGCCCGTGTCAGCGTGTGTTGGAGTGTGGCCTTGCGTCCCAAGTTTCGTCCTTCGAAGAAGGTCCTCTCCCGACTGGAGAACTGGACCTCTCCCCTGGTCTTCGGCCTCGCGTCCTGGCTGATTTTCCCCTCCGTTGCCGCCCAGGCCGATATGGCGGGCCTTCTGACCGGTCTCGACCGTGGTGCCAGCAACTGGCGCATGGTGATGACATCAACCCCGGCCGGCTCGATCCACGAAGCCAATCTTGCCTTCTCGGAAGGGGAGGCGTCCGAGGCGCTGTCCGGTGGCGCTGGCTTGATCCTGCCCGACGGCCGCCGCATCGCCTTCGACGGCGGCAAGGCCGCCCCTGATTCGTTGCCGGACGAAATGCGTGTCACCCGCGACCAGAAGAAGGGCCGGGTCATGGCCGTCGAGCCCATGCTGCCGCCGCGCGCCTTCTCGGCCGGATCTATCCTGCAGCGGACGAGCTCGCTGATGGAGCCCGAGCTTGGAGCACCATCCGTCTTTGCCCACGAGGAAGACAAGACCAAGCCCGTCGAGCTCGCAAGCTTCTATTTCAAGCGCGAAAAGCCGGCCGCCGATCCCTCCCTGTCGCCTATGATTGCTGATCTTGTGACCAATTCCGTGCCTGACGTGCTGGCGACCGCCTATGCGCCGCCGGCCCCGGACTACGCGAGCGTTTCGCCCTTCGACAGCATCCTGACCGACCAGCAGGAAGACCAGGGCCGTTTCATCCCCGATATCGACCCGAAGGATCACGCCTGGGCCGCGACGCCGCTGCCGGGAGCCGTATTTTCCGACAAGGAACAGAAGTGCCTGGCGGAAGGCATCTACTTCGAAGCCCGGGGCGAATCGGTGAAGGGTCAAGCCGCGGTCGCCCAGGTCATCCTCAACCGCGTGCGCAATCCGCATTATCCCGATACGATTTGCGGCGTGGTCTATCAGAACGAAAACTGGCGCAACCGTTGCCAGTTCTCCTTCGCCTGTGATCGCATTCCCGACATCGTCGCGTCGCCACGCCATTGGAAGATCGCCAAGGAAATTGCCATGGCTGTCACCGCCGGTAAGATCTGGTTCAAGGATGTCGGTTCCGCCACCCATTACCACGCAACCTATGTCAGCCCGGCCTGGGGCCCGACGATGAAGCGCGTTGAAAAGATCGGCAAGCACATCTTCTACCGCACCTATGGAGGCGGCTGGAGCTGATCCGATCAGCGCAGCCGGTCGAGCCAGTTCGACAGCAGCGGCACGATCAGGAAGGATGCCGCATAGGTGAGTGGCACCGTGACGAAGATGTAAAGCATCGGCGTCAGATTGCCCTCCGGGCCAAACGCGAAGGCCGCCTGCACGCCGATCATCCAGCCAAGGGCAAGGCTGGTTAGAATGCGGACAATGAAGCGTGTCATGGTTCCCCCGGGCAGGACTTACCCAAGAGCGTCCCATGTCTGTCCCCGTTCCGCAATCTTCCCAGCATGGCCCATGCGGGCCGACGATGACGCAAGTCACACGTCTCCGTGAATGTGGCAGATTCTGGTCCATGCTTGCGACGGATTGACCGGATTTGTCGTCCGTCATCTGCGACGATTCTGCATCTTGGACTTAAGTCTATGATTTTTCGGGGTTAATTTGTGGTGAAACTTGGTGCTGTCACGCCTTGACTATGCAGGGGCTCAAAATTATGGTGCGGCCGACTTCAAAGCGGGCCAGAAGGGTTTCTATCTCGCCGTTTCTGCATTCAATTCGGGCGCATAAACGGCCCATGAGACAGGCGACGGTCGGAGAAAGCCATGACGGACCACCGGGAAGAAGATCTGGAAGAGCGCCGCAGACGGCTGACCACGGAACTCGCTGAGCGGGATGCCAAGGTCAAGGACGAGGAGCGAGCCGAGATCAATGCCGACCAGACCCGCAAGGGATATGGTATGGCAATGAAGATCTCGAGCGAATTCATCTCCGCCATCATTGTGGGTGCCATCCTGGGTTATCTTTTCGACTACTTTGTGGGCACGGGGCCATGGGGCATGATCGTCATGCTTCTCATCGGTTTCTGCGCCGGCGTGTTGAACGTCATGCGCGTCGTCGGGATCGTGGCATCGCCACATCCGGCGGATCGCAGACTGGACTTGGACGACAAGGGCAACGGTCGCTGACGCGCCGGCCCGGAAACGAGAATGACCGCTTCGGCGGCGAAAGCGAAAGAGCAGAACGTGGCAAACGATCCCACTTCCCAGTTCCTTGTGAAGCCGATTGTACCGATCGAAATCGGCGGGATTGATTTTTCGTTCACCAACGCCTCCCTGTTCATGGTGGCAACCGTGGCTGCCGCCTCGGGTTTCCTCTACTTCTCGACCGCCAATCGCGGTCTCATCCCGACGCGCATGCAGTCGGTCGCCGAAATGGCCTACGAGTTCATTGCCTCCATGCTGCGCGAAGGCGCGGGCTCCAAGGGCATGCACTTCTTCCCGATGGTCTTCTCGCTGTTCATGTTCGTCCTGACGGCGAACCTGCTCGGCATGTTCCCCTACTTCTTCACGATCACCAGCCAGGTCATCGTCACTTTTGCCCTGGCGCTGTTCGTCATCCTGACGGTCCTGATCTACGGCTTCTACAAGCACGGTCTGCACTTCCTCTCGATCTTTGCGCCATCCGGCGTTCCGGGCGCACTTTTGCCGCTCGTGTCGACGATTGAGGTCGTGTCCTTCCTGTCGCGCCCGATCAGCCTTTCGGTTCGTCTCTTCGCCAACATGCTGGCCGGTCACATCACGCTGAAGGTCTTCGCGGGCTTCGTCGTATCGATGAGCGCTGCCGGTGCCGTCGGCGTCGCAGGCTCCATCCTGCCCCTCATCATGACGGTCGCCATGACCGCTCTCGAGTTTCTCGTTGCCTTCCTGCAGGCTTACGTCTTCGCGGTACTGACTTGCATGTACCTGAACGACGCTGTGCATGGTGGTCACTGAGAATAAAGTCGCTGGCCCCGGTTTCCCGGGTGTCAAAAACAGCCGCAACAACCCATTCGAAGGAGTATCCATATGGAAGCGGAAGCAGCAAAGTACATCGGCGCGGGTCTCGCATGCCTCGGCATGGCTGGTACGTCCCTCGCTCTCGGCCGTATCTTCGGTGACTACCTGACCGGCGCACTGCGCAACCCGTCTGCTGCTGACAGCCAGTTCGGCCGTCTGGTATTCGGCTTCGCCGTTACGGAAGCTCTGGGCATCTTCTCGCTGCTCATCGCTCTCCTTCTCCTGTTCGCCGTCTGATAACGGCTGGAGTTTGAGATCACGGCGCGCCGACAAGGCAGCCGTGATCTCGCGCATTTGAGCATACACCTGGAGGTGAGCATGTTTGTGACCCCCGCCTTTGCCCAGGAAACCCCGGCAGAAGGCCAGCTTCACACAGAGACCGGCGTGGCCCACGACGAGGCTCATGGCGGCGGCGTGTTCCCGCCGTTCGATTTTTCGACCTATCCGTCGCAGCTTCTGTGGCTGGTGATCACGTTCGGCGTGTTCTACATGCTCATGCAGAAGGTCATCGTCCCGCGCGTCGGCGGCATTCTTGAGAACCGCCACGACCGCATCGCCCAGGATCTCGACGAGGCTTCTCGTCTGAAGTCCGAAGCCGATGCTGCCATCGAAACCTACGAGCGCGAATTGACTGCGGCCAAGGCGAAAGCCGGCCAGATCGCTTCTGCCGCTCGTGATGCATCCAAGGCCAAGGCCGATGCGGAGCGTGCTGCGATCGAGACGGAACTGTCCGCCAAGATCGCCGCTGCCGAAAGCCGCATCGCCGACATCAAGGCTCGCGCTTTCGCTGAAGTCGACACGATCGCGATCGACACAGTCGGCGCAATCGTTGAAGAACTGATCGGCGCCAAGTCGACCGCGGCCGACATCAAGGCCGCCGTCTCCGGCGTCGCAAAGCAGGGGGCCTAAGCATCATGGACTCTTCATTTTTCGCGCTCGTTGCCCTCGTCCTCTTCTTCCTCCTGCTCGCCTACCTGAAGGTACCGGGCATGATGGCGAAGGCTCTGGATGAGCGCGCCGACAAGATCCGCGACGAGCTGGCCGAAGCCAAGCGCCTGCGCGAAGAGGCTCAGCACCTGCTGGCCGAATACCAGCGCAAGCGCAAGGAAGCCGAAGCCGAGGCTGCAGCCATCGTGGCCGCCGCCGAGCGCGAGGCCGCTGCCCTGACCGCGGAAGCCAAGCAGAAGACCGAAGAGTTTGTTGCACGCCGCAACGCACTCTCCGAGCAGAAGATCAAGCAGGCCGAGACCGAAGCCGTGAACGCCGTTCGCGCTGCAGCCGTCGACCTTGCGATCGCAGCTGCCGAGAAGGTCCTGGCCAAGAAGTCCGACGAAGCCGTGCAGCAGTCGTTGTTCAAGGCCTCCGTCGGTGAAGTGAAGTCGCGCCTGAACTGAGTTCGGCCGACCGCTGACAAGTTGCTGATTGTGACGCCCCGACCGGTCTCCGGTCGGGGCGTTTTCTTTTTCGATGTGTAGCCTGTCGAGATGGATGAAGCGCGACGCATGGTCGTCAGTGCTCGGTGGCGTGTACGCCCGGTTGCGGTTGCAGGTACGCGCAGATTTGAGGGCTAGGGGTCTGCGTCCGCTGGCGTGGCGGTGATCTTCAGCGGTCGGAAACTCATCCGGTGCAACGGGCAGGGCCCGTGGGTCACGATCGCGCTGCGGTGGCGGTCCGTGCCGTAGCCCGCATGGACCTCAAAGCCGTAATCAGGATAGACGAGGCCAGCTCTCACCATCATCCGGTCCCGCATCACTTTGGCGACGATCGAGGCGGCAGCGATCGAGACGGAACGCGCATCGCCCTTGACCACCGCTTCACCCGAGCACAAAAGGCCGAGCGGCACATCGCGACCATCGGCGAGCACATGCCGGGCCTCCTGATCGAGGCCGGCCACGGCCCGGCGCATGGCATCGAGGCTCGCCTTGCGGATGTCGATGAGATCGATGCGCTTGGGCGAGGAGGACGCAATCGAAACGGTCGCTTCGGCCAGGATATGCTCATAGAGGACCTCACGCTGGGCGGCGGAAAGCTTCTTGGAGTCGTTCAGCCCGTCGGGGATCCGCTTCGGATCGAGGATCACGGCTGCGGCGACCACCGGGCCTGCCAGAGGCCCGCGTCCTGCTTCGTCGGTCCCGGCCACCGGCCAAAGGCCCTGGCGCTTGGCGCGGCTCTCAAGTGAGAAATCCGGGACGAGGGGCAAGTCTGGAAAGAGGCCAGGAGAATCGGGTGGCGTGCGTCGTTTCATGCGGCAGAAATCGCACGCGCACCCGACCTCCTGCAAGTCCCCGGTCCCAATCGCGATCATGGCGAAAGGGGCGGCTTACCAGGGACTAAATCCGGTGCGAGGCGGCGGACAACAGCACCGGAATACGAAAACAAACCCAAGTCAGAGCAGCGACAGCTGCACTCCGTCGCTATCGGGCGAGATGAACAGGTCTTCCCTGAGATGCAGGCTGCGGCGCATCAGGCCGAGCCGCTTGGTCGCCATCTCGAAGCGACGGCTGATCTGCCAGGCATAGGGACCGGCCCCTTTCATCCGCTTGCCGAATTCGGCATCATAATCCTTGCCGTCGCGCATCGAGCGAACCAGTGACATCACGTGACGATAGCGGTCCGGATAGTTCTGCAGCAGCCAATCGCGAAACAGCGGGCTCACTTCGAGCGGCAGGCGCAAAAGCACATAACTTGCCTCTGTCGCCCCTGCGGCCCTGCCACTGTCGAGAATGCGTTCGATCTCGTGATCGTTGAGAGCGGGAATGACTGGCGCCATCATAACGGCCACAGGAATGCCGGCCTCTGAAAGCGTCTTGATCGCCTCCAGCCGTTTGGCCGGTGTCGAGGCACGGGGCTCCATCGTCCGTGCCAGCTTGCGATCCAGCGTCGTCACCGAGATGCCGACTTTCACCAGCCCGCGCTCTGCCATCGACGTCAGGATGTCGATATCGCGCAGGATGAGCGCGGACTTCGTCACGATCACAACCGGATGGTTCGCCTTGTCCAGGACTTCCAGGATCTGTCGCATGATGCGCCATTCCCGTTCGATCGGCTGATATGGATCGGTATTGGTGCCGATCGCGATCGGTTTCACCTTGTAGCCCGGCTTCGACAGTTCCCGTTCCAGCAGGCGCGGCGCATCCGGCTTGGCAAACAGCTTCGCCTCGAAGTCGAGGCCTGCCGACAGGCCCATATAGCTGTGGGTCGGCCGGGCGAAGCAGTAGATGCAGCCATGCTCGCAGCCGCGATAGGGGTTGATCGAACGGTCGAAGGGAATGTCGGGTGAATCGTTGCGGGTGATGACCGTGCGCGGCTTCTCGACCTGAACTTCGGTCCTGAAGGGCGGCATGTCCTCGAGCGTATGCCAGCCGTCATCGAAGGCGACGCGCTCCTGGCTCTCGAACCGGCCGGCCGGATTGATCCCGGCCGCACGTCCGCGCCGCCGATCGATCTCGATCCGCATGCCGGACGCGTTCATCAGCGCATCGGCAATATCTGCCGTATTGCCGGGCTGAAAGGCAGCCTGGCTCACAAGAGACAGCTCGGTCATGTTTGGCTCCTCGCGGGCGTTCAAGCCTCGCTCAATGACTTTATTCCTAGAGCCAAAAAGAGAACAATGCAAGAACAAAGTTCAGAAAACTGTCTGTGGCAAAACTTTGTGCAATGCGATAGATATAGGCAATGCTGACAGTGATCATGGAATGCCACGACCAGGAACCCGAGCTCGCACAGACCTTGTCCGTGCTGGTGGCCGGCGCTGTCGAGGGTCTGGTCAGCGATGTCATCGTGCTTGACCACGGCTCGACCGATGGTTCGTCCTTGGTTGCCGATGCTGCCGGATGCCGCTTTTATCAGCAATGGGACATGAAGCATGTGCTGGCGACGGCGCGCGGCGAATGGCTGCTGCTCATCGAACCCGGTGCGCGGCTCGGCCAGGGCTGGGTGGACGAGGTCGCGGAATATGTCGCGCTCAACAAGGCGCCCGCCCGTTTCTCCGAATCGCGGCTTTACCGGCAGCCCTTCTATCGCCGGCTGACCCGCTCGACGCCGCTGCTCGAGAATGGTCTGCTGATCCCGAAACGTCAGGCACAGGGGCTGGCTGGCGAGGGCAGGGAACTGCTTCAGCTGGCGCGCGGGCACAAGCCGCGCCGTCTCGCCTCCGAGATCATTCCGTCCTGGGTCGCCCGCGAGGCGCGCCGCTAGTCAGCCTTGGCTGCGCCGCAGGTGCTCATCGAGCCTCGGCATGATTTCCACGAAATTGCAGGGCATGTGCCGATAGTCGAGTTGCAGCTTGATGATCCCGTCCCACGCATCCTTGCAGGCGCCGGGTGAGCCCGGCAGCACGAAGATGAAGGTGGCGTTGGCGACGCCACCCGTCGCGCGGGACTGGATCGTCGAAGTGCCGATCTTGTCATAGGAAATGCGGTGGAAGACTTCGGAAAAGCCGTCCATGCGCTTTTCGAACAGCGGCTCCAAGGCCTCGGGCGTGACATCCCGCCCGGTAAAGCCCGTGCCACCGGTGGTGATGACGACATCGATCTCGGGCGTCTTCGTCCAGGTCTCGACCTGGTCCCGGATCGCCGTCTTGTCGTCCTTGACGATCGCCCGGGCAACAAGCCGGTGACCAGCCTCTTCGAGGCGCGCGACCAGCGTGTCCCCGGATTTGTCGTCGGAAAGGCTGCGGGTGTCGGAAACGGTGAGCACCGCAATGCCAACGGGAATGAAGGGGCGGCTTTCGTCGATGCGGCTCATCGGCCCTCTCCCTGAACGGTACGTGTGAGGAGCACATACCAGTTCGGCCGATAGGCCGAAAGCGCCAAGGCCGCCTTCATCGCCGCAGCCTCGGTCTCGTAGAGCCCGAAACAGGTGGCGCCAGAGCCAGACATGCGCACAAAACCTGCCAGGCTCTGCCGCAGCAGATCGCAGGCCTCGGCAATCTCGGGCACCAGCGCTTCCGCCGGCGGCTGCAGGTCGTTGCGCAGGGCGGAGAGCGACTGCATCCACGCAGAGAGACTGGAAGATTGGTCCATCTCGCCGATCGGATCATTGTCGCGGCGCTGAAGGCTGCGAAAGATCTCCGGCGTGGAAACGGGCTTCAGCGGATTGACCAGCACCAGCGGTACGGAGGGCATGGCAACTGTCTCGATTGCCTCGCCTATCCCGCGCGCGCGCAGCGGCGTCGAGGCAAGGCACATCGGCACATCGGCGCCGAGCTGCACTGCGATCTGCTGCAACGTCTCCGCCGGCAGCTCCGCCTTCCAGAGCCTGAGGAGACCGCGCAATGTCGCTGCGGCATCCGCCGAACCACCGCCGATCCCCGACGCGATCGGCAGGCTCTTGTCGAGAAGAATGGAAACAGCGCCATGTGGCTGGCCGCATTCATCGAGGGCGGCCCGAAGCAGATCGCGCGCATTCAGAACCAGATTGTCATCGCCTGAAAGCGCAGCCCCAAAGCGCCCGACGATACGGAAACTGTCTGTGTCTGCCGTCTCGAAGGTGAGTTCGTCGCCGTCCTCGGCAAAGGTCACGAGACTGTCGAGAAGATGATAGCCGTCGTCCCGCCGACCTGTGACGTGCAAAGCAAGGTTGATCTTGGCCGGAGCCGTCTCGACGATCCGCTCCGGCCGGCGCTCTGCAATGTCTTTCATTCGGCTCAGGTCTTCTTGTCGTCTTTCTTGGGCTCTTCGACCGGTTTGGTCTCGACCTTGGCGGCATCAGACTCGATCGCCGGAAGGCCCTTGTCGATTTTTGCCTGGATCTTCGGAACTTCGACCTCTTCCGGTTCGGAGGCGAGTGCGCGCTTCCACTGATACTTGGCTTCCAGCTTGCGCCCGACGCGCCAGTAGGCATCGCCCAGATGGTCGTTGATCGTCGGGTCACCGGCACGCAGCTCGACGGCGCGTTCCAGTTCCACCACCGCCTCTTCGAAGCGACCAAGGCGATAATAGGCCCAGCCGAGCGAATCGACGATGTAGCCGTCGTCCGGCCGAAGCTCGACCGCCTTCTTGATCATCTCCAGACCTTCCTGGAGATTGCGGTTCATGTCGACCCAGGAATAGCCGAGATAATTCAGCACCTGCGGCTGATCGGGGTTGAGCTCCAGCGCCTTGTGGAAGTTTGGCTCCGCCGTGTCCCACTTCTTCAGCCGCTCATAGGCGATGCCACGCTGGAAGAACACCGACCAGTGGTTCCGCGCCGGGTTCGGACCGATGATCTCGATCGCCTTGTCGTAATTCTCCGCCATGGCCGCATAATCCTTGGCATCGGACAGCACGCTGCCATAGGCGAGGTAGCTTCTGATATCTTGCGGATCGGAGGCGATGAGGGCGAGCAGATGTTCGCGCGCTTCCTGAACTTTTCCGGTTTCGGCGAGCGTCAGGCCGAGCTGGAGCTCGGAAATGCGCCGCATCGGCGAGGTCTCGGGTACCTGCCGGTAAAACGCGATCGCCTTTTCCGGCTGCTTTGCATTCTCGGCGATCCCACCGAGCAGGATCAGCGTGTCGGCGGCATCCTTGTCCAGCGCATGGGAAAGCTGGAGATACAGCATGACAGTGTCTTCGGCGCCTTCACGGTTCAGCGCGCCTCCGATCGAGAAGAGAACACCGGCCGCCCCCTGCGCCGCCGTTGTGACAACCGGTTTCGGCTGGCTGCCGGATTCGATCTCGGTGCGGAGCGCCTTGAAGGGGGCGAAGTTGGTGATCAGTTCGTCGCCGGCCGCGAGAGCATCGAGTGCCTTCTGCTTGTTGCCGGCCTGCGCCTCAAGTGTCGCAAGCGCGATCACCGAACGGGCAAAGGTATCGGGCGCCGTCGCACCGCCATTGCGATCGGTGACCGTGTCGGTCAGCGCGCTGCGCGCGGCATCGACGTCGCCGATCATGGCGGCCATCACGCCGGCATTGTAGTTGCGGAAAATGCCGTACCAGCTCGGACCATCGAGATCCTGCACGAGCTTCAGGGCTTCCTCGCCCTTGCCCTCGCCGACCTTGGTCCAGGCGATCAGCAGCTGGTTCATCAGCCGGTCGAGATCGTTCGGCCCCTGATATTTGAAATGCTTGAGGGCTTGCGCATAGTCGCCGTCTCGCATGGCTCGAAAGCCGAGGGCCACGGAGGTGACGCGCTCCACGGCCGGATCGTTTTCCAGAACCTTGGCGAGATCCGCGCCCTCGTCGAACTCACCGTTCATGATGAGCGCGATCATCAGACGCTGCTGAAGCTCCAGCTCGTTCGGCGTGAATTCCAGGGCCTTCTTGTAGAACTTCACCGCGCTCGGATAATCGCGATCCGTTTCCGCAGTCCGGGCTGCCAGGAAGGCGCCCGCAAAGGATTCGACGCTACCGATATCGAAGCTCTCGGCCTCTGTGGACTGGGCAGTGGCAGCAGCAAGCGCCAGCGGCGCCTGCGAGACGCTGAGCAGCAGCGCGAGCGCGGTGCCGGCGAGAGTGCGAAGGGCAAAGCTTTGCCGCATGGACGAGCCTTTCAAGAACCGAGAGCAAGCGCAGGTCGCCCGCGCGCGGGCAATTGGCGATGATTCACGAATAGAATGGCTTTTTTGAAGCAGCCCCGCAAGGCAATCACGGGATCTGCGTCAATTCACGCGGGAGATGCAGAAGTCGATCACGTCGTTGAGGGCGCTCTTCCACGGCGTCTCGGGCAGCGGCGCCAGTGCATCGCGTGCGATGGTGCCGTAATGCTGTGCTCGCTGGATCGTGTCGGTGAGCGCGCCATACTTGCCGATCAGGCCGAGCGCCCTTTCGAGCCGCACATCATCGTTCAGCCCGCCTTCGATCGATTCCTTCCAGAATTCCCGCTCGGCAGCCGTGCCACGGCGATAGGAGAGGATGACCGGCAGGGTAATCTTGCCCTCGCGGAAATCATCTCCGACATTCTTGCCGGTCTCGGCAGCCTTGCCGCCGTAGTCGAGCACGTCGTCGACCAGCTGGAAGGCAAGGCCGAGATTCATGCCATAGGATTTCATGGCGCTGCGGGTCGCCTTGTCAGTGCCGGCGACAATCGGGCCGACTTCGGCGGCAGCCGCAAACAGCGCTGCCGTCTTGGCGCGGATGACAGCGAGATAATCGTCTTCCGTCGTCTCCATGTTTTTGGCGACGGAGAGCTGCAGCACCTCACCCTCGGCGATCACGCAGGCCGCGGTCGAGAGCACGTCGAGCGCCTCGAGCGAGCCGACTTCGACCATCATGCGAAACGCCTGACCGAGCAGGAAGTCGCCGACCAGGACGCTTGCCTGGTTGCCCCAGATGGTGCGGGCTGTGTTTTTGCCACGGCGAAGATCGCTCTCGTCCACCACGTCGTCATGCAGCAGCGTTGCCGTGTGCATGAACTCAACGGAGGTCGCGAGCTTGATGTGATGGTCGCCCTCGTAGCCGAACATGGCGGCTGTCGCGAGCGTGAGCATCGGGCGTAGTCGCTTGCCGCCCGATGAGATCAGGTGGTTTGCCACCTCCGGGATCATCTGAACGTCAGAGCCTGCCTTCGACAGGATCAGCTGATTGACGCGCTCCATGCCGCTTTTGGTCAGGTCCACCAGAGGCTTGACGGATGCCTGTTTGTTTTTGCTTTCCTCAAGCGGTATGACTACGCCCAACGCACCGGACTCCTGTTCAGTTTGGTCGCCGACCATAAAAAGCCCGGAAGGCCACGGCAAGGGGCGAATTGCCTCGGTCTGGGCCTGAAAGCCGGTTTAGCTGTTAACAGTGAGTTCTGAAATCGATGCATGAGATCATTCGCAGCAACGACGTCGTCCTGCTCTCCTTTGCCGAAAGCCTGATGCGCGACGCCGGGATCGCTTCGATGATCGCAGACCAGTCCATGAGCATCCTCGAGGGTTCGCTCGGCATGCTGCAGCGCCGCCTGTTGGTCGATTCGGACTGTGTCGACCAGGCCCGCCGCATCCTGACCGATGCCGGCCTTGGGGCAGAACTGCGCGACCGCGAAGCGTGAGGGCGCGATGGTCACAAGACTAGAGCCCCTCGTCGACAAGCCCTTGGCCGAAACGGTCGACGCCTTTCATCGTGGCCGCTTTCATCTCGTGCAGCCGGTTGGACGCGGCCATCGCGCCGGCATGGATGCCATGCTGCTCGCCTCTCTCGTTGTGGACGATCGCCCGATCCGGGTTGCCGATCTCGGTGCTGGAGCAGGAGCCGCCGGTCTGGCCGTTGCCACCCGCCTTCCCGATGCTGCCGTCGTGCTTGTCGAGCGCTCGAGCGATATGGCCGCCTTTGCCCGCAAGAGCCTCGCACTGCCGGAAAACGCTAAGTTCGCGCAGCGCGCCGAGGTTATCGAGGCCGATGTCACCTTGACCGGCAAGGCGCGCTTCGCAGCGGGCCTCCCTGACGACAGCTTCCACCACGTCATCATGAACCCGCCCTTCAACGATCCCGGCGACCGCAAGACGCCGGATGCCCTGAAGGCGGAAGCCCATGCGATGACAGAGAACCTGTTCGAGAGCTGGATCCGCACGGCAGGCGCGATCGTGATGCCCGGCGGTCAACTCTCCCTGATTGCCAGACCACAGTCGATCGCCGAGATCATCGCCGCTTGCGGCAGGCGCTTCGGCGGCCTGGAGATCACGGCGATCCACCCAAGACCCGGCGAAAACGCAACCCGCATCCTGGTTACCGCAATCAAGGGGTCACGGGCGAAGCTACAGCTGCGCGCGCCGCTCCTGATGCACGACAAGCCCGACAGTCACGCCTTCGCCGCCTTGGTTGACGACCTGAACAACGGCCGCGTGGGCTATCGGCGCCTGCGTTGAAAACACTGATTTTTTAGCAGAACCATTGTGTTCGCTCTCCGGCTCCTTACATCTCCGCTCAGAGTGATGATCCTGAGGAGTTGAAACGCGACCATGGCAGACTTTCTGAAACGGCTGGTTCCCAAGCGCTTCCAGAAAAAGGGCGTCGTCATTCCGGTCGTCAGGCTGCACGGACCGATCATGAGCGGCGGCTCGCGCTTTCGCCCTGCCTTGAACCTCTCCTCGGTTGCCGGCCAGCTGGAAAAGGCATTCGGCATGAAGGATAGCCCCGCCGTGGCCCTGTCGATCAACTCGCCGGGCGGTTCCCCCGTCCAGTCGCGGATGATCTATGATCGCATCCGGGCGCTGGCCGAAGAAAAGAACAAGCGTGTGCTCGTCTTCGTCGAGGATGTCGCAGCCTCCGGCGGCTACATGATCGCGATCGCCGGCGACGAGATCATCGCCGATGCGACCTCGATTGTCGGCTCGATCGGTGTCGTCTCTGGCGGTTTCGGCTTCCCCGAACTCCTGAAGAAGATCGGCGTTGAACGCCGTGTCTACACGGCGGGTGAGAACAAGGTGATCCTCGATCCTTTCCAGCCGGAGAAGGAAAGCGACATCGAATACCTGAAGACCCTGCAGCTTGAGATCCACGAAATCTTCATCGACATGGTCAAGGCGCGCCGCAGCACGGTGCTTGCAGACGATCCGGCAATCTTCTCCGGCTTGTTCTGGACGGGCCGCAAAGGCCTGGAACTCGGCCTCGTCGATCGCCTCGGCGGCCTGCGTGAAGAAATCAAGACCCGCTACGGCAAGGATGCGCGCCTCGAACTGATCGGTGCCCATAAGGGCCTTTTCGGCCGCCGCGCGGCAGGTATCGGTGCTTTTGCTGCGCCTGACCAGATCGCGGTTCAGGCAGTCGCCGGCCTTGCCGAGACGCTCGAAGAAAAGGCACTATGGGGTCGCTACGGTCTTTGACCGGAATGACGAAGAAGGGCTTAACGGCGAGGGGACATGGCGCAGCTGATATTTCTGACGATCCTGGTGGGGGGCGCCTGGCTGCTCTATCGCCGCTTCGTCGCGGATGCGGAGAAACTGGTGGCAAAATCGCGTGCTGAGGAAAAAGAACGCGAGAACCAGGCGATCGGGACGCTCATTCAGGATCCGGAAACGGGGGAGTATCGCCCTCGCCGCGAGGATGATGACTAATCGGCATGCCGTGGCTTGAGTACGGCACGTCGAGACGATACCTAAGGAAACAAGCGGCGTTCCGGGCGTTTTGAGCCCCACTTCGCGTATCGCCCAGTCCCGGAGTCCCATGAGCCAGACAATGCATTTTCTCGGTATGCCGGGACAGGTGGCAGACGAAATCAGTGCATTCGACTGGAGCAGCACATCACTTGGGGGGGCGGAATACTGGCCGCCCGCCTTGGTGACGACGCTTCGGCAGGTTCTCGCCACCCGCCAACCGACGTGTTTCTGGTGGGGAGACGATCTTCTCCAGTTCTACAACGAAGCCTATCTGCCGATGCTCGCCGGTCGGGAGAAAAGCGCGCTCGGTCAGCCGTTTCGGGAGTATTGGGCCGATGTCTGGGACGGCATCGAGCCTTTCGTGCTGCGTGCGCAGGCGGGCGAGGGCACTTGGATCGAGAACCTTCCCTTGCGAATTTTGCGCAACGGGATCATGCAGGACAGCTTCTGGACCTTCTCCTACAGTCCTCTCTACGACGACCAAGGAAAGATTGCTGGCCTCTTGAACGTTGTCACCGAGACCACGAGCGCGGTTTTAGACCGTCAGGCGCTTGAAGAGGCCTATCTCGAAGCGCAAAAGCACCTCGACGAGCGAGAACAGTATGAGGACGAACTCAAGCTGTTGAACCGCGAACTTGCGCACCGGATGAAGAATACGCTCGCCATGGTCCAGTCGATCGTCAGCCAGAGCCTGCGCGGCGCAACCTCGATCCCGGAAGCGGCTGCGACGATCGGCGGACGCATCCAGACGCTCGCCAAGGCGCAGGACGTGCTCACCGGGATGAGTGTCACCGCCGCCGAGATTACCGCAATCACGCGAACGGCTGTGGCGCCCCATATCGATGGCGACGATCGGATCTCGATCGTCGGGCCTGAGGTCTATCTCTCCGCCCAGCAGGCTCTTGGTCTATCGCTCGCGATCCACGAGCTTGCCACCAACGCCACAAAATACGGCGCCCTTTCGCGACCGGAAGGCCGCATCAGCGTCCGCTGGAGCAAGGGCGAGGACAACCGTTTCACCTTCGACTGGCAGGAAAGCGGCGGCCCGCCGGTGACGGAGCCGACCCGTCGCGGTTTCGGCTCGCGGCTCACTGAACGTGTCGTCTCCGATCTCTTCCAGGGGCAGGCCGCTATCCGCTTCGAGCCCACGGGCGTGTCCTTTTCCCTGATCGGCAAGCTGCACGATGCGGATGATCTCGACAACTGATCCATGCGGGCTTGCCAAGCCGAGAGCCGAGACGCTTGACCCTTCCGCCCGCTCATGGCACCAGACGGGCCGCAACCTGAGCCAACCCGATGGATAGCCCGATGACCACGCCCCTTGCCCCGCATATGGACCCCAAGCGCTCCTTTCAGGCGCTGATCCTGACGCTCCACGCCTACTGGGCGGACAAGGGATGCGCGGTGCTGCAGCCCTACGACATGGAAGTCGGCGCCGGCACCTTCCATCCGGCAACCACGCTGCGGGCGCTCGGACCGAAGCCCTGGCGCGCCGCTTACGTCCAGCCCTCGCGTCGCCCCTCGGACGGACGCTACGGCGAAAACCCGAACCGGTTGCAGCACTATTACCAGTATCAGGTCATCCTGAAGCCGAACCCGTCCAACCTCCAGGAGCTCTATCTCGGCTCGCTGAAGGCGATCGGCCTTGATCCGCTGCTGCATGACATTCGCTTTGTCGAAGACGACTGGGAAAGCCCGACGCTGGGTGCCTGGGGTCTCGGCTGGGAATGCTGGTGCGATGGCATGGAAGTCTCGCAGTTCACCTACTTCCAGGCTGTTTGCGGCATCGACTGCTCGCCGGTTGCAGGTGAACTCACCTATGGTCTCGAGCGCCTCGCCATGTATGTCCAGGGCGTCGACAACGTCTACGACCTGAACTTCAACGGCCGCGAAGGCGAAGAGAAGATCTCCTACGGCGACGTTTTCCTGCAGGCCGAGCAGGAGTATTCCCGCCACAACTTCGAATTCGCCAACACCGAAATGCTGCATCGCCATTTCATCGATGCCGAGAAGGAATGCCAGGCCCTGCTCGCGGCCGGCGCCCCCTCGGACTCGGAAAACCAGCGTCTGCACAAATGCGTCTTCCCGGCCTACGACCAGTGCATCAAGGCTTCCCACATCTTCAACCTGCTCGACGCCCGCGGCGTCATCTCGGTCACCGAACGCCAGGCCTACATTGGCCGCGTTCGCGCGCTGGCGAAAAGCTGCGGCGAGGCGTTCCTGCTGACGGATGCCGGTGGGGCGAATTTTGGCCGGGCTGCCTGAGCTTTCTAAAACTCCAGCCCCGCCGCCACGCGGTTCTCGATCCGGACGACCAGGCCGTGGATCTTCGCCATCAGCACGTCGAAGTCGATGGGCTTGGTAAGGTAGCTCTCGGCACCTGCGCCTAAGCCCTCGATCATCTTTTCCCGGTCGGCCAGTGCCGTGAGGAACAGAAAGGGCATGTTGGAGAATTGCGGGTGGTTGATCTGCAATTCGCCGAGCATGGAGATCCCGTCCATCTCCGGCATGGTGATGTCGGAAATCACGATGTCGGGGCGATGGGTGAGGATCTTGTCGAGCCCCTCCTTGCCGTTTTCCGCCTGCAGCACGCGAATTCCGGCATCCTCCAGTTCCTCGGCGATCAGTTCGCGGACGTCTCTTTCGTCTTCGACGCAAAGCACGGTGATCATGGCAGTTTTCCTTTCTGACCCTTGGTTCAGGCGGCGCTGACCTCCGGCGCCGGTTCGGCAGTGTCTTTGGCTGCAGGTCCCTGTACCGGCAACACAAGCGTGAAACAGGTGCCCTTGCCGCGTTCGCTTTCGACAAAGATGTCGCCGTCATGCAGGGTCACGATCTGCTTGACGAGCGACAGGCCGATCCCCGTGCCGGCAATGCCGGTCGAGGTGCGGGCGCGGAAATAGGGCTGGAAGAGTTTCGGCACATCCTCCGCGTCGATGCCGACGCCTTCGTCCTTGACTGAGAGAAAGACAAAGCCGTCTTCCTCCCAGCCGCGAATGGTGATGTCGGGCGCGCGCGGCGCATATTTGACGGCGTTGGACAGCAGGTTGGTCAGCACCTGGGAAATCCCCAGCGCATCGCATCGAATGACGGGCGGCAAAGCCTCGATTTCGGCGTCGAACCGGTGATGCTGGGATGAGAGCTTCTGCCGCTTGATGGCCTGCTCGATCAACTTGTGCAGAGAGCAGTCGACCAATGTCAGCTCGATCTTGCCGGTGTCCATGCGCCCGGCAGAAAGGAAGCTCTCCATCAGCACCACCATGCGGGCAACGGCCGATCGGATCTGCTGCGTCTTGTCCGCGAGAAAGCGCGTCTCCATCTCGCCTTTCTTGCGCTGGATGCGCTGCGCAGCACCGTCGATGATCGCGAGCGGCGTGCGGAATTCGTGGCTGGTCATCGCCACGAACTGCCGCTGCATCGCGTTGATGTTCTTCTCCTGCTGCAGTGCCTCTTCCAGCGCTGCTGCCTGGGCGGCGATTTCGGCGGTGCGCTGATGGACCGTTCTTTCGAGCGCGTCGCGGTGGCGGATGAGATCCTTTTCGGCCCGCTTGCGCAGCGTGATGTCGGAGTAACTCAACACATAGCCGCCATTCGACAGCGGCTCCGAGCGCACGGCCAGTACCTTGCCACTTTTGCGTTCGCGCTCAAAGCTGTAGGGCAGGCCGAGGGCTGCCTGCTCAATCCGCTCGCGCACCATGACTTCTGGGTCGCCATCGCCCCATTCTCCGCGGTTGGCATTGTAGCGGAGGATGTCTTCGAACTTGGAACCAGGCGGAAACATCTCCGGCGGAATGTTCATCAGGTCGTAGAGTCGCCGGTTTGCCATCAAGAGCCGCGAGCGATTGTCGAAGACGCCGATCCCGCCGGGAATGGCATCGAAGACCTGTTCCAGCAGCCCAAAGGCCTTGCGCTGGTCGGCAGTTGCGATTGCAACCTCGGCAAAGAGGTCGGAGGAGGGGCCGCGGATCCGCCAGACATGCACCTTGACCGGATAGACAGTCCCGTTCCGCCGCCGCTGGATCGCGTCGAAGGTGACGCTCTGGGCAGTGCCTTCGACGAGCGGCATGAGCTTGGCGCGATAATCGAGTTCGGAGATGCCCACCTTGAGCGAAGCAGGTGTCATGCCGGTCAGGGCTTCGCGCGCATAACCCGTCCGGACACTCGCCGTCGCATTCGTCCGGCTGATCGTGAAGCGCTGCGGCTCGAATATATAGATCTCGTCGGTCGAGAGCTCGACCATGTCGAGCAGGGAAGACGTGCAGCCATTGCGCTGCTGGATGATCGGCCCGATGTCCTGGGCGAGCAGCCGGAGTGCCGACAGGCTTTCCAGATTGATGGGCCTTTCGCTCCGGCTGAAGAAGACGCCGATGCCGAAATCCGGATTGCCGGGCAGGCTAATGGGTATCCAGTAGGGGTGGAGGTCTTCGCGCTCGGCGATACATTCGGGCATGCACACGCCCGGCGGCAGGTCGATCGGCAGGTCCAACTGGTCCGCCGTGTTGTGATGCAGCAGCCGTTGCCGGTCCTGTCCCGCGTCGCGCACATAGATCGCCGCCATCTCCGAAAGATCGAGTTGCGGTAGCGCAGTGATGATCGAAAGAATTTCCTTCAGCGTATCGCTGAGCCGTCGATCTGGGATCGCCGCCTTCAGAATTTCGCGGCTGGCGAGCAGGGCCCACGAGGGCAGAGTATTCCAGGTCATAGCTTGCATGCGACAGCTCCGCTGCAAAAACCTACCGAATGCTCACATTAGTGGTCTCGGATTAACAGAGCGGCTCCCGTATGTGTCGAATTTGAAGCAAACTTCCATGGCGTTTTCCGGCTCGCCGCCTCGGGCTTGCCGGAACTTCGATCATGACTTTCCCATATTGACCCGCTAACGTGCGGCCATATCAGCTGGGAGCCTGCCATTCATGTTTACGACACTGGCCATCATCGCCGCCATCGGCGCCTACCTCGTCTTCATCTACAACGGTCTGGTCAAGGCCCGGCAGATGGCGGAGGAAGCCTGGTCGGGCATTGATGTGCAGTTGAAGCGCCGGGCAGATCTCATCCCCAATCTGATCGAGACGGTGAAGGGGTATGCCGGCCATGAGAAGGAGACGCTGGAGAACGTCGTCGAATTGCGCAACAAGGCCCAGGCCGTGCCGGCGGGCGATGTCGCTGGCCGCGCCCAGGCCGAAGGCCTGCTCGGGGCGGCGCTGGGCCGGATCATCGCGCTGGCCGAAGCCTATCCGGATCTGAAGGCCAACGAGAACTTCCTCGAGCTGCAGCGTTCGCTCGAAACCGTTGAAGGCGAGATCCAGATGTCGCGCCGCTATTACAATGGCGCGGCCCGCGATCTGAACGTCAAGGTCGAGAGCTTCCCCAACAACCTCGTCGCCGGCCAGTTCGGCTTCTCGAAGAAACCCTATTTCGAGATTGCCAACGAGGCCGACCGTGCGGTACCGACGGTCAAGTTCTGACGTCCACTTCCAGCGGGTTCCGGAAAACTGTTCTAAGGTTTTCCAACCAGAACCCGCGACCGGTTAAACAGGCAAAGCATGCTTCTTTGCAGGCCTGCTGAAGACCATGCATAGAGACTGAGATCAATGACGACTGACAGTGTGACCATCCTTCCGCCCACCCATGCCCTCACCGGCAAGGTGAGCCCTCCGGGTTCGAAATCCATCACCAACCGTGCTTTGCTGCTCGCAGGCCTCGCCAAGGGGACGAGCCGCCTGACCGGCGCGCTGAAGAGCGACGACACCCGCTACATGGCCGAAGCGCTGCGTCAGATGGGCGTCACCGTCGAGGAGCCGGATGCGACCACCTTCGTCGTCACCAGCACGGGCGAGTTGAAGTCGCCTGCGGAACCACTTTTCCTGGGCAATGCCGGCACCGCCACTCGATTCCTCACCGCTGCCCTCGCGTTGGGCAAGGGCCGCTACGTTGTTGATGGCGACGAGCACATGCGCAAGCGGCCGATCAAGCCGCTGGTCGAGGCGCTGCAATCGCTCGGCGTTGCCATCGCCGCGCCCTCCGGTTGCCCGCCGGTCGCGATCGACGCCAATGGCGCTTTCAAGAGGAACCACGTGGTCATCGATGCCGGCCTTTCGAGCCAGTATGTCTCGGCCCTCCAGATGGCGGCGGCCTGCGGTTCGGAGCCGTTCACCATCGAGCTTGCCGGAGCCGATATCGGCGCCCGAGGCTACATCGACCTGACGATGTCGGCCATGCGCGCCTTCGGTGCCAAGGTGGAGCAGCCGACATCGGCCTCCTGGGTCATCCAGCCAACCGGCTATACCGCGACCGATTTCCACATCGAGCCGGATGCCTCTGCCGCCACCTATCTCTGGGGCGCGGAAGTCCTGACCAACGGCCAGATCGATATCGGCACGCCATCGGATGCCTTCACCCAGCCGGACGCCAAGGCCTATGACGTGATCGCGCAGTTCCCGAACATGCCGGCCGTGATCGATGGCAGTCAGATGCAGGATGCGATCCCGACGATTGCCGTGCTTGCGGCCTTCAACGAGACGCCCGTGCGCTTCGTTGGCATCGAGAACTTGCGGGTCAAGGAATGCGACCGCATCCGCGCCGTCTCCACTGGCCTCAACAACATCCGCGAGGGCCTGGCCAAGGAAGAGGGCGACGACCTCGTGGTCTTCTCGGACCCGTCGCTCGCAGGCCAGTCGCTGCCGGCTGACATCGATACCTTCGCCGATCACCGCATCGCCATGAGCTTTGCGCTGGCTGGCCTGAAGATCCGCGACATCACCATCCTCGACCCCGGCTGTGTCGCCAAGACCTATCCCGCCTACTGGGATGCGCTCGCCTCACTCGGCGTCGAACTCGTCAGGAACGATCCGAAATGACCTCACTGCTTCGCCTGTGCTCCGCCTTCCTTCTCCTCATCTGGATGGCATGCGGCGCGCAGGCTGAAGAGGTCATCCGCGACTACCACGCCGATATCGTGGTCCTGCCCGACGCTACGATCGAGGTGACGGAAACGATCACCGTCAATGCCGAGGGCAACGAGATCAGGCGCGGAATTTTCCGCGACTTCCCGCTTTATGCCCAGGATGCGCGGGGCTTTCGCCAGAAGGTCGATTTCGAGCTGATTTCGGTTGAACGGGACGGTCGGCCGGAAGCCAACCATACCGAAACCGTCTCCGGCGGCATCCGTATCTATACCGGCTCAGCCGACGTCTTCCTCCAGCCAGGCGAATACACCTACACCATAACCTACCGGACCGGCCGGCAGATCCGTTACTTCGACGATCACGACGAGCTCTATTGGAACGTGACAGGCTATGGCTGGCTCTTCCCGATCGATCGCGCGGGCGCGACCGTCACGCTTCCAGAGGGCGCCCTTCCGACAAGAACCACCGTCTACACCGGTCCATCGGGTTCCACCGCTCAGAACGCCCGTGAAATCCCGGGATCGAACGGTCTCGAATTCCAGACCACGCAGCCACTGAGCCCGAACGAAGGCCTGACCATCGTGCTCGCCTTCGACAAGGGCGTGGTGGCAGCGCCCTCGTCGGAAGACAGCACCTGGTGGTTCATCCGCGACAATCTCAACACGATCATCGGCTTCGGCGGCCTGGCCGTCATCTTCCTCTATTACCTGCGCTCCTGGGTCGCCGTCGGCCGCGATCCGCCAAAAGGTATCGCGGTCCCCCGCTGGGATCCGCCGGAAGGCATCTCTCCTGCGCTCGTTAATTACATCGATAACAAAGGCTTCTCAGGTGCCGGCTGGACAGCACTTTCCGCCGCAGCACTCAATCTCGCAGTTGCTGGCTATGTCGAGCTCGATGATCTCGACAGCAGCATCACAATCCGTCGGACGGGCAAGGCCATTACCGGCAAGCTGCAGTCCGGTGAGGCCGCTCTGATTGCGGAAATTCCGTCAAGTGGCGACACGCTCGTCATCGACAAGGCCAACGGCAAAAAGGTGCAATCGGTCGGCAACCGCTTCCGCCAGGCGATCGAAAAGGAACACCGCAACAAGTACTACAATGGCAATCCCGGCTACACTTCGCTCGGCATCGGCCTCTCGATTGCCGTGGTCGCAGCACTTTTCATTTTCGGAGACCTCGACGAGGACGTCTATGCGCTGATCTTCGTGCCGACCTTCTTCTCGGTGTTCTTCGGTACTTTCACCATCGGGCTGGTCAACTCGTTCAGGCGGGGCCGCTCTCTCTTCAGCAAGATCATCGCCGTCCTGGCGCTGGCCCTGATCGGCTTTGTTGCGCTCTCCACCATGAGCTTGATGCTGATCTCCATGTGGATGGACCTCGAATCCACCCACCAATTCCCGGTGCTCATCGCCTTCGGCGGCATCCTCCTGGTCAACCTGCTCTTCTTCTTCCTGATGGGCGCGCCGACGCCGCTCGGCCGCAAGCTGATGGACGGCATCGAGGGCCTGCGCATTTATCTGACATTGGCCGAAAAGGACCGGATGAACATGGCCGGCGCGCCGACGATGTCGCCCAGCCATTTCGAAAAGCTCCTGCCTTACGCGGTGGCCCTCGGCGTCGAAAAGCCCTGGTCGCGGACCTTCGAAACCTGGCTCGCAACCGCTGCCGCAGGCGCCGCGACCGCCGCCTACAGCCCCGGCTGGTACCACGGCAGCAATCCCGGCGGGTTCGGTGACCGCATCGGCGGCTTCTCGTCGTCCATGGCCTCGACCATCGCCTCCACCATCCCGACGCCACCGCCTTCCAGCTCCTCGTCCTCGTCAGGCTTCTCCGGCGGCTCCTCCGGCGGGGGCGGCGGCGGCGGTGGCGGGGGAGGGTGGTAGCCATCCACCTCCCCCTTGTGGGGGGAGGTCGCGCGTAACACGCGGGTGGGGGTGATCCCCTGGCCGCCGCCTGATCCACCCGCCATTTTGCGCCGATCCATGGATGACTTTTGTCGCAGGGCTTGCTAAGTCCGCCGCAGCCTCAAGCAACATCTCGAAAAGTCAGACCCGATGCCCGATCTCCTGCTCGAACTCCGCTCCGAAGAAATCCCCGCCCGCATGCAGCGCAAGGCGGCTGGCGATCTGAAGAAGATGGTCACCGATGCGCTTGTCGATGCGGGTCTCACCTATGAGGGTGCACGCGAATACTGGACGCCCCGGCGCCTGACGCTGGATATCCGTGGCCTAACCGCCCGTTCCGCCGACATCAAGGAAGAGAAGAAGGGCCCAAGCGTCTCGGCGCCTCAAGGAGCGATCGACGGCTTCCTGCGCGGCGCTGGCCTCACCTCGATCGACCAGGCCATCATCAAGACCGATCCGAAGAAGGGCGATTTCTACGTCGCCTACATGGAAAAGCCCGGTCGTGCGGCGGAAGAAATCATCGCCGATGTCATGCCCGGCATCATCAGAACCTTCCCCTGGCCGAAATCGATGCGCTCCGGTTTCGCCTCCATGCCCAAGGGATCCGGCTATGGCGGCATCGAGGGCAAGGGCATGGAAAGCCTGCGCTGGGTGCGCCCGCTGCAGTCGATCGTCTGCACCTTCGGCCCCGAGCATGACGAAGTGCAGGTCATCCCCTTCGAGATCGATGGCATCGTCGCCTCGAACATCACCTATGGCCACCGCTTCCATGCGCCCGACGCCATCACCGTCAAGCGCTTCGACGACTACGTCTCGAGCCTCGAACGCGCCAAGGTCATCCTCGATGCCGAGCGCCGCAAGGACATGATCCTGCATGACGCCCGCGACATCGCCTTTGCCAATGGCCTCGACCTGGTCGAGGACGAGGGCCTGCTGGAGGAAGTCTCCGGTCTCGTCGAATGGCCGCAGGTTCTGCTCGGCACGTTTGAAGAGGATTACCTCTCGATCCCGGCCGAGATCATCCGCCTGACGATCAAGACCAACCAGAAGTGTTTTGTCGTGCGCCCGCAGGGTGAGACGGACAAGCTCTCCAACCATTTCATCCTGATCTCTAACATCCAGGCCACCGACGGCGGCCGCGAGATCATGCATGGCAATGGCAAGGTCGTGCGCGCCCGCCTGTCGGATGCCCTGCATTTCTGGAAGCGCGACCAGGGCGACCTGCCGGACCTCGATACGCTGAAGGCCTCTGCCGCGAAGTTCGACCTGGATCTCAAGAAGCCGCTCGACCAGCGCATGGCCAAGCTCGATGCGCTGAACGTCACCTTCCACGCCAAGCTCGGCACGCAGGGTGAGCGCGTCGCGCGTATCCGCGAACTGGCGAAGGTGCTGGCTCCGATCGTGGGCGCCGATGCCGCCCTCGTCGACCGCGCCGTGGTGCTGGCGAAAGCCGACTTGCGCACCGAAGCCGTCGGCGAATTCCCCGAACTCCAGGGCGCGATGGGCCGCAAGTACGCGCTCCTGCAGGGTGAAGTCGCCTCTATCGCTGCCGCGATCGAAGATCACTGGAAGCCGAATGGCCCTTCCGACCGCCTGCCGGAAGACAAGGTCGGCCTGACGGTCGCGCTTGCCGACAAGCTGGATACGCTCGTCGGCTTCTGGGCCATCGACGAAAAGCCGACCGGTTCGAAGGATCCTTATGCGCTTCGCCGTGCAGCGCTGGGTGTGGTGCGCATGATCCTGGAGAAGGGTATCCGGCTGCCGATCGCATCGGTCGCCAAGGATGCCGACCTCCTCTCCTTCTTCCACGACCGCCTCAAGGTCTATCTGCGCGACCAAGGCGCCCGCCACGACATCATCGATGCCGTGCTGACGCCCGATGCCGACGACCTCCTGATGGTCGCTCGCAAGGCCGAAGCCCTTACCGCCTTCATCACCTCGGAAGACGGCCTGAATCTCTTGGCCGGCACCAAGCGCGCCACCCAGTTGCTGGCAGCCGAAGAGAAGAAGGGCACCGTCGTCGCCGATGGCGTCTCGGAAGCGCTGTTGAAGCTCGACGCGGAAAAGTCCCTCTTTGCCGCCATCCAGTCCGCCTCGAAATCGGCAGCCGAAGCCGTGGCATCGGAAGACTTCCGCTCCGCCATGCAGGCGCTCTCCACCCTGCGTGGCCCGGTAGACAAGTTCTTCGAGGATGTCCTGGTCAATGACGAGGACGCCGCCATCCGCGCCAACCGCCTGGCGCTCCTGAAGGCGATCCGCGAGGCGACAGCCACGGTCGCGGACTTCTCCAAGATCACAGGCTGATGATTTGAGACCCCGCTTCGGCGGGGTTTTTCATTTCCAGTGACCGTTTTCTGACCGCGATATCTTGTGTTATTCTTGACGCGAAGAAAGCCGGAGGCCACTCGCATGAACAAGCCCGTCCAGGTGACCATCGCTGAGCCCTTTGACAGCTTCATCGACGCCCAGCTCGAAAGCGGCCAGTTTAAGTCGGCGCAAGAGGTGGTCGAAGCCGGTCTGCAGCTTTTGAAGGAGGAGCAGGCCAGGGTCGAATGGCTGCGCAACGCGCTGATCGAGGGGGAAAACAGTGGGCCCTCCGTTTCTTTCGATCCAGAAGATCTCATGACTTCCGTTCGCGAAAGATGGAAAAGCCGTGGCTGAGATCCGGCTCAGTCCGGCCGCACGCCAGGATTTTCTCGAAATCGGTGACTACACGCGGGATCGATGGTCTGAGGCTCAAGCCGAGCGATACCTCAGGCAGATCCTTGCGATGATCGGGGAAATCGGAGTCCATCCGTTTTCAGGCAGCGAGGTACCTTCATTGCGGTCTGGTTACCGCCGCAGTCGTTGCGGCTCACATCTGATCTTCTACGTCATTCTGGAGGATAGCATGGTGGAAGTTGTGCGCATCATTCACGAGCGAGCCGACTATCTGGGTAAACTGGACGACTGACCTTGATGCCCCCCAAGATTCTCATAAGCGCCTGCCTGCTCGGGCGCCCTGTCCGTTACGACGGCAAGGGCAAGCCCCTCCACGATCCCCTGATTGAGCGTTGGAAGACCGAGGGCCGGCTCGTCGGTTACTGCCCCGAACAGGCCGGCGGCCTGCCGACGCCACGTCCACCCGCTGAAATCGAAGGCGGCAAAAACGGTGACGATGTCCTTGCCGGTCGGGCCCGGGTGTTGGAAGTGACAGGCGGCGACGTCACTGCGGAATTTATCGAGGGTGGCCGCAAGGCCGTCGCCTTTGCCCGGGAGCAGGGCTGCGACGTAGCCCTTCTCATCGACGGCAGCCCATCCTGTGGATCCGGCTTCATCTATGACGGCTCGTTTTCCGGCACCCGCCATCCCGGTTTTGGCGTCACGGCAGCCCTGATGCGTCAGGCCGGCATCGACGTCTTCTCCGACCTGGAACTCGACAAGCTCGAAGCACACATCAAAAGCATCCGCTGAAACGAGAAAGGCCGCCGGATTGCTCCGGCGGCCTTGTGTTCATGGATGCGGTGTTCGCTCAGCTCGCCATGCGATACTGCGGCTGGCCAGCACCAGCCTGGCTGGTCTTGAAGCTGCGGATCAGGTCCAGCAGGTCGCCGGTATCGTTGGCGAGAACCTCGGCCGAGGCCGTGGTTTCCTCGGCCATCGCCGCATTCTGCTGGGTTGCCGTATCGAGCTGGTTGACTGCGGACGAGATCGACCGAAGCGTCGTGTCCTGCTCCTGGGCGCTGTGCGAGATCTTCGAGACGATGTCGTTGGCGCTGGCGATCTGGTCGGAAATGCGCTTCAGCGCTTCGCCGGTCTGGCCGACCAGCTGCACGCCCTGTTCGACCTGAGCCGACGAGCGGGCGATCTGGTCCTTGATCTCCTTGGCGGCAGCCGCGGAGCGCTGGGCAAGCTCGCGAACTTCCTGCGCAACGACGGCGAAGCCCTTGCCGCTTTCGCCCGCACGGGCCGCCTCGACACCGGCGTTCAGTGCAAGCAGGTTGGTCTGGAAAGCGATTTCGTCGATCACGCCGATGATCTTGGTGATCTCGGCGGAAGACTGCTCGATGCCGCTCATGGCGTTGATCGCCTTGGTAACGATCTCGTCGCTCTGGCGGGCCTCGTCGCTGACCGTGCCGACGCGATTGGCGGCTTCCCGTGCGCCATCCGCCGTCTGGCGAACTGCGACGGTGAGCTCGTCGAGGGCGGCAGACGTCTCCTCGAGATTGGCGGCCTGACGTTCGGTGCGGGTGGCAAGCTCACCCGAGGCCCGACGGATCTCTTCCTTCGATACGGCAATATCGTTGCCCTTGAGGTTGACGCGGGCCATGGCCTCTTCGAGACGGGCAAGCGCATCGTTGAAGTTGTCACGGAGTGCCGCATATTTCGGGCCCAGATCGGCGCAACGCACCGTCAGGTCGCCATGGGCGAGCTGTTCCAGCGACTGGCCGATGGTCGAAACGACATGCGCCTGCTGGCGAGCTTCAGCAAGCTGCGCTTCTGCATTCTGGCTGCGTTCGCTGTCGAGTTCGCGTTTCTGCTCTTCCTGGCGGGCGGCGAGCGCATGGCGCTCGCGCACCTTGTCCTGCAGGCTCTTCGTGGCGGTCGCCATCATGCCGATCTCGTTGCTGAGGTCGGTATGCGGGATGGCAATGTTGACATTCTCGTCGGCCACGGCTTCCAGCGCGTCATGGATCGCCTTGAGCGGGGTGGTGATGTTGCGGATGACGAAATAGGCCGCGATCAGAGCAAGGAAGAATATCCCGGCGGACATGCCGACCGTCTTCATGATGCTGGACCGGATCTCGGCCTTCAGGTCGTCGGTATAGAGGCCCGTGACAACGACGAGGTTCCAGGGCTCGAACGCCTTGCCGTAAGCGGCCTTCGGGAAGCTGTAATCGTTCGGATCCTGGCCCGGCTTGGGACCGATGAACTCTACGAAACCGCCGCCGGCGCGACCGAGCTTGACCAGTTCGTCGCGGTAGAGGAAGCCGTTGGGGTCGCCCTTGCCCTTGCCGGAATTGCCGATCAGTTTGGTATTGGGATGAAAGACCATCACGACGTCGTAGTCATAGGCGAAGAAATAGCCGTCCGGCTCGAAGCGCATCTTTCCAACCTGCCCGTAAGCGAGCTTCTGGGCCTCCTCGACGGAGAACTCGCCAGCCGCGGCGCGGTCGTTGTAGTCCTTCATGACCGAGAGCGCCGATTCCACCTGTGTTCTCAGAAGTTCATAGCGCTGCTGGTAGATGGTCTCGGTGGAGGAACGGACCTGCAGATAAGTGGCGGCGGCAAAAGCCGCCATCAGGCCACCGATCAGCAAGATCAGCTGGAAGGAAATCCGGAGGTTTTTCATGGGCGAGGGAGCTTTCGTCTGTCGTGCGGTTCGGGCGCCAGGGAGGTGGAACAGTCGAACGGATCGGCACGTCATGTCCCGAGGATTTGCAAGACAGCCTCGCCTTTAAAGATTTAAATGAATTTAAGCGTCCACAGATGCGGCGATATGAAAAAATACCGATGATATATGGGGGAGTGGCTCACGGCATAACGCCCGGACTGGGCCGGGCGTTATGTCCGTGTCGACCACGAGAGACCGCCGCGCCCGGATCGTTAGGCGGGCGGATGGGGGGATTAGTTTAGACGCAGGTCGAAGCCTGCCAGCGCCGGTGCCTTGTCGGCCTCGACCGGCGCATCGACGGCGGCGGTCGTTGCGCCATGGTCGATTTCGTTAACTGCGGGCAGGCCGCCTGCGACGATGGTCGAGCCGTCGGTGGCCCAGCCTGTCGCGGATGTGTAGACCACGACGGGCGAGCCGCCGAGCCAGCTCTCCACCCGCTTCAGCTTCTTTTCGCCATCTACATCGACCACTTCCGCGGTCTGGCTGCCGCTTGGAACGGTGGGGACCTGATAATCTGTCCGTCCGACCCGCGCAGCGGGCGGCGGGCAATGGGCACAATCGATCGCAAGAATGCTCGGTTGGGCAGCTGCAAGCCCCGTCACGGTCGAGATCGAACCGGCCTGAGCCGGCATGGCAAGCGCCGAGACGGCAAGCATCATGGATGTCGAAACGATGAAACGCATCACGTTATTCCCCGATTGTTGGGATGAACATTAGCGATCGTTTCTTTCGATCCGGTCAGGAGCTTTGGTAAAATTTGAACGAATGATCGATTTCATGCTCCCGGCGGTGGGAGAGCGCTTGCCCGTCAGGCCTTTTCGCGATCGATCGCCCGCCAGCCGATGTCGCGGCGGCAGAAGCCGTTCTCCCATTTTACGGCATCAACCAGGCCATAGGCCGCAGCCTGAGCCTCGGCTACACTCGTGCCGCGGGCCGTGGCGTTGAGCACACGTCCACCCGTTGCCACCAGCTGGCCGTCTTTGATCGCCGTTCCCGCATGAAAGACCTTGGCACCATCGCGCGCCTCAGGAAGCGAGGCAATCGGCGTCGCCTTGTCATAAGCACCCGGATAGCCTTTGGACGCCAGCACCACGGTCAGTGCCGGGTCCTCGCTCCACTCGGCCGTCACTTGATCCAGCGTGCCGGTGGCCGAGGCATGGAGGATGGCCAAAAGATCGCTCTTCAGCCGCATCATCAGCACCTGGCATTCCGGATCGCCAAAGCGGACATTGTATTCGATCAGTTCGGGACCCTTCTCGGTGATCATCAGCCCGGCGAAGAACACGCCCTGGAAGGGGTGGCCCATCTCGGCCATGCCGCGCATCGTCGGCTCGATGATCTCCTTCATCGTCCGTTCGACCATCTCAGGTGTCATCACAGGTGCCGGCGAATAGGCGCCCATGCCGCCGGTATTCGGCCCGGTATCGCCGTCGCCGACGCGCTTGTGGTCCTGGGCGGTCGCAAGCGGCAGCAGCGACTTGCCGTCGGAGAGGCAGAAGAAGCTCGCTTCTTCGCCGTCGAGGAAGGCTTCGACCACGACTTCGGCACCGGCAGCCCCAAAGGCACCTTCGAAGCAGTCGTCGATGGCTGCGAGCGCCTCATCCAGCGTCATGGCAACCGTCACGCCCTTGCCGGCGGCCAGGCCATCGGCCTTGATGACGATCGGCGCGCCCTGTTCGCGCACATAGGCCTTGGCCTTCGGCGCATTGTTGAAACGCTGATAGGCGCCGGTTGGAATGTTGAACCGGGCGCAGACGTCCTTGGTGAAGCCCTTGGAGCCCTCGAGCTGGGCGGCGGCCGCAGACGGTCCGAAGACGGCAATGCCCGCCTCGCGCAGCCGGTCGGCGATGCCAGCCACCAGCGGTGCTTCCGGGCCGACGACGACGAAGTCGATCGCCTTGTCCTTGCAGAACTGCACGACCGCGCTGTGATCCTCCGTGTCGAGCGCAACAAGCTCGGCCTCTTCGGCGATCCCCGGATTGCCGGGGGCGGCATAAAGCTTCGTCAAAAGCGGCGACTGGGCAATCATCCAGGCCAGCGCATGTTCGCGTCCACCCGACCCGATCAACAAAACCTTCATCGCCAGCCTCCAGTGCCACAAGGGAATGCCCGGCGGTTAAGGGGGAAGGGGAGAAAGGTCAAGCCGAATTGACCTTGGATGGCCCTGCTTTCCTGTGAAGTGGGGCGCATGCCCGTTGCCTTGCCGCATTCGCCCGCTATGGTCCGCACCCTGAATGAATGAATGGAACACCCATGGCCGACGACATCAGATCCATTGCCGCCCTCATCGCCACCGAGATCAATGCCCGTCCCGATCAGGTAACGGCCGCCGTCGGTCTGCTGGATGAGGGGGCCACGGTCCCCTTCATCGCCCGCTACCGCAAGGAAGTGACCGGCGGCCTGGATGACACTCAGCTGCGCAACCTCGCCGAACGGCTGATCTACCTGCGCGAGCTTGCCGCCCGCCGCAAATCGATCTTCGAGAGCATCGACGGCCAGGGCAAGATGACCGACGAGCTCGCCCGCAAGATCGCCCAGGTTACCACCAAGGCCGAGCTCGAAGACCTCTATCTGCCCTACAAGCCGAAGCGCCGCACCCGCGCCGAGATCGCCCGGGAAAAGGGGCTGCAGCCGCTGGCCGATGCGATCCTCGCCGACCGGACGAGCGATCCCCAGAAGCTGGCAGCCGGTTACATCACCGAGGACGTTGCGGACGTGAAGGCAGCGCTCGAAGGCGCCCGCGACATCATCGCCGAGCAGATCTCCGAAAACGCCGATCTCATCGGCCGCCTGCGCAACGACATGAAGGATCGCGCGATCCTCTATTCCAAGCTCGTCGATGGCAAGGCCGAGGCGGGTGCGAAATTCTCGGACTATTTCGACCATTTCGAACGCTGGGCAACCGTCCCCGGCCATCGGGCGCTCGCCATGCTGCGCGGCTGGAACGAGGAATTTCTGTCGCTCGCAATCGAAGTCGACCGCGACGACACATCCCCGATCAAGACCAGCCAGCGCATGATCGCTAGCGCCTATCAGGTCGCGGCCAAGGGCCCCGCCGACCAATGGCTTCTGGAGGTCGCCGGCTGGACCTGGCGGGTGAAGCTCTCCGTATCGCTGTCGCTCGACCTGATGCGCGACCTGCGCGAACGCTCCGAGGAAGAGGCAATCCATGTCTTTGCCCGTAACCTGAAAGACCTGCTGCTTGCCGCCCCCGCCGGTTCCCGTCCGACTATGGGCCTTGATCCGGGCATCCGCACCGGCGTGAAGGTCGCCGTCATTGACGGCACCGGCAAGGTGGTCGAGACGACCACCGTCTATCCTTTCCAGCCGCGCAACGACATCCGCGGCAGCCAGACCGAACTCGCCAGCCTCATCCGCAAGCACAATGTCGAGCTGATCTCGATCGGCAACGGCACCGGCAGCCGCGAGACGGAAAAGCTGGTGGCCGATATGCTCGCCCAGTTCCCCGCGACCGCCCCGAAGCCGACAAAGGTCATCGTGTCTGAAGCCGGCGCCTCCGTCTATTCAGCCTCGGAAACGGCGGCAAAGGAATTCCCCAATCTCGACGTCTCCCTGCGCGGCGCCGTCTCGATTGCGCGGCGTCTGCAGGACCCGCTGGCCGAACTCGTCAAGATCGAGCCAAAATCGATCGGCGTCGGCCAGTACCAGCATGACGTGGACCAGGGTCGCCTCGGCCGCTCGCTGGATGCCGTCGTTGAAGACGCGGTGAATGCCGTCGGCGTCGACGTGAACACGGCGTCCGCCCCGTTGCTCGCCCGCGTCTCGGGCCTCGGCAAGACGACGGCGGAGGCCATCGTTGCCCATCGCGACGAGACCGGCCCCTTCGCCAGCCGCAAGGATCTCCTGAAAGTGCCGCGCCTCGGCGCCCGCACATTCGAGCAATGCGCCGGCTTCCTGCGTATTCCGAACGGCAAGGAGCCGCTCGATGCGTCCTCCGTCCACCCGGAAGCTTACGGCGTGGCGAAGAAGATCGTCGCCGCCTGTGGCCGCGACCTGCGCTCGCTGATGGGCGACAGCGCGACGCTGAAGAGCCTCGATCCGAAGCGCTTTATCGACGAGCAGTTCGGTCTGCCGACGGTCAAGGACATCATTGCCGAATTGGAAAAGCCGGGTCGCGACCCGCGTCCAAGCTTCAAGACCGCCACCTTTGCCGAGGGCGTTGATGAAATTACCGATCTCAAGGTCGGCATGACGCTGGAAGGAACCGTGACCAATGTCGCCGCCTTCGGCGCCTTCGTCGATATCGGTGTGCATCAGGATGGACTGGTCCACGTTTCGCAGCTTGCCGATCGCTTCGTCAAGGATCCGCATGAGGTGGTGAAGGCCGGCGATGTCGTGAAGGTCCGCGTCGTCGAAGTCGACGTCAAGCGCAAGCGCATTGCCCTCACCATGCGGAAAGACGGCGGCGAGGCGCAACAGCCCTCGATGCGCGGCGATGCGCGTGGCAATGCCAGCGCCATGAAACATTCCAACGCTCGCCCGCCGAAGCCGGAACAGCCTGCGATGGGTGGCCTGGGGGCGGCACTCGCCGAAGCCATGCGCAAGAAATAGCAAAAAGAAACAGGCCGGAGCTTATCACTCCGGCCTGCCCATCGCCCCTCGAAAGCTACCGCTCAATGAGCGGCTGCACAGTCCTGGCAGAATGGCGTATGCGGCACGGCTTTCAGCCGCTCGATCGAAATCGGCTCGCCGCATGTCACGCATTGACCATACCGCCCCTTGGCAATTCGGTCCAGAGCGGCATCGATCGCTCGCAATTCCTCCTCGCCGACCTGGCCGAATTCCTCCAGCACTTCGTCGTTCTCCGCCTCGGTCGCGCGTTCGGTGCTGTCGGCACTCTTCAGGGTGCCGAGATCGGTGTCGATCTTCTTCAGTCGCCGCTCGATCTCGTCCTTGCGGGCAAGCAGGATGCGTTCGAAATGGGCCGTGTCCATGGCTTGTACGGGGTTCTCCATCATGACCTCACCGATCGACCAGCACGGAGATCTTCGAGTGGCGCACCACCCGGTCTGCCGTGGCGCCGATGAAATAGTTCGAGAAGTCGGGCACATGCGAACCGACGATGATCAGGTCCGCCTTGTGCTCCTCGGCTGTCGCCAGAATCTCGCGGGCTGGGGCGCCGGAGCGGATCTCGATATGGGCGCTGACCCCTGTCGTTTCCTTGAGCGTGACGAGCTTGGCCTTGGCGTCGTTGATCGCGCCCTCGATGAGGTCGACCGGAACGTCGATCGCCAGGTAGCCGGGGATGTCCTCGATGATGGTCAGAAGCACGATCTCGCCGCCTGCGTCGAGCAGGGACTTTGCCTTGGTCAGGATCGTCTCGCCGACCGCAATGGCTGCCGGATCGACCGGAACGATGATCTTCTTGTACATCTTGCTCTCCTTTGTCACCCACCGGGTGTTTCCTCTTTATGAGGGCAGAATGCGTCCGTTGGTGCTGCGCCGCATTGATCAGGATCAACTTTGAGGCGTGTCGGGTCGTCAATCTTTATCGAACGATGTTTCGAAGAAATGTCGTCTTTTGTGAACGACGGTTTTATCCCATATCTGGGTCCAGAGGTCGCTTTCGGCCGCAGGAGAACCGTGATGACATCCGCCCATGCAGAAACCGCATCCTTTGCCCTAAGCCGCCCCGTGCATGTCGGCCGCGCCCATCTCGTCGTGCGTGATCTGGAGATGATGGCCGGCTTCTACGAGAAGGCCCTCGGGCTGAAGCGCTTGGCGCATGGACCGAGTGGTGTCGAGCTCGGCGCCGGTGATCGCGTTCTCCTGACCCTGACGACGCGCGGCGATGCAGCCGCTGCACCCCGCAATGCAGCCGGTCTCTTTCACAACGCCTTCCTCATGCCCGATCGCGCCGAGCTCGCCCACTGGCTGGCGCACGCTGCCAATCTCGGCCTCCAGTTCGAAGGTGCCAGCGACCACCTTGTGAGCGAGGCGATCTACCTCTCCGACCCGGAAGGCAACGGCATCGAGGTCTACCGGGACCGCAAGCCGGAGGAATGGACCTATCATCCTGATGGGACCGTCGAGATGGACACGCGCCGGCTTGATCTGCAGGCGCTCTATGACGGTGCTCCGAAGACCCCGTGGGCCGGCATCTCGCCGGACGCGGCTCTTGGACATATTCATCTCCAGGTCGGCGACGTGCCTGAAGCGGACCGTTTCTACGAAGGCGTGCTTGGTCTGAAGAAGATGGCGAGCTATCCGGGAGCGAGCTTCTATGCCTCCGGCAGCTACCATCATCATGTGGCCGCCAACATCTGGAACAGCCGCAAGGCGCCAGCTCGCACAGGGGCAATGACCGGGCTCCAGGACTACGAACTCGCCTTCAACGATCACTCTGTTCTGACCGACGTGCTGACCACTCTGGAAAGCCTGGAAATCAAGGTGGAGCGGACCCCGCGCGGCTTCAGTCTCGCAGATCCATGGGGCATCGGTCTGACGCTGGTCGCACCTCAGAGCTGATCTGCCGTATCCGAAACACTGACCGTGTTATTCCCGGTGGAACGGATGTTGTTCCCGCACGTTGAAGGACGTCGCGAGGGAACAACATCATGTCATCATCTATCAGCCGAGAGAAATGCCTGTCCGGGAGCGTCCGGTGAACGTGCAGGTCAGCCATCGCCATAGTCCCTCTCGCAAGGTCCGTTTCAAGAAGACGGGGCTCGACTATGTCGTGTCCTGGTCGGTCATTGGTCTTTTTCTGATCTTTGCGCTTGTCGCGCTGCATCTGGCTTCGTTCATCCTCATCCCGCTGACCATGGCGATCGTCGTCGGCCTCATCCTCGGAATTGCGGCCGACCGTCTCGGCAAGCTCGGCATGCCGCCCACTGTGACGGCCGTCATCTTGTCCGGCCTTTTCCTGGTCCTGCTACTCGTTCTGGTCAGCATCGTCTGGACGCCGATCAACATGTTGGTCGAAAATGGTCCGGACATGATCAATCGCACGATCGAATATCTTGAGGGTATTCCGTGGATGCAGCGGCCCCTGGCGATCCTGTCGCGCGGGCCGGATTCCATGGAAACAATGCTGGAGAATTCCGGCACCATTCTTTCGACCGTTGCAGCCGGCGTGACGCCAGCCCTTGTGCAGCTCTTCATCTTCATCGCCGGCCTGTTGCTTTTCCTGTCCTGTCGGTTGGCACTGCGTCGAGAACTGATCCGCGCCTTTTCCGACCGTGCGCGTCGTCTGAAGGCCATCCGCCTTTTCAACGAGGTCGAGGAAGCGCTCGGCTATTATTTTGCGACGGCGGTCGTCGTTTACGGTATCTTCGGTGCTGTCGCCGCAGTGGTCGCATGGATCGGCGGTCTGGGTACACCGGCGCTTTGGGGTGTGGCGGCCTTCCTGCTCAGCTTTATCCCGTTTCTCGGCATTGCCATGGTCACCATAGCCATGGCGATCGCCGGCTTGCTGGTGCATGAAAGCCTCTTTATCGGCCTCCTGCCGGCCTTTGTCTTCTTCCTTCTCGATGGTCTCCTGGAAAACCTGCTGATCCCGGCGGTAATGGGCAAGCGGCTGCAGATGAACGCCTTCATGCTCTTTGTCGCCATCGTCTTCTGGACCTGGTTATGGGGTGCCGTGGGCGCCATGCTCGCAGTCCCGCTGACCTTGATCTGCATGACGCTGTATGGCGGGATCGTGCCGCAGACCCGGATACAGCCCAATCTTCCTGGCTGAGGGACTGTCATTCACCCGTCATGGCCAGGGCCTATGCACCGCCGAAAACCACAAACGGTGCATCCATGACTGACACTCTCGCCCGCCTGCGGCTCGGCATCATCGCAGATCCCCAATATGCCGACCTCGACCCGGATCGGGAGCGGGACCGCTACTTCCGCCGCTCGCTCGACAAGCTCGGTGAAGCCGTGCAGCACTTCAATGCGCAGAACCTCGATGCCGTGGTGGTGCTGGGCGACCTGATCGACCGCGGTTGGGAGAATTTCCCACCCGTTCTCGATCTTCTCGAGACGTTGCAGGCGCCGCGCATTCTCCTGCCGGGCAATCACGACTTCATGGTCGACCCGGCGTGCCTGGCGCAGGTTTACCCCAGGCTCGGGATGCCGGCGCCCTATCATGCAGTGCGAATGAAGGGCCTTCGTCTACTGGTCACAGATGGCAACGAGATCTCGCTCTTCGCTCCGCCGGAGGGCGACCCAAGGCGGATCGAAGCCGAGCAGCGTCTTGCTGCGTTGCGGGAACAAGGTGCGCCGAACGCCAACAGGTGGAATGCCGGCATTTCCGATCGTCAGATGACCTGGATCGCCGATCAACTTGCGGCCGCCGAGGAAAGCGGCGAAGACGTCATTCTTCTCGGGCACTACCCCATCTACCCGCCATCCGATCATGCGCTTTGGGGTGCAGAGGCTCTCTCCGGTCTCATCGCCGAGTCCCCCTCGGCCCTGGCCTACCTCAACGGCCACCAGCACACCGGCAATTATGCCGAGAAGAACGGCGTTCACTTCGTCAACTTCCGTGGCATGGTCGATACGGAGCATCAGAACGCCTTCGCGGTCCTTTCCATCTTCGATGACCGGATCGAGATCGCGGGACATGGTCGCGAACCCGACCGCAGCCTTCAGCTGCGTCCCGGCAAGCGCCGTACAGGCATCTCCGCTGACAATTCACTGACAGCCTGCTGACGTGAATTCGTCATAAATATCTGAAACTTGCCAAGGGTGATGCTCATCACTCCTTTGTGACTTCAATCGGATGTTCCAAGGCGTCAAACATAGGATGCCCTGCTAACGATCGCCGGTGCGTCCGGCTGAGCCCCTGGAGAAAAGCTGATGAAGTTGAAACTCGTTCTGTCTGCCGCGACGGCGATCTGTCTTGGCGTGACCGCAGCCATTGCTGCGGGCGAACCGCAGGCCGTGCGTCAGGATGAAATGAAGAAGGTCGGCGGTGCCATGGGCGCGCTCGGCGGTATCGCCAAGGGCGAGAAGCCCTATGACGCGGAAGCCGTGAAGGCAGCCCTCACTACGCTCGCCGAAGTCGGCAAGACCTTCCCCGACCATTTTCCCGCGGGCACCGAAACCGGCATGGAATCCGAAGCCGCGCCGGCGATCTGGCAGAACATGGACGACTTCAAGGCCAAGTCCGCCAAGCTCGCTTCCATCGCGGAAGCCCAGCTCGCCGCACTTCCGGCTGATCAGGCCGGCGTCGGTGCTACGATGCAGGCCGTCGGTGCCACTTGCGGCGATTGCCACCAGACCTACCGTCTGAAGAAGTAAGGCCCTCCCGGCGGGTGATCTCCGGACGACCTGGATCGCCCGCCGAATTGCACGCTTCCAGGCGTGTGCATGCAGTAGACGGAGGCCTGAGATGGCATCGACATGGGTAAAGGGGCTCGGTACGCTCGCCGTGCTCGGTGCAGCCGGTTTCGGCACGTTCCTTTTCATCACCGCGCCTCAGCGCCAGGACCCTGCGGTCTGGGCCAATCTCGGCGAACCAGATCTCACCCATGGACGAGAAGTGTTCTTTGCCGGTGGTTGTGCGAGTTGCCATGCGCCGGTCGGAGCCACGGGCGATGCGCGGCTGGTCCTTTCGGGCGGCGCACCGCTGAAGAGCGATTTCGGCACCTTCCACGCACCCAACATTTCCAGCGACCCGCAAGCCGGTATCGGCGCCTGGACACTCGCCGAGTTCGGCGATGCCATGACCCGTGGAGTGGGTCGCGCGGGCGAACACCTTTACCCGTCCTTCCCCTACGGCTCCTATGCGCGCATGACGCCGAAGGATATCAACGACCTCTACGGTTTCATGAAGACGCTGCCGGCGAGTGATGCCGTAGCACCTGCGCATGAGTTGGGCTTCCCATTCAACCAGCGCATCGCGCTCGGCGGCTGGAAATTCCTGTTCTTCAGCGATGCCCCGCGCGTTGAACTGGCCGATGCCTCCGACATGCTGAAGCGTGGCCAGTATCTCGTCGAAGGCCCTGGCCACTGCGGCGAATGCCATACGCCGCGCAATGCGCTCGGAGGCTTCCTTTCCGGCCAGTGGCTCGCCGGTGGTCCCAATCCGGACGGCGAGGGCACGATCCCCAACATCACGCCGGGCTCGAAGAGCATGGGGTCGTGGAGCGAAGGCGATATCGTCACCTATCTCGAAACCGGTTTCACACCCGATTACGACAGTGTCGGCGGTTCCATGGTCGAGGTGCAGAAGAACATGGCGGAACTGACGGCCGCCGATCGCGAGGCGATTGCCGCCTATCTGAAGGCGATCCCGGCGGTGCAATGATACCAAGTGTCGATGATAGGGATCTATAGGATCGGCTCGACCGCAATTTCTGGCTAGGAGAGGTCCGAAGAGCGATGCTGACGCATCGGTCAAGGAACTCGGCGACGCCAGAATAGGCGGGAAGCCGACCAAGGGTGGCTTATTGCAGGCCCCTGGCGTTGTTGCGCCGCTTGGCCGATGCGGGAGCCATCGCCCGGCGCGCCGCGCCTAGCCAGCAACCCGCAATAAGCCATCCTATGGGTTCTTATCATCGACACTTGGTACAAGCTTTCACGGCTCTGTTCAGCATCGCGCAAGCCTTGTCTGTCATCTTTCCGTCGTCGAAATGACTGCGGAGGGGATATGAGCATCGAACGCCGGCGGATGGAGAATGCGCTCCGGTCCCTGCTCGACAACTATCCGGACCCCGCTCTGCACCGCTGGGTGCATGAGACTGTTGGTGCTTTTGAGAAGCGCCTCTCGGCCATCGTTGACCCGCGCGAGCGCGATCACGCCCAGCAGGCGGCTCTCATCCTGATCAAGACAACGCTGCAGAAATGGTCGGAGAATCCGCCCGTCAGGCACTGATGCGGACGACATCAGTTCTCAACGGCGATGCTCTGCGGCAAACATCGTCAGCTCTTCCTCGGCTTCGGGCCCGAAGAGATCAAGCGCCTTCAGCACTTCGATCGTAAAGGTATCCGGTGCCGACCCGGCTGCGGTCACGATCTTTCCGTCGCGCGCTGCCTGTGGTTGGTCCACATACCGAGCCTCCCCGCGATAACCGGGATACTTCTTGTGCGACGCGAGCGCATTTCCGGTATGCGCGACGTCGTCGAGCACGCCTGTCGCCGCCAGCGCGCTCGCGGCCGCACAGATCCCGCCGAGAACCTTGCCTTTGTCACGAAACGCCGTGGCGAGCGCTGTGAAGTCAAACGCCACACCCTTTTCCCAGGCATAGCCGCCGGGAATGATCAGCGCATCGAACTGCTCGGCATCGAGCGCGTCAAAGCCGACGTCGGGTGTGACCTTCAGCCCGCCCATGGAGATGACGGGTTTGCCATCCGGGCTTGCCGTCACCACTTCGCAGTCGAGCCAGTAACGCGTTGCCGCCATCAGGAGCGCGGGTTCCCAATCGGCATAGTCGTTCTGCAGGGCAATCACGATGCGGGGCATGAGGTTCCTCCTTGCGTCTGTCGGGTGAGGCTCAGCTCAAGGCCTGCAGGTAACGCATGCCGGTGACCGGGCGCGGAATGAAGTCCATGTTTTCGTAGAAGCGGTGGGCTGCGAAATTGCCGGTGGCAGCCGATACCGAAAGGAAGTCACAGCCGGAAGCGCGGGCGATCTGGCGGGCCCGGTCGACGAGATGCTGGCCGATGCCATTGCCCCGCTGTCCGTCGCGCACGAAGAGATGATGCAGCTCCATGCCGCGCTTGCCTTCTTGCGCCTTGTAGAGCGGCACGAGGATGGCGTAGCCGATCAGGCCCTCTTCGCCGCTGTCGGCAACCAGCGCCTGGATCCAGGGCATAGGTCCGAACAGATCGCGCTCCAGGACATCAGGCGTCATCGCCGAAGCATCGCCGTGATGCTGCGCGAGCGCCAGAATCATCGCGTTGAGTTGCGGCAGGTCGCGCGGCTTGGCATGGCGGATGGCCACGATCGGCGGGCGGGGGAGTGTAAGGTTTGTATCTTCGGTCATGTTGCTTTCCCTTGGTCTCATTTCGTGCCGTCAGGGGGAAAGTCGTCCGGAAAACAACAAGGCCGCCTGACGGCGGCCTGTTGACAATGTGATCTTGTCAGGCCGCCGGTTACCGGTAGGCCCAAAAATACGTGCAGGAGATGGTTGCGCGGATATCGATCATGGCGGGTGTGATGCGCCAGTTTAAATCGATTGTCAACGGGGGGACTGTCAGCTGTTTTGAAGCTGGCGATATGGTATGCTTGTCTCCATGGAGGTCGACAGATGACCATTAGTCTTAAACTCGACGACAATGATCGGGAGCGGATCGAACGTCAGCTGGCGAGCGGTCGGTTTTCCGATGCCTCGGCGGTTGTCCGCGCCGGCTTGGAACTACTTGATGAGCTTGATGGCGCAAGAGATCGCTGGCTCGACGTCGAAATTCCTGCTCGTTTCGCCGATGCCAAACAAAATCCCGACCGGCTGATCTCTGGCGACGAGGTATTTGCGCGACTTGAGGCGCGCCACCGCAGTCGCGTGAGTGACCGGTAACATGACCCGGCCGCTGATTATCCATCCGGATGCGGCCGGAGAGCTCAATGACCTATACGATTACATCGCGGAACGCTCGGGCTCGGACAGGGCGTGGAGCTATGTCAGTGCCGTAAAATCCTTCCTCGCCGATCTCTGCGCCTACCCTGAGCGTGGAAGTTTGCGAAGCGGCGCGGTAGACGGGCTTCGGATCATCGGCTTCCGCCGACGCCTGAGCATTGCCTTCGTCGCCCGGGAAGGTGACGTCTTGGTGCTCGGCTTCTTCTATGCAGGTCGCAATATTGATGCGGCACTGCTCGACCAGCGGGCCAATCCAACCGAGGGCCATTGACAATCACCGCTCCACCTCTGCCCCGGCGCTGGGCCGTGAGCATCGGTCCTCAATGCTCGTGCTCGCACAGCCCGTGATCGGACAGTGCCCGGATCACATAACAGTCGCCGATCGTATGGCATTCCCCATGCGAGACGATGCGGGCGAGCTCCGCCTCCAGCTTCTTCAGCCGCGCGATCTTTTCCCTGACATCATCGAGCTGTTCCCGGGCGATGTGGTCTGCCCGCTCGCAGGGCTCTTCCGGATGGCCACTGAGCGTCAGCAACTCCCGAATAGCCTCGATCGGAAATCCGAGATCCCGCGCATGGCGGATGAAGGTCAGTCGCTCAAGATCGGCCTTCTCGTAGCGCCGCTGATTGCCTTCCGTGCGATCCGGGGCCGAGATCAGCCCCATCTGCTCGTAGTAACGGATGGTCGGCACCTTGACCCCCGCGCGCCGGGACAGATCCCCGATCGAAAACATGAAATAACCCCTTGAACCTCTAGTCACTAGAGATCCTAAGGTCGATGCATGACCACATCAAGACCTGAAGGATATCAAAGATGAGTGCTGCTTGCGGCCATGACCATGCCCCTTTCGACGGCATGTCCGACACCTACAAGCGCCGGCTCTGGCTGGTGATTGCCATCAATGCCGGAATGTTCGCCGTGGAAATGACGGCCGGACAGCTGGCCCGTTCCCAGGCATTGCAGGCCGATGCGCTCGATTTCTTCGCCGATGCCGTAACCTACGGCATTTCGCTCGCCGTGATCGGCGCCTCGCTGAAAACCCGCAGCATGGCTGCCGCCGCCAAGGGTGTGAGCCTCTTCCTGATGGGCCTCTGGGTCTTCGGCTCCACAGTCTGGCGGGCCTTTGAAGGCGGCGTGCCAGAGGCGCCGGTCATGGGCCTCATCGGTTTCCTGGCGCTTGGCGCCAATGTCGCGAGCGTGCTTCTCCTGATGTCCTACAAGGACGGGGACGCCAATGTGCGTTCTGTCTGGCTCTGCTCGCGCAACGATGCGATCGGCAATGTCATCGTCATGATCGCGGCCCTCGGCGTCTGGGGCACCGCGACTGCCTGGCCCGACCTGATTGTCGCCGGCATCATGGCAGGCCTGTTCCTCAGTTCCTCCGTCCAGATCCTCAACCAGAGTTACCGCGAGTGGAGGGCGGGCGAAGCAATAACCCTGTCATCGTCCTGCTGCGGGACGGGGAAGGTATCCTGCGGGTCGGGGCATGATCATGATCACGCTCAGCATGAGCACGGCGCAGAGCACGTGCATCGTCACCCCTGACGGATGTCCAGACGCAAGAAAGCCGGCCTGGCATCATGCCGGCCGGCCTTCTTGACCGCATCGTCTCATCAGAATTCCTGATAGGGCGAAGGGGGTATCTCGTATTCCCGGTAGGCTGCTTCCACCATCTGCACCCGGGAGTCGGCAGGCTGGCGATCCCGGTTCGGGCCATTGCCGACGTCGACGATCGCCTTGCGCGAGCCTTCGACGGTCCACAAGGCCGAAGCCAGCTGGTTCGACAGGAGCGTACTGGAAAACGTGCTCGCACCGCTTCCGCGGGGTGCGCTGGTGTTGGACGTTTCGGGGGCAGCATCCTCCGCGCCTGCCGTGTTCGGCACGTATCGGCTTTGGTAGGAGTAGCCGCTCAGGCCGCTTTCGATCCTCATGGCGGACACCTCAGTTGAAGAATTAACCTTTTGTTAACCTTTCAACCTTGCGCGAAGCTTGCGCCGGTGATGTCGCTATGGGAATTGCCCCTTGCGCAATGTCGCGACTGAAAGTACGGGCCGCGAATCGAAATTTTAAGGCGCGGCTGTTTCAGGCATTGCCGAAACAATGCCAAAAACGCACCCGTTATTGCTTGGAGCCTGCGACCGCGCTGCCGCTTTAGACCTTCCCCGCCACCTTGATCGCATAGGCATATTCAAACGCGATCTCTTCCAATCGCTGGAAGCGTCCCGACTTGCCGCCATGGCCTGCGGCCATGTTGGTCTTCAGCAGGAAGGGGCCTGCATCCGGCGCCGTATCCCGCAGCCGCGCGATCCACTTGGTCGGCTCCCAATAGGTGACACGCGGGTCGGTGAGGCCTGAAAGAGCGATGATCGGCGGGTAGGGCTTCTTATCGACGTTGTCGTAAGGGCTATAGGCCGCGATCCAGCGATACTCTTCTTCCGACTCGATCGGATTGCCCCATTCCGGCCATTCCGGCGGGGTGAGCGGCAGCGTGTCGTCGAGCATGGTGTTGAGCACGTCGACGAAGGGTACGGCGGCGATGATGCCGGCGAATTTTTCCGGTGCCATGTTGGCGACCGCTCCCATCAGCATGCCGCCGGCCGATCCGCCTTCGGCGATGATCCGGTCGTATGCGGTGAAGCCTTGCCTCACCAGGTGGTCGGCAGCCGAGATGAAGTCCTTGAAGGTATTGACCTTCTTTTCCATCTTGCCGTCTTCGTACCAGGAAAATCCCTTGTCCTTGCCGCCGCGGATATGGGCGATTGCATAGACGAAGCCGCGATCCGCCAGCGACAGGCAATTGGTGTTGAAGCCGGCGGGAATGGTGATGCCATAGGCGCCATAGCCATAGAGCAGGCAGGGGGCGGAGCCGTCGAGCTTCGTGTCCTTCCGGTAGAGCAGGGTAACCGGCACCGTCTCGCCGTCATGCGCTTCGGCAAAGACCCGGCGGGTGACATAATCCTCCGGGTTATGGCCTGATGGTACTTCCTGCGTCTTCAGAAGTGTGCGCTCGCGGGTCGCCATGTTGTAGTCAAAGAGCTGGCTTGGCGTCGTCATCGACGAATAGGAGAAGCGGATGATATCGGTCTCGTATTCCGCAGCGCCCTGAAGTCCCAGCGAATAGGCTTCTTCCGCAAAGGCAATCGAGTGCTCCTCGCCCGACTTGCGGTCGCGGATCATGATGACAGGCAGACCCTCGCGACGTTCCAGCCAGACGAGGTGGCGGGCGAACGCCATGTGGTTGAGGATTAGACGGCCCGGCTCGTGCGGCACCACCTCTTTCCAGTTCGCTTTGCCCGGCGCGGTCACCGGCGCCTCGACGATCTTGAAGTCCTTGGCATCATCGGCATTGGTCAGGATGTAGAAGACATCGCCGCCTTCCGTCATCGAATATTCCACGCCCTCTTCGCGCTCGGCGACCAGCACGGGCTCAGCCGTCAAATCCTTGGTGGACAGCAGGCGGTATTCGGATGTTTCGTGGTCGTGGATGTCGATGAAGATGAAGTCGTCGAGCAACGAGCCGCCGACGCCCATGAAGAAACCGGGGTCCTTTTCCTCATACACCAGCCGGTCAGACGACTGCGGTTGACCCACGATATGGCGGAAGACCTTGGACGGACGGTGGTTCTCATCCTGCAGCGTATAGAAGAAGCTCTTGCCATCAGGCGCCCAGACACCGCCGCCGGCGGTATTTTCGAGCACATCGTCCAGATCCTGCTTGGTGGCGAGATCGCGGATCCGCAGGGTGTAGTATTCCGAGCCCTTGTCGTCGTAACCCCAGATGCCGAAGGCGTGGTCTGTCGTGTGATCGATGCCGGACAGACGGAAATAGTCCTTGCCGACAGCTTCCTTGTCGCCATCGAGCAGCAGGTCGCGGATCGACTCGTCCTTTGGGCTGCCGTCACGCGGAATGCGGAAATAGCGCGGCTGCTCGCCGCCGGTGACAAAGGCAGAGCCATAGGCAAAGGGGCCGTCCTTCATCGGGATCGAGGAATCGTCTTCCTTGATACGACCCTTCATCTCGGCAAACAGCGTCTTCTGCAGCTCCTTGGTGTCCGCCATCGCCGCTTCCATATAGGCGTTCTCGGCTTCGAGAGTGGAGCGGATTTCCGGATCGAGGATCGAGGTATCCTTGAACATGGCCTGCCAGTTGTCGGCGCGCAGCCAGGCGTATTCGTCCGTTCTCGTGATGCCGTGACGGGTATCGGAAACGGGCTTCTTGGCGGCGGCGGGTGCGGCGGGCAGGTTCTTGAAGACGGACAAGGGAGATCCTTCCGAAAATGGAAACATTCAGCTCAGCGAGAGATAGAGAGGCGAGGGGCCGCGATCAAGCGGCCGGGACGCGGGGGAGGGGCGTTGCGAGGGGTCAGCCGTCCGTGCCGGCAGTCGATTTCGCCCAGTCCATGTAGAGTTCCAGTGCCTTGCGCGTCACCGGGCCTTCCTGGAACTGCGCGTCATCGAGACGCGTCACAGGCACGACCTTGGAATAATTGCCGGTCTGGAAGATCTCGTCGGCATTCATGAAGTCTTCGACCGAAAGCGTCACCTCGCGCACCTCGAAGCCGGCCTGGCGCAGCAGGCCCATGATGCGCGCACGGGTGATGCCCGCAAGGAAGGTGCGATTGGCGGCCGGGGTGAAGACCACACCATCCTTCACCATGAAGACGTTGGAGGAGGCCGTCTCCACGACATTGCCGTTCATGTCGCGCACCAGCGCATTGTCGAAGCCGCGTTTGCGGGCATCGATGATCATCCGACCGGAATTCGGATAGAGGCTGCCGGTCTTGGCGTCGGTCATCGCGCATTCGGGCGTCGGACGCCGGAAGGGGGAAACCGTCAGCGAGGAGGGCTTCGCTGTGTGCATTGGCGCTTCGAACAGGCAGAGCGCAAAGCGCGTCGATTCCGGATCGGCTGCGACCACCGAGCCCATCTGGCCGTGTTCGGCCCAATACATCGGCTTGATGTAGATCGCGGTCTTGCCGTCGAACTTCTCGACGCCTTCCCAGGCGAGGCGCTCGATCTCCTCGGCCTCCATGGTTGCCTTCATGCCCATGTTGGCGGCCGAGCGATTGACGCGCTGGCAATGCAGGTCGAGATCCGGGGCAATGCCGTCGAACCAGCGCGCACCGTCAAACACCGTCGAGCCAAGCCACATCGCATGCGAGACCGGCCCGATCAGCGGCGGGTTGCCGGCAAACCATTCTCCGTCGACATAGGTGAAGGTGGGGGTGCGGGCGGATGTATCGACGGCCATGGCGGGTCTCCTGTTCTCGTTGTTTCGCAGCAAAGTCGCCTCAGGCTCCAAGGTCAAGGTGAAACACGCCCTCAGGACACGATTTGGCAACGATCCAGGTCAAAACCGCCGCGCGAGGTGGATTTCCACATGAATCCAGAAGCTTGGCTGATGGATCGATCAGTGCGCCTGATGTCCTGGCAGCCGAAGTGTCCTGAGCCGCCGATGTGGTTAAAGATCCTGTAACGGATTCCTGAAATATTGAACGAAGTTGAGATCGCGATCTTCGGTCTCGTGTACTGCGTTTTCTTGGGGGTCTTCATGAACAGGCTGCGTCTTATCGCCCTGCTTTCCGCATCGGTTGCGGTCTCGTCTTCGCCGGCCTTCGCCGATGGTCTCTTCTCCGGAAACTGGTATGTCACCCTCGGCGGCGCCGGCATCTCCGCGCCGACCTTCGAAGGCTCCAAGAACCGCAAGCTCTTCTTCCAGCCGATCATTTCGGTCGGCCGTGGCGGTGCGCCGCGCTTCTCCTCGCGCAACGACAATCCTTCTTTCGCAATCTACAACACGGACGTTCTGCGTGCCGGTATTGTCGGCAAGTTCGTGCCCTCGCGCGACGCCGGTACTGACGATGCGCTGCGGGGCCTCTCCGAGGTCAAGTGGGGCGGTGAACTCGGCGGTTTCGCCGATGTCTATGTCACCGACTGGATGCGGGCCCGTGCCGAAGTGCGTCAGGGCATCCGCGCCCATGATGGCTTGGTCGCCGATATCGCGGTCGATGCCTTCACCGATATCGCGCCCGATCTCAGGGTCTCGGCCGGTCCGCGCATGACCTTCGCCACCAGCGGTTACACCAGCGCTTACTACGGCGTGGACGCGGCCGAATCTGCCGCGTCGGGGCTCAGCCAGTACAATCCGGACGGTGGCGTGACCTCCTATGGTGCGGGCGGGGCGATCACCTGGAACGCCACCGACAAGATCACCATGAGCGCCTTTACCGAATACAAGCGGCTCGCCGGCCCGGCTGCCGATTCGAGCCTCGTGCAGGAACGCGGCAGCAAGAATCAGCTGATGTTCGGCGTCTCTGCCAGCTATAAGTTCGGCGTCAGCTTCAACTGACGAAAAGGCCGCAGCCGATTTTGCAGCGGCGATGGGAGCGGGCGGTTTTCTTGAACCCGCCCATGCTCTATCAGTTGGGCCATGAGCACCACTGAGCCGAACATCGATCGCGTCATCGACGCGCCCTCCGACAACTTCGTCTATCGCATTCTGCCGCGATGGCTCTGGCCGCATGCCCAGCTCGCCCGCTGGGATCGCCCGATCGGCTGGCAGCTCCTGATGTGGCCCTGCTTCTGGTCCTCGGCGCTTGCCGCCAATGCGCTTGCGGCCGAGGGGCGCCTGAACCTTCCGCTTTTCATCTTCCACCTCTTCCTGTTCTTCGTCGGTTCTGTCGCCATGCGCGGCGCAGGCTGCACCTATAACGACCTCGTCGACCATGAGATCGACAACATGGTCGCGCGCACCAGGTCGCGTCCGCTGCCGTCGGGGCGCATCTCGCGCCGCAACGCCAAGATCTTCATGGTCGTGCAGTCCCTGGTCGGGCTCGTCGTGCTCCTCTGCTTCAACAGCTTCTCGATCATGCTCGGCATCCTGTCGCTCGCCGTCGTAGCAATCTATCCCTTTGCCAAGCGCTTCACCGACTGGCCGCAATTCTTCCTCGGGCTGGCTTTTTCCTGGGGCGGCCTTATGGGTTGGGCCGGCCTGCACGGCAATCTCTCGCTCGCTGCCATTCTCGTCTATGTCGGGGCGGTCGCCTGGACGATCGGCTACGACACGATCTACGCCCATCAGGACCGCGAGGATGATGCGCTGGTCGGCGTCCGCTCGACGGCGCGTCTCTTCGATCGCGACACCAAGATCTGGCTGAGCGGGCTCTATGGGTTGACGCTGGTGCTACTCCTGTCGGCCTTTATCGCTGCCGGTGCGGCTTTCCCCGCAATCATAGGTCTCTTGATTGCAGCTGCGCTCTTCGCCTGGCAGATCAAGGTGCTCGACATCGATGATGGAGCGCAGTGCCTGGCGCTTTTCAAGTCGAACAACCGCGTCGGCCTGATCATTTTCTTGGGGCTCGTCGCCGCCATTCCTTTCGCCTGAGCTTTGTACAGTTCTCGCTAATCCAGGCGCTGATCTCGTTTCATTTCGAGACGCCGGCAGCCGATGTCCCTCAAAAGCCAGAGGCCCGGAAGTTGCCTTCCGGGCCTCTGGCTGTTCAGTGTTGGGACGCGATCAGTTGCGTGCGATGATTTCCTTTCCGGAAATCTTCATGGTTACACCCAGCTTGCCGGTCGTGCGACGCACCAGGAAGCGCGGCCGACGCTCGGCGAAATAGGAGTGGCGGCGACGCGGCTGCGTTTCCTTGGTGCGGACATCGCCGAGATGCTCTTCAAGCGGACGAGCCACGCCATCGGCTTCGACCATCAGCATGGGAATGCGGAACGCATCCGCCCAGCCGCGCCAGTCGGCAGCGATATCGCAGAGATCATGAGCCACGAGCAGCGGAATGCAGAGATCCGGATCGTCGTGATGCAGTTCAAGCGTCACGGTGACTTCACCGTCGCCATGGTCGATGGCACGCGCGGCGACGCCCTTGAAGGCCCGCGCTGGAAGAGCAAAGGACAGCGGCAAGCCACTGCCGGGGAGGATCTTGCGCAGAACGGCGCCGCGCTCGTCGATGGTGATCGTGACGTCGCCCAGAGCGCCCCGCAATGCGTAAGTCACCTGCTGGGGGAACCGCGAGGGATCCAGACGCAGAGTGGCGCCGGCCCATGCTGGCTTCAAAACCGTGTTCGTCATCTTCATGCTACCCTTGTTTTACCCGAGAGCGCGTCATGTGCTCGTCTGTTCGGGACTTTTCGTCCTCTGTGGGTGCAAGATACCCAGCCGCTGTTGGAGACAGCTTAAAAGATGCGGTAAAGAAAACCTTGCGCGGTCAAATGGTTAGTTTTGTCGTACCGGTCACGGTTTCGAAAAGGTGAAACTCCTCTTCGATCTGTACCGACACGAAACGAATACCGCCTGACTGGTCTGATCATCGACTTTGGAGCGCAGAAACGACCTGGGGCTTCTTCATGAATTCATAAAGCTTGAGGCAAGGATTTTGCGCCATACTGTGATTCGCGCGCGCTGTGTTCTCTAAGGAATTCCGATGGTCTCGACCTATCTGAGCTACAATCTCGTCAACCGTGACATCAAGGGGAGCATCAACCGCACCGCTTCCGATCCGGTTGTCGCGCGCCAGACCGAGTACTTCAAGGAGAACATCGGCAAGGTCACGAACCTCGAGGAATTCCTCGACGACTACCAGCTCTATTCCTATGCGATGAAGGCCCATGGTCTCGAAGAGATGACCTATGCCAAGGCCTTCATGAAAAAGGTGCTGGAAAGCGATCTCTCCGACGAAGCGAGCTTCGCCAACCAGCTGACCGACGAGCGCTACCGCAATTTCGCCGCCTCGTTCCAGTTCTCCGCGGAAAAGACGGATCTGCAGACGGACTCCCAGCAGGCGATATTGCTCGAAAGATACGAAGCCTCGCTTACGGCCCAGAGCGACACGCTGGAGGCGGAAGCCTTCTACTACGAGGCCGTGATCGACAACATCACCAGCGTCAGCGGCTTGGTCAACAATAGCCGCCTGATGACCTTCGCACTCGACGCCTATGGCATCGACGGCAACGTCTATACCAAGGATCATTTGACCAAGGTCCTCACGAGCGACACCTCGGATCCGAACAGCTATGTCAATCAGTTGGTCGCCAATGGCGCTGCCAACGCGTCGAAATTCCTGAAGCTCGCAGAAGCCTTCGACTTCAATGCCGATGGCTCGCTCTCTGGCGCGACTGCCCAGACGGCGGCCCAGAAGGAGGCCACCGTCTCGCTGTATGTCGACGAAGAGCAGATCTACGTCACCGATTACTATCGTCAGCGCGAGCGCGCCTATTATGAGCAGAAGATCGCGACGATCACGTCGGTCGATGAACTGACCGCCGATACGCGCCTGTTCAATTACGTCAAGACTGCATTCGAGCTGGGCTCGATGGGGGCTTCGACCTTCAAGCAGATCGTAACGAGCGACACCTCCGACCCGAACAGCTACGCGGCCACCAATGGCGGCGATGCGTGGGTGGCCATTGCCGGCAAGTTCAACTTCGCCAGCGACGGAACGGTCGAAAGCGGCATGACCGCGCAGGGTTCCACACAGCTCGCATCGACGAATTCGGGCTTTGCAACCTTCTACGACGATGCGGATGAAGAGCGCAAAGAGGCTTTGACCGAGCTCTTCAAGACCAATATCTCCGAGGCCGAAAACGTCGATGACATTCTGACCGACACGACGATGCGCCTTGTCCTGCAGCGTACGTTTGGTTTCGAGGCCAATGAATTCTCGGTGCGCGAACTGAGGCAGGCCCTGACCAGCGATTTCACCGATCCAAACAGTTTTGCCAACAAGTCGAAGGACACGCGTCTGATCGAGATGTCGAAGCTCTTCAACTTCGACGGCGAGGGCAATGCCGCCGTGCCGCTTTCGCCGCACAATACGCTGACGGCGACGATGATCGCGAAGCAATATGTCATCAACGAAGTCCGCTTCCTCGACGACAACGAGAGAACCGCCGCACGCGAAGCCGCGACCAAAAAGGCCGAGGTTTACCAGGAGCGCATTCAGTCGATCGACACCGTCAAGGAGCTGCTTGCCGATCGCGACGTTATCGATGTCGTCATCGGCGCCTACGGTTTGGATCCAGAGGATGTCACCGATGACTTCCTCAAGCAGGTTTTCGCGTCGGACCTGTCCGACCCCAAGAGCTTCGTCAATCAGCAGCCCGACAGCCGCTGGGCCGAACTTGTCGCTTCCTTCAACTTTGACGCCAATGGCAATCTGACCCGCGAAACGATCGGCACGGTCCAGCAGCGTGGCGAGACCCTGGAAACCGTGAACAAGTATCTCCGGCAGACACTGGAAGAAACCGAAGGCGCAAGCAACGAGGCTGTCCGACTGGCGCTCTATTTCGAGCGCACCGCGCCGAACATCACCGATGCCTATGGCCTCATCGCCGACGACGCGCTCATGGCGGTCTTCCGGACGACGTTCGGTTTCTCGGACGAGTTCTCCAACATGGACGTCGACCAGCAGGCGCGCATCATCAACGACAACCTCGACCTGGCCGACCTGCAGGATCCAACCAAACTGGAGCGGTTCTTGCAGCGCTACACTGCCATGTACGACACGGAAAACGCCAGTTTCAGCAATTCCGCCGTCTCCATTCTGAGCGGCGGCAGTGGCAGCATCTCGGCAGATCTGCTGTTCAGCCTGGCGCAGCTGAAGGCCTGATCAACGTTCATTCCCGCAACCCGCAGGCCTCTTGTCTGCGGGTTTGCTTTTGGCTATCGATATATCCGTGCGAATATATCGCTACGGGGGGCTTTGTGATCAACCGGTTGAAGACGAAAGCTTTGGCGCTGGCCATGCTCCTGGCAGTAGGCGTCATGATCCTTGCTCCGTCGGGTGGGCGCGCCGAACAGCCGGTCACGATCTTCGCCGCCGCAAGTCTGAAGGAGAGCCTAGAAGAGATTGCCGCTGCGTGGAAGCAAGCGGGCGGAACGGAGGTCCGGCTCTCCCTCGCCGGCAGCTCGGCGCTCGCCAGGCAGATCGAGCAGGGCGCGCCAGCAGACCTCTTCATTTCTGCCGATCTCAAATGGATGGACCACCTTGAGACGGTGGGCCAGGTAAAGGCGGACAGCCGGGTGAACCTGCTCGGCAACCGGATCGTTCTTGTCGCGCCGACGGATGCGGCCACGACGGCGACCATCGCCCCTGGCTTCCCGCTCGCATCCCTTCTTGGCGATGAACGTCTGGCCATGGCCAATGTCGATGCCGTGCCCGCCGGAGCCTATGGCAAGGCCGCGCTCGAAAGCCTCGGCGTCTGGGAGAGCGTCAAGGACAAGGTTGCCCAGGCCGAGAACGTCCGTGCTGCCTTGCTGCTCGTCTCCCGCGGCGAGGCGCCTTTCGGCATCGTCTACGAAACGGATGCCAGGGTTGATCCCGGCGTGAAGATCCTCGACCGCTTCCCCGAGGACAGCCATCCCGCCATCGTCTATCCGGCAGCTCTCACGACGGATAGCAAGAACCCGCGCGCCGCCGAATTCCTCGCTTACTTGCAGGGCGCGGACGCCCATGCCATCTTCATCGCCGCCGGCTTCACAGTGCTGGCCAAAACAAACTGACATGGCCACGACCAAGCATCCGGGATGCCACATTTGACCCTGACGGCCGAAGAATGGACCGCGATGTTGCTCAGCCTGAAGGTAGCGGCCGTTGCCGTGATCTTTTCGCTGCCACTGGGTCTGCTGATCGCGTGGCTTCTGTCGCGCAAGGACTTCTGGGGCAAATCGCTTCTCAACGGCCTCGTACATCTGCCGCTGATCCTGCCGCCTGTTGTCACCGGCTACCTGCTGCTGATCACCTTTGGCCGGAGAGGCGCTATAGGCGCCTTTCTGGAAGAGACCTTCGGCCTCGTCTTCTCATTCCGCTGGACCGGGGCGGCACTCGCTGCCGCGGTCATGGGTTTCCCGCTACTCGTGCGATCCATTCGCCTGTCACTCGATGCCGTCGATCGCCGGCTGGAGGCTGCCGCTTCCACCCTTGGCGCACCGCCGCCTTACGTCTTCTTCACGGTGACCCTGCCGTTGATCCTGCCCGGCATCGCCGCCGGCGCCATCCTTGCCTTCGCCAAATCGATGGGCGAATTCGGCGCGACGATCACGTTCGTCTCCAACATTCCCGGCGAAACCCAGACGCTGGCATCGGCGATCTATACCTATACCCAGGTGCCCGGTGGTGACCTCGCCGCCATGCGCCTCACCGTGATCTCGATCGTCCTGTCGCTCGGTGCCCTCATCGCTTCCGAGTTTCTGTCACGCCGCATCGCCGCTCGTGTGGGAGCCGCCTGATGCTGGAGCTGTCGATCCGCCATCGTCAGGGTGATTTCACGCTTGCAGCCGATCTTGCGGTGGGCGAGGGGCTGACGGCGCTGTTCGGCGCCTCCGGGTCCGGCAAGACGACGCTGATCAACACCGTTGCCGGCCTGATCCGACCTCAGGAGGGGCGCATCAGCTTCAACGGCGAGACCTGGAGCGACGCCTCGACCTTCCTGCCGCCGCACCGCCGCCGCATCGGCTATGTCTTCCAGGAGGGGCGCCTCTTTCCGCATCTGACGGTCCAGCAGAACCTGTGCTACGGCGAACGCCTGCTTCCGCGCGCGGAACGTCGCGAGGATCTCACCCGCATCACGTCGCTCCTTGGCATTACCGATCTGCTCGCCCGACGCCCATCCCATCTCTCCGGTGGCGAAAAGCAGCGCGTGGCACTTGGCCGTGCGCTGATGGCAAGCCCGAAACTGCTCCTGATGGACGAGCCGCTCTCGGCGCTCGATGGCGCGCTAAAGGCGCAGATCCTGCCCTATATCGAGCGCATCCGCGATGAATTCGGCGTGCCGATCCTCTATGTCAGCCACTCCGTCGAGGAGGTGGCCCGGCTGGCAACGGCCGTCGTCACCTTCGACGCCGGCAAAGCGATCGCCGTCGGACGCCCCGATGAGGCGCTCGCGATGGTGGCTGAGGCCTCCGGTGAGCTGCCGGCAGGTAATTTCATCGAAGCCGAGATCACCGGGCATCACGAGGACGACGGCCTGACAGAAGCGCTGTCGGCCGCCGGCCCGATCCTTCTGCGGCAAACGCCGCTGCCGGTTGGCACCCGTGTCCGCGTTTTCGTTCCCGTCTCCGATATCGTCGTCGCGACCGAGGCAGGCGAGGGGCTTTCGGCGCTCAACCGGCTCTCGGGTGAAATCGTCGAGCTTGCCGAGCGCGACGGCGGCAGCGTAACGCTGACCGTTGATTGCCACGGTCAGGCTCTCATCGCAGAGGTAACACGGCGCTCGTGCCGCCAACTCGCACTCGCGCCTGGAATGCGCGTGCATCTGCTGTTCAAGACGGTCTCGATTGCTTCGGAAGCTCTGTTTCGTCAGGCGCGAGGCTGATGCTTCAGCCGTCATCGCCGCTCTTGCGGCCGCCGGCGACAAATTCCGCCGCCTGCATGCTTTCAAGCCAGGCGAGATCAGTCTGGAGTGCTTTGCGGCTCTCCGCATCCATGCGCCTGCAGGCGCCGATCAGCGACTCGCCGAACGGCGTCAGCCCGGCACCGCCGCCGCTTCTGCCCCCGTGGCGGGTGAAGATCGAAGGCTCCTTGAACATGCGGTTGATCTCGTCCGCAAGCAGCCAGGCCCGCCGATAGGACATGCCCATTGCCGCCCCCGCCGCCCGGATCGAGCCGTGCTCCTCAATCAGCAAAAGCAACTGCGCCTTGCCCGGCCCGAGCCTTGCGCCATTGGAAAGATCGATCCGGAGCGAAAGGCGAGGGGCGCCGCTCATGGTCTCAGCCGATTACCTTGCCAGGGTTCATGATCCCGGCCGGATCGAAGGCCTGCTTGATACGGCGCATCAGCTCCGTTTCGATCGCCGGTCGGCTGGCGGCAAGCTCGTCGCGCTTCAACTGACCGACGCCATGCTCCGCCGAAATCGAGCCCGTATGCTTGTGAACGACCGCATGCACCACGGCATTGACCTCGCGCCAGCGGCCAATGAACTCTGCCTTGTCGGCACCCACAGGCTGGCTGATGTTATAATGGATATTGCCATCGCCGAGATGCCCGAAGGCGCAGATCCGTGCATCCGGCATCAAGGCATGCACGGCGGCATCCGCCTCTTTGAGGAAGGCCGGGATGCGGGAGACGGGTACCGAAACATCATGCTTGATCGATCCGCCCTCCGGTCTCTGCGCTTCGGACATGCTCTCGCGCAGGTGCCAGAAGGCATCCTGCTGGGCGAGCGAACTGGCGATTGCCGCATCCGACACGAGACCCACCTCATGCGCTTCGGCCAAAAGCTCATGCATCATCGTATCTGCGGTCTCGGCCGAATCCGAAGTCGAGATGTCGATGAGCGCATACCAGGGATGGATCGAGGCGAGCGGGTCACGCACGCCGACAATATGCTTGGTGGTGAATTCCACGCCAATGCGTGGCATCAGCTCGAAGCCTGTCAGTGCCGAGCCGCAGCGCTGCGACGCCTTCTCGAACAGGGCAAGGGCTGCGTCTGGTGAAGCGAGGCCCGCATAGGCCACCTGCCGCCCGCGCGGACGCGGCACCATCTTCAAAACGGCGCCGGTGATCACGCCGAGCGTGCCCTCCGCGCCGATGAAGAGATCGCGCAGGTCGTAACCGCTATTGTCCTTCTTCAGGCGCCTTAGACCATCCCAGATCTCGCCCGTCGGCAGCACCACTTCAAGCCCGAGGCAGAGCTGGCGCATATTACCATAGGCAAGCACCGCCGTGCCGCCGGCATTGGTCGCCAGATTGCCGCCGATCCGGCACGAGCCTTCGGATCCTAGCGACAGCGGAAACAGCCGGTCATGCGCCTCTGCCGCCTTCTGCACATCGGCCAGAACAGCCCCGCCATCGGCAACGATCACATCGGCGACGGGATCGACTTCCCGGATCTTGTTCATTCGCTCCAGCGAGAGCAGCACATCGTGTCCGTCCTCCCGCGGCACTTGCCCACCGACAAGTCCGGTGCGGCCGCTGACCGGCACGATCGATGTGCCCGTTTCAGAGGCGAGCTTGAGGATGGCTGAAACCTCCTGGGTCGAGCCAGGCTTCAGCACCAGCGGCGAGGCGCCGTGATAGAGGCCCCGGTTCTCCGTCAGATAGGGTTTGATATCAGCAGCCGTGGTCAGGGCATTGGCCTCGCCGACGATATCGACGAAGGCGCGCAGACGGTCCGCAAGGCTCATGGTCACATTCATCTTTGTCATCCCCCCGAGCCACGCGGTGCAGCCGCGCGCATCAGCCGGTCATTGATCGCCTCACCCAGACCCTCGTCCGGGATCGGTGCCACGGCAATGCCGGTCGCGCCACTTGCATCGGCACGCTTCAGATAATCGAAGAGATTGCTGGCCGCTTCAGCGAGGTCCGCCTTGGGGCTCAGGTTGAAAACGGCATGTGCTGTCGATGCACCGGATATGTCGTCGGGACCAAAGGCGATCAAGGCTTCCCGGCCGGAGACCTCTGTCGCATTCAGTCGCACGGCAGCATTGGGCGCATAGTGCGACGCGAGCATGCCCGGCGCCTCGATCGCTGCCGTTCCAGACGTCTTTGGACGCATGACCGACTTGCCCGTTACGGCCTCAATTGCCTCGACGGCGATGCCGCCCGGTCTGAGCAGCCTCACTTCACCGCCTTCGACTTTCACGATCGTCGATTCCACGCCGACGGGGCAGGGGCCGCCATCGACGATGACCTCGATCTTCTGGCCGAGATCGGCCTCCACATGCTGCGCCGTCGTCGGGCTGATCCGTCCGGAGGAATTGGCGCTCGGTGCTGCAAGCGGCCGGCCGAGACTGCGAATGAGCTCTGCGGTAAAGCCGACGGGGACGCGTATGCCCACGGTATCGAGCCCCGCGGTCGCCAGCGGATGAATGCCGCAATTCTCCTTGAGCGGCAGAACGAGCGTCATCGGCCCCGGCCAGAAGGCCTCTGCCAGTTGCCGTGAGATCGGATCGAAGTCGGCGTAGCGTTCCGCCATCTCGAGATCCGCCATATGGCAGATCAGCGGATTGAAGCGCGGCCGCCCCTTTGTTTCGTAGATCGACGTGATGGCCGCCGGATGGGTTGCGTCGGCTGCAAGCCCGTAGACGGTCTCGGTGGGGATCGCCACGGGAAGGTGGCGCAGCAGCACCTCGGTCGCCGCCGCAATGGCCTCCGCCTTGTCCTTGTCGGTAGCGATCGGGATGATCCGCGCCATTTTCGAGAGCCTTCCAGTCTGCCTTCGACCGTCCTTATCGCGTGCGGAAGGAGGCGGCAAACCTCTTTTCGGCCGAGCCAGGGGTAGTTTCTACCCTAATTTTTAAAGGGGAGCCCAAATCATTCGAATTTTAACTACCGGCGTAACTGAAAGAAAGAACTGTTCGCCTATGGTCTGGACTAAGAGACGGGAAAGCCTCATTCGGGGAAGTGGACAGATGCAGCAAGTCAAGAATCCGGCCGCCAGCATTGCGCTTCGTGTCGCGACCGCCATGCATCAGATGGGCATCGACGGTTTGCCGCGCAATTACGAACTGGTTTACGAGGCCTATTCCGGCAGCAATCCGGAACTTGTTCGCGAGTTCATTGCGCTGGGCAAGATCAAGACTCAGGAGGCCCTCGACGAACTCGGTCGCAAATACCTGCCGCACCACCATGAAGACGGGCTGCTGAGCCGGCAGAACGGCCAGGTTCGCGCCGAGATGAGCAATTTCATCAGTCTGCTGAACGAAGAGAAGATTTCGCTCACCGACTACGGCCGCGTCATCGGCCATGCTTCCAAGACCATCCTGACCGAAGCCGATCTCGAAGGTACGCCGCTCGGCCAGTCGATCAAGATGCTGAAGGCCGCGACCGAAAAGCGCGCTCACCAGAACAGCAATGTCGTGCGCGCCGTGGTCGACAAGACCGCAGCTCTTGCCGACCTGCAGCGCGAGGCCGAAGAGGCCGAAGCTGCGAAATTCGTTGATCCGGTCACCCGCCTTGCCAGCCGCCGTGCCTTCAACAAGGCGGTCGCGAAGATCTATGTGAACCCCGAAATGCCGGTACTCTGCGGTGTCGCCATCGGCGAAATCGACGACTATGCGCGCATCCAGGAGCAGATGGGCCCGGCCGTTGCCGAGCGTTTCCTGATGCAGGTCGCCAAGGTGCTGGAAGCCGTCTCCGGCGGTGGCGATCTCGCCTGCCGCTTCGATGCCGGCCGCTTCGGACTGCTGCTTTACACTTCGGACCAGGAAGAGATCAGCCGCGTGGTCGATCTCGTTCGCGCCAAGCTCAAGGCCACCAATTTCGTTGGCTCGTCGACCGGTGCCCGCATGGGCCAGCTAGGCATGTCCTTCGGCATCTGCTTCTCCGAGCAGGCCCCGAACGCCTTCGACTTCACCAACTTCGCCGAAAAGGCGCTCGCCACCTCGAAGGCAGCCGGCGGCGACACCGTGACGATCTACGGTGCAAGCGATTATGTCTCGAAGGACTGGCTGCTCTACAAGAAGAAGCCGGTGGGCGGTTTCGGCGCCTGAGCGTCGAAGTCCACTTTCAAAGTTTTGCGATGATCTTCCTGAGCTCGGCGTCTCGTGCGCCGAGCATCAGTACGTTCCGCAGTGCCTCTTTCGGATCCACTGTCTGGAATAAAAGTCCGTTGTTGCGGAACGAACGGTCGATGGTCATCGCCTTGGCCTCCGCCTCCGGCTTGATCGCCACGGCGAAATACATCCGTCCGTAATTCTGCTTGATCTGCTCGAAGAACACCTCTTCCCCACCGAGTTCGGCAAAGAAATTGGCGATGTAGAAGGCCCATTTGACATCGGCATACTGCGCGAAATTCGTGCGCGCCGCCGTCACGTGACAGTAGCCCAGATGTGGGCTGTTGTTCAGTGTGCGGTGGAAGATGACTTTGGGGAACTTGATCGAACGGTGAAAGCCGTTGATCCGCTCATGCGTCGTCTCGGCCGCCCGCTCCAGCCGCCGCCCGGTCCGCGCCGCAACTTCCTCATAGGAAAGATACCGGCGCTCGTCCGGCAGCCAGTCCTCGCGGCTGCGCGAGATCCGACCGGTTCTCAGGAACTCGGTATGGACTGCCTTTGACGAGGGCGGCGTTTGCGTTTCCGCTTTGGGAGCCGCGTAGTATCTGAGTTTCTGCATCTTGACGCTCTGACGGTACCCGGACTGATTGCTTGAGCTTAACGCAGCATGGTTAATCATGATTTGATGGTATTCTACATCGGCGAGGTTTCGCGAGGCTTGCCGCAGTGCAGTTCTATACAACTGCCTTAAATCGCCCGTTTGCGCCATGATTTCAGCGGCCAGAGAAACGCCGCCGCCGCACCTCCCGGAAAACAATGGGAAATTCCCGACCTTGCCACCCTTAGTCGTCGTCTGTGGGATGTCGCAAACGATTTGGGCCGTGTCGTTCTGCAATGCAGCGGAGGCCCGCGGCCTGTGATTAGATGCAGGCAAGCTCGAGGTGCTGCCCTGCTAGGGAGGGTGGGAAATCGGGAAGCCGGTCAAAATCCGGCGCTGCCCCCGCAACGGTGGTGGAGAATGCGTTTTGGCAGAAGGCCACTGGGGGGTAACCCTGGGAAGGCGCCGACGCGGTCCGCAAATGGACCACTCCTGAGCCCGGAAACCAGCCTCGGCAGACGGACATTTGAGGTTGCGGAGGGCGACCAGAGATAGCCATGCACACCGCCTTCCCAGGGCGACGGCAGGCTGCGCTCTCATCTCCCCCGAGTTTTTGAAACACGAGGACGACATGGATCTGCAGGCCAACGTGCTGCGCCAGCTGAAGAACCGCCGCGAGGGTTTCTCGCTCGAACAGCCATTTTACATCGACCAGGACTACTTCAAGCTCGACATGGAGATGATCTGGTATCGCGACTGGCTGTTCATCGGCCATGATTGCGAGATCCCGCGCGCCGGCAACTATTTCACTGCCCAGATCGGTGATTACCCTGTCGTCATCGTCCGCGGCAAGGATCAGGTCATCCGCGCCTTCCACAACACCTGTCGCCATCGCGGCCACCGCGTTTGCACCAAGGACAAGGGCGCAGCTGCCAAGCTCGTCTGCCCCTATCACAACTGGACCTATGACCTCGACGGATCGCTCGTCTTCGCGCGCCAGATGGGTGAGACTTTCGACAAGGCCGAATTCGGCCTGAAGACCGTCCATTGCGAAAGCGTCGGCGGTTACATCTTCGTCTGTCTCGCCAACGAAGCCCCTGATTTCGCGCCGATGCGCGCCTCGATCGAACCCTATCTGCGCCCGCACCGCCTGTGGGAAGCCAAGGTCGCCCACAAGAACACGATCATCGAGAAGGGCAACTGGAAGCTCGTCTGGGAAAACAACCGCGAATGCTACCACTGCGCCGGCAATCACCCGGAGCTCTGCCGCACCTATCCGGAAGCTCCGACCGCAACCGGCGTCCAGGGTGCGGGTGATGACCCGTTCATCTCCGAGCACTGGGCGCGCTGCGAGGCCGCCGGCCTGCCGTCCACCTTCAACATGGACCCGTCAGGCCAGTTCCGCACCGCCCGCATGCCACTGATAGAGGATGCCGAGAGCTACACCATGTCCGGCAAGCGCGCCGTGAAGAAGCCGCTCTCCGCCGACGTGCCGATCAGCCACATCGGCACCATGCTGCTCTTCCACTATCCGACGACCTGGAACCACATCCTCGGCGACCATGCGATCTCCTTCCGTGTCCTGCCGCTCTCGGCCGAAGAGACGGCCGTTACCACCACCTGGCTGGTCAACAAGGATGCCGTCGAGGGCGTCGATTACGATCTCGAAGAGCTGACCCATGTCTGGAACATGACCAACGACCAGGACCGCTCCATCGTCGAGGAAAACGCGTTTGGCATCCGCTCGCCGGCCTATGAGCCCGGTCCCTATTCCGTCGATCACGAAGGTGGCGTCATGCAGTTCGTCGAATGGTATTCCAACTTCATGACGAGCCGCCTGCAGGGCGACAAGGCTCGCCTGTCTGCGGTGGCGTGATCATGAACATCGCCGTCACCCAGTATCGCCATGTCGATGAGATGCGCCCCTGGTCCGACCGGGAGCATCTCTTGGAATGCGTCGCCGTTACGCCTGAGGCCGCCGACGTGATGACCTTCACCTTCAAGCCGAACAAGCCGGGCCTCTGGTTCCGTTATCTGCCCGGCCAGTTCGTCACGCTCGAGATCCCCGTCGGGCCAGAGCCGGTGATGCGCACCTACACGCTCTCCTCCAGCCCCTCGCGGCCCTATACGGTCGCCGTGACGGTCAAGGCGCAGAAGGAGAGCATCGGCACGCGCTGGATGTTCGACAACCTGAAGCCCGGCATGGCGCTTAAGGCCTTCGGCCCGCTCGGCGACTTCTCCTATGCCAAGCACCCCGGCAAGAAATACCTTTTCGTTTCCGCCGGCTCCGGTGTGACGCCGATGATGTCGATGACGCGCGACCTCAGCGACCGCGCGCCAGACAGCGACATCACTTTCCTCAACTGCGCGCGCTCGCCTGATGACATCATCTTCCGCTGGGAGCTGGAGGCCAAGGCCCGCGACATGCCGAACTTCCAGCTCGGCTTCATCATCGAGCAGCTCGGCCGCGGCCAGCTCTGGTCGGGCCTGAAGGGTCGCATCGATAAGGCAAAGATCGCCCTTCTGGCGCCTGACTTCCTGGAGCGCACTGTCTTTTGCTGCGGCCCAGCGCCCTTCATGGCGACCGTGCGCGAGGCGCTCGAAGGCGCAGGCTTCGACATGAAACAGTATCACGAGGAAGCCTTCCAGCCGGTGAAGGCGGAGCCCCTGGTGGTCGTCGCCGACCATGGCGATGGCGAACAGGCCACCAAGGTGACCTTTGCCATGTCCGGCAAGGACGGCCTCTGCGCTCCCGGCCATACGGTCCTCCAGGCGGCCCGTGCTGCCGGTGTCCGCATCGGGGCGGCCTGCGAATCCGGCCTTTGCGGCACCTGCAAGGTCATGAAACTCTCGGGCGAAGTCGAGATGGACCACAATGGCGGTATTCTCGATGACGAGATCGATGAAGGTTACATCCTCGCCTGCTGTTCGCGGCCGAAGGGCGACATCGAGATCGAAGCCTAGGTGCTGGCCAAGCCACCAATTGACCTTGAAGATAGGGCGGGTCCGGATGGGGCTCGCCCTTCCGCTTTTCTGCGGGATCTCGCTACCCCTCAACCACTTGCAGCGCATTCCCCAAGGGGTTAGCATCTGCTGATGGAGGCTCACGATCGCTGCATGTGATCGGACTTGGCCTCGGCCATGATGGCCGGCTGGTCGACGGGTGTCTCCGGGTCAAGGGGGATCACGCATGAAGCTTGTCTCTGCTATCGCCGTCGCATGCCTGGCTTTGGCCGGGTTCATGGGATCGGGGACCGAAGTCCGCGCCGGCGGCATCGAAGTCCGCATCTATCAAAGCCATACCAGCTACCGTCATTACGAGCGCGTGACCGTCTACTCGCGGCATCAAGTCTACCGTGGCCATGGTCATCGCCAACGGCTGCATCGCCCGGGCTATGTCTATCACAATGGTCTCTGGATCTCGCCGCGCTCCATGCGAGCCGGCGTGATTGTCGATCGGCCGGTGCCGCGGCGCCACGTCGTGCAGTATACTGCGGGCATCAACCCGAAGCACTACAGCTGGTGCGCCGAACGCTACCGCTCCTATCACTGGCGCAGCAACAGCTTCCAGCCGTATCACGGGCCGCGCCGGACCTGCCTGTCGCCCTACTACTGAGCCGTTCGGGAACAATTGGCCTTTTCCTCCGTTGACGGGCACTTGTGCGCGAGAACGGTCGCTGGACCGTTGCGCGCGGAACGCGAAGTATGAACACGATATTAATCCTGAGTTCAGTCTGGCTTCGCTAATTTCTGTCCCAAGGTCGAGGACCGGGCATCATCGCCCGCTTCGGTCGACCGAATAAACATGCAGGGAGAAGCATCATGAAGACTGCATTGAAGACGACCGCCGTGGCAGCGCTCGCGTCCATCATGGCCTTTACCGGTATGATCCCGGCCCAGGCCCAGGTCATCCGCCCGGTCGCGCCAATCGCGGCAACGACCGATGCCACCACCGTGCAGTATCGAGACCGCTACGAGCGTCGCTTCGACCGACGCGTGGACCGTCGTATTGACCGCCGCATCGATCGCTACGAGCGCGCTCGTTATTACAATGGTCATCGTGGCTATCGTGATCGCCGCGCGGGCTACCGCTACCACAACGGCTACTGGTATCCGCTCGCAGCCTTCGCAGCCGGCGCCATCATCGGCGGTGCGATTGCACAGCCGCGTCCGGCCCCGGTAGCGCCCCGCGCAGCCGGTCTCAACCCGCGCCACTACGACTGGTGCAATGCCCGCTACCGCTCCTACGATAGCCGCTCCAACACCTTCCAGCCGTATAACGGCCCCCGTCAGCAGTGCCTGTCGCCCTATTATTGATCGGCAGACCCCTCTGATCCGGCTTCCACAAGGAGCCGGAAAGGGTTAATTTCTAGCCGCCCCGGCCTTTGCCGCGGGCGGTTTTTTCGTAGCCCCGATCCGCCTGTTTCCTAACGGCAAAATCGCCGCGTTAACCATTTGTTAACCAAATCGGCGCTACTCCTTTCATCAACGATTTGTTTACATAGATGACCAAAGTGCTAACCGAACCTCGCTCCATCCGCATCAAGGGTAGATCCTTCCTGGCCGTCGTCCTGACGCCGGATCCGCCATTCGACGACTGGCTCGTCCGGCTCGATGATCTCGCGGCCCGTTCGGCCGGGTTCTTCCTCGGTCGTCCCGTCGTGCTCGACGTGTCCGAGATCGAGATCGACCGTCCACAGCTGAAGGCGCTGATTGCCGAACTCGCGGCGCGCAACGTCTCGATTATGGGCATCGAGGGCGGTCGTCCTTCGCTGGTCGAGCCGGGCATGCCACCGCAGCTCAAGGGTGGAAAGCCGGCCGCCGACTACGAGGTGCCGCGCAACGAGGTGGGCGAATCGGAAAAGGCAACCGGTACGGAAGAGGCCGCACGCGAGCATGCAGGGCAGGCAGCCCCTCAGGTCGTGGTGCAGCAAAGCCCGGTCTCGGCCCCATCGATGATCGTGCGAGAAACCATCCGCTCCGGTCAGTCGGTCATCTACACCCAGGGCGATGTCACGGTCATCGGTTCGGTCCAGTCGGGTGCCGAAGTGATCGCCGGAGGCTCCGTCCACATCTACGGTGCGTTGCGCGGCAGAGCGCTCGCCGGATGCGTTGGCAATGCCGACGCAAGGATCTTCTGTCGTAAGTTCGAATCCGAGCTGGTTGCGATCGACGGCGTCTACGCGATGACCGACGATATGGATCCAGAATTGAAGGGGCATCCTGTTCAGCTTTGGCTGGAGGGGGATGCAATCATGACAGAGAGAATGACGTGAACTTGAGCGGGGACAGACAGGAGAACCACATGGGCAAGGTGATAGTCGTGACATCCGGCAAGGGCGGGGTCGGCAAGACGACCTCGACGGCCGCTCTCGGTGCAGCGCTGGCGCAGCGCAATGAAAAAGTCGTCGTCGTCGATTTTGACGTAGGCCTTCGCAATCTAGATCTGGTGATGGGCGCCGAGCGCCGCGTCGTCTACGATCTCGTCAATGTCATCCAGGGCGACGCCAAGCTGCCGCAGGCGCTGATCCGCGACAAGCGGCTGGAAACCCTGTTCCTGCTGCCGGCCTCGCAGACCCGCGACAAGGATAACCTGACCGCCGAGGGCGTCGAGCAGGTCATCAACGAGCTGAAGAAGTATTTCGACTGGATCATCTGCGACAGCCCCGCCGGTATCGAACGCGGTGCAACGCTTGCCATGCGCCATGCCGACATGGCCGTCGTCGTCACCAATCCGGAAGTCTCCTCGGTACGTGACTCCGACCGCATCATCGGTCTGCTCGATTCCAAGACGCTGAAAGCGGAGCGCGGCGAGCGCATGGAGAAGCATCTTCTGCTGACCCGCTACGACGCCAATCGCGCCCAGCGTGGCGACATGCTGAAGGTCGATGACGTGCTCGAGATCCTGTCGATCCCGCTGCTCGGCATCATCCCGGAAAGCATGGACGTGCTACGCGCCTCCAACATCGGCGCTCCGGTAACGCTCGCCGATGCCCGCAGCGCGCCTGCCATGGCCTATTTCGACGCCGCCCGTCGTCTGGCCGGCGAAAACGTTCCGATCACCATCCCTGGCGAGAAGCGTGGTCTCCTCGACAAGATCTTCGCGCGGAGGGCCGCATGAGCATTTTCTCTCTGTTCCGCAAACAGCGGTCCGCACCGATGGCGCGGGAACGCCTGCAGGTTCTGCTCGCCCATGAGCGCGCCTCGCTCGAAAGTGATCTGGTGGCCATCCTGCGCGAGGAAATCCTTGCCGTGATCGCCAAGCATGTCGAATTCGACCGCGACAAGGTGCAGATCAAGATGGACCGTGACGAAGACGTCTCGATCCTCGAGATCGACGTCGAGATCCCGCGCAACGCCCAGCGCCTCGCCGCCTGATCGACCAGGTCGTCACGAATGAGAAAGGCCGCCGCCGGTATCCCGGTCGGCGGCCTTCTTCGTTTGGGTGGAGGGCAGGGCAGATCACATCCGCCCTGCCGACCGAACCATCAGCCCACCAGAGCGTTGTCGTCACGCTTGATCGCCACGATCGTCGAGCGCGGCAGCTTGCCTTCGCCATCCGGGAAGGGCGCGTCGGGATGCTGGATGCCGGCAAACATGGTGCGCTTGTCGGCCGACCAGGTGAGGCCCGTGACTTCCGAACCCTTCGGGCCGGTCATGAAACGCTCGATGCGGCCGGTGACCGGGTCGCCGGCAAGCATCTGGTTGTTGCCCTGGCCAGCGAAATCGCCTTCGTTCGAATCCTCGCCGTCGGTCTGGATCCAGACGAGACCGGTCGAATCGAACATCATGCCGTCAGGCGAGTTGAACATGTTGCCTTCGTTGATGTTCGACGAGCCGGCATAGGCGCCGTCCTTGTGCACGGCCGGATTGCCGGCCATCGCGAAGAGATCCCAGCTGAAGGCGGAATCCGTGTGGTCGTCATTGGCCGGATACCAGCGGACGATCTGGCCGTATTCGTTCTTCTCACGCGGATTGGCCGCGTTGATGGCCATCTCGTCGCCGCCGGCATTGGTGCGCAGCTTGCCGTCCTTGACTTCGCCGCGACGGCTGTTGTTGGTGAGGCAGCAATAGGCTTCGACCGCAACCGGATTGACCGCAACCCATTCCGGACGGTCCATGGTGGTGGCACCAACCTTGGAAGCAGCCTGGCGCGTGAAGACAGCGATTTCGTCGGCCTTCATGCCGGTGGTCTCTTCGGTGAGAGCCAGCCACTCGCCGGTACCTTCGTCGGAGAACTTGGCAACGTAAAGCGTGCCTTCATCAAGCAGCTTGGAGGTGTCGCCACCCGGGACATAGATCCCGTTGGAGACGAATTTGTAGAGGAACTCGCCACGCTCGTCGTCGCCCATATAGACGACCACGCGACCATCGCGTGCAATCACGACGGCGGCGTTCTCATGCTTGATGCGGCCAAGTGCTGTACGCTTGATCGGCGTCGAGGAGGCGTCAGACGGATCGATTTCGACGATATAGCCGGCGCGGCGCGGTTCGTTCGGGTTCTTTGAAACGTCGAAGCGCTCGTCGAACTTCTCGTAGCCATAGCGGGTCTCGGCGACGATGCCGTAGCGCTTAAAGTCCTCAGGCATTTGGAACTCGGCATTGGTGGAGCCGAAGTAGCCGTTGAAGTTCTCTTCGCAGGTGAGGTAGGTGCCCCAAGGCGTCTTGCCAGCGCCGCAGTTGTTGAAGGTCCCGAGACAGTCGACACCAGCGGGATCGGCAGCCGTCTTGACGAGCTCGGAGCCGGCAGCCGGACCCGAAAGCTTCATCGGCGTGTTGTGGTGGATGCGGCGGTTGAACTTGCTGTCGACGACGATCGCCCAGCCATTTTCGCCTTCGGCCACTTCCATGACGGTGACGCCCTGCATGTTCTGCAGGATCTTCACGTCGTCGAGCGACTGCGGCATGCCTTCCGGCGCGTGCGGCAGGTTGGTTTCGTTGTTGACGTATTCGTGGTTGACCGCGATCACCTGGGCGTTGCCGATGGCGAACAGCTCCATGCCGTCGGTGTTCTCACCGAAGACCTTGTCGGAATTCTCTAGCGACACACCCTTCATCGGATCGATGTCGGAAGCCGTGGAGAACAGGGGCTCACCCCAACGGGCGAGGGGCTTCCAGTTGTAGCCTTCCGGCACATGGATGGTGTTGTCGGTCGCAATGTCGATCGGCTTGAAAGCAAAGCGCGAGGCGGCTTCCTGCGCCTGAGCCGAGGTCGAGCTCATCAGGTTGCCGACGGAGCCCATGGCTACGGCAGCCGAACCCATGGCCAGCACGCCGAGGAAACCACGGCGCGAGATCGCGCGTTCGACGACACGGTCGAAGTCGGTCACAGCCGGCGGCGGATTGTGCAGCTCGTCCCACTCGTCCCAGGACAGATGGTTGGTGTTGGTGTCGGTCATGGCAGAGCCTCCTTTTGGATGAAGTCTACTCTCCGACTAGTCAGGACAGATAACAGGGATGTGACGAAATCGGGGCAGTCTGATAGTTGTGAAGGTGCTGATTTAGGCATTCCAGCGAAGGTCCCGCCGGTCGCCGCTTTAAGTCATTGGTGCATCTTGGCTTTGATCCGAAAACTGCCGTTCTCTCCAGAAGCGAGGCGTCCGACCGCTCACGCATCTTTGTTTCGGCGGCAATCTTCACCTCGACTTTCACCCGCATGGCGCCGGGAACGAGGCCTCCTGTCGCATGCAAAAGATTTGACGTTTACGTAAAAATCAATTAGCCAGAAGTGAGAATAAGCCGCGCCTCCTGGGTGGGAGTCTGGGCGTGGCATGAAGCATACGCCAGATGGAGGAGCACGTCATGTACAAGGCGCCCGTAGAAGAGATCGCTTTCACCCTGAAGCACGTCGCTGGCCTCACCAAGGCCATCGAAGACGGCAAGCTCGGTGAGCTGAGCGACGACCTCGTTGATGCCATCCTCCACGAAGCCGGCCGCTTTGCCAGTGACGAAGTCGCCCCGCTTGCCGAAATTGGCGACAAGCAGGGCGCCCGCATGGTCGATGGCAAGGTCGTCGTTCCGGATGGCTGGGACAATCTCTACCGCGCCTGGGCAGAAGGTGGCTGGAATTCGCTGACAGCGTCGGAAGATTTCGGCGGGCAGGGGCTACCGCATATGCTGAATGTCGCCGCCTTGGAAATGTGGAACTCCGGCTCCATGGGCTTTGCGCTTGGTCCGACGCTGACCATGGGTGCGGTCGACGCTGTCACCGCCCACGGCTCTGAGGAGCTGAAGGCGAAGTATCTGCCGAAGATGGTCTCCGGCGAATGGACCGGCACCATGAACCTGACCGAGCCGCATGCCGGTTCGGATCTTGGCGTCATGAAGTCCCGCGCCGAACGCCGCGATGACGGCACCTACCGCATCTTCGGCCAGAAGATCTACATCACCTGGGGCGAACACGAGATCACCGAGAACATCATCCATCTGGTGCTCGCCCGTCTGCCCGATGCGCCAGCCGGCACCCGCGGCATCTCGCTTTTCCTCGTGCCCAAGTATCTGGTCAACGACGATGGCTCGATCGGCGCCCGCAACGACCTTCATTGCCATTCGCTGGAGCACAAGGTGGGCATCCACGGCTCGCCGACCTGCACGATGATCTACGGCGACGGCAAGTATGGCGATGAAGCCGGCGCAATCGGCTGGCTGATCGGCGAGGAGAACAAGGGCCTCGCCTGCATGTTCACGATGATGAACAATGCCCGCCTCGCCGTCGGCATGCAGGGCGTCGCTATCTGCGAAGCCGCCACCCAGAAGGCCGTGCAATACGCCAAGGACCGCACGCAAGGGAAGGCTCCTGGCTGGACGGGGCAGGGGATGTCGCCGATCATCGAGCACCCTGATGTCGCCCGCATGCTGGTGACGATGAAGGCGCTGACCCAAGGCTCGCGCGCCATCTGCTATGTCTGCGCCCACGCCACCGATATGAGCCACCACGCTGACGGCGATGAGGCCCGCCATTGGGCCGAGCGCGCAGCCCTCTTGACTCCTATCGCCAAGTCCTTCGCCACCGACGCCGGTGTCGATGTCGCCTCGCTCGGCATCCAGACCCATGGCGGAATGGGCTTCATCGAAGAAACGGGTGCCGCCCGTTTCTGGCGCGACAGCCGCATCGCCCCGATCTACGAGGGCACCAACGGCATCCAGGCCGCCGACCTCGTCACCCGCAAGCTGCCGCTGTCGAACGGCAACCATATCAGGGGCTACATCACCGAGCTGAAGCAGGTGGTCAATGCCGTGCGCGCCTCGAATCTCGAAGGCTTCGGTGACACCGCCGCCCGCCTCGACGCGAGCCTGTCGGATCTCGAAGACACCACCGAATGGCTGCTCTCGCAGATGGCCGCAGGCAACACGTCGGCAGCGCTCGCAGGGGCGACACCCTACCAGCGTCTCTTTGGCCTCGCATTGACCGGCGTCTACCTCGCCAAGGGCGCACTTGCCGACGAGGACCACGGCCGCGACAACCGCCTGGCGCTCTGCCGCTTCGCCGCCGAGAACCTGATCGCCGAGACGGCGGCTCTCAAGGATCGTGTCGTTAATGGTGCGGCGAGCCTGGAAGCGGCACGGGCATTGTTCGCATAAGACGCTGGCCCCGCGTCCTCTTCTCCCCAGCGGGGAGAAGGTGGCCGAAGGCCTCAGCGCAATACTTTGCGCTTGAGATGAGGGGGAGGCGAAGCCTCACAAGACCCCCTCATCGCCTCGCATTCGCTCGGCACTTCTCCCCGCTGGGGAGAAGAGAAGGAGAACCCCATGACCGACCACATTGAGATCACCCGCCCAGAAGCCCATCCCGGCGTCCTCGTCCTGCGCTTCAACCGCCCGGACAAGAAGAATGCGATCACGCAAGCCATGTACGAGAAGCTGACCGCAGGCCTGCTGGAGGGCGAGCAGGACGACACGATCCGTGCCATCGTCTTCCTCGGCACCGAAGGCTGTTTCTCCGCCGGCAATGACATGGCCGATTTCTTGGGCTTCGCCATGGCCGGCGCCGTCGGCGAGCCAGCAGCCTTTGGCCTCCTCAAGGCTCTGACTGAAGTCACCAAGCCGCTCGTCTCTGGCGTCGATGGCCTGGCAATCGGCATCGGCACGACGCTGCATATGCATTGCGACCTGACGGTTGCCTCCGATCGCAGCCTGTTCAAGACCCCCTTCGTCGATCTGGCGCTCGTCCCGGAAGCCGCCTCCAGCCTGATCGCGCCACGCGTCATGGGCCACCAGCGCGCTTTTGCCATGCTCGCTGCAAGCGAAGGCTTCTCGGCCGAACAGGCGCGCGAGGCTGGTCTCATCTGGAAGGTGGTCTCACCCGATCAGGTCGAGACAGAGACCCTGAAGATCGCTTCGCAGCTCGCGTCCAAGCCGCCGGCCGCGATGAAGATCGCACGCGCCCTGGTAAAGGGCAGCGCCGACGAGGTCCGCACCCGTATGCAGGAAGAGCTCGTGCATTTCGTGGCCCAGCTGAAAAGCGCCGAAGCCCGCGCCGCCTTCGAAGCCTTCATGAAGGGACGCGGATGAAAGGCTCGTACGCAGGGCTTACGAGTCCTTTCGGTTCTTCTTAATTACCCATTAAATCCTGCAGGCTAAACATGGACAGGCGGCGATTTTGCCGTCTCCTCACCATGATGGTGTCGTGAGCACACAATGCCCCATGACGCCCTCGCGCTAAAGTTGCGCGAAGAGTTTTTGCAGGACCGTATCGTGAAGACCAGTTCCAACCTGATGACCAAGATCCTGGTGGTCGCCTCCCTAGTGGTGGTCGCTGCCCTTTCCGGTTTCTCCTTCTACATAGACAGCCTCCAGCGCAACGCCACGAGTGCGGCCGTCAAGAGTGAGATCGATAGCTCCGGTCTCCAGGCTTCGCAGAGCATCGCCAACTGGCTGAGCGCCCGCGTCATGCTGACCGAACTCGCCGGCAATGCCGCCGCCAAGGCGCCCGATGCGGCCGCCATCATCGCGGCTTTCGACAACCCGGTCCTGATCCGCGAATTCATGTCGACCTATGTCGGCGACGAGCAGGGCGTCTTTACCAGCGTTCCCAACCAGCCGCTGCCGGAGGGTTACGATCCGCGCAAGCGTCCCTGGTACCAGGATGCCGTCAAGGCCGACAAGATGGTCCTGACAGACCCCTATGCCGACGCTTCGACCGGCAATCTGATCATCAGCGCCGCCATTCCCGTCAAGAAGGACGGCAAGCTCTATGGCGTGGCGGCTTCCGACTTCTCGCTGACCTCGCTCGTCAACATGGTCAACTCGGTCGACATGGGCGGCAAGGGTTCGGCCTTCCTCGTCAAGCAGGACGGCACGATCCTCGTTCATCGCGATGGCAACCTCGTCACCAAGACGTTGAAGGATGCCTTCCCGAACCAGACACCCACTGTTGGCTCCGGCATCACCGAAACCACCTTCGCCGATGCCAATGTTCTCGTCTCATTCCTGCCGATCAAGGGCCTGCCGCGCGAAGACTGGTATCTCGGCGTGCAGATCGACCGCGATCTCGCTTTCGCAGCGATCGGCGAGTTCCGCACCGCAGCCGCGGTTGCCACCCTCGTCGGCGTGGTCGCCATGATCGGCATCCTGGCAGCGCTCCTGTCGCGCCTCGTTGTTCGCCCCGTTGTCGATATGACTGGCGTCATGGGCAAGCTCGCCGGTGGTGATGTCTCAGCTGAAATTCCGGGCACTGCGCGCAAGGACGAAATCGGCCAGATGGCCGCAGCCGTCGCCGTCTTCCGCGACAACATCATCGAGCGCGGACGCCTCGCCCGCGAAGCGGACGAGACCCGCTCGATGACCGAACAGGAACGCCGCGAGCGCGAAACCGCAAGGGCCCGCGAGGCCGAGCAGGTCTCGTTTGCCGTGCATTCGCTGGCCGATGGCCTTGGCCGCCTCGCCAATGGCGACCTGGTCTCGCGCATCGAGACCCCGTTCGCCGGTGATCTCGACCGCCTGCGCGTCGACTTCAATGCCTCCGTCGAGAAGCTGCATGACGCGCTCGCCACTGTCGGCCGCAATGCCCGCGCTATCGACGGTGGTGCTGCCGAAATCCGCTCCTCTGCCGACAACCTCGCCCGCCGCACCGAGCAGCAGGCCGCCTCGGTCGAAGAAACGGCAGCAGCACTTGAGGAAATCACCACCACGGTCAAGGACAGCGCCCGCCGTGCCGAGGAAGTCGGCCAGCTGGTGACCCGCGCCCGTGCCGGTGCCGAAAAGTCCGGCGAGATCGTCGAAAAGGCCGTCGGTGCCATGCAGGGCATCGAGAAGTCTTCGGGCGAGATCTCCAACATCATCGGTGTCATCGACGAGATCGCCTTCCAGACCAACCTGTTGGCGCTGAATGCCGGTGTCGAGGCCGCACGCGCTGGTGAAGCCGGCAAGGGCTTTGCCGTTGTTGCTCAGGAAGTCCGCGAACTTGCCCAGCGGTCCGCGAATGCTGCCAAGGAGATCAAGGCCCTGATCAGCGCCTCCGGCGACCAGGTCAAGGTCGGCGTCGATCTGGTCAACGAGACCGGCAAGGCGCTCGACGTGATCGTTCGCGAGGTCCAGGAGATCAATGGCCATGTCAACGCCATCGTGACCGCCTCGCGCGAACAGTCGACCGGCCTGCAGGAGATCAACACGGCTGTTAACACCATGGACCAGGGCACCCAGCAGAACGCCGCCATGGTCGAGGAACAGACGGCCGCCAGCCACGGCCTTGCTCAGGAAGCGGCGGCGCTGACGGCTCTGCTCAACCAGTTCCGTATCGACGAACGCTCGGCAGGCGCATCGTCCGGCCAGCGTCGCGCCGCCTGATCGGGCGATCGATAATCTACAAAATGAAACGGCGCCCCTGTGGCGCCGTTTCTCGTTACTGGGTGCGAGGGTTCAGCCTGTATTCAGTGTTTGGCTCTAATCTCTGCAACCACAGTGGTCCTAGGCCGTTCGGGTCTTGTCCGGAACGGTCCGCGGGTCGTCGTCATTTGCAAAAGTCCAGCTGTCACCAGTCTTGCCGAGGTTCTCATGTTGCGTTTGTTCTGTGTCGCACTCAGCCTGCTTGTCATCGCCGCGCCGGCTTCAGCCGAAGCGGCAGCAAGCTCGTCGCTCCCCTTTGTCCTGGTCAATGATACCAGCGGCGCGATCAGCGAAAGCCAGAATACCCCGCGTCAGAACCGGCCGGTCCGCCCGCAGCGCTATATCTGTGTTGTCGACCAGTCCAGTAGCGTCGGCGGTGGTGGGCAGGTGTCCTGCCCGGCCAATCCCGGCCGCGTCGGTGGACGCTGCCGTTGCGCGAATGTTACGGGCTCCGGCACGCTTTTGACCTACTGAGCGGGCTTTTCCTCGGGCACCACCCCGACGCCGTTGCCGACCGGATTGATATCATCGACGAAGGTGATCAGATCCGCCATGGTGAAATGCCCTGGCGTCTTTGCCGGCAGGTGCGGCGTCCAGTTGGATTTCTGCCAGAGGAAGGAATTCTGATCGCCGTGCACAAGGCCGAGGAACGTCTCCGCAACAATAGTTGATCCAACCGGTCCGAGCCTCAATCCCTCATGAAGCTGCTCGGCTTCCTTCAGGATGTAGTACCAAAGCGGTGTCGCCTTGTGAAAGCCGTTTCGCGCCGCAGCTTCGCCGTCGGCCCCTTGCGAAAGCTGCCGCTCGCTGAGTGGCTCGAAGCCCATGGCGCGGGCAACATCCTGACCGGATGGCAGGCCGATCTGCGAACCGCGCCTGAGGTTGCGAAACGGCAGGACGAACTCCCGCGCAGCCACTGTGCTCATGTCTTCGGGATGATCGGGAAGTGTATGCAGGGCGGGCACGATCAGCGGGTCAAGCCGGCGGGCATGATTGAGCGTGAAGTTTTCTTCGAGAGGGGTTTCGAGATCGAAAAAGCGGCGCCAGTCGATCGCCCAGTTGGACGGCAGCGTGCGATGCGGTCCAAGCGGCGATGGTGGAGGGGGCTTAGGCGCGAGGTCCCCCACGATCAGACCGGATTTGCCCGTGAAGTTGAACATGAGTTCGAGTGTGCCGTCGGCAAGGCCGCCGGGACGAAAAACGGCGTTGTGGCTGTAGTTTTCCCGGACCATGGAATGCCCAAGACGATAGGCGGCAGCTGCGAACTCGGCCGGCATGTAAGGCCGGCTGCGGAAGCGATAGAAGCGTCGTCCCTCATGTTTGATCCTGCGGATCAACCCTGGCTCGGTCAGGCGTTCGACGAAATCGAAGAGCACGATCCATTGATAGTGCCAGGTCACGATCCGTCGCGCTTCCTTAAACAGCTCTGGGTCCTTGAGGCCGGTCGTCGTCTTCTTGAGATGATCCACCACCGCATTGTGGAACTTTAGCATCAGCAGGTGAAACTGCGCCACCAGCAGGTTCTCGTCATTGCGCTCGTCAAAGATCAGTGCGCGGCCATGGGCATTGCGCGGTAGGTCGTTGTCGAGCTCTGGGATCTTCCGGGGCGGTTCCTCTTCCGGTCGGGGAAGTGCGTCGGAAATCTGCGCCTTGCCGATCAGAAATTTCGGCCCCGGTGGGGCGCGGAGACTCTCCTTGGCATAGAGATACGGGTGCAGGCCCGGCCCGTCGCCGTAGAGGGAGTCGAGGTCCAGCGCCGGCGTGCGGAAGTTCTCTGTCGCCAGCGGATCGGCGCGCTGCTTGTCGAGCGGGGTCGTGTCGAGCGTAATGTCGTGGTCGACGAACTGACCAAGATAGGTATATCCGGCCGGCAGTTTCGGATGGTCGCCCGTGTCGACATTGTTATCCCGCATGGCCTCTGCGAGATCGAAAAGCGCGTCATCCTCTGCATGCAGTGGCCTAAGCCGCGGAAACATTTTGCCGAATTTTCCGGGATCGGCATTGCCGGCCAGGGCCAGCAGGGATTCACGGCTCATGCCACGAACGCCATGTCCGTGGGCTGCGACTTCAGACATCGTCATTCCCCCTCTGATCACGTCATTTTCTCGATGATGTGATCAGAGATGATTATCGGGGGTGGCGCAAGAAATCGAATGCAGCTAGAAGCTGTATTTCCGCCTATTTCTTGCTGAGCGTTGCAACCGCCTCGACATGCGGTGACCAGAGGAACTGATCGATCGGTGTCACCTTATCGACCCGGTAGCCGCCAGCGATCAGGATTGAGAGGTCCCGGGCAAGCGTCAGCGGATTGCAACTGATCGCGACCACCTTCTTCACCTGGCTTTTCGCCAGTTCCGCACACTGCACCTCGGCACCCGCCCGTGGCGGGTCGAAGACGACGGCGTCGAAGCCCTTGAATTCGGAGGTCATCAGCGGCCGGCGGAAGAGGTCGCGCCGCTCGACGCTCACAGGCTTCAGCCCCTGCGTGTTGCGGGCGGCAAAATCCAGCGACTTTACCGCCTTCTCGTCAGACTCGACCGCGAGCACGGAATATGAGCGGGCGAACCGCAATGCGAAGGTGCCGACGCCGGCAAACAGATCCGCAACCTTCTTGGCCTTGCCGATATGGGCAATGGCAAGCGCCGCCATGTGGTCTTCCGCCTCATGCGTTGCCTGGGTGAAGCCACCCGGCGGCAGCACGACGCGGGCGCCGGCGAAATCGAGCAGCGGCTTGTGCGGCTCGATGACGATCTCGCCATTGGCCGAGACGCGGGCGATGTCCTTGAGCCGGATCACGGCATTGGTGACCGCGCGCCGTTCCTGGTCGCCGAGCCCGCCACGCAAACCGTCGAGCGAGATGTCGAGGCCGGTGGTCGTCTCGGTCACTGTGACGCGGAAGTGCTCGGCACCACAGGCATTGGCGATGATCTTGATCGCGTCCAGCCGGGAGATCAGCCCGTCCGACGCGATGGGACATTCCTCGACCGGCACGACATGATGCGTCTCCGCCTGCATGAAACCCATGACCAGGCCTGTCTCACGCCGCCTAGCGGTGAAGACGAGGCGGCGCCGCTGATGCGGATGCGCCTCGAAGATCTCGCCAACGGGAGCCTCGATCCCCTTCGACTTCAGGGCGTCGATCAGAATCTGCCGCTTGAAGGCATTGTAGGCGGGTTTTGCCATATGCTGCAGCGAACAACCGCCGCATACACCACCGACGCCATCAGGACCGAAATGCTTGCAACGCGGCTGAACGCGATCTGGCGAGGTGGTGGCGAAGGACATGATCGTGCCCTCGTTCTTCACCTTGGCGATCGAGACGGTTTCGCCGGGCAGGGCGAAGGGCACAAACACGGGACCATCAGCGCCATGCGCCACCCCGTCGCCTTTGGCGCCGAGGCTTGAAATCGTGACGGTTTCGGCGCTCATGCTGCGTCCTCTTGGTCGTCCTGATCGTCGTCGCCATCTTCGGCATCATCAGGCTTGACGCCGGCGAGCAGGAATTCCTCGTTCCCATCGCCACCGGCGATCGGGGAGGGGATGAGGCCGAGGCTGGTCCAGCCCATGTCCTCTGTCAGCCAGCGCTCCAGTTCGGCGGCCACCAGCGGCGCCGTTTCCGGTTCTTTCAAAAGCCCAGCCTTGCTGATCGCTTCACGGCCCGCCTCGAATTGCGGCTTGACCAACAGCAGGCAATGCGCGCCCGGCTCGGCCTGATCGAGAGCCGGCGCCAGCGCCAGCTTCAGCGAGATGAACGAAACGTCGGAGACGAGAAAGTCGAAAGGCTGATCGTCGTAATCCTCAGGCTCCAGGTAACGCGCATTCAATCCCTCCAGATTGGTCACGCGCGGGTCGCTGGCCAGTCGCGGATGCAGCTGGTCGTGGCCGACATCGATCGCCGTCACATGCGCCGCGCCCCGCTTCAGCAGGACCTCGGTAAACCCACCGGTGGAGGCGCCGACATCCAGACAGTGGCAGCCTTCCGGCGAGAGGTTGAAATGGTCGAGTGCGGCGTCGAGCTTCAGCGCCGCGCGCGAGACGTAATCCTGTGCCGGATCGTCGATATCGAACTGGTGCGTGGCGGCAAAGACGAGGCTGGGCTTCGCCACCACCTTGCCGTCCACCTTCACCGTGCCACGCTGGATGGCGTCACGGGAGCGGGAGCGGCTGGCGAAAAGGCCGAGGGCGACCAGGAGCTGGTCGAGGCGCTGGGGTTCTGGGAGCTTCTTCATGCCCCGTCAATGCGGGGAGATGCGCCTTCGCGCAAGTCTTTTTCGCGGGATCGCCTTCTGCCGCTTGAGCGACGCGGGCGAGGAGTTGCGATTTTCGATCGCCGATCCATTCAAGGTTTTATTAGAGATGCTTTAAGCAATTTATCCTAATGTTCAATGGCTGGCGCGATGTGATCCTCCCAAGCAGCGCGCTCCGACACAAAACTGCAGGCCCTCCTCCTCCTCCTTCTGGCCTGCAGGAATAGAAGCCCCCCGGTTTCGGGCCCGGGGGGCTTCATTTGTTTTGGGGCCAAGTCTCGATCTCAACAACCATAGACGCATCGATCGATTAAAATAAATCGTAAATTTTAGTAAGTATTTATATAGGAAGAGTGAATTAAACTCTGAGTGAATTGTTATGCAGAGGTGCAACCATGTCTCTTCTCCCTTTCTTCGGCAATGAATCCAGGTCAATTCTCAATGCCCTTGATCGATCACAGGCCGTGATCGAATTTGATCTGACTGGCACTATTCTCAGCGCAAATCGGAATTTTTGCCTGACAGTCGGCTATGAACTGGCAGAAATCGTGGGCAAGCATCACAGCATGTTTGTCGGGCAAGACTATGCGAATTCGCCGGAATACAAGACATTTTGGAGCCGCCTTTCCCGTGGCGAGTTCTTCAGTGCTCAGTACAAGCGTTTCGGCAAGGGCGGCCGAGAGATCTGGATCGAGGCCTCCTACAATCCGATCATGCGCGGCGGAAAGCCCTACAAGGTCGTCAAGTTTGCCACAGACATCACCGAGCGGAAGCGGGCAGAACTGGAAAACAGCGGCAAACTGAACGCTATCTCCCGCGCTCAGGCGACAATCGAGTTCACGCCGGACGGACAGATCCTGACCGCCAACCCGAATTTCCTCTCTGCCATCGGGTACAAGCTGGAAGAGATCATGGGCAAGCACCATGCGATATTTTGTGAGGGCGAGTACGCCCGGTCGCCCGAATATCATGCTTTCTGGAAGGATCTGCGCGCCGGCGAGTTCAAGTCGAGCGAGTTCACCCGCATTCGCAAAGACGGCAGCAAGCTCTACATCCAGGCATCCTACAACCCGATCTTCGACGAGGACGGCCGGGTCTTCAAGGTGGTGAAGTTTGCCATCGACGTGACGGGGCGTGTCCAGGCGGTGGATGCCATCGCAGCCGGTCTCGCCCGTCTCTCCGAATGCAACATTCGCATCACGATCGACGATCCCTTCATTCCGGAATTCGAACGGCTCCGCAATGACTTCAACAAGGCAATCGAGGAGTTCCAGAAAACACTGGAAAGCGTGCTTGGTGAAACCGGTTCACTGACGGAAAACAGCGAGAGCCTGAAGGGTGACGCCGAGTCGCTTGGACGCCGTACAGAGCAACAGGCAGCGGCACTCGAACAGGCATCCGCCGCTTTGGAACAGATTACAGCCACGGTGAAGGAGGCCTCGGTAAGGGCCCGCGACACGCGCGAGATCGTCAAGGAGGCGCGTGCGGCAACTGGTCAGTCTGTAGAGGTGGTGCGCTCCACCGTCGAGGCAATCGGTCGTATCGAAAATGCCTCTAAAGAGATCGGCAGTATCATCGACGTCATCGACCAGATCGCCTTCCAGACCAATCTTCTTGCTCTGAATGCCGGTGTAGAAGCCGCCCGTGCCGGCGATGCCGGCAAGGGCTTCGCCGTTGTGGCCCAGGAAGTTCGCGAACTGGCACAGCGCTCGGCTGCGGCGGCGCGCGAGATATCCGCCCTCATTCTCAATTCGACGAACGAGGTCTCCGAAGGGGTTCGGCTGGTTAATGCCACCGGCGCTTCGCTTGAGCGCATTGAGAAATTCGTCAACGAGATCAACACCAATGTCGATGCCATCGCCACGGGTGCCAATGAGCAGGCATCCAGCCTGAGCGAGATCAACAATGCGGTCAACCAGCTCGATCAGGCGACGCAACAGAATGCTGGTCTGGTGTCGAGTATCACTGCGGCAAGCGACATCATGGCACTCGGCGCCGGCAAGATGAAGACGCTGGTCGACATTTTCAAGCTCAATCGCCGTAGCGCCCGGCGCGAGCCGGGCTCTGCGGCAGCAGCAACTGGTTCGCATCTGCGCGGCCGACAGAGCGCTGCTGCCTGAGTAACATCCCCGCGAGCCTGATCCCTGCTCAGGGCACGTAACGATAGAGCCAGTCGCGGATGTCTTCGGGCAGGGCGATTGGTTCGCCCGTCTCCGGCTCCCGGGCAGTCCAGGTGATGTCGACCTCGGCGACGGTCTGTCCGTCCTTCTCCATCGCGACTTCAAACCCGACAGATTTGCCGCCGATCTTGTCGACCTGCACGGTCATGCGCACCTGATCCTCTGCTCTGAGCGGCTGATGCAGGCGGACCTCGAACTTGGTCGGGCTGTAATGCGGCTCGTCTTCGAACGGTGGGCGATAGCGCCAGAAGTGGCGCACCGCCTCTTCGGCATGGATGACATAGGCGGCCGCCTGCATTTCACCGGTCGGAGCAATGTCGCGATAGGCGACAACCAGTGTGCTCACCTCCACCCGTTCCGTCTCGTCCATGCAGTTCCCCTGGTGTTTTCGTGTGTTAGCGGCATCTAACGGCATAGGGGCGGGCTTCACAAGCGCTCAGAGCGGCAGACACCGGCATGCCGCCCCGCATGGACTGGGTAAAACCCGGATAGGAGGTGGAAGATGACAGGCGGTCGCATTATCTTCTGCGCAACCCCGGAAGGATGCCCATGGCCACCCGTCTCTATGAGAACCCGATCTTCCTTGAACACAACACGCCGGAAGGCCACCCCGAACGGGCCGATCGGCTGCGTTCGCTCAACATCGCGCTCGAACACCCGAACTTCGCCCGTCTGGAGCGGATCAACGCTGTTCAGGCCAATGAGGATGCTGTGACACTCGCCCATCCGGAGGAGCATCTCTTCGCTGTCATGCGACAGATCCCCGAGGAGGAAGGCGAGATCAACCAGCTCGAAGCCGACACCTATGCCTCGCAAAAGAGCCTGCAGGTGGCGCTGACCGCCATCGGCGGGGCGATGTCAGCGGTCGATGACGTGATGACCGGCAAGGCCGACAACGCCTTCGTCGCCGGTCGCCCACCGGGCCACCATGCCGAAAAGTCGAAGGCCATGGGCTTCTGCCTGTTCAACACGGTCGCGATCGCCGCCCGCCATGTGCAGAAGACCTATGGCGTGGAGCGCGTCGCGATCGTCGATTGGGACGTTCACCACGGCAACGGCACCCAGGACATCTTCTGGGACGATCCGTCGGTTCTGTTCTGCTCGACACACCAGATGCCGCTCTATCCCTACAGCGGCGCCAAGGACGAGACGGGCAAGCATCGCAACATCGTCAATGCGCCGCTCTCGCCCAATGTCGGCTCCGATCATTTCCGCGAGGCCTTCAAGAGCCGCGTTCTGCCGGCGCTCAACGACTTTTCACCCGACTTCATCCTGATCTCCGCCGGCTTCGACGCCCATCATCGCGATCCCCTGGCACAGATCAATCTGGTCGGCGAGGATTTCGACTGGGCGACGGGAAGGCTCCTGGAAGTCGCCGACCGTTTCGCCCATAACCGGGTCGTCAGCCTGCTCGAAGGCGGCTATGATCTCGAAGGCCTCGCCGAATCGGCCGGCCTGCACATTCTGAGACTGATGAAGGGTTGAGTATGTCCGACGCCGTAACCGCCGATCTCACCGGCTATTCCTTCGAAAAGGCCGTGGCCGAGCTCGAAAGCATCGTGGCGCGCCTCGAACGCGGCGATGTGGCGCTGGAAGACTCCATCGCCATCTACGAGCGCGGCGAGCTTCTGAAGAAGCATTGCGAGCAGCTCTTGTCCGCGGCCGAAAACCGCATCGAAAAGATCCGTCTCGACCGCGCCGGCAAGCCGACCGCCGTCGAGCCGCTCGACGGCGCGTAAGCAGTCATCGGGAGGCGTCCCCGGGCCGACGTATTGATTTGCAGACAAGAGGCGGCGGATGGTGCATCCGCCGCCTTTTGCATGGCCGCCAGCCTCTGAAGACAAACGATCCCCCAGAGATGAGAATGGCCCCTTGCGGGGCCATTCGTCGTTCGGTGTCTGGAAACCTCAGGCTTACTCGGCCGGGCTCTTGGCTTCCACGGCCTTCGAAGGACCGGTCTTCCACAGGGAATAGCCGACGCCCACGCCGAGGATGAGGAAGGTGATGCCGAGCGACCACTCCGGCGGAAACTTCTCCCAGCCCATGCCCCAGGCGATGAAGATCTTCGAGCCGATGAACATCAGCAGCACCGACAGGGCATACTTCAGATAGGCGAAGCGGTGCAGGATGGCATCCAGCGCGAAATAGAGGGCGCGCAGACCCAGGATCGCGAAGATGTTCGACGTGTAGACGATGTACGGATCGGTCGTGATCGTGAAGACGGCCGGTACGGAGTCGACGGCGAACACCAGGTCCGCGATCTCGATCATGACGAGCGCCAGCAGAAGCGGCGTGGCAAAACGCTTGATCTTGCCCGTCACCGGGTCCGGCTTTTTGACGATGAAGTTGTGGCCGTCGATCTCTTCCGTCACGTTCATCCGGCGCTTGAGGAAGCGGATCAGGGCATTGTCCTCGATCTTGTGCTCCTTGTCGGCGACGAACAGCATCTTGACGCCCGTCAGGATCAGGAAGCCGGCGAAGAAGTAGAGAACCCAATGATACTGGTCGACGATCGTCGCACCTAGCCCGATCATGATGCCGCGCAGCACGATGACCCCGAGAATGCCCCAGAACAGCACGCGGTGCTGATATTCGCGCGGGATGGCGAAGAAGCTAAAGATCAGCGCGATGACGAAGATATTGTCCATCGCCAGCGTCTTTTCGACCACAAAGGCGGTCAGATACTGCGCGGTCGCGGTCGTATCCATCTGCCAGTAGATGAAGCCGGAGAAGAGCACGCCCAGCGTGATGTACATGGCCGAAAGCTTCAAACTTTCGGCGATGCCGATTTCATGGTCCTTCTTGTTGAGGACGCCAAGGTCGAAGGCAAGAAGTGCTACGACCAGCAGGATGAACAGCAACCACATCCAGAGTGGCTTGCCGAGAAACAGAATGAGCAGGAGTTCCAATTGTATGACCTCTGTTGCATTGACCGGGCTCGATGCAATGCGCGCACGGTCTCGCTGAAGAGAGGTCCGGTCCGGGCATGGCATCGAGCGTGCTCGATGCGGTCCGACATCACGAGGGTAATCCGTCGTCAGAGGGGCCCGGTCCGCAGCTGCTCAAATGGGGCCTGCCATCAGGAGTTCAAGAGCGCCGCCGAGAAAAAAACACAGGAATGCCACAATTGGAGCGGCGCCTGTTGAGCGTGGCGCTGAAGGGCAATCAGCCCTTCGCTCTGAGCGCCCCTGCGACCCTGTGAATATGCTCCGCCCCGATCCCGCAGCAGCCGCCGATCATGGTCGCACCCGCGTCTGCCCAGTCGCAGGCGAAACGGGAATATACGTCGCCGGTCAGATCACCACGGGTATCATGCAGCCCCTCATTGGCGGCCTTGTCGTCGGTGTCGCTTTCGAAGGCATTGGCGTAGACGCCGATCTTGAGCGTCGAACCCTTTTCGGCAAACACCGCTGCCGCCGTCTCGACCGCGCGTCTCATCACTTCGGGCTTTGCACAGTTGAACAGCAGCGCCGAGGCACCCGAGCCCGCGGCCCATTCCGCTGCCGCCTGCACGGTTTCGCCCGAGCGCAGCTTCGGCTCGCCACCCGCGATCTGGGCGGCATCGTCGCCCAGCGTAAAGGAGATCCAGAACGGTTTCGGCTGCGCCTGGATAGCCTTGCGCACGGCCTCGCCCTCGGCAATCAGGCTGAGCGTTTCCCCGAGCCAGACATCCACATGAGGGGCAAGGTTCTCGACCAGCACCTTCAGGTAATCCTGCACCGTCGAGGGATCGAAATTCTCTGGTTCATAGGAGCCAAAGATCGGCGGCAGTGAGCCGGCGACCACGACCTTGCGGCAAGCGCCGTCGGCCGCCTCCCTTGCCAGTTGACCCGCCAATGCGATCAGGGCCGGACCGTCCTTGCGGAACCGCTCTTCGCCGATATGAAAGGGCACCAGCGCATAGGAATTGGTGGTGACGACATCGGCGCCTGCGGCAATGAACTCCTCATGCACCTGGCGCACGATCTCGGGGCTGTTCATCAGCGCCAGCGCCGACCATTCCGGCTGCTTCAGCTCCGCCCCGAGGCGAAGCAGTTCGCGGCTCATGCCGCCGTCGAGGATCAGTGTGTCAGCCATGGAAAGGTCTCCGTCAGATACGGTCAAGGGATAAGCGCCTGATCGAGATCGGCGATGATATCGCCTGTGGTCTCAAGGCCGATCGACAGGCGGAAGAGCCCGTCGCCAGCATAGGCGCGATAATCGGTGAGGGCTTCGCCGGTGAGGCGGAAGGTGGAGGTCATCATCTCCTCGGTGTCGAGCAGCACCACGAGGCTGCGCTGGTGACCGAGCGAAAAGGCATAGTGGGCAACACGCAGTCGCGTCGCCAGCCGCTCGGCGGCGGCTTTCGGCTCGCGCGTGCGAAACGCAATCATGCCGCCGAACACATCCATCTGGCGCTTGGCGAGGTCATGCTGCGGGTGGGAGGTTAGGCCCGGGTAGATCACACGCTCGACCTGCGGATGCCCTTCCAGGAAGGTGGCGACGGCAAGGGCGCTATCCGACGCCATGCGCAGGCGTGGATAGAGCGTGTCGATGCCGCGCATGATCAGCCAGGCCGACTGGGCCGAGAGTGTCGCCCCGAGATAGACTCCGGCTCGACCCCTGATACGGGCGATCAGTTCCTTCCGCCCGATCACGGCCCCGCCCAGCACGTCGCCATGGCCGTTGATGAACTTGGTCAGCGAATGGATGACGAGATCGACGCCGACCGCCAGCGGCCGTGTGGCAACCGGTGTGGCAAAGGTGGAATCGACCGAGATCAGCGCCCCATGTTTATGGGCGATGACCGCCAGCGCCTCGAGATCAACGATGCGCAGGATCGGATTGACCGGGCTCTCGCAATGGAGGAGCCTGGTGTTCGGCCGCATGGCGGCTTCAACCAGATCGAGCCGCGCCATGTTGACAGGCGTGACCTCGATGCCGAAATCGGGCAGCACCCGCTGCGTCAGTTCGACGGCGCCCGCGTAACACACATCCGAGACGACGAGATGGTCGCCGGCCTTGAGAAAGGTGAACAGCGTCCCGGCGATCGCCGCCATGCCGGTTGCCGTCGCCAGCGCCTCCTCGGCGCCTTCGAGGGCTGCCAGCCGCTGTTCCAGTTGCCGCACGGTGGGGTTCGTCCAGCGGGCATAGAGATAGGGAAGATCGGCGAGATCCTCGACGCCATCGGCGGAAAAGGCACCATCTCCGGGCATCAGCGCATTGTTGACCGACATCGAGATATTGGGCGCAATCGCCCCGGTCGCCGGATCGATCACCAGGCCGGCATCGAGCGCCCGGGTTTCAGGACCAGCAGACGCGGGCAGGGGATGGGTCACGAAGGCTTTCGTCATGGCATTTTACTTTCGGGCCGCCTCAGCGGCGGATCGGCACCTGCGCCTCGACCACCCCAAAGGCGCGGGTGATGAGCGCAGTCAGCGCGACGTAGAAGAGGGTGACCACGAGCAGCGGCTCGTAGACGAGAAGCGTGTCCTGGCGGACCTTGAAGGCGACCGCATAGAGATCCATCACGGTGACGGTGAAGGCGAGCGGCGTGGCTTTCAGCTGCAGCACGATCTCGCCGGCAATCGTCGGCAGCGCCGTGCGGATCGCCCGCGGCAACCAGATGCGCCGGATCAGCATCAAGGGGCTCATGCCGAGCGAGCGTCCTGCCTCGAGCTCCCCCTTCGGCACGGACAAGAGCGCACCGCGCAGCACTTCCGACTGATAGGCGGCGAAGTTGAGCGTGAAGGAGACGGCGGCGAAGAAGAAGCCTTCGCGCAGGATCGGCCAGAGAAAGCTCTGTCTCAGGCCCGGCACCATCGGCAGCAGCGAGCCCACGCCGTAATAAAGGAGCCAGAGCTGGATCAGCAATGGTGTCCCGCGAAACACCGTGGAATAGCCAAGCGCGAGATTGCGGATAACAGGCCCGCCGCTCACCCGTGCAAAGGCGAGCCCCACCGCCAGCACAAAGCCGAAGCCGACCGAGATGACCAGCAGCGAAACGGTCTGAAAGGCGCCCTCGATCAGCAGCGGCCAGTATTTCGCGATCCATTCGAAATTCATCTCACGTCCCCTTCAATGCGCCGGCTTCTGGCCCCGGCGCACGCGGCGCTCGATGCCATGGAAGACGAGGTTGGAGAGAAGCGTGATGACCAGATAGAGGACAGCTGCCGCCAGGAAGAAGAGGAAATATTCCTTGGTATTGGCACCGGCGAGCCGCGTCGTCAGTGCCAGTTCTTGATAGCCGACCACGGCGACCAGCGCACTGTCCTTGGTGACCGACATCCAGAGATTGGCCATGCCGGGCAGGGCGTTGGGAAGCAGTGCCGGCAGCGTCACCCGGCGAAAGCGCAAGAGCGGCGACATGCCGAAGGCCCGCGCCGCCTCGAGCTGTCCTGTCGGGATCGCCAGGATCGCGCCGCGCAGCACCTCGGTCATATAGGCGCCCTGCACGAAGCCAAGCACGGCGACGGCCGCCACGAAACCGTTGACCTCAATCGGCGGCAGGCCGAAGGCCATCAGCAGCCGGTTGAGGCCGTCGGTCCCGGCATAATAGAGCCCGACGATCAGGATCAGTTCCGGCACCGCCCGGATGACAGAGGTGTAAGCCTTGAGGATCAGTCCCACCGGGCGGTTGTCGGAAAGCTTGCCGAGCGCCCCGAACAGCCCGATGACGAGGCCGATCGAATAGGCGCAGGCCGAGATCGCGACGGTGGTTGCAGCACCGGTCAACAGCGCGCCGCCCCAGCCCGGAGGCTGAAGCGCCAGCAATTGCCATGCCGTCATTGACCCAGTCGCCATCTCGTCTGCAATCTCTGCCGATTACTGGCCGTAGACGTCGAAGGTGAAATAGGCCTTCGTGATCTCGTCATACTTGCCGGAGGCGCGGACGGCGGCGATCGCCGCATTCAGCTTGGCCTTCAGCTCGGTATCTTCCTTGCGCAACCCGCCGCCAATGCCGGTGCCGAGAACCGACGGATCAGCCGCCACGTCGCCCATGTCGGCGCAGCAATCCTTGCCGAAATCGGTCTTCAAGAAGTCGGCAAGCGGGATCGCGTCGCCAAAGACATAGTCGATGCGGCCGGCAGAAAGATCCTGGAAGGCCTCGTCCAGCGTCTGATAGGTCTGCTCCTCGGCCTTGTCGGCAAAGTGCTTGGCATAATAGGCCGACTGCACGGTCGAGACCTGGATGCCGATCGTCTTGCCGTCGACCGCCTCAGGCGTCGCACCCGGCGTCGCATCCTTCGGTCCGATCAGCTTGCTCGGCGTGTTGTAGTATTTGTCGGTGAAGTCGATGGTCTTCAGGCGCTCCTCGGTGATCGACATTGACGACCAGATGACGTCGAACTTCTTGGTCTGCAGTGCCGGGATCAGGCCGTCCCAGGAGACGTCGACGACCGAGCAGGTCTCCTTCATTTCCGCGCAAACGGCGTTCATCAGATCAATTTCCCAGCCCTTCCAGGTGCCGGAGGCATCCTTGGCGAAGAAGGGCGGATAGGCCTCGTTCATGATGCCGAAGCGGACTTCGGCCTGGGCGGTGACGGCGGTTGCGGCAAAGGCGGCACCGGCGAGAAGAAGGGAGATCAGTTTCATCGTCGTTTTCCCCGATTGGTTGGATGGTTCTGTATTTGTGTTCAAGCGGTCCCGCGCCCACCAAGGCTGCGGGTGAATTCGCGGCAACGGGCGCTTTTCGGGTCGCCGAAGACCTGGTCCGGCGGTCCCTCTTCCTCGACACGTCCCTTGTCGAGGAACATCACATGGCTGGAGACCTCGCGGGCAAAGCTCATCTCATGCGTGACGATGAGCATGGTGCGGCCCTCATCGGCCAGATCCCGGATGACCTTCAGCACTTCGCCGACAAGCTCCGGATCGAGCGCCGAGGTCGGCTCGTCGAACAGCATCACGGCCGGATCGACGCAGAGCGCGCGGGCAATTGCCGCGCGCTGCTGCTGGCCGCCGGAGAGAAAGGCCGGATAGGCATCGCGCTTGTCGTAGAGACCGACCTTGGCAAGCAGCGCTTGCGCCTTTTCGATCGCTTCGCCGCGCGGCATTTTCAGAACGTGAACGGGCGCTTCGATGACGTTTTCCAGCACAGTTCGATGAGCCCAGAGATTGAAGCTCTGGAACACCATGCCAAGCCCGGTGCGCAGCCGCTCCAGCTGTTTTCGGTCGGCGGCCTCGAGGCTGCCCTTGCGAGACGGCTTGAGTTTCAGCTCTTCGCCACCCACCACGATGCGGCCGCGGTCGGGCGCTTCCAAAAGGTTGATGCAGCGCAGGAAGGTACTCTTGCCGGAACCGGACGAACCGATGATCGAGATCACGTCCCCGCGTTGGGCCGTGGCAGAGATGCCCTTCAGAACCTCAATACCGGCGAAACTCTTGTGGATGTCGTGCACGTCGAGCGCGGCCGGGGCGGTTCCTGTCATCTTGATCCCAGGTAGTTTGACAATTGCGAGACCATAGGAGGCCAAAGCTGCGGATTTCGAGCGCATTTCAGCGGCGATGTGGGAAAATCCTGCGCGATGGCGTCGAATGATGCGGAAAGATGGCGCAGTTGAATGAAATGGGCTAAGGGGGCGAAAACGAGGTCGCGCAAGGAGGGGGAGCCATGCCGGACAAGCTCGATCAATTCGACCGCAGCATTCTCGAAGTGGTGCAGCGGGATTGCCAGCTTAAGGCGGAAGCCATTGCCGACAAGGTCGGCCTGTCGCCGTCCGCCGTGCAGCGCAGGCTTCGCCGTCTCCGTGACGAGGGCATCATCACCGCCGAGATCGCCGTGGTGAACCGCAAGGCGACGAGCTTCCCGATGACCTTCATCACCGGCATGGAAATCGAACGCGACAATTACGATGCGCTCACCCGCTTCCGCGCCTGGGCCGACAAGCAGGAGCACGTCCAGCAGGTCTATTACGTCACCGGCCAGGTTGATCTCGTTGCCATCATCACCGCCCGCGACGTCGAGCATTACGACGATATCAGCGCGCAATTGATGGCCGAGAACCCGCAGATCCGTCGCATGCACACCAATGTCGTGCTGCGCGACGTCAAGGTCGGCCTGCATATTCCCGTCCGGGAATGAGCGCAGATTTCGGTATCCGCCGGGATATCCCTGAACTTCGGTAAATACGAGGTTGACGCTCCTCTCTCGCCTGCCCATGATGTCGCAATTGCTTACATTGTTTGGGAGGACAATCATGCATTTTTCGAGACTTAGCACCTTGATCGCAGCCGCGCTGGCCGCGTCTGTCGCATTTGGCACATCCGGCGCGCGCGCCGAGCAATTCGTCAACGTACTGACCGGTGGAACCTCGGGCGTCTACTATCCACTGGGCGTCGCCCTGTCGAAGATCTACGGCGAGAAGATCCCGGATGTCCGCACCCAGGTGCAGGCCACCAAGGCTTCGGTCGAAAACCTCAATCTGTTGCAGCAGGGCAAGGGCGAGATCGGCTTCTCGCTCGGCGATAGCGTCAAGCTGGCAGCGGAAGGCAATGCGGATGCAGGCTTCAAGGCACCGCTCGACAAACTGCGCGGCATTGCTGCCATCTATCCGAACTTCATTCAGATCGTCGCGACGAAGGATTCGGGCATCACCTCGCTTGCCGATCTCAAGGGCAAGAGCCTGTCCGTCGGTGCACCGAAGTCCGGCACGGAACTCAACGCCCGCGCCATCCTCGGTGCGGCCAGCATGAGCTACGAAGATCTTGGCAAGACGGAATATCTGCCCTTTGCGGAGTCTGTCGAACTGATCAAGAATCGCCAGCTCGATGCGACCCTCCAGTCCGCCGGCCTCGGCGTGGCCTCGCTCAAGGACTTGTCCACCTCGCTGCCGGTCTCTCTGGTTGCCGTTCCGGCCGATGTCGCCAATTCGCTCGGTGCACCCTATATTGCCGCCACCATCCCGGCCGGTACCTATGAGGGCCAGACGGAGGACGTGCCGACGGTCGCTGTCGTCAACTTCCTTGTGACCCATTCCGAGGTGTCCGACGATCTCGCCTACGAGATGACCAAGCAGCTGTTCGAGAACCTGCCGGAGATGCAGGCCGCGCATAACGCCGCCAAGGACATCAAGCTGGAAGATGCCACCAAGGGCATGCCGATCCCGCTGCATCCGGGTGCTGAGCGCTACTACAAGGAAAAGGGAATGCTGTGAGCCCCTCGGGCTTCTGAAAACCTCTGAGGGACCGGGCGGCCGATATGCCGTCCGGTCCTTTGCCCCTTGGCTTACCCTTCGGACGGATACCCATGAGCGCTACGACTGCGGACCAGACCCTGTCGCATGAACCGAACACACATGAGCAGCTTTTTCCGGCGACCGCCGAGGGCAAGCTGCTCTACGGCATCGCCGTTGCCTTCTCGCTCTTTCAGATCGCGACCGCGGCTCATCTGATCGACCTGCCGAGCCAGCTCGTCCGCTCTACCCATGTCGCCTTTCTTCTGCTTCTCGGCTTCCCGCTGGTAGCCGCCAATCTGCGCAAGGGCGCGCTCTACACCGCAGGCGCCTGGGCGCTCGCGACGATCGGCGTCGCCGTCGCCGTCTACCAGTTTGTCGAATATGAGCCGCTGATCCTGCGCGCTGGTGATCTCATCACCATGGATCTCTATTTCGGGGTCCTGGCCATCGCCACCGTCTTCATCGGTGCCTGGGTGATCATGGGTCCGGCGCTGCCGATCATTTCGGGCCTATTCCTCGCCTACTGCCTGTTTGGCGAATATCTGCCTTCGCCGCTCAATCACCGCGGCTACGATTTTTCCCAGGTGATCGACCATATGGCCTATGGCACCGAGGGCATCTATGGCGTGCCGACCTATGTGTCATCGTCCTATATCTTCCTCTTCATCCTGTTCGGCTCCTTCCTGGAGCGGGCCGGGATGATCAAGCTGTTCACCGATGTGTCCCTCGGCCTCGTCGGTCACAAGCGCGGCGGGCCCGCCAAGGTCTCGGTCATCTCTTCCGGCCTGATGGGCACCATCTCAGGCTCCGGTGTCGCCAATGTCGTCACCACCGGCCAGTTCACGATCCCACTGATGAAGCGCTTCGGCTACCGCCCTGCCTTTGCTGGCGGCGTCGAGGCGACATCGTCCATGGGCGGACAGATCATGCCGCCTGTCATGGGCGCCGTTGCCTTCATCATGGCTGAGACGCTGGGTGTGGAATATGCCGAGATCGTCAAGGCAGCGCTTATCCCGGCCATCCTTTACTTCGCTTCGGTCTTCTGGATGGTGCATCTCGAGGCCGGCAAACGGGGCCTCAGCGGTCTGGATCCGAATGATTTGCCCTCACCACTCGCCGCCATCCGCCAGCACTGGTATCTGCTGCTGCCGCTCGCAGCCCTCGTCTGGCTCCTCTTCTCCGGCTACACGCCACTTTTCGCCGGCACCGCAGGCCTCGCGCTCACCATGCTGCTCATCCTCGGCAGCTCGATTGCCATCGGCATGTCGAACACGGCTGTGCGCACCATCTTCTGGATCGGCATCGGCCTCGCCGGTGCCTCCTTCTTCCAGTATGGCTTCCGCGCGGTCCTGATCGCCATCCTGGTGCTGATTGCCTGGAATTTCCTGGTCAAGGGGGGCCGGCAAGCCCTGAAACTCAGCGTTGACAGCCTGGCGGATGGCGCGAAGACGGCGTTGCCCGTCGGCGTCGCCTGTGCCGTGGTCGGCATCATCGTCGGCACCATGACGCTCACAGGCGCTGCCAACACATTTGGCCAGTTCGTCGTCGCGGTCGGACAGCACAGCCTCTTCCTGTCGCTGGTCCTCACCATGCTCACCTGCATCCTACTCGGCATGGGCATCCCGACCATCCCGAATTACATCATCACTTCCTCGATCGCCGGCCCCGCATTGCTCGAACTCGGCGTGCCGCTGATCGTCAGCCACATGTTCGTCTTCTATTTCGGCATCCTCGCCGACCTGACCCCGCCGGTGGCACTCGCCTGCTTCGCGGCGGCCCCCATTGCCCGGGAATCGGGCCTGCGCATCTCCTTCGAAGCAGTGAAGGTGGCAGCCGCCGGCTTCGTCATTCCCTTCATGGCCGTCTACACGCCGGCCCTGATGCTGCAGGATGGCGGTCCGCTGGCCGAGGCCATCGGCTATCCGCTTGCAGTCCTCTACATCGTCATCAAGGCCAGCCTGTCGATCGGTCTCTGGGGTATCGCCGTGATCGGCTATCTCAACCGGCCGCTGCCAATCTTGCACCGCCTGGTCGCGGCTGCCGCCGCCTTCTTCCTGGTAGCGGCCCTGCCGATCACCGACGAGATCGGTGGAGCACTCGTTCTGCTCTTTGCCCTCATGGCCTGGAAGTTCCCGGGCAAGGCGCCCGCACCAGTCGGAACGGCTCCGCCCCGGACCGAGACGCCATGAGCCTTTGCGTCGCGCTTGCTGCAACAGTTCTGACAATTCCGACCACGACTTTTTCGCTCTCCTGGGAGCATTCGGTCGAGAAGGTCGAGAAGGTCGAGTGGCGTGAAGAGTGGGCGGTGACGTCTCCCGGGCTGCAGCTGAAGCGGGCAAGCGTCAAGGGATCCGGCGCCGGCATGGAGCCGGGCGAGGGGGCGGCGCTTGAAGATGGCTGGTGGCGCTGGACGCCGACGCTGGCACCACTTTCCGAGATACGCCTCGCCGCCTCTGGAGAAACACCGGGCGGTTGGCAACTCTGCCACGAAACTGGGTGCCTGATATTGGGCAGACAGGCCGGCGAGGACAGCGTGATATCCCCCTGCACGCCGGCTTCCGTCCCCTGATGAGGGTTGCGTCAGAATGAGGTTTGCAAGGGGGCTGGCATCGGAAGCTCAGGCGCTCAGCCGTCCTACAGCGTCGACAAGTTTGGCCGCTTCGAAAGGCTTGACGATCCAGCCTGTGGCGCCGGCTTTGCGGGCGCGTTCGCGCTTCTGAGGATCGTTTTCCGTCGTGAGCACAAGGATGGGGATGGCTCTGTAGCGATCGCTGCGGCGAATTCGCTCGATGAACCCGAACCCGTCAAGCCTTGGCATGTTGATGTCGGTGATGATGAGGTCAGGGGCGCTGCCTTCCAGCACTTCCAGACCCTGGATGCCATCTTCCGCCTGCAGCGTCTCATAGCCTGCGTTTTCAAGCGTCTGGGTGACCATGGACAAGATGGTTTTCGAATCATCAACCGCTAGAATTTTCTTCACCAAGATTACCTCGCTTCCTTCGTCTGTCGGGCGAGCCATACCGGACGGATCAATCGGCTACGATGAAAATCATTAGATATAACTGATGAAGAATTAATGCATGAAAGCCTGCTCCTGGTCTGATCTCGACGTTGCAGATTTGCTTCATGCTCATCTCCTTGCCTTGCAAGAATGGCCGATGATGCGGGCGAGTTGCCGGTAGCTCACCGGGTCGGATTCCTCTATCTATTGCAGCGCAATAAAGTGGGGCCCCCATGTCTGTCCTCATCATCCTGCTTGCCCTGACGCTGCTCATTGCCGGGGCTTGGGCTGGCGCATCCGTCCTGGCACTTGCGCCGCTGCTTGCCGTGGTCGCCGCCTTTCTGTCCGGAGATCCGGCGCTGGCCAGCTATACCCAGGTCTTCATGAAGGGAGCGGGAGGGTTCGTCATCTCCTTCTTCCCGCTCTTTTTGCTGGGGGCCATGTTCGGGCGGGTGATGGAGATGTCCGGGGCCGCAGACACACTGGCAAGGGCGATTGCCGACCTGGTGGGCCGCAAGAACGCGATACCTGCCGTGGTGCTTGCCTGCGCCGTTTTGACCTATGGTGGCGTGTCGCTGTTCGTCGTGGCGTTCACTGCCTGGCCTTTGGCGCGTGCCCTCTTCATTCAGACCGGCCTTCCAGCCCGGCTGATCCCGGCGACCATTGCGCTCGGTGCCTTCACCTTCACCATGACGGCACTTCCCGGAACGCCGTCGATCCAGAACGCCATTCCGATGGCGACATTTGCCACGACGCCTTTTGCGGCCCCGGGTCTCGGCCTGATTGCTGGCGGCATCATGCTTGGTCTTGGACTTCTCTGGCTTCGGACAAGAACCGCACGTCTGGCCGGAGAGCCGCCACCTGTTCGAAACGGTGCCTCGTCGGAGACGGTTGCGCTGCCCCTGTGGCGGGCGGCCCTGCCGATTGCATCGGTGGCGCCCATGACGCTGCTGATGGATCAGTTCATCCTGCCGGGTCTCGATACCAGCTATCTGGCAGACCCGGTTTATGGCGCAACAGAGCTGGCCAGGGTCAAGGGGCTCTGGTCCGTCGTCGCGGCCCTGACCTTCGGTCTGGTGCTCGCCCTTGTCGTCAGCCCACCACCGAAGATCCTCGAAACGACTGGGGCGGGCGCAGAAAGCTCGCTCCTTCCACTGTTCAATACGGCAAGCCTCGTTGGCTTCGGCGCCGTGATTGCTATCCTCCCGGGCTTCGAAGTCTTGCGGTCGGCGATCGACGGCCTGTCCGGCGGCAATGTCGTGATATCGGCAGCACTGTCCTCGGGGCTTCTCTCCGGGATTACGGGCTCGGCCTCTGGCGGAATGTCGATCGCGCTGGACGTACTGGGTCCGACGCTCGTTGCGCAGGCGGTAAGCCAGAACGTGGATCCCGCTCTCCTGCACAGGGTGATTGCCGTTGCGACGGGAGGGCTCGATACCTTGCCGCACAACGGCGCCGTCATTACCCTGCTCGGGATCTGTGGCATGACCCACCGTCAGGCTTACGGCGACATCTTCGTCGTCGCTGTCCTGGTGCCTCTGGTCGCCTGTGCGGCGATCGTCGCATTGGGCATCAGCTTCGGAAGCTTCTGATCTTCGATGGCTATCCGATTCAGAGGCAGATCACGTCTCGTTCCGTTCTCGTGACCATCGAAAAAAGAGCTCGGTGGTCGCTCGGTAGCGCCCTATGATGGGAGCATCACCCCACGAGAGCGGCGCGCTCTGCACGCAAACGAAGAGGTTTTTCATGTCCTTCTTTCCCGGAAATGACCCCGTCCCCGGCGATGCCTTTGCCTGCGACGCCATCGAACACCTGATCATTCCCCGTTCCAGCGACATCGGCGGTTTTGCGGTGCGGCGCGCGCTCCCCTCTGTCCGGCGCCGTCTCGTGGGGCCCTTCATCTTCTTCGACCGCATGGGACCTGCCGTTCTGAAGGCGGGCGAAGCCATGGATGTCCGTCCGCATCCGCACATCGGCCTCTCGACCGTCACCTATCTCTTCGACGGCGAGATCAAGCATCGCGACAGCCTCGGCACGGAGCTGGTGATCGCTCCGGGCGACATCAACCTGATGACATCAGGCTCTGGCATCGTCCATTCCGAGCGCACGCCGGAGAACCTGCGCGGTCATCCACTCTCGATGTCGGGACTGCAGACCTGGATCGCGCTCCCGGATCATCTGGAGGAGATCGACCCGGCCTTCGCCCATACGGCGAAGGACGAGCTGCCGACCTTCAGCGACCGCGGCGCTTCCGGTCGCCTCGTCATCGGCGGCATGGGCGGATTGCGTTCGCCGGTCACGACTTTCTCTGAGACCCTCTATGTTGACCTCGCTCTCGAGCCCGGTGCCCGCTTTCCCTTCGACGCCGGCCAGGAAGAGCGCGCGCTCTACATTCTCTCCGGCGAGATCGAGATCGCCGGCGACCGCTTTGCCCAGGACCAGCTTCTCGTCTTCCGCCCCGGCGACGAGATCACCCTGATCGGCGGCGCGACAGGCTGTCACGTCATGCTCTTCGGCGGTGCGGCCATGGAAACCAGGAAACATATCTGGTGGAACTTTGTATCGTCGTCCAAGGAACGCATCGAACAGGCCAAGGAAGAGTGGAGAACTGGCCGTTTTGACATCGTTCCCGGCGACGAAGACGAGTTCGTACCTTTGCCGGAGGGCCGTTGACCGCTATATATGCGCTTGATGACGTGGAATTGCCCTGATCGTCGGGGGATGGTATCGCGCATCCAAACAGACTGAAGAGGCATCAGCCCGTGACATCTCTGCCCGATACCCCGCTCCTGGACAAGGTCAAGCTCCCGAAAGACTTGAAGGCCATTGAGGATCGCGATCTGCCGCAGCTGGCGCGCGAGGTCCGCGACGAGATGATCGACGCGGTGTCGAAAACGGGAGGGCATCTGGGCGCCGGCCTCGGCGTCGTCGAGCTGACGATCGCCATCCACAAGGTCTTCGAAACGCCGGATGATCGGCTGATCTTCGACGTCGGACACCAGTGTTATCCGCACAAGATCCTGACCGGTCGCCGCGAGCGGATCCGCACGCTGCGCCAGGAAGACGGCCTCTCCGGCTTCACCAAGCGCGCGGAAAGCGAATACGACCCCTTCGGCGCGGCCCATTCCTCGACCTCGATTTCCGCAGGCCTCGGCATGGCGGTCGCGGCCGAGCTGTCGAAGACTGACCGCAAGGTGATCGCCGTGATCGGCGACGGCGCCATGTCCGCCGGCATGGCCTATGAGGCACTGAACAATGCCGGCGCCCTCGACGCTCGCCTGATCGTCATCCTCAACGACAACGATATGTCGATCGCTCCGCCGACGGGCGCGATGAGCGCCTATCTCGCGCGCCTCGCCTCCGGCCGCAGCTACATGGGCTTCCGCGAATTCGGCAAGAAACTGACCGCCTATCTCGGCAAGACCGTCGACCGCGCGATCACCCGCGCCGTTGAGCACGCCCGTGGTTACGTCACCGGCGGCACCATGTTTGAAGAGCTCGGCTTCTACCACATCGGCCCGATCGACGGTCATTCCTTCGATCACCTTCTGCCTGTGCTGCGCAATGTCCGCGACAATGCCAAGGGCCCCGTGCTGATCCATGTCGTGACCCAGAAGGGCAAGGGCTACGCTCCGGCAGAGGCCGCCGCCGACAAGTATCACGGGGTCAACAAGTTCGACGTGATCACCGGCACCCAGGCCAAGGCCAAGCCGAATGCGCCGGCCTATACCGCCGTCTTCGCCGATGCGCTGGTCGAGGAAGCCCGCCGTGACGAGAAGATCGTCGGCGTCACAGCTGCGATGCCCTCGGGCACCGGCCTCGACAAGCTGCAGTCGCTCTTCCCCGAGCGCACCTTCGATGTCGGTATTGCCGAACAGCATGCGGTGACCTTTGCGGCTGGCCTCGCAGCCGAAGGTTTCAAGCCATTCTGCGCGCTCTATTCCACCTTCCTGCAGCGCGGCTACGACCAGGTCGTGCATGACGTCGGCATTCAGGGGCTTCCGGTCCGGTTCCCGATCGACCGCGCCGGTTTCGTCGGCGCCGATGGCCCGACCCATGCCGGCTCCTTCGATACCGGTTTCCTTGCGGCTCTCCCCGGCTTCGTGGTCATGGCCGCGGCCGACGAGGCAGAGCTGAAGCATATGGTCCGGACCGCAGCTGCCTATGACGAAGGTCCGATCTCCTTCCGCTATCCGCGCGGCGAAGGTGTGGGCGTACCGATGCCGGAGCGCGGCGAAATCCTTGAGATCGGCCGTGGCCGCATCGTCAAGCAGGGCTCCAAGGTCGCACTCCTCTCCTTCGGCACGCGTCTGGCCGACTGCCTGCTGGCAGCCGAAGACCTCGACGCATCAGGCCTCTCGACCACGGTTGCCGATGCCCGTTTCGCCAAGCCTCTGGACCACGACCTGATCCGCCAGCTCGCCCGCCACCATCAGGTGGTGGTGACCGTCGAAGAAGGCGCCGTCGGCGGCTTCGGCAGCCATGTCATGCATTTCCTCGTCAACGAGGGCCTGCTCGACAACGGCCTGAAGGTCCGCTCGCTCGTGCTCCCCGATGTCTGGATGGACCAGGCCAAGCCGGAAACCATGTATGCCAAGGCCGGCCTGGATGCTGCCGGCATCCTGAAGACGGTTTTCGCGGCGTTGGGCCAGGACGTGCCGGGGGTTATTGCGGCGGGTTGACCTATGGGTTTGATGCGACCCTAACCTGTCTCAGGCAAGCCCCCCTCTGCCCTGCCGGGCATCTCCCCCACATGGGGGGAGAGCGACTGACCGGCCGGCCTATTGCCCGCCTTTGAGGGCGTTAAACGCAGCGTCATACGTGGCGCTCCGCTCTCCCCCCTTGTGGGGGAGATGTCACGCAGTGACAGAGGGGGGTATTGTTACAGGCATGATAGCCGTGACGCTCTCGCCTCCCTCTCTGGACTTCCCCCAAACGCCCCGCTAGACCGGACCTTCAATCGACGGGCGCTGAAGCGCGCCTCGGAGGCTCCATGCAGACGGCACGCACCACGGATATCGCAGCCGACATCGCGCCTGATTGGGCGGCGATCGCGGTTGTCATTCTGGGCGTCACCGCCTTTGCTGTGGGGCAGGGGCTCACCTATCCGTTGATCTCGCTGATCCTCGAAAGCCGGGGTGTCTCCTCCAGCATGGCGGGCTTGAACGCCTCGGTCTTTGCGCTCGGCCTCGCCTCGTCGACGCTGCTGATCGGCAGACTGACGCAGAGGATACGCGGCGACCGGCTGATCGTGGCCTCGCTGCTCGGGGTGTCTGTCTGCCTCGCCACCTTCGCAGCCTTTGACCAGCTCTGGGTCTGGTTCGTCGCCCGCTTTCTACTCGGCTTCTGCACCAGCATCATCTACACGGTTTCCGAGGCCTGGCTGAACACCGCCTGTCCGGACCGCCTGCGCGGCCGCGTCTCCGGCGCCTATAGCGCTGGCATGTGTGCAGGCTTTGCCGCAGGTCCGCTCGCCATTCCGCTTCTCGGCATCGAGGACGGCTTCGCCTTCGCGCTGACGGCGGCCTATGTCGCCCTCGTAGCCTTCGCCTCGGTCATGCTCGGTCGCTATGCCAAGACCAAGCCGGAAGCCTCGGAAGCCGGCGGGCTCCTCACTTTCGTGAAAATGGCGCCGGTCCTGACCCTGATGGTCGTCGCCTTCGGCTTTTCGGATATCGCGGCGATCTCGATGATCCCGCTCTATTTCGTCGAACGCGGCTACAGCCAGAACTTTGCGGCCTTCGTCGTCACCATGGTGGCGCTGCCGACGGCACTCGCCCAGCCCTTTGTCGGCTGGCTGCTCGACCGGCTGTCGCGGCCCGTCATCGCCGTCTCCGGCTCGGCAATCGCTGCTGTCGCCTTCCTCGCTCTGCCCTTCATGACCTCGCAGGCAGCGCTGCTGGTCACCATCTCGATCCTCGGTGCTGCAAGCTTCTCGCTTTATACCGCAGCGCTGACCCTGCTCGGCGAGCGCTTTCGTGGTGGCCTGCTGGTCTCGGGTGCCGCCGTTTTCGCACTCGCCTACGCCATCGGCAGTGCCGCCGGCTCCGGCAGCACGGGGCTGACCATGGATCTGATCTCCGTCGATGCCGGGCCTGTCTTCGTCGGCCTGTTGATGCTGGGCTTCACCGGTTTCTTCGCCATGAACCTGATGCGCGTCCGCGCCGCGAGGCGCTGAGCCATGCTCGAAACCTCTCCGCCCGAGATCTTCGACTGCCAGGCCTGCGGCGCCTGTTGCGCCTATTCCGCCGATTGGCCGCGCTTTTCCATGGAAAGCGATGAGGAGATCGCCGCCATCCCTGAAGCGATGATCGCCAAGGACGAAAGCGGCATGAAGTTCGAGAATGGGCGTTGTGCGGCGCTGACCGGCGAGGTCGGCAAACATGTCGGCTGCGCGGTCTATCTCGTGCGCCCGCATGTCTGCCGCACCTGCATGCCCGGCGACGAGGAATGCAAGATCGCCCGCACCGAGTTCGGCTTTCCGATCGATGGCCTGCCGGAGCCTGATATCTACGAGGCCTGACCTCTTCAGGGGATGCTGATCGTCACCTGATCGGCCGGCAGTTCCCCGCCGATTTCCGCTGCCTGGCTCTTCTTGTCATAGACGCAGATCGAGCTGACGATCGCATCGGCCCCGACGGCCTTGCCGGTCAGGATCGCCACGCCATAGCTCTCCGTCCCGAAGGGATCGACAACCACCTTCGGCTGCTCGATCCGGCTCTCGGCCAGCACAGTGCATTTGGCAGCGACATCCCAGGCATCGCCCGACGAGGCGAGCGCCGATGAGGCGAAGGGAATGAAGGCGAGCGCGGTAGCCACAAGAAGCGGGTGGGAACGGAACATGGGGGACCTCGGTTGGGTGCATTGTGGCGCGGAGCGTCGGCCGGAACGCCAAGTCGTGCAAGTCCAAAAACGGAAGACATTTCTTTCCCTTGGAGGCCGGAATTTGGAAGGGCAAAGGTTGCCTGAGCGATGTTCCGCACCTATGTTCCCGTCACCTGCCAAACCGCAATCCATTTGCCAAAAGGAGATCTCACCATGGCCTTCGAATTGCCCGCCCTCCCGTATGCTTACGACTCGCTGGCACCGTTCATGTCGGCTGAAACGCTCGAGTTTCACCACGACAAGCACCACCAGGCCTATGTGACCAACGGCAACAACCTCCTGAAGGATTCGGGCCTCGAAGGCCTGTCGCTCGAGGAAGTCGTCAAGCAGTCCTACGGCAAGAACGCCGGCCTCTTCAACAATGCCGGCCAGCACTACAACCACATCCACTTTTGGAACTGGATGAAGAAGGATGGCGGCGGCAACAAGCTGCCCGGCAAGCTTCAGGCTGCAGTCGACAGCGATCTCGGCGGCTATGACAAGTTCAAGGCCGATTTCGTCGCAGCCGGCACCACCCAGTTCGGCTCGGGCTGGGCCTGGCTCTCCGTCAAGGACGGCAAGCTCGAAATCTCCAAGACCCCGAATGGCGAAAGCCCGCTGATCCACGGCGCGTCCCCGATCCTCGGCGTCGACGTTTGGGAACACTCCTACTACATCGACTACCGCAACGCCCGTCCGAAGTACCTCGAAGCCTTCGTCGACAGCCTGATCAACTGGGACTACGTCCTGGAAATGTACGAAGCCGCGACGAAGTAATCGTCCAGCAAAATGCGCTTTTTGACGCCCGGTGCCTCGCACCGGGCGTTTTTCGGTTCTGCCATGTTCTGACATTCTGCAAATGGAACCATCCGGCATTCGCAACGTTTCCTCGGCAACAACACGAACAACGGAAAGGGTATCACCATGGCGTCTTCCAACCTCCAGGCAGAACTTCGTGAACTGCGCGAACAGATGAATGATCTGAAGGACATGATCAGCCGCGAAGCGGGCCGCAGCAGCCGCAACATGCGCAACCGAGCCTCCGAAGCGCTGGACGAAGCGGGCCGCGCGGCTTCTTCCGTGACCGGCTACGACCGCGATGACATCCGCAACCGGGCGTCGGACGTCGTCAACGGTGCCTCGCGCACGGCCCATGTTGTGGCTGATTATGCTCGCGAAGGCGCCGATACGGTCGCTGGCGTGGTTCGCCGTCATCCGGCAGCCGCCACCTCCGCCGGCCTGATCACGCTCGGCATCGTCGGCGGTATCGTCGGCTACCTGCTTGCCAATTCCACTCCTCCGGCCCGTGACAGCCGCTGGCGCTGGAACTGAGACCGGCCATGGTCAAGGTCACCTATCACGTCGTGGAGCATGACGAAGGTTATGCCTATCGTCTTGGCAACGTCTATTCTGAGCCCTTTCCGACGCACAACGAAGCGGTGGCTGCAGCCCGCAAGGCCGCAGGCGCCCAGCAGCTTGCCGATGGCGACGCCGAAATCAGCTGGCAGGACGCCGAAGGCGAGTGGCATCACGAACATGCGGACGGTGCGGACCGCCCCATGACGGACGTCGTCGATGATGTCGAGGACGACCGGTAGCCTGACGGTTTCGAGTTCAGGCAAAAGGGAAAGCCCGTGGCGCAAGCCACGGGCTTTCCTGATTCCGCTGGAAGGTCGCCGGCGCGTGCCGATCAGAATTCCGTCCAGTCCTGCTTTGCCGGTTCTGCGGGCGCCGCAGAACCCATGCTGAAGGCGCGGCCGAGTTTGCTCGCGAGCGCGCGCGCCGGCGACGGGGCAGGCGTATTGGCGGCAGAGGCAGCCGCCGGCTGTCGCGGTGCCGGGCGAGCAGCGGGTGCGGGCGCCGCATACGCGGGCGCCGTTGCGCGGTGCTGCGTCCGGATAGGCGCGGCCGCTGATGCGCCCTGACCCAGACGGAACTGGGCGAGCAGCGTGTTGAGCGAATCCGCCTCCGCCGCCAGCGTATGCGAAGCGGCTGTCTGCTCTTCGACCATGGCGGCATTCTGCTGCGTGCCCTGGTCCATCGCGGTGACGGCGAGGTTGATTTCCTGCAGACCCGTGGCCTGTTCGCGCGCTGCGGTGACGATCGCGCCGACATGGTGGCTGATTTCCTGAACGGCGCTGACGATCTTTTCGAGTTCCGTGCCGGTCTCGCCGACCAGCGCCACGCCATTGCCGACCTGCGCGGTCGAACGTGAAATCAGCGACTTGATCTCCTTTGCGGCATTGGCCGAGCGTTGCGCCAGCTCCCGCACTTCCTGGGCGACGACGGCAAAACCCTTGCCGGCCTCGCCGGCACGGGCCGCCTCGACGCCGGCATTCAGTGCCAGGAGATTGGTCTGGAAGGCGATGTCTTCGATCACGCCGATGATGCTGGAGATCGACTGCGACGACTGCTCGATCTCCGTCATCGCCTGAACGGCGTTCCGGACAACCTCACCGGAGCGTTCGGCACCGGAACGCGTGCTGTCGACGAGCTGACCGACATCTTCGGCGCGTTTGGCCGTGTCGCGCACGGTCTTGGTGACCTGCTCGACGGCAGCGGCCGTCTCCTCGACAGAGGCTGCCTGCTGTTCCGTGCGCCGCGCAAGATCGTCCGCGGAAGCGCGGATTTCGGCGGCACCGGCGTGGATCGCATGGGCGTTGGCGCCCACGGTTCTCAGCGCCGCATGAAGCTTTTCGAGTGAATCATTGAAGTTGCCACGCAGACTATCGAGATGGGGTGCGAAGGGCTTTTCGAGCCGGAACACGACGTCACCTTCCGAGAGTGCCGAGAGGCCCTTGGCGAGTTCGGTCATCGCGAAGCGCACTTCTTCCGCCTCGCGGGCCTTTTCCGCTTCCGCCTTCTGGCGGTCGGCCTCGGCCTGCTCGCGCATCGCGCGGCGCTCGTCGGACATGCGCGCGCTTTCGATGGCCGCATCCTTGAACACCAGCACGGCTTTGGCCATGCGGCCGACCTCATCGCCACGGTCGACGGCCGGCACTTCGACGGCGTGGTCGCCGGCGGCGAGACGGGCCATGGCATCGGTCATGCCGGTGATCGGCGTGACGATCGAGCGGGCAAGCAGCCAGATCAGCCCGACCGCAAACACGCCGGCGACGGCCGCACCGAGGATCAGCGCCAGTTCGAGGGCGAAATGTGCCGCGTCAAGACGGGCGCGGGTGGCCGCCGTCTCCGTTGCCAGCAAAGTCTTGATGTCGGCGGCCGCAGCCCGGAAGGAATCGAGGGCGCCCGCAGCGCCAGAGCTGCCGATCGTCGCGATGTCTTCGACGGATGTCTGGCCGGCCTTGCGAGCGGCGATCTGCGGATCGGCGACCTGTTTTGCATAGGTTTCGGCGGCGGCCCGCATGGCATCAAGCCGGGAGATGAGTGCATTGTCGCTTGCCGCCAGCGTTTTCGCTTCGATGATCGCTGCATCAAGGGCCTGACGCTCGGTGGTCACCGCGGCAAGCGTGCTTTCGCTGCCGAACAGCAGGTAGCCGCGTTCGTTTGCAGCTTGCTCGGCCATCGCGGTCTTCGCGGCGTCGACGAGATTGACGATACGCTGGGCGCGGTCCTGATCGATCAGCGCGGACTTGGCCGTATAGGCCTGCAGGAAAACGACGACGGAGGCCAGGAAACATCCGGCCATGATGGTGCAAAAGGTGAGGATCAGCTTTTTGCTGAGCGAAAGGTTTTTGAGGAACATGATCATGACTTTCGGGCGCGCGAAAATGGCGGGACAGCCGGAATGCCGGCGTCCAGATGCAGCGGTGACATGATCCGTTCGGGCGTTTGCGCCTCCATCATGGAGTGCTCAGGGGGACACCGGAAACGATCGATCGCTGGCAATCCTGTCGGAAACGATTTTACAAGCCGTTACCAAGACATGGCCGAATGACCGCAGTCGCCGAATTTGGTGGCAAATGCGACCATTTTACGGATCTTGCATGGCAACCTTGTTGGACACCACGAGCAGGATGTTGAGATCCCGCTCGGGATAGAAGTCCTTGGCGCGCATTTCGAATGTCGTCGGCCCGGTCTTCTTCACGCCTTGGCCGCAGAAGCTGACGATCGAGTCCGGGTTTAGCTTGTCGATGGTCAGGCGAAAGTCGCCAATCGGTCCATACCAGTTGTTGCCTGTGGTCAGGATGTAGGAGAGCCACTGCTCGAAATAGTAGATCCCGGCATCCGGGTTCTGCTTCTTCTCCAGCTTGATCGCAGCCTTCAGAAAGTTGTCATCGACGCAATAGCGCTCCTGGTACTCGGCATAGGCATCGGATGGCTTGCCGTCCCACATGAATACGAGACCGGCACTCCCGCCGACACTCGGGCGATAGCGATGCTCGACTTCAACGTCTGCGCCGGCCGGGAAGGTCGTCTCCCACCAGTAGATGGATTCGAGTTCCCAGACGGGCACATATTCCGGAGAAGCCTCGCCACCCGTGCCGTAATTGATGTCGGCGATCAGGCCCTTGGCCAGCCAATCCTCGATAACATCGGGTTCCAGCGTCTTCAGCGCTTCCGTCGTTTCCTTGAGGAGAGGCTGCAGCGGGATTTCCTGCTCTTCGACATCTGCGGTGAAGTCGATGCCGCGAACGAGCACACGCTGTTGCAAGTTCGGCTCGATTTCCTTGCCGTCTTGAACGACCGAGAAGTCCATGAAATTGTCGCTCTGCTCGTCAGGCACCGCAGACATGATCTCGATGGGGCCGCCGATCTTCGGCATCGGGAATGCGACGATGGTGCTGACCGGCTTGTCGCTGGTATTGCGGTAGAGGTATTTCACCTGCACCTTCTCCGGCGAGATGTAGAGATCTTCCTTTGCCATGGTGATCTCGTCGCTGCGCGTGAAGACGAGACCGCCTGCTTCCAACGTCGCCATGGAGTCATTGGCGAGAACTGTCATTGTGGCGAGTGCCTGCAGAGCGCAGGCCAAGATCAGTGTCGGCACGGTCGTCACGGTTCGAAATCCCCCAGACCCCAGAACGGAAAATGCCACCTTAACAGTGGCATTTCGATTCTTGAACGACGCTTTCTGGGTGTTATGCGCGGGCCGGCAGAAGCGGGTAGCCGACGAGCACGGCGCGCGCTGCAAGTGTGGCGATGGCCGCCTTGACCAGGTCACCGGGAATGAAGGCGAGCGAGCCCAGGACGACCTTGTCGAAGGGCGTGCCGGCCGCGACCGAGAGCCACGGCATGCCGCAGAGATAGACCACCCCGATCCCGCCGACGATGGAGGCAATGAAGAAGCCGGCCATTTGCTTGGCAGCCGACTGGCCTTCGCGCACGAGCTTTTCGGCGAGGAAGCCAGTGACGAAAGCACCGATGATCCAGCCGAAGATGTAACCGCCCGTCGGGCCCATGAGCACGTTGAGGCCACCGCGACCACCCGAAAGCACCGGCAGGCCGACGGCGACGAGCACGACGAGCAGGGCATAGGCGGCCGCACCGCGTTTGGCCCCGATGATGCAGCCGGCGAGCATGACGCCCATGGACTGCGCCGTGATCGGCACCGGCAGCAGCGGGATAGGCACCGGCGGAATGAAGCCGAGCACGATGATGATCGCGGTGAAGAGGGCGGCGAGCACGATGTCTCTGGTGGTCATTGAACGGGTCCCCGGTAAACTTTCTGGGGTTTTTACTGACCCCTAATCCCCCGGGCGTCAATCGCTTCGGCGATCCGATCGGCATCCTTCAACGTCGAAATGATGAGGGGCCCGAGCATGCGCGAGAGCTTCACCGGAATGCCGCGCGCCGCATGTGCCTCTTTCAGCGCTTCGTAACGCCCGGCAATCTCCGGCACGAAACGCAGCACCAGCCCGAGCGCGAGACCGAGATCGGCGGCTTTGAGGAGCCCGAGCCGCTCGAGTGGTCGGGCAAGATCGGTGACGGCGGCCATGAAGTCGGCAATGCTAGTGGAAGCCGTAACGGCAGCCGCGAGGAACAGGATCGCAACGAGCCTGAGCGTGATCACGAGGGCCTCTTGCGGCGACAGCAGCAAGAGATTGACCACAGCGAGGAAGGCGATGGTGAAGAGGACCGGCTTCAGCCGCCGAAATCCTTCCGACAGGCCGACACCGGTCGACAGATAGAGAGTGCCGGTGGTGACCAGGGCCAGGGTCAGGGCGAGCGGTTGATGGACAAGATAGAGCGCCAGCCCGAAAGCCATCAGCCCGACCAGCTTTGGCTTGACGGGGATGCGATGGAGAAGTCTCCGGCCCTCCACATGCAGGCTCGTCAGCATCCGGCGATCTCCCGGTAGCGGGCGATTGCTTCGGTAGCCTCCCCGTCAAAGACGAGCGCCCCTTCGTGGAAGACCAGCACGCGGGAAAAATCCGTCACCAGATCGAGGTCGTGGCTGATGACCACGGCCTGTTCGGCCAGCCCGTCGATCGCCACCTTGACGCGGGCGCGGTTTCTCAGGTCCAGCTGGTTGGTCGGCTCGTCGAAGATCACGACCTCCGGACGGTTGACGCAGACCGCTGCAAGCGCCGCTAACTGCAGCTCACCGCCCGATAGCTCGTGGGGACGCCTCGCCGCGAGATCGCTGATCCCGAACCGGGCGAGGACCTCATCCACCAGTCGATCCACCTCGGGAGCGGCCAGCCCCCGCGCCTTCGGCCCGAGTGCGATATCCTCGCGAATGACCGGCAAAATGATCTGATGGCCCGGGTTCTGGAAGATGAATCCCGTCTTCGCCCGCGCCGCCTTTTCGTCGGTAACGGTATCGAGCCCGTCCAGCATCACCGTGCCCGATGTCGGCTTGGCGAGGCCCGCAATAAGCCGCGCGAAACTCGTCTTGCCCGAACCATTAAGCCCGATCACGCCGATGCGCGGCTCGACGAGCGACAGCGACAGCGGCAAGAGAGCCACGCGGTCGCCGAAGCGCAATTCGGCCTGATCGAAACGGATATGCAAGGCGGAGATTCTCCGAGGGCAGTCCGTGATCCTATAGACCGACAGAGATCATGGTGCCAGAGACCAGTACATCTTAGAACATGCCGACCGTGACGCGGCCTGACGCGGCAGCTCTCCACTACCACAAGTTTTCGCCCATTGAACAAACCGCGAACATGTCCTAGCCTCTCAGCCATGACGATTCCCGTCCCCAACACGCTCGCGCGAAAGATCTTCCTGGAACGGCAGGGCCTGTCCCGCTCGCCGACAAAGGCGCTCGGGCGTCAGGGTCTTTACGACCTGATCCACGATCTCGGCTTCGTCCAGGTCGACAGCATTCAGTGGGTCGAGCGCGCCCATCACCAGATCCTGTTCTCCCGCAACCAGACCTATCGGCCGAAAGATCTGCAGCACCTTCTTGAGAAGGATCGCTCGCTTTTCGAACACTGGACGCATGACGCCTCCGTCATTCCCTCGGCCTTCTTCCCCTATTGGAAGCACCGCTTCGTCCGACGTGAAGAGCGCATCCGGCAGAACTGGGCGAAGTGGCGAGGGGAGGGCTTCGATCAGGCCTTCGATGAGACCTATGCCCGCATCCGTGACCACGGTCCGGTCCTGGCCCGTGACGTGAAGGCCGAGGACCACAAGTCCGGTGGCTGGTGGAACTGGCATCCCTCGAAGACGGCGCTGGAATTTCTGTGGCATACCGGCAAACTGTCGATTGCGCGCCGCGAGGGTTTCCAGAAGGTCTATGACCTCTCCGAACGCGTGATCCCAACCGAACACCACACCGCCGAAGTCGACCACGAAACCTTCGTCGACTGGGCCTGCCGGGCAGCTCTCACCCGCCTCGGCTTCGCCACCTCGGGCGAAATCGCCGCCTTTTTCGATATCGTCACTCCCGACGAGGCCAAGGCCTGGGTCGCCGCCCATCGCGACGAACTTCAGGAGTTGCAACTGGAAACCGTCGACGGCAAGCCGCGCGCCTCCTTTGCCTTCGCGAACCACGTGGCATCGCTCCTCGACGCTCCCGAGCCGCCGGCCCGCATCCGCGTGCTCTCGCCCTTTGATCCCCTGATCCGCGACCGGAACCGCACCGAACGCCTCTTTGGCTTCTTCTACCGCATCGAAGTCTTCGTGCCCGAGCCTAAGCGGCAATATGGCTATTACGTCTTCCCGCTGCTCGAGGGCGACCGCCTGATCGGTCGCATCGACATGAAGGCGGAACGCAGGCAAGGTCTTCTCGATGTCCGCCGCCTCTGGCTGGAGCCAGGCGTGAAGCCGACGGCCGGTCGCCTCGATAAGCTGGAAGCCGAACTCCAGCGTATCGCCCGCTTTGCCGGCATGGAAACCGTGCGCCTGCAGCCCGGCTGGCTCGGCTGATCAAGACACAATCAACAGGAAAACCAGACGTGACCGACAACAGCGCCTACCGCATCGAACCCCGTGTGCCCGCCGTCGACGACTACATGCGTCTTCGCGTTGAAGCCGGCCTCACGCCGTTTGCCCGCGAAGCTGCGGAAAAAGGCCTGCCGAACTCGATCTTTGGCGTCAGCCTGATGCTGGGAGACGAGACTGTGGGCATGGGCCGCATCATCGGCGATGGCGGCTGCTTCTTCCAGGTGACCGACATCGCCATCCTGCCCGCGCATCAGGGCAGGGGGCTCGCGAAATGGATCATGGCGGCGCTCTCCGACTTCATCGCCACGCTGCCGAATACGGCTTATGTCAGCCTGATCGCCGACGTGCCGGCAAACCGCCTCTACAGCCAGTTCGGCTTCGACGAGACTGCGCCGCGTTCGGTCGGCATGGCGCGGCGGGTGATCTGAGGCCGGACAAGCCGCCGCCGGCGTTCCACAATGTCCACTTTGTTGGCCCCAGTGTTGCCGTGCACTTGAAAAGACCTTCAAATGACGCATATTTAATATGTCACTTGAAGGATGTCGATTATGCTCCATGCCGTCGAACGCAAGGCCGTCTCGGATGCCGCTCCGCCTCAGGGCTTCTCGATCGAAGCCGATCGGAAACGTCTTTCGGCGACTGCGCTGAAAGCCTTTCGCCGTCTGGTCATTCATTGGGACCTGACGAGCCAGCAGGCGGCGGCCTTGCTCGGAGTCTCGCTCAGCACCTGGGAACGGTTGAAGCCTGAGAGCGTCTCGAAAACCCTGAGCCAGGACCAGATGACCCGGATCTCGGCGCTGACCGGCATCTACAAGGCCCTGCATCTGCTCTTCGTCGATGCCATGGCCGACCGCTGGCCGATGCTGGAGAATACCGGGCCGCTCTTTGATCGCCGCACGCCCGTCGCTGCAATGATCGAGGGCGGGATCCCGCATATGCTCGAAGTGCGCCGCTATCTCGACGCCGTGCGCGGGGGGCTCTGACTTGGAGGTCGCCGGCGTTCCGGTGAGCATTGTCGCCTATCCAAGGACCGTGCGTCTCGTCTCCACCGCACGCTTGCGCCAAGCCGTGCTCGCGCCACTCGCCGATACGGCCGATGAACTCGCCGAACTCGCCGAGATCGAGGCGGCCACGTCGACCCGCATCCAGGCCCAGTCAACAGGTATTTCCGGGCTGGCTGCCAACGAACTCGTCTATGACGTGCCGCATGCGCATTTCATCAATGCTAGCTTCGCCTATGCCAAGCCGCGCGAACCCAATCGCTTCAACGGTGAGACCCGGGGTGCCTGGTATGCGGCGCTCGGCGTAGACACATGCCTCGCCGAAATCGCCTTTCACATGACGGAATTCCTGTCACGAACGGGCGTCTATGAAGCGGTGGCCGATTATGCGGAAATGCTCTGCAGCACGTCGGGAGAGTTCCTCGACCTGAGGACGCTGCCCGATCATCCGGCGCTCTCGCTGGATAAGGCGCTCGGCTACCCGGAGGGCAACCGCCTGGCCCTCGAAGCCAGACGGTCCGGGCTGAACGGCATCGTCTACCCGTCAGTCCGCCACGATAGCGGAACCTGCTTTGCCATATTGCGGCCCGCTGCCGTCCAGTCGGTGCGCCAGGGGGACGTCTGGCGGCTGAGCTGGAAAGGCAGGCCAGAGCCGGTAATCGAGGGGCCGATCGGGTTCTGAGCTTTTCGGCGGCACTCGGGTCACTCCACCCTCCCCTTGAGGGGGAGGGTCGGACCGAAGGTCCGGGGTGGGGTGATCAGGCGGCTGTCAGCCGCCACATCGCATCAATCGAGAGGCAAGGCCCTCAGACGATCTCCGTCGCCGAAATCTTGATGCCAAAACCTTCGAGCCCGACATAGTGGCGCTCGCGCGACGAGAAGAGCCGGATCGAGGTGACGCCGAGGTCCTTCAGGATCTGCGCGCCGAGCCCGATTTCCAGCCATTCGCTTTCGCGTGCCTGGGCTTCCGAATGATCTTCGCGGTCATGCTTGCCGCTGCGTGCGGTGGTGGAGACACCCACACCGACGGACCCCTCGCGCAGATAGACGATCACGCCGCGGCCCTTGTCGGCGATCCGCTTCATGATGCCATCGACCTGCCGGTTGGTGCCGAAGACATCCTGGCCGACATGCTCGAGATGCAGGCGAACCGGAATGTCCTCGCCGTCCCGGATGTCGCCGAAGACGACGGCGAGATGCTGCATCGGGTCCCAGGGCAGGGAATAGGCATAGGCCTTGGCCGCGCCATAGGGCGTCTGCAGATCGAACTTGGAGACCAGCTGGATCAGCGTCTCCTTGCGCTGGCGATAGGCGATGAGGTCGGCGACCGACACCTGCTTCAAGCCATGTTTCACGGCAAAATCGGCAACCTGCTGGCCACGCGTCACGGTGCCGTCGTCATTGACGAGTTCGCAGATGACGCCGATCGGTGGCAGGCCCGCAAGCTTGCAAAGGTCGACGGCGGCTTCGGTATGACCCGAGCGCATCAGAACCCCGCCTTCGCGAGCGACCAGCGGGAAGATGTGCCCGGGGCGAACGAAATCTGAAGGGCCGACATTCGGGTTGGCTAGATTCCGCACCGTCAGCGTCCGGTCGTCTGCCGAAATGCCGGTTGTCGTGCCGTGCTTGAAGTCGACGGAGACGGTGAAGGCCGTGGTATGCGCGCTGTCGTTCTCCGCCACCATCGCCGAGAGGTTCAGGCGCTTGGCCTCTTCCTTCGGCATCGGCGTACAGACGATGCCCGAGGTGTGGCGCACGATGAAGGCCATCTTGTCGGCGGTGCAGTGAACGGCCGCAACAATCAAGTCCCCTTCGTTCTCGCGGCCGTCATCGTCGGTGACGACGACGATCTCGCCGGCTTCAAAGGCGCGGATCGCCTCGACGACGCGCTTCTGGTCATAGCTCATGGGGCAAGTCCTTATCTGGTCCGGCCGTTCTGGCCGCGGTCTCTCAAAATATGGTCGAGAAGGATGCAGGCGAGCATGGCCTCGCCGACAGGCACGGCCCGGATACCGACGCAAGGGTCATGGCGACCCTTGGTGCGCACATCGACTTCGTTGCCATCGGCATCAATGGAGCGCTTCTCGGTCAGGATCGATGAAGTCGGCTTGATGGCGAAGCGCGCAACGATCGGCTCACCGGTCGAAATACCGCCGAGCACGCCGCCGGCATGGTTCGACAGGAATACGGGCTTGCCGTCCGCCCCGATCCGCATCTCGTCGGCGTTCTCCTCACCGGTGATTTCGGCGGCCTGGAAGCCGTTTCCGACCTCGACGCCCTTCACCGCATTGATCGACATGAGGCCGGCTGCGATCTCCTGGTCGAGCTTGCCATAGACGGGTGCGCCGATGCCGGCCGGCACGCCTTCGGCTACCACTTCGATCACGGCACCGACAGAGGAGCCTGCCTTGCGAATGCCGTCGAGATACTCCTCGAAGACGGGAACCATCGCGGCATCAGGGCAGAAGAACGGGTTTTGGTCGACCTGCGCCCAGTCCCAGTTCTCGCGGTTGATCTTGTGCGTGCCGATCTGCACCAGCGCGCCACGAATGGTGACGCCGGGCATGGCAAGCCGGGCCAGCGCACCGGCTGCCACGCGGGCGGCCGTCTCGCGAGCGGAAGAGCGTCCGCCGCCACGATAGTCGCGGATCCCGTATTTCAGATCATAGGTATAGTCGGCATGGCCGGGGCGATAACGCTTGGCGATCTCGCCGTAATCCTTGGAGCGCTGGTCGGTATTCTCGATGAACAGCGAGACCGGCGTGCCCGTCGTGATCATCGTGCCGTCTTCCTGCGGCATGACGCCGGAGAGCACCTTGACGATGTCGTCTTCGCGCCGCTGGGTGACGAAGCGCGACTGGCCGGGCTTGCGCTTGTCCATGAAGACCTGCAGATCCTCCTGGGCAAAGCGGACACCCGGAGGGCAGCCGTCGACAACAGCGCCAAGCGCCGGCCCGTGGCTTTCGCCCCAGGTGGTGACGCGGAAGAGGTGACCGAAGGTATTGTGCGACATGCGTATGCTACCGTCCCATTCTCGTCCGCCGGAACGTCTTCCGGCGGGCCCTGCCTTGGATGGCGTCACTCATAGAGCAAATTGACAATTTCTGTGAAGCGCTTTTGCGCCGCGCGCCGCCGATTTGCGACGACACAGTGTCACCGAGGCGTCTGTGATCCGGCCGTGCGCCGGCTCAAGACGCCTTGCGCTGTGGCAGGCGGTCGACGAAGCGGGTGAAATCCTCAAACGAAAGCGGTTTGGCGAAGGCGTAACCCTGCAGGTAGTCGCAGCCGAGCTGGCGCAGAATGCCGGCATGTTCATGGGTTTCGACGCCTTCGGCAACTGTCTCGATGCCGAGCGAGCGGGCAATCTCGACGATATTGCGCACCAGGCTTCGTTCCTGCGGCTGGACCGTGACCGGCATGACCAGCTGGCGGTCGATCTTCAGCCGCTTTGGCTTGAGCTTCAGGAGCGATACGATCGAGGTATGGCCGGTTCCGAAATCGTCGATTTCGATGTCGATGCCGAGCGCCTTGATCCTCTCGATATTCTCGGAGGCGAACGTGTCGCTATCGTCGAGGAAGATCGACTCCACCAGTTCGAAACAGATCGAACCGGGCGTGATCGAAAGGCCCTTCAACTGGTCGATCAGGTTGTCGTCATGCAGGCGCTTGGAGGAGACGTTGACCGAAATGCGCGGTACCTGCATGCCGAGCGCCGTCCAGCGCATCTGGTCCTTGAGTGCCGTCTGCAGCACCAGTTCGTCGATGCGTGCCATCACGTTCAGGTCTTCGGCGACCTTCAGGAAGTTGCCGGAGGCGAGGATGCCGCGGTCCGGATGGCGCCAGCGGATCAGGGCTTCGGCGCCACAGAGCTGCATGCTGGAGGCCTCGAATTGCGGCTGGTACCAGACGATGAATTCGTCGCGGTCGAGACCGGCCAGCATGTCGTCGGCCATGCGTTTCTTGGCGACGATGTTGGCCTGCAGGTCCGGGGTGAAGAACTCGTAGCAGTTCCGGCCCTTTTCCTTGGCCTGGTACAGCGCGATATCGGCGTTGATCAGCACCTTGCGCGGGTCGGGTGCCGCGCCCTGGGATTGCGCAACCCCGATCGAGACGCCGCAGCGGCAATCGAAGCCTTCGAAGTCGAGCGGCTGGCGCATCTCGTCGATGATCTTGTTGGCGAGCGTCGCCAGCTCGTCGACCGAAGTCTGCCGCCGTGCCAGCACCACGAATTCATCGCCGCCGATGCGGGCGACGAGATCGCCGCGCGGCACGTGTTTCATCAGGATGCGGGAAGCATGCACCAGCATGGCATCACCAGCCGCATGGCCGAGTGTGTCGTTGATTTCCTTGAAGCGGTCGAGGTCGAGATGCAGGATCGCGAACTTCGACGATTGGCGGTTGCCATTGCGTGCCAGCGTGTCGAGTTCGAGGTCGAGCTTACGGCGGTTCGCGAGCGATGTCAGCGGGTCGTGCAGGGCGTTGAACTCGATGCGGTTCTTGGCGAGCTCCAGCTCGATGTTGCGCATGTCGGCTTCCGCCTTGGCATTGCGCAGTTGTTCGGCAAGCAGCGCGTCGGCGGTCACGTCGAAAGCAATGCCGATCAGCTTCTTCTTGCCGTCGCGCCCGATATGCGGCTGGCCGACCGAGCGGATGTAGCGAATTTCGCCATTCTGCAACACCACTCTCTGTGTCGTGTTGATGATCTGGTCGAGCGTGACCGCCCGCTTTGTGGCAAGCTGGATCTCGCCGCGGTCGTCCGGATGAAGGCGTGACAGCCAGACGTGTTCGGCAACGGGCTTGTCGCTGAACGGTATGCCGTAGAGCTGATGCATGCGCTCGTCCCAGATGGCGCTCTTCGTAACGGGATCGCCTTCCCAGGTGCCGCAATTGTATGAGCCGAGTGCCAGATCCAGACGCTGCGAGGCTTCCGCCAGCTGGTGCTCGCGGCTTGAGAGTTCCTCAAGGGCAAGCTCCAGCTCGGCGTTCTTGATGTCGCTGTTTTCCTTCGCGCGGCTCAGCGACTGGGTGACCAGCGTATCGGTCGTCACGTCGCAGACGATACCGGTGATGCTGCCGTCGCTGGTGCGGGCGCCAACTGAACGCAGATAGCGGAAACTGTCGTCGGAGAGCGGAACGCGGTAGCTGATGTCCCATTGGTCGGCGGTCGCGGCCACAACGGAATCGAAATAGAATTGTTCGGCGCGACCGATATCGTCGGCATGCAGACAGGCGAACCAGTCTGCCAGGCGGTCTTCTTCGTCGGTCAGGCTGTTGGGCAGGCCATGCAGGCCGGCGCTGCGGCTGTCCCAAATGAGCGCATGGGTCGATGCGTCGATCTCCCAGATGCCGATATTGGAGGTTTCCAGTGCGAGTTGAAAACGCTGCGACAGTTCGACAAGCCGCTGTTCGCGCGCTCTCAGACGCTTGATGTTCAGGTTGCGCTCGCGCAGCAGGAAGAGGGCGAGCAGCACGGAACTCGTCATCGCGATGACGCCGGCCAGGACCAGGAGGCGGCTCGGTAGCAGCCTGTTCATTGCCGCATCCCAGCCATCGGCGGGTACGCCATAGAGATTGTAGCCCAGACGCCCGCCGACAGACGCGGTGCTGATCGGGTTGTCATCGAAAATCGTCTCGTCACCGAAGACTTCATCGGTGCCATCGGCGGATGGCATCACGATGGCGACCTTGGTGTGGTCATGCCCTTCATGGTCTGGCACGTCGACCTCGGTCAGCAGTCCGTGATGATCGAAGAAGCGGCCAGCGTCGATGTCGACGACCAGTGAAATCCATGCCGTACTGGACTGCCATGAGACAGGCGGGACCGGGATGTCGACGCTGATGGTCCGCGAGTCCCTTGTGACCTTCGGCGTAAAGGCCATGCGAGCGGGATCGTCGAGTGGGGCGAGGCGAATGCTGTCAAGCTGCGGGTTGTCGGTGATCAGGCGATTGACCGTCCGATTGAACTCCAACGGAGAAAGCAGGCCGTCGTCGGCGATGTCGTCCGCTAGGGAAAGAGCAATGTTGATGTCTTGATCCAGATGAGTCTCGATGTCGGACTGCACACGCAGCAGGCGATCCAGGATCCCGTGCTCGATGCGCCCGCGTTCGGTAAGCGCGGTCTGGCGGTCGATCATCAGTCCTGCGGACACGATGAGCACGCTCAGCACAGCCGCGCCGATCAGCCAGAGCATGCCGTTGCTCAGTCGCCTGTCGGCACGCGCGTCCATCGTCAACTTGCGCAAGTGTATGCTTCCCCTGATCCCGATTGCGCTAAGCCTATGGGTCTGCGGTTAATTTAGGATTTCGTCAGGGGCAGGTTTTTTTATCGTTTCGCTGTTTAGGGGGCGCACATGGTCCTTGAGCCAGAGCACGAGCCCACAGATTGTCGGGGGACAGCGGCGAACGCGCTTGATCCCGGTTGCCCTTCGGGTCCACTATCCCCCGAAATGAGTTTGTCAGGGGCGAATTCCGCCACATTCAGGAGGCTAGTTTGCAGTCGGTTTCAGCAGTGATTTGGTCGAGGGTGGTTTGCATGCGTGTCGTTATATCCCTGCTTCTCGCCACCGCAGGCTTCCTGTCGCCGGTCAGCGTCTATGCCGGCAGCGCCGATGTGGAAGCCACCATTCGTGATGTGAACATCGATGGAATGAACCTCGTTCTCGATGACGGCAAGACCTATGCCGTTCCCTCAGAATTCAACTTCGAGGGTCTCGAACCGGGCCAGAAGGTTCTCGTCTTCTACACGGAAGTGGACGGCAAGCGCGTCGTCGACGATCTGGAACTGCTGCAGTAGCAAGCGCGGGGCCGCCCGAAGAGGGCGGCTCGGTCGGTCTCAGATCCAGTCTATCAATTTCTGGTCGCGATCGATTTTCAGGATCCGATCCTGCGGAATGTTCATCTCGCAGGCCTCGTCCTCACTGACATTGCCAATCAGCCGGAAACAGCTGCGGATAACGCCACCATGGCTGACGCAGACGGTCTGTTGCTCGACAGATGTTAGCCAGGCGCCGATCCGCCAGGAGAGGATCTCATAGCTTTCCGCATCGTCGCCGGGCGGAATGAAGCCCCATTTCTGCCGCGCCCGTTCTTCAACCCGCTCTGGCGAGACCTCTGCCAGTTCCGGCAGTGTCGAGCCTTCCCAATCGCCGAAGGAAAGCTCCTTCAGCCGCGCGTCAAGCCGGTAGTCGGCAGGGGGAAGGCCCATGGCGGTGCGCACCCGTTCCATCGTGTCGCGCGTGCGTCCGAGCGGGGAGCTCACAAAGTCGAAATCCCCGGCGCGGCCGCCGAGGATCTGGGCGAGCTTGCGCCCGTTTTCGCTGGCCTGCTGACGGCCGGTGTCGTTGAGGCCGATATCCTTCTGGCCTTGCATCCGGCCCTCGGCATTCCAATCGGTCTGGCCGTGACGGATCATGTAGATGAGCACGGCGCAGTCTCCGAATTCAGTCTTTGCCGAGAACGATGTCGGGCGCATCGACCGACTTCATGCCGACCGTGTGATAACCGCAGTCGACATGATGCACTTCGCCGGAAACGCCGGTCGAGAGGTCGGACAAGAGATACATGCCCGACTTGCCGACTTCGTCGGTCGTGACGTTGCGCTTCAGCGGCGAATGATACTCGTTCCACTTGAGGATATAGCGGAAATCGCCGATGCCGGAAGCTGCAAGCGTCTTGATCGGGCCGGCCGAGATCGCGTTGACGCGGATGCCGCGGCCACCCATGTCGACGGCGAGATAGCGCACGGACGCTTCGAGTGCGGCCTTCGCCACACCCATGACGTTGTAGTGCGGCATGACCTTTTCGGCGCCGTAATAGGTGAGTGTCAGAAGCGAACCGCCGTCATTCATGATCTTCTCGGCACGCGCCGCAACGGCGGTGAAGGAATAAACCGAGATATCCATCGTCCGGGCGAAGTTGTCGCGCGTCGTCTCGATGTAGCGTCCCGTCAGCTCGTCCTTGTCGGAAAAGGCGATGGCATGCACGACGAAGTCGATCTTGCCCCACTTGGCTTCGATATTGCTGAAGACGGCGTCGATGCTTTCGAGATTGGTCACGTCGCAGTCGCCGGCAAGAAAGGCATCCAGTTCCTGTGCGAGCGGCTCGACACGCTTCTTCAGCGCATCGCCCTGCCATGTGAGGGCAATCTCGGCACCCTGGTCACGACAGGCCTTCGCGATGCCCCAAGCGATGGAGCGATTGTTGGCGACACCCATGATGACGCCGCGCTTGCCTGCCATAAGGCCGGAACCCTGAACCATATCGAGACCCTTTAAGACGTTCGGTGGAGTTGCCTATGGCATAGGCCGATCCGGGGTTCAAGATTGCAGGCTCAGATCGACGGAACACGGCCCCGACATCCATCACAACGTCAGAAATCACTCATTTAGCAGGCGGAAATCTGCAGGGCTGAAGCGCAACAATTGCCGCCGGGCCCAAACGACAGGCTCGCCGAAAATGCTGTGCACAAGAGGAGGTCGAAACCTGGAGACCCGTCACCGGGACCGAAGGGGCTCAGATATAGAGCCCCTCGCGCATCAGCCGCATCAGGTCGGTGACCTTCTCGTCCGGCTTTTCCCAGAGCATCACGCGCAGTTCGACGACAAGCGCGCCACGGCCGTCTTCGGCGTTGGGAAGGCCGAGGTCGTCGATTCGGATGACCTGATCGGAGTTCGACCAGGCGGGCACCGTGACGGGCACCATGGTCCCGTCAGGTCCTTCGACCTGGGTCTCGCAGCCCAGCACGGCGTTTTCGAGTGTGATCGGCAACACGGTGCGGATATCGAACTGGTCGACCGCGAAGCGATCGGCGCGCAGCACCTTGATCGTCACGGCGACATCGCCGCGCTGCAGGCCCTGGAACTTCAGCCCCTGACCCTTGAGGCGCACGACATGGCCCTCGGTCACACCGTTGAGCGGCACGCGCACTTCGCGCCCGTCGTTCAGGGTGATCGACACGGATTTCTGCTCGAGCAGATCGGCAATCGCGACCACGGCATCCGCAAAGATATCGGGTGCCTTTTCCGGCAGCGGCGGCGGGGCGCCGCGCAGGCGACGCACCAGCGAACTGAAGAGCTCGATCGGCGCCAGCAGGGGCGATGCCGCCGGCTTCAGGGGAATGCCCTCTTGAAGCTCTGCGGCTTCCTGCTCGCGGCGCAGGCTTTCAGCGGCTGCGGCTGCTTCCGGGCTATCGCCGAAAATGCGTGAAGCGGCTTCCTCCGGGCCTGAAGCCGTGCCGCCGACGGTAGCGCTCGGACCCGATTTAGGGCCAGCGCTTGCACCGGCAGTCGAAGTCTTGTCGGTGCCGGTCGCAGAAGCCGTTTCTGCGGCTGCATCCTTCGCACCGGATTCGGCCTGGGCTTTGGTCTTTGCCTCGGCGGCCTGTTCCTTTGCGGCCTTCGCCTTGGCGGCCTGGGCTGCCTGGGTCGCATCCGCCTTGGCTTTCTCCGCCTCGGCGCGCGCCAGCTCCTCAAGCACGCGCTCGGCATTTATCTTGGCCTGCTTGGCTTTTTCCGCCGCCTCGCGCGCTGCCTGGCGCTGCTGCATGATCGTCTGTTCGCGTTCCAAGGCTTCCACCTTCATGCGCTGTTGATCGTACCGGTTCCGCTTGGCCGGATCCTTGAGCACTTCGTAGGCGCGGCCGATCTCGGCAAACCTGTTGTGGGCCTGCGGATCGTCACGGTTCTTGTCCGGATGTACGGATTTCGCCTTCGTGCGCCATGCTGCCTTGATCTCGTCAGAGCCGGCATCGCGTTTCACGCCAAGGATCGAATAAAAATCTCGCATCGAGGACACCAACACACCTCAGGCGGAAAAGGTCCGTTCATCGGGCCCCATCCGTAAAACTTACATGCCGCCCTGCCGAATTCATGCAGATCCGGACGCTACAGTCTGGGGAACCGTCGCATGCCATATGCTAATCGAAGGTTAGCCGAAGGCAGGCAGGCGACCTCATTCTTCCGGTTTGCTTAAGCAAGTCTTTCGAATGCGACCGAAATCGATCCGCCGTTTACGATCGGCGGTCGAAGCTCAACAGCTGCCAGTTGCCGGTGCCGGATGTGCACGTCTTGCCGGAGAAGTAGGCGATTCCTTCATAGGAATGTCGGGTTGTCGAGAAGTTGCGGCAGATGACGCCGTCACCTTTCTCTTCCTGGATGGCGGTCACGACACCGGCACTGCCGGTCGTCGCATTAGCCCAGGGAAGCGGCTTGCCCTCGGTCTTGGACAGATCCGCGGACGAAACAGCGCTTTGCACGGTGAGTTCGTCGGAGCGGCTCGTGGGGTTGCCACTCTTCACGACAGTCGATGTGGAGATCGAACTGTCGACCGTATCCGAGCCGAACAGGTCCATGCTGCTGCCGAAGCAACCGCTGAGCGGAAGTGTCGCAGTGATGATGAGCAAGATCGAGCTTCTACGCATGCACCAACCCTTTGTCCGCTCGACCGATTTTGCTATGTCTGCCAAGGGGCCTGCGATCCAGTGCTTCGTCATCGACGGCCAATATGCATATCGGGAGCATTTTACACAATATGTCAGATATCGGGTTAACAACTGGTGACTTCACCGAAGAGAGCGAACCGTTTGCGCTCTTCGCCACCTGGCTGAAGGATGCCGAGGCCTCGGAGATCAACGATCCCAATGCGGTGGCACTCGCCACCGTGGATGCGGATGGCCTGCCGAATGTCCGTATGGTGCTGCTCAAGGGTTTCGATGTCAGGGGTTTCGTTTTCTACACGAATTTCGAGAGCCAGAAGGGACAGGAAATTCTCGGCCAGAAAAAGGCAGCCATGTGTTTTCATTGGAAATCGCTGCGCCGCCAGATCCGCCTGAGGGGCGATGTCGAGGTGGTTTCCGATGAGGAGGCCGACGAATATTACCAGTCCCGGCCGCTTGGCAGCCGGATCGGTGCCTGGGCTTCAAAGCAGTCCCGGCCGCTCGAAGGCCGCTTCGCGCTGGAAAAGGCGGTCGCCGAATACACCGCGAAATATGCGCTCGGAAACGTCCCACGCCCGCCCCATTGGTCGGGCCTCCGCATCATTCCGCGCTCGATCGAGTTCTGGCACGATCGCAAGTTCCGCCTGCACGACCGCATCGAATTCCGCCGCGACGCGGAAGGCGACGGCTGGTCCAAGGTCCGGATGTATCCCTGATCAGGGGGGATGGGCTCAGCCGCCGACAAGCTTCGACGGCAGCCCCGACGCCAGCGCCTCGACATAGCGCGGCTTCTGATAGAGCCCGTTCAGCGAGATCCGCGGCAGAAGCTGCGGGCTCGCCATCGAGGCGGGCGTCAATGTGCCCGGCCGTGTGGTCACCGACAGCTTGAAGCCCGCCCAGTCGGCATAGCCTGCCGTCCGGACCGTTGCGCTCCGCGCATCGCCATAAGGATAAGCGAAGGTGACGGCGCGCGTGTCGGTGATGCCGGCAACATATTCGGCGCTCTCGTTATACTCCTGCAACAATGCCTCGTCGTTAAGATCGGCGAGGCCGCGATGGCTCACGGTATGCGCTCCGTAGGAGACCAGCGGGTTGCGGGTCAGGGCGGCAAGTTCCTCCCGATCCATGACCGTTTCGGAAACCAGCGCATGCGGGTTGATACCGGCAGCATTCGCCGCCGCATCGAGTTGCGCCACTCCCTTCGCTTCGTCGCCCGCCATCAGCAGGCGCGCGGCGGCGTCGAATGCGGCACACTTGGCGCTAGTCGAGCTGCAGTCGATGTCTATCCGCCCTGCCGGCAGGCAGAGAGCCACCCTTTGCCGGGCCCCGATCAGGGCCGCAAGCGTCTCCCACCACATCGTATGGCTGCGCTCCGAAAGCCCCTTGCAGACGAAGATGGTGAAAGGAACCCCGTGGCGCTCGAAGACCGGCAGAGCATGGTCGCGATTGTCGCGAAACCCGTCGTCGAGTGTGAAGACGGCAAAGGGCTGTCCGCCTTCGGGTTCGGCAAGAGCCGCCGGCACCTCGTCCAGTCGGAGGAAGCGATAGCCGCGCCGGATTAGCGTCTGGATCGCTGCGTCGAGGAAGTCGGGCGTGATGTCGAGATGCCGGTTCGGCTGGAACGGTCTGGCATTGGCCGGCCGGACATGATGCAGCGTGAAGATCACCCCGCGGCCCCGAAGACCAGCCGCCAGCCCGAGCCGCGACAACAGAAAGGACGCCTCCAGCCCCCCCGTGATTGCCACTCGCTTCAGCTTATGTTTGAACCGTCCCGCCATAACCTCTGCCTGAAATGTCATTGACTGCAATGCCAGACAGGCTACCCCCGAACCCTTAAGGCAGGTTCAACACGTCGTCTCAATATTATGGCGAATGCGGCGGCAGCTCCGCAGCCAGCCGGGTTGCCCGTCGAGCAAGCAGCATGGCAGGGATCGTCCACAGTACCGGAATGAGGAATGTCGCCGAGAAAGCGGCCCGGGAGCTCTCGCTTGTAGAGGTCTCTGCCAAGCCGAGACTGTTGCCCGCCAGGCCGGCAAAGGCCGCACCGATTGCGAAGCCCGCCGATTGCAGCGTCGGAATGAGCCCCGAAGTCTTGTCTCGCTCGGTACGCGTACTCGTTTCCATAAGCATCTGGCTCAGAAAGGCCCAGCTGGCGCCGAAAGCCGCACCGACCACGATCTGGCCCGTGACCAGAAGGAAAAGCGATCCCTGCTGAAAGCCGAGGGCAACCAGGAGCATGCCGCAGCATTGCAGGAGCGGTCCGGACTCGATTGCCCGCCGCCGCGCGCGCTCCGTCCCGACATGAGCAACGAGTACGGCGACCAGGCTCCAGCTCATCGCCATGATCGCGCCAAGCCCACCGGCCGCCAGCGGACCGAAGCCGAAGCCATGCTGCAGCCCCAAGACGAAATAGACGCTGCTGGTCGCTTGGGCGACGGGCATGAGAAGAACCAGCCAAAGACCCGCCCCGACCGTTGACGAAAGACCAAAGGCTTCCGCCGGCATCAGACCCGTTGGAAGTACCCGATCGCGGCGAACGCTTGCGACCAGAAGGGCAATGCCGAACACTACGAGCACGGCCGAGGTCAGAGGCTCGGCCATCACTCCTGAGGACAGGATCATCAGAAGGCCCACTGACAGCAGCACCAGCGGGGAGAGCGGCACCCTGGCAAACGCGGCGACTGTCTCATCGCGCGGCCTTGCCGTGAACAGTGCGAGAAGAAGAAAGACGAGCCCGAACGGCAGATTGATCAGGAAGGCCGTCCTCCAGGAAAAGCTCTCCGCCAGCCAGCCGGCCGCAAACGGTCCGCCGAAGGAAGCACATGTCCACACCAGCGCTTCCACGCCAAAGACCTTGGGCACCAGACGCGACGGATAGAGGGCTGGAATGAGCGCGTAACAGATCGCCGCGACCACGCCTTCGCCGAGCCCCTGTCCGAGCCGCCCGAGCAGAACCTGCTCCATCGTCGATGCAAACGCTGCCGTCAGAGTGCCGACGAGGAAGACCAGTGTCGCCACGATCAAGGCGCGGCGGGCACCGAAGCGTTGTTTGAACTGGGCTGCGGTCACGCCGGCGACGATTGACCCGATCAGGTAAAGTGAGACGGACCAGGCGATGAGGTGGCCGCCGCCGATCTCGGCAATCGCGCTCGGCAGCACGGTGGAAACGAAGAAGCCGTTAAAGGCAAAGAGCGCAACCCCCATGCTCAGCATCAGCGTGGTGGATAGGTGTTCGCGCGACAGAAGATCGAGCCAGCCGCCCGGCTCGCTCGGCGGCGTCTTGAACTCATCAATCATGTCCGGAATCGACGGTAGGGAAGGGCCGGCCGATTTGTCGGTCGTGCTGTCGGTCATTCGTGAACTCACTTTGCGAAATGGCATTGGATGCGATTTGACGCGATGCTACAACCTGAACAAAGGTTGAGGTAAAGCCATGCCCGAACAAAAAAACCATCTGACCGTCGGAGATGTCGCCCGCCGCAGCGGACTGGCCGTGTCCGCCATCCATTTCTACGAGCGCAAGGGTCTGATCTTCGCCGACAGGACGGGCGGCAATCAGCGCCGCTACGGCCGCGACGTGCTGCGCAGGCTCGCCTTGATCCGCGCCGCGCAAGAGGTGGGGCTCCCGCTCTCGGAAGTCGCCGAGGCGCTGTCCGCACTGCCGCAGAAGCGCACGCCGACGCCCCAAGACTGGCGTGAGATTGCCACCCGCTGGGCCGAGAGGCTCGACCAGCGCATCCGCATTCTCGAAGGCCTGCGGCATGATCTCGACGGCTGCATTGGCTGTGGCTGCCTGTCTCTCCAGCGCTGCCAGCTGGTCAATCCCGCAGACCGGCTGGGTGAAGAAGGGACTGGCGCTGTGACCTTCGCCCGCTGACGCCTTCGTGACCGTCCGTGCCAGCATTCGCGCAATCGATTAACCATCTGTTGACCATGATCGGGCGACCTTCTGTGGATCGATGGTTGCATTTGATTCCGATCGGCTGATTGTCGCCCCATTCTTGCCATAGGGCCTCAACCCGAAGACGGCGGATCGATCGAATCGAACCAGTCGCAGTCATCATTGAAATCCGGGCGGCATTGGAGTTTTCATGAGCAAGTTGCTGATCGCGTTCTCGTTTTGCGTGGCGATCCTCTCCCTCTCGACGACAGCCCAGGCAGGAAGTGCCCAGCTTCTCCTCGATGCCCGGACCGGCGAAGTCCTCGCCTCCGAGAACCCGGATGTGCTCAATCACCCGGCATCGCTGACCAAGATGATGTCCGTCTACATGGTTTTCGACGCGATCAAGGCCGGCAAGCTCAGCTGGGATAGCCCCGTTCCCTTTTCGAAACATGCCGCCTCCCGCCCGCCGACCAAGCTCTTCGTCAAGGCAGGCGACAGCATCACCGTCCGCGAAGCCGTACTCGCCATGATCGTCCGCTCGGCCAATGACGCCTCGGCTGCGATCGGCGAGAAGATCGGCGGCAGTGAAGAGGGCTTTGCGGCCCTCATGACGCGCAAGGCCCGCTCGCTCGGCATGATGAACACCACCTTCTTCAATGCCTCCGGCCTGCCGCATCCCCGGCAGTTTACCACAGCCCGCGACATGTCGACCCTCGGTGTCGCCCTGATGCGCGACTTCCCGAAGGAATACGAACTCTTCGCCACCAAGAGCTTCAAGTTCCGCGGCAAGACGATCAACGGTCACAACAACCTCATGTATCGCTACAAGGGCATGGACGGCATCAAGACTGGCTATACCAATGCGTCAGGCTTCAATCTGGTCAGCGCCGTCGAGCATGATGGCCGCCGCGTCATCGGCGTCGTCATGGGCGGCCGCACGGCTGCCAGCCGCGACAAGATCATGGAGCGTCTGATCGACGCCAACATCAAGAAGGCCTCGACCGGCCAACAGCTTCTCGTCTCCCGTTCGACCGGCGCGCAGATGGATCTAGCCCGCCTTGGCGACGAGGTACCGGTTCCGGTTTCCCGCCAGTCGGCGCTGGCCGCAGTGCAGGGGCTCGTCGGAGCAACAGGGACCGCGACGCCGGGCACCGCCTCGGCTTATGCGCCATCGTCACAGGCCGAAACCGCAGACCTCGTCGCGACACCGGCAAGCCGCTTTGCTGCCGTCGACCCGCAGCAGACCGCCAGCACGCCTTCGACGTCTTTCGAACGCAGGTGGCAGGTCCAGATTGCCGCCGCGACATCCGCCCAGGCAGCCATGGACTTGCTGTCCCAGGCCCGCGAGAAGGTCGGTGGCCCGCTTCAGGGGCTCGACACCTATACTGAAATGGTCACCCGCAACGGCATCACCTTCTACCGCGCCCGTTTCACCGGATTCGAGACCAAGGAAGCGGCCCGTGCGGCCTGCGACAAGCTGGTCCGCCAGCGCTACGACTGCGTCCTGATGCCCGCGCGGGGGTGAGCGGGGGGACTCTACTGGTCTTCCGACGGAGATTTTCGTCGCCCAGCAGAATAGAGGGGGACTTTCGCAGGCTGGCCAATCTTCGTCAGCAGTGCGACGGCATCCTTGTCGAAAGAACAGAACAGTTCGCCGCCAAGCCATTGCCCTTCATGGGCTATCACACCATCGGCGAAGTCGCCGCCTGCCTCCAGCATGGCCAGTCCGGCTTCCACCGCCGCACGATTCATGGCCACATTACCCGATCCCAGGAGGTCTCGGATCGACTGTGCCACCTCGTGCACCGAGAGCTTTGCGCCTCGCCTGAGTACCCAGACGAATTCGCAGAGGCAGGGGAGGGAGACAGCGATCAACGAAGCTTCGGACATGATCCTGGCTGCAGCCAGACCCTGAACAGGGTCGTCCTGTAGAACGGCGCGGATCAACACATTGGTGTCGACGGCAATTTTCACCTGTCGCCGGCCCAGCCGGCAGCGACAATCTCGTTGATCTCGTCAATGGCAAGGGGCCTTTTTACCTTGCCGGCATGGCGTCCGATGAAAGTTGTGATGCTTCCCGCAGGACGTTCGGCCCGAAGACGCAACTCGCCGCCTGGCAACTGGTCCAGTGTAATCCGCTCTCCCGGCTTGATTCCGAGATGCTGCAAAAGCTCCCGCTTGAGGGTGACCTGACCCTTCATCGTGACTGTAAGTGAAGCCATGGAAATCTCCTTGGGGGATAGAGTAATGGAAATTTCCATTCCGGCAAGTTTTCAACGGTGCCGATCCTCCGCGCGGCCCCCTCACCCCGCATCCGCTTCACTCGGCGACCCTCTCCCCGAGGGGAGAGGAGGGCAGACCGGCGCCACGCGCTCCCGATTCTCCCCAGCGGGGAGAAGATGCCCGAACGGCAGATGAGGGGGCGGCGAAGCCGAATACCTAAGGCGCCCTGCGGTAGTGTCGCCGCGCCACTCATAGTCGACCTGACAACCTCAGGCCTTGGTGCCCCCGACCGTGATCTGGTCCATCCGCAGATGCGGCTGGCCGACGCCGACGGGGACCCATTGACCGGCCTTGCCGCAATTGCCGATGCCCGTGTCGAGTTTGGTGTCGTTGCCGATCATCGAGATGCGTTTCATCGCATCGGGACCGTTGCCGATCAGCATGGCGCCCTTGACCGGTGCGCCGATCTTGCCGTTTTCGATCAGATAGGCCTCGGTGCAGCCGAAGACGAACTTGCCCGAGGTAATGTCGACCTGTCCGCCGCCGAAGGACACGGCATAGATGCCCTTTTTCACCGAGGCGATGATCTCCTCCGGCGTCTTGTCGCCCGAGAGCATGTAGGTATTGGTCATGCGCGGCATGGGCTGGTGGGCGTAACCCTGGCGACGGCCGTTGCCGGTGGCCTTCATGCCCATCAGGCGGGCGTTTTGCCGGTCCTGCATGTAGCCGACCAGTTTGCCGTTCTCGATCAGAACGTTGTAGGCGGACGGCGTGCCCTCGTCGTCGACGGTGATCGATCCGCGCCGGTCATTGATCGTGCCGTCGTCCACAACGGTCACACCGGGAGCCGCCACCATCTCGCCCATCAGGCCGGCAAAGGCCGACGTCTTCTTGCGGTTGAAGTCACCTTCCAGCCCGTGGCCGACTGCCTCGTGCAGCATGACGCCCGGCCAGCCATTGCCGAGCACGATGTCCATGGTGCCGGCCGGCGCCTCCTGGGCTTCGAGATTGATCAGCGCCTGACGCAGTGCGTCGTCGGCACCACGGCGCCAGCTCTCCTCGGTCAGGAACTCGTTGAAGCTCATGCGGCCGCCGGTGCCGAAGGAGCCGCTTTCCTGGCGGTCGCCCTGGCCGGTGACAACGGAAATATTGATGCGGGTCATCGGCCGGATGTCGCGCACCCGGTGGCCGTCGGCACGCAGGATCTCGACCACCTGCCAGCTTGCGCCGACGGTTGCCGTGACCTGCCGCACCTTGGGATCCTTGTCGCGCAGATAGGCATCGATCTCCGAGAGCAGCTTCACCTTCTCCTCGAAGGTCGGGGAGCCGATCGGGTTGCCGTCACCATAGAGTTTGGCATTGGTCCGCTGTGGCGCCGTCGCATAGGAGCCGGAATAACCATGGGTCACCGCACCGACGGCGTCGGCGGCACGTGAGAGGGCGGCTAGCGACAATTCACCGGAATGGGCGTAGCCGACCGCTTCGTCGGCAACTGCGCGCAACCCGAATCCCTGGTCCGTGTTGAAAGAGCCACCCTTCAGGCGACCATTGTCGAAGGTCAGCGATTCCGCCTGGGCATGTTCGACGAACAGCTCTCCGTCGTCAGCACCCTTGAGAGCATCCGCAACGCGCCGCGTCAGCGTGGCTTCGTCGCAATCGAAGAGGGAGATAAGGTCCTGGGTCATGAATGTCTCCTTGGGCGCTGGCATCAAGCATGTAGGCGCGCAACGAAAGAGGGGCAAGCCCGCCGGACCTGCCCCTATCTATAATGTCATCACGATCAGGCGACCGCGCCCTTACGGCAGTGTGTCATAGCCTTCGCCGAAGCCGGCAAGCTCGATCGGAATGCCGACGCGGTCCTGGTCTGCCGATTCGCGAAGCGCAAAGACGGCTGCCTTGCCGGCGCGCAGGATCTTCATCAGCTCTTCGTCGATCTCGACTTCGACATAGCAGCCTTCTGAGAAACAGCGGGTGAAATAGGCCCGACCGATATTGTTGCCGTCGACGAAGAGCTCCATGCCGTCCTTCAGGAGAACGCCGAGCGGTGCGAGAATGCGCAGGATGCGGGCCTTGCGATCAGCGGTCTTCAGCACGACGACGGAAAGGCCGACTTCCGGCCTGTCTTCCGCAATAACGTTCTGCATCAGCGCACATTGTTCTTCCGAAGCGCCGGCCGGCTTGTCGCAGATGACAGACCAGGCGCCGTGGTTGGAGCGGATCGAGCCCGGCTGTTGTTGCGGTTGCTGGCTCAGCGCCGGAGTGGCGAGTGCGGCCATCAGCACGGCGCTCGCGGTCAGGCTCGACCAGGCAAGTCTAGGCAGACCCATGAAAACCTCTGGAAAACGAATCATTGACGACATTCTTGTCGCGAGGGTCCGCAAATGGAAGCCCCGACCCCTGTTTTAAGGTCGAGTGCGGCATAATTGGGACTGCGTTTTTGGATGTAGAAGCACAATCATGCGCCTCATGGTGCCCCAACTGGTTAAAGCCTGTGTATCGCGGTCGCATGTATTTGATGAAGCGCAAAAATGCCGCACCGCCTTTCGCGCGGGCGTATTGCGATTGCGGCCAATCTGTGATTTGAAACGGCGACACTAGCATGATTTTTGCGCTATGGTTTGATGTGGATCAAGCGCTTGTGGGAGACCAAACCGTGATGAAGAGAACCTATGCAGCCTTGGCCGCTTTGGCCTGTCTGCTTTTCGCTTCTGTAGGCTTCGCCGATCAGCCGAAGCCCTGGCAGATGGGTATGCAGGAACCAGCCACCTCCATCATGGAGTTCAACAGCTGGTTCGAGCAGTACACACTGTGGTTCATCGTTCCGATCACCATCTTTGTTCTGATTCTCCTGATCGTCGTGGTCGTGAAGTTCCGCGCCGCCGCCAATCCGGTGCCGTCGAAGACGAGCCACAATACGACGATCGAGATCGTCTGGACGGTTGCTCCGGTTCTCATTCTCTTCGCGATTGCGATCCCGTCCTTCAACCTGCTGACCTACCAGCTGAAGATGCCGGAAAACCCCGACATCACCATCAAGGCGACCGCCACCCAATGGCTCTGGTCCTACGAATATGAGGGCGAGCAGGCCGTCTCCTTCGACAGCTACATGCTGAAGGAAACCGACCGCGCCGACGCCGGCAAGGAAGATGTCGCACGTTATCCGCGCCTTCTGGCTGTCGACAACGAAGTCGTCGTTCCCGTTGGCAAGACGGTTCGTCTGCTGGTCACGGCCGCCCCCACCGACGTTATTCACGCTTTCGCAATGCCGGCCTTCGGCATCAAGATCGACGCCATCCCGGGCCGCCTGAACGAAACCTGGTTCCGCGCCGACCGTGAAGGTCTCTACTACGGCCAGTGTTCGGAGCTGTGTGGCAAGGACCACGCCTACATGCCGATCGCCATCCGCGTCGTCACCGACGAGCAGTATGCGACCTGGCTTGAGGCTGCGACCTCGGATCTGTCGGGCGCCAACCGCGCTCTCATGGCTGCTGTTGACGGCGCTCCCGCCGTCCAGACTGCCGAAAACACAACGAACTGAGAGGAGTGAGGTCAATGGCTGGCTCTGTTGCCCACGACGAACACGCACATCACGACCATAAGCCGGGCTTCTTCGCTCGCTGGTTTCTGTCCACCAACCACAAGGACATTGGTACCCTCTACCTGATCTTCGCGATCGTCGCGGGTATCATCGGTGCCGCCCTCTCGGTTGCCATGCGTATGGAGCTCCAGGACCCGGGCATCCAGATCTTCCACGGTCTGGCCCAGATGGTCTACGGCTTCGAAGGCGATGCTGCCATCGACGGCGGCAAGCACATGTATAACGTCTTCACGACGGCGCACGCCCTGATCATGATCTTCTTCATGGTCATGCCGGCGCTGATCGGCGGCTTCGCCAACTGGATGATCCCGATCATGATCGGCGCTCCTGACATGGCCTTCCCGCGCCTCAACAACATCTCGTTCTGGCTGATCGTCCCGGCCTTCCTGCTGCTCGTCCTCTCGATGTTCGTCGAAGGTCCGGCAGGCGCCTATGGCGTCGGTGGCGGCTGGACGCTCTATCCGCCGCTGGCGACCTCTGGACAGCCTGGACCTGCGGTTGACCTCGCGATCTTCGCGCTTCACGTCTCCGGTGCGTCCTCGATCCTCGGTGCAATCAACTTCATCACCACGATCCTGAACATGCGCGCTCCGGGCATGACGCTGCACAAGATGCCGCTCTTTGCATGGGCCGTTCTGGTCACCGCCTTCCTGCTGCTGCTGTCGCTCCCGGTTCTCGCCGGCGGCATCACCATGCTGCTGACCGACCGCAACTTCGGCACGGCCTTCTTCTCGCCTGAAGGCGGTGGTGACCCGGTTCTCTACCAGCACCTGTTCTGGTTCTTCGGTCACCCGGAAGTCTACATCCTGATCCTGCCCGGTTTCGGCATTGTCAGCCACATCATCTCGACCTTCTCGAAGAAGCCGGTCTTCGGTTACCTCGGCATGGCCTATGCCATGGTTGGCATCGGCGCCGTCGGCTTCGTCGTCTGGGCCCACCACATGTACACGGTCGGCCTGTCGCTCCAGGCGCAGCGCTACTTCCTCTTCGCAACCATGGTCATCGCGGTGCCGACCGGCATCAAGATCTTCTCGTGGATTGCAACGATGTGGGGCGGTTCGCTGACCTTCAAGACCCCGATGGTCTGGTCGATCGGCTTCATCTTCCTGTTCACCGTCGGTGGCGTCACGGGCGTCCAGCTCGCCAATGCCGGCCTCGACCGTTCGCTGCATGACACCTACTACGTCGTGGCCCACTTCCACTACGTTCTGTCGCTCGGCGCCGTCTTCGCGATCTTCGCCGGCTGGTACTACTGGTTCCCGAAGATCACCGGCTACATGTACAACGAGTTCGTTGGCCACCTTCACTTCTGGGTCATGTTCATCGGCGTGAACCTGGTGTTCTTCCCGCAGCACTTCCTCGGCCTTGCCGGCATGCCGCGCCGCTACATCGACTATCCGGATGCCTATGCCGGCTGGAACTATGTCTCGTCCATCGGCTCCTACATCTCGGCCTTTGCGGTTCTCGTCTTCCTCTACGGCGTCTTCGAAGCCTTCGCCAAGAAGCGCGTCGCTGGCGACAACCCCTGGGGTGAAGGTGCGACCACGCTGGAATGGCAGCTGTCTTCGCCGCCGCCTTACCACCAGTGGGAACAGCTGCCGAAGATCAAGTAAGCAGCGCCTAACCTGCGAAACGCTAACGGGCGCCGCGATCTTCGGGATCGCGGCGCCCGCAAAGCCAAACGAAAGACGGAATTCGAAAGCATGACGGTCATCGACAATCGCGACGTATTCGGCATCGAAGGCGAGGTTCGCCTGTCCGAAGCGAACCCGCGCGATTTCTTCGCGCTCCTGAAGCCGCGGGTCATGTCGCTCGTCGTCTTCACGGCGCTTGCCGGCCTGGTTCTTGCGCCCGGCGAAATCAATCCGATCATCGGCTTCATCGCGATCCTCTGCATCGCCGTTGGCGCCGGCGCATCCGGCGCGCTGAACATGTGGTACGATGCCGACATCGACGCCATCATGAGCCGCACGGCGACCCGTCCGGTACCGGCCGGTCGCGTCACGCCGGAAGAGGCGCTCGCCTTCGGCCTCGTGCTTTCGGTGTTTTCGGTCGGCGTGCTTGGCCTCGCCGTGAACTGGTTTGCCGCCGGTCTGCTCGCCTTCACCATCTTCTTCTACGCCGTCGTCTATACGATGTGGCTGAAGCGCTCGACTTCGCAGAACATCGTCATCGGCGGTGCGGCAGGCGCTTTTCCGCCAATGGTCGGCTGGGCCTGCGTGACTGGTGGTGTGTCGCTCGACAGCTTCATCCTCTTCATGATCATCTTCCTTTGGACGCCGGCGCATTTCTGGGCGCTCGCGCTGTTCAAGATGAAGGATTACGGTGATGTCGGCGTGCCTATGATGCCGAACGTCGCAGGCATCCCGTCGACCAAGCGTCAGATCGCGGTATACGCCGTGCTGACGGCCATCACCGGCGTGCTGCCGACCTTCACCGGCCTGTCTTCGATCGGTTACGGCATTGTAGCAGCCCTTCTTGGCGCAATCTTCGTGCACTGTTCCATCGCCGTCTGGCGCATGGCCGACGGCGACGAAAAGATGGTGCCGGCCAAGAAGCTGTTCGCCTATTCAATCTTCTATCTCTTCGCGATCTTCTCGGCCCTGATGATCGACTTTTACGTCGCGCCCTTTGCGGCAAGCCTCGGAGGTGCCGCCTGATGGAGACCGTGCAACTGAATGACAAGCAGAAGAAGTCCCGTCGCGGCCGCAACATCGCGCTTGGCGTGGTGCTCGCAGCTCTGGTGGTGATCTTCTACGTCGTAACCATCATCAAGATCGGCAACGTGGGTTAAAGAGGCTTCGCACCGTGACTGTATCGAACGAGAACATCAAGGTTTCGAACCGCCGCAATGTTGGCGTAGCGACCGCCTGTGTCGTCTTCGTCGGCGGCATGGTGGGTATGGCCTATGCGGCCGTTCCGCTCTATCAGCTGTTCTGCCAGGTGACCGGCTATGGCGGCACGACCCAGCGGGTGGAGCAGGTCTCGGACGTGGTCCTGGATCGTACGATCAACGTTACCTTCGACGCCAATGCAGCGTCCGGTCTGAACTGGGATTTTAAGGCGGTCGACAAGAAGGTGACGCCGAAGATCGGCGAGACCGTTCAGATCACCTATACCGCGACAAACAATTCGCCCCATCCGGTCACGGGTGAGGCGGTCTTCAACGTCACCCCCGGCGAAGCCGGAGCCTACTTCAATAAAGTCCAGTGCTTCTGCTTCACTGAAACCACGTTGCAGCCGGGCGAGACACTGGAAATGCCGGTCGTCTTCTTCGTTGACCCCGCCATCGTCGAGGCGGATGAGACAAAGGGCATCGGAACGATTACCCTGTCCTACACCTTCTATCCGCGCGCAGATCAGGCGCCGGTGGCCGCACTCGCGGTCGAGGAAGACAAAGGACAGCCGAAACTGTGAGAGGGCTCCGGCTCGCCGGAACTCGTAATGAAATTGACATTCGGGGATTGCTGAAATGGCCGAAGCGCACCAGAAGAACCACGACTACCACATCATCGATCCGAGCCCCTGGCCGCTTCTGGCCTCGATCGGCGCCTTCGTCCTCACCTTCGGTGGCGTCGGCTACATGCGCTACCTCAACGGCGGTTCGCTGAACCTGTTCGGCGTGGATTGGGCCAACCCGTGGCTCTTCTACATCGGCCTTGCGATCGTGCTTTTCACCATGTTCGCCTGGTGGGCAGACACCATCAAGGAAGCCCACGAAGGTCATCACACCCGCGTCGTGTCGCTGCACCTGCGTTACGGCATGATCATGTTCATCGCTTCTGAAGTGATGTTCTTCGTTGCCTGGTTCTGGGCCTTCTTCGATGCCAGCCTCTTCGCCAACGAAGCGATCCAGACGAGCCGCGTCGAGTTCACCGGTGGCCAGTGGCCGCCCGTTGGCATCGAGGTTGTCGATCCCTGGCACCTGCCGCTCTACAACACCGTCATCCTGCTGCTCTCGGGCACCTGTGTGACCTGGGCCCACCATGCCATGCTGCACAACGACCGCAAGGGCCTCGTCTACGGCTTGCTCTTGACCGTGCTGCTCGGTGTCCTGTTCTCCTTCGTGCAGGCCTATGAATACGCAGTCTCGCCCTTCGACTTCAAGAACTCGATCTATGGCGCGACCTTCTTCATGGCGACGGGCTTCCACGGCTTCCACGTTCTGGTCGGTACGATCTTCCTGATCGTCTGCCTGTTCCGTGCGCTTGCCGGCCACTTTACCCCGCAGCAGCATTTCGGCTTCGAAGCTGCCGCCTGGTACTGGCACTTCGTCGACGTGGTCTGGCTGTTCCTCTTCTTCGCCATCTACATCTGGGGCGACTGGGGTGCACCGCTCGCCCATTGATCCGGGTGACGAAAGTTTCAGAAGGGCGGCGAAAGCCGCCCTTCGTGTTTTCGGCCCGTGCGACGATCCGGCACTCGTCGGGAACCACTGCTTGCTCTAAGGGTTGGCCGGGGACACGTAGCAGCATCAAGGAGAGGTTCAGTGACCGAAGACAGCGCAAAATTCCCGCCGGTGGATCCGGTCAAGGCGGCCCTGACCGCGTCGTGCCCCCGCTGCGGCAATGGCAAGCTCTTCGACGGCTTCAGTAAACCGAGGGCACGCTGCAATTCCTGCGGCCTCGATCTCTCCTGGGTCGACGCCGGCGATGGTCCGGCAATCTTCGTCATCCTGCTCGCCGACTTGCTCGTCGTTGGCTTCGCGGTCTGGGTGGAACTCACCTATCAACCCTCGATGTGGCTGCACATCCTCGTTTTTGCCCCGCTCGGTGTGGCGCTGACTCTCTGGCTCATGCGTTTCCTGAAGGCATTGCTGATCGCCCTGCAATACAAGCACAATGCCTCCCAAGGGGTGATCGATCGTGGCTGAGACACGGATGAACGAGGCAAATCGCGAGGGTCGCCGCACCTGGCGTTTCTGGCTTGCCCTGGTTCTGGTGCCGGCAGCGCTCGCCATCCTGCTGTCGCTCGGCACCTGGCAGGTCAACCGGCTGCACTGGAAGGAAAGTCTGCTCGCGGACATCCAGGAACGCAGCGCGGCCGCCCCCGTGGATGTTGCCACGTTGGAGCGCCTGCTCTCGACCGGCGAACCTGTCGACTATCGTCACGCCACCGCCGGCGGCCGCTACCTGCATGACAAGGAGCGCCATTTCCTGGCGACCTTCCAGGGCCAGTCAGGCTTTTACATCTACACCCCGCTCGAACTCGCGGACGGCCGCTATCTCCTCGTCAACCGCGGCTTCGTTCCCTATGACCGCAAGGAGTCCGCCGGACGTGCCGAAGGACAGATCGAAGGTGCGCAGACGGTCACCGGCCTTGCCCGGGCGGAGTTGACGGAAAAGCCCTCTTCGCTTGTTCCCGACAATGACGAGCAGGCGAACATCTTCTACTGGAAGGATCTAAGCCGCATGGCCGCTTCCGTGGATCTGCCGGCCGATCGCGTTCTGCCCTTCTTCCTCGATGCCGATTCGACCCCGGTCGCCGGTGGTCTGCCCCGGGGCGGCGTGACGCAGATCGACCTGCCCAACAATCACATGCAATATGTCATCACCTGGTACGGTCTGGCAGTTGCCCTCGTGGCCGTCGCGGTCGCAGGTCTGTTCAGGCGCAAAACCCGATAGTCCGAAGAGAGCTTTTCGGCTAAACACGCAAGGCCGTGCGGTCCCGATCGATCGCCGCCAAGGGGTACATGCATGTCCTATCTCGCTTCGACACTGGTCGCGCTCGTCGCGCTTGAACACATCTATATTCTGATCCTCGAGATGTTTCTCTGGACCACGCCGACCGGCCGCCGTGCCTTCGGCATGAAACCCGAACAGGCCGAAGCGACCAAGGTCATGGCGGCCAACCAGGGCCTCTATAACGGCTTCCTCGCCGCAGGCCTGATCTGGGGCCTGCTGCACCCGGATGTCGCCTTCGGTTTTCAAATTCAGTTGTTTTTCCTTGGCTGTGTACTGGTCGCGGGCCTATATGGGGGAGCAACGGCCTCGCGGAAGATCTTTGTCATTCAGGCTCTTCCGGCGGCACTCGCCATTATCGCTGTCCTGATTGCCGGTTGAACCGATGAACATGCACCTGAACCGCCCCCCTCTGACGATCAGGCTTTGCGGCCCGCGCGGCTTCTGCGCCGGCGTCGATCGCGCGATCCAGATCGTCGTGCTCGCCCTCAAGCGTTATGGCGCGCCGGTTTATGTGCGGCACGAGATCGTGCATAACCGCTATGTCGTGGAGGGGCTGGAAGCCAAGGGCGCGATCTTCGTCGAGGAACTCGACGAGATCCCCGCCGAACATCGCCAGCAGCCGGTGGTCTTCTCCGCCCATGGCGTGCCGAAATCGGTGCCGGAGGATGCGGCAAGCCGCAACCTCTTCTATCTCGATGCCACCTGTCCGCTGGTCTCCAAGGTCCACAAGCAGGCCATGCGCCATGAGCGCCTTGGCCGCCATGTCATCCTGATTGGTCACGAAGGCCATCCGGAAGTCATTGGCACCATGGGCCAGCTGCCGCCGGGAAGCGTCTCGCTGATCGAAACGGTCGAGGATGCGGATGCCTACGAGCCCGCCAATCCCGACAATCTCGGCTATGTCACGCAGACGACGTTGTCCGTTGATGACACGGCAGGCGTCATCGCCCGCCTCATGGAGCGCTTCCCCAACCTGACGGCGCCCTCCGCCGATAGCATCTGCTACGCGACGACCAACCGCCAGGAAGCCGTAAAGCAAGCCGCCCCCGGCTGCGATCTCTTCATCGTCGTCGGCGCTCCCAATTCGTCGAACTCGAAGCGCCTCGTCGAAGTCGCCTTGAGGGCAGGGGCGACGCGCTCGATGCTGGTCCAGCGCGCATCCGAAATCGACTGGTCCGAAATCGGCGAGATCGGAACGCTCGGCATTTCCGCCGGCGCCTCAGCGCCTGAGGTCATCGTCGACGAGATCATCGATGCCTTCCGCCAGCGCTTCGATGCCAAGGTCGAACTGGCCATCACCGCGGAAGAAAACGAACATTTCCTCGTTAACCGCGAATTGCGCGATGTCGAACTGACACGAGAGGATATGGCCTGGGTCAATGGCTGACCTGCCGCGCAGTCTGAAGTTTTGAGTGCCTCCTGCAGCGCAAGTCTCCGAAGCTCGCCATGAGATTCGATGGCCTGATGGCTGAAACAAGATCGCGCTCGCAACTGGCCGGCTCACAGGCGCGGCTAGCCACCAACAGCATAGATAAGGGCCGGCTGGCGGAAACTTTCGACTGCGCCTTTGGCAAGAAGCAGATTGCCGCCAAGACCAGAACCGGCCGACTTCTGCAACTCCGCGCGGACTAGCTTGAACACGGACGTCAGAGCCCGTTGACGCGGAGGGGTTTGCCGATCGTTCCAGCATTGTTGATGCATCTCAGCGCATCCTCTTTCCGCATCGGCCGACCATACAGATAACCCTGGCCTTCCTGGCAGCCGATATCGCGCAAGACGCTTTCTTGTTCGGGGCCCTCGATCCCCTCGGCCACCGTCCGCAAGCCCATTTCCGTGCTCATCGCGACGAGCGCGCGGGTAATTGCCGCGTCCGAGGTGCGTGTGCGAATGTCGCGGATGAAGCCCCGGTCAATCTTCAGGGTGGTCAGCGGGTAGCGCTGTAACGAACTCAGCGATGCAAAACCTGTCCCGAAATCGTCAAAGGCGACGCCGACGCCGATATCGCGGATCGCCTTCAGAGCCTGCACACTCGCGTCCGCATCGTTCAACGCCACCTCTTCGGTGATTTCCAGTTCCAGCCACTCCGGCGCCACCTGGTGGCGTTCTAGCGCATCGCTCACACGGTCGCATAGATGTGGCGACCGGAACTGTTGCGGGAAAAGATTGACGGCGATCCGGTATCGGCCGTCCTGCCGATTGAGGTCTGCCGCCATCTGGCAGGCCTCTTCGATGGTCCACCAGCCGATATCGCTGGCCAATGAGCTTTGCTCCAGGGAAGGCAGGAATGCGCCGGGCAAGAGGAGACCGAGGTCGGGATGGTTCCATCGGATCAGCGCTTCGAAACCGACCACTTTGCGCGTGCTCAGATCCACCTGTGGCTGGTAATAGATTTCGAGTTCATTCTTGTGCAACGCGCTGCGCAGCCGGTCGCGCATGTCGCGTTTGGCCTGGCTCTCGTTGCGCATGGATGTCTCGAAGAACCGATAGGCACGACCGCCGGCCGCCTTGGCGCGGTAGAGGGCAAAATCGGCCGAGGCCAGCAATTCCTCGGCCTCACGTCCATGCGCGGGCGCAAGCGCGATGCCGATGCTCGCCCCCAGTTCCAGCTCCAGACCACCAAGGCTGAAGGGCTTGCGAAAGGCGTCGAGAATTCGCGCTGCCTCTCTTTTTGCAACGACCGGATCACCACTGTCGGGGAAGAGCACTGCAAACTCGTCGCCGCCGAGGCGTCCGATCACCGTCTTGTCGCCGAGCAGATAGGGCAGGCGCACCCCGACCGCTTGCAGGAGGCTGTCACCGACAAGATGGCCATGCATATCGTTGACGTCCTTGAAGCCGTCCAGATCCATCATCAGGAGAGTGCAGGCAGCACCCGACGACAGCTTTTCAGCAAGAACGGTCATGAATTCGTGGCGGTTTCGCAGGCCGGTCAGCGTGTCATGCGAAGCAAGGCGCATCAACCGCGCGTCGCGCTCGCGCCGCTCGGAGATGTCACGAATGGTGGCCCCGGCCCAGAATTCGCCCTCTGAAGTCCACATGGAAAGCGTGATCTCGATCGGAAATTCCGTTCCGTCGCTCTTCAGCGCGGACACTTCCACCGGTTTTCCCGCCAGCCCTGGCTTGGCGCCCGACGCAGCATTGGCCATGCCGGCAGAATGGGCGCCGCGCATGCGCTCTGGGATGATCATCGTGATCTGTCGGCCACGAACCTGCTCGGCTTCGTAACCGAACATGGCGCAGAAGGCGGCATTGGCGAAGCGGATGTTGCCTTGGCTGTCGACCACGATGAGCGCGAGGTTCATTGTCGCAGCAAAGTCATGTGCCAGGCGAGCAGTCGGAGGGAGATCCATTGCAACAGTCCCGCGTTGTTTCGGAAATGCTATCGGATCGACATTAGCAGTTCGTAAAGTGTTCGTCCAAGATCGGCACAGGGTGAGCATCTTGAGACGTGCAGCAGCGCGTCAGATGACGAGCGACGACAATCCGAACAACATCCGGGGCTATGCTCTTTCCAAGTGAGGAACTGACGGCCGTCAGCATCGACCATTTCCTGTGCCCCGTGTCGCAGCAGGGCTGGCATGGGCGCCGCGCCCGTTATAGGACTGCTGTCATCCCCGAAGCGGCACGGAATTTACGCTGTGGCAGTCTATACCGACATCAACGAAATCGACCTCAAGGCCTTTCTGGCGCAATACGACGCCGGCGAACTGCTCTCTTACAAGGGCATCGCCGAAGGCGTGGAGAATTCCAACTTCCTGCTGCACACCTCGAAGTCCCCGCTGATCCTGACGCTCTACGAGAAGCGGGTCGAAAAGTCCGACCTGCCCTTCTTTCTCGGCCTGATGCATCACCTCTCGGAGCGCGGGCTCAATTGCCCGCTGCCCCTGCCACGCGAGGACGGCGAACTGCTCGGCGAGCTCTCAGGCCGTCCGGCAGCGCTGATTTCCTTCCTCGAAGGCATGTGGCTGAGAAAGCCCGAGGCGCAGCATTGCCGCGAGGTGGGCGCAGCCCTTGCCAAGATGCACATCGCCGGCGAAGGCTTCGAGCTTACGCGTCCGAATGCCCTGTCGCTCGAAGGCTGGCAGCTGCTCTGGGCAAAGTCCGAGGCACGGGCCGACGAGGTGGAGGAGGGGCTGGAAGCCGAGATCGGCGCCGAGCTGGATTTCCTCTCCACCCACTGGCCGAAGGACTTGGCCACAGGCGTCATCCATGCCGATCTCTTCCCGGATAACGTCTTCTTCCTCGGCGACACCCTGTCTGGACTGATCGACTTCTATTTCGCCTGCAACGACCTCCTGGTCTACGACCTCTCGATTTGCCTCAATTCCTGGTGCTTCGAGAAAGATGGCGCCTACAACATCACCAAGGGCAAGGCGATGATCGAGGGTTACCAGTCGGTGCGCCCGCTGTCGGCCGCCGAAATCGAGGCCTTGCCGATCCTCTGCCGCGGCTCGGCGCTGCGCTTCTTCCTGACCCGCCTCTATGACTGGCTGACGACGCCGGCGGGAGCCCTGGTGGTCAAGAAGGACCCGCTCGAATATCTGAAGAAGCTGCGCTTCCACCGCGCTGTCACCAATGCCTCGGAATACGGACTGATCGCATGAAACATGTCGAGATCTACACAGACGGTGCCTGTTCCGGCAATCCCGGCCCCGGCGGCTGGGGTGCTGTACTGCGCTACGGCGAAACCGAGAAGGAGCTTTCCGGCGGCGAGGCCGACACCACCAACAACCGAATGGAGCTGCTCGCCACGATCACCGCGCTGAACGCGCTTAAAGACGCCTGCGAAGTCGACCTCTACACCGACAGCAAATATGTCATGGACGGCATCTCCAAGTGGATCTTCGGCTGGAAGAAGAATGGCTGGAAGACGGCCGACAGGAAGCCGGTGAAGAATGGCGAGCTGTGGCAGGCGCTTGACGTCGCCAACCAGCGCCACAAGGTGAAGTGGCACTGGGTCAAGGGCCATGCCGGCCACCCGGAGAACGAACGCGCCGACGAGCTTGCCCGTAAGGGCATGGAGCCGTTCAAGAAGTCGGGCGGCTTTCCCAAGTCCCTGATGGTGAAGTGATTGAAGGGGCGAGGAGAGCGCCACGCATCATCCCCTTGCCCTTTCCCCCGTTGACCCTATGCTCCCGTCAAAACAACATACGGGAGACATCCATGATCCAGCACTGCGTGTTCCTGCGCTTCAAGGCGGCCGTCCAGGAGGCCGAGAAGCAGGCGATCTATGCGGCCATTGCCGATCTGAAGGACGTGGTACCGGGCATGCTGGAGGTGAAGGCAGGGGCAAATGTCTCGCCGGAAGGGCTGGCAGGCGGCTACAATGACGGCTTCATCGTCACCTTCGAGGACGAGATGGTCCGCGACTACTATCTGAAGCATCCGAAGCATGTCGAAGTCGGCGAACGCATCGTCGGCGCAACCGATGGTGGCCTGGCCGGCATCCTCGTCTTCGATCTGGCGCACTGACGCTTCCCAAAACGAGAAGAGGCCCGGTTTCCCGAGCCTCTCCAGTTCTGAAGAATTTCTTGAGACGCTCAGGCGCTGAGCTGCTCGATCATCGTGGCGGCCGAGGAGACCGTTGCCTGGCCCGGGTTCTCTTCGATGTTCAGGCTCTTCAGCACGCCGTCCTCGACCAGCATCGAATAGCGCTTGGAGCGTACGCCGAGCCCGCCGCCCGACAGGTCGATGTCGAGGCCGAGCGCCTTGGTGAAGGAGGCATCCCAGTCGGCGAGGAAATGGATCTTGCCCTGGCCACCCGAATGCTGCGCCCAGGCGCCCATAACATGCCAGTCGTTGACGGAGACGACGGCGATGTCGTCGACGCCGCGCGCGATCAGCGCATCACGGTTTTCCAGGTAGCCCGGCAGGTGGTTCAGCGTGCAGGTGGGGGTAAACGCACCCGGAACGGCGAAGACAACGACCTTCTTGCCCGCAAATAGCTGTTCCGTGGTGATCTCCACCGGACCGTCAGCGGTCTTTTCCTTGAAGGTGGCCTGGGGCAGCTTGTCGCCAATGGCAATGGTCATGAAATCGTCCTCGCTTGGTTGCTCCATCCAGAACCCCTCCGAATGGCAATCGAGGCGAATATAGGAATGGGTCAATCAAAGGCAAGCGTGGTTTCCATGGCGCGGTCGCCGCTGACCACGAGAATTCCCCAGTGTTTGCCGGCAATCTTGTATTTCTTCGGCAGCTTGCCGATCGGCAATGTCAGAACCGTCTCGCCATCGGCGCCTCGGGAGGCGACGGAATCGACGAAGACATGGCCGCTCGGCCCGCTGACAAAGGCCTTCGGACTGTCGGCGCCAGCTGGCATCTTCAGCCGCACGACGAGCTCTCTGTGGCCGGCTCCCAGCTGGTGGTCGATGACGTGAAAGTCGGGAGAGGGACCTGGCGGCACCTGGGCCTGGGCCGAGCGGACGAGGGCGGTTTCGACGGCATTGGCGATCCCGTCTGCGTCTGGCGGCACGCTGAGATCGGCCTGGAAGGGGATGCAGATGTTTTGGCAGACTCCGACAAAGGCACTCAGCGTCACGCCGGTGTCATCAGGCGCATTCTTCAGGCGGAGCGGCAGGGTAACAGGTTGGTCATAGCCGACATCGGTCATCTCGTCGTTTGAGAGGACCTTCGGCACGGGAAAACCGATAAGCTCCACGGTGTAGGACGCGCCCGGCTGAGGCGTGATTGCGGGCGGAATGCCGACATCGCCGGGCTCTTTCCAGTAGGTGATCCAGCCCGGTTTGGGCTCGATCACGAGCGCGCCGTGTCGCGTCCCGTCTGCCTCCTGGGGCAGCAGGATCAGGCGCATCCGTCCGCCTTCGTTCACCGCCCAGTCGCTGCTCGCCGCCAGCGCCGGCATGGCGGACACGAGCGAGAACAGGCCAAGGGCTGCTGCAACTACCGATGCACGGCTGCTGCGAGAAAAGCCTCGGAGATGGGAACAAGACATCGCTGGGTTCATTTTGGAGATCATGCCTCCGGCTCTAGAAGATCGCTGTCGGCTTGGCCAGTCACGCTTGCTTCATGCCAATCATTTTGGGTTGATCGGAACCCGCTTCTGGCCCATCTTGAATGGGAGACTACATCAGAACCACGCGTGAAGCCGATTGCCGATAAGGCGAACTAAGGAGGCGGGCATGGCATTGTCGTCGAAAACCGATCTGAGAGAACGCGGCTTCCTCGATGGACAGCTGCTGATTGCCATGCCGGGCATGCCCGATGGCAACTTTGCCCGCGCGGTCGTCTATATCTGCGCCCATTCCGATGCCGGTGCCATGGGCTTCATCATCAACCGCTCGCAATCGGTGACCTTCGCGGATCTCCTCCTGCACCTGGAGCTGATCGACCGCAACGACGCGATCATGCTGCCCGATCACGCCCGCCATTTCCCGATCCAGTGCGGCGGCCCGGTCGAGCAGAACCGTGGCTTCGTGCTGCATTCCGACGATTATCTGTCGGACAGCTCCATCCCCGTCAGCGACGACATCTCGCTTACCGCCACGCTCGATATCGTCCGCGCCATTTCGGACGGGCGCGGTCCCCGCCACGCCACCATGCTGCTCGGCTATGCCGGCTGGGGCCCGGGGCAGCTGGAAGAAGAGATCGCCCAGAACGGCTGGCTGCATTGCGCGGCCACCGAAAGCCTGATCTTCGACCGCAGCCTCGACAACAAATACGACAGGGCACTCGCCTTGATGGGGATCAATCCGGCCATGCTGTCGATGGAGGCGGGGCACGCCTGAGGGCCAGGCGTCCTGGAGTTTTTCCTCCCGTTAGTTGCGAGAGCCTGTGCCTCTCTGCCGATGATAGGTCAAAGCTGCACTTAGGCAGAATAGCAACGGCGTCTGAGGTATTGTGCGGTCGGCAGGGATCACAAGTGCACGGTTTCCCTCGAACTTGAAATCTGCTGGAAATGCGGTGCGAAACATGTCGATGAGGCTTGTCTTGCAGTTGAACAGCACCGCGCTGTCCTGGGGCGCCTCTCGGGTGGCGCCCAGCCGAATGGTGGTTCCGCTTCGGCTGACCTCGGTCAGGTAGGCGGGCTCGCCCCATTTGAGCGTTTCCGTCAGTGCGCCGACATTTCCGATCTCTGCCGCGACCGTGAAGATCAACTGGCGGATCTCGAGGAGACGCCCCCGCACATGTTCCGAGTGGCTAGAGAGTGCGCGGTAAACGGCGTCCGGCACGGGCGGCACAGTCATGGCGCGGCTTTTAGCGGCAGGTGAATGTCTGTGCGCAGTTCCGCTTGCGGCACATGACGCGGGTCGTTGAGATAGGCTTCGAAGATTGGCGCATCATCCGGCTCGTAACCGGAGGCGGGCAACCAAGTGCCAAGCAGCCAGCGATAGGCACCCCGCATGTCGGCATAGGGGCCCTTATAGCTGAGCTTCGCATAGCACCCGCCGCGCAGAACCGTCTCCACCAGCGGCATTTCGATGGCCACCGAATCGGGTATCGGCAAACAGGCACGCGACCGCGGGGCGTGCTCGGGTCCGAGATCGGGATCGTCGAAAAACACGCCGATCATGGCAGGCTCCGCCGGCAGAAGACCGCGCTGGACAAGTTCGGCAAACAGTTTGCCCATGGCATGGTCGATCTTCATGTAGGGCCCTGTGTGATCGATCCCGGCGCAGCGGCGCTCCGGCAAGGTCTCCACCGTCACGGGAAAACCGCGGCCGTCGCTGGCCATGCTCGCGGCCTTGAAAGCGGCGTGCGAGCCCATCTCGCGGTAAGCAGTCGGGCTCGTACCGAAGGCCTCCTTGAATGCCCGCCCGAAGCTGTCGGCAGAGCTGTAGCGGGCGCGCCGGGTGATGGCCTGAATATCCGCATCGGAATTCGCGAGTTGATCAGCCGCACGCTGGAGCCTCAGCCGCCGGATCGTGGCGACAATCGTCTCTCCGCGCATGGCTGAATAGATGCGGCTCCAATGATAGGACGAAAGGCAGGCGACGTCCGCCAGACGGTCGAAAGAGAGATCATCGTCCAGATGGGTGTAGATGTAGTCGAGGACCCGATCGAGACGGTCGTGATAAGCTTTCTGGCGATGCATGAGAACTCTCTGGCGTGATTGAAGTCGTCTGAAATCTTGCACGATCCCGACCGATAAATCCTGCGGAACTGGCCCATGCTTTGTCGTCGGCCCCAGTTGCAAGGCTTGCATCTCTCCACCTGAGAGGTCAATGTTCCGAGCGTCTGGCCATCATGCCCAGATCACAGTGAGGCCCATCCATGCCTGCCGTCGAGATCCTCTTCGCTTTCTTCCTCACCACGACCGTCTTCGCCTTCATCCCGGGCCCCGCCATGCTCTATGTCGCGGCCCGCACGCTGGCTGCGGATCGCCGCGCGGGCCTGATGGCGACGCTTGGCATTCATGTCGGATGTTATGTGCATGTGGTGGCGGCCGCCGCAGGCCTGTCCATCCTTTTCCACCTGGTCCCCACGCTCTATCTCGCGGTGAAGCTCGCAGGCGCTGCCTATCTGATCTATCTCGGTGTCCGCATGTTCCGTGCCGCCCGCGCGGCTGGTGGAATGAGCGGCGCACTGCCGCCCGCAAAATCAGCAGGCCGTGCATTCCTGGAGAGCATGCTTGTTGAAGTACTCAACCCGAAGACGGCGATCTTCTTCCTGGCCTTCCTGCCGCAGTTCATCGATGCGACGGCAGGCTTTCCAGTCTGGCTGCAGTTCCTGATCCTCGGCACGCTGGTCAATGCGATGTTCACCATCGCCGATATTGTCTGCGTCCTGGCGGCCGGCGCGATCACCGCGCGTCTATCACGGGTCTCGGCGCTGCAGCGCAATCTGCAAAGGGTAGGGGGCGCGATCCTCGTCGGGCTGGGCCTCCAGGTCGCCTTCCAACGCACGTGAGGCCCTTCCGCCTCACGCCCGCTTCATCAGCGGAAACCGTTCCTTGAGCAGCCTCAGCACCGACTCCGAACCCAAGGGCGGGCCGAACAGATAGCTCTGGCCGAAGTCGCAGCCCATCATCGCAAGGTCTGCGGCGTCCTGATCGGTCTGGATGCCCTCGGCCACCACCTGCATGTCGAGCCCGCGCGCCATCGAGACGACGGAGCGTAACAGCACGGACTTTTTGTCCGACTGGTCGCAGACCAGCGCCTTGTCGAGCTTGATCGTGTCGAAGGGGAAGCGGGTGAGATAGGCAAGCGATGAATAGCCGGTGCCGAAATCGTCGAGCGCCAGGCTGATGCCCGTATCCTTCAGCTTTTCCAGCATCAGGCGCGCCTGTTCCGGGTTTTCCATCACCACGCTTTCGGTCAGCTCCAGCTTGATCCGCTTCGGATCGCACTGGGTTTTCACCAGCATGGCGCGGATGTCGTTGTAGATCTCGCTCGAGATCAGCTGCGCCGAAGAGAGGTTGACTGAAACGAAGATCGGCAGTTCGCCCGTCTGGCGTTCCCAGTCCATCAGGTCACCCGATGCGCGCTCCAGCGCGAACATGCCGAGCGGCTCGATCAGGTCCGACATTTCCGCGATCGGAATGAACTCCGTCGGCGAGATGTTGCCGCGCTTCGGATGATCCCAGCGCATCAGGGCCTCGAAGCCGGCGATCTCGCCATTCGCAAGCCTGACGATCGGCTGATAGGCCATCGACAGCTCCTTGCGCTCGATGGCGCGGCGGAGATCCGTCTCCAGCTGTAGGCGGTCGGTGCTGACGGTGCGGAAGGCCGGACGGAAGGGCTCGACGCGATTGCCACCTGATCGTTTCGCCCGGTACATGGCGAGTTCCGCGTCGGCGAGCAGGCTGGCCGCGCTCTCTTGCTGGTCGACCCAGGATACGAGGCCGATCGAGGCTGTCAGGCTGATCTCGCGATTGGCGAAATTCAGCGGCACCATGATCGCCTTGGAAATGGCATCCGCAAAGTCGGCGATCTTGGCCGGATCCTTTTCCGACACCAGGATCAGCCCGAACTCGTCGCCGGAAAGGCGCGCCAGCGTATCCTGCGGCTTCAGGAGCCGGCGCAGGCGGCGCGTGATGGCGATCAGGATGTTGTCGCCGGCCGCGATGCCAAGCGCGTCATTGACCTGCTTGTAACGGTCGATGTCGATCGCGAGTACGGTAGGCCGCACGCTCTCTGAAGTCGAGGCAAGCGACAGGATCGCCTGCAGCCGGTCGAGGAAGACCTCGCGGTTCGGCAGGCCGGTCAGATTGTCGTGCATGGCATCGACCAGCAGCCGGTCGATCGAGTTCTTCTGCTCGGTGACATCGATGATCGTGCCGACGCAGCGGATGACCTCGCCGTTCGAGCCGAGCACCGGCCGTGCACGGATCTTCAGCCAGTGGAAGTGACCATCTTCGGCACGGATCCGGAATTCGTGACTGAGCCGGCCCTTGCGATGTTCGAGCAGCACGTCGAGCGTCGCACGAAAGCGGTCCCGGTCATCGGGATGCAGGCGCGGCAGCCAGTTGCGGGCAGGGCCGTGCATGGTGCCGGGTGACAGGCCGAGACGTATCGAAACATCAGGGCTCGTCACCACGCGGTCGCGCGCCACGTCCCAGTCCCAGACTGTGTCGCCGGAACCTGTGAGCGCCAGCGACTGGCGTTCGAGGTCTGAGAACAGACCCTGCTGATAGGCGCCGCCGGCAAAGGCATGCTGCATGACCGTAAAGCCGATCAAGAGAACGATGAGAACAAGACCGCCACCAAGCGCCGGCTGGATGATGTCGTTGTCGAGCTGGCCGGTCACGGTCAGCCAGCCGGCGAAGAGCCAGACCAGGATCAGCGCCCAGGTCGGCACCAGAAGTACGGCACGGTCATAGCGATTGAAGCCGAGATAGATGATTAGCCCGATGCCGACCACGCCTGTTAGCGCAAAGGAGACACGCGCAATGCCGGCTGCAATCGACGGGTCGAAGATCGCCACGCCGAAGAGCACGGTAAGGCCGAGCATCCAGGCAAGCGTCGCGTAGCCCAGATGCACATGCCAGCGGTTGAGGTTGAGATAGGTGAAGAGGAAGATGACCAGCGACGAGGCAAGCGCCACTTCCGCTCCGGCGCGCCACATTCGGATGTCGGACGAGGTGAGCGAGATCAGCTTTTCGAGGAAGCCGAAGTCGACGCAGATATAGGCGAGAACCGCCCAGGCAAGCGCTGCCGCGGCCGGCAGCATCGACGTTCCCTTGACCACGAAAAGGATCGTCAGGAACACCGCGAGCAGACCGGCAATGCCGAGCACGATACCGCGATAGAGGGTGAAGGCGTTGACCGTGTCCTTGTAGGCGTCCGGCTCCCAGAGATAGATCTGCGGCAACTCCGGCGTCGCGAGCTCGGCAACAAAGGTGATGACCGTGCCCGGATTGAGCGTAATGCGGAAGACGTCGGCATCGGGGCCCGGCACGCGGTCGAGCGCAAAGCCTTCCGATGGCGTGATCGCCATGATGCGTTGGGAGCCGAGATCCGGCCAGAACATCCTGGAACCGGAAAGACGGAAATGCGGTGCGACGATCACGCGCTCCAGCTGTTCTTCCGAGACATTGGCGAGCGCAAAGACAGCCCAGTCGCCCTGATGCTCCTCGGAGCTCGAACGCACCTCGATGCGCCGGCGAATGCCGTCGGCACCGGCGGCGGTCGAAACCTGGAAGGCCTCGCCCTGGTTCGTGTAGATCTCGGTGGTTGCCGTCAGGTCGAGCGCAGTGTCGTCGCGCGCAATCTTCACCGGCTCGACGGCGAATGCCGCCGATGCGGCGAGGCACAGATATGCTGTCGTAAGCGCAGCAATCCACAGGGCGGCGAGGCGAGGCACGGCGCGCGAAAGGGTTCGGGTATTCGTCATGAGGGCGTCTTGCCGTTCCGCGCCTTATGGCCGCCGATCCGGGAATACAGCAGATGGTCGCGCCATTCCCCGTTGATTTTCAGATAATCGCGCAAAAGACCTTCCCGCTCAAATCCCGCTTTTTCGAGTAGCCTCAGGCTGTTGACGTTGTCCGGAATACAGGCTGCTTCGATACGGTGCAACTCGAGTGGCCCGAAGATGTAGGGAATAGCCAGCTGAAGTGCGGCAAACATGTGGCCCTGGCCGGCATGACGTTCGCCCATCCAGTAGCCAATCATGCAGCTTTGTGCCGCTCCGCGGCGGATGAGACCGATGGTGAGCCCGCCCAGCAAGGTGTCCTCGGCCCGATCGAAGACAAAGAAGGGCACTGCCATGCCGGAGTGAAATTCCTGTTCATTACGCAGCACACGCTGCCGAAACGCGCGCTCGGTCAGCTCGTCGGTGCGCCAGGACGGCTCCCATGGCTGCAGAAATGCACGGCTCTCTTTGCGCAGCTGGTGCCATTGCTCGAAATCGCGGAAGCGGGGCAGGCGAAGGAGGAGTCGTTCGCTGGTGATTTCCGGCATATCCGGCTGCCGGGACAGAAACCGAAACACCGAGCGCGTCATCGTCAATCCCCAAGCGATGTCCGGCGGGGTCCCCGCCGGTCGCAGTCTGTGCCGGCGGCCCTTAGCCGACGGCCTTGCGGATACCGGCAGGCTGTGTCGTCAGCGCGCCTCTGATATCGTCGAGCGGAACCAGATGATCGACCGGGCCAATGGCCGACAGCGTCGGAACCGTGTCGAAGAACAGCCGACCGGCAAGGTCCGTCAGGCGTTCGGTGGTGATGCCGGCAAGCCGTTCCATCATTTCCTGGTTCGGAATGGTGCGTCCGTAGAGCATCATCTGCCGGGCGATCTGACCGGCGCGGGCAGCCGGGCTCTCCTGGCCCATCAGAAGCTGGGCGCGGATCTGCGCCCGCGAACGCTCGATTTCCTGCTGGTCGATGCGGTCGGAGACCTTGCGCAGCTCATCGATGATCACGGGCACCAGTTCCGGCAGGTTCTCGCCGCCGGTCGCGGCATGGATGCCGAAAATGCCGGTATCCGAAAAGCCCCAGTGGAAGGCGTAGACCGAATAGCACAGGCCACGGATCTCGCGCACTTCCTGGAACAGCCGCGAAGACATGCCGCCACCGAGAATGTTGGCGAGGATCTGCGAGCAGTAGAAGTCGCGCATGTGATAGGCCTTGCCCTCGAAGCCGAGCAGGACCTGGGTATCCATCAGGTCGCGTTCTTCACGCGACTCGCCACCGGTGTAGTGGGCGGCATCCATCACCGGCGTCGCAGACGGCTTTGTCGGCAGCGAGGCGAAACGCTGCTCCACCTGCTTGACGAAGGCATCGTGGTCCACCTTGCCGGCGGCCACGACGAACATCCGGTCGGTCGTGTAGTTGCGCGACAGATAGGCGCGGATCTGGTCGCTGGAGAAGGACTGCACCGTCTCGGGCGTGCCAAGAATGCTACGGCCGATCGTCTGGCCGCGATAGGCCTGTTCGGAGAAACGGTCGAAGACCACGTCGTCTGGTGTGTCGTCGGCTGCGCCGATTTCCTGCAGGATGACGTGTTTTTCGCGCTCCAGTTCCTCTTCGTCAAAGACGCTGTCGGTCAGGATGTCGGCGAGGATATCGACCGCGAGCGGAACATTGTCCTTCAACACGCGGGCGTAATAGGACGTCGTTTCCGTCGAGGTGGCGGCGTTCACTTCGCCGCCGACATTCTCGATCTGCTCGGCGATCTGCCGGGCCGTGCGCGTATTCGTACCCTTGAACGCCATATGCTCGAGCAGATGCGCAATGCCATGCTCGGCTTCGGTCTCGTTACGCGAGCCGGACTTGATCCAGGTTCCGAGAGCCACGCTTTCCAGATGGGGCATGTTTTCGGTTACGACAGTCAAACCCGATGGAAGCCGGGTGCACTCAACATTCATGGTCCGTCTTTCTGCACTTCCTACCTGACTGCTCGCGCCTGTTTGCTGACAAAGCTTTCGATGGCTTTCAGTTCCGCGGGCAGGACTTCGAAGCGCTCCTCCCTGTCCATCAGATCAGCAAGCCACGCCGGAAGCGCGGGGTCAATACCGGAGGCCGATTTTACTGCCGCCGGGAACTTGGCCGGATGGGCCGTCGCCAGCACAACCATCGGGCTTTGCGGCTTTTCGAACTTGCTTGCCACATGCACGCCGACGGCCGTATGCGGGTCGAGCAGGTACCCGGTCTCGTCGAGAACGGTGCGGATCGTCTTCGCCACTTCCTTCTGCGTCGCGCGCCCGGCGCGGAAATCCTTGCGGATGAACTTCAGTGCTTCCGGCTGGATCTCGAAGGCGCCGGACTGCTTCAGTCCCTCCATCGCCGAACGGATCGCGGAAGCATCGCGCCCATAGGCCTCGAACAGCAGGCGTTCGAAGTTCGACGAGATCTGGATGTCCATCGACGGCGAGGTGGTCGCCGAGACGCCCTTCATCTCGTAGCGGCCCGTTTTCATCGTGCGCGCCAGGATGTCGTTGTCATTGGTGGCAATGACCAGCTTGTCGATCGGCAGGCCCATCTTCTTGGCGACATAACCGGCAAAGATATCGCCGAAATTGCCGGTGGGAACCGTGAACGACACCTTCCGGTCGGGGGCGCCAAGCGCGACTGCAGAGGTGAAGTAGTAGACCACCTGCGCCATGATGCGCGCCCAGTTGATCGAGTTGACGCCGGAAAGACCGACGCGATCGCGGAACGGTACGTCGTTGAACATCGCCTTTACCAGGTTCTGGCAGTCGTCGAAATTGCCTTCGACGGCGATGGCATGCACGTTTTCGTCCTGCGACGAGGTCATCTGGCGCTGCTGCACCGGCGAAACCTTGCCATGCGGGAAAAGGATGAAGATGTCGGTGCGCGCACGACCCGCAAAGGCGTCGATCGCAGCCCCACCGGTGTCACCTGAAGTCGCGCCGACGATGGTTGCCCGCTCGTCGCGTTTTTCGAGAACATGGTCCATCAGGCGGGCGAGCAGCTGCATCGCGACGTCCTTGAAGGCGAGCGTGGTGCCATGGAAGAGTTCGAGCACGAAGGAGTTCGGCCCCGTCTGCACCAGCGGTGCGACGGCCGGATGCTTGAAGGTCGAATAAGCCTCGTCGATCATCGCGCGGAAGGTGTCGGGCTCGATCTCCCCGTTCGTAAAGGGCAGGAGCACCTCGAAGGCGACCTCTTCATAGGACTTGCCGCGCAACCCGCGGATCGCCTTTTTCGACATCTGCGGCCATTCGCGCGGCACATAGAGCCCGCCGTCCCGGGCAAGGCCTGCCAGAAGTGCGTCACAAAAGCCGAGGCTCGGAGCCTCGCCGCGGGTCGAAACATATTCCACGTCGCTCATCCCTAAAGTTTAAGAATTTGGAGCCGAAGCCGCCGTCAAACCTATGGCGTTTCGGATAAAGAGGTTTGCCCGTTTGCGCCAGTGCACCGGCCAGGATTTCGCAAGCCCGGCAGTCGTGCATTCACGCGCTGATACCGAGACTCCTGCCGGCTCTCGAAGGTCCATCGAAAATTGAAGCAAATTGCCGGCTACCCAATCGATTTTTGTCGTGGCCGCTGGTATAGACCATCCGCGAGGGCGCTGAAAAGCCTCAAGTTTGACTGTTTTTCGGCCTCGGGCCGAGCATGCGGAAGGTGAAGTCTCGTGTCTGTAAACGTGTCGCGCGGTGTGATCGCCGTTTCGCTGATGATGGTTCTTTCGGGCTGCAACGCCGGCGGTCTCGGCAGTGGCCTCGGCCTTTCGCCGTCGGAGCCAGGCAACGCGGCTGCAGCCGCAACTCAGCAGGCTTTCGTGCAGGGCTTCTGCCCGCAGATTTCACTGCGTGACGGAACCGCCGCCTATCGCACCTATGCGCGCGGCAAGGACGGCGATGCCGAACAGGTCATCTTCCAGGCCTCGCTCGCCGACACCACGCGCTCCTGCGCTCGCACAGAAACATCGCTCACGATCAATGCGCTTGTTCAGGGTCGCCTCGTCGCAGGCCCGCAGGGCAAGGCCGGCACGATCAATCTGCCGGTGCGCGTCACCGTCGTGGATGGCGGTCAGGAAGTCTTCAACGAAGTCGAGCAGTATGCCGTCACACTTGCCGATGTGAACCAGCCGACGCAGTTCATCTACAGCAAGGTGGCAACCGTTCCCGGCGATATCTCCGGCACGGCCCGCGTCTTCATCGGCTTCGAACAGCCGAAGAAGAAGTAAGTTCCCGAGGAGGGTGCCGGATCTGAAGATCGGCGCCTAGCCCCGCCGCGTCAGGGCCACCAGATAGCGGGTTGCTTGGTCGCTGGCGTTGACGAACACGCAATCGCTGGGCGCGCCGAGTTGCAGGCAGTCACCCGTCAAAAGCTGATGGCTGCGTGTGCCTTCCATAAAGTCGAGGCGACCTTCGAGCACGTAGATCTGCTGGTGCTGGAAGCTGAAGGCAGAGGCCGGGTAGGGCACTCGGACACCGGGCGGCAAAACCACTTCCAGCAATTCGAGCTGACCTCCATTCCCAGGGGAAAGCGTCCGCCGCGTATAGCCCGTATCCGGATCGATCCAGAGCGGCTGCTCGTCCCGGCGCGCCAGTCGATCTCCCTCGCGTTCGGCGAGCGCGAGAAGAACCGAGAGCGGCAGGCCGAAGGCGCCGGAGAGGCGGCCGAGCACGGTCGCCGTCGGGCTCGCCTCGCAGCGCTCCACCTTGCTGATCATTGCCTTGGAGACGCCCGAACGCGCCGCAAGCTCCGCAAGCGACCAGCCGCGTGTTTCCCGCTCCAGCCGGATCCGCTCGGCGATGGCCCGCGCCTGACGGTCCTCGTCGTGAACATCGTTTCTCTGCACCGTGTTTTTCATCTCGACCCTTGCCAAATTCTCCGGCTGCGTCTTCTATAGTGGACGGGAGCATACGATAGATGACGGCGCATCCACAAGTCGCCGCCTGTCGACAAAAGAGAGGGACGAACACGAGCATGGCACGCGAAATCCGTTTCAACGCCTTCGACATGAATTGCGTCGGGCATATCCAGCAGGGTCTCTGGAGCCATCCGCGCGATCGCTCGATGGAATACACGAGCCTCGCCTACTGGACCGACTACGCGAAGCGCTTGGAAGCTGGCCTCTTCGACGGCATCTTTCTCGCCGATGTCGTCGGTATCTACGACGTTCTGAGCGGCAGTCCGGCGCCAGCACTTCGCGGTGCCGTGCAGGTGCCGGTCAACGATCCGATGATGCTGGTCCCGGCCATGGCCGCGGCCACCCGCCATCTCGGCTTCGGCGTCACGGCCAACCTCACTTACGAACAGCCCTTCCTCTTTGCCCGCCGCATGGCGACGCTCGATCATCTGACCGGTGGCCGCATCGGCTGGAACATCGTGACCGGCTATCTCGACAGTGCCGCACGCGCCATCGGCCTCGACGGCCAGATGGCCCATGACGATCGCTACGACCTCGCCGATGAATACATGGAGGTGATCTACAAGCTCCTTGAAGGGAGCTGGGAAGACGGAGCCGTGGTGGCCGACAAGGCTGCAAAGGTTTATGCCGATCCGCAGCGTGTCCATCCCGTCCATCATCATGGACGCCAATACAAGGTCGATGCCTATCACCTCTGCGAACCCTCGCCCCAGCGCACGCCGGTGCTGTATCAGGCCGGTTCCTCGCCGCGTGGCCGACAGTTCGCCGCAACCCACGCTGAATGCGTCTTCGTCAACGGCCAGAAGAAGGAGGGCGTGCGCGAGATCGTCTCCGACATCCGGGCACGTGCCGAGGGACTGGGGCGTCAAGGCGATGACATCAAGGTCTTCCTTGGTGCCACCATCGTCACCGGCCGCACCGAAAAGGAGGCCCGCGAAAAGTTCGAGGACTACCGCCAGTACGTGAGCTCCGAGGCCGCGCTCACCCATGCTGCCGCCTCGATGGGCATCGACTTCGACAAATTCGACATGGACGAACCGGTCGAGACGGGCAAGAGCCAGGCGATTATCTCCAACATCAAGGCCATGGACCGCGCGGCCGGGCCGCAATGGACGAAGCGCAAACTGATCGAACAGATGGTGCTCGGCAGCCGCCAGCCGCCACTCGTCGCCTCCGCAGATCAGGTCGTCGACTGGCTGGTGGACTGGGTGGAAGACACCGGCGTCGACGGCTTCAACCTGTCGCGCACGGTCGTGCCGGAATGCTTCGACGACATCGTCGAGTTGGTCGTTCCCCGCCTGCAGGAGAAAGGTCTCTACAAGACCGAATACCGCGAAGGGCCGCTGCGGGAAAAGCTCTTCGGCAACGCCCGTCTGACCGATCGCCACATTGCCTCCACCCACCGGCATCAGCGGGGCTGATCACGTCTTTCTCATGTTGTGCAATGCATCGGTCCGGGCCGGTGCCTCGCCTTGCTCTCTCTGCTCGGCGGATGCTAGCGTGCAAGCCACATGGCGGAGCATGCGCCCCCTCGGGATGCACGCGCTGGCACTGAGAGGGAGTGGGCCACTAAGGCGGTGTCCCCAGGGAGGCCTTGTTGAAAATTGCTGTCGTGAGAAATCCCATTGCGGGCGGCCGAGCAGGCCAGAAGCAATGGGCTCCCCTGCTTGCCGCCTTCCGCCATCGTTTCCCGGATCTGGAAATCCATGAAAGCCGCTCCAGCGGGGACGCGAGAAGGCTCGCCCGCGAGCTGGCAGTGGGGCCTTACGACGTTGTTGTGGTCGCCGGCGGTGACGGCACGATCAGCGACGTCGTCGATGGTGTGCTGACCTCGTCGCGCCCCGAGATGCCGCTCGCCTTTCTGCCGATCGGCACGGGCTGCGATTTCATCCGAAACTTCAAGCTACCGAGCGATCCGGCAGCCCTCGCAGAACACATCGCAAACGCCCCTGTCCGCAAGATTGACGCCGGTTTGCTCGTCAGCCGTGATGCTGCCGGCAACGAGCAGCGTCGCCACTTTGCCAATATCGCCAGTGTCGGCATTTCCGGCGAAATCGTCGATGCTGTGAATGCGCCTGGACGCAGACGCATCTTGAACGGCCCCCTCCGCTTCCTTGTCCATGCGGCACGCGCGATCCTGCGCTATCGTCCCTATGATTTCGAAGTGCTGATCGATGGCATGCAGGTGCATCAGGGGCGGCTGGCGATCGCAGCGATTGCCAATGGTGGCTGGTTCGGCGGCGGCATGCACATCACGCCGGATGCCGATGTCGCCGATGGCCTGTTCGACATTGCCGTCATGCGCGAGGAAAAGATCCTCGGTCTTCTGAATTTACTGGGACGCCTGCATTCCGCCGGCCATGTCGGCCATCCGCTCTTAAGTTTTCATAAAGGACGTCGCGTCGAGGTGCGGCCGCGTGATCCCCAGCGTTTCCCGGTGGAAATCGACGGCGAAATGCCGATCCGGGGCGGTTTCGTCGCAGAAATCCTGCCCTTGGCGTTGACCATCAAGACCTGAACAGGTCGCTCTTCGGACGATTAAAACGCGCCTTCCCACTCGGCCATGGCGGCGATCACGCCCGGCAGATCCTGCATGCGGGCAATCACCGTCTCGGCACCGGCATCCGTCAGCCGGTCGGCATGCGAGGGATAGGTGTGCGAGGCGCCGGTAAAGCCGATGACGCGCATGCCGGCTTCGCGTGCCGCATGTACGCCATGCACGGAGTCCTCGATGACGACGCACTTGGACGGACTGACATTGAACTGCTTGGCACCATGCAGGAAGATATCCGGCTTCGGCTTGACCCTGTCAGCACCGAGATCCTTGGCCGAATAGATATGCGGCGCGAAGAACTCCTTGAGGCCGACCTTGGAGAGCATCATGTCGAGACGATGCGAGGAGGAATTGGAGCAGATGCAGCGCGGACCGGCGAGACGCGCCAGGGCATACTGCACGCCTTCGATCGCCTTCACCTCGCGGGCGAGCCTCTGGTCGAGCAACTGTTCCGACTTGTCGATCAGGCTGGCTGAGAGCGGGATATCGATCTCCTTCTCGATCGACAGCAGAATGTTCTTCCAGGTCATGCCGGCGAAGCGCTCGCCCATCTCCTCGACCGAAATCGGATAACCCGCTTCCGTCAGAAGCTTCGATTCGACCTTGGCCGCGATGATCTCGGAATCGACGAGCACGCCGTCGCAATCGAAAAGGGTGAGGTCGAAGCCGCTCATGGAAACATCCGTCATGTGGTCCAGGGAAAGTCGCTCCCTACACGATCGGGAGGGCGAGGACAATCACACGCGGCGCATGGCAGATCTGCCGTCCGCTCCGGCTGTGTCGTTTCAGGTGCCGGCCATCGCGAGCAGCACGACCTCGAAATCCTGCGGATAACGTTTGAGCCCGCCCGCCTTCTCCATCATGTCCGCAAGCCACACCCCGTCCGCTGCAAGCCGCACGGCAACCAGCCTTGGATCGCCGTCGGTCTCGGCATGCCGCGCCATGCGCCCGTCGAGCCAGGCCGACCAGAGCGCGCGCAGCGCCGGTTCCGAGACGATTGCGACCGACAGTGCACCCCAGAGGCTGCGGTCGCCCAGTAGGCGGTCGGAGAAGCAGGCACGCACATAGGCCCGCGTGAAGCGCCCGCGCGACGCGGGATCATCCGCCAGAGTCCGGTCGATTTCCTGATCCATCTTGTCGAGAAGATCCTCAAAGACGGCGGCCAGCAGCGCCTGCTTGCTGTCGAAATGATGCAGCAGCCCGCCCTTTGTCACGCCGGCTCGTTCGGCGACCGCCTGGATCGTGATGGCCGACGCACCCTGTTCGGCGGCAATCTGGGCGGCACAGTCCAGCAAAGCCCGGCGCACCTGCTCCGGCTGTTTCTTGCGGTGATGCGCGGAAAGCGTTTTGTCTCCGCGCGAGGGAGAGGCCGCCATCAGTGCGACACCGTGCTCGACAGCGTGTTCATCACGATGACGCCGGCAACGATCAGGGCGATACCCACAAGCGCGGCCAGATCGAGGCTCTGCTTGAGGTAGAACACACTGATCAGAGCGGTCAGCACGATGCCGAGCCCACCCCACATCGCATAGGCGATGCCAAGCGGCATGCCCTTCAGCGCCTGTGACAGAAGGTAGAAGGAGGCGACATAAAACATCACCATGCCAGCCGTCGGCAGAAGCTTGGTGAACTGCGCCGATTTCTGTAGCAACGTCGTGCCGATGACTTCGAGCACGATGGCGGCAGCCAGCGCGCCATAGGCGGTCAGTGTGGGGTTCATGGACGGGCTCCGGAAAAGAGAATGTTAAAACATACCGTATGGTTGGTTTCTTTTCAAGGTGCCTGTGACGCATGCATGTCGAACTCAGTCGGGCAGGGGAAACCACTTGAGAAAATGCCGCTCGCCCTCGGGTGAGAACCGGATGATCCGGCTCTCCTCCACCCGCCGCGCCAGTCCCCGATCGAGGAAATGTGTGAGCAGCGCCGCCCCCAGCGCGCCCGCGAGATGCGTCCGCCGCTCGCTCCAGTCGAGGCATGCGCGGCAGAGCGGGCGTCGCTTGGCTCTAAGGCTGCCGATATCGAGGCCGCGACCTTCGAGCAGGCTCTCGCCCACAGTTGTCAGCGTCAGCGCCTCGTCCTCCGCCCGGATTGCGCCCTGCCCAACCAGGCTGTCCAGCATGCGCACGCCAAAATCGCCGGCCAGATGGTCGTAGCAGATCCGCGCCTTGCGCAGCTCCGGCTCCTTCGGCCCGGTGCGGTGGCGCAGGTGCTCGCGCGTCGCTGAAAAGCTCATCAGGCTCTCGATCATCGTCCCGACATGACCGTCGGCCAGTGCAAAATAGCGATGCCGCCCCTGTTTGCGCTGGGAGAGGAGGCCACCCTCTTCGAGCTTCGACAGATGCGAACTCGCCGTCTGCAGCGTCACGCCTGCCGCGCCCGCAAGTTCCGTCGCGGTCAACGCCTTGCCGCCGATCAGCGCCAAGAGCATGTTCGAGCGCGCCGGATCGCCGATCAGTGAAGCGATGCGCGCGATGTCAGGTCCTTCCGCCATATGATGTTCTCCCCGTTAGAAAGCGCAGTCTGCATCGCAAGTGTAGCCAATGCTTCGATCCGGGTCGAACTGTTGAAGGAAAGGGTTGGGCAAAACTTCGACCCCGATCGAAGCATCAGGCGTCGGTGCCGTGGCAAGCCCACCTCGCAACAAACGAGGAGTTTCTCCATGATCACCTGCATCATCCGTTACCGCATTGACCCCTTCGGTCGCGACGACTTCGCCACTTACGCTCGCAACTGGGGCGAGGCGATCCCCCGCTGCGGCGCCGATCTGGTCGGCTACTTCGCCCCGCACGAGGGCTCGACAACCACGGCCTACGGCATCTACCACATCGAAAATCTGGCGGCCTATGAAGCCTATCGCGCGAAGCTTGCTGCCGATCCGCTCGGCAAGGCCAATTATGAATTCGCCAGGAACGCCCGCTTCATCCTGGAGGAGGACCGCCTCTTCCTGAAGAATGTCTCCAGCTCGCCATCGTCGAAAGTCCAGCCATGATCGCCGTCATCTTCGAGGTGGTGCCATTTGTCGGAGAGCGCCACCGCTATCTCGATTTGGCCGGTGAACTGCGCGCCCAACTGGAGGCGGCCGACGGCTTCCTCTCCGTCGAGCGCTTCGAAAGCCTGTCGACCCGTGGCAAGCTCCTGTCGCTCTCCTTCTGGCGCGACGAAGAGGCCGTCCGCCGCTGGCGCGAGACGGAGGAACACCGCGCCGCGCAAGCGGCCGGCAGGGGCGGCGTCTTTGCCGCCTATCGCCTGCGCGTCGCCCAAGTGCTGCGCGACTACGGTCTCGAAGACCGGGCCGAGGCTCCGGAGGACAGTCGCGCAAGGCATGGGTGAGGGCAGTGTTTTGACAAACTTTGCCATCCGCGCCATGTTGTCTGCATCACTGGAGGCAGACTATGGCAACGATGAACGTATCCCTTCCCGATCCGATGAAGGCCTGGGTCGAGCGTCAGGCCGAGAGCGGTCGGTATGGCAATGCCAGCGACTATATCCGTGACCTGATCCGCAAGGATCAGGAGCGCATCGCAGCGTTCAACCAGCTTCAGGCCGCCATCACCAAGGGGATCGAAAGCGGCCCGCCGGAGCCCTTCGATCCCGAGGCCTTCAAGCGGCGGATGCGCGAGAGCCATGGCGCCCGCTAGCGCCCGCTACACCCTTGCGCCTGAGGCTCAGCGTGACCTCGAAACCGTCTGGGCCTATGGTGCGGAAACCTGCTCCACCGATCAGGCCGATCGCTATCTCGACGAACTCGTGCAGGCCTTCGACCGGGTTGCTCGGTCTCCAACGCTGTTTCGCGAACGTCTCGAGTTTATGCCGCCGGTCCGGATCTATCCCTATCGCGGTCATCTCATCGTTTATGTGGGTCTGGAAGGGCAGGTGACCATCCTGCGTATTCTCGGCGGTCGGCAGGATTGGCAGGCGATCCTAAGGGCGCTCGACTGACGCGCGTCCTGCCACTCCCTCGACAAGCCATGCCCCGCTCACTATGCATGACCGCATGCCCAAGACCCGCGACGATTCCTTGAAGGACACGGTGGCGAGCCGCATCAGCCGCGCGCTTGCGGAGCGTATCATCCATGGCGAACTCGTGCCCGGTTCGCGTCTGGGGCAGGACCATATTGCCGAGGAATTCGGCGCAAGCCATGTGCCCGTGCGCGAGGCCTTCCGCCGGCTGGAGGCGCAAGGCCTGGTCGTCTCGCTGCCCCGTCGGGGCGTGCGGGTCGCAAGCTTCGACCTGAAGCAGGTGCGCGAAGTCGCCGAAATGCGCGCGGCACTTGAAGTGCTCGCCCTGCGCCACGCCGCCCCCAACCTGACGCCGGAGGTGCTGGGCGCTGCCGAACAGGCCGCAGCCGACGCGGATGACGCCAAGGATGTTCGCACCTGGGAGGAGGCCAACCGCCGCTTCCACCGGCTGATCGTCTCGACCTGCGGCATGCCGCGTCTTCTTTCGGTCATCGACGACCTACACGCCGTCTCCGCCCGCTTCCTCTTCGTCGCCTGGCGCGCCACCTGGGAAGCCCGCACCGACCACGACCACCGCGCCATTCTCGAAGCACTGAAGTCCGGCGACGCGGCGGAGGCCGCCCGCATCCTGGAGCGCCACGTCCAATGGATCGGCCGCGCGCCGATGCCGGTGCCGGGCCGGGCTGAGACCGAAGGCTTTGCGATCGTCGGGTGAGCGTCGCCGAGCCGTTCCGCCGCACTCCACTCCCCCTTGAGGGGGGAGGTCGCCGCAAAGCGGCGGGTGGGGGTGAAACCCGCCGACCTGTCCGACTTCCGCCACGGGCCGTTTTGTGGGGCGAAAACCACCTCCGCCTTCGATCCCGGCCAGCGTCGCTGTCACCCCACCCCCGGACCTGCGGTCCGACCCTCCCCCTCAACGGGAGGGTGTTGGCGGCGCCGCCTCAGGCAAGTCCTCATCCAGGCAGAAGGGTGCCGCTCTCTACTGACCAGCCACCGCCCTGTGATGGGTGCGCCCTCTCTGGTGGCAAGCCCTCATCCTGAGGCGGGAGCGAACGCTCCCCTCGAAGGACGAGGGCGGGTGGCTCCTCCCGTGGCCTCGCCCTTCGAGGCCTGCTGGCGCAGGCACCTCAGGGTGAGGGGTGATCCTTTGCCCCTCATCCGCCTCCTGAGCCCGCCGAAGGGCGGCACCTTCTCCTTGGCTGCAGGGGAGAAGGCCAAAACGCTGACCGCGCGCACCTCCCTCTCCCCGCTTGCGGGCAGAGGGTAGGGTGACAGGCGCGGCCTCGCTCTAAAATTATAGATAAAAAGAGAGAAGAGGCGCAAAGCTATGCCATGCTCGGCAATCTTGATCCCCACCCCAGCGACCTTCTCCGAGATTCTTGCAGCCTTCATCTTGGCATTCGTCGATTCCATAGATAAAAGATTCTCCGCCACTTCAAATTATCTATAAAATGGAGATTGTCCATGACGACCATTCTTGCGCCCGCCGGCCGCGGTTTCGATCCGCTTGGCATATCGGGCCGTTCGCTTCCCGTGCAGGCCGCTCTTCTCCTCTTCGGCACGGGCGTGCTGGCGATCGCTTCGCAGATTTCAGTGCCCATGGTGCCGGTGCCGATCACCATGCAGACCTTCGCGCTGACCATGATCGGCGTGCTCTATGGCTGGCGCCTGGGCGTGCTCACCGTGCTTGCCTGGCTCGGCGAGGCGATGATGGGCCTGCCGGTTCTCGCCAATGGCGGCGGCGGTCTTGCGCCCTTCGTCGGCCCGACCGCCGGCTATCTCGTGGCCTTCCCGATCATCGCAGCGCTTGCCGGTTATCTCGCGAACAAGGGCTGGACGGGCAGCCATGTGGTCAAGAGCTTCCTCGCCCATTTCGCCGCCAACATCCTGTGCCTCGCCATCGGCGGCGCATGGCTTGCCTATCTCATCGGTGCCGAAAAGGGCTTGGCTCTTGGCGTCACGCCCTTCATCCTCGGCGCCGTGCTGAAATCGGCTCTCGCCGCCGCCCTGCTGATGGCGCTGGCCCGTCGCAAGGCACAGCCGCTCGACTTGTAAGCCTCTGACAACCGACTGATACACGCATGACCGTCCGGCTCCGCGCCCACCACCTGCTCTGCATGCTGACCTATGTCGGCAAGGGTTATTCGCCCGCCTTCGTCGAGAACTACGAGGTCATTGCCGCAAGGCTCTCGACCGGCGAGGAGATCGAGCTGGTGGCGGGGCCGGACGATATCTGCGGCCCGCTGACCGCAGACCCCGAGGCTCATTGCCATGGGGCAAGCGTCATCGAGCGGGACCGGGAGGCAGCAGACGCCGTCGCCCGCCTGATCGGCAGCCCGCTGCCGCTGGGTGCGCGTATCGCACCCTCAGCCGCACTGCTGGCGCGTCTGAGGAAGACCTTCGCCACCGGTGAGATCCGCACCGCCTGTTCGGGCTGCGAATGGTCGGAGCTTTGCGACAGCGTCGCGGACGGCGGATATCTGAGTGTGCGTGTTGCCCCCTGAGGCTGGCGGCGTCTCCTTATCCCCGCTCGCGGGGAGAAGGTGCCCGAAGGGCGGATGAGGGGGCGTATCTGGACCTGATGACACGTCCTAAAGCCTCTGGCAGACTGACCTCCGGAGGACCCGCCATGATCACCCTCGATACCCTGCGCCAGATCATCCTTGCCCTGCCGACCACGGAGGAAACGACCTCCTGGGGGCGTCCGTCCTTCAAGGTCAACGGCAAGGCCATGCTGTTCTGGAACCCGACCCATGACTGCCCGGTCTTCAAGGTCCCCTTCGAGGAGCGCGACCACCTGATTGAGATCGACCCCGACACCTTTTTCACCACCGATCATCACCGACCCCATAGGCTGGTGCTCGCCCGTCCGGACCGGCTCGACCTCGAATGGGCGCGGGAAAACCTGACGCATGTCTGGCGGACGCAGGCGAAGAAGGCCGTGGTGAAGGCCTGGGATGCCCGCGACTAGCGCGTGATACAGTCTCTGACGATGTTTCGCATCCGCTCCTCGGCCTCGCGCGCCATGCGTTCGATGACGAGGGAGGCAGGTTCCAGGGACCGCACAAGGTCGACAGCCTCGCCGACGATGACCGGCAACTGCTCGGTATCGCCGGTCGCCTGAGCGTCAAGATAGCGATGGCGAACCTGATCGATACTGTCTTTCAGCATTGCGAGACGGTCGTGCCATGCGCGGTACAAGCCGTTGTCGAGTGTCCGCAATTGCCATTGCGTTGGCCAATCATGGCCGCGTATCAGATCGAAGACCGTGCCCTTGACGGTCTCGTCCCCGGAGCCGGTGATCGCGGCGTTCTTTGCCGGGATGTTGGCAAGCGATTCCCGTGTCGCGTAGAGTGCCGTGCCGCACAGCACGCCGTCTGCTCCGAGCATGAGCGCAGCAGCCAGGCCCCGGCCGTCTGCAATGCCGCCTGCAGCGATGACGGGCGTTCCGGGGACGGCATCGACGACAGCCGGGACGAGCGGAAGCGTCGCGCGGCTGCCGCCATGACCACCGGCCTCGGTGCCCTGTGCGACGATCACCTGCGCCCCTTCGGCGACGGCAATCTTCGCCGCCTTTACCGTTTGAACCTGCGCGATGAGAGCGATGCCCGCGCGCGCGATTGCCGGTGCAAACTGCCCGACATCGCCGAACGAAAGGAAGATCGCTCTTGGAGATCGATCGAGGGCGATATCAAGCAGGCCGGGATCCCTGGCGAGTGCCCAGCTGATGAAGCCGACGCCGACCTTGGTATTGCCGGCGCGTTCGAATTCCTGCTCCAGCCAGCGCCGGTCGCCATAGCCGCCGCCGATCAGCCCCAGGCCTCCGGAATGACCGACCGCCGCCGCGAGGGCACCGCCTGCGATGCCAGCCATCGGCGCCGACAGGATCGGCACCGAGAGACCAAAGTTTTCGGTAATGCGGGTTCTGAGAGCCATGAAGCTTCAGGCGCCCCGCTTCGAAGCCTGTCGATACGCCTCGACAGGCAGGCCACCGATACCCCAGTCCTCCATCGCGACCTCATCGATGACGACAAAGGTTGTCGCAGGGGTCTTGTTCAGCACGTCCACGAGCAGTTTCGTCACTCCCTGGATGAGTTCGGCCTTCTGTGCAGCTGTTGCGCCCTCGCGGGTAATCTTGATGTTCACATAAGGCATCGCTTCAATGCTCCTGGGGCGGTCGCTCGATGATCTGGAAAACCTTGGCAATAATCTGCCACACTCCATCGACTTTCACGAATGTCAGGAAATCGACAAAGTCACGTGCGCCGATTGAGCACCGAACCCGGGCAAAGGCGGTGTTTTCGCCGGCGAATTCGATGGAGTCGATGTAGTCGTGCCGCGGTTCCTTGCGCGAGGCGGGGGACTGGCGTGCGGCAACGATCGGAAAATACTCCTCCATCGTGCGATGCAGGAACGGTGTTTCGTCGGCCGTCGCATAGATGGCGCGTGGGTGAAAGACACTCTGCAGCTTGGCAACATCGCAGAAATAGAGGGCATCGAAATAGACTTCGATGGCGGCTGCAATTCTCGGAAATTCCGTCGTCATCATCATGCAGCCTCGTCCGAAATCAGGCCTTCCGCCGCCAACGCCTTGCGCACTGCTGGTCGTGCGGCGATGCGCGCCACATAGGCAGCGACGACCGGCCAGCGGCCAAGAGCGACGCCGATGAAATTGCTCCAGTTGAGAACTACGAAGAGGTAGCTGTCGGCCACCGTGAATGTGGTGCCGAGAATGTATGGGCGTCCATCCTTGAGGGCGGCCTCAACATCGTCAATCCGCCGGAAAAGCCGGGTTTCGGCGCGTGCCCGCTCCTCGCCTTCGAACGGGCGACCGCTGAACCATGGGCTGAAGGCCTTGTGCAGTTCGGAGGAGGTGAAGTTCAGCCACTCCTGCAGGCGAACGCGCTCAAGTGTGCCGGCATTCGGCGTATAACCCGCGCCAGGCGCGAGATCCCCGAGATACTGAAGGATGGCCGGATTTTCCGTCAGCACCACACCAGGGGCGATTTTCAGTGCCGGGACGTACCCCTTCGGATTGATGGTCCGGTAATCCTCTCCTTCCGACGTGGTGCCGGTTTCGGTATCGACGCTGACCGCATCGAAGTCGCGGTCCAGTTCAGTGAGAATGATGCGAGACGCCAGAGAACAGGCGCCGTGCTTGAAATAAAGCAACATGGATAGATCCTTGTCTGTGTTGGACGAAGAGACCTTATGGCGTGTGGTAACACTTGAAAACCAGGTTTCTTATGGTTACTGGATATTCAGGTTTCTCCACGGTAACTCGAAACGGCCATGACCCTGAAAATCCGAAAAAACCGAAGCGAACGCCCGCCCCAGAGCTGCGTTCTGACGGAGTGCATGTCGATCATCGGCGGCGCCTGGGCGCCGAACGTCATCTGGCACCTGCGCGGCGGTCCACGCCGCTTCAACGAATTGCGCCTCGACATTCCGCCCGTCTCGGCCAAGGTCCTGTCGCAGCGCCTGAAGGATCTGGAGGCGCGTGGTGTGATTTCCCGGACCATTCAGCCGACGACGCCGCCATCGGTGGAGTATGCACTCACAGCACTGGGGCAGGAGCTGGTTCCGGCCCTTGTGGCCATCGTCGCGGTCGGTGAAAAACTGAAGGCGACCCAGACGTCCGGGTCGGCCGTCTCTTCCTGATTGCCAGGTTTTTCTGCTTTGCTTGATCACTAAGTTCGCCGTGCATCGAAAGATGGCGCGCCACGCCATCCCACCCCCGCACAAAATCTCACCCCGTCTTCACCCTTCAGTAACCAAGTTCGGTAACCATAAGCCTCACATCCCGTGCTGCGTCAGCGTAAGAGTGAGTAACCGATGGCTTCTGTATTTCCGATTGCCGAACTCCGCCGTTCGTCCGACCCGCTGGCCTGGGTCGACAGCATCATCAAGGGCGATTGCGTTTCCGCCCTCGAAGCCCTTCCCGATAAATCCGTCGACGTCATCTTCGCCGATCCGCCGTACAATCTTCAGCTTGGCGGCGCTCTCCACCGTCCGGACCAGAGCCTCGTCGACGCCTGCGACGACGAATGGGACCAGTTCGCCTCGTTCGAAGCCTATGACGCCTTCACCCGCGCCTGGTTACTCGCCTGCCGCCGCGTACTGAAGCCGACCGGCACGATCTGGGTCATTGGCAGCTATCACAATATCTTCCGCGTCGGAGCGACGTTGCAGGATCTCAACTTCTGGATCCTCAACGACATCGTCTGGCGCAAGACCAACCCGATGCCGAATTTCAAGGGCCGCCGTTTCCAGAACGCCCATGAGACGATGATCTGGGCCTCGCCCGATCCGAAGGCCAAGGGTTACACCTTCAATTACGATGCGCTGAAGGCCTCGAACGACGATGTCCAGATGCGCTCCGACTGGCTCTTCCCGATCTGCTCGGGTGGAGAGCGGCTGAAGGGCGATGACGGCAAGAAGGTCCACCCGACCCAGAAGCCGGAAGCCCTGCTCGCCCGCGTCATCATGGCCTCGACCAAGCCGGGGGATATCGTACTCGATCCCTTCTTCGGTTCCGGCACCACGGGTGCGGTGGCAAAACGTCTCGGCCGCCATTTTGTCGGCATCGAGCGCGAGCAGGATTACATCGATGCAGCCTCTGCCCGCATCGCCGCCGTCGAGCCTTTGGGCAAGGTCGAGCTGACGGTCCTGACCGGCAAGAAGGCCGAACCCCGGGTCGCCTTCAACGTTCTCCTGGAAGCAGGCCTCGTGAAGCCCGGCCAGATCCTGACCGATGCCAAGCGCCGCCACTCCGCCATCATCCGCGCCGACGGCACGCTGACGGCAAACGGCGAGGCCGGCTCGATCCACCGCGTCGGCGCCCGCGTCCAGGGTATGGATGCCTGCAACGGCTGGACCTTCTGGCATGTCGAAGAAAAGGGTGCCCTGAAGCCGATCGACGATTTGCGTGCGGTCATCCGCAGCCGCATGGGCGGCCTGGAGTAAAGACATCGGATCGGCGCCCAAATTGCGCCGATCCGATTCTCAGTTAAATTAGAATAACTTCACATTCTTGTGATCAGCTTCGAGCAAGTCGAAGCCTTTAATCGGGCTGCATTCGATCTCAAGGGATCGATCTGGCGCGGGCAGGGGTCCGCCAACTCCACCCGCGCCAGCGCCTCGCTCTCAGGCAATGCCCAGAGTCAGGGCTTACCCGACACCCTCCAGCTCACCTTATGTCCCGGATCTCGATCTGCGTGACGGAAACGCATGCCGAGTGATAGGAAACACTTGATCAGGCGTTGTGCACACGCCACCATCCGGTTAGGCGGCAGGCCATTGGGGGATTGCCCGGTCAGAGGTGCAGCATGGTCCGGCTTTCCAGGAAATTCCTCGCCATTCTTGTATTCGCGCTTCTGGGATTGGCGCATAATGCGTCTGCGGAAACCTGTCCGACCTTGGACGGCTTCGCCCCGCTTGAGGACATGGCCGTCTACGAAGGTGCCTGCCTCTACGGCGCGGAAGATGCCGGCTTTGTGCGCTTTGATCTGCCCGTCGGCCCGATGAAGGGTAGGGCCCCCTCCGAGCTCAAGCCGGTTGAGGGGCATCTGCAGCGTCGCCTCTATGTCGCTCCCGAAGGCGCAAGTGCTGCCGACGTCTTTCTCAACTATCGCACGTCGTTGATAGGCGCCGGTTTTTCACCCCTGTTCGAATGTGTCGGCCGAGCCTGCGGCAGCAACAACGCCCTCTTGGGCAAGGTGGTCATCTATCCGGCAAATCGGAGGCTGCGCAATCTGGGGACCGCCTCAGAGTTCGCGCTCTATATCAAGGATGGCGAGCACTACATGGCAGCCGTTTCAGCAGATGGTACGCGCCATGTAGCGCTCTACGTCGCACAAAACCAGAAAGCACCACTCGCGGGAAATGCATCCGAACGCGCGGCTGTCCATCTGGAACTCGTCACGTCTTCCGCACTCGAAACCCGCATGATCGATGCCGCAGCCATGGCCAAGGGCATCTCGGACGAGGGGCATATAGCCCTCGACAATGTCTATTTCGACTTCGGCACCGCCACCCTTTCCGCCGAAGCCGCCCCGGCGATTGCCGAGATGACGAAGCTCCTGACCTCGAACCCGGGGCTGAAGGTCTATATCGTCGGCCACACCGATTGGATCGGGGATGCCGAGACGAACTTGTCGCTGTCACAAAAGCGCGCCCAAGCGGTCATGGCAGCACTGGTGTCGGCGGGCATCTCGAAAGAACGCCTCGCCGCCGCCGGAATGGGCATGCTGGCACCGCGTGCCAGCAACCAGACAGAGCCGGGCCGCGCCATGAACCGCCGCGTGGAACTGGTCGAGCGACCCGGTTGATGAACGAGGGATGATCCGTGTTCGCGGGGCACCCACTAGGTAAACCACCCGGAAAATCAGGCGGAGACGCCCAGCCCCTGCAGATCCGCCTTGAGCTTTTCCGCTCCGGTAAAATGCACCGCCTGCCAGCCGGCAGCCCGCGCGCCTTCGACATTCGCCAGACTGTCGTCGATGAAGACGGAGTGCTCTGGTGATAGGCCGAAATCAACAGCATGTCGCTCATAGATCGCCACATCAGGCTTGATCAGCCCCACTTCGCCCGAAACCGTGACGCCGCGTGGCAGGTTCAGGAAAGGATACATCTTCCGCGCTTCGGAAAACGTGTCGGCGGCGAAATTGGTGAGCATGGTCACGTCCCGGCCCGAATCGATCAGCCCGGTCATGATGGAAACGCTATCGTCATAGGCATGCGGCACCATCTCGGCCCAGTGCTTCCGGAAGGCGCGGATATGCGCTTCCTTTTCCGGAAATTCCCCGATCAGCAGCGCCTCGGCGTCGGCCCAGTTGCGGCCGCGATCCTGCTCGATGTTCCAGTCATGGGTACAGACCCGGGCGAAGAAATCCGCCCGTTCTGCTGGGTCCGGGATGATCCGCTGATACGGCAGGTTCGGATCGTAATGGATCAGCACCTTGCCGATGTCGAAAACGATATGGCGGATTTCGGTCATGTCTTAGCCCTTAGGAGTTGGAAAGGCGGTTGGAATAGCGGCCGCAATTGCCTTCTTCATGACAGTCGGCAGCGCTTGCCCATCAAGTTCGGTGACGGGCACCCAGAAACCGTGATTGACAGAGGGGCGGTCGATCGGCCCGACGCGGAAGATCGAGAGCCGAAGCTCGAAATGGGTGAAGGCATGGGAGATCGCGCCCGCCGCCTGCCACTCGGCCGGGAAGGGGGCTGCTTTCGTCCCCGTCTCCCCGTCCTGCCGCGAGGTCCACTCGGTCGTCGGCACCTCCGTCATCCCCCCGAGCAGCCCGCTTTCCACCCGCTTGCGCAGCAGGATGTTGCCATCGCGATCAACAGCGATGAAGGCCGCCCCCAGCCGCACCGGTTTCGCCTTCTTTGCCGCCTTCACCGGAAAACGCTCCGGCTCGTCGGTGGCCAGAGCCAGACAGGCACCGTTGAACGGACAGAGCGCGCAGGCCGGCCGCTTCGGAGTGCAGATCGTGGCGCCGAGATCCATCATCGCCTGGGCAAAGTCCCCGGGCCGGTCGGTCGGCGTCAGCTCCGCCACCTTCGCCTTCATCTGCGGCTTCGATCCCGGAAGCGGCGCCTCGATGGCAAAGAGCCGCGAGATCACCCGCTCGACATTGCCGTCCATGACAGCGGATGGCCGGTTGAAGGCGATTGCCGCAACCGCAGCCGAGGTATAGTCGCCGATGCCGGGCAGTGCCCTTAAACCCTCTTCGGTATCGGGAAAGACGCCGCCATGATCGAAAGCCACGGCCTCTGCGCATTTCTTCAGATTGCGGGCGCGGGCGTAGTAGCCGAGCCCCGCCCAGGCCGCCATCACATCCTCGGTGGGCGCTTCTGCCAGATCCCTGACCGTCGGCCATCTCGCAATGAACTTGGCAAAATAGGCCTTCACCGCGGCAACCGTCGTCTGCTGCAGCATCACCTCCGACATCCAGATGTGATAGGGATCGGGTCTCACACCACGCTTCGCCGCAGCGGGCGAGATGCGCCAGGGAAGCTCGCGGTGATGCCGGTCATACCAGGCGAGAAGCATGGGAGCCGTCGGTCTTGTCGATGCTTTGCTGGGGAGTGTCACGCCGGTCATTTGCGAAGAGAGGGGAGGATGGCCTATATCTGACCAAAGCAGTCGCCCGTTCAAGGGCCGATGTGAAGGATCCCCAGAGGTCATGGCCACATTCAAGGGCGCAAACCAGATTTCCGAGATTGCCAACGGCATCGTCGACCCGGTGCTGGCAAGGCGTGCGGGCATCAACACGGCGCTGCTCGGCTCCTGGGAAGACATCGTTGGCGAAGGTTTTGCCGATTGTACCCGGCCCGAAAAGATCGCCTGGCCACGCCGCTCCGATCTGCCTGAGGATGGCGGCCATCGTCCAGGCGTGCTGACGGTTGCCTGCGAAGGCGCGCGTGCGCTCTTTCTCTCCCATGCCCAGGGCGAGCTGATCGCCCGCATCAACGGCTTCTTCGGCTATCCCGCGATCGGCCAGGTTCGCATCGTCCAGAAACCTGTTTCGGTGGCGATTACGAGACCCCGCATCCGCAAGCTGGAAGGTGAGAAGGCCCGCCGGCTCGAAGCGATGATGGACGGCATTGAAAACGAGAACCTCCGCCGCGCCGTCGAGCGTCTGGGCACCGCCGTCTTGCAGGCGAAACGCAAATAGCCACCGGCTCTCCCCTCTGGCCCCGACCCGTTAAACCTGCGGGTTTTCCCCGTCGATCTCCGCCTTTCCTGCAGCTGATCCGGCCAAGTTTGGGCCGATCCGGATGGTCGCGTTGCCCGCCACGCCAGCGCCGTCTACCAGTCGGTGAGCCGGCATGTCATCCCCGGCGGCGAATGCCTTTTCAAGAGCAGGAAAAGCCGTGAACATCCACAATCCAGCGCCCGCCCCGGATCGCAAGACCGCGGTCGATGTCGTCCCACGGCAGCGTGCATGGCGTTATCCTGTTCCGAGCGCGGCGAGGCGCTATGTCGCTCCCGTGCTGTTTGCACTGATCGCCGGCATCGATGGCCTCGGCACCAGCATCGCCTTCGCCGCGCTGATCTTTGCCGGACCGCTGGCTGCGGGCTTTTCCACGGGCGTCGGCGTCATCCTCATGTCCAGCATCGTCATGGCGCTGTGGATTGCGCTGCGCAGCCGCTATCCCTCAAGCATCGGACAGGTGCAGGAGGCGAGCATCGCCATCCTTGCGACCGCGATTGCAACTGCGACCCTGCAGCTCGAACTGGCCCCCGAGGAGGTCAAGGTCGCCACCGCCTTTGCCATTCTCGGATCGAGTGCCGTGGTCACCGGTGTGGTCTTCTGGCTCTTCGGCCTTGGCCGCTTCGGCCGGCTCGTGCGTTTCATGCCCTATCCGGTCGTCGCCGGTTTCCTCGCCGGCTCGGGCTGGCTGCTCATCCAGGGCGCCGTCATGATGATCATTGGCGACCGCAACCTCGTCGATCTTCTCGTCCGCCCCGAGAGGCAGCAGGCGGTCGCCAATCTCTATGTCGCCGTCGTCTTCGCCATCGTCATGGTCTTTGCCATCAGGCGCTCGACGAGCCCACTGACCATGCCGCTGGTGCTTATCGGTGGCGGCGCCCTGTTCTACGCGATGCTGGCGGTGATCGGGGTCGACAGCGAGCAGGCGAGGGCAATGCAATGGCTGCCTGCCATGCCCTCAGGGCCGGGCTTTGCCCTCCCGCAACCGCTTGAAATCCTTTCCACTGCCAATTGGTCCGTTGTCCTGCAGGTCCTGCCGGCGATCATTTCCGTCGCGCTGCTCGGCATGGTCGGGCTGCTTCTCAACACCAGCGGTCTCGAAGTCGCGACCCGCCAGGAAATCGACGCCGATGCCGAACTGCGCACGACCGGCATTGCCAATATCGTCGCCGGCGGCTTCGGCGGTGCGCCCGGCTTCACCGGCCTGTCGATGACACTGCTCGCAAACCGCATGGGGGCGAAGGCCCGTTCCGTCGGTATCGCGACTGCCCTGATGCTGGCGCTGATGCTGCCCTTTGCCGGCGAGCTGGCCGGCGCCATGCCGACTTTTGTGGCCGCCGGCCTGATGATCGCACTCGGCGTCGAGCTGATCCAGGACTGGCTGTGGCGCACGCGCACCCAACTGCCGCGCATGGAGTGGCTGGTCGTCCTCGCCATTCCCCTCGGCATGGCCGCCTTCGGCTTCATGGGCGGCATGGCGCTTGGACTTGCGCTGTCCATCGCCAGCTTCGTCTACAACTATGCCCGCCTTTCGGTGATCCGCGTCAATGCCTCGCTGCGTGAACGCAAGAGCAGCATCGACCGCCCTCCGGCAGAAAACAGCCTGATCGAACTGGAGGGTGAGCAGGTCCAGGTGCTCGAACTGCAGGAATTCCTGTTCTTCGGCACGGCGGAACAGATCATCGAGGCGATCCGCCGCCGCCAGCAGGATCGCAGCCGCCTGTCGCTGCGCTTCGTCGTCATCGATTTCCGCCGCGTCAGCGGCATGGATGCGGCCGCTGCCGCCACCTTCGTGAAGATCCGCAACCTCCTGGCCGGCAGCGAGGTCGAGCTCGTCTTCAGCAGCCTCTCGCCTGAGATCGAGCAGGCTCTGGCGAGAAACGGCATCGATTTCGTCTCCGATCTTTCGGTCGGCCGCGAACGTGACCTCGACCATGCCCTGGAGCGCTGCGAGGAACGGCTGATCGCCACCATAAGTCGCGAAGAGACCTGGCAGGATATCGAGGATTATTTCGTCCAGACCATTGGTCCGAGCGCACGGCTGAAGGACCTGGTCGCCTCGATGGAGGAAATCCGCCTCCAGCCGGGTGACCGTTTCATACGGGCGGGGGAACCGGGAGAGGATCTCTTCCTGCTCTGGACCGGCCGCGCCAAGGTCGAGGCCGTGCTCGCCAACGGCAAGCGCCTGCGTTTGAGAACCGTCAAGCCCGGCGTCGTGCTCGGCGAGATTGCCATCTATCGCGGTGGACCACGCACGGCCGACGTCGTGGCTGACGTGCCCTCGACCGTCTATCGCCTGGCCCGGCGCCAGCTGCGTTATCTCGAACAGGCAGACCCCGAGCTGGCGCTTCTCGTCCACCGCCTCTGCGCAACCACGCTCGCCGAGCGGCTCACCATTGCCAACCGCGTGGTGCAGTCGCTGCACGAGTAAGGACGTAGACGCTCGTGACGCTACAGGACGCATCGTTTCCGCAAAAGCCGGACAGACTGCCGGCCGAGACTGCGCCGGAGAGATCCATGCGCCCTCACATGGCGAGGCTCACCGGTCTCATTGCGCCGCTGCTGTTCGCGGTGATTGCCGGCATCGATGGCCTCGGTACAAGTATCGCCTTTGCCGCCCTCATCTTCACCGGCTCCGTCTCCGCCGGCTTCGGCATGGGCGTCGGCGCAATCCTGATGTCCAGCGTCCTGCTCACGCTCGTCATCGCGCTCGGCAGTCGTTACCCGACGAGCATCGGCCAGGTGCGCAAGCCGAATGTTGCTATTCTGGCTGCCGCGATTGCAGCCGCACTGGCCTCTCCCTCGTTGATGGATGCGCCGGAAGATGTGCGCATCATGACCGCCTTCGCCGTCCTCGGCGCCAGTGCGGTCGCAACCGGTCTCGTCTTCGTGCTGTCGGGCGCATTCGGCTTCGGCAAGCTCGTCCGTTTCATGCCCTTCTCGGTCATTGCCGGGTTCCTGGCGGGGTCCGGATGCCTGATGATCCAGGGGGCCGTAAACATGCTTGTCGCGGGGTATCCGGTCATCGACTTGTTCACGACGGTGGATGGCCGTCAGGCGATCGCAAATCTGCACATTGCCCTGATCTTCGCTTTCATTTTAAACTTTGCGCTTCGCCGATCTTCGAGCCCGCTGGTCGCCCCCGGCATCATGCTGGCGGCTGCAGTCCTCTTTTACCTGATGCTAATCGGCCTCGGCGTGCACGCTGAAACAGCGCGGAGCTTCCACTGGCTGCCCGCCCTGCCGGCTGAGGCCGGCCTCGAACTGCCGTCGCCCATCGCCATCTTCACGCATGCCGATTGGTCTGCCGTTATTCACGCAGCGCCCGCCATCGCTTCCGTCGTGCTTCTCAGTATGGTCGGGCTTCTTCTGAACACGAGTGGCCAGGAGGTCGCCACGCGACGCGAGATCGACGCCGATAGCGAATTGCGCACCACCGGGCTCGCCAATCTCTTGGTTGGCGGCTTCGGCGGTGCGCCGGGGTTCAGCAGCATGAGCATGACACTGCTTGCGACCCGCATGGGCGGTGTAAGCCGCCTTCCAGGCTTAGCAACAACGCTAGTACTGGTCTTGATGCTGCCCTTTGCCGGACAACTCGCCGGTGCCATGCCTACCTTCGTGGCTGCCGGCCTTATGATCACACTGGGCTATGACATGGCGGAGGAATGGCTCTGGGGAGCGCGCCGCCAACTTCCGCGCAACGAATGGCTGGTTATTCTCACCATTCCCTTCTGCATGCTGGTCTTCGGCTTCCTGACCGGCATGATGATAGGCCTTGCGCTCGCCATCCTGTCCTTCGTCTACAACTATGCGCGATTGTCGGTCATCCGCAGCGACACGTCCCTGCATGCTCGCCGCAGCAGCACGGATCGCCCGCCCGTCGAGACAACCCATCTGGAAGCGGTTGGTGATCAGGTCCAGGTGCTGGAGCTCCAGGAGTATCTGTTCTTCGGGACGGCGGAACAGGTGGTCGCGGCTGTGCGCCGGCGTTTGCAGGACCAGCATCGTCCCGTGCTGCGCCATGCAATCGTCGATTTCCGCCGCGTCAGCGGCATGGACGCTGCGGCAGCCGCTGCTTTCGTCAAGATCCGCAACCTCTTGGCAGACGCTGGCGCTGAATTGCTCCTCAGTGGTCTGTCATCCGAGAGCCAGGCTACGCTCCGCCGCAATGGTCTCGGCGAGCCACATGGCCTCGCCCTCCGTCTCGAGCCCGATCTTGATCATGCCATCGAATATTGCGAGCAAAATCTACTGCAAGACATCGCCCGCGAAGAGACCTGGCAGGATATCGAGGACTATTTCGCCCAGACCATTGGTCCGAGCGCACGGCTGAAGGACCTGGTCGCCTCGATGGAGGAAATCCGCCTCCAGCCGGGTGACCGTTTCATACGGGCGGGGGAACCGGGAGAGGATCTCTTCCTGCTCTGGACCGGCCGCGCCAAGGTCGAGGCCGTGCTCGCCAACGGCAAGCGCCTGCGTTTGAGAACCGTCAAGCCCGGCGTCGTGCTCGGCGAGATTGCCATCTATCGCGGTGGACCACGCACGGCCGACGTCGTGGCTGACGTGCCCTCGACCGTCTATCGCCTCGCCCGGCGCCAGCTGCGTTATCTGGAACAGGCAGACCCTGAGCTCGCACTCCTCGTCCACCGCCTCTGCGCAACCACGCTCGCCGAGCGGCTCACCATTGCCAACCGCGTGGTGCAGTCGCTGCACGAGTGAGAACCTTTACTTGCGGCTGGCGGTAAACACGGCATCCCAGTCTTCTGGAGCTGTATCGGGGAGTTCTGACAGCCTTTCCCGGTAGAGCGCATGGGTGCCGGAGAGCCGGTTTGGCGGCAGGACAAGCAGGTCTTTCAGCAACTCGCGTGCAGCCGAAAAATCGCCCGTTTGCCAGGCGCTGATGAAGGCGACATGGGCGGCCAGCAGGTCCGTCTGTTCCGACGCCGCTTCATCCGCACTGCCGATCAAGGCATGCAGCGTCACCGGCGCCTGCCGCCCCACGACACGCACCCGGTCGACTTCGGCGAAGACCAGCCCTTTCGTCCGCGCTCTGACATCCTCCGTCACCAGGATCGAGACCTCGTAAAGCTTGGTCATGCCCTCGACGCGCGACGCAAGATTGACGCTGTCGCCGAGGCAGGAATAGCTGAAGCGTTGGTCGGAGCCGAGATTGCCGACACAGGCCATGCCGGAGTTGAGACCGATGCCGATCTTGAGGTTCATGCCGCTCTCGCGGTTGAGCCGGTCGAGGGCTGAGACCATGTCGAGCGCGGCGAGACAGGCTTTCTGCGGATGCTCCGCAATGTCGAGCGGCGCGTTCCAGAAGGCCATGATCGCATCGCCGATATATTTGTCGATCGTCGCCTCGCGCTCCAAAAGCACGTCGGTCATGGGCGTCAGGAAGTTGTTGAGCAGCCCGGTGAGCTCGGTCGGCGTCAATTTTTCGGAGAGGCCGGTAAAGCCTCTGATGTCGGAAAAGAGAATGGTGAGTTCGCGGTCCTCGCCGCCCAGCGTAAGACCTTCCGGGTTTTCAGACAGGCGTTCGACCAGGGTCGGCGACAGATAGCGTCCGAAGCTTTCACGTACGAAGCGTTTCTCCCGATGGGTGAGCATCAGGAGCAGCGGCAACGCTGTCAGCAACACCGCGCCGAGGGCGAAAAGTGGTAGCAACGGATCGAAAAGCGTGAACGCCCGGGAAAAGGCAAGCCAGGATCCGCTGGCGACAAGTCCGGCCAGCAGCAGGCCCGTCACCACCGAAACGGCCGGCGCGGCTGTTGCAAGGACCGTCAGCAGGATCAGGCCGACGATAACAGCTGCCGCCCGTTCCGCCCCGATGATCCAGTCGGGCCGCTGCAGGAATACCCCGCTGGCGATCTGGTCGATGATCTCGGCATGCACCTTCACGCCCGGCATGGCGGGGTCGACCGGGGTCGCCACGATATCGCGCAGACCCACCGCACTTGTGCCGACCAGCATGATGCGTCCCTGGATCAGCCCTGCCAATGTTTCGGCCTTCTCCGGATCGAAGAGATCGGCGGCGGAAATCACCGGCATGTTCGGAAGGCCGGAATAGTAGATCCAGATCTCGCCGTCGGCCGAGAGCGGCACATCGAGCGCCCCGACCCTCAAGTCGGTGAAGGCCGAGCCGTCTTCCGTGCCGGCGGAGCGCAGGATGAAGGAGCCCTCCTCTTGTGCGATCCTCAGCGCCTCGATCGAAAGGGCCGGGTAGAGCCGGTCGCCGCTCATGGAGACGAGTGGGAAGGTGCGAATGATGTTGTCAGGCGTCGGCGGGAAGGAAAAATAGCCCATCGCGGTTGCGCGTTCGGTCAACGCGGAGAGGTTGGACAAGCCGCCTGAATAGGGTGTGAGCCGCGCCCGCGGATCAGGTCCGAGAAACGAGAACCCCGCCTTCGGCTCCGGTGCCGGCGCGGTGGTCTCGTTGCTGAGCGCGATCCCGAGCGCCACGGCGTTCGAGGCGACCGCGTCGGCCAGCTGGGCGTCCGGGTCCGGCAGGTCGGCGCCGATGTCGATGGCGATCCCCTGGCGCCGCATCGCCTCGACGAGCCGCGCCGGTGCCGTCCGGTCCGGCTCGGAAAACACGATGTCGAAGCCGATGGCTGCCGCGCCAAGACCGCTTGCCTTGGTCACCATCTCGGCCACAGTGCCGCGCGACCAGGGCCATTGTCCGAGCTTGCCGATCGACACTTCGTCGATGTCGATGACCGCAACCGGTGGATCAGTCGCGTCACGCGGTTTCATCACCTGATAGGTGTCGAAGACCAGCGCCGTGAGCCGAAAGGCCTGGGAGGAGAAAGCTGCGTGGCCGAGAATGACCATCATGAGTGCGGCAAGGCCGACCAGCACGACGCCGAACTTGCGGCGCTGCGAGGAAGACAGGCGGCGTGATGTCGGCCGCCCTTGTCTCTGTTCGGGGCGCAGGCCTCCGGCTGCCTTCGTCACGGAACGACGCCTGTCGTGCTGCCCGCGAAGATCCCGGTCGACTCCCAGCTGCCGTCCGTTACCGTGAAGTTGCCCATGATGCCCTTGACGGGATCGGTGCCGTTGGCGGCGAAGGCGCCGGTGACGCTGCCCGAGGTAACGCCGCTCGTCACGTTGCCGCTGAAAGTCGCCGCGCCGCTGCCGAAGTTCACCCCGGCGCTGAAGCTCTTGCTGTCATAGTTGGACACAGCAACTGTCCCTGACCGCGCGCCGAAATCCATCGTCGAGGTCATTGTCCCCGTAGCGATATATTGGGCACTGCCATTGACGACCGTCCCTACGGCATTGCCGTTATAGGTGGCGGTGCCGGAGGTCGGCAAGGCGCTGTTCTCAGGCTGCTTGCCGATGATCCAGTTGCCGAGATGGACCGTGTAGTTGACTTCTCCATAGACATTGCGACCCCACCAGCCCCACGTCATGAATTCACAGGCATTGCAGATTGTGGAGCTGGTACTGTTGTTGAAGATCTTCGCCGGCACCACGGCAGACGACACCATATAGGCGCCGTCCTTTGAATTGGTTCCGGCAATCACTTGGTCGGACAAATAGGATCGGTCGGCTTCTCCGTAGAATTCGGCGAAGTAGCTGCCGCCGCCCGTGCTGATGCCCCCGGTGAATGTGCCCGCAGCATTGTCGAAGTTGAGGCTGAAGCTGCCGCGCGTCAGATTGTTGCTGCCCCACTGCCGGATCACGGCGGAGGAGAAGCCGCTCATTGCCTGGCCACCGAATGTCCGACTGGAGCCGATCGTTGCGGCATCATCGCGGCTGGCCACATGAACTTGCTCATATCCTTCGAACTCGGGAGCATCATAGTCGAAGCCGATCTCGCCGATCGATCCCGATCCAATCACCAGGTACTCGCCGTTTGTACCGAGGAAGTGATCCTTCCCGGCGGTGGAGCCGATACTCCCGGCCTTGCCTTGGCTGTTCACGGCGGAATTGATAGCATTGGACCGGCTTGATCCCGCCGTCGAGGCGACGAGGCCATAGCCTCCGCCATCTAGCGCATCGAAACTCCCGCTGAACACATTAATCGCACTCGTCTGCCCGGCACCTGTGCCGCTGATGCTGAGCGAGGCCTGCAGCGCACGTCCGATGGTCGCGCCGCTTCCACCGCTGGTACCACCAACGAGAAGGTCGCTCACTACGGCTTCATTGCCACCGATGAAGCTGCCGGTGAACGGGATGGTCGTGCCTTCAACATTCGTCAACGCAGCAAGTAGATCCGGTTCCAGCACGTAAGCCAGGATCTGCCCCGTAGACAGCGTTTTGGTCGCATTTGCCGGCGTACCGCCGATGACATAAAACGCTTCGGGATCGCCGCTGCCGGCCGTCAGCATGTAGGTGAAGAAACCTCCGCTTCCGGTATAGGCCGTACCGGTCACGGGTGTCCCGTTGACCGAGGCGGACACGCTTCGCTCCGTCAGCACGCTGGTTGAGCTCAACGCCGGCAGGGTGAAGCGGTTACTGTCGCCATCGGCTCCGCTTAGCGTCCCATCGGCGTTTCGGGTGAGTGTCCCGCGCGATGCAGTCAGCCTTAGCCCACTGGAGCCACCGCCTCCAGCCACTTCCTTGGGCGAGAGCACGGAAACGGCAATCTCTGTGTCGGCACCGCCGCTATTGTTTCCATCGCTGCCCGGCACCTGCGGCCTTGTCCCCACATCCCGCTGCGACGCACTCGCCACATCTTCGACCGGTGTCGTCACGATCGGGCGCGGTGTTGGCACGGGGATGGCGTTATCCGAAGGCAACTGGGCGGAATTGCTCTCGGCAACCGGGCTGCTGGCCACTGTCTGCTCCGTCGGCGCATTGCTCGCGCCACCGCTCTGGCCAGGCCGGCCGGCGAGCACCTGCTGCAGCCCGCTCACCCATTGCGGCGGGGTGCGCTGGACGCGCGGCTGTCCGTCGCCGGCAACGATGGAGAAGCCCTGTTTGAACAGTCGCTGCGGCGCGCCATTGCCGGTGAGCTGCACTTCCTTGCCATAGACCAGCGTCATGTGCGGTGGCAGGGACTGGCCGTCGGGCGTCTGGCCGCTGAGGTTGATGTCGACCACCGCGCCGCGAATGCCGGCCGTGCCGATCGGCGTCTTGATCGTTACATTGCCGCTCGCCTTCGATGCCTTGCCGCCGATGAAGCGCAGCGCCCCCTTGCTCATCGTTGCCGCCAGCGCAGCCGTGTTCTTCTCCGGATCATAGACGAAGCTGTCGATCACCACGGACGAGTTCGGACCGACCGTGAATGAGGTGCCGTCGGCCAGAAGGATCTGCACAAGGCCGGCACCACTCGTCTCGATGCGGTGATTGCGGATCACGGGGTCGCCGAGCGAGATCAGGCGCGTCTTGCCAGCGCGGTCGATGGTGCTTGCATCGGGATTGACCGCCGCGGTGACGCCAGCGACATCGGTCTCTGCGCTGACGGGAAACGCCACGACAACGAAGAGTGCCGCGGATGCGGCCAGCAGGGCATGACGGGTGTTTGGCTTCATCGTGATGCTCCTAGAACGCGGACTGGATGCCGATCGACAGCGAGATGTTGTCAAAGCTCTTGATGTCATAGTTCGACCAGACCTTGCGGTAGCCGGCCTCTGCGACGAGCGCCACGCGCTCGTTGAACGGCACGATCTGGCGCAGGTTGAGGCTGAAGTCGGTGTCTCGCTGACGCGTCGCCGAATTGATCATGCTGTCGGGATCGTCGTAGCCGCGTCCGGCGACGGCCGCTTCCACCCCGGTGATCCAGGCCGGCCCGTCGCCGATAAGGGCGGCATAGCGATAGGTACCGGAGATCGCCCCGCCCAGTTCGCTGGAGGACAGGTAACCCACCTCCGCGTCGCGCCGGGTCGCAAGAATGCGCCCCGTCAGGCTGAAGTCTTCGGTGAGATTGTGCGACCAGGAAAACTGGCCGTCGAAACGATGGCCGCTCTGCAGATTTGCGGTCCGGCGGGACTTGGTGTTGGAAAAATCCTCATAGCGGTATTGCAGGCTGCCAGAGAGACTGTCGACCGGTGTCACTTGCCAGTCGATCGTCGTCGAGACCCCCGCGGATGCCATATACCGGTCACCCTCGATCAGAACGCCGCTGGTGGTCAGGAGGACGGAGAGCGTCCGGTCGTCGAGCCCGAAACGTCCAAGATCGAAGACCGGGCCGGCATAGGCCTCGACCGCAGCCGTGTTCAGTGTGTTGCGGTCGCGGTAGCCGGCGGCATAGCCGGAAAGGCCTGCCTCCAGCGATAGTCCCTGGATATCGGTGTCATGGCGATAACGCAGCCCGCCATTGACGAAGCCGTTGAAGTCCTCGCCGGCGACGCTCAAGCCGTCCAGTGTGTAGGAGAGGCCATTCAGCGTCACCGTCGAATTGCCCGGGCCCGCATTGGCATTGCTCTGATAGCGGATGCCGGTCCTGATCATGCCGGAGAATTGCGAGGGGGCGCCGCGCTGGTCGATGGCCGAAAGATACTGGTCGACCTTGGCGGAGACCTCCGGCGGCATGTCGCCTGCGGACTTCGCCGCGTCGAAATACTGCCGAGCGGTCTCGTAGGCGCCGAGGCGATAATAGAGAACGCCGAGTTCAAGCTGCAGCCGTGGCAGGCCGGGCGCGTAGATCAGCATACGTTCGAGCGTCGAGATCGCCCCTTCCAGATCGCCGGCCTCGGAGGACAGCGCTGCATATTCGAAAGCGGTGTCGAGATCGTCGGGTGCTGCCATCATCCGGCCGAACAAGGCTTCTCGCTTGGTCTCGACCTCGTCGATCGATGCGCTGCCCGTCCGCGGCGCAACGTTTTGGGATTGCTGCGCCAGGGCTCCGCCCACGGACAACGCCACGCAAAAGGTGGCAAGGGCAAGGCTCAGATTATGGGCAGCGAGAGAGAAAGTCTCCCGGCTCTTCGGCAACGTCATGGGAAAAGGAACTCTGACTGTGATCGAGCTGAAATCTCTAGGGCACGTTAAGGTCTTGTTAGAATAACTCAAACGCGACTGGACCGGCCAAGTTTGGGTCTTTGCCGTCTTCATCGGTCATCCGCGATGAATTGTTACAGGCCTGATGATCCCGCGGCAATGCGCGGGCAGGGAAATCCCCGACGACAGTCTAGTGTGAAATCTCAATAACTACGTTGCATCGAAGATACGAAATAGTATATATATTTAACGATCAGCGTTGGGAGGCCCAGCCGTAGGCGATGCTGTGTCGGCGAGGCGTTATCCAGAACAGGCAAGGGGGCACCTGCGGGACCCCGTGGGAGGAAGCAATGAAAACCAGCAGACGACAATTTTTTGGTCTGGCGGCCGGCGGTGCGGCACTGGCCGCGGCACCTTTGCACAGCGCGACGGCACAACCCGTCAAGACCAATGCCCGAATTCTGATCCTCGGTGCGGGTGCGGCCGGAACGGCGCTTGCCAACCAGTTGTCCAACCGACTCGACGGCGCCAGGATCACCATTCTCGATCCGCGCAAGCAGCATTGGTACCAGCCGGGCTTCACGCTGATCGCCGCAGGCCTCAAGCCCGCGTCCTATTCCGTGTCCGGCACGGCCGACTGGCTGCCTTCCGGCGTCGAATGGATCGAGGAAGGTGCGGCGGAAGTTGATCCCGACGGCAAGAAGGTGGTGACGGAGAGCGGCAAGGCGATCGAATACGATTTCCTGTTCGTCGCAACCGGTCTCAAGCTCGACTACGCAGCCATCGAAGGCATGTCGCTCGACCTGATCGGCAAGGACGGCATCGGTTCTGTCTATGCGGGCCCTGATTACGCCGAGAAGACCTGGGCGGAGATGGACCGCTTCACCGACAAGGGCGGTCTTGCCCTCTTCTCGCGCCCGGCGACCGAGATGAAATGCGCCGGCGCCCCGCTGAAATACACCTTCCTCACCGAGGACTACCTGACCCGCAAGGGTACCCGCAGCAACTCCAAGATCGTCTATGCTGCCCACAACAAGGCGCTTTTCGGGGTGCCGATCGTCTCCGAAAAAGTGCGCATGCTCTATGAGGAGCGTGGCATCGACACGGTCTACGAACACGTGATGAAGAAGATCGATCCCGTGCGCAAGATCGCCACCTTCACCACGCCGGAAGGCGACAAGGAACTCGGCTATGACTTCACCAATGTCATCCCGCCGATGCGGGCGCCCGATGTCATCCTGAACAGCCCGCTGCCCTGGGCCGACAAATGGGTGGGCCAGGGCTGGGTCGAGGTCGACAAGCACACCCTGCGCCACATGCGTTATCCCGAGGTCTTCGCGGTCGGCGACATCGCCGGCGTGCCGAAGGGCAAGACGGCGGCCAGCGTCAAATGGCAGGTGCCCGTCGCCGTCGACCAGCTCGTCGCCCAGATCGAGGGGCGCGAGAGCAAGGAAAGTTACGATGGCTATACGTCCTGCCCGCTGATCACCCGCATCGGCTCGGCGATGCTGGTCGAGTTCGACTACAAGGACAATCTCGTCCCGTCCTTCCCCGGACTGATCGCCCCGCTGGAAGAGCTCTGGATTTCCTGGCTGATGAAGGAGATCGCCTTGAAACCCACCTATAACGCCATGCTGCGCGGTCGCGCCTGAGGAGGATGCCATGAAGGACATGACTGTCGGAATGATCGTCGCGGTTCTCGAAGAGATCTTCGGCCATACCCTGTTCTGGGTCATGGTCGCGGTTGCAGCCGTGATCACGCTCGCCTATCTTTACGTGCTGATCCGCGATCGCCAGGTCTCCTGGAAGAAGTTCCTGCTGGCCCAGCTTGCCATGCCGCTCGGCGCGATCGGCGCCGTCTGGTTCGTCCAGGCCGTCACCCGCTCCGGCTTTGGTGACATCGGCGGTCCCGTCGATATCATCGTGCTGCTCGGCGTCGCCGCCATGGGGGCCATCGGCATCACGATCCTCGTTTACACGGTGCAGTCGCTGGTGAGCCGTCCCGTGGTTCGCTGAAAACGCACCTTAAAGTGACACCGGACCGGCAGGCACATGACTTGCCGGTCTCGGCAATTTTGCCGTGGCTACGGTTAAAAGGTCACGGATCTTTGATTTTTCAGGGGGGAGCCTGCCTTGTTTGGCGCCTTTTGCCGTTATAACGGTGAAGCCATCCAAGATCCTTGCAACGCAGGTAACTGACCCATGTCGACATCCGAACTCTCGATCACCAAGCGCCGCCTCCTCGGCGGTATCGCCATTGCCGCCGTCGGTCTGGCACTCACTGCCTGCAGCGACGCAGAAGACAAGGCCGCCAGTGCCGAGCCCAAACCCGCTGTCAGCAACGAGACGACCGCCTCGACGACCTCTGCCGAGATCCCGACTGCCGATCGCGACGTCGACATGGAAGAGGCATTGAAGCCCGGCCCGCTGAAGGAAATGGCGCTCGGTGACCCGAACGCGCCGGTCAAGATCATCGAATACATGTCGATGACCTGCTCGCATTGTGCAAACTTCCACGTTCGCACCTTCGACGAAATCAAGGCGCGTTATGTCGACACCGGCAAGGTCTATTTCGTCGTGCGCGAATTCCCGTTCCCGCAGGACACCGCATCGCTGGCGGCCTTCATGCTGGCGCGTTGCACGACCGAAGAGCGCTACTTCCCCTTCGTCTCCACGCTTCTCAAGCAGCAGTCCGCCTGGGCCGCGCCGGCCGACGGTGACGTGCGCAATGCCATGCTGCAAATGTCCAAGCTTGCCGGTTTTACACAGGAGAGCTTCGACGCCTGCTTGACGAACGCCCAGCTTGCCGGTGATGTGTCGGCAGTCCGCGACCGCGGCGCCCAGGAATTCGGTGTCCAGTCGACCCCGACCTTCCTGATCAATGGCAAGGCCTATTCGGGGGACATGTCGGTTGACTCCATGTCGGCCCTCATCGACAGCATGCTCTGATCGACGATCCGTTCTGACGACGGGCGCCGGGGAAACCCGTGCGCCCGTTTTTCGTGCGTTGCTTCGCCGGAGCGTGGCGCCATGAAATTCAACCGCCTCCGCGTTGTCGGCTTCAAGTCCTTCGTCGAACCCTCCGAATTCGTCATCGAACGGGGCCTCACCGGCATCGTCGGGCCGAACGGCTGCGGCAAGTCGAACCTCGTCGAGGCCCTGCGCTGGGTGATGGGCGAGAATTCCTACAAGAACATGCGCGCCTCGGGCATGGACGACGTGATCTTCTCCGGTTCCGGCAATCGTCCTGCACGCAACTCGGCCGAAGTCGGCCTCTATCTCGACAATTCCGACCGCACGGCACCGGCGGCCTTCAACGATGCCGATGAGATCCAGGTGACCCGCCGCATCGAGCGCGGCAATGGTTCGGTCTATCGCATCAACGGCAAGGAGGCCCGCGCCAAGGATGTGCAGCTTTTGTTTGCCGATGCCTCGACGGGGGCTCGCTCGCCTTCCATGGTCGGCCAGGGTCGTATCGGCGAACTGATTTCGGCCAAACCCCAGGCGCGGCGGCAATTGCTCGAAGAAGCCGCTGGCATTTCCGGCCTGCATTCCCGCCGCCACGAGGCGGAACTCAGGCTGCGTGCGGCGGAAACCAATCTCGAGCGTCTGGAAGACATCACCGCCCAGCTCGAAAGCCAGATCGAGAGCCTCAAGCGCCAGGCCCGGCAGGCCAACCGTTTCAAGCAACTGTCGGCCGACATCCGCGCCCATGACGCCATGCTCCTGCATATCCGCTGGTCGCAGGCCAAGCAGGCTGAAGGCGAGGCCGAGAGCGCCTTGAACCAGGCCATGTCCACGGTCGCGGAAAAGGCGAACCACCAGATGGAGGCGGCCAAGCTCCAGGCCATCGCAAGCCTGAAGATGCCGGAACTGCGCGAGGAGGAGGCAAAATGCGCCGCCGCCTTGCAGCGCCTGCAGATCGCCCGCAGCCAACTCGACGAAGAAGCAAACCGGATTCTCCGTCGCCGCGATGAGCTCACCCGCCGCCTTGCCCAGCTCGATGAAGACATCCGCCGTGAGGAACGCCTCGTCTCTGAGAATGCCGAGGTCATTTCCCGTCTTTCCGAGGAAGAAGCCGAACTCGAGGAAATCCTCGCCGATGCCGGCCGCTTCGGTGAGGAGGCGAAGGAGACCTTCGACGCCGCTGCTGCAACGCTTGCCGATAGCGAACGCGACTTCACCCGCCTGACCGCCGAACGCGCCGAAGCCGCTGCCGGCCGCAACCAGCTGGAACGTGCCATCCGCGACCTCACGGAGCGCCGCGCAAGGCTGGAGCGTCAGGTCTCCGAAGCTTCCCGTGAACTCTCCGACATCTCCGACCGCATAGCAGCCTTGCCTGATCCGGACGAAAAGCGCGAAATGGTCGAGATCGCCGAACAGGCCGTCGCTGACGCCGAGAGTGCGGCGATGGAGGCCGAGGCGGCGCTAACCGAAGCCCGCCGCACCGAAAGCCATCTGCGCCAGCCGCTCGAAGCAGCCCGTGCCCGCGTCAACGGTCTTGAAACCGAAGCCCGCACCATTGCCCGTATCCTCGCGAGCACCACGACGGGCGACTTCCCACCGGTCGCCGACGAACTCTCCGTCGATCGCGGTTATGAAACCGCCCTCGGCGCCGCCCTCGGCGACGATCTCGACAGCGCGCTCGATCCCACGGCCCCCGCCCACTGGCACGGCAATGGCGACGGGGCAGGGGACCCAAGCCTGCCGTCAGGCGCGAAGCCCCTGATCACCCATGTCCGCGCACCCGCAGCGCTTACCCGGGCACTCCGCCAGATCGGCGTGGTCGAGGAAGCCGAAGCGCTTGCCCTGATGCCCAAACTCGCCCCCGGCCAGCGCCTCGTCACCCGCGATGGTGCGGTTTATCGCTGGGACGGCCATGTCACCGGCGCCGATGCCCCGAGTGCCGCCGCCCTGCGCTTGGCCCAGAAGAACCGGCTTGCCGAAATCGAGATCGAAACCGAGGAAGCCCGCGACCAGATGGTCGAGGCCGAGGATCGTCTCGCCGAAGCCGCCGATGCCATCCGCACCGAGGAAGCCCGCCTCACGCAAGCCCGCGACCGCAGCCGCCTGACGGTTCGAAGCCTGGCCGAAGCCCGCGATGCCCTTGCCCAGGCCGAACGCGCCTCAGGCGACCTCATCCGCCGCCGCGAGGTGATCGAGGAGGCGGTGAACGGCCTGAAGGGCCAGATCGAGGAGATCGTCGAGCAGGAAGAAACCGCCCGCATCGAAATGGAGGAGACGCCTGACCTCTCTGCTCTCGACGCCCGCCTGCGCGATGCCGAGGCTATTGTCGGCCGCGACCGGGGCCTGCTTGCCGAAGCGCGCGCCCGTTTCGAGGGGCTGGCCCGCGAAGACGAGATGCGCCGCCGCCGCATCCTCTCGATCCGCCAGGAAAAGCAGAACTGGCAGAACCGAGCCAAGTCTGCGGAAGAACACATCGCAACGCTGCGCGAGCGTGAGGCCGAGGCCCGCGACGAGATCACTGATCTCGAAATGGCGCCCGACGAATTTGAGGATAAGCGCCGCAATCTGATGACCGCCCTCGACAAGGCCGAGAAGGACCGCCGCGATGCCGCCGATCGCCTGATCGAGGCAGAAACCCGCCAGCGCGAGGCCGACCAGAAGGCGGCAGCCGCCCTGGCTGAACTCGCTGAAAGCAGAGAAAAGCGCGGCCGCGCCGAAGAGCGTCTGGTCTCTGCCCGCGAATGGCGCATCGAGGCCGAGACCCGTATCGGTGATACGCTGAATGTCAGCCCGCATGAGGCCTTCCGCCTGACGGGCCTGAAAGATCCCTCTGAGATCGGCGACCTGCGCGAGGTCGAGCGCAATCTCGACCGTCTGAAGATGGAGCGCGAGCGGCTCGGCGCCGTCAACCTGCGCGCCGAGGAAGAGCAGAAGGAACTGTCGGACAAGCTCGCCGCCCTCATCAAGGAGCGCGACGATATCATTGATGCGATCCGCAAGCTGCGTGGTGCCATCCAGAGCCTCAACCGCGAAGGCCGCGAACGGCTGATCGCCGCCTTTGACGTCGTCAATGCGCAGTTCCAACGCCTCTTCACCCATCTGTTCAATGGCGGCACCGCCGAACTGCAGCTGATCGAAAGCGACGACCCGCTCGAAGCCGGCCTCGAAATCCTCGCCCGCCCGCCGGGCAAGAAACCGCAGACCATGACGCTGCTGTCGGGCGGCGAGCAGGCGCTGACCGCCATGGCCCTGATCTTCGCCGTCTTCCTGACGAACCCTGCGCCGATCTGCGTGCTGGACGAAGTCGACGCGCCGCTCGACGACCACAATGTCGAGCGCTACTGCAACCTGATGGACGAAATGGCCGCCTCGACCGAGACCCGCTTCGTCATCATCACACACAACCCCATCACCATGGCTCGCATGAATCGCCTCTTCGGCGTCACCATGGCAGAGCAAGGCGTCAGCCAGCTCGTCTCCGTTGATTTGCAGACGGCGGAGGCCCTGCGCGAGAGGGAGGTAGTATGAAACGCTACCTCATCGCCCTTGGCCTCCTGGCGGCTGTGAGCGCCGCCCCCCTCCACGCCCAGACCGCATCCCCCTCGCTCGCCGGCAACTACCTGCCGAGCGTGCTGGCAACCTCGCCGGCCCATCGCGACAGCCTGATGGAGATGCTCAAGGGCCAGCCGGGGCTGCCCTTCTGGGTGCGCGCCCTGGTGCGCCAGCCGCGTTACGTGGCGCTCGCCTCCGAGGAGGTCGCGGTCAAGGACAAGCGCATGCAGCTGTTCCGCGCTTGCGAGCCGCGGACCTGCGAAACAAGCTGGATCCGCGTGCTTTACTCCGAGGACGGCAAGCGGGCCCTGCTTTATGTCTCTGACGCCAAGCTCGGCATCAAGATCTTCGGCGATCCGACGCCGGAGGAGTTGACGTTTCTGACGCGCTCTTGAATCAAGCCGCCAGCTTCTGCCGCCGAGCAGGCCCAACCGGCAGCGCGCCGCTGGCGAGGATCGATCCGAGCACCAGGGGCAGGCAGACGAGATAGGCGTTGCGGATGCCGAAGGCCTCGGCCACGAAGCCCAGAAGCGGCGGCCCGAGGAAAAAGACGACAAAGGCCATCTGCGCGATTGCCGCGACATTGATGACTGCGGGGCGATCGGTGCGTTGGGCCGCGGCCGAGACCGCCATCGGATAGACTGCGCTGCAGCCGGCGCCCATCAGAGCGAAGCCGAGAAGGGCAATCGTCGGAGACGGTGCAAGCCAGGCCATGGCGATGCCTACTGCTGCGACCGAAAGCAACACCCGCCCGACGAGCCGTGCGCCGTAGCGATCGACGACCGGGTCTACCGTCAGGCGTGCCAGCGCCATGAAGAAGGCAAACAGCGTCAGCCCTGATCCGGAAATGAACGGCGAGACGTCGAAGACTTCTTCCATGTAGATCGTCGACCAGTCGATGCCGGCACCCTCGATCAGGAAGGCCGAAGTGCCGATGATGCAGAGCGGCAGCAGCGAAAGCGTCGGCAGCGCGAAATGCGGTGCCTTGTCCTCGGCTCCGGCGGTGGTGAGGACAGGCGCATTCTTCATGCCCGCGATCGTAATCGCACCGATGACGAACATCAGTCCCAGCAGCACATGCATATGCACCTGCATCGTCACCCCCGCCTGCCGGACCAGCGAGGCAGTGATCGCCGTGACGAAGAAGCCGAGGCTCCAGCAGCCATGCGCGCGGTTCATGATGCCGAATCCGGCCTGCGCCTCGATCCGCCCGATCTCGACATTAAGGCAGATCTCCAAAGCGCCGGCGAGAAGTCCGACGGCGAAGAGCGTGGCAAAGACGAGAGGGGCGGACGGCAGAAGCGAGATGAGGGACAAGAGCGCCATGACGCCGAGCAGACAGATGGCCAACGTCGTGCGCGACCCGAGCCGGACGATCAGCGGCGAGGAGAGGGTGAGCGAAATCAGCGAGCCGATCGCCATGCCGATCAGCGTCAGCCCCAGTTCGGCCTTGTTGACCCCGAGTTGCAGCTGAAGGTCGGGCAGCCGGGAGAACAGCGATCCCGTACACATGGCAAACAGAAAGAAGGCGATATAGACACGATACTGCGGCTGGAAATGCATCGGGGAGACTCGATTTGTCTGATGACCAGTCATGTGCGTGCCAGCATCGGTGTGCCAAGTCCAGCCGTTGCGGCGGCCGATTGGTTCTCCCCCGGAAAAGACCGTGCGTCTCGACAGGTCAGCTCACGGCCTATGCCAGGTTCAGGCTGGTGCTCGCCGCCCACACACGCCGTCATCCTCGGGCTTGTCCCGAGGATCTGCCAAGGCTTGCCATGGATTGTAGGCTTAAGGAGCCGACTGAAAGGTCGAGCCAATAGCAGCGGCAGTAGATCCTCGGGACAAGCCCGAGGATGACAAAGGAGGGGGCCTCGCGAAACGAAAAATGCCGGAAGCGAAGCTCCCGGCACCATCAGACCTTGGCTACTGCCTATTCGCTTCGCGCGCTCAGCCGGCCTTGTTGATCTGCCGCGCGACCATGTCATGGTTCAGCCAGAGCACCGGCGCAGACGGATTGGCCATTTCGCCAAAGATCAGCGCGCCGGTTGCTTCGACCACGAGCACGCTCAGATAGTCCGAGATCAGCGCCTTGCCGTCCTTGTGCATCTGCGCAATCTCCTGCGAGGTGCCGATGGTGATGTCGGACTGGCCCTGGCTGTTGGGCATCGGCCAGTTGTTGAAGTCGTAGAACGGGATCATCACGTCGCTTGCCTGGAAGTCCGCGATCTTCTTGAGCACGTCCTCGACGGTCGCACCCTCGACCAGCAGCGCCTCGCAGTCGGCCCAGATCTTTTCGGTGCGGGCGCCGGGATTTTCCTTCTTCAGCGCCTTCAGGAGCGGCAGAAGCGGCAGCTCAATGCCGGCGAAGACATCGGACGAGTTGGTGCGGATCTCAGGGCAGTTGAAGACGGTCGCCTTGATGCCGGAAGCGTAAGCCTCCTCGGCAATCGCCTCGAGCTTCATCTTGGCATAGCCCTGGGTGTAGTTCGTATAGGTCTGCCAGCGATATTCGTCGCCGATCAGGATGCCCGTGCCGTGATAGCCATAGGCCGAATAACGCACCTGGCCGCCGCTCTTTTCGATGCGGTTGCGGATAGCAGTGCTGCCCTCGATCAGGTGACGGAACGTGTTGGCGGAGACTTCGTCGAAGTTCTGCAGGATCAGCTTGCCGAGATCGCTGTCGAGCAGCACCTGAGAGGACATGTGGCGCGCGCCACGGCCCTTGTATATGCGGTTGGCAAGAACGAGGAAGACCTTGGCCTTCGGAATGCCGCCGGCCATCGTGTGGGCGAAATGCACATTCCGGCCATCGGCAATCATGCCTTCCAGCTCGCCCATGATCTTGGCAACAGCATCCTGGAAACGCGACACGCCAACCTGGCGGCACTTTTCGATATGCGCCCAGTCGAGCTTTTCCGTTTCCCAGTTTTCCAGCGTCAGCGAAGCAAGCAGGTCCGTCGGTGTCTTCTCGCCTTCGGGCGCATCAAGATCGAAGCCGGCCATGGCGGGAATATTGATGATCCGGCCACCGAGATTGGCTTCCGCCTGGGCAAGCTCTTCGTCGGTCAGCGGACGCAGCTTGTTGTTCTCGTCACGGCGACCGACGGTGATCCCTATGATCTCCATGCCGGCCTTCTTGGCCTGGTCGAGCAGGCCAGTGACATAGCCACGACCGAACAATTCGCCGAAGAGAACGAAGACGTCGCCCTTCTGGTAAAGGTTGTTCTGCGGGATCTCAGTCAGTGAAACCGGGCTGGTCAGGGTCATGTTTGATTCCGGATTACAATTTACTAGAATGCCAACTAGCAAACGCTGGACCGGAGCGCATCACCCTCAATTGATTTGTCTGGTCATTTTGCGTGACCGTTTATTGCATTGCGTGATGACCCTGTAACATCAGCCCGGTCCTGGCACGTCAAACCCGCTTGAGCCTGACCCTTGTGCCCCAGGGATCCAGCGCCTCGAACCCGCCTTCGATGGCGCTGACGGCAAAGCCCTTCGCCTGAAGATCTGCGCGGCGCCCTTCAAGGATCGCCTCATCACTCGTGTGCAGCGAGAACCAGTCGAGCCCGGTCATTGCGTCCTGACGCGGGCCGGCATCCCGGCTTTCCCAGATATTGGCGCCGATATGGTGGTGATAGCGGCCGGACGACAGAAAGGTCGCGCCACGCTGATCGCTGCCGGCCACCACGTCCAGACCAAGCCCATCGGCATAAAAGGCGCGCGCCGTTTCCAGCCCGCCGACCCTCAGATGGATGTGACCGATCCGCAACGCGGCCGGGACGGTCGTATACTCGTCGCGGTCCGTGCGCGTCTTCGTCTTGATGAAGATGTCGTCGATGTTGAGTTCACGACTGCCCATGGTCACCGTATTGCCGGCCCAGAGCCAGGTCTCCTGCGGGCGATCGCTATAGACCTCGACGCCATTGCCCTCGGGATCCGTCAGATAAACCGCTTCCGACACCGAGTGATCGGCAAAGCCGGTGAGCGGAATTTGGCTGCGGGCCACATGCACCAGCCAGCGGGCGAGATCGGCACGGTCAGGCATCAGGAAGGCGGTATGATAAAGGCCGGCCTGGCCCGGCGCCTCGGGCGTCGCATCCGGCCGGGCAAGGATATGCAGGAGCGGCGTCCCGCCCGCCCCGAGCGTCACGGCATCGGGCGCATCCGTCAGCACGTCGAGCCCCAGCATGCTGGTGTAATAGGCCTTGAGCCGCGCGACATCCTTCGCCCGCAGGCAAACCTCGCCGACATGCACTGGGCGCGTCAGACCGAAAGGCAGCTGTGGCGTCTGCGCCGCCGGAAGCGCGGTCTGGGTCTCGATCCCCTCCGCCCTCAGCGCTCCGGTGAGCGCTCCGGTCAGTGTTGCCGCTCCGGCCAGCCGCAAAAGCTGGCGCCGCGTCCAGTGAACAGTCATTTCGGTCCCCATCTATCCCTGCACTTGTAGGCCTTGCTTACAATGCCGCGTCGAGATCTGTCTTTCACGTCTCTCCACGCAATTTCACATCCGCGTGAGCCTTCGAGGCGAGATCTGCCGCAATTATGATGCATTGCAGCATAAACTTGTCTGTTGAACATTTCCAATCCGTCACAATTGCTGTAAACGGTGGAAAAACAAGCCTGTTCGGGTGGAGAGGGCAATGCGCAAGTGGGTTTACACCTTCGGCGGAGGAGCGGCCGAGGGGAGTAGGGCCGAGATCGAGCAGCTGGGAGGCAAGGGGGCCAATCTCGCCGAAATGGCGGCGCTTGGCCTGCCGGTTCCGCCCGGCCTCACGATCGTGTCAGATGCCTGTGGCCTTTTCTACAAGAGTGGAAAGACGCTCGCCGACGAGCTGAAGACCCAGGTTCTCCGCGGCATATCCGGCATCGAGGCCGCAACAGGCCGCGCCTTTGGCGACACCAGCCAGCCGCTTCTCTTGTCCGTCCGCTCCGGCTCGCGCACCTCCATGCCCGGCATGATGGACACCGTCCTCAATCTCGGCCTCAACGACCACACGGTCGAGGCGCTCGCGGAGCATTCGGGTGACGCCCGTTTCGCCTGGGACAGCTATCGCCGCTTCATCCAGATGTATGGCGATGTCGTTATGGGCCTCGATCACGAGGTCTTCGAGGAAATCCTGGAGGACGAAAAGGCAAGGCTTGGCCACGAACTCGACACCGATCTCTCGGCCTCCGAGTGGCAGCAGGTCGTGAAACTCTACAAGGAAGTGCTGGAACAGGAACTGGGCGAGCCCTTTCCGCAGGATCCGCATGTCCAGCTCTGGGGCGCGATCGGCGCGGTCTTTTCCAGCTGGATGAACCCGCGCGCCCAGACCTATCGCATGCTGCATTCGATCCCCGAAGGTTGGGGCACATCCGTCACCGTGCAGACCATGGTCTTCGGCAACCTGGGCTCCACCTCCGCCACCGGCGTCGCCTTCACCCGGAACCCTTCCACGGGCGCCAAGGAACTCTACGGCGAATTCCTTGTCAATGCGCAAGGCGAAGACGTCGTTGCCGGCATCCGCACGCCGCAATCGATCACCGAGGCGGCCCGCATCGATTCAGGCTCCGACAAGCCCTCGCTCGAAAAGCTGATGCCGGAGGCGTTTGCCGAATTCTGCGCGATCTGCGACCGGCTCGAAGCCCATTACCGCGACATGCAGGATCTCGAATTCACAATCGAGCGCGGCAAGCTCTGGATGCTGCAGGCCCGCTCGGGCAAGCGCACGACCAAGGCCGCGATGAAGATCGCCGTCGATATGGCGGCGGAAGGGCTGATCTCGGAGGAAGAGGCGGTGATGCGCATCGAGCCCTCATCGCTCGACCAGCTGCTGCACCCGACCATCGACCCGCGCGTCACTCGCCATGTCATCGGCTCGGGCCTGCCCGCCTCGCCGGGCGCGGCGACCGGCGCCATCGTGTTTACGGCGGAAGAGGCGGTCGAAGCCGAAAGCGAAGGCCGCAAGGTCATTCTCGTCCGCGTCGAAACCAGCCCCGAAGACATCCACGGCATGCATGCAGCCCAGGGCATCCTGACGACCCGTGGCGGCATGACCAGCCATGCGGCCGTCGTTGCCCGCGGCATGGGCATCCCTTGCGTCTCCGGTGCCGGCACCATGCGCGTCGACCTGCGCAATGAGAAGCTCGTTGGCATGGGCGTCACGCTGACCAAAGGCGACATCATCACCATCGACGGCTCCTCCGGCCAGGTACTGAAGGGCGAAGTGCCCATGCTCCAGCCGGAACTCTCGGGCGATTTCGCCCAGTTGATGCAATGGGCCGACCGCACCCGCCGCATGACGGTGCGCACCAATGCAGACACGCCCGCCGACGCCCGCGCCGCCCGTTCCTTCGGCGCCGAAGGCATCGGCCTTTGCCGCACCGAACACATGTTCTTCGAGGGTGAGCGCATCCATGTGATGCGCGAAATGATCCTCGCCGAAGACGAGGCCGGCCGCCGCGCGGCCCTCGACAAGCTCTTGCCCATGCAGCGCTCTGACTTCACCGAGCTCTTCACCATCATGCATGGCCTGCCGGTGACGATCCGCATGCTCGACCCGCCGCTGCACGAATTCCTGCCGAAGAGCGATGACGAGATCGAGGAAGTGGCAAACGCCATGGGCCTGGAACCCGGCTTCATGCGCCGCCGCATCGATGCCCTGCACGAGTTCAACCCCATGCTCGGCCATCGCGGCTGCCGTCTTGCCATCTCCTATCCCGAGATCGCCGAAATGCAGGCCCGCGCCATCTTCGAGGCAGCCGTTGCCGCCGCCCGCGAAACGGGCGCGCCCGTGGTCCCTGAGGTCATGGTGCCCCTGGTCGGCCTGCGATCCGAGCTCGATTACGTCAAGGCCGTCATCGACCGGGTCGCCGCTGAAGTCATGGGCGAGGCAAAGCTCGAGATCTCCTATCTCGTCGGCACGATGATCGAGCTGCCCCGCGCCGCGATCCGCGCCCATATCATCGCCGAAGCCGCCGAATTCTTCTCCTTCGGCACCAATGACCTGACCCAGACCACCTTCGGCATGTCCCGCGACGACGCCGCCCGCTTCATTCCGACCTACCAGAAGAAGGGCATCATCATCCAGGACCCCTTCGTATCCCTGGATTTCGACGGTGTCGGCGAACTCATCCGCATCGCCGCCGAACGCGGCCGCAAAACCCGCCCCGACATGAAACTCGGCATCTGCGGCGAACACGGCGGCGACCCGACCTCGATCCACTTCTGCGAGGATGTCGGGCTGGATTATGTCTCGTGCTCGCCGTTCCGCGTGCCGATCGCGAGGTTGTCGGCGGCCCAGGCGGCGATCAAGGCGCGGGGGTGAGGGGATGGCTGAGAGTGTTTCTGACTACGATCCAGCCGAAGACCTCACTTCACCGGAAGCGCTTTCCGTCTTCGTCAATGAGGCGCTGAAGACCGAAATGCAGACTATATCGCGCACGCACTCGGTGTCTGCGCCAGAGCAAGTGGCATGGCCGGGATTGCCGAGGTGACCACGCTGTCCAGCGAGGGTAATCCGACGCTCAAGACCACGCTTGCAGTGATGAAGGCGCTCGGGATTTCGCTGACGGCGGATGTGTCCGCAACACCCGCCCCGACATGAAACTCGGCATCTGCGGCGAACACGGCGGCGACCCGACCTCAATCGACTTCTGCGAGGATGTCGGCCTGGATCATGTCTCCTGCTCGCCGTTTCGTGTGCCGATTGCGAGGCTCTGGGCGGCCCAGGCGGCGATCAAGGCGCGGGGGTGATGGGGCAATGGGATATCTGCCTCTTGAGGGGTGGTGCCAAAACGACCTGCGCGACGTATTCTAACAGCTGATCATTGAGGCTTGTAAAGTCAATGAATAAACCGAAGCATTTCACTAGGACTATTCAGGTGTACAGTCGGAGCGGAGAATATTCCGCAGCCGCCATTGCGGGAGCAATTGCCTCTGGTCGACCGGACTACGAAGACGAAACCAAATGGTCCAAACCGGCAAAGACCCGTCCGGGAAATCCCAGCGGGCTAACGTTGTCGCAACATGTGTTTCCAGCCAAGTGCATCGCAAGATTCACGGATGCCGGCGGTACACTGCAGGTGCATGATCTGCTTGGGGGCGAACGCGCAAAGCAAAGCCCAAGGACCAAATTTTCTGCGCCAGAAGGGCTTGGGATCAACGATCTGAGTCCGGATATATGCGAGATATAGAAATTAGATTTCAAGCAGCTGCAGAAGCCGTTATCGCGAAACGATGCGGCTTGGTTCAAGGGCCGGATAGGCGCAGTGTTGATGATTTTTTTGCGCTTTGGTACGTGAGATCCCGATTCAATCAATTGAGGGATCAGGAAACTGAATTAGTCGGCTTAGATGGTGATGAACTCACATTGGAGCAAGAAGAGAATTTGGAGCGGGACCACTATGTTTTTGTTAGGAGCGGCGGTTTCGTGCCGACCAGACACCTTAATGGCATTTGGATTCAGCAGAGCGTTGACGAGTTCTATAAACGCTTTAAGCCTGTTTCGACTTGGCGGGTCGTTGTATCTGAAGGCGGCCAGTACATTGTTCCTGACGTACCAACGCAATGGATTATACCGCTCACCCCTGATTTAGCATTAATCGGAAACGTCTCAGATAGCTCGATAAATCAAGATAACCTTGCGCAACTGAATCGAGATACCGTTGCCGGAAGCCGTTACTATTATTTTGCAAGGCAATTGGATCAGTGCCCATGCCAAATTTAGACCGCATACCTTAGTGCGCATCGTGCCATCCTTGGATTGCATTTGTGCTTGGGAGGTCGGAGCGAGTCGCGACAAGAAATGCCTGCAATCGATCGACATAGGCAAGAGCCACTGTCTGGACCGCACGCTCCGCGATGTATCGCGCCAGTGCGTCGATATCCTGTCTCGCCTCGCGTGTCAGGCGAAGCCGATATTTCATTCTGCAGCCGAAGCCTTGCCGGACTTCAGCCCCTCGCGGATACCATCAAACGCTGCATCCAGATCCAGCAAGCTCTCAGGCTCGGCCATCGCCCTGTCATAGGTCGGCGCTACCTCGTCGCGAAGCCAGTCCTCCAGCGCGTCTTCGTTTGACGCGAGCAGTCTCAGCCCTTCCGAAACAACCTGGCTTTCATTGGCATAGTCCCCAGACGCCACCTTAGAGCGGATCAGGTCGAGAAGATCTTCGGGCAATGTTACGGTCACGGTCTGGTGTCTGGACATAACGATCCTTCCTGACGGTGCTGGCATGATAACGCCGTCCGCCCTCTGCCGCTACGCCGACACCTGCGGGCCGACATAAGACATCCCCGGGCCAATTTCACCGCCTGTCACGGCTCAAATGGTCCATGCTTTTTGCCGGAAACTGGTCCTTCGTTTGATGCCAGTTGGATGTGATAATCCGAAGACGTCACCGGAGATCCAAATGTACACGCCTCCAGCATTCGTTGTTTCCGAAAGGTCCGAACTCTATGAGATGATGCGCCAGTGTCATCTGGCGAACTTCATCACCGCGACAGAGACAGGGCCGATGGCAACGCCCCTGCCGCTGTTGCTTGATGAAACCGAGGGCGAAATGGGGGTGCTCTACGGCCATCTCGCAAGACCCAATCCGCAATGGCAGGCGGATGTCCTCGGACACGGCCTGGCCGTGTTCATGGGCCCCGATGCCTATGTCACGCCATCCTGGTACGCGACGAAAGCCGAGCATGGAAAAGTGGTGCCAACCTGGAACTACGCAGCCGTGCACGCCTCGGGTCCGGTCGAGTTCTTTGATGATGCCGAGCGCCTGCTCGAGGTCGTCAACCGCCTGACCAATCACCACGAAGCCTCCCGCAAGCAGCCCTGGACCGTCGCGGATGCTCCGGAGACCTTCATCAGCGGACAGTTGCGCGGCATCATCGGCATGCGCATGCCGATCGTCGATCTCAAGGGGAAGCGCAAGATGAGCCAGAATCGGCCCGAGGCGGATCGGGAGGGCGTCAGGCGCGGCCTGGAGGAACGGGCTGAGCAACACGACATCACGGTTGCTGCCATGGTTCCGACCTGAGTTCCGGACGCGGACGAGGCGCAGCCTGCAGCCTTTGAGGGAGCACTCACCCCTCCAACCCCCAATTGCCCCCGCCACCCCCACAGGCTAGGTTGCGCGCTCATCCCCTCCGGAGTCCCCACCCATGCCCGGCTATTCCGCCCGCCCGCCCGCCATCCCGACTGTAGTGCTCGATGATGCCGTCACCCGCATCACCCGCTGGGATTTCGAGCCGGGAGCTGCGACCGGCCATCACACCCATGGCCTCGGTTATGTCGTCGTGCCGATGACCGATTGCCATTTCCTGATCGAGGATGCCGAAGGCGAGCGCCGCGTGACGTCGAAGGCCGGCGAGGCCTATCGGCGGGATGCCGGCGTCGAGCATAATGTCATCAATGGCGGCGACCAGCCGATGAGTTTCATCGAGATCGAGTATAAATGAGCAAGACGGAAGATCCGGCGGGCGATCAGCCGGTGCCGCAATTCGTTACCGCCTTCGAGCCGCAGCATGGCGTGGCGGTGCCCGTGGCAGACGGCGTCGAGCGTCTCACAGCGCCCAATCCGAGCCCTTTCACATTCCACGGCACAAACACCTATATCGTCGGTCAGAAATCCGTCTGCGTCGTCGATCCCGGCCCCGATAACGACGCGCATTTTGATGCGCTGATGGAGGCATTGCAGGGCAGGGAGGTCACCCATATCGCCGTCAGCCACACCCATCGCGACCATTCCCCGCTCGCCCGTCGGCTAAAGGAAGCGACCGGCGCGATCATCGTCGCCGAAGGCCCGCATCGCCCGTCGCGTCCGCTCTTTGAAGGCGAGGTGAACCCCTTCGCCGAAAGCTCCGACACCGATTTTGTCCCCGACCTTGCCCTTGCCGACGGCGAGACCGTCGAAGGTGATGGCTGGAAGCTCACCGCCGTGCATACCCCCGGCCACACCGCCAACCACGCAGCCTTTGCGCTTGATAACACCGGCATCCTCTTTTCCGCCGATCACGTTATGGCCTGGGCCACCTCGATCGTCGCCCCTCCCGATGGTGCGATGAGCGATTACATGGCCTCGCTCGACCGGCTGCTCACGCGTGACGACCGCCTGTATCTGCCCGGCCATGGCGGCCCGGTCAGCGAGCCCCGCGCTTTTGTCCGGGCACTGCGCACCCATCGTCTGATGCGCGAGCGCGCCGTGCTGGAGCGCATTCGACAAGGCGATCGCCGGATATCGGACATGGTCAAGGTCATCTACGCCACCACCGATCCCCGCCTGCATGGGGCAGCCGCCCTTTCAGTGCTCGCCCATCTCGAGGACCTCGTGGAGAAGGGCCTGATCGCTACGGACGGTCCGGCGAAGCTGTCGGGAGAGTATTGGCCGGCTTGAGAGGTCATGAGCCTTCGGCTTGCCCCCTCTGTCCGCTGCGCCGACATCTCCCCCACAGGTGGGGAGAGTGGAGGGTTCGGCAGCGCCGGCGTTTTCCGCTCTCCCCCCGTGTGGGGGAGATGGCCGCCCTTCGACAAGCTCAGGAGGCCAGAGGGGGGGCAAACGGCACAAGGCCAGCCTCAGTTCCCGGCAATCCCCAGAAGCTCCGCATCCAGCGCATGCAGGAAGCCCTCGGCAATCTCATCGCTGATCCCCAGATCATGCGGCCCGTAGCGTGAGACGACGCGGATGTCGACGAGCGTCATCTCCGCTTCTTCGCGAAGCCGCACGACGGCATCGAAGGGCAGCCCGAGCACCAGCGTGCGGGTGGCAAACTGCAGCCGGGCCGTCCCCTCCGGTTCGCCGTCATCCAGTGGCACGAGCAGGCTCGGCTCGGGGCGCGCGGTGGGCAGCGGCCCACTTTCCGGCAGTGCGTCCTGGGACGCGGGTGCTGCGCCCTGGGCTTCCGCCTCGACCGGGACTTCCGTCGTCGGCCGCAGTTCCAGCGCCGGCAGGCCATATTCCTCGCCCCGGCTTGCCGTCACCACCAGCCGGTTTTCGCCCGCGACCTTGCGTACCGCCTCATAGACGCGGTCGATTGCCCCTTCATAGCGCCGGCCGTTCAAACCCGGATAGGCGGCAAGCTGCGCCTCGCCGGCATTGTCAGGCAGGGCAGGGCGGGGCAAGAGATTTTGCGGCGCATCCGGCAGGGAAACGAAGGCCGGCCGATCGGCGAGATCGGTCGAAACCTCGGTCAGTTTCGGCTTGGTGACATAGAGGTAATAGCCATAGCCGGGCAGGGCGAGCGGCACGGCCGCATAGATCAGCGCCCAGGCGGAAGCCACGCCCCCGAGCGCACCGATCTGCCAGAGCCGGGCAAGGCCGAGAAGTGCAAGCGGAACGGCAAGCGCCGCCGGCACGGCAGCTGCCAGCACCAAAAGCACGAAATCCGGCGTCGAGAGCGGCCCGAAGCGGTGCGCCAGCACGACGATCAGCAGCAAGCCGAGCGAAAACAGCGCCAGCCGTCGCGCGAGAAAGGCGGAACGGGAAACCGGACGGTCATAGCGGATATGCATCAGGATCTACCGGAATCAGAGGCGACACTGACCGCTTGTAACGGGTGACGTGGAAGGCGTCGACTGGCAATGCGGTCTGCTTCGCCTCACGGCTCACCGTTGCGCCGGCCGCCGAGAAGCGGATTGTCGCCGAACTCTGGTGGCGGAATGGCGTTGTCGTCGACTGGAATGTCGAAGCTCTCTGGCGCCTCCGTAAGCCCGTCCTCGACCGCCGGATCGAGCGGCGCAAGCGACGGGTCGTCAAAGAGCTCGGGCAGCGGCGGTGCATCGGGTGAAAGCGGCACGTAAAGCGAGACGGTAACGATGACCGCGATCACCATCAGCCAGGAACCGATGATCCGTGCCGGGATGGTGAGCCAGGCGCCGCGGAACGGGCGCAGCATCAAGCCGGGGATGACGAGGATCCACAGCGCGCCGAGCACGGCGGCGAAAGCGAATTCCTTGATGCCGATGCCGAAGTCGTCGAGCCCGATGAACAGCGCGAAGGAGAAGCCGACGACAGCGGCCGCAAGCGGGGCTGCAATCCGGCGCACCCGCGCCGGCAGCCACAGGACCACGCCGGACAGCATCACGGCAATGGGTGCGATCAGGAAGAGCTCGTGCCCGAGTGGGCTCTGCAGGATGGCGCTGAAGATCGGGTCGAAGAAGAGGAGCATCGGCGTGATCACACCGAGAAAGGCGAAGACAATCGAGACGACCTCGCCTCGCCGCTCGGCCATGCCGATGGCGACTGACAGGCCGAGCATGGCCAGAACCAGATCATAGATCGACAGCGTGAAGAGATAGCCGAGCTCGAAGAAGGCGAATTCATGTGGAATGGCAAGCGAACCTGCAACCGTCAGAACACCGGCGAGAAATACCGATAAGGCGATCCGGAAGCCAGGCGTGCGAACTCCGGCGCGGAAGCGTTCGGCAGCAGCGCTCGCCTTGTCCTCGGCGCCGTTGACGGTGGCCGGGTCGCGGATCGCCGCGCCGCTGCCCTCGCCATGAGCCACGCTGCGGACGGCCCCTGAAGGCCCGCTCTTCGCGACAACCCGCCCCGTTTTCCTGTGTGGCTGCTTCTGCTTCTTCATGTCCAGGGTCCGAGCTTGCGCGGCAAGCCGCAGTCCTCAGCCTATTTCACACGAGGCTTGATTTGTCACCGCTTGCCGCTGCACTCTCTCGTGAGAGGGAGGGTCCGGGCCATGGCCATCGTCATGCTGACGGCCGTCACGCGCGTCGAGCGCAAGGCCGCAACGAGTTTCGTCTTTGACACCGTCAACCGCCTCGGCGGCTGGATCGACGACACGCGCATGTATTCGAACCTGATGAACACGATCCGGATGACGCTTCCGGCCGGCGCATTTGGCACGCTGGTCGACGTATTGGAAGAGGGCGGCATTTCCGTTGGGCCACCAGAGGGGCTGGGTGATTTCAGCGATCCCGCTATTGAGCGTATGGCAACGCTGCAGCTCACCTTCATCCACGACGAGCCGGACCTGAAGCGCGAAGTGCCCTCGGTTCCGGGCTGAAGATGCCGTGAGCACAGGCATAACACAAAAAAACCGGCGGTTGCCCGCCGGGTCTCTCGTGTTGTCTGGCAGACGCGATCAGGCGGCGCGGCGCTGATGCCGGCCTTCCTCGATCTCCTCGACGATCTTCGCCACGAAGGCATCGAGATCGCCGGGATTGCGCGAGGTGATGATAGCCTGATCCGTGACCACGGCCTCATCGCGCCAGTCGGCACCGGCATTGATCATGTCGGTCTTGATCGAGGGGAAGGAGGTCGCCTTGCGGCCCTTGACGGCACCGGCCTCGATCAGAAGCCATGGGCCGTGACAGATGGCAGCGACCGCCTTGCCGGAATTGACGAAAGTCTTCACGAGGTCGACGGCCTTCTGCTCCTTGCGCAAGAGGTCGGGATTGATCTGGCCGCCGGGAATGACCAGAGCATCGAAATCATCGATTTTCACCTCGTCGAGGGTGAGATCGACATCAACCGTGTCGCCCCAGTTGTTCTCGTCCCAGCTCTTGATCGGCGCCTTTTCGAGCGATGCGATCTTGACCTTGGCACCCTTGGCGGAGAGCTGTTCCAGCGGCACGCGCAGCTCGGAGCGCTCATAGCCATGGGTGGCGAGGATAAGGATGCGGGCGGATGTGATGGAGGGCATGGGATGTCCTTTTCATTGGTTTTTCTCGTGGGGGATGAAAAGGAAACGACGTGGCCGCAGCATCGTTCCGGGAAAAACGCACGTTCCTCCTTCCGAAGGTGTTGCCGCCCGGCTTTCGCTTTGCTAATCAGGCCGCGATTTGCAGCGCATCTTTCCGCCTGCAACTCTGTTGGGGCGTCGCCAAGCGGTAAGGCACCGGTTTTTGGTACCGGCATTCCCAGGTTCGAATCCTGGCGCCCCAGCCATCTCCAAAGGCGGTCTTTCAAAAGTGATATGCTTACTGCGGTTGCGACTCGCGCGTCCGTCATGCCACGCAGCCTGTCCATACTTGTCGTGACCCTTCATCCTGCGCGGGATCATGCACAAGCCGTCTAAACTTGACTGAAACGGAAAGGTTGTGCTCAACGGCACATCCGGCGCGCTGAAGCCGCTGGAAGCCTTGTCGCGCGTCCCGGGTCTTGCCATGGATGAGGTGACACGTCCCGGCCGCTTGCCAGTGCCCTTTTCGGGTGAAGTGGACAATTGCAGGATCATCGCATGCTGAAACAGTTTTTCGCCTATTACCGCCCGTGGAAAGGTCTGTTCTGGCTGGATTTTTCCTGTGCCGTTGTTTCTGGCCTGCTGGAGCTTGCCTTCCCGCTCGCCGTCACCGCTTTCATCGACAGGCTGCTGCCGACCGGCAACTGGACGCTGACGCTGATTGCCGCCGCCGGCCTGCTCGCGATCTATGTCGTCAATGCAGCCCTGATGGCAATCGTCATCTATTGGGGTCACAAGCTCGGCATCAATATCGAGACTGCGATGCGCGCCAAGGCCTTCGAGCATCTGACGACGCTCTCCTGGCGCTGGTATGATACGGCCCGCACCGGCAAGCTGGTCGCCCGCGTCACGCGTGACCTGGAAGAAGTGGGAGAGGTCGCCCATCACGGGCCAGAAGATCTCTTCATCGCCATCATGACCTTTGTCGGCGCCTTCATCCTGATGCTCAACATGCATGTCGAACTCGCGCTGGTCACGGCCCTCATCGTGCCGGGCACGGTTGCTATCGTCTCGATCTATGGCAGCCGTATGACCCGCACCTGGCAGGAGATCTATGGTCGCATCGGCGCCTTCAACGTGCGCCTGGAAGAAACGATCGGCGGCATTCGCGTCGTCCAGGCCTATGCGAATGAAGATCATGAGCGGAAACTCTTTGCCAAAGACAATGCCAGGTACCGCAAGACCAAGCTCGACGCCTACAAGGTGATGGCCGCCTCGTCCTCGCTGCACTACATGGGCATGCGCTTCGTCCAGGTGGTGATCATGGTGATCGGCTCGGCCTATGTGCTCTCGGGCGCGATGACGACCGGCAGCTTTGTCGGTTTCCTGCTTCTGGTTGGCGTCTTCTTCCGCCCGCTCGACAAGATCAGCGCCGTCATCGAAACCTATCCGCGCGGCATCGCCGGCTTCCGCCGTTACCTTGATCTGCTCGCGACCGAACCGGAGATCACCGACAGCCCGAACGCCCGCCCGGTCTCGACGCTCAGCGGCGAAATCGCCTTCTCCAACCTCACCTTTGCCTTCACGCCCGGCCGCCCCGTGTTGCATGACATTTCTCTGCATGTGAGGCCGGGGGAAACGATCGCCTTCGTCGGCGAGTCCGGTGCCGGCAAATCGACGCTTCTGTCGCTTTTGCCGCGCTTCTACGAGCCGATCTCGGGCACCATCACCATCGACGGTCTGGCTCTGCCGGACATGACCGTCGAGAGCCTGCGTCGCCAGATCGGCCTCGTCTCGCAGGATGTCTTCCTGTTCGGTGGAACGCTGCGGGAAAACATCGTCTATGGTCGCATCGGCGCAAGCGACGACGAGGTGCTGGAGGCCTGCCGCCGTGCCCAGCTCTCGACCATGCTGGAAAACCTTCCCGAGGGCCTCGACACCATCGTCGGCGAGCGCGGCATCATGCTGTCCGGCGGCCAGAAACAGCGTGTGGCGATTGCCCGCGCCTTCCTCAAGGATCCGCCGATCCTGCTGCTCGACGAAGCGACGTCAGCGCTCGACAGCACGACGGAGCGGGAAATCCAGTCGGCGCTGGAGGAGCTGTCCAGGGGCCGCACGACGCTTGTCGTCGCCCACAGGCTCGGCACCATCCGCAATGCCGATCGCATCGTCGTCATGCAGCAGGGCCGCATCGTCGAAGTCGGCAACCATGCCGAACTGATGAAGCGCCAGGGCGCCTATGCAAAGCTTGCGGCCTGACGGATAAAGGGCAGGGGGGCAAGCGCTTCAGCTCCGATAGGCTGCGGCGCGCGTGGCCGTCGATCAGGCGTTCAAATGCGGGCTGACAATGCTACGCCCAGGGGCGTCGCTCGCTCGTCGTCGATCGCCGGTTCCACCTCGATCTTGCGAAATTCCGAAGGCGGACGTCCATAGCGGCTGACGAAAAGCTGGCGCATGTTCGTCTGGCTGCCAAGGCCGGCGAGGCGCGCGACATCCTTGATCTTGCGCTCCCCTGAGCGGAGCATTTCACGGGCATAGGCCAAGCGGACCGACAGCACGAAATCACCCACCGTCTGGCCGGTCCTTTGCTTGAAGGCGCGTGACAGGGTGCGCTCACTCATCGCGACCATGCTGGCAAGTCGGCTGACGGTGAGGTCGGCCGAGGGGTTTGCGATTACCCATTCCTGGATACGCTCGACCGGGCTGCGTCGATCGCCATGCACCAGATGTGTGCCGCCATTGGCGAAGCGAGGACGCAGGTCCGGAAACCGGTCGGTAAAACGCTGGCTGACATCCATCGCCGCCTCATGGCCGAGGTCTTCCTCGATGAGGGCCAAAGCGAGCGACAGCCCGACGGCCGGCCCGCGTGCACTCCAGAACTTGCCGCTCTTGTGCAGATCGTAATTGGGGTCGACGATCGTCTGGCTGCAGAGCGTCGCGAGACGTTCCTCGACCGCGCTGTCCGCCGCCACGGTCTGTCCCCGCGTCATCCCGGCAGCAGCAGCCAAAAGGACGCCGTTTCCGAGTGCCACAATCCGGCGGATCGACTTGCCGCGTCGGCCGAGAAATGCGCTGCATTCGAGATCCTGATCCTGCAGGTCGCTCACCGAGGAGTTCGGCAGGATCAGCGTATCGATGTCCAGGGGCGCGCTGGTGATGTCATGGGCGGCCTGGACCCTGATCCAGGGCTCCTCGGCCTGAAGGCTGTCCTGCCCATAGGCGCAGGTCGTGAGCAGATAGGATGCTTCGCCATTCGGGTCGCGTGCTGACCGAAGTGCCTCGACGAAGGACGCCAGATCTAACATTCCGCAATTGCTGCGCAGCACAATCATCACTGTCCGCATCGCTCTCCGGTCCTTAGGGTGCCCATGGTCGTAATGTGCTCATCTTGATGAAAAATGCGAATTTATGAACAAATTTTGACCTAGGAATGTCTAAAAACTAGTCAGTATGATTATTTGCGGATTATGGTATCAGTATAAACCAAATTGTATTGATGTGTTGTTGTATTGGATTTCGTTGATGACTTCGAGTCCGGTTATAACAAATAATATATGACAATTTGAATGGCGCTGCAGACCTTTTTTGGTTATTAATTGCATGGTGTAGGCGTGTGAATTCTATGCTGCACCGCAACTATTCGGACATTTTGCGACAAGATTCCGACAACTGCGCAAGTCAGTGACACACTGCACTTCCCATTCTCCGCGAACGGCTCCTAACGTTAAGTCAAGATTAACCTTTCGGGTCTTGCCGCTTCCCCATCTTGCTTGACGTGTCTCAATTCGAGGACGCATTCGAGAGCGCGGCGAAGCGGGCAGGGCCATCCCGGGTCAATCGACGATTGAACTCATGAGGAGTCCGAGCCCGTGCGAGATTTGCTTCGCTATGCAACCTGGTTGGCCATCGTCGTGGCGATGTTCGTATTGATCGCCCAGCCCGTCGGCCATGCCGCGCGCTTCAACCTTTCCATCATCGTGATCGCCCTTCTCGGCGCCATCATGCTGCTGAAGCTCGACGGCTTCTGGCGCCACATCTTCCTGGCGCTGGCGAGCGTCGTGATCCTGCAATATGCCTATTGGCGCACGACGAGCACCCTGCCGCCGCTGGAGGATCTCTATTCCTTCATTCCCGGTGTCATTCTCTACGCCGCCGAGATGTACTGCATCTTGATGCTCGGCATCAGCCTCTTCGTCGTCGCCGATCCGATTGATCGCCCGCGGGCGCCGCAGCTGGCCGACGACGAGAGCCCGACCGTCGACGTCTTCATCCCCACCTACAATGAAGATCGCGAGATCCTGGCGCTCACCGTGGCGGCAGCCAGGGCGATGGACTATCCCTCGGACAAGTTCACCGTCTATCTCCTCGACGACGGCGGCACCGATCAGAAGCGCAATGCCGACGATCCGGTCGCCGCAGCCCAGGCGAAGGAGCGCGCGGCAATCCTCAAGGATCTCTGCAGCGACCTCGGCGCCGTCTACATGACCCGTCAGGAGAACGTGCATGCCAAGGCCGGCAATCTGAATGCCGCACTCTGGCGCACCCATGCCGATCTTGTCGTCGTCTTCGACGCCGATCATGCTCCGGAACGCAACTTCCTGCGCGAGACCGTCGGCTACTTCCTGGAGGACGAGCGCCTGTTCCTCGTCCAGACGCCGCACTTCTTCTCCAACCCGGATCCGATCGAGCGCAATCTCGGTACCTTCGGCCGCATGCCGTCCGAGAACGAGATGTTCTACGGCAAGATCCAGAAGGGCCTCGACCGCTGGAATGCCTCCTTCTTCTGCGGATCGGCCGCTGTCCTGCGCCGTGAGGCTCTGGAAGAGGTCGGTGGCTTTTCGGGCATCACCATCACCGAGGATTGCGAGACCGCCCTCGAGCTCCACGCCCGCGGCTGGAACAGCCTCTATATCGACAAGCCGCTGATTTCGGGCCTGCAGCCGGAAACCTTCGCCAGCTTCGTCGGCCAGCGTTCCCGCTGGTGCCAGGGCATGGTGCAGATCCTGATGCTCAAGAACCCGCTCTTCAAGCGCGGCCTCTCCCTGCCGCAGCGCCTGAGCTATATCTCGAGCTCGCTCTTCTGGTTTTTCCCCTTCGTACGCGCCGTCTTCTTCGTCGCGCCGCTGCTCTTCATCCTCTTCGACATGAAGATCTTCGTCGCGTCCTTCGAAGACTTCTTCGCCTATACGGTCATGTACCTGATCGTCGGGGAAATGGTCCGCAGCTATCTCTATGGCAGCGTTCGCTGGCCCTGGATTTCCGAACTCTACGAATATGTCCAGTCGGTCTATCTGTTCCAGGCGATCATCAGCGTGCTCCTGAAGCCGAAGAGCCCGACCTTCAAGGTGACCGCCAAGGGCGTCTCCCTGAAGCAGGACCGCCTTTCGGAACTCTCGCTGCCCTACTTCATCATCTTCGGCATCCTGTGCTTCACGCTGTTTGTCGCGGCCTATCGCTACAACACCGAGCCTGAGATCTCGAGCCTGCTCCTGATCGTCGGTGCCTGGAACTGGATGAACCTGATGATCGCCGGCTGTGCGCTGGGCGTCGTCACCGAACGCAGCCAGGACCTCGCCGGCGTCGAGCTGCCGCTGCGCACCAATGTCGAGCTGCAGTTCGGCGAGACCGTCCTGCGCGGGGCAATCACCGAGGCCTCCGCCAAGGGTGCCAAGCTCATCCCGGCACAGGGCGCCTCCCGCATGTTGCGCAAGGGCGAATACGGCCGCCTCCAGCTGCTCAACGTCTCCTCCACCATGCTCGTCACCTCGCTGCCCGTCAGCATTGCCGGCGGAGCACCCGACGAAGACGGCGCGATTGCACTGCGCTTCGATGCCGAGCCCTATCACTTCCCGATCATCGCGGAACTGCTGATGCACGACATGTCGGTGGTCCGGGAACAGCGTGCCCTGCGCCAGCGCCCAAAGAGCATGATCGCCGGCAGCATTCGCATCCTGCGCTGGGCGATCATGTGCCCGCTCGCCGCGATCGGCGTCGCGCTCGGTGGCAAGCCGACCGACAAGGCCGAGCCGCAGAGATTGAAACCTCTTGCCGGTGCGGCCCTGGCCGCTGCCCCGGTCCGTCACCAGGAGGCCGGAGAATGATCAGGCAACACCTCTCTTCGCTGGCGATCGTCGGCCTGCTCTTCGCAGCCTCGCCGTCCGCTGCATCCACCTCCGCCGGCTTCGTTCTGGCACCGCAGGTCAAGGTTGAGACCGAAGCCAAGGAATATTTCCAGGACGAGGGCCAGATCCGCCGTCTGATTGCAGACAAGCAGGACCTGTTCTTCACCGGCGAGACCGCCAATCGCGAATATCCTTTCGTCGTGCTGCCCTCGGAAATGACGGGCTCGGCCAAGCTGATCCTGACTTTGCAGACGGCGATCTCGGTCGCGCCGGAACGCTCTGCGATGCGCATCTTCGTCAACGACCGGGACATCGGGTCGGTCAACCTGAAGTCCGGTGACGCCCATCAGGTCGAGCTCGAGCTGCCGAAGGGGCTTCTTCAGCCCGGCTACAATGCCGTGACCGTGCTGATGGACCAGTCGCATCGCGTCGATTGCTCGGTCGAGGCGACCTATGAACTGTGGACCCAGATCGATCCTGCCCGCAGCGGCTTCGTTTTCACCCGCAACGCCAAGGACGATCCGAGCGATGTCTCGACGCTTCTCGCCTATAGCCGCGACGTCAATGGTCATGCCGCCATCAACGGCCTGATCCCCCGCGGTGCTGCCGGCGAAGATATCGACCGTACCTTTGCCGTCGTGCAGGCGCTCTCGATCCTCGGCCATTTTGATCGTCCGGTGGTCACCGTCGGCAGCAGTGCCGGCTCCGGTCCCGGCATCGATCTAGTGGTCGGCACCTTCGGTACGGTGCGCGACCTGATCGGTGTTGTCCCGCAGCAGTCCGGCGTCGAGTTCGACATCGATCCGGCCACGGGCCGGAGCCGCATGGTGGTGGCAGCCCGTACCGCCGATGAACTCGTCAGCACGATCCGGGACTTTACCCTGCGTGCCCAGACGGAAGTGACCGACGGCTCGCCCCAGGGACGTCGCGCGCTTGGCAATCGTCGGGGACGCCTGCTCGAATCCGGCAGCGCAAACACCCTGGCCGAACTCGGCTTCGTCGCCCGTCCCTTCGCCGGCCGCCATTTCCAGCAGGCGATCGCCTTCAGCCTTCCGGCGGACTTCTATCCGGGTGACTATGGTGCCGCGAACCTGAAACTGAATGCCGAATACGCCGCCGGTCTTTCGCCGACGGCCCAGATGGTCATCCGCGCAAACGGTGACACCGTCGCCAATATCCGCCTCGGCGAGGCGCGCTCAGGCCGCATCGACGGCCAGGTCCTGCCGATCCCGCTGGACAAGCTGAGACCCGGTTACAATGTCATCGAGTTCGAGGCGGAGCTGCATGCGGCGTCCGATATGGTCTGCGACCCCTCGACCCTCGGCAACACCACCGCGCGCTTCTTCATCAAGGGTGACAGCACCCTCAATATCCCGGCTTTCGCCCAGATCGGCCACGCCCCGAATCTCGCGGTGGTCTCCGCCGGCAAGGCGGATTTTGACGACGATGCGGCCATGCCGCTCTACGTCGAAAACATGGACAACGCTGTTCTTGGTGCAGCCGGCACCTTCCTCGCCAAGATGGCCTATGTGTCGCGCGAGGTCAGCCCCGTTTCGGTCACCTCGGGCTGGCCGCTGGACCGCCAGGGGTCGCTGCTGGCCTTCGGAACCTTCTCCGGTTTTTCCGGCCAATTGCAGTCGGATCTCGGGATCAACCTCAATCCGATCGCGAGCGATCTGAGCCTTTCGATCGATCAGACTTCTGCGGATCCGAGCGGCGCGCCGGTCGAAGTGGCCGCCCCCGCACTCTCCGTCGACGGCACGCCGGTGACGGTGGACGAACCGGGGCCAACGTCTCTCGTTGCCCGCCTGCGGGAGGGAACCAACAATCTTTACGATGGGATCAGCACCCGCATCCGCATCCAGGCCGCTCAGCTCGGTCTCGTCGAAGACAGCAATGTCCTCTCAGCCGACGCCGTCTACCAGGTCAGCGGCGAAGCAGACATGCTGGTCGCCCAGCGTCTCGTCAACGACAGGGATGCCTGGACTGTGGTCGCCGTTCGGGATCCGGCTCTGCTTTCAGACGGCTTGAGAAGCCTCGTTGAGGCCGATGTCTGGGGTCGTCTCGGCGGCTCTGTCAACGCCCTCAAGGGTGACGGGACCTTCGTCGAGCGCAAGATGGCGGCCCATGAGCGTCTCTATGAGACGAAACCGCTCAGCCTGCAGAACGGCCGCCTGATCGTGGCCGGCTGGTTCTCCAACAATGCCCGGGAGTTCACCATTGCGCAGATCCTCGCCGCAATCCTTCTCGGCGCGTCGACCTTCGTCGTTCTTCGGCAGGGACGGAAATCGTGAAGACACGCACGCGTCTCCTGTCGCTTCTGCTGTTGGGTTGCTCCCTGTTTACGGGTGCCGCAACGATGGTGCGGTCGCAGACGGAGGAAAATGTTGCAGCCGATCTCGCCGCCGGCGCCTGGCTGGTCTACCGCCACAACTTCCTCACCGAAGAGGGGCGGGTGGTCGACAACCGGGCCGGTGGCATCAGCCACAGCGAGAGCCAGGGCTATGGCATGCTGATGGCCGAGGCGGCTGACGATCGTGACGGCTTCGATCGCATCTGGCAGTGGACGAAGGCCAACCTCTTCGTCCGCGAGGACGGTCTCGCCGCCTGGCGCTGGGATCCGACGCAGATGCCGCCGATCACGGATCGCAACAACGCGACCGATGGCGACCTGCTCATCGCTTGGGCGCTGATGCGGGCCGGGAAGCGCTGGGGCGATGCCGACCTGCAGCGCGAGGCCCGGCGGATTTCAGACGCCATCATCGCCCGGACCGCGATCGACACGGCACACGGCCTCGTTATCCTGCCCGGTGTTCAGGGTTTCGGAGAAAACGACCAGGCGGACGGTCCGGTGGTCAACATGGCCTACTGGATATTTCCGGCGATCGTCGATCTCGGACGTTTGTCGAACCGTTTCCCCTCCGCAGCCCTCATGGACAGCGGTGTGCGTCTGCTGCGCGAGGCCCGCTTCGGTCCGGCAAGATTGCCGGCGGACTGGGTGTCTCTCTCGGGCGAGACGCCACGTCCGGCAAGCGGCTACCCCTCGCAGTTCGGCTATGATGCAATCCGCGTTCCGCTTTATCTGGCCTGGTATTCGCGCGACTACCCGGACATTCTCGAGGTCTTTGCCGCCCACTGGAAGCAGTTCGGTCAAGCCTCCATGTCCGTCGTCGAGCTTTCAACCGCCACGCGTCTCGCCCCAATGCCCGGCCCCGGCTACCAGGCCGTCGCCGGCCTCGTCGAATGCAGCCTGGGCCGACGTCCCGATGTCGCCCTTCTCTCTGACTTCAGCTCCCAAGACTACTACCCCGCCACGCTCCATGTGCTCAGCCTCATGGCGATCGCTGAAAGGTATCCCACATGTTTGACCGATTTCCCCTGAAGACTGCCCTTCTTCTCGGCGCCTGCATCACCATCCCGATCAGCCAGGCCACGGGAGATGGGTTCAACAACTTCCCGGCCATGGGCGTTGTCGTTCCGGGCGGCGTGGTGCTGTCCAACGTCTCCGTGCCAGCTGGCGTCCAGCCGGCGATGCCGAGCTTCGCGCCGGTCGCGGCGCCGACCCTTCCGCCCGTCGTGCCGCCGACCATCGCAGCGCCGCAGCCGGTGATGCCCGTCGCACCGGCTGCCGCCCAGATCGTTCTGCCCACCCCTATGCCGGAGCCGACAACCCCCATGGCCATGGCGCCGCAGGCTGCCTCACCTGTGATCCGCGATGTCGCGCCGGGTGAAAACCCGTTTGGGCCGAGCCAGGCGACAGCGGCGAAAAGACCGGCTGTTCAGCCGGCGCCCGTCGCCGTCAGCGCCCAGGCGCCCGCAGCGGTATCGCGTCGCGACAGTGTCGAGCTCCAGATCGCCCGCCTCAGCCAGCAGACCGAGGAGCCCGTGGTTGCGACCCGGCCCGAGGTCGATGACACGGCGCTGCGTTACTATGCCCAGACACGCGACCTGAAACGTCTTGGCGCGGAGCTGCGCCGCCTGAAGGCTCTCTATCCCAACTGGGATGCGCCGGAGGATCTGTTTGACGCTCCGAACAACATCTCCGAACAGCCGCTCTGGGATATCTTCGGGAGCGGCGACTATGTGCGCGTCCGCACGGAGATGGCGAGGCTGCAGAGCGAGAACCCCAACTGGAAGCCTAGCCAGGAACTCCTCGACAAGCTGGCCCAGGCCGAAACCCGCAGGCTGATGGAGCGCTCGCACGCCCAGCGCAACTGGGCCCAGGTGGTCAGCCTGGCCGAGGGCTCGCCGCAGCTGATGGTCTGTGCCGAGATGAACACCATGTGGATCACGGCCGAAGCACTTGCCCAGTCCCGGGACTTTGCCCGTGCCTTCGATCTCTACAAATACATCGTCACGACCTGCGAGGATCCGAGCGAGCGGCTGTCGACGGTGCAGAAGGCAAGCCTTCTGCTGCCCGAAGCCGGAACCCGTTCGCTGGTCGCCCTCGGCTCTGTCCTGCCTGACGGCACGGGTGAGTTCGACAATGTCTCCTTCGATCTCGTGCGCCGCAAGATGGGCCAGATTGCTCAGGGCAATGCCGCGACCGGTCTGACGCTCGACGAGTTGCAGCGCTTCAGCGACTATGCCCAGCGCTCGTTCTCGGCCGCCGATGCGGAGCTGTTTGGCTGGTTCTACTATGGCCAGCAAAGCTGGGAGGCCTCCTATCACTGGTTCGTCAGCGCCACGCGCATGACAACCAGCCTGAAGAGCATCGAAGGCGTCATCCTCACGCTGCGCAACATGGAGCATCGCGACGAAGCGCTTCAGCTGGCCCGCCAATATGCAACCCAGACCCCGGAGCTGAAGAAGATCTATATCGAGCTGCTATCGGCCGGCCTCACCGATCAGGACACCCCTCTGGTACCCACAGAGGAGGAGCTGAAGACCTTCGAAGCCTATGTCTTCGAGCAGAAATCGGCACTGGGCGCCCAGGCGCTTGCCTGGCACCGCCTCGACAACAAGGCCACCAAGGACGCAACGCGCCTCTTCCAGCAATCGGTGGAATGGGAGCCGACCGAAGGCGGCGTCGTGGGCCTTGCGGTTCTGGCCTCGCGCGCAAAGAACTGGGGACGGGTCGCATCGATCAAGAAGCAGTATGGCGAGAAGTTCGCAGCCCTCGACAACGTCAAGGTCTATCGCCCGAGGGTTGTGGCAAAGCGGCCGCCGGCCAAGCCGAAGGAAACACCCGACCTGCTGACCTGGCTGCTGCAGAAGAACAAGAAGGACGAGAAGAAGGGCAGGGTCGAAACGCAGTGACGGGGTAAGCCTGACCAAGGGCGCCGGATGATAACCCCCGATCCGTCGGGGGAAGTCTCTTCCGGCGGCCGATCTGCTGGAGTCCACAAAAGCGCGCTTCGGACCAATGACTGCTTACGCCTGGCCCATCCGGGCATATTGCAGCGCCAGCCGCATGCCGCCCGTTTCGACCACCGGCACTTCAAACCCGTAGATCGCCTCCAGCACCTCGGTTCGCATAATCGCACCGGGCAGCCCGTCGGCGGCGATCCGGCCGTCCTTCATGGCGATGATCCGGTCGGCGCTCGCAGAGGCATGGTTGATGTCGTGCAGCACGATGACGATGGTGCGGCCGGTCTCATCGGCAAGCCGGCGCAGTTCCAGCATCAGCTGGCGGGCGTGATACATGTCGAGATTGTTCAGGGGTTCGTCGAGCAGGATATAGTTAGTCCCCTGCGCATAGGTCATCGCCACCATCACCCGCTGTCGCTGGCCGCCGGAGAGACGGTCGAGCGAGCGGTTGGCAAGGCCTTCGAGCTCGAAACGGGCAAGCGCCTCCTCGACCATGGCGCGATCCTCCGTCGTCATCCGCCCGCCGCTATGCGGAAAGCGGCCGAAGCCGACCATTTCGCGCACGGTGACGCGCGGCGGCGGGCCGGAATCCTGTCGGAGGATCGCAAGCTTCTTGGCCAGCACCTTGCCGGGCGTCGCGCCGACCGGCAGTCCGTCGATGGTGACGGATCCCTGCTGCAGCGGCAACAGCCGGGCGGCAAGCGAGAGAAGCGTCGATTTGCCAGCCCCGTTCGGGCCAACCAGGGCGGTGAGGCCACCCCTCGGCAGAACAAGGTCGATGCCCTCAAGCACGCGCTGTCCTTCGCGAGTGAGGCTGACGGATTGGAATTCGATCATCGGGTGCGCCTCGCAAACAGAAGCAGGATGAAGACAAGGCCGCCGAGGAAATCGACGACAACAGAGAGCGTGCCGGCCTGGCCAAGCCCGTGCTGCAACAGCGTCTGCCCGCCGACCAGCACGATCACGCCGAGCAACATGGCAACCACGAAGACGGAAGCATGCCGGCGCGAGGACGTCAGCCGCTCGGCAAGCGCTGCGATCAACAGGCCGAAAAAGGTGACGGGGCCGACGAGCGCGGTGGAAACGGCGACCAGAGCCGAGACGACGAGCAGATTGTGCAGCACCACCCGGTTCCAGTCGACGCCGAGACCGATGGCCATGTCGCGTCCGAGCGCGGCGATGTCGAGCAGATGGCGGCGCGAGAAGAGGAAGCCGCCGGCCAACAGTGTAACGAGTGCTGCGATGGCGAGCAGGTCCGTATTCGGCGCGGAGAAGTTGGCATACATCGCCCGCTGCGCCACGGCGAATTCCTGCGGATCGATCAGGCGTGCCAAAAGACTGGTCAGGCTGCGGAAGAGCCCGCCGATGACGACGCCAGCGAGCAGCATCAGCGTCAGGTCCATCCGGCTTTTCAGCGCCGGCCAGAGAATGACCATGGCCAGCAGCATCAGCGCGGATGCCTCCATGCCGAATTTCAGATGCGGCGAGAGCGAGACATAACCCAGCCCGCCAAGTGCAAAGACGAGGGCTGCCTGACCGAACTGGTAGAGCGCATCGAGGCCCATGATCGACGGGGTGAGGATGCGGTTGCCGGTGATCGTCTGGAAGGTGACGGTCGAGAGCGCGATTGCGACGGCGACGGTCACCAGCGCCGCAAGCCTGACGCCGCGCAGCTCCAGCGCAAAAGCGATGTTGCCGCGCAGGTTGACCGTCATGAAGGCGATGACGGCCAAGAGCGCCAGACAGAGGAGGAGGCCGATCACGATCCGGTCACGCATCGCGACGCTCCCGAAGGATGAACCAGAGGAAGACAGCAGGTCCGATCACGCCCATCACGGTGCCGACGGGGATCTCGTAAGGAAAGCGCATGACGCGCCCGGCGATGTCGGAGGCAAGAACGAGGATCGCCCCGCCGAGTGCCACAAGCGGCAGCGTGCCGCGCAGATTGTCGCCCGAGATACGCGAGACGAGATTGGGCACGACGAGGCCGACAAAGGGGATGAGCCCGACGACGACGACCGAGAGCGCCGACATGACCGAGACCAGCACCAGCCCGATCTGCGTCATGCGGCGATAATCGATGCCGAGGCTGGTCGCCTGGTCCTCGCCAAGCGCCATGATCGTCAGCCGGTCGGCAATCAGCATCGCCGCCGCGACGATGACCACGGCGACGAAGAGAAGCTCGTAGCGACCCTTCAGCACGCCGGAGAATTCGCCATTGGTCCAGATGTCGAGATATTGCAGGAGATCAGTCTGCCAGGCGACATAGGTGACGGCCGCCCCCACCACGCCGCCATAGACGAGGCCAAAGAGCGGCACGAGATGCGGCTGTTCCGGTGGCAGGCGATGGGCGGTGGCGAGGAACAGCGCGGTGCCGGCGAGCGCACAGCCGCTGGCGACCAGTGCCTTCACGCCGAGGCCGGCGGCCGGCAGAAAGAGCGTCACGATCAGGATGCCGAGTGCTGCACTCTGGGCGGTACCCGCCGTCGAGGGCTCGACGAAGCGGTTGCGCGTCAGCGTCTGCATGATCTGGCCGGCAACGGCGAGCCCCGCACCGCAGAGCACGGCGGCAAGCGTGCGCGGCAGACGGCTGATGGCCATGAGATCGGCAAAGGGCATCGCACTGTCAGTGCCGGAGAGCGACAGTTCCTGCACGCCGATGGCAAGGCTCAACATGACGAGAAGCGCCAGGCAGAGCCAGGCGCCAATCATCACGCGGCGATGGTGTGTATCAGCGATGGCAGACATCACTGGCTGGCGGAGAAACCGGCCTCGATCGTCGCCAGCACCCGTTCGGTGGCCTTGAGGCCGCCTGCGGCGATGTAGAAATCCGCCGACGGCAGATAGATCACCTGGCCGCTCTTCCAGGCCTTGGTCTCGGCGACCAGCGCGTTGTCGAGCGTTGCCTTGGCATTCTGGTCATTGGCGCCGATGGCGGCGGCCCGGTCGAGCACCAGCAGCCAGTCGGGATTGGCCTTGGCGATGAATTCGAAGGAGACCGGCTCGCCATGGGTGGCGGCTTCGACATCTTCGACTGCCGGCGGCAGGTCGAGCGCCTTGTGCACCCAGCCGAAGCGGGAATCGATCCCGTAAGCGGTGATCTTCGGCCCGTTGGTCATCAGGATCAGGCCCTTGCCCTTGCCCTGAACGGCGGCCTTGGCGCGGGCGAGCGCTGCGTCGAAATCGGCAACGGCCTTTTCGGCCTCTGCCTGCTTGCCGAGGATCGCGCCATAGGTCGTTGCCCGCTCTCGCGCCTGGTCGACGACATCGACGCCGTCCATGGTCATGTCGAGCGAGGGCGCGACCTTGCCCGTTTCCTTCTCCTTGCCGGAGGAGCGTCCGCCAACGATGATCAGGTCAGGCGCAAGCGCGCTCAAGGCTTCGAGATCCGGCTCGAAGATATCGCCCACCACCTCGGCCTTGCCCTTCAGATCAGACAGTTCCGGCAGATACAGGTTTTCCGGAATGCCTGATGGCATCACGCCGATGGCCAGCAGCGTATCGAGCGCGGCGATGTCGAAGACGGCAACCTTCGACGGCGTGCCCTCGACGGTGACCTTGCCGGCATAGGTCTCGACATCGAGCGCCAGCGCCGGCAGGGCGGCAAGGGTGAGGCCGGCGGCGATCAGTGCGCGGCGGGTAAAGGAGCGGGTGGTCATTCTGGTCTCTCCGAAACGTAAGCGGGTGGTCGTGGTTTAGCCCCGCGCCTTCAGGCGCGATGCGGTCTTGTTGTCAGAAGGTCGCCTTGACGGAGAGAAGGAAGCTTCGCCCCTTCTCATGCAGCGGCGTCACATTGCCGAACTCCTGGCCGTAGGTTGCGCGGCTGGCATAGGTCTCGTTCAGGAGGTTCTGCACCTCCGCGCGAAGGGTCATGTGCGGCAGGCTCTCAGGGCTCCATTCGCCATAGAGGTTCACAACCTCATAGGACCGGTAGGTCGCATCGCCTGAGCTGTATTCCGGCGCGATTTCGACATCGCCGCCGATGGTCAGACCCCAGTCAGCAAAGCTGTGGCCCGCCGAAAGCACGATGATGTCGCCAACCGGCGTGGTCAGGTAATTGCCAGTATCGGAATCCGCCGGCCGGCCGTCGATCTCCGCATCGACATGCGCATATTTGACCTTGATGAAGCCGTCGATCCAGTCGTAGCCCGCCGCAAGCTCGAAGCCATCAGTCTCCACCTCGTGGTTCTGGTTGGCCAGCGCGACCGCGAATTTCGCAACGCGGGCATTGTGGATGCGACTGCGGAAAAGGCTCGCTTCCGCCGTGAAGCCGTCGTGATGGAATTCGAGACCGGCCATCAGGTTGTCGGCGGTCGTCACCTCCGGCCCTGTCGCGCCATAGGTCCAGCCGGGATTCATGATGAAGGCTTCCGCCAGCGGAATGCCGGCCCAGACATGCGAGGCGCCGGCTTTTGCCGTCAGCATGCTCGTCAGGTCGTATTCGATCGCGGCATTGCCGCTGAGGGCCGCATGATCCCATGTCTGGCCCGTGGTGCCCTCGAACCATTGCCGGTCGGCCCGCCCGCCGAAGGATAGCCGCATGGTATCGAACGGCTCGAGATGGGCCTGGGCATAGAGCCCGATATTCCGGGCCGTCTCCGCCGCGTCTTCCGCGTCGCGTGCGGTGTCGAGCTCGATCCGGTCGCTGTAGAAATCGAGACCGGCAACCAGATCGCCATCCTCCAGCGCGAACCTGTTCTGCACGCGTCCGTTCAGGCTTCCGCTTGCGCCCCGGCCCGCATAGGAAGCCGGGTTTCCGCTGCCGTCATCGAAATAAACAGGCGTTTCGACCGCGCTGTGGCTATAGGCGAGCCGCAACAACGGGTCCCACCAGCCTTCGGGCGTCGTGTCGCTATAGGTGAAGACGGTGTTGTCCCGGTCCAGCTTGTAGTTTCTGTAGCGAGGTTCCCAGCTGCGGCCGGTGGTGACCACGCTGGCATTGGCGCGGAATGGCCGTTCCGCATCGTCGCGGATCCGCTCGTGGCTGATCTCTAAGCGCTCGCCGCTCTCGGCTTCGTAGGCGAACTTACCAAGGCCGCTCAAACGGTTGGTCGCGGTGCCGCGGACCTCCTCGCCATTGCCGGCATGATAGTTCTCGCCCCTGCCGTAGTTCAGGAAACTAAGGAACTCGAAACCGTCCTGCATCGCCCAGCCGCCGAGCCCGGTGGTGAAGGTCTCGGCGTTGCTGTCATAGGTCTCCGACACCAGTCCGCCGAAACCATCCTCGGACAGAAGGTCCTTCACGGTCCGGGTCTCATAGGCGATCGAGCCGGTGAGTGCGCCGGGACCGGCATCGGCCGGCGCGATGCCGGCGTCGATGGTGACGCTGCGCAACAGCGCGGGGTCGATCAGGTTGGTGGCATTGTGGTGGAAGACGCGGTTGTTCTGCCGGCTGCCGTCGATGGTGACGGCAAGCGTCGTCTCTTCGAGGCCGTTGACGAAGACCTTCTGCGAGGTCGCGATCGAGCTGCCGACGCTGACGCCTGCCGTGTCGCGGAAGACATCGGCGATGTCGGACGGATTGCGCTCCGCAAGCGCTTCGGCATCCACAGTGACTGAGCTGACGCCGCCTTGGATCCGCCGATCCGTGACCTTGATCTCGTCGATCACGGTCGAACCATCCGTCGCGGAGATATCGCCGGGCAGGGCGGGCGACATGTCGCCGATAACGACGACGCCATTGTCGATGCGATAGGCAAGGCCGGTTCCGGTGAGCATTTGCGCGAGCGCCGTGTCCATCGTCAGGGCGCCGGAGACGGCGACCGAGCGCGTGTGGCGGGCAAGCTCCGCGGCGAGCGACACCTGCAGCCCGGACTGCTGCCCAAAGGCGCGCAATGCGTTCGCAAGTGGCTGTGCCGGAATGTCATAAGCCTGCACGGTGTCGCTACCGGCCGCCGTCTGCGCCGCCACAGGCAGGCTGGAGGCCCCCGCCAGAAGCGTAAGCGCGCAAGCGGTCGCCGTCAGCCGGCGGCGCCACGCCGCGCTGATCAAGGCGTCCTGCTTCGCGGGCAGTCTCGTCGAACGCATACTCATTCCCATGCAGAAACCGATCTCGGCTCTGCTTAGATGAAAATACGAGTAATTCAGACAAGTTTTTCAGCATCGTCCGAATTTTTTGCGTCTGGTATGCCTAAGTCCATTTAGTGGATTGATATTGAACGAAAAAATTATCGGCTGGAGATGATCCGCAGATAAGACGAGGCCTTGCGGACCTGCAGGCCGAAGGGGGCGACAAGCGCCATCAGCGCCTTGTCGGGGTCGCTGAGATCATAGAGGCCGGTCACTCTGAGAGCGGCAATGTCGCTCTCGGGCATGACGATCCAGCCGGAGTGCTGGCGCTGGATGAGCGCCACGACGTCGCCCAGCGGCTGGTCGGTGACGGCAAGCTGACCCGTCCGCCAGAGTGCGATGTCGGCGGGGGCGACCTGGCTCCGCTCCGTCTTGCCGTCGGCACGTTCGACGTTCACCACGTCACCGGGTTGCAGTGTCAGTTCGGCGTCGGCTTCTGCCTTATCCGGCGTCAGCGCAATCGCCCCATGCACCAGCTCCACGCGCGTGCCATGACCGGTGTCGCGCACGCTGAAAGCCGTGCCGAGCACCCGTACCGATGCATCCGGTGCCGCAACGACGAAGGGGCGGGCGGTATCTCGTTCGACTTCGAAAAAGGCCTCGCCGGAGAGCAGCCGGACATGCCGCGCGCCGCCATCGAAGTCCTCGGCCAGCGCCGTTTCCGGAGCGAGCGTCACCTTGGAGCCATCCGCCAGTGTCACGATCTGCGTCTCGCCGACCCCTGTGCGGAAATCTGCCTCGAAGCGCATCTGGAGGGTAGGAGCAACGAGAACGGCGACCAGTGCCGCAGACATCAAGCTGGCGGAGACGATACCGAGGCTGCGGCGCGAGACGCGCCAGCCTTGAGGGTGAGCGGACCGGTTTGGAACGGCATCGATGACCGGCAGAACGGCTTCAGGCGCGGCAGCCGGCATGTCGCCAAGGGCCGCCCAGGTACGACAGATCCGGGCCCAGGCGCCTGCATGGGCCTCCGAGGCCTGCAGCCAGTCTTCCCAGGCCGCGATCACCGCCGCATCGGTCGGTGCCTCGTTGAGGCGCATCAGCCAGTCCATCGCCTCGTCGAGAAGCCGCTCCTGCTGCTGCTGTGGATGATCCGTGACGCTCACCGGCCGACCGTTCCCTGACTGCTGCGTTCGTGTTGTGCGACGACTGCAAGTGTTCCGCCGCCTCCGCGCGACATGGCAGCGCCTATCGCACACTTTTGCGTGCCTATTGAAGATACGATCGACGCCCTGCTTTTTTTCATTTTTCCCCCGGCATTTTTCCGTGTCGCCCCCATCAATGGCTCGCCCGATCCATGGAGAGCGCGATCTTGACCATGCCGCTGCGGATCAGCCGATGGGCGGTCGCAACCGAGATCCCGAGTTCGCCCGCAATCGCCTCCAGCGTCCAGCCTTCGATGCGGTAAAGTTCGATCGCCCGGCGCATATCCGCAGGCAGCCCCTCCAGCGCCTCACGGGCGACGCGGGCCTGGTCGGCAAAAAGAACCGTCTCTTCGGGCGTGCCCGGATCCTGCGGCAGGATCCAGAAGGGCGGATCGATATCGCGCCCGCGCGTCTCGACATTGCGCCGCTTCAGCTGATCGAAGGCGAGATTGCGCACGATGCTGTAGAGATAGGCGAGGATCTGGCGCGGCGCATAGCCGACGCCATCCTCCGGCTTCAGCCGCAGAAAGGCATCCTGCACGATGTCTTCCGCCTGGTCACGCGAACCCAGAAGCCGGGCGGCATAGCTCACCAGGGCCGTTCTGTTCTCGAGGAAAACCTCAAGATGGCTCTTGGTTTCTGCAGCCATGGGGCGTTCGATGTCACCGGATTAAAATCTGAGTGTGGAATGAAGCTTTCGCTTATCCCATTCACCAGATGGTTTCAATCGCGGGAGATGTCGGGATGCGGTTGACTTGCTCGCAACCCATCAAAGGAGCCGCCCGCCGAGGCTGGATCTGCGCTTTTTGCCGATTTCCGCCGCTTTGTGATCATATCGCGTCATTTTCTGCCGCTTTTATTCTATCAGGCCTGCAAGGACACAGTTACTCTGAACGTCCATAGGGGATTCGTCTATGGGGACTGCATGGCACATCTTGCCGAGGGTGAGATCGTAATACCGCGCATTGCGCGCATCGAATGGCCGACCGTCGCATTGGCCCTTCTGATCTACGGGGGATTTATCGCCCTCACTTATTTCTGGCGCGACGTTCCGCTTGTGATCCTTGTGCCATTGGGGGCCTGGCTGATTGCCTGGCACGGGTCGCTGCAGCATGAGGTGATCCACCATCATCCGACCCGCCACGAGTTGATCAATGATGCGATCGGCGTCCCGCCGATTTCGCTGTGGCTGCCCTACCATGTCTACAAGGAAAGCCATCTCGCCCATCACCGCGACGAGCATCTGACCGATCCGATCGAGGATCCGGAATCCTATTACTTTACCGCCAGGGACTGGGACCGTTTCGGCTGGTTCGGCCGCACGCTGTGGGAGTTCAATCTGACCCTGATAGGCCGCCTGACGGTTGGTCCGGCGATCATCCTCGCCTCCTTCCTCTGGCATGAGGCGTTCAAGGTGGTCCGCGGCGAGGGCGACAGCCGGCGCCTCTGGGCCTGGCATGGTGTCGGTGTGGCCATCGTGCTCTGGTGGGTGCTCGTCGTCTGCGACATGCCTTTCCTGCTCTTCTTCTTCGGCTTCGTCTATTGCGGCACGGCGCTGTCTCGTCTGCGCTCCTATGCCGAACACCGCTTTGCCGACAATCACGAGGAGCGCACGGCGATCGTCGAGAAAAGCCCGCTCTTCGGCCTGCTCTTCCTCTACAACAACCTGCATGTGCTGCATCACCGCGTGCCGGCACTGCCCTGGTACATGCTGCCCGGCATCTATGAGCGGCACCGCGATTTTCTCGTGCGGCTGAACGGTGGTCTGGTCTATCGCGGCTATTTCGATGTCGCGCGCCGTTTCCTCTTTAGGCAACACGACCGCCCGACCCATCCGAGGCACTCCTGACAGTGGCTCCTGAAACCGGCCTCGCAAGCCTTCGGATGTATGTCGCGCCATCCGTGGTGGTCGAGGCGCAGCGCACGTTCTGGGCCTTCCTGCGCCACCATCTGCGCAGTGCAGGCATGGTCGGCCTGCCGGACGCCCTGGACGAGACCTTGCCCCATCACCAGGCCTGGCTCGATCCGCGCCTCGTGCTTGCACAGACCTGCGGCTTCCCTTTCGTCAAGCATCTGAAGGGCAGGGTCCGCCTTGTCGCCACCCCGGTCTACGAGGCGCCGGGCTGCTCCGGTCCCGACATGTGCAGTTTCATAATCGCGCGAGAGAAGGACGCACCGTTAAGCCTTGCGGCCTGCCGGGGACTGAGGGCAGCGATCAACGAAACCGGCAGCAATTCCGGCTACAATCTGCTGCGCGCTGCAATCGCCCCGCATGCCGGAGGTCGCGCCTTCTTCACCGAGATCTTAGAGACCGGCGGCCATCACGCGAGCATCGAGGCGGTGCGAAATGATCGGGCCGATCTCGCGGCGATCGACTGCATCACCTATGATCTCCTGCGCCGCCATGCGCCGGAACGGATCGAAGGCCTTGTCATCCTCACTGAAACCCCGCGCGGGCCCAATCTGCCCTTCATCACCAGACTGTCGGCCTCGGATCATGAGATCGCCTTGCTCCGCGCCGCACTGAAGGCCGCCATCGCTGCACCCGAACTCGGAGGTGTCCGTCAGACGCTTGGGCTTAAGGAGGTGGTCGTGCTGCACGAGAGCGCCTACGACATCCTGCTCGCGCATGAACAGGCAGCGATCGCAGCGGGCTATCCGGATCTGCGTTAGGCTTCCTTCCGAAACTGTGGCAGGTCGGAAAGACCCCTTAACTTATAGCTTCACCTTGACCGGGCGCCAGACGATGGTCTCCGGCGTGCGGTCGTAAGGGTTGTCCATCAGGGTGATCTTGCAGTTTCGCGTGTCGCACTGCTTGCAGCGGAACTTGAGCGAGAACGGGTCGCGGCCGTGGCCGTAGAAGCTGGCGAGATCCTTGGCGAGAAACCGCCCCTGGTTCTGACATTCACGACAGGTGGCAACCACCAGCATGTTGTGGCGAAGCGCTTTTCCAAGGGTATCGATCGTCTGGGTCATGACTGCGATCTTGAACAAAACAAGAACATCGTCAAGTGCGCACATGATCACGAAACGCTGCTGCCCCTGGTTTTCAAGGCTTTTTGCAAGGGAGCGGAGCCCCGCGGGCGCGGCATTTCTCTTGGCGGCTAGGTCACTGAAAATTAACCATAAATTCTGCCGGTTGTAAGGTAACTGTTAACCTTGATCTCCCTATAAAGAATGCGCTTCCACCAAGGTAGTGCGTCGCGAAGCGCTCGGTTTCTGTATTGCGTATCGGGGAGGGCGTCATCCACGGCGTCCTCCCGCGCACGCCATATACCGGGTGTTCAGAGGGCATGAGGCCCCGGCGGCGATTGGTGCACGGCGCATGCCACGAAGCCCGTCCGGTTGGACCGGACCTGGAAACAAAAAGCCTCCACGCCATGCTGGCGGGAGGCTTTTCCATTTTCTGAAGCGCGCGGGGGGTATCAGCTTGCCGTCAGGAATTCCGCGCAATAGCTCTTGCCGACATTTGTGCCCGGCCGGTCGACGACCGTGCGAACGCTGCGGATGATATAGTCGGAAGAGACCGTGAGCTGGACCTCGCAGCGCAGATATTCGGTGCGCGCGCGGGTGAGAAGCTTGCCCCTCTTGCCGTCGCCGAGATCCTCGTATGTCGCCGGCACGACCCGGGTCTTGAAGCCACCGCGCCAGGTATAGAGCGTCGCCGAACCGGAGGCCGCATCCGAGACGGGCGGTCCGAACTTGGCGAAGAAGGCGCCTGCCTGTTGGCCGTTCCAGCGCGTTTCGATCTCGTTCGTCGGTGCTCCACCCACCGTCGTGCAGCCTGCAGCAGCCAGGCAAAGCGTTGCGATCAGTCCCGTCGTCGTGCTTTTCAGCAAATTCATTGTCACTGTCCCTTGAACCCCATGAGGGCCGTTGTCGGCGCCATGCCGCCGGGCGCATTCGGCCCACACCTGCTTTACTGCGAAACCGGCACAGACGAAATGGTCGTGGCTCCTTGTGCGACGCAATTTTTACGACGGTGACTTGCCCGCAACGGCGCGCCGCTCCAGCGCCAGACGATCCCCGCAGCCTTGCGGACAGCCGTCGATCATCGACAATTAAGCCAATGAATTCAGCAGCATGCAGTTCGCGTCACGAAAACTTCAACTTTCTCGCCGCTTTTTGCGTTTCCCTGCTTGTGCAACGAAAATCGCTGGTCTATAGAAGCGCCGCTGGTCACGGAGTGTAGCGCAGTCTGGTAGCGCACCACGTTCGGGACGTGGGGGTCGAGTGTTCGAATCACTCCACTCCGACCAGTTTGATTTCCCGAAATCTCCCCCGCTTGTCCCCCATAATAGGATGCCCGGTAGACGATGTGCGGCGTCGGCTTGCTGTATCTCTAGCCCGGTCAAGTTGTATATCCTGCAGACAGTGGTAGTGGATACGCATCTCCCATTTCGCTCCCAGATGGGGATTGCCTCAGTAAGTCATTGCTGAGGAACGCAGATTAGTCTATCTTGAATTGTATTCGGCGACGCAGGCAGGGATCGGCCCGGCTGAAAATGCCACCATTGATTGCAATCGGGATGGTCGGGTGAGCATGATCCCAGGGACGAGAAAACGTCGTCAGCGCCAGGACAAGGTGACCCTATCGGATGTGGCCCAAAGGGCCGGTGTCAGCGCGATCACCGTCTCCCGGGCCTTGCGCGATCCCGAAAAGGTCTCGCCGCAACTGCGGGACACGATCCTCAAGGTTGTCGAAGAGATGGGCTACGTGCCCGATCTCGCGGCCCGTGCCCTTGCCAGCAAGAACAGCGGTCTCGTTGGCGTGCTCTCGCCCGGCCTGACCAGCCACGCCTTCCTCGCCCTGATCCGCGGTATCGAAGATCGCGTTCGTCCCTCCGATCTGCGCATTCAATATGCCAGCGCAGACAGCGACAGCGAAGATCAGTTGCACCAGTTGCGCTTCTTCATGTCACAGAACCCCGCCGGCCTCATCCATGTCGGCCAGATCGGCGACCCCGCGATCGACGATCTCCTGCGTCGCGCGCCGTGCCCCGTTGTCGAGATCATGGATATCAGCCGTCAGCCGACGGATATGGCGGTTGGGATCGACCACCGTCTGGCCGCAGAGACGGCGACGCGGCATCTGCTGGCGAAGGGCTACAGACGCATTGCCATGCTGGGTGGTGCCTGGGATTTTCGTGCCCGGCGCCGACAGGAGGGCTTTCAGGCCGTGCTGGAGGAAGCCGGGCTTTATGATCCGGCCCTCGTGCTCTCGATCGACAGCAGCACGAGCGTTGGTCTCGGCTGTCATTTGCTGGATCGGCTGAGGAGCGAGTTTCCGGATGCCGATGCCGCCTTTTGCCACAATGACGACATTGCGCTCGGCGCGTTGTTCGAATGCCAGAGGCGCGGTCTCGGCGTCCCCGATGATTTCGGCATCTGCGGCTTCAACGATCTCGAATATGCCGGCTTTGCCTTCCCGGCGATCACGTCGGTGCGCGTTCCCCGTTACGAGATCGGCTATCGTGCCGTGGACATGATCATCCGCGCCTCCGGATCGGGCGCCTATCCGGCAAAGGTCGTCGATCTCGGCTACCAGCTCGTGTCGCGCGGATCGACGGCCCGCGACGGATGACACCAGGGTCGTCCGCGCGGGCACGTGTGTCTGGGCCGCTCAGGCGGCCCGGTTCATCCGGAAGGAAGCCGCGCCGGACTGCTGGTTGCCGAGATTGAACTGCCCGATCATGCCGCGCAGCTTGTCTGTTTCCGTCGACAGCGTCGAGGCGGCAGCACTGTTTTCCTCGACCATCGCCGCGTTCTGCTGGGTCATCTGGTCCATGCCGTTCACGGCGCTGTTGACCTCGACCAGACCGGACGACTGTTCGCGCGCCGCCGTCGAAATGGCAACGACATGGTCGTTGATCTCGACGATCGGCTGACTGATGGATTTCAGTGCCCCACCGGTATCGCTGATCAGCTTGACCCCTGAGGCTACCTCGCTTGCGGAGTTCTGGATGAGATCCTTGATCTCCTTCGCTGCCTTTGCCGAACGTTGTGCGAGCTCGCGAACTTCCTGGGCAACGACGGCAAATCCACGGCCGGCTTCACCGGCGCGCGCTGCCTCGACGCCGGCATTCAGCGCCAGCAGGTTGGTCTGGAAGGCGATCTCGTCGGCAAACGGCTCGGTCAGCTGGAAGCCGAAGTCACCGGAACAGAGCCGCTTCAGCGCGTCCCTGAGCGAGCTCACGGTCCGGACGCGTGCCGTCGCGTCGGTCGCGAACATCACCACCTTGCCATGGATGTCGAGGATCGGATTGTAGGAGGCGGACATGATCATCTTCTTGCCGGCCTTCATCATGCGCGGGAATTCGGCGGCGATATATTGGCCATCACGCAGCCTCTGCCAGAACGTCTTGTCGTCCTCGGAATTTGCATGCGGCTTGTCGACGAGCATGCTGTGATGCTGTCCGATGATTTCCGCCGGCGAATAGCCCATCATGTTGAAGAAGTTCTGATTGACGCTCATGATCTTGCCATCGACAGACAATTCGATGATCGCCTGGGAGCGGGAGATCGCCGCGATCTGGGCCGCATAGTCGACATTCAGCAGACGCGCCTCGGCGTCGGCCCATTCGACCATGAACCCGACCTTTTTCGCGCCATGCTTCAACGGCGTGACGAGCAGGTCGAACACCCGGGTGCCGACGGTGATCGTTGCGCTGTGGCGGACTTCAGCGCGGCCAGCATGTTGCGCTGATGCGAGGGGTTCTTGTGGAAGACGTCGATATTGCTGCCGATCAGGGTCGCAACACTGAACTTCGGCAACTCCTTCTTCAGGTCGACTTCGGCTTCCTTCAGCAGGTCCATGACCGCAGGGTTCATATAGGTGACGTTGGGATTGGCGTCCGCAACCATGACATTGGCCTGCAGCGCATCCGCGAAAATTAGAGGCGGAAAAAAATGCATGCAAGAAATAAATGAAGAGCTAAAATACGAGCGCCCTGTCTACCTTTCATGCGATTTTTTGTAGTGCCCTGGGCCGAGCAAGCCTTGAAGCGGCGCGGACGGGGCAGGGGATGACAGGTCGGAGGACCAGCGAAGAACTACCAACGCGTACTGTCGCGAACAGGAGCCACAACGAGGGGAACCCGAGGCGAGATTGACGAGTGCGCTCACTCAGCCTTTTGAAGGGCCGGGGCCGCCGTTGCCAGCGCCTCCAGGAAGACATCCATGTTCGACATGAAGGAGACGCCGGTGATCGGAGGGAGGTTCCCGTAGGCCGCGCCGCCGATCCAGATGTCGATATAGGGCGAAAGCGACGATCGCAGCGTCTCGAGATGGAGCTGCAAAGTCGCCCTGCGTCCGACAAGCGCACTCAGGCAGACGCAGACGACCTCACGCCGACGGGCCGCATCGGCGATGTCTCTGGCCGGCAGGCTCGCGCCGAGAAACAGCGCGTTCCAGCCCCTGAGCCGCGCGAGCAGGGTCACGACCAGCGCTCCGACGTCGTGATCTTCCTTTTCCGGGGTCGTGGCGATCAGGCGCGGCGCGTCAGGTGACGGCATCGGACATCGGTCGAAGAGCCCGCCGAGGACGCGCTTGATATACGCTGTCGTCATATGCTCCGCCGCGATCGAGACCTCGCCGGCGGCCCATTTCGAGCCGACTTCGCGCATCAGCGGCAGCGCGGTGACGCGAATGAAATCTTCGGGCGCTTCGGTTTCAGCGCGTGCCTGCAAGAGCGCCTGCAGACGATCACTGTCCATGTCCTTTATCGCTTCGATGATCTCCGAAATGGTTTGCCGGCCCGCCAGTTCGCATTCGAGCCGCGACAAAGCCTCGTTGGACAATGGCACGAGCGAGCTGATCCGGTGGCCGCCGTCGCTGCAGGTCTTCAACAGCCGTAGCCGTTCCACCTGTTCGCGGGTGTAGAAACGCCGTCCCGTGGGGCTGCGCTCCGTAGGCTCAAGTCCGTAGCGCCGCTCCCAGGCATGCAGCAGCAGTTTCGAGATCCCGCTCGTGGCAAGTGTTTCGGCCAGGCCAATCAGCACTTCCCTCTCCTGCTGCCTGTTGCGATGCATGCCCACCCCTAGCTGATTTGCAGCACATATTAGCGTGGCATTTCAGGAAGGAAAGCGGGCTGGCTGTCGCGACTTGAAACGCAAACGGCCCGCGCAAGGCGAGCCGTTCGGTATCGGTGCGACCGTGTGGCCTGGTCTGCCGATCAACCGTCGATATCATCCAGCAGCTGACGGGCGGCGCTCGTCGTGACACGGCGTGTCTCGACTTCGTCGCGGCGGCTGGCGAGTAATTCGGTTGCCAGCAGCTGTTCTGCAAGATCTGCCGGCAGCGACAGGATCACGCGCCCCTCATGGGCGTTGAGCCCGCTAAGTTCGGTGCGCTTGGCGCTAATCATGCCGCCGGCCACCGTGTTGTTGGTATCAGGATCGATCAGGATGAAGGCGCCGGTGCCGCGGTTGAGCTCATAAGGATCGAAGATCGCGGTTTCGTCGAAGGCAAGCTGCACCTTGCCGATCGCGTTCATCTGCAGCATCTCGGCCGCCTGCCACTTGCCGGACTTGAGGTCGAGCTGCTGCACAGGCTGGACCTGCACGCGCTGGCGCCGCGAGCCGGCTTTCAGCCAGTAGCGCTTACCCGGCACGATGCCATCCGGCTGCAGGGCGACGATCTGTGCGTCGAAGGCAAGCCCCGTCTGCGGCTGGGCGTCGAGCGAAACGATCATGTCGCCACGCGCCACGTCCACCTGCCGGTCGAGCACCAGCGTGATCGCATCGCCTGAAACGGCGGCATTGCGCACGAGGTCGAAGGTGACAATCTGCTTGACGTTGGCGATCTGCCCGGATGGAAGGATGGCGACACTGTCGCCGGGCTTCACCGCACCGCCGGCAACCGTGCCCTGATAGCCACGGAAGCTCTCGCCCGGACGCGAGACGCGCTGGACGGGCAGGCGGAAGCCGGTCGACTGGCCGGAGCGCAACGTGGCGAGTTCAAGCGTCTCGACCAGCGTCGGGCCTTCATACCACGGAATGACCGACTTGCCCGAATAGACGACGTTTTCGCCCTTCAGCGCCGACATCGGGATCGCGGTCACCTGGCGCACGCCGAGCGTCAGCGCCAGAGCCTTGAACTCGGTGCTGATCTGGTCGAACACGGCCTTGTCGTATGAGACGAGGTCGAACTTGTTCACCGCCAGCACGAACTGCTTGATGCCCATCAGCGAGGCGATGGTGGCATGGCGGCGGGTCTGTTCGAGCAGGCCGGCGCGGGCGTCAACCAGAAGGACCGCAAGATCCGCCGTCGAGGCGCCGGTTGCCATGTTGCGGGTATACTGCTCATGGCCGGGCGTATCGGCGACGATGAAAGAGCGGCGGTCGGTGGCGAAATAGCGATAGGCGACATCGATGGTGATGCCCTGTTCGCGTTCGGCCTGCAGACCGTCGAGCAGCAGCGCGAAGTCGGGCAGGCCGAGATCGTTTTGGCTCCCGGAATCGCGGCGCAGCGTCGCCGCCTGGTCTTCCTTGACGGCCTTGGTATCCCAGAGCAGGCGACCGATCAGCGTCGACTTGCCGTCATCGACGGAGCCGCAGGTGATCAGGCGAAGGGGACGCGAGTCGCGGATGACGGGTGCGGCTTCGGTTTGGGTTGCCTCGGAGGCGAGGGCGGTATTGGCAGCTGCGGTCATCTCAGAAATATCCTTCGCGCTTCTTCTTTTCCATCGAGCCGGACTGGTCGCGGTCGATGGCGCGGCCCTGGCGTTCGGAGACGGTGGCGATTTCGAGTTCGGCGATTACCTCGTCGAGGGTGGTCGCATTGGAGCGGATGCCGCCGGTCAGCGGCCAGCAACCGAGCGTGCGGAAGCGTAGGTTTCCTTCCTGGATCTGTTCGCCGGGCAAGGCCTCGAAGCGCGGGTCTTCGGCCCACATCAGCATGCCGTCCCGCTCCACATACTTTTGGCTCTTCGCATAATAGAGCGGCGGCAGCTCGATGTTTTCGGCCTGGATGTAGCGCCAGATGTCGACTTCGGTCCAGTTCGACAGCGGGAAGGCGCGCACGCTCTCGCCGCGGCGGATCATGCCGTTATAGATGTTCCAGAGTTCCGGACGCTGGTTGCGCGGATCCCATTTGTGGTCGGGCGTGCGGAAGGAATAGATGCGCTCCTTGGCGCGGCTCGCTTCCTCGTCGCGGCGTGCGCCGCCAAAGGCCGCATCATACTTGCCGGCATCGAGCGCCTGGCGCAGCGCTTCCGTCTTCATCACGTCGGTATGATAGGACGAGCCGTGGCTGAACGGGCCGATGCCCTCTTCCTTGCCGCGCGGATTGGTGTGCACGATCAGGTCGAGATCGAACTTTTCCGCCGTCGCATCGCGAAACGCGATCATCTCCGGGAATTTCCAGCCGGTGTCGATGTGCAGAAGCGGGAAGGGCACGCGGCCGGGGAAGAAGGCCTTGCGTGCCAGATGCAAGAGAACCGAACTATCCTTGCCGATCGAATAGAGCATGACCGGCTTTTCGAACTCGGCCGCCACTTCGCGGAAGATATAGATGGCCTCATTCTCCAGCGCCTTCAGATGCGGATCGAGCGGCGGCTTGGTGACGGGATCCTTGGAATGCGGATCAAATTCGGATGTGTGTACGTGCATTTTTCTTCCTTTGAGCTTCCGCCCGCATGTGTCTTTTGGGGTTGCCCCTCATCCCCGGCGCAACAAGTTGCGCCTGAGCTGCCGCCACCTTCTCCCCGTAAACGGGGAGAAGAGCCTTGTGGCGCCGTCTGCGGCTATCCCCTTCTCCCCGCCTGCGGGGAGAAGGTCCCGGCAGGGGGATGAGGGGCAAATCCAAGGGCATTCAGTTGTTCAAGCCGGCGTCGGCACCGAAGACGCTGCCGCCTCCGGAACGTGCAGCCCGCATTCCCGCTTCTCGTCATTCTCCCACCACCAGCGCCCGGCGCGCTCCGGCTCGCCGGGCTTGATCGCCCGGGTGCAGGGCTCGCAGCCGATCGAGGGATAACCTTTGCCGTGCAGCGGGTTGACCGGCACGCTCTCGGTCTCGACGTAAGCGTTGATGTCGTCGAGCGACCAGTCGGCCAGCGGGTTCACCTTGATCAGGTCGCGCTCGGCGTCATATTCGGCAAAGGGCGTGGCCGCACGGTTGCCGGACTGGGAGCGGCGCAAGCCGGTGATCCAGAAGCGGGCGCCGGTGAGCGCCTCCGCCAAAGGCACCAGCTTGCGCACATGACAGCAGGCATGGCGGGCTTCGACGCTTTCGTAAAAGCCGTTCAACCCGAACTTTGCCGCATAGGCGTCGATATCGTCCTGGCGCGGATAAAAGCGCTTGATCGAAATCCCGAAGCGCTCTTCAGTCTCGGCGATCAACTCGACCGTCTCCTTGAAAAGTCGCCCCGTCTCCAGCGTCGAGACATCGATCGGCAGCTGGCCAAGCCCGATCGCCGCCGTGATCACCTGGTCCTCGATGCCGAGCGACGTGGTGAAGACGGCGCGGCCATCGAGAGCTGAAACGATACGCAGGCGTTCGGTGAGGTCTGCCGATGCGAGTTGCTGGTCCAGTGCCATGGCCAGATCTGCGGAGGTGTTGATGGTCATCATAGGGTCCCTACTCAGTGGTGCCATTATCCGGCATGAGCGGGGGGACGGACAGAAATCGACATGCGCCGAGGCGGAGACAAAGAGCAAATATCTCTCTTGCGCGCCGATATCGCGGCAATTCGTGCCGCAGGGCTCAAATGATCCATGGAATGCCATGGCAAATTACGCTATGGCCGGACCCATGTTTGTGGCACCGGTTCTGGCAGACTTTGACGCTCGATGATCACACAGAAAGCCAAATATGCGCTGAGGGCGCTGACGCTTCTCGCCCGCGCCGAGCCGGGCGAGCCGATCCAGATCCCTGATATTGCCGACAAACAAAAGATTCCGAAGAAATTCCTCGAGCAGATCATGCTCGACCTGAAGCGCGGCGGCATGGTCGAAAGCCGGCGTGGCAAGCAGGGCGGCTATCTCCTGCTGCGCCCGGCCAACGACATCACCTATGGCGAAGTGCTGCGCCTAATCGATGGTCCGGTGGCACCTCTGCCCTGCCTGTCACTGACAGCCTATCGCCGCTGCGAGGATTGCGACGGCGAAAACGATTGCGAGATCCGCCGCGTCTTCGCGCGTGTCGCCGATGAAACCCGGGCCGTGCTGCTCTCGACCAGCCTGGCAGATGCCGCAGGCGAGGTCAGCGAACCTCCCCACTAACCGGAACTGCCGAAGGCCCTTCACGCCATCCCTATAAACGCAAAAAAAAAGGCCCCGGGACTGATGCCCCGAGGCCCACCACGCACCCTTAGATCAGGAAGCGTTGGAAACTGTGCGGGTGACGAGGGTCACCGTCTGGTCGGCATTGACCTTATAGACTTCGTTCACGTCACGACCACTGCCGTCTGAGAAGGTGTGGAAGAAGGTCGAACCAACAGGTGCCTTTTCCAGCTGAACGTTTGCGTTGTCATAGGTGATCGAGCCCGGGATCGGCTGGACGGAAGCGAAGGCTGCCGAGCCGGCTGCGAGGGTAATCAGGGCTGCAGAGATGATGGTCTTCATGGTTATATTCCTTTGTGCGTTGGGTTGGCGGCGGCTCAGTGTCAGTGGGGGAGGGGCCGAGCCTGCCGCCGAAGGGTGTCGCGTCTTGGGAGGCGCGCTGATTACGAAGCGTTGGAGATCGTGCGGGTGACGAGGGTCACCGACTGGTCGGCGTTGACCTTGTAGACTTCGTTGACGTCACGACCACTGCCGTCTGAGAAGGTGTGGAAGAAGGTCGAACCAACAGGTGCCTTTTCCAGCTGAACGTTTGCGTTGTCATAGGTGATCGAGCCCGGGATCGGCTGGACGGAAGCGAAGGCGGCCGAACCGGCTGCGAGGGTGATCAGGGCGGCAGAGATGATGGTCTTCATGGTTATATTCCTTTGTGCGTTGGGTTGGCGGCGGCTCAGTGTCAGAGGGGGAGGGGCCGAGCCTGCCGCCGAAGGGTTTTGCGTCCTGGGAGACGCTGATTACGAAGCGTTGGAGATCTGGCGGTTAACGAGGGTCACCGACTTGTCGGCATTGACCTTGTAGACTTCGCTGACGTCATGGCCGCTGCCGTCAGTGAAGGTGTGGAAGAAGGTCGAACCGGCCGGGGCCTTCTCCAGCTGGACATTGGCGTTGTCATAGGTGATCGAGCCCGGGATCGGCTGGACGGAGGCGAAAGCGGAGGTGCCGGCAGCGAGGGCGATGAGGGCTGCAGAGATGATGGTCTTCATGGTCGTATTCCTTGTGTAGCGTTTTGTGGGCGGCGGCTCGGGGCGGTGGAGAGGGTCGAGCCTGCCGCTGGAGGTCTTCACGTCTTGGGAGGCGTGTTGGGTTGAACGCTTCGATTACGAAGCGTTGGAGATCTGACGATCGACCAGGGTTACCGTCTGGTCGGCGTTGACCTTGTAGACTTCGCGAACGTCGCGGCCGTCACCGTTGGAGAAGGTGTGGAAGAAGGTCGAACCAACAGGTGCCTTTTCCAGCTGAACATTGGCGTTGTCATAGGTGATCGAGCCCGGGATCGGCTGAACGGAAGCGAAAGCGGCCGAGCCGGCTGCGAGGGTGATGAGGGCGGCAGAGATGATGGTCTTCATGGTCATAGTTCCTTATCTTGAATTGAGCTCAGCCTCAGGCGTTCAGCTCTAGATTGTATTGATGGGTAGCATCTACCCGTGATGGGGATCGTCTTGCGTGCCGTCAGTCGTTCGCCATGGAACGGGAGACGATGGAGACGGTCCGGTCTGCATTCACCTTGTAGATCTCATGGACTTCCGTGCCGTTGAGATGGAAGGTGTGGAAGAAGTTCGAACCGGCGGGGGCCTGTTCGAGCCTTGGCTGCGCACCGCCATAGGTGATTGAGCCTGGGACTGGCTCGATCGCGAAAGCGGCCGAAGCGGCTGCGATGGTGGTCAGGAGTGCTGCTGCGATGGTCTTCATAGTGTGTAAGCCTTTAGAACCTTGCTTTATCGAACTGCTCGGTTCGATGAGATGTATTTGGCGTATGGCGCTGGAGAAATCAATACCCCTTTGCGCACAATCGAACTGATTGGTTCGGTGAGAGTACCCGGTATCACGGAGGATACTTGAAGGGTTAGGTGAGGAAAAACAGCGGGTTAGGCTGTAAATGCGCTGTCATTTAACTATGACATACAACGATTATTTTTTGTCACAATCACCCTTTTGTGACAGCTTGGTGGGGTGAAAGGGGGGGAAAGTCTCTCGAGAGCACGTCTACCGCCCCTCGCGCCCCGACCTCGTCGCCGAGGCTCCGGCCCCGAACTGCCCAAGCTCGATCTCGTCACCATCGACGATCCGCTCTTCGGCGGCTGGGCCAAGACGCAACCAGAGCATTTCGGCGAAGGCGGTGTCTTCGATCAGATCTACCGCCCCTGACGGGCGGCTCCTCCCAAGGGTCAGGAAGGCGGTTCCGAACGTGCCGCCTCTTTTGTCCTTGGCCTAAACCTCACCCGTCGATCAAGCAAAGGTGACGTCGAAATGCCGGTCGGGCGCACTACTCTCTCTTGAGTGTTGTGTCCCAACCCGGAGAACGATCATGAACCGCGCACTCTCCCTCTCGGCCCTGGCCGGCGCCGCACTCTTTGCCGGCGCCGCCATGGCCCATCATGGCTGGTCCTGGGCCGAGGCCGACCAGATCGACCTGACCGGCACGATCACCGCGATCTCTTTCGCCCCGCCGCATCCGACGCTCGAACTTGAGACGGCAGAAGGCCCCTGGCGCATCGAACTCGGCAATCCGAACCTGACCCAGCGTTCCGGCTTTGTCGAGGGTGTCGCTACGGTCGGCGATGCGATCACCGTGCGCGGCAACCGCTCGCTCGATCCGGATGAAAAGCGCCTGAAGGCCGTGCGCGTCATCGTCGAGGGCAAGAACTACGACATCTATCCCAGTCGCATAGTGACAAACTGACGGCATGGAGTGGCTGGCAATCCTCGGCGAGTCGGTGGTCGCGCAAGCGCTCATCCGGTCGCCGGTGCTCTACATCTTCGCCAATGCTGCACACATCCTGTCGCTGGCCATGCTGATCGGGGCGAGCGTGATCCTCGATCTGCGTCTGCTCGGCCGGTTCAAGAGCCTGCCGCTCGCCGAGAGCGCCGAACTGTTCTCCCGCATCGCAGCCGTGGCGCTCGGCTGCGCGGTGCTGACGGGGGCTCTTCTCTTTTCCGTACGTCCGGTCGAATATGCCGGCAATACCGCCTTTCTGATCAAGCTCCTGCTCGTCGGGCTCGGAACCGCGAATGCCGTCTCCGTTCATCTCTCCCGGGACTGGGCCGAGATGATCGTGGCAGAGGAGGCGTCGCTTCTGCTGAAACTCGGCGCTGTCTTCTCTTTGGCAATCTGGCTGTCGGCCGTCCTCGCCGGTCGCTGGATCGGCTTTCTCTAGGGCAGGCGTGTGGTCACGGCTTCTGCCACCGCTCCAGCGCCTCTTGTCCCGCAGGCGTCAAGCCATAGACGCCGCGCTCGACCCGTTCGAACCAGCCATAGACATTCGCCTGCAGGATCTTGCCCGCTTCGGGAACGCTCGCCCTGATGTCACGCACCTTCAGCGGACCTGCGGCAAGTGCCGCCGTGCAGGCGAGCGCCTGCTGGCGATAGGCGGTCATTTGCGGTGTGCGTGTGCTGCCGCCGATGACTGGATCGCCCTTTCGCTTCTGGTGTTCGCGCATCAGCCGCGAACGCCGCTTCGGATTGGTCCGCGGCATCGGCGTGACCGAAGCGACGATGACATTGACCGTGCCATTGTCGGCAACGCCGAGCATGCCGATCCCGAGCCGGCGGCAGAGATCGCGGTAGCGCTTGTCGCTCTCGCGGCCCTTGCCCTTGGCCGAGACGCGCCCCGCGATCCACACCTCGTCTGCGACGGATGCCCGGTCGACTGCCTGCAGGATGAGTTCGAGATTGAAACTGAGCTTCAGCTCGCAGACGACCACCACGGGTGGATCCTCGTCGCTGAGGCCCACGAGATCACAGCCGCCAATCTCGCCCTTCACGGTATAGCCGGCCTGTTCGAGAAAGCTTTTGACCGGCAGATAAAGCGAGGTTTCCATGGGGCCCGGGATCAGGTTGCGCAAGAGCTGACACATAGAGCACGTCCAGCAAAAGTGCGTTAGCGGTTTTGCGTCCGGACTGCGTAAAAACAAATAGATAGAGCATCTCAGGTGATCTCGTATCACCGGAGATGCTCTAGCCTGCTTTGTCGGTGAGCGTCATCAGGAAATCTCCGGCGAGGCACAGGAAACGGGTGGCCCTTCCGGTCTTCTCCCGCGATCCTTGGATCCCGTAGCTTAGAGGACGCCCCCCGCATGAACCCCGATTTGACCGAAGACGATACCCGCTGGCAGGCGGTCCGCACCCGTGATGCCGCAATGGACGGCCATTTCGTCTATGGCGTGCTGTCGACCCGGATTTTCTGCCGACCGTCTTGCCCCTCGCGTCCGGCGCGACCGGAAAATGTCACCTTCTACGAAACGAGGGAAGCCGCCCGTGAAGGCGGCTTCCGTGCCTGTTTGCGCTGCCGTCCGGATAAGCCTGAAACCTGGGCCGAGCGTCTTTAACGCCTCCTCACACCAGGAAGATCGAGATGATCGGAAAGGCCGTCAGAAGCACGATGCGGAAGATATCAGCCCCGACGAATGGCACGATCCCCTTGTAGGTCTCGCGGATCGGCACGTCGCGCGACATCGCCGAGATGATGAAAAGATTGAGCCCCACCGGTGGCGTGATCATGCCGATCTCGGCCACCATCAGCACCAGGATGCCGAACCAGATGGCGAAGTGCTCCGGGCTCATGCCGAAATCCATCGCCGTCACGATCGGGAAGAAGATCGGGATGGTGAGCACGATCATGGAGAGCGAATCCATGATGCAGCCGAAGATGATGTAGAGCAGGAGAATGATGATCAGTACCGTCATCGGCGCAAAGCCCTGCGCCGTCACCCATTCCGCGCCGACCTGCGGCAGGCGGGAGAAGGCGAGGAAGGAGTTGAACACCGAGGCGCCGAGAATGATGAAGAAGATCATCCCGGTGGAAACCGCCGTCTCCTTGAAGCAGGCGATCAGCGACGTGCGGTCGAGCCCGCCATTGGCAAAGGCGACCAGGCCGGCACCAACGGCACCCACGGCAGCGGCCTGTGTCGGCGTAAACCAGCCGAGATAGATGCCGCCGACGACGGCAAAGAAGATTGCGACGACCGGCCAGACGGCAATCAGTGCCGGGACGCGGTCCTTCCACGGAATGCGCGGCGCCTGGCCCGCACTTTCCGGCTTCAGTCGGACATAGATGGCGATGACGACCAGATAGGAGATCGCGGCGATGATCCCCGGCACGAAGGCGGCGAGGAAGAGCTTGGCGATGTTCTGCTCGGCGAGGATTGCATAGATGACCAGCACCACGGACGGCGGGATGAGAATGCCGAGCGTGCCGCCGGCGGCCAGCGTCGCGGTTGCAAGCCCGCCTGCATAGCCGTTGCGCTTCAGTTCCGGAAGCGCCACCTGCGCCATGGTCGCAGCGGTCGCGAGCGACGAGCCGCAGATCGAGCCGAAGCCGGCAGACGCACCGATCGCCGCCATGGCAACCCCGCCCTTGCGATGGCCGACAAAGGCCGCAGCCGCGTTGAACAGGGCCCGGCTCATGCCACCGCGGGCCGCGAACTGACCCATCAGCAGGAAGAGCGGGATGATCGACAGCGAATAATTCGCGTTCGTGTTCCAGGCCAGAACCTTCATCTGCGCCATGATCGGCGTCCAGCGGTCGAGCACCAGATAGGTGCCGACGACGCCGGTCGCCAGCATGGCGGCGCCGATCGGCACGCGCAGGAAAATCAGCAGAATGAGGACGGGGAAAGACCAGAGGCCGATTTCAATGCTGCTCATCAGTGCGCTCCCATCGCAGCGACGATCGTCTTGCCGCGGCGGATGTCGCGGATATCGGCAGCGATCACATACAGGCAGACGAGGAGATTGGCGATAAGAAGGGCGAGCGCGATGGCAAAGCCCCACCAGACAGGCAGAAGAAGCAGCGGCGTGGTTTCGCCATTGCCGAACTTGTCCATGGTGCCGATAGCATGGCGCCAGGTAACGAGCCCGATCAGCGCGGCGATGATGATGTCGCCGATGAGCTGGGTCCAGTTCATCGCCTTCGGTCCGAAGGCGGAAATCAGGATGTCGACGCCCACATGGCCACGCTTCAACTGGCAAAAGGGCAGGAAGGCAAAGACTGCGAGACCGCAGAGCGCTTCGACCAGTTCGATTTCACCGGGCAGGGGGCGGATGGCGACAGAGCCGAAGATCGACGCGACGGTCAGCGCACAGGCAACCACGAGACAGAGGCCGCCGAACAGAACGAGGGCGGAGGCCAGGCTATGGCAAGCCCGCTCCAGTCGTTCGAAGCTGGTGGAAACGGCAGTCGCCATCAGAAAGTCCTTTGAAAGTCCGTGCAAAGGGTCCGGGCGCCTTCCGACAAGCGCCCGGACAAGGCGGGGAGGTTATTGGGTATTCGCCTGGATAAGCGAAAGGGCGTCGTTGTAGAGCATCGTGCCATCGAGACCCTTGCCGTCCATTTCGGCGATCCACGCCTTGGTCACGGCCTCGCCCGCAGCTTTCCAGCGTGCAGTCTCGGTCTCGTCCAGGTTGATGATCTTGTTGCCGCTCTTCTCGGCAATTTCCTTGCCGCGGATGTCGCCTGCGTCCATGGCCTGGCCGAAGAGGCGGGCGAGTTCCTTGCCGGAATTGTCGTCGATCACCTTCTTCAGGTCGTCCGGCATCGCGTCATAGCTGTCCTTGTTCATCGCGAACACGAAGGTACCGGTGTAAAGTCCGTTCGGACCGGAGAAGCCGGTATGGTTCGGCGCGAGCTCGGCGATCTTGATTGCGGGGGTCACTTCCCACGGAACGACCGAACCGTCGATGACGCTCTTCGACAGGCTTTCCGGAACAGCCGTGACTGGCATGCCGATGGCAGACGCGCCCATGGCTTCGAGCATCTGGTTGATCACCTTCGAGGTGCCGCGCAGCTTCAGCCCCTGCATGTCCTCGAGCTTTTCGACCGGCTTGGAGGCGATGGTGTGGATGAGGCCCGGACCATGGGTATGGACCGCCAGCACGTGGTAGTCGGTCAACTCATCCTTGAGGTGCTTCTCATAATACTCCTGGAAGGCGACCGAGGTGGCCTCCGCGGTCGTCACCATGAAGGGAAGCTCAAACGCTTCCGACTTCGGGAAACGGCCGGGCGTGTAGCCGAACAGCGTCCAGGTCAGATCGACCACGCCGTCCTTCACCTGGTCCACGAGGTCGGCCGGTCTGCCGCCGAGCTGCATGGCAGGATAGAGCTCGACCGCGATGCGGCCCCCGGAATCGGCCTGTATCTTCTCGGCCCAGGGCTGCAGCACCTTGGCGGGGATCGTCGCCTGTGGCGGCAACATCTGGTGAAGCTTGAGGGTAACGTCTGCGGCGAAGCTGGCGGACGCCATCATCGACAATGCGGCACCGGACAATCCGGCGATAAGAAACTGGCGCAACATGATTTCCTCCCATGTCTTGTTGATCTGGAAAAATCGACCGGCTCGAGGCAACAGAGCAATCAGAAAACACGACGAAAGTCATGTAAAGATCGCGTCGCCCGGTTCCTCACTCCCATCCGGCAAACTCTTCCTTGTAAGTTATGATTACAGATGGGATGCGGGCACGCAAATAATTATGTGGCCGGAAATCATAACCAGATTAGTATGCATGGCGCGGTGCAAAGCCGCGCGTCGCGGCCCCGTGCCGCGATCGTGACGACGGGCCGGCTGCCGGGCCTTGGCTCTATCCTCGTCTCCGGTTATAGCTCGCCGCTCCGGCCCGGTCATGACGACACGAGGCGGGCGATTGTCGATCTGCAAGGATGATCCCGGATGCGTCTTCTTTCCTTCGGCCGCTATCGTCGGTCGCGCGCGGCCTTCGTGGCGCTCTGCCTGCTTTCGGCAACGGGCTTGGCCTCCTGTGCCGGTCGCCCGGGCCCTGAGACGCTGGGGACGGTAGCGCTCGGTGACTACAAGCCGACGCGGGTCGAAACGCTGTATACGGTCACGACACGCGATCGCGCGGAACCCGGCGAGAACGTCTTCACGACGACCAAGACCCGGGAGCCCAATTATGCGAGCTTCGCCGTTTCCATCCCGCCAAATCACAAGCCGGCCAATATCGAATGGCCGAAGCCCGGCCGAAAGGTCGATCCAAGGACCGACTTCGCGGTCGTTTCGCAGTCCGTGCTGGATCGCCCAGGCCTCCTGCAGGCGATCCGCGCCCGCGAGGCCGCCACGCCGGTCGTCTTTGTGCATGGCTACAACTACAATTTCCAGGAAGCATTGTTCCGGCTGGCGCAGCTGAAGACGGACAGCAATTTCGACGGCACACCGGTCCTGTTCTCCTGGCCTTCGCTTGCCGCTCTGCCGGCCTATGTCGCCGACAAGGAAGCCGCCACCTATTCCCGCGATGCGCTTGCCGACCTGCTGACCGACATGGTGCGGGCGCGCAAGGGTGCGGTGGTTGATGTCTTTGCCCATTCGATGGGCGGCTGGCTGACGGTCGAGGCGCTGCGCCAGTTGAGACTGCAGGGCAAGGGTGACGTCCTCGATCGGCTCAGGGTCATCATGGCTGCACCCGACATTGATGGAGACGTCTTCACGGCCCAGCTCGATGTCATCGGTCGCATGCGCATTCCGATCACCATCCTCGTCTCGCCGGACGACCGGGCGCTACAAGTCTCGAGCATTCTCGGCGCCGGTACCCAGCGTGTCGGAGCACTGGATGCGCGCAATCCGGAAGTGGCAGAGGCGGCCAAGCGTTATGGCGTGACAATCATCGATATCTCGTCACTCGAGTCGATCGACGCCACCAATCACAACCGCTTCTTCGACGTGAAGCAACTGGCTGCGACCTTGGGCAAACCGACCTCGAGTGCAACGCTCGGAGATGCCGGTGCCTTCGTGCTGGACGCCGCCGCTCAGACCGTCTCCAGTCCCTTCTCGCTGGCCGCCAGGGTTCTGCGTCAGCAATGACGGTGCACTGAGCGCAGCTATCTGAGACATAAGACGCGACTTGCAGGTCAGCCTTGCGTTTCGTCAGGTTGACGATGGACGAAATTCGGTGTCTTGCGCAATTTATGCGTTGGTTTACCGACTCGTTTACCCCTGGGTGTCACAAGCTTCGGTCCATGCATGCGCGCTAATAAGCGTTCGATCCCCCCTTCGTTACTTGGTTCCAATCATGGCCTCTTCATTGTCCGATGCCGAAGCGCCTGCGCCTGCTCAAGCCGCACGTCATGCCAAGCCCCTATCTTTCGTCGTTCTTTCCCTGATCCCGAAGCTTGTCTTGCGGGCGCCCCGCAGCGGCGCCGTGTTTGGCGCGCTTGTCATGCTGGCGCTGCTCGGTCCGATCCTGGCTGAAGAGAACCTGCTGAAATTCGGCTGGGGCCTCGTGCTCGCCCGCCACGGAATCGACGCGACCGAGGGTACGCTCGGGCTCTCCATGGTGCTCGGCGTCATCGCCTCGCGCGGCCTCGTCCGCAATCCGCGCCGCAGGCGTGAACCGAAGGATGTCGAAGACGATCTCGCCCGCGCCGTCTCCCTGCTGCCGGCCCAGGCGAATGCCAGCGCCGGTCTCGTGCGTCTCGGCGACAAGCGTGTCCTGTTCTCTGATTGCGGCCAGGGCTTCATCATGTATGCACGCCGGGGGCGCTCACTCGTCGCCCTCTTCGATCCCGTCGCGCCGAAGCATCTCTGGGCGCCGCTGGTCGAAAAGTTCATCGCCGAAGCACGCCGCAGTCGAAGCCGCCCGGTCTTCTACCAGGTCTCCCCCGACTTCCTGCCGATCGTCGTCGAAATGCGGCTGCAGGCGTTGAAACTCGGCGAGCAAGCGGTCGTCGATCTCTCCCGCTTCACGCTCGCCGGCGGCGACTGGCTGAAGCTGCGCCGGTCGATCAACCGCGCCGAACGCGACGGTTTGCGCTTTGAGATGCTGGCTGCTGACGCCGTGCCGCCAGTTCTCGATGAGCTGCAGACCGTCTCCGACAGCTGGCTCTCTGCCCACCAGGCTGCCGAGAAGGGCTTCTCGCTCGGCACCTTCGATCGCGCCTATATCGCCTCCGGCCCCGTTGCACTCATCCGCCTCGACGGGCGCATCGTTGCCTTCGCCAGCCTGATGACCGCATCGTCAAGCGGCGACGCCTTCATCGACCTGATGCGCCATGTTCCCGGTGTCCATCGCGGCATGATGGACCTCCTCTTCGTCAAGATCATGGAAACCCTGAAGGCAGAGGGCTTCGCCACGCTGAACCTCGGCATGGCGCCGCTGGCCGGTCTGTCAGGCAATCGTCGCGCGCCCGTCTGGAACCACGTCGCCCGCCAGATCTTCGAACACGGCGAGCGCTTCTACAATTTCCGAGGCGTGCGCGCCTTCAAGGAGAAATTCGATCCGGACTGGCAGCCCCGTTATCTCGTCGTGACCGGCCAGGGCCTGCCCGTCCTGTCACTGCTCGGCGTCACCCTGCTGATCGGTGGCGGCCTCAAGGGCCTGACGCGCAGGTGACCGCTGTCGACATCAGCGGTATGCGCCACAGGCAGCTGCCGCATAGGCTGCGGGCGATGCTCCTCATGGCCTGCCTCGCCGTATCGGTGCAGGTTTCCGCCGCTCCTGCCGCCGCCAGCGGTGACGGCATCGTCAGTCTGCCACAGGACCGCATCTCGGTGCCCGATGATGGCAGCATGACCGGTGTCGTGATCATCGTCTCCGATGCGGATGGTTGGGATGGCGTTGAACAGGCGGCGCTGGAAACGGCTGTTCTGGGCGGCGCGATCGGCGTTGGCGTCGACCTCAATGTCTGGCGCGCTGCACTGTCGCGCGAGACGGAGCGCGACTGTCTTTTCCTGCCAGCCGACATCGAGCGCCTGACCCGCCAGCTGCACCGCAGCCATACCGCAGAATTCTATCGCCCTCCACGCTTGCTGGGTTTTGGCGAAGGGGGCGCACTGGTGCTCGCCATGGCGGCCCAGACACCCAATGGCAGTTTCGCCGAAACCATTGGCGAGACGGTGGCAGTCGATCCGACCGAGGCCGTGTCCCTTCCAAAACCACTCTGCACGCCCGCCCCGCGCCGCGAAACACGGCATGGCATCGCCTATGGCCTGACACCCGGGAAACTGCCCAATCCCGTCCGTATCGCCTTTTCGCCAGCGGCGCAGGCAAGCGCGCGGCAGCATGCGGCATCGCTCGAGGCGAGCCATCCGGATGTGGTGATCGGTGAGGGGGAGGGCGGTCCCGCCCGCATGCTCTCGACGGAAGCCTCGACCCTCGTCGCCCGCCTTGCACCCGCTGACGCCGCACTCGACCTGCCGCTGGTGGAGGACATCGTTGCGCCAGATCACGACACCGTCGCGATCTTCTATTCGGGTGATGGCGGCTGGCGCGAGATCGACCAGCGCATCTCTGCACGCCTCAACGCAAACGGCGTGCCCGTCATCGGCGTCGATGCACTTCGCTATTTCTGGAGCGAAAAAACGCCCGAGGAGACCGCGGCTGACCTGGCCCGGATCATCGCCCACTACCGCAACCGGCTGGGTGTCTCCAGGGTCGTGCTGATCGGCTATTCCTTCGGCGCCAACATCCTGCCGCGTGTCTACGGCCTGTTGCCCCAGCCCGACCGAAACTCCGTCACGCTGCTCTCGCTGCTGGCGCTCTCGCATCAGGCCGATTTCGAAATCGCCGTTTCCGGCTGGCTCGGTGCTGCCGGTCAAGGCAGGCACGGCGATCCCGTCGATCACCTCGAGACAGTCGAGACCGCCAAGATCCAATGCGTGTACGGGCTGGAAGAGCAGGACACCGCCTGCCCGGCACTTGAGGGACGCGTCACGGATGGCCTCGAACTCATCGCCCGCCCCGGCGGCCATCACTTCGACGAGAATTACGAGCTCGTGGCGGACCGCATCCTGAGGCGGATCATGGCACATTGAGTTGGCGGGGGCGGTTGTGACTGCTCCGTTCCCATGTCGTCTGAAGAGAGGCCGGACCTTTAGTCGACCAGCACCGCAGTGGCCTCGTTCGGATAGATCTCGACATCCGGATTGCCGATCAGCGTGTTGTCATCCATGATCAGCTTTTCCCCGACGCCTGCCGGATCCGTGACAATCAGCTGCGGCGTGCCGCTGAGATCATCGATAATTCTCAAGCCGTCCGAGCTACCGGTCGCTGGTCTCCCAGCGCGGGTTGATCCATGGCTCCTGATTGCTTCGGGGCAGGGGCTGCTTGCCAAGGATGTGATCGGCCGCCTTCTCGCCCGTCATGATCGAGGGGCCATTGAGGTTGCCATAGGTCAGTCGTGGAAAGATAGACGAGTCCACGACGCGCAGGCCCTCCACCCCGATGACCCTGCATTCCGGATCGACCACGGCCGTCGGATCGTCTTTCGCGCCCATCTTCGATGTGCCGCAGGGGTGATAGGCGCTCTCCAGATGCTCGCGCAGGAAGGCATCGATCTGATCGTCGCTCTGCACGTTTTCACCCGGCTGGATTTCCGGTCCGCGGAAGGGGTCGAAAGCCTTCTGCCCGAAGATTTCGCGCGTGAGCCGCACGCAATGGCGGAATTTGATCCAGTCTTCCTCGTGGCTCATGTAGTTGAACTTGATGACCGGATCGGCCATCGGATCGGACGAGCGCAAGGTGACGGCGCCGCGCGACTTCGAGTGGTTGTAGCCGACATGCACCTGGAAGCCATGGCTTCTCGCTGCCGCCTTGCCGTCATAGGAGATCGCGACGGGCAGGAAGTGGAACTGGATGTCAGGCTGCTTGACGCCGGCTGCCGAGCGCACGAAGGCGCAGGATTCGAACTGGTTGGAGCTGCCAAGCCCGGTGCCCGAGAACAGCCATTGCGCCCCTGCAACCCCCTGCCAGAACCAGGGCAGCCATGAATAGAGCGAGACGGGTTTGGTGGCGACCTGCTGGAAGTAGAATTCCATGTGGTCCATGAGGTTGGCGCCAACGCCGGGCCGGTCGAGCTTCACCTCGATGCCCATCTCCTTCAGATGATCAGCCGGGCCGATGCCGGACAGCATCAGGAGCTTCGGCGAGTTAAAGGTTGAAGCGGAAACGATGACCTCCCGATTGGCCTTCACCACCTCGATTTTGCCATTGCGCTCGATTTCGACGCCAGTGGCCCGGCCATTTTCGATGACGATCTTGCGGGCAAAGCAGCGCACCAACTCGACATTGCCCCGCTTCATCGCCGGTTTGAGATAGGCATTGGCGGCAGACCAGCGGCGCGAGCGCCATATGGTCTGTTCCATCAGGCCGAAGCCCTCCTGCTTCTCGCCGTTATAGTCTTCCGTCGTCTCGAAGCCTGCCTCGCGTCCCGCCTCGACGAAAGCGCGCACCAGCGGGTTCTTCGCGGGGCCACGCTGGACATGCAGCGGCCCGTCGGTGCCGCGCCAGCCTTCCTGGCCGCCATGCGAGTTCTCCATGCGTTTGAAGTAGGGCAACACGTCCGCATAGCCCCAGCCCTTGGCGCCACTCTCCTCCCAGCCGTCGAAATCCTCGGCGGATCCGCGTACATAGACCATGCCGTTGATCGAGGAGGAGCCACCGATCACCTTGCCGCGCGGTGCCGTGATGCGCCGGTTGTTAAGGTTCGGCTCGGGCTCGGAGAGGTAGCCCCAGTTGTAGCGCTTCATGCTCATCGGCCAGGCAAGTGCCGCCGGCATCTGGATGAACGGCCCGATATCCGATCCCCCATATTCGAGCACCATGACGCTGTTCTTGCCGTCCTCGGAGAGGCGGTAGGCCAGCGCCGAACCGGCAGAGCCGGAACCGATGATGATGAAGTCTGCTTGGTTCATTGCTGTAAAATCCCAGCCTCTAGAATATGGTGATGTTCCGCGACCTCCCCCGGAGGGGAGGTGTTGCTGGTCATCTCAATACGGCGCCTCGCACTTGCCCATGCCGACATAAACCGTCTTCAGCTCGGAATAATGCTCCAGTGCCGCTGCAGAGTTTTCGCGGCCAAAGCCCGATTGCTTGGACCCGCCGAAGGGGATTTCCACCGGGCAGAGATTGTAGGTGTTGATCCACAGCGTGCCCGCCTCCAGCTGATCCACCACCCGGTGCGCACGCGAGAAATCCGCCGTGAACACGCCCGCCGACAGGCCGAATTCGGTGGCGTTGGCGCGCGCGATCACCTCTGCCTCGTCCTCGAAATCCAGCACGCACATCACGGGCCCGAAGATCTCTTCGCGGGCGATGGTCATGTCGTCGGTGACATCGGCAAACACCGTCGGCTGGATGTAGAAGCCTTCGCCGGTCACGCTGTTCGGAATGCCGCCGCCGGTCACGAGCGTCGCCCCTTCTGCCTTGCCCTTGTCGATATAGGACAAGACTTTGTCGCGCTGCGCGAGCGAAACCATCGGCCCCATCTGGGTTGCCTCGTCCTGCGGATCACCGATCAGGATCGCCTCGGTGCGGGCCTTGAGGCGCGCAAGAAACGTCTCCTTGATCGCCTTGTGCACGAAGACGCGCGTGCCGTTCGAGCAGACCTGGCCGGTCGAATAGAAATTGCCCAGCATGGCGCCGGAAATCGCGCTGTCGATATCGGCATCGTCGAAGACGACGATTGGCGATTTGCCGCCGAGTTCCATGGTGACATGCTTGAGCTGGCTGGCCGCCGCGCCTGCCACCTTGCGCCCCGTCGGCACGGAGCCGGTCAGCGACACCTTGGCGACGTCAGGATGCGAAACGAGCAGCGGCCCGGTCTCGCGATCCCCCTGGATGACATTGTAGACGCCCTTCGGCGCGCCGGCCTCGATCAGGATCTCGGCAATCTTCAAGGCGCCGAGCGGGGTGACTTCCGACGGCTTGAACACAATCGCATTGCCGGCGGCAAGCGCAGGCGCCCCCTTCCAGCAGGCGATCTGCTGCGGATAGTTCCAGGCGCCGATGCCGACGACAACGCCAAGCGGCACGCGCTTGGTATAGGCCCAGTCACCGCCGAGCGGGATCTGGCTGCCGTTCATCGCACTCGCGATGATGCCGCCGAAGAATTCGAAGCTGTCAGCCCCCGAAGTCGGGTCGGCCACGATCGTCTCCTGGATCGGCTTGCCGGTGTCGAGCGTTTCGAGCTCGGACAGCTCGCGATTGCGCTCGCGCATGATTTCGGCGGCCTTCTTGAGCACGCGACCGCGTGCCGCCGGGCTCCAGGACGCCCATTCCTTCTGCGCCCGCTTGGCCGATGCAATCGCCTTTTCGATGATCGCAGGCGTTGCCGCATGCAGCCTCGCGATCACTTCGCCGGTCGCGGGATAGATGCTCTCGATGACGGTGCCGTCGGTATCCTCGACATACTCGCCGTCGATGAAGTGGGAGGCTTGCGGTTGGGCTTTCATGTCCTGTCTCCAGACGGGTGTTCGAATGTTCTTGTTGTCGGGCGATGCCCCTCATCCGCCCTTTGGGCACCCTCTCCCCGCTTGCGGGGAGAGGGTAGGGTGAGGGGCAATTGTTTCGGCGGTCAAGGCTTGCAGCTGCCCCGTCACATAATCCTCGACCAATGCGACAGAGGCATCAATCGAAAGCGGCGCTGCCTTCAGAGACTGGCGGATATAGAGCCCGTCGATCATGGCGGCTGCGCCATCCGCAATCCTGCCCGCGTCTTCAGCGCCACAAAGCGGCCCCAAGCCCGACATCAGGTTCGAATGCAGTCGCCGCGCATAGAGCGCGAGCAGCCGACGCACCTCTTCCGAGCGCTGCGCCTCCGAATAGAAGGCAAGCCAGGCGGCGACCACCTGTGGGTCGAACTGGTCGGCATTGAAGGAGAGGCGGATCACCGCCGAGACCCGTTCCCGCGGCGTCTGCGCCCGGCCGAGCGCGCCGACTGCATCCGCCCGCAATTGCCGCAGCAGCGAGCGGATGGTCTCGATCAGCAAGCGGTCCTTCGAGCCGAAATAGTGATGCGCCAGCGCCGGAGAAACACCCGCCTCGCGCGCGATCTCCGACATGGTGACCGTCAGCGAGCCGTGATGGCCGATCGTCTTCAACGCGGCATCGACAAGCGCCTTGCGACGCACTGGCTCCATTCCGACCTTGGGCATCCGGTTTCTCCTATCCCGCCCATGATAATTTTGATTGACTGATCAATCAACAAAAAATCTGTGGCAGCGCGATTCCTGGCCGTGGAGATCAGCCGTTAACGGTAAAGCGAGACCGGAAAGCGGGTCGGTGATCCAGCGATCTGGCTGCTTGCCGACCCGGAACCCAACGCTGGACGGCCTGCGTTTCATGGCCTTTCGCGTCATGATCCAGGCAGGCGATGGCCCGTTCCAGCGGTGGCCGTGTCGAGAAACTTTCATCCCACTGTCACACAACGGAAAGCTTTTATTGACGATTGTTCAGCCACATTTCCGCCCATAAAAACAAATGCATACTGGGAGTATCGCGGATGGGTGCGGGGGTCGCGGAAGATTTGGGGGCGCTCAGGCGTTTTGCCAGTGACCAGCTCGTCACACTGGCCAAGCTCGTCGTGGAAAACGCCTTCCAGCCGATCGTCGAGGTCGGAACTGGTGCTGTCTTCGGCCATGAGAGCCTGATGCGCGGCCAGGACCGGATCGGCTTCGAAAGCCCGCTCGATCTGCTCGATCAGGCGGCCTCGACCGGCCAGCTTTTAGCCCTCGAACAGATGGTCGCAAGTCGGGCGCTGGCTAAATTCGCGACCCTGCCGGATTGCGCCGGCGCCACGCTCTTTCTCAATCTCGACGTCCGCCTGATCCCTGAAGGCAATGCGCTCGTCGATACGTTGCTCGACCAGTTGCGCAAGGCCCATGTGCCGCCGTCCTCCGTCTGCTTCGAGCTTTCCGAGCGCTTCGACAACACGCGCGTTCCGGAATTCGCGGCCCTCGTCGAGCGCCTGCGCCGATCCGGCTTCAAGCTCGCCATCGATGATTTCGGCGTCGGCCATGGCGAGATGAAGCTGCTTTGCGACTATCCCGTCGACTATGTGAAGATCGACCGTCACTTCATCGCCGGCCTCGACAGCAATCCGCGCAAGCGCCATCTGGTCAAGAACATCGTCAACTTCTGCCACGTGCTCGGCGTCCGTGTCATCGCCGAAGGCATCGAGACCGAGGGCGAGTTCCTCGCCTGCCGCGAATTCGGCGTCGATCTCGTCCAGGGCTGGTATATCGCCCGCCCCAGCACCATTGTCTCGGAACTGAAGAGCGCCTTTCCCCATCTCCAGGATGTCGGCAAGGCCCGACGCGCCACCCAGTCGCTCGACGAGATCCTGATCCGCAAGCAGATCGAGACGCTGCCGACCGTCTTCGAGCACGAGAACATCGACCACGTCTTCGATCTCTTCCGCCGCAATCCCGGCCAGTCCTTCTTCCCGGTGTTGAACGCCAATGGCGAGCCGCGCGGCATCATCAACGAGCGGCATCTGAAGGAATACATCTATCAGCCCTTCGGCCGCGACCTTTTGAAGAACAAGCTCTATGAGCGCTCGATCTCGCACTTCGTCGACCGCGCCCCGATCGTCGGCCTGGATGCCGATGCCGAGCGGTTGATGACGATGTTTGCCAATATGGAGGGCTCGGACTGCGTCATCCTGACGGAAAACATGCGCTATGCCGGCGTTGTCTCCGCCGCCTCGCTGATCCGCATCATGAGCGAGAAGCAGCTGAAGACCGCCCAGGATCAGAACCCGCTGACGAGCCTGCCCGGCAACCGCGCCATCCGCGATTTCATGCGTTCCGCAGCACTGGATGGCGATGGCGCCCGCTTCTTCTGCTACTGCGATTTCGACCACTTCAAGCCGTTCAACGACCATTACGGCTTCCACCAGGGCGACCACGCCATCTCGCTTTTCGCAGCCCTCCTGCGCCGCTATTTCTTCTCCGAAGGCGATTTCCTCGGCCATGTCGGCGGCGATGATTTCTTCATCGGCGTCACCGACTGGTCCCGCGAGGAGCTGACCGAAATCCTCGACCGCCTGCTGTCGGATTTCCACGACGACGTCATCGACCTCTATTCCGAAGCCGATCGCCAAACTGGACACATCAAGGGCCTCGACCGCCAGGGCCTGGAACGCGATTTCCCGCTGATGCGCTGCTCGATCGGCGTGCTGGAACTCCCCGCCGGTCTCGTCATCGACGATGTCAGCCGCATCAGCGGCGAGATCGCGGATTTGAAGAAGCAGGCGAAGGAGAATGAGGGTGGGCTTTCCTTCGGATTGATTGACGTCTGATAGGGCTCGACGGCGCAATCCTCCCATGGATCGATGGCGCCACCTGCGGCACGACTTGAATGCCCGCTTGAGATGCGCAAGATTGCGCTGCACTTTAAACGGGATTCTCTTATGAAAAAATCGATAACCTTTATGTGCAGCCTGATCCTGCTGGCGGGCTGTCAGACAGACGTGCCGCAATCCGTTGCCGAATCGCAGGTTCCGCCCCCGTCGTCTGTCCGCAATCAGGTCGTGCAAATCGTAAGGGATAACGGTGGCAAGATCGGCGATTTCGTCAGACCTGAAATTTCAAGCGTCGTATTGCTTGATCCGCAGACCGAGACTTATGCCTTTTGCGTCCGTGCCTGGCACGCGGAACGCCAGCGACAGCCTGACGTGATCGGTATATCGATGCGGGACAACAAGATCCTCGGCTCGACGCTTCATGATTATCGCTGCCGCGACAAGCGTCTACGCTATTATCCCTATCCGGAACTCATCGCAGTCCGTGGCTCGGAATGAGGTTTCCACGGGTCTGACGGCAAGGGGCCGTGCAGGCGGACGCCGGCGAAACTGATACCCGATACCATTTGTCACGTCGGACAAAGGGCCTCCTTTTCATCGCATTTCAGAGGCTCTATGCCTCACCTTGAGCAATTGATCCGAGGAACCCGCCCATGTCTCTGCCCGCCACCATGCGCCATGTCGACCTGCCCACCCATGGGGGTCCGGAGGTCATGCGCCTCGTCGAGGGGCCGCTGCCGAGCCCGAGGCCCGGCGAAGTGCTGGTCAGGGTCGAGGCGGCGGGCGTCAACCGGCCGGATGTCGCCCAGCGCCAGGGCGCCTATCCGCCACCGAAGGATGCAAGCCCCATTCTCGGCCTGGAGATCGCAGGCGAGATCGTCGGTCTCGGTGCCGGCGTCACCGATTTCCAGCTCGGCGACCGGATCTGTGCGCTGGCGAATGGCGGCGGTTACGCCGAATACTGTGCCGTGCCGGCAAGTCAGGCCATGCCGTTTCCGAAGGGTTATGATGCCGTGAAGGCGGCAGCACTGCCGGAAACCTTCTTCACCGTCTGGGCCAATCTCTTCCAGATGGCCGGGCTGACCGAAGGCGAGACCGTCCTCATCCATGGCGGATCCTCAGGCATTGGCACGACCGCCATCCAGCTGGCGAAAGCCTTCGGCGCAACCGTCTACACCACCGCCGGCTCAGCCGAAAAATGCGCCGCCTGCATGGATCTCGGTGCAGCAAGGGCGATCAATTACAAGGCCGAGGATTTCGTCGAGATCGTCAAGGAAGAGACCCAAGGCAAGGGCGTTGATGTCGTGCTCGACATGATCGGTGCTGCCTATTTCGACCGCAATCTCCAGGTCCTCGCCAAGGACGGCTGTCTCTCGATCATCGCCTTCCTCGGCGGCTCGACCGTCGAAAAGGCGAGCCTTGCCCCGATCATGACCAAGCGCCTCACGATTACCGGCTCGACCATGCGCCCGCGCAGCCCGGAAGAAAAACGCGCCATTCGCGATGACCTGATGACGGAAGTCTGGCCCCGCCTGGAAAGCGGCGACGTGGCGCCGGTCATCCATACGGTCCTTCCCTTCGAGCAAGTCGTTGAGGCGCACCGGCTGATGGAAAGCTCAGAACATATCGGCAAGATCGTGCTGAAGCTGGGGTGAGGCGAGCGCCGCTTGAGAGAGGCGGGCGCGTCACGAGCGGCGATCATGCGGCTACAGAGAACTTCCCAAGGTCCAGCGTTGCGGGAATTTCACGGTCAATGCCGCCGCCGTTTCGTTTGGCGCGGTAAGACGCCTTATCCGCTGTGACCATCATCTGTTCCAGATCCACAGATCCGGAAATGGCCATCGTATAACCGAGGCTGATGCCGATGGTGATCTCATCACCGGCAATCTGGTAAGGCATGCCGAGAAGTGCAACGACCCTGCGCGCCAGGGCTTCGGCATCGGCGGGATCCCGAACATCGGGGTGAAGGATGACAAATTCATCGCCGCCAATCCGAATGGCAAGAGCAGGTGGATCCAGGCTCTCCCGCAGCCGCCCGGCGATCTCAGCCAGCAGGGTATCGCCCACCGCATGGCCAAAGCGATCATTGACGCTCTTGAAACCGTCAAGGTCGAAACAATGCACGCAGGTGAGCACATCGTCAGCGGTGCCGAGGCTCAGATAGGCCTCGCACAGCGCTTTGCGGTTCAAAAGCCCCGTCAGCGGATCGTGGCGTGCCTGATGCTCCATGTCGAGAAACAGGCGGATTTGCCGTATGGTCGTTCGATACACATGCAGCATGCTCTGCATTGCGGCAATCAGGAAGATCACGCACAGCAGGCTCAAAATCCAGTGGGCGGTATCGCCATACAGCATGACCGAGAGTGTCGGCGGCAGGGCTGCAAGCAAGATGGCGGTCGCGGCGATAAATGGCCGAACGGATATCCTGACCGTCACTCCGGCGCAGTATCCAAAGGTGAGCGCTACGGCAAGCATATGGACCGACAGGTCCCGGTAGGCAAAGGCGACGGTGGCGAGAGTACCCACACAAGCCGCAATGACAAAGATGAAAAGGCCTTGCAGCTTTTCCCAGCGCGCGGCATCCGCAACCGTTGAGCGCTTCGTAGCGTCAGCGCGTCTATGCGCCAGGGAAACGGCGATCTTGCCAAGGGAGGCAAGGGTAGCTGCGATCGTCGCAATCAGGAGCGGTGTGCTCTGAAGGCTCTCATAGGCGAAAAGCCCGACGGCAAGGATGGTGATCCCCATGATCGTCGTCGGGGTGAGCGTTGAATGCAACTCCGATACCAGCGTCTTGAAGACATCGTCGGTCTCTCTGTCACGCACGTCAAATCCCTCACGGACATGGTTTGAACCCGCAAGGGGCACACAACGACCAGGATCTTGAGGCAGGGGAGCTTAACATTCGGTCAGGCCGGACGGTAAAATCTGATATCTGGATACGCGATGACCTTTGGACCGGATGCCGGCTACCCATTCAATGCCGACCCCACCATCACGACACAGTCACCGGCTTCGACCGTAGCCGGCTGGCCGTTGCCGGGTCGGCGCGGCGGCAGAGGCGGGGCGGCAGGCCCTTCATGATCAGTTCGGCATCGGCAACGGCCATCGACCCCAGCGCATAGAAGGCGTCCCGCGTGCCGCCGGTTCTGTGGGCAGATAAGAGAATGCCCGCCGCCTGGCGCACGGGATCGTCGGCCGCGACAGGCTCCTCCGGAAAGACGTCCGTTGCCACCTTGATATGGCCGGATTGCGCCGCTTCGATCATCGCCGGAAAGTCGACGACGGCAGCCCTGCTCATCAGCAGGAAGGCGGCCCCCGGCTTCATCATCGCGAATTCTCTGCTGCCGATGAAGCCTTCATTCTCGCTGGTGACGCTGGCAAACACGAAGACCACCTGGCTTTCGCTGAGCACCTCGTCGAGCGTCGACGGTTCGCAATCCTGGCCTTCGATGATCTCCCGGGGAAGCCAGGGATCGAAGACGCGAACCCTGTTCTTGAACGGGCGGATCAGGTCACGAAATGCATGGCCGAGATCGCCAAAGCCTATGATCCCGACGGGTGCGCCGGCAAAACGGAAGGTGTGCGCGTTGCCCTCCAGCCCATAGCGCTCGACGCCCTGGCGAAAATCACGATCCGCCGCCGTGATCCCGCGGGCGAGATCCAGCGCCATGGCAAGTGCTGCCTCCGCAACGGGTGAGGCGAAGGCCGAGGCCGGCGTGATCACCCAGATCCCGCGTTCGACACAGGCCTGATAGTCGATGTTGGGCAGGAAATTCGATTCGACATTGATGATCGCCTTCAGCCTCGGCGCCCTGTCCAGACGCTCTCTCGGCATGTCGGTCTGGCCGAAGATCAGGACGGTATCGGCAAGATACCGCTCTACGTCTTCGGCCGGCATTGGGCGATCCTCTGACACGATCACCTCGCCCAGCGCCTCGAGCCGTGCCCGGACGGACGGCTCCATGATCAGGTCGAGTGTCCTCGGCAATGGATCGACCAGAATGATATCGCGGCTCAATGTTTCCTCCCTCGAGAATCTTTGGCTGGTCGGAGCTTAGCGCGAAAAGCCCCTCTCTGGGCAGGCCGTCTGCGCAGGCCATGCCCGGCCAAGTCTGCGCCTGTGGAGGCGAAAAGCGGGACCTGAATGGAACGGCTTGAGGGCCCAAGGCGTCTAGGAGAAGCGGATGATGTGTTCCCCCACATTGTTCTGAACGTCGAGACGACGATCTATTGCGGCCGCTGAGAGGTGGCTAGTCGGGCGTCGGAGACGCTGAAATTGAAAGGACTGCAACATGACTGTCGTGCTTGCCACCGTGTGTGAAGATGGCGTGGTCATGGGATCGGATTCCCAGATCACCGACAAGGGGCGCGGCATGACCTATCCGGCCCAGAAGCTTCACCCTCTCGGCACCGACGCCGCCTGGGCAGGCAGCGGCGCCCGCTCGGTGCTGACAGACGTAGAGCGCAGCTTCAACGAAAACAGTGCGGCGATCCTCGAGGCGCCGGACATCGGCCGTGCCCTGCAGAGCCAGGTCCTGCCGATCCTTCGCCATCACTACGACACCTTCATTCTCGACGTGCCCGGCGAGGAAGGCGGCGGCACGCCCTCGGCCTATGTCATGGCGGCCGGATGGCGGGATGGTGAGCCGTGGATCATCGAAATCACCCCGTCGGGCATGATCGGACATTATGCCGATATCGGTTTACACGCGATCGGCAGTGGGGCGGCCATGGCCCAGCAGGCGGGCTCGCTGCTCTCGCATTTTAGCCTCGGCAAGCGCTCTGTCGATGTCGGCTGTGCGGCGGTGTTGCGCGTGTTGCAGTCGCTCGACCTCACCTCCGCCAGCGTCGGCAAGCCATTCAGCCTGTGCCGCATCACCAAGGACGGCGCCCATCACCTGACCGACAAGGAGATCGACAAGGTCGCAGATGTCGTGGCTCGTTGGGAGAAGGCCGAACAGGCCGCCATCGCCAAGATATTCGACTGAGGCGCTGAGGCTCAGATCCCCGAGCCATCCAGCTCCTTTTCGTCCTCGCCTTCCCAGGCCGGCGGACGGACCATGGCATCCATGTTGACCCCCGGCAGCGGCATCCAGCATTTGAGCTCCGGCTCCGCATAGGCAACGATCAGTCCCGGCGTCGAGTCGGAAGACCGCCAGCCGTCCGCCCCGAACCGGTCGCCTTTCGACCAGTAGACGAGATCGACGGCGCCAGGCCCCTGTTCGGATGCGCGGATGGTCACGAGAATGCGGCTGCCGTCGCGCGGCGCCGAGCGCATGTTTCGCCAGCGGATGGATTCGTCCATGATATGCTCCTCCCATTGCAGGCAGGAGTGTCGCTGCCGGAGGCTGGGCGGTCAACACGAATTGCGCCATGGCAAGGCGTTGCACCAACAGTGGCGAACCGCCAAGACACCGACGAGAGGTCCCATGCTGAGACGTCCAATCACATGTGAGATTCGTTATCGGCTGGACCCCGGTCGGATCGCAGATTTCGAAGAATATGCAAGGATCTGGGTTGGACTCATCGAGCGCTATGGAGGTCACCATCTTGGCTACTTCATGCCCCGCGAGAGGCCTGACGATGCCCAGATGAGTTTTCCTGGCGCCGGTCAAGATGGCGAGGCCAACACAGCGGTCGCGATCTTCACCTTTCCAGATGAGCAATCCTACTTGAAGTACCGTCAACAGGTTGCGCAAGATCCGGATGGCTTGGCTGCCAACCAAAGGTTCGGCAACTCCCCACCGTTTACCAGCTATGAGCGCCTGTTCCTGACGCCCCTTGCACAAGAGCGAGTGATCGAACCGCCGGCGCGCGAATTATGATCGCACTCCGCTGCAATGCAACACAATTATCCAAACAAAACGTCACATAACGTGCCTTGTCGAATCCATTTCTCCGCCCTACCTTCAAGTCATCGGCAACGTAACGAAAGGAAGGTGATCCAATGTCTAATGAGATTTCGGTCTGCGTGTGTGACTTTGGAAAGGGTGCGGTTTTGACGGGGCAGCCCTCGGCCTGATCCAGCCTTCCTTCGGGCGGTTTCCCCGTCCGGGTCCAGACAAAGGACTAAAACTCATGGGAGCCACCCTCGCGGGTGGCTCTTTTGATTCAGGGGATTTGTTGTAAGGGCAGGGCGCTCAAAGTCCCACAGTCCCGAAGCCCGGAACCTTGATGCCCGGCCGCGCGACATCAATGCCGGCCACGAGGCCGAGGAAATTCACCTCCAGCCCGCTGCGCACCCCGACCGACAGCCCGGCAAAGCCGCCGAGGCTTAAGTGCAGGTCGCGTCCATCCTTGTCGAGATGGTAGAAGGCGCCATCAGGCAGATAGTCGCGGCCGACCGCATCGGCCGGAAGCACTGCTCCCAGTTCCGGCACTTCGCGCAGCACATGCGCGACGAAGGTGTTGGAGTTCGGGCCCGGATAGATCCGGTAGCCGCCCGGCTGGCCATATTGATAGCCGACAATCGCCGCCTCCACCATCGGGATCAGCCGCTTGGCCTCCTCGCCCTTCACTTCGGCCACGAGCCGCGGCGGGTTGGAATACCAGAAGGCATCGGGCGCCCGGTGGTTCCGGCGGATCGGCGAGCCCCAGCCCACCTTGTCATAGCGCTGATAATCGCCGTTTTCGTCCTTGGTGACGATCCAGGCATGGCTGGCGATCGCGCCCTTCAGTCCCCCGGTCATCGCCGAGAATATGTAGATCGCCGCTTCCGGACTTTCTTCGGCCGTCGGCAGCAGCCCGGACGAACTCAATCGTGCCGAACTCCAGCCCTCCGGATGGTCGCGTGTCGCCCAAAGCCCGGCCGAAACCAGCGTCGGCAGGACGAAGACAAGCAGGATGACGGAGACGATGCGCAACAGAAATTTCAATCCGGACCTCGAACAGCAGGACGATGCATGCTTTAAGAAGCATCAGAGAATATTGGCATTTTGAGGCACGTCATGGAAAATCCGATCACGGTCGAGGTCACGCGCGGTCAACTCGTCGAGAGCCGCCATCGCGGCATGGCCGTCGTAATTGATGCGGAGGGCGCGATCGTCTTTTCCGTCGGCGATGTCGATTCCGGTGTTTTCCCGCGTTCCGCCTGCAAGGCCATGCAGGCCCTGCCGCTGGTCGAAAGCGGTGCGGCGGACGCCTATGGCTTCGGAAACCGCGAACTCGCACTCGCCTGCGCCTCCCATTCCGGCGAACCGGAACATGTCGCAACCGCAGCCTTCATGCTGAAGGCCGCCGGCCGGGATGAGGACGTGCTCGAATGCGGCGCTCACTGGTCCTCGCACCAACACGTGTTGATCGATCAGGCCCGCACGCTGGATAAGCCGACCGCCCTCCACAACAACTGCTCCGGCAAACATTCCGGCTTTGTCTGCACCTGCTGCCACACCGGCGAGGACCCGCGCGGCTATGCCGGCTTCGACCACCCGCTGCAGGAGGCTATCCGCGCCATCATGACGGATCTGACCGGCGCCGTGCTTTCGAGAGACAATTGCGGCACCGACGGCTGCTCGATCCCGACCTATGCCGTGCCGCTCACGGGCCTTGCGCGCGGCTTCGGCAAGCTGGTCACCGGCAAGGGACTGGAACCCTTGCGCGCCGCTGCCGCCCGCCGCCTGATCAATGCCTGCATGGCAGAACCTTTCTACGTCGCCGGCACCAAGCGTTTCTGCACCAAGCTGATGCAGGTCGCACCGGGCAGGATCTTCGCCAAGACCGGCGCCGAGGGCGTCTTCTGCGCGCTTCTCCCGGACAAGGGCCTTTCCTTCGCCGTCAAGGCCGAGGATGGCGCAACCCGCGCCGCAGAAGCGATGATCGCAGCCCTACTTGCCCGCCATTTCGACGCCGATAGCGAAGAGCGGGCGGCCTTGATGACGCTTGCCCATCACGGCATGTCGAACTGGAATGGCATGCCGGTCGGCGCGATCCGCACGACGGACGTCCTGTTCGCCTGAGCCTCGAGCGCCCTTGCCGGGCGGTTCAGTCGGGGTCAACTGCTTCAAGGGAGGTTTAACCCTTGTCGGTCTAGACTGCGGCCACGACCCATCGTGGGCAAACGACGAGGCCGAGTTTCATGACTGTTGCGATCAGAGGGCGAGACCGCGTCGCCGTGGCCAGCGCCGGCCGTAGCTGGGCCATTCCGCTCGTGCGCCATGGCCGCCACCTGGAGCTCGAATGCCTCGAAACGCTCAATGAACTCGAAGCATTGAGGGATGTCTGGCAGGGGCTTGAAACGCGCTGCCCGGAGCCTTTCGGTTATTTCCAGAGCTTCGACTGGTGTTTGTCCTGGTGCAGGGTTTTCCTCGCGCCGGAAAAGACGGATGTGCGCGCCCGGGTCTATGTACTGTGGGATGGCGCCGATTGCGTGATGATCTGGCCGATGATGACCCGCCGCATCAGTCCGGCGATCACGCTTCTCGTTCCGCTGACGGCGCCGATGAACCAGTATTCGACGCTGCTTTACGATCCCGCTCGTTTTGATCGTGACGCTGGTCGCGCAGTCCTCGATGAGATCCGCAGGGATCGTGGGCTCGATGCCGTCTGCCTCGACCATGTACCGCAGTCAGCCCTGCTCGCAGATATTCTGCAAGGCCAGGGCGTAAGCCCCGAGGACGGGCAGCAATCCGCCATCCTCGATCTCTCGGGCATCACTGACTGGGAAAGCCATCACCGCGCCTTGCCGAAGAAACAGCGCCTGCAGCGCAACAGCCGCCGCAACCGATTGGAAAAGCTGGGCGCCCTCGATTATCGCGTCTATCCGGCAGGAAGTGCAGGTTACGCTGACAACATCGATCGCTGCATTGCCCTCAAACAGGCCTGGTTGAGAGACACCGGCCGCCTCGGTCGCGACGTGTTTGATCCACGTTTTGCCGCCTTCCTCCGCGATCTCGGCACCAAGGCGAACGAGGGCGATGACGGCGTCTACCTGCATGCGCTGACGCTCGACGGCAGCCCGATCGCCATGGAAATCGGCATGCGCTTCCGCGATGACTATTACTGCTTCCTCGGCGCCATCGATCTTGCCTATCAGAAACACTCGCCGGGCAAGGTGCAGATGGAGAGCGCCCAGCGCTGGGCGATCGAAACCGGGATCCGCCGCTTCGATTTTCTCAATGATCCTTCCGCCTACAAGTCGAGCTGGACCAACGCCACCGAGCCGCTGACGGCCTTCTATGTTCCCTTGACCAGCCTCGGCCGGCTCTATTGCCATCACTGGATGGCAGGCCTTCGCCCGCATGTCCGGTCCATCTACCATCGCTTCGGGTCGCAAATCCGTGCCCGCCTCCTGTCGGCGGTCGGCGCGGTCCAGCGCCTGCTTGGTCGCCATGGCGGCAGCATGGTCCTGGTCCTGTGCTGCATCCCATGATCGCCCGGTTTGTCGCCAGGCTGCAGCAGGCGGTGCGGGACCCCGGCCTGCGCGGGGCGCTTGTCAGCATCTCCGTCCGCATCGCCGCCGCCTTTGTCGGGCTCGGCCTGCAGATCCTGCTCGCCCGGCTGATGGCGCTCGAGGACTACGGCGTCTATGTCATCCTCTGGACCTGGGTCAGCGTCGTCGGACAGATCGGCGTGCTCGGCTTCTACGATTCCGCCGCCCGCTTCATTCCCCGCTATGGCCGGCGCGAAAAACACGCGCATCTGACGGGCTATCTCGCGACCGGCTTCCGCGCCGTCATCCTCGGGTCCGGCCTGCTGGCGGCTCTCGCCATCGCCTTCCTGCTTGTCCTGCCGGGCCTCTTCGATCCGGCCTTCCTGCTGCCGATCGGCGTGCTTGCCCTCGGCTTCCCCGTCCTGTCGCTCGAAACCTATGTGACGGGTGTTGCCCGCGGCTTCGGCTGGTATGCGCTCTCGACCGTGCCGGGTTTCATCCTGCGGCCCGTATTGGTCATGACCGGTGTCGGTCTGGCGAGGCTTTCGGGCCTGCCCCTCGATGCCGTGACCGTCCTTGCTCTCGTCGTGCTCTCCTCGATCGTCGTCCTCATCGTCCAGGCACTCCTCCTGCGCGCACGCCTCCCGAAGAAGGCCGCGCCTATCGTCATGACATCGGAGCGCCGCCGCTTCTGGCTGCTCGCTTCGGTGCTGATGATGCCGGCAATGACGGCCGAAGAACTCTTCGTCTGGATCGACGTGCTCATCCTCGGCTTTTTGGTAAGCCCTGATCAGGCCTCGCTCTATTTCGCCGCCCAGCGTTCGCTCTCGCTCGCCGCCTTCGTGCAATATGGCTTCATGCTGGTCGCCGCGCGTGGCTTCTCGCTGTCGTTTGCCTCGGCGGACCGGGCAGGGCTGCAGGCCCGCATCACCCGCTCGACCAATGCCACCTTCTGGCTCACCATCCCCTCGGTGGCGCTCACGCTTGCCGCCGGCTATCCGCTGCTGCACCTTTTCGGAGAGGCCTTCGTCTCCGCCTATCCCTGTCTTGTCCTTTTGGGGCTTGCCTATATCGTCCGCGCCGCTACCGGCCAGGCAGCTGAACTTCTCGTGGTCCAGGGCCGCTATCGCCTGAGCCTTGCCATCGTCTCCATTTCGGTCGCAGCCTGCCTCGGCCTGATGCTGCTGCTGGTCCCCCTCTACGGGATCACCGGCGCTGCCGCCGCCATGGTCGTCGTGCAGCTCATCCGGCTGGTGGTGGTCACTGGGCTGGTCCACCGCCACACGGGTTATTGGGTGCTGGCGCGTCCCTTTGCACGGGCTAATCGATAGGGACCAGAGTAGTTACTCCACCTCGGCGAGCCGCTTCACCCACATCGCCTTGAATCCCGGCCGCGACTGCACACGCGCAAGCCATTCCGCCGTTTTCGGATGCGCGTCGAACAGCGGCTGATAGGCCTGAGCGTAGCGAACGACCTCGGCCAGGTTGATATCGGCAACGGTAAAACGTCCGCCGACCGTATAATCATTGTGCGAGAAATGTGCCTCAAGCACGCCGAACGGCCGCGCGAGCATCTTGGCGACCTCGGCCGCTTCCGCCTGTCCCTCTGCCGAAGCCAGCTTGCCGCTGGCATTGGCCATGGAGATCTTGAGTGCATCCGTTTCGATCGAGGTTGCTGCAAACAGCGACCATTGCAGCATCTGCGCTTCTTCGTTGAGATCGCGCGGCGCAATCGTGCCGCCCTGCTTCTTCGCCACATAAAGCGTCTGGGCCAGCGACTCGTTCAAGACCAGCCCGTCATCCTCGATGGTCGGAATGCTGCCCATCGGGTTCACAGCGAGGAATTCCGGCGACCGCGTATTGAGCCGCGCATCCGACGCCGTCGGATCCTTGAGCTTGTAAGCCTGGATGACCGGCACCAGCTCGAAGGGTATGCCGAGCTCTTCCACGAGCCAGAGGATGCGCGTCGCGCGCGACTTGTAGACGCCATAGATCTTCAGCATGCCGGTCTCCCTTGATTGGTGGGCCGGAGGCTATCGCGCCGATGGGCTCTGGAAAAGCCGTTCGCGCTGATGGGATCGATGAATTTTGCTGATCGTCGCCGCAATTGACAGCATGCCCGAGCTGCGTTTATTGCTGAGCCTCCAGGGTCTGCAGTTCACCCAGGCGTCACCGCCCCGACAAGGGGAGCTAAACCTGCCTTTCTTCTGATCGACGAAGCTCGTTTTCCCGTGCCCCGTCGGAAGTCGGTGACCACCGGCCATGTGGTCCTTTCAAAGACCGGGCACGACCAGGAGAAATGAGATGTCGAAGACAACACATGCCTTCGCAGCCCCCGATCTGTCGGCGCTTGCCAAAAACCTGAAACGCGAACTTGAAGCGCGGGCAGACTTGCCCGGCCATGTCGAGCTATTGAACATGCTGACCCGCGCCGTCGGCTTTCGCAACTACCAGCATTTCAAGGCAAGCCGCGCGGCCGAAGACCGCCTGGCCCATCCGGTGGTGGTTGATGCCGAACCCGCCGTCGATTTCCGCCGCGTCGAACTCACCGCCCGCTGCTTCGCCGGAACCGACATCCTCGTCCGTTGGCCGGGCAAGCTCAACCAGCAGCAACTGGCGCTCTGGGTGCTCTGGTCCTTCCTGCCCGCGGGCGAGGACATGCCGGAAAAGGCGGTCAATGCGGTGCTGATGCGCCACAACGGCTTTGGCGATCACGTGCTGATCCGCCGGGAACTGGTCAATATGGGGCTTCTCACCCGCACCCGCGATTGCCGCCTCTATCGCCGGGTGGAAAAGCGCCCGCCACCGGAGGCGCGTGAGCTGATCCGCTGGGTCGGCAGTCGCCAGACCGCACGGAACTGAAGCGGAGAGAGGTTGCAGGGACGGGCGGCCGTGGCCGCCGGTCTCTCAACCGACTTTGGGAAGAAATTGCCGTTCGCGTTCCAGGAGAATGCGTGACCAGTCCGGATGGAACTGGCTGACTTCAAGCATCTCCCGCACGCTGTCGCGATCCATGGGACGCGAGAAATAATAGCCCTGGCCTGCCTTGCAATCGAGCGACAACAGATGCTCGGCCTGGCCCTCTTCTTCGATGCCCTCTGCAATCACCCAGATGCCGAGCCCTCGTGCGATGTCGAGCAGTCCTTTGGTGATCACCGATCCGCTTCCGGCGTCGGCCAGGCGGCGAACGAAGCACTTGTCGATCTTGATGACATCGACCGGGACCGTCAGAAGATGGGTGAGCGACGCAAAACCGGTGCCGAAATCGTCGAGCGCCACCTTGATGCCGGCCTCGCGCATGGCGCGGATCTCTTCGGCAATCACGTTGTCCTTCTGGGCGAGATAGACGGATTCGGTGACCTCGGCGACGATCGCGCTGGGCTGCAGGCCGACGCGGCTCACCGCATCGACGATCCGCTGCGTCAGTCCACCACGGTGGAAATCGGCGGCGGACAGGTTGAGACCGATACGCGAAAATTGCAGCCCGTCTCGCTGCCATTCGATGCAAGCCGCCGCAATGCGCTCCAGCATGCGCTCGGTGATCTCGATCGCCACATGCGCATCCTTCATCGCCTCCTGAAAATGGGCGGCAGCGACGATGCTGCCATCGGCCATCTTCATCCGGCAGAGCGACTCAAATCCCATGATCCGCCCGGTGGCGAGTTCAACGATCGGCTGGTAATGGGCGTCGATGCGGTCCTCGCGCAGCGCCCGATCCACCTCCTGCACGGCGCGGAAGCGCTTGACGATGGAAGTGCCGAGACCCGGTGCATATTCGAGATAGCGCCCGCGCGCCCGTTCCTTGGCGTGATAGAGTGCGTAATCCGCGTTCTGGCGCACCTGCTGCGGGCTGCGCTCGACGCCGGCCTTTGCGCCGCCGAGTGTGGCGGCAGGATAGATCAGGTGCCCAGCGCAGTCGGCCGGCTCCTTGATCCGCTGGATCAACGCTTCGGCGAGTTCTGTCGGGTCCGTTGCCTCCAGACAAGGCACGATCACGGCAAACTCGTCACCTCCGAGGCGGAAGGTCATCTCTGCGGGAGCGCGATCCTGCAAGCGATGCGCCACGATCCGGATCAGGTCATCGCCGGCGCTGTGGCCGAAGGTGTCGTTGACCATTTTCAGATTGTCGAGGTCGATCAGCATCAGCGCCCAGTCCTGGCCGCGGCGCGACACGTCATCGATCGTCTCGTTGAAGCGGCTGCGGTTGGGCAGGCCGGTCAGGTTGTCGGTTTCAGCGAGCTTGCGTCGCTCGGCGATCCGCTGGTCGCGCTCTATGGCGATGGCGCAGAGATGCACGCAGGCTTCGACGGCCGCCTTTTCTGCATCCGAGGGACCGCGCGTGACACGGTAGTAGAAGGCGAAGGTGCCGAGCACCTTTCCGGCGCCGATGATCGGTGTAGACCAGCAGGCCCTCAGGCCGTTCGGCAAAGCCAGGCCTTTGTAGGGCTGCCAGTAGGGATGTGTGTCGATATCCTCGACCAGAACCGGCTCGCCGAAATGCGCGGCGGTCCCGCAGGAGCCGACGCCGGGTCCGATCGCGGTGCCATCGATGGCGGAGGTGTATTCGAGCGGCAGCGATGGACCGGCAAGATGCCTCAGCCGCCGCTCGTCGTCGAGCAGCAGCACCGAGCAGACGACATCGTCGCTGATCGCTTCCACCTCGCGGCAGAGTCTATCGACCGTCTCCGCCAGGGGATGCCCCGTCGCGATCATCTCGAGAATGGTGTTCTGCAGTTTCAGGAACATGGGCTTCGCTGCATTAGGGTCGTCGGCGATTAGATCAGCGCGACCTTAAACAGAGATTACGACTACCCGAAAATACCGGTGTTGGTTTCCGCTTGGTTAACGCACGAGCATGGCCTTGATCGTGTCACCGCGTAATGCGCGCATTGTCTGCGATGCTGAGATGCCCATAGTCGGTCTCTCCATCCGAAAGCTCGTCGCCGACGCGCTCCTTCCAGCGATATCCGAGGATCGCACCCTTATCTGCACCCTCGACGATATTGCCGCGGATCACGGTTTGGCCGGCGCCCTCGACCACGCTCACCCGCATGCCTTCCGGGCTGTCGCGCAGGATGTTGTCGCTGACGATGACATTGCGCAGATAAGGGCCCCAGCCGATGGCAAGCGCCGCCGTCTCCGCGCCTTCGACGAGATTGCCGCTGACCAGCGTATCGGCCTCGACCGAGATGCCGAAGCCGAAGCTGCTGATCGTCGGCACATAGGGGCCCTTGTTGACGATCCGCCTGATGATGTTGCTGCTGACGGTGGACAGGCGCCCGCCATGATCGAAATTGGCGACTGAAATGCCGATCGCCGCGCCATCGATGATGTTGCCGGATATCAGCGCGCCCTCGAACTCGAATTCGGCATAGATGGCCGTTTCGCCGGATCGGAAGGCCTGGTTGCCGCTGATCGTGATGTTGGAGGCAGAGTTGGCCCGGATCGCCGAGAAGGCGCAGTCCGACACATGGTTTTGCGACACCAGCACATTGTCGGCGCGAAAGACGTTGATCCCGTTGCCATACTGCCCGGTGCCGCCATTGGTCGCGCCGATCCGTGCCACCCTGTTGCCCGCAATGACGCTGCCGTCTTCGCCCTTCGTCCAGCGATGCACGAGGATGCCGCCATTGCCGCAGTCGAAGATCTGGTTGTTGCGGATCGAGAAGGCCTTGCCTTCGATCGCCCAGATGCCGGCATCAGTAGCGCCCGAGATGCGCGTGGTATCAATGCGGCCGCCGCAGCGTGCCAGATAGATCCCGCATTTGCGGCTGCCGGTGATCTCGCAAGCCTCGATCGTCACGTCGTCGACACTGCGGAAGGAGAAGAGCCCCTCGGCATAATCGGCAAGCCAGCGATTGGCGCCATCGAAGGTGAGACCCGACAGGCTGAGGCGTCGGATGTCCTGGGCTGCGATCAGATGTCCGTCGCCGCGATAGACAAGTCGCGTCAGTCCCGGCACGCCGACGATCCGGCTGCCATCGCGCAATTCGAGATTGGCGACCTCATAGGTGCCGGCCGGCAGGAAGACCGGCTGGCCCATGGCCGCCGCCCGGTCGATCAGATCCTGCAGCTTGGCGCTCTGGTCGTCTTCGGTGCCCGGCAGGATCCCGGCTTCGGCCGCGTCGAAGCCGCCGCGCAGTTCCGCCATGGCAAGTGTCTGGGCGGATGCAAGGCGCAGGCCGCCGGGCAGGCCCGCTGTCGCAAAGAGCCCGCCAAAGCCGATCATGACCGAGCGTCGAGAAGGCATGTGTCCGTTCCGTTTACGGCTTTCACTGTCAGGCCAGAACCTTGGAGGAAGCGTGCAGCCCCGGCAAGAACAGGCTTAAAACAGTGTTAACGGCGCGCGTGAAGCGCTTCGCCTTTGGTCTAAGCAATTTCAGGCAAAGACTTGAGCCAGATCAAGGAAACTTGCCGGGTTGATCCTATTGTCACAACAGAAAGACATGAACACGAAGGAAAACGATCATGCTTCGCCTCGCTGCAGTTCTCTATATCCTCGTCGCCAGCGCCGTTGGCGGTGCGGCGGTGATCGCGGTTCTGTCGCTCGACATGCGCGAAGGCTGGCAGATCGCATCCGCCTTCGCAGCCGGTCTCGTCCTTTCGGTCCCGATTTCGGCAATCCTGGCGAAGAAGATCTACAACGCCTTGCAAGGGCCGAAACCGGTCTGAGCCATTCCCTTCGGCGTGGGACGCAAGCCCTTCCTGTCCTGGCGGAGCGGGGAGGGTGGTGAACAACCAGTCCCATGACGACCGGCCGGCATTTTCTCGGGGGAGGGAGTGCCGGTCGGGTCGTTTCCGTTCCAGCTGCGCGCTGCCGTGCCGCCCTGAGACCGTCAGCCTTCGTCCTGCTCGAAGCGCTTGAATTGCGCCTCCAGGCCCTCGGTAAAGCGGGCATAGAGCCGCCCGAATGTCTCCACATCCGCGTCGGACCAACCGGCGGTCGCCTCGGTGATCGTCTCGCGCTTGATGGCCTCGATGTCATCGAGCACCTTGCGGCCCGCAGCCGTCACCCTGACAAGGCTGCGGCGGCCGTCCTTCTGCGAGGCCGCGCGCTCCAGCAGCCCCTGTTTGACGAGATCCGCAACGATCCGGCTGCCCCGCGAAGGATCGATCCTCAGCTGTTCGGCGATCGTGCCGACCGTCACCTCCTGCTGGCTGCCGATCCGCTTGATGACGCCGATGGCATCGAGGTCCGACAGTTCGAGCCCCGTCCCGATGCGTTGCAAGGCCATGCGCCCGATGAAGCGGCGGCCGATCAACAGCCGCATGCGCGTCATGGCTTGCCCGATGGCAGCCAGCGAGGCGTCGCCCCCTTCCGGCAGGCTGTCGGGCAGGGCATCCACGGTTTCGGGCTCAGTGTTCGAGAGTTTGGTGTGCGAAGCAGACATCATGGTTCCAGCATAGCAAAGGTCGAACGGTGCGGAAAGCAAAATGAATGCCTTCAGCAAATATGTGCTATTGACATATAAATGCGAGGGGCACATTTTGTGGCCAGACAGGAGCCCCCGATCCATGACCAGAGCCACCACCGCCGCCCCCTCCGGGCCCGATCCCCGTTTCGAACCGCATCCGACAGCGAGCGCCACCGCCGCGCCGTCCGCAGACAATACGCCGCTGGTCACGGATCCCAGGCTCCGCCTTTTCGTCTATCTTCTGCTGATGTCGGCCATGTTCATGGCGACCCTCGACAACCAGATCGTCTCGACCGCGCTTCCGACCATTGTCGGCGAATTCGGTGAACTGGAACGCTTCGGCTGGGTCGGCTCCGCCTATCTGCTCACGACCAGCGCCGTCATGCCGCTCTATGGCAAACTCGGCGATCTCTTCGGCCGCAAGTATGTGATCATGGCAGCCATCGCGATCTTCACGCTCGGCTCTCTGGTCTGCGGTCTTGCCGTCTCCATGGATACGCTGATTGCCGCCCGCGTGCTGCAGGCGCTCGGCGGCGGCGGCATCATGGTCTCGATCTTCTCGATCAATGCCGATCTTTTCGAGCCGCGCGAACGGGCCCGCTACCAGAGCTATTCGAGCCTCGTGCTGATGGCCTCTGGCGCGCTTGGCCCCGTCCTCGGCGGCACGCTGTCGGATCTCTTCGGCTGGCGCTCGATCTTCCTCGTCAACCTGCCGATCGGCATCGCCGTCCTGATCGGCCTTGCCTTCCTGCTCCCCTATCGCAAGCCGAACCGCAAACCGAAGATCGACTATGCCGGCGCGATCCTGCTCGCCGGTGCCGTCGCCTCCATCGTCTTCTGGGCTGATAGCGGCCAGATCTTCGGCTCGCTGCTCGCCTGGGAAAGCCTCGCCGTCGTCGCCTTCGGTGCCCTCTGCGCGGTCGGTTGGGTCCTCGTCGAGCGCCGTGCGCCGGAGCCCGTCGTGCCCCTCTCGCTCTTCTCCAAGCCCACCATCAACCTGCTGCTGATCATATCGCTGGTCTCGGGCGCGATCGGCATCGGCTCGGTCAACTACATCGCCCTCTATCTGCAAACGACGACCGGCCTTTCGCCCTCCATGGCCGGCCTGCTCTTCGTCGCGACAACAGGCGGCATCGCCATCGGCTCGATCGCCGCCGGTCGGCTGATCGCGAAAAGCGGCCGCTACAAGCCCTTCTCGATTGCGTCTGCAGCCCTCGGCGTTGTCAGTCTTGGCATTTTCTCCTTCCTGCATGCCGGAACCCCGCTGATCTTCATCGCGCTGGTCATGCTGCTCCAGGGCTTTGGCGTCGGCATCGGCCAGCAGGTTCCCGTCATCGGCGTCCAGAATGCCGCTTCCCGCGCTGACGTGGGCGCCGCCACCGGAACGGTCACGCTGACGCGCATGGGCGGCGCCGCGATCGCAATCTCCATCTACGGCGCCATCGTCAGCTCCGGCCTCACCCAGGTCCAGATCGCGCTGCCCGGCGGTGTCGATTTCCGCAACCTCACTCCGGAAGGCCTCGCCGCCCTGCCGGAGGCCGCCCGTGCCCTGGTTGCCAACGCCTATTCGGACGCCTTCGTGCCGCTCTTCCTGACGGCCTCCGGCATGATGGTGATCGGCCTGATCGCGGCGCTCCTCCTCCCCAATATCCGCCTGCCGCGCGAAGGCGAGGGCAAGCCCGCGGCCGCTGCCGGCGCTTAAACGTTGAGACAGAAATGAAAGACCCCGGCGTGCGAAGCGCCGGGGTCTTGTCTTGCAGGATAGCTTTTGGGTCGATCAGGCCGCGTAGCGCTGGGCGTTACCGTCCTTCTGGACCTTGAAGCGCGCGACAAGCGATCGTAGATGCGCGGTCTCTTCGGCAAGCTTTGCGGTGCTGGCGGCGGCTTCTTCCACCATCGCCGCATTCTGCTGGGTCATCTGGTCCATCTGGTTGACGGCCATGTTGACCTCGGCGAGACCCGTCGACTGCTCCTGGGCGGCCGTTGCGATCGAGGTCACCTGGCTCGCAATACCGACAACCTTCGTCTGGATGTCGCTCAGCGCCTGGCCGGTTGAGCCGACGAGGTCGACGCCTGTCCGCACCTCCTGCGAGGACTTGGTGATCAGCGTCTTGATGTCCTTGGCAGCCGTTGCCGAACGCTGGGCGAGTTCGCGCACTTCCTGGGCGACGACGGCAAAACCCTTGCCCGCTTCGCCGGCCCGCGCCGCTTCAACGCCGGCATTCAAGGCCAGAAGGTTGGTCTGGAAGGCGATTTCGTCGATCACGTTGATGATCTGCGAGATTTCCTTCGAGGCCTGTTCGATCCGGCTCATCGCCGACGTCGCCTCGCCGACCACGCCGGAAGAAGCCTCTGCGAACTGCCGGGCTTCCGTCACCATCTTGCTCGAATCCTGCGCCCGCTCAGTCGAGGTCTTGACGGCGACCGTGATTTCCTCAAGCGCCGAAGAGGTTTCCTCCAGCGAGGCGGCCTGGTTCTCGGTGCGGCGCGACAGGTCATTCGAGGCCTGGCGGATCTCGTCGGCGCCACCATTGATCGCATCGGCCGACTGGCGAACCTGCTGCATCAGGTTGCGCAGGCTGGCCATGGCCTCGTTCACATTCGTCTGCAAGCTGGCAAAGACGCCTTGATAGTGTCCTTCCATGCTCTCGGTCAGGTCGCCCTGGGCAAGGGCGGAGATCACCCTGCCGGTCTCGGCGATGCCGGCATCGACGGATTGAACCAGCGTGTTGACGTTGGCGGCGAAACGGTCGAGGTCCGGATTGTCGTAGCGCTTGGTGATGCGACGGGTGAAGTCGCCGGCAACGGCGGCATCGACCACGGTCGCAATGTTCGACTGCAGGTCGGCATTCTTCTCCTGCAGCGCTGCTTCCTGGGCAGCGATGTCACGGATCTTGATGGCGTTCTGCTTGAAGACGTCGACGGCCTTGGCCATCAGCCCGATTTCGCTTCTGTGGTCGAGGCCGGGAACGACGGTATCGAGCTTGTTGTCGGCGAGCGCACCCATGGCGCCGGTAATCTGGCCAATCGGCTGCGTGATGCTGCGCGCAATGAAGAAGGCGATGAAACCGGCCATGAAGAAGCCGACGGCCGCGAGCGTGCTGCCGATCACGACGGCGGTCTCCATCGTCGACTGGATGTTCGGCCCCAGCGTGTCCTGTTGCTTCTTCAGGTCTAGCTTGAGCTGCTCCACCGATTTCGACAGCTGATCCCCGGCGACGTTCATCGTCTCGCTGATCAACTGGTTCCGGCTCTTGATCACCTCATATACCGACTGGATGGCGGCTTCGTAGGTCGCCAATTCGGTCGCAAGCCTGTCGAGCGTAGCAGTCGCGGCGGGATCGGTTGAGCTCGCTTTGATTTCTGCGACTTCCTCACGCGCCTTTTCGGCAAACGTCTTGGCGTTTTCGAATGCGTCATCGCTGTTGTTCAGCAGGAACTTGTTGGTTCCCAGGCGGAGGCTGCTGATGTCATACTTCAATCGCTCGAGCGTAGCGACCGCCTCGACGTTCCCGGAGGTCGCAACAGACTCGCTGATCGCCTCCAGTTCCGCGGCCATCTTCGGCCCGAGTGTGTCGAGCGTTCCGTCCACGAGTTCTTCGCGCTGGGTCTGCAGCGTCACGACCTTGTCGAAGCCTTGCGCATAGGTATCGATGATGCCGTGGTAGCCGGAAACGGCCGTTTTTGCCGTGTCGCTCAGCTTATAGCTCAGCATGGTGTCGACCGATGCCTTCGTCGTCGCGAGACGTGTCGTTACATCCTGCTTCAGTTCGTCCGAAGGGTCGGCGCGAAACTTGCGGAAGGCGAGCCGCGCTTCCAGCATATTGGCCTGGATACGGCCCGCTTCGTTCGTCTGCCTCGCGCTCTCGCGATATTCCGCGAATGACGCCTCGTTGCTGAGGTTTGAATAGACGCCGGCCCCGGCGATGACGCCGAGCACGACCAGCACCGACCCAAAGCCCAGATAGATCTTGCTGCCAATCTTCATGTTGTGAAGCACGTTCGTTCGCCCTGCCCAGATGTGAAATGTTGAACGGATCGTGATCGAGACGCCTTAAAAAGTTATGAAACACTAATATCTGCAATACTAAAGATCATAGTTGCGTGCCGATCTGAAGGGGAAATACGACTTCCGGTAAAAGTCTATCCGAAGCAATTCCCCACATGCGGGCACCACGACGTCACAGCTCCAATTCGGGGGGGCAACATGACGGCGCACGCAAGTCACCCCCGGTCATAAGCTTCGCGCCAGCCGCAGCTGACAGGGTGCCGGCAACGATGTCAGTGAATCGGTGCAGCATGTTGAAGCCTCTCCCGTCCGGCCCGGCCTCCCTCCTGTCGAAGCGGCTCTTGTCGCTCGGCCTCGGTACGGCTCTTGTCGGCTCGCTCTCAGGCTGCATCCTGATGACCGATACCAGCCGCATGAACATCGAGGTCTTCCAGGATGAGGTGGCCCCGGTCTGGTACGATCCGGCCCGCACGCCGCCGGCCGCCGACCAGAGCGCACCGCAAAAGCGCGACCTTTACCGCACCCAGTTCCACCAGACCTATGGTCTGCCGGTCTCCAACCCGCTGCATCGGACGCTCTACGGCGTGATGGTCGATGATGGCCACACGCTTCCCGCCATCCCGCTCGACCGCGTACGCTCCGACATGCTGCGCCAGGAGGTGAGCTACCAGTCGACGGAAGCCCCGGGCACCATCGTCGTCGACACCAGGGCGCACTACCTCTATCTCGTCCAGCCGAACGGCAAGGCGATCCGCTACGGCGTCGGGCTCGGCCGTGACGGTTATGCCTGGTCGGGCCGGGGCGTGATCCAGCGCAAGGCGAAATGGCCGCACTGGACGCCGACCGACAACATGGTCGAGAACAATCCCAACCTCAGACCCGTTTCCGCGGCCCGCGGCGGTCTGGTCGCAGGCCTCAACAATCCCCTCGGCGCGCGTGCGCTCTACATCTATCAGGACGGCAAGGATACGCTCTACCGTGTCCACGGCACGCCGGACTGGCAGTCGGTCGGCAAGGCGACGTCCTCGGGCTGCGTGCGCATGTTCAATCAGGATGTCATCGATCTCTTCGATCGCGTGCCCGACAACACCCCGATTGTTGTCATTTAGCGACACTCATTTGCGACCTTAGCCCTCTCTCCAAAACGTGAGGGGGTGGTAGCGTTGCTTTAATTGAACCTTTCCTGTTTGCATCGCATCATCGCGGAACAAAGCGCACCTCCCAGCGTCTTCATCCGCAGAACTGCTACAGGAAACTCATACCTAAATGTCCTCTACACCCAATTTGACCCGCCGTTCGCTTCTGTCCCTGACAGGCCTCGGCGCGGCATCCCTGCTGGCCAGCTGCACGACCTCCTCCCGTCCGCTTCCGCCGGGTACCCGTCTGGAAGGCCCCGTTGTGCCGGCCGCGCCGAGTGGCCGCACCCCTGAACTCGATGCCATGTATGGCGAGGTTTATGACGGCGGCTACGTCATTCCGGCCGTCCCCTACTGGCGCATTCCGGAGCGCTTCTATCGCCAGCAGGTGATCGATCCCACCGGCGAAGCCCCCGGCACCGTTGTCGTCGATACCCCGAACCGCTTTCTCTACCTCGTCGAGCGTGGCGGAACCGCCATGCGCTATGGCGTTGGCATTGGTCGCGACGGTTTTGCCTGGGGTGGCGCCGGCGTCATCCAGTGGCGTCAGAAATGGCCGAAATGGACCCCGCCGGACGAAATGATCGCCCGCCAGCCGGAACTCGAGAAATACTCGGTCCGCAACGGCGGCAAGCCCGGCGGCCTCGACAATCCGCTGGGTGCACGTGCGCTTTACATCTTCCAGAATGGTCAGGACACGCTCTACCGTCTGCACGGTTCGCCGGAATGGAGCTCCATCGGCAAGGCCGTCTCCTCCGGCTGCGTCCGTCTGATGAACCAGGACATCATCGATCTCTACGAACGCGTGCCGACAAAGGCAAAGATCGTCGTCCGCCAGTAACCGGCGTCCTTGATCGGATCGCGCGCGGCAATCACCGCAAGAAGACAGAAGGCCCCGCCGGTGACGGCGGGGCCTGTTTGCATTGCGGGGTCTCGAATGCGCGTCGAGATCAGGCGGCTTCAAGCGCCTTTTCGATCTCCTGAACCGTGTGGCCGGTCAGGTCCTTGTCGAGTTCGCCGACCAGCACCGCGGAGAGCTGCTTGTGGTAGCTCTTGCGCATCTCGCCGAGCGTCCGCGGTGCCGCGATGATCACAAGGTTCTTGATCTTGCCGTCGAGCACCTGTTTGTTCAGCATTTCGGTGACACCGTTGCTGAAGCCGTCCTCGTCCTGCTGGCTGTCGTCGGGATTGGCGGCGCTGCTGGAATGGCGGGCGCCGGACGGGATTTTCGAACCGTCGATTTCTTCGGACGGAATGGCCTTCAGCTTGATTTCAAGAGCATTCCCTTCGTTCTGGAAGAGGCTCAGCTTCTCGCCGTCGGCAACGGCAATCACGGCATTCTGCGGTACTTGCATGGGCATTCTCCTTGATGGTCTGTGCGGCGCTCGCTTGGAGGTGTCGTCACCGCAGTTGACCGAAGGACAACCCTTCGCGTGCAGATCGGTTCCTCGTTCCACCCGCCGGCCGAGGGGCGGATTGACGCGGCTTATTCCCGACAGCGAAATGGGCTGAACGAGCTCGCAGCACCCGCATTCATGCTGGCGATGGTCAGACCATTGGCAACCTCTATGTCGGCTTCCGTCTGCGGACAGGCATCGATATCGGCAAGACAGCCGCTGTCGATGAATGCCTGGTTCTGGACCAGGAATATGTCCGAAACGCCCTCGCGTCCGACATGGTCGAGGATCTCGGCAAAGGCCTGCCGGTAGACGTCGCATTTCTTCCGCTGCCAGTCCGACCGTGCTTCTGCCGTGGTGCCGGCTTCCTGCGCCATGGCATGCGTGCCGGGCGCCATCAGTGTCGTTGCCAGCGACAGCGTGAAAGCCAGACGGACGATCGTCCGACCAGTCATCGCGCAAACTCTTCAAAGACCGCTTCACCGATCTCGGCAATCGCCGCGTCCCGCGTCTTCAGCGGATGTTTCCTGCCGTCCATGTAGATCGCAATGACGAGCGGCGCGCCTTGCGGCGGGCGCAGGAGCGCCACCACCCCACGCGTGCCATGCCCGCCCGCACCGCCGCGATCGGCGATTGTCCAGCCCTTTGGCAGCTTGGCCCGCAGCAGGCCGCCGGCCACGGCATTCGCCGCCATCCAGGCTTCCAGCTGGTCGCGGGCGGCAGGGGCAAGCGCGCCGTCCAGCAACAGCCGGTGAAGCGTCTGCGCCATCGCCTCCGGTGTCGTCGTGTCGCGCGGGTCGCCGGGTTTCGCCTCGTTGACCTCTGGCTCATAACGGTCAAGCCGCGTGGTCGCATCGCCGATGCCGCGCAGGAAGCCTGTCACTTCGGCCGGCCCGCCGAGCACTTTGAGGATCGCATTGGCGGCGGCATTGTCACTGGTCCGCAGCGTGATCTCGCAGAGCTCTCGCGTGGAGAGGCTCGTGCCGACCCGCGTCTCCGTCACCGGCGAATGCGGTCGCAGGTCCGCTTTTGTGATGCGTGTCGTCTGCTCGAGAACCGCATCGCCACCCGACAGGGCTGCCGCGCAGGCGAGCGACTTGAAGGTGCTTGCCATGGCGAAGCGCTCATCGTCCCGGTAGGCGACGACTGCGCCGCTGCCCGTGTCGATGACCGAAAGCCCGACCCGCATGCCGAGCTTCTGCTCCACGCGCTTGGCCGCCGCGACGATCTGGCCTTCGGCAGCCTGCACGGACGCTGGCATAGCTATGCCCAGGAGCATCAGCGGCAGAACGAGAAGCTGGATTTGGGCGGTGATACGGCGAGCGGTAAGGGTTCTCGATGGTGTCATGCGAATCTCTCCTTCTGCTGCCTGCATCGGGGGCAATCAAGGCATCAGGGAGGCGCGCGGCAGGAGAGGCGGAGGGGCAGCGATCAAGCCGGATTGTCAGCCGGCACCGTCTCGATCGCTGCCAGAACATGCCGAGTTTCGCTGAGATAGGCTTGCATGGACGACTTGTCGTGCTCGATGGAATGGCATTCCTCGACCGTCTGTTCCAGCGCCGCCAACTGCTCCCTCAGCGCATCTGCCTGGTCGGGCGAGCGGACGGAATGGGCGAGGTCCGCGAGCCGGGCGGCAATCCGCATCAGCACGAGCGGCTGGTCGGCGCCCGCCTGGCGGATCGATCGGAAGCCGGTGTTGAGCATGCGGCGATAGTCGGAACGGCTGACGATCAGACGCAGCACTCCATCGTCATCGTGATACTGCCGATAGGGCAGGGGGCGCTGCTGCACTGCCTCGAAGGAGGCCGCCAGCCGGTCGACCACGGCGACTGCTGTGAAGGGGTCGTTGATCCCCGGCGAAAGGGCCCGAACCGCGATCTCGGTCAGCTGTCGTATGCTGAATTCGAGGTCCTGCGCGGTGGTGTTCTGCAGCCCGATGGTGAAGCAGGCACGCAAGGCTGCGATCGTCTCGTCGTCTATGTCAGTCCCTTCGCCGGTGTCTCCGGTAAAAATCGTGAAATGATCGCCTTCCGCCAACAGATACTGACCGGCCCTCACGGCCACGTCGATCCGCAGATCCTTTTCTACCGCGATGCGGGTCAACGCGGCATAATCGATCACCTGTACGTGCCCGACCGTCCTTAATGCTACCGGCTGACCTATGCCTGCAAAACGGGCAGCCTCTTCGACATGTTTCGTCGGTTCGCCGGGCAAAACCTCATCAAGGGTCACCAGCAGATTGCGATGCAGAGCCTGCACCATGTTGTCGGCGATGATCAGCCGCGCCACCTTGTGAATGTAGAACAAGAGCGACATCAGGCAGATCACGGTCAGCAGGCTGCCGACCGAGATCGCCATATGCGGAACGCCGTCTTTGCCCAGCGTGTCGGAAATCATCCGCAAAACGAGGATGAGGTAGAGGATCGTGCCGATGAATAGACCGATGACGGACTGGATCTGCCGGTCGGACATGAACTGCGAAATCAGCCGTGGACCGAGCTGGCTGGCGGCAAGCGTCAGGATGACGAAGGTCACGGAGACAACGAGCGACGTCATCGTCATCAACCCGGCCAACAGGCTGCTCAGCAGTTGCCGCGCTGTCTCGGCCTCGCCGCTATAGAGCCACCATCCCGCGCTCACGACATCGGGCCCCAGAAGGTGTCCATAGCTGATCAGCAGTATGGCGAGTAGGGCCGAAAGGCCCGAAAAGATGAGAGGCAGAAGCCATAGCTTGCCACTGACGATATCGAAAAGATTGCGCGCCTTGTCCATTGTTCCACAACGTACAAGGCGGCAGTTTGCTCCGTAACCAAGAGTGAGAATCAGACAAGCTGTCGAGGCTCAAGGAGCGCCTTTTCAGGATCGGTTCTCCTCGATCGCCTCGAGATGGCCTTTCAGCCGCTTGAGACTATCACGCAGGCTCTCGATCTCGGCAATGTCGCAGCCGATCTGGTTGCCGATCGTCGAAAAGACTTCGAGCGCTCGACCCTTCAGGGCGCGCCCTTCCTCGGTGAGCGTGATGAACACCACGCGTTCGTCGGCCGCATCCCGGCGGCGCGAGACGTAATGGATCTGTTCGAGCCGCTTCAGAAGCGGCGACAGCGTGCCGGAATCCAGGCCGACCTTTTCACCCAGCGCCTTCACCGAGAGATCGTCCTCCTCCCACAGCGCCATCATCACCACATATTGCGGATAGGTCAGTCCTAGAGGCGTGAGCAATGGCTTGTAGGCGCGCGTGAAGGCATGTGCGGCGCCGTAGAGCGCAAAGCACAGCTGCTTGTCCAGCCTCAGTTCCTTTTCCAGCGTTTCGTCATCCATAGCCCTTGATGAACCCCTTTCGGCATCTATTGTTTCCACAGTGACCAAAACTGGCGCACATTTCAATGCGCAAAAAACAATTGCGCGCAATTCAATTGTCCACTATATAGAAATTCACCAACCGCAAAACAAGGAGAACATCCAATGGCTATTCTTTACACCGCACACGGACATGCCACCGGCGGCCGCTCCGGTCATGGCGCCTCCGACAATGGCGTCCTCGATGTCACGCTCACCACCCCGAAGGAACTCGGCGGCGACGGCGCAACCGGCACCAATCCCGAGCAGCTCTTTGCTGTCGGCTATTCAGCCTGCTTCCTCGGCGCGTTGAAGGCTGTTGCCGGCAAGGAAAAGGTGAAGATCCCGGAAAACGCCAAGGTCCACGCCGAAGTCGGTATCGGCCCGCGCGAAGACGGCACTGGCTTCGGCATCGAAGTGAAGCTTTCGGTCGAGATCCCCGGCATGGAGCGCGAACTGGCCGAGAAGCTGGTTGCGGCCGCCCACATCGTCTGCCCCTACAGCCACGCCATGCGCACCTCGACCGAAGTTCCGGTCTCGGTCATCTGATCGGTCTCAATTGAGATATCCACCGCCCGAAGGCCGGCCTCGTGCCGGCCTTTTTCATGTCCGCGTCGCATGCTCCCAAGCCGCGTCCATTGTCCGGGCCGGGCGCCGTCACTGCGCCGGTGCCAATCGCAACCGCCAGTCCAGCGGAAAGCGCAATAAGCGCGGAGGGGAACCCTTTGCCCTTGTTCCCGGTTGGACCTCGATACCCACAATCGAGGACGAAACCATGCAAACCACCACAGCCAATGCAATCTATGAGGATCATCGCCTGTCGCCGGATCTTCCGGTCAACGAGGTGACCCGTCACGAGATCCGCCGCAGCTACCCGGCATCCGCCTTCCGCGGGCCGCTGTTCGAGGGCCGCGACCGTGTGGCGCTCGCCATGGCGACAGTCATGTTGATCGGTCCGCTGGTCGCCCTGCCGCTTGGCCTCGGCTGAGGCAGCCGTCAGGCACTGACCTCCAGCAGTCCGCGGCGAAGGATCGCGGGGTCGGCCTGCATGCCGGCCTCGATCTCGCCATGCAGATCGGTCCAGATCGGCACAGCGCTGGACAGCGTACGCGCACCTTCCTCCGTCAGCCGCAGCCGCTTGCCGCGCTTGTCCTTCGGATCCGGCTCGATCGATACCCAACCGCGCGCCGAAAGCGGCTTCAGCGCGGCCGTCAGCGTGGTGCGATCCATGGCCAGAAGTCTGGCAACAGGCCCCATGGGCGGCGGTTCCGGCCGGTTCAGCGCCATCATCAGGGAAAATTGCTGGTTGGTCAGTCCGACCGGCTTCAGTGCTAGATCGAAGCGACGAGCGAGCGCGCGCGCCGCGCGCTGGGCATGCAGGCAAAGGCAGGTATCTTTGACGTGGATGGTCGTGGCGTAAGGAATCAGGGGCATGTTTGACATGGACTAAATATGTTGATATCAACCTAATTGTCAAGAGGAGGATCGGGAAAATGGAATATTCGGTTGTTTCGCGGGAAGAATGGTTGGAGGCCCGCAAAGCCTTGCTTCAGCAGGAAAAAGAACTGACCCGTCAGCGCGACCGGGTGAATGCCGCGCGCCTCGCCTTGCCCTGGGTGCGCATGGAGAAGGACTACCGCTTCCAGTCGCCATCGGGCGAAAAGACGCTTGCCGACCTGTTCGATGGTCGCAGCCAGCTGATGATCAACCATTTCATGTTTCATCCGGATTGGGAGGCCGGCTGCGAGGGCTGCTCCTTCTTCGCCGATCATATCGACGGCATGTTGCCGCATCTCAACAATCACGACGTGACCCTCGTCACCGTCTCCCGCGCGCCGCTCGAAAAGATCGAGGCCTATAAGCGCCGCATGAGCTGGCGCTTCCCCTGGGTCTCGTCAGCAGGCAGCGAGTTCAACTACGATTTCCATGTTTCCTTCACCAAGGAGGAGCTCGCCTCCGGTTCGGTGAACTACAACTTCCGCGAAACGCCGAGCGACCGGGCCTTTGACGAGCTGCCGGGTTTGTCCGCCTTCTACCGCAACGACGAGGGCGAGATCTTCCATACCTATTCGCAATATGCCCGGGGCGGGGAGGAGGCGCTGGGCACACTGATGATCCTCGACCACGCGCCGCTCGGCCGCAACGAGACGGGCACGCTGAGTTTCGTCAAGCGCAAGGACGAGTATGTCGCCAAGCCGGCTGAAAAGGCCGGTTGCTGCCACTGAGGAGGGTATCATGGAGTTTGCCAAGCCCAGCGAACATCACCATGTCCTCGACCGGCTGGTCGGCGACTGGCTCTTCCTGACCTCGACCGGGATGGAAGGCTACGACCCCGACGATCCCGAGAAGCGATGTACCGAAAAGATCCGCTCCATCGGCGGCCTCTGGGTGGTCGCGGAAGGTGAGGGCGGTATGGGTACGAAAGGCGGCCGTGCTACCATGATCATGACCCTCGGTTACGATCCGCGCCTCGGCCACTATGTCGGCAGCTGGATCGGGTCGATGATGGACAAGTTCTGGGTCTACAGGGGCTGGCTGGAAGATGACGGTCAGACGCTTGTGCTCGAGGCCAAGGGGCCGAGCATGCAGGACCCCGGACGGACCGAGACCTATCGTGATGTCATCCACTTCGTCGATGATGACACCAGAACCTTCTCGGGCAGTGTTCGCCAACCCGGCGGCAGCTTTCACACCTTCATGACCAGCGAAGCAAAACGCATCGGCTGATCGCCGACAGATTGAGAGAGGGACTGCGCATGCATGGCACATTCATCTGGCACGAGCTGATGACCCCCGATCCGGCCGCGGCCAAGGCCTTTTACGGCGCGCTGCTCGGCTGGGAGCCGACCGATATGGAGATGGAGGGCTTTACCTACACCACCTTCGCCGTACCCGGTTTCCCTTCCGGCGTGGCCGGAATGATGGCGTTGACCGAGGACATGAAAGGGCAGGGCATACCGCCCAACTGGACCGGCTATATCGCCGTCGACGATGTCGACAAGACGGCCGCCGAATACGAGTCGAACGGCGGCGCGATCCACCGCCCGCCGGAGGATATCCCCGGCATTGGCCGTTTCGCCGTCGTCGCCGATCCGCAAGGCGCCGTCGTCTGCCTCATGACGCCGAAGATGCCAGATGGTGAAACCGGCAGCTGGCCGACCCCCGGCAGCACCGGCACGGTCGGCTGGAACGAGCTGATGGCCGGTGATTGGGAAAAGGTCTGGGACTTCTACGCCGCCCGATTCGGTTGGGAAAAGGACATGGCAGTCGATATGGGAGATTTGGGGACGTACCAGACCTTCAAGCTCGGCGATCGCGGCATCGGCGGCATGATGAACAAGACGCCTGAGATGCCAATGCCCTATTGGGGCTTCTTTTTCATCGTCCCGGCCATCGATTCGGCGATCGACAGGATGAAGTCTCTCGGCGGGCAGTTGATGTTCGGCCCCCATGAGGTCCCCGGTGGCGCCTGGATCGCAGCCTGCCAGGACCCGCAAGGCGCCTATTTCAATCTGACGGCGGCGAAGAAATGACATGAAAGAAGCCGGGGCAGCATCCGCAGCCCCGGCTTCCTGGAATTTCTGACTTGGTGGTCGTTTGCGCTCGGCTCAGCCGCGCTTCACGGCCTTTTTCACGGCACGCTTCTTCGGTGCAGGGGCCTGCTCGGCTTCGAGCGCTTCCCGTTGCATGCGCAGCGCCTTCAGCGTTTCCGTCTTGCGTTCGCGCGCGGTCGCTTCCTGAGCGATCAGCGAACGGGCGACGCTGTCGGTCGTGGCGGCCTTGTCCTGCGGGGAAACCTTTTCAGGCTTGAAGAAGGTCTCTTTGGTGGCGGTCATGTCCGGATCCTTCCTGCAGCCTGGCTGCCTGTCTCGGCATGTCTGATCCCTGCCCGCGTCGCAAACTGTGTTGCGCCTTCGTGGCGGGGAGGGCGGGTCCGCGCGCCCGAGGGCGCACGGATCATAGCGTCATTAGCGCGTACGCACTGCCTTCTTCGGAGCCGGCAGAAGGCCTTCGCGCTGCATCTTCTTACGCGCGAGCTTGCGCTGGCGACGAATGGCTTCCGCCTTTTCGCGCACGCGCTTCTCCGACGGCTTTTCAAAGGCGCTGCGGGCCTTCATCTCGCGGAAGAGACCTTCGCGCTGCATCTTCTTCTTCAGCACGCGGAGTGCTTGGTCGACATTGTTGTCACGAACGAGAACTTGCACGGTCGTTTCCTTTCCGGGCGTTGATGCCCGCTTGTTTTCGAGTTTCAAAGGAGGGGATACGACAGGCTAACGCGCCATGCCCCGGCGAAGATCCCGACAAAATCGGGCAAAGATGTGGATCGCGGCTGATGGCTTCGATCACAGGATAAACAAAAAAGGCCGGGCGGAACCCGACCTTCCCTCGCCACTCAGCCCCCTCTGCCGGTAAATCCGTTATCAGCGGGGGCGAGCGACAAATTATTAAGCGGCGCGCAGGTTGTCGGCCGAGCTCTTGCCAGAACGCTTGTCCTGGACGATGTCGTAGCCGATCTTCTGGCCTTCGACGAGGTCGCGCATGCCGGCGCGCTGAACTGCAGAGATGTGGACGAACACGTCGGCAGAGCCTTCATCCGGCTGGATGAAACCAAAACCCTTGGTGCTGTTGAACCACTTTACGGTACCTGTGTTCATAACGATTTCCTTTCAATCGTTGGGCTTGCCGCCGAGACATTCGACGGCTGGTATATCGACGTTGAAGGAAATCTGGCGTGCGCTAAAAGCGCGTAGACAAAGTCGCTCGCAATCTTCGATGCCGGCAATATAGGGAAAGGATGGCGTCGATACAAGCAAAAACCGGAAAACCGCTGTTTCAAGGCTGTTCACGAAGCGAAAGGCGCGCGGGAAGCGGCGGAAAACATTGCAGAAAGCGGCTTTTGCACCGCGGCGAAAAAGTGATGTGGCAAGCCGTGGAATACGCTCCTTCAATATTTCTTCATCATATCGTGAAGGATCGATATTTTTTTCAACGCTATAGGCCGTTTCACGCAAAAACAGTACGACTTTCTTGACCTCTGCTTGCTACGACAACGCGCCACCTGCGGCTTGAAAAAGCCACCATCTGGCACGTCTCATCCCTCATCAACGGACCCTCCGATGAACAAGTTTCTCGCCGCAACCGCAATCCTCCTGATCACCGCGTCCACCGCACTTGCAGGCAGTTTTACCTTCCCCTCCGACGAGCCGGCCGCAACCGTGGAAATCCCCGATGATTGGCAGCCGACCGAGACCGATTACGGCGTCGAGGCGAACTCTCCTGACGCCGGCACCTATATCTCCTTCGACATTGCAGGCGCCGAAGACATGGACCAGGTCATGACCGACGTTTTCGGCTTCCTGGAAGAAAACGGTGTCGTGCCGGATCCGGCGTCTCAGAAAGAATCAAAGGACCAGCTGAACGGCATGCCGTTCGAGACCATCGACTGGAAGGGCACGGACAAGGACGGTCCCGTCTCCATCGGCGTGGGCATCATTGGCCTTTCTGACGAAAAGATCGCCATCGTCACCTACTGGGCATCCACGGAAACCGAAGCCCAGAACATGCCCGAAGTCGGAAAGATCCTCGCAACACTGAAGCCGGCCGGCTGATGAGCGCCGCTCGTCCCTGACCAGAAGACCAGCGTCCCGGTTCACAAGTGTTCCGGGACGCCATGCACAATGGCCGGCGAAATGCCGCAGCCGGACAAGCGACAGTGTTCCATGGCGACAAGGCCTCCATGATCTGATAGGAGAGGCCACCCGTTCCAGGAGTGACGGGCGATCTCTAAGTCACGAAAGCCAGCCGACCATGACCATTGCTGCGGGCCTCTCCTTCGGATGCCCCGTGTCGCGCGCCCCGATATCGGGCGTCATTAGCCTCTCTGCCGCCTTCCCCGATCAAACCAACCTTTCGGAGGCCGGCCTGTGAGCGCTGCATTCGATTACCGCGACGATCAAATCGTCGAAGACGAGACCCCTGACGCCAAGGCCTGGCTGAAAATCGTCAATACCTATCGCAAACCGGACCTGACGCGCTCGAGCTTCGAGCTCGGCGTCACGCTCGTGCCCTTCGTCCTGCTCTGGCTCGGTGCCTGGGCAAGCTTCGAATACGCCTTCTGGCCGGGCCTCGTGCTCGTCGTGCCGGCGGCAGCCTTCCTGCTGCGCCTCTTCATCATCCAGCATGACTGCGGCCACGGCGCCTTCTTCGCCCGTCGCTCGATCGACGACTGGACCGGTCGCCTGCTCGGCGTCCTGACCTTTACGCCGTATGACTATTGGCGCCGGGCCCATGCCGAACACCATGCGACCGCCGGCAATCTCGAGGAACGTGGCGTCGGCGATATCACCACGCTGACGGTTGCCGAATACAAGGCCCTGTCCCCGATGGGCCGCCTCGGCTACCGCCTCTATCGCAATCCGGTCGTGCTCTTCGGCATCGGCCCGATCTGGGTCTTCCTCTTGAAGCAGCGTCTGCCCTTCGGCATGATGAAGGACGGCGCTTTGCCCTGGGTCTCCACCATGGCAACGAATGCCGGCATGGTCATCATGGCGGCGCTGATGATCTGGCTTGCCGGCCTCGATGCTTTCCTCATCGTGCATCTGCCGATCGTGCTGCTCGCCGGCGCATTGGGCATCTGGCTCTTCTACGTCCAGCACCAGTTCGAAGACACCCATTGGTCCAACCCTCCGGAGTGGCAGTTCCAGCACGCCGCTCTCCACGGCGCCTCGCACTACGATCTGCCCTGGGGCCTGCGCTGGCTGACCGGCCATATCGGCGTGCACCATGTGCATCACCTGTCGAGCAAGATCCCCTTCTACCGTCTGCCGGAAGTCCTGCGCGACCACCCTGAACTGAAGACCATCAGCCGCATCACGCTGATGCAAAGCTTCGCCTGCGTGAAACTCGTCCTCTGGGACGAAGCCCGCGGACGCCTTGTGTCGTTCCGGGAAGCCAGGCGGATGGCGGTCGCCTGAGTCCACGACACGACTACCGGTTTTTCGCAAAGTCTTTACGCCCGTCGCTCCAGAAGCGGCGGGCGTTTCATTTGCAGTAGTGCTGGCACGTCTCTAACCGCCCTGGCCGGAGGTGTCCCACCCCGCCACCCACAACTTCCGCAGCCGGTCCCCCTCGCGGCGGAAATGTGCGCCTGTCGCCCGGCAGTCTCGCATCCGGTCAACCCGGAAATTACGGATGCCCTCGCGCAGCTCGCACCAGGCGACAACGACTTCCGATTCCGCGTAATGGATGACGGCGATCGGCCGGAGCCGCCGCGTCGTCGCCTGCTGCTGCTCGTTGACATAGTCGATGTCCAGCGTCTCCTCGTCGCGGATCGCCCTGCGGATCATCGCAAAGTCGATGGCCTCGGGCGCTTCTGCCACCCGTCCCCAGGCATAAAGCGTGCGCGAGATGATCGCCTCGCGCAGCGGGTCTGGAAGGGCAGCCGCAATCTTGTCCAGCACCCGGGCAGATGCCTCCCGCAGCTCCCTGTCCGCCGTGCGTTTGGTCAGCGCCATGCCAAGCACGATCGCTTCCGTCTCCTCGGGCGTGAACATCAGGGGCGGCAGGTGAAAGCCGGGGCGCAGGATATAGCCGATCCCGCGCTCGCCCTCGATCGGCACGCGCATCGCCTGAAGGGCGGCGATATCGCGATAGATCGACCTCTGCGTGACCTCCAGCTTTTCCGCCATCTGCTGAGCGGTTATCGGGTGGTTGGCGAGCCTCAAGGTCTGGATGATCTCGAACAGCCGGGAAGCCTTGCGCATGGATGAGGTCCTCATCACAACTGACACAGCTCTGTCAGTTGGCTCTCTCTATAGCATGTCCGAACAGGCTGAAAACAGGCGAAAAGCTGGATCGGCCATCCACTTTGCAGCATGGACAACTGACATGACCTACACCGAAAACCTCTGGCTTTTCACGCTTCTTCTGGCAGGCATCATCACCGTGCCCGGCATGGACATGATCTTCGTCATCGCCAATGGCCTGACCGGCGGCCGCCGCGCAGGCGTGGCCGCCACGTCCGGCATCATGCTGGGCGGCGTCTTCCACACGCTTTTCGGCACCATCGCCGTGACAGTCCTCTCGACGCTGGTCCCGCAGCTTGCCGGCCCCATGCTGGTGATCGGTTCGGCCTATATGATCTGGATCGGCTATACGCTGGCCAGAAGCGCCATCGTCATCGACGGCATTGAAGCCTCAAACCTGCACCGGACGGCCCGCATCTTCGGCCAGGGACTGATCACCTGCCTGCTCAACCCGAAGGCCTGGCTCTTCATCCTCGCCGTCTATCCGCAATTCATGCGCCCCGAATACGGCCCCTTCTGGCGTCAGGCGCTCGTCATGGGCGCGCTCACCCTCATGCTGCAGGGGCTGGTCTATGGCGGGCTTGCTTTCGCTGCGGCCAAGGGGCGGGATGCGCTGGTCTCGAAGCCTGAAGTCACCATCTGGATCGGCCGCGCCGCCGGCTGGCTGCTGGTTGCCCTGGCGGCGCTGATGCTGGTGGAAGGGTGGAGGAGTTGGTGAATGGCTCGGGAGGGCGGAACGGGGCAGGGGTCTTAAAGCCCCACCGCCTTTCGCAGCACCTCGTTCATCCGCGACTGCCATCCCTCGCCACCCGCCTTGAACCGCTCGATCACCTCTTGGTCGAGCCGCAGGCTGATCGCCTTTTTCGTTGTCTTCGCCTTGGGACGACCAAGCTTGCGGTCGATCGCTGCGGCGAGATCGGGATACACCTCGCGGAAGGGGCGGAACTCCTTCAATTCCTCTTCCGTCATTTCCGGGTTGTCGGGATCAGACGCACTCATCGCCTGGATCTCGGCTTCTTCCTCATCGGTCAGGGGACGTGCAGAGGAGAATTTGTTTTTCATGTCTCGCTCCTTTCCCGACGGCTCGCCGGACGCATGGAGATGATGGAGATTGCTTCGCGCCCCATCGGAAGAAAGACGACTGCGACGATAGCGCGACCCTGGAACTCTCCGACCGCGATCGCCCGACCGGTCTTCGCCGTCCGGATCGAAGCAGTCAGGAAAAACGACAGATCGAGTTCGGCAAAGTCGAGGCTGTGCTTCGCCAGATTCTGCTGCCGCTTCGGTTCATCCCAGACAATCACCGTAGTTCATGTATATACGGAAATTCCGCAAGCCGGCATCCTGCCAATCTGGGGTCTTTTCGTTCAGCCCCGGGCAGGCAACAGGATCACCGCTGCGCCGACAAGGCAGATCGCGGCACCCGTCAGGTCGAAGCGATCCGGCCGCTGCCCCTCGATCAGCCAGAGCCAGCAAAGCGACGCGGCGATATAGACCCCGCCATAGGCGGCATAGGCGCGGCCCGCTGCCTCGGAGGGGACCAGTGTCAACAGCCACGCGAACACCGCAAGCGACAGAAGGCCGGGCACGAGCCAGAGCGGCGAGCGGTCGAGTTTCAGCCAGGCCCAGAAGGCAAAACATCCGGCGATTTCGGCAAGGGCAGCCAGCGGATAGATCAGCAAGGTCATGGGCGCCATCCTGCCATCTCATCGGCGAGGGCGGAAGGGCATAATGGCATGAGGCCAGTGGCTCAGGCGGATCGCCCCTGCAGGTTGAGCACATGACAGACGCGCGGCAGAAGCTCCGCTTCCTTCGGGAAGCAGACGAAGAAGCCCTGCACGCTGTCGAAGCCGAGCTGCACGGCGATTTCCATCTGGTCTTCGTTCTCGACACCGGCTGCCGTGACGATCATGCCGAGATCGTGGCCAAGCGCGATGACATGGCGCACGATCGCCTTGTCGACGGCATTGGTGAGCGCACTGCGCATCAGCGAATGGTCGATCTTCAAGCGCCGGAAGCTGTGGTTGCGGAGCGCCGTAAGCCCTGCATGGGTCGCGCCGAAATTGTCCATGGCCAGCGAAAAGCCGCAGTAATGCAAGGCTTCGAGCGCCAGGCTGACCGGCTTTGCCAGCGGGCCATAGAAAGCCGGCTCTGCAACCTCGATCTCCAGCATATCGGGTGTCAGGCCAAAACCCTGCACCATGTCGGTCAGCCGCAGGGCAAAATCGCCGGAACACAGATCGAAGGCCGTGGCATTGACACTGATCCGCCCCATGTCGTGGCCCTCGGCCCGCCAACGCGCCGCCTGGCGCAGTGTCGTCGACAGCACGAAATCACGGATCGACAGCGACATCATGGGATCGCGAAAGACGGCGCGGAAGTCCTGCGCGGCCGCCAGTCGACCAGGCGCAATGCGCCAGCGCAGCAGTGTTTCCACACTGTCCACTTCCCGGTTATCGACGGAATAGATGGGTTGGTAGGTGAGCTCAAAGCGTCCGCGTTCCAGCGCGCGCTTTGCATTGTTGACCAGAACGACGTGATCCAGACTGCTGTCCAAGCTCGACCCCATGAATTCCCGGAGACAGGTCCGCGAATTGTATCAGTGATGAGTATATATCAGGTATGGTTGCACGGAAGTGAACAAAAACCCGCCGATAACGGCGAGCTTTCGTCACTCAGTTCTTGTGGCGCGCGAGAAAAACGCGAGCCTTCACCGGCGAAGACTGCCGAGGATACCGCGAACCAGGGCACGGCCAACCGAGGTCGCAACGGAGCGTGCCGCACTCTTCATGGCGGCCTCGATCACCGTTTCGCGCTGATAGCCGCCGGAGCGTTTCGTCGTTGTCGTCTTGCGGCTGTTCTGCGTCTCCTCGGGCTCGTCGCCGAAGCCGGGCAGGGTCCAGCGACCGGCAGCGCTGTCACCGCTGTCACCGCTTTCCGCCTTCTCCTCCGCCGCGCGCCGCGCTGCCTCGGCGTCTGCGGCCTTCTTCGCCCGGGCGGTGAGGATCTCGTAAGCCGATTCCGAATCGAGATCGATGTCGTATTGCCCGGCGACCGGCGACAGGTTCATCACCTTCTGCCGCGTGGCGTCGTCAATCGGTCCCACCTTGCCCGAGGGCGGACGGATCAGCGTCCGCTCGACCATGGAAGGAATGCCCTTGGCTTCGAGCGTCGACACCAGCGCCTCGCCGATGCCGAGCTGGGTGATGGTATCTGCACAGTCAAAAGCGGGGTTCGGCCGGAAGGTGTCGGCCGCTGTCTTGACCGCCTTCTGCTCCCGCGGCGTATAGGCGCGAAGCGCGTGCTGCACCCGGTTGCCGAGCTGGGCGAGCACGGTCTCCGGCACGTCGAGCGGGTTCTGCGTGACGAAATAGACGCCGACGCCCTTGGAACGGATCAGCCGCACCACCTGCTCGACCCGCTCGATCAAGACCTTCGGCGCGTCGTTGAAGAGAAGATGCGCCTCGTCGAAGAAGAAGACGAGCTTCGGCTTGTCGAGATCGCCCACTTCCGGCAGTTCCTCGAACAGCTCAGAGAGCAGCCAGAGCAGGAAGGTCGCGTAAAGACGCGGGTTCATCATCAGCTTGTCGGCGGCCAGAATCGAAATCGCCCCGCGCCCGTCATGGGTGGTGCGCATGATGTCGGTCACCTTGAGCGCCGGCTCGCCGAAGAAATTCTCCGCGCCCTGCTGCTCGAGGATCAACAATCCCCGTTGAAGTGTCGCGATCGAAGCCTTGGAGATGAGACCGAACTGGCTCGAAAGTTCGGACGTGTGTTCGGCCATGTAATTGAGCAGCGCCTGCAGATCCTTGAGATCCATCAGCGGCAGCCCACCCTCATCGGCAATCTTGAAGGCGATGTTGAGCGCGCCTTCCTGTGCCTCCGAAGCGTTCATCAGGCGCGAGAGCAACAACGGTCCCATCTCGGCCACCGTGGTGCGCACCCGATGGCCCTTCTCGCCATAGAGATCCCAGAAGATGACGGGGAATTCGGCGGGTGCGTAATCGGTAAAGCCGATCTGTGTCGCCCGCTGCGTGATCCAGTCCTTCGGCTCGCCCATGGCGGCAACGCCGGAAAGGTCGCCCTTGATATCGGAGGCAAAGACGGGAACGCCGGCCTCGGAAAAGCTCTCGGCCAGCACCTGTAGCGTCACCGTCTTGCCGGTACCCGTCGCGCCGGTGACGATGCCGTGGCGGTTGCCGTATTTCAGCGCCATGTATTCAGCCTTGTTCAGGCTGTCGTCCGGGTTGCGGCTGGTGCCGAGATAGAGCGAGCCTTCTTGCAGCATGCGGACGTTTCTCCCATCGTCATCAGGACTTCAGCTTGCTCTTATAGGAGGAGTGTGGAACATCGACAACGGTCGGATGTCTCACCTTGGTACGGTCCTTGGCGTCAAGGCGGTGTCGGGTGCTCTGCCGGGTCCGTCCTGTCCCCGGCAATTTTTGTCACCCCAGGGCTGGACCGCTTGAGTTCACCGTGAACATCCATTACGTTGACGTTAACGTCAAAATCGCCTCAGGAGGACTTCGAGAATGAGCGAAATCGTCACCCGCATCGCCGACAGTGTCGGCATTTCCCCGGAAAAGGCTGAAACAGCCCTTGGCATGATGCTCGGCTTCCTGCAGCGCGAAGCAGCCGACGGCCCGGTCGCCCGCATGATCGAAGCCATCCCCGGTGCCGCTGAACTGGTCGCCAAGCACAATGGCGAAGGCTCTGGCGGCGGCGGCCTGCTCGGCGGCCTGATGAGCGCCATCGGCGGCGGCGGCATCATGGGCCTCGGCCAGCAGCTGATGTCGCAAGGCCTCGGCATGGGCGAAATCTCGACGCTCGCCAAGGAAACCATGGCGGTTGCCCGCGAATACGCCGGCTCCGACGTGGTCGACGAAGTCGTCGCCTCGGTCCCGGGCCTCAGCCAGTTCGTCTGAAACGAGCGATAGGTGTGAAACGACAAAAGCCGCCGGGGCAACCTGGCGGCTTTTTTGCGTTTGGGTCACCGGCGCCACGACGCTTGCGACTGCTCCTCTCCCCTCGGGGAGAGGGTGGCCGAGCGAAGCGGAGGCCGGGTGAGGGGGAGCCACAAGCGCCTTGCCGCCCTATGGTTGCGGGCGCCGAAACCCGCAGCTAGTGTCGCGATCAGTTGAAACGCTGGGGTGAGCATACTGATCCGAACCTATGCCGATATCGAGAAGCTGGAGGGCGAGGACGCGCTCAGTGAGGCTGAGCGGTTGCTCCTAAGTAGCAGTATCGCTGGTCTCGTTGGCCTGATGATGATCGCCGCCCAACTCACCTGGAACGCCGGCGATTTCGCCCCCAATTCCGCCGTCGTCCTCACATCCCCAGACTGGAAGACCATCGCCGACGGCCCCTCCGAAAACCCTGCTGCCGAATGGACCGACGCCAACGCCCCCGGCAAGGACTACGAAACCTTCTACGCCTTCGCCTATGCCCTCGATGTCGTCGTGCCCGTCCTCGATCTCGGCCAGACCGATGCCTGGGCACCGTCCCCGGCGCGTGGCGAGTGGGGCTACCGGCTCTTCTACCTCCAGAAGATGTTCATCGTCGCAGGCTGGGTCGTCACCGCCATCGCCGCCGCCGCCATCTCCGGCATGATCCGCCGCGACGACTAATCCCCTCACATCCCCTCATGCGGCGTGGCGATCGCCACCCGCGATGGTGCCACCTGGAAATCCCGGGGCAGCATGCGGTGATGCGCCATGACCATCTGGCAGGCGCTGCGGGCGTCCTGGCGCAGATCGTGATGGATGACGAAGGTCAGGCGACCCTCCGCCAAAAGCGCCCTGTTATCGGCGTCGAGGTCATGGGCGGCGAAGACGTCGATCCGGCGCCGCTCCTCGGCGAACGCGCGCAGGATTGCCCGGTTGCCGCCGCCGATCGAATAGACGGCGCGGATCTCGGGATCCGCGACAAGCGCCGCCTTCACCAGCCTTTCCGTCGTGCGGTCGACGCCGAACCCCTCTGATATCGTCACGATGCCAAGATGCGGCGCGTCCCTTCCAAGCGCATCGCGAAAGCCGCGCTGGCGTTCTTCCTCGCCGGAAAATCTCGCACTCGACAGTGTGACAAGCACCTTGCCCGCAGCCGGCCCCGCCATGCGGGCAAGCAGATAGGCGGCCGTTGCCCCCGCCACCCGGTTGTCCATGCCGACATAACCCTGCCGCACAGTGGCGGGCAGGTCGGTCACCAGCGTCACCACAGGAATGCCGCTGTCCATCAACTCGGCCGCCATCTCCGCGATCGCCGGCGTCGAGGGCACCTTGACGACGACGCCATGGCTGCCGCGCCGGCGAATGCGCTTGAGGATGGCGAGAAGATCGCGTTCCTCCATGGTCTCGGCCACGTGAAAGCGGGCCGACAGCGAAGCCGGCCGCATGCCCGGCAGTTCGGCTTCAAAGGCCGCGCGCACGGCATTCGAAAAACGCTGCGGCGTTTCCATGACCACGTCGATGACGAGGCGCCGCCCGCCGATGCGTGCCTCGGCATATTGCCGCTCCAGTTCCGCGATCGCCGCCTCGATGCGAAGCCCCGTCGCCTTCGCCACATGCCCGCGTCCGTGCAGGGCTCGATCGACGGTGGCGAGACTGAGGCCCGATTGCAGGGCGATGTCCTTGAGCGGAAAGGGCGGGCGCATGGGATCGGCCTTGAGGTGTTTTTGAGGTGTTTTGCCGCTCATCTCTCACTCGTTGCCTGACTATGGTCAAGGTGGAAGAGGATTTCGGGAGGACATCATGGACCAGAGAACGCTGACCAGCCGTCGCCGCGACAAGGTCTGGCTCGACAGCCAGGCCGGCGACATCGAGGCCTTCAAGGCGCTGGTGGCGCTAAAGACCAGGCGCGAAGACTGGCCATTCGCCGCCGGCGTCGAGAAGAACGTGCTCCTCTATGATGGATCGGCAGTGCGCGACATCGCCCGCGATCCGGAGGCCCGCCGCGAATTGATGGCCGAGTGGGTCGAAGCTTTCTCGACCGGCCCCGGCGTCATCGTCATCCGCAACGCCATTGCCGATCTTGCGGTCGTCGATCGCGCCACCGAAGTCTTCAACGCCATCGTCCAGGCCGAGAAGGAAGGCGGTAAGGCGGCCGCCGACCATTTCGCCAAACCCGGCGCCAATGACCGCATCTGGAACTCGCTGCAGAAACACGCGCTCGCCGACCCCGATAACTTCGCCCGCTACTATGCCTCGGACGCGATCGCCATGGCGTCGGAAGCCTGGCTCGGCCGCGGCTACCAGATGACGGCGCAGATGAACCGGGTGAACCCCGGCGGCAAGGCGCAGGTCCCGCATCGCGATTATCACCTCGGCTTCATGTCGCCGGAACAGATGCAGGCCTATCCGGGGCACATCCATGCCGTGTCGCCGCTGCTCACCCTGCAGGGCGCGGTCGCCCATTGCGACATGCCGGTCGAGAGCGGCCCGACGCTCTTCCTGCCCTATTCGCAGTCCTTCTTCGAAGGTTATCTCGCCTTCGGTCGCCCGGACTTCCAGGCCGTCTTTGCCGCGCACCATGTGCAACTGCCGCTGTCGAAGGGCGATGCCGTCTTCTTCAACCCAGCCCTGATGCACGGCGCCGGCAACAATGTGTCTGATGACATCTGGCGCATGGCAAACCTGCTGCAGGTCTCCTCCGCCTTCGGCCGCGCCATGGAAAGCGTCGACCGCGATGCCATGTGCAAGGCGGTCTATCCGGCGCTGCTGGCGGCCGAGAGGAAGGGCGCGCTGACCTTGGCCGAAGTCGCCAATGCCATGGCCGCAACGGCGGAAGGCTATGCCTTCCCGACCAATCTCGACAGCGATCCACCGGTCGGTGGCCTTGCGCCGAAGACACAGAACACCATGATGGCGGAAGCGCTCAAGGCGGGCATGGAACCGGAGGCCTTCGCAGCGCTCGTCGAGACACAGTCTGCCAAGCGCAGGGCATGAGGAAGACAATGGGAAGACTGGACAACAAGATCGCCGTCGTTACCGGCGGCACGCAGGGGCTCGGCGCGGAAGTCGCCCGGCTGTTTGCCGAGCGCGGCGCAAAAGGCCTGGTCATCTGCGGCCGCAGCCGCGACAAGGGCGAGGCCAAGGCGCGTGAGATCACCGACCGCTACGGCACCCCGGTGCATTTCATCTCAGCCGATCTCGGCGAAGTCGCCGACTGCCGCCGCGTGATTGCCGCGGCCGACGAAAAATTCGGCCGCATCGACGCGCTGGTCAATGTCGCCGCCATCACCGATCGCGGCACCATCCTAGACACCGACGAAGCGCTGTTCGACCGCATGTTCGCGATCAACACCCGCGCGCCCTTCTTCCTCATCCAGGATGCGGTGAAGCTGATGTTGCGCGATGGCGTCGAGGGCACCATCGTCAACATCTCCTCGATGTCTGCAATGGCCGGCCAGCCCTTCATAGCCGCCTATTGCGCCTCCAAGGGCGCACTCGACACCTTGACCCGCAATGTCGCCTTCGGCCTTTTGAAGAACCGCATCCGCTGCAATGCCCTCAACATCGGCTGGATGGCGAGCGACGGCGAAGATCGCATCCAGCGGGAATATCACGGCGCGCCCGCCGACTGGCTGAAGGAAGCGGCCGCCCGCCAGCCCTTCGGCCGCCTCGTCGATCCGGCCGAGGTCGCCCGCGCCTGCGCCTATCTGTCGTCGGAGGAAAGTGGCCTGATGACGGGCGCCACGATCAATTTCGACCAGTCGATCTGGGGCGCCTATGAGGACAGCCCGCACCCGAAGGAAAAGATGACGCTCTGAGGGGAGGCGAGGGAAGTCGCGGAACCCCCGACGTGGCTTCCCTCACAGGCCGAACCGGATCACATAGCGCGTGCCGCCGTCCATCTCGCGGGTGATCTCGCCGCCCACCTGCTTGACGAAGGCATCGACGAGGCGGGTGCCGGAGCGCCGCGCGGTCTCCTCCTCCATGCCGATGCCGTCATCGGCGATGGTGAGGCTGGCCTGGCCGTCGTTTTCTGCTGTCAGCGTCAGGCGGATCGTGCCGGTCTCTCGGTCGGCAAAGGCATGTTTCACCGCATTGGTCACCAGTTCCAGCGCAGCAAGCGCCAGCGGCGAGGCCCGGTCGGCAGGCAGGAGAATGCCGCTCGGCAGAACGGCTTGGAGCGTGATGGCCCGGTCTTCCGGCACCAGCGTCGCCGGATCGCAGGCGCGGGTCAGGAGCTCGCCGAGATCGATTTTCTCGCCGTGGCTGGAGCGGTAGAGCAGGTCATGCACCTCGGCGAGCGCTCTGACCCGCATCTGCAGCGCCTGCACGTCGAAGCTGCCGCGTCGGGCCTGCATGTTGATGAGGCTCGTCACCAGCGCGAGATTGTTTTTCACCCGGTGATTCATCTCGCGCATGAGTTCGGCCCGTTGATGCGCGAGGTTCTCAGCTTCTGCCCGCTTCAGCGCCTGCCGGTCGCTTTCGCGCTGTGCCAGCATGCTGCGTCTCGCAAGCGCCGTTGCAACCAGCGTGAAGGCGCAAATCGCAAGCATCAGCAGCCAGACGGGCAGGGCGCTGCGGATCGTGGCTGCACGGATACCGTCGATCGGCACACCGAAATTGGCGACGAGGGGTATGCCGCCGAGCCGGCTGAAGGCGTAGATGCGCCTGATACCGTCGGAGATCGCCAGCGCCTCGTAAACCCCTTCATTGCCGAGCGCCATGTTCTGCCGCGCCTGTGTGTCCGGGGTAAGGAAGATAGGCTCGGACGGGACCTGGCGGACCAGGAGCTTGCCATCGTCGCGGGTAAGCGACGCCGCCTCATTATCCTGCGCTGCGACATCGCGCAGGAAGGTGCGGCTGGTGTCGGTGGCGATCGAGGAGACGATCATGCCGCGGAAATCATTGGTGACAAAGGGTGTCGCGACGATGATCGCGTCCTCGCCACCCGGTTCAAGCTTGATCCGGTCAATATAGAGCCGACTGCCGCCCCGGATTGCATCGACATAGTCGCGCGGGCCCATCGGCGTATCGACGGGAAAGGCACGGCTCGAAGCAATCATCCGCCCCTCGTCGCTGATGACCGCCAATCCGAAATTATCCGGCTGGCGACCGTCAAGGCCGGCGAGAAAACTGTGAAAGGCTTCTGAACGCAGAAAGTCCGCCGGCTCGCCGTTCACCCGGCTGCGGGCCGCGCCATGCTTGATGATCTCGGTCTCGATCAGGCGCTGCGAGTATTGACGCACAAGCGTGACGGTATCGACCCCATGATCGGTGGCGATCGCCTTCTGCTCCTGCCAGGCGATCCCGCCCCAGATCAGCCCGCCAACGACCGGGATCAGGACACTCCCGATTTGAATGGTCCGGAACCAGCGTAACACCATGTCGGGACCCCAGACTGCCAAGCCGTGCGCCCTTTCGAAATTGCGTCGAAAATTGTTCAAGGCTGTCCTTATAGAGCAGTTTGGAACCACCATTGCAACACGATGACCGGTCTGCCGCGACAGTTTCGCCGCCGTGGGTCGGAACGAATTGCGTCAACCGCCGTTCGACAAGGAGATAAAAACCCAAGGACATTCAAGGAGAAAGACGATGACGTCTGACCATGAAAACCATCGCGAGGAAGGCGTTCGCAAGCTGCCCGAGACCACTGGCACCACACCCCGCAACGATGCCCTGCGCGAGGCGAACCGGCTCGGCTCCGACACCTACCTGGTGGATCAGGATATGGAAGACAGCGACCAGCGCGAGGGACAGGACGGCCCTGACGGTCGCCCATCGCCGCTTGCCAACGCCGATAATCCGCAGCGCTGAATGACCGGGAAGGAGCGAAGGCATGGACTGGCAGGAGATGCTGTTTCAGGGCTGGACAGGCATGGCGCGCACCATATTTGTTGGAACGCTCGCCTATATCACCCTGGTGCTTTTCCTGCGCATCTCTGGCAAGCGAACGCTCGCGAAGCTCAATGCCTTCGATCTGGTGGTGACGGTGGCGCTCGGCTCGACGCTCTCTGCCGTTCTCCTGCAGGAATCGATTGCGCTCGCCGAAGGGGCAACGGCGCTCGGATTGCTGATCTTCCTGCAATACATTGTCACGTTCGCCTCGGTTCGATCGAAAAGCGTGGCGAAGGCCATCCGCTCGGAGCCGACACTTCTCGTACGCAACGGCAGTTTCTGCCACGACGCCATGATGCGACAGCGCATCACCGAGGACGAGATCATGAGCGCGGCCCGCTCCAATGGCCGCGAAAGTCTCGATGAGGTAGCGGCCGTGGTGCTGGAGAGTGACGGTACGCTCAGCATCATCGGCAAGCCGCGCTGATCACGCCTTCTCATCCTCTCCGCCGTCCGTCTTGCCGCGATGCAGGCTTTGTTCGCCGCCTTTGCCCTGCCAGGGCCAGCGACCGGAAATCTCCACCTCCAGCGACAGACTGAGAAAGGTTCTGATGATGACGATCACGCCGAGCACCAGCACCGAATCGAGCGTCGGCTCGATCGCCACCGTATTGATGATGTCGCCGGCCACCATCAGCTCGAGCCCGAGCAGGATCGCCCGTCCCATGCCGGCCCTCAGATCCCCGTAGGCGTCCAGGCCGCGCGGGCTCTTCAGATAGGCAAATCCCGAGACCGCAATGCCGATGACGATAACCGCGACGCCGACGGCCTCGATCGCCCGGGTGATGATGTGCATGATGCTGACGAAATCCATGGATCCGGCTCCCCTTTGATAAGGATGCAACGTAGCCCCGGCCGATCGGTTTCCACAATCGACAGCAGTGACGGCACCTTTCGCTCCGTCGCGCGTTGATGAGACGAACACCTTTCATCACGAAAAGCAGGGAGACCAAGATGCAGGATTTCGATCTGAGCGCCATGAGCAAAGACGAGCTCGACCGCCTGATTGCCGATGCGACCCGCGAACGCGAAACGCGCAGCAATCCGGATGAACGCAAGGCTGATGCCGATGGCGTCCGCGGCCAGGACGTCAACGATCCGAACCACGGCGCCATCACCACGCCCGCCCCGCATCAGGTCCGTGACCAGGGGCCGAAGGGTCTGGAGCCGGGCGCACGCGTCGAAGGCAGCCGCGTGATCGATGCCGACGAGGCCGCAGGCACTGATATCGAGCACGCCGCCCGCCGCGTCGTCTGACGAAAAGCGTCTGACAGAAAGAGTCTCGATGGCCAGCCCCCGGCCATCCGGCCGCCATGCATCGCCCCCGGATGCGTGGCGGTCATTCTTTTGGTCAGTTTCGAAGCCCTTTTCGAAGCCTTCGTTTGCAAGGACCGGAAGCGTCTGAACCGATGCAAGTGCCGTCGCGTGAACCCGCCACATTGCCAGCGGGAACTCGCCGCGCTAGACCGGGCCGGTGATCACAGCACTCGCCGCCTATACAGCCCTTTTCCTGGCAGCCTTCCTCGCCGCGACCATCGTCCCGGCGCAGTCCGAGGCCGTGCTGGTCGGCCTGATCCTCGCCGAAGATCAGCCGGTTGTCCTGCTGCTTCTCGTCGCGACGACAGGCAATGTGCTGGGCTCGGTTGTCAACTGGCTGCTTGGCCGCTTTATCGAGCATTTCCGCGACCGGCCCTGGTTTCCCGTCTCAAAACAAAAGCTCGCTCGCGCCGAAGCCTGGTACCGGCGCTTCGGCATCTGGTCGCTACTCTTGTCCTGGGTGCCGATCATCGGCGATCCCTTGACGGTCGTCGCCGGCCTCCTGCGCACACCCTTTCTCACCTTCCTGATCCTCGTCACGATCGCCAAGGCCGGGCGCTATGCGGTTCTGGCGTTCCTGACATTGCAGGTCTCCACCTGAGCCATCTGCCATCAACCGGGTCATTATAAGTCGAGCTTGCTAAAATTCTAATGGATGTGTTGACGAGATTGTCAAATCCGCGTGAAATTCTGACGTCGGAATCTCGTCGCTGCGCCCAACCGATCAGCGGATGAAACTTATGCGGATCTCGAACTCGGCAGTTGTCGCCACATTTGCTATCGCTCTGGCGACCGCACCCTTCGGGCTTTCTCCCGATCATTACAGCCTCTCCGAAAAGACTGCCCTCGCCAAGGATAACGGCGGTGGTAACGGTGGTGGCAATGGTCGCAGCGCCGAGACCCGCGAAGCAAAGTCCGCAGAGCGTGGAAAATCTTCCGGCAAGGCCGGCGAGAGGGGCAAGACGGGTAATTTCTTCACCGATGCATTCGCGACACTGACAGGCAAGGGCCAGAAATCGAGCAAGGCCCAGAGCGTGGAGCGTCGCCAGGGGCGCACCGAAACAAAGTCTGCCACTCGCCAACCGCTTGAGCCGATCACTACGCTCGCCTCGGTGCCTAAGATGAAGCCTGCCGTCGGACCGCTCAGGGCAGAACTCGCCGGATTGAACTCGCTCACTCGCAACTATCGCGCCTATCTCAACAGCTCCGATCCCCGCATGAGCGCGATCAGGAATTATGTCACCGCCTATGCCACCTATGAACTGGCCAGTGGTATCGACACGGTGCCGACAGATGCGGCGCTTGACGACGAGGCGCTGAGGGCGGCCCTTCAGGCCGCAGCAAAGCCAGGTGCCGTCGTCGACGACGCAACGCTCGATTGGGCCAAGGAGCTTCTCGGTGTCGGTCCAGCCGTCGGCAAGATCGATGAGATCCGGGAAGAACTTGCTGCGGCAATGCCGGTCGAGCCGGTCGTTGATCCCGTGCTGGATCCCGTTGTCGATCCTGTGACGGACCCGGCCCCCGATCCGGCTGACGAGATGGTCACTGCGCCGGATCCGCTGGCGCCAACGTCTGCCGATGATGTCGTCCTGCCGACCGATACCACCGACACCGCAAGCGTCACGCCTTAAGTCAAAGGTGCCGCTCAGGCGGTAAACTTCACGCCTGCTGCCGTCGCCGCCGAAATCAGGGCTCTGCGACCATCCTCTTCCTTGGCTTTGCCCTGCGCGACGGCGCCGAGCACCAGAAGCGCCTTATCCAGCGCCTCGCTCTCCTCTTCCGGCCAGTCCTCGATCAGCGCCCAGGAGGCGCCGAGTGAACTGTCGACCACCACATCCTCGCCCTCTTCGCCGATCCCGTGCAGGATCACGGGCTTGCTCCAGGTCTTCGTCATCAGCGTTTTCATCTTTCGTGAAGTCAGTGGCGCGTCAGCGCCGGATCGTGGCGGTCTCTATAGCGGTCACGATGCCATCACGCCAGATACGCTCGGTTTGTCTAGGCCACGATAAAGAGCCGGGGCAAGGCTAGCGCGGCCCGTCCGCCCGCCATCGGCGGATAGTCGCGCACACGCGCAAGCAGATCCCGCGCCGGCCGCGTCCGTTCGTCCTCGAACTGCAGATATTGCGCGCTGACCAGTTCATCCGGCAATCTCGACGAGTCCCGAAAGCGACGACAACACCTTGTCGGGTGCAAAATCGGCATATTCGTTCGGCGCACCACTTCTGTTGATCCAGTGGCAGGTCATGCCGAAGGCCTTGGCGCCGGCAATGTCCCAGCGGTTCGAGGACTGGAAGGCGATATCCGGGGCGGCAATCTTGTAGGCCGAGGTGACCAGCGCATAAGCCGCAGGCGCCGTCTTGTAGATCTTCAAGGGATCGACCGAGAAGATGTCGTCGATCAGGTGCCCGATCCCGGCCGCAGCAACCGCTTCATCCAGCATGGTGGGCGTGCCGTTGGAGAGGATCGCGATGCGTGCCCCGGTCTTGCGCAACGCCGCCAGCACCTCTGGCACCTCTGCAAAACAGTCGAGCTTGCGATAGGCGTCGAGCAGATCCGCCCGCAAGCCCTTGTCTACACCGGGAAACCGCGCGAGGCAAAAGTCGAGCGCATCTTCGGTCAGCGCGCGAAAATCCCGATACTGCCCCATCAGGCTGGTCACCCAGGTATATTCCAGCTGCTTCACCCGCCAGAGATCGGAGAGCGCCGGGGCATCCGGCCCGATCGCCGTCGCATGCCGGCGCACGGCTGCATGCACGTCAAAGAGAGTGCCATAGGCATCGAAGACATAGGCTTGGCGCCCGGACCCGGTCCTGGCGTCGGCATGGGATGCGATCGCGTCTGTCATGAAACGTCCTCCTTGAAAGGAGGGTAGGGCTCAGGCGTCTGCCGTTCAAGCGGGCAGGGGCCAACCTCTGACCACAATCAGCTGCGGCGTGCCGCGAGCCGCTTTCGGTCGTGTTCGACGGTCGAAAAGCCGCGGGTCGTCAGCCGGAACTGGCGCTTCTGAAACTCGCCCCGGATCTCGATCAGCCCCTGTTCCTCGGCCTCGCCCAGGGTCTTCAGGCTGGTTCCCTTCGGCGGCGTCTGCCAGTCCCGGCCTTGAGCCGCATGCAGCAATACCATGATCTTGATCATCGGGGTCTCTCTCTGGGCACGGCCGATCTCCCGCTGCCCGGTCGGGCGCTCGATCGGTTGACGCAGCTACACGACGATAACTGCAAGTCAGCACTTCAATTGTAATTGCCTGCTGCTATGCCTGAGCTTTACAGAGGCGTCGATCCAAAAAATGAGTTCCCCGGGCCATCTCTGGCCCGGAAGCCGAGTGCAGCGTCCGCTACCCACCCAGATCCTGATCAATCTCCGTCAGCGCTCGGTCCACATGCCCCTCGAAGACAAGCGTCTCTTCCTCGGTGATGATAAGGATCTCCGGCGCGCCGCGCACGCGCACATGCTGCGATTGCGCCAGCCCCTCGTCGAGGCCGCGGGTCAAGAGATCCATGAAACGTGTGCCGGGGCCGGTGATCGCGATCGGCATCGTCTCCTCGGCGAGGCTCAGCATGCGTGACAATCCCTGGCCAAGCGCAAGTCCTGCCTGGCGGAAGGCATATTCGGAGGCGCGGTGTCCCTGGCGGGCGCGGCTTGCGATCTTTTCCATCTCGGCAAGCGGCACGAATTTCGCCGGGATCGTGTCCGGCGGCACTTCGAATGCCATGCGCAGGATGCCGTAAAAGCCGGCAGAGGCCTCGATGCAGCCAATCGCGCCGCAGCGACAGAGCTTGCCGTCGCTCGCATGCAGCATATGGCCGAAATTCGGCGCCCGGATTTCGAGATCGCCATGCTGGTCGCGATAGGCAATCCCGAGCCCGATCGAATGGCCGAGCGACAGCGTGGCAAGCGAGGCGAGCGGTGCGCCCCTGTTCTTCTCCAGCCTGAGCGCCAGCGCATGGGTGACGAGCAGGCTCTCGTTGAAGAGGTGGATCCGGCTGCCGCTGAAGCCGGAAAGCGCCGTCACGAAGTCGAGTTCCTGATAGCCGAACACCGGCGACCACAGAAGCTTCGCCCCCTCCCGGTCCACCAGCCCCTTGCTGGAGATCGAGATGGTCGAGATCGAAGACGCTGGCAGGCGCGACCGCTGGATCAGGCGCTCAAGCGCCGCCCGGAAGCCCTCAATGAAGTGCTTGGGCGATTCCGCCCCCTGTTCGCGCGCCTCCTCGAATCGGTCGATCATCGTGCCGCGATAATCGGCGAGCGAATATTGCACCGCATGCGAGGAGATGCGCACCGCAATCACATGGGCGGCGTCACGGCGACGGGCAAAGAGTGCCCGCGGACGTCCGCGCTGGCCGGCATTCGCGACCTCGCGCCGTTCCAGCAAGCCATTTTTCTCGAGATGCGAGGTAATTGCCGATACGGTCGCCGAGGAAAGCCCCGTCGCGGCAGACAGGTCGGTATGCGCCAGCGGGCCCTCACGCCTGAGAACCTTCAGCACAAGCCCATTGTTCTGGTGGCGAACGGCTTCCGTGCTCGCCCTCGGACTGGCTGTCATGATGGGCTTGTCGCCCGCTCTCGTATGGTCCACCGCATGCTCCTCCCAAAGCATTTGGCAACTGTCTTTGCAAGCCTCCTCCGGGCCGTGTTGACAGCGTGAGAATCTTCTGCCAGTTATTTTCTCGACTGTCGAGAAAAACCATTGGACGGGGGTCCATGGGGTAAGGACAGTTTCGCAGCGGGTCGTAGGTTGGGAGGTCTTCCGACGGTCCGCTATCACCTTGGGAGGTTTTAAAAATGAAATCCGTTATGAAGCTGATGGCAGCGACTGCCGTCATCGTGAGCCTGCATTCTGTCGCCAACGCCGAAGGTCTGACCGTCGGCGTTTCCTGGTCGAACTTCCAGGAAGAGCGTTGGAAGACGGACGAGGCAGCGATCAAGGCAGCCCTCGAAGCAGCCGGCAACAAGTACATCTCTGCCGACGCCCAGACGTCTGCCGCCAAGCAGCTCACCGACATCGAAAGCCTGATCGCCCAGGGCGCAAACGCTCTGATCGTTCTGGCCCAGGATTCGGAAGCCATTGCTCCGGCGATCGAAAAGGCAACGGCTGAAGGTATCCCGGTCGTCGGTTACGACCGTCTGATCGAGAACCCGGACGCCTACTACATCACCTTCGACAACAAGGAAGTGGGCCGCATGCAGGCTCGCGAAGTGTTCAAGGCGAAGCCGGAAGGCAATTACGTCTTCATCAAGGGCGCCTCGACCGATCCGAACTCTGACTTCCTCTATTCGGGTCAGATCGAAGTCCTGAAGGAAGCCATTGACGGCGGCAAGATCAAGAACGTCGGCGAAGCCTACACGGACGGCTGGAAGCCGGAAGCTGCCCAGAAGAACATGGAGCAGTTCCTGACCGCCAACAACAACGCCGTTGACGCTGTTGTCTCGTCGAACGACGGCATGGCCGGCGGTGTGGTTGCTGCTCTGGAAGCCCAGGGTCTCGCCGGTTCCGTTCCGGTCTCCGGTCAGGACGGCGACAAGGCCGCTCTGAACCGCGTCGCTCTCGGCACCCAGACCGTGTCTGTCTGGAAGGACAGCCGCGAACTCGGAAAGCGTGCTGCTGAAATCGCAAACGAACTGGCCGCCGGCAAGTCGATGGACGAGATCGAAGGCACCGTGAAGTTCGCTGGCGGCCCGAAGGGTGTCGAAATGAACTCCTTCTTCATCGCTCCGCTGCCGATCACCAAGGACAACCTCAACGTCGTCATCGACGCTGGCTGGATCTCCAAGGAAGAAGCATGCCAGGGCGTTGCCGCCGGTTCTGTTGCCGCCTGCAACTGATCCTGAAGTGACTGACCACAGAGCTTGAGCCGGAACGCCGCAGCCTTTTGCGCTGCGGCGTTTCGACTGGTCGAGAGCATCGCGGCAGCAAGGTATCGGCCGGCTTTAAGGGGCCGCCGCACGACCAGGCAACAGCCGCCGAAGAACGTCAGATGCCTCGATCCGCATGGCGGGTCCAATGCCCGCAAGCCCGCGCAAGGCGCGGCCCTTCGCAAGCCGACAAACGACTGGGGAGAATTTTTCGTATGGCGGATCACAGCCTTGCCACACCCGCGCATGGTGCTCGGGCATCCAATGTTTCAGCGCTGAAGCGCTTCTTTCAAGCCACCGAAATCGACACGCGCCTGCTGGGCATGGTCATCGCTCTTGGGTTCATCTGGGTCGGCTTCGACATCCTGTCGAACGGCCTGTTCCTGACCCCGCGTAACCTCTGGAACCTTTCGGTTCAGGCGGCTTCCGTCTCGGTCATGGCCACGGGCATGGTGCTGGTCATCGTCACCCGCAACATCGACCTCTCGGTCGGCTCCATTCTCGGTTTCGTCGGCATGATCATGGCGGTGCTTCAGGCCCGCATCCTGCCGCCGATCATCGGCTTCGAGCATCCGATGATGTGGATCATCGCGCTGTCGGCCGGCATCCTCGTCGGCACGGCGATCGGCGCGCTGCATGGCGCCATCATCGCCTTCCTCGGCGTGCCCGCCTTCATCGTCACGCTTGGCGGCCTGCTCGTCTGGCGTGGTGCGGCCTGGATGGTGACGTCTGGCGCCACCGTAGCCCCGATGGACACCACCTATCGTCTGATGGGCGGCGGTGCCGATGGTTCGATCGGCGTCACGGCAAGCTGGATTGTCGGCCTCGTCGCCTGCCTGATGATCGTCCTGTCGATCCTCAACACCCGTCGCCAGCGCCGCCGCTTCGGCTTCCCGCTGCGCCCGGTCTGGGCAGAATATTTCCTCGTTGCCTCCGGCTGCGCGGCCGTTCTCGGCGCCGTCTGGGTCGCCAACAGCTATTACATGCCGGTCAATCTGGCCCGCCGCTATGCTGAAGAAAACGGCATTGCCTGGCCGGAAGGTGGTCTGCAGATCGGTCTCGGCATCGCCGTGCCGGTTCTGATCGCCATCGGCATCGCCATGGTCATGGCCTTCATCACCAACCGCACCCGCTTCGGCCGCTACGTCTTCGCGATCGGTGGCAACCCGGAAGCCGCAGAACTCGCCGGCATCAAGGTGAAGTGGGTCACCGTCAAGCTGTTCGCGCTGATGGGTGCACTCTGCGCCATCGCCGCCGCCATCTCGACGGCCCGCCTCAATGCCGCGACCAATGCCCAGGGCACGCTCGACGAGCTCTACACAATCGCGGCAGCCGTTATCGGCGGCACCTCGCTTGCCGGCGGTGTCGGCACAATCGCCGGCGCCATGCTCGGCGCCATCGTCATGCAATCACTGAACTCGGGCATGGTTCTGCTCGGTCTCGACACACCGCTCCAGAGCATCGTCATCGGTATCGTGCTCGTCGTTGCGGTCTGGCTCGACACCGTCTACCGCTCGCGTGCGAAGTAAGGGGAGTTGAACTCATGTCTGAAAACCGCACCCCCCTCGTGGAAATGCGCAACGTTTCCATTTCCTTCGGCGGCATTCACGCCGTCGACGACGCCTCGATCGACCTCTTCCCCGGCGAAGTCGTGGCCCTGCTCGGGCATAACGGTGCCGGCAAGTCGACCCTGATCAAGATACTCTCGGGCGCCTACAAGCGCGACAACGGCGATATCCTGGTCCGCGGCGATTTTGCCGACATCAACAACCCGCGCGACGCCAAGAAATATGGCATCGAGACGATCTACCAGACGCTCGCCGTCGCCGATAACGTCGATGCCGCCGCCAACCTCTATCTCGGCCGCGAGCTGCGCACCGCCTGGGGCACGCTCGATGATGTCGCGATGGAAGCGAAAGCCCGTGAAGTCATGGGGCGTCTCAACCCCAACTTCCAGCGCTTCAAGGAGCCGGTCAAGGCTCTGTCAGGTGGTCAGCGCCAGTCGGTGGCGATCGCCCGCGCGATCCTATTCGACGCCCAGATCCTGATCATGGACGAACCGACGGCCGCCTTGGGTCCGCAGGAAACCGCCCAGGTCGGCGACCTCATCCAGCAACTGAAGAAGGACGGCATCGGCATCTTCCTGATCAGCCACGACATCCACGATGTCTTCGACCTCGCCGACCGCGTCTTCGTCATGAAGAACGGCCGCGTGGTGGGCCATGCCCGCACCGAAGACGTCACCAAGGACGAAGTGCTCGGCATGATCATCCTCGGCAAGTGCCCACCCGGGGCGGTGCCTGGCCCTGGTGCCATGCAGACGGCGTGAGCGTTGTGACACTGAACTGAGACAGGCGAGGGGGCGAAAGTCCCCTCGTTTCTGTTTGGCGCGCGCAGTAACCAGAGGGCAGGTTATCCGTGATGCTTTTCCGCCGCCTCAAGCGCCGCCGCAATATGCGAGATCGGCCGCAACAGCCGAAACGGATCATCTTTCGACGGCAGAAATCCATGCCGCGTCCAGAAGAGCCGCGCCTCCTCATCAATCGCATTGGCGATCAGCGCCCGCCCGCCAATAAGCGCTGCGCCCTGCACGCAGCGGGTAAGCGCATGTTTGATCAGACCTGTCCCGATCCCATGTCCGGCATAGGATTGATCGACGGCAAGCTGCCCGAGCAGCAGGCATGGGACGGGGTCGGGCGGCTGGCCGGTGCGGATCGAGCGGGGCAGTGACGCCGCCAGCGCGGCCGTCGGCGAGAGGCCGCAATAGCCGACGACGCGGCCTGCATCATGCACCACGATCACGACGGTAAAGCCGTTCTCCTGATTGGCACGCGCCCGTGTTTTCAGCCAGATGTCGAGCGCAGGCTTGCCACAGGAAAAGCCGCTCAGATCGTGGCCGTCATGCAGCGGCTCGGGAGCAGAAAGCGCCATGTTCAGTCCTTGGCTCTGTAATCCGCCTCCCAGGGGGCAGGGCGGCGCATGACCTCAACCAGTTCAGGCACAACCTCTGCCGGCGCCACCATCAGCGCCATGAAGTCGGCAAAGCCTTCCTCCGTCATCCGGATGAGCTGTTGTTCCATGAGTGCTTCTTCGGCGGCGCGCACGGCCGCATCGCGGACGAAGTCTGTCCGCGAACGGCCTTTAAGAGCTGCCGCGCGGTCGATCATCGCCACATCCGCTTCCGGCAGGCGCATGGAAATGGGGTAGTCCTTGCGATCGGGGAGGGGCATCGGAATTACCTCGTAGAGTTTGGCTTTTACAAATGTAATGCAAATCGCAATACAACTCCAGAGGCGTGGCTCCTCGTCCTCTGCCGGTCAGCCCGCCACCCATGGAACAATCACCCGTCCCCGCTGTTGGCATTCTTAGCCGGGGCTCACAGAAGCCTACCCGGCACCGAAGTCCGTCCCGGAGGCCTCCATGACCTACACCCGTTTTGCTGCCATGATTGCCACTTCGACGGTGGTGATGTTTGGCCTGATGTATCTCAACACCTATGCGCTCGATCATGTGACCTACAGTCAGACACGTACCTGGATGGCGATTCTGATGGGCGCCGTCATGGCGGTGATCATGATGGGGTTCATGGCTTCCATGTACAAGAACCAGCGGCTGAACGCGGTGATCATCGCCGGCAGCGTAATCGTCTTTGCCTTCGCGCTCTGGCTCGTGCGCAGTCAGGAGACGGTAGACGACGTGAGCTACATGAAGGCGATGATCCCGCACCATTCGATTGCGATCATGACCAGCGAGCGCGCCCATATTCGTGACCCGCGCGTGCGAGAGCTCGCCGACGAGATCATCGAGGCACAGGTGCGCGAGATCGCCGAGATGAAGGCCTTGATCGCCGATCTCGAAGCCAATCCGATCCCGGCTGACGCGCCTGATCTTGCGCCGAACCTGGAGGCAGGCAAACCGCAGCCGTGAGCGTCGCTCATCGACTGGGGTCGCCATAGGGGGGCTGTTATGCCGCCCGACGCATGCCCGGCTCACCCGGACGGCTCTGCCCGCCGATCTCGAAGCGCGCGATGAGCTGGAACAGCGCCTCCGCCTCCTTGGCCAGCGAGTGGCTGGCCGCAGTCGATTCCTCGACCATGGCGGCATTCTGCTGCGTACCCTGATCCATGACGGCGACGGCGGTGTTGATCTCCTTGAGGCCCGTCGCCTGGTCGCCGGAGGCTTCGACGATCGCATTCACGTTGATGCTGACCGCCTGAACCTGAGCGACGATTTCGTCCAGCGCCTTGCCGGTCGCCACCACGAGCTCGACGCCGTTTTTCACCTGGTCGCCCGACTTGCCGATCAGTGAGCGGATTTCCTTTGCAGCACTCGCCGAACGCTGGGCAAGTTCGCGCACTTCCTGCGCCACGACGGCAAAGCCCTTGCCGGCCTCGCCGGCACGAGCGGCTTCGACGCCTGCATTCAGGGCAAGCAGATTGGTCTGGAAGGCGATCTCGTCGATCACGGTAATGATCGTGGTGATTTCCTTCGACGAGCCTTCGATCTCCTGCATGGCGGAAACCGCCCGCTGGACGATCGATCCGGACCTTTCCGCAGCCCCGCGTGTCTCGGTCACCTGCCGCCCGGCCTCTCGGGCCCGATGGCTGGTTTCGCCGATGGTGGTGGTGATCTGCTCGAGCGCTGCGGCTGTCTCCTCGACGGAAGCGGCCTGGCGCTCGGTGCGCTTCGACAGGTCGTCGGCGGCGGCATGGATCTGACCAGATCCGGCGGCGATCACCTGCGCGTTCTGGCCGACACGGCGCATCGCATCCTCGAGCTTCGCCACCGCATCGTTGAAATTTACCCGGATCGCATCCAGCCGCTCGGCAAAGGCTTCCGTAATCCGACAGGTGAGCTTGCCATCCGCCAATTGTCCAAGCGCATGACCGATCCGTTCGACGGCAAAGTGCACTTCCGCTGCGTCCACAGCCTGCTGGCGCTCATGCGCGAGGCGCTCCGCTTCCGCGGCCTGACGATTGTCGTCGGCCTCTTTCTCCAGCCGCACCCGCTCGCGGGCATTGTCGCGGAACACGACGACCGTCGAGGCCATCACGCCGATCTCGTCGCGCCGGCCCTCGCCATAGATGGCGACATCAAGATCGCCATGCGCCAGACGGTCCATGGCAGTGGTGATCGAACTGACCGGCCGGATGACGCCGACCGTGATGGTCCAGATCGAGAAGGCGGCAATGCCGGCCGCCACCACTGACAGCACCACCATCAGCGTCGTCAGCATGGACTTCAATGCGTTGCCGGCCGCCAGATTCTCCTTCGCCACCCGGATCTGCAACTCGATCAGCCGGGAAATCTCGGTGCCGAGCGGATCGATGGTCGGATAGAGCTGTTTGTCGGCGAAGCTGGCCAGTCCCTGCATGTCCTTGGCCACAAGCAGCGCCTGCAACTCCTTCACGCCGGCATCAGCCCCCTGCCGGACTTTGAGAAACTCGTCGGCAATGGCCTTCTCCTCGGGCGTCAGATAGGTGGCGACGTATTCCGCCCACTTGCTTTCGATCTTCCCCATCGCAGCATCGACGCTTTGCTGCCCCTGTTCCACGCTGAAAGTGCCAGACCGCACCTTGTGGACCGCGTCGACGATCTCCACCGCATAGGCATCAGCAATGACCTTGAGCTGCTCCATCGGAATGACGCGATCAGCCACAATCGAATTCGATAATTTCGATTGCTCGTTCATGGTGAAGAAGGAGAATGCCGAGATTACGGCAATGACGATTGTCAAAACGGAGATGCAGGACAAGAGCTTCAGTCTAATGGTCATGATCTTCCTCGAAACGCCTGGATTGTGAAACGCAAGCGAAGGCAATCATCGGGAAAATGGTGAATACGATCCTTGCAGTCTGCGACTGCCTGGAAATGATCCAGCCTGCTTGTCCCGACCTCCTCCATCTGGCCGTGTTACGAGAGGCTAAAGGTCGATCGTTTATCAATTGCAAATGATGTACTAATAAACGTCATAATTGCTTAAATTTCGCCTTCATAATAAGCAAATGAACAAAAGCAGTGCATTATCAGCGAAATCTGGCCGTAGGGCAGGCGACTGCCTGCAATTCGGGCACGAAGCCGGAAGTTGTGTCGGCAAAAGGCCCCCCCGCCTCACGCCCCGCCCAGCAGCGCGCCTACCGTGCCGCCGACCAGCAGCACGATGCCAATCAGGAAGGTCAGCGCCGCCCCCGGTCCGCGCGTCTTGGCATCGGCATAGTATTCCGCAGCATAGAGCACCCGCGCCGCTGTCCAGGAAAGGCCGAGCAGCCCGGCCAGCATGTCGGAGACGTAAAAACCGAAGATCCACAGCGACGGCAGGAAGAGCACCATTTGCTCCACCGTGTTCTGCTGCACCCGGAAGATCCGCTCGAAATCGGCATTGCCGGTCGTCTTCGGCGCCTCGACGCGGAACTTCTTGCGCGCCTGGCCGACCTTGAGCAGGAACCAGCAATAGGTGAGGAGGGCGGCAAACGTCGCGAGAATGGTGAAACGCATTGTCTATCCGAAGCGTGAAAAGGCATTGGTAATCATTGATTGGTAGGCGGCGAGGGCTGAGAAGGCAAGCAAGCAAGATTACCGGATCGACATGTTCGTGATGGTGCTTCGGCTTGTCGGTTGCAGGCTTTTCCGCCATCATTGCCGCAATGCTTCGACTGCCCGCCGATCCGTCCCCTGCCGAGAAACGAAGAGCCCCGATGACCACCGATCCTTTCAAGTTTGGCCGCGCCTACGACCTGCACGAGCTGGTCGCCGACGGGATCATCCATGGCATCGGTGTGGTCTTTGCGCTGGTCGGCGCGACCGCGCTGATCTTCTACGCCACCGTCTATTCGGACTACGCCAACATCGCCGCCAGCTGGATATACGGCCTCGGCCTGATCATCTCGCTGGGGGTTTCCTTCACCTACAACATGTGGCCGCATTCGCGGGTGAAGTGGATCCTGCGCCGCTTCGATCACTCCGCGATTTTCATCCTGATCGCCTCGACCTACACGCCCTTCCTCATCCAGGGTGCCGATCGTCCCCTGATCCTCGCGCTGCTGATCGGCATCTGGATCACGGCGTTTACCGGCATCTGGCTGAAGTTCCGCTTTCCCGGGCGCTATGATCGTCTCGCCATCCTGCTCTATCTCGGCATGGGCTGGAGCGGGGCGTTGGCCATGGGCCCGATCTCCGAGATCATCCCGGGCGTGACCCTGACACTGATCATCGTCGGCGGCTGCATCTATTCCGCCGGCGTCGTCTTCCATGTCTGGGAACGCCTGCGCTTCCAGAACGCCATCTGGCACGCTTTCGTGGTGACAGCCGCCATCGTCCACTATTCGGCCGTCTTCACGGCCATCAGCCTGGGCTGAGGGGCCTCAACCTTTCCCCGATCGTCATCCTCGGGCTTGTCCCGAGGATCTACTGAGGTCTGCTTCGGCCTCAACGCCTCCGCTCCTGTCCCACACATTCCATCGGCAGCAGATGCTCGGCACAAGGCCGCGCATGACGGCCTACGCCTAAGCCCTCAGATCCCCGTCATCTTCGCCTGCTTCTCGATCTGCTTGGCCACCTGGCCGGCACCGATGCGAAAGCCCGCAAGCGTCATCGGAAAACTGAGCGCCAGCGACACCGCCGCCAACACCAGCGTCGCCATGACCGGCGTCATGCCCATCTGCGCGGCGAGGAGCTGCAATTCCGCGCCGCTGATCCCGTTGACCCAGACGATCGCGAGAAGGATCAAGGAGCCGATAAGCACAGCGACGACGGCAAGCAGGGCCGAAAGCTTGAGGCTCAAGCCCCAGCTCGGCCGGCCTTTCAGCCGCTGGGCCACGAACGTACCCGCAGACGAGCCGGCGGCCATCAGCACGGCCACATTGCCCGCCGAAGACAGACTGTCGCCCCAGCCGAAATTGTCGAGGACCAGCACGAGGAGATAGATGAACAGCTGTGCTGCGACAAAGACGAGCACATAGCGGGTGAGGAGGCCGGGAAGCATGGAGGTCATGAAAACTCTTTTCCGTCTGTGATGGTCTTGCCTTTGCACCCTTGTTGCCCGATGTGTCGATGCGGCGAAGTATCGCCCGTCACATCTCGTTCCCGCAGGGCGGTTTTTCCGCCACAAATTGCAAAAGCCGCATCATGCCCCTCATCCTCCGCGACGCAACGCCAGCTGATCTTCCCGCCATCCTCGCCATCTACAATCACGCCGTCGCCGAGACCACCGCGATCTGGAACGAGACGCTTGTTGATCTCGACAACCGCCGCGCCTGGTTCGATCTCCGCCAGACGAGAGGCTTCCCGATCCTGGTTGCGGATATCGACGGAACGATCGCCGGCTACGCCTCCTATGGCGACTGGCGGCCCTTCGATGGCTTCCGCGCCTCGGTCGAACATTCCGTCTATGTCGAGAAGGATCACTACGGCCAGGGGCTCGGCAAGGCGCTGATGACGGCGCTGATCGAGCGCGCGAAGACAGGTGGCATCCACGTCATGGTCGCCGCCATCGAAGCCGGCAACAAGGGCTCAATCGCGCTCCACACCTCGCTCGGCTTCCGCCTCGTCGGCACCCACCACGAGGTCGGCCAGAAATTCGGCCGCTGGCTGGATCTGACGATGATGGAACTGAAGCTGGGCTGATCCTCTCACCTCCCCCTTGAGGGGGGAGGTCGCCGCAAAGCGGCGGGTGGGGGTGATGGCTTCGAGGCGGCCCCCGAAGTTCACCCCACCCCGGAGCTCCGCTCCGACCCTCCCCCTCAAGAGGAGGGTGGAAGAGTTGCCTTACAGCAGCTTCAGCAAAGCCTTCGCCGCCTCTTCCGATGAGGCGGGGTTCTGGCCTGTCACAAGCTTGCCGTCGGTCACCACATACACGCCCCAGTCGGCGCCCTTTTCATAATGCCCGCCGCGCTCCTGCAGCATGTCCTCGACGAGGAAAGGCACGACTTCAGTCAGGCCAACGGCTTCTTCTTCCGAATTGGTGAAGCCCGTTACCTTGCGGCCCTTGACCAGCGGCTGGCCGTCCCGGCCCTTGACGTGACGCAGCACGCCCGGCGCATGGCAGACAGCACCGATCGGCAGATCCTTGGCCGCGAAGGCCTCGATCAGCGCGATGCTGTCCCGGTCTTCGGCCAGATCCCAGAGCGGGCCGTGGCCACCCGGATAAAAGACCGCGTCGAAATCGGCGGGATCGATATGCGACAGCGGCGTGGTCGAGGCCAGCAGCTGCTGCGCCGTCTGGTCCGCCTTGAACCGATCGGTCGCTTCGGTCTGTGCATCCGGCTCGTCGCTCTTCGGATCGAGCGGCGGCTGGCCGCCCTTCGGCGAGGCGAGCGTGATGTCCGCACCGGCATCCTTCATCACGTAATAGGGGGCGGCGAATTCTTCGAGCCAGAAGCCGGTCTTCTTGCCGGTGTCGCCGAGCTGGTCATGCGAGGTGAGAACCATGAGGATTTTCATTGTGGCTTGTCCTTTGTGTTGATCTGTCTTGGGAAGTCGTATGTCAGGAGATTGATGCGGCCCTCACCCTGAGGCGCCCTCGCAAAAGCGAGGGCCTCGAAGGATCGAACCACCCGCGGGGTCAGTCATCCGGCCCGACGCGGATCACCCGCTTGCCGAAGGCCTCGCCACGAAGCAGGCCGGCAAAGGCGCTCGGCGCCTGTTCCAGCCCGCCGATCATCTCTTCGCGGTATTTGATTTTGCCGGCCTCGACCCAGCCGGCCATCTCCTTCGAAAATTCCGGATAAAGATGGCCGAAGTCGTCGAAGACGATGAAGCCGCGAACGGTGACGCGCTTCTTCAGGAAGAGCCCCATAAGCCAGCCCAACCGGTCCGGCCCCTCGGGAAGCGAAGTCGCGTTATACTGGGCGATCAGTCCGCAAAGCGGGATGCGCGCAGCCGTGTTGAGCAGCGGTACGACCGCATCGAACACCTGGCCGCCGACATTCTCGAAATAGATGTCGATGCCGTCGGGCACTGCCTGCTTCAATGCTTCTTCAAAGCCGTCCGCCTTGTAGTCGACACAGGCATCGAAGCCCAGCGTGTCGGTGGCATGGGCGCATTTGTCCCGTCCACCGGCGATGCCGACGACCTTCAACCCGAGGATCTTGCCGATCTGGCCGACGGTCGAGCCGACGGGACCGGTCGCACCTGCTACCACCAGCGTTTCGCCGGCCTTCGGCTTGCCGATTTCCTTGAGGCCCGACCAGGCGGTAAAGCCCGGCATGCCGGTCACCCCAAGCGCCCACGAGGGATGGCTGGGATGGGCGCCAAGCGGCGTCACGCCCCGGCCGTCGGAAAGCGCATAGTCCTGCCAGCCGTTGAAGCCGACGACCCAGTCACCCTCCTTGAAGCCCTCGAGCTTCGAGGTCACCACGCGCGACACGGTACCACCGACCATGGTCTGGCCGATCTCGACCGGCGCCGCATAGGAGGGAGCATCACTCATCCGCCCGCGCATGTAAGGGTCGAGCGAAAGAAAGACGGTGCGCAGCAGCATCTGGCCGTCTGCCGGTTCGGGAATGTCGACGGTCTCAAGCCGCAGCGTCTGATCGTTGGGTTCGCCCTTGGGGCGCTCTGCCAGAACGAAGCGGCGGTTGGTCGTGGTCGATTGCGGCATGGAAATTCTCCTGTCTTGCAAGGCCCGTCCGTCTCGGCCGGGCCATGAGCACGCTGTCCGTTCGATCATCGATCGCGCCTCAGCGCTCATCGAAGACGACGGCCATGAGCCATGACAACGGCACCCGAATGGCGTTGTTCCATGACATCCTGTCGCGGCTGTGACGGCAGGCAGGGCTAGCGCTCTCCACCTCCCCCTTGAGGGGGGGAGGTCGCCGCGAAAGCGGCGGGTGGGGGTGAAACGTCCGGCGGCTACAATGCACTGGGCAGAGCCGGTGCTTTGCCCATTCACCCCACCCCGGAGCTCCGCTCCGACCCTCCCCCTCAAGGGGAGGGGGGAGGCGCTTCGAAGGCCGCGACCTCCCTCTTCTCCCCAGTGGGGAGAAGGTGGCGCGCAAGCGCCGGATGAGGGGGTGCGGAGCGCAGTCAGTCAATCACGGGTCCGCCCACCCTCTCAGCCTGCCTCCGCTCCGAGCACGGCGGTGCCCGCCGCCTCACTCGATCCGCACCCGCGCCATCTCGCCGCGAATGCGGATCTCGGGCTTGGCACCGGGCGTGTTCGGCAAGGCGCTGTCGACGAAGGAGGCGACGGCCTCGACGCCATAGGAGATCGGTGTCGGCACAAGGAACTTCACCGTGGCATCCAGCATCTGGCCTGAAATGCGGATCTCTTCGGTGTTCATCACCCGCTCGAAGGCGAGCCGTGCACGTAAGGCCGCACCCGATACGGCGACGGACGCGGCATGGCCGGTCAGGGCGAAGTCGCCGGCATCGCTGTCGACGGTGATGGCACCGAAGTCGCCGGCAAGCCGCATGCGCGCGGCATCCTGGCGGATCGAGATCCGGGTCTGCGGCGGCAGCGTGGCCGTCAGAGACAGCGTGCAGTCGTCCCAATCGTTCCAGCCGAAGAAGCCGCCCCGATCGCCCATGTCGACATGAAGCGTATCGCCGTCCCGCCGCATCGGAGCCTCACCCATGCAATCGCCGGCAAACCAGCCGGACCGCCAGATCGCGCCCCAGCCATGGCGCGTGCCTGAGAGAACAGCCTCCCGCGCGCCGTCGCCCCCGGTGGAAATGGAGATGTCGCTCGAAGCCCCGGTCACCGAAAGCTGGGTCACGCCGGTGAGATCGATCGGACCTGACAGCGCGTCGCTTGCCCGGATCATCTGCACACCACCGTCGATGATGGCGAGGCCGATGATCCCGCCGAGGATGGAAAGAAGGATGGTTCGTTTGCGCATGAGGATACTCCTTGGTTTGGCACGTCCGTTGTCGGCCGGCCGGTTTCGATGCCCTCATTTCCGTCGATAAACCTGGCATCCGCGACCTCGATCGCGATCCGGGTCGACCGGGATCGCGCTTTCGGTCATGGTCGCACCACGCTCACCCGGCCTCCATGATCGAAACATCCGCATGCTGCTCGTCCCGCTCTCCTTTCTCGTCGCCCTGTTCCTTGCCGTCTTCCTCGTCCGCCTTCTTGGCGAAGGCCGCGAAAGCTGGCATCGCAACAGCCTCTTCCTTGCGCTGCTGGCGCTGTACGTCGTGCAGAGCCTGCTGGTCGGGTTGCGCTGGGGCTATGGTGTGATGGCCGTGCTGCCGGCCTTGCCGGTGATGGCGAGCCTCGTGCCGGCGCTCTCCTTCCTCGCCTTCCGCGATCTCACCCGTGAAGAACCTGGGCTCTCGGTCCGCGACTGGCCCCATCTTCTCCCGACAGCCGCGACGCTGCTGCTGCTTCTGATTGGCCGGGCGCCGGTCGATCTCGTCATCATCGCCAACTTCCTCGGTTATGGTCTGGGGCTGCTCTGGCTCGCCCGCCTTGGTCCCGATGGGCTGATCGCCGCCCGCCTCGATGGCTCGCTGCGTTCCTTCCGCGCCCTGATGCTGACCGGCATCGCCCTCATTGCCTCGGCGCTGACGGATGTCGTGATCAGCCTCGACATGCTCTGGTCCGGCGGTCGCTATTCGCCCATGGTCGTCTCGGCCGCCACCACGCTGATCCTGCTGCTCCTCGGCATCAGCGCCGTCACCGCCGGCCAGGAAGAGGCGGGCGAGGGGGCTGATGCTACGGTCGATCAGGCGAGCGCTCTTGAGCCTCGCGCCATGTCCGATCGCGACCGGCCGTCAGCCGTGCCCATGGATGCGGCGAACACCTCCGCCTCTGTCCCTGCTTCTTCCACGCCGACGAGGACCGCCACCGAAGATCAGCGCCAGATCGCAACCGCGCTTGATGACCTGATGCGGGAGAAACGCCTCTGGGCGGACCCGGATCTCAACCTTGCCCGTCTTGCACGCCGCCTCGGCCTGCCTGCCCGCGCCGTCTCGGAAGCGGTCAACCGCGTCCACGGCATCAGCGTCTCGCACTACGTCAACAACCACCGCATATCAGAGGCCTGCCGCCTGCTTAGCGACACCGACATGCCCGTCACCCGCATCCTCTTCGAGGCGGGCTTCATGACCAAATCCAACTTCAACCGGGAATTCTTGCGCGTGACAGGCGAAAGCCCGAGCGACTGGCGACGCGCACAAAACCTTGGACTGGCAAAGACCTGCTAGCGAGGATATATTCAAATCCTCAAGAGGATATGCTGGCATGCCACTTTACATCAGGGATCCCGAGGTGGACCAACTCACCAACGAACTGATCGGCCTCACCCGGACGACCAAGGTGGAGGCGGTGAGGGATGCGCTGAAGGACGCCATTGCAAGCCGCAAGGCGAAGCTATCGGTTCGCAATCGCCTTGCCACCACGCTTGCCATGGCCGACGCAGCCGGCCCCTTCCATCCTGGTGATCACAAGCGGGAATCCGACGAGATGTGGGGCGAGGACGACTGATGATCTTCATCGACGCCTCCGTTGCCGTCGCGATCATCGCCCAGGAGGATGATGCCGATGCGCTCATGGATCGATTGGAGAAAGAAGGCGGGCCGTTTTACGTTTCCGCAGTCATGAAACTCGAAACGAGCATTTCTGTCGCGCGCCGACTGGCGGGTCCGGGCAATCCCGCGACCGCCGACATGGTCGCCACGGCCAGGCGTCTCGTCGACCAGTTCATTACCGATCTGGAGGCCCATGATGTTAACATTGCGGACGACGTTGCCAATAAAGCTCTGGATGCCGCCCAGCGGTTCGGCAAGATCGTCAACCATGCAGCCCGCCTCAACATGGGCGATTGTTTCGCTCATGCCTGCGCGACAGCAAGCCAGACGAGGGTCGCCTACAAGGGTGACGATTTCGTCCACACCGATATCGGCTGGTGATCACCCAACTTTCCCCTTGAGGGCACGCGGTGTCGCGAGCGGTGCTCTCCCTCTTCTCCCCAGCGGGGAGAAGGTGGCGCGAAAGCGCCGGATGAGGGGGCGCGCATTGCGCAACGCCATGTGGAAAACGCTTTGCCGGTCCGCCCCCTCACCCTGCCTCCGCTACGCTCGGCTTCCCTCTCCCCGAGGGGAGAGGAGGGGGTACTCCATCGTCGCGGTCAATACCCCTCAATGGAAGGGCGAAACCTCACCGCGAATAGGCCGTGATCACCTCAAGAAACGCATCGCCGTAACGCTCCAGCTTCGATTGCCCGATGCCGGAAATCGAGAGCATCTCATCCTCATCCATCGGCCGTTCGGTCGCGAGTGCAACCAGCGTCGTGTCGGGGAAGATGACGTAAGGCGGCACGCCTTGTTCTTTTGCAAGCTCCATGCGCTTGGCGCGCAGGGCCTCGAACAGTTCCTGATCCGCCTGGTCGAGCCCCGCCTTGGCCTGCGCCGTGCGCGAGGACTGGCCGCGCGCTGCCTTGCCCGTCGTCGGCCGGTCCTTGCGGAAGCGCACATCGACCTCGCGCTTGAAGACCGCGCGTGCACTTTCCTCCAGCGTCAGTGCACCAAAGGCCGTGTGGTCGACGCGGATGTATCCGGCGGCAAGCAGCTGGCGATAGACCGATTGCCAGGTCTTCGCGGAGAGATCCTTGCCCGCGCCGAAGACCGGCATGTCCGTATGGCCGAAACGCATCGTCTTGTCGTTTTCGTTGCCCATCAGCACGTCGATCAGATGCCCGGTGCCGAAGCGCTCGCCTGTCCGGTAGATGGCGGCCAGCGCCTTGATCGCCGCCTCGGAGCCGTCCCAGGTCTCGACAGGTTTCAGGCAGGTATCACAATTGCCGCAGCCGCCCGCGTGGCTCTCGCCGAAATGCTTGAGGATCGCCTGGCGCCGGCAGCCGGGCGTTTCGCAGATGGCCAAGAGCGCATTGAGCTTGGCCCGTTCCACCCGCTTGATGTCGTCGGCCGCCCCGCCCTCGTCGATCATCCGCCCGCGCTGGATGACATCGGCCATGCCATAGGCCATCCACACCTCGGAGGGCAGACCGTCACGCCCCGCGCGCCCCGTCTCCTGATAATAGGCCTCGACCGAACCCGGTAGATCCAGATGCGCGACGTAACGCACATTCGGCTTGTCGATGCCCATCCCAAACGCAACCGTGGCAACCAGGCAAAGGTCTTCTTCTTTCAGGAAGGCATCCTGATTGGCGTCTCGGATCGCCCGGTCCATGCCGGCGTGATAGGGCAGTGCCCGGATCCCCTGGTCGTCGAGCCAGCTGGCAGTCTCCTCGACCTTGGCGCGGGAGAGGCAATAGACGATGCCGCTCGATCCCTTGTGGCGCGAGAGAAACCGGAGCAGCTGCTGGCGCGGCTGATCACGCTCGACGATCTCATAGGCGATATTCGGCCTATCGAAAGAGGTGGTAAAGACTTCTGCCTCTTCCAACCGCAGTCGGGCAACGATGTCTTCGCGCGTATGCGGATCGGCGGTGGCCGTCAGCGCCAGCCGCGGCACGCCTGGAAAGAGATCGGCAAGCTTGCCGAGTTCGCGATATTCAGGCCTGAAATCATGCCCCCATTGCGAAACGCAATGGGCCTCGTCGATGGCAAAGAGCGCGATTTCCACGCCTTGCATCATCTCGATGAAGCCTGGGGTCGCGGTCCGCTCCGGCGTCACATAGAGAAAGTCGAGTTCGCCGCGATCGAGCGCCCGGCGGATCTCGACATACTCCTCGCGGCTCAGCGTCGAGTTGAGAGCCGCCGCCTTGACGCCGAGGCCTTTCAAGGCCTCCACCTGATCGCGCATGAGGGCAATCAGCGGCGAAACGACAACGCCGACGCCCGGCCGGCAGAGTGCGGGCACCTGAAAACAGAGCGATTTGCCAGCCCCCGTCGGAAACAGCACCACGGCATCGCCGCCGGACACCACCTGGCTGACCACTTCGGCCTGGCGCCCGCGAAATGCGGAATAGCCATAGACGCGCTTCAGAACGGAAAGCGGGCCTTCCTCTGCCTGGGCGGAAAAGAGCGGATCGGTATGGGAGTGAGTCGGCATGATCAGAGGGTTTAGCCGAGAGGGCAGGGGATGGCCACAGCAAAGCAGAAGGGCGCCCAGAAGGCGCCCTTACAATGAACGTGGTGAAACGCCGTTTAAACCCAGCGGTTGAAGCAGCCGTTGACCCGCACAGCCACCTGCTGGTGGTTGAGGTTCAGTGCGATGTATTCGTATTGCAGACCGGTGCTCACCGCGAATTCCTGGAACGCCTTGAATTCATGCAGCTCCCAGCCGGGATAGTTGAAGTATTCGTCGAACAGGATGATCGTGCCGGGCACGATGCGCTCGCGCAGCTGCGTGAAAACGGTCTGCGTCGAGGAATAGAGATCGCAGTCGACATGCAGGAAGGAGAGCGGCCCCGGATGCGAGTCGAGGAAGGTCGGCAGCGTGCGGTCGAACCAGCCGATGATGAGCTCGACATTCGGCTCCACTGCCGGCAGGTCGGTGCGGGCAAACGCGCCCTTTTCATAACCCTCACGCCAGCCCTCCGGCAGCCCTTCGAAGCTGTCGAAGCCGTAAACGGTACCCGGCCGCTGCAGGGCGGTCTGGTTGATGGACCTTCCCGAGAAGACGCCGAACTCGAGACAGAGCCCCGGAACGGTGGCACAGGACAGCGCATAATCCAGCACCTCGGTCGGCGTGTTCAGGCGCTTGGCACCGGTCATCCGCGTGAACAGATACTGCGAAGAGGAAATTGCGGCGGTGAGGTTCGCGATGGATTCCAGATTGAAAGAGCCGCCCGGCTTCTTGCCGGTCATCTCATTGACGATCATTGCGATATATTGGACGAATTGCGGGCTGCCTATTGTAATCGCTTCCATGGTCGTGAGTGCCCTTTGGCGCCGGAGTTTTAGCTTGATCAGCAGTACCCGCAGTGTCTTGCCCGAGCCTGATCTGCCGCAGGCGGGCGGGCCGCGTCTCAGCCCCGGCCGAGTCGCGCCTCTGCGGATCGTCCAAGCCTGTGCACAGCGCCGAAAGGCCCTTGCCGGACGTGGGCCTCCATGTTCCCTTCGACCCATTTCCGCACCGACCAGAAGATTGCCATTCCCTGATGTCCTCTCCCTTGAAACTCTACCTCGCCGGCCCGGAAGTCTTCCTGCCGGATGCCCGCGCAGTGCTCGATGAAAAGGCCGCGATGACGCGTGCCTATGGCTTCGAGCCGATCTGCCCCGGCGACCTCGCCATCCCGCCGGCCCCGACCAAACGTCAGTTCGGGCTCAATATTTCGGAGATCGACGAGAGCTTCATGAACCGGGCGGATGGCGTGATCGCCAACCTGACCCCCTTTCGCGGCATTGCCGCTGATCCGGGCACGGTCTTCGAACTTGGCTACATGTGTGGCGCCGGCAAGATCGTCGCCTGCTACACCAATGTCGCAGAAACCCATTACCAGCGCACACTCGCCTGGTATGAGGGCAAGCTCAGCCGTGACGCCGAAGGCCGAATGCGCGGGCCGGATGGCCACTCGCTTGAAGACTTCGATATGATCGAGAACCTGATGCTGCATGGCGGCGTTGAGCGCCGCGGCGGCCCGGTGGCCGTGCATGCGGCCGAACCCGAAAAGCTCTTCACCGATCTGACGGCGTTCGAGCAGTGTCTGAAGGCGCTGGCGGCAAGGGCCTGAAACAGCACTCGGCTACCCTGCCGTTCTGATGCCACCCTCCCCGCAGCGGGGAGGGTGGTTGCCCGCGTCAGGCTTTCTTGGCCGCCGGCTTCGCAGTCGGGTCCTCGAAGCGGATGCCGCAATTGTTCTTGATCGAGGCAGCCTCGATCGCCTTCATCTCGCCCTTCAACCGCGCGACTTCCGCGGCCGAGGCACCATCGCCCTTGGCGAAGAACAGCGCCGGCCAGAAGAGAACGAGGCCGACCCCGACAGCGACCGCATCATTGTCGGCCTTCTTCTGCTGCGCGCCGCTTGCCGCAATGGCACGGGCCGAAACGGCGGTCGCTTCTTCCCGCAGCCGGTCGCAGGAGAGGCTTTCATAGAGTGTCGGCGAGACATAGGCCGCTTCGATGTCCTGCGGTTTGCTGGCGCAGGATGAGAGCATGGCGGCGAGGCCGAGAACGGTCGCGAGTTTGGTATGCATGGCATACCCCCAGGTTGTTGACCTGAATGGGGTTCCATCATCGCGTTTGCCGGTCAAATGCAAAGATTGCAACTTGAGCTTTAAGATGAGGCTTTCCACAGCCAAGAACGGCAGCAATGCGCTTCAGGCCGCATGTCGGCCGCCGTTCACGACAAAGCGCAACCGATCACGGGGCAGTGCTTGTGCGGCAGCGATGCCGTCGCCTGAGCTTCGCCTCCGGCGAACCTGACGGCCGTAAAGCCGATGACCAAGGCGACGGTAGCGACGCCGATAAAAAGGATGATCTTTGTCTTCAAGCAGGTCTCGCTCGGGCTATTTTCTGCCGCGCGAAAGCGGCTCTGCCGGACTGGAAGCCGCCCGGCCGTTCGGCCAGGCGCGTCTTCCGGCGCCGGTCTTGCCCATCACTCGATCGGCGTGAACACCATCGAGTGCCCGTTGATGCAGTAGCGCAAGCCCGTCGGCTTCGGGCCGTCGGGAAAGACGTGTCCCAGATGTCCGCCGCAATTGGCGCAGCGGATTTCCGTGCGCACCATGCCGAAGGCGGTGTCGCGATGCTCGGTCACGGCATCCGCCTTCACCGGCTCGAAATAGCTCGGCCAGCCGCAACCGGCGTCGAACTTGGTGTCGGAGACGAAGAGCGGTTCGTCGCAGGCCGCACAGCGATAAAGGCCCTTGTCGAAATTGTCCCAATAGGGCCCGGTAAAGGCGCGCTCGGTGCCGTGCTCGCGCAGGATCCGGTATTGCTCCGGCGTCAGCTGGTCGCGCCATTCGGCATCCGACTTGACGATCTTCGGGGCAGTTGTGGAAGCGGTCATGATGATCTCCTTGGCCAGGCGCGGGGCAGGGCAAAGCCTCGCGGGTGTTGCATGATAGATAGGGAGCCGGAGGCAAGGCGGCAATTGTCTGTCACTGAGCTTTGGTCGTTCGCACCTCCCGTTTCTTTCACGAGAAACTGAACCCCCTCACCGGGAACTCACAGAATCGTGGGTTGACGCGTCCGTGAAGGGACAAGGTTCCGTTTTCGCTTGAGACAAAGGTTGGCTTGTCCTAACACGTGCCACCTTGTATCGACTGATGATCGAGCGCTGATCGTTGCCCACGGGGAGATGGAATGCCTGAGATGACGAGCGACATGACCTGGGTCGCCATGCTGTTGCCGTTTGCCGCCGCCGTTCTGGCGCCGTGGATCGTCTCCCGTCTCGGTGCAAACGGCGCCTGGGTCCTGGCGCTGGCGCCGGCGCTCGCCTTTGCCCATTTCGCCGGCTTCCTGACCGAGATCGCCAACGGCGAGCGGGTGACTGGCGGTTATGCCTGGGTGCCGAGCCTGAACCTCTCCTTCTCCTGGTTCATCGACGGACTGTCGCTCACCTTCGCGCTGCTGATCACCGGCATCGGCACGCTGATCGTGCTCTATGCCGGCGGCTACATGAAGGGCCATCCGCAGCAGGGCCGGTTCATCGGCTTCATCCTGCTCTTCATGGGCGCCATGCTGGGCCTCGTCGTCTCCGACAGCTTCCTGATGCTCTTCGTCTTCTGGGAGTTGACCTCGATCACCTCCTTCCTGCTGATCGGCTTCGACCACACGCGGGAAGCCTCGCGCCGCGCGGCCTTGCAGGCGCTGGTCGTCACCGGCGGCGGTGGCCTCATCCTGCTCGCCGGCATGATCTTCATCTGGAACATCACCGGCGTCAGCCAGCTGTCGTTGCTGCTCTCGACTGGTGACGCGCTGCGTGAAAGTCCTTTCTATCTTGCAGCCCTGCTGCTCGTGCTCGGCGGCGCCTTCACCAAGTCGGCCCAGTTCCCCTTCCATTTCTGGCTGCCCAACGCCATGGAGGCGCCGACCCCGGTCTCCGCCTATCTGCATTCGGCCACCATGGTGAAGGCCGGCGTCTATCTCCTGATGCGCTTGAACCCGGTCATGGGCGAAACGCCCGCCTGGGAAATCCTGCTGCCCTTCTTCGGCGGCATCACGCTGATCGTCGGCTCGGTGCTCGCCGTCCGCCAGACCGATCTGAAGCTGATGCTCGCCTATACGACGGTCGCCTCGCTCGGCCTGCTCGTCATGCTGACCGGCTTCGACACCGAGCATGCGGTCGAGGCGGCGGTGCTCTATCTCGTCGCCCATTCGCTGTTCAAGGGCGCGCTCTTCATGGTCGCGGGCGCGATCGACCACGAGGCAGGTACCCGTGACATCACGAAACTGGGTGGCCTCGGCAAGCTGATGCCGATCACCTTCGCCGCCGCCATTCTCTCCGGCGTTTCCATGGCCGGCCTGCCGCCGCTCTTCGGCTTCCTCGCCAAAGAAGAGATCTATTATGCGCTGGCCGGCGCCGAGCCACGCGCCATCCTCTTCACGGCCGTGGCCGTCATCGGCAATGCGCTGATGTTCGTCATCGCCTTTGCCGTCGGGCTCAAGCCCTTCATTGGCAAGGAAGGCAAGACCCCGAAACATGCCCATGAGGGCCCCGTGCTCCTGTGGATCGGCCCGCTGACGCTCGCCCTCCTGTCGCTCGGCGGCGCGCTCTTCTCCGGTCTTGCCCATCGCTTCATTTCGTCGCCCATGGCTAGCGCCGTCGATGGTGAAATCCAGACCGTGACCATCGGCCTGATCCCCTCGCTGGGGGCCGCCCTCGCGCTGTCCGTGCTGACGGTGCTGATCGGCCTCGTTCTCTATCTCGGCCTCGAGCGCCTGAGGGCCGCCGTCGATCGTCTCGTCATCGGCCTCGGCATCAGCCCCGACCGCGGCTTCGACCATTTCATATCCGGCCTCGTGCGTTTCTCGACCACCGTTACGCGCTTCGTCCAGAACGGCCGGCTTGAAACCTATGTCACTCTCTCCTTCATCTTCGTCGCGGTCGTGCTTCTGGCGACACCGGTGATGTTCGGCGAACTTCCGACTGCGATTGCACTCCCGTCGGAAGTCGATCTGCATGAAATGGCGATCCTGGTGATCGCGGTCATCGGCGTCATTGCCGTGCTCACGGCCAAGGACCGCCTGACCGCCATCGTCTGCCTTGGCATCCAGGGCTTTGCCATCGCCGTCATCTTCCTGCTGTATGGCGCGCCGGACCTCTCCTTCACCCAGTTCATGGTCGAAACACTGTCGGTCATCATTCTGGCGCTCGTCATGACCCGCCTCAGGCTGTCGCTCGCCGACCATCGCCCGATGGCGGCGCGCCTGTTCGATGGTTCGCTGGCCATCGCCTGCGGTCTCGGCTTCGGCCTGATGCTGGTGGCCTCGACTTCGGGTCCCTTTGATGGTTCGCTGTCCGCCTTCTTTGGCGAGCACTCCAAGATCATCGCCCACGGCGCCAATGTCGTGAACGTCATCATCGTCGATTACCGCGGTGTTGATACCCTGGGTGAGATCGCTGTCGTGATGATCACCGGCCTGTCGATCCTGGCCTTGATCCGCATCCGGGTGGGTGGCGCTCCGGCAGTTGCGGCCGTGACCTCGACGACCCCCTCCGCCGCGGTGGCCCGTCCGAGCAAGACGAAAGGTGGCAAGCGCTCATGAACACCCTGATCTTCCGAACCTTCGCACCCTTTCTCACCGCGCTAATGCTGGTCTTTTCGATCTTCGTTCTGCTGCGCGGCCATAACGAGCCCGGTGGTGGCTTTATCGGCGGGCTGATCGGCGCTGCGGCCTTTGCCATGTACGGCATCGCCTTCGGCGTCCAGGCCGTGCGCCGCGCCATGGTCTTCCATCCGATGTCGATCGCCGGCTTTGGCCTGCTGGTCTCAACCCTGTCCGGCTTCATCTCCGCGCCGCTCGGTTACCCCTTCATGACCGGTATCTGGGTCTATCCGAGCCTCTTCGGTGTCGAAGTGCCGCTGGCGACGGTGATTTCCTTCGACATTGGCGTCTATCTCGTGGTCGTCGGCACCTTCGCCTCGATCGCGCTTGCACTCGAAGAAAGGGATGACGGCTGATGGAAGTCATCTTCTCGCTCGTCGTCGGTATTTTCTTTGCCGCCGCCGTCTATCTGATGCTGTCGAAAAAGATCGTCCGTATCCTGCTGGGCATCGTGTTGCTCGGCAATGCCGTCAACATGCTGCTCTTCACCGCCGGTCGACTGACCCCGTCGATTCCGCCGATCATTCCGGGCGGCGTCGACGTGCTGCCGGCTGGCACCGCCAATCCGCTGCCGCAGGCTCTCATCCTGACGGCGATCGTCATTTCCTTCTCCTTCTTCTGCTTCCTGCTGGTGCTGAGCTATCGCGCCTACCAGGACCTCGGCACCGACGACACGGGTGAAATGCGTGTCGCCGAGCCGATGGACGAGCCGCTGCCGCCGAGCGGCTACTGAGCGGGAGACACGAGGACCACATGGCTGCCCCCACAACGACCCCTGCCGACTACGCCGCCGCCTATGTCATGGAGCCGATGACGGCTGCCGACTGGCTCGCGGTTACGCCGATGGCGCTCTGCATTGCCTTCGGCGCGATCCTAATGATGATCCGCCACCGCACCCACTGGCATCCGCCGGTGGCACTGACGGGACTGGCGCTGCTCGTCCTCAACAACGGGCTGCTGCTCGCCAAGGTCATGGCCGATGGCCCTCTGACCATGATGATGGGCCGCTGGCTGCCACCCTTCGGCATTGCCATCACAGTCGATCTTTCCGGAGCATTGCTGGCGCTGTCCGCCGCCATCGTCGCCTTCTGCGGCGCGCTCTACGCCCATGTCGAGATCAACAACAGCGGTCGCCGCTATGGCTTCTACCCGCTTTTGATGCTGCTGATGGCCGGCGTCTGCGGTGCTTTCCTGACCGGCGACATCTTCAACCTCTATGTCTGGTTCGAAGTGCTGCTGATCTCCTCCTTCGGTCTCTTGATCCTCGGGTCCGAGCGGGAGCAGATCGATGGCGCGCTGAAATATGCGGTCCTCAACCTGATGGCGACGACGCTGTTCCTGATCGCTGTCGGCTATCTCTACGCCATCTTCGGCACGCTCAACATGGCCGACATCGCCATGAAGGTTCCGCAATATGCGGAGACCGCGCCGCTGATGACGCTGACGGCGCTCTTCATTCTGGCCTTCTCGATGAAGGCTGCGGCCTTCCCGGTGAATTTCTGGCTGCCGGCCTCCTATCACACGCCGCGCGTCGTCGTGTCGGCGCTGTTTGCCGGCCTGCTCACCAAGGTCGGTGTCTACGCGCTGTTCCGCGTCGTGGTCATGCTCTTCCCCGTCGAACGTGAGGCGCTGAGCCTCGTCATCGCGATCGTCGCAGCACTCACCATGATCTTCGGCGCGATCGGCGCACTCGCACAGAACGACATCCGCCGCTTCCTCGGTTTCGTCGTCGTTGCCGGCATCGGCAACATGATGGCCGGCGTGGCGATCGGCGGCGACATGGCGGTGGGTGCTGCGATCTTCTATGCGCTGCACTCCATCCTCCTGATGACGGCGCTCTATCTGGTCGCTGGCGAGATCGGCCGCATCGGCGGCAGCTTCCGTCTCGATCGTGTGGCCGGCCTCTGGACGGCTGCACCTGCCTTTGCCGCGATTTCGCTCGCGCTGTTTTTCGCCGCAAGCGGCCTTCCGCCCTTCTCCGGCTTCTGGCCCAAGGCGCTTCTGGTCAAGGCTTCGATCGATATCGGCGCCTGGTGGCTGGCCGCATCGGTCCTTGTCTCCGGCTTCCTGACGACGATCGCCTTTGGCCGCGTCTTTCTGTTCTCCTTTTGGCGCCCGGTCGCTGCCGCAGGCCGCGAGCAGCCAACGGCTGTCCCGGCCTCGGCGGGTGCGCTACGCTGGCGTTTCACGCCGATTGTCATCCTGACCGGTTTCGTGGTCTGGTTCGGCCTCTTCCCGGACAGCCTGATCGTCATCACGCAGCAGGCCGCCGCCGGTCTTTCGGATCCCACCGCCTATATCCGCTCCGTCTTCCCTGAAGGAGGTGCCCGATGAGCCTTTATGCACTTAGCATGCTGATGGCGGTGATCTGGGCCACCGTCTCCGGCAGCTTCACGGTCCCCAATCTGATCTTCGGCTTCGTCATCTCGCTCTTGACGCTCTACCTGTTGCGCGAGCGTTTCGTCGGTCGCGACTACACGAGCCGCTTCCGCCGCGTGCTGGCTCTGGTCCTGCTCTTTCTTGTCGAGCTCGCCAAGTCCGCCTGGCGTGTCGCGACGCTTGTGCTCAAGCCGAAAATGGATCTGAAGCCCGGGATCTTCGCCTACCCGCTGACGGTCAAGAGCGATTGGGAGATCTCGCTGCTCGCCAATCTCATCACGCTCACCCCGGGCACGCTCTCCGTTGACGTTTCCGAGGACCGCACAACCCTCTATATCCACGCGATTGACTGCTCCGACGTCGAGGCCGCCCGCCGTGACATCGCCGAGGGCTTCGAGAAGAAGATCATGGAGGCATTTGCCTGATGACCCCTGAACTCATCGTCGAATACGCATCCGTCGCCGCCATCGTCATCCTCGTGATTGCCCTGTTGATGACCGTCTACCGCGTCGTCGTCGGTCCGACCCTGCCGGACCGCGTCATCGCCCTCGACATGCTGGTCGGCATCGTCATCGGCTTCATCGCCGTCATTGCGCTCAGGACCGGCTATACCCTCTATATCGACATCGCGATTGCGCTTGGTCTCGTCGGCTTCCTGGCAACGGTCGCCTTTGCCCGCTTCATCCTGGCGCGCGGCTGCGTCGGGGAAGGGGAGCGGGTTGAGGCTGGTCGCGGACCGTCGAAGCCGGCAAAGACAAAGACGGCCAAGAACGTCAAGGCAAGCAAACCGGCCGGATCTCTCGGCAAGGAGGGAAAATGATTTCGCTTCTCGCAGCCATCGCCATTGCCGTTCTGACCATCGGCGGCGCGCTCTTCTCCCTCATCGCCGCAATCGGCCTCAATCGCCTGCCGGATCTCTATACGCGGATGCATGCGGCCTCCAAGGCCGGCACGGTCGGGTCCGGCCTGCTGCTGCTCGCCGTTGGCCTGCATGCGGCCGATGTCGCGACCTTCGGCCGTGCCCTGGCCGGCATCATCTTTTTCGTCCTGACGGCCCCGATTTCCGCTCATCTTCTTGCCCGTGCGGCCCACAAGGTTGGCTATAAGCTGTCATCCGCATCGGTACGTGACGATATGATGTCATGATGAAACGGCTGATATTTCTGGTTGAGTGAGCGTCTCTATTGAAATCCTAGCTATCCTGCCCAGTGCAAAATGCCTGATCGGCAAATAGAAAAGATTTATACCCGTCAAATCTAGTAGAAATATCAGGTGGACATTTGCGGCAGGGGTGTTAATTCACTTTTGAGAGCGCTGGTCTGTTGCGTTCGTGGTATGTAGGCGAAGTGAACTGCCAGATATTGGCAAGTCTAACACGTGATCTTGGCTGAATTCTGCGTAGCAAAATGCCGGACGGTTTGGGGCCGACCCGGCAAATTGGTGATCTTCATGGGGGTGTCTTTCGCCTTCCCTGTCCGGCCGGATCGGGAAGACATGTAAACTATTGTCTGCAGGGGCGGCGGCCCCTTCGGGATCTGAACAGGAGAATTGAATGACTGAAACCCAGCAGGGCCCAAGCCAGCAGTTGCTGGTCGAACTGACCGCTGACATCGTCGCTGCCTATGTCAGCAACCACGTCGTCCAGGTCAGCGACCTGACCAACCTCATTGCCGATGTCCACCTGGCCCTGAACAACACCACTTCGCCAACTCCGGCCCCCGTGGTCGTCGAAAAGCCGAAGCCGCCTGTTCCGATCCGCAAGTCGATCGAGGATGATTATCTGATCTGCCTCGAAGACGGCCAGAAGTTCAAGTCGCTGAAGCGACACCTGATGACCCACTACAACATGACCCCGGAAGAGTACCGCGAGAAGTGGGGCCTGCCGGCCGACTACCCGATGGTTGCCCCGGCCTATGCCGAAGCGCGCTCGCGTCTCGCAAAGGAAATGGGCCTCGGCCAGCGCCGCAAGCGCGCCAAGTAAGCCTTCTTTGGTTTCTCGCGACGCGAGGAAGATCAGGCCGGTCCCGCGACCGGCCTTTTTTTGCATTGGCGGATAGGAAAAAGATCCTCTTCCAGTTGTCGACTGCCATGCTCGCCGCGACGGCAGTCAGCTTTCGATGATTTGATGGTTCACAGCGATGCCCCTAAAATCATGGGGTTCACATTCTCTCAGGCTCTGCTAGTTTTTATAGGAATAAAATCCTTTATTGGAGCGCGCCATGACCCCCGACGACCCCATCAGCACACCACCCGCGATTCTTCCCGTCGCACCATCGGTTGAATGGCAGCCCGCAGCCGAGGCGGATGATTTCTCCGAGCGTCCTCTGACGCCCGAGCGACGGCTGCTCTGCATGATTGTCCGGCAATTGACCGAGGAATTGCTGCGCGCCACAGGCCTCGAACATGATCAGGAGCCTGGCCGCCGGGCCACGAGCCATGTCCGCCAGGTGGCGATGTATGTCTGCCACGTCGCCTATTCGATGCCCATGGGAGAGGTCGCCCAGGCCTTTGGCCGCGATCGCACCACCGTTGGACATGCCTGCCGCATGGTCGAAGACCGCCGCGACGACCGCGCTTACGACACCTTTGTCGCGATCGTCGAGCGCATGGCAAGCGCCGTCCATCTCATCGCCGGCAAGCGCATCTGAAGGAGAGGGCAGATCATGACCCGCAGCGAACGAAAGCAGATCCGCCAGATCCTCCGACGGGCTTTGGCCGGCCCTCTGGAACAGCCTCCGCCCGTCAATGCCGATCGGATCGCCGCGTCGCCGGCCGACGCTTCGCCCGCGCTCCTCGCCCGCCTGTTGGCCGACGGCTTGCTTCTCCGCACCCAGGACGGCCTTGCTCCCACCGCCGAGACAGCTGCCTGGCTTCGCCGCGATCTCTGCGACCTGCCCGACGAGGCCCATGCCGCTCAGCACCGCACGGTCGAGGTCGGTACGCTCGATATGCCGCAGGGCCGCCAGTCCGTGCGCCGCAACCTGCAGGAATCGCCCCTTTTTCCCCTGCTGCGACTGAAGGAGAAGGACGGTCGTCCGTTTCTGCCAGAGGAGGCTGTTGCCGCCGGCGAGCGTCTGGCAGCCGATTTCGACTTTGCCGGTCTGCAGCCGCGCATCACCGCCAGCTGGCAGCCGCGGCTTGCGACCCGCAACAAGGGCGCAGCCCCGCCGGCAACCGACTTGGCCGATGCGACGCTCGCGGCCCGCACCCGCGTCAATCGTGCCGTCAAGGCCATGGGACCGGAGCTTTCAGGCGTGGCGCTCGATGTCTGCTGCTTCGGCAAGGGCCTGGAAACGGTCGAACACGAGCGCCAGTGGCCGGCCCGTTCCGCCAAGCTGATGCTGCGCACCGCCTTGTTGTCGCTCGCCCGCCATTATGCCCCGCCGCCCGTCCGGCTCCGCGCCCGACACTGGGGCGACGAGGGCTTTCGCCCGGAGATCGGTTGAGGGACAGTCACATCAGCCGGCGTGCCGCCTCTTCGCGGATCCGCTGGATCATCGAGCGCAAACCGTTGGCGCGCTGCGCCGTCAGGTGTTCGAGAAGGCCGAGCTGCTTGAAGAGGTCGAGCGCATCGAAGCTGACCACGTCGGACGCCTTCTTGCCGGAATAGGCGGCAAGCACGATCGCGACGAGACCGCGCACGATGAAGGCGTCGCTGTCGCCACGGAAGGTCATGTCTGGATCGGCGCCGTCGCTTGAGGACACCGAGAGCCAGACCTGGCTCGCGCAGCCCTGCACCTTGTTCTCGGCGGACTTCTCGCTGTCGGGCAGATCCGGCAGTGCCTTGCCGAGCTCGATGACATAGCGCATCCGGTCCTCCCAATCATCCAGGAAGCCGAAGTCGTCGATCATCTCGTTCAAGTTAGCCATGCTGCACCCGCTTGTTACGTCGGACCCATATAGTTGAGACCGACAGGCTTTTGAACTGGCTGCGGCAATGAAAGCTGTCGATGCTTCAGGCGTGGGGTCTGGAAAAGAAAAAAGCCGCGCAGCTTGCGCCACGCGGCCCGGCAAATGCCGAATTCAGTCAGGGACAGGCAGACAGGCATCCGGTCTATGGCAGAACCGGCTGCAAGGCGGGGAGGGGGCGGCTGTCCGCCCCGGATTTCGTCAGATGACCGCGTGAGCGTCGGTCATGCGCCTCAAGCCCTCAGGGCTTCGGCGGCTGGTAGGGTTTCGGCAGATGCTTCGGCCGTTCCGTCGGTGTCACCGTGCCGGTGATAACGGGCGCTTCGGTTTCGGCACTGACGAGCTGCGGGCTCTCGACGTGAGGCCTGATGATCTCGACTGCGCCACTCTTCGGCGTCTGGATCTCATCGGCCACAACTGCCGTGCCCTCATCGGTGAACTGCTGGTCGAGCAGCTGGTAGGCGACGAGCGCCCCTTCGCGGGCACGCTGACCGAGCGCCTGGAAAGTCTGGGCACCCTTTTCGCAAACCTCGGGCTTCTCGACGCAGAGCGAGGTGACATACTCATAGGCACCGCTTGCGGCGGTGATGGCGGCACCCATGTCGAAGCTGGCGCCATCCTTTTCCTCTGCAGGCGGGGCCGCGAGGAAGGACAGTGCGACAAGCGTCGCGGTACAATAGAAAGTTCCCTTGATCAGAAACCACATGGTCTTCACCAAATCCCTGTTGCCGGTCTTTGCCGGAACGGTCCGGGTTTCTCCCCGAACTCGTGAATTCCACCCTAGGTTTGATTCGCCAAAATCGATTTGCGAAAGACGGTCGGTTTTGATGCGAATTCGACTAAAATTTGAGTGATCTCCCCATTTCGGGACGCGTCCGTAAAACTTTAGCGGTCACCGTTAAGCATAAATGTGGCGCTGGCCCCGCAATCCACCGCTTTTGGCCTGGTGGCGCCGACACAAATCTTAACGGCCATCAGAAAACTTGAATGATTTCAGTGCTTACGCCTCGTTAACCATGATTTGGAAAGCCTCGTTCGGCTGTCCTGTTTCGGGTCAGAACGGCTGAGCGGAGGCCCTTCCGGGGCCCTGCCTTATCTATTCCTTAAGCGCGTCGGCCTATCCTCAGACCCATAAATCAGATGAACCGGTCGCGGATTTCTGGCGTGGTTGTATTGCGTAAAATGTCGGCTGCACTGACGGTAAAGATGGACGGGCTCCTGGCCCGCCTTCTGGTGCGTCATGCTGTCGGCCGTCCGGTCGACCGGGCCGAGATCGTCGCCTTGCGCCGCCTGACCCTTGCTGTTCTGCCCGCGGTCGTCGCCGTGCCCGCCATCCTCACTCTGGTCTTTGGCGTTGCGACCGGCCTGCCGATCGGTTTTGCCCTCGTCACCGCTCTTTATCTGCTCGCAGCCCTGGCGCTGGTCTCGGGCCTTCGCCTTGGAAGCGAGCAGGACGAGGCCGAGACGGCGATCGCCACCACCACGGCCGACCCTTATGAATACTGCCCCGGCCTGTTCCTGACACTCGACGCGACCGGCATCGTCCGCGCGGCCGGTGGTCGTGACCGCCAGATGTTCCTGTCTTTCCTGCGCGAGCCGCTGTCGCGTGCCTTTGTCGAACAGGTGCATGTCTCCGACCGTCTGGCCTTCGTCCAGGCGCTCGACGAGCTGCGCCTCGGTGCCGATGTCGTAGTAACCGATCTCAGGCTCGATCGCCCGGTGATCGGCCTCGATCAGGCACAGTTCCTCAATGTCCGTCTCGACATGACCGCCGTCCGCTCCGACGATGGCACGCTTGCCGGTGTCCGCGCCCAGATGCTCGATATCGAAGGCGAGATGCTGATGCGCGACGAGGTGGCTCGCAAGGAAGAAGAGGCAAGCGCCGCCCACGAGATCAAGAGCCGCTTCCTCGCTGCCGTCAGCCATGAGATGCGCACGCCGCTCAACGCCATCCTCGGCTTTTCCGATATCCTGGCCGGTGAATATTTCGGCAAGCTCGAAAACGACCGCCAGCGCGAATATGTCCAGCTGATCCGCCAGTCCGGCGCGCACCTGCTCTCTGTCGTCAACACCATGCTCGACATGTCGAAGATCGAGGCCGGCCGCTACGAACTGATGCTCGAGGATGTCGATCTCGCGCAGTCGCTGACCGAATGCGAACGCATGCTTTCGCTGCAGGCCCAGACCAAGGGCGTCAAGCTGAGCAGCCGTCTGCCCAAGGGCCTCGGCGAGATCTCGGCCGATGGCCGGGCACTGCGCCAGATCGTCATCAACCTCGTCGGCAATGCCATCAAGTTCACCGATGCCGGTGGCGCCGTGAACATCGATGCCACAAGACAGGGCAACGAAGTCACGATCAGCATCAGCGATACAGGTATCGGCATCTCGCCGGACAAGATGGCGCTGATCGGTCGCCCGTTTACACAAGTGCAGAACGATCTCAATCGCAACTACGAGGGTTCCGGCCTTGGGCTTTCGCTGGTAAAGGGATTGACGGCTCTCCATGGCGGCACGTTCAGGATCGAAAGCCGAGCAGGCGAGGGCACCGTGGTCCTGGTGACGCTGCCGGCGGACGGTTCGGGCGCCAGGGCTGCCCGTGAAACGAACATGGTCGAATTCCCGCCGCGCCTTGCCGAAGCGGGGAGTGATCTGACAAGGGGTGGGAAAGCACCGGGGCATGACGAAGCGAAAGCGAAAATCGCCTGAGAAGAAGAAGGCGGGCTCAAAGGTCCTCCTGGTTCTCTCGACGGGCGCTGGCGCCCTTGCGCGGCTTGCCGGACGTCATCCGCGCGCCGTGGGTGGCGCCTTCTGCTTTACGCTGGTCTTCGGAACGATCGCCGCCAATGCCCTCTGGTATCAGCCTGGCCAGCATCCCTCGCCATTCCTGCGCACCCGCGATGCTGCCGATTTTAGCGTACTCGCCGGCACGCCGCGTAGCCCGCTGTTGAGCGAGCAGGACGCAGAAAACGTAACCACCTTCCGCATCGAACGCGAAAAGCCGGGCAGCGAGGCGGCGCCCTCGGATACGACCAATGCCCGCCCGGCGACCGCACCGGCTCAAACCGCGACATCAGTCTCTCCCGTGCCCGCCAGCCTTCCCGCCAATGCCGCGGAAACGGCGGGTCTCATTCGCCAGGTCCAGAGTGAACTCCTGCGCCGCGGCCTCTATGATGGCGATGCCGACGGTGTCATCGGGCCGCGCACCGAGACCGCGATTGCCATCTTCCAGAAAACCGTCGGCATGGAGGCCAACGGGCTCGTGACGCCGGAACTCCTGGCGGCGCTGACGCTTGATCGCGGCATCACCGCCGCCGTTCCGGCGCAGCGCCCGGTGATGGATGTGGATGCGCCAGGCGAAGACCCGGTTGCCGCCGCGATCCGCAGCGCTGAAACCCAGGTTGTCACCGCGCCGCGGCGTCCGGTGACAGCCACCCAGCCGGTTCCACCGAAAACCGTCGAACCGACGGCCCCGCCGCCGGTCCAGCAAGCGAACTTCGATCCGGGCCTCGTCATGGAAATCCAGCGTGGCCTCTCCAACATGGCCTACAAGAACATCCGCATCGATGGCGTGCCCGGCGAAGACACCCGTGCCGCCATCCGACGCTTCGAGCGCCACTACCAGCTGCCGGAAACCGGCGAGCCGAGCGCGGCGGTCCTGAAGAAGCTCAAGGCCATCGGTGCCTTGTGATCATGTGCCCCTGAAGCGACGGCGGCTTTAGTCCGTCCACGGCAGCAAGCCCTGATGTGGCGCGGCTGGCGCCGTGAAGCTTGTCGAATGCAGGCTCTCCCCCGCCTCGATGCGTTCGTAGAGAGACAGATAGCGCGCGGTCATGCGCTCCGCCGTGAAGTTCTCCTGGAAATGCTGATGGATCGCCGCGCGGTCGAACCGCCCGATATCCCGTATTGCCTCCGCCAGCACGTCGCCCTTGTCCGACAGGCAACCCACATGCCGCGGTACCAGTTCCGGCAGGGAACCGTAAGGCGTGGCAAAGACGGGCAGGCCGAAATACATCGCCTCGATCACCGCAAGCCCGAAAGGTTCGTGCCAGCGCACCGGGAAGAGCAGGCCAGCAGATCGCCCGAGAACGTCAGCCTTGCCCGCATCATCGACCATGCCGTGGAAACGAGCATTGGGATCGAGCGTCAGGCGCAGCCCCATTTTCAGGTTCAGGCGATACCCTCCGAGCACATCAAGCCGCCGCCCGGCCTTGCGGGCGACCCGGATCGCGCCTCGCACATTCTTCACCTTCCAGGCCGCCTTGGCGAGAAAGGCGAGGGACTTACCGCCATGGCCAAGGTCCGGCTCGGGATAGACGCGCGGATCGAGCCCGTTATGCACGAAGGCCGTGCCGCCATGGCGCGCGGCATGGTCGGCAGAGACGAAGATCGAGTTGCGGTGCAGCCTGGCACCGGCCGCATTGCCATGGATCGTCTGACAGGCCTTGCCGTCGAAATCCGGATCGAGCCCGATATGACTGTGAAAGACATCCGCCTCACGCGGGATCTGCGCCTCGAGCGGCCGAGCGGGCTCGATGACGGTGAGCGGCCCATAGTGCCAGGTCGAGCCCGCCGGCCCCAGGAGCCCGATCACATGACCCTTTTCCGCAAGCGCGCGGCCAAGCCAGGCGATGATGCGTTCCGTCCCGCCGTAACGCAGCGCGGGAATGCGGGTATGAGTGGCGAGGACAATGTGCATGGCAGCCCTGGTTCACGTTTCCGTGATTTAGCATGCCGGATCGGTGTCCGACAATTCTCCAACGCCATGTGCGGATGGCTTTCGACCAGCGCTCCCTGAAACTTTAGTCTAGGTGAGTTCTCGTGGTGCCTAAAGAAAGGCCTCATTAATCATACAGATGTTAGCATCCGTCGATTGGAGGAGGATGATCCATGACTGCAGCGATGAACGCGCGCTACGATGATGACCAGCAGGATGTGGCGGAGACCCCGCGTCCACCGGAAATCGATGCTGCCACCTTGCGCGGCATAGTCCAGCGCCTGGCCGAAGAGGCCTCGACGCTCGGCGTCGATCTCGTTGATATCGCTGGAGCGATCCAGGACGTGGCCGGCATTTCCAAACGCCATGCGGTGACCTTCGACGGCATTACCCGAACAGCGCTGTCGATCGCCGAAACCAATCGCGATGTCGCAAGCTCCCTGCGCGAAACGGATCAGACTGCGGGCGAAGCCCGCCGGATGCTGACCGACAGCGCGACCCGCCTGACCGGCGCCATCGACAAGATCGACCACATGGTCGAGACATCAGAGGAAATCGGCACAGAGATCGGCAGCTTCTCCCAGTCGCTCGCCGAGGTCGACAAGGTCGCCGAAGAGATCGGCACGATCGCCCGGCAGACCAATCTCCTGGCGCTGAATGCCGCGATCGAAGCTGCCCGTGCGGGCGAAGCCGGCAAGGGTTTTGCCGTAGTTGCAGCCGAAGTCCGCGCGCTCGCGCTGCAGACGTCCCAGGCGACCGGTGCCATCCAGGAAACCCTGAACCAGATCCGCCAGAAGATCGTCCGCCTGAACGATGCCGGCCGTGGTGCGACCGCCAGCGCCCGCGACGTGCGCGAGACCTCCCAGGCGATGAACCACTCCTTCTCCGCCATGGAGCAGGTCATCACCCGCATTCTCGACGGCTCCTCTGCGATGGCCCAGACGACCGACCGGGTCGATCGCCAGTGCTCGGAATTCGTCGCGACCTTGAGCGACATGTCCGCCGAAGTCCGCCAGTCCGACCATCACCTGCAGCAGACCGCAGGCCGTGTGGACAAGGTGGTGGCTCTCTCGGAAACGCTGATCCAGCTGACCGCAAGTGCCGGCATCCGCACGGCCGACAGTGACTGGATCGACACCGCCGTCGATGTTGCCGCCCGCATTTCCCACGCCTTCCAGCAGGGCGTCGACAGCGGCCGGATCCGTACGGCCGACCTTTTCGATCGCAATTATCGTCCGATCCCGGGAACTGATCCTGTGCAGATGATGACCGGTTTCACCGATTTCACCGACCAGGTCCTGCCCGGAATCATCGAGCCGGTTGCCGCCTCGTCGGACCGTATCGGCTTCTGTGCCGCCGTCGACGAAAACGGCTACCTGCCGACCCACAACAAGAAGTTCTCGGCGCCACAGCGCCCGGGCGACACGGTGTGGAACACCGCCAACTGCCGCAACCGCCGCATCTTCAATGACCGCGTCGGCCTCGCCGCCGGCCGCTCCACCGCCCCCTTCCTCGTCCAGACCTATCGTCGCGACATGGGCGGCGGCAATTTCGTCCTGATGAAGGACATCTCCGCCCCGATCTTCGTCGCCGGAAGGCATTGGGGTGGGCTGCGGCTGGCGGTGAAGGTGTAATCGTCCGATTGCAGTTGGCAACGATTGATCAAGATCGGCGTGTGCCTGGGCCAGGGAAACCCAAGTAGATGCAGCGTATCGGTCTTCTCAGTCGGATCGCCTTTTCATTGTCTTGCGCAGGCAATGCAGATGCATTACTTTGAGCCTTGTTTCCTGCGAGGCCGGCGATGACTATGCGACCCGACGAGATTTCGAAGCTCACCGACCGGTACCAGACGACGGTGCCGACGGGAGTGCGCAAGCAGTTGCAGCTTCGTAAGGGCGACCAGATCCGTTATCGTACCGATGCGAGCGGTCGGGTGTATATCGAAGCCATGGCTGAGGAGCGCGATCCGGCCCTCGGCTCATTCCTGGATCTTCTGGAACGAGACGTGATGGATCATCCCGAACGGCTGAAGCCGATGGAGGGAGCGCTGGTGCAGCGGATCGGAGCGCTGGTCGGAGATATCGCCGTCGATCTCGACGCGCCTCTGTCGCCCGAAGATGAGTGAAGTCCGCGCGCCCTTCGCCGCCAACGGCTGGGCCATCTATGCTCACCCGCTCTTTCTCGATCAGTTGATGACCCTCACGGACGAAGTCGAAGTGCGCAAGCGCCGTGACCCGGAGACTTGGCGTCGGAAGAATGCCTCGAAACGGCTGGCCGCCATCCTCAAGCTCGTGACGACCGATATCCCGGCCGATCCGGGCGCCCCGCAATTCCGTCAGGGTGACACGCTGGGCAGTCACCGCAAACACTGGTTCCGGGCAAAGTTCTTCCAGCAATACAGGCTGTTCTTTCGCTTCGACAGCAGCCGAAAGATCATCGTTTTCGTCTGGGTCAACGATGAAGATACACTTCGCGCCTACGGCAGTCGATCCGATGCCTATTCGGTCTTCAAGGGCATGCTCGACAATGGGCATCCGCCAGACGATTTCGATGCGGTCCTGAAAGAGGCCAAAGGGGCAGCCGCTCGCTTTGCGCAATTGATAAGGCCGGTCAACGAATCCTGAGCCCCTTCCAACCCTCGACGCCGCCCGCGCAATCCCCTAAACCCTTGCCCATGCGCATTCGCTCCGACATCTTCGTCTCCGCACTCACCCGTCGCGTCTTCTCCGACGGCGGTTATGCCGCTGTTGTCGCCAAGGGCTCGGAGGCCTCGGGAGCGGTCTTCGTGCGCCAGCGCTTCCGCGATGGTCTGGAGACACTGTATGGCCCAGCCCCTCAGGCCATGATCGATGACGAGACACGCGACGACCGCGTATTCGAGCCCCGCCTCGTTCGTGCCGAACCCGAGACCGTGGAGGCTCTGATCGCGCGTGAACAGAAGTTCGACAGTGACCTCTGGCTGGTCGAGATCGAGGTGGAGGATCTCGGTACATACCTGACACTGGCGGATACGAAGGATTGAGCGGCCAACAAGGCGACATTCCACCCTCCCCTTGAGGGGAGGGTCGGCGCAAAGCGCCGGGGTGGGGTGACCGCCGATGGCGGCTGCGAAAACCCACAAACAGGCACGACTATTGCCTACTGCCTGCTGCCTACCGCCTATATCCTGGGTCTACCGCTTGCGCGCCCTGAGCACCTGCCGCCCATGCTCGTCGCCCACGGGCTGACGCTTGGGGGCGGCCTGGTTGGCAGCGGCAAGCGGGATGCCGCTTGGTGCCGCCGGGTGCTCAACGCCGTCACGCACCTCGGCCTGCATCTCGTCGCCGGCAAAGGTATAGCGGTCGGCACGGATCCAGCTGTCGATCCGGGCTTCGGCCTGGTCCGGGTCAATGCCGAACAGGAGGCTCTCCGCCCGGCTTGCCCCATTCTCGCGACGCGCGAGATGCGGGTAGATGTGCTCCAGGATGAAGATCGCCTCGCGATCCTCCATGGCAACGCCGGCAAGCGTCGTTGCGAGCTGACGCCCGGAAATGTCGAGCAGGACGCGCTCGGCAAGCCAGCGGCTCGAGGTCAGCATGTCGGCGAGCGTCGTGGCAAAGAAGCCACCGTCGTGGGTGCGGGCAAAGCGGACGAGCAGGGCGGTCTGCACCAGCGTCGCCTGGCGTCGGCCGAGCCGATCGCTGCGGGGCGGCCGCTGCTGAGCGGCCATACGCTTGATCGTCTGGCGCAGCGCCTCTTCGCGGCTCTCTGCTGCAGGCTCGGCCACAGCGTCTGATGCGGCGCCCGGCAGGTCGCGCATCTCGAGATCTGCCATCACGGTGTCGAAGCTCGAAGCCGGCATCTTGGCCGCCTGCAGAGGCTGCATTTCCGGTGTCTGCTCATCTGCCTTCACCTTTTCCGGTCGCGGCGGCAGGGCATGGCGCAGCGACACCAGCGCGTCGATGACCGTCGGCGACAGCCGCTCACGCTTGACGATGGCGCGGGCATGGTCGGCGCCTTGCGTGCGCGCGATCATGATCAGCATGTCGTCGGAGAGTGCCGGAGAGGAGGCGAGAAAGGGGGCGGCAACCGAAATCGGCTGAGAGGCGATGAAGGCGGCTACGGAGAGCGGCAGGTTCGGGCTCTGCGACAGGGCCGCGACAGCTTCCCGACGCGCTTCGGCAGAGGATCCGGCAAACAGTGGCTGAAACAGCTCGGCAAATTGTCGGAGTTCCGACTTGCCGGGAAAGGAGAGCGCCTGGAAACTCGTGACCGTGGCCATCAGAACGACATCCTTGTTCCGCGCGCCGGCTGGCCTTTCAAGCTCCCTGAACTGTTCGCTCACGACTACCCACTCCAACGCAATACAGATGTGTGCGAGATTAGAACGAATTTGTTAGCAAGCTGTTAACTAACCTATGGCTTCTTGTGGACAGGCGGATGGTCAAGTCAGAAGATTCGCCGCATGTTTCTGATATTAGGCATATGCGTACCCCGTTTCGTGGGGTGAACCGCGACAGGGGGAACGCGTCGGAGAAAGGCGCAGATGACCCTGGTTTGTGTGAGACTTTCCGCAGCATGAACCGGATTGTGCCGGCCCTCGTAAATGGAGGGCAGGGCGAGATGACCCTCTCGACCCTCTCGATCTTTCTTCTCGAAAGGAGACGAGCATGGCGGATATCATCAGGATTTCGGACCGGCTGAACCCCTCGCGCCGCTCGGCAGGCACGCGTGAGCATAAGGCGGAGATCCTCTTCTTCACCGGCATCCGCTACGAGCGGCTGGATCCCAACGCCATCTGGCCGCGGGTGGAATTGCCGACCTTGCCGGCTCTACCGTCACCAAAGGGACCTTTTTTTGGACCCGACCGCCGGCCTTGCTGAGCAAGATCCTCTTATCATTCTCCGTTGCCGGTCATCGTCCGGCCTTCTACGGCTGTTCGCTGTTCCGCGATCCAGGCCAAGTCGTCAATCCGATTCCAGCGATTCACCGGTTGTAAATCGTTTAAGTAGGATAAGATAAAATAAGAAGTCGTGGCAGGACGCCGCGATCAACCGCTGCCCCTCGGTACGGGCGCCTATTGCGGAGCCAGGTCGACGGCCCATGCTGATGAAGATTGCCAAGGATCGCATTCGCAAGGGAATGTTCATTGAAAGCGTCGCGTGCCCCAGCCAGGAATTCCCAAGACGCCGCTTCGTCCTGAAAACGGACAAGGACATCACGGCGATCCTCGCCTCCTCCGCGACCAACGTATCGATCAATCTCAGCCTTGGTGTTGATCTGGACGGACGCAAACCCGCTGTCGCCCCTGCAACGGCCAAATCCGCAACAGGCGATCGCGCCCGCAGGGAAGCCGTGCGCGGGACGGTCAGCCAATCGGCAAGTGCGCTGCGCTCCAGCCTCCGCGATATCGTGTCCGGCCGCTCCCTCGACATGTCCGAGCTGTCACGCGCCGCAGATGACAATGGCGAACTCTGGTCCGACAGCACCGCGATCGCTCTGGAGGTGACCCGCCTCAAGAGCAAGGACGAGACCACCTATGTCCACTCGCTCGCCGTCAGCGGTTTGATGACGCTTCTCGGACGCTCATTGCAGATGGACGATGAAACGGTGCGCATCCTCGGTGTCGCCGGCATAATGCACGATATCGGCAAGCTGCTGATCCCGAACGAAATCCTCAACAAGCCCGGCAATCTGACGGACCGCGAGCGCGTGGTCATCCGCAGCCACCCGGAGGCGGGTTACCAGCTTCTGAAGTCCTATCCGGAGATCCCACAAGTTGTTCTCGACGTCTGCCGCCTGCATCATGAGGTTCTCGATGGTTCCGGCTATCCGCTCGGTCTGAAGCAGAAGGACTTGAGCCTGCCCGTTCAACTGAGCGCGGTCTGCGATGTCTTCGAGGCCCTGACATCCGTGCGTCCCTACAAGCGTCCCTGGTCGACATCACAGGCGCTCGACTGGATGTTTGCCCGTCCCCATCATTTCGATCGCAAGATGGTCATCCGTTTGGGCAGCGTGCTCAGCGACGGGCCGATCGGCTAAGACTTGTTCAGCGCCCGGTAAACGGCATGCATTCCGCATCGGCGAGAAACGCCGTGGCATCCGCCTCATAGCTTGCCTGCGGCGCCAGTACCCGCAGAACCACATAGCCTTCCATGCCCGGATGCTCGACCAGGATGGTTTCGGCGAGCGCCGCGATCGGCGTCTTGCGGAGCTGCGCCACCTGCACCGGGGTCGCGACCAGCACGTCGAGATCGCCGGCAACGGAGGTGCGGTCGTTCATCGAGAAGACTTCGTTGGCGTCCCGGTCGTAGATCGCGACCGACCAGAAATCGACGCCGCCGCCAAGGGCAATGAGGGATAGCGGCTGGCGGGCAATGTCGAAATGGCAGACCGCGACCCGAAGATAAGGATCGAGGTTCGACAGGCCCACCGCATCGGGCGCAGCTGACAGCGGGTGGAAGACAAAGGGTGAGCCTTCGGCTGTCACCCTTGTATAGGCGTCGCGTCCGGTGAAATGCGGCACGCCGAGTATGATGATGATGTGCAGGAGCACCGCACCGAAGAAACCGGTCAGGATGGCATAGAGAAGCTTGCTCATTGGCCACATCCGATCTGCTCGATGACCGGCATGGCAAGACCGGACAGGCCCGTCGAGGCGGCCGCCGGGGTGTCTAGCAGTGTCAGCACCAGCTGGAATGAGCCGGCATCGGGGATTGCGAGCCAGTTTCCGGATTTTGCCGTGCGCGAGATCGTGATGTCGAATGTCCCGTCACGGCGCCTGAGAACAGTCTGGGAATTCTTCGCCGCCGGAAGTTCGGGACCTGCATCCAGGGGATTGCCGTCGGCATCGGCGGCATAAAGCGTCCACAGCCTCGCCGTGGGTGTGCGCCCGCTCATCCGGTAGGAGCAGGTCCCCGTCAGCGTCAACCCGTCCTTGTCGCGAGAGGCGGTGAACTGCAGCCCTTCGGCAGACCCGTAAAGCAGCCGCCCGCCCTTGGCCCGGTGCGCCTTGGCATAAGGATCGGCAGACGCCGTCTGCGCCGCCGGAAACGCCCGCCATCCGGCCACCTCGATGGCCCCGAACCCGACCGACGCATTCAACATCGACAACGCCGACAGGATCCCGCCTCCGAAGGCGATGACGAGCGCAGTGGCGACGATGAGGGGAACACGAAACACGGGCGGGTCGAGACCTTCGGCAATGCAGGCGCATTCGCGCCGGGCGGCAGTGCCCGAGGGGTATCACTGATTCGGGAGTGAGGGAAGTTTGGGGCGGGAGGGGGCGGAACTTGACACAGCCGTTGCTGCACGTCGCACCGAGTGTCTTTCGTCCCCTCAGTTCGGAACGCTTACTGTCACACCAGAACTCCAATCCCGTGCTTCTCTACGATTGCGAGAAGCTTCAGGGCCGGGCCACTGGGGCGTTTCGAGCCATTTTCCCATTTCTGCACGGTAGAGGGGCTGATGTTGAGATAACGGGCAAAAACCGGTTGGCTTACATGGTTGCGCTCGCGCAGCGCCTTGATGGCATCCGGCGACATGGCGTCCGGAACAACTAGGCAGGTCTCGTCAAATCGGCGCATCGTCTGCTTGTCAATGGTGCCTGCTTCCAGCATGCCTGCAACGGCGCTGTGAATCGCCTCGAATGCGTCAGACTTATAGTCCGCTTTAGCTGTCATTGCAGATCTCCGTTATTGCACCGCTCTCCAATTCCGCTGCTATATCGTCCGTCGTCTTGCGGCGGTAAAGCATGGCCAGTGAACGAAAAGCCTTGAGCTCGTCGTCATCGATGTTCGCCCTGTCCTGCTTCGCAAACAGGTAGGCGAACACCCAGAATTCGCCCGCCTTGGTCAGAAGAATTGCGCGGTGCCTGTTGTCGTCCAACCGCTTCTTGAATACGCCGCCGCTCAGATCATCGGCTTGCCCGCGAACGGTCTGAACAACAGCTTAGCATAGAGCCAAATCATCGATCCGGGCTTTCCGTGCCGCTCTAGCAAACCATGCCGTCTTGAACACCCGATATGATGTCATCAGCTAGCACCTGGTGCAATAGATCTCAAGCCGGCAATGAGCAATTCCGCCAATGAGCAGTGTAGATGTGTCGTGAGGAAGTGCAACTGCAGATATGAGTCTGCTGTCCTTCAGCATTATCGGCCGCTCATCCGCCGCCTGAGCTAGAGAGGGGCGGCACCTGTCTCTGCTTGGAAGGAAGACAAGATACGGGCGCTGGTAGACAGCTTGGTGAATAAAGGTCCGAGCTCCCGTTCGCCTACCGCAACACCCCCGCCGCCAGCGCTCGCTGGATGCCTCTGACATCCGTGCCCTTCTTCAAGGTCTTGGTCACCGGTTCATGGCTGCCCGACACCCAGATCTTCAGCTCGCTGTCTAGGTCGAAGGTGCCCGCGGTTTCGACGGAAAAGCGGGTGATGGCGCGGTAGGGGACGGACATGTAGTCGACCTTCGAGCCGGTAATGCCCTGCACGTCGATCAGGATCAGCCGCTTGTCAGTGAAGACAAAGACGTCGCGGATGACACGGAAAGCGAGCGAAACCCGCTCGCCGTCGATCAACACGCCATCCAGCCGTTTGGCGAGATCGGAAGGATCGACGCTCGATCCATGGCCCAGCAATCCGTCGAACAAACCCATTGTGATCCTCCATCTGTGGTTAGAGCGGAGATGGGAAGGGGCGGCGACGCGGTCAAGGTAGAGGCGCGCGCTCTGCCCTCACACCCGCTCGCAAAAGGCAATGCGGTTGCTGAACGGATCCGTCACCGTCATCTGAAGCCCCCATGGCGCGTCCTCCAGCCCCGGTTTGAGGTAGCGATAGTCCTTGACCGTCAGATCCGCATGGAAGCTCTTCACGCCCCGCATCCAGGTGAAGGCCTTGGCGCCGGGCGAGGCATCACCCGCGTGCTCCGACAGGTGCAGCACGCAAGCGCCACGCGACACCTGGCAGTAGAGCGGAAAATTCTCGCCGAAGCGATGTTCGAAGTCGACGGTGAAGCCGAGATAGTCGCGGTAGAATTCCATCGCCTTGTCGACATCGAAAATGCGGAAAATCGGGATAGGCGGCTCGAAAGAGATCTTGGCCGGCGGCGTCTCTCCAGCCTCAATCCGGGCCGCTAGGATGTTCCATTGTTCGAAGCCCAGCTGTCTTGCGACGAGTTCCAGGGCCTGGGAATGGCTGATCTCGAGATTGCTCTTGGCCAGCTCCGCCTTTAGCGATCTGGCCATCAGTTTGGCGTCACGCACGTCGCGCATCGTCGTCCCTCCGCAGTGGCAAACGGTCCGATCAGTGTCCGCATCTGCTGATCCGTCGCCACCATTTGAAAGGGCAAGGATAAGGACGTCGTTTCGTGATGCGTTCACCATCGCGCTCTGGAATAAGCGCCGCGGAGCGGCAGGCTGCATCGGCCAGATCCGAGACTAGCAGAGCCTGACCGCATGACAAGAGTATGGGACTGGCAGAGCGTCAAGCCTGCCTCCGACTTTCGGGCGACTACCCCACCTTCTCGTAAAATGCCTCCAGCGTCGCCACCTCCACGCCGAGCTTGGTGAGCGAGGCATGCACGCTCATGTGGCGTTCGTCATGCAGGATGAACCAGTCGTCGAAACCGAACCGCGTCTTCGAACCATCGGCATCCGGCACGTCGCGGGCATATTGCCAGCGGAAGGCGCAGCCGGCCTGTTCGCCCTCAGCCGTGCCGTCGATCAGCGTTTCGCGGCCCTCATAGCGGTTTTCGCCACGCTTCAGGATCGTCCAGTTGAGCGTGTCGGAATGACCGTCGTCGAAGAAATAGTCTTCCGTCAGCGACAGCACATTGGCGCTCGTATCGAAGCGCCCGCGGGCGTCGATCGTGAACCGGTTCTGGAAGCCGCCGAGGCGACCGATGGTCATCCCATAGCCGCGCAGCGTGCCCGAGAAAAACTCCTCCAGAATGAACCTGGGCTCTCTGTCTGCAAAATCCTCGAGTTTCAAGGCATCTCTCCTGGTTTGCCGATTGGTCCGGTGAAACACGAGGGAGGCGGCTCCGGTTCCCTTGGGGTTCAAAGACGCACTTTGGCCCCTTACGCTTTTGCCTCCGCCGCGCTATCTGGTCGTCAGACAACCCAATCCACGAGGAGGATCACCATGGGCAAGCGGATCGTATTCACCGGCGGCAGCGGCAAGGCGGGGCGCCATGTCGTGCCCTATCTCTTGGACAAGGGCCACAAGGTGCTGAATGTCGACCGCGCCGTGCTCGACGTGCCGGGCGTGCACACGCTCCTGACGGACGTCACCGATGCCGGTGAGGTCTTCAACGCGCTCTCCTGCCATTTCGGCTATGAGGGCTATGAAGAAGCGGGCGGCCCGAAGCCGGCCGATGCTGTCGTGCATTTCGCAGCGGTTCCCCGCATCTTGATGCATCCTGACAACAAGACCTTCGCGGAAAACACCGTCTCGACCTACAACGTCATCGAGTCTGCCGCAAAGCTCGGCATCAAGAAGGTGATCATCGCCTCTTCCGAGACCACCTATGGCGTCTGCTTCGCCGAAGGCGACAAGGATTACAAGGAATTCCCCCTGACCGAGGAGTATGACGTCGATCCGATGGACTCTTACGGCCTGTCCAAGGTCGTCAACGAAAAGACCGCCCGCGCTTTTGCCATGCGGTTCGGCATCGATGTCTACGCGCTGCGCATCGGCAATGTCATTTCGCCTGAGGACTATGCAAACTTCCCCGGCTACCTCGCCGATCCGCCATGCCGCAAGCGCAATGCCTGGGCCTATATCGATGCCCGCGATCTCGGCCAGATCGTCGACCTCTGCGTGGCAAAGGACGGCCTCGGTTTCCAGGTCTTCAACGCCGTCAACGACACGATCACCGCGACCGTGCCGACCCGCGAATTCCTCGCCAAATGGGCGCCGAACACGCCGATCACGGGTGAGATCGACGGCTTCGACGCGCCGCTGTCGAACCGAAAGATCCGCGAGTTGCTCGGCTTCAAGGAAGAGCACGACTGGCGGAAATACGTGAAGGTTTGAGACGACCTCGCGCCGTGCGAAGAAGGGCATGCGCACGGCGCGACAGCCGCTGACACCCAGGTCGCGTCCCCATCGGCGCATAAGGTGGGGAACGCTCATTGCCTGTAAATTTTTACGGGTAAAATCCTAAATTGGTGGATGAAATGCGCGGGTTTTTCACATATGAGGAATATAGAAAAACCCTTCATTTCTAGGGTTCATGGACGGCCCAAAGAACAGTCATGCACGAAAAGCGCATGGAAATCGCCAATTGCGCGCAGATCGAAGTGCGCGGCCAGAGCTTCGTCACCTTCGATGTGGCGATGCAGGGTCACGTGATCTCGACGATTGATGCGCCGTTGCTGTCGGGGCGCATCCTCTGGTCCCACGCGGCGATCCATGGCTATCGAGATTTCGATCCGCGGGAACGCACGGAGTTGGAAGTCGAGGTCGGCCGCATTTTGATTGGCGACAATACCGCAGAAAACGGCGAGCGGGACGAACGCCCTGTCAGCTGGCACTGATCATCAACCCGGCGCAATCCAGCGCGGCAGTTGCAGCGCCACACCGACCGCCAAGGCAAGAGCGGTCGTGATCGCCACGAAAAAGGCGAGCAGAAACAGCCCCGTCGCCCGGGCGCTGCCGATCCCCAGATCGCGGCGGAACCAGCGGATTTCCGCCTGCCCATACCAGACGACCGCACCGACGAAGACGGCCGCCGCATAGGCGGTACCTCGCTCCCCCGGTATGGCCAGAAAATCAACCGAAAGACCGACCAGGAAGACGAAGGGCGCAGCCACATAGCACTGACTGAAGAAGGGCGGCCGCAGCGTCGACCGCTTCAGGATCAGCCTTTTGTGCAGAATCAGCGTCACGGCCATGACCATCGGAAAGATCCCGAAGATGACGCCGCGCACGATGAGCAGGTTGGAGAAGGAATGGGTGAGTGCGGTGACCTCCGTCGGCGAGGCCACGGAAGGAAATGCCGTCGACAGAGCCTGCGAAAGCAACAGCGTGATCAGGAGAAACAGGGGCGGGCTGATCGTATCGTCATACTGGTCTTCCGGCCGGTCCTCCAGCTCGTCATCGGCATAGCGCATCATGCTGAGCGGCTGGGTGAAGGCGCGCCAGAAGGTCATCGGATAGAAGACTAGCCAGGAAACGAGCTCGTAGAGCAGTTCCTCCAGCGACTTCAACAGCCTCATGAAATCCATGCATATTCCCTAAGTGACCTGTGGCGACCGAACGCCCTTGGCTGGTCGCACGCGACGATGCCAGCCGCAAAGAGAGGGCGCAAGACCGGCGCGACAAACCCGCCGCACCCGGTCCACCTGCAGCCCGGACTCGAACCTTGCCTTACTTGCCCATTCCCAAGCCCGGCAGTGGGCTTGCCCTCGTCCTGAGGCGGGAGCGAAACGGCCCTCGAAGGACGAGAGCGGATGGCAAAGCGGAGGCCTCGATCCTTCGAGGCCTCGCCTTGTGAGGGCACCTCAGGATGAGGGTGGAGATCGCCCGCGAAGCGGCGCGTGGAGGTGAGCACGCCTCAGACATGCTCAAGCGGCCACCCACCCCGGAACTTTGCTCCAGCGCTTCCCCGCAAGGGCAGGGTCCGCCCTTGAGAATCGCCCCACCACCTGCCAGTGTCGCGCGGTTCGAAACCTGCCGGAGACCGAATGCTCGCCCTTTTCCGCAAGACGCCGATCCTCGGCGCGCTTCTCGCCCAGGTCGTCGCCCTGCCGGTGGTGGCCACCGTGACAGCGCCGCTGTCGACCTCGGTCGAGCGCCTGCCGCTGATCGCGATCGCGCTCGTGCTCCAGGGCGCGCTTGCCGCACTGATCTGTGCGCTTCTGCGCCTTCCGCGCTGGTGGCTGCTGATCGCCTTCCTCTTTCCGCTCGCCATGGGCTCGGTCATGCTGCTCGGCAATCTGCCGGCCTGGCCCTTCGGCCTTGCCTTCCTCCTACTGGCGCTGGTCTTTTCCAACACCACCCGCGGCCGCGTGCCGCTCTATCTCACCAACCCCGAAACAGCCTCGGTCTTGAAGGACATGATGCGCGATCGTGGCGCGACCCGCATGCTCGACCTCGGCTGCGGCCTTGGCGGCGTGGTCCGCGCGCTGGACGGCGAGGGAAGGCGGGCGCGCGGTGTGGAGAACGCGCCGGCCGTCTATCTCGCAGCCCGCCTCATGTCGCGTATCTCGGGCAAGGGCGAGATCCGCCGTGGCGATCTCTGGAAGACGAATGTCGCGCAGGAAGACTTGGTCTATGCCTTCCTCTCGCCCGCCCCCATGGCCGCCCTCTGGCAGAAGCTGTCCAGCGAAATGAAGCCTGGCAGCCTCTTCGTCTCCAACAGTTTTCCCGTGCCGGATGTCGATCCCGACGAGATCTGGGAACTGTCCGATGCCCGCAAGACACGGCTCTTCCTCTATCCGATCGGCAAGGCGCAGGAGGGGTGAGGTCTTGCCTTCTGCCCACAGGCGGGGAGAAGCGGACCAAAGGCCGGATGAGGGCAGGGGACGCCAGGGTCAGCCGTATCCAGCACCGTTGGCGCCTCAGGTCCGAGGCCACCGGCACCGCAGCGCGGATCAACTTGACCCAAAGCCGGCCGCGTCAAGCTTGGCCCGAAGCTCATCATCCGTCGCCTGTTCCAGAGACAGCAGGCCGAGATAGGCATCGCCCTCTTGGGCCAGCGCCGACCAGAAGGCCGGTTCGGTCTTCAAGCCCTGTCGCCGCAGCGCCTGAATGGCGCTTTTGAACCCGTCACCGCCGAGCCCCAGTAGCCGCCGTTCCATCTCGAAATGGCGCCACCCGAACTGCTCGGCGACAGGCAGGGGGCTGGCGAAGATTTCGAAATCCCACCCGCATGCTCGAAACGTCGCGATCACCGGCCGCTCCTTCGACACCCACTGCCAGATGCGAAAGCCGCTCATTTCGCCATAGAACCGCAGCACATCGGCAACAAAGGCCTCGTCATCCGGCGCACAGCAGAGAATGTCGATGTCGCTGGTCAGGGTGTCGACCCCGAGCGGCGGCGTCCCCGCGACATGCGGATCATAGGCCGCAAGCGCCTCCAGGATGGCGATTTGATGCACGGCAGTCTGATAGTCGGTCCGCGACACTGGCTCGCCCCCTCGCATGATTGACCTGCGGACCTAACGCCGGAGGGGGAGCGCATCAAGGCGGGTGGTCGTGGGGGGCAGAGCAGAAGGCGGCTTTGCGCCAACAGCGGTCATCCTGTCTTTCCTTAAAGCTGTGTGATCCATTGATGTCCGGGATACATCGCCTCCAGCCAACATCGTAGGTCGGCTTTTTCCTGAACGTGAAGCTTCGGCAACGCAGCCTGGAAGTCTGCAGCATCTTTGGGCCGAATGTGTTTTGCCTTAAACAAAAGGACGAGAGCAGGAGCGAGATAAGGAATTCCGGATGGTGTTTCTCGAACGACAGTCGATCTAGGCAACTGCAACGATGGGTCGCGCTTGTAAATCCAGATTTCCGGGGTGCCATGTTCGATCATCATGTCTATTCGCCAGCAAGCGTTGGCCGTGTCGGCTCCCCACAATTGGTGGGTCTCTGGTCGAGGCCTCATTTCAGGAGCAAGATAAGCAAACATGCCGTTATGGACCTCGAAGAAATCTAGCTCGGGTAACTGGGCGCGAAAAAGATCGAGATCATCCGAAAGTATGCAGAACTCCAGGTCCTCATGATCGCGAGACTGGTAGCCCTGCCACAGGTCCAGTGCCCAGCCTCCGACCACATACCAGGGTGAACTCTGGTAGCGGAAGCGCTGGAAAAGCAGTTCCGGTGTCCAGGCATCCCACGCATCATCGGGAAAATGCTGCATTCCCATCCTCTGCCTTTCTATCTACTCGACTGCCGCATTACTCAGTTAGGAATAACGGCCCTTCGCATCGCGGACGATGATATCATTGATGCGTCTGGCTTTCCGATACCACATGCCGCGTATGTCTGCTCCGGGCCGTCCTCAACCATGCCCGACACGCGCCAACACCGCCTCTTGGCTCCGAATACCTGATTTGGCGCAGCCAGAAGCAGATGCCCCTCTTAACGGCATCAAAAGCTTTCTCCGCTATCGAAAAGTCCATGATTTCCAACGGTTTCTTTAAAAATTTATTGGCATGTCTGTTTCTGGTGGTACTGGCAAAACTGGGTGCCGACACCGCCTATGCGAGCGATACGACCAGCCTTCGCCCGTCCTGCTGGGCTGAAGCCACGCTTTCGGATGATCCCGTTGCGGTGGCGCGCGATGAACAAAGATGGTCCTGCTCCGGCGCGGGCCAGGCGTTCTCGATCGCTGCCGAGCGTGTGCTGCTTCGCTTCGATATCGAACCCGATAGGACTCCGCCGCGATATCTTCTCTCGAGGCGAAGCGCGCTCGAAGCCGTGCATCTGCTGGCGATCGACAAGGATGGTGGAATTCGCCAGAGGTCCTATCCTTCCGCCTCCTTGCGCAGCTCGATGGCTGGTGGCTACTTCAATGCAGCCCTGCCTGATGTCACGGAGATGACCCGGCATGTCGTCGCGGTCGTTGATCTGCCCTCTCACCAGATGACATTGGAGCAAGCCTATCTTTCACCTGTGGACGCAGGCGCTGGCCGTGACGATCTGCGGTTTCTGCTGTTGATGGCCGGGCTCTCCGGCATGCTCGTCATGCCCCTCATTTTCAATGCAGCATTCTATCGAGCCCTCCGGCAACCCTTCGTTCTCTGGCACTCGGTGCTGACATTGTCGCTGCTGATGACGCTTGTCGTTACATCAGGTCTGTCGGTCGTGTTCTTCGATCCCCCGCCCATGACGCTAAGCTGGATGACGACGCTGATCTTCGGTTTGACGATCGCTTCAGGCGCGATGTTCACCTACAGCTTCATCGAGCAAGGAATGCTGCATCCGCTCCTGCGGCGCATCCTTCCCTATTGTGCCGCATGGGCGATTTTCCTCAGTGTCTTCCACGCGAGCTTCCCCTTCGTGGCCCGTCCGGTGCAATCGACCGTCTACACGGCAGCATTTACCCCGGTTCTTGCCGTCTTTCTCTTCTCCATGATCGACTCATTGCGCCGCGGAAGCCGCGCCGCAAGGTTCCAGGCCATTGGCTACGCGCCATTGATACTGGTCGGACTGATACGGTTGGTGACGGGCGTAATGCCGGGACTGCCCAGCCAGGATGCCATGCTGCTGTTCTATTTCGGCTGCATGTTTGAAGTGCTGCTCACAACGCTTGGCGTGGCAGATCGGTTTGTACTGATCAGACGTGAGCGAGATCGTGCGCTGAACGAGGCGGAGCTGCTCGAGCGTCTGTCTGAAACCGATCCGTTGACGGGTTTGCTCAACAGACGCGCTATCGAGCGCCATTTCGAGCAGCTTCGCACCGACCGCTTTACCGCACTGGCTGTCATCGACGTCGATCATTTCAAGGCGATCAATGATGGCTACGGGCATGGTGTTGGCGATGAGGTGCTGAAGGCAGTCGCTGCCGCACTCAAGGCCGGGCCGGACGTCCGCGCCTATCGCCTGGGTGGCGAAGAGTTCCTGCTGGTGCTGCGCGGGCATGACGTCGATGGAGAGGCGGAGCTTCGCCGCCAGGCGATCCCGACGACCGTCGCCAGCGCCGTTCCTGCACTCGCCCGGGCCGTGACTGCAAGCATGGGCATCACCTCGATCTCCGGCGATGAAGGCTTTCCCACTTTGTATGAACGGGCCGACAAGCTGCTTTACGAAGCCAAGAGGGCCGGACGCAACAGAACTCGCGGCGGCAACAGGGGAGACGCAGTCGGCGAAAGCCCCGCAATCACTCTCACGCCACCACCCGCGCCTCGTCCTCATCGAGGCTGACGCGCCAGGTGTTGCGGCCGTCGGCCTTGGCGGCGTAGAGCGCGCGGTCGGCCATGTCGAGCAGGCGCTCGAAGTCGCCCTCGGACTGGATCGTCCCTGAGACCGCGCCGACGCTGATCGTCACATAGGTGTTCCGGTCGCCGGTAAAGCCGTGGGCGATGCCGAGCTGGCGCACGGCGCGGCGCAGGCTCTCGGCCAGCGTCGGTGCCATGTCCCTGTCGGCGTCGGAGAAGATGGCGAGGAATTCCTCGCCGCCATGGCGAGCGAGATGCGCCTCCATCGGCAGGGCCCGGCGCATGGCGCGGGCCACCCGTTTCAGACATTCGTCGCCCGCGCCGTGGCCATAGGCGTCGTTATAGGCCTTGAAGTGATCGACATCGGCGACCAGCAGCACCACGCGCCGCGCCTCGTCCGGCACGTCCGTCGCAAGCCGCATCAACTCCATCTCGGTGCCGCGACGGTTTGCAAGCCTGGTCAGCGGGTCGGTGACCGAGAGCCGGGCGAGATCCTTGTTCTGCCGCGACAACTCCCGCTTAAGCGCTTCGTTTTCCTGCATCTGCAGATGGCTGGTAAGCGCCTCCACCTCGAGCTGATAGGAGACCAGCAGCGTCATCAACACCGTCGGCATGTAGACCGCCAGATGCTGGATGACATAGGAGGGGCTGGCCCCCTCCAGGAACCAGATGACCGAATAGTTGAGGCAGAAGGTGAATATGCTGGCGCGCAGCGCCGGACGGAACGGCGAGGCAGCGGCAATCGTGATTGCCATCTGGAAGGTCGCGGCCGCATAGAAATAGGTGAGCACGCCCGGGCTCGAACTGGAAACGAGGATCGCGCACCAGCAGACATTGGCGAGAAGCGCGACGAGGATCGCCGCGATCTCCTTCTTCTCGATCGGATGATTGCCGGCAATGTAGACGAGCAGGCCAATCGCGATCGGTAGCATCACGCCGAAGCGCAAAACCGCCGACAGCATGGTGACATCGCCGAGCAACCACAGATCGAAGAGAAAGCAGGTGAGATAGAAGATCAGAACACAGACAACGGCAGCCTTCAGCATTCGGCTGCGCAAAGCTGCGCGATCTTCGAGAAACGCCGCATATTGCTCCACCGTCAATCGGGGCCTAGCGGGAAGTCCGAGCCATCTCATCATGGATGTCCAATCACCGATTGAAATATATGAACCGTCGAAACAGCCGAAATGTATGTTTGGCCCCCTTAATTTGGGGTGAAGGCGATGTGCCAATACGAGAAATCATGGATGAACACAAGGGACATGGTTAACCGTTGGTGAACGCTTGACGACCTGGAACGCCTTGGAAACTGCAACCTGTTTCAATTCAGGATGGTAGGGAAGGGCGGGCGCAGGCCTGTGCCTCGATGGGACGCACAGAGTGCCGAAAGCCGACGCGCCGCTGTCGTGATTCGCAGCCACCGTGCTTGAGATGAAGTAAACTTGTGATTGTCTTAACGACCGGTCGAGCCGGTCGTTTCGGGCTCTATCGCAGCCTGTGCCGTGCCCGCCGGTGCCGAAAGCGCGTCGGCAGATTTCAGCCGTGTCGCAAGCTCCCGGATCAGGCGGGTCGATTGCGATGACAGCGAGCGCGGACGCACCATCGGCGGCAGAGCATCCGGATTGGCGGCATCTGCGACTTCGGGCTTGGCTTCCCTCTCCGGCATCGGCTGGTCGACGCCGGGGATCGGCTTGATGTCGATGCCCTGATGGGCATAATCCATCAGCTTCTTGAAGGTCATGGCCGGCAGCGAGCCGCCCGTCATGTTGTTGGTCGAGGTGTAGTCGTCGTTTCCGAACCAGACGGCGGCGGTGTAATTGCCGGTATAGCCGACGAACCAGGCATCGCGGTAAGCCTGGGTCGTACCGGTCTTGCCGGCGGTCAGGATCCCGTCGACGGCCGCGCGCCGTGCCGTGCCGATATAGGGGATCTTTGTCATCATCTGGTTCATCGAGCGGGCGGCCTGTTCCGACAGGATGCGCTCGGGCGCGGGCGCGTCGCGCTCGAAGTCGTAAAGCACCTCGCCGGCATAATTGACGATCTGCGCGATGCCGTGGCGGCGCGAGGCATAACCGTCGGCCGGTAGCACGGCATAGGCGGTCGCCTGATCCATGACGGTGACTTCCGACGTGCCGAGCGGGATCGTCACGTCCTTCTTGATCGGCGTCTCCACACCCATCGCCTTGGTCGTCTGGATGATCGCGTCGATGCCGAATTTTTCCTTGGCGAGCCGGACCGGGATCGTGTTGATCGATTTCGCCAGCGCCGTTTCCATGGTCACCCGGCCGGAAAAGCTGCGACCGTAGTTTTGCGGGCTCCAGTTGCCCCAGGCGACCGGCGCATCGACAACCACGGTTTCCGGCGTATAGCCGTTCTCCATGGCCAGCGCATAGGTGTACATCTTGAAGGACGAACCGGGCTGGCGCAGCGCCCTTGTCGCGCGGTTGAACTGGCTCTCGCCATAGTCGCGTCCGCCGACCATGGCGCGCACCGCCCCGCCGTTTTCGACCATCACCAGGGCGCCCTGCTTGACGTTGTAGCTCTCGCCATATTCGCGTAGAGACGAGGCGACCGCCTCTTCGGCTGCCTGCTGCAGGCCAAGATCGATTGTCGTGCGCACGACCAGCGTATGATCCTTGAAGCGGGCGGCGATGCGCTGCACCTCCTCGAAGGCCCAGTCGAGGAAGAAGTCGGGCGCATCCTTCTCGTCGCGGTCGATGACGGAAGCCGGATTGCGGCGTGCCGCGACCACCTGGCCCTCGGTCATCAGCCCGCTCTGCACCATGTTGGTGAGAACGTCGTTGGCGCGGGCACGCGCCGCCGGCAGGTTGACATGCGGGGCATATTTCGCCGGCGCCTTGAAAAGGCCGGCCAGCATCGCCGCTTCGGCAAGCGTCACTTCGGTGATGTTCTTGCCGAAGTAGAATTGCGAGGCGGCTGCTGCGCCAAACGTGCCACCGCCCATATAGGCGCGGTCGAGATAGAGCGACAGGATTTCCTTCTTCGACAGGTTCGCCTCGAGCCAGAGCGCGAGATAGGCTTCCTTGATCTTGCGCTCGATCGACCGCTCATTGGTGAGGAAGAGGTTCTTCGCCAGCTGCTGCGTCAGCGTCGAGCCGCCCTGCACCACTTCGCCGGCCTTGGCATTCTCCGTCATGGCGCGCGCAAGACCGATGAAGTCGATGCCGAAGTGATCGAAGAAGCGCCGGTCTTCCGTCGCCAGAACCGCCTTGACCAGATGGTCCGGCAGTTCGTCGACCGGAACGGAGTTTTCATGAATGATGCCGCGATGGCCGATCGTGTTGCCGTAGCGATCGAGGAAGGTGACGGCGAAATTGTCGTGGTTGCGCCAGTCCTTCTTGGTTTCCTCGAAGGCCGGCTGGGCAAGCGCGAGCAAGAGCACCATGCCCGCCGTGCCGAGTGTCATGGCTTCGCCGGCGATCTCGAAGCCGAGCTTCTTGAGGCCGCGCACACGGAAGCGGCGGAAGAAGATGGTGATTTCTTCCCAGGCCTCGGCGAGGTCGTAGCCGGCATTCCACAGCGTCGAGTCAAGCCAGCTGTCGATCTTGAGAAAGATGTGGCGCTTCAGCTTCTGTGGCTTTTCGGCGCTTGTCGCGCTGGCGCCCGAAGCTGGCCGATCGCCGCTGTCGGCGCCGCCGAGGCGCTCCGCAGGCTGAAGATCGTCAGGCTTGTCGTTGTCGGCCACCGTGGCTTTTCCCGAAAACTTGTTGTCGGCTCCCTTGACGCGCCCGCCGATTGGGATCAGGACCCGGAGAGATTACGGGCGTGTCGTCATTATGTGAGTGATGGTCGATTTGCCGTAAAAGAACAAGCGGTTTCGCCGGCCATGGTGAACCCGGCGCGGCCCCGGACGCGCTTTTGGCGGCGGGCGTTGCACCCCGGCCACCGACTGGTCGAGGATAGCGGCCAGCACCGCAGCCAGATGCCACAGCAAGACCGAAAGACCACAGTCAGTTGAACGAGACGATGACCGAACAGCCCTTCTGGAAGACCAAGACGCTGGCCGAAATGAGCAACGCAGAATGGGAAAGCCTCTGCGATGGCTGTGGCCTCTGTTGTCTCAACAAGCTCGAGGACTGGGACACCGGCGAGGTGGTCTTCACCTCGGTTGCCTGCAAGCTGCTCGATGGCGACAGCTGTCGCTGCTCCGACTATGAGAACCGCCAGGAAACCGTGCCCGACTGCATCCAGCTGACGCTCAAGGGCCTGCGCGAAATCCAGTGGCTGCCGCCGACCTGCGGCTATCGGCTGATCGATGAAGGCCTCGACCTCTATTGGTGGCACCCGCTGGTCTCGGGCAGTGCGGAAACGGTGCATCAGGCCGGGATTTCCGCCCGCGGCCGGACGATCTCGGAGGAGGGGCTCGATGTCGAGGATCTCGAGGATTACGTGGTCGACTGGCCGATGCGAGTTGGAGAGGAACGGGATTGAGGGGCTCGCGGGCGGTGGGCCAGGTTTTATCATGCTGATGATGGAAACCATCGTCATGCTGGCTACTTCGCGGCCCGAGGACCTCCGAGCCCTTTAGCTCCACAATTCCGCGCGCATCCAGACCTCCGGCAGCAGCAGCCGCCGATCGAGCTCCTCTCGGATCCCGCCGTTCATGATGCCTGGTTCCGCGCCAAGGTGCGCGAGGCGCTGGAGGATGTGCGCGATGATGTCGAGGATGGCGCTTTGGCGGACATCTTTGCACAACGCAGAGCGGCGGCCCTTGCCAAGGATACTGGACGTTGATGCTCACCTGGTCAGCTCTGGCAATTGCTGACCGCATGGCGATCTTTGACTTCATCGAGCAGGACAATCCGGCTGCAGCAATTCGCACTGATACGAAAATCGAGGCGGGTATCCGTCAACTTCTCCAGCTTCCGGAGAGTGAACGGACTGGGCGGGTGTCCGGGACCAGAGAGCTGTTCATTGCGGGAGCGCCCGATATTGCCGCCTATTCGGTTCTTTCTGATTGAATCCGTATCTTGCGCGTTTTGCATGGTGCTCAGGTTTGGCCAGATAGCCTCTGAACCCTTTTGAGCTAGAAATCGTCACAGCACCCCCTTGACCCTCCCATGATGGGAAGGTCCATCTATGGTGGCGGAGGTGACCGCTATGAATATGCAGTCCAAGCCAGATGTGGCCAAGAACAAGAACGAAACCATCCTTTTGCCTGTCGAGGGCATGACCTGCGCATCCTGTGTGCGGCGGGTGGAAAAGGCCGTGGCATCCGTGCCGGGGGTCGAGGCGAGCGCGGTGAATTTTGCGACCGAGACGTTGTCTGTGACCCCGGGAACGGGCTTCTCGGCAGGCGCTCTGCTCGAAGCGATCGACAAGGCCGGCTATGAGGCCAAGGCCGAGACGCTGGTGCTGGAGGTCGAGGACATGACCTGCGCCTCCTGCGTGTCGCGGGTCGAGAAGGCCTTGAAATCCGTTGTCGCCGTCGAGAGCGCAAGCGTCAATCTGGCGACCGGCGAGGCGGTGGTGAAGGTGCTGGGCGGGGCCGATGCCTTGCCGGCGCTTACCGCAGCCGTGGCCAAAGCGGGTTATGCGGTCAGGCTCGTCGGTGCTTCGATGGATGGAGCCGCGGCCGAACAAGGGCAGGGGGGCGCTGGCCAGGCCAGACCCGGTGAGGTTCCCGGGGCGGCGCATCCGGCGGTCTCGACAGGCCAGGCCGACGACAGCCGCGAGGCGCGCCGGGAGAAGGAGATATCGGGGCTGAAGCGCGATTTCCTGATCGCGTTTGTCCTGACACTGCCGCTCTTCGTCATGGAAATGGGCGCGCATATTTATCCGCCGCTGCATCATGTGTTGATGCAGATTTTCCCCGGCAACAGTCTGTATCTCCTGCAGTTTGCGCTTGCGACGGCGGTTCTCGCCGGCCCTGGGCGGCGCTTCTATCTGAAGGGCATTCCGGCGCTCTTGCGTCTGGCGCCCGATATGAACGCACTCGTCGCGATCGGCACGGGCGCCGCCTATCTCTATTCCGTCGTGACCACCTTTGCGCCTGAAATCCTGCCTGTCGATGCCCGGCATGTCTATTACGAGGCCGCGACCGTCATCGTCTCGCTGATCCTGCTCGGCCGGTTGCTGGAAGCGCGCGCCAAGGGCCGGACGGGGGCTGCGATCCGCAAGCTGGCAGGCCTGCAGGCAAAGACTGCGCGGGTCGAGCGCGACGGGGCGACGCGCGACGTGCCGCTGTCGGAGGTGAAGCTCGGTGACACCGTCGTGGTCCGTCCGGGAGAGCGTATTCCGGTCGATGGCCGGGTGATCGACGGGGCAAGCGCCGTCGACGAGGCGATGATCTCGGGCGAGCCGATCCCTGTCGAAAAGGGGCCGGGTGCCACCGTCATCGGCGGCACGGTCAACGGTTCGGGGAGCTTCCGCTTCGAGGCGACAGGCATTGGCGCCGATATGATGCTCTCGCGCATCATCCGCATGGTCCAGGAAGCGCAAGGGGCGAAACTGCCGATCCAGAAACTGGTCGATGAGGTGACCGCCTGGTTCGTGCCGGCAGTCATTGGTATCGCAGTTGTGACTTTTTTCCTATGGCTGATCTTCGGGCCGGAGCCCGCCTATACGCACGGGCTCGTGGCGGCGGTGGCCGTGCTGATCATCGCCTGCCCTTGTGCCATGGGGCTCGCCACGCCGACCTCGATCATGGTCGGAACCGGCCGCGCCGCCGAACTCGGCGTGCTCTTCCGCAAGGGGGAGGCGCTGCAGAGCCTGGCGGACATCGACTGGGTGGTGATGGACAAGACCGGCACGATCACGGCCGGAAAGCCCGAAGTGAGCGAGATCGTGACATCAGAGGGGTTCGACGAGGCCGAGGTGCTGCGGCTGACCGCAAGCCTTGAGGCGCGCTCGGAGCATCCCCTGGCGGATGCCATCGTGCGGGCGGCGGAGGCGCGGGGGATCGCCCTGTCTGCCGTGGAGAATGTCGAGGCGGTGGCAGGGTTTGGCGTGACCGGGATCGTTGACGGGCGGAAGATTGCAGCGGGGGCTGACCGGTTCATGGTGAAGCTCGGGGTGATGGCAGAGGGCGAGACATCGGATCTCACCGCCGCCGTCACCCGTCTTGCCGATGAAGGCGCAAGCCCGCTTTACGTTGCCATCGACGGCAAGCTGGCAGCGGCGATTGCGGTCGCCGATCCGATCAAGGAGACGAGTGAACAGGCGATTGCAGCCCTGAAGGCCCGCGGTCTGAAGCTGATGATGGTGACCGGCGACAACAGGCGCACGGCAGAGGCCGTGGCGAGGAAGGCCGGCATCGATGCTGTGGTGGCGGAAGTGCTGCCGGAGGGAAAGGTGAGCGCGATCAAGGCGCTGCAGGCGAAGGGTGAGAAGGTCGCCTTTGTCGGCGACGGCATCAACGATGCGCCGGCGCTCGCCACGGCGGATGCCGGGATTGCCATCGGCACCGGCACCGACGTGGCGATCGAAAGCGCCGATGTCGTGCTGGTCGGCGGCGACCTGATGGGTGCGCTGCATGCGATCGAGCTCTCGGACAAGGTCATGGCCAATATCCGCCAGAACCTGTTCTGGGCCTTCGGCTACAATGTTGCGCTGATCCCGGTGGCGGCGGGGCTGCTCTATCCGCTCTTCGGCATCACCTTTTCGCCGATGCTGGGGGCGGCGGCCATGGGGTTGTCGAGCGTGTTTGTGTTGACGAATGCATTGCGGTTGCGGACGGCGAAGGTGACGGGGTTCTTGACCTCCCCTTGAGGGGGAGGTCGCGCGGAACGCGCGGGTGGGGTGAGTTGATGTGCGCCGCTGGGTCACCCCACCCCGGAGCTTCGCTCCGACCCTCCCCCTCAAGGGGAGGGTGGCGTGGGCGGAGGCCGGCAATTTCCGCCTCTCCCCCTGTGGGGGCGGCGACGAAAGGAGAAACGACGATGACGATGAATATCGGCGAAGCCTCTCATGCCTCGGGCGTTTCGGCCAAGATGATCCGCTACTATGAGGAGATCGGGCTGATCGCGCCGGCGGGGCGAACGGCCTCGAACTACCGGGTTTACGATGCCGACAGCGTCAACCGGCTGCGTTTCGTGCGGCGATCGCGCAATCTCGGCTTTTCGCTTGAAGAGACCGAGCGGCTGTTGAAGCTCTGGGACGACAAGGAGCGGGCAAGTGCCGAGGTGAAGGCCTTGGCGCTCGCCCATGTCGAGGAGCTGGAACAGAAGATCGCCGAGATGCAGGCGATGCGTGACACGCTGGCCCATCTCGCCGAGCGCTGCCTCGGCAATGATCGACCCACCTGCCCGATCCTCGCCGATCTCGAGGGCAAGCCGCTGCGGCAAAAGACCGCCGGAAAGGACAAGGCCGGGGACTGCTGCGGGGATTGACCTTGCCCCCATGGGAAGGTGCAGAAAGGGATCGGAAGCGACGGCTTGAAGCGGTCGGCAAATGGAAAGGACAAGACCATGATTGGACAGACGGTTTTCAAGATCGAGGACATGACCTGCGGGCATTGCGAGAAGACCGTGGTCAAGGCCTTGGCGGAGGTGTTGCCGGGAAGCGCGGTGACCATCGATCTCGCAGCTCGCAAGGCCTTTGTCGAAGGCGATGCGATCCTTGCCGAACAGGCGATCCGCGAGGCGGGTTATACGCCGGTGCGGGAAGTGTGAGGGTGGAGGGAATAGCGAATAGTGAATAGTTGGAAGAGGGCAGGTCGAACAGGCAAGGGCTTGATCGGCAGATAGGCGACTTGCATTCTATTCGGTACTCGCTGAACGTCTTGCAATCTCATCGAACCTCAATATATATGTAGTATCGTATATATTTTGGAGGCGCCGCCATGGGCAAGGACTACATCGCCATCACCCGCGATATCTCAAGCGGGATCAAGACCCTGCGCAAGGACATTCCCGATGTGATGCAGGGCTTTTCAGCCATGGCGGGCGCGGCGACCAAGGATGGGGCGCTGTCGAAAAAGGTGAAGGAACTGGTAGCGCTCGGCATTGCGATTTCCACCCGCTGCGACGGCTGCATTGGGTTTCACACCGAAGCGCTGATCAAGCTTGGTTGCACAAAGGCGGAATTCGAGGAGGCGCTGGGGCTCGCCGTCTATATGGGCGGTGGCCCCTCGCTGATGTATGCCGGCGACGCCATGGCCGCCTGGGAGCAGTTCGGCGGGCCGGAGGCCTGAAGGCAGGCGCAACCCGGCCCCGAGCTGGGGTCAAGCAGGGGCAAAGTCTGGTGCGACGGCGCTAGGTCGCGGCCCAAAAAATACCGGGCCAGCTTCATTTTGCGCGCTCTAAATTAGCGAAAAATTTGCCGCCTTCCGCCATGGTGAAACCCGATGCGGCGCTGTTCGAGCGTCGCGAGGGAGCAATGGCGGGGGCATGCAGACGGAGACGGGCGCAAGAGGGCGGTTGAACTGGCTGTTGCGCATGGCGCCCGAAGTGGAACGCGCAGAGGAACGGGATTTCGGCGCCGAACGCATCCGGCATCTGCGCCATGCGATCATCGTCGGCCTGATCGTCTACAACATCTACAATCTCACCAGCCTGCACCTGATGGCCGACATCCAGCCCTTCACGGTCGCCATGCGCCTCTTGGTGCTGGTGCCGGGCTCGCTGGTGATCTTCTATCTCGTGCCCCGCGTGCCGCCGGCGATCCGCGAATTGCTCTTGCTCGCCGGCATGTTCGTCGCGAGCCTGCTGCCGCTCTATTTGGTTTACATCTCGCAATCGAGCTATGCGACCTATACGCTGGGTGAACTGCCGCTCGTGCTGCTCTTCGGCAACATGTTGCTGGTGCTGCGTTTTCGCCTTGCGCTGATCTTCACCGCCGGTACCTGCCTGACGGCGCTTTTTGTCATCCACGCCAAGCCGGGGCTGGACGAGAACCTGATCTTTCCCCTGACCGTTCAGGTGGTGACCGGCCTCTTCTTCACGCTCTACGGCAACTGGCATGTCGAGAGACAGCGCTGTCTCACCTATCTCGCCCGCTACGATGCGCAGAACCGTGCCGACATTGCCGAGCGCCGCGGCGACCAGTTGCGCGACCTGACGCTCACCGACATGCTGACCGGGATTGCCAACCGCCGGCATCTCGACGAGACGCTGCATGCCTGGCTCGAGACCCGCAGCGACGTGCTCTTGCTGATGGTCGATGTCGATCACTTCAAGGCCTTCAACGACCGCTTCGGCCATGTCGCCGGCGACGACTGCCTGCGCCGCATCGCCTCGACGCTCGCAACCTTCGCCGCCCGTCACGAGGGCTTTGCCGCCCGCTATGGCGGCGAGGAGTTCACGCTGCTCTTTGCCGTGGACAAAGAGACCGGCGGCGCCTTCCTGGCCGACCGGCTGGTCCGCACCGTGCGCGAGCTTTCGATCCCGCATCCGGCCCGCGCCGACGGGCTTACGACCGTCACTGTTTCCGTCGGCTATGCCGGCACCGGCGAGGGCGGCGTGCGGGAAGCGCGCGATCTCATCACCCGGGCGGATCTGGCGCTCTACGAGGCGAAGAACGCGGGGCGCAACAGGTCGAAGGCAGGGTGAGGGGGGCTCGGTAAGGCAGATGCAACGGAACTGCGCCCCTCTCCTGGAAAATCTGAAGTTTAGGCGGCTTGCGCTCGCCTAAGCCTTCGATTTTCCGTCCTCCCCCGCAAGGGGGGACGTGGGTCATAACCAAAATAGGAAAATAATCCTTGACGCCGTGACGGTCGTCGGATAGGGTTTTGACATGATCGGGAAGCTGTGGCCTTGAGGGCCAAGGTGATCCGGAGAGGTTTTGGGAAGGGTCCGCTTGGCGGGCCCTTCTTTCGTTTCGGGGGGGGGCCATGCTGGGCGAGGATCGACGGGGGGATCTGGAGGAGGCGCTGCCTGATGTCATCGAGGTGAAGGCGGCGGGCGCTGGCGATCTGGTGACCCTGCTCAACGAATTCACCACCGAGATGCGCGCCCAGTTCGAGCTGTTTCGGCGCCTCAGGGCCGGGGCCGAGATCCTGATCGACGGGGCCGACGAGGCGCTGGCGAAACTGGCGCGGGCCGACATCAAGGCGGCGACCGATGCGATTGCGCTGATCGTGCGCACCCTGGAGAAGATCGATGCGCTTTTGCGCCAGATGGAGCGCGACCGACTGGATGCCGAGGAACGGCTGATCGAGGCGCGCGATCCGGAGGTTTTGCGCGGCGAGGTCCAGGCGCTGATTGCGGCACGGGTCGAGGCTGAGGTGGCGGCACGGCTGGAGGCGGCGGTGGCGGCGAGGTTGGCGGAGGTGGCTGGCCTCGCCGAGGGGCGGGGGCCGCCGTGAGGGGTGATTGAGCCAAGCTTTCGAGGTCTGATGCTGAAGGAGGCTTGCCAACTGAACCGGTCCCCTCACTTGCGAAATCTGAAGTTTAGGCGGCTCGCGCTCGCCTAAGCCTTCGATTTCGCTTTCTCCCCCACAAGGGGGGAGAGGGAGCGCGGGGCTGGCGACGACGACCCCTCTCCCCTTTGTGGGAGAGGTTACAAAATCGAGGGCTTGAGAGCGATCAGGGCTAAACCTCAGATTTTGTTGGTGAGGGGATCGGTTACACAGGCACCGGATCAAACGGATGCTTCGTAACTAGCTGTTGCGAACACCTCGGCATGAGGGGCGCCCTGAGGGCTGACGCTGTTTTGCATAATCGCCCAAGGAGACTGCCGATGACGCCGAAATCGCTGGGGCGGCGGATGAGGGATCGGGTGGTCGAGACTGAACGGGCCGCATCCGTCATGATCGGGCAGGTCGCGGTGGAAGCCGAGGCGCTGGCCGTGAATGGCAGGAGGACCACAGCCGCTCTGGAGACTGTTTCCACGACCATGGCGCCCGAAAGCTGGGCGGCGGCGGGGCTTGATGCTCCAGAGGTTGTTGTGGCTGGCATAGGGCATCGGGTGCGGGACGTGAGGGTGACGGCAGGGGCGATTGAGGATGGTGCAGGTGTCGCTGCTCGCCCGGAGGGACCACTCAACCTCTCGCAGCTCTCACCTTCCGATCTCGCCTTTCTCTCCCGTGACTGGCTGCTTCTGGCGCGGCCCGAACAACTTCCGCCTGACGGAGACTGGCGCAATTGGCTGATTTTGGGCGGGCGGGGATCGGGCAAGACGCGGGCGGGGGCCGAATGGGTGCAGGCGCAGGTGCTGGCGGCGGGCAAAAGGACGGATTTGCGCATTGCGCTGGTGGCGGAGACGCTCGGCGATGCGCGTGAGGTGATGATCGACGGCGCCTCGGGACTGGCAAGGATCGCCAGGCGGATGCGGCCGGAGGTGGAAATTTCGCGGCGACGGCTGGTATGGCCGAACGGGGCGATCGCCCAGATCTTCTCGTCCGAAGACCCCGAAAGCCTGCGTGGGCCGCAGTTTCACCTCGCCTGGTGCGACGAGCTCGCCAAGTGGAAACATGCCGACGAGACCTTCGACATGCTGCAGTTTGCGCTGAGGTTGGGTGATGATCCGCGCCAGGTGGTGACGACGACGCCGCGGCCCTTGCCGCTGTTGAAGCGGCTGATGGCGGATGAGGGAACGGCGCTGACCCGGATGGCGACGGCGGCCAATGCGAGGCATCTGGCGCCGGGGTTCCTGAGCGCGCTCAGCGCCCGTTATGGCGGGACAAGGCTCGGGCGGCAGGAGCTCGATGGCGAGCTGATCGAGGACCGGCCGGATGCGCTCTGGAAGCGCGCGCGGCTCGATGAGATCGTGGTGAAGCTCTCAGAGCCCTTGCGGCGCATCGTGGTTGCGGTCGATCCGCCGGCCGGCGGGGTCTCTGCCTGCTGCGGCATCGTGGTGGCCGGGCTGAAGGAGAATGGCCAGGCGGTGGTGCTGTCCGATTGTTCGGTGGAGGGCACCGGCCCGGCCGGCTGGGCGCGGGCGGTGGTGTCGGCCTATCGGCGCTTCGAGGCCGACCGGGTGGTGGCCGAAGTGAACCAGGGCGGCGACATGGTGCGCGCCTTGCTCGAGGGCATCGAGGCGCGGCTGCCGGTGACGACGGTCCGGGCAACGCGCGGCAAGTTCCTGCGCGCCGAACCGGTGGCGGCGCTCTACGAGCAGGGGCGGGTTTTGCATGCGGGGCGGTTTACCGAACTCGAGGACCAGATGTGTGATTTCGGCCCGGAGGGACTGTCGAACGGGCGCTCGCCGGACCGGCTGGATGCGCTGGTCTGGGCGCTGACGGCGCTGATGCTGGAGGGCGGTGGCGAGCCGCGGATCAGGGAGGTGTGAGGTGGGTATGTGCCCATGGTGCCGATCCCCTCACCAACAAAATCTGAGGTTTAGCCCTGATCGGGCTAAGCCCTCGATTTTGTAACCTCTCCCACAGAGGGGAGAGGTGTCGATGCAGCTGGCCCCGCGCTCCCTCTCCCCCCTCTGTGGGGGAGAAAGCGAAATCGAAGGCTTAGGCGAGCGCAAGCCGCCTAAACTTCAGATTTCGCAAGTGAGGGGATCGGTTCCGTTGGCACTCTCACTCGCCCGAATTGCGCAGCTCCGACAGAATATGACGGCAGACATCGTCGAGATGCTGCAGGACCTCGTCGTTCCAGAAGCGCAGGATGCGGAAGCCTTCGGCACGGAAGAGGGCGTCACGATTAAGGTCGTGGAGGCTGTCGCCGTGCTGGCCGCCGTCGACCTCAACGATCAGCCTGGCTTCGAAGCAGACGAAATCGAGGATGTAGCCGCGCAACGGTACCTGTCGGCGGAATTTGGCGCCGGAGAGCTGGCGGTCGCGGAGCGCGCGCCAGAGCATGGCTTCGGGTGTGGTCGGGTCGGCGTGCATCTGGCGCGCCCGGGCTCGAGCAAGGGGTTTTGGTTCGTGGCGCATGGGACTGGCCTGTTGGATTGGCTCAGTATGCGCCTTTGGGGTGTGGGGACAAGAGGTGTGGTGCTAACGGAACGGGTCCCCTCACCAACAAAATCTGAGGTTTAGCCCTGATCGGGCTAAGCCCTCGATTTTGTAACCTCTCCCACAAGGGGGAGAGGTGTCGATGCGGCTGGCCCCGCGCTCCCTCTCCCCCCACTGTGGGGGAGAAAGCGAAATCGAAGGCTTTGGCGAGCGCAAGCCGGCTAAACTTCAGATTTCGCAAGTGAGGGGATCCGTTCCATTATCCACCACACGAAAAAACCGGCGCCCTTTCGGACGCCGGTTGATCACGCAATGCGGTGGGTAGGTTTACTTCGCAGCCGTTGCGGGGGCTGCCGGCTGGCGGACCTGGCGCCATTCGTTTTCGAGGCGCTGCAGGACATGGGCCGGGATCGTTGCCGGGGCGGCGGTCTTGGTCGAAGTGTTCGTCTGCATGTCTTCCCTCCTCGGGTTTGGAAGTCTGGCCTCCAAACGTGTCTGTAGGCTGAAAGTTCCACAGCGTTAAACCTTTGTAAATATGAACGGAACGAGCTCTAAACGATTGAAATTTCTTCAATCGTTTTAATTCCGAACTTTTTCGCAGGGCCGCAGCGCCCGATACGGCGTAGCCGGCAGCTTTCTTCCCGACATCGAGGATTTCATCATGCGGATCGACCGGCGAATCGTCTTCGCGGGGCTGCGCAATGCCGTGTTCGGCGGGCGGCTTTCTCAAGGGCAGGTGGACGGCGTGGAGGCGGTGCTGACGCGGTTTTCGGCGCGCGGCTGGGGCGATCCGCGCTGGCTCGCCTATATGCTGGCGACCGCGCATCACGAGACCGGCGGCACCATGCAGGCGGTGCGCGAGACCTTTGCGCCTGACGATGCGGAGGCCGTCAACCGGCTGGAACGGGCCTGGCGGGCGGGCAGGCTGCCGACGGTGACGACACCCTATTGGCGCCGCGATGCGGCGGGCCGCAGCTATTATGGGCGGGGTCTTGTGCAGATCACCCATCGCGAGAACTACGCGAAGATGAGCCGGGTGACCGGGCTCGACCTCGTGGCCGAGCCGGATCTGGCGCTCAGGCTCGACGTATCCGCCACCATCCTGGTGGTCGGCATGACCGAAGGCCTGTTTTCGGGGGCAAGGCTCTCCGACTTTTTCTCCGGCACCAAGGCCGACTGGACGGGGGCGCGAAAGATCGTCAACGGCACCGACCGGGCGAAAAAGATCGCGGTGACGGCGAGGATCTTCGACGCGGCTGTCAGGGCGGGGCTGGTGGTGTGAGGCGGCCAAGCGGCGCATTGAGCGGAGGCCCGCGCGATGCTATCGGCTTTTGCGCTGCAATAGCTCTTTGAGGTGCCTCATGATCCGCCACATCGTCTTCTTCACCGTCAGCCCCGAACATCTCGAGGCCGTGCGTGCGGGGCTATCGATCTTGACGGAGATCCCGAGTGCAACACGGCTGGAGATCGGCACGAATGTGAAGACCGACCGTTTTCACCGCAGCATCGATCTGGTGGTTTACGGCGAATTCGAGGACGAGGCGGCACTCGCTGCCTACAAGGCGCATCCGCTTTATGAGGAGAGCATCCGCCGGGTGAAGCCGCTGCGCGAGGATCGCTATGCGGCGGATTATGTGGTGGGGGATGCGGTGACGGCGCGGGTGTGAGGGCTCAGCGGCTCTGGCGCCGGCGCAGCAAGAGATGGAGACCGGCGAGGACCGATAAGCCGAGCAGGAAGAGACCGGCCTGGTTGAAAAAACCGCTAGTGGCAGTGATGTCCATCATGGTGCTTCCTCAAGGTCCGAGAGAAATGTTCGTGCCGGTAAGGGTGCTGCGCAGTTTTGCACGGGAACGGTCTGCTGACAAACCGTCCCGCTGCGGCACGAGACACGCGCCGCAGCGGGGCACCCAGTTCACATCTGCTTCTGCTCGACTTTGCCGAGATCCGCAGCATGGGCCTCAAGCGCAGCCATCGCGTCCGGCCAGCTCTTGGCGTCGATATCGAGCGCAGTTCTCAGCCATGCGAGTGTTATGCGCTGGGTAACAGTGAGGCGATCAGGGTCTTCGTCGTCGGTTTCCTTGGCATCATAGCCGGCGATGCCGCCGAGGCCGTGTTTTCCGCCGAAGAGTGTCAGCAGCGCTTCCGCCCCCGGGGCGTGGCGATAGGGGTCGACATGCCAGTCGGCGCCGCGCGGCGTCAGATGCGGATTGTCGTCGGCGTCACCGGCGACGACCAGGGTGCGGGTGGTCAGCGTCGAGAAATCCGGGTTGAGGGTGGTGTAGTTTGCCCGCGCGTGATCGCTGAGGCTCTCGCCGCCGAGGCCGGGGGCGGCGAGAAGCACGCCGGCCTTGATGCGCGGTTCCGGACGGCGAATGCGGGTAACGGCCGGATCGGCGGTATCCGTGAGGCCCGCGCCGAGCAGCATGCCGACGGTCTGGCCGCCGAGCGAATGGCCGACGGCCGCGATCCGAGTGTGATCGAGGCGGCCTGATAGCAGCGGTACGGTCTGTTCGATGGTGCCGAGACTGTCGAGGATGAGCGTCATGTCGTCGAGCCGCGACTGCCAGAAGAAGGGATAGCCGGGCGCATCCACCCCAAGGCCCGCGACCTTCGAATTGGCATGGGTCGGCTGGATGACGACGAAACCATGGGCGGCATAGAAATCGACGAGCGGGCCATAGCCGTCCTTGGAGGGAATATAGAGCGAGGGGCCGTGGCCGTGCGACAGAAGGATGACCGGCAGGCTGTCGCCGGAGAGCGGTGTGGTGATGCGCAGATCGAGCGGGCGGCCTCGACCGGGCGCCGGCAGCGTGACCGGGTTGATGGTTATGGTTGCTTGCGGGGTCGGCGTCGGGATGGTGCGTGCTTTTGTGACGAGATCATTCATGGAATGAAGCTCCGGGCTCTGGAAATTGCGGGGTGAAGGGGATAAGGATTAAGCGGAACGGTGTTCCGAATGTTGAGGTTATATACGGAACGTCGTTCCGTTTAGCAAGGGCTGCGCGGGATTTCTCCGTGCTGCTGGAAACTGCGCATGGATAAAGAGGCTGCAATGGACGGGGATCACGGACAGGACGCAGGCGGATCGCGGGTGCGCGCCGATGCGCGGCGCAACGAGGATGCGCTGCTGGAGGCGGCCAAGGCGATCTTTGCCGCAAGCGGTGTCGATGCGCCGGCGCGCGAGATAGCGGCCCGCGCCGGTGTCGGCGTGGGCACGCTCTACCGGCGTTTTCCGAGCCGCGCGGATCTCGTCATCGCAGTGTTCAAGCGCGAGGTGGACGCCTGTACGGCGGAGGCGGCGGTGCTCGCATCAGGGCATCCGCCGGGCGAGGCGCTGGCGCTCTGGCTGCGCCGTTTCACCAGGTTCATTGCCGCCAAGCGTGGGCTGGCTCAGGCGCTGCATTCCGGCGATCCGGCCTTTCAGGCGCTGCCGGATTATTTTCGTGAGAATTTCGAGCCGGCTTTGGCCGGGCTCCTGGACGCAGCTGTCAAGGCAGGCGCCGTGCGGCCCGGTATCGAGCCCTACGAATTGCTGCGCGCCATCGGCAATCTTGCCGCGATCAAGGGTGCGGAACCGGAGGGCGAGACATCAGTGATGGTCGAGCTGCTGATCGACGGATTGCGCTTTGGTGCGGGCAAAGTATCGCCGGCTGCAGGCTGAGGCCGGCGATCGTTTGCAAGAGACGGCATAGGCGGGGGCCGGGCCGATCGCGGCAGGCTGCCTGATCGATTTCATTTCTGTCGAGGACATCCCCATGAAACTTCCCTTCCGAATGCCCTGGGCGCAAGCCCGGGATCGAACCTCCGTGCCCGAGGAAAAGGCGCTTCATCCGCGACCCGGAACGGCGCTGGCGCTGATTGCGGGCGAGGGCGAGGCGCGGTGGACGGGCAGGTCCTATGCGGCGCTGTCGCGGGAAGGCTTCATGAAGAACCCGGTGGCGCATCGCTGCGTGCGGCTGGTGTCGGAAGCTGCGGCCAGCATCGGTTTTCTCGCCTATCAGGGCGCGCAAGAACGGGAGGAGCATCCGGCCCTTGCGCTTCTGGCGCGGCCGAACGGGGCGATGACGGGGGCGGATTTTCTCGAAACGCTGTATGGCCAGCTGCTGCTATCCGGCAATGCCTATGTCGAGGCGGTGGCCACAGGTGGGCGCGGTTCGGACCAGGCGGCGGCGCTGCATCTGCTTCGGCCCGACCGGGTGAGCGTGGTGACCGGGGCGGATGGCTGGCCGTCGGCCTATGACTATCGCGCCGGCACCAAGGCCAGGCGGATCGCGCTCGATGGTCTCCTGCATCTGAAGCTGTTTCATCCGCTCGATGATCACGAGGGTTTTGCGCCGCTGGCGGCAGCGCAGGTGGCACTCGATCTGCATAACGCGGCGGGGCGCTGGAACAAGGCGCTGCTCGACAATTCGGCCCGGCCTTCCGGCGCGCTGGTCTACCAGCCGAAGGAGGGCGGCAATCTCTCTGCCGACCAGTATCAGCGGCTGAAGGTGGAGCTCGACGAGGGCTATTCCGGCCCGATGCGCGCCGGGCGGCCGCTGCTCTTGGAAGGCGGGCTTGACTGGAAATCCATGGGGCTTTCTCCGAAGGACATGGATTTTGTCGAGGCGAAGAATGGGGCTGCCCGCGACATCGCACTCGCCTTCGGCGTGCCGCCGATGCTGCTCGGCATTCCCGGCGACAACACCTATGCCAATTACCAGGAGGCCAACCGCGCCTTTTATCGCCTGACCGTGCTGCCGCTGGTGACACGCACGGGGGCGTCGCTTTCAGTGTTCCTCGGCGACTTGACGGGCGAGACGCTGCGGCTAGTGCCGGATCTGGACACCGTGGCGGGGCTATCGGCCGAGCGCGATGCGCTCTGGGCGCGGGTGGGGGCGGCGGCGTTTTTGACGGACGAGGAGAAGCGCGAGGCGGTGGGGTATTGAGGGCTTTGTTGTGCCAAAGCACTGATCCCCTCACCAACAAAATCTGAGGTTTAGCCCTGAGCGGGCTAAGCCCTCGATTTTGTAACCTCTCCCACAAAGGGGAGAGGTGTCGATGCGGCTGGCCTCGGCTCCCTCTCCCCTCTGTGGGGGAGAAAGCGAAATCGAAGGCTTAGGCGAGCGCAAGCCGCCTAAACTTCAGATTTCGCAAGTGAGGGGATCAGTTCCGCTGGCAATATCCCCCAGCATCACACGGATGCCAGTTACAGATGTCCGCACTAGGATGCTTGCTCTACCGATACGGACACCGCCTATGGAAACCCAGCCCCACCTCCCACCCGGTGCCAGTCTCGTCCCCGACTGGATCACCCCTGCACGGGAAGCCGTGCTTGCCGCCTTCCTCGACGCCGGTGCGTGGAGCGGCGAGCTGAAGCGGCGGGTGCGGCATTTCGGCTATCGCTATGACTACCGGGCGAGGAGCGCCACGGCGGAGAGCCGGATCGGGCCGCTGCCGGACATGCTCAAGGGGCTGGCGGAGCGGCTGGTGGCGGACGGGTTTTTCTCAGACGTGCCGGACCAGGTGATTGCCAATGAATATCTGCCCGGGCAGGGGATCAGCGCGCATGTCGATTGCGAGCCCTGTTTCGGCGAGGTGATCGCCTCGCTCAGTCTGCTGTCGGGCTGCGAGATGCGGTTTGGATGCCTTGCAAGCGGCGAGACGCGCGCAGTCATCTTGCAGCCGCGTTCGCTGCTGATGCTCGTGGGACCAGCGCGGCGTGACTGGACGCATGCGATCCCGGCGCGGCGGTCGGACGTGATTGATGGCGTGCGGGTGATGCGCGTGCGGCGGGTGTCGCTGACGTTTCGGACGATGCGGTTTTGACCGCAGTTCGTGGCAGGCAGGGCCAGCCACGGCTTCATCTATCAATTCAACCGGCTGAATCAGATTGTGAACTTTCGCCGTCAAGCGACTCCACTGACTCGGCAATTCGCTGCCACTTCACCTGACGGGTGAAGCGCTCGGCTCGGGCTGAAGGGGAAAAGGGCGCCGGCCGCAGCCTTGAGGGCGGGATCGTTCCGGCCGGCGCTCTCCTAAAAGCTAACTGCGAAAGATGAACAAATGACTGACTTCGGCCATGATGGCGGGGTGACCTCCGCGCGTCTGATCGGTGCTGTCGCGGGCTCCGCGATCTCGCTGGTCTATCTGCTTCCCAAACACCGCCGCGAGGCCGCCGTGCGCTTTCTGACAGGCGTCGCCTGCGGGCTGATCTTTGGCGGGCCGACGGGTCTCTGGGGCGCCGGACAGCTGGGGCTTGAGGGCCGGTTGTCGACGGCGGAGATCATGCTGGCGGGGGCGACGCTCGCGTCGTTTACCGCCTGGTGGGGGCTGGGTGTTCTGGTGCGGCTGACGGGGCGTGCAGGGGACGGGGCGGGTGGGTGAGCGCCTTCATCCTGAGGTGCCCCTGTGCAGGCAGGGACCTCGAAGGATGCTGTGTGGATGCAAAGGGTGGACTGGACCCTTCGAGGCCCTCGCATTGCGAGGGCACCTCAGGGTGAGGGGCGATGGGGGACGCCGCCCTTGAGGGGGACGGTCGGAGCACAGCTCCGGGGTGGGGTGATGCGGTGGCGGCTTAGTCTGCGTCTGGCGTGTGATACGCAGCCGCGATCACACCCACCCGCCGCCTTACGGAGACCTCCCCCCTCAAGAGGGAGGTGGGTGGATGCTGCTGGCTTCCCCTTGATTTCGATGGGTGTCGAAAGGATTGCTGCGGTGTAAGCCTCGATCGTGAAGCGTGTCCGAGTCTCCGGAGGATATTGATGGAACGTTCGTAGCTTCCTTTCGCCTCGGGAAACGCCTGTCCATCAAGAAATCGCCCGTACTCGGGTAACAGACGGAATGACAATGTCGACTATATGGCTTCTTGAGTTTCTTCTGCAGAGTGCGTTCGTGCTTTCCGTCATACTAAGCCTTGCCGTTGCTCGGACTTTGAAGAAGAGGTGCCCGAAGATGCGGGGACTCAATCGGCTGGGTCTCACATTCGTCGCCACATATCTGTTCATCGTGGTCAGTGTGAATCTGATCGACAAGGGTATTGGCTGGACCTTCGAGGCATGGGAGGCGGCGGGTGTCGAGGGGCCCGAGATGGCGCGGCTTGCCGACCTCTTTTTTCTGGATACGGCTCGAGCGCTGATCGTCTTTACGGCCGTCATCTATGCCACATTCAATATTCTGATCGTCGCAGTGGTGAACTGGGCAGGCGCCCGCTTGCGGCGAACCTGAGCAGCGGAGGCCTTTCCTTCACTTCCATTCGACTGATCTCGTTTGAAAAGCCCCGGCCCCGCCGGGGTTTTTTCGTTTGTGCATCAAGGTGGAATGCGCCGGCGAGACACAATCAACATCACGAGGAGACAAGCCATGCAGGCTTTGGAAACGGCGGGTGCGCCGCGGTTTTGTTATGCCGGGCTGACGCTGAAGGGCGTGGCGGGCGACGGGCGGTTTTCGGGTTATGCGAGCCTGTTCGGCGAGGTCGATCTTGGCCGCGATGCGATCGAGCCCGGGGCCTTTGCCGCGTCGCTGACGAAGCGCGGGGCGGGCGGCGTGCGCATGCTCTTTCAGCATGATCCGGCCGAGGTGATCGGCCGCTGGACTGTCATCCGCGAGGATGAGCGGGGGCTTTATGTCGAGGGCAGGCTCGCGACCGATGTCGGCCGCGCCCGCGAGGTGCATGCGCTGATGAAGGCCGGCGCGCTGGACGGCCTCTCGATTGGGTTTCGGGCGGTCAAGACGAGGGCGGACCGCAAGACGGGCGTGCGGCGGATTCTCGAGGCCGATCTCTGGGAGATCTCGGTGGTGACCTTTCCCATGCTGCCGACGGCGAGAGTGTCCAATGTCAAGCACAGGCGGTTCTACCGCGACAGGGAAACCGAGCTCGTTCGGCTGATGCGCCGGGCGGCTCGGTCGATGGCGAACAATCACTTCACGAAAGGATGAGCGACATGGAAGACGCGATGATGACGGGTGAGGGCATGATGGGGCAGGACGTGACGGATGTGGCAGGCGGGCGGCGCGCCAGGCGGGCGAAGGGTGCTGCGGCAAGGCTGGCACCGGAGGTGAAGGCGGCGCCCGATACGGTGACGGCGGCCTTTGTCGAATTCATGAATGCCTTCGAGGCTTTCAAGGAGGCGAATGACGAGCGGCTCGGCGAGATCGAGGAGAAGCTTTCGAGCGATGTCGTGACCCGCGACAAGGTCGAGCGGATCAACAAGGCGATCGACGAGCAGAGCCGGCTTCTCGACGAACTCGTGCTGAAAAAGCGCCGCCCGGCGCTGGAGCGGCCCGGCCGCGACGAGGCGGGGCTTGCCGAACACAAGGCGGCCTTCGAGGCCTATGTCCGGCGCGGCGATGATGCAGCGCTGCGTGACCTCGACCAGAAGGCGCTGTCGGCGGGAGTTTCCGGCGATGGCGGCTATCTGGTGCCGCAGCAGGTGGACGAGGAGATCGGCCGCAGGCTGAGGGTCATCTCACCGATCCGGTCGCTGGCGACCGTGCGGCAGGTCTCGGGCGCGGTGCTGAAGAAGCCGTTTGCTGCCTCGGGTTTTGCCTCGGGCTGGGTGGCGGAGACGGCGGCGCGCACGCAAACCGGCACGCCGGAACTGGCCGAACTCGCCTTCCCGACCATGGAGCTCTATGCCATGCCGGCGGCGACACAAGGCCTGCTCGACGATGCCGCCGTCGACATCGAGGCCTGGATTGCGGCCGAAGTTGACATCGCCTTTGCCGAACAGGAGGGCGAGGCCTTTGTCTCAGGCGACGGTGTGCTGAAGCCCAAGGGTTTCCTGAGCTATGATCAGGTGGATGACGCATCCTGGGAATGGGGCAAGATCGGCACGATTGCCACCGGGGCGGCGGGTGCCTTTGCGGCAAGCGGGGCCTCCGATGTGCTGATCAACGCGGTCTATGCGCTGAAGGCGGGACACCGGCAGAACGGCACCTTCGTCATGAGCCGTCGCAGCCAGGGCGCGGTGCGCAAGTTGAAGGATGCCGACGGCAACTATCTCTGGGCGCCACCAGCGCGGGCGGGTGATCCCGCTTCGCTGATGGGCTTCCCGGTCGCCGAATCCGAGGACATGCCGGAGATCGCGGCCAATGCGACGGCAATCGCCTTCGGTGATTTCCGCGCGGGTTATCTCGTGGTGGATCGCGTTGGCGTCCGCGTGCTCCGCGATCCCTATTCGGCGAAGCCTTACGTGCTGTTTTACACCACCAAGCGCGTCGGCGGCGGCGTGCAGGACTTCGAGGCGATCAAGCTGGTGAAGTTCGGGGCGTGAGGGTGGCGTGTCCCTCCGCTTGAGGGCGAGGTGGTTTTGCGGCCGCGTGACCGCCTCTCCCCTCGGGGAGAGGAACGCCGAGCGCAGCGGAGGCGAGGTGAGGGGGCGGTTCGGCGAAGCGTCGAATAGTAAGCTTGAGCTTCGCTCCCCCTCATCCCCGGTGCAAAAAGTTGCACCTGAGCGCTGCGCGCCACCTTCTCCCCGCTGGGGAGAAGAGAGGGAGGCCCGCCACCGCCCTCATGCTGAGGTGGGCGCGGAGCGCCCCTCGAAGCATCCATCTCTCAACTCTTCAGGGTGGCCTCGCCCTTCGAGGCCGGGCGTGGCCCGGCGCCTCAGGGTGAGGGGCTACCTGCAATTCGTTTTCAAGGAACCTCCCATGACTATCATCGAACTCACTCCACCCGCTGTGGAGCCGCTGACGCTTGTCGAGATCAGGGCGCATCTGAGGCTCGATACGGAGGAGGAGGATGCGCTGCTTTCAGCGCTTGCCATCGTCGCCCGCGAGCATCTGGAGCGGGAGACGGGGCTGGTGCTGGCGACCAGGGATTTCAGGTTTTGCCTCGACGACTGGCCGGCGGACGGGATTGTGACCATTCCTCGCGGGCCGGTCCGGGTGGTGACCGCGGTGACCGTCTATGATGGCGAGGGTGAGCCGCAGGCTGTGGATCTTGATGGCCACTTGCTCGACGGTCACGCGCGTCCAGCGCGGCTCTGGCTGCGGGACGTGCCGCAGCCGGGGCGGGCAATGAACGGGATCGAGGTGGAATTGTCAGCCGGCTTCGGCGAGAGCGGCGCGGATCTACCGGAGACGCTGAAGCGGGCGATGCTTACGCATATCGCGGCGATGTATGCCTGCCGGGGCGTGGTCGCGGTCGAAGCCCAGCCGGCTGTCGTGCCGCCCGGTTACGAGCGGCTGATAGCACCCTTCTGCCGGCGAGGGCTCTGATCATGGTCCTGCTGGATATCGATGCCGGGCGGCTGACGGCGCGGCTTGTGCTGGAGCGGCCGGAGCCGGTGGACGACGGGCAGGGCGGGGCGGTGACGGGCTTCGTCGAACTGGCTCGGGTCTGGGCGCTGGTCGAGCCGCACAGCTTTGCCGAAGAGGAAAAGGGGCCGGGGCTTGTGGCGACCGTCACGCATCATGTGACGGTGCGCTCGCGTGGCGATGTCGTGGCCGGGCAGCGATTTCGCAAAGGGGCGCGGGTGTTCGAGATCCTGGCGGTGCGCGACCCCGATGAGACCGGAAGGTTTCAGGTGGCGCTGTGCCGCGAGGTGACGGGATGAGCCGCGGCGCCGGACTAGGGCGAGGATCCGGACGGCGGGGCGTGGCGCTGGAGGAGACGGGCATGCAGCTCGCCGAGATCTTGCGGCGGGCGCTGGCAGTCCGTGTGGCGAAGCGCAGCGATCGGACATCGAAAGACGGGGACTCGATGGAGCCCGATGGGTCGGCGGCCGAAGGACTGGGCGCTGACGGACGCTATAACCGGGTGTCGGGTGAGGCGCAGACGGGCCGCTAGGCACACGGGAGCTTCGCGGACACCGGCTGTGCGCGAGGGGCACAAAGGCGCCGGTCGGTGTCGCACAGCAGAGCCACGGGAGAGTGAGAGATGACAAATGCAGTCAATGCCTTGCTGGCCGGCCTTCAACAGGCGGTAAAGGGGAATGCGGTACTGACGGCGGCGCTCGGACCCCAAGGACTGTCCGACCGGACGATCCGGCCGCAACGCTTTCCGGCGCTTGTCGTCGGCGCGGTCGAGGCTCGCGACTTTTCAACCGGCGAGGCGGAAGGGGCGGAGATCCTGCTGACGCTCGAGGCCTGGAGTGCGGTCTCGCGACGTGAGGCCGAAGGGCTGGTGGCGGAGGTGAGGCGGCTGGCCGACAGCTTGCCGGAGATGCTGGGCGAGTTTCGGCTCGTCAACTTTCGGCACCGCCGGACGACAAGCCGGCGCGAGGTGAAGGCGGGGTTGTTCGTGGCCGAGGCGGGGTTTCGGGCGGTGGTGGAGTGAGGTAGCGAAGCTCGGAGCCGGGCGTCACGTGGGGCTGGGATGCCAGGTGTCTATGTTGGACCGCCTGCGGACAAACGGTTGTGTCCTCAGGGGTGCGGTGGCAGGCTGGTTGCTGTCGATTGACGTTCGATTCCATACATTTGCGTTGAAAGGAGTTTCGATGAAACGGGCTTTTCTCTCCATGGTCCTTTTGTCATCCACGCATTCGGACAGTCTGGCATCGTCCTGCCCGTTGCCGGCAATGATCGATTTTTGCGTTACAGGTGCCGCCGACATCGAGCGCCTTCGAGAACTGGCAGAGCGACCAGGCTGGACCAAGGACGCAAGCACAGACCGGGTGGATCGACCCATACCTCGATCTGGCTCGTTTACGGCCACCTCTCCTGACGGCTTTGCCTTCGCTGTATTCTATCAGGACTACGGTTCATTTGCGTCCGTGAGCTGTACCTTCGAGGTCATGAGCTCCATCGGTGCCCTCGGCGGTACGACTGCCTGCAGCGCGCAGGAGGCTGAAACGTTCGAGACCGATCTTAAGACTGCTGTTACCGGCGAGATATCGAAGCAGACGAGTGATTTTGGCAATGGCTTCATGATTCGAGGCGAGTCGATGTGGATGCGCGCGGTCGTCAGTGCGGACGGAGGTATCACCAGTGCCTGGACGGACAGTCACGCGCTGAAGCGCTGACGACATCAAGACAACAAGGCTGTGGAACGCAAAGGCAGAATACTGTATCTTCGCGGTGGTTTTTCAATGGGAAGATCCATGGGCGAGATCGCGCAGAGCTTGAGTGGGCGGGTGGCGGATCCTGAGAGGTTTCCGGAGCTGCAGACCTTGCTTGCGCGGATCGACGCGGCCTGCAATCCCATCGAGGTGATCCTTTATGGGAGCCGTGCGCGCGGTGACGCCAACGCTCAGAGCGACTGGGATCTGAAGGTAATCGTTTCGGATGACGCGCCGGAGACGGTGATGTCGCCGCTGTTCGGCTGGCGTCTGCAGGAAGGCTCAGGGGTGCATGCAGACGTTTCCGTTGCGCGCCTTTCGGAATTCCAGGCGGACCTCGAAGTCGCAAATTCTGCGGCCAGCCATATCGTAGACGACGGTATCCTGCTTGTCCGCTGAACTGCATATCGCCAACGCGCTGCGATTGGCGCGTGAGGATCTGGAGGCGGCGACCTTGCTTGCGGCTGCCGATAACCGCAATGACGCCTATCATGCACAACAGGCTGCGGAGAAAATGCTCCTGGCCCTTCTGACGGCGGAAGGTATCAGGGCCGAGCGCCGGGACAGCCACCGTATCGACGTGTTGCGGGAGCTTCTGCCCGACACGGATCCATTCAAGGCGCGGTTTGCAACACTGACTTTCTTGACGGTGTTCGCGACCACCTATCGCTATCCTTAGGATGCCGGTCGAATTCCGGCGCGGGCCGAGCGCGTTGAATTGGAAGCGGCACTCGCAACGCTGAAGCAAATCCTGACCGATCTCGCGGGGCATTTTGGCGTCGAGCTTCTCGCCTCGGATCGATTGCCAGCAGCGACGTCGAGCCCACCGCGCGCCTAGACCTTGACCTGTCCCCGCTTCGCAATCACCGCCAGCGCCAGGATTGCCGCGAAACCCGTGGCGGCGAAGAGGGCGGCAAGCACGAGGCCGGCATCGATGCCGGCGCGGTCGATGACGGCGGTCATCAGGACGGGGGCTGTCGCATTGGCGAGGTTTTGCGGCAGAGCGAGGCGCGCCGACTGGCGGGCGAAGCGGCTGGCGGAGAAGAAGGCGAGCGGCAGCGTGGCGCGGGCGAGTGTCGTGACGCCGGAGCCGAAGCCGTAGAGCGCGGTGAACATCAGCAGGCTCGAGGGCGTGCCGGATGAGAAGATCAAGAGCAGGGTGGAGCCCGTGAGCATGGCCATGCCGGCAAGCCCGGTGGTCACAGGCGAGGAGCGCTTGCCGAGCACCAGATCGAAGGCGCGGGCGGCAATGCCGAAGACGGCGCGCAGCGATCCGAGCTGCAGCGCCAGTGCCGGCGTCGCGCCGGAGAGTTCGAGGATATGCAGGAGCTGCGGCGAGAGACCAAAGGTCATCAGGCTGGCGAGCGAGGTCGAGAGCGCAATCATGAGGAAGGCAAGCGTCGCCATGCGACGGCTCAACTCCAGCGGTTCCCGGGCGTCTGCGGCGAGGTCCTCAGCCGAGCGGGTGATCGCGATGCGGCTAAGGGACAGATGGATCGGAAGCGCCAGCACGAGCTGCGCGGCGGCGGCGGCGAAAAGCGCCCCGCGCCAGCCGAAGGCCTCACCGGCGAGCGTCAGCAGCGGCCAGCAGACCGCCGAGGAAAGCCCGGTGAAGATCATCAGTATGCCGATGGCGCGGCGGGAATTGTGGCCCTCGCGCTCGACGACGGCGGCAAAGGCCGGGACCGTCAGGGCAAATGATCCGCCGGCGCCGAGGATCAGCCAGGCGATCGCATAGGTGACGATGCCGGTCGAGAGCGCCAGCATGGCAAGGCCGGATGCCATCAGGACCGAGCCCATGGCGAGCACGCGGGCAGCGCCATGACGGGCGATCATGCGGCCGGTCCAGGGGCCGAGAAAGGCCATGACGAGCATCATCACGGTGAGCCCGGCAAAGGCGGCCTCGTTGGCAAGTCCGAGATCGGACGCCATGGCCCGGCCGAAGACGGCCGGCATTTCATAGGTCGTGCCCCAGCCAAGGATCTGCGAGACCGCAAGCGCGGCAACGAGGAGGGTGCGGGGCATGTTCATGGGAGACTCGGGGGGGAGGTTGCAATCGGCGGGAGTGTTTCTTCTAGGCCGGTTGCAGGGTGGGCGATAGGGTGAAATCTTGGGATGTGTGCGTGTTTGGGGGTGATCCACCCTCCCCTTGAGGGGAGGGTCGGACCGCAGGTCCGGGGTGGGGTGATCCAGTTTTCCGGCTGTGCCCTTTCTGGTGGTGGTCACCCCCACCCGCCGCTCTGCGGCGACCTCCCCCTCGAGGGGGAGGTGGGAAGCGCCGCTTGTGGCCTCGGCCCTTCGAGGCCCGGCATTGCCGGGCACCTCAGGGTGAGGGGACGTTCGAGTGTGCCGTCTCCACCCTCCCCTTGAGGGGGAGGGTCGGACCGCAGGTCCCGGGTGGGGTGATCCAGATTCCGGTTGCGCTCTTTCTGACGGTGGTCACCCCCACCCGCCGCTTTGCGGCGACCTCCCCCCTCAAGGGGGAGGTGGGAGCGACGCCGGCGCCTCGGCTGACAGGCGATCACAGACATCATCAAAGGAGAGACGCCATGGGCGCGCAGAAGGGCAAGGATCTGTTGCTGAAGGTCGAGGATGGGGCGGAGTTTGTGACGGTGGCGGGCTTGAGGGCCAGACGTCTCGCCTTCAATGCGCAATCGGTTGACGTGACCGATAGTGAAAGCGCCGGGCGCTGGCGGGAACTGCTGGAGGGCGCCGGCGTGCGGCGCGCCGGTCTGACGGGCTCCGGCCTGTTCAAGGATGCCGCCTCCGATGCGCTGATAAGGGCGGCCTTTTTTGCCGGCTCCATCCTGACCTATCAGGTGGTGATCCCGGATTTCGGCACGGTGACGGCGCCGTTTCAGGTGACGGCGCTGGATTATGCCGGCAATCACGACGGCGAGGTGACCTTCGAGATCGCGCTGGAATCGGCCGGTGCCGTTTCTTTCGCGGCGCTGTGAGGCGGCGATGCGGGGCTATGAACGCGAGATGCGCGAGCCGGTGACGGTCAACCGCGCCAACCGCCATCGCGGCGAGGTCGAAGGCGTCATCGACGGTGAGCGGCGCATCCTGTGTCTGACGCTCGGCGCGCTTGCCGAGCTCGAGACTGCTTTCGGCGCTGACAGTCTCACGGATCTCGCGACACGTTTTGCCAGTGGCCGGCTGAAGAGCGCCGATCTGACCCGAATCCTCGCCTGCGGATTGCGCGGTGGGGGCAACCGGGTTTCCGATGCCGATGTCGCCGAGATGGCGGTCGAGGGCGGCGTGGCGGGTGCAGCGAAACTGGTGGGCGAGTTGCTGGCGGTGACCTTTGGGTCTGAACCAGGCGCGCAGGATCTGAGATCAGGCGAGGGCGGCACCTCCCCTTGAGGGCCGCAGGCGGGCGAGACGTGCGGCCGTTTCCCTGGGGAACGGTGATGACGCTCGGCCTCTCCCGCCTGCGGCTTTCTCCTGATGTGTTCTGGGGGCTGAGCTTGCCGGAGCTGGCGGCGATGGCGGGGGCTTTCGGTGAGCCTACCGGCCTGTCGCGGCGGGAGGTGGAGACCCTGATGCAGAAATTTCCAGATTGAGCGTCGGCGTGACCGACTCTCCCTTCGGGGAGGAGGTGTGTTGCAGATTGCACCCCCTCGCCCTTCGAGGCCCTCACGGGCGAGGGCGCCTCAGGGTGAGGGGAAAGTGCTGCCAGGCAACACGGATGTCTCTTGCCTGTCCGTCAGACCCTTTCACGAAAGGACGTTTCCATGACCGATGACGACACACTGGCGGTCGCAGTCGACCTCGATGCGGCGGCAGCGCTCTCCGTGCTCGACGATCTCGAAAGTCGCTCGGCGAGTTTCGGCCGGGCGCTGACCTCGGCGCTGAAGGGCGCGACGACAGGCGGCAAGGGGCTGGAGGAAGTGTTGCGCGGGGTCGGATTGCGGCTCACCGATATCGCGCTCGCCTCGGGCCTGAAACCTCTCGAGACCCTGCTCGGCAATGCGGCGGGCAGCCTGATCGGCAGCCTCTCCGCCGGGCTTGGATCGGCGCTTTCCGGCGGGGTCACGGCCTTTGCCCAGGGCGGTGTCCCTGGACGGGTCACCCCTTTTGCCGACGGCGGCGTCGTGGCGGCACCGACTTACTTTCCGATGGACGGTGGGACCGGGCTGATGGGCGAGGCGGGCGCCGAGGCGATCCTGCCGCTGAAACGCGGTGCGGACGGCGCGCTTGGCGTGGCGTCCGAGGGCAGCGGGGCGACCACGGTCATTCATTTCCAGGTGACGGCAAGCGATGCTGCAAGTTTTGCCAGAAGTGAAGGGCAGATCACGGCCATGCTGGCGCGCTCCGTGGGGCGCGGACGGCGGGGGATGTGAGTGGGTTAGCGAGTAGCGAGTAGGGAATAGGGAATAGGGAGTGGCTTGCCCCTCATCCGGCCCTGCGGGCCACCTTCTCCCCGCAGGCGGGGAGAAGGAAAGGGCGGCCGGCGCCGAAAGCTGCAATCAAGCAAACTCGGTCTGCAGACCGACCTGCGCTCAGGCAATGACATCGAGATCCGTGGCGCGAAACTCGTCGGCGGTGGCAAGGATCGGGACGCCGTGGAATTTGGCGCAGGCATAATGCAGGCAATCGCCGAGGTTCAGGCCGTGGCGACCATGGCGAAAGCGATGGGCGGCCTCCGAGGAGAGGCGAACCGTATGTGCAGGCGGCGGCAGATCGCGGATGTCGATGCCGCGGGCTTCGAGAAATTCCGTCACCAGGGCTTCGACCGCAGGCACCGGAAGATCGAGCTTGTCCGCGCGGGCGAGACCGAGAACCGTTTCGAGGACCGCAATCGGGGATGTGAATGGTCGCGTGGCGGACGCGAGCGCATCGGACACGCGCTGCGCTTCCGGCTCGTCCGACAGAAGCGCGATGATCGCGCAGGCGTCGACGAACATCACTTGTCACCCCACAGGTCATTGAAAACCTCGCGGGGAAGGGGGCTCCGGGCCTGTTCCGCCAGAACTACCTCGTGTTTTGTCCTGAGGCGCGCGGCCGTTTCCAGCGCTGTTTCGGCGCGATTGCGCCGTTCGATCGCCTCCTTCATGGCGATCACGATCGCATCGGTGATGCCGACGCCTGCCATCTGCGCAAACTGCCGCGTCAGCGCATCGGCTTCCGGATTGTTGACGTTGATGGCCATGACGGCTCCATGTAGATGTTTTCCGCTTTCAATGTAGATGGTCGTGGGCGGTTTTCCAAGGGGCGCCAGGCGCGCAGCCGTTCGGACTATCCGCGTGCGCAGCCGCCAAAGACAGATGTCGTCAGCCCCACTGATCACCGCTCAGGCGCCCGTCTGACATTTCTCTTTTCTTTTTCTTGCAGTTTTATCGAACGGAGACCGCCATGGCCTTTCACGAACAGCGTTTCCCGCTGCGTCTGTCGCTGTCCACGAGCGGCGGGCCGGGGCGGCAGACGGATATCATTTCGCTTTCCAATGGTCGCGAGGCGCGCAATCGGCGCTGGCGGTTTTCCAGGCGCCGCTATGATGTCGGCACCGCAGTGCGCTCGGTCGCGGATCTCTATGCCGTGCTGGAATTCTTCGAGGCGCGCGGCGGGCAGCTGCATGGGTTTCGCTTTCGCGATCCTGTGGATTGCTCCTCGGCACGGCCGGGTGAGGCAGTCACGCCGCTCGACCAGTGGATCGGGGCGGGCGACGGCGAGACTGCGGCTTTCCAGCTGGTGAAGGCCTATGGCGATGGCGCGGCGGTCGAGCGGCGGCCGGTGGTGAAGCCGGTGGCGGGATCGGTTCGGGTTGCGCTTGACGGGGTGGAGCAGACGGGTGGTTTTTCCGTCGATGCGGCCACCGGGGTCGTCACCTTTGGACCCGCTCGTATGCCGGAAGAGGGAACGGAGATCCGGGCGGGTTTCGACTATGACGTGCCCGTTCGTTTCGACGCCGACCGGATCGAGATTGATCTCGAAGCCTTTCGGGCCGGGCGCATTCCCTCCATTCCGCTGATCGAGGTAATCCCATGAGAAGGCTTCCTGAAGCGCTTGCCACCCATGTTGCGACCGGCGAGACGACGCTGTGCCGCGCCTGGCGCGTTACCTGCCGGGACGGTTTTCGGCTCGGGTTCACCGAACATGACCAGCGGCTCGACTTCGCCGGCACGGTGTTCGAGCCGGGTACCGGCTTCTCAGCGACTGAGGCCAGTAGTGCAAGCGGTCTTGCAGCGCCGGGGGCTGAGGTGCGGGGCGGATTTTCGAGCGAGGCGATTACCGAAGCCGATCTCGCAGCCGGGCGCTTTGACGGGGCGCGGGTCGAGTGTTTTTTGATCAACTGGCAGGCGCCGGAAGAGCAGCACGCGATTGTTACGGTGCAGGAAATCGGCGAGGTGAGCCGCGCGGGGCCGGGCTTTTCGGCGGAGCTCCGCAGCTTTGCCCATCGCCTGCAGCAGGCGGAGGGGCGGATCTACAACCGCCGCTGCGATGCGGATCTCGGCGATGACAGGTGCCGGGTGAACATGGACGTCGCGAACCGCCGGGTTATGGGCGTCGTTGCGGCGGTGTTGGCGGGGGACCGGCTGACGGTCTCTGGCCTGCCGGGTCTGGGCGAGGGGCATTTCCGGCTCGGGCATGTGAGGTTCGACGACGGGCCTCTGGCCGGCAAGCGGCTGGCCATCGAGGAGAGCAGTGCTGTGGTGGGTGGGCTGATGACGCTGAGGCTCTGGCTGCCGCTCGAGGCGCGGCCGGCCGAAGGGGATGCCGTGACGCTGACGGTCGGCTGTGACAAGAGTTTTGCCACCTGTCGAGCAGTCTTCGGCAACCCGCTGAATTTTCGTGGCTTTCCGCACATGCCGGGCAGCGACTTTGCCTATTCCTATGTCAGTGGCGATAGCACCCATGATGGCGGGGTGTTGTATCGGTGAGGCTTGCTCTACCCTCCCCTTGAGGGGGAGGGCGGACAGGAGGTCCGGGGTGGGGTGAGCCTGGCTTGCTTCTCTTCGGTTCACCCCCCACCCGCCGCTTCCCGGTCATCACCTTCCCTCCGGAGCTTCCCCATGTCCGTCAACACGTCCGTCCTGGCGATTGCCGGGACCTGGATCGGCACGCCCTATCGGCATCAGGGATCGGTGAAGGGGGTGGGCTGCGACTGCCTGGGGCTTGTTCGCGGGATCTGGCGGGAACTCTATGGCAAAGAGCCCGAGCCCGTGCCGGCCTATGCGCCTGATTGGGCGGAGCGGGCGGGCGAGGAGCGGTTGATCGCGGCGGCCGGGCGGCATTTTCAAGCCGTGGCTTCTTTTGCGGAGAGCCGGCCGGGCGATCTCGTGCTGTTTCGCTTTCGGCCGCATCTGGCGGCGAAACATGCGGGCATTCTGGCCTGTATGGCTTCGGAAGGGGGCGGCTGTGACATGGACGCCGACGAGGCGCGGTTTTCGGCGGAATACGCTCCCAGTCAGCCGCCGCCCGACGCCTTCATCCATGCCTATGAACAATCGGCGGTGACGTTGTCGGCGCTCGTGCCGGCCTGGCGGCGCAGGATTGCCGGCATCTACCGCTTCCCCGAAAGGATCTGAAGATGGCGACCATTCTTCTGCAGGCGGCGGGTGCTGCCCTCGGCTCCGTCTTCGGGCCGGTCGGAGCGGCGATCGGCCAGGCGGCAGGCGCGCTTGCCGGCAGCATGATCGATCGGAGCCTGCTGTCTGGCACCCGCGAAGTGAGCGGTGCACGGCTGTCTTCGGCGCGCATTTCTGGTGCCAGCGAAGGCACAGTTATTCCGAGGCTCTACGGCACCGCGCGGCTGGGCGGCACGCTGATCTGGGCGACGCGTTTCGAGGAAGAGACTGTGACCGAGCGTAGCGGCGGAAAATCCTCCGGCGGCACGCGCACCACGACCTATCGCTACTATGCCAATCTGGCGCTCGGGCTCTGCGAGGGGCCGATCGCGGGCGTGCGGCGGGTCTGGGCAGATGGGCGCGAACTCGACACAACCGAAATCGAGATGCGCGTCTATCGCGGATCGGAAAGCCAGCCGGCCGATCCGCTGATTGCGGCGAAGCAGGGGGCGGCCAATGCGCCGGCCTATCGGGGGCTAGCCTATGTCGTCTTCGAGCGGCTGCCGCTCGACGATTTCGGCAACCGCATTCCGCTGATCCAGTTTGAGGTGATTCGACCGGTCGGCGCGCTGGAGGAGAAGATCCGGGCGGTGACGATGATTCCCGGCGCGACCGAACACGGTTATGCGACGGTGAGGATCTCGGATGCGCCGAGCGAGGGCGCGAAACGCTGGCTGAACCGCAACACGCTCACGGCGGCGACGGACTGGCAGGCCTCGCTGGACGAATTGCAGGCGCTTTGCCCTGATCTCGAAAGCGTGGCCCTGGTGGTGGCCTGGTTCGGCACGGATTTGCGCGCCGGTGATTGCCGGGTGCTGCCGGGGGTGGAGGTCGGCTACCGCAACGAGGAGAGCCGGCCCTGGAGTGTCGCGGGGCTGGCGCGGGGCGATGCCTATGTGGTGTCGCGCCACAGCGGTGGTCCGGCCTATGGCGGCTCGCCGAGCGACGAGAGCGTCATCGAGGCGATCAGGGACATCAAGGCGCGCGGGCTGAAGGTGACGCTCTATCCCTTCGTGCTGATGGATATTCCCGCCGGCAACGGCCTGCCCGACCCCTATGGCGGCGCCGAGCAGGCGGCCTATCCCTGGCGGGGGCGGATCACGGCCTATCCTCCCGGAAGCGACAAGACGGCCTCGGCGCAGGCGCAGGTCTCAAGCTTCGTCTACCGCGGTGACGGCTATCGACGTCTCGTATTGCATTATGCGGCGCTTGCCGCCGCTGCTGGCGGGGTCGACGCCTTTCTGCTGGGCTCGGAACTGCGCGGGCTGACCGCCCTGCGCGACGAGGCCAACGCCTTTCCATTCGTCGAGGCGCTGGTAGCGCTCGCCGGTGAAGTGCGCGGTCTGCTCGGCGGCGGGACGGCGATTTCCTATGGCGCCGACTGGACCGAGTATTTCGGCCATCAGCCGGCGGATGGCTCGGGCGATGTCTTCTTCCATCTCGATCCGCTCTGGGCGAGCCCTCACGTCACCGCCGTCGGCATCGACAACTATATGCCGCTCGCCGACTGGCGCGACGAGGATCTCGAGGCGGAAAGCCCGGATGGCTTCACCGGCATCGACGATGCGGAGGGATTTGCGCGGACGCTGACATCGGGCGAGGGGTTCGACTGGTTTTATGCCAGCGAGGCAGACCGCAGGGCGCGGGTGAGGACGCCGATCACCGATGGCGCCTATGGCAAGCCCTGGGTCTTCAGGTTCAAGGACCTGAAATCCTGGTGGGAGAACCCCCATTTCAACCGGATCGGCGGCGTCGAGCAGGCGAGCCCGACGGCCTGGATACCCGGCATGAAGCCCTTCTGGATGACCGAAGTCGGTTGCGGCGCGGTCGACAAGGGGGCGAACCAGCCGAACATCTTCGTCGATGCCAAATCGGCCGAGAGCGGAATGCCTCACTTCTCGGCGGGCGCGCGCAGCGACAGCCAGCAGCGTCGGTTTCTGGAGGCCCATCTCGACCACTGGGCTGGCAGTCTTCTGCCGCCTAATATGGTTGATCCATCGCATGTCTATTCCTGGACCTGGGATGCGCGGCCCTATCCGGCCTTTCCGCAGAACACGGCGCTCTGGGCAGACGGATCGAACTGGCGGACAGGGCATTGGTTGAACGGCCGCCTGGGTACGGCGACACTGGCCGACACGATTGCGGCGATCCTCAGGGATCATGGCTTTTCCGATTTCGACGTGTCGGAAGTGGCAGGCGATCTCGGCGGCTATGTAAAGGGGGATCTGAGCTCTGCGCGCGACCTGATCGAGCCCTTGCTCGACCTCTTCCAGATCGACGTGATCGAGGACGCCGGGCGGCTGAAATTCCGCACTCGGCCGACGGCGAGCCTGGCTGCCCGCGAGATCACCGTCCTCGCCGACATCGCCGATCGCCCGCTGTGGAGCGAGACGCGCGGCCATGACAGCGATTTCGCCTCCGAGGCGCTGGTGACCTTTTATGATCCGGCGGCGGATTATGTCGAGGCGAGCGTGCGCTCGCGCAAGGTGGAGGCCGCGACCGATCGGCAGCTTGCGCGCGACCTGCCGGCGGCGATGCCGGAGGAGACAGCACTTGCTGCCGCCGAAGGCTGGCTGCGTGACAACCGGCTGGCGCGGCGCACGGTTCAGCTGGCGCTCGGGCCGCAGGAGATTGCGATCGAGCCCGGAGACGTTCTGCGCTTCCCCGAAGGACCGGACGGGCGTTTTCTGGTGCAGGGCATCGACGAGGGCTTCGAGCGACGCCTGACGCTGAGGGCCTTTGCGGGCAAGGTCTCCGCACCCGTGCCGGTGGTTGAACCCGGACGGGTGGTCGACGGTGGCGGTGCGGCCGGCTTTGCGCCGGTCGTGCAATTTCTCGATCTGCCGAGGCTAGAGGGTGCAAGCCATGCCGGTGACGCGAGCGTTGCGGCATATGGCCGTCCCTGGCGGCGGCTTGCGGTATCGAGCTCTCCGGAAGCCGAGGGCTATCGGCTCAGGCTGACGCTGGATCGGCCAGCGCCCCTGGGACGGCTTCTGGAGCCGCTTGCCCCCGGACCTGTCGGGCGCTTCGATGGGGCGAATGCCCTTGTAGTCGAGGTTCTAGCAGGAGCCTTTGCCTCGGCGAGCCGCATGGCTGTTCTCTCCGGCGCGAACCGGCTCGCGGTCCGGGCCAATACCGGCGGCTGGGAGGTCGTCGGCTTTGTCGAGGCCGAGGAGATTGCGGTCGGACGCTTCCGGCTGACGGGCCTTTTGCGCGGGCTGGGAGGCACGGAGGACGCAGTCGTGGCTGGTGCCGCAGCCGGGGCCGAGGTCGTGGCTCTCGACGAAGCGGTCCGGCCGCTGGGGCTCGGGAATGCCGAACGCGGGGCCGCACAGAACTGGATCCTCGAGCTGATGGGGCTCGTGACCGAGATTTCGGGCCCGCATGTCTTTGCCGGCGGATTGCGGGCGGAGACGCCGCTTTCGCCTGTGCATGCGAAGGTGCTGCGGCAGGCCGCGGGCGATCTTTCGATCAGCTGGATCCGGCGCAGCCGCATCGAGGCCGATGCCTGGACAGACGGGGAGGTGCCGCTCGACGAGGCGGAGGAGCGCTACCGGCTGGAGATCCTTGATGGGGGCACCGTGCTTCGGGTGGTCGAGGTGACCGAGCCCGCCTGGACCTATGCCGTCGCCGATGAACTGACAGATTTCGGGCTGGCGCAGACGGCGCTTGGCCTCCGCATCCGCCAACTCGGACGGCTGGCCGCCGGCCTGCCGCTGGAGGCGGTGGTTCCCGTCGATTGAAAACCATTCAACAGGAGGATGACATGCTGGAGATGAAACCCTGGTACCAGTCGAAGACCGTCTGGGGCGCCCTGATTGCGATCGCTGCCCCGCTTCTCGGCAGGGCCGGACTGGAGCTCGGCGGCGCCGAGCAGGCCGAAATTGCCGATGCACTGACGACGCTTGCCGGTACGGTCGGAGGATTGCTCGCGCTCTACGGGCGGCTGACGGCGACGAAGGGCGTGGGTGGGTGAGGGCGGGCCGATGTTGCCAACTGCACCGATCCCCTCACTTGCGAAATCTGAAGTTTAGGCGGCTTACGCTCGCCTAAGCCTTCGATTTCGCTTTCTCCCCCACTATGGAGGGAAAGGAAGGGAGGGGCCGGCCGCATCATCTCCTCTGCCCTTTTGGGAGAGGTTACAAAATCGAGGGCTTAGCCCGATCAGGGCTAAACCTCAGATTTTGTTGGAGAGGGGGCCGACAAGGTGACCTCTGCGTCTTGCCCCCTGCGTGGCGGTCGTGATTGGCTCCCGACCGTGATCCACACTCTGAGCCCACGCATTCATTTGCCATTCAGACGCCTTGCGGTACATAATTTGCCAAAGTGGACGTCATCCAAGAAGAAGCAGCAATGGCATCTTTCATGAAATACACGGGCCTCGCATTGGCCGTGACCGTGGCGGCTTTGCCGGCGACGGTGGGCGATGCCGTGGGGGCGGATTGCCGACAAGCCGCGGAACGCGTGGTCGCCGAAGTCGGCGGACAGTTGCTTTCCGTGCACGAATCGGGCGGTGAATGCGTGATCGTCGTGCTCGTGCCGGGCAACGGCAACGAACGGCCGCGCAAGGTCACGATGCGGGTCGCCGAGTGACCCGCCTCCGGGATTGAAGAGCTTTCCGCACCGAGGGGTGAACGCATGCGCATTCTCGTCGTCGAAGACGATGTCAATCTGAACCGCCAGCTTGTCGAGGCCCTGCAGGAAGCGGGATATGTGGTCGACAAGGCCTTTGACGGCGAGGAAGGCCATTTCCTCGGCGAGACCGAACCCTATGACGCCGTCATCCTCGACATCGGCCTTCCCGAGATGGACGGCATTACGGTGCTGGAGAAATGGCGCGCCGCAAGCCGGGTCATGCCGGTACTGATTTTGACCGCTCGCGACCGCTGGTCGGACAAGGTGGCCGGCATCGATGCAGGCGCCGATGACTATGTCACTAAGCCTTTTCATGTCGAGGAAGTGCTCGCCCGTATCCGCGCCCTGATCCGCCGTGCGGCAGGCCATGCATCCTCTGAAATCGTCTGCGGCCCCGTCCGGCTCGACACCAAAAGCTCGAAAGCCACTGTCGAAGGCGTGACGCTGAAGCTCACCTCGCATGAGTACCGGCTTCTGTCCTATCTCATGCACCATATGGGCGAGGTCGTGTCGCGGACTGAACTGGTCGAGCATCTCTACGACCAAGATTTCGACCGCGATTCCAACACGATCGAGGTCTTTGTCGGCCGTCTGCGCAAGAAGCTCGGCGTCGACATGATCGAGACCGTGCGCGGCCTCGGCTACCGAATCCAAGCCCCGGCGAAATGAGGATCCGCTCGCTCACCGCGCGCGTCCTGATCCTCGCCACGCTCTGGTCGGCGCTGGCCCTGGTGACGATTGCGGTAGCGATTTCAGCCCTCTATCGCCAGGGTGTCGAGCGCGGATTCAACAATCTCCTGCGTGCCCAGCTCTATAACGTCGTCAACTCGGTCTCGATCGGCGATAGCGACAGCCTGACCGGTTCGCCGGCGCTGGGTGATCTCAGGTTTTCCCAGCCAGCAACCGGCTGGTACTGGCTGGTTGAACCGCTCGGCAACTATGCCACGGCACCGCTCGCCTCCGCCTCGCTCGGGGTCGCAAACCTGGCCGTCCCCGACGTGGACGCAACACCCTTCGACCAGAACTACGAACGCTATTACGAAATGACGGATGATGTCGGCAACCAGATAAGGGTTGCCGAAACCGAAGTGGTGCTCGACGACCAGGGACGGGCAGCACGCTTCCGCGTGTCGGGCAATCTGCAGGTGGTCGAAGACGAGATCGCCTTTTTCACCAGCCGTCTTTATGCGGCTCTCGCGGTGGTTGGTATTGGCGGCCTCGTCGTCAACGGACTTGCCATTCTCTATGGCCTGAAACCGCTCGACCGCGCGCGCCGGGCGCTGGAACGAATCCGGCGGGGCGAGGCCGAGCGGATCGAAGGTGATTTCCCGAGCGAAGTTCAGCCGCTTGCCAACGAGATCAACGCGCTGATCGACAGCAACCGCCGCATTGTCGAGCGGGCCCGCATGCAGGTCGGCAATCTCGCCCATTCCCTGAAAACGCCAATCGCCGTGCTTTTGAACGAGGCGCGCACCCTGGAGAAGAACCAGGCCGAAGTCATCGCGACCCAGGCCGAGGCCATGCAGGCGCAGGTAAGCTCCTATCTCAACAGGGCGCGGATCGCAGCCCAGCGCGACAGCGTGCTGGCCCGCACCGAGGCGCAGCCCGTCATGGAGCGGCTGGCGCGGGTGATGCGCAAGCTGAACGCCGATATCGTGTTTGAACTCGATGTCGCGCCGGACCTGACCTTCGCGATGGAGCAGCAGGATGTCGAAGAGGTTGTCGGCAACCTGCTCGAAAACGCCTCCCGCTTTGCCCGAACCAAGGTCGTCACCCGGGCCGTGATGACGACCCGTGATGGCGACACGACCGACGGCCGGCGCGGCTGGATCGAGGTGGTGGTCGAAGATGACGGGCCGGGGCTTGCCCCCGACCAGATCGGCGAGGCGCTGAAGCGCGGCCGAAGGCTCGACGAGAGCAAGCCCGGCACGGGGCTCGGGCTGTCGATCGTCAAGGAGATTTCGGGCGAATATCAAGGCTCTTTCGGCCTGTCGCGCGCCGGCATCGGTGGGCTTCGCGCACAGTTGATCCTACCAGCTGTGACCAAGGACACTGCATGATTGATTTTCCTGTGAAATTACATAGGTGTATAAGATGGCCTTGAGCCGGTCGAAGGCCGCGATCCGCTTCGCGCGAAACGATCGGCCTCGACAACAGAAATCGACGGGACTTGGATCGGTCTGATGGGTGTGAAGCACTTCGGGATACTTGCAGCCACTGGCCTCGTGTCGCTCGCGCTTGCGGGCTGCACCACTTCGGGCGGCGGACGCAGCGCAATCGCCAATTCCGCGGTCTATATTTCTGCCTTGCAGGGGGGCATCGTATCCCGGACTGGCGTCGAACTCTCGCGCAGCCAGACGCAGCGGGCGCTCGAAGCCGAATATCGCGCGCTTGAGGCTGCCCCCGGTGGCCAGCCTGTAATATGGGCAGGCGGCGAGGTGCGTGGGGAGGTCATTGCAGCCGCCCCATACCAGGTCGGCCAGCAGAACTGCCGCCAGTTCACCCACAAGGTTTTCACGGACGGCCGTGAACGCCAAGCCCGCGGCGCTGCCTGCCGCAACCCGAACGGCACCTGGACGCCGCTGAGCTGAGGCGAACCCGGGCTGCTGATCCCGAGGATTTCAATCATTTGAACGCGCCTCCCACTTGACTTGGGTCAAGGCTGGGCGGGTTATGGTAACTTAGAGAATTCTTGCGGCCAAACGCCTCAACTTTCCGTCAGGCGAGGTTTGGCTGTTGGAAAGCACCTGTCCTTGACGTAATTGAGTTTCATGTTGTTCTGGATCATCTCCGCGCTTCTGACGGTCCTTGTTGCCGTCGTCCTGCTGTCCCCCTTGCTGCGGGCTTCGGCCCGAGCGACGCGTTATGACGAAGGCGAGGCGGCGGTCTATCGCGACCAGCTGCGCGAACTGGAGCGGGACAAGGCCGGGGGGCTTATTTCTCCCGAAGATGCCGACTATGCGCGCGCCGAAATCGGCCGTCGTCTGCTGGCGATCGCAGGTCGGGAGAAGGCCGGTGGCGAAGGCGAGGGGGACGAGCCCGCGGATGCCGCGGCGAAGCGTGCCGGCCGCCGTCGCTACACCTGGTCGCAAGCCTTCATCCTGCTCTGTCTTCCCGTGATCGGGCTTGCGGGCTATCTGGAAATCGGCAGCCCGGGCACACCCGATGCGCCGCTCGAAGCACGCATTGCCGACCCCGGCGACGATGTCGATCTGTTGGTGGCCAAGGTGGAGCGGCATCTCGCGACCACACCGGAAGACGGGAACGGCTGGAACGTGCTGGCGCCCGTCTATTTTCGTATTGGCCGCTATGACGATGCCGAGCTTGCCTTTCGCAATGCGATCCGCATTCTCGGGCCGGATGCCGAGCGTATGAACGGCCTCGGCGAGACCGTTGTCATGCGCAATGACGGGATCGTCACCGACGATGCCCAGATGGCCTTCCAGGCGGCGCTGAAGCTCGAACCCAACAATCCGCGTGCCGACTTCTATCTGGCGCTGGCGCTCGAGCAGTCCGGTCGCCGCGCCGAGGCGCTCACGGCCTTCCAGAACATCGCCAAGGCCTCGCCGCCGACGGCCCCCTGGATGCCACTGGTCAATCAGCATATTGCGGCCAACAGCGCCGGCGTGCCGCTTCTCGAACAGCCGGCACAGGCTGCGCCGGAAGGCGAAGCTCAGGCTCAGAACCCGGCAGCCCCGGGCAACCCGACGGCCGAGGACGTTGCCAATGCCGGAGCCATGTCGGAGGCTGATCGCGGCGAGATGATCCGCGGCATGGTGGCGAGCCTCGATGCACGGCTGAAGGAAGATCCGAATAATTTTGAAGGCTGGATGCGGCTTGTCCGCTCCTATGCGATGCTGAAAGACAAGGAACGGGCAGAAGCCGCGCTCAAGGAGGGCCTGAAAACCTTCCCGGCCGACGGCGCCGAGGGCCAGCAGCTGCTCGCAATGGCGAGGGAACTCGACCTGTCCGTTGAGGAGGTGAGCCAATGACCCGCAAACAGAAACGCCTGGCAGTGATTGGCGGTGGCATGGGTTTCATCCTGACCGCCGTGCTTCTGGTGATGTTCGCCTTTGGCCAGTCGATCGCCTATTTCTATGTGCCCAACGATCTTGCCGAATCCGATGTCCAGCCGGGCACCCGCATCCGCCTCGGCGGACTGGTCGAGACGGGTTCGCTGGTGCGCGGAGAAGGCTCGACGGTAACCTTCACAGTAACCGACACCCTGAGCCAGCTGCCCGTGACCTATACCGGCATCCTCCCCGATCTCTTCCGCGAGGGGCAGGGGGTCGTCGCCGAAGGTCGCTTCGAGGGCATGGGCAAGGTGTTCGTCGCCGATACCGTTCTCGCCAAGCATGACGAGAACTACATGCCGAAGGACGTTGCGGATCGTCTGGAGGCGCAAGGGGTTCAACTGAGCGGCAAGGAGAAGATCCAATGATCATCGAGCTTGGCCATTATGCCCTCGTTCTGGCGCTTGCCACCTGTCTCGTCGTCTCCATCCTGCCGGTGATCGGTGCGCGCCGCGGCGACGCGGCGATGATGGCGGTCGCGACCACCGGCACCTACGCGCTCTTCCTGCTCGTGGGCTTTTCCTTTGCGGTTCTGACCTACGGCTACGTCGTTTCCGACTTTTCGGTCCAGAACGTCTACGAGAACTCCCATTCGCTGAAGCCGATGATCTACAAGATCTCCGGCGTCTGGGGGAACCATGAAGGGTCGATGCTGCTCTGGGTGCTGATCCTGGCCTTCTTCAGCGCCATGGTCGCCTTTTTCGGCACCAACCTGCCGGACCGTCTGAGAGCGAATGTGCTGGCCGTACAGGCCTGGATCACCGCCGCCTTCACGCTCTTCATCCTTCTGACGTCGAACCCCTTCATCCGTCTCTCGCCCATTCCGGCCGAGGGGCAGGACCTCAATCCGGTCCTGCAGGATATTGGCCTCGCGATCCATCCGCCGCTGCTCTATCTCGGCTATGTCGGCTTCTCGGTCTGCTTCTCTTTCGCGATCGCTGCGCTGATGGACGGTCGCATCGATGCCGCCTGGGCGCGCTGGGTACGGCCCTGGACGCTGGCTGCCTGGGTGTTCCTGACCGCCGGCATCTCCATGGGCTCCTACTGGGCCTATTACGAACTCGGCTGGGGCGGCTGGTGGTTCTGGGATCCTGTTGAAAACGCCTCGCTGCTGCCCTGGCTTGCGGGCACGGCGCTCCTGCATTCGGCGCTCGTGATGGAAAAGCGTGACGCTTTGAAAATCTGGACGGTGCTGCTCGCCATCATCGCCTTCTCGCTGTCGCTGCTCGGCACCTTCCTGGTGCGCTCCGGGGTTCTGACTTCGGTGCATGCCTTCGCCACAGACCCGACGCGCGGTGTTTTCATTCTCGGCATTCTCGTCATCTTCATCGGCGGCGCCTTCATGCTCTTTGCCCTGCGTGCGCCGCTTTTGAAGGCCGGCGGCTTGTTCCAGCCGATCTCGCGTGAAGGCGCGCTCGTCCTCAACAACCTGATCCTGACGGTGTCCACCGCCTCGGTGCTGATCGGCACGCTCTATCCGTTGTTGCTCGAGACGCTGACGGGCGAGAAGATCTCGGTCGGTCCGCCCTTCTTCAACATCACCTTCGGGCTTCTGATGATCCCGCTTCTGCTGGCGGTACCCTTTGGGCCGTTCCTCGCCTGGAAGCGCGGCGATCTGCTCGGCGCCTTGCAGCGCCTGTATGTGGCGGCGGCACTTTCGCTCGTTCTCGGTCTCGGCCTCTGGTACGCCCAGAACGGCGGGCCCGTGATGGCCGTGGGCGGTCTCGCACTCGCTTTCTTCGTCATGGGCGGCGCGGTCTCCGATCTCTGGTATCGCGCCGGTTTCGGAAAACATCCGGTCGCCACGGCTTGGGCTCGGTTGAAGGGCCTACCGCGCTCCGCCTTCGGTACGGCGCTCGGCCATTTCGGTGTCGGCGTCACGGTGCTCGGCGTCGTGGCTGTAACCACGTTCGAAACGGAAGCCGTGGTCGAGATGAAGCCGGGCATGACGGTGGAATCCGGTGGCTATGTCATCACCTTTGATGGCCTGCGCGCTGCCAACGGCCCGAACTACACCGAAGACCAGGGGCATTTCACCATCCGCGAGGGTGGTGTCGAAGTGGCCGATGTCTGGTCGTCGAAGCGGCTCTATACGGCCCGCCAGATGCCGACGACAGAAGCCGGCATCGTCACCTTCGGCTTTAGTCAGCTTTATGTCTCGCTGGGCGATCCGATGGCCGATGGCGGCATTGTCGTGCGGGTCTGGTGGAAGCCCTGGATCCTCTGCATCTGGTACGGCACGATCGTCATGATGGTCGGTGGTGTCGTGTCGCTGTCCGACCGCAGACTGCGGGTCGGTGCGCCGAAACGGGCCAAGGTGGCGGCAAAGCCGGTGCTGGAGGCTGCGGAGTGAGTGCTTGTTTTCAGAAGATTGCCCCTCACCCTGACCCTCTCCCCGCAAGCGGGGAGAGGGGATGGCAGGCGCTTGTGGCTTCGGCCTTCTCCCCGCTTGCGGGGAGAAGGTGGCGGCAGCCGGATGAGGGGCAGCGACGGCTTACACTCCACCGCCTTTTCCTCCTGCTCGCACTGCTCTTCACCCCCCTCCATGCCTTTGCCGTCAATCCCGACGAAGTGCTCGCCGATCCTGCTCTTGAACAGCGGGCGCGGGCCCTTTCGGCGGAGCTGCGCTGCATGGTCTGCCAGAACCAGTCGATCGACGATTCCAATGCCGAGCTCGCCCGCGACCTGCGCGTCGTGGTGCGTGAGCGGTTGGTGGGTGGCGACAGCGACGAGCAGGTGCTCGACTATGTCGTGTCGCGCTACGGTGAGTTCGTGCTGTTGAAGCCGCGGCTCAGCATCCGCACGATCGGGCTCTGGGGCGCACCGGCGGCACTCGCGATCATCGGGCTGATCGTGGCTGTGGTCTATACGCGCCGGCGCGCCGTGCAGCCGGTGGCGAAGCTCTCGCCCGAAGAGGAAGCGCGGTTGGGGAAGCTGCTGGATCGTGAGTGATCAAGGAAATTCGTAGTCGGAGGCATCGTCGAGCGGCAGTTCTGGTGGCCGCTCGCGACCGTGGCGGATTGTCAGAATGACGATGGCTGCGGCCCCAACCTCGTAGTGGATCAGATAATCTCCAAGGACGAAGCGCCGGATGCCGCCCAGGGGAAGCTCAGTTGCGTCCTGACCCATCATGGGAGACTGCGCGAGCGCTGTCAGGAACTGTTTGAAGTCGTGAAGCAAACGCTCGCCTGCTGCCCGATTTCGTTCTCTCAAGTAGCCGGCCTCGCGCGCGACATACGCTCTGGCACTGGGCGAAACGACGACTTTCACGCCGCGGCACCCTTGATGATGGCGTTCAGTTCGGCGAGCACATCATCGGCGTCCGTCCCCTCACCGTCGGCGATCGCCCTGCGTGCCTGCGCGATCTCAAGGATCTCGCGGCCTTCCTGAGCCATATAGGCCTTCAACGCCCGTACCATGACCCAGCTGCGGCTGCGTTCACAGGCGCCGGCCACAGCTTCGATTTCGCCCAGAAGATCAAGTGGCAAGCGAAGTGTGATCGGATCTGACAGATTCTGTTTCGACATCGCTTTTTGCTCCGTTTGTAATACGGATGATAGCTCTGGCCAGAGATGGGGTCAAATCCCGTCCAAGCTTTCGCCAAAGATTACGAAGAATTCATCTGCCGTACAGTTCGCCGTAACGTGACGCCCCCTATATCTCACTTCATCCACCGCTTCCCACCGCCGGGTTGTCCGGCGGCTCCATTCAGAAGAACAGATGAAGGTAGATCACATGTCCGAGAACAAAGGTCGCTCCCTCAAGACGATCCTCAAGACCTCCACCGCCGCGAGCCTTGCCGCCATGATGCTGGTGACGGCTGCTCCCTTCGCCGCAGTTCCGGCGCTTGCCGCACCGGTCGAAGTGAACGCGCCGCAGGTCCCGAGTTTCGGCGATGTCGTGCAGGCCGTGCTGCCGGCCGTCGTCTCCGTCCGCGTCCAGTCGAATGTTCAGCCGGCCTCGTCCGACGAAAGCAATTTCTCCTTCAATTTCGGTGGCCGCAGCTTTGAAGATCTGCCGGACGATCACCCGTTGAAGCGCTTCTTCCGTGATTTCGGCGGTCCGGGCATGGAAGGTCCGCGCGACCGTGGTCCGCGCGCCGAGCGTGGCCCGGGACGCCTGCGTCCGACTTCGCAGGGCTCCGGCTTCTTCATCTCTGAAGATGGCTATATCGTTACCAACAACCACGTCATCGATGACGGTGCCGCCTTCACCATCGTGATGAACGACGGCAAGGAATATGATGCCAAACTCGTCGGCAAGGACAGCCGAACCGATCTCGCGCTGCTCAAGGTCGACGCGCCTGACACCAAGTTCACCTATGTGAAGTTCGCAGACGACGAGAAGGTCCGCGTCGGTGACTGGGTCGTCGCTGTCGGTAACCCCTTCGGCCTCGGCGGCACGGTAACTGCCGGCATCATCTCCGCTCGTGGCCGCAACATTGGCTCCGGCCCCTATGACGACTATCTCCAGATCGACGCAGCGGTGAACCGCGGCAACTCGGGTGGTCCCGGCTTCAACCTGAACGGCGAAGTCGTCGGCATCAACACCGCGATCTTCTCGCCCTCCGGCGGCAATGTCGGCATTGCCTTCGCGATCCCGGCCTCGGTTGCAACCGATGTCATCGCCAAGCTCAAGGAAACCGGGACGGTGTCTCGCGGCTGGCTCGGCGTGCAGATCCAGCCGGTGACCCAGGACATCGCCGACAGCCTCGGCCTGTCTGAGGCAGCCGGTGCTCTGGTTGTTGCCCCGCAGGCCGGCTCGCCCGGCGAAGATGCTGGCATTCAGCAGGGTGACGTGGTGACTGCCGTCAATGGCGACCCGGTCAAGGATCCGCGCGATCTCGCTCGCCGCATTGCCGCCTATGCCCCGGATACCACGGTTGATGTGACGCTGTGGCGCGATGGCAAGGCGACCGAAGTCGAGGTCAAGCTCGGTGAACTGCCGGCGGAACAGTCTGCGAGTGCCGGCACGGAGAATGATGCCGCACCCGCTCCGGAAGCCGAGCAGGAACTGTCGGGCCTCGGCCTTTCCGTTCGCCCTGCTGATGGCGGCAAGGGGCTTGCCATCATCGACGTCGATCCGTCGAGCGACGCCGCCGACAAGGGCCTGAAGGCCGGGGAGACGATTACCTCGGTCAACAACCAGGAGGTCTCGTCCGCTGCCGATGTCCAGAAGGTCCTCGACCAGGCGAAGAAGGACGGCCGGACCCGGGCGCTCTTCCAGGTCGAATCGGATAGCGGCAGCCGCTTCGTGGCGCTCCCGATCGCCCAGGGCTAATTGTGATCTGACGAGGGGCGCCGGCGGTCGAGGACCGGCGGCGCCCCTTGTCGTTTCCGGTGGTCGCCGACCGCTAGATGCAAGGAAAGGACGAAGTATGGGGATCGCGGAACAAGGACAGCCTAAGTCCGGCGAAACCGGCTATACGGTGGCGGATGCTGAGGCTAATGTCGCGCGCATGAAGATACTTGTCATCGAAGACGATCTGGAAGCTGCAGCCTACATGACCAAGGCCTTTCGCGAGGCCGGCATCGTCGCCGACCATGCGAGCGACGGCGAAAGCGGGCTCTTCATGGGCACCGAAAACGCCTATGACGTGATGGTGGTCGACCGCATGCTGCCGCGCCGTGATGGCCTTTCCGTCATCAGCGAGCTGCGCAAGCGCGGCATCGATACGCCCGTCCTCATCCTCTCGGCGCTGGGCCAGGTGGATGACCGCGTGACGGGGCTTCGTGCCGGCGGCGACGATTACCTGCCGAAACCCTATGCCTTTTCCGAGCTCCTGGCGCGCGTCGAGGTGCTTGGTCGCCGCAAGGGCAAACCGGAGCAAGACATGGCCTACCGGGTCGGCGATCTCGAGCTCGACCGGCTCTCCCATGAGGTGAAGCGCGCCGGCAAGGAGATCCTGCTGCAGCCGCGTGAATTCCGCCTTCTGGAATACTTGATGAAGAATGCCGGACAGGTGGTGACGCGCACCATGCTGCTCGAAAACGTCTGGGACTATCACTTCGACCCGCAGACCAATGTCATTGACGTGCATGTGTCGCGGCTGCGCTCGAAGATCGAAAGGGATTTCGACCGGCCGCTTCTGAAGACGGTTCGCGGTGCCGGTTACATGATCAAGGACGAAGGCTGACATGCGGCTGAAGTCCCGCATCGGGGTGCTGGCCAAGTCCACGGCCGTCCGGTTGTCTGCGCTCTACATCATTCTCTTTGCGCTCTGCGCCGCCTTCCTCGTCTTTTACGTAACGGGGCTCGCCGAGCGCATCCTCAACAACCAGACCCGCGATGCCCTTCGCCAGGAGGTGACCGAAATCCAGGGCGCCTTTGAACGGGGCGGCATCAACCAGCTACTCAGAACCATGGAGAGGCGTGCCCGCCAGCCGGGGGCGAACCTCTATGTGATCGCAAGCCCGAACGGAGAGATCCTCGCCGGCAATGTCGCCTCGCTGCAACCCGGCGTCTTTGACGAGGAGGGCTGGACCGATTTTCCCTTCCGTTACCAGCGTTATACCGACAGCGGCGGGGTGAAGCGTCACCTCGCGACGGGCCATGTCTTCGTGCTGGACAATGGCATCCGTGTGCTTGTTGGGCGCGATCTCGGCGAGCCAGGCAAGCTCAGACTTCTCGTGCGTCAGGCGCTGATGGTGGCGCTGTTGATCATGGGGATCGGCGCCGTCGTCATCTGGTTCGCCATCGGCCGCAATGCGCTGAAACGCATCGACCGTGTTTCGGAAGCGAGCCAGAAGATCATGGCCGGCGACCTCTCCCAGCGACTGCCCGTATCGGGCTCCGGCGACGAGTTCGATCGGTTGTCGTCGTCGCTGAACGGCATGCTCGGGCGTATCGAACAGCTGAACGAGGGGCTGAAACAGGTTTCCGACAACATCGCCCACGATCTGAAGACGCCCTTGACGCGCCTGCGCAACAAGGCGGCCGATGCGCTGAACGAGGATGATGCGAATGCCCGCAGGGCAGCCCTTGAGACGATCATCGGCGAATCCGACCAGCTCATCCGCACCTTCAACGCGCTGCTGATGATTTCGCGCGTCGAAGCCGGATCGATTGCGGCCGAGCTTTCCGACATCGACATCTCTGTCATCGCGGCCGACAGCGCCGAGCTTTACGAGCCGGTCGCGGAAGAGGCGGGCCAGACGATGATCTGCGAGATTTCGCCGGGTCTGTCCGTGCGCGGCAACCGCGAACTGGTGGGACAGGCGATTTCCAACCTGATCGACAATGCCATCAAGTATGGTGGTCAGGGAGAGGCAGGCTCGGAGATCCGGGTGCGAGTCTCGCGGGGGACGGATGGTGTCGAGATTTCCGTCTCGGACGAGGGGCCGGGCGTGCCTGCCGACAAACGTGCCGAGGTGGTCAAACGTTTCGTTCGGCTGGACAAGAGCCGGTCGAAGCCGGGGACAGGCCTGGGCCTGTCGCTCGTCGAGGCGATCATGGCCCTCCATGGCGGCCGGCTGCAACTGACGGATACTCGCAGCCATGCCGATTATCCCGGCTTGACCGCGACCATGGTTTTTCCCGGGATGAGGTCGTAACCTTACCCGGTTGGAGATTCGCTAGAAATCTCGACCGGGAGAGGACACGCTGATGGGGAACGGCAGGACGAGCAGATTGTCCGATGTGGCCGACGGAGCAATCCGTCCGTTGAATCAGACAGAGCTCAAGGCGGCCACCGCTTTGCTCAAGGATCTGACGAAACAGGAGCCGGCGCTCGCCGAGCATCTTTCGGCTGAAGGGCCGCTGCGCAGCTTCATCCTTGCGGCTTTCACATTGTCCCCCTACCTGCGCGACGTCGCCAATCTGAAGCCGTCGCTTTTGCTCGATGCTGTCTCGGCACCGATCGAGCCGCAGATTGTCGATGCGATCGAAGAGGCGCGCTCCGCCTGGAAGCCGGATGCCGCCGGTGTTGTGCCGGGCGAAGGCGAGGTCATGGCGAGGCTGCGGCGCGCCAAGCGCAAGGTGGCCTTTCTGACGGCGCTTGCCGATCTTGCCCGTGTCTTCACCGCCCGCGATACCACGGCCTGGCTGAGTGCGGTGGCAGACGCAGCCGTGGCTGCTACCATCGATCATCTGCTACTTTCGGGCCATGAGGGCGGGAAGCTCACCCTCAAGAACCGGGACAATCCGGCTGAAGGCTGCGGGCTGATCGTGCTCGGCATGGGCAAGCACGGCGCCCGCGAGCTGAATTACTCCTCCGACATCGACCTCGTGATCTTCTACGATCCGGATGCCGGTATCCTTGGAGATCCCGATGATGCGATGGAGACCTATGGCCGGATGATGCGCCGTCTGGTGCGTATCCTGCAGGAGCGCACGGCGGATGGTTATGTCTTCCGCACCGATTTGAGGCTGAGGCCCGATCCGGGCTCGACGCCGCTTGCCGTGCCTGTTGAAGCGGCGCTCATCTACTATGAGGGCAGAGGACAGAACTGGGAGCGGGCGGCCTTCATCAAGGCGCGGCCGGTGGCCGGCGACCTGAAGGCAGGCGAGGGGTTCCTCAGGGAGCTTGTGCCCTTCGTCTTCCGCAAATATCTCGACTATGCAGCAATCGCCGACATCCACTCGATCAAGCGCCAGATCCATGTGCACAAGGGCCACGGCGCGATTGCCGTGAAGGGGCACAACGTCAAGCTCGGTCGCGGCGGCATCCGCGAGATCGAGTTCTTTGCCCAGACACAGCAGCTGATCGCCGGCGGCCGCATGCCGGATCTGCGCTGCCGCCCGACCGAAGAAGCGTTGAAGGCGCTGGCCTCGGCGCGATGGATCGATGAGCAGACGGCGGAAGAACTGACCGACTGCTACTGGTTCATGCGCGATGTCGAGCACCGCATCCAGATGGTGCATGACGAGCAGACCCATGTCCTGCCGGAGACCGAGGCCGAACTGAAGCGCATTGCCTTCATGCTGGGCTTCATCGACACGACAGCCTTCTCGCGGGCATTGGAAACGACGCTGAAGACCGTCGAGAAGCGTTACGCACGCCTGTTCGAAAAGGAGGAGGGCCTGTCGAGCGCGACCGGCAATCTCGTCTTCACCGGCCAGCAGGATGACCCGGACACGCTGAAGACGTTAAAGGGTCTCGGCTTCGAGAGGCCCGAAGCCATCTCCGGTGTGATCCGCACCTGGCACTACGGTAGATACCGGGCGACGCAATCGGTCGAGGCGCGTGAGCGGCTGACCGAGATGACGCCGGATCTTTTGAAGGCCTTCGGCGAGAGCCGGCGGGCCGACGAGGCACTTCTGCGCTTCGACAATTTCCTCTCAGGGCTCCCCGCCGGCATCCAGCTCTTCTCGCTGCTCGGCAACAATCCCGCCCTTCTCGACCTGATGGTCAACATCATGGCGGCTGCCCCAAGGCTTGCCGAGATCATCGCAGAGCGGCCGCACGTTTTCGACGGCATGCTGGATCCGGGCCTCCTGGTCGAACTTCCCACCCGCGACTATCTCGGCCAGCGGCTGAAGAGTTTCCTCTCCAGCGCGCGCCACTACGAGGAAATCCTCGACCGGCTGCGCATCTTCGCCGCCGAACAGCGGTTCCTGATCGGTATTCGCCTGCTGACCGGCTCGATCGGCGGGGCCCAGGCGGGCCATGCCTTTACCGACCTCGCCGACCTCGTCATCGACGAGGCGCTGAAGGCGGTCATCGCGGAGATGGAGGCGGCGCATGGCAAGATCCCTGGTGGCCGGGTGGCGCTGGCCGGCATGGGCAAGCTCGGCTCCTTCGAACTGACGGCAGGATCCGACGTCGACCTGATCCTGCTCTACGAGCATGACGACGATGCCTCTGAATCGGATGGTGCAAAGCCGCTTGATCCGGTGCGTTACTTCACCCGGCTGACGCAAAGGCTGATCGCGGCACTCTCGGCGCCGACGGCCGAAGGCGTGCTCTACGAGGTCGACATGCGACTTCGCCCCTCCGGCAACAAGGGGCCGGTCGCAACGAGGCTTCGCGCCTTTGCCCGTTATCAGCGCGAGGAGGCCTGGACCTGGGAACACATGGCGCTCTCGCGGGCCCGCATGATGTCCGGCGATGCGGGCCTCGTGGCCGAGGCCGAGCGGATCATCGAGGAGGTGCTGGCAGCCCCGCGCGATCGCGCAAAGACCGTCAAGGACGTGCTGGAAATGCGCGCCCTGATCGAACAGGAGAAGCCGGCCAAGGACATATGGGATCTGAAGCTCATTCCCGGCGGCCTGGTTGATATCGAGTTCATCGCGCAATATCTGGCGCTGATGGCCCCCTCCAGGGGCCATCGCGTGCGCACCAATGAATTGTCCACTGCGGATGCTCTGAAGGCACTCGGCACGCTGATCGACCCCAACGATCTCGATATCTGCCTCTCGGCGCTCAAGCTCTACACGGACCTGTCGCAGGTCATTCGCCTCTGCATCGACGGCCCCTTCGATCCCGCCAATGTCCCGGCCGGCCTGACCGACCGCGTGGCACGCGCCGCCGAAAGTCCCGATATGAAAACGGCCGAGTCGGAAGTGAAGCGGCTGTCCAAGGCGGTGAGGAAGGTGTTCTCGCGGGTGGTGACGTAGGACGCACGGGACGTTGCGGCGACACCTGAACTGAAAATGGAAAAAGCCGCCGGGTTACCGGCGGCTTTTGCATGTCTTGCGCGACATTGGCCTCAGAAGTCGACCTTCCATCCGGAGCGCAGCCAGACGTCAGGATCGTCGCTTTCGGTCGTGGCGTTGAGCATGAAGGAAGCGACGCCGCCGCCGATGGCGAGTTCGGTGCCGACACCACCGCGCAGCCAGAACTGCTTGATGTCTTGACCGGCAACTGCGAGCTGGACGCCGGCGACTTCCGTCGACGTGCCTGTGCTCTGCTCTTCGAAGCGGTAGGCGGCTTCGGCACGGGCGAGGAGGGACACGGTGTCGTTCAGCTTGTAGACGCCGTCGACCCCGAGGCGGGCGATGGTCGCGTTTTCACTCACCGCATTATGGCTGGCGGGGAAGCCGCCGCCGGTTTCCCTGTAGGCATCCGTCTTCGCCAAGGTTCGCGAAAGCGCGAGGTAGGGCGTAAAGGCGGCATCACCCAAGGTGAGCGCGTTCAGCCAGTCGACGCGCACCTTGCCGGAGAGCATTTCCGTATCGGTTTCGCCTTTCGAATAGTCGAGTGCGGTGCCGTTCAGATAACCACGATTGATGTCAAGCTTGCCGCGACCGTAGAGGCCGCCGGCAGTCAGATAGAGATCACCGACCAGATTGGCCGTAACTTCGGGTGCCACGTACCAGCCAAGTGCCTGGAAGTCGCCGCCGTCATAGAGATCCTGATCGGTATGCGTCGCGCCCCCCTGGAGGCGCAGGGTGACGCCGTCCATCAGGCCGTAGCCGAAACCGAAATCTCCCAGCGCGACAGCCCCTTCGGACTTCGCACCGCTGTCGTAACCGGTGTCCACGGTACCCCAGACGGAACGACGGCCGACGTCGAGAAGATTGCGCATCGGGCTGCCCTGGGCACCGAACATGACAGTGCTGGCGGTTGATGTCTGGAGGCCGATCGCCACGGAATTCGTCTGTGCGGCGGAAGTAACATAGTTGGAAACGTTGATCACGCCTCCCGCAACAGGCTTGACCACGCTTCCTGGAACAGGGTCGATCACGCCTGCCGCATCAGGATCGACATGGGCGATGTAGTAGCCGCCGCCGTTCGCAAGCCGGCCAAAAACGGTTTCGCCATCGGCAGAAACGGCCGCGGCATCGCCGGTGATGTCTTGCGCCAGCGTGACCCCATTGTCGCGGAGCCATTGGTCTACGGTGATCATGCCGCTCTCGTTGGTCCAGCGAAAACCACGGTAGAGGATCACGGGACCTTCTGGCCCTTGGGCACCGCTGGGGTCAGGCATGCTGGCATTGCCGATGACGACTGCGCCGTCGTCGCTGACGCCGAGTGCAAATGAATTGATGTAACCTGGTGCTTGGAGATCCCCGATCGCGCCATTGGCCCAGCGGAACGCCCGCGCACCGCCCGATGCACCGGTGGAGTACCCCACCATGACACTGCCATCCCGGTTCATTGCTTGGAGAGTCGTTTGACCGCCACCACCGAGATCGCCGAGGTCGGTCAGGCCCGTCTGAACCGTCCAGCGAAAGGCGCGAAGGCCCAATTCGTTAGACAATCCACCGCCAACGACACTGCCGTCGAAGCTGACATGAGTGGCGAAGCTTGCAGTTTGGGCGTCAGGAACGCCGATGCCGACCATCCCGCCGCCGCGTATCCAGACGAACGCTTGCTGCACCTCGTCGGCGTTATAGGAATAGCCAACGACCGTGCTGCCATCGCCGCTCAGCGCGTTAGCATAGGATTGAGTGCCACCGAGAGTGCCGAGATTGGTGATCGTCGTGTCACCTTTATGCCAGTAGAACGCCGTAGGATTGTTATAGTAGTTCGTCCCTGCTACCGCCGAACCATCGTCGCTGACGTGCCGCAGGTCGAATGTGTAGCCGACCGTATCGGTGCCCACGTAGGTCAACCCGTCAGCTTGTGACCAGACGAAAAGACGGCGGGTCTCGGGGTTAATCAACTCGTGACCGACCACGGTACTTCCGTCGCCGCTGATCGCGGTCGCATCAAGATCATTCGATGGGGTGGTGATCGTGTTTGGTCCGGCGGAGAGTTGATTGCTATCCTGGTAACTCGAGTAGCCGGTGCTGGCGCCGATACCGCTTGGCGATCTCGTGAAGCCCAAAATGTTTGCCAAGTAACCCCTGGAGAGCAAGACGGATAGATCGCGGTTGACAATGCTAGTCGCCTGCACCGGACCGGTAAGGCCGAGGCTCATCACAAGGCTTAGTGAAGTGGCAGTGACAAGAGAAAGACGACGGTGGCGAAGCGAGGGGAAATGCTGTGATGCTGTCATGGCTGAGTGGCACTCTATAGCCGTTAAAGCTACAGGGTGTATTTCTCCTCGATAAGTTGAGACTGTATTTTGCGGTAGGTTTTCTTGCGGGCAGATGTATTGCGAATTATGGGGCGCTCATAACTCTCGGAAATACAAGCGATGTTTGTTGCGCGCAATCGAGCTTTGAGGGCGGAAGGCGACGCTACCAAACAAAGTACAAAATTATCACGATATCACATTAGATGGGTGCCGTTGCAGCCCGCCGACGGTTTGGGCTGATCCATCAAAAGGATCGTTGACGCGCAGATGCCAAGATAGAGCAGGGCGGTCCCAACAAGGACGCAGGCGCGTTCGCGCTGGGCGGAATGGTCGAGGCGCGCCAGTGCATTGATAGTGGCGGGAGCAAGGCCGAGTTTGAGAGCGCCGAGATAGCCGATCCTCATCCAGATCAGGGAAATGACGCCGTAGCGGGCGTCGCCGACCTAATCCATATGCCGGCGACTATCAGGATCATCAACCTGATCGACAGCAGGGTGCCGATCAGGTTGATGATCAAATTGACATAGAGCCCATTGCGCGATTTGCCTTCACTGGCCAGTCCGGTACCTGTTTTGCCTCCGGCCTCGTACCGGATTTTCCCGAGCCTGTCATGGCCCGAGGACCCTCACGGATGAGGCAGTTCGGCTGCGTATTCACCGGGAAGGGTTGCCGTGGGGTGAACACCGCTCAACGCTTGCAGCCGTCGCGTTCACGCGCGCCGCTTCAAGCCTTGGGCGAAGCTCACATCCGGGATGCGCATCGACACGACCGTGCCCTGGCCTTCGCGGGAGCGGATCTTCAGCGAGCCGCCATGCAGCGCGACCAGCGAACGGGAGATGGCAAGGCCGAGACCCGAGCCGCCCTTCGACTTGGCATACTGGCTCTGCACCTGTTCGAAGGGATTGCCGATCTTGCTGAGCGCGCTTTTCGGAATGCCGATGCCGGTATCGGCGATGGAGACGATCACGGCGCCCTGAACCTTGCGGGCCCGAAGAGCGATCTTGCCGCCTTCATCGGTGAACTTGACGGCGTTGGACAGGATGTTGAGCAGGATCTGCTTGATGGCGCGACGGTCGGCGACAAGCGAGAGGCTGGCTTCGATACGCTGTTCGACGGTGATGTTCTTTTCTTCGGCGGGGATCGCGGTCAGCCGCATGCTCTCTTCAATCAGTGGGCAGAGATCAATGGTTTCGCAGCGGATCTTCATCTGTCCCGCCTCGATCTTTGACATGTCGAGGATGTCGTTGATGACGTTCAACAGGTGTTTGCCGCTTTCGTGGATGTCCTTGGCATATTCCTCGTATTTCGGCGAACCGACCGGGCCGAACATGCGGGCGAGCAGGATTTCCGAGAAGCCGAGGATGGCGTTGAGCGGCGTCCTGAGCTCGTGGCTCATATTGGCGAGGAATTCCGACTTTGCCTTGTTGGCAGCTTCGGCATTCTGTTTCTCGGCGATATACTTTTCGTTGGCGTCGGAGAGTTCGGTCTTCTGACGCTCGAGGATCTTCTGCGAGGCGGAGAGATCGCCGATCGTGGCCATCAGGCGGCGTTCCTGTTCACGCAGGCGCTCCTGGTGCCGCTTGAGCAGCGTGATGTCTGTGCCGACCGAGACGAGGCCACCGTCACGCGTGCGGCGCTCGTTGATCTGCAGCCAACGCTCGTCGGCGAGCTGTACTTCCGAGGTCCGCGAATTGGTGCCGTCATCGGCGTCGGCGATGCGGCGCTGGATGATTGGCTTGCCGGCGGCCGCGAGCACCAGCGAACGCTCCTTGCCTGGCACCAGCACGTCGTCAGGCAGACCGTAGACCTTCTGGAAATGGCCGTTCCAGGCGACGAGCTTGTCGTTCTTGTCCCAGAGTACGAAGGCTTCCGAGGTGCATTCGATCGCGTCAGCGAGGCGCTGATCGGCTTCGGCGTAACGCTGGGCGAGGCGGTGCTGTTCGGTCACGTCCATCGCAATGCCGATCACATGCAGGTCGCCGGTATTGGAAGAGATGATCTGGGCGCGGGCGCGCATCCAGACATAATGGCCCTGGGCGTGGCGCATGCGGAAAATCTGGTCGATATGCCGCGAACTGCCGCGACCGACCGAGCGGGCGAGCGCATAGAGATTGCCATCGTCGGGATGCATCAGGCGGGCGGCATCGGCGAATGCCAGCGGCTGGGTCGAGGGCGTGAGGCCAAGCATGTCGTACATCGAGCGCGACCAGACGAGCTTTCGGCTTTCGAGATCGAAGTCCCAGAGGCCGCAGCGACCGCGGGCGAGCGCCGTTTCCACCCGCAGGTTGGATTCGAGGAAGGTATCGTCTGCCTCGCGGGCCCGCTTCACCTGGTAGAAATAGGCATAGAGGATGACGAAGAGGATGACGGTGATGCAGGTGAACAGCGTAACGTTGAGCGACAGCTCGCGGCGCCAGAAGTCTTCGACAGCCTGCAGCGAATGGGCAGCGACGATCATCGCGCCATCGGTGCCGACGGGTGTGAAGATCGCGTGATGGGGAACGCCGTTCAGATCCGTTTCGATTGCGCCGGCGCGGCTGCCGGATTTGCGGATCGTCATCATCTCCGGCAGCAGGCTGACGAGCATCGAGCCGACCTGACCTGCGGCTGCCGGCGACGAGCCGAAGACGCGGCCGGTGGGGTCGACGAGCAGCACGAGGGCACCGTTGGCAAAATGCTCGTGATCCAGATACGTGGCGAGGCGTTTCTCGGCCTCAGCGCGATTGCGGGTCTCAAATAGCGCCGGCCGTTCGCCGAGCGCGGCATTGACCGTGGCTGCGATCAGGGCCGTCGACTGGCGGGCTGCCGCTGCCATGCGCTGGTGTTCGTTGACGATGCCGATAGTGCGGGCGAGCGCCACGACGGCGAGAAAAGCGAGGATGAGGATCGGGATTGCCCGACGCAAAATGGTCTCGATCCGCATCGAGCGGACGGATACCTCGGCCTGACCTGAAACGGACGAGGACGAGCCGAAAAACCGCCGTCCGAGCCGCGTGAAGAATTCACCCCTGTCCGAAAATTTGATGCGCAGCCGCTCATCGGCTGCGGTGACCCGCCGCGCGTCCAACATCGTCCCTGCCTCTGTCCCTCGTGTGATTCGAGCGCCGCTTGCCCGAATCTGACGCCAAGGAATCATGGCCGATTCGGCTTGTCCAGAGCCGGTGCGTAAAGAAAATATTAACCCATTGCTCCGACTCCGCTTTTTTATCGGCGTCAGTGCAAGAGGCTGAATCTCATGGAAAATTAGCCGGCGTTCGGAGGCCGGAAAACGATCGAGGACTAAAAAAGGCGCCGGTTTGCGCGGCGCCTTTTTTCATAGGATCGGACGGGCGGCTCAGCCCTTCAGGATGCGGTCGACGATGTCGCGCACGTCGGTCGACAGGGTCGCCGAGGCTTCGATGGTCGCAAGCGCCGCGCGCGCCTTGTCGGCTCGGCCGGCTTCCAGCAGCCGCCAGGAACGCAGGGCGGTCAGGAGGCGTGCCGCAAGCTGCGGATTACGAGGATCGATCGCGAGGATCTGCTCGGCAAAGAAGGCATAGGCCGCACCGTCCGCACGGTTGAAGCCGGTCGCATTGCCGAAGGCGAAGGTGCCGACGAGAGAGCGCACGCGGTTCGGATTGGTCGGCTGGTAATGCGGGCTCGCCATCAAGGCCTTTACCCGGTCGAGGCTCGCCGCACCCGGGATCGTCGCCTGGATGGTGAACCACTTGTCGAGCACGAGCGCGTTCGACGCGAAGCGGGTCTCGAAAGCGGTGAGCGCCTGCTTCGTCTCTTCCGCATCGGGGAAGCGATGGGCGAGGATGGTGAGGGCCTGCGACAGGTCCGTCATGTTGTCGGCCTTAGCAAATGCCTCGGCGGCCAGCGCCGGGGTGTTTTCCGCCAGCGACAGGAAGGAAAGCGCAAGGTTCTTCAGCGCCCGCTTGCCTGCACCTGCGGCATCTGGCGAGAAGGGGCCGGAAGCCGAATGGGTGGCGTGCAGCTTGCGGAAGACATCGGCGCCTGCCGTGGCGATGGCGCTGAGCACGGCCTGGCGGCCGGCATGGATAGCATCCGGGTCGTTGTTGCCGCCCAGTTCACGGGCGATGTCGGCTTCGCTCGGAAGCGAGAGCGCCTGGGCGCGGAAGGCAGGCTCCAGCGCCTCGTCCGCTGCCACTGCAAGCAGGACGTCGACGAAAGCGGGGTCGGCCGCCACGGTACCACCGTCACGGGCGGTCTTCGCAGCATCGATCAGGGCCGGCAGAGCGAGGTCGGTGATCGCCTGCCAGCGGGCGAAGAGGTCGCTGTCGTGGCGGGCGATATGGCCGCGATCCTCAGCACTCTGCGAGAAATGCAGGGTGACCGGAGCGGAGAAGCCGCGGTTCAGCGAGACAGCAGGGCGGCTGCCGATGCCGGAGAAGGTGAAGCTCTGGGCGCGCTCGGTCAGATGCAGCACATCGCCGGTGACGTCGCCGCCTGATATCGCAGAGGCCGAGGCTTCCGAGCCGTTTTCCGAGATCAGCGTAAAGCGGAGCGGAATATGCATCGGCTCCTTGGCGCTCTGGCCAGGAGTTGCCGGGATCATCTGCTCGAGCGACAGCGTGAGCGTCTTGGCACCGGCGTCATAAGACGAGGAAACGGTGATCTGCGGCGTACCGGCCTGATGATACCAGAGCGAGAACTGTGTGAGGTCGCGGCCGCTCGCATCTTCGAAGCATTTGACGAAGTCTTCGACGGTGGCGGCATCGCCGTCATGACGATCGAAGTAGAGGTCCATGCCCTTTTTGAAGTCGTCACGGCCGAGAATGGTCGCGATCATCCGGGTGACTTCGGAGCCCTTTTCGTAGACGGTCGTCGTGTAGAAGTTGTTGATCTCGCGATACTTGCTGGGCCGCACCGGATGAGCGAGCGGACCTGCATCTTCCGGGAACTGCTCCGAGCGCAGGTGGCGGACTTCGGCGATGCGCTTGACCGAACGCGAGCGCATGTCGGCGGAGAATTCGTGGTCGCGATAGACGGTGAGGCCTTCCTTCAGGCAGAGCTGGAACCAGTCGCGGCAGGTGATGCGGTTGCCGGTCCAGTTGTGGAAGTATTCATGCGCGATGATCGCCTCGATATTCGCGTAGTCCTGGTCGGTCGCGGTCTCGGGGTCGGCGAGCACGTACTTGTCGTTGAAGATGTTGAGGCCCTTGTTCTCCATGGCCCCCATGTTGAAGTCCGAGACGGCGACGATCATGAAAATATCCAGATCGTATTCGCGGCCGAAGACCTCTTCGTCCCACTTCATCGAACGCTTCAAGGCATCCATCGCATAGGCCGCACGCGGCTCCTTGCCGTGCTCGACATAGATCTTCAGCGCCACTTCACGGCCAGACATGGTGGTGAACGTGTCTTCAACAATGCCGAGATCGCCGGCAACCAGCGCGAAGAGATAGGACGGCTTCGGATGCGGGTCGAACCAGGCGGCGAAATGCTTGTCCGGGCCGAAGCCGGCGCCGCCGAGGAAATTGCCGTTCGAAAGCAAGAGCGGATTGGCCGCCTTGTCGGCAATGATGTTGATCGTATAGACGGCGAGCACGTCAGGCCGGTCGGGGAAATAGGTGATGCGGCGGAAGCCCTCGGCCTCGCACTGGGTGCAGTAGATGCCGTTCGAGCGATAAAGGCCCATCAACTGGGTATTGGCCTCCGGATTGATCATCGTCACGACTGTGATCTCGAAGGGCGTGGATTCCGGCAGGTCGCGGATGGTGAGGCTCTCGGGCGTCGCGGTGTAGCGCGACGGGTCCATCTCGATCTGGTCGAAAAGAACGCTCGTCATGGTGAGGTCGTCACCGTCGAGCACCAGGGGGGCTGCCGCATCGACACCTTCGCGCCGATGGAAGATCAACCGGGCTTCCACCTTGGTTTCCGTCGGGTCCAGTTCGAAGGTCAGATCAACCCGTTCCAGAACGAAGTCGGTGGGGCGGTAGTCTGCCAGATGAACGATCCGGCCCGTGTCTGTGCGCATAATGTGTCCTGGTCGCTACGGGGTTGGCCACCAAGGCACGGCACGAGCGCTTGGGCTCGCGATCGCCTGGGGTCAAGTTGTCGCGATGATTGCAGCAATTTCTGAATGATTGTTAAAACACGAGTTATTTTTACGATGCTCTTGATCCTGGCGCCGGTTTTCTTGGATTTCACGGCCGAAATCGGGCTTCAAATCCAAGAATAGTCAGGAGAATATCTTCGGCAATACCGGCAGCCAGGTGGGCAGCATCACTTCAATCGCAACCGCTGACGCAAGAGGTCCTCACTGTCCATGCTCTGGATAATGACACCGGACCAGCCGAGGCCGTCATAGTCCTCATAGCCGAGGGTCTTTGCGAAGGCGACGATGGCGCCGCTCTGATCGTAATAGCTGCCTTTGGCGAGTTGTTTGGGATTGTTGAGCGCGAAATGGGTGTAGATCCGCTCCGGACGCGATGAGGCGATCACCATGTTGTTGCCGTCGAGCAGCAGGACCTCGGTCTTTTCGGCGACCTGCGGCGCCAGGTTCGCCTCCTTCTCGACGATGGCCTGGCCCTGGGCCTTCCAGTCGAAATAGACGCCGAGCGTGCCGAGAAGCGCGCCATCGCTGCGGCCGCCTTTCCGGATGCCGGTGGCGTAGACGAGAACGTCGCGATTGTCGTGCACCAGGCTGCGCTTGACGGTGTCGACGATATAGTCGTCACCGCTCTGGCAGGTGCGAGCTGCCCGAAACCAGGTTTCGCTGGAGAGATCCTGGTCCTTGAGGCTGCGATGATGCCGGGGATTGGCCGAGGCGATGACCTTGCCGGCGGCATCGGTCATGACGAGATCGAGATAGACCGTGTAGAACCGATTGATGACGCCGAGCCGCGCGGCTGCATGCTGGGCTCGCTCGGGCGAGGGCTGTTCGAGGGCTTCCCAGAGCGCGCTGTCGGTCGCCCACCAGCGCACGTCCGCCGTCCGCTCGAAGAGATTGCGGACGATGAACTGCACGAGCGTCTGGGCAAGGTCGATCAGTCTCACGCCTTCCATCTGGTCGACGAGATCATCCGCCATGGTCCGGCTTTGCCGGATACGTCCAAGCACGTTCTCCTGGAAGCGCTCTGCGGTTTCTCCGGCACCCTGCGCCAGACGCTGAACCTCGTTGGCGACGACGGCGAAACCTTTGCCGGCCTCACCGGCTCTCGCCGCCTCGATCAGCGCATTGATGGCGAGAAGGCGGATCTGGCGCACGATTTGGGCGTTGTCGGCGCTGAATTGCTCGAGATCGGTGCCGATACTCTCGGTGACGAGGCGCATGGACCGGGGCGTGGCGCGGATCTCTGAAATGGAATTGGTCTGATATTCGGCCTGCGGCATGGCGCCAAACCCCGGTTTGAAAAAGCGAGCAGCAAAGACGGCAAAGTGCCGCAATAATATGACTTATTGACAGGAAAGATAATTTCCTCGTTTGAACGGTCGGTTAACGATGGATGGCCAAAAACCCGGTGTTTCCGGGCCATTTCTGGGTTCAACCTGCCGATATCTGCACTTGCACTGCACTTGCGCGGAGCGGACGGGCATGCATGCTAGACGGAAGCCCGAGTCCACGGCGTCGTCGTCGCCGGCTCAAAATCCCTATGCGATTGTGCATAGCCTGCCCGCAAGAATCTGATCGCCATGGCCTTCGCCGATCCCAATCCTCTCCGCGGCATCGTGCTGAAAGTCTGCTCGGTGACCGTCTTCGTCGCTATGCAGACCTGCATCAAACTCGCAGGCAGCGGCATTCCGCCGGGCCAGATCAGCTTTCACCGGTCGGCTTTCGCCATCGTGCCGATCCTCATCTATCTCGCCTGGCGCGGCGAGTTGCGTCAGGCGTTCCAGACAGACAACCCGGTCGGCCATGTGAAGCGCGGTTTGCTCGGCGTTTGTGCGATGGGGGCAGGCTTCTATGGGCTCGCCCATCTGCCGCTGCCGGATGCGATCGCCATTGGCTATGCGATGCCGCTGATTGCCGTCGTCTTTGCAGCCATCTTCCTGAAGGAGACCGTCCGGCTTTATCGCTGGACGGCGGTCGTGATCGGGCTTGTCGGTGTCCTGATCATTTCCCTGCCGAAGCTTACGCTGTTCGGCGAAGAAGGGCTGGGCTCAGACGTGGCGGTCGGCGCCGTGGCCGTGCTGGTTTCAGCCGTCCTCGGGGCAGGGGCCATGCTGCAGGTCCGCCAGCTGGTGCGCGAGGAAAAGACCTCGACCATCGTCCTCTTCTTTTCGCTGACCGCAGCCCTTCTCTCGGCGATTACCTGGTTCTTCGGCTGGGCCGACCTTTCCTGGCATGGGCTCGGGCTCCTTGCCCTTGCCGGCTTCTTCGGCGGGCTGGGTCAGATCTTCCTGACCGAAAGCTATCGCTTTGCCGATGTCTCGACGATCGCACCCTTCGAATACTGCTCGATCATCCTCGGCTCGATTGCCGCCTATATGCTGTTTTCGGAAGTCCCGACGATGACCACCTTGATCGGCGCGACCATCGTCGTTGCGGCCGGCATCTTCATCATCTACCGCGAACACCAGCTTGGCCTGGAACGGCGGGCCGCCCGCAAGGCATCCACCCCGCAAGGGTGAGCTTAGCGCCCGGACTCGATCCCGAGCTCTAGCTGCTCCTCCAAATCAGGCTCAGGCAGCGGAGAGGCGTTGTCTGCGCCCTGCATCGGCAGGATCGTCGCCTGGAAATCGGTCTTGTCTTCCGGTGTCACGTCATCAGGGCGTCTGGTGATGCGGTAGGCCGCGTAGCCGGCATAAAGCGCAAAGGCCGTTCCGAGGAAGCCGATAAGCGCGGTCGGCCCCAACCATTGCATCAGCGTGCCCGCCATGATCGGACCGGTGACTGTACCCATGCCATAGAGGATCATGATGGCGCTCGACAGCGTCACATATTCATGAGGCTCGGCGAGGTCGTTGGCATGGGCGACGTTGAGCGAATAGACCGGATAGAGCACGGTGCCGACGAAGAAGCCGGCGATATAGAGCGCGGTTGGGTCATCCGCGCCGAAAGCGATCATCATCCCGCAGGCGCCGACGCCGAACAGTCCGGATGCAATCATCACGAAACGCCGATCCATGCGGTCCGATATGCGTCCGATCGGCACCTGCGAGATAGCGCCACCGGCCAGGAAGGCAGCCAGCAGCGTCGCCCCTTGCGCCGTGGTCATGCCGATCGTTTGGGAATAGACGCCGCCGAGACTGCCCCAGGTTCCCGACAGCGCCCCGGAAAGCAGCGAGCCGAAGAATGCAATCGGCGACCGGCGATAGAGCCGCTTCAGATCGAAGCGCGCCTCGGCAATCGGGCTTGGCGACTTGGCCGTCGACAGGGCGACAGGAAAGAGTGCCAGCGAGAAGATCAGCGCGCAGATGATGAAAAGGTTCGGTCCGTTCACATCGCCGAGAGGTACGATGTATTGGCCGCCGATCGAGCCCACGAGGCAGGTCACCATGTAGACGGAAAACAGGGCGCCGCGATTGTCGTTCGTCACCCGCTCATTGAGCCAGCTTTCGATCAGAAGATAGGCGCCAGCAATGGCAAAGCCGGAAAGACCGCGGAAGATCATCCAGGCCCACCATTCGACAACGAGCGCGCAAAGCAGGATGGAGACGGTCAGGAGCGTGATCAGAGCACCGAAGACCCGCACATGCCCGACTCGGCGCACGAAGATCGGCGTGACGATGCACGACACCGTAAAGCCGAAGGTATAGCCGGTGGCGATGACGGAGATGATGAAGGTCGACCATCCCTCGTTGAGCGAGCGGATCGGCAGCATGTAGCCCATCAGTCCGAAGCCCGCCATCATCAGCAGCGTCGACAGCATCAGGGTGGCGATGGAGGCGAGACTGGACAGCATTTGGCCTCCGTGGGGCGCAATTGGGAACGAGAATAGTGCCAGTAGAGCCGGGCAAGTGAAATGTCGAATACGACGCAAGTCGGCGCAATCGTGAACGCCATATCATTCTTCCCTCGCGCTTTGGCAATAAGGGATTGAAACGTCGTCAGGAATTCGTTTACCTTCACACTAACAGCGTCAGAGAGGCGTCGGACCCAGTGTCCACGTCCGCCAAAGGGATCGAATGGGGACGACCGCGGCGAACAGAGGAATGGACCGGCACGCATTTCGATGCCTGACTGCGTCGATCTCCTTTGCAGCCTGGAAGTACGGATCGCGGAGGCCGTCATGACGCTCTCCTCCAGCGATATTGTTGGTCATCCTCAATTCGCCACCGCATTGGGTGCCTATGCCGGCAAGTTGCGCGGCCAGTTCGACCAGAGCCCTCGGCTTTCACGCATGCTGGCATCTCACCAGCGCTGGCTGCTCAGCCAGGCGGCTTTTGCGCTGCAGCTTGAATATGATCCAACACAGCCGGGAAGCGGACTGACGACGACCAATCTCCGCGAAATCATCACCTCGAACAATTCTGCGAGCCGCAATACGGTCCTGAATTTCCTCGACCAGTTGTTGAGCTACAAGTTCGTCCGCATCGTCGGCGATCCGAACCGTCGGCCGAAGCGCTACGAGGCGACGGAATTGCCGACCCGCGCGATGTATCAATGGCTCGTGACAAATCTGGAGCTCCTCGATTGCCTCGATGGCGGCGACCGGGCCGAGACCCTTGCGGCCGAGCCGGATCTCTTCCGTCTCATTCAGCCGCAGATCGCCCGCCATGCCTGTCTCAATCCGAGTTGGCTGGAGCCTCCGCCGCGCGTGGCGCTCTTCCTGTGGACCGAGGCGGGTGGTCTCGTCATGGATGAACTGGTTCGCCGGGCGATGGAGCATTCACCGGGTAGCGACGGGTACGATATCGGTCGGATCGATGCCCGTGTCATGGCCGAGCACTTCATGATCTCCCGCACGCATCTGCAGCGGCTTTTCCGCCGCGCGGTGGAGACGGGCTGCCTCTATTGGCCCGATGGCGATCGTAACCACTGCATCCTCAACCGCGACTTCCTCGAGGAGTATTGTGGCTGGCAGGCGATCAAGTTCTCGATTGTTGACTTTGCCTATGAGCGGATCTGCGGGCCTGTTCGCCTGGGAAAGCCTGATCCCCGCCTCGGGGCGGTCGGCGGCTTGTAAACACGGTTCCAATCTGTAGACGCGAAAAGGCCCGCGCAAGGCGGGCCCGACGAAACCGCCTATCGTGCAGACCGGATCAGAAGCCGAGCGGCTGCAAGGCGCGCTCGACGCCACGATCCTGGGCCTGCTGGCGCTTGCGGGCGGCGGTGGACAACTCTTCTGAAGCGCTGACGGCATGGCCGATGTGATGCATGGCCTGGCGCAGGCTGCGGACGGGGTGGAACGAGATGTTCATGGTCTTATCCTCTGCTCTAAATGCATATCGATGTTTGTAGGTATATCTGTTCATGGATGAACCGATGCCGCAATGCACAATGCGGAAGCCCTGATATGCGTTCCCAGCAAATCGACGGTTTTTGGCCGGTGAGGTCGTCGAACGTCAGGTGCGGAATTCGGAAAAGACACTGGCGGGGCGCGCTATGCGACCGGCATGGCCGGTGAAGCGCGCGCTCAGCTGTTCTGCGGAAACTGCAGCGCTGCTTCGGTTGTAGGGGCTTGCGCTGCGGCCGTGTTCGCTGGCGAGACGCAAGGTCTCGAACTTGCAGTGAATGGGGCGGGTGCGAAGGCTCACGATGGTCTTCCTTTAAAAGTGTCCCTCCCACTTTCAGACTTATATATCGCAGTGCAGCATAGATTCGGCAACGAACAAGGCTGCGATCCTGCCCTGCATCAAATGCATGGCTTTCTTCATAATTTGTTCATGCTGATGATAATTTAGCCGTTTTGGACAGGATTCTCGCGTTCGGAGAAGGCGAGCAGATCCATCCAGGCAAGTGCCTTGCTGGCTGGGGCGGCGAGCAACTCCTGCGGATGCAGCGTCGCCATGGCCTGGACGGTATGGCCGCCGGCGCCGATATCACGCCACTTGCCACGCAGAGCGTGGATCGTCCCGGTTTCACCGAAGAAGAAGCGGGCGGCATAATTGCCGAGCACAAGGACCAGGCGAGGTTCAGCAAGCGCGATCTGGCGTTCGATGAAGGGTCGGCAAATGGCAGTTTCCGGGCCGGAGGGCATACGGTCGCCAGGCGGTCGCCAGGGGATGATGGTGGTGATGGTGGCGCTTTCGCGGCTCTGGCCGATGGCCGAAAGCATGCGGTCGAGGAGAAGGCCTGCGCGCCCTGAAAAGGCCTGACCCTCGCGGTCGTCATCAGCATTCGGCATGGGGCCGATCACCATGATGCCGGCCGTGCCGGTACCTTCGGCCGTGATGGTCGACCGTGCCGAGGTTTTCAGATTGCAGCTGGTGAAGGCTTCGATGGCAGTTTTCAATTCGGCAAGCGAACGTGCGCTTTCGGCGGCAAAGCGCGCTTCGGCAATGGCATTCTCATCCGGGATTGCCGGCAGCGCCGAGCCTTGGGCGGGTTGCGCCCGCGTCGGCTGGCGCTCGGAGGGGGGAGTTGCGCCGCGTCCCGGCAGGCTGCGCGCCGGGGCATTGGTGGCTTGTGTATCCGCTGCAGGGCGTGCCACCTGCCGCGCCGCCTTTTCGGCTGCAAAAGCCGCGATGCGGTCGATCGGATCGTCTTCCACCAGCCACTCGACACCGGCCTCTGCATGAAATGCGAGAAGCGCGGCGAGCTCTGCGGAGGACATGTCGCGGGCCTGGATCATGAGGCTGTTCTAGTGCCTTTGGCCGACGGAAGGCAAATGGAAAGCGTAGGACAAACTTTGGCGACCAGCCCTCGTCCTGAGGCGGGAGCGTATGCGACCCTTGAAGGACGAGGGCGGGTGGTTTTCTGTATGGCTTTGATCCTTCGAGGCCTGCTTCGCAGGCATCCTCAGGATGAGCGGAGCCCCCCGGCATGCGCTCGCAGTGGGAGTTAGTCGGCCCGGTTCACGCCACCCACTGTTCGATATCGTCCCGCTCGCCGATTAAAGCCAAGCCATGGGCAATCGACACCAGTTCGCCGCCGGTCTCGATGCGGCTTGCGTCGAAGCGGCGGTGGAAGATGTCACGCACTGCGGGCACGAAGGATGTGCCGCCGGTGAGGAATATCTTGTCGATCGTGCCGGCCTCGGTGTTGCTCTTGGCCAACACCTCGTCGAGCGCCTCTTCCATGCGGACGAGGTCGTCGGCAATCCAGCTTTCGAAATCGCGGCGGGTCACGCGCTTCTCGCCGGCCTTGCCGAGCGGCGCGAAGCGGAAATCGGCTTCCTCCGCCGAAGACAGGGCCATCTTTGTGGCCGAGACCGCCTGATAGAGCGGGTAACCTTCGTCGTGATCGATCAGATCGATGAACAGTTCGAGCTTCTCCGGCTCTTCCGCCTGGCGCACCAGCGACTTGAGGTCGGTGAATTCCTTCAAGGTCTTGAAGACCGAAAGCTGGTTCCAGCGCGAAAAGGCGAGATAGTAGTTGCTTGGGACGTCGAGCAGCTTGCCGAAGCTCTTGAACTGGCTGCCCTTGCCGATTTCCGGCGCCACAAGCTGGTCGATGATGCGCGCATCGAACTGGTCGCCGGCAATGCCGACACCGGACTGGCCGATCGGCGTGGCGCTGAGCTTGCCGGCTTCGGTCGAGAAGCGGATCAGCGAGAAGTCGGTCGTACCGCCGCCGAAGTCGGCGACGAGAACCGTCGCGTCACGCTTGAGCGTGCGGGCAAAGTAGAAGGCGGCGGCCACCGGCTCATAGACATAGTGGATCTCGGGAAAACCGAGCCGCGTCAGCGCTTCGTTGTAGCGGGTGACGGCAAGCGCCGGATCGGGACTGGCGCCGGCGAAATGGACGGGACGACCGGCGACGAGACGCTTGGCCTCGCCCGGCCAGCCATCGCCCGCATAGGCCTGCAGGCGCTTCAGGAACACCTCCATCAGGTCTTCGAACTGGAAGCGCCTTGCATGCACCAGCGTCCCCTGGAAGAGGGCGGAAGCAGCAAAGGTCTTGATCGACTGCAGGAAACGACAGTCGCCGGGATTGTCGATGAAGGCACGGATTGCGGCCTGGCCCGCCTCGACCTTCAGCGCGCCGGCGCCGAGTTGTCGATCCTTGAGGAAGGAGAGCGCGGTGCGCATGCTGTCGGATGTGCCGGCCGGCGAGGTGTAGGCGACCGAATGTGTCGCGTCGCTGCTTTCCGCGACGGCGATCACGGTATTGGTCGTGCCGAAATCGAGCCCAAGCGCTTCAGCCATGGCCATCGCTCCCTTTATCTATGCCTGATTGTCTGTGAGACCCGGCGAGCCGGTCGTGCTCGGCGATGCCGAGACATGAAAGAGGGCGCCTGATGCCACAGGGGGGCGGCGAGGGCAAGCGACCTTTTTGTGACGGCTGCAATCGGAGCGCAGGTGGGCGCGCAGACACGAACTATTGCATCGACGGTCCCTGCGAAGCGGGCGCCTCTAGCCGTTGTTGGCGCCTGGGTCTATGGTCGGCTTCACCCTGGAGATCGACAGATGTCACCCATGCGCATCGCCCTGCATTGCTTTGCTGCTCTCGCAATTCTGATCGGCTTCGTGTGGATCGGGCAGGGCTCGGGTCACTTTCCCTATCCGGCGTCGAGCTTCATGATCGATCAGAGCCCCTGGATCATGTATGGTATTCTCTTGGCGATTGCGGGTGTGGCAGGGCTTGCCTGGCTGAGGCGGCGTTGAGGCGAGACCGGTCGTGCTCAGACTTCATGATAGAGACGGGCAGCGTACTGCGCCATCTCTGGCGCTTCTTGCTCTTCGTTGAAGCCCTCAAGCTTTGTCAGGAAGTGGTCGATTATCCGGCCATAGCTGGCGTTGCGAGAGCGCGGGACACGCGCGCGCTCTTCGACGGTCGGTTCGGGTTCGGTCACGAGTGCTGCTGGGTCGAGTGCCAGCAGCATCCGGTCTTCATGTCCGGCATCGGTCATCACGGGAACTCTCATCTCCCAGGTTTCTCACGTTTGAGTAAACCCAAGAGCTTTCCAAGCCGTTCAGTCGATCGCTCTCATTTTAGCTAATGCGAATTTGACGCCGATGGCGGGCCGCTCAGATCGATTTCGCCGCCCCGCCGTCTACGCGCAGCATGGTGCCGGTGATGTAGCTTGCTGGACTAGAGCAGAGGAACGCCGCAGCGGCCGCGAACTCCTCGACACGGCCGAGCCGCTGGGCGGGGATCGACTTGACCGATGCCGCGCGCACTTCGTCCAATGACGTGCCCTGTTTCTTGGCGTTTGCGCCATCGAGCTCGTCGATGCGGTCCGTGTGAATGCGGCCGGGCAGGATCATGTTGGCCGTCACACCGTAAGAGGCGAGTTCCGCCGACAGCGTCTTGTTCCAGCCGACGAGCGCACCGCGCAGCGTGTTGGAGAGGGCGAGGTTCGGGATCGGCTCGAAGACGCCGGAGGAGGCAACCGTGAGGATGCGGCCGAAGCCTTGCGTCTTCATCAAGGGCGCCAGCGCATTGGTGAGCGTGATGACGCGGACCACCATGGACTGGAAAAAGTTGTAGAGCTTCTCGGCATCCATGTCCTCGACGGTGCCGGGCGTCGGGCCGCCGGTATTGTTGACGAGGATGTCGATGCCGCCGAGCGTGTGATGGACCGCGTGCAGCATCTGGTCGACGAAATGCGCATCGGCGAGGTCGGCGACCACATAGTCCGCCTTGCCCCCAGATGCCCTGATGGCCTCGACATTGGCCTTGAGCTTGTCTTCCGTGCGTCCGCAGATGAGGACATGGCACCCCTCCGCCGCAAGCGCCTTTGCGATGCCGAGACCAAGACCGCGCGATGCGGCCAGCACGAGGGCACGTTTGCCGGAAATGCCGAGATCCATGGGTGTATCCTTCCCTGTGATGCGATATGCTTTGCGGCAGTCTATCGGTGCCGGACCGCGATCGAAACCCCTGCGATCTGCGGATCAACCGGTTTCAGAACGGCACCTTGCCCGGATTGAACAGGTTGTGTGGGTCGAGCACGGACTTGATCTGGCGCGCAAGCGCCTGTTTCACCGGATCGACGTGGGTCAGATAGGCGGCACGCTTTTCAAGGCCAACACCGTGTTCTGCGGAGAAGCTGCCGCCCGAGGCACGGATGCCATCATAGACCGCCGCCTCGACGGCCGCCTTCAGCTCAGAGGGCAGGGGCCCGGCAGCCGCGATTGCGATATGCAGGTTGCCGTCGGCGATATGCCCGTAGACATAGGCCTCCAAGCCATCGCCGATCGCGTCAAGACGATTAGTCAGTCCGGCGACATAGTCGTCCAGGGCGGAGGGCGGCATCGAGACGTCGAAGGACGGCGCATTGGGAAACGCGGCGAAGTAGAAGCCGGAATCCTCACGCATTTCCCAGAAGCGGCGTGCCTGATCGGAGGACTGGGCGATGATCCCGCCCTGAAGCTCGGCCTCCTCCCAGATCTCGGCGAGTTCTGCCTCGAGAAGCGCTGTTGCGGCCTCTGCCGTCTCGCCGGAGACTTCCAGCAGCAGCACCGGCGTATTGTTCTCCAGCCAGGACAGGTCGAAGCGCTTCAGCGCGGCGTGATCGCGCACATAACGCGGCCACATCATCTCGGCGGCTTCCAACTGGAGCGCCGGATGGCGCCGCAGCCGCGCGGCAACCCGCAACCCGCGGCTCGCATCGGGTACGCCGAGGAGCGCCACGGCACGATGCGGGCGGATTGTCTCGACTTTCAGCACGAGCCGCGTGACGAAACCGAAGGCACCCTCGCTGCCGATCAGCAACTGCTTCAGATCCGGCCCCGCCGAGACCTTCACCACCCGCGTCAGGTCCGAGAAGATCTCGCCCGAGGGAAGAACGGCTTCAAGGCCCAGGATTTGATGGCGCATCACGCCGTTGCGGAAGGCAAGGATGCCGCCGGCATTGGTGGCAGCCATTCCTCCGATCGTCGCCGATCCACGCGAGCCGAGGTCGATGCCTGTGGTCAGCCCATGCGGGTCCAGTGCCGTCCGCAGGGCCTCCAGGGTGACGCCTGCCTCCACTTCGACCGTTTCCTCGTCCGCATGAATTGCCAGCACCCGGTTAAGCCGGGCGCTGGACAGAATGATGTCACCCGCATGGGAAACGCCGCCGCCGACGAGCCCGCTGACCCCACCTTGCGGCACGATGGCAACGCGGTTTGCCCTGCACCAGGATACCAGCGCCGCGACCGCCTCCGTCGATGCCGGCTGCGCCATCACGCCGGCATTCAGGTTCGCTTGGTCTTCTCCGGGATGGCGACCAGCAAGCGCCTCGGGACCAAGGATCCGGAGGTCCGGATGCAGGCCGTCAAGTGCCGAGGTGAGGTCGAGGGGCGAGAAGGTCGAATGCGAAGACATGGTGCAACCTGAACTGTTCGCGGCTTCTTCGCCTGAAAATCCGGTCGCCGCAAGGCGCCGAGCCACCAATCAAGACCTCTCTAACCGCTCAAAGCTCCGCTGGAAATCCGGGTGCCCGCAGATCGGTGCCGGTTGCATCTTCGAGAAGTTTCACGACCTGCGACGACCATGCGTCGCCGCCATAGGTCGAGCGGGCTCGAATGAAGGTCTGCAGTGCATGGGAGGCAAGGTCGAGGGGTACGCCGAAGTCGCGGCCGAAGCCCAGCGCAAAGCCCAGATCCTTGACGGCGAGATCCATGGTGAAGTTGATGTTGTAGCTGCCGTTCAGGATCACCTGGCCCTCGGTCTCATGCACGAAACTGTTGCCCGAGGAGGCCTTGATGATGTTGAAGGCATCCGTCAGGTCGATGCCCCCCTTCTTCGCCAGCATCAGTGCCTCGCCGGTTGCGATCAGGTGGATGAAGGCGAGCATGTTGGTGATGACCTTGATCACGGCAGCCTTGCCGAGCGGGCCTGCTCGAAAAATCTGCTTTCCCATCGCCTGGAAGGCCGGCCGGTGCAGATCGTAGAGGTCGGCATCTCCGCCGATGATGACGGTGATTTCGCCTGAGGCTGCCAGATGCACGCCTCCGGTAACGGGCGCTTCAAGCATGCGCACGCCAGCATCGGCCGCGATCTTGCCGAGACGCAGGACTTCCTGTTCGTCGAGCGTGCTCATTTCGATCCAGGTGGCACCCGGCTTCAGGCCTTTCAGAATGGCGCGCTCGCCGGTCAGAACGCGTTCGCTGACCTTGGGCGAGGGCAGACACGTGATCACGGCATCTGCGACTTCAGCCACAGCTTGAGGGTTTGCGGCAAACTTGGCGCCGGCAGCCACCAGCTCCTTGGCATTGTCGGGATCGAGATCATTGACCACGACGGTGAAGCCAGCCCGGACCAGGCTGCCGGCGAGATGGCGGCCAAGATGGCCGAGCCCGATGAAACCATATGTGAATGCCATGTTGTCTGCCCCCTGCTGGCGTTTTGTCGCCAGACTGAGACAAAGCGGGGAAGGTTTCAAAGACAGATTTTGGCCTGCGACAGGATTTGACGCAGGCGGAACACGGCGCCGCACTTTTCGTTGGGAAAGCGAGAAGAAAGGTCCGGCGAGCGGTGACTACAGCCAACGCAGCGAAATCGTCGCATTGACCCTTACGTTCACGTAAGATATTCTCGCGCTTCACATCGCCCTGCCGGAATTTGCGCCTTGGCGCGTCGCGCTTCGGCTCGACAATTGGGTTCGGTTTTGTCAAGGAGGAGGCGGATGGGACCGCCTGATGAGGAAATGACGATGAGCACGGATATGGAACTGCCAGAACGCGAAAGCATGGAATTCGACGTCGTGATCGTGGGCGCAGGTCCCGCAGGTCTGTCGGCAGCGATCCGTCTGAAACAGGTCAATCCGGATCTGACCGTCGTCGTGCTCGAAAAGGGTGCGGAAGTCGGCGCGCATATTCTCTCCGGTGCCGTGGTGGATCCCATCGGCATCGACCGGCTGATCCCCGGCTGGCGCGAGGAAGCCGACCATCCGTTCAAGACGGAAGTCACCGATGACCAGTTCCTCTTCCTCGGTCCGGCCGGCTCAATTCGCCTTCCCAACATGCTGATGCCGCCGCTGATGAATAATCACGGCAATTACATCGTCTCGCTCGGCAATGTCTGTCGCTGGCTCGGCGCCCATGCGGAAGCGCTCGGCGTCGAGATCTATCCGGGCTTTGCAGCCTCCGAAGTGCTCTACAATGACCAGGGCGCCGTGATCGGCGTCGCGACCGGCGACATGGGCATCGAGAAAAACGGCGAGCCGGGTCCGGCCTACACGCGCGGCATGGAACTGCTCGGCAAATATGTGCTGATCTCGGAAGGCGTGCGCGGTTCGCTCGCCAAGCAGTTGATCGCCAAGTTCGACCTGTCGCGCGACAGCGACGTGCAGAAGTTCGGCATCGGCCTCAAGGAGCTCTGGCAGGTCAAGCCCGAGCACCACAAGCCGGGCCTCGTGCAGCACTCCTTCGGCTGGCCGCTCGGCATGAAGACCGGTGGCGGCTCCTTCCTCTACCACCTCGAAGACAACATGGTTGCCGTCGGCTTCGTCGTGCACCTGAACTACAAGAACCCCTATCTCTCGCCCTTCGAGGAATTCCAGCGTTTCAAGACGCATCCGGCGATCGCCAAGACCTTCGAGGGCGGCAAGCGGCTCTCCTATGGCGCACGTGCGATCACCGAAGGCGGCTACCAGTCGGTGCCCAAGCTCTCCTTCCCGGGCGGCGCGCTGATCGGCTGTTCCGCCGGTCTCGTCAATGTGCCGCGCATCAAGGGCAGCCACAACGCCGTGCTCTCCGGCATGCTGGCAGCGGAAAAAATTGCGGATGCGATTGCCGCCGGCCGCGCCAATGACGAACCGATCGAGATCGAGAACGAATGGCGTTCGACCGACATCGGCAAGGACCTCAAGCGCGTGCGCAACGTCAAGCCGCTCTGGTCGAAGCTCGGTACGGCGCTGGGCGTCGGCCTTGGCGGCATCGACATGTGGATGAACCAGCTCCTCGGCTTCTCCTTCTTCGGCACGCTGAAGCACGGCAAGACCGATGCGGCATCGCTCGAGCCGGCAGCGAGCCACAAGCCGATCGCCTATCCGAAGCCGGATGGTGTGTTGACCTTCGACCGCCTCTCCTCGGTGTTTCTCTCCAACACCAACCACGAGGAAGACCAGCCGGTCCACCTCAAGGTCAAGGACATGGATCTGCAGAAGCGATCCGAACTCGACGTCTATGCCGGTCCGTCGACCCGCTACTGTCCGGCGGGCGTCTATGAATGGGTGGAGAAGGAGGGCGAGCAGACCTTCGTGATCAACGCCCAGAACTGCGTTCACTGCAAGACCTGCGATATCAAGGACCCGAACCAGAATATCAACTGGGTGCCGCCACAAGGCGGCGAAGGGCCGGTCTATCCGAACATGTAAATGTTCGAGAGGCAGGCCCGCACGGACCGCCGCTGGCAAATTGGCGGCGAAGGGCCGGTCTATCCGAACATGTAATGTCTATTTAAAGGGCGGTCGAGAGGCCGCCCTTTTTGCATTGCAGTGCGGTGTCGCCACCAGCCACCGCCCCATCTTCGCCATCGATCTTAACAAGCACCTTTAGATTTAACCCGTCATTAACCATAAATTCCTAGGCTCCTCGGCAACGAATCGTAATCCCGAGGACGCCTGAAACATGACCATTTCCCGCCGCGGTCTTCTGTTTGGCCTGCCGCTCTTCATCGCCGGCTGCCAGTCCGTTCCCAATCAGCAGGCCCTGTATGGCGACGTGCCGGACGAGCCGTTTCCGCTGAAAAAGGTACCGATCGAGAAGATCAAGCCGGAACTGCGTCGTCAGGAAGTGGCATACGAGACGCCACACGCTCCGGGCACGATCGTGGTGAATACGCCAGAGCGCCGGCTCTACCACGTGATGGGCAATGGTCGGGCCATGCGCTACGGCATCGGCGTCGGGCGCGCGGGCCTTGCTCTTTCCGGCAATGCTTATGTCGGTCGCAAGGCAGAATGGCCGAGCTGGACGCCGACCCCCAACATGATCCGCCGTGACCCCGAGCGGAACCTGAAATATGCCGGCGGTGTGCCCGGCGGCCCGAACAATCCCCTCGGCGCCCGCGCCATGTATCTCTATCGTGGCGGCAACGACACCATGTTCCGCATTCATGGCACCAACCAGCCCTGGTCGATCGGCCAGGCGATGTCCTCGGGCTGCGTCCGCATGATGAACCACGACGTGATCGATCTCTATGCCCGCGTCGATGTCGGCAGCAAGGTCGTTGTGATTCAGGCCTGATCGGCACTGCGACTTTCCCGTCTTTATTGTGGCGCTGGTCCCTGACCGGCGCCACTTTGCTGTGATCGATTGGCACTGTCTTGTCACACCCAGTCACGACTGTGCCATCACGCTTGCAGCTCCAAGCCTTTGCCCCAATCTCCCCGCAATGAAACTTTCCGGCGCTCTTGTGCGTCGAATGTCTGGTTGACGCTGTGTCGACCAATTCCGATCGGCCGGAGGCTTTTTCCGCCGACCGATCGGGACTAAGTGGGAACAGATGCGCCGGTGACCGGCCGCGTCTAAGATTTGAGAAGGGATTTTGAATGGCTCGCGATATGAACGCCGGCTTGTCCGACCTCGGTGGTTGCCAGATCGAGGCGACCCTGCAGCTGTTCGACGGCAAATGGAAGGGCGTCATCCTCCACCATCTCCTCAAGGACGAAGTGCTGCGCTTCAACGAACTGGTGAAGCGCCTGCCATCGATTACCCATCGCATGTTGTCGAAGCAGTTGCGCGACATGGAGGTCGCCGGTCTCGTCGCCCGCACCGTCTATCCGGTCGTGCCGCCGCGTGTGGACTATTCGCTGACCCCGCTCGGCCGCAGCCTCGAGCCGGTGCTTCAGGCGATCGGCCGTTGGGGCCAGGAGAACCTCGTGGCCGTCGAGGATGCGGCACTGAAGCCGAGCGAGAGCCCGACGGGCAGTGCGGCGATCATGCGTTCTGCTGCGTGATGCCGGCCGTCAGCCTGCGGGCGGACGTCGGGACAAAAGGCCGGTGGACAAGAGGACGCCGAGCCCGGTGACAAGCGCCGCAACGAGAACCGAGATGCCGAGCGGCTCCGCAAGCAGCACGGCACCGCCAATGGCCGCAGCCACTGGCGTGATCGCCGTATAGGCGGCAGCCTGGGTTCCGCCGAGCGCGCGAACTGCCGTCCCATAGAGCAAGGTCGCGACCAAGCCTGAAAGCAGGCCCTGTGTGACGGATTGCAGAGCAATTTCCCCCAAAGGTGCCGTCAGGAATTGGGTGCCGACAAAGGGCAGGGCCGCAAGGTTGAGAAGGGTCGACCAGACGCAGATCAAGGCCGCTCCTTCGAAGGCATCGAGTCCGCTGCGGCGGAAGGCATGGGTATAGACGGCCCAGAGCGTCGCGCCGATGGGAAGGATGGTGAAGCTGATCCAGCCGAGCCCGTCAGCACCCAGATTGCCCGCGAGCAGGATGCCGCCGCCTGCGAGGATCGCAACCATGCCTGCCTTGCGCCATCTGTCGGGTCGTTCGCCAAGGAATGCCATCCCGATGACTGCGACCGCAAGCGGCATCAGCCCCGGCAGCAAGACGCCGGCCGCCGAGGCGGGTGTATGGCGCATGCCAAAGGCGACGATCTGAAAGAAGGGCGCGCCGGAGCCGAGAATCATCAGGCAGAGTGGTCCCATGGCCCCCTTGGGAAACAGGCCCGTACGCCACCAGACCGGCGCCAGCACGAGCGCCGGAATTCCGTAACGCAGAAGACTGAGGTCGAGGGGGCCAAGCCCGGCGCCGACGCTATGACGTGTGGAAACCAGCCACGAGGCCCAGATGAGCACGACGGACAGCGCCGACAATGCACCCAGCGCTGAGCGGCCGGAGCCGGGAAGGGGAGTGGTGCCGACGGCGGACATGGTTGCTCCAGAGGATGATGCTTGCGTCCAATCTTATGCCGTTCGCTCTGACGTGTCCTTGCGCAATGCACGCCTGATGGTTAGCAATTTGACAGAATATGCCAAAAAAAAGCGCTGGAGTTCTAATTGCTGCCAAAACTCGATAAGTTCGATCACGCGATCCTCAAGCTTCTGCAGGATGACGCACGCATCACCAATGTCGAGATTGCCGACAAGGTCGGGCTCTCGCAATCGCCTTGCCTCCGACGTATCAGGCTGATGGAGGAGAGCGGTCTCATCCGCGGCTATCGTGCAGATCTTGACCGTCGGATGCTGGGGCTCGAACTCACCGTGTTCGTCGCCTTCAAGGTGGCGCGCCACACGCGCGAGAACGCCGATGCGCTGCACGAGGCCCTGCTCGACATTCCCGAAGTCGTCGCCTGCTACATGATTTCGGGCGAGTCCGATTTCCTGGCAGAAGTCGTTGTCGAAAATCTCTCGGCCTACGAGACCTTGCTCACGGAGAAGCTACTCGTCTTGCCCAACGTGACCGACATCCGGTCGAATTTTGCGATCAGGAGCGTCAAGACAGGCGCGCCGCTGAAGCTCCCGGTTCGCACCTGATCGCGGAAGAGGTGGCCTCCGCAGAGACGGCGGCCGGTAAGAACTGGCTCAGGCCGGAAAACCTTCCAGCACGATCTTGCCGCGCGTGCGGTTGCTCTCGATCAGCCTGTGCGCCTCCCGCAGATTTTCCGCTGTGATCGGCCCGAGCACGGTATCGAGCGTCGTGCGGATTTTGCCCGCGTCGATGAGTTCGGCAACATGCGTCAACAGCTTGTGCTGCTCGATCATGTCAGGCGTCTGGAAGACCGGCCGGGAGAACATGAACTCCCAGTGCAGGGAGACGACCTTCTGCTTGAAGGCAAGGATGTCGAAGCCTTCGGGGAAGTCGTCGATCAGGCAGATGCGGCCCATCGGCGCGACGATCTCGGCCATCGCCAGTCGATGCTGGCCGCTATGGGTCACCGAGAAGATGAAACCCGGCGGGTCGATGCCGAGTGCGGCAAATTCCTGGGCGAGCGGCTTGCTGTGGTTGATGACGTGATCGGCACCGAGAGACTTCGCCCAGTCCACCGTCTCCGGGCGCGAGGCAGTGGCGATGACGGTAAGGTCGGTTAGTTCCTTGGCAAGCTGGATGGCAATCGAGCCGACGCCACCGGCACCGCCCGTAATCAGGATCGACCGTCCGGCGCCGAGGACCGGATCGCTCACCTTCAGTCTGTCGAACAGCGCCTCGTAAGCGGTGATGGCAGTCAGCGGCAGGGCGGCGGCTTGTGCGAAGGAGAGCGTCTTCGGCTTCAGGCCGACGATGCGTTCGTCGACGAGGTGATATTCGGCATTGGTGCCCGGACGATTGATCGCGCCGGCGTAGTAGACCTCGTCTCCTGGCTTGAAGAGGCTGACATCCGGACCGACGGCCTTGACCACGCCCGCCGCATCATAGCCGAGGATCCGGGCTTCGCCTGCCGGCGGCGTCTGGTTGCGGCGAACCTTGGTATCGACCGGGTTTACCGAGATCGCCTTGATCTCGACGAGGAGATCGTGGCCCGTCGCCTCCGGCACGGGCAGCTCGAGATCGACCAGCGCCGTCTCCGAGGTGATGGGCTGGGGCATATGGAAGCCGATGGCGCGCATGGAAAACTCCTGTCTGGCGTTTGAACGCTACCCATTAAGGACATTGATTGGAGTTCTGCAAGAATGCACATGTTGTCTGTAGGCACAGAAAAGAACCTCGGTTCATTTCACAGTGCCGACTATGTCACGCCCTTGCGAAAGGATGGCCAGCAATTTCCCGGCTGTCCCCTCAAGCGGACCTTGAAGACCGCCTCAGCCGCGTGACGGCCTTTTCTCCAAAGCAATGGAGATCAGGAAGATGATCAGGCCGAAGGCCGAGAGCACCGAGCCGACATAGCCGGTGGCGGCGTAGCCGTAGCCGGCGGCAATCACCAGTCCGCCGAGCCATGCGCCGAGCGCGTTCGCAATGTTGAAGGCGGAATGATTGGTGGCGGCGGCGAGCGTCTGCGCGTCGGCTGCCACATCCATGAGACGGGTCTGCACGGCCGGGCAGGCGGCAAAGCCGCAGCCGGTGAGGAAGACGCAGATGCACAGCATGATCGGATTGTGCGCGGTGAGCGAAAAGACTGCCATCAGCACGATATTGAAGGCGAGCATGCCACCGATCGTCCCCTTCAGCGAATAGTCGGCCATGCGGCTGCCGACGATATTGCCGACATTCATGCCAATACCGAAGAGGGCAAGAACCACTGCCACCATGCTGGCCGGGAGACCCGCGGTATCGGTCACGGTCTTGGCGATATAGCTGAAGATCGCAAACATGCCGCCGAAGCCGACGGCAGCGACACCGAAGGACAGCCAGACCTGCAGGCGCCCGAAGGCCGACAGTTCGCGGCGGATGCTGGCACCCTCGGCCACTTCGTCTTTCGGGAGATAGAGTGCGATCAACGCCACGGTTATGGCCGCGATGGCTGCTACCAGGAAGAACGCGGCGCGCCAGCTCATCAACTGGCCCAGGAAGGTCGCGATCGGCGTGCCGATGAGCGTGGCGATGGTCAGCCCCAGCATCACGCGGCCAACGGCCCTAACGCGACGGTTTGGCGGCGCCATGGCGGCGGCAACCAGGGCGGCCACGCCGAAATAGGCCCCATGCGGCAGACCGGTGACGAAGCGAAGAAGCGTAAATGTCGAGAATTCAGTGGCGAGCGCGCTGGCGAAATTGCCGACGGCGAAGAGGCCCATGAGCAGCAAGAGCAACGTCTTGCGCGGAAGTTTGGCGGCAAGTGCTGCGATGATCGGTGCGCCGATGACGACACCCAGCGCATAGGCGCTGATCACATGGCCTGCCTGCGGCACCGTTACCCCGTAGGTCTCTGCGACCTCCGGCAGCAGCCCCATGATCACGAACTCGCCGGTCCCGATGCCAAAACCGCCAGCGGCGAGCGCCAGTTCGATCAGCAGGATCGTCGTTGGCGTCAGGGCCGGGGACTGTTGTAGTTCTGCGGTGGGGGACGAAGCGAATTCGGTCATGAAAACACCATGGGCGCGCAAGAGAACCTTGCCACGCGAAACGCGCTTCCGAGGAAGCCGAAATGAAAGAAAGGAGCCAGCAGGCCGTTAAGAAGGAACTGTTTTTTATCATATCCGTGTGCGCTGCGGCAAAGGCTTTTGCTCGCCATCTTGAAATCTGCTCGTGCGCTATCGATCTGCAGGCGGCTTTCGAAACTTTCGAGGCGTCGACACGTTGTGAGCATTGGCCTCTCAAGGGCCGCGAAAGGGCGACATGAAAATCAAGGCGGTACTCAATCGCGAAGGTGGCACCTTCAAGACCACCGACATGCAGACCTATTGCGAGACGGCAACCCGGGCCTTTGCGGCGAAGGGCCACGATCTCGTATGCGATGTCGTCGGCGGCGACGAGGTTGTGCAATCTCTGGAAAAGGCGAGCAAAGAGAGCGACCTTGACGCGCTTCTGGCCGGCGGTGGAGACGGCACGATATCCACGGCCGCAGGCATCGCCTGGGAAGCCGGCGTGCCGCTCGGCATCATCCCCGCCGGCACGATGAACCTCTTTGCCCGCTCGCTGAAGCTACCGCTCGATATCTGGAAGGTACTCGACCTCTTGGCCGACGCAACCGTTGTCAACGTCGATATTGCAACGGCGAACGGTCGTCCCTTCGTGCACCAATTTTCCGCAGGTCTGCACGCCCGCATGGTCCGGATGCGCAACCAGATGAATTTTGCCTCCCGTATCGGCAAGATCCGGGCAAGCACCAGCGCCGCCTTCGGCGTCATGCTCGATCCGCCGCGCTTCGAGGTCGTCTTCGACATCGACGGCGACGGCCGCAGCGAGGAGCGCCCGGTCTCGGCGATTTCCGTCTCCAACAATCCGCTCGGCAACAATTCGCTGTTCTTCGCCGACCGAGTCGATACCGGCAGGCTTGGCGTTTATCTGGCGGAGCCGCTGGAACCGACAGGCGTCGGCAAGCTGGCTTTCGATATCATCAGGGGCAAGTTCAAGGAGAACGAGGCAGTGACCGCCTCGACTGCGGAGAAGGTGCATCTCCATTTCCCCAAACATCGCAAGGGTGCCGCCTGTGTGCTCGACGGCGAATTGCTGCGCATGCCCGCTGACGTCGAGATCAAGATCCATGCCGGACAGCTGAAGGTGCTCGTGGCGCGGCCGCAGGCGCCGGCATGAACCAAAACGGCGCCCGATTGGGGCGCCGCTTTCTGGTTTGTGGATGAACCGAGCTCAGTGGCTGAAGGCCGCCGCGATCAGGTCGCGGGTATAGTCTTCCTGCGGATGATCGAAGATCGCCTCGGTCGCACCCTGTTCGACGATCTTGCCGTTCTTCATCACGATGACATGGTCCGACATCGCACGGATCACCGACAGGTCGTGGCTGATGAAGACGTAAGAAAGCCCATGCTTGTCCTGCAGGTCGCGCAGCAGTTCGATCACCTGACGCTGCACGGAGCGGTCGAGCGCTGACGTCGGCTCGTCCAGTATGACGACCTTGGGCTTCAGGATCATCGAGCGGGCGATCGCGATGCGCTGACGCTGGCCGCCTGAGAATTCGTGCGGATAGCGGTTGCGCGCTGCCGGGTCGAGGCCAACCTCCTTGAGAGCAGCAATGGCCCGCGCATCACGCTCGGCGCGGCTGAGCTGCGGCTCGTGCACGTAGAGACCTTCGGTGATGATCTCGCCCACCGTCTGGCGCGGCGAGAGTGAGCCATAGGGGTCCTGGAACACCAGCTGCAGCTGCTTGCGGAAAGGGCGCATGCCAGCGCGATCGAGGCTCGTGATATCCGCCGTCTCGAAGCGGAAGGCTCCATCGGCTGCGAGCAGCTTCAAAAGCGCCCGTCCGAGCGTCGATTTGCCAGATCCCGACTCCCCGACGATGCCGATGGTCTGGCCCTGGCGGAGCCGAACGCTGACCTGGTCGACAGCCCGGAAGGTACGGTTCGGACGCAGGAAACCACCGCTGCCGATGTCGAAATCGACGGTGACATTGCGACCTTCCAGCACGACCGGCGCATCGTCAGCCGGCGGCGGCTTTGTACCAGAGGGTTCTGCCGCCAGCAGCATCTTCGTGTAGTCGTGCTGGGCGTTGCCGAAGATCGCATCGCGGCTTCCCGTTTCGACGATCTCGCCCTTGCGCATGACAGCGACACGGTCGGCCACGTGCTTGACCACGCCGAGGTCGTGGGTGATCAGCACGATCGCCATGCCGAAGCGCTTCTGCAGGTCAGCCAGCAGATCGAGGATCTGCGCCTGGATGGTGACATCAAGCGCGGTCGTCGGTTCATCCGCGATCAGCACGTCGGGCTCGTTGGCCAAGGCCATGGCGATCATCACGCGCTGGCGCTGGCCGCCGGACATTTCGTGCGGATAGCTGTCGATGCGGCGCTCGGGGTCGGGAATGCCGACGAGCTTCAAGAGTTCCAGCACGCGGGCGCGCGCTTCCGTCTTGCTCATGCCGCGATGATGGATCAGCGGTTCTGATATCTGCTTGCCGATCCGGTAGAGTGGATCGAGCGAGGTCATCGGCTCCTGGAAGATCATGGTGATCTTCGCACCGCGCACCTTGTTCAACTCGCCGATCGGCAGGCCGACGATGTTGCGTCCGCCATAGACGGCCTCGCCGCTGACATCGCCGTTCTTGGCGAGCAGGCCCATGATGCCCATCATGGTCTGGCTCTTGCCCGAGCCACTTTCGCCGACGATGGCGAGCGTTTCGCCCTTCTTCACCGAAAAGCTGATGCCCTTGACTGCTTCCACTGTGCCGTCGGGTGTCGCGAACGTCACCTTGAGGTCGGAAACGTCGAGCACGGTTTCGTTGTTTGTCCTGTCGTCCATGCTCATCGGTCCTTCGGATCCAGCGCATCCCGCAGGCCGTCGCCCACGAAATTCAGCGAAAACAGCGTCACCACGAAGAAGATCGCCGGGAAGATCAAAAGCCACGGCGCATTTTGCATGCTGGCGGCCCCTTCCGAGATCAGCGTGCCCCAGCTGGCAAGCGGCGCCTGGACGCCGAGGCCGAGGAAGGACAGGAAGCTCTCAAGCAGGATGACCTTCGGCACGATGACCGTGACGAAAACGATGACCGGGCCGATCGTGTTCGGGATGATGTGACGGCGGATGATCTGCCAGTCGGTTAGACCCAGCGCTTCTGCGGCTCCGACGAATTCGCGGCGCTTGAGCGACAGCGTCTGCCCGCGCACGATGCGGGCCATTTCCAGCCATTCCACCGCCCCGATCACCAGGAAGATCAGGATCACCGATCGCCCGAAGAAGACCACGAGCACCACGACGAGGAAGACGAAAGGCAGCGAGTAGAGGATTTCGACGATCCGCATCATCACATTGTCGACGCGGCCACCGAGATAGCCCGAGGTCGCGCCATAGACGACACCGATGCCGAGCGAGACGAGGCTGGCAGCAAGACCCACGGCGAGCGAGATCTGCCCGCCGAGCATGACGCGGACGAGCAGATCACGGCCGTTGGAATCGGTGCCGAAGGGGAACGTGATCTGGTCCACATTGCCGGATACGGTGAGGCTTCGACCATCCGCTGCCTGGTCCACGACTTCCGAATTCTTGAATTCGTTGTTGCGATCGAAATAGCGGATCGTGCGGGGATCGATTTCCCCATCCGAGCTGATCACGGCAGTAAACCGGCCATCCTCGACCGTAAAGCTGTCGAGTTGCACTCTTGCCCGCTGGGCCACGCTTTCGGCGACGTCCTGCAGCGTCTCGGGATCGGGCCTTGGAGTCAGGCTCGGCGGCACGTTGACGTAGGAGGAGAAGACCTGATCGTAGCTGTGTGGCACGAACAGCGGGCCGGCGAAGGAGAACAGGGTCACGAACGCCAGAAGCACGCAGCCCGAGATGGCTGCCTTGTTGCGTCGAAAACGCATCATGGCGAGCTGGGCGAGGCTGCGTCCGGTGATCTCCGGCTGGGGGGAAGCGGTGATATCAGTCATTGCGAACCCTCGGATCGAGCAGGCCATAGGCGATGTCGACCAACAGGTTGAAGACGATCACGAACACGGCGACGAGGATGACGGTGCCCATGACGAGGGGATAGTCGCGGTTGAGTGCGCCGAGCACGAAGTAGCGACCGACGCCGGGAATGGTGAAAATCGTCTCCACCACTGCGGAACCGGTCAGAAGTGCGGCGGCACAGGGTGCGAGATAGGAGACGATCGGCAGCATCGCACCGCGCATCGCATGCGTGACGACGACGACACGCGAGGGCAGGCCGTAAGCCTTGGCCGTGCGGATATGGTCGGTATGCAGCGCCTCGATCATCGCGCCGCGGGTCAGGCGGGCGAAAACGGCAAGCTGCGGCAGAGCAAGCGCCGTCACCGGCAGGATGAGGTAACGCAGCGAGCCGTCGCCCCAGCTACCGGCCGGCAGCCAGTTGAGGATCACGGCAAACAGAAGCGTCAGCACCGGACCCACGACGAAATTGGGAATGGTCACGCCGACCGTCGCAAACGTCATGACCGCAAAATCGATCGTGCTGTTTTGCCTGAGTGCTGCGACCGTCCCGAGCAGGACGCCGCCGATGAGCGCGACCAGGATCGCGATCCCCCCCAGCTGGATCGAATAGGGCAGGGCCTTGCCGATCAGTTCGGAGACCGTGTTGTCCTTGTAGATGAAGCTCGGACCGAGATCGCCGGTGACGGCATTGCCGATATAGCTCAGATACTGGCTGATCAGCGGCTGGTCGAGTTTGTAGGTGGCCATGATATTGGCCATCGTCTGAGGCGGAAGCGGGCGCTCGAGATTGAAGGGGCCGCCGGGCGCAAAGCGCATCAGAAAGAATGAGATGGTGACGACGATGAAGATCGTCGGGACGGCGCTCATCAGCCGCCGGAGTACGAAGGATGTCATGTCCTGCTCCTGAATGGACGACGCGCGGCTTGAACCGTGCGTCGTCCGGTCACGTGACGAGATTATTCAGCGACGCGGAGGAAGCGGCTGAGATGCTCATTGGCTGCGTTGTCCTGCCAGCCGCTGACGCGGTCGGAGACCAGCCACAGGTTCGCCGTGCTCATCAGCGGAGCGATCGGCTGGTCGCGCATCAGGATGACTTCGGCATCATGCAGGATCTTCTTGCGGGCTTCGGCATCGCCTTCGGTGTAGGACTTGGCCATCAGCGCGTCGAACTCCGGGTTGTTGTACTTGCCGTAGTTGAACGAGGTGTTGGTCGAGACGTTGAGGCCGAGGAAGTTTTCAGCATCCGCATAGTCGGCGACCCAGCCGGCACGAGCCACGTTGAAGGCGCCGCCTTCCTGGAGGTAGGCGTAGTGCGAGGCCACGTCGAGGTTGGTCATCGTCACCGTTGCGCCGAACGTGTTCTTCCACATGTCGGCGACAGCGGTTGCCACGCGCTCGTGGTTCGGGTTGGTGTTGTAGCGGATCTCGATGTTGAGCGGCTTGCCGCCTTCACCGTAACCGGCTTCCTTCATCAGTTCGATCGCCTTGTCTTCGCGGTCGAGCTGCGACATTTCGGCGAAGTCGGCCTTGGCTGCCTCGTAGCCGCCGAGACCATCCGGAACCAGCGAGTAGGTCGGCAGCTGCGCGCCGGAATAGATCTCCTCGGCCAGGAAGTCGCGATCGACGGCCATGGAGAGGGCCTGGCGGACGCGCACGTCGCTATAGGGTTCCTGGCGGGTGTCGAAGACGTAGTAATAGGTCGAGGCCGACGGCGAAACGCGGACCTGCTCGCCATAGCTATCCTTCAGGCGGTCGATCTGGTCGGCCGAGAAGTTGTAGACGAGGTCCATTTCCTTGGCTTCGAAACGGCGGACCGAAGCGGCCTGATCGTCGATCGGGTAGAAGACAACCTTGTCGATCTGGGTATTGGCGGCATCCCAGTGGTTTTCGTTCTTCACGACCACGAGGTTATCATTCGGCACGTGGCTCTCGAGCTTGTAGGCGCCGTTCGACACCATCACGCCCGGCTTGACGAAATCCTTGCCGTTCTCTTCGACGCTTGCCTTGGAGACGGGCAGGGCGGTCTGGTGTGCCAGAAGTTCTAGGAAGAACGGCGTTGCGCGCTCAAGGGTCACTTCGAGGGTCTTCTCGTCAACGGCCTTGACGCCGATTTCTTCCAGCTTCGCTTCACCCTTGTTGGCCTTTTCGGCATTCTTGATCGGGTAGAGGATGTTGGCGTATTTCGCGGCGGTTTCCGGGTTCTGGACGCGCTGGATCGAGTAGACGAAGTCTTCAGCCGTCACCGGCGAGCCATCCGACCACTTGGCGTTTTCGCGGATCTTGAAGGTATAGACGGTGCCATCGTCGGAGATGGTCCAGCTTTCGGCAGCGCCGGGCACGATTTCGCCCTTGGCGTCGTAGATCGTCAGGCCCTCATAGAGATCCTTGAGAATGAAGGCTTCGATGTCGATCGAGGTATTGGCCTGATCGAGCGTCTGCGGCTCGCCGGAATTGCCGCGATGAAGCACGACTTCGGCCAGCGCCTGGCTTGCGCCAAACATCAAGGAGGTGAGGAGAAGAGAGGTGCCGAGCAGCCGGCGCGTCTGGATAGACATCGTTTGGAACTCCCAGTTCACGTTAACGGAAAGGGAGAGAAGAATATTCGTGCGGAGGTGGCAAGCCGCATTTTTTGTGGCTACCCTAATTTTTGGGAGGAAATTGGAGGGTTGGCCTGTGACTTGGCACGAAGATTTCGTGTGACCGTTTTGTGACGAAATAAAATTATAGCGTCAAATCCTGCCCGAAATGCGACAACGCGGCCCGAGGGCCGCGTCTGCAAGGTTTCCGGTGGCTCGGTAGGGGTCAGATGCGCGGCAGATAGGTCTGGTAATCGAAGCTCGACACGGTCCTGAGGAAGGCCATGGCCTCCTTGCGCTTGGTGTCGCCATAGATGCGCTGATATTCGGCCCCGAAGATGTCGGCGATGAAGGCGGATGCGCGGAACCGCTCGACGGCGGTCAGGAAATCATAGGTCAGCATGTCGGGGTTTTCAGGCGCGCTGTCCGGCGTCGTGACCTGGCCGGGATCAAGATCCTCGTCGAGGCCAAGCAGGATGCCGCCGAGGATGGCGGCGAGCAAGAGATGCGGATTGGCGTCTGCACCGGCAACACGGTGCTCGATGCGGGCAGCCGGGCCGTCCTTGTCCGGAATGCGGATCGCGGTGCCGCGATTGCCGAAACCCCAGTCGATCTTATCAGGCGCAAAGGAGCCCGGCTGGAAGCGGCGATAGGAATTGGCAAAGGGTGCGAAGATCAGTTGCGCATCTTGCATGCTCCTCAGCATGCCGGCGGTGATCGACTTCAGCTTCACCGGATCGCCGCCCTTGGCGTCGAGGATGTTGCGGCCGTCCTTGTCGATGATCGAGGCATGCACATGAAGCCCAGAGCCGGCATGATCGCCATAGGGCTTCGCCATGCAGGTCGCCTTGAAACCATGCCGGCGGGCGGCAAAATCGACGACGCGCTTCAAATAGATGCAGTCGTCGGCAGCGGCCATGGCATCCGGCTTGTGCAAAAGGTTGACCTCGAACTGGCCGGGGCCGAATTCAGCCGTCGTCGCATCGGCCGGCAGGCCCATGTCGTCGCAATATTCGCGCACCGTATCGAGGAAGTCCTCCATCGCGGCGGTCGCGCGCATGTCATACAGCTGGTAGCCCTCGACCTCGCCGTTCATGACCAGCGCCTTCGGTGGCATCGGCACGCCGGTCTCGCGGAAATCCGGCTCCATCACATAGAATTCAAGCTCGGTGGCAACAACAGGCGTCAGGCCCTTCTCCTCGAAGCGCTTCATCACATTGGCGAGGATCGCGCGCGGGCAGACGAAATGCGGCTCTCCATCGAGCGTATGCATGGTGGCCAGCACCTGCTTGGAGCCGGCAGGCCCCCAGGGAAGCGTCGTCAGCGAGTTCTTGTCCGGCATGCAGATGCCATCGGGATCTCCGAGCGTCAGCGAGATCTTGGTAATGTCGTCATTGTCGTCGCCCCAGATGTCGAGCGATTGCGTCGAGGCCGGCAGGCGCACCGTGTTCTTCCAGACCTTATCCTCGGCTTTGAGCGGAATCATCTTGCCCCTGAGGTCGCCATTCATGCCGACGAGCAGCACCTCAATGCGCGCGGAAGGGTCGGCTGCGGTAAGATCGGCGGCCTCGGTCGGTGCTGTCATGGGAAAACTCTCGTTGGCTTTTTGGGCGGATTTGGCCGGAGGAACGCGGCAATCGGTGCCTTGCCAAACGCGTTTTGGACGGTCATGTTCGTAGCCGATAATGTTCCGCCTTTCAATGCGAGGCAAGGCAGCCGCACGGACCATGTTTGGCCGTGAAAGCAAGAGCTTCTGCCCCGATCGAGGATCCGACCGATGAACAAGCCAGTAACCGCCGTCTCCAACCTCGGTGCCATCGACGCTGCCCACCATCTTCATCCCTTCTCGGACATGAAGAAGCTGAATGCGGCCGGCACCAAGATCATCACCCGTGCGGAAGGCGTGCATATCTGGGATTCGACCGGCAAGCAGTATCTCGACGCCTTTGCCGGCCTGTGGTGCGTCAATGTCGGTTATGGCCGCAAATCGATCGCCGATGTGGTCCACGCCCAGATGCTGGAACTGCCCTATTACAACACCTTCTTCGGCACCACGACGCCGCCGACCACGCTGCTCGCCCAGAAGATCGCCGAAAAGACCGGCCCGAAGATCAACCGGGTCTTCTTCTCCAATTCCGGCTCGGAAGCCTCCGACACCTGGTTCCGTATGGCGCGCGTCTACTGGAAGGCGCTCGGCCACGAGACGAAGACACAGGTCATTGCCCGCAAGAACGCCTATCACGGCTCGACCGTCGCCGGCGCCTCGCTCGGCGGCATGAAGTGGATGCATGAACAGGGCAATCTGCCGATCGAGGGCATCCACCACATCAACCAGCCCTATTGGTATGCCGAGGGCGGGGATCTGACACCTGAGGATTTCGGCCTGAAGGTTGCCCGCGAGCTTGAAGAGAAGATCATTGAACTCGGCGAAGAGAATGTCGCCGCCTTCGTTGCCGAGCCGATCCAGGGGGCCGGTGGTGTCATCGTGCCGCCGTCGACCTACTGGCCGGAAATCAAGCGCATTTGCGCCAAGTACCAGATCCTGCTCGTCGCCGACGAAGTCATCTCCGGCTTCGGCCGCCTGGGTTCCTGGTTCGGCCACCAGCATTACGACTTCGAGCCGGACCTCGCGCCGATCGCCAAGGGCCTGTCCTCCGGCTACCTGCCGATTGGCGGCGTCCTGGTGTCTGATCGCGTGGCGGAAGTCATGGTCAACGAGCTCGGCGACTTCTACCACGGCTACACCTATTCCGGTCACCCGGTGGCAGCCGCCGCAGCGCTCGAAAACATCCGCATCATCGAGGAAGAAGGCCTGGTCGAGCGTGTCCGCGACGACACCGGCCCCTATCTCGCCCAGGCATTGGCCTCGCTCACCGACCACGAACTCGTCGGCGAAGCCGTCAGCGTCGGCCTGATGGGTGCGGTGCAGATCGCGGCCGACAAGGCCACCCGCCGCCGCTTCAAGAAACCAGACGATACCGGCACTTCCGTCCGTAACCAGTGTGTCAATGCCGGCGTCGTGCTGCGCGCCACCGGCGACCGCATGCTCTTCTCCCCGCCGCTGATCATCTCGCGGTCGCAGATCGACGAGGCAGTTGATAAGTTGCGCAACGGCCTTGACTGGTTGAAGGACAATCGCGGCGAGGGGTGAAGCGGCCCAACCAATGAGGCGCCGGCGAGACCGGCGCCCTTTGCCTCACGGCATGAACTGGCCACCATTGATGTCGATCGTCTGTCCGGTGATGTAGCCGGAGAGCATGGAGGACGCCAGGAAGAGATAGGCGCCGACGCAATCCTCCGGTGTGCCGGTGCGCTTCAAGGGCACGGCGGCTGCCACCTGATCGAGCTGGCCGGGCAGGGCATATTTGTCCTGGAATGGGGTGGTGATGACGCCGGGTGCCACCGCGTTGACGCGGATATTGTATTTGCCGAATTCCAGCGCCATGCCCTTGGTGACTGCGCCGACAAAGGCTTTCGAGGAACCGTAGACGCCGGAGCCGGCGGTGCCGCCCGTGCGAGCGGCCACCGACGTCGTATTGATGACGAAGCCGCCCTCACGCTTCAGATACGGCACGGCGGCCTGTGTCGTAGCGATCACCGAGCGGGCATTCACATCCATTACCTTGTCGTAATGGGCGTCCGTCATCTCTTCATAGAGCACGCGGGCGATCATGCTGCCGGCATTGTTGATGACACCATCGAGCCGACCGAAGGTCTTGGCGACATGCTCGACGGCCTCGGCCATGGCCTCCGATGACGCCGCATCGGCTTTCACCAGTACGACGCTGCCACCAGCGGCTTCGATGTCGCGGGCGATGGCATGCGCCGCTTCCGCATTCGAATTGTAGTGCAGGCCGACCAGGGCGCCTTGTGCGGCAAAACCGCGTGCCAGGGCCTCGCCGATGCCGCTCGATGCGCCGGTGATCAGCACGGCCTTGCCAGAAAGGTCGGGGATGGTGAGTGCGGTCATGGGCTTGTCCTCCTGTTGTCAGACAAGCTTAGAGCGGCCCCGATGTGATTTGGCAAGGCCGCTCTCGTCCATCTCGTTGCACCTTGACCTAGGATGTTTCAGTGAACCCAGGCGTGCTCAGTGCTCTACCGTCCGCGGGTCACGCTGCAGGCTGGGCCGTCTGTTTGCGGACATACCTGGAATAGGCCCAGATAATTGCGACCACGCCCACGATCAGCCCGATCGACAGCAGCGGCCTGACGGCGAACCAGCCGATCGCAATGACCGTTACGCCGACCGCGATCGCCAGGACGAACGAAATCAGACCCGTCCCGAAGCCGATCAGGGTGCCGACGAACGGAATGACGTCACCGATCACGCTGAAGATCCGCAGGATCAGGGCAAAGCCGACGAACAAACCCAGGATCCCCGCTGCCCTGATAACCCAGGTCAGAATGACGTTTTCGGTCTGGCTGTCGGCGAACATCTTGTCCGAGGTTTCGCGGCCAGCGGCGAGCAGGAAGAGCGTGTAGCCATTTTCCGTGGTGTATTCGGCCAGGCGATCGCCACGCTGCATGGCCACGACGCTGACTTCGGGCAGCACGATCTTCTCGAAGCGGACCCGGGTGTCCCCGACCTGCGGCGCCTTCTCATCGGCGCCGAAATAAAGCGCCTGCGTGACGGCACGGCCTTCGCCGGGATAGCCGAGGGCTTCGGAAGCCTCGGCTGCCGTTTCAGCGGTGATCGGCAAGGCTTGCCGCGTGCCAGCCGAGGCAATCTGCGAGCCTTCCACACTGAAGGCACCCAGTTTCGCCGTCTCCACCAGCGTTTCCGTCGACGGCAGCCAGAATTCGGGGTTCTCATGCCCCGCAGATTCCTGGAATTTCGAGGAGTCCTGCGCATCCCCACTCCATTCCCTGGAATAGGTGTAGGTGGTCACGGTTTCTTCGCCGCCGCCCAGCTTCTTCTCGGTCTTACTGCTTTTTTCCTCGACCCACTGATACATCTCGACCTTGCGAGCCAGGCCAATCACGCCGCTCGCGCTGATTCCCGTGTCCGGGTCGACGACGTCAGCCTCCGGAACCACGCCGCTTTCGATATGCACCAGCTTGCCATCGAGCGCAGGGTCTATCCGCGCTGCATCGGTGCTGACGACGATCGACTGGCCTTCCACCAGCGACTCATACGTCGCGACCGATCGCCCTTCGTTCCAGAGCAGCGCGACGATTGCCACGATGACGAGAATGAAGCCGAATATGGCCCCCGTCAGTGCCCCACCCAGACGAGAAAACCAAGATGTCGATGTCCTTGTTACCACATTCATGGCATCCCCCATTGCCTAGCGCCCTTGCCGAGTTGCGAGTTTCTAGCAAGTTTTGTTGCCAGGGAAAGTTCTTATCTTGGGGGGATCGAAGGCGGGGCAGAACGTATTGCACATCCTCCGCCAGAGGGATCAGCCTCACGCAGGAGACTGATCCAAAAACCAGACTGTTCTGGCCGGCGGACCCGTGACGTCGGGAATGGCTTAAGCCGCTTTCCAGTCGAAGGGCAGGGGGGCCTCGCGGAAGGCAAAGCGGTCAAGGTGGCTGGCCACCACGCCCTGATAGGTTTCGAGCTTTCCGGCATCTTCGGTCTCGATCGTGACCGTCAGGCTCGATGCATCGCTGTGCATGGATGCTGTTGCCTCGGGAAACTTCACCACGGCCTTGTGGTTCTGCTCGTCCAGCTCGACCTCGAGCTTGTGGGACCAGTGCTTGCAGAGCTGCTGCAGATATTTCCAGCCGTTTTCGGTGGAAACGGTTGTCGTCGATGTTGCCATGATCAAAGCCTTTCGATCTTGCCGACCGCCTCGTCCAGAATGCGGGCGACCTCCAATTGCGTCTCGCGCGTGGTCGTTTCGCGCGACAGACAGTCGTGCAGGGCCTGCTTCAGGTTGTGCATGGCGCGACGCACCGGGGCTGCATCGGTTCTTTCGCTGACTTTTGCAAGCGCCGTCAGGCGTCCCATCGCGGTCGCGACCTCGTCGGCCCGCTCTGCGAGATGTGTCCGGCCGGCTTCGGTGATGGTCATCACCTTGCGCGGGCCGTCGCTCTCATGCTCTTCCGCGAGCCCCATGTCGAGAAGCAGCGTCATGGTCGGATAGACGACGCCGGGCGAAGGGGCATAGGCACCGCCCGACAGGCTCTCGATCTCGCGGATCAGGTCATAGCCGTGACGCGGCTGGTCCTCGACCAGCTTCAAGAGAACGAGGCGCAGCTCGCCGCCGTCGAACATACGGCGGCGTTCGCCACGCCCTCTGGGGCCGCCGAAAGGCCCGCCCTGGGGGCCGCCATTGCGCATAGCATGCATCGCCTGGCGAAAGGCGTGGAAGGGATTGCCGCATTCGCCGCGGCCGCTCTGGGAATGTCTCATGATCATCTCTCGTTCTGTTTGAATTGCATCTACGATATATCTTAGATCGTACGATGCAAGGCCCGGCCATAAAAATCTCTCCGGGGTCATGCTGGTCCGGCTTGTGCGTGAGGACTAAGATCGCAAGAGGAATCGCTGAGGAGGGCGTCGATGAGCGAGAAGCGGCACGAATACCAAGTCACGGTCACCTGGCAGGGTAATGCCGGTACAGGAACCTCCGGCTACCGCGACTATGGACGTGATCATCTGCTCTCGGCGGAAGGCAAGCCGGATATTCTCGGCTCCGCCGATCCGGCCTTTCGCGGCGATCCCAAGCGCTGGAACCCGGAAGATCTCTTTCTCGCCTCGCTGTCGGCCTGCCACAAGCTTTGGTATCTGCATTTCTGCGCCGTCTCCGGCGTCATTGTGATCGCTTATGAAGACCATGCCGAAGGTGTCATGGAAATGGATGCCAATGGTACGGGGCGCTTTACCGATGTCGTGCTTCGCCCCACCGTTACCATCAAGCGTGGCACCTTTCCGGAACTCGCGCTGGACCTGCATGGCGACGCGCACGAGAAGTGTTTCATTGCCAATTCGGTGAATTTTCCCGTGCGCTGCGAGGCGAAGATCGTCGAGGCGTGAAAGGTGAGGGCGGGGCAGGTATTGCCCGACGGAAGCTCTCCCGTCGACCACCTATATCGTCATGCAACGGGAAGACCTGCGAGGAGACCTGATGGTACAATTGCAGACGGCGAACCTGACGCTCGCTCCTTGTCGCTCGAGTGACGCTGCCGATTTCATCGCGCTGGAACGCGACCCGGACGTGATGCGCTTTCTGAACGGCGGCGCGGTCGATCACCAGAAGATCGATCCGGAGCAAGCGGCGTTCCTGATGCCGAGAGGCACGGAACCTTATGTGTGGACTGCACGCAGGACGACCGATGGCGCGTTTGTCGGATGGTTCTGTCTGTTTCCGGAAACGGAGATGATCGCCGAGATCGGCTATCGCCTGCGCCGAGCGTGCTGGGGCCAGGGACTGGCGTCGGAAGGAGCCTCGGCGCTTGTCACATGGGGCTTCACCAGCGGTGGCTACGAAAGGATCGTGGCAACCACGATGGCCGTGAACCAGAGTTCGCGACGGGTGATGGAAAAAATCGGCATGAAACACACGCGCACGGAGTTTGCCGATTTTCCCGATCCCATCCCGGGTTCCGAACACGGCGATGTCTGGTACGAACTGACGCGCGGCGAATTCCTTGGGCGCTGAGATTCAGGCTCCCATCAGATGATTGCCGGCAGGAAGGAAATTCCTGCCGGACACCATTCTGTCGTTTCTGCCGGCCGCTGCGCTTGCTGCCTTACTGGAATGCCGTCTCGAAGAAGCTTCTGAGCTTGCGGGAATGCAGCTTCTCGGTCGGCATGGCGCCGAGCTTCTCCAGCGCCCGGATGCCGATCTGCAGATGCTGGCTGACCTGGGTCTTGTAGAAGGCCGTCGCCATGCCTGGCAGCTTGAGCTCGCCATGCAGCGGCTTGTCGGAGACGCAGAGCAGCGTGCCGTAGGGCACGCGGAAACGGAAGCCGTTGGCGGCGATGGTGGCCGATTCCATGTCGAGTGCGATGGCGCGCGCCTGGGAAAGCCGCTTCACCGGGCCACGCTGGTCGCGCAGTTCCCAGTTGCGGTTGTCGATCGTGGCGACCGTGCCTGTGCGCATGATGCGCTTCAGCTCGAAGCCCTCATAGCCGGTGATCTCCTCGACCGCATCTTCCAGCGCCAGCTGCACTTCTGACAGAGCGGGGATCGGCACCCAGACCGGCAGGTCGTCATCGAGCACGTGGTCCTCGCGCATATAGGCATGCGCCAGCACGTAGTCGCCGAGCCGCTGGCTGTTGCGAAGTCCGGCGCAATGGCCGAGCATCAGCCAGGCATGCGGCCGAAGTACTGCGATATGGTCGGTGATTGTCTTGGCATTGGAAGGACCGACGCCGATATTGACGACAGTGATGCCGCCGTGCCCCTTCTTTTTCAGATGATAGGCCGGCATCTGCGGCAGGCGTCCAAGGGCGACACCTTCGATCGGTTCGGAGTGGCCCGAAGGGGTGAGAATGTTGCCCGGCTCGACGAAGGCCGTGTAGTCGCTGTTTCCGTCCGCCATCAGCTTGCGGGCATAGGCGCAGAACTCGTCCACATAGAATTGGTAGTTCGTGAACAGCACGAAGTTCTGGAAATGCGATGCGCTCGTCGCGGTATAATGCGACAGGCGCGCTAGCGAATAATCGATGCGCTGTGCCGTAAACGGGGCCAGCGGATGCGGTTCGCCGGGCAAGGGCTCGTATTCGCCATTGGCGATCTCGTCATCGGTAACAGTGAGATCAGGCGTATCGAAGATGTCGCGCAGCTGCATGTCGACGAGGCCGCCGGCAGACGCCTCGACGTGGGCGCCTTCCGCAAAGGCAAAATGCAGCGGAATGGGGGTTGCTGATTCAGACACCGTAATCGGCACCTGATGATTGCGCATCAGAAGCGCCAGCTGTTCCTTCAGATAATGCCGGAAGAGCTGCGGCCGTGTGATCGTCGTGGTGTAGATGCCGGGCGAGGTAACGTGTCCGTAGGAGAGACGGCTGTCGATATGGCCGAAGCTCGTCGTCTCTATGCTGACCTGCGGATAGAAGGCGCGATATCGGCCCTCGATCGGACCGCCCTTGGCCAGAGACGAAAAGGCCTCGATCAGGAAATTGGTATTACGCTCGTAAAGCGCCGTCAGCGCGTCGACGGCCGCCGTCGCATCTGTGAAGACCTGAGGCGCAAAGGGCTCGGGGCTGATGGAGTTCTGGGGTGCTGGGGACAGGATTCGTGTGTTCATGGCGCATTATAGGAGACGAAATCTGACAAGCAAACGACGTCATGGGGGATGCGTCAAGATTTCTTCGGAGCCGCTTGCGCGCCTGGCTTCGATCAAAAGGTCGGGCGGCAGCTGTTGAGGCCGGTCGGCGCGCAGCTTGCGACGAGACCCGAAGAAAGATGCCGCACGGTCGGCTGAGTGTTGACGACGAGCTGCGCGAACATGAAGGCGAAAAGCGCCATGCTCAAAGAGATGATGGTGAGACGCCGTGCCAGCTTGGCCATGTTCTTGCTCCTTTCCGATCTGTTGAGACCGGTATAGCGGAGCGGGTCTGAATGCTGGCTGAGATGTGGGTTCATCTGGCATTCAGAAGGGTTAACTGAAATGCGGGGCGTCTGGAAATGCCTCTTCCCTCTCTCCGGCTTCTGGACATAATGGAAACCGGCGGGCACCGTCCCGTCCAGCTCTCCTTACCGAATGGCCTCGCCTTTGGTGCACCGTCGCCATCCGACCCACCGTCCGGCAACAGGGTTTCACCCATGACAGAAAAACACGACGTCGCCCTCCGGTTTGGGCGCATTGCCGCGACCTTGCCCGTCAAGGACATGGAGCGGGCCCAAGCCTTCTATGTCGATCTGCTTGGATTTCGAAAGGTCTTCGAGAACGGTAGCCCCGTCGGCTTCATGATCCTGCAGCGCGACGACGCCGAACTGCATCTCACGCTTCAAAAGAACCACAAGGCCGCTGACTTCAACATCGCCCACATGATGGTCGAGAATATCGACCGGCTGCATGACCTCGTGCAGCAACGAGGTCTAAGGGTGGTGAAGCGTCTTCAGGACAAGGATTACGGCCTGCGGGCCTTCGTCTTCGAAGATCCCGATGGCAATCGCATCGATGTGGGCCAGCCCCTGTGATCAATCCTTGAATGCAGAAGGGGCGCCGGTTGTAGCCGGCGCCCCTTTGCTATTTTCGAATGTCGATCGCTTCAGAGACGTGTCCAGGTCTGCGTCTTGCAGAGCACGGCCATGACGCACCCCTTCATCTTCAGCGAATTGCCGGAGACGGAGCCGGAGCCCGCATAGGTCTTGTCGGTTTCCGGATCGGTGATCTCGCCCTTGTAGCTGTCGCCGCTGCCGGACATCTTGCCGATCTGCTTGCCGTTGTGCTTGCCGCTCTTCAGCGTCACGCAATAGGCGCCGCCGCACGGTGCGATCTGGGCCGTGGCGCCGGATGCCGTTTTCCAGTTGCCTTCGATGGGCTCGGCGGCCTGGGCTGTGAAGGCCGAAAGCGCAAGGGCTGCCGCAATGATGATGGAACGCATGGTCTGATCTCTCCTCCCGAGATGATGGTCCTCTCCCGTGGTCGGAGACGGTCCTCTCCGCAGCCGCCCAACGGTTAAGAATTATCTTACGCACACGTAAAGGTAAAAGCAATCCGCCGCGAAATGCGAGCGGTGGAAAGCCTCAGATCGCAGCAAATCCTGCACTTTCGCGAAATGCCTTCGGGAAACATGGTGAAAAATCGGTTGATTTGTCAGCGTGAAGCTTTCGTAAATTTTGAGCGGAAATCCTTGGGTTGCAGGGGAAGCGATGCTTAACGGAATCCGAAGTTTACGAAGCTTTTGTACTTTGTTTTCAGCAAATTAAGGATGCATTTTAAGCGAGTTTTGAAGACCGTTTGGCATAGTGAACCCATCAAACGAGCAGGGAAAAACCCCGCCAAACCCGACCGACACGAGAATGACCGGACAAAGATCCGGCGCCGTTTCGGAAGGGCCCGCAAGGGAAAACAGGGACCACCGAGAAACTAGGCAAACAGGGACAAAACCAATGGCACGCTTTGAAATGCACAATTCCGAAAATGCCACGATGGGTGGCGAAACCCGGGCTGATGTCTTCCGCGACATGGGTCTGATGTATGCAACCGGCCGCGGTTGCCCTGTTGACCTGGTGTCGGCACACAAGTGGCTGAACATCGCCGCGATCAAGGGCTGCGACCGCGCCGCCGAGCTTCGCGCCGATCTCGCCCAGACGATGAGCAAGATCCAGCTCGCCGAGGCGCTTCGTGCCGCCCGCGAATGGATGACCATGCACTGACGAATTCCGGCCGCGACCGCGGCAGGAGAATGACAAGAATAACCCTGAGTGGGGAACGTGGCGGGGACCTTTGGACGGGGCCAGGGCCAACACTTTTCAAAGACCGCGACCGGCAGGAACAAGGCCGGCGCGGTCTTTTTCATTGTGGCGAGGTCAGCCGATTGTCTTCAAGACCTTCGGCAGTGCCGCTTCGAAAAGGTCGAGATCTTCAGGCAGTCCTGCCGAGACCCGGATGCACCGGTTGAGCGGAGCGACGCCGGGCATGCGGATGAAGACACCGTGCTCCATCAGGCCGTCGACGATGGCCCGGGCATAGACCCCGTCGCGGCCGCAATCGATCGCGACGAAATTGGTGGCAGAGGGCAGGGGGCGAAGACCGTTCGCGGTCGCAATGCTGGCGATCCTGTCCCGTGCCGCCTTGATCCGCCCGACAACGTCGTTGAGATAGCCCTGGTCTGCGAGCGCCGCGAGTGCCGCCTCGGTCGACAGCCGCGGCATGCCGAAATGGTTGCGGATCTTGTCGAAGGCAGAGACGGTGCCCGGCGTGCCGATGCCATAGCCGACGCGGGCACCCGCCAGGCCATAGGCCTTGGAAAAGGTGCGCGTGCGGATCAAGTTCGGCAGGTCGATCAGCGCGTCGGCTGCCGGGATCGAACCTTCGGGTGCCGTCTCGCTATAGGCTTCATCGAGAATGAGAAGCGTGGTCGAAGGCAGGGCACGGGCGAACGCGACGATGCTGTCTGAATCCCACCAACTTCCCATCGGATTGTCGGGGTTTGCGAAATAGACGAGCGGCGCATCTTCTTGCTTCACCAATGCGAGCAACGCGTCGAGATCCTCCCGGTCATCTCGGTAGGGAGCCGTGACCAGGCGCCCGCCAAACCCGTTTACATGAAAATTGAAGGTCGGATAGGCACCGAGCGATGTGACGACAGGCATGCCGGGCTCGATCACCAGCCGGACGATCAGCCCGAGCAGGTCATCGATGCCTTCGCCGATCACGAAGTTCTCCGGCTTCAGTCCGAGATGCGCGGCGAGCGCCACCTTGAGGGCATGGTTTTCCGGATCATTGTATTTCCAGATCTCGCCTGACTTCTCGGCAATCCTCGCGAGCACGGAAGGTGCCGGGCCGAAGCCGCTTTCGTTTGCGCCGATGCGGGCGCGAACCGCAAGGCCCCGTTGCCGTTCAATGGCTTCGGGACCGACAAAGGGCACGGTTGCGGGGAGCGAGGCGGAGAGGGGCGTGAAGCGTGAGAAGGCGGTCATTGCGAAGCGGCATCCGGAGGTCGAGAGCGATCCGCCCACCATAAGTGCCGCCGCAGCCGAAGCAAGCCGGATCCGCGGCGATCAGACCTCATCTGCCGGCAGAGATTTTCTCAGCGACCGAGGCGCGCACCGTTGCCGTTCTGGAAAGGCTTGAGCGGTGCATTGACGGCGTCGCCAAGCATGAAGTCGGCGCGGACAATCCGGTGCAACATGTGCTCGGAGATCGGTGCAATGAACTTCACGCCGACCCTGTTGCCGTTGCGATAGGCCTCGGCACATCCGATCCGGTCGGCAAGGCCGACGATCTGCAGATAATAATGAGAGGAGAGGCCAATCGCGGTCGTGAGTTCGATCGCAGCGCCGCCTTGCGAAATGTCGACCACTTCGCAGCTGCGGATCGTGATGCCGGTGAGGCCGGGGCGAACCGACATCACCTTGGCCGGCCGGCGGACATAGAAGCGCTCCCATTTGCGCTCGTACATTTCCGAGCGTACCCCAGCCAGATGCGTCGCATTTTCCATCGCCATGACCGGCTCCCCAAACTCTTCTGTCTCACACTGTGAGCACTAATATTTGCAGTAGCATCAATAAGATCGCTCAAATTTTACCAATACTGAATATTCGGTTTCAACGGACGTCCCGGCAAGCGCAGGCCGCGCTGGCGCCCGCAAGAGGGCGCAAGCGGTGATCAGTCGGCGCGAGATGTCAGTGACTTGTTTCGAAGGAAAGCCTGACGACACGGTGCAGGAACTCGGGGTCGATCAACATGTTGAAGCCGACCGTGACCTTTTCGGCTTCGCGGCGGATCAGCGTGCAGCCGATGTCATCGTGAATGCCGAGGATCTCCAGAAAGAAGTTCGGCGGCACCTGGACATGCGGCGAGACGTCGAGATCGGCGCCATAAAGCGAAATCGTCCGGATGAGGCAGCGCTGCGACCGTGCCATGCTGAGATGATGGCCGACAAACACGATCTTGCCGGGGCGATCGATCTTGAATTTCTCGAAGATCTGATCCCGAGGGATGTCCGATTTTGCGTCCGGTATCCTCTGCAAGGGCATGTTACCCTCCCACGGTGTCAAGTTAGAATGACATGCTAGCCGATGTCCGTTACCAGATCCTGCATGCAAACCGTAAAATCCAGACGAGCTTTCAAATTGGCAAGATTTGCCAGCCACTTCGTCGGTTGGCTGTTTGTGCCGTTTTTGGTCGGGAATGCCTTAGGTAGCAATCAGCGAGGATGTGCACGCCGTTTACAATGGGCGGTTTCGACCGGCGAGCCCCAGGCCAACTTGACCGCAAACCGCCACAAAGCTAGGCCTTGCTGCATCGCATCGTGGCCGGTCTTCAGGCAGCGATTCTGATTTGGACGGCATGCGGCAGGGAGTGCATCACGTGGCGGAGCGACTGGTGATTATCGGGGCGGGGCAGGCGGGTTTCGCTCTGGCCGCAAAGCTGAGGGCGCTGAAGGACGAGCGGCCGATCACCCTTGTCGGCAACGAGCCGGTCCTGCCCTATCAGCGGCCTCCGCTTTCCAAGAAGTATCTGCTCGGCGACATGGACTTCGATCGACTGCTGTTCCGGCCCGAAGCCTGGTATGGCGAGAACGGGGTCGAGATCCACCTGTCGACGCCGGTCGAAGCGATCAATCGTGACAAGCGCGTGGTCAAGCTTTTCGACGGCAGCGAGATCCCTTATGAGACCCTCGCCATCGCCACCGGGGCGACGCCGCGCCGTCTGCCGGCCGCGATCGGCGGTAATCTAGAGGGCGTCTATACGATGCGCGACAAGGCCGATGCCGATCGTCTGGCCGACGAGATGAAACCGGGCCATCGGCTTCTCATTATCGGCGGCGGTTATATCGGTCTTGAGGCAGCAGCCGTCGCCCGCAAGCTGGGTCTCGACGTCACGCTGATCGAAATGGCCGACCGCATTCTGTCTCGCGTTGCCGCTTCCGATACGGCGGATGCGATCCGCACGATCCACGAAACCGAGGGCGTGCACATCCACGAAAAGACGGGTCTGACCCGTTTGATCGGCGATGAGGGCAGAGTGAAGGCCGCCGAGCTCTCGGACGGCCGCGTCATCAACGTCGACCTCGTCATCGTCGGGATCGGTGTGACCCCAAACGATCGTCTGGCGGGTGATGCCGGTCTTGAGGTTCAGAACGGCATCGCCGTCGACAGTTTTGGCCGCACGAGCGACCCTGCCATCTTCGCCATGGGCGACTGCGCCGTTCAGGCATGGAACGGGGAGCAGGTACGGCTCGAATCCGTACAGAATGCGGTGGATCAGGCCGAAGCCGTCGCAGCCGTGATCGCAGGTGGATCCGAGCCCTATCGCCCGAAGCCCTGGTTTTGGTCGGACCAGTATGATGTGAAGCTGCAGATCGCCGGCTTCAATCTGGGCTATGATCAGACGGTGCTGCGCCCCGGTACCCGCGAGGGAAGCCTTTCGATCTGGTATTTCTGCAAGGGCGTCTTCATCGCCGTCGATGCGATCAACGATGCCAAGGCCTATGTGACCGGCAAGAAGCTCCTGGAACTCGGTCGGCCGGTCGATCCTGTCTCGATTGCCGATCCCGCGCTCGACCTGAAGAGCCTGATGGTCTGAGGCCATGAGCCCGCCTTTGGGGCAGGCAGGGAATGACACAATATAAAGAGCAAGGGCCGGACAAAGCCGGCCCTTTTGCAACTTACATTACAATATGACTCACGACGCCGCCGCCCGCTCCAGGATCGGAACGCACATGTCGAGATCATGCGAAGCAAGATGGGCGTAACGCATGGTCATGGTGAGCGTCTGGTGGCCGAGCCACATCTGAACGCGACGGATATCGATCCCGCCCTGAACCAGACGGGATGCGCAGGTATGGCGCAGCACGTGCGGCACAACGTCCTTGTCGTCGGCAAAGCCCACCGCATCCTTGGCGTTGTGCCAGGCGATGCGGAAGCGCTGCTGGTCGATCTCGGCAAACGGGCCCGAATATCGACGATCCGACGATTCAATGGCAGCCAGCGCGCGCTGGGTGAGCGGAACCGAGCGCGAGCGTCCCGATTTTGTCACCCAAAAGGTCACGCGGTCTTTATGTATGTCACCCCAGCGCAGGTTCAGCCCCTCGCTCAGGCGGGCGCCGGTATCGACCAGGAAGAGGCAGAACCGGTAATAGAGTTCGGAATGCGCCCGGATTTCGGAAAACAGCAGGTCCTCTTCATCCCTGTCGAGGAAGCGAATGCGACCCGCTTTCTCTTTCTGGCGCTTGAATTCAGGCAGACTGTGAACGTCTCCCATCTTGTTCGCCTTTCGCAGCAGTTTGCTTAAGGCCGCCATCTTTCGATTGATGGTGGCATTGCTATTACCGCGTTTGCGCAATTTGCCGATCAATTGGTCGAGCATCTCGTCTGAAAAAGCCGAAAAACTCGGAAAATCAAGGAGATCGTGAAGCTCTCCGATAAAATTGGTTACGTTATATTTGTGGCTGCCATTCATCCACAACAGGTCGCCATATTTGCCGAACAGTTCGCGCAGATTGGTTTCGCGCACCTCGTGCAGGATCGTTCCCTGTCTGTATTGATAATGTACCGAATAATCGGGCACGCCCACAAAGACGTCAAAACCCTTCCCGGCCGGCATTTCCACCTGCATGTATCCCCCAAATTTCCCTTTGGCGAGCACGCGAACGGGCTCACCGCCCGTCCCCACAGGCGTAGATATCGTTATAACTTATAAAAAGTATAGTGCAGAACAGCACAAACTTTCGTGTTAAGCCCCTATCGGACTGTCTGAATGGATCGTTCGCGCTCCTTTCTGTTCTGAGGAGGAGCCTGGCTGATCCTGCCCAAGCCTTTGGCAGAACGCGTATTCAAGCTCATTCTGGAATGCGCGAAGGGTCCGGCTCGTGATGAAGCCGGACCCCACGCATTTTTAAGCTAATCGCTGTGGATTAGAACGAGCGGGTCAGGCGGACGAAGCCGTCCCAGTTGCCGTCAGCAGCGCCGTCGCGATCGAGGTAACGAACGTCAGCCGAAGCTTTCAGGCCGGAAGCGAGAGCGTATTCAACGAGCAGGTCTGCGCCCCACTGGTCAGCATTCGTGAAGCCAACGCTATCCCAGTAAACAACCTGCGGGGTGATCGACAGCTTGTCGGTTGCCTTGAAGGTATAGGCCGCGCCAACAGTCCACTCGGAAGTGAAGTTGTAACCAACCGACTGACCAGACGCCCAAGCGGCGGCCAAAGCGAAGGTGCCAGGACCGACGTTAGCGGCGACAACGCCGGCGATCGCGCCTTCTTCCGAGCCAAAGTCATAAACGCCGTTCACGGTGACAGTGGCCACGCCGAGCGAAGCGGAACCAACGGCTTCCAGACCAACTTCGTTGCCAGCAAACTGGTCGGAGAGGTCGTCCACGCCGAGCCCGACCGTGAAGGCATCAGCCGAGTAGGTGTAGGAAACGGTGTTGAACTTGGCATTGCCGAAGAAGTCGTCAGACTCACCAGCCAGACCCCAGTCGTCAGCCCAGGTCAGCGAACGACCAACCTTGAAGCCGCCAACAGTAATGTAGGCCTGATCGAGCGTGATGTTAGCGCCTGTGGTCGTTGCGCCCTGGCTATCAGCCTGAATGCGGACGTAGGAACCGATCGTTCCGATTTCCGAGTCGTTCTTGGCGTCGAATGCCAGGCGTGCACGGACTGCGCTATCCCAGGTGTCGTTCGACGGGGTGCCGTAAGGAGCGTTGTTCTCGTTAGCCGAGAGAGTAACGCGGACTTCACCCGAGATCTTGAGGCAGGTTTCGGTGCCGGGGATGTAGAAGTAGCCGGTGCCGAAAGCGTCGCAAACGCGAACGTATTCCATGGGCTCGGGCTCAGCAGCGACGATTGCGTCAGCAGCCTGGGCGCCGGAAACTACAGCGAGAGCTGCAGCGGAGCCGAGAAGAAGGCTCTTGATGTTCATTATTGACCTCCAGTCAAGTTTCGTATGGGTCTGGGTTAATTGGCTGAAGGACAGCATTCCCTGCCCCATCCCCGTCGGTTTCAGAAGACGGACGATCCACCGCCTCGCTTCCGAGGTTGAAAATACAAAACCCCGTCGGTCATGCAATCACCAAAGAGTGGAATGGACAGAATGTGGTCACCCTTCCACCCGGCCTGTTGCTGAAAGGCCACAAACTCCCTTGCGCCGCCCCATATCCATTTAGGTTTTGTTAAGAAAATCCAAAAAAAACCGCCGCTTACACAAGCTCTTGGGTACGCCGGGCAGGTGTTCGCATGCGGGTGGTCTTCTCATTTTGGCACAGGATTCCGCAAAAAGTTGCATTTAGAACCATGTCGGCTCGCCTCGAAGCTGCATCTTCGACAATGGCAGCTTCAGACCTTAAGCCTGAAAATCGGCAGCAGATGGCCGCCCGAGTGACAGAATCATGTCGTGAGGCGGGAACGATTCGGCTTTTCCTATGAGTGATGGGATCAACACCTGGCATTGGCGACCGCTCGCTAAAATGTTGAGAGCGGAGAAAAGGCCTTGCAATCACTGATTCAAGCAAATAATCAGGCGTCACCGGAGAGGTGGCCGAGTGGTCGAAGGCGCTCCCCTGCTAAGGGAGTATACGTCAAAAGCGTATCGAGGGTTCGAATCCCTTCCTCTCCGCCATTGTTTTACCCCTGCACATCACCATCACACTTTGCATATCGCTCGCACTGTCTCGAGCTTTTGCGCGAGTTTGTGCGTCTGGCCTCCTGCCTCAGCTCCGTCAGAAATCATGTTTCCTGAGACGCGCAACTCGCCGCCGCGTTGCCGAACAGATTCACGCGACACCAGCAAACAATTGAAAAAACGAATTAAATTCTGAAATTACCTGGTGCGACCTCTATAATTGACTGGAGGTCAATAATGAACATCAAGAGCCTTCTTCTCGGCTCCGCTGCAGCTCTCGCTGTAGTTTCCGGCGCCCAGGCTGCTGACGCAATCGTCGCTGCTGAGCCCGAGCCCATGGAATACGTTCGCGTTTGCGACGCCTTCGGCACCGGCTACTTCTACATCCCCGGCACCGAAACCTGCCTCAAGATCGGCGGCGAAGTTCGTTTCGCTTACGACTGGAACACCAGCGACACCGTTGCAGCTCGCAACGCTGACGACTTCCAGACCCGCGCCCGTCTCGTAATCGAATCCAAGAACGACTCGGAAGTTGGCACCATCGGTTCCTACATCCGTCTTCAGGGCACGAGCGATGGTTCGCAGGGCGTGACCCTTGACCAGGCTTACATCACCGTTGGCGGCTTCAAGGCTGGTTACTTCCTGACCTGGGCTGACGACATCGGCATCTCCGGCGAAAACGACACGTTCATCGACAACGCGAAGTTTGACTCGGTCAGCTACACCTACTCGGCTGACGCCTTTACCGTTGGTCTCGGCGTTGACGAACTCCGTCAGGCTGACGGCGCATTCGGCATCCAGGGTCTGGCTTCCACGACCCTCGGCGCCGTAACCCTGACCCTCTGGGGCGGCTACGACACCAAGGCTGACGAAGGCTATGTCGTTGGTAAGGGCGCTGCTGCAATCGGCCCGGGCACGTTCGAACTCTACGCTGGTTGGGCTTCCGACCCGTCGGCTTACGTCGGCACCGTTGAGTGGACCGTTGGCGCTGCTTACGGCTTCAAGGCAACCGAAAAGCTGACGATCACCCCGTCTGTCAACTTTGTTGAGCAGTTCAACAACGTCGACTACGTAACCGGTGGCGTTCTGGCTTCCTACGCTGTTGCTTCGGGCCTCAAGGTTGACACCACTGTTGACTACAACAAGGCCGACAGCGGCGAGTGGACCGGCTTCGTTCGCCTGATCCGTTCGTTCTAATTCGATCTCCAGATCGAATAAGGGAAGCCCGGCCTTGTGCCGGGCTTTTCGTTTTTGAAGAGGTTTTGTGACGATCGCTGGTGCGCGATCTGCGGCAGGGTTCAGCTGCCCAGAAACGTGCCGATCGCTTCTGCAAGCCCATTGAGATGCAGCAGCGGAGCATGGCCCTGTCCCTTGGCCTCGACGACCGTGCATTGGGCATGTCGCTGAGCCATGTCATCAGTCGTGGCGCGGGACAGAAGCCGCGAGTGTTCCCCCCGCACCACCATCACTCGCTTGTCCGCAAGCAGCGCAAACTGCGCCCAGAGGTCGGGGAAGGGCTGGCTTAAGTCGGCGGCGCGAAACTGCGCGGCGATGGCTTGGTCAATATCTGCGGTGAGCTTTCCATCGATCTCGCGGTAGAGCGCCTGCGCCATGCCGGCCCAGTCGTCCGGCCTCAGCGCCGGAAACTCTGCGCCATGGGTGGCCTTGAGTATGTCAGCCGCTTCGGCATAACTTGAAGGCGCAGGCCGAGTGCCGAGATAGCCCTGAATTTGCCTCAGCCCCTCCCTCTCCAGCACGGGCCCGATATCGTTGAGCACCAGCCTTTCGATGCGGTGAAGATGCGTCATGGCCAGCACATGCAGGATCAAGCCGCCACGCGAGGTGCCGATGAAGGCGGCGTGGTCTACGCCCAAGGCGTCGAGCACGCTGACCACGTCGCCCGCTTCGACCGGGATTGTGTAGCGCTCCGGCTGCGGGTCCCGATCCGACAGGCCGCGGCCGCGCGAGGAGATCGCGATGATCCGCCGATCATAGGGCGGAGCTGCCAGCATCCGCGCGAGATCTTCGAAATCGAGCACATTGCGTGTGAGCCCAGGCAGGCAGACGATTGGCGTGCCGCCATTGTCTGCGCCATGAATGCGCACATGCAGGTTGAGTCCGTCGGGAACGGTGATGAGGCGGTCGATAACATCGGCCATGCGGCTCTCCTTCGCTGTGTCGAAAGAGAGCCTAGCGGAGCCTTCACCGCCGGTCACCAGGCAATAATGGACAGGGCCGGGCGCTTACCGGCCGAAGCGCAGGTCGTGCACGATGTCGGTCTTTTGCCCAAGCCGGCTCTTGTAGACCTGGTAATTCTCCATCACCCGCATGACGTAGTTGCGCGTCTCGGGGAAGGGGATCCGCTCGATCCAATCGACGACCTCGTCGATCGACTTGCCACGCGGATCGCCGTAACGCTCGATCCAGCCCGGCACCTTGCTGGCGCCGGCATTGTAAGCGATGAAGGTCAGCACATAGGAGCCGTCGAAGCGGTCGATCTGCTCGCCCAGATAATGGGCGCCGAGCGTGGCATTGAAGCCGGGATCATTGGTCAGCTTCTCCGGGCGATAGGCAAGGCCATGGCGTAGCGCGACAGCCTTTGCGGTCGACGGCAGAAGCTGCAGGAGCCCGCGTGCGTCCGCCGGCGAGATGGCGGTCGGGTTGAACGCGCTTTCCTGGCGGGCAATGGCATAGGCAAGTGCCTTGCCGGAGCCGGCAATATTGGCCGAGGACGGAATGACGCCGACGGGGAAGGCCAGCGCCGGCACGTCGATCCCCCGCGAATAGGCGGTCTTGCCGATCTGCAGCGCCAGTTGATGGCCGCCGGAGGATTTCTCCGCCCTTGCACTCAACATAGCGAGTTCGCCAGGGCTCTCCAGTTGATCGGCCAGCGCACGGTAGAGGCTTTGCGCCCGCCAGCCATGACCGGCCGCCTCGTAACGGGCAATCGCCTGAACGGCTTCGCGCTGCGCAAAGCGGTTGCGATCGGATTGGCTTGGACGCGGATAGGGGATCTCGATCCCCGGCCGGTCGAGGCGCGCGGCGGCGAGCTGGCCATAGAAGGTGCTGGAATGCTCGGCGGCGCGGGCAAAATACTCGCGCGCCTTGCGGTCGCGCGACACTTCCGCGGCGCGACCCAGCCAGTACCAGGCGCGGCTGGCAGACAGCGGCCGGTTGGAAACCTCGAGGATGCGGGCAAAATGCCGGCTCGCGGTATCCGGATCGTTCAGCGCGCGCAGTGCAAACCAGCCGGCATGGAATTCCGCATCGGCAATATCGGTTGGCTGAGTCGCCACATGCCGGGAGACGATGCGATAGGCCTCGCGGACCTGACCCTGATCGGCAAGCCCGCGGGCGATGATACGCTGTTCGTCCCACCAGGCGCCGGTATTGATCAGCTCGGCCCGATCACGCGGCATCTGCGAGAGTAGCTTGGCCGCGTCCTCGAATTTCTGCTGGCGGCGCAGGTTTTCAATGCGGATGAAGAGCAGCGCCGGATCGTTGCGCCACTTGCCATCCACGGCCTGGATCAGCCCGCCGACATTGTCGGCCTTCGAAATCAGCCCTGCCCAGGCGCGGTAGAGCGACTGCGCCTCACCGAGCGAGGCAAAGCGCTTCGCCTGGCCCACCCGCTCGCGATACATCAGATAATCCATGCGGGCGCGGTGATCGGCGGGCCGCAGCAGGCCGGAAAACTCACCCATCACCCGATCTTCCGTCGCTTCGTCCAGGCCCTCCGTGCGCCAGAGGTTGCGGATCAGGCTTGCAGCCTTGCTCCGGTCACCCGTCGCGAGATGCGCGCGTGCCAGAAGCATCGTGCCTTCGGTCGTCTCCGGCGCGGTATTGCCGAAGGCGGAGAGAACGGCGGATGGCGCCGGATTTTCGCGGAAAAGCGCCTTTTCAGAATTGGCGCGGAAGGATTTGAGCCCTGGCCAGCCCTGAAGCTGCCGCTGGGCAGCGGCGATTTCGGCCGCCGGTACGTCGCTCAAGCCGGACATGGCGATCGACCAGGTCAGCATCTGCCGGTCGAGCCCGGCGGGCATGCGGTCGCGGATCGCGATCGCCTGGGCGCCCTTGCGATCAGACAGAGCATCAAGGCCGGACTTCAGCTGCGGATTGGCGGCAGCCAGCCGCTCGCCGCGCGGAATGGCGCCGGTGGTCTCAAGCGACGGCGGTGCCGCCTTGCTCGGTGCAAAGCCGAGCGGCTTCATAGGCGGCACAGGCACGTCGGAAAGCGCCTGCGCACTCGTCGACGACAGGACGAGCGCAAGACCGAGACCGAGGACAGAACGATAAGGCAGCGACATCTTCATCCACACACTATAACCCATGGCATCACACGAGAGAGTAGGCCGAGCACGCGGTTAACAAAAGCCTAAAGCCAGCGATCACATTCTCTCGAACGAAGCCTCGGAAAACTGTCACAAATCTCCTGCAGATGCGCTTGTCGCACCTGATGGTGCGAAGTAATGTGCCCCCGATTTAATCTGAGAATGCGGCCGAAGCGTGGATGTCGGCCCCCGAGGAGTTCATTGCATGTATCAGGGATCCATTCCCGCGCTCGTCACGCCGTTCACTGAAGAGGGCGCTGTCGACGAGCAAGCCTTCGCCGCCCATGTCGAATGGCAGATTTCCGAAGGCTCCTCCGGTCTCGTGCCGGTCGGCACCACGGGTGAATCGCCGACCCTCTCCCATGCCGAACACAAGCGCGTGGTCGAGCTCTGCGTCGAAGTGGCAAACAAGCGCGTGCCCGTGATCGCCGGTGCCGGCTCCAACAACACGCTTGAGGCCATCGAGCTTGCCCAGCATGCCGAAGCCGTCGGCGCCGATGCGCTGCTCGTCGTCACCCCCTATTACAACAAGCCGACCCAAAAGGGCCTGATCGCGCACTACAAGGCGATCGCAGAAGCCGTCGCGCTGCCGATCATCATCTACAACATTCCCGGCCGCTCGGTGATCGACATGTCGCCGGAAACGATGGGCGCGCTGGCCAAGGCGCACAAGAACATCGTCGGTGTGAAGGATGCGACCGGCAAGATCGAGCGTGTCTCCGACCAGCGCATCACCTGTGGCCTGGATTTCGTCCAGCTCTCGGGCGAGGATGCAACCGCACTCGGCTTCAATGCCCATGGCGGCACCGGCTGCATTTCGGTCACGGCCAATGTTGCCCCGCGCCTCTGTGCGGAATTCCAGGCAGCGACCCTGGCCGGCGATTATACGAAGGCACTCGCCTACCAGGACCGCCTGATGCCGCTGCACAAGGCGATCTTCCTGGAGCCCGGTCTCTGCGGCGCGAAATATGCGCTGAACCGCACCCGCGGCATGAACCGCACCGTCCGCCTGCCGCTGTTGGCAACGCTTGAGGCCTCGACGGAAGCCGCGATCGACGCGGCCCTGAAGCATGCGGGACTAGTGAATTGAGGGGATGACCGCTCGCCGCCCAGGCGGCGAGCGCAACGGCCTCGACCTGATCTTATCTGATCAGACGGCGGTCAGGTCTCCCGACGCAAGGCCTCGCGCAAATGGGCCTCGGCTTTTGCGCTGTCGATCTCGCGATCCCGAGCCAGCAAAAGCCCAATCAACCCGTCGCGCAAGGCCTCAAGCCGCAACGCTGCATCGCGCGGGGAGGCGAGTGACAGGCCCTGTTCTGCAAGGCCTTCGACGAGAAGTGCCGTGAGCCCGTCCCGCAGCCGATGGCGTGCCGTCTCCACGGCCTTTGCCAGCCATTCGTCTTGAGAGCCAAGACTTTCCGCCTCCATCCACAGGCGCCAGATCGGTTGTGCCTCAGGCGAAAAGCTCTCCTTGAAAAAGCGGTCGAGCGATTGTGCCGGGCTTTCCTTGGCTCGCCGCATATCCTCGGCAATGTCAGCGAAAATGACGCTCCAGGCTGCTGCGCGCAGTTCCGGCCAGCGGAAGTAGTGGTTCAGCAGGCCGGTCCCGACACCGGCTCGCTCGGTCACCGCACGGGTCTGAACGACAACGAGCCCCTCCTCCAGCAACAATTCGACCGTGGCAGCAAAAATCCTCTCCCGCTTGCTGATCGCGGGCGTGCCGTTTCGGGTCACAAGGGGCATGTCGATCTCAGGCTTGCCGGTCACGGGCGCCTCCACTTGACAGATTGAGCGGTCGCTCAATAACGTAGAGCAATCGCTCAATGGAGTACCCTCAATGCCTCAGGACCGCAACCAGGCGGTGGATGTCGTCCGCGCCGTGGCGCTTATCGGGATCGCCGTGGTCAATCTGCCCTTCATGGCGCAGCCCATGGAGACCATGTTGGTGGCGCCGGCCGCCGCCATGGACCGGGTCGCGCTCTATCTTGTGGAGTTGGTGTTCCAGGCGAAGTTCTTCCTGCTGTTCTCCTTTGTCTTCGGCTGGGGCATGGAGATCCAGATCCAGGCCGCTCAGCGCGCGGGCGCTTCCTTTGCCCGCCGCTTTTCCCGGCGTCTCGCCATGCTGGCGCTGTTCGGCGCCCTGCATGCCGTTCTGGTCTTCTCGGGCGATATTCTCCTGCTCTATGCCATGCTCGGTCTGATCACCTGGGCCGTCAGGGGCGCTACCAGCCGCAGGCTGTTGCTGATCGCCGGCGGCATGATCCCTGTGGCCGCCCTCTCGCTCATGGTGCTCGCCGTCCTCTTCGCGGAAATCCCGCTTCCGCCAGCCCATCCCAATCTCGGCGGCAGCAATACCGAGACGGTCCTGACCCGTTGGCGCGACTGGCCGCAGACTTTCTTCTTCCTCCTGCTCTTCCAGGGGCATCTGGCTTTCGCCGCCTTCCTCGCCGGGATCGTCGCCGCCAGAAACGGTCTTTTTGAAAGCGGAAATGCCCTGGCAAAAAATCTGCGCCGCAAGGTTTTGCCGCTGCTCGTCCTCGGCCTTACCATCAATGCTCTCTATGTCGCGAGCGGCGCGTTCGGCGAGGCAAGCCCCGTCCTTTCTTCTCTCGGCTTCTGCAGCCTCGCCCTTGGCGGTCCGATCCTCGCCACCGCCTATCTCGGCCTGATCCTCAGCCTGTCGGACCGTGTCCGCTTTCCCCGCTTTTTCTTGCTCGCGGGACGCAACTCGCTGAGCTGCTATGTCACCCAGGGCTTGCTCGCCGGCCTCCTTTTTGGCGGCTATGGCCTCGGCCTGTTCGGCACGCTCGGCAACCTTACGCTGCTTGCCCTGTCCTTCGCCGTTACAATCCTCGCCATGCTCCCGGTCGTCGCCTTCGCGAGCCGCTTCGGCCACGGCCCGCTGGAACTGCTGCTGCGCAAGGTCACCTATGGGTGAGGGGGGGCGCCTGCCGCTGTTGGCAACGCTGGAGGCCTCGACGGGAGCCGCGATCGACGCGGCGCTGAAGCATGCGGGACTGCTGAACTGAGGGGATGAGGAGGCGAGGTTGCGCCGTCTAGATCCGCACCCAGCAAAAGAAAAGGCAGGTTACCGAAAGTAACCTGCCAGTTTTTCATGAACCGACGAGAATCCGATCAGAATTCGAGCTCAAGTCCACTTTCGCAGAAATCGAACTTGGTAGGCTCCGACTCGCTGCCATCGGCATAGGCGGCCTTGACCCACTGCGTGCAGTTGTCGCCATTGGTGCTCTGATCCCAAGCGAGGTCGACGGTCTCGCCCGGCTTGATGCCGCTTCCGATGTCGAAGTAACCCCACTCAGCCTTGTCTTCGGACACCAATAGCTGGGTGATAGCTGTGTTGGTCGAGTTCGTGGCGGTGAACGAGAATTCATCGGCATGAGCCGCAGTTACGGTCATGCCGTTAGCCGCGATGCCGAAAGCGATGGCCAGCATACCAGTACGAAGGCGATGGAATTTCATCTTGTGTCCTTGAAGCAATGAGAGTTCGACGCCGTCTTTTTTGCACCACGCTTTTTTAAAGTCGACGCAAATGAAGGCATGCGGAGGGTTCCTCCCAAAAACGGTTGCTGGGAGTTCTGATGCAGCTGCTTTGACGGGAGAATTCGGCGCGCCATGCAACCAAGCCAGGGTTCCCGGTCGCCATACGAGGCGCCATCCCCCGCCCCAAATCCTCATCCACCTTTATTTCCCCCCCATCCTCCATTACATATCCCTGACAACAGCCACGCCCCGCCCGGGCGCAGGCGATCCACGACAAAATCCCGGGCGAAACGGAAGATTTGACCATGGCCCCCAGAGGCTCGCAGCGCACCGTCAACAAGATTGTCGCGGAGAACCGCAAGGCGCGTTTCAATTATGAGATCATCGACACCTACGAGGCGGGTCTGGTTCTGACCGGCACGGAGGTGAAGTCGTTGCGCGAGGGCAAGGCCAATATTGCCGAATCCTATGCCTCCGACGAGGGTGAGGAGATCTGGCTGATCAATTCGCATCTGCCGGAATATCTGCAGGCGAACCGCTTCAATCACGAGCCGCGCCGCCGTCGCAAGCTGCTTTTGTCCAAGCGCGAGATCAACCGCCTTCGCGCCTCGATCAATCGCGAAGGCATGACGCTGGTGCCGCTCAAGATCTATTTCAACGAGAAGGGCAGGGCGAAGCTGGAGCTTGCGCTCGCCAAGGGCAAGAAGCTGCATGACAAGCGCGAGACCGAGAAGGAACGCGACTGGAACCGCCAGAAGCAGCGCCTGATGAAGACGGGTTGAGTGGCATGTCCCTGGAATTCCTCAGACTCACCGTCGGCCCCTTCGTCTTCGAGGCCCGTTTCGAACGCGAAAAGGCGCCCGAGACCTGCCGCATCTTCGAAAGCTTCCTGCCGTTCCGCAACCAGGCGATCCATTCGCGCTGGTCGGGCGAGGCGGTCTGGGTGCCGCTCGGCGATTTCCAGTTCGGGGCAGGTTTCGAAAACCACACGGCCCATCCCTCGCGCGGCGACATCCTGCTATATCCCGGCGGCTTCAGCGAAACGGAACTGCTCTTCGCCTATGGCTCCTCGCAGTTTGCGAGCAAGATGGGCGTGCTGGCCGGCAATCATTTCCTGACGGTGACCAAGGGTGCAGAGCAGCTGGAGGCCATGGGGAAAATGGTTCTCTGGCAGGGCGCGCAGGCTATCGCTTTCGAGGCGATGTGAGCGACGGCCGCGGCCGTCCCCCCATTCACAGGCTACCCCGCATCATCAGCAGACGCAACGCATCCGCACGCGCCGTCGAGGGGATCCGGGCGGCATCTTGCGCGTCGAGCCCTATGTCCCTCAGCCCGTGCGCATCGAGGTGATTCACGTAGTTGACCGGTCCTTGGGCGCGGTGGCGAAAGAGCCATGCGACAGCGGTCATCAAAAGTGTGAGCGGGGCGCGTTGGGAGGCTTCGATGCCGGATGCGTTGAGCCCCTTGTGTCTGGTTTGCATGGTGTCGATCCCCTAGAGCATTTCCGGCGAAACGGAGTCGCCTTCAATGCTCTATCTCTTTGTTTTTACGGAATTCCGGACGCAAAACCGCTTCGCGCTTTTGCTGCAATTGCTTTAGATGGCGATGGGCGACCGGGCACGCGCCGCCGTTGCGGTCGCATGTTCGGGAGGCGTTCGGCTTGCGGTCGTTTGATCAGTCCTTGATCTGTCCGGAAGGCATGGCTTCAGGCGTGGTCAGGGATTGCATGTGCCGCCGGTGCGACGCGGATGTGTCGACGGAGATTGCGCCCGTCGATGGCAAAGACAATGCCATGCGTCGCTCGTGCTCCAGCAGCCAGCGCTTGCGCCAGAGCCCGCCACCATAGCCGGTGAGGCCTCCATCGGCGCCGATCACCCGGTGACAGGGAATGATGATGGCGATCTGATTCGCACCATTGGCGCGGGCCACGGCCCTGACGGCGCTCTCCCGGCCCAGATCGGCGGCGATCCCGGAATAGCTGCGCGTCTCGCCGGCCGGAATGTCCCGCAGGGCCTGCCAGACGTCGCGCTCGAAGGCGCTGCCATGTCCCGCGAGCCTGACCGTGAAGTCGGTGCCCTGGCCGCTAAAGTAGCGGTCGATCTCGTCTCTGACCTGTTCGATGACGCGGATCTTGCCGAGCATCACGCCCAGCTTCTGGCGGGCCTGCAGCCGTGCGATCTCGGAAGAGAGTGAAGGGCGGTCGGTGAATTCCAGCAGATGCAGCGCATGGTCGTCGGCGATTGCGACCATCGTGCCGATCGGTGTCTCGAGGAAATCCGCCTTCAGCAGTGCCTGGCCGCGTAGGCCAGCCGGGGCCGTGCCGAAGAGCCGGGTGATCGCCGCGCGAAAACCGCTGCCGGACTCGTAACCTGCATCGAGCTGCGCCTCGATCACGCTCTCGCCGCCGGACAATGTGTCGGCACCGCTGCCAAGGCGGCGCAGGCGCGCCATTTCCAGAAAGCTCATGCCGAAACGGCGATTGAAGGCCCGGCGCACCGTGGAGGGATCGTGTCCGCGGGCGATCACGTCCTGCTCGCTCCAGCGTCGGCACGGATCGGCTTCCAGGGCTTCGACGAGGCCCGCGACAAGCGGATCGTTGCCGCCGTGATGCAGCGTCGGTCGGCAACGTTTGCAGGGACGGAATCCGGAACCGAGGCAGGCGGCGATCGTGTCCTCGAAGATGCAGTTTTCCGATTTCGGCTTGCGGGCGCTGCAGGTCAGCCGGCAGAAGACCCGTGTCGAGGTCACGCAGACGAAATGCAGGCCGTCATGGGCCGGATCGCGGCGGATAAGGGCGTCGTATAGGGTGTCGTGGTCGGGTTTTTGGAACAGCATGGCGGCACCATAACCCACCCCGCTCAACCGTGCCGCCGAAAATCGGGCGCCGATTTTTTCTCGCCGCTCGATCGACCGCAATCGCCGGTCTGCAGCGGCAAGGCCGGCAGCCCTGCTTCAGTGCTCGTCTTCGCTCGCCGTTGCCGGTTCCGGTGCGCGCGGGGTGCCGCGTTCCGACGGGTCTCGGCCGATTTCGGCCTTCAGCGTCATCAGATCGATGAAGTGATCGGACTGGCGGCGCAGGTCGTCGGCGATCATCGGCGGTTGCGTCGCCATGGTCGAGACGACAGAGACCTTGCGGCCCTTGCGCTGCAGCGCTTCGACCAGCGTGGTGAAATCGCCGTCGCCGGAGAAGAGCACGAGATGGTCGACGGTTTCGGACTGTTCCATCGCGTCGATGGCAAGCTCGATATCCATGTTGCCCTTCACCTTGCGGCGGCCCATGGAGTCGGTAAATTCCTTCGCCGGCTTGGTGATCACCTTGTAGCCGTTATAGTCCAGCCAGTCGATCAGCGGGCGGATCGAGGAGTATTCCTGGTCCTCGATGAGAGCGGTGTAGTAATAGGCGCGCAGGAGATAGCCGCGCTTCTGGAAGGCTTTCAGGAGCTTGCGGTAATCGATGTCGAAGCCGAGGCTCTTGGACGCGGCATAAAGATTGGCGCCATCGATGAAGAGTGCAATTTTTTCACGGGGGTCGAACATTTCGATATCCTTACGTCAAATATGAACAGTCTCGGCAATCGGCAATCAAAACAATACCTTGCCCCTCCAGTTATGATCACAGTTTTACATTATGAAATGATCATATAAAAATCTATCTAGGGCATCGTCAGGTGCAATCCAAGCAGCCTGCGGTTGAAATGTGGTGTATTGAGGGCCTTTTCCGGCCTTCATTTTTGGGCTTGGCAGGGTGCCAGCACGAAAAACTTGAATTTGCCTGCCATTGCCTGTATCGCAGCCGTCAATCCCACGCATTCAAGATCGCAAAGGACAGGCAATGGCCCGTGTCACCGTTGAAGATTGCATCGACAAAGTCGAGAACCGCTTCGAGCTCGTTCTGCTCGCAAGCCACCGTGCCCGCCAGATCTCCCAGGGCGCGCCGATCACCATCGATCGCGACAAGGACAAGAACCCGGTCGTCGCTCTGCGTGAAATCGCTGACGAGACCCTCTCGCCCGACGACCTGAAGGAAGATCTGATCCATTCGCTGCAGAAGCACGTCGAAGTCGACGAGCCGGAACAGGAGCCGAGCTCGATGCTGGCCAATACCGGCACCGCCGGCAAGGGCGAGGAAGAGGACGAACTGCCGGAAACGCTCACCTTCGACCAGATGTCGGAAGAAGAGCTGCTTGCCGGTATCGAAGGCCTTGTTCCGCCGGAAAAGAGCGACGATTACTAATCGTCAACAGATCAGACTTAAGTCTTGATCTGACTGTAGGATGAACGTGCGCCAGTCGTCTCGACTGGCGCGCTTTTTCGTTTGTGGAGACGATCGGAATGATGCGGCAATACGAGCTCGTTGAGCGGGTGCAGAAATACAAGCCCGATGCCAACGAAGCTCTGCTGAACAAGGCCTATGTCTATGCCATGCAGAAGCACGGCAAGCAGACACGCGCCAGCGGGGACCCCTATATCTCCCACCCGCTCGAAGTTGCCGCCATCTTGACCGACATGCATCTCGACGAATCGACGATCGCGGTTGCGCTGCTGCACGACACGATCGAGGACACGTCCGCGACCCGTGCCGAGATCGACGAGCTCTTCGGCGAGGATATCGGCCGTCTGGTCGAGGGCCTCACCAAGATCAAGAAGCTCGACCTCGTCACCAAGAAGGCCAAGCAGGCGGAAAATCTGCGCAAGCTCCTGCTTGCCATTTCCGACGACGTCCGCGTTCTCCTGGTGAAGCTCGCCGACCGCCTGCACAACATGCGCACGCTCGAGCACATGCGTGACGACAAGCGTGCCCGAATTTCCGAAGAGACGATGGAAATCTATGCGCCGCTCGCCGGCCGCATGGGTATGCAGGACATGCGCGACGAGCTGGAGGACCTGTCCTTCCGCTACATGAACCCGGAAGCCTATGAGACGGTCACCAATCGCTTGGCGGAGCTGTCGACCCGCAACGAAGGCCTGATCACCAAGATCGAGGACGAGTTGCGCGAGCTCCTGGTGGCGAACGGCCTTTTGACCCCCTCGGTCAAGGGCCGGCAGAAGAAGCCTTACTCCGTCTTCCGCAAGATGCAGTCGAAATCGCTCTCCTTCGAACAGCTTTCGGACGTCTATGGCTTCCGCATTCTCGTTGACGACATCCCCGGCTGCTACCGCGCGCTTGGCATCGTGCATACTCGCTGGCGCGTCGTGCCGGGCCGCTTCAAGGACTACATCTCGACGCCGAAGCAGAACGACTACCGCTCGATCCACACCACCATCGTCGGCCCGTCGCGCCAGCGCATCGAGCTGCAGATCCGCACTCGGCGCATGCACGATATCGCCGAATTCGGTATTGCCGCCCACAGCCTCTACAAGGATGGCGAGAACGGCGATCCGAGCGAGCCGCTGCAGCGCGAAAGCAATGCCTATTCCTGGCTCCGCCATACCATCGAGGCGCTGGCGGAAGGGGACAACCCGGAAGAATTCCTCGAACACACCAAGCTCGAACTCTTCCAGGACCAGGTCTTCTGCTTCACGCCCAAGGGCAAGCTGATTGCGTTGCCGCGCGGTGCCACCCCGATCGACTTTGCCTATGCCGTTCACACCAATGTCGGCGATACCTGCGTCGGCGCCAAGATCAACGGTTCGATCATGCCGCTGGTCACCCGTCTGTCGAATGGCGACGAGGTTGAAATCATCCGCTCCGGCGTGCAGGTGCCGCCCGCCGCCTGGGAAGAGATTGTCGTCACCGGCAAGGCCCGTGCCGCCATCCGCCGCGCCACCCGCATGGCGATCCGCAAGCAATATGCAGGCCTTGGCCAGCGCATTCTGGAGCGCACCTTCGAGCGCGCCGGCAAGGTGTTCTCCAAGGACACGCTGAGACCCGCGCTGCATCGTCTCGGCCAGCGCGACGTGGAAGACGCGATCGCCTCGGTCGGTCGCGGCGAGACCTCCTCGCTCGACGTTCTCAGGGCCGTCTTCCCCGACTATCAGGACGAACGTGTGACCGTGAAGCCCTCCTCGGACGAGGGCTGGTTCGCGATGAACAGCGCCAATGGCATGGTCTTCAAGATCCCCGGTCCCGCCCATCCGAAGGGTGATGTGCCGACAGCGGGCGATGGTCCGGATCCGCTGCCGATCCGCGGCCTTTCCGGAAACGCCGAGGTGCATTTCGCGCCTGCAGGTGCCGTGCCCGGCGACCGAATCGTCGGCATCATGGAAGATGGCAAGGGCATCACCATCTACCCGATCCAGGCTTCCGCCCTGCAGCGCTTTGAAAACGAGCCGGAGCGCTGGATCGACGTGCGCTGGGATCTCGACGAGGCGAACAAGTCGCGTTTCGTTGCACGAATCCTGATCAATGCGCTCAATGAGCCGGGGACGCTGGCGACCGTTGCGCAATGCGTTGCCCGTCTGGATATCAACATCCGGGTGCTCAACATGATCCGCATCGCCACCGACTTCACGGAAATGGGGATCGATCTCGAGGTCTGGGACCTTCGTCAGCTGAGCCAGCTGCTTGGCGAGCTCAAGGAACTCGACTGCATCTCGACGGTGAAGCGCGTTTACGACTGAGGCGATCTGCCGTCTCACAGACATGACCGGTGCGGATAATGTCCGCCCGGTCGCCTCGCAGCCGCCCTCGCTGCCTCACTTTTCATCACAATCCTGCCTAATTCGTAAACCTCGACCCCTTCGCTATGCGTTTTACGCATGGCTGACGTCAGTTCTTGTCTCTGGTTGATTGTGCGCCGCACCATTATATCTCGGTCAACAGATGAAGACAAAGAACCGAGGACAAAACGATGTTTACTCCGATCCGCAAATTCGCCCGCGCCCTTCGCGTTCCGACCGTTGCAGAGCGTGAAATGAGCTACCTGAACGGCGCCCGCGATCTCGTCGACCTGGAATACCGCCAGCGCGAAATCGACCGTGGCATGTTCCGCCGCAGCTGATACGTCGACCGACCATATCTGGTCCATGCTGCGACGCCGGTTCTTGCCGGCGTCTTTGCTTTTTGGCCACCTTGATGGCCGCTTTTCCTTGCCCAACCCGTCCGGCATCCACTACATATCCCGCATGCTGTTTCGACGCAGGCAACCGATTTCCAGACTGACGAAGCTACGCGAGCTTTTTTGGCCGCGCCGGGGCTTCATCCGATCGTTTCAATATCTGAGCAAACGAATCTTGCGCTTGTCGGCCACCCCGCACGCGATTGCCGCCGGCGTTGTGGCAGGCGTCGTCTCCTCCTGGACCCCATTCATCGGATTGCATTTTCTGCTCGCCTTCGCGATTGCCTATCTCATTGCCGGCAACATGGTTGCTGCTGCCATCGGAACAGCCTTTGGCAATCCTCTGACCTTTCCGCTCATCTGGGCCTCGACCTGGGAGGTGGGCCATCGCCTGATCGGCAAGGGGGTTCCGGTCACGGATAGTGTAGATCTCGAGAAAAAGTTTTCCCTTTCGGCCTTCGAGAGCATGTGGCATCCGATCTTGAAGCCGATGCTCGTGGGGGCTATCCCGCTCGCCGTCGTCAGTGGCGCGGTCATCTATTGCGTCATCTATTTCACCGTGGCGAAATTCCAGGCCCGTCGCCGCGAACGGCTTGCCGAACGCGCCCGTGTCCGCCTCGCCGAAGCTCTCCAGGGATCGAGCGTCTGACATGATCATCGGCATCGGCAGCGACTTGGTCGACATCAGAAGAATCGAGAAATCGATCACCCGTTTCGGCGAGAAATTCACCGCCCGCTGCTTCACGGACGAGGAGCAGGCGCGCTCGAATGGCCGCAAGGACAGCGCTGCCTCCTATGCCAAGCGTTTCGCCGCCAAGGAGGCCATGGCGAAAGCGCTGGGGACCGGAATTGCCGAAGGTGTCTTCTGGAAGGAGATGGGCGTCGTGAACCTGCCGAACGGCAAGCCGGGCCTGGAACTGACTGGTGGCGCCGCCCGATGCCTGGAACGCCTCCTGCCGGCAGGCCATCGTCCTGTCATTCATCTCACCATCACCGACGAATTCCCCTATGCCCAGGCATTCGTCATCGTCGAGGCCCTGCCGGAAAGCCGCTGAGTTAACTGGTCGCGCTGGTTGACGGGGCTACGCGGTTGCCGCGCTCGCCCGAACCGACTAGAGAGAGCAGGATTTTCGCAAGAAGGAACCGATCCGCGTGAGCGAAGAAAAGAAGCAAAGTGCCCTCTGGGAAAACGTCAAGGTCATCATCCAGGCCCTGCTGTTGGCGATGGTGATCCGGACCGTGTTCTTTCAGCCCTTCACAATTCCGTCTGGCTCGATGATGCCGACGCTGCTGGTTGGCGACTACATCTTCGTCAACAAGTTCTCCTATGGCTATTCGAAGTACTCGTTGCCCTTCTCGCCGGATCTGTTCGAAGGCCGGATCTTCGAGAGCGAACCGGAGCGCGGCGATATCGCGGTCTTCCGCTTCCCGCCGAACCCGAGCATCGACTATATCAAGCGGATCGTTGGCTTGCCGGGTGACCGGATCCAGATGATCGGCGGCGTGCTGCAGGTCAACGGTCAGCCCGTGCCGAAGGTTCAGGACGGCGTCTTCACCTCCGATTACCGCATGGATCCCGGCACCGACGTTCCCGTCTTCCGCGAAACGCTCGACAACGGCGTAAGCTACAACACGCTCGACCAGGCGCAGGGCACCCGTGGCGATGACACGCGCGAATTCATCGTGCCGGAAGGCCACTACTTCGCGATGGGCGACAATCGCGACAACTCGCTCGACAGCCGCTTCGACGTCGGCTTCGTGCCGGCCGAGAACCTGATCGGCAAGGCCTCGCTGATCTTCTTCTCGCTTGGCAACGACACCTCCTTCCGCGAAGTCTGGAAGTGGCCGGCCAACATGCGCTGGGATCGCCTGTTCAAGGTGGTCGAATGACGAATAAGAGCGTGGTCGGCGAAAAGGATTGGGAGCAGCTCGAAGCTGCGATCGGCCACAAGTTCGCCGACCGCGACCGCCTGAAGCGGGCGCTGACTCATGCCAGCGCCCAGGTCTCGCGGGGCAAGAAGGGCGACTACGAGCGGCTGGAATTTCTCGGCGACCGCGTACTCGGCCTCTGCGTCGCCGAAATGCTGTTCAAGACCTTCCGCGACGCGACCGAGGGCGAACTTTCGGTTCGCTTCAACCAGCTGGTCAGTGCCGAGGCCTGTGCCTCCGTCGCCGACGAGATCGAGCTTTACCGTTTCATCCGCACGGGCGCGGACGTGAAGAAGATCACGGCGAAGAACATGCTGAATGTCCGCGCCGACGTCGTTGAAAGCCTGATCGCCGCCATTTATCTTGAGGCAGGATTGGAGGCCGCGCGCGGCTTTATCCTCAAATACTGGGAGGGTCGTGCTGCCCGCGCCGACGGCGCCCGCCGCGATGCCAAGACCGAATTGCAAGAATGGACGCATGCCAGATTTGGCAAGCCGCCCACATATAAGGTTGCCGATCGCTCTGGACCGGATCATGATCCCAGCTTCACGGTGATCGTAGAGATCCCGGGCCTGAAGCCGGAGATCGGCATCGAACGTTCCAAGCGTGCCGCCGAACAGGTGGCCGCGACCAAGATACTCGAACGCGAAGGCGTCTGGGCCAAGGCCTCCGACGCGAATTGAATGGATGATATGACCGATACCGAAACCCATGACGGCGGCGAAGCCACCGTCAACACCCCGACCCGATCCGGCTTTGTTGCCTTGATCGGCCCGACCAATGCCGGCAAGTCGACGCTGGTCAACCGCTTTGTCGGCGCCAAGGTGTCGATCGTCAGCCACAAGGTGCAGACGACCCGTGCCGTCATGCGCGGCATCGCGATCCACAAGAACGCCCAGATCGTCTTCATGGACACGCCCGGCATCTTCAAGCCGCGCCGCAAGCTCGACCGCGCCATGGTGACCTCTGCCTGGGGCGGTGCCAAGGATGCCGATATCATCCTGCTCCTGATCGACAGCGAACGCGGTTTGCGCGGCGATGCCGAGGCGATCCTGGAAGCCCTGAAGGACGTGCCGCAGCCGAAGATCCTGGTCCTGAACAAGATCGACCGGGTGCGCCACGAAGATCTGTTCACGCTGGCCGAGAAGGCCAACGAAGCGGTCAAGTTCGACCGCACCTTCATGATCTCGGCCACGACCGGGTCGGGCTGCGACGACATCATGGACTATCTGGCAGAGACCTTCCCGGAAGGTCCCTGGTATTATCCGGAAGACCAGATTTCCGATCTGCCGATGCGCCAGCTCGCAGCCGAAATCACCCGCGAGAAGCTGTTCCTGCGCCTGCACCAGGAGCTTCCCTATTCCTCGCATGTCGAGACGGAGACCTGGGAAGAGCGCAAGGATGGCTCTGTTCGTATCGAACAGGTTATCTATGTCGAGCGCGACAGCCAGAAGAAGATCGTGCTGGGCAAGAACGGCGACGCGATCAAGGCGATTTCCACGGCTTCCCGCAAGGAGATGTCCGAGATCCTCGAACAGCCGGTCCACCTCTTCCTCTTTGTGAAGGTGCGCGAGAACTGGGGCAACGATCCCGAACGCTTCCGCGAAATGGGCCTCGAATTCCCCCGCGACTAAGCGCAATCAAGCGAAGGGCGCTCAGCCCTTCGCCACGCGCCTTGCCACGAAGTCCGAAATCGTCGGTCCGATCAGGATGATGACGATCAGCCGCATGGTCTGCAGCGCCATGATGAAGGACATGTCGACCGGCGTGGTCGCGGCAATGATCGCGATCGAATCGAGCCCGCCGGGGCTCGTCGCGAGGTAGGCCGTAAGCGGGTCGACGCCATGCAGCGACCAGAGCAGGAAGGCAAGCCCGCCGCTGAACGCCATCAGCACCAGGATCGAGCCGACGATCTGGGGCAGGGCGCTTGCCGCATGCCTCAGGATCCGCCGCGTGAAAGACAGGCCGATCCGCCAGCCGATCACGCCATAGCCGAGCGCCAGCAGCCATTCCGGCAGTTGCAGGGTGATATAGCCCATGACATGCAGAACCGTCGTCGCAACCAGCGGCAGGAGCATGGTGCCCGCCGGTATCCTGAGCCGTGCGCCGACCATCGCCGCCGCAATGGCAGCAGCCAGCGTTAAGGACAGGTCGAGCCAGTCCGTCTCCGGAAACCAGACGACGGCCTGCGCAGCACCGCCCTCGACGTTGAAGACGAAGGCCGCCATCAGCGAGGCGCCGGTCGCGACAAAGGCGACGCGCAGATACTGCATGAAGGCGACCAGCCTCGCATCCCCGCCATGGGCTTCTGCCATCAGCACCATGGCCGAGGCGGCTCCCGCAGATGTCCCCCAGATTGCGGTTGTGCCCGGAAGGATCTCGGCTTTTGCCATGAAATAGCCGAGCAGGCTGCTCGCCGCGATGATCGCAAGCACGATGGACAGAAAGACCGGCCAGTCGTCTGCGACCGTCGACAGCGTTCCCAGATCGATCGAGCGGGCGATGATGCAGCCGATCAGCGAATGGGCGAAGATGTAGGGGTAGCGGTGAACGGAAAGCCGTGCGCCGTTTGTGGCCACGAGAATGGCCGAGACCATGGGCCCGAGCAGCAGCGAGCCCGGGATATGCGCGAGGAAAAGCCCGCCGGAGATCGCAACGGACAGGGCGAAGAGAATGAGCCAGCGAAGGGCGACCGGAAGCGGTGTCAGCAGGCCGGGTTGTGTAGGCGTCCCATGCTCTTTGTCCAAGGACATGACTGTCTCCGTCCTTCGTCTGAGACACCTTTGCCGGAAAGGGCTGGACGAAAGCGCGTTTTCATCAAATAAATGAGGTAGACCTCACAAACGAGTTTTATGAGCATGGCCTCGCAAAAGTCAAGTTCGGCCTCGACGCCGCTGGCGACGCCCGCGCCGACCGCCAAGGAGCCCAAACGCAAGCGCGGCATTGCCCGGGTCGCAAAGCTTCTTGATGCCGGTGCCGCCGTCTTCGCCGAGCAGGGCTACAGGGCCGCGACCATGACGGAGATCGCTGCCCGGGCCGAAGCGCCGATCGGTTCACTCTACCAGTTCTTTCCCAACAAGGATGTGCTCGCCGACGCACTCGTCGCCCGCTATGCCGAGCATGTCGAGGCAGCGCTGGACCGAATCAGGGCGCAGGTCGCAGACCTCGACGGAAGCCAGCTTGCCGACCGCCTGCTCGACGTGCTCGTCGCCCATGCTGCCGAGCGCAGCCTGGCGCTCAGCCTGCTCGATGCCCGATGGGAGCAGCCGGGTGTGCGCCCGGGCGTGCTTCGTGAAAGCCTGCGCAAGCGCATCACCGAGATCCTCACGCTCTGGCGCCCGGACCTGCCCGAGGAACAGGCCGAGATCATGTCGGTTGTGCTCTTCCAGGCGATGAAGTCACTTGTGCAACTGCATGAAGAAAAACGCTATCCGGGAAAGCCCGAAGCGATCGCCCATTGGCGCGGCTGGGTGCAACGCTATCTCGCGGACGTCTGACCGCTCGCGAAATTCCTCGCGCTTAAGCGGCCTCTGCGGTAAAACCTGATCATGCAATGGACAGACGAGGCAATCCTTCTCGGGGTGCGGCGGCATGGCGAAACAAGCGTCATCGCCGAGGTGATGACGGCCAGCCGCGGCCGGCATCTGGGCATGGTGCGCTCTGGTCGCTCACGCACGATGCAGCCGGTGCTGCAGCCCGGCAATCGTCTGGAAGTCACCTGGCGTGCCCGCCTGGACGAACATCTGGGCGAGTTTCGCATAGAACCTCTGATGCTGCGTGCGGGCCGGTTGATGGAAAGCGCGACCGCCGTCTACGGTGTGCAGGCGCTCGGGGCCCTGCTGCGGCTTTTGCCGGAGCGAGATCCCCATCCGCATCTCTTTCAGGCGCTGGATATCATTCTCGATCATCTGGAGGAACCTGCCACGGCCGGCGAACTCTTCGTCCGCTTCGAGCTTGGGCTGCTGAATGATCTCGGCTTCGGGCTGGATCTGACCGAATGTGCCGCGACGGGCACGCATCATGATCTGGCTTATGTCTCGCCGAAGTCGGGCAGGGCGGTCAGCCGCGAGGCGGGCGCGCCCTGGGCGGACAAGATGCTGGCGCTGCCGGATTTCCTCAAGCCCGGCACGAACCGGGCGGCTGATCCGGACAGCCTCGCTGCCGCCTTTCGGCTGACATCCTATTTTCTGGATCGGCATGTCTACGGGCCGCGGGGCCTGGAGCCCGGCGCGGCACGCGAGGGGTTCTGTCAGGCGGCGTTGAAAACCTTGCGTTCGCTGGAAGCGCCCGGCGAATTGGCCGCGCCCAGGAACACAGCCTGATCTTCTGGCGCCGATTTCGCCATGTGATCATGAATGGCGGCCTGTAGTTCGCTGATGTTGCGATAGCTACCGCCGTCGAGGTCGATGACCGGATATTTGACGGCGATGAACTTGACCCTGTCGCCATCGGGTATGGTGATGCCAACCGGGATCCCGGCATATTCGATAACTTGCTTCTTCATAACGATATTCCCCGCCCATGCGCGCGGCACGGCGTTGTGTAAGGTGTCGATGAAATGGAATCAGTGCTTGCGCAGCGTCACATTCGACAGATGCAGTCGGGATGGCGTTTCACCATCACGAGGCGCGGGGTCGGCTGCCAGGATCGGATGGCATCAAGAAATACAACTTGCATTTCGCTGACCTCCTTCTTTGGCTGCGGCCTTCAATAGCGAGGCCGTACATGGTTCGTCGTCAGGATCCGAACCAGCTCGCACAAGGTAGGTGCTGGCTCGGAATCCGTCAACGGGCGGTGCGGGAAAAATAAAATAATTTTCTGTGACAGTCTTGCTCAGCTGAAAACACAGGAATTTTGATCCGGCACGAGCGAAATGCCGAAATATGATCTCAGTTTGGGCAAAATTACGCCACGCCCATTGCCGGGCGTTCGACGGCTTGTTCGCGGATCGGCCAGTGCACCACAGCCGCGAAGATGCCGAGCGCCACACCCAACCACCAGACCTGGTCATAGGTTCCGAAGTGGTCGTACAGATAGCCGCCCATCCACACGCCGAGGAAGGACCCGATCTGGTGGGAGAGGAAGACCAGGCCTCCGAGCAGGCCGAGGTGGCGCGTGCCGAACATGATCGCCACGAGCCCGTTGGTCGGCGGCACGGTGGAGAGCCAGAGCAGCCCCATGACAGCGGCAAAGACAACGACCGAGGCCGGCGTCTGCGGCAGGAGCAGGAAGAGCGTCACTGTGATCGAGCGACCGATATAGATGAAGGCGAGGAAATAGGGTTTGGAATAGCGCTGCCCGATCCAGCCGGCCGCCAGCGAGCCGATGATGTTGAAGAAGCCGATCAGCGCCATCGCGATCACCGCATAACTCGCCTCGATGCCGATATCGCCGAGATAGGCGGGGAAATGCGCGGTGATGAAGGCGACCTGGAAGCCGCAGACGAAGAAGCCGGTCGTCAGCAGAAGATAGCTCTTGTGCGCGAAGGCTTCTTTCAGCGCCTCGGCGATCGTCTGCTGATACTGGTTGCCGGACTGCGTGCCCGACTGTGCATTGCCGCGCAGCGGAAAGGCAAGCAGCGGCACGACCAGCATCATGACAGCGATGATCACGAGACTATCCGACCAGCCGAAGGCCGAGATGAAACCCTGGCTGAGCGGCGCAAACAGGAACATGCCGGCCGAACCCGCAGCTGTCCCAATGCCAAATGCCATCGACCGCTGTTCCGGCGTCACGTTGCGGGCAAAGGCCGAGAGAATGACGCTGAAGGAGCCGGCGCCGATCGCAAGACCGATCAGCACACCACCGCCCATATGCAGCCAGATAGGCGCCGAAGCATTGGCCATCATCACCAGGCCAGCGGCATAAAGCACGCCCGACATGACGAGCACGCGACCCGTACCGTATTTGTCGGCGAGCGCCCCGAAGAACGGCTGGCTCAAGCCCCAGAACAGGTTCTGGAAGGCCATGGCAAGCCCGAATGTGGAGCGGTCCCAACCCCGGTCCGCGAGCATTGGCAGTTGGAAGAAGCCCATGGCCGAACGCGGCCCGAAGGTCATCACCGCAATCAGCGATCCCGCAAGAATGATAAGCCAGGGCATGGCGGGACGGCTGATCGTGTTCATCGCGGATTCTCCTTTGTCGATCACACACTAGTGCAGTCGGATCATGAGCAGAAACGCCTTTTGATGAACTGGCCATCAGGGGATTTGATGGATGTCAGGGGGCGGCGTGGGCGGCTCGATCCTTCGAGGCCCCCAGCGGGGTGTCGCGCCACCTCTCCCCTCTGTGGGAGAGGTTACAAAATCGAAGGCTTAGCCCGATCAGGGCTAAACTTCAGATTTTGTTGGTGAGGGGATCGGTCCTGTGGGCGCAGACTCACGGACCCCCTCGCTTGCGATTTCAGATGTTTAGCCGTGGCTTCCGCCACGACTAACTCATCGAAATCGCTTTCTCCCCCACCAAGGGGGAGATGGGCGCCGCAAGCTCTGCTGACCCCGTAATCTCACCGCCCCTTGATCGCCCAACCCTCGCGGCGGCCGAGTACAGTGGCCGCATCCCCGACCCGCACCAGACCCTCTCCCCGCGGTACCGCATTCCACCCGAAAAGCACCCCCGGCACGCGGCGGTCGGCAGACATGCGGATCCGGCCCATGGCCGGCATCGGGCTGGCAACCTCGCGCGATCCGGTCTGCTGGTCCTGGGTGGTCATGATGCAGCGTGGGCAGGGTTTGACGAAATCGAAGCGGACGCCGCCGATCTCGAGGCCGGTCCAGGCATCTTCCGCCCAGGGCTCGTCGCAGTCGACGACGATGTTCGGGCGGAACCGATCCATGCCAACAGAACCTTCGCCGTGCCGCTCCATGTCCTCGTTCAGCGCGCGCAAGGAGCCTGATGTCGTCACGAGGATCTGATAGCCGTCGGCAAAGCCCATCGGCGAGGCTTCTCCGGCCCATTCCACGCTCGCCTCGCGGCGGCTTTCCTCGTCGATGAAGGCGAGTTTCACCGGCCGGCCGAACCAGTCGGAAAGCTTGGCATTAACGCTGTCATGCGCCATCGCCGCGCTGACGGTCGAGCGCCAGATGGTGACATCCATGCGATTGTCCGGCTGCGGCGGCGCGACCATCATTTCACGCCCGTCATTCAATCGAAGCGTCAGATAGGCGGCGGCCGGGAGCGCCGTGAGGCGAGCAAGGTCGGGCATTTCCCGCTGGGTGATGAACTGGCCATCAGGATCGACCAGCATCATGCGCCGGTCGCCGGAGAGGCCCATGGGATCGATGCGCGCCTGGGGAAGCGCAATGCCGCGCCCGCTCTTGAAGGGATAGATGGAGAGCCCGGTCACTTGCATGGATTAGCGTCCTTCAGATTTCGTCGCGGAAGAGGGTCAGGAACAGATTGAGCCGCTCGTGCCGCTCCTCAGCCAGCTTTCGGCCGGTCGCCGTCTGGAAGCCGTCGGAGAGCTTCAGGAGCTTGGCCGGAAAGTGGTCGATCGCATAGGAGCGGTCGTCGAGCGGGCGCTGCTCGGCGCTGGGATCGCCGGGGTGGTAGAGGCCGGAACCCATCCGCCCGGCGATGTAGAAACAGCGCGCCACGCCGACCATGCCGATCGCATCCAGCCGGTCGGCATCCTGCAGCATCTTCGCTTCCAGTGTCTCCGGCTTGATGTTGGCGGAAAAGCTATGGGTGAGGATCGCATGCGCCACGGCCTCGATCCTCTCCTTCGGCCAGCCAAGCGCGGCAAGAATGCCACTTGCCTTCTCTGCGGCCAGCCGCGAAGCCTGCGACCGGAGTGGCGAACTCTTCTCGACCGCGACGCAGTCATGTAGGAGAACGGCGGCGGCGAGGATCTCGGCATCTCCACCTTCGCCGGCCTGAATCTTCAGCGCATTCCTGAAGACGCGGTGGATATGGGCAAGGTCGTGCGAGCCATCATCCCCCTCGGTCGCGTGATCGAGGAGAACGGCGGCGAGCGCATCGTGGGGGGCGAAGTCAGAGGCGGTGAGAAGGGCGGTCAAACGTTGGTTCCCCGTTTCGGCTGGCCGCATCTAGCCCCGCAAGGCCAAACTGTTCAACCGCCCTTGATCAGATCCCCGTCGGCGCCTCGTCCTCGTCCACGGCTGGCGATCGGCTCGACTTGCCGCTCAGGATCCTCTGATAGAAGAGCCCGATGCCGATCAGCACGAAGCCGAGACCGATGAACGAAAGCGCGCGAAGCACGCCTTCGAGGTTCGACATGTCGATCAGGAAGACCTTGGCAACCGTCAGGATGACGATGACGGCAGAGGCGATGCGAAGGCTTCTCGCATCGAAGCGCGAGCCGAGCGCGAGCAGCCCGACGCCGATTGCCAGCCAGGCCACCGAATAGCTGTAGGTTTCCGCCTGTTCGAACCCCTTCCAGTAGGCGATGAACTCGCCCTGCCAGAAGCGTCGCACCGACAGTGTCACCCAGGCGAAACCGAGCAGGGCGCCGGAAAGCGCCAACAGGATGACATAGGGAAGGGGGCGCTTGTCGCGGGCGTAGAAGGCGAGACCCGCATAGGCGAGGCCAGGCAGCAGATAGCCGATCAGCAGCAGGTTGATCAGCGGCCAGCTGCCACTGCTCTCGCCAGAAAAATAGGGATTGAGCGCGCCGAGATGCAGGCTGATGGTCTGCGCTATGGCAAGGCCGCCGGCCAACATCGAACCGTAGCGGAAGACGTGGCTTGGTGATTTGACATTGAGCGTCATCAGGATACCGGAGAGACCCACCACCAGCAATGTGTAGATCGACTGTTCACCGAGCGTCGGAGCGGAGGCGTCGAGCACGCCGCCATTCATCGCATGACGGACCAGGATTGCGACCGCCAGCAGGCCAAGAAGGCTGGCCAGGCCCTGAAGCGCGTTGCGAACCCTGAGGCCCGGCCAGTTTCGCATCTGATAGGCCGAGAGAAGCGCCAGCAGTGCCGGAATGCCGTAGCCGGGCAGCAACGGGTTGAACACGGGCGTCCGCGACAGCGCATCCGGCCCGACCAGCGTCGGATCCCAGAAGATGCGGAAGAGTACGCCAACGAGCGCAGCCACCATCACCCAGGGCAGTCCGCTCCACGCCCGTTTGCGGGTCGCCATCAGATAGGTAAAGCCGATGAGCGCCAGCAGGATCGTGGTTACAACGCCGTCGGTCAGGCAATGCAGCGCGAGCACGAAGGCAAAGAAACTGCCGAGAAGCAAGATGTCGACCCCGCGCCGGAAAGCGGGCAGGGCGCCTTGTCGATAGAGATATTCACAGGCTGCGAGCAGCACGGAGCCGAGGCCGAGCGCAAAGAGGCCATGCACCCAGTCCCGCGCATAGGTTCCGTAAAACAGGAAGCTGATGGTCGCGAGCGTCACCGGCAGGACCGCCACGATCACCGCCCAGACCGTTGCGAACAAGGGCTCATCGGCAAAGCGACGGCGGTTCTGGGCAAGACCGATAAAGGCGAAGACGGCGGCAAGCACCAGGAAGATCAGCATGACAGGTCCGCCGAGGCTGACCACGGCCGTTTCCTCCCAGCCGAAGCCGAGCAGCAGGACCTGCGCCTGGGCGATCAAGCCGGACTTTACCACGGCGCCGATCAGGGCGCCCACGGCCGCAAGTACCGTTGGCCAGAAGGCGCCATGGCGCGCACTTCCCGCAGCGGCGAGCGCTGCGACCAGAGCGGCGAAGGCAAAGAGCGGCAAGGAGACCGCCGGTCCGCTGTCCAGCATCACGAGCGCCGGTATTAGCACCGCGAGCGACAGCGTGATGTCGAGCGCAAGCGGACCCCAGGCCATCCGCCGACCAAGGGCATCGAGCGACAGAGGTGTGCCGGGCTCCGCCGGATCTTCACCCTTCACACCCGGCCAGATCAGCATCCAGGCCGCGATCATGGCGATCAGCGACAAGGCAATCGGCGTTATCTCGGCGGAGTCAATGAGTGCCACGAGCGCCCAGAGCCCGAGCAGCACCTGGGCAATCGCCGGCACGATCAGCCAGCCCTTGATCCGCGAGGCGAGCGCCGTCGCGATCTGGGCGACGGTCAGATAGATGAACAGTGTCCAAAGGCTCGGCGCCGTGGTCGAGATCAGAAGCGGCGTCAGCATCGACCCGACAAGCCCGAGCCCGGCCAGAGCCTGCCCATGGAGCAGCGAAAGGCCGAGCACACCGAAGGCGGTGAGCCCGAGGAGCAGGAAGGCGAGCGTCGGGCCGATGAATTCATAAATGCCATGGGCGGCATAGATCGCGCCGAACAGCGAGACCGCACCCGCTGCCGTGAGGATGCCGGGTACCATAGCGTTGGCATAGAGCGCTTCGGCCTTCGGCAATGCCTTTCGGCGGACCAGTTCGCCGGCGGCGATCAGGAGGAGGCCGAACAGGGCAGCAAGCGTCAGTCGCACGCCGGGGCCGAGCAGTCCGCTTTCGATTGAGTAACGCACGAGGAAGACACCGCCGAGCGCCAGAGCCAGTCCTCCGGCCCAGACGGCCCAACGTGCGCCGAGCAGATTTTCCAGGCTCTCTGCGGGTGCGGCGGCGGTGGCTCTGCTGCTGGCCGCCGTGGTGAGGGCGGCAGCGTTTTCTTCCGGCAACGAGGCTGGTGCGCTTTGATACGGCGCTCCATCGAGTGCTGCCTCCTCCGCAACCAGGGTCTCTGCGGACGTCTCCGGAAGGACGATCTCAACCGGCTCTTCCGGGCCCACCTGAATGGCAGATGGCGTTGCTGTCGCTCCGCTCACCTTGAGCAGCCGCTCGCGGACCTCCCCGAGTTCCCTCTCAAGGCGGTCGATACGTTTGGCGGCGCCCCGGTTGATGACAAAGAGAACGCCGATCAGGATCAGCGGCAACAGTTCGAACATTTGGCCTCACAGAGCCGTGCCTCAAGGAGCCGCCAAACTAACGGTTTTCTCGATCAGGGAAAGCGTTTCTCATCACGCCGCGGTCATGGCCGACCTTGCGAGGCGCGAAGACGGGGTTAAAACCTCCCTTGCAATCGAGGGCGAAACTTTCTACATCCGCAGTACCGGCGATCGCCGGTTTTCTTTGGCGCTTGTTATGCTCAAATTGAGCATAAATAATGGAGGAGATGGCCATGGAAGCGCAGCACCCGGTGCAAACCACCCGCACGTCCCGCACGGCAGCCGAGCGTTTTGGCGTCTGGGAGCGCCCGGATCTCACCTATACGCCGGCCATAGCCAGGGAGACCGAGCACCTCTACGAGCGTGTCCGCGATTTCATCCCCGCGATCGAGTGGCCCATTTTTGCGCCTTACATCCATGCGATCAACCGGCTGAAAAAGGAACGCGGCGCGGTCATCCTGGCGCACAACTACCAGACGCCGGAGATCTTCCACTGCGTCGCCGACATCAAGGGCGATTCGCTACAACTCGCCCGCGATGCCGTCAGCGTCGATGCCGAGATCATCGTCCAATGCGGTGTGCATTTCATGGCCGAGACCTCGAAGCTCCTCAATCCACAAAAGACCGTGCTGATCCCCGACGGCCGCGCCGGTTGCTCGCTGTCGGAATCGATCACCGGTGCCGATGTTCGCCTGCTGCGCGAGCGTTATCCCGGCGTGCCCGTCGTCACCTATGTCAACACCTCCGCCGACGTGAAGGCTGAAACCGACGTTTGCTGCACCTCGGCCAATGCCGTCGACGTGGTCAACAGCTTCGACAGCGACACCGTGCTCTGCATCCCCGACGAATATCTGGCGATGAACGTCGCCAACCAGACGAGCAAGAAGATCCTCACCTGGAAGGGCCATTGCGAGGTGCATGAGCGCTTCACGGCCGACGAACTCCTGGAATACAAGCGCGCCGATCCGCGCATCGAGATCGTCGCTCACCCGGAATGCCATCCGAGCGTGCTTGCCGTCTCGGACTATGCCGGGTCGACCAAGGGTATGATCGACTACGTCAAGACAAAGCGCCCCGCCCGTGTGCTGCTCGTTACCGAATGCTCTATGGCCTCGAATATCCAGGTCGAGGTGCCCGAAGTCGACTTCGTCAAACCCTGCAATCTCTGTCCGCACATGAAGCGCATCACCCTGCCGAAGATCCTCGACAGCCTGCTCTTCATGACCGAGGAAGTGACGGTTGATCCGGCGATTGCCGGCCGCGCACGGCTTGCCGTGGAGCGGATGATCAATCTGAAGAATTGAATACCGGCCGGCCGGGGAGGGCTGAATGCCAACCAATCTTGAATCCATGCGGCCGCAATCCTGGCAGGGCATCGACGATATCGTCATCGTCGGTGGCGGCCTGGCCGGCCTTTTCTGCGCGCTGAAACTGGCGCCACGCCCCGTCACGGTGCTGGCCGCCGCCCCGATCGGGCAGGGCGCGTCCTCGGCCTGGGCGCAAGGCGGCATCGCCGCCGCGATGAGCCCCGGCGACAGTTTCGACAAACATCTGGCCGATACGGTCTCAGCCGGTGCCGGGCTGGTCGAGGAGAAGATGGCGCGGCTGATGATCTCGGAGGGGCCGGATCGGGTGCATGATCTGCTCGCCTATGGCGTGCCCTTCGACCGCGATCTGGAAGGCCATCTGTTGCTGTCGCGTGAGGCCGCCCATTCCGAGCGTCGGATCGTCCGCGTGGCCGGTGACAGGGCGGGTGGCGCGATCATGGAGGCGCTGATCTCGGCTGTCCGCCGCACGCCGTCGATCCGGGTCATGGAAGGCTATGTGGTCGAGGAACTGATTGCCGAAGGCCGTTTCGTCTCCGGCGTCATCGCAAGGCCTGATGCCGGCCAGTCGAAGACGCGCGTCGCCTTTCCTGCGCGTGCGGTGGTGCTCTGCTCCGGTGGCGTGGGTCATCTCTATTCTGTGACCACCAACCCGGCCGAAGCACGCGGCACGGGCGTCGGCATGGCGGCTAAGGCCGGCGCCATGATCGCCGATCCGGAATTTGTCCAGTTCCACCCGACGGCCATCGATATCGGCCAGGACCCGGCGCCGCTGGCGACCGAAGCCCTGCGCGGCGATGGCGCTGTGCTCGTAAATGCGGCCGGCCATCGTTTCATGACCGATCTGCATGCGGACGCGGAGCTTGCACCGCGTGACATCGTGGCCCGCGGCGTCTTTGCCGAAGTGGCGGCCGGCCGCGGCGCCTTCCTCGATTGCACCAAGGCGATCGGCAAGGATTTTGCCAAACGCTTTCCGACCGTCTTTGCCTCCTGCATCGCCGCCGGCATCGATCCGGTGAGCCAGCCCATTCCGGTGGTCCCGGCGGTGCATTATCACATGGGCGGCGTGCTCGTGGATGCCGATGGCCGCACCTCGCTGGATGGCCTCTGGGCAGCGGGAGAGGTGACCTCGAGCGGCGTGCATGGCGCAAACCGTCTCGCCTCCAATTCGCTTCTTGAAGCCGTCGTCTTTGCCGGTCGGATCGCCGAATCGATCAAGGGCATGCTGCCGGAATCGGCCCTTTACGAATGGGGCACGAGCGCCGGCGAAAACGATGACCTCGTCACTGTCGAAGACAGCCCCGAGCTCAAGGACCTGCGCGGTCTGATGAGCCGCCATGCGGGCGTCATCAGAGACGAGGCGGGGCTGAAGGTGCTGATCCGTGAACTGGTGGCTCTGGAGCGCAAGCGCCCGCGCGTGCGCTTCTCCAACATCACGGCGACCGCCAAGCTGATTGCCGTTGGCGCCTATCTGCGCAGGGAAAGCCGTGGCGCCCATATGCGCGCTGATCATCCGCATCCTGAGGAAGCGCAGCGTCATCGCACCTATCTGACGCTGAAAGATGCCGACCGCATTGCCGCCGAACTGGCCGGCTGAGGAGACCACGCAGATGACCACGAGCTTTCGCCCTCAGCTTTCGCCCCTGATGATTGAGGACCTCGTCCGCAACGCACTCCTCGAAGATCTCGGCCGTGCCGGGGACATTACCACCTATGCGACGATCGGGCCGGAGAAGACGGCGGCGGCCGATCTGAACAGCCGCGAACACGGCGTCGTCGCCGCGCTGCCCCTGGCCGAAGCTGCCTTTCGTCTGATCGATCCGTCCTTGCGCTTCGAAGCCTTTGTGGCCGATGGCGATACGGTAGCGCCGGGGCAAGCGATCGCCCGCGTTTCCGGCAACGCCCGGTCGGTCCTGTCGGCCGAGCGCGTCGCGCTGAACTTCCTCATGCATCTCTCGGGCGTGGCCAGCTACACGGCACGCTTTGCAGCCGAGATCACCCATACCAAGGCGCGGGTGACCTGCACCCGCAAGACACTGCCGGGGCTAAGGGCTGTGGAGAAATACGCGGTGCGTCTGGGTGGCGGTTCGAACCACCGCTTCGGGCTCGACGATGCGATCCTGATCAAGGACAACCACATTGCTGTCGCCGGTGGCGTCGCCTCCGCGGTTCATGCCGCGCGCGCCTATGCCGGCCACCTCGTGAAGATCGAAGTTGAGGTTGATGGTCTGGAGCAGATGCGCGAAGCACTCGGCGCACGACCGGATGTGATCCTGCTCGACAACATGGGGCCGGATCTGCTGCGCGAGGCGGTCGCGATCAATCGCGGGCATCATGGCCTGGGCCTGGCTGACTACGCCTCGGATGTCCGGCGCGTGGTCCTCGAAGCCTCGGGGAACGTCAACCTGCAGACGATTCGCCCGATCGCCGAGACGGGTGTCGACTATATCTCGACCTCGAAGATCACCATGGCAGCCCCGACACTCGACATCGGCCTCGACATCTCGCTCCGCTGAACTCACGACAAAGTTTGCGGATCGTTTTGCGGTGCAGCATGCGCGGGGATCCCGCGCGCACCGGAAAACCCATGTGTGCCAAGGCCTTGCTGATATATCAGCATTTGCTTCGCTAGTTATTACCCGTGATTCCTGGTTTTTGACCGCCAAAACCGAATCCCCTAGCCCTTTGTCATGCATACAGTTTGTATCGCATCGGGGTAATGCAGACGGAACGACGACTGTGTAAGGGGCAAGTATGACGACGACACTTTTGAAGCCGGACAGCGCACCCCTGGGCAGGGATGCCCGCCATGATGCTTCGATACCTGCATCTTTTACTAAAAATGATCTCGCAATCGCTTGTGACGAACGTCACTCCGACACGACATCTGCTTGCGACGACATTTCCGCTGTGCGTTCAACGCTTGTGACGCAAAAGTCCGCGTCCGGCTCTGGACAGGTGCAGGCGGACCCGGAAGCCGAGACCACTGCGGGCATGACCGAGGACGACACTGTCAGCGTGCTGGAAGTGCTTGCCGAAATGCAGCGTATCATCGACCGGCACCTCGAAAAGAGTGTAGGGCAGCAGAGCGAGAGCTGACCCGCTGCCTCTCATTTCAAAAACCTGGGTTGCACCTGTGGCGGCAGGTGACGCTCAGGCTTCCTTCGCCCGAGCGTCGACGAAGCGTTCGGGTAGGGCGACCATTTGCGGCGAGCCGTGATAGGTCACCTGCGGGAACGGGATGGAAATCCCGTTCTCGTCGAAGGACTTCTTCACCTTCTTGATCATCTCGCGTGACGTCGACCAGAAGTCTGAAGCCGCCGTCCAGTACCACAGCGTAATGACCACCGCGCTGTCGCCCAGCTGGTCGACATGGGTGGAGATGGCCGGATCCTTCAGCACCCGTGCATCCGCCTCCGCGTGATCGCGCATGATCTTCTCGGCCAGGTCGATGTCGTCATTGTAATCGATACCCACCTTCAGTTCGAAACGGCGGGTTGGAAGACGGCTGAAATTGGTGATCGGCACATTCCACAGCGTGGAATTGGGAGCGAGCCGGTACAGGCCATCAGGCGTCTTCAGCTCCGTGGCGAACAGTCCGATCTCGACGATGGTCCCCGATATCGAGCCCGTATCGATGTATTCGCCGACGCGAAACGGGCGCAGCACCAAAAGCATGATGCCGGCGGCAATGTTCTGCAGCGTGCCCTGCAGCGCAAGACCGATCGCGAGGCCCGCTGCACCCAGCGCTGCGATGATCGAGGCGGTCTGGACGCCGAACTGGCCAAGCACGGTGACGAAGACGAGAATGAGGGCGCCGTAGCGCACGACATTGGCAAAGAAGCGCGCCAGCGTCTCGTCGATGCCGCGCACGCGCATGAGACCGGCATGGGTCCACCGGCTGAGAAGGGCGGCAAGCCACCAGCCGATGAACAGGAGAAGAAGCGCTCCGACGATAGAGAAGGAATACTGGACGGCAAGCTGGCTTGCCTGCGCCAGTGCTGCCTGTGTCGCGAGGATCGCTTCGTTCGTATCCAAATCCATGCCGTACTGCTCCTTGGGCTATTGGTGTCCAAGGCCTAGATGGGGCAGGGGGAGGCGAGGTCAACCGCTGGTCCGGCCTCCGACCTTGAGGCCCGGAGCCGGCCGCTCTTCGAGCACCTGACGACGGAAACGGAAGAGTGCCGCTGGCCGGCCACCGGTGGCGGCCTGTGTCGACCCCGTCGCTTCGACCAGTTCGGCGCCTTCGACCAGACGCCGAAAATTCTGCTTGTGCACGTGGTGCCCGGCAATCGCCTCGACCGTGCCCTGCAGTTCGGTGAGGGTGAACTCCGGCGGCATCAGTTCGAAGATGACAGGCCGATACTTGATCTTGCTGCGCAACCGGGCAAGCGCCGTCGCGGCGATCCGCCGGTGGTCATGGCGCATCGGCCGCCCCAGGGTGACCCCTGTTTGGCATCGCTCGACGCGCCCGTCCTGCACGGCTTCTTCGACCAGCCCTGCCTCGTAGAGAAGCTCGTAGCGCTCCAGCACATGTTCCTCGTCGAAGGGGAAGTCATCGAGACCAAAAGCAAGTCGCAGCCGTGAGCGGCGCGAGGCGGCCGACGCCTCTTCTGCCCATGCGGTCAGCGCTGGCAGGATGACACGGTCCAAGAGAGCCGGTCGCCCCTGCCGCCAGTCCTCCCAGGGAAGATATCCGTACCAGTCACGCCACCGGGCTCCGGACAGTTCCAGCCGTGCATCGCCGTCGGTGTCGAGCCTCGTCAGCGCGAGATAGCCGACCGACACGATATGCGGCCCCTGATCGCCGGGCATCTTGTGGCGGCCGCGATCCCCGAAGGTATAGAGCTGCTCGATGTAGCCCAGTTCGAGCGCCGTTTGTGCTTCGACGGTATGCCGAAGCGACATTTCCATCGTCCGGTGCCGGTTTGGATCGAAGGGGCCGAAGGGCAGCGCATCAAGTGCGTTGCCGTCCTCTCCGACCACGAGCAGGCGTGGGGTGCGGGCGTTGATGGCGACGATCGCGGCATTGAGCCCGATCTCGATCTCCGCCGGTGTCGTCATGACTTGACAGGTTCCCGTGGGGGAAGCGGCAAGACGAACGGCGTGTTGCCGTCGGCATCGGCGCCTCGCCCGAGTGCCTTGACCGCCTTCGCGAAGCGTCCGCCACGACCGAGCATCTCGTCGCCGATTTCCACCAGCCGCATGTTCGGCGTGGCAAAGGGTGAGGCGTCGCGCAAACGCTTCGCCAGCGCATCGTCGTCATCGTCGGGAGCCACCGCAAGGCTCGCGATCATCGCCGCTGCCGGAGATCGCGACACGCCCATCCAGCAGTGGACGACAAGCGGCTGAGTCTGATCCCAGGCCTTTGCGAAACCGATGATCTCGGCGACATGTGCTTCCTGCGGCGCGATCAGATCGCCGGTCCCGGCAAAGCTGATGTCGTTCATCGCAAGCTTCAGATGCCGCTCGGCCTGGATCACCGCCGGCCGGTGAAAATCCTGATTGGCAGCGAGCAGGCTGATCATTTCCCGCGCCTTGTGACGCACGGCCATCTCGGCAATTCGGGCGAGCGGTGAAACGACGATGACGCTCATGCGCTGGCCCAGGTCGTCGACTGCCTGCCGGCCTCGATCTCCTCGAAGCGTTCGAGGAACTTTGCCTGTGCCTGATAGGCGGGCAGCGGTTCGATCAGGATCGTGTCGCGGGTGAAGCCCTTGGGCTGGCCGAACAGCTTGCGGGCTTCGGCCTCGGCGAAGCCGGCGAGCACGGTTGCCTCGAAATAGGCAGAGATCATGTCGGCTTTCTTGATCAGGTCCTTCAGCGCCGCTTTCGGATGGGCAGGCAGGCCGAAGCGCAAATGGATGGCCGCCTCCAGGCGTTTTTCCACGACCTTGTAGCCGCCACCGACGACGGCCTTGAACGGCGAGATCATGTCGCCGATGACATATTCAGGCCCGTCGTGCAGCAGCGCGACCATCAGATCGTCGGCCGTGGCTTTTGGATTTGAGCGGCGGAAGATGTCCTCGACGATCAGGCTGTGCTGGGCAACGGAAAAGGCATGATCGCCGGAGGTTTGCCCGTTCCAGCGGGCGACACGGGCAAGCCCATGGGCGATATCGGTGATCTCGACATCAAGCGGCGAGGGGTCGAGCAGGTCGAGACGCCGACCGGAGAGCATGCGTTGCCAGGCACGGGCGGAGGGCAGAGCGGCAGCCGAACCCATGTCAGGCCTCCTCGGCCGAGCTGGGGAACGTCAGTCCCGTCCAGCCGGGAAGGGCAACCGATACCGGCACGTCACCGACAAGAATTGGCTCGCCGACTGCCATGGCTTCGCCGGCCTTGTCGATGCGGACAATCGCAAGCCCGCGCTCGCCTGCGACGGTGCCGAGCGCGCCGATCGTCTTGCCGGCAATGGTGATCTCTGAGCCGGACGCGGGAAGCGGCGCTTCGCCAGAGACGATTACCACGCGCCGCCGTGCGGTCGAGCGATGCTGCATGCGCGACACCACTTCCTGACCGACATAACATCCCTTGCGGAAGGAGACACCAGCCGACTTGTCGAAGAGAATGTCGTGCGGAAAGGCATCCTGAAGCGCGTAGTCCTGCCCCGATTCCGGCACGCCGTGGAGAATGCGAAGCGCATCGTAAGCGCCCCGGTCGCCAGCACCATCGATCCGGCCCGGTTGGCGGCGAACCTCGGTTCCGGCGAGCGCGAATCGATGGTCGGCGGCACCGTCGCTGGCCTCGCCCCAGATCACCGTCGCCCCCGTTTCCGGCAGCGTCTCGATCGTCACGGCAGCGCGCAGCTTGTACATCGTCATGCGCTTGACGAAGGCTTCCAACTGATCGGCGCGGATATCGATCAGGAACCCGTCATCGCTGCGGGAGATCAGGAAATCATAGAAGATCTTGCCCTGTGGCGTCAGAAGCGCGCCCGGACGCAACTCATGGGCCGCAAGTGCCCCGAGATCGGTGGTGATCAGATTCTGCAGAAAGTGCTCGGCATCCGCCCCCGTTATTCGGACAAAGGCGCGATCGGGCAGGAAGGCTGAGGGCATGGGGTCCACCGGGCTGTTTCGATGCCGACTGAGTTAGGCGCTGCCAGTCTAGACGACAAGCAGTTCCGATCACAGCCCACAGTTTGGCCCACAATCTGGATCGTGGTCAGTCGCCGACGGAAAGGAACTTCCAGCGGCCGTCGGTTGTGATGCCAACGCGGAAGAAGTTGTAATTGCCGTATTCCTGCATTTCCGCGACGTCACCGGCGGTGACGATGCGCAGAAGTTCGACCTTCTCCTGCGGCGTCAGCAGGCCAAGCGATTTTCCGACGAAATAGGGCCACACATAGGCCTCGTCCGCCGTGCCCTTGTCGAGCTGCACGAAGCCGGTGGAGAAAATATCGAGCAGGATCGCCAGGATCTCGACGCCGTCGCTATCGCCGGAGATCGCCTTCAGCGCCTCGATCGGGTCCTGGTCCGGCGCTTGAAGCGGCACCACAGTCTGGTCCGGACCAGGGTTCATCAGCGGCTTCAGCTTCGAGATGTCGCCGGTCTTTGCTGCCTCAATGATGAGTTCGCGCATCCGTCGCACGGGTTCCGGCGCCTTCTCGATGTCATAGATGACTTCGGCCGGCGGACCGGCGGGCTCGACGCGCTCGGCATCTTCGACCTGTTCCGGCTCAGGTGAACGGATCAGCGGATCCGGATCGGGGATCACCGGGATCGAATCCTCGATGACATCAAGTTCATCGCTCGACGGCGGCTCTGACGATTCGGCGGCAGGCGGCGTGATATCCTTGATGTCGGAGAGGGCGAAGGCAGGGAAAGCCGTCACCGTGGAGGCAAGCATGAGCGTCAGCGCGCTCGTCAAGCGGAGGAGCCTGACCCGCGACGAGATCATCATTGTGTCCCTCGATTGCTGTCTTACTGAAGCTGGCGTTCGGGCGAGAATTCGCCGGCGAGCAGCCGGGCCTTGAGCGCGTCGAGAACAGCCTCGGCGCCGTGTTCTCCATGAATGCGGATGGTCTCGCGCATCGCCAGCGCAAAGGACGCCTCGGCGATGATCTCGGGCTCGATACCGTCGGCCATGCCGTCTGCCCAGGCCTCGTTCTGGTATTCCAGCGCAGCCTGCATCTTCTCGTGAACGATCATCTCGTCGATTTCGTTGCGGCGCGGTTCCATGGGCATTCCTCGAAGCACTTACTCAGTCCTTAACAACCCTATCAGCCTTTTGCCAAAACGACACGGGGGCAGACCAAAAGAGGTGAATTAATCGTTAATTTCCGAAACGTGCGGTAATTTCTGTGGCAAGTGTTGCGCCTTCGATACGGTAATTCTGCTCTGCACGAACTGCGGCCGGCGTGCAAGAGGTATAGACGGAGGCGAAAGAACGGTAGCCTCGGTTGTAGGCAGCCGTCATCCGTGCCCGGCGCTTCGGCTCGGCGCGCGTTTCGGCGTCCAGCAGGCCCTGCAACGACTGACGCCATTCCGGTTCCCCATCCGCCTTGCAGAGATTGCGCAGGTAGTGAACGGCTCCGATGATCTCCGAAAGCCGCGCGAGACGGTCATCGTAGGGCGTCGGCTTCTCGGTGTCTGCCACGGGCGGAACGATAGCCTCAGTGCTGCCCTGCGCAGCCACCCGGCCGGCGATTGCCAGAAGAACCGCTGTGAGGAGGAGGGACTTCGTGATCTTGCTCATGCTGCACCCTCGCGCGGGGTCGCTGACGACAGGCGCAGGATGCAGTCGCGCACGCTCTCGGGGATGGGAAGCTCAAGCACTTCCTCCGGAAGAAACCAGCCTGCCTCTAGCGCGTCGCTTCTAGCTTCCGCTTCGCCCGTCGCATCGGCCTCCACCTGGAACACAGAAAGCAGGAAATGGCTGCCCGCGACGCCGGCCTCCGGCAGAAGCTCGACCGTCTCGAATAGACGCGGATTACGCCCGACGATCCCGGTTTCCTCGAACAGCTCCCTGAGTGCCGTTTCCTCCGGCATCTCGCCCGGCTCGGCGCGCCCCCCCGGAAAGGCAAAGAGATCCGCCGCCGGCGGATTGCCGCGCCGGACAAGGAGATAACGCCCGGCCCGCTCGACGATGGCGGAAGAGGCGAGGCGAGGCATGCTCATGAACTGGAAACTCCGGTCGGAAGATCGCACCGCGGCGACGAAGCAGTATGCCACGATTATCGCGGGCTTTGCCGCCCCCTGCAAGCATCGCGTCACGCCTTGACCCTGGCGGGTGGGACTGCCATCTACGTCACATGTGCGGACGTTTTGCCCTGACTGCGAGCCCGGAAGAAGTGGCGGAGATCCTCGGCGTGATGGAGCTCGAGGGCTTCCCGCCGCGCTACAATATCGCGCCGACGCAGCCGATCCTCGTGGCGGTGGCGTCCCCGCCTGCGGAGCCCGGTTCGAACCGGCCGGATCGCATGGCTGTGCTGGTGCGCTGGGGCCTCATCCCGTCCTGGGTCAAGGACCCCAAGGAATTCACGCTGCTGATCAATGCCCGTTCCGAAACGGCAAACGAGAAGGCGTCGTTTCGCGCGGCGATGCGGCACCGGCGTATTCTGGTTCCAGCCTCCGGCTTCTACGAATGGCACCGGCCGCCAAAGGAGAGCGGCGAAAAGCTGCAGGCCTACTGGATCCGCCCGAGGAACGGCGGGATCGTCTGCTTCGGCGGGCTGATGGAAACCTATATGTCGAAGGACGGCTCCGAGCTCGATACGGGCTGTATCCTGACGGTCGGGGCAAACAGGGCCATCGGCGAGATCCATGATCGCATGCCTGTGGTGATCCAGCCGCAGGATTTCAGCCGCTGGCTCGATTGCCGCCATGGTGAGCCGCGCGATGTGGCAGATCTTCTGCAGCCCGCAGCGGAGGACTATTTCGAGGCGATCCCGGTGTCCGACCTCGTCAACAAGGTCGCCAATGTGGGTCCGGAACTCCAGACCCCAGTTGCGCTCCAGCCGAAAAAACAAAAGCCCATCGCGGACAAGTCCGGCGACGGGCAGATGAGCCTGTTCTAGGCAATTTCCGGGACGGGAAGCGAGCTTCCCATGCACAGAATTGCGGTCTTCCTGAAAGCCTTCAGGCGATCTTCGGTGCCACCTTGGGCTTCAGCATGAGAGCTGCAGCGAGAACGGCCTTGAGGCCGACTGGGCGGTACTTCGCGGCGAGATTCTCGTTTGCCGGCTTCTGCTGCTCGGCTTGATTCTCAGTCGTCATCATCATGTTCCTTGGAGTGTTTCCTGACCGGTGTTTTTTGTTTGCGGCTCTCTCTGCGGAGATCATGACAAAAGCGTGGCCGTTGCTGTGACACAAATCAAATTTGAAGAAAAAGAGTAGATATGGAGAGCCCCGCGCAAGCTTTTCGGCTTGGCGGGGCTCAAAAATACTTCAAGCTTGAACGAAAATGCCGGTCAGACGCCCCGATCGATCTCCGAAAGCCCCTTTTCCGCTGATTCTTCGCCAATGGTCAGCGTGCCGTAGCGACGGTGCCAGTTTCGGGCGCCGAACGGCAGCGAGCAGAGATAGAGAAGAACGCTGACAACCAGCACTTCCCAGGTGAAGCTCATCAGAAGCGCCACATAGAGCACGACGCCGAGAATCATCGGCAGAACCAAATCGCGGCGGATGTGGCTCGTCTCGGACTTGCCCGACCAGACCGGCAGGCGGCTGACGAGGAGATAGCCGATGACGACGGTATAGGCAGTGCTGGCATAGGCGAAGATGCCGACCGGTGCCACGCCGAGAAAGCCGAGATAGACCGGGAGCAGCACGAGGGCAGCACCCGCAGGTGCCGGCACGCCGACAAAGAACTCCGACTGCCAGGGTGCCTTGGTCTCGCGCTCGTCCATAACGTTGAAGCGCGCGAGCCGAAGCCCGGCGGCGATCGCGTAGATCAGAGCGGCGATCCAGCCGAGCGAACGGGCCTGGTCGAGCACGAAGACATAGAGAACGAGAGCAGGCGCCACGCCGAAATTGATGATGTCGGCGAGCGAATCCATCTGCGCGCCGAACTTCGACGTCGCCTTCATCATCCGCGCGACGCGGCCGTCGATGCCGTCGAGAAAGGCGGCGGCCAGCACCATGGCGACCGCCAATTCATAGCGGTTTTCGAAGGCCAGCCGGATCCCGGTCAAGCCCGCGCAGATCGCGAGCACAGTGATCAGATTGGGAATGATCAGCCGGAGAGGAATTTCGCGGAGCCTCGGGCCGCGCGCACCCGTATCAGTCTGGGTGCTGCTGCGTAATTCGGTCGAGGGGGTCTGATCGTCCATCAATATCTCCTCAGCTGCGACGGCTGATGACCGGGCCCTTGGTCGAGCCGAACTCGGCAATCACGGTCTCGCCAGCAATCGCGGTCTGGCCAAGCGAAACACGCGGCTCGGCACCCGCCGGCAGGAAGACATCGAGTCGCGAGCCGAAGCGGATCAGGCCGAAGCGCTCACCGGCATCCAGCGGCTCGTTCATGTTCGTCCAGCAGATGATCCGGCGGGCAACGAGGCCGGCGATCTGAACGACGCCGATGGCACCATGCTTGCTGTCGATGACGAGGCCGTTGCGCTCGTTGTCGGTGCTTGCCTTGTCCAGTTCGGCATTCAGGAACTGGCCTTCCTTATAGGCGATCGTCGTCACCCGGCCGCGCACCGGTGCCCGGTTCACATGGCAGTTGAAGACATTCATGAACACCGTGATGCGCAGCATCGGCTCGGTGCCGAGATTGAGTTCCTGCGGCGGAACGACCATCTGTACCGAGGAAACGCGGCCGTCGGCCGGGCTGATGACCAGATCGTCGTCCTGCGGTGTGACGCGCTCGGGATCGCGGAAGAAGTAGGCGCACCAGAGGGTGAGGATCAGGCCGATCCAGAAAAGCGGATCCCAGAGCCAGCCGAGCACCAGCGATGCAACGAAGAAGGCGGCAACGAAAGGATAGCCTTCCTTGTGCACGGGCACGATCGTCTTGCGGATGGTTTCGAACAGATCCATGGGGTCCTCGGTCTTTGAATTGTGTCGCCCGTGACTACTCTGAAAGCCGCAGATGGGCAATGCCGCCGGTCAAATCAAGGCGCGCTAAAGCACATGTGACAATCCACACCTGGCCCAAAAAAAAGCTCAATTGCTCATGAGCCTGGCGAGAGTTTGTAAATAACTGCACCCTAAAAAAGGGGTGTTGGATTTAAGCAGGATCCGGAATGCGGTGCCGTTTTCGGAGCCGTCCGGGCAAGGGATGACCGTTGCAGCTCGCCAGGCAAATTGAACCGGATTCGGACACGGTAACGCTCGCCACGATATCCTGGCATTCCTCTCGCGGACTGCCGCCGCCAGCTTTGATCGCGTCGCTGTCGCCGTCTGGCATCGCGGCTCCGGAGGCACTGCGTGCCTCGTCGCTTTGCTTCCTTGATTGCGCTGACAAGAGCTTGATCGCCCAGGTTGTTCGGCTCCGTGAGATCTGCGGCGATCGCCTTTACCTGGTCGCGGTAACCGGATCGGCGACATCAGAGTTTCAGGCGGAACTCTTCGACGCGGGGGTGGACGACCTTCTCATGGAGGAGGGCACCCCACAGCTGCTGCGCTGCCTCTTGCGCGCCAAGCGTCACCTCACCCTGCTGCAGACGCATGAAAAGACGCTCGCCGCGCTGCAGGACAAGCTCGATGCCTGGCAGGACGGCTTGGACCATCTGCCGACGCCGATATACCTGAAAGACGTCGGCGGCCGGTATCTTGGCTGCAACACGGCGTTCAGCCATTTCGTCGGCACGGAACGCGACCGCGTCATTGGTCACACACTCGCCGATTTTCTCCCGCCGGATGTTGCCGAAGCACATCGGGAATCGGATCTCGAAGTGATGCGGAGGGGCGGCGCCATCAGGCTCGAGACAGATGTCTGCGTTCCCGACACGGGCGTACGTCACATCATGCTGCATAAGGCCTGTGTCGCCTCTCCCGAAGGCGGCCTGCGCGGCATTGCAGGTGTGCTGATCGACATTACAGAACGCAAGGAACTTGAGGCACGCCTGACCGCAGCTGCCGAACGCGATCCGCTGACCAATGCCTACAACCGCCGCAAGTTCTTCCAGGTAGCGGGTTCCGCAATCGAGACGGCGAATGAAGGTGAGCGGAGCTTCGCCGTGGCCGTCATCGACATCGACCACTTCAAGTCGATCAACGACGAGCTGGGGCATGGCGAGGGAGACGTAACCCTCTGTTCGATTGTCGACACCCTGCGGGCCCATGAGGAGGAGGGGGTTCTGATTGCACGTGCCGGAGGGGAAGAGTTCTTTGCCTTCTTCACTGGCGACAATGCGTCTCAGGCCGCTGCCATCCTCGAGCGGATGCGGGCCGATATCGCTCGCTACTGCGCGGTAGTGACCGGCATAGGCACGGTCGGCACCATCAGCATCGGCCTTGCCGATTTTGATCCGCTGCAGGAGACGATCGACCACGCGCTGCGGCGGGCCGATCTCGCCCTGTATCGGGCCAAGCGCGACGGGCGCAATCGGCTATGCCGGGCGGACTGATCGTCCTCTGTCGCTGACCAGCGGCGTCAGACGGCTGGCGGGCGCCGGACAACGACGCCGAGTTCGTCGCTTTCGCGCACCTGCCGAAGCATTTCCTCTGCCTGCGTCGCCTCCCGCTGACGGTTCCACATCGAGGCATAGAGGCCGTCCTGGGCCAGAAGCTCGCTATGGCTTCCGCGTTCGGCAATTTCGCCGCCCTTCAGAACGATGATCTCGTCTGCGGCAACGACGGTCGAGAGACGGTGAGCGATGACAAGCGTCGTGCGGTTCTTCGAAACGATGTCGAGGGCAGACTGGATCTCGTGCTCTGTGGTCGTATCGAGCGCAGAGGTCGCCTCGTCGAGGATCAGGATCGGCGGCGCCTTGAGAACCGTGCGGGCAATCGCCACACGCTGCTTTTCGCCGCCTGACAGCTTAAGCCCGCGTTCACCGACCTTGGTGTCGAAGCCATCGGGCAGGTCCTTGATGAAGTTCGAGATCTGCGCGATTTCTGCCGCCTGGACGATGTCATCTTCCGCAGCACCGGGGCGGCCATAGCGGATGTTGTAGGCGATGGTATCGTTGAACAGTACGGTATCCTGCGGCACCATGCCGATGGCCGCGCGCAGCGATTTCTGCGTGATGTCCCTCACGTCCTGTCCATCTATGGTGATGGAGCCCTGCTGCACATCGTAGAAGCGATAGAGCAGGCGGGAAATGGTGGACTTGCCGGCACCCGACGGCCCGACCACGGCCACCGTCTTGCCGGCCGGGACCTCGAAGGAGACGCCTTTGAGGATCGGTCGCTCAGGGTCATAGTGGAAATGCACATCTTTGAAGGCGATGGCGCCCTGCGCAATGACGAGCGGCTTGGCGGCGGGGCTGTCCACCACTTCGGCTTCGACTTGGAGGAGATCGAACATCTGCTCGATATCGGTCAGACCCTGGCGGATTTCGCGGTAGACGAAGCCGATGAAGTTGAGCGGGATCGACAGCTGCATCAGCATGGCGTTGACGAAGACGAAGTCGCCGATCGTCTGTTCGCCGCGCTGCACGGCAAGCGCCGACATCACCATGATGATCGCGGTGCCCACGCCAAAGATCAGGCCCTGGCCGAAGTTCAGCCAGCCGAGCGAGGTCCAGACCTGGGTCGCGGACTTCTCGTACTTCGCCATCGAGGCATCGAAGCGCTTGGCCTCCATCTCCTCGTTGCCGAAATATTTTACCGTCTCGAAGTTGAGAAGCGAGTCGATCGCCTTGGTGTTGGCATCCGTGTCGCTGTCGTTCATCGCGCGGCGAATGCCGATGCGCCAGTCGGAGGCGCGGATGGTGAACCAGATATAGGCCCAGACGGTGAAGGCGGTGACGCCGAGATAGGAGAAGCCGTAGGTCCACCAGAAGATTGCGGCCGTCAGGATGAACTCGATCAACGTCGGGATCGAATTGAGAATGGTGAAGCGGACGATCGTCTCGATGCCCTTCGTGCCGCGCTCGATGATGCGCGAAAGCCCGCCGGTCTTGCGCTCCAGGTGGAAGCGCAGCGACAGCTGATGCATATGCACGAAAGTCTTGTAGGCGAGCTGGCGCACCGCATGCTGGCCGACGCTGGCAAACAGCGCGTCGCGAAGCTGGTTGAGGCCGACCTGCAGGATACGGGTAAGATTGTAGAAGATGACGAGCGCGACTGCCCCGAGAAGGAAAGTCGGCAGCAGGCCTGCCATGTCCAGCCGGCCGTCGAGAGCATCGGTCGCCCATTTGAAGAAATAGGGGACGAGGATCAGCACGAATTTCGAGATGATCAGGAAGACGGTTGCCCACACGACCCGCATCTTGAGGTCGAAGCGGTCCGCCGGCCACATATAGGGCCAGAGGTTGACGAGGGTCTGCATAGGGTTGCCGTCGTCGGCCGATACCGTCTTCTTCTTCGCCTCTGCCATCCCCGACCCTCTCGCTTGTATCAAGATCAAAAAGCGGCGACCCCTCGGAGGAGTCGCCGCTATCACTCAATTAGGTTCCAGTTCGCGCGAATACAATAACGGAACTGTGAAAGCTCAGTTCACCGCCTCGCCGCGCAGACGTTTGCGGTGGATTTCTTCCGCATTGGGAAGCGCATCGCGCGGCACCATGAAGATCTGGCCGGGCTCGATCAGGTCCGGATTGTTGATCTGGTTCTCGTTGGCGAGATAGATGGTGGTGTAGCGGACACCCTGACCGTAGACCCGTCGCGAAATCTGCCAGAGCGTGTCGCCGCGGCGGATGATGACGCTGCTGTCGCTCTGTTCGAGCGGCGCCTGCTGGATGGTTTTCGGCTCGCCGGAGGCCGCCGCCGTTTCCGGGGCAGGCGAGCTTGATGCAACACCGGCCTCCGGCTGTGCGGCCGGTGCTTGTGCAGCAGGAGCAGGTGCCGGATCGTTGAGGAGATCACGGATCAGCGCGACGAGCTGCGGCAGGGCGGCGCCCAATGCGTCCACATTGCCGTTTGGAATCGGCTGCAAGAGCGCGAGCGCCTCTCGTGCCTTGGCGGCGTGGCTGCTAAAGGCGGCTGCAAGTTCAGGACCAACATTCGGAGACGGACGGAAGCCGATGATCGACTGCAATCCGATTTCCGTTGCAGACCGCGCCGCTGCCGCCTGCTCCAGCGCCGGCTTCTGACCGTTGGCGAACAGGTTTTCCAGGATCGTCACAGCCTTGGTCAACGAGATCCTGAGACGCTCGAATTCCGCCTGTTCGGGGCTTGTCGGCGAAGACTCCGCGCCCGCTCCCGTCTGGGCAACGACGGAGACCTGCTCGCCGGCGGGACGCTCGAACGGCACCGAGGCGCGTACGACAACCTTGCCGGCGGTATCCAGCAGTTCAACCTCGATGATGTGGTTGCCGACGTCGAGTTTCATTTCGCCTTCAATGACGAAATTACCATTCCCATCACTCACAGCCTCACCGATGGCGGCCTTGTTTGCAAAGCCGCGAACCGTGGCGCCGGCCCGAGCCTTTCCGGCGACGAAAATTCGATCTCCTTCGATCTCCACCGCTGTGACTTGAACCTCGGTTGCGCCGGGAAGGGCGGCGGGTTCTTCGGCCACCGGTTCCGATGCGGATGCTGCAGCCGTGTCGGTCGTGCCGGGCATGGCAGGTGCCGAGCCGGCAAGCTCGGTCGCCGCAGCAGGAAGGTCGGGCAGGGTGACGCCACCAGCCTGTGTGGCAGGTGCTGCAGCCGGCGTGGCGGTATCAGTTGCTGCGGCCGGCTGGCTTGCCAATGCCGCAGCATTTTCGGAACCGGGAAGCGTGATCAACCGGCTCGCCTCGCCAGGCTTCGAGACCATGGCCAGGAGCTCGCCCTTGCCACCTTCGGGTACGGAAATCGTCGCAACCTCTTCCGAGGTGACGACCTTGCCGTCGGGAGCGGTGGCGCGGATCTGCAGCGCGTGGTCGCCGGGCGGCAGCGGCTGATCAAGCACGGCGGCGAAATCGCCGGTGCCGTCGACCGTCTGCGAGGAAATGACTTGGTCGCCATTGAGGATCTCGACGGTGGCGCCGGGCACGGCATTGCCAGCAATGACCGTGGAGCCATCTGGCTCTACGCGAAGGACGTCGAAGCGCGGTGCGACGGCCGCCAGCGTCTCGGCGACCGGAGCGGGGGTGGTGATCGGCTTGCCGAGCAGCGCATCCTTGATCGAGGCGACGAGGCCGGCGGCCTTTGCCGGATCAGCCGGCAGCTGCTGAAGCATCTCCAGAGCCCGCGCAGCATCGGCCTGTACCGTCTTGATCACATCCATGATCGTCGCATCGAGGCCTTCTGGGATCTCGATCGAAGAGAGAGCCTGCAGGGCACCCTGAGCCAGTGTCTTGGCGGCGGTATAGGCTTCGATGCCCGGCGTGCGGCCATCGGCAAACAGCGCCGAGATGCCATCGACGGCCTTTTCCGCCTCGGCCTTCAGGCGATCCATCTTCTGGCTCGCGGTCGCAGCGGCATCGGCGACTGCAGTCTCGGCGGTGGCCTTAGCCTCATCCGCTGCCGATTTCACGGCATCAGCGGCAGCATTCACGGTCGGCAGATCCCCCACCGGTGAGTTGAGCCGTGGCATGATGACGAAGACCATCAGCAGGCTGACGATGGCAAGGACGATCAGGACCACCCAGAGGGCACGGTTCTTCATTTCTCAAGTCTCCCGGCGGAACAGCCGCCATTCCCTTGGAATTGCTAGCGTCAACCTGATGAATCGACAAGCGGCGATGGATCAATCCACCCGGCTGGACAAGGGTTTTCAGCCAATTTTGTTGACCTTGGTCAGCGCAGACTGTTTTTTGCTTCGCATGAGCGAACAGAAAACCCCGATTCGATCCGTCTGCGTCTATTGTGGCTCCCAGCCCGGACGCGATCCCGACTTCATGGAGGCCGGCCGAAACTTCGGCCGCGCGCTGGCCGAAAACAACCTCCGCCTCGTCTATGGCGGCGGCACCAAGGGCATCATGGGAGCGGTCGCCTCCGGCGTGCTCTCGGCCGGCGGTCATGTCACCGGCATCATACCCGAATTTCTCGTCGACATGGAAGCGACGCGGCATTCGCTTGGCCAGCTGAACGAATTGATCATCACCAAGGATATGCATGAGCGCAAGCATGCCATGTTCGAACGCTCGGATGCCTTCGTCACGCTGCCGGGTGGCATTGGCACGCTGGAGGAGATCGTCGAGATCATGACCTGGGGCCAGCTTGGCCGTCACGCCAAGCCGATGGTCTTTGCCAATGTGAATGATTTCTGGAAGCCGATGCTCGAACTGATCGACCACATGTCGGCGTCGGGCTTCATCCACACGGCCCATCTCGTGCGGCCGCTGGTCATCGACCGGATTGAGGATATCGTGCCGGCGATCGAAACGCGCTGGGCCGAGACCGAGGCGCCTGAAGGCGACCCGGAAACGATTTCCAAGCTCTGAACTCGAGTGCCAATCAGCGCTGCCGAAGCATCGGCAGCGTATAGATCACGAGAGCTGCCCAGATCAGCGGGAAGGCTACGGCCTTGGCGGCGCTGAAGGGTTCGTTGAAGACGAAGACGGCGGTGATGAAGATCATCGATGGCGCGATATACTGCATGATTCCGATGGTCGAGAGGCGCAACAGCTTGGCGCCGTTGGCATAAAGGATCAGCGGCACTGCCGTCACCAGCCCCGCCGAGGCGAGCAGGACCGTATCGGTCGTGTTGCCCATCAGGAAATGTCCGCCGCCCTCAAGGTTGAGATAGACGAGATAGCCGAGCGCGATCGGCGACAGCAGCAGCACTTCCAGCAGGAAGCCCTGGTTCGGCCCGATCGGCAGCGTCTTGCGGAAGAAGGCATAGAAGCCCCAGGAGAATGTGAGCGCCAGCGCGACGATCGGCAGCCGGCCCGCTTCGACAGTCAGGATCACCACGGCGAGCACGACGAGTGCCAAGGCCGCAATCTGCGTGCGCTTCAGCTTTTCCTTCAAGATTACCGCGCCCATCAGGATTGAGAAAAGCGGGTTGATGAAATAGCCGAGCGCGGTGTCCAGTGCATGGCCGGCCCCGATCGCCCAGACATAGATGCCCCAGTTGACGCTGATCAGCGTCGCCGTCACGGCGGCCATGCCGAGCATGCGCGGATTGCGCATCGCCTTCTTCAGCTCGTCGGTGCGCTTAAGGATGATCAGGAGGAGGCCGGCGACCGGGATCGACCAGAGGATGCGATGCGCGATCACCTCTGCCGGCGAGATATGCGCGAGCGCCTTCATGTAAAGCGGCAGGAAGCCCCACAGCAGATAGGCCGAGAGCGCAAAGAGAAAGCCGTTCAGGCTGTCCCGGTTCTCGGCAGGAGCGGAGACGTCGGCCATGGTGTTTCCTGACTTTTGTTGTGCTTGGAAACGGGATTACGCCTGCAAGGTTGCAGGCGCCAATTCATTTCTGTGAAGCATCGTTCAGGCAGACCGATCGTTTGGGCGCGGCCGATCTCACTCCGCCGCGATCTGCCCCGCCAGTTCGCGGTTTTTCATCAGCTTGTAGACAATACTGTCCATCAGCGCCTGAAAGGAGGCGTCTATGATGTTCTCGGACACGCCGACCGTCCACCAGCGCGCGCCGGTGGCGTCGGTGGACTCGATGAGAACGCGCGTGATGGCCTCTGTGCCGCCGTTGAGGATACGGACCTTGTAGTCCGCCAGCTCGAGGTCGAGAATTTCCGCCTGGTACTTGCCGAGATCCTTGCGCAGCGCGATGTCGAGCGCGTTGACCGGACCATCGCCTTCCGCAACCGACATGACCGTCTCGCCATCGACCAGCACCTTCACGACGGCTTCAGACACTGTCTTCAGCTTGCCGTGGCTATCGAAGCGCCGCTCGACCATGACTCGAAAGCTTTCAACCGCGAAGAAATTAGGCACGGTGCCGAGCGTCTTCAGCGCCAGAAGCTCGAAGCTCGCATCGGCCCCCTCATAGGCATAGCCCGAGGCCTCGCGTTCCTTGACGACGGAAATCAGCGTGTCGAGCTTCGGATCGTCCTTGGCAACCGTGATGCCGCGACGCTTCAGCTCGTTGAGGAAGTTCGCCTTGCCGCCCTGATCCGACACCATGACCTTGCGGAAATTGCCGACGCTTTCGGGCTCGACGTGCTCATAGGTCTTCGGGTCCTTGAGCAGCGCCGAGGCATGGATGCCAGCCTTGGTGGCAAAGGCCGAGCCGCCGACATAAGGCGACTGGTGGTTAGGGGAGCGATTGAGCAACTCGTCGAAGGCGCGCGACAGGCGGGTCAGGCCGACGAGCTTTTCCCGGTCGATCGAGGTTTCGAAGCGCGACGCATAGGTCTCCTTGAGACAGAGCGTGGGGATGATCGTGACGAGATCCGCATTGCCGCAACGTTCGCCGATGCCGTTCAGCGTCCCCTGGATCTGCCGCACGCCTGCCTCGACGGCGGCGAGCGAATTTGCAACCGCCTGGCCGGTGTCGTTATGCGCGTGGATGCCGAGCGAAGAACCGGGGATGCCGGAGGCAATCACCGCCGAGACGATCTCGCGGATCTCCGGCGGCTGCGTGCCGCCATTGGTGTCGCAGAGCACGACCCAGCGGGCGCCGGCGTCGTATGCTTCCTTGGCGCAGGCAATAGCATAGTCCGGATTGGCCTTGTAGCCATCGAAGAAATGCTCGCAGTCCACCATGGAAAGCTTGCCCGCTTCGACCACGGCCTTGACGCTGTCACGGATGCTTTCGAGGTTCTCCTCGTTGGTGCAGCCGAGCGCGACCTTCACATGATAGTCCCAGCTCTTGGCGACCAGACAGACGGCATCCGCCTTGGATTGGATAAGCTGGCTGAGGCCCGGATCGTTGGAGGCGGAGATGCCTGCACGCTTGGTCATGCCGAAAGCGACGAAGCCGGCCTTTTGCGTGCGCTTCCTGGAAAAGAAGGTCGTGTCCGTCGGGTTTGCCCCGGGATAACCGCCCTCGATGAAGTCGATGCCGAACTCGTCCAGCATGGCCGCAATCGCGATCTTGTCCTCGACGGAAAAATCAATCCCCGGCGTCTGCTGGCCATCGCGGAGCGTCGTGTCGAACAGAGTGATCTTTTCAAGCGTCATGCTGTTGTCCTCAGGCAACTCGGTGATCTCACTTCCTCTCCCCGCTTGCGGAGAGAGGGTAGGGTGAGGGCAATCTTTACTTCAGTTCTTCCCCGCAAACCGATCCGTTGCGCGGATTAGCTGGTCGAGGATCCCAGGCTCAAGATAGGCATGACCTGCCCCCTCGATCAGGTGGAAATCCGCCTTCGGCCAGGCCTTGTGCAGAGCCCACGCATATTTCGCCGGGCAGGGCATGTCGTAGCGGCCGTGGATGATCACGCCGGGAATGTCCTTCAGCTTGTAGGCATCGCGCAAGAGCTGACCTTCCTCCAGCCAGCCTGCATGGACGAAGAAGTGGTTTTCGATGCGGGCAAAGGCGAGTGCGAAGTCCGCGTCGTAGAAATGGCCGGAATAATCAGGGTTCGGCAGAAGCGTGATCGTCTCGCCTTCCCAGGAGCTCCAGGCCATCGCACAGCGCAATTTCTCCTCGCGGTCGGTACCGGTCAGCCGGCGACGATAGGCCGCCATCATCTCGCGACGCTCATTTTCCGGGATCGGCGCGCAAAAACGCTCCCATTTGTCGGGGAACATCTCGGAGACGCCGAACTGGTAGTACCAGTCGAGCTCGGCCTTGGTCAGCGTGTAGATGCCGCGCAGCACGAGTTCGGAGACGTGCTGCGGATGGGTTTCGGCATAGGCAAGCGCCAGCGTCGAGCCCCAGGAGCCACCGAAGACAAGCCACTTTTCGGCACCGATCATCTGACGCAGCCGCTCGATATCGGCGACGAGATGCCAGGTGGTATTCGCCTCGATCGAGGCATGCGGCGTGGATTTGCCGCAGCCGCGCTGGTCGAACAGGATCACGTCGTAAAGCGCGGGATCGAAGAGGCGCCGATGCGACGGGCTGGTCGCGCCGCCCGGGCCGCCATGCAGGAAGACGGCGGGCTTGGCACCCCTGGTGCCGAAACGCTCCCAATAGATCTGATGCCCGTCGCCGACATCGAGCATGCCGGTCTCGAAAGGTTCGATGTCGGGGTAAAAGCCGCGCAATTCAGTCGTCATGTCATGTCCTCTTCGGTGGCCAGGCCACCGTATCGTGATCGGGATGCTGCCGCGAGGTGGCGGCGATCCCGGCATTGCCGGCCGGAAGATCCGAACGGTCTGTCTGCTTTTCGTGGAGGCCGAAAAGTTTGTCGAACCAGGGCATCCGGCTTTCGACCCCATCCTGCGAAATGGGTTCGGCTAGCTCCGGCTTATCGAGACTGCCGATCGTCACGCTGATATAGGGCGAACCCTTGGTGCGGAAGAAGAGCGGCGTGCCGCAGTCCTTGCAGAAGCCGCGCCCGCAAGGATCAGACGACTGGAACCAGCTCGGTTCGCCCCGCATCAGGAGGAAATCCTCCTGGCGCGAGCCGGCCAGCGCCATGAAAAAGTTGCCGCTCGCCTTCTGGCACATGCGGCAGTGACAGATATGCGGATAGCCGAGCTCGCCCGCGATCTTGTAGCGGATCGCGCCGCACTGGCAGCCACCGGAATGTATCTGACGGGTCATTGATCATCCTCCGGCGGCCACTCAGCCGTGTCATGGTCGGGATGCTGGAAGCTCTCGATCGAGGCGAAAAAGGCCTCCATCTCTGGGCTGGAATATGCGGGCTTTTCGAAGAGATGGTCGATCCAGGGCAGGCGCTTGTGGTGATTGACCTGGATCTGCGGCTCGAAACGCTCCGGATGGTCGAAGGCGCCGATGGCAAGTTCCACACCGTTAGGGTGGTGATAGGAGAGCGGCGTGCCGCATTTGGCGCAGAAGCCGCGCTTCACTTTGGCGGACGAGCGGTAGAGCATCGGCTGCCCGCGCGTCCAGGTCAGATGCGCTTGGTCGGCGGTGACAAAGGCGCCGAAGAAGGAGCCGAATTGTTTCTGGCACATACGGCAATGGCAGATCGACGGGCGCCCAAGCTTCGACGCCTGGAACCGGATCGCACCGCATTGGCAGCCGCCGCTTTCAATTTCACTCATCTCGACGTCCTCATTGCATCGTCACATAAACGGTGACGCCGATGATCACCGCAGCCACCAGAACGCCCTTGGCGATCAGCCCGTAAAGCAGCCATTTCGGCATTTTGGTGTTGGGGTTGGGTTGGGTCATGGGTTCGACCTGACCCAGTTTTCTACCTTGAGGCCTGATACTCGGCCGAATTCTCGGACGTTGGCCGTCACCAGGGTCACGTCCAGAGATCTTGCATGCGCGGCGATGAAGAGATCCGTCGAACCGATCGGCGTTCCATTCCGTTCAAGGTCGAGGCGAATCTCGGCAAAATGGGAAGCTTCCTTGTCTTCGTAGGGCAGGATCGAAACCCGATCGAGAAGGTTTTCGACCAGGAACGTCAGGCGCTCGGAGTTGCGTTTCAGAATGCCGAAACGCAGTTCGGACGCAACGATCGAACTGATCGCCACCTGCGCGTCGCCGACGCTCTCGATCATCGTGGCGGCGGATCCATGCGGGTTGCGGATCACGTCCGAAACAATATTCGTGTCGAGCATGTAGCGAGGCGTATTCACAGCTCGACGTCCCGCGTTGGCGGTTCACGAAGGTCGAAGTCGAAGTCCTCTTCGATTGGCTCCTGGCGGCGCAGCCATTCGATCATGCTTTCCTTCTTTGCCTGGACGGGTTCTAGGGTGATCTTGTCACCCTCCTTGCGCATGATCGCCTCGTCACCGGGGAAGTCGAACTCCACGGGAATGCGAACGGCGCGGTTGCGACCGTTCTTGAAGATCCGGACATGTCTTTCCAGTTCCATTCGCATCTCCTGAGTTGGCATATGCCAAGCATATGCCAACGGTTTCCCCCAAGCAACTACCGCTTGACCTCCCAGGTCGTTACCCGCTCGCCGGTATCCTTGTCCTTGCCGTCCTTGAGCTGAATGCCCTTTTCGCCAAGCTCGTCGCGGATGCGGTCGGCCTCGGCAAAGTTCTTCGCCTTCAGCATTTCGAGCCTGAGGTCGACGAGGGCCTGGACGGCGGCGGAGAGGTCGTCGCTGACTTCTGCCTTCTTCGGCGCAACACTGAGCAAGGCGGCGGAAGCCGCGAACAACGGCAGCTTCGACGGATCCGCATTCGCTGCCTGCGCGAGTGCATGAATCGCCTGAACGGCAGCAACCGTATTCAGGTCGTCCGAAAGGGCCTCAATAACCGATGTATCCGGGGCGGTATCCCCGGCATCACCCGCCGGCCACTTCGCGAGCAGGCGTTCCGCCTCCTCAAGCCGCTTCACCGAAAAATCGATCGGCTCGCGGTAATGCGTCATCAGCATCGCCAGCCGCAGCACCTCGCCCGGCCACTGGCGACCGCCGAATTTCTCCGTCGCCAGCAACTCGTTGATCGTGACGAAATTACCCTCCGACTTCGACATCTTCCGGCCTTCGACCTGCAGGAAGCCGTTATGCATCCACACGGTCGCCATCAGGTCGTTGTCGAAGGCGCAGCAGGACTGGGCGATCTCGTTTTCGTGGTGCGGGAAGATCAGGTCCAGACCACCGCCATGGATGTCGAACTGGTGCGGCTTGGCTTTCGCCTTGGGGGACAGGCGATCCTTGATCTCTTCCCAGAGATAGCGGTCGGACATGGCAGAGCATTCGATATGCCAGCCGGGACGCCCATAGATCGGCGTGGTGATCTTCTCGAAGGTGAAGCTCGCCGGCCAGCCTGGCTCTGTGTCAGCGGACTGCTTCCACAGCACGAAATCGGCCGGATTCATCTTGTGGCTTTCGACCGCGACGCGGGCGCCTGCCTGCTGGTCTTCGAGCTTGCGCTTTGACAGCATGCCGTAATCGGCCATCGACGCGGTCGAAAACAGCACTTCATGGCCTTCCGAACCGCTGGCGACATAGGCGTGGCCCATGTCGAGCAGCCGCTGGATGATCGTGATCATCTGCGGAATGTTGTCGGTGGCGCGTGGCTCGACGGTCGGCTTGAGGCAACCGAGCGAGGCCACGTCCTCGTGGAACTGGCTTTCCGTCTTGCCAGTAACGGCCCGGATCGCCTCATTGAGGCTCATCGAACCATCGGCGATCTGCCCGCCGAAATCGCGCAACGCCCGCGCGTTGATCTTGTCGTCGACGTCGGTGATGTTGCGAACGTAGGTGACCTTGTCCGCGCCATAGGTGTGGCGCAGCAGCCGGTAGAGCACGTCGAAGACGATCACGGGGCGCGCATTGCCGATATGCGCGAAGTCGTAGACGGTCGGCCCGCAGACATACATGCGCACATTGTCGGGGTCGATCGGTTCGAAATCGACCTTCTCGCGTGTGAGCGTGTTGTAAAGCTTGAGGCCGCCGGCCATGTGAAACTCCCAGAATGATTGACCCGGCTGGACCGGGTCGTTTGTCATCTGGGGCTATGCAGGAGACGAAAACGGCCAGGCCAGCGAATGCGCTAGCGAATAATGAGCCCGCAAATGGTGCAGAGGCTCGTTTTCATGCTGGGTGTTATGGCGCGGGTCGTGATTTTGGTCAAGGGCGCTTGCGGCGTCCCGAAAAGCGGCATGTCCGTGTCCGTCACTGTGGATACCTGCTCCTCGGCTTAAGTCTTTTTCAAGATTACTACCCCAATTCTAGCGTGGTATTCCCCCGCCCTCGGAGATGATCTTCGGTATGGACCACAGCCTGCATCTGCCAACAGTGATGATCGTCCACGCGCTGATCACACTGATATCGACGGTCGTGACGATTTATATGTGGCTGCGAAACCGGGACAGCCGGATCCTGCCTCTCCTCGTTGCGGCGGGGCTCGCTGGCTGCACGGCCATGTTTCTGCATTCGGCGCGTAGTTCGTTGCCGCTGTTCTTGTCGTCGGGCATCGGTCTCGGGCTCGGCGTCTTCGCCGTCGGCCTATACTGGCAGGCGGTCGTTGTGTTCGAGGGCGGCAAGGCCTCTCTAACAAAGGCCTCCATTGGGCTGATTGTCTGGACGGCGCTCTGGCTGATGCCTGTCGTCTATCAATCGATAGAGCTGAGAACCACTATTCTCGGCGCCCTGATTGCCGGCTACTGCTTCCTTACGGCGCGAGATATCTTGCACAAGGCAAAGCGAGAGCCGTTGCCGTCCAGGTCGATTGCTGCGGTAGCAAATCTCATTCGAGGCGCAATTTGGCTGGTGCCGGTGCCGCTCTCTCTTCTGGTGGGCCCGGCCTATGCGGCCGATGGCACGACGGCACCCTGGTTTGCCTATGTCGTGCTGGCCAACTCCATGATGATCGTGCTGACGCTCGTCGCTCTGCTGATGCTGGCGAAGGAGCGCGACGAACTCCGTTATCGACTGGCATCCGAGCGCGATCCCCTGACCAATCTCGCCAACCGGCGCACCTTCGTCACGGAAGCCAAGGCCGCTCTTAGCCAGGAGGGCGGCACGAGTGTGCTGTTGCTAGACATCGATCACTTCAAGACCGTCAACGATACCCATGGCCATGCCGCCGGCGATCAGGTCCTGATTGCCTTTTCAGGTGCCATCGAACAGCGGATGCCCAAGGGCTGCCTCTTTGCCCGTCTGGGTGGCGAAGAATTCGCCTGTCTCTTGCCGCGTATTGGCGTGCAACAGGCGCTCGCCCTGGCCGAAGAGTTGCGCCTTACAGTCGCGGGCATGGCGATGTCGCCGCTCTCACCCCTGCAGGTTACCGTCAGCATCGGTGTTGCCGAAGCCAGTGCGAGCGGTGCGGATCTCGATATGCTCCTGGCCAGCGCCGATGCCGCTCTCTACCGGGCCAAGGCGGATGGACGAAACTGCGTTCGTCTCTGCGAACCCGCAGTCCTTTTGGAGCAAACGGCAGCAACGCTCGCCCTTGTCGCGGGTGAACCGCGTCGCTCGGCTCCTCGCATCCGTCGGCGAGGCAAGTGATCAGGTAGCTGCTCGCACCGGGCGGACAAGGCCCAGAACCAGAGCACATCCGACGATGATGACGGCACCACCCGCCAGCTGCATCACCGTCAGCGGTTCGTCGAGTACGAGAGCCCCGACCAGCACGGCAACGACGGTCACGACGAATTCGACGCTGATCGCGGCGGTCGCGCCGATGCTTTTGACCAGACCGAAATAGAGCACATAGGTCAGCGCACTCATCAAGGCTGCCAGTGCCACGAGATAGAGGTAGTCGATCGCTACAGGTGTTCCGGGAACAGGCACGAACCACAGAAGCGGCAGCGTCAGGATACCGCCGGCGATGAAGGAGCCGATCGTCACCTCCCAGGGGCCGGTGCCGGAAAGATGCCGGCTCGCATAATTGCTGCCGAAGGCGGCCGAGAAGGTTGAGCCGACCATGGCGGCACAGCCGAGCAGGAAGGCGCCAGTGACCGGCACGGCCGGGAAGCCTACCAGCATGATGATGCCGATCGTTCCAAGCGCAAGTCCAAGCACACGCGCAGGTGTGATCCGCTCCAATCCCCAGAGCTGCGCGATGACCATGGAAAAAAGCGGGATGGACGCGACGAAGATTGCGGCCATCGCCGTGCCGATCAGCGGCGTCGCATAGGAAAGCCCCACCAGCTGCCCGGCCACGGTCGTGGCGCCTACGACCACGAAAGGAAGCCAGCCTGCGCCGAAGTCAAGCCGGCGTCGCATAGCCCTTGCAATCACGTAAAGCAGGGCGCCTGCGATGAAGCAGCGAAAGGTCACCGCGCCGATCCAGCCGAACGCATCGACGACATGCAAGAGCAGCAGGAACGACAGTCCCCAGGCCAGGGACAGATAGGCATAAGCGGCAAAATCTCTGGGCGACATGGGTGATCCTGCTACGGGACGGCCGCCGCTAGGGTGGTGGTCCTTCCTTACTCCGGCATGCGGTAATCGACCATCTTGCCTTCGCGAACGATGAACAGCTTGCCCGTTTCCGTCTGGTCCGGGCCGACGAGCGGCAGGAGCTTGGCGGCAACTTCGGACGGATGCGGCAGACTGGCTGGATCTTCACCCGGCATGGCCTGGGCGCGCATGGCGGTGCGGGTAGCACCTGGATCGACGGAGAGGACGCGCAGAGGCAGGCGCTGGGTCTCGGCCGCCCAGGTGCGGGCGAGCGCCTCGACGGCGGCCTTGGAGGCGGAGTAGGGGCCCCAGAACGGACGGCACTTGTGGGCCGCACCCGAAGACAGGATCAGCGCACGGCCCTGGTCGGACTTGATCAGCAGCGGCTCCAGCGAGCGGATGAGGCGCCAGGTGGCGGTGACGTTGATCGTCATGACCTTGTCGAAAACCTTTGCCTCGACATGGCCGATCGGCGAGATGACACCGAGCACACCGGCATTGAGGACTGCGATGTCGAGCTTGCCCCAGCGCTCGAAGATATGCCCGCCGAGCTGGTCGATGGCGGCCATGTCCGACAGGTCGAAGGGGACCAACGTCGCAGACCCGCCGACGGCCTTGATGGCGTCATCCAGCTCTTCCAGGCCACCTACGGTGCGGGCGCAGGCGATCACATGCGCGCCGGCCTTGGCGAGTTCGATCGCGGTGAAATAGCCGATGCCGCGCGAGGCGCCGGTGACGAGCGCAAGCCGTCCCTTGAGGTCGATGGTCATGGTCTGTCCTATATCCCTAGAGCATGTCCGGCTTAAGCCGGATCACATGCTCTATCTCCTTGTTTTGACGCAGTCCGGACGCAAAACCGCTGGCGCACTTTTGCTGGACTTGCTCTGGAGCTCAGCCGTTGGCGGCGAGCATGCTTTCCTTGCGGCCCGGCTTCTCGCTTTCCTTGTCGACGAGGCGCGTCGGATAGTCGCCGGTGAAATAGTGGTCGGTGAATTGCGGGTTGGCCGGATCGCGCGGAGCGCCGCCGACCGCGGTGTAGAGGCCGTCGATCGACAGGAAGGCAAGCGAGTCCGCGCCGATATACTTCGCCATCGCCTCGTCGCCGGCATACTGGTTGGCCAGCAGCTTGTCCCGATCCGGCGTGTCGATGCCGTAGAAATCAGGATGGAAGATCATCGGGGAGGCGACACGGATATGCACCTCCTTGGCGCCGGCATCGCGGATCATCTGGACGATCTTCAGCGAGGTCGTGCCGCGCACGATGGAATCATCCACCAGCACGACGCGCTTGCCCTCGATCATTGCCCGGTTGGCCGAATGCTTGAGCTTCACACCGAAGGCGCGGATCTGCTGCGTCGGCTCGATGAAGGTGCGACCGACATAGTGGTTGCGGATGATGCCGTATTCGAAGGGAATGCCGCTCTGCTGCGCGTAGCCGAGCGCAGCCGGCGTGCCGCCATCCGGCACGGGCACCACGACATCGGCTTCAACAGGCGCTTCCTTGGCGAGATTCATCCCGGCATTCTTGCGGGTAGTGTAGACGTTGCGGCCGGCAACGACCGAGTCAGGCCGCGCGAAATAGACATATTCGAACAGGCAGACGCGTTCCGGCAGGGGACGGGCCGGCATGCGGGATTCGATCGTCACGGAGCCGTCGGCCTGCGTTTCGCAGATCACCACTTCGCCGTTCTTCACGTCGCGGACGAACTTCGCGCCGATGATATCGAGCGCACAGGTCTCCGAACAGAAGATCGGCTTGCCGTCGAGTTCACCCATGACCAGCGGACGGATGCCGATCGGGTCGCGGGCAGCGATCAGCTTGGTGCGGGTGAGCGCGATCATCGCATAGCCGCCTTCCATCTGGCGGATCGCATCGATGAAGCGGTCGGTGGTCGAGGCATGGCGCGAGCGGGCGATCAGATGCAGCACGACTTCGGTATCGGAGGTCGACTGGCAGATGGCGCCGGTCGCGATGATCTGGCGGCGCAGCGTCAGACCGTTGGTGAAATTGCCGTTATGGGCAATGGCGATGCCGCCTTCTTCCAGTTCGGCAAACAGCGGCTGGACGTTGCGCAGCGCAACTTCCCCTGTCGTCGAATAGCGCGTGTGGCCAATCGCCTGCGGGCCGGGCAGTTTCGCGAGCGTCGCCGGATTGGTGTAGTGGTCACCGACGAGGCCCATGTGCTTTTCGGTATAGAACTGGCGCCCGTCGAAGGAGACGATGCCGGCTGCTTCCTGGCCGCGATGCTGCAGGGCGTGCAGGCCAAGCGCTGTCAGGGTCGCAGCATCCGGATGACCGAGAATGCCGAACACGCCGCATTCCTCGTGGAACTTGTCGTCCTGGCTGCCATAGACGACGTAAGAAGGGCTGATCTGCTTCATGGCGATGGCCTTTGCTCCGGGGACAGACGCGGGATGCTGCGCTTTGAACAGGGAAGCCGCCGGTCTGTCCCGATCCGGCGGCATCTGTGTCTTGTCTCATGTCGCGCGGCCGAAGCCGCGAGAGGATCAGTTGTTCTGGGCCGGAGCCTGTTCGGGCGCCTGCTCGGCGGGAGCCGTTTCGCCAGCAGTGCCGGCTTCCGGCTCGTCGCGGCCGAGGATGCGCTCGCGGATCTGCGGCTCGATGTCTTCCGGCAGGACGGCCTCGAGTTTCTGCACCAGCGAGTCGAGGAAGGGTTTGGACTTGGAGTTGTTGACCCAGTCCGGCCGCTGCGGCTCGTTGATCAACCAGTTCCAGAAGGCCACCGCAACGACCAGCAGCAGCAGGCCACGGGCCGCGCCGAAGAGAAAGCCGAGCGTGCGGTCGAGCGCGCCGATGCGGCTGTCGATGATGAAGTCGGCAATGCGCGAAGTGATGAAGGAAATGACGATCAGCGCGATCAGGAAGATGATGCCGGCAGAGCCTGCCATCGCGATCCGCGGATCGTTGGTATAGCTCATCAGATAGGGAACGAGCAGGGGATAGAGATAGTAGGCGGCAGCAACCGAACCCGCCCAGCTCGCGATGGACAGCACTTCACGCGAAAAGCCACGTACCATCGCCAGCACCGCTGAAAACAGGACGACGCCGATGACGATACCGTCGAAAATTGTGATGGGCATAAATACCAACTCCAAGGCTGCCGGAAAAGACCGGCATTGATGTCACCGCGATTCCGCCGGAACGCGTGATAACACGCGTCGGACCGGATCAACCGTCCTCCTGACCCGTGGGGGCTTTCAGCCGGGAACCGGCGATCCGCGCCACGAGATCGGGAAGGCTGTCCACTTCCCTCCATTTGCCTGCCGAACCCTTTGGAAGGTCCGGGGAGGCAGCCGGCAAGACCGCAGCGGAGAAACCGAGCTTTTCCGCCTCTTTCAGCCTCTGGGCCGTATGGGCCACCGGCCTCACCGCCCCCGACAGGCTGACTTCGCCGAAATAGACGCAATCGGCCGGAAGGGCAATACCGGCCAGCGACGAAACCAGTGCCGAAGCAATCGCCATGTCGGCCGCCGGTTCACTGATCCGATAGCCGCCGGCAACATTCAGATAAACGTCATGTTGACCGAGCCTGACACCGCAATGCGCCTCCAATACCGCCAAAATCATGGCGAGGCGGGACGAATCCCAACCGACGACCGCTCGGCGCGGCGTACCGAGCGAGGTAGCAGCCACCAGCGCCTGCACCTCGACCAGCACGGGCCGTGTTCCTTCCATGCCGGCAAAGACAGCCGCGCCCGGGGCTTTTTCGTTGCGTTCGCCGAGGAACAACTCCGATGGATTGGCGACTTCGCGCAAGCCTTTGTCCGACATTTCGAAGACGCCGATCTCGTCGGTCGGTCCGAAGCGGTTCTTCACTGTGCGCAGGATGCGATAGTGATGGCCGCGATCGCCCTCGAAATATAGGACGGCATCGACCATGTGCTCGACGACGCGGGGACCGGCGATCTGGCCTTCCTTGGTAACGTGCCCGACCAGCACCATGGTCGCCCCGGTCTGCTTGGCAAAGCGGATCATTGCCTGAACCCCGGTGCGCACCTGGGTCACGGTACCCGGCGCGCTGTCAGCCGTATCGCTCCACAGCGTCTGGATCGAATCGATGATGACTAGGTCCGGCCGCTTGCCCTCTGAAATGGTGGCGAGGATGTCCTCGACATTGGTTTCGGCGGCGAGCAGCACATCCGTATCGGCAGCCCCCAAGCGCTGGGCGCGCAGCCGGACCTGGGCGACAGCCTCTTCGCCCGAGACATAAATGACCCGATGACCACGCCGCGCCAGCGCCGCTGCCGCCTGCATCAGAAGCGTCGATTTGCCGATGCCTGGGTCCCCACCAATGAGGACCGCCGAACCGCGCACGAAGCCACCACCAGTTGCCCGATCGAGTTCACCCATGCCTGTCGGAATGCGCGGCGCTTCCTCAATCTCGCCAGACAGCGAGGTGAGGGTGACGGGCCTCCCCTTTTTCGGCGCCTTGCCGGGACCGGAGCCGATCCCGCCCATCGGATCTTCCTCGACGATGGTGTTCCATTCGCCACATCCATCGCATTTGCCCGCCCAGCGGGAGTGGACCGTGCCGCAGTTCTGGCAGATGAATTGGGTCTTGGCTTTGGCCATGAATTACAGGTCGCTTTCGGGAAAATCGTCGGGGGAGATGTTTTGGCGGCCGTGCGTGATGCGCAGCACAATCAGTGTGTCGTCGACGAGACGAAAATAGATGCATCGACGTCGATAGGGAAATGCGCGCAATCCGGTTTTGACCCAATCGCGGGCGACCCGCGGGTTTCTGGAGGCAGCCAGGTCGCCAATCTTTTGTTCGAGATCGGCCGTGAAGCGCTCGGCTGGAACAGGACTTCGGACATAAAGGTAGGCGTAGATCTCGATGAGATCCTCGACGGCTTGGGGTGACAGTCGATACGGTCGACCGGGACTGCTGTTCACCGTCGTGCTTTCGCTTCGGCGACAATGAATGCCGTGAGGTCGCCGGGCTTGGAGAACTCCCTGAAGTCACCAGCATCCACCGATCGGTCCGCGTCATCGATCATCGTGCGCAGTTCCTTGATCCGCTCCAGCCGCTCGTTCTGAGCCAGCAGACGAAGGCCAGCCCGCAGCATATCCTCAGCAGAAGCATAGATGCCGTTGCTGATCTGCTGCTCGACAAAGGCAGATTCGTCAGGTTCGAGCTGTACCTGAACAGTCGCTTGGGATGGGCTTTCTTCGGTCATCAGATGCTCCATTTATGGGAACAATAGCAGAACAAATCCACCCGCGCCAGACCTCAGTCTTCCCCCTCCAGATAGATCCGTTCATAGCGCAGCCCAAGTCCGGTGAGCATTTCGTAACCGATCGTGCCGGCGGCGCGGGCCACCTCGTCGAGCGGCATGGAGGGGCCGAGGAGTTCGATATAGTCGCCGCTGCGCACCGCATTGTCGGGCAGATCGGTGATGTCGAAGACGGTGAGATCCATGGTGACCCGGCCGACGACCGGAACACGCCGACCGGCGATCACCCCCTCTGCACCAGCAATTCCTGTCCCGCGCAAGGCGATACCCGAGCCGGAGAGATTGCGCAGATAGCCATCCGCATAACCGACGCTCGCAACTGCAAGCCGGCTGTCGCGCGCCAGCACATGCGTTGCGCCGTAAGAGACGCTTTCGCCGGCTTTTGCCTCGCGGATCTGCAGGATGCGGGCCTCGGCCTTGACCACCGGCTGCATCGGGTTTCTGGCGCCGCTGACAGCCTCCCCGCCATAGAGCGCGATTCCGGGACGGGTGAGATCAAAGTGGTAATCCGAGCCGAGGAAGATGCCGGCAGATGCCGAGAGGCTGGAATCAACACCTTCGAAAGCCGCGCTAACCTCCCGGAATTTCTCGAGTTGCTGGCGGTTCATCGGCGAAGACGGATCATCGCCGCAGGCGAGGTGGCTCATGACAAGAACCGGATCGAGACTGGCGGGACGCGAAACATCGTCGGTCAGCGCCAGCGCGTCGGCCATCGGCAGGCCCAGCCGGTTGAAGCCGGTATCGACATGCAGGGCGCAAGGATAGGGGCCACGCTCGGTGAGCACAGCCATCCAGAAGGCAAGCTGTTCCTCGGATGCGATAACGGGCACGAGATCGTTCTCGAAGAAGATCTCTTCCTGGCCCGGCCAGATGCCTGACAGCACGAAGATGCGAGCCTCAGGCGCATAGGGGCGGAGTGTGGCTCCCTCCGCCGGCACCGCGACGAAGAAGTCGCGGGCGCCCGCGTGATATAGAACCTGGCCGACATCCTCGATGCCGAGACCATAGGCATCCGCCTTGACGACGGCGGCCGTCCGGGCCTTGCCGGAGCGGCGTGCCATCTCTCGCCAGTTATCAGCAATCGCCGAGAGATCCACGGTCAGGCGCAGCGGTGCCGAAAGAAATTCCTCCGGCGCATCGAGGATGGTGAAACGGTCTGTCATGGAGGCTTCGGGTCAGTTGATCGATGCGCCGACCCTAGCACTTTTCTTCAAGACGAAAATGCGGCGGCCCGATATTATGCTGCTATGCACAGTGTTTCGCAGCAGGAGGCCGCCGAGGCCAATCCGGTCTCACGCAAGGAGCGAACCCGCTTCTGGCGGGACGGGCGCTTCCGCGACATGGAATGCCTGACCGCTTCCTTCATCACGCATGAATTCTCGCCCCATTCGCACGACACCTTCTCGATCGGCGCGATTGAGGTCGGCTGCCAGGTGGCAAGCATCCGTGGCACGCGCGAACACACCGGCCCCGGTGCGCTCTATCTGATCAATCCGGGCGAGATCCATGACGGCCAGCCCGGCGCGCCGGACGGCTATCGCTACCGGATGATCTATCCCGAGGTCGCGCTGCTGACCGACATCATCGAGGACGTGACGGGCCGCGCCTTCCATGGCATTGCGAGCTTCGGTCGACAGCTTCTGACCGACCCGGAACTTGCCAAGGCCTTCAACCTTGCCCACCGCCGGATCGAGAGCGGTGAGGTTGCGGCACTGGAGGGCGAGGAGAGCATGTATTGTGTTCTCGCCACCATGTTCGCCCGCCACGGCAGCGAGATCATCCGCGCGCCTGACCACAGCGAACCCTCGGCCATGCGCCGGGTCCGCGATCATATCGCCGCCCATTTCGACGACGAGATCGGCCTCGAGACGCTGGCGAAAGTGGCGAACCTCAGCCGTGCCCACATGATCCGCGCCTTCCGCAAGCAGTATTTCATCACGCCGCATGCCTTCCAGACGGACATGCGCATCCGCCACGCCCGGCATCTGCTCCGATCAGGCGCCACTCCGTCGGACACGGCAGCGGCCTGTGGCTTCGCGGATCAGGCGCATATGACCCGGCAGTTCAAGGCGCGGACCGGCCTTACCCCAGCCGTCTTCCGCGCCGGCTGATCACTTTCCTTCAAGACCTCGCAGAATCGCGGGCTTATCCCGGCGAGACAATCGCCCATGGGAGTATGCATGCCGCCCAACGTCACCGCCGAAATCCGCCAGGGTTTCCGATCGATACTGCCGCTCACCGTCGCCGTTGTGCCGATCGGGCTCGTCTTCGGGGCTGTCGCCGCCACTAAGGGGCTCTCTGCGCTCGAGGCCATGCTGATGAGCGCGCTGGTCTTTGCCGGCGGTTCGCAGTTTGTGGCGATGGATCTCTGGAGCCACCCCGCCAGCATCGCAGCACTCGGCATGGCGGCCCTGCTCGTCAATGTCAGGCATGTGCTGATGGGCGCGTCGATCTCACGCCACATGGCGGCGTTCTCGCTCCGGCAGAAGATCATTTCCATGCTCTTCCTCGCCGATGAGATCTGGGCCGTAGCCGAATTCCATGCCCGGGAGCATCGCCTCACACCGGCCTGGTTCTTCGGTGCCGCCTTGCCCTTCTACGCAGCCTGGGTGCTGTCAGGGCTGGTTGGCGCCTTGCTCGGAGGCCTCGTCGGTGATCTTGCCGTGATCGCCATGGACTTCGTCTTCCCGGCGGTCTTCGTCATCCTCATCGCCGGCTTCTGGCGCGGATCGCGCACGGGTCTAATTCTCGTGGGCAGCGGTGTCAGTGCACTGGTCGTCCAACAGTTCGTGCCTGGTGTCTGGTACATTCTCGCCGGCGCGCTCGGTGGTGTCGCCGTCGCAGCTTTCAGCTCGATGGGCGGGGAGGCGAGGGCATGACGATCGACATGAACACCCTGCTTGCGATCCTCGCCATGGCGGTCGCAACGATCGCGACGCGGCAGGCGGGATTGCTGGTCGGCCGCCTCCTGCAATTGTCGCCAAGAGCCGAAGAGATCCTGGGAGCGATCCCGCCCTCGGTGCTGATGGCTGTGGTGACGCCGACGGCCTTTGCCACCGGCTGGGCAGAGACCGCGGGCTGTGCGGTGGTGGCGTTCTCCGCCACCCGCCTGCCGCTTCTGCCAGCCGCTGCCGCCGGCGTGGTCACCGTTGCGGCCTTGAGGGCTGCAGGTCTCTAGCCATGGAAAGGAAAGGGCGCCTCTGGGGCGCCCTCCGATCTCACGGTTCTTCGTATTGGATGAAGCTCGGCTCGGCCAAATCCGCAAAGCGGGTGAATTCCGACTGGAAGGCGAGCTTCACGGTGCCGGTCGGTCCGTGACGCTGCTTGGCGATGATAACGTCGGCCGTACCCTTGACCTTCTCCATATGCGCTTCCCATTCCGGATACTTCGGATCGGCGATGTCGCGGGGCTCGAGGTTCTTCACATAGTATTCCTCGCGGAACACGAAGAGCACGACGTCGGCGTCCTGCTCGATCGAACCGGATTCGCGAAGGTCGGAGAGCTGCGGGCGCTTGTCTTCGCGGTTTTCAACCTGACGGGAGAGCTGGGAAAGTGCAACGATCGGCACGTTCAGTTCCTTGCCCAGCGATTTCAGGCCCGTGGTGATCTGGGTGATTTCCTGAACGCGGTTTTCTCCCGACTTGCCCGAGCCGGTCATCAGCTGGATATAGTCGATGACAAGGAAGTCGAGACCGCGCTGACGCTTCAGACGACGAGCACGGGCAGCGAGCTGGGCAATCGAGATACCACCGGTCTGGTCGATGAACAGCGGTACCTTCTGCATGGTCTGGGAAAAGCCGACGAGCTTTTCGAATTCGTGCTCGGTGATGTCACCGCGGCGGATCTTCGAGGAGGAGACTTCCGTCTGCTCGGACATGATACGGGTGGCCAGCTGTTCGGCCGACATTTCGAGCGAGTAGAAGCCAACCACGCCGCCATTCTTTGCCTTGAAGGAGCCGTCGGGCAGGACTTCCGGCTCATAGGCGGCCGCGATGTTCCAGGCGATGTTGGTCGCAAGCGAGGTCTTGCCCATACCCGGACGACCGGCGAGCACGATCAAGTCGGAACGCTGCAGACCGCCCATCTTGGCATCGAGCGACATGATGCCGGTGGAGACGCCCGAGAGGTTGCCGTCACGCTCGAAAGCAGCCCCTGCCATGTCGACGGCCTGGGCGACCGCATCCGAGAAGGACTGGAAGCCGCCGTCGTAGCGTCCGTTTTCGGCCAGCGCGAATAGACGGCGCTCGGTGTCTTCGATCTGCGCCTGGGGCGGCATGTCGAGCGGCGCGTCGTAGGCGATGTTGACGACGTCCTCGCCAATCTGGATCAGCGAGCGGCGCAGCGCGAGATCGTAGATAGCGCGACCATAGTCCTCCGCATTGATGATTGTGACCGCTTCGGAAGCAAGCCGCGCGAGATACTGCGCAACGGTAAGGTCGCCGACCTTCTGGTCGGCCGGCAGGAAGGTCTTGATCGTGACCGGGTTTGCCGTCTTGCCCATGCGGATGATCTCGGAGGCGACCTCGAAGATCTTGCGGTGCAGCGGCTCATAGAGATGCTCGGGCTTCAGGAAGTCCGAAACGCGGTAGAAGGCATCGTTGTTGACGAGAATGGCGCCGAGCAGGGCCTGTTCGGCTTCGATATTGTTCGGAGCCTCCCGATAGAGCGGCTCAGTCGGTTGGACCGGGCTCAGTTTGCGCGCAGCATCATTCATTCGTTCATATCCGTTCAGAGTGTCGGCGGTGGCTGCACCATAGCGAGAACCTGGGCCAGCGGAATGGCCCGCGCAGCAACCCACATTGATTCACAGGCACCCAATCGCGACTTTAGAAAAAGCCGAGCAATCCGATCTTTTCGGTTGACTGTGACATCAGCCGAATCGGCGATCTGGAGCGTTCATTTTAGCAGAGCGCAAACGAAAAACGCCCGGAAAAATCCGGGCGTTTCGTCTCCGCGATGGCGGAAAAATCAGTCGTCTTCGCCGTCCATGTCTGCGTCCGGATCGAAGAAGTCTTCCGGACGAAGAGCGTCTTCGTCAACGCCGTAGATGGCGTCGGCCGAGGTCAGGCTTTCGCCCTTGGACTGGCGCTCGGCTTCTTCGGCCGAACGGGCAACGTTGAGCTCGACGGACAACTCGACTTCCGCATGCAGGTGCAGGGTGACCTGATGCAGGCCGATGGCCTTGATCGGGGTGTTCAGTTCAACCTGGTTGCGGCCGATGTTGAAGCCTTCGGCAGCCAGGATTTCGACGACGTCACGAGCAGCGACCGAACCGTAGAGCTGGCCGGTTTCGCCAGCCGAACGGACGACGATGAAGGACTTGCCGGCGAGAGCGTCGGCAACCGTCTGGGCTTCCGACTTGCGCTCGAGGTTACGGGCTTCGAGCGTGGCGCGCTCGGCATCGAAACGCTTCTTGTTGGCTTCGTTGGCGCGCAGCGCCTTGCCCTGCGGCAGCAGGAAGTTACGAGCGAAGCCGTCGCGAACCTTGACGGTTTCGCCCATCTGGCCGAGCTTTGCGATGCGTTCGAGGAGAATGACTTGCATGATCCTGTTCCTTTCAGTTGTCAGTGTCGGAGTTTGAAGTGTCGGCCTTGCCGGCCGGCGTCAGGGCAACGGTCCTTCGTGTGTCCGAAAGGCCGATGATGAAGGGGATCATGAGCGGAAGCAGCATGATCGAAGAGAGATAGGCGAGCACGAGGGCCGGCAGGCGCCAGTCCTTGCCCCGGGTCTTGAGATGCATGGAGGCAAAGCCAGCCATCAGGAAGCCCGCGCCGAAGGTGCCGCAGACAACGGCTCCGATCATGGCGGGCACGCCGCCGATGAAGCAGGCGACAATGCCGGCGAGGAAGATGAAGACCGTGTTGCGGTTCATCCGGAGCGCCGACGGAAAGTCTTCGCGCGGACGCTTGTTGCGGCCGGAAGCCGTGACGATGCGCATGGCGATGTAATACATCATCGTCAGCAGCAGAACCCAGGTGCCGCCCTGGATGATCGGCAGCAGGATGACCATGGTCCGCTTCAACTGCTCGAGCGCCACGGCATCGGGCAGCATGGCCGGATCCTGCGTGCTCATCGCCTGCGTCATCGCATCAACAAGCTGGCCCGTGAATTCCGGACCAAAGCCGATGATCACGCCGAGCACGACGACGGCGATCGACACGAAAGCACAGAGCTGAAGAAGAATATCGGAAAGCGGATACCAGGCGATCAGGTGGTCAGGGCCGCCGATTTCGGACGCTGGACGCGCCAGGCTCGACAGGTGTGCCAGCCAGCCGGCCGGCCCAAGCGTGAAGATTGTCATGCCGAAGGCAAATGTCGGCGATACGCTGACCATACCGAGAAGGGCGGCCGTCACGATCGCGGTGATGGCGGCGGCATTGCCCCAGCCGAGGCCGACGATCAGAACGGGAAGGGCGGAAGCAGCATAGAGGATGGAGGCAAGCGTGGGCTGTGCCGCAGCACCCAGCACGAGCAGGGCGGCGGTAATGCCGGCAACAAAGCCGGTCGTCAGCGATTTCGCATCCAGGTTCTTCAATGTCGCTGTCCTGCTGTTCTAGCAGTTAGGGGAGGGGCTAACGCGATCTCGCAAGAGCCATCCCCAACATGGGTTTTCACCTGACGTCGCGGCAATCGCGCCATCTGGCGGTCGGTTCCGATCCGCGCCCAACGCGGAAGGGATGAAGCCCGCCGGCGGAGAGCCGGCAGGCTTCGGATCAGATTACGCTACGACGTAAGGCAGCAGGCCGAGGAAACGGGCGCGCTTGATGGCCTGGGCCAGTTCGCGCTGCTTCTTCTGGGAAACTGCGGTGATACGCGACGGAACGATCTTGCCGCGCTCGGAAATGTAGCGCTGCAGGAGACGGACGTCCTTGTAGTCGATGCGCGGAGCGTTTGCGCCCGAGAAGGGGCAGGTCTTGCGACGACGATGGAAAGGACGACGTGCCTGAGAAGAGGATGCATCAGCCATTGTGTGTTCTCCTATTGCTCAGATTACGCGCGGTCTTCGCGCGGACGACGCTCGAAGCCACCTTCACGCGGGCCACGGTCCGGACGCGGACCACGATCGCCACGGTCGCCGAAATCGCGACGCGGGCCACGATCGTCGCCGTCACGACGCGGACGGTCGTCACGGTCGCGCTTCTGCATCATGGCAGACGGGCCTTCTTCGTGGGCTTCAACAGCGATGGTCATGTAACGAAGAATGTCTTCGTTGATGCGCATCTGGCGCTCCATTTCATGGACGGCCGGTGCCGGAGCATCGATGTCCATCAGGGCGTAGTGAGCCTTGCGGTTCTTCTTGATGCGGTAGGTGAGGGACTTGAGGCCCCAGTTTTCTACGCGCCCGACCTTGCCGCCGTTAGCTTCGATGACACCCTTGTACTGTTCGACGAGGGCATCAACCTGCTGAGCGGACATATCCTGCCGGGCAAGGAATACGTGTTCGTAAAGAGCCATGTAAGCTTTGCCTTTTCTTGCGGTTGTCGTCACCCGGATCCGGCGCTAAGCCTCACAGACTGCTCCTGTGCGGCGTGTGCCGCGGCAAGAAAAGTGTTGTGTTCGAGACGGTCGAGAGCGGAGACACGGGAGACCGGAAACCCTTCTGGTTCCTGCTGCAAGCCTTATCGGCCTGCCAGCCCTCCGTTCAGCCACCAGCCAGAGACCGGGTGTTGTGAACGGCGCGCTTATACGCGGTTTAGCCACAAAAGCAAGGGCCGCACGGCATTTTATGCCGGCGGCCCGTGTCAAGGTTTGCAATGGCGCTGGTACGTCAGACCTGAACCAGTGCGAGCGTGTATCCGACATAGGCCACGAGCATCGCGCCGGCCGTCAATCTGCGCACGCCCAGATGCGCAAGAAGCAGGAAGGCGAAGCCGATGGTGACGCCCAGCATGACTGGGACGTCGAAACTGCCGAATCGCGGATCGACCGAGATCGGCTGAATGACGGAGGTCACACCCAGAATGAACAGGATGTTGAAGATGTTCGATCCGACGATGTTGCCGATCATGATATCGGAATGCTTGCGCAGCGCAGACATGATGCCGGTGGCAAGCTCCGGCAGCGAGGTGCCGACGGCAACGACGGTGAGGCCGATGACGGCTTCGGAGACGCCGAAGTCGCGGGCGAGATTGGTCGCACCGCGGACCAGCAGTTCGGCGCCGATAAACAGCGTGGCCAGGCCGCCGACAATCAAAAGGGTCATGAAGCCCGTGCCGAGTGTCTCGTGCTTCACGTCTTCATCCGCCAGTTCTTCGACCGCGCCCTTACCCTGAACATAGGCGTATAGGATGTAGGCGATCAGACCTGCGACCATAAGGAGGCCTGCGATTCGCCCGATGGCCTCGAACTGGACGAGACCCAGCAGCAGAACGGCAGCGCCGATCATCACATAGGTGTCGCGTTTCACGCCCTTGTCCCAATGCGTGATCGGAAAAATCATCGCACAGGCTCCGACGATCAGGAGAATGTTGGCCGTATTGGAGCCGACCACGTTGCCGATGGCGATGTCGGATGAACCGGTGAGGGCGGCGCGGACGGAGACCAGCAGCTCCGGCATGGATGTGCCGAAGCCAACGATCACGAGCGAAACGATCAGCGTCGGTATGGCGAGCTTCTGCGCCACGCCGATTGCACCGCGCAAGAGCCATTCGGCCCCGAAATAAAGGCCGACCAGGCCCCCGGCCACGAACAGGTAATCCAAGACAAACCCCCATAAAACAAGGCCCAAACGGCCGATATGTGATCGTCGCCGCAGGTGGTGATGCACTGCGGCGATGTTTAGGTCACGTCCGTTCACGTTTTTGTTTGTCGGACGGCTTCCCGGTATTCGTGTCGTCAGATCGGCATCGGATAGAGACGATGGATCTTGGCGATCTCCTGCATCACTTCGTCTGAGAGTGTCAGCTCCGCAGCGTCGATATTGGTCTTCAACTGCTCCATCGTCGTGGCGCCGATGATCACGGAGGCCATGAACGGGCGCGTCAGGCAGAAGGCGAGCGCCATGGCGGAGGGATCAATTTCATGCTTGGCCGCAAGCTCGACATAGGCGCGCGTTGCCGCTTCCTGATGCGGCACGAGGCGGCCGCCAATATCGCCGTTGATCGAGCCACGCGAGCCCGCCGGCTTCTTTCCGTCGAGATATTTGCCCGAGAGAATACCACCCGCGAGCGGTGAATAGGCGAGCAAGCCAACGTCTTCGTGATGAGAAAGTTCAGCCAGATCGAGATCGTAGTGGCGATAGAGCAGATTATACTCGTTCTGGATCGTGGCGACACGCGGAAGCCCCTTGGCTTCGGCAAGCGTCAGATATTTCTGTGTGCCCCAGGTGGTCTCGTTGGACAGTCCGACGGCCCGAAGCTTGCCGGCCTTCACACAGTCGCCCAAGGCATCCAGGATTTCCGCGATGTCGGCAGAGGCCCTTGTCTTATCCTGTTTGTAAGGATTGTAGTTCCAGGCGCCACGGAAGTGGAAATGCCCGCGGTTCGGCCAGTGGATCTGGTAGAGATCGACATAGTCGGTCTTCAGCCGTGTCAGGCTGGCGTCGAGCGCTTGCCTGACCACGGCGCCGGTGATCGGCTTGCCCTCGCGGATGTAGGGGCGGCCGGGGCCGGCGACCTTGGTCGCGAGCACGACTTGATCGCGCTTGCCCGACTTTTCAAACCAGTCGCCCATCAGGCGTTCGGTGTCGGCATAGGTCTCCGCCGAAAGTGGCGTCGTCGGATAAAGCTCGGCCGTGTCGAAGAAATTGACGCCGTGGTCGAGTGCGTAATCCATCTGCTGGTAGGCTTCCTCGTGCGTGTTCTGTGAGCCCCAGGTCATGGTGCCCAGGCAGATCTCGGAAACAAGGATATCGGTTCGGCCGAGCCGGTTCATCTTCATGGGGGAAGCCTCTGATGTGGAGGGATTGCCTTGGGAGGCGGGATGAGTTCCGCAGCAATCTAGTCAGAAATTGATGCATCGCAAGATGTCGATAGCTGTGGAACAGCCCTCTATTTCCGGTGTTTCGGGCGGTCGAGGAATGGTGCCAAGGCTTGACTCGCAAGGGCCAACTGTGAATTGACAGGGAAAAACCAAGGGAGAAACGCCCATGTCAGTCGCATTCACCTTTCCGGGTCAGGGCAGTCAGGCTGTCGGAATGGGCAAGGACCTTGCCGACAGTTTTGCCGAGGCCCGCGCCGTTTTCGAAGAAGTCGATGAAGCGCTCGGCCAGAAACTCTCCGATATCATGTGGAATGGTCCGGAAGAGACGCTGACGCTGACCGCCAATGCCCAGCCGGCGCTGATGGCCGTCTCGATGGCAGTCATCCGCGTGCTGGAGGCCAAGGGCCTGGATCTCAAGTCCAAGGTTGCCTACGTCGCCGGCCATTCGCTCGGCGAGTATTCCGCGCTCTGCGCTGCCGGCACCTTCTCGATCGGCGACACCGCGCGTCTCCTGCGCATTCGTGGCAATGCCATGCAGGCCGCCGTCCCCGTGGGTGAAGGCGCGATGGCCGCGATCATCGGTTTGGAGCACGGCGATGTGCAGGCGATCTGCGCTGAAGCCTCCGCAATCGGTCCCTGCCAGATCGCCAATGACAATGGCGGCGGACAGCTTGTCATCTCCGGCGGTAAGGCCGCCGTCGAGAAGGCCGCAGCACTCGCCACCGAAAAGGGCGCCAAGCGCGCCATCATGCTGCCGGTCTCTGCACCCTTCCATTCGGCACTCATGGGCCCGGCAGCCGACGCCATGCGCGAGGCCCTTTCCAAGGTCGAGAAGAAAGACCCCATCGTGCCGCTGATCGCTAATGTGCGTGCAGCCCCCGTCACCTCCGCTGCCGAGATCGCCGATCTGCTCGTCGAGCAGGTCACCGGTCAGGTGCGCTGGCGCGAAACGGTGGAGTGGTTTGGCGCCAATGGCGTCACCACGCTTTATGAAGTGGGTGCCGGCAAGGTCCTGACAGGTCTTGCCCGCCGCATCGACAAGAACATCAGCGGTGTGGCCGTCAACGGCCCGGCCGACATCGACGCAGCGCTCGCCGCCCTCAACGGCTGACCGCCTCAACGAATAACAAGGAACCCGACCATGTTCGATCTGACCGGCCGCAAGGCCCTCGTGACTGGCGCCACCGGCGGCATCGGCGAAGAAATTGCCCGCCAGCTGCATGCCCAGGGCGCAATTGTCGGCCTGCACGGCACGCGCGTCGAAAAGCTGGAAGCACTGGCCGCCGAGCTCGGCGATCGCGTCAAGATCTTCCCGGCCAACCTCTCCGATCGCAACGAAGTCAAGGCGCTCGGCGAAAAGGCCGAGGCTGAACTCGAAGGCGTCGACATCCTCGTGAACAATGCCGGCATCACCAAGGACGGCCTGTTCGTCCGCATGTCGGATGCCGACTGGGATGCGGTGCTCGAAGTCAACCTGACCGCCGTCTTCCGCCTGACGCGCGAGCTGACCCATCCGATGATGCGCCGCCGCTTCGGCCGCATCATCAACATCACCTCGATCGTCGGCGTGACCGGCAATCCGGGCCAGGCCAATTACTGCGCCTCCAAGGCCGGCATGATCGGCTTTTCCAAGTCGCTCGCCCAGGAAATCGCGACCCGCAACGTGACGGTCAACTGCGTGGCGCCGGGCTTCATCGAAAGCGCCATGACCGGCAAGCTGAACGACAAGCAGAAGGATGCGATCATGGGCGCCATCCCGATGAAGCGCATGGGCACGGGCGCAGAAGTCGCGTCCGCCGTCGTTTACCTCGCCTCCAACGAGGCTGCCTACATGACGGGCCAGACGCTGCACGTGAATGGCGGCATGGCGATGATCTGATAACATTGCCGGAAACAGCCCCTGCGCAATAGGATGTTGACCAAGGCGAGGGTGCGAATTTCTGGCTTTGCGGCGCGCTTAAACCGTGTTAAGCGGGCCATGACTGTGAGCAGTTGCTCCGTCTCATGAGCCGAAGTTTATGCTTTTGTTTGCATAAACCGCTCTGGGTCAGGGCCGAACAGGTTTGCTGGTGGGACGAAAGCGTCACTGGCTGAATGCAGGGTAGGGACGCCATTAAGGCTCCCTCTGAATTTTAGAAGGTCGAGGATACCGACATGAGCGATATCGCAGAACGCGTGAAGAAAATTGTAGTTGATCATCTCGGCGTTGACGCTGAAAAGGTCGTCGAAGGCGCCAGCTTCATCGACGATCTGGGCGCTGACTCGCTCGACACCGTCGAACTCGTCATGGCCTTCGAAGAAGAATTCGGCGTCGAGATCCCGGACGATGCAGCTGACTCGATCCTGACGGTCGGCGACGCTGTCAAGTTCATCGAGAAGGCCCAGGCCTGATCGATCACACTGCTGCGGAAGGCGGGCGCGAGCCCGTCCTATCCGCTTGGGCCCGCGATGAGCGGGCCTTGTTGTATCTGGACCTTTGTTTACAGTGACTTCGGTCAACCAATTTAGGGTGGGCTTCGCACGATGAGACGTGTCGTCATCACCGGTACCGGCATGGTATCGCCTCTGGGATGTGGAACGGAACTGACCTGGCAGCGGCTACTGGCCGGCCAGAGCGGTGCCCGCCTGGTCACGGAATTTGAGGTTGAGGACCTGCCGGCCAAGATCGCCTGCCGCATCCCGACCGAAGGCGAGGGCGCCTGGAACCCCGACGACTGGATGGAGCCCAAGGACCAGCGCAAGGTTGACGCCTTCATCATCTATGCCCTTGCTGCAGCCGATATGGCGTTGAAGGATGCCGGCTGGGAACCAAAGAACTACGAAGAAGAGTGTGCCACGGGCGTCCTGATCGGCTCCGGCATCGGCGGCCTCGAAGGCATTGTCGAAGCCGGCCACATCCTGCGCGACAAGGGGCCGCGTCGCCTCTCGCCCTTCTTCATTCCGGGCCGCCTGATCAACCTCGCCTCCGGCCAGGTTTCGATCCGCCACAAGCTGCGTGGCCCGAACCATTCCGTCGTGACGGCCTGCTCGACCGGCGCCCATGCGATCGGCGATGCTGCCCGTCTGGTCGCGCTCGGCGATGCCGACGTGATGGTCGCCGGCGGTACCGAATCGCCAATCAGCCGCATCTCGCTCGCCGGCTTTGCCGCCTGCAAGGCGCTGTCGACCGCCCGCAACGACAATCCGACCGCCGCCTCGCGTCCCTATGACAAGGACCGTGACGGTTTCGTCATGGGTGAGGGTGCCGGCATCGTCGTTCTGGAAGAACTGGAACACGCCAAGGCCCGTGGCGCCAAGATCTATGCCGAAGTCGTCGGCTATGGTCTCTCGGGCGACGCCTTCCACATCACGGCTCCCTCCGAGGATGGTGACGGTGCGTTCCGCTGCATGACCATGGCGCTGAAGCGTGCCGGTCTGAAGCCGTCCGACATCGACTACATCAACGCCCACGGCACCTCGACCATGGCCGATACGATCGAGCTGGGTGCCGTCGAGCGCCTGCTCGGCGATCATGCCGAAAATGTCTCGATGTCGTCGACCAAGTCGGCCATCGGTCACCTGCTTGGTGCGGCCGGTGCGGTGGAAGCAATCTTCTCGGCGCTGGCGATCCGCGACAACATCGCGCCGCCGACGCTTAACCTCGACACTCCCGATGTCGATACCAAGATCGACCTCGTGCCGCACAAGGCGAGAAAGCGCGAGATCAATGTTGCCCTGTCGAATTCCTTCGGCTTCGGCGGGACCAATGCCTCGCTCGTGCTGAAGCGCTACGAGGCCTGATCGCACCCGGGCGGCCGGTCGCTGATCTGCCGCCCGCGATTGCACTGGATGAAGGCTGGGCGCTCTTGCCCGCCACCACTTTTAGCGGGTAGAAATCATGCCAACGCCCGGCGCACCTGTGCCGGACGATGACCCGGATTTTTGCCGCATTGCTGGATAAAACAGCCGCGAGTGCGAAACAAAGAAGGATTGCCGGTGACCGACAACAGCCAGAACGGCGGTAGCCAGAACAACGGTGTCTCCTTCGGCCGCGATGCCGAGACCCAGCCGGGCAAGGGACCCTTCATTCCGAAGTCGCCGAACGAGGCCCTGCGCCCCGAGCGCGTGCCGCAGCCGCCGCGCCGGTCGCGCAAGGCGCGCAGCCAGCTGGTGATCTTCCTGAACTTCCTGATGACCATGGTGGTCTTTGTCAGCGTCGTGGCCGTGGCCGGCTTCTTCTACGTCATGGACAGCTACCAGAAGCCCGGTCCGCTCGTCGCCAACACCAATTTCGTCGTGCGCAGCGGTGCTGGCCTCGCCGAGATCGCCAACAACCTGGAACGCAACGGCATCGTCTCTGACGCCCGCATCTATCGCTATGTCACGACGACCTACCTCACGGACGGCCAGACGCTGAAGGCCGGCGAATATGAGATCAAGGCCGGCTCTTCGATGAAGGAGATCACGGCGCTTCTCGAATCCGGCAAGTCCATCCTGTATTCGGTGTCCTTCCCGGAAGGCCTGACTGTCAAACAGATGTTCCTGCGACTTGCCGCCGATCCGGTGCTTGAAGGCGACCTGCCTGCGGAGCTTCCGCCGGAAGGCAGCCTGCGTCCAGATACCTACAAGTTCACGCGCGGCACGAACCGTGCCGAGATCGTTGCCCAGATGCGGGCCGCCCAGGAGCGGCTGATCGACCAGATTTGGGAGAAGCGCGATCCGGATCTGCCTGTCACGACCAAGGAAGAGTTCGTCACGCTGGCTTCTATCGTCGAAAAGGAAACCGGCAAGGACGACGAACGTGCCCATGTTGCCTCGGTCTTCATCAACCGGTTGAACAAGCGCATGCGGCTCCAGTCGGACCCGACGATCATCTATGGCCTGTTCGGTGGTGACGGCAAACCGGCAGATCGCCCGATCTATCAGTCGGACATCCGCAAGGAAACGCCCTACAACACCTATGTGATCAGGGGGCTGCCGCCAGGCCCGATCGCCAATCCGGGCCGTGCTGCCCTCGAAGCGGTCGCCCATCCGTGGAAGACGGATGATCTCTATTTCGTCGCCGACGGAACCGGTGGTCACGCCTTCGCCAAGACGCTCGATGAGCACAATGCGAATGTCCGTCGCTGGCGCAAGATCGAGGCCGAGCGCGCTCAAACGCCGCCAGCCACACTGGATGTAGATCCGGAAGTCGATCCGTCGGCCAATAACTGAGACCGGCGGTAAGGGGCGGGGACATGACACTGCAATCCATGACGGGCTTCGCCCGGGTCGAGGGCTCGTCCGGTCGTTATCGCTGGGCCTGGGAACTGCGCTCGGTGAACGGCAAGGGGCTCGACCTGCGCACGCGCCTGCCGCAGGGGCACGAAGCCCTGGAGACGGATATCCGTCGCCTTGCCAGCGAGCGCCTGACGCGCGGCAATCTGCAGATCGGCCTCAGCGTGACGGTCAGTGAAAACCGCGTCGAAGCGGTGCTCAATCATGATGCACTGGCGGCCGTTCTCGCGTTGCGCAACGAGCTCGGACCCGACGTACTGGACCCGGCTCCGCTCAGGCTGGACACACTCCTGTCGATCCGAGGGCTCGTCGACATGCGCGAAGCGACTGATGATGCCGAAGCGATCGCCGAGCGTGACGCGGACATTCTCGCCGGCCTCGAACGCTCTATCTCCGCACTGGTCGACATGCGCACGACCGAGGGGGCGGCACTGCGCCGGATCCTCGAAGAGCATATCGCCAGGATCGAACAGCTTGCCCTGCAGATCGAGGCGGATCCGTCGCGTTCGCCCGATGAGATTGCCCGCCGGCTTGAAACGCAGCTTGCGAGCCTGATGGACGGGACGAGCGGCCTCGACCGCGACCGCCTGCATCAGGAAATCGCCCTGATCACCACCAAGGCGGATCTGCGTGAGGAAATCGATCGCCTCAAGGCCCATGTGACGGCGGCCCGCGAACTGTTGTCCGTTGGTGGTCCCGTCGGCCGCAAGCTCGATTTCCTGGCGCAGGAATTTAACCGCGAATCAAATACTATCTGTTCCAAGTCCAATGCCGTCGCAGTCACTGCCGCCGGCATCGAATTGAAGGTCGTCATCGACCAGTTCCGCGAACAGGTTCAGAATCTGGAGTAGTCCATGGCCGCTGCCGCCCCCACCTCCGTCAAGATCGCAAGGCGCGGCCTGATGCTCGTCATCTCCTCGCCCTCGGGCGCCGGAAAGTCGACGATCGCCCGCACCTTGATGGATCGCGACCAGCAGATCAGCCTCTCGGTCAGTGTGACGACCCGGCAGCGCCGCCAGAGCGAGATCGAGGGTGTTCACTACCACTTCGTCTCCCAGCGCGAATTCGAACGGCTCCGCGATAGCGACTCGCTGCTCGAATGGGCGCAGGTGCACGGCAACTACTATGGTACGCCGCGTGAGGCCGTCGAGACGGCCATGGGCGAGGGCCGCGACATGCTCTTCGATATCGATTGGCAGGGCGCCCAGCAGCTACAGGAAAAGATGTCGGCCGATGTCGTCTCGATCTTCATCCTGCCGCCGACCATGGCCGAACTGCAGTCGCGCCTTCATCGCCGTGCAGAGGATACGGAGGAGGTCATCCAGACACGCCTCAACAATTCCCGCTCAGAGATCAAGCACTGGCGCGAATATGACTATGTCATCGTCAATGACGACCTGAACTCCGCCTTCGATGCCGTCCAGTCCATCGTCAAGGCCGAGCGCCTGCGCCGCGATCGTCGCCATGGCCTCTTCGACTTTGTTGAAGGTCTGATCGCCTGAGATTGTCTCTGATTCATTGAAAAGGGCGGCCCGATTATCTCGGCCGCCCTTCTTGTTTGGATCATTCGCCTCTTGGGAAGCGCTGACTTTCTTCGAGAATGTTGAGGTCCATATGGTTGCGCATATAGCGCTCCGAGGCCTTCTGCAGCGGCTGGTAGTCCCAGGGGAAATAGGCGCCGTTGCGCAACGCCGTATAGACGATGTGTCGCCGCGCCTGACTTTCCCGCACAGCGGCATCGAAACGCATCAGATCCCAACGTCGGGCTGCTTCCTCCCGCAATGCCTCGAACACGCTTGCCGCCGCCGGATCGTGAGCGAGGTTGGTCATCTCACAGGGATCAGCTTCTAGATCGGTCAGGATCGGTGGATCCGCCGCACAGAGCGTCAGTTTGTGACGCTCGTTTCGAAGCCCGACCATGGGACTCACCGTGCCCTCCGCCGCATATTCCATCGGAACAATGCTGCGGCCGCCAGTGCCGGTCGCAAGCGGCATCAGGTCCTCGCCGTCGGTCCAGTCCTTGATCGTCGAGATGTCGATGCCTGCGAGACCGGCAAGCGTCGGCGTCACATCGAGCGTCGAGACCGGCGTTGTTACCAGGCGTCCCTCGATCCCGGGCACAGCCATCATCATCGGTACCCGCGCGGAGCCCTCGAAGAAGTTCATCTTGAACCAGAGGCCTCGCTCGCCAAGCATGTCGCCATGGTCGGAGACGAAGAGAATGATCGTGTTCTCCGCCATCCGGGTGCGCTCGAGCACGTCGAGGATCTCGCCGATCTTGTCGTCGACATAGGAGATATTGGCGAAGTAGCCTTGCCGCGCACGGCGTATGTGCTCGTCCGTGATGTCGAAGGCGAGGTGGTCACAGGCATCCATCAGGCGCTGCGAATGCGGATCCTGTTCGTCATAGGGGATCGCAGGCACACTCGGCTGCAGGGCGTCGCAGCCCTCGTAGAGATCCCAATATTTTCGCCGCGCAACATAGGGGTCGTGTGGATGGGTGAAGCTGACCGTCAGGCACCAGGGACGCTCGTCGTGTCCGCGCGACAGGTCGTAAAGCCGTCGCGTGGCGTTGTAGGCCACCTCGTCGTCATACTCCATCTGGTTGGTGATCTCGGCAACGCCGGCGCCCGTGACGGAACCCAGATTATGGTACCACCAGTCGATCCGCTCGCCCGGCTTGCGATAGTCGGGGGTCCAGCCGAAATCGGCGGGATAGATGTCGGTCGTCAACCGCTCCTCGAAACCGTGCAGCTGGTCAGGCCCGACGAAATGCATCTTGCCCGACAGGCTGGTTTGATAACCGGCAGCCCTGAGGTGATGCGCATAGGTCGGGATATCGGAGGCGAATTCCGCCGCATTGTCGTAGACGCGGGTCCGGCTCGGCAATTGCCCGGACATGAAGGAGGCACGCGCCGGTGCGCAGAGCGGGCTTGCCGTATAAGTGTTGGCGAAGCGCACGGAGCGCTTCGCCAGGGACTTGAGATGCGGGGCATGCAGGAAGTCGGCGGGACCATCCGGAAAGAAGGTGCCGTTGGCCTGATCCACCATCAGGATCAGAATATTGGGGCGTGATGTCACTGGATACGACCTCAAAGACCGAGAGCGGATTTGACCGCCGCGTCACCCGGCTGGCCGTCAAAGGTCGTCACGCCCTTCAGCCAGCCATCCATGACGGCAGGATTGGCCTTCAGCCATTCCGTTGCGGCTTCCTTCGAATCCTTGCCGCCGAGGATCTCGCCCATCAAGACGTTTTCCATCGAGACGTCGAAGGTCATCTGCTTGAAGAGGGTGGCAGCGTTCGGGCAGTTGCCGCTCCAGCCAGTGCGGGCCAGCGTATAGACTTCCGCGCCGCCAAAATTCGCGCCGAAATAGGCGTCGCCGCCCGAAAGATAGGTGAGGTTGAACCGTTCGTTCATCGGATGCGGCGCCCAGGCGAGGAAGACCACGCCCTTGCCTTCCTTCGTGGCGCGCTCGACCTGGGCCAGCATCGCCTGCTCGCCGGACTCGACAAGTTCCCAGCCCTTCAGACCGAATTCGCCGGCATCGATCATCTTCTGGATGTTCGCATTGGCCGGCGCGCCCGGCTCGATGCCGTAGATCTTGCTTTCGAACTCGTCGGGATTCTTGCCGAGATCGGCGAAATCCTTGATGCCCTTGTCTGCAACCGCGGTCGGGACAGCGAGAGTGAACTTTGCACCTTCCAGGTTCTTCGCCAGCACTTCGATCGCCTGTGCAGCGTTCAGGTCGTCGATGAAGGCCTGCTGAGCGGGCATCCAGTTGCCGAGAAACACGTCGATCTCGCCGTTCTTCATCGACTGATAGCCGATCGGCACGGATAGCGTCTTCACATCGGGCTCATAGCCGAGCGCATCGAGAACGACCGAGGCGACACCATTGGTCGCCGTGATGTCGGTCCAGCCCGGATCGGACAACCGGACGACCTTGCAGCTCTCGGCGTCCGCAGCGGCCGCAGTGGTGGTAATCAACAGCATTGCCAGAGCGGCGAGCCCGCTAAGGCGTGTGCCGGACGTAAGTGTCTTGCGCATGATGGTTCCCTCTTTTTGTGATATTGGTTACCCTTATTCAAGAGCCGCACCATTCACCTGTGAAGCGGGAGAATTTTGATGTTTCACATAGAGAAAATTTATGTCTGAAGCGCTGATCGATCTCGCCTGGATGCGACTGCTGGTCGAGATCGACCGGAAAGGCTCCCTGTCGGCCGCAGCCGAAGCGCTCGGTCTGACCCAGCCGGCCGTGAGCTATCAGATCCGCCTTCTGGAGCAACGATTTGGTCAGCCCTTGCTGCATCGCCTGCACAGGGGCGTCAGATACACTGATGAAGGGCGGCGACTGCTCGCGATTGCGGAACGCACGGTGTCGGAGGTGGATGCCCTGCAGCGCAGCGTGCGTGCTGCGCGCAGAAGACCCACCGTGCGGCTCGCCACGGATTACGCCTTCTCCAGCCTTTGGCTCATTCCTCGCATGCATGTCTTTCGGCAAAGCCATCCGGAAATCGATTTGCAGATCGTCGCAACCCAGCGCCTCGGGCACCATTGGCGCGAGGATGCGGATCTCGCCGTCGCCTTCGGCACGGGCAGCGAGTTCGGCGCCGATGCCCGCCTGCTGATGCCCGAACGGGTCGTGCCTGTCTGCACGCCCATCCTGGCGCAAAGCCTCAAGGATGGTCCGGGCCTGCCCATCCGGCAATGTCCCCTGATTCATCTCGAAGCCGAGCACGTCTCGCCTTGGCTCGACTGGCCTGCATACTTGTCGCGGTTGCAACGGGGCGAAAGCCTGCAGGACAGTCCGGGCGATCTCCGCTTCAACACCTATGCGCTCGTGGTTCAGGCCGCCATGGCTGGGCAGGGTGTGGCTCTCGGCTGGCTGGGCGTCGTGGATCAGCTGCTCGAGGCCAATTTGCTGGTCGTGGCGGGTGAGGTGATGGCGGTCCAAGGGCGTGGTTACTGGCTTGTGCCGGGCAGCAGCAGCGAAGCCGTCAATCTGCTGGCCACATGGTTGATCGACGAGGCCGCTGGCTCAGTTGCTGGACGTTTCGCGAACTGAAAGCCAAAGAAACGGCATCATCTCTCAATTTTCTCAATTTCAGAATGACTAATGTTTAACCATTGCAACGCATGATCCTGATGACGCTATGGTTGCGTAATTTTAGTAAAAACCGATGCAACGCTGGGGATCGAGATGCGACTGACGGATGTTTCAGTGACTTGGCGCCTCGCGGTGGCGCTTGCCATACCGCTCGTGGCTCTGGCCGGTCTGGCCTATGTCGAAATCAATACGACGTTTACTGCCTATCAGCATGCTCGCCATCTGAACATCGTCAGCGCCGATCTCGGCGTGATCGGTGATTTCGTGCATGCGCTCCAGGCGGAACGCGCCGAAGCGGTGGGCCTGCTCGCCTCCAAGGGACGGGAGCATGGCGCCGAACTTGAGGCCGCCCGAACCGCCGGTGCGCCCGCCCTCGACAAGATGGACCAGGTTCTCGCCGACATGAAGGCCGAGGGCGATCCGACACTGATGCGCCACGAAGAGGAGCTCACGGCGGTGCTGGCGAAGCTTCCGCAGATCCGGTCCTCGACCGACAATCTGACCTTGGCGCCCGCAGAAGTATTCGTCTACTACACCGATCTCGTTCACCGGCTCATGAATGTCTCGCGCGAGTTCTCGCTCGCTGCCGGCGCCAAGGGCGTGGTCGGCAAGATGATGGCCTACAGCCTGCTTATGAACGCCAAGGAAGTGGCAGGCCAGGAGCGTAATCTGGGGCATGCCTTCATCTCGGAAGGCAAGTTCGACGAGGCGCATTATCTCGATTTCATCGGCATGTTCGGTTCGCAGAAATCACTGATCGACCAGTATCTCGAACTGCTGCCGGACGAGGATCGCGAACACTACCGTGAATCGCTGCATACGCCGGATGCGGAGGCAGTCGAGGATATCCGCTCGAAGATGATGGTGGGTGGCCTGTCGGCTGACCTCTCGGCTATCGACAGCGCTGAGTGGCTGGAGCGTTCGGCGCGCCGCATAGAGCGTCTGAAGGAACTCGAAAACGAGACGCTGGCGACCATTGTCGTGGATGCGCAGGGGATGGCTGATCAGGAGTACCATCATCTGCTGCGTGTTGCCGGGATCACCAGTACGGTGCTCACCTTTGCCTGCTTCTTTGCCATCTCCCTGTCCTTGACCGTCGTGCGTCCGCTGCGGCGCCTGACACGGACGATGAATGATCTGGCCGCCGGTAATGTCGAAGTCGACCTGATCCGAGCCGAGAGCAAGGACGAGATCGGCCAGATGGGACGCGCCGTCACCGAATATATCGCGCTTGCCAAGGCCCGCATGGTCAAGGAACGCGAGGAGCAGGAAGCAGCCGAGCGGATCAAGCGTGCGGCTGAACTGGAGGCCGAACGCGAACGGGCAGAACGTGCCGCGGAGATCTCTTATGCGGTTGAACAACTCGCCAGCGGCCTGGATGCGCTGTCAGCGGGGGAAATCGGCTATCGTCTCTCCAAACCCTTTGCGCCCTCTCTCGATCCGCTTCGCATAAGCTTCAACGGCTCGATGGAGCGGCTGTGCGGCGTGATGTCGACCATCCGCGAGAGTACCGGACAGTTGCATGGCGGCTCGCAGGAACTGCAGCTGGCAGCCGACGACCTCGCCCGCCGTACCGAACGCCAGGCTGCCGCTCTGGAAGAGGCTGCCGCTTCGATCACCCAGATCACCACGACCATGACGAGTTCCACGCAACGTGCGGAAGAGGCAGGCCATCTGGTGCGCGAAGCAAGCGTGACCGCCCAGAAATCCGGTGCCGTCGTGGCGGATACGGTGAAGGCCATGCACCATATCGAACAGTCCTCCGGGCAGATCAGCCAGATCATCTCGGTCATCGATGAAATCGCCTTCCAGACCAACCTTCTGGCCCTGAATGCCGGCGTCGAGGCCGCCCGGGCAGGGGAGGCCGGCAAGGGCTTTGCCGTCGTCGCGCAGGAAGTCCGCGAACTCGCCCAGCGGTCTGCCAACGCCGCCCGCGAGATCAAGGCACTGATCAATCGCTCGGCGCAGGAGGTAGAGGCCGGGGTTCGGCTGGTCAACGAAACCGGCGACACGCTGAAGGGCATCGAAGATCATGTGATGAAGATCAACGAACGCGTCACGGCCATCGTTTCGGCTGCAAAGGAGCAGTCGGCAGCGCTCAACGAGATCAGTCAGGCCGTCAGCCAGATGGACCAGGTGACCCAGCAGAATGCGGCGATGGTTGAGGAAGCGAGTGCAGCAACGTCAAGCGTGGCGACTGAAGCCGACCGGCTCAACGGTCAGATCGCCATGTTCAAATTGCCTGGAAACGAGAATCGTCAGCGCGGCCGCGAGGCCGCCTGACGAAGAGCCGGGTAGTCAGAGCAGATTGGCGATCCGGCAGAATTCCTCGACGCTGAGCGTTTCCGCCCGGCGTTGAGGATCGATCTCGGCGCGGGCGAGCAATGCTTCCCCGCCGATAGGCTTGAGGCTTTGCCGGAGCATCTTGCGACGCTGGCCGAAAGCAGCCTGCGTCGCCTTTTCCAGCTTGTCCGGATCACAGGGCAGGGGCTTCTCGATCGGGACCAGATGGACCACGGTCGAGGTCACCTTGGGCGGCGGCGTGAAGGCTTGCGGCGGGATGTCGAAGGCCATGTGCGCCTCTGTCCGCCAGCCGCAGAGCACGCCGAGCCTGCCGTAATGATTGTCGTCCTCGCGCGCCACGATCCGCTGCCCGACTTCCTTCTGGAACATCAATGTCAGGGACTGCCAGAAGGGCGGCCATTGGTCTGGCAACAGCCAGTTGACCAGCAACTGCGTACCGACATTGTAGGGCAGGTTCGAGATGATCTTCACCGGCTCGCCTGGAGCCAGGCTCTCGAAATCGGTCTTCAGCGCATCACCTTCGATCACCTCGAGGCGACCGGGATAATGCTCGGCAATTTCCTGCAGAGCCGGTAGGCAGCGCGGATCACGCTCGATGGCAATGACCTTCTTCGCGCCTAAAGCAAGGATTGCCCGGGTAAGGCCGCCCGGACCTGGCCCGACCTCGATCACCGTCACACCTTCAAGTGACCCGGCATTGCGGGCCACCTTCTGGGTCAGGTTCAGATCGAGCAGGAAGTTCTGTCCGAGCGCCTTCTTGGCATCCAGTCCATGGCGCGCAATCACGTCGCGCAGCGGCGGCAGTCCATCGAGCGCGGCCATCAGCGAGATGCATCCCGCGCATGCGCCATTCGATCAGCCATCCGCAAGGCTGCAACGAGGCTGGTTTCCTTGGCAAAACCGCTGCCCGCGAGACCGAAAGCCGTTCCGTGGTCAGGCGAGGTGCGGATGAAGGGAAGCCCGAGCGTTACGTTGACGCTGTCGTCGAAGCCGAGGGCTTTGGCCGGTATCAGTGCCTGGTCGTGATACATGCAGATCGCCACGTCGTATCGATCACGCGCATCGTCGTGGAACATGGTGTCGGCGGGCAGGGGGCCAAACGCATCGATGCCCTCGTCACGCAGCCTGCCGATCGCCGGGTGGATGATATCATCGTCCTCATGGCCGATCGCGCCATTCTCGCCCGCATGCGGATTAAGGCCGGCGACCGCCAGTCGCGGGGAGGCGATCCCGAACCGATCGGCGAGATCCTGCGCGACGATCCGGCAGGTGGCGACGATCAAGGCTTCGGTCAGGGCGCCGGGAACATCTTTCAGCGGAATGTGTATGGTCACGGGTACGGCCTTCAGCTTCGGCCCCGCGAGCATCATGACCGGCATTACGGAGCCACCCTTTGCACGCGCCGCGAGATCGGCGAGAAACTCGGTATGCCCGGGAAACCCGAAGCCGGCTTCGTACAGCACGGATTTTGCAATCGGACTGGTAACGACCGCGCGCACTGCACCCGAGAGGCACAGGGCGACGGCCGTCTCGATGGCTGTGATCGTGCCGCGGGCATTCGCCACATGCGGCTTTCCGGCCAAGACATCGACGCCCGTCGGAATGGGAAGAACCGGAAGCGCCCGGACGAAGACGCCGCTTGCATGCGCCGCATCCGTCTCCTCGACGGTAACGTCGAGTTCCAATTGGCGGGCGCGAACCTTCAGGACCTCGGGATCGCCGACATAGAGAAACGGCGGAAGCGCCAGCTCATCACGTTTCAGCCAGGCCTGAAGAGCAATATCCGGCCCGATACCGGCCGGATCGCCCTGGCTGAGCGCCAGCGGAAGGACGCCATTGGTCATGGAACGGCCTTTCGCGGCTTATTGTATTACGATCTGGGCCTTGGAGCGCAGTTCTTCCAGATACTTATCGGAATTCGGGTTTTCGCCCTGCTGTTCCTTGCCGATATCCTCGGCGCGGAAGACGACCTCAGCCGCAACATCGTCAGAAACCTGACGCTGGTTGCAGATGGCGAGATACTCGACGCCGCGATCGGTCACGCGGGTTGCCGTCGTGCCACCTTTTGCCTTCTCCACGAGCGGCTTCCACTCCGGCGGCATTTCAGGCTCGAGAACACGGCCGAGATTGCGGATCGACACATCAAGATAGTTCTTGGCGAACTCCATGGCCTGATCGCAGCCGGGGAAGGAGGCGCGCGACTTTTCGGCTTCCGCCTTGCGCTTGCTGACGATGCCCTTCTTCGAGGCGGGCACCACGAAGATCACCTGCTTGAGGAAATACTCCGTCGTCACCGGCTTCTCTTTGTTTTCGAGAAGACGGGTCACGAGATCCTGGTTGGACAAACGGCCACGCGCTCCCGCCCCATAGCGTGCGTTCACGAGGCGCGGCCAGCTCATGGAGATGGCGATGAAGGACTTGAAGTGCGCGGCACCGACGCCGGCCTGATCGAGCACGGTATTGAGCTGCGACACCGACATCTTGTTCGACGACGCAAAGCGTTCGAACGAGGCATCGACATCCGCCGTGCTGACGGACATGCCGACCCGCGCGATCTCCTCGCGCTTCAGCGTCTCGTTCACGAGTTCGTCGCGGGCGATTTGCTGGAGATTGCCAGTGCGACGCTGCAGTCGCAGGAAGGCCACGCGACGAGCGACGTCAGCACTTGTGATTGCGGTCTTGTTGACAACGGCAGCCACCGATGTTGCTGCCTGAGCCGGCGCAAAGATTGGTGTCGGGCTGACGCTTAAGGACAGCGCGATGACGCCGGCAAGCAGCAGACCGGTGCCTTTGTTTGCATGAGCCATCTGTCATCCTTTCTCCGAACTGCAGAAGCCTGCTCCGGACGTAGATCATGTAACGGATTTTAGAACCGCCGCACGGATTGCACAATCCATGCGGCGAAACAATGACCTGCATCGCAGCGCTTTGGCCTCACTCGAACGAGGTGTCGCTGAGATTGATCTCTCCGAGGGTGCGGAACACCAGCTTTCCACCGATCGTCCAGTCGTTCGCGGTCTCCGCATTCGGATCATACTTGTCCGAATAGGCGATCGAGAAGACCGTGCACTCGTCGGCATAGGAGATGCCGACGCTTCGACGGTTGAACTTGTCGGCATCGATATCGTAGTTCAACGAACCAAACACCGACCAGTTCTCGGTGACCTTCACTGTGGTCGAGCTGGTGATCGTCTGGTTGTCGTTGTTGAACGAGTAGCCCGGGCGCGCGTCGAGCTGGGTGAAGGTCAGGCTTGTTTCGAACCTGTCCTGAGAATAGGTCGCATTGAGGTCGGTACGACGAACGTCGAGCGATTTCTCATCAAGCCGCACGCCGGCGCTCAGCGAAAGCCCGATCGGCAGTTCGAAACCAGCCGATGCCACATAGTCGGAAACATCCGTCTCGAGGCCGGAACCGGAGCCTACGGCCAGCAGGTCCTGTGTCGCGTAGGAGTTCAGGCCCGCCAGATGGTAGGACTGACCGATGACCGCGCGTACACCGATCCCGTTGTCGAAGCTGCCGGTGTAGCGCATGCCGACATTGGCGCGTGTTCCGCCCTCGACACGGTCAAAGCCGGAGAACTTGTTGCGCGAGAAGAGGTTGCTGGCGTCAAACACCAGGCTCTGCGCATCTTCGTTCGGCAACTGGCCAGCATAGCCCTCGTTGTTGCGGGCATAGATCTGCGCGATCGGCTCGATGATATGCGAGCTGTTCGCAGTGGTAATCAGCCACGGATAACGGGCCTCGATGCCGGCGGTCAGCATGTAGCGACCAAGGGCATCGTTGCTTGTATAGCCGCCGGTGTAGTTTCCGGGGGCGTCCATGGCCAAGCCATATACATCGCCACGGGCAGCGAGAAGCGGTGTGATCTGCAATCCGCCCGGACCGTCGAAGGTGCGTTCCCATTCGAGTTCGCCAGTCAGGCGGTTCATGTTGCCCTTCAGCCCGCGATAGACGTCAAACGCACCATCTCTGTTCGTGTCGGCGAATTCGCTCGAGAAGCGCGACAGGGAGGTGAAGTTCAAGGTACCCGACAACTGGCCGCCGGCGACCAGTTCGGGCGCGTAATAGCTGTAGTCGATGACCGGCAGAACGGTCGCCTGCTTCTTCTCCGACGTGTTGTTCAGATCCACGTCCTGAACGTCGAAATAGTAGCCGCGCATGTCGAAGAAATTGCGTTCGCCGATGCCGGTCAAATAGACGACATTGGTGTTGGTGGACGCATTGAGGCCATCGATACCATAGGTGCGTGCGAAGTTGTTGTCGCTCTGCACCATGACATCCCAGCCGAATGCCCAGCGCGGATTGATCTTGAACTCGCCCTTCGACGCGATGAGGCCACGCGTATCACGCGCGGCATCGCTCGTGCCGGCAGTGAACTCGTCCGTGTTCATCTGGCTGATGCCCGCGAATCGGATGCTGGCCTGACCCTTCTCGAAGCGCTGGCGGACTTCCGCTTCGAGGAGCACGCCCTGGGCGCTGAAGCCGGTCGCGGTGACCGTCGCGTCGCGGTCCGGAGCGATGGCGATGTAGTAGGGGACCGCAATGCCGAAGCCGACATTTTCGCCGGAACGGAACTGCGGGAACAGGAAGCCCGACTTCCGCTTGACGGTATTGTCCGGCACCTCGATGAACGGCAGCGTCACAAGCGACTTGCCGAAGAGTTCGAACCGGGCCCTTTCGAGGCGCACGGTCTTCTTGGTGCCGTCCTGAACGACGCGTTCAGCCTTCACCTGCCAGAGCGGCGGACGAGAGGGGTTTTCCGCGCAGGGAAGACATGCCGTGTACACACCCTTGTGCAGGATCATCTGCGTGCCGCCGACGCGCTGGGCGCTTTCGGCAACAAGACGGGTGTTATCCGTGCTCTCCACGCGCAAAGCACGCAGGAAGCCGTCGGAGAAATTGTCGGTTACATCGAGTGAATCCGCATAGATGCGGTTTCCGGTCGGCTCGACCAACTCGATATTGCCCGCCGCGGTGACGCGGCCCGTTTTCTGGTCGTACACGACCTGACGGGCCACCATCTGGTAGCCGGCATAATTGATCTGTACCGCACCGTTCGCGACAACGCGCTCGGCATCACGGTCATAAACGAGTTCATTGGCTGCCAGAAGCAGCTTCGCGTCATCAGGGACGTTGCCTGCCATCGACGCTGAGTCGGACAGGCTCTGCGCATGCACGAGAGGCGCAGCGGGCGCCATAGCGCACACAGCGACACTGGTCAGCAGGGCTACTGAGAGCCTCCTGATATTCCCGCGGTCTTTTACCGCCACTAACCATCCTCCTTGTGAAGCAGAATCGTTGCCCCCAGTGCCATGGCTACGACAACTGGGACCCAGGCCGCAACATATGGCGGCATGACGCCGCTGCTTCCGAATGCCCTGACGAGCACAGAGACAACATAAAGCACGAAGCCTGACAATATTCCACCGAGAATCACCGTTCTCGATTGGTTGATACGGCTGAATTTCAGCGAAACGGTTGCAGCAATCAGCGTCATTGCAATCATCAGGAACGGCAGTGAAAGCAGCGAATGAAACTGCGTTTCCAGCGCATGGGGTGCGATCCCGAAGGATCGGGCAACTTCAATTTTCTGAAATAGATCATAAAAAGCAACGCTTTCCGGTCTGGCTAGACGCTGCTGGACGAATTCCTCGTTGAGATTGGTCGCAACCCGCGCTTCGGCGAGACGCGTCTGGATTTCTCCCGGACGCGTCTCGAGAACGTCGGTAAGCATCCAGTAACCATCTTTCAAAGTCGCGGTGCGCGCATCCTGGCGCAGCACGATGCGTCCGTCCTGGTCGAAATGCAGCAGAACGGCATCGACAAGCAGGGTTCCGTCCTCAAGGACAGAACGAGCGCCGAGCGCCACGTCATTGTCGCCGCTCGACTGGCGCAGCCACGGAATCGGCGCCGGTTTCGCACTGCCTGCCGTTTCACGCCATTTCGCTTCGATTTCGGTGCCCTGGCGTTCACCCCAGGCGGCGAGGGGATTGATCACCAGCGTCGTCGTCAGACCGATCAGGGTGGCGCCGATCAGAAAGGGCGCCATGAACTGCCAGACGGAAATGCCGGCCGCCCGCGCGACAACCAGTTCAGACTTGCGGTTGAGCGCAATCAGCGTCGCCATGCCGACGAAAAGGCCGATGAACGGCACCGTCTGTTGCAGGATCAGCGGCAGCCGCAAGGCGGTGAGGTAGAGCACGCCTGTCACGGAATAGCCCGGCAGGTTGTCATAGCGGCCGGAGGTTTCCGTGAAATCGATGAGATAGGTGATCGAGATGACGCCGAGGAAGAACCACAGCGTCGTCATCATGTAGCGTCGGAAGAAATAAATCCCGAGAGTCCAGATCATGCCGCGCCCCCGGTGCTTGCGCCAAGCCGCTTCTGCGTGAGTGTGATCGCCTTGCTCACCAGAATGGAGACCGCACGCGGCAATCGCGGACTGCGATTCGTTGCCAGCATGAAGGCGGCAGCGGCCCCGCTGGCCAGGGGCACGAAATACTGCAGAGGCACGTATGCCGCGGATGTTTCGACGAGCGAGGTGACGTAGTTCGAAGCCCAGAAGAGGGTGAGCGACATCAGCAGGGTCGACGCCATCGGATGCAGCCGCGCTTCGCGGTGGGACCGGGCATCACCGCACATCATCAGACTGATCACGGCAAAGACGAGCGGGAAGAAGGCCGCGCTGATGCGGCGGTGGAGCTCGGCCGTGAAGTCGTTGGGATTGCTCACATAGCGCTCGTCGAGCGGATCGGGATCCATCAGATAGAAAAGGTCGCGATCCTTGGCGCCGAAGCGGGCCTGGCCGCGCTCCTCGGAGAGATCCGAAAGATCGAAGGCATAGCGGTCGAAGCGGATGACGGTCACATCGCCGTTCGGCGCTTTGCGCTGCACTTCGCCATCCTGCATCACGAGCGCCTTGCCGGTCTCTTCGACTGCGCCCTCACGGGCATAATAGATGAGCTCGGAAGCCGGATCACGGGAATCGGCGACCAGCAGCCCCTTCATCTGGCGGCCTGCCTGCCGCTCGGAAATCTGCACATAGAGGCCGGGCTCGATCTGTCGGAAGGTCTTTTCCTCGATCACCGAAGAAAGCAGATCGGCATAAGCGGTTGCGATCATGCTTCGCACGTTGACGCGCATTGCCGGCTCGACGAAGCCGAGCATGACCAGCGAGAAAATGCTGAGGCCGCCCGCCAGCATCAGGAGAGGACGCTGGATCGTCCGTCTCGGTGCTCCGGCAGCATCGATGACCGCAAGCTCCGAATCGTTGTTCATCGTGGTCAGCGTATGGGTGATGCCGATGACGAGCGCGAAGGGCAGGACGGTCGCGATGATGGTCGGCAGGATCATCGTCGCCAAGAGCATGAAGGACCCTACCGACTGGCCACTGTCGGTGACGAGGTTGATACGTCGCAACACCTGCGTCGTCCAGATGATCGCCAGCACCGGTAAAAGCGCTGTCGTGAACATCAGGACGACCCGTCGCAGGATGTATTGTTCGAGTATCTTCATAGGGTTCCCTTGCAGGCGCGACACGCAGACGTCGCGCCGAGGATTGGCGTTCTCTACAACGCTTGCGGCATTTTGGCGACCGACGGATGTCAATTTCCCCGGCTTCGTGATCCTGTTTTTTTCTCCACCGCGATAAATCGGACACGCTGGCGCGGCCCTGGCTGCAATCGGGGGATTGGATGAGGAATGCCCGGTCAAACTCTTGCCATCGTTCGCGAAAAGACCATGATCCCTGTAAGTCTTCTCATCACGTATCCAGGATGCCCGTCATGTCGCTGAAACTCGCCGTCTCCTTCGCAAAGTCCCACGCCGCTGCGGAAGGGCTCGCCATTCTCCTGACGACGTCAGGTGCAGACATGCCGGCGGGGGCAACTGAAGCGGATCCGGCCGGCGTCTATGCCCGCGCCGCCAAGTCCGGCAAGTTCACCGGCAAGTCGCTTTCAACCCTGGACATCGTTGCTCCGCATGGCTCGCCGCTCGACCGGCTGGTCGTTCTCGGGCTCGGCAAGGGCGATAGCTTGTCCGCGCATGATTGGTTGAAGGCGGGGGGCGTTGCCACGGCGGCGGTGAAGGGGGCTGACACCGTAACCGTCTACGTCGATGTCCCCGGACTTCAGGTCTCGCCGAAGGCTGTCGCGGATTTCGCGCTTGGAATGCTGCTTCGCGCCTACAAGTTTGACACCTACAAGACCAAGAAGAAGTCGGAAGACGAGGAAGAGAAGGCTGAAAAGACGGTGAAGGTGACGATCGTCACCGCTGAGGCCTCAGCCGCCAAGAAGGCCTTTGCGGAAACGGAAGCGGTTGCCGACGGCGTGATCCTCGCCCGCGACCTCGTCAACGAGCCTGCCAACTTGCTGGGACCGCTCGAATTCGCCGCCAAGGCTAAGGAGCTCGAAAAGCTCGGCGTCGAGGTCGAGATCCTGACGGAGAAAGAGATGAAGAAGCTCGGCATGGGTGCGCTTCTCGGCGTCGCCCAGGGCTCCGTGCGTCCGCCTCGCCTCGTTGTGATGCAGTGGAAGGGCGGCAAGTCGAAAGACAAGCCGATCGCCTTTGTCGGCAAGGGCGTGGTCTTCGACACCGGCGGCATCTCGATCAAGCCGGCAGGCGGCATGGAGGACATGAAGGGTGACATGGGCGGTGCCGCTGCCGTCGCGGGCTTGATGCATGTGCTTGCCGCCCGCAAGGCCAAGGTCAATGTCATCGGCATCCTCGGCCTGGTGGAAAACATGCCCGACGGCAATGCCCAGCGTCCCGGCGACATCGTGACATCGATGTCCGGCCAGACGATCGAGGTGATCAACACCGATGCGGAAGGGCGCCTCGTGCTCTGCGATGCCCTCTGGTATTGCAACGATCGTTTCCAGCCGACCTTCATGATCAACCTTGCCACGCTGACGGGGGCGATCGGCGTAGCACTCGGCAGTGTGCATGCCGGACTGTTCTCCAACGACGATGAGCTTTCGGAAAGGCTGCTGGCCGCCGGCCTCGCGACCAATGAACGGCTTTGGCGCATGCCGCTCGGCAAGGAGTACGACAAGCTGATCGATTCCAAGTTCGCCGACATGAAGAACACCGGCGGCCGTCAGGCAGGCTCAATTACGGCAGCCCAGTTCCTCAAGCGCTTTGTGAAGGACACGCCTTGGGCCCATCTCGACATTGCCAGCACAGCGATGGGTTCACCCAACGACGAGATCAACCAGTCCTGGGGCTCGGGCTACGGCGTACGCCTGCTCGATGAACTCGTTCGCGCGCATTACGAATCCTGATGGCGGTGACTGCCTCCGTGGCCGATGTTCTCTTCTACCATCTGACGGAATCGAAGCTGGAAGACGCGCTCCCGCCGCTCCTGGAAAAGAGCGTGGAGCGCGGCTGGCGCGTGGCCGTCCAGACGCGTGACCCCGAACGCCGGGATGCGCTCGATGCGCTTCTCTGGACCTATCGCGACGAGAGTTTTCTGCCCCATGGCACTGAGGACGGCGCCGCTCCGGATCGCCAGCCGGTGCTGCTGACCACGGGTACCGAAAACATCAACCAGGCAAGCGTCCGCTTTCTGGTCGATGGCGCCGAGCCGCCGGATGAGCTGCCCTACGACCGCGTCGTCTTCGTGTTCGACGGATACGACACGGAACAGCTCGAAGGGGCCCGCTCGCAATGGAAACGGCTGAAGAGCCAGGGTCACACACTGACCTACTGGCAACAGAGCCCAGAGGGGCGCTGGGAGAAGAAGGCCTGAAATCGTCGAATGCCAGAAATGCAGAAGGGCCGCCACAGGGCGGCCCTTCGCAGTTTGCAATGATGTCTTTATCACCGCGTGGCTGCTGCTCTTCGCAGCCCGTTCCCAGTGTCGTTTGCCGCGGGCAGCGATGATCGTGCCCGGGACGAGGCGGTCTCGAGCTTGAAGTGGCTGATCAGGTGCGACAGGTTGACGGCATCATCGGCCAGCCTGTTGGTGCTGGCGGTCGTCTCCTCCACCATCGCAGCATTGCGCTGTGTGAACTGGTCCATCTGGCCGACGGCGGTATTGACCTCATGGAGCTTGTGGGACTGTTCCCTGGCCGCTGCCGCGATCTGGTGAACCGACTGGTTGATATGCATGACATGCTCCCTGATCCGCGACAGCGCATCCCCGGTTGCCGTCACAAGGCGCACGCCGATCCCGACTTCCTCGCCCGACTTGGTGATCAGCGCCTTGATGTCCTTGGCCGCGCCTGCCGAACGCTGGGCGAGTTCCCGGACCTCCTGGGCAACGACGGCAAAGCCCTTGCCAGCCTCACCCGCCCGCGCCGCCTCGACGCCGGCGTTCAGGGCGAGAAGATTGGTCTGGAAGGCGATTTCGTCGATCACATTGATGATCTGGCCGATCTCGCCTGACGCCTGCTCGATCCGTCCCATCGCCGCGACCGCGTCGCCGACGACAGAACTCGATTCCTCGGTGCTGCGGCGCGCCTCGTCGACCATGCGGGTCGCCTGAAGCGCCGTGTCGGTCGATTGCCGGACCGCTGCGGTGATTTCCTCGAGTGCAGACGAGGTCTGCTCAAGTGCGGCCGCCTGCTGTTCTGTGCGTTTGGCAAGGTCGTCGGAGGCATAACGCAACTCGCCCGATCCGGAGCGGATCTGATCGATTGAGGTACGAACCTCGGCGACGACGGTTCTGAGAACCTGCATCGTGCCGTTCACATTGCCCTGCAGTTCCGCAAAGGCGCCGTTGAATTCGCCGCGCATGGTATCGGTCAGATCGCCATCGGACAGACCGGCGATGACGCGCCGTGTTTCCGCAAGGCCGTTGTCGATCGAGCGCACCAGGTCGTTCATCGAGCTTGCGAAGGCATTGAGATCCGGGAACTCGAAATCGCGATCGATCCGTTGGGAGAAGTCGCCGGCAATGGCCGCAGCACAAACCTGGCCGATGCTTTCCTGCAACTCGTCGCAGCGCTGCTTCATCCGGTGCTCCTGCGCGTTCATTTTCCGCACCCGAAGACCGTTCTGCTTGAACACATCGACGGCACGCGCCATGTCACCGATCTCGTTCTGCCGTTCGAGATAGGCGATCTCGACATCGAACTCGTTGCGGGCGAGGCGCCCCATGATCCGTGTCATGCGTTCGATCGGTTTGGTAACGCCGCGCGCGACAAAGATCATGGCGGCAATGCCGGCCAGCGCACCGACAACCAGGATCGCGGCATTGCTCAGAAGCGAGAGACGGAAACTGCTGGCGCTTTCTTCGAACATCGCGGCAGCCGCATCGACATTGGCGTCGCGGAATGTGTCTGCATAGCCATCCATCTCGTCATAGGCGACAACCATTTCCCCCGTGAGCAACGCCGCAGCGGCAGCCTTGTCGCCGGTGCGCGAAAGTTCGATCATGCGGTCGCCTGCGATAAGATAGTTTTCGGCGCTGGCCTTGAATCCTTCGAAAGCGGGCCTTTCCTGCGGAAGTGTGATCATTGCCTCATAGCGCGCCATCCGGTCCCTCAATTTATCGACCTCTTTGGCAACTGCCGCGTCGGCTGCAGCAAGCGTCTCCGGGGTCGTGCTCAGTATATGCCGCGTCTGCAAGGCACGCAGGTTGGCAATGGAGATATTCAGGCGGTTGGTGATGTCGACGACCGGTACCGAGCCTTGCGCCAGTCGCTGGACATTGGAAAAGACACCATTCATCGACCAGAGGGCAAAGCCACCCTGGACGACGAGAAGGGCAAGTAGAAGCATGAAGGCCCCGAGCAGCGAGGCTTTGATGGACAGGGGTTTCGTCGACATTCCGCAGCTTTCCGTTCACTCCGGGTCCGTGCCCTCATGGCATGGATCGCGGGGAGGGGGAGCCCCGGTTGCATCACCGAGGCGCTTCTCAGGTGTGCAGATCGTTCCGCGCACAGCTTCGCAATTCCCGGCAACGGAGGGGCCCGTCGGGGACAAAAACGTTTGCGCACAGTCATCCGGCCGGAAGGCTGACGATGGGTACGAAATGCACTTTGGATTGAAGTAGGCCGACCTAACTCGCGGGAATGATGTGGTCTGGAATTTAAAAGTTTACTAAAAATCGCGCCTGAGTTGCGCAGCATCACGATTTTCTGATCTAAATATCACAAGAAAACAATGGGATCGCTATGAATTACAACCAAATTCGTACGATTTCGGCCTTGCCGCCTCTTAGGCGGGTTTAGACTGCTTCGGGTTGCAAAGAGGTAAGGCCAACGGTCAGCCCGCCATGCCCTCTTCGTATTCGGTGGACAGCTCCAGCCATTGCTCTTCCGCTGCCGAAAGCTTTGCCGCCGCTTCTCCGCGCTGCTTGGCCTTTTCTGCCGCCTTGGCCGGCGCCTTCTCATATAGAGCCGGATCGGCAAGCTCCTTGTCGAGCGCCTGAATCAAAGTCTCCAGCTTCTTCGTCAAGGCCTCGACTTCGTTGATCTTTTTCTTGAGTGGTGCAAGGCTCGCGCGCCTGTCGGCAGCCGCCTTGCGTTGCTCGGCCTTGTTGACGGTATCAGCGCCGCCGTCGCCCTTGTCCTTCTCCACCGGCTTCTTGCCCGAGGCGATGATCAGCGAGCGATACTCTTCCATGTCGCCGTCGAAGCTGGTGACCGTGCCGTTGTTCACAAGCCAGAGCCGGTCGACGGTCGCCTCGATCAAGTGGCGATCATGGCTGATCAGGATAACGGCGCCCTCATAGTCGTTGAGCGCCTCGATCAACGCCTTGCGGCTGTCGATGTCTAGGTGGTTCGTCGGCTCGTCGAGGATCAGGAGGTTCGGGGCGTGGAAGGCGGCAAGCCCCATCAGCAGGCGCGCCTTCTCGCCGCCCGAGAGATCCTTGGCAGCCGTCTCCATCTTTTCGGTTGCAAGCCCCATCTGCGCGACGCGGGCACGCACCTTGGCTTCCGGCTCCAACGGCATCAGCCGGCGCACATGGGCAACCGGGCTCTCGTTCGGGATGAGGTCGTCAAGCTGGTGCTGGGCGAAAAAGCCGATCTTCACGCTCGATGCCGTCTTCAGCTGGCCGCTCTGGGCTTCCAGACGTCCGGAAATGAACTTGGCGAAGGTCGACTTGCCGTTACCGTTCGAACCGAGAAGCGCGATGCGGTCATCGTTGTCGATGCGCAGGTTGAGGTTCTTCAGGATCGCTTTGCCCGGCTCGTAGCCGACCACGCCGCCCGAGATCGCAACGATCGGCGAGGCCGGCTGCTTTTCAGGCTTCGGGAAGGTGATCGGATGGACATGGTCCTCGATGACGGCGGCAACCGTCCCCATGCGCTCCAGCGCCTTGATGCGGCTCTGTGCCTGCTTGGCCTTGGTCGCCTTGGCGCGGAAGCGGTCGATGAAGCTCTGCAGATGCTTGCGCGCGGCGTCGTTCTTCGCCTTGGCCTTCATCTGCAATTCGTCGTTCTCGGCCTTCTGCCGTTCGAAGCTGTCATAGCCGCCGCGATAGAGCGTGAGCTTCTGCTGGTCGAGATGGATGATCGAGTTGACGGCGGTGTTCAGGAGATCCCGGTCATGGCTGATGATGATGACCGTGTGCGGATAGCGCCGCACATAGTCCTCAAGCCAGAGTGTGCCTTCAAGGTCGAGATAGTTGGTCGGTTCGTCGAGCAACAGCAGATCCGGCTCGGCGAAGAGCACCGAGGCGAGCGCCACGCGCATGCGCCAGCCGCCGGAGAAGGACGAGGCCGGGCGCAACTGCGCCTCGTGGTCGAAACCGAGGCCCGACAGGATCGTCGCTGCGCGAGCTTCCGCCGAATGCGCGCCGATATCGGCAAGCCGTGTCTGGATTTCGGCAATGCGATGCGGATCCGTCGCCGTCTCTGCCTCTACGAGCAGGGCTGCGCGCTCCTTGTCTGCGGCAAGCACGATGGAGATCAGCGAGTCTTCCGTTCCCGGCGCTTCCTGCGCGACCTGGCCGATGCGCGCATTCTTCGGGATCGAGATATTGCCGCTTTCGGAGGCCAGATCGCCCGTGATGATGCGGAACAGCGTCGATTTGCCCGCACCATTCTTGCCGACAAGGCCAGCCTTGGTCCCGGCCGGAAGCGCGACGCTGGCGTGGTCGATGAGCAGGCGGCCTGCGATGCGGGCGGAGATATCGTTGATCGTGATCATGGTTCTGGCTTTTGGCCGATGTCACGGCCAAAGGCAAGCGGGCGAGGGCGCCCGGTCGGGCCTGCCGGGCGATCTCGTCAGGCGACCTGGCGCTGTCCGGGCTTGTAGCCTATGATCGGCTGGCGCGGGTTTTGCCGTGCCAATATCGTGGCGGTCTTGGCAATGGCGAGCCAGCTTGTCGGATCGGCGGCTTCGTGTGCCATTGCGTGACCGATCGCGAGTGGCAGGCCGCCGGAACCCGGCGAGGTCTCGGAAGCGAAGACGAGATTGTTATCCGCCGTCGTGAACAGCCGTTCGGCGATGATGTGTGCCTCGTCGGCGTTGATGCCTTGGAAGACGAAGGCAAAGGTGTCGGCCTCGATGCGGGCGATGAAGTCGTGCTTCTTGATCGCCTTGCGGAAGATCGTCGCCAGACCACGGATGAGCTTGCTGACCGCTTCGTCGCCATACTGGTGCTGCAGTCCGGGAAGATCGAGGACTTCGATCAGCACAAGCGCGCTCGGCTTGGCCGCCGAGGAGGCCGAATGGGCGTCCTCCAGCGTCTGGATGAAGCTGATCCGGTTGGCGAGGCCGGTCAGATGGTCCCGTTTCATCGCAGCCTGCGCTGCGCGAATGGCCCGGTCTGCGGTATTCAGACTGTCCAGCCCCTCGGCAACATCGGATGCCAGCGCGGTTTCCGCCTTGATCATGTCCCCGGCAATCGAGGAGAGCAGATCCAACTCCCCGAGCAACTGGTCGATACCGACGGTGACATCCTCGCGGATCGAGCGGATGACGCCTTCCACCGAGTTCGTGAAAGCGCGCTTCTGGGTCAGTCCGAGCGACAGTTGGTCGCTGAGCCGTTTCAGCGTTTTCAGCGTTTCGTCCTGCAAGCGTTCCGCCGAGACGCCGCAATGGCCGGCAAGCCGGTGCTTGAGGCCGAGTTGGTCGAGCGCCGATTGCGTCGGACGGGATCCAAGGGCTGCAAGCTCACGCGCAAGATCCGATTTGCTGCCGGCAAAGGCTTCATGAACCAGTTCGAAGTTGCGGGGGATCCCGGCGATCTGATGTTTCAGCATGAAGACCGTGATCTTCTGGAGATCGTCTGCAATTCCGCTCATCAATTCGTCCTGATCATCCGATGAGTTGCGCTTGGTCTGTGGGAGGCCGGAACTATTCCCGCAGAATTGTGGTCTCGTAACACGGCACCACATACGAAACGGTTAAGGCAAAGGCCTGCTCAGGGGCTTCCATTTTGCCTTTTGCTAAAGCGGAATTGCCCGAAATTTGAGCGGGTTCCGCCCTTCGGTTAATTATATTTTAGAGATGTTTGTGGTTTGCTGAAGTTCTGAAAACCAGCTGGGGAAGAGCCTTCTCAGAACTCGACCGGCGAACATGCGTAGGCACCATGAAGTCCCTTATTCCCGCTGTCTACTTCTCGCTGGCGGTCGCCGTTGTCGCTGTCATAGCGGCAAGGCCGTCCGGCCCCTTCGTCCTCGTTGTAACCTCACCCGCGGCACATGCGGCGGGTTCGATGGCAGTCATTGACCGGGCTGACGGTGCTTTCGTCTGGGCTGGAAGCGTCCCGTGGATGTCGGTCGCTTATTCGCAGGCTCCGGATTTTCCGGAGCGGCTTCTCGATGCGGGCGCTTTGCTCGTCATCAACCATGATCTGGCGCTTGGTTGCCTGCAAGGAATGAACACATGAATGAACTGAATAAGCTCAGAGACAGGATCTCCTACGGCATCGTCGGACTGCTCTGGATCAACTTTGCCCTGATCGTCATCCGCAATCTCGTCCGCGAGCAGGGTGTCGACTGGACCATGATCCTGGCCACTCTCGCCCTGTTGGTGCCGGCCACACTCTTGTGGACAAGGGATCGTACCGGCGCGACCACCCGCATGGTTACCTCCATGGCGAATGCGGCGACGGTCGCTATTCTCGTTTTCGCCTTCCAGGGCTCGCCGCTCCAAATCGACATCCATATGTACTTCTTCGCGAGCCTGGCGATCTGTGCCGCCTGGATCGATTGGAAGGCGATTATCGGCTACGCCGCGCTCGTCGCGGTCCACCATCTGCTGCTGTATGTTGCGATGCCGCTGGCGGTCTTCCCGGGTGATTCCGACTTCTCGCGCGTCGTCCTGCATGCGGTGGTGCTGATCGTCCAGAGCATCGTCCTGATCGCTCTGACCTCGGCCGTCGTCAAGGCATTCGATGTCTCCGACAAGGCTGTTGCCGATGCAGTCGCTGCCGAGCGCGAGGCCGTAGAGATGGCCGATCACGTCAAGCGAACCGATGCCGCTGCCGATGCCGACCGCCGCAAGCGGGAAGCGGAAAAGGCGCGGGAAGCCGAAGCGGTGGACTACGCCGTTTCCGAACTGGCCAGATCGCTGCAGAAGCTGGCGGAAGGGGACCTCTCCTACCGCATCGACAGCGCCTTCTCAGGCCCGCTTGATGAGCTGCGAACGTCCTTCAATGCCTCCGTGCAGAAGCTCGAAGTCGTCGTTTCTCAGGTCGGTCAGGTGGCCTCAGTTCTCCGCAACGGTACGGGCCAGATCGGCCAGGCCAACAACGATCTCTCCGCCCGCAGCGAGCGCCAGGCCGCGTCGGTCGAGGAAACCGCGAGCGCGCTGTCCAGCGTGATGGCCACAGTGAAGGAAACCGCGTCTGTCGCGGATTCGGTCGGCAAGTTGGTCAACCAGGCAAGGATGGGTGCGGAACGATCCGGCACGATCGTAACCGACGCGGTCTCTGCCATGAGCCGTATCGAGCAGTCGTCGCAGTCCATTTCGAACATCATCGGCGTCATCGACGAGATTGCCTTCCAGACCAATCTTCTGGCGCTGAACGCCGGCGTCGAAGCGGCGCGTGCCGGTGAGGCCGGAAAGGGTTTTGCGGTCGTCGCACAGGAGGTTCGCGAACTCGCTCAGCGCTCCGCCAATGCAGCGAAGGAGATAAAGACCCTCATCAACGCATCCGGGGAAGAAGTGCGCAACGGTGTTTCACTGGTCGACCAGGCCGGCGAGGCTTTGAGCACGATCGCGACCGAGGTTCAGTCGATCAGCCACGAGATCTCCAAGATCATCGATGGTGCCAAGACCCAGGCACAGGGCCTTGTCGAGATCGATCAGGCGGTCGGGCACATCGACAAGAACACCCAGCGGAATGCTGCGATGGTGGAGGAGTCGAGCGCTGCGATCCAGCAACTCGTCCAGGAGGCTACCACGCTGGATCACCTGATGGCGCAGTTCAAGACCGGATCGAAGACAGGTTCCGGAGCGCGTCGCGCGGCCTGACCGCAAGCGAAGCCAAGATAGGCACGAAAGACTTGGGGTCACGATCGTCGTGGCCCCATTTCCGTTTCAGGGCTCTGCCTGGCGTGTGTCGCGTCTCACATCCACTGTCTGCCCTCGCTTCGGACGAAATAGATCAGGTCGAGGCTGAGGCTCGGCTTGCCCAGTCCGGTCAATCCGGCATGCACCTGCCCACGGTGATGGGTCTGATGGTTGAAGACATGGGTGAGGGCCGGCCAGAGCTTATGGCTTACGCGTTCCGGCGATGTGACCGGCGTGTAGCTGAAGTCGCTATCCAGCCGCTCCGCAGTCAGGCTCTGCGCATAACGGATGATCCGCGTGTCTTCTTCCAGCCGAGCGGCCCGCAGATCCTCGAAGTCATCATAGGGGCGCTCATCCAGGGAGCGGGGCATCGGGCCTTCGCCGGTGAACCGGTTCAGCCAGATCCGGTCTGCGGTCAGGATGTGGCTGAGCGTTGCGAAGATTGATCCGAAGAAGGCGCCGGTGTCGCGGTGGAGTTCTTCGGTCGAGAGGTCTGCGACAGCAGAATAAAGCAGCCTGTTGGCCCAAGCATTGTAGTCCGCGAGCATCTGATAGTTCTGCATGGTACGCTCCTGATTGTGGTCCTGCATCCAGTCTAGCCGGCTTCGACCGAAATGGGGGTTATGGGTTCCATGAAAAATGCTGATTTGCATCCGGCCCCGTGATCGGCTTTTTTGGTGCGAACCTAGGAGATCCCGATGACGATGACCCTCTATTCGCTGTGCGGCGCCGATGCCGCGCGTCCTTTCTCGCCCCATTGCTGGAAGACCGTGATGGCCCTCCACCACAAGGGCCTTGCATTCGAGGAGCGGCCGCTCGCCTTCACGGCGATCCCAACAATCGAGGGCGGGTTCTCAAAGACGGTTCCGATCCTTAGGGACGGTCAGGAACTGATCTCCGACAGCTTTCGGATCGCGCTCTATCTGGAGGAGGCCTATCCCGAGCAGCCGAGCCTGTTTGGCGGGCAGGGCGGTGTCGCCGCAGCACGCCTGGTGGAGGGCTATTCCCAGCATGTCGTCCATACCGCGATCACGAAGATCGCTCTCGTCGACATCCACGACATGCTGGCTCCCGCTGACCAGGCCTATTTCCGCAAGAGCCGTGAGGAAAGGCTCGGACGGACCTTGGAGGACATGGCCGCCGGTCGCGACGCCGCAATTGCAGCCCTTCCGGCAGCGCTCCAGCCGCTCCGTCACATGCTGGGCTTCCAGCCTTTCGTCGGCGGCGCAACCCCGCTCTTCGGCGACTATATCCTGTTCGGTGCGCTGCAATGGCTGAGGGTCACCACGGGCGCCATCCACCTGCCGGCGGATGATCCGGTGAACCTCTGGTTCGACCGTTGCCTCGAACTCCATGACGGCGTCGCCCATGCGGTCGCCTGACCGGTCAAAACCGTGTGATTGTGACGTCGTCGTGAAATTGTCGAAGCCCTCTTGTCTTCGTGATTCGGGGCGGGTAGATACCGCCCACTTTCCCTGACAGACAAAAGGATGAGACAGATGGCGATTGAACGCACCTTCTCGATGATCAAGCCCGACGCCACCAAGCGCAACCTGACCGGCGCCATCACCAAGGTCTTCGAAGACAACGGCCTGCGCGTCGTCGCTTCGAAGCGCGTTTGGATGAGCAAGCGCGAAGCCGAAGGCTTCTACGCCGTTCACAAGGAACGCCCCTTCTTCGGCGAACTGGTTGAAGGCATGACCTCGGGCCCGACCGTCGTTCAGGTTCTCGAAGGCGAAAACGCCATCCTGAAGAACCGCGAAATCATGGGCGCGACCAACCCGGCCAATGCCGACGAAGGCACGATCCGCAAGATGTTCGCCCTGTCGATCGGCGAAAACTCGGTTCACGGTTCGGACGCTCCGGAAACCGCTGCCCAGGAAATCAGCTACTGGTTCGCCGACACCGAAATCGTCGGCTGAATCAAGTCCTGAGGCTGAAGCCTCAAGACGTTGGATGGATTAAAGAACCGGGGCTGAAAGGCTCCGGTTTTTTCATGCCGCCATGTGGTCGAGACAAGGGAAGGCACACGTCGGCTCGGCCAAAGCGTGAGCAATCCTGCCAAGTCGAGATCGATTGGCGGCTGTGGCAGTTCATGCGAGGCGTACGCTTATCGGTTCCAGCGATCCCGTGCCGTATCGTCGGCGTCCTTTGCCGCGACCCAATCGCCGCTGGTGCCATCTTGCGCGTGTTCCTTCTTCCAGAACGGCGCTGAGGTCTTGAGGAAGTCCATGACGAAATTGGCGCCGTCGAAGGCAGCCTGCCGATGCGGGGCGGCGGCAAGGACGAGCACGATCTGTTCCCCCGCCTCGATCCGCCCGAAACGGTGGATGGCAGTGAGCCCCAGCAGCGAGAAGCGATCGATCGCAAGTTCCGCGATCCGGGTCATCTCTGTTTCCGCCATGCCCGGATAATGTTCGAGTTCGAGCGCCGAAAGCGTGCCCGCCTCGTCGCGGCAAAGGCCGACAAATGAAACGAGCGCTCCAATGTCCTTGCGCCTGGCTGAGAGAGCCTGCGACTCGGCTGCCGTATCGAAATCCTCGCGCTGGACGCGGATGGTGGGGGCGGGCCTGATCGTCACGGCTTGTCCTCCAGCGAGCTGACTCTCAGCCGCCGGTCATCGGCGGAAAGATCCCGATCTCACGGGCGCCAGCAATCAGTTCGTTATGCTCGACATGTTCCTGGTTGACGGCGACCCGGATTGCCTTGGGAAAGCGCAGAGCCTCCTCATAGCCTTCACCGAGGGTCGCAAGCCAGGATACCAGCTCGCCGGCGGTCTTGACCTCGGCCGGGATCTCCAGTTCTTCCTCGCCCTTGCCGATCCGCTCGCGAACCCAGGCGAAGTAGACAACCTTCACCATCTCAATCCACCATGTGCTTCGCGCCGGCGCGGAAATAGTCGTAGCCGGTATAGATGGTCAGGATGGCGGCGATCCAGAGAAGCGCGATGCCGATATGGGTGGCGAGGCCAAACTCGACATAGGGTAGAACTTTATCCCCCGCCGGGCCGGCCAGAAGGAAGGCGAGTGCGAACATCTGCGCGGTCGTCTTCCACTTGGCGATCTGGGTAACTGGCACGGACACCTTGAGCGCCGCCAGATACTCACGCAGGCCCGAGACCAGGATCTCGCGGCAGAGAATGGTGATGGCGGCCCAGAGCGACCAGCCCGCGATCGTGCCATCCGCCGCCATCAGGAGCAGCACCGAAGCGATCAGAAGCTTGTCGGCGATCGGGTCCAACATCTTGCCGATATTGGATGTCTGGTTCCAGATGCGTGCCAGATAGCCGTCGAGATAGTCGGTGATCGAGGCGACGACAAAGATCGTCAGCGCCGTCCAGCGGGCGAAGTCGGAGCTCTGAAGTCGGCCTTCCAGGAAGAAGCACACGACGATGAGCGGCACGGCGAGAATGCGAGCGTAGGTCAGGAGATTCGGAATGTTGTATGCGCGCGAAGCCATGATGCCCTGTCTTTGAAGTCTGGTGCTCTGAGTGATGTGATGGGTTTCCGTCGAGGCCGTCAACTCAAGAATTCTGAATCGTCTGTATCATCATCTCGACCCCGGATGCGTCGTTTCCGTGTCAGTCACCCCTGCTTTCGTGAAAATGGTTGTAGATCAGCCGCGCAACCGCTTCCGAGATGCCCTCGACGGCCATCAAGTCGCTGACCGCGGCGCGGGATACAGCCTTGGCCGTGCCGAAATGCTGCAGCAGCGCCCGTTTGCGCGTCGGTCCGATACCGGCGATCTCGTCGAGCGGGTTCTTGACCATTTCCTTCTTGCGCCGCGCCCGGTGTGAGCCGATTGCAAACCGATGCGCTTCGTCGCGCATGCGCTGGATGAAGTAGAGAACCGGGTCGCGCGGTGGCAGCGTGAAGTCGGGCTTGCCCTCGACGAAGAAGCGCTCGCGGCCCGCATCGCGATCCACACCCTTGGCAACGCCGATGGCAATCACGCTCTCGGTGATATCGAGATCGGCAAGGATCTTGCGCACTGCACTCATCTGGCCCTGGCCACCGTCAATCAGAATGACATCAGGCCAGGCGGGGAAGGGGCTGTCCCCAGAGTCTTCCGGGGTCGCGCTGCGGTCCGGCTTCCCTTCTTCCTTCAGCAGGCGCGAGAAGCGTCGGGTCATCACTTCGCGCATCATGCCGAAGTCATCTCCGGGCGTGATGTCGGTCGATTTGATGTTGAACTTTCGGTACTGCCCCTTCACGAAGCCTTCCGGCCCCGCGACCACCATGCCGCCCACCGCATTGGTGCCCATGATATGGGAGTTGTCGTAGATCTCGATGCGGCGCGGCACGTAAGGCAGCTGAAAGGTCTCGGCGAGACCGGCCAGCAGACGCGACTGCGACGCGGTTTCGGCAAGCTTCCGCCCATGTGCCTCGCGGGCATTGGCATTCACGTGATCGACGAGATCCTTCTTTTCCCCGCGCTGCGGCACGCTGATCGAAACCTTGTGCCCGGCCTTTTCCGACAGGGCGGAGGCGAGCAGGTCCTGCTCCTCGACCTCTTCGGACAAGAGGATCAGCCGCGGCACTGGCTTGTCGTCGTAGAACTGCGCCAGGAACGAGTTGAGCACTTCGGCTGCGCTCAGTTGCGGATCGGCCTTCGGGAAATAGGCCTGATTGCCCCAGTTCTGGCTGGCGCGGAAGAAGAAGACCTGAATGCAGGACAGCCCGCCTTCGTGATGGATGGCAAAGACATCGGCCTCGTCCACACCTGCCGGATTGATGCCCTGATGGCTCTGCACATGCGACAGACCCGCGAGACGATCACGGAACACGGCGGCGCGCTCGAAGTCGAGATCCTCGGCCGCCTCGTTCATAGCGCGCGCCATGGCTTCCTTGACGTTCTGGCTCTTGCCCGACAGGAAGTCCTTCGCTTCGCGCACCAGGCCAGCATAGTCCTGATCGCTGATCTCATGCGTGCACGGACCCGAACAGCGCTTGATTTGATAAAGCAGGCAGGGTCGCGTGCGGCTCTCGAAGACGCTGTCGGTGCAGGTGCGCAGAAGGAAGGCGCGCTGCAGCGAATTGATCGTGCGGCCAACCGCACTCGCCGAAGCAAAGGGGCCGAAATAGTCGCCCTTGCGGGCGCGCGCCCCGCGGTGCTTGTAGATGGCGGGCGATCGGCTGTCGCCGGTGATCAGAATATAGGGAAAACTCTTGTCGTCGCGCAGAAGCACGTTGAAGCGCGGGCGTAGGCGCTTGATCAGGTTGGCTTCGAGCAGCAGCGCCTCGACCTCGGTGCGGGTCGTGACGAACTCCATGTGCACGGTGTCCCGCACCATGCGTGACAGACGGTTCGAGTGAACGCGGCCCTGGGCATAATTGCTGACACGCTTCTTCAGGCTTCGAGCCTTGCCGACATACATGACCTCGCCGGCCTTGTTCAGCATGCGGTAGACGCCGGGCGCATTGGGCAGCCGCTTGACGAATTCGGCAATCAGGTCAGCGCCGGTGAGCCCTGTTTCATCAAGGCCGTCGACATGCCAGTCGATCTCGATGCCGGGGCGGGTGGCATCCACCTCCGCCACGACGTCGTCGTCATCCTCTTCCGAACCGTCATAGAGAATGCCGCCATCGGGCAGCTTTCCTCCATTCATTCATTGATCTCCGTGCCGTGCCAAATCAGATGCTGGCCCCCATCCAAGGCGATCATTTGGCCGGTGATCGACGGCGTGTCAAAAAGAAAGCGGATCGTGCGGCCGAATTCATCGAGCGAGGGGCCGCGCTTGAGGGGCAGGCTGTCGATCTGCGCCTGAAAATCCTCTGGCCGCTGCCGTTCCGAAATCAAGCTGGGGCCGGGGCCGATCGCATTGACCCGAACACGAGGCGAAAAGGCCTGGGCCAGCGTTTGCGTCGCTGTCCAGAGGGTCGATTTCGACAGCGTATAGGAAAAGAAGGTCGGTTTCAGCGCCAGGACGCGCTGGTCGATGATGTTGACGATCAGGCCTGCGCTGTCCTCGGGCAGCGCCTTGACGAGCGCACCACTGAGGATCGCTGGTGCCCGTACATGTACGTTGAAGTGCCGATCGAAGATTTCGGGATCGAAATCGATGGCGGAATCATCCTCGAAGATCGAGGCATTGTTGACGAGCAGCCCGACAGGCCCGAATTCGGCTTCCGTCTGCGCAATCAGTGATCCGGTCTCAGAAATGTTACCAAGGTCCGCCTTCAGCGCGATTGCCCGTTTTCCCTCGGACCGCAATGTGTGGGCCACGGCCTCTGCCTCATCCAGCGAACCGTTGGCATGCAATGCCACGGCAAAGCCATGGGCCGCCAAGTCTTCGGCGATGGCGCGGCCAAGTCGTTTTGCGGATCCGGTGACCAAAGCCACCTTCGGGATGCCGTTTTGCATGTGTCTTACCTTGTGCTGTCAGTGGTGTTGCGCTGCATATATGGCGCCGAGGCGACATTTAAACGGGGCATTCCTGAAACTTTGCCCGGGGTTTGCTTTGTGGGGTCCGCGTATAATGTAAGTATAAGTTGATGAAATCTTCAGTAAATCGCGTAAAGCATTTGTTATGGTTAACGAATCGTTTGTGTCTTTTAAGCAACGTCCCGATTTGGTCATGGCGATGCCACAATGAATTCACATTTCCGCTCTTTCATTTCCTCAATTTCTATTCATCTAGACAGTCGGAACGGACAGATTACCCACTAACGTTCAGGCCGCCGTTGGTTCTTAGTGAAGAGCGGCCGGGAACCGAAAGGAGACTAACATGCGTACCCTCAAGATCATGCTTCTGGCATCCGCCACCTCCGTCGCAGCTTTCGCCGCCCAGGCAGCTGACGCCATCTACCAGGCACCGGAAGCCCCGGCTGCCGCCGAATCCTACTCTGCGCCGGCAGGCAACTGGTCGGGTGCCTATGTCGGTGGTGGTCTGACCTACGACTTCGGCAAGTTCACCGGCTCGAACAACGGCCGTGACGCCAAGGACCTCGGCGGTACCCTGTACGGCGGTTACAACATGCAGAATGGCTCGATCGTATACGGTGCTGAAGCCGACATCAGCTACAATGGCGAAGAAGGCAATGCTGGCACCCAGGCTGGCGTCGCTGGCGGCCTGACTGGCACCCAGGGCGTCAACGGCTCGGTCCGCGGTCGCGTCGGTTACGACCTGAACCCCTTCCTGGTCTATGGTACGGCTGGTCTGGCTGTTGCCAACCATGAGCTGTCCGGCGCCGGAACCGATGACGAGAAACTGGCAGCCGGTTACACGGTTGGTGCCGGTGTCGAGACCTTCGTCACCGACAACATCACGGCACGCGTCGAGTATCGCTACAGCGACTACCAGAAGCGCGACTTCAACCTCGGTGGTTCGACCATTTCCCGTGGCTTCGACGACCACTCGGTCAAGGTCGGCATGGGCGTGAAGTTCTGATCCACGCGATCCAGAAATGAAGAAAAGCCGGGCATCGTCCCGGCTTTTCTGTTTCTGGTTGGTAGCTTCGGGCGATCAGGCCTTCGGGCGCAGAGCCGGGTAGGGCTCGAAAGCCTTCGCGAACTTGGCCGGCCATTCCGTGAGCGCGGCCCGACCATTTTCCCATTCGCCGGGGAAGCGCAACATCAGGTAGCCGAGGGTGGACGCCAGCGCAAAGTGGCCGCCATGCAGCTTCTTTCCGATCTTTGGCAGGTGCTTGTCGAGATGATCGAGGCTGCGGTTGATCTTCGCCCATTGCCGGTCGATCGCATCCTGGCTGACGAGTTCCGGCGGCCGGAAGCGCTTTTCGTAGACGATGGCCAGCAGGCTGTCGCAGATACCGTCGGACAGGGCCTCGAGCACATCCGCTTCGGTCCGCTTCTCGTCCTTTTTTGGATAAAGACGTTTGTCGGACGCGCGATGCAGATACTGCATGATCGCGCGGCTGTCGAAGATGGCCGTTCCGTCGTCGGTGATCAGCGTCGGGATCTTGCCGAGCGGATTGGCGTCGACGAGTTCCGACGGGTTTTCCGCCGTGTTGACCCTGACCTCTTCCAGTTCGATGCCAAGATGGCGGGCCGCCATGCGAACCTTGGACGAATAGGGCGAGGCGGGCGCGAAGAGCAGCTTCATGATGGTTTCCTGTGGCTCTCGTGGCGAGTTAACGCGTAGGCGGGATAGTGATCTCGGAGCGGCGGCACGACCGGCTGTCGACCTCAGGGCAGGCGCGGAAGCCAAGCGACCGGTCGAGGCATATCCTGACTTCGTCGACTCTCTCCCTATCACAGGTCACGGCGACTGCCGAGCGGGTGAGCCCCGGATTGCTGCGGATGAAGGCTGCCTCCACGGCCTGCGGTGATGTCCGGCTTTCGATGTCCACATTGGAAAGCTCGGTCGGAAGGCGAATGGTATCATGCGCTTGGCGCACGAGTTTGAAGTAATCGGTCATGCCGAGCCCCGAACAGGAGCCATGTTTGCGCCACTGGTGGCCAACCAGCCCCATGCTCGGCATGATGTCGATGACGGTTCGCCCGATCCGCTCGGGGACACGGCTGCCTTCCGGTGTCGGGCAATTCTCCGGCCAGCCCGTTTCATTCTGCGGCCAAAGCCCGTGCACCACCCATCCGAAGTCCTTGCCCGCGCCGCATTGCTCGCGGTTGCGGCCGGCAGCTTCGCCGTCACAGAAGGTCGGCGACCAGGAAAGCGCCAGCACGTAGAAATCGAACCCGCTGCCTTGCGGCGCTTCCGGGGTGTCCGTCCCCTTTGCCGGCTGACGCTGTTCGGGAGAGCGAGGCGGGGCAGTTTCTGTTGATGACGCAATTGGCGTGGACCGTTCGGCGGGACCGTCTGCCGGCAGCAGACTGTAGACGACCGAAGCCGCAAGCAGCAGGCCGAAGGCGAAAAGACCGGTATAGCGTCCCATGCGCTGCTCGGCTCCCGCTCAGTCTTCGCCGCGCAGCCAGAAGCAGCGATGTGAGGCGTATCGATCCTGCGCCATCAGCCGCTTCAGTTCCGGCAGCACCAGATGCATTTCGTCCTTCAGCGTGAAGGGCGGGTTGACGATGACAAGGCCGGTGCCGGAAAGGCCCGTCTGCTCGCGGTCGCTTTTCACATGCAACTCGGCGCAGAGCATTTTGGGTATGCCAAGCGCCTGTAGGGCCTCGTGGAATTCCTTGATCGGCGCGCCCTTCTTGATCGGATACCAGAGGCAGTAGACGCCATTGGCAAAGCGGCGATGCGCCTTGGCAAGCCCGTCCACCAGCCGCTCGTATTCGCCCTCGATCTCGAAGGGCGGATCGACCAGCACGATGCCGCGCTTTTCCTTCGGCGGCAGATGCGCATTCAGTGTCAGCCAGCCGTCGAGTTCGGTCACGCGGACCTGGAAATCGCCCTCGAACAGCCGCGAAAGCGCCCGCGCGTCCTCGGGATGCAGTTCCATCGCCGACAGCCTGTCCTGCGGACGGAAGAGATCGCGGGCGAGTTTCGGCGAGCCCGGATATTTGGCAAGCGGGCCGCCGGTCTCGCGATCCGGGTTCAGAGCCTTCACCGCGTCCAAATAGGGCGCCATGATATCGGCCACCTTTTCCGGCAGCTCGGCATCGATGACCTTGGCGATCCCCTCCAGCCATTCGCCTGTTTTCTGCGCCTCACCAGAGGATAGGTCGTAGAGCCCAATTCCGGCATGGGTATCGAGCACGCGAAACGCCTTGTCCTTCTGCTGCAAATAGATGATCAGCCGCGACAGGACGAGGTGCTTCAAGACATCGGCGAAATTGCCCGCGTGATAGATGTGGCGATAATTCATTGATCGTTCCGATGGCAGTGATGAATTGTTCGAATGGGGCTTTTGAGCGTTCAGGCCTTGGCCTATAACGGCCCCATGAACATCCAGAGCCCCATCCGAAACCGGTCGGTCGGTCATACGGCCTGTCCGCATGACTGTCCATCCACCTGCGCGCTTGACGTCGAGCTGACCGAGGACGGTCGCATCGGCCGTATGCGCGGCGCGACCGAGAACAGCTATACGGCGGGCGTCATCTGCGCCAAGGTCGCGCGTTATGCCGAGCGGCTCTACCATCCGGATCGTCTGATGAAGCCGGTTCGTCGGGCCGGCGCCAAGGGCGCGGGCCAGTGGCAGGACGTCACCTGGGAAGCCGCCCTTGACGAGATTGCCGACGCCTTCGTCAAGGCCGAGCAGCGCCACGGCTCCGAAGCCGTCTGGCCATATTTCTACGCCGGCACCATGGGCCTGGTGCAGCGCGATTCCATTGAGCGCCTGCGCCACGCAAAGAAGTACTCCGGCTTCTTCGGCACGATCTGCACAAACATGGCCTGGACCGGCTATGTCATGGGCACGGGCACGCTGCGCGGCCCGGACCCGCGCGAAATGGCCGTCTCCGATTGCGTCGTCATCTGGGGCACCAATGCGGTCGCCACCCAGGTCAACGTGATGACCCATGCGATCAAGGCGCGGAAAGATCGCGGCGCGAAGATCGTTGTCGTCGACATCTACGACAATCCGACGATGAAGCAGGCCGATATGGCCCTCATCCTCAAACCCGGCACGGATGCGGCGCTCGCCTGTGCCGCCATGCATGTCGCCTTCCGCGACGGTTACGCCGACCGGGAGTATATGGCGAAGTTCGCCGATGATCCGGCAGGGCTCGAAGCGCATCTCAAGGATAAGACGCCGGGATGGGCCTCGACCATAACAGGCCTCACGGTCGAAGAGATCGAGGTCTTTGCCCGTCTCGTCGGTGAAACGAAGAAGAGCTACTTCCGCCTCGGCTACGGCTTTACTCGCAGCCGCAATGGCGCGGTCTCGATGCATGCGGCCCTCTCGCTCGCAACCGTGCTCGGCTCCTGGCAATATGAGGGCGGCGGCGCCTTCCACTCGAACAGCGACATCTTCCAGCTGAACAAGGCGCAGCTGATGGGCACTGGTATGGTCGACCCCGAGATCCGCATGCTCGACCAGTCGCAGATCGGCCGCGTGCTGACCGGGGACGCCGAAGCGCTCCGCCATCGTGGGCCCGTCGATGCGCTGATCATCCAGAACACCAATCCGGTCAATGTCGCGCCCGAACAGCGGCTGGTGAAGCAGGGTTTCCTGCGCAACGACCTCTTCGTCGCCGTGCATGAGCAGTTCATGACCGAGACGGCCGAGCTCGCCGATATCGTCCTGCCCGCCACCATGTTTGTCGAACATGACGACATCTATCGCGGCGGCGGCCAGAGCCATATCCTGCTCGGGCCGAAGCTCGTCGATGCGCCGCCGCTGGTGCGCACCAATCTCTTCGTCATCGAGGAGCTGGCCAAACGCCTCGGCATCGCCGATCGCCCGGGCTTCGGCAAGACCGAGCGCCAGCATATCGAACACATGCTCTACATCAGCGGCAAGCCGGATTTCGACACGCTGATCGAGGACAAGTGGCTCGACTGCCAGCCGGCCTTCGAGGACGCCCATTATCTGAACGGTTTCGCCCATCCGGACGGCAAGTTCCGCTTCAAGCCGGACTGGGAAGGAACGCCAGCCCCGAACAAACCGCCGGCAAAGCTTGGCTCGCTGGGGCCGGTGAAGGAATTGCCTGTGTATCCTGACCAGGTCGATCTGATCGAAGTGGCTGATGCCGAACACCCCTTCCGGCTCGCGACGTCTCCGGCGCGCAATTTCCTGAACTCTACCTTCGCCGAGACCAAGACCTCGCGCGACAAGGAAGGCCGCCCCGAGGTCATGGTCAATCCGTCCGATGCCGTGAGCCTCGGTCTGATGGATGGTGATGTTGTCAGCCTCGGCAACCTTAGGGGCGAACTCCGCATCCACGCCAAGATCACCGATGCCGTGAAGCCGGGCGTGCTGGTGGCCGAGGGCCTCTGGCCGAACAAGAGCCATCTCGACGGCGAGGGCATCAATGTCCTGACCGGTGCCGATCCGGCAGCACCCCATGGCGGTGCCGCCTTCCATGACAACAAGGTCTGGATGAGAAAAGCCCTGGCATGAGCATTTTCGACAAGGCCCGGATCGCGATCCTGGAAGACAAGACGCTGTGGAAGGGCTGGAGCCATCTGCGCGGCATCACCTTCGATTTCTTCCGCGAAGGCAGGGCGCCGCACCGGCTCTCCTGGGAGGTGTTCGAACGCCGCAATGCGTCAGCCATTCTCCTGCACAATGTCGAACGCGACACGGTCACACTGGTCCGCCAGCTGCGCATCGCAGCTCACTTGAGCGGCGAATATCCCTACCTGCTCGAGGTCCCGGCCGGCTTCATCGACGACGGTGAAACCGCGTTGCAGGCGGCGCTACGTGAGGCGCAGGAGGAAACCGGCTTCAAGATCGCAACGGCAACCCCGGCCTTTGCCGCCTTCATGTCGCCCGGCTCCGTCACCGAGAAGCTGCACGGCTTCTACGCCGCCGTCACCGATGCCGACCGCATCGCTGCAGGTGGTGGCCTCGACGACGAGCAGGAGGATCTCGAAGTGATCGAGCTATCCTTCTCCGAGGCATTGGAGATGGTCGAGGCCGGCGAGATCATCGACGCGAAGACGATCATGCTCTTGCAATGGGCCGCGCTGAAGCGGAGCGGCAGGGGTACGGGTCAGTCGTCCAGCGATGCGATGTAGCCGCCGGTCTGCCGCGCCCAGAGACGGCTGTAAAGACCACCTGCACTCAGCAGATCGTCCGGTCTTCCTTCCTCGATGATCCGTCCTTTGTCGAGCACGACGATGCGGTCCATGCGGGCGATGGTCGACAGCCGATGCGCAATCGCAATCACCGTTTTACCCTCCATCAGCAGGTCGAGCTTTTCCTGGATCGTCGCCTCCGCTTCGCTGTCGAGCGCGGACGTTGCCTCGTCCAGAACCAGGATCGGCGCATCCTTGAGAAGGACCCTAGCGATGGCGACCCGCTGCCGTTGCCCGCCTGAGAGCTTGACGCCACGATCCCCGACATAGGCCGCATAACCGGTGCGTCCCTCGCTGTCCCTCAGGTCGGCGATGAAGGCATCGGCCTGAGCAAGGTGTGCCGCGGCTTTCAGCTCTGCCTGCGTGGCGCCCGGCCGGCCATAGAGGATGTTGTCGCCGACCGAGCGATGCAGCAATGATACATCCTGAGCGATGAAACCGATCTGCGCGCGGAGGCTCGCCTGGGTCACTTCGGCGACATCCTGCCCGTCGATGACAATGCGCCCGCCATCGAGGTCGTAGAGGCGTAGCAGCAGGCTCACCAGCGTGGTCTTGCCAGCGCCGGACAGACCCACGAGCCCAACCTTCTCGCCGGCTGACACCGAAAGCGACAGGTCGTGAATGACTTGCTGGCTATCGTGATACTCGAAATTCACTCGGTCGAAGCGGATTTCGCCGCGCTCGACGGTCAGCGCCTTCGCCCCCGGCACATCAACCACCGTCGGCGGCGTGGTCATAACCGGCATGGCGTCGCGAATTGTGCCGATCGCTTCGGAAATCTGTTGGCCAAGATTGAGGAAACCGCGGGAATTGGAGGCCAGCCTCTGGGTGATTGTTATCGCAGCGACGAATTCGCCGAGCGTGACGAAGCCATCGGCAATCCCCCAGAGGCTGACGGCAAAGATGGCGATGAACAACAACGTGTTGGAGGAAATGACCAGGAGATCTGCCGTAAGGCCGATGCGGCGCTCACGATACTGAGCGGTCATCGACCGCTCCATCACACGCCGCAGCGCACCGGCCTCGCTGTCCTCGGCGGCAAAGAGCTTGACCGTCTGGATGTTGCTGTAGAGGTCGGTCATCTCCCCGACCACTCGGCTGCGTGCCCGAGCCGCCGTCTTGGCCGTTGCGCTAAACTGCGGCACGGCCTGTTTTGCGATCACGGCATTCATGGCGATCCACACAAGGACCGGGAGCGTCAACGGCCAGGACAGCGCAGTCAGAAGCACGACCGAACCGACCATCTGCACAAAGAAGATTGGCAGCGTCCGGACCGCCGCCGCCATCTGTTGCTTGACGGCCCCCGCCACCTGAGCGATCCGGCTGGCCACCTGGCCCGAAAACTGGTCATGGAAGAAGCCGAGATCCTGGCTTTCGACCGCCTTGTGACCATGCCACTGGATGAGTGTGGGAAGGCTGACGCTGAGGACATGGACGCCCAATGCATTGCAGAGAAAGATCAGCAGCGGCAGAACTGGGAAAAAGAGCGCGACGAAACCAGCGAGTGGCCAGCGATGGGCATCGAGATAGGGAAGCAGACCTTGGCTGGAGATGCCGTCGATCAGGTGTGAGACACCCCAGAGGACAGTCAGGTTGACGATCTCGACGCTGGCTGACAGGCCAAGCACGACCAAACACGACTTCGGTGCGTATGCGACGAAATGCAGGACGAGCCGCAGGGGACCATCACTCGGAATCCTTCGATACGGTACTTCGAGCGGTCGGAGCAGCCTTTCAAAGGGGGTGAAAATCCGATCGGCAAACGTCATGAGAGGTCCCTGGCAACAGCTTTACGTGATCAAAATGAGAACACGAATAGAGCTGAGTCCAGCGGGGAGAGGAACCCTTAGATTTAAACGGGGGGGTGAATAGATCGCAAACCAGGCCTCAGGCGCTGATCAACCTGGCTTCCGCATCCGTCTCCGAAGCCAGACGTTCGACGCTGCCATCGGCAAGCATGGAGACGCTGCCGGAGGCAACGAGCTTCAGTGCCGCCGCATAGGTCTGGTGCTCGACGGTGAGCACGCGGCCAGCAAGGGTTTCCGCTGTGTCGTCGATCAGTACGGGCACGACCGCCTGCGCAATAACAGGCCCCTCATCCATGCCTTCGGTGACGAAATGCACCGTGCAGCCCGCAACCTTCATGCCGGCATCGATCGCCCGCTGATGGGTGTTAAGGCCGGGGAAGAGCGGCAGCAGGGAAGGGTGGATGTTGAGGATCCGGCCGGTATGCGGACGGATGAAGTCGCCGGATAGCAGGCGCATATAGCCGGCAAGGCAGATGAGATCGGGACCAATTTCAGCAAGGTCGGCGAGGATCGCGGCCTCATGCTCGGCCTTGGAGCCATAGGCCGTGCGCTCGAACACGCGTGTCGGAATTCCGAGAGCTTGCGCTTTCGCAAGCCCACCGGCCTCAGGCTTGTCGGAGAAGACCGCCACGATTTCGGCAGGATAGTCGGCCGCTTCGCAGGCTTTCGCCAGTGCCAGCATGTTCGATCCGCCGCCGGAAATGAAGGCGACGACGCGTTGGCGCCGGGCGCTCATAGGGCGAGCGCACCCTTGTAGGTCACGCCATGCGCACCTTCTTCGCGGGCGATCATTCGGCCAAGACGGGCCACGGTTTCGCCCTCGGCTTCCAGCGCCTTGGTGACCTCGTCCACCTTGTCGGCGGAGACGACGACGATCATGCCGATGCCACAGTTGAAGGTGCGCAGCATTTCGTTCTGGGCAACGCCGCCGGTCTTGGCGAGCCAGGAGAAGACGGCCGGAACCTGGAAGGAGGAGAGATCGATCTCGGCAGCGAGGTGCTTCGGCAGCACGCGCGGAATGTTCTCAGGGAAGCCGCCGCCGGTGATATGGGCAAGCGCCTTCAGCGCCTTGGTTTCCTTGATCGCCTTCAGAAGCGGCTTCACATAGATGCGGGTCGGGGTGAGGAGCGCTGCACCCAGCGACTGGCCCTCAGCGAACGGAGCCGGCGCATCCCAGGCAAGGCCCGAGACTTCGACGATCTTGCGCACCAGTGAGAAGCCGTTGGAATGCACGCCCGAGGACGAGAGGCCGAGGATCACATCGCCTTCGGCAATGTCGCCGGCCGGCAGCAGTTCGCCGCGCTCGGCAGCACCCACGGCAAAGCCGGCAAGGTCGTAGTCACCCTTCGAATACATGCCCGGCATTTCGGCGGTCTCGCCGCCGATCAGCGCGCAGCCTGCCTCGCGGCAGCCGGCGGCAATGCCCTGAACGATCGCCGCACCCTGATCCGGATCAAGCTTGCCGGTGGCGAAATAGTCGAGGAAGAGAAGTGGCTCAGCACCCTGGACGACGAGATCGTTGACGCACATGGCGACGAGATCGATGCCGACGGTGTCGTGGATATTGGCGTCGATGGCGATCTTCAGCTTGGTGCCGACGCCGTCGTTTGCCGCAACCAGGATCGGATCCTTGAAGCCGGCGGCCTTGAGGTCGAAGAGCCCGCCGAAGCCACCGATCTCGCCATCCGCACCCGGACGGCGCGTCGACTTCACGGCCGGCTTGATCTTCTCGACCATCAGGTTACCCGCGTCGATGTCGACGCCCGCATCACTATAGGTCAACCCGTTCTTGCCAGCCTGGCTCATGCCTGCCTCCGATCCTGCGAGAATTTCGGCTGGCCATGGCATGAAGCGCCCTTGGATGCAAGCTGCGAGCCGCAGAAGCCCACGATTTCCCGGGCATTCTGGCCCGCGATTGCATCTTGTCACTGCCGATCGGGTGGCAGTTCTTGACCAAGGCTTCTGCGGTAACCTATCTCCTACTGTGGCGCCGCAGCATGGTTTGCGGTCCTGCACAGGGCTCGAACTTCGAACGGAGACGCACATGGCTCACAACATCAGTGCAATCGGCCTCCGCCGCCAGGTCTTCTTCTGGCTGCTGACGCTTGCGATATTCGTCGCCTTCCTGATGTTGTTCTCGTCGATCCTTCTGCCCTTCATCGCCGGAATGGCGCTCGCTTATTTCCTCGATCCGGTCGCCGATCGGCTGGAGCGGATCGGTTTGAGCCGCCTGATGGCGACGGTGGTCATTCTCGTCTCTTTCGTTGTCGTCTTCGTGATGTCGCTGATGATCATCATTCCCGTGCTTGCCAGCCAGCTCAATGAGTTCATCCAGCGCGTGCCCGCATATGTCACGCAACTGCAGACCTTCATTGCGACCTCGAATGCCTCTTGGCTGCCGGATTGGGTGGATGGTCAGATGGGCACGATCCGGGAGAACTTCTCGCGCTATTTGAGCGAAGGCGTCGGCTTCCTCGGCACGCTTGTCGAGCAGATCTGGAATTCCGGCAAGGCGCTGCTCGACATCGCCTCGCTGCTGGTGGTCACACCTGTCGTTGCCTTTTACCTGCTGCTCGATTGGGACCGCATGATCGAGAAGGTCGATAGCTGGGTGCCGCGCCACCAGCTCGGCACAGTGCGCCAGCTCGCCACCGAACTCGATAACACGATTGCCGGCTTCGTGCGCGGTCAGGGTTCTCTCTGCCTGATCCTCGGTATTTTCTATGCGGTCGCGCTTTCGGCCGCTGGCCTGAATTTCGGCCTCCTGATCGGCTTCTTTACCGGCATGATCAGCTTCATCCCCTATGTCGGATCGACAGTCGGTCTGCTCCTGTCGCTCGGTGTCGCACTTGTGCAGTTCTGGCCGGATTTCATCTGGGTCGGCGTGATCGCCGGCATCTTCTTCCTCGGCCAGTTCATCGAGGGCAATATTCTGCAGCCGAAGCTCGTCGGCAAAAGCGTTGGCCTGCACCCGGTCTGGCTGATGTTCGCCCTCTTTGCTTTCGGTGCGCTCTTCGGCTTCGTCGGTGTTCTGGTGGCCGTGCCCGCGGCCGCGGCCGTCGGCGTACTTGTTCGTTTCGCGATCTCGCGTTATCTTGACAGTGATCTCTATTACGGAACCTCGGTCGTCATCGCGCCGCCTTCCCAGCCCGTTGGCGAGATCGCATCCCCAAGCTCCAAAGACGTGCCCGAGGCATGAATGACTGACGCCAAGATGGCTCCCGAAAAGCGTGGAGCCGCCGAACAATTGCCGCTCGCCTTCGAGCATGGTTCGGCGACCGGTCGTGACGACCTGCTCGTTTCCGAACGCATGGCCGCTGCCGTGTCGATCGTCGACGCCTGGCCGAACTGGCCGTCGCCGGTGGTGATCCTGACCGGGCCGGAAGGCTCGGGAAAATCTCACCTCGCCCAGATTTTTCGCGACACCAGCGGCGCGACGGATATCGTGCTGCAAGCCGGGCAGGGCGCGTCGCAGGTGGCAGCCGCAGGTCCGGTGCTCCTCGAGGATGCCGACCGCGCCGGCTTCGACGAGGTCGAACTCTTCCATGTCATCAATGCCGTGCGTCAGCATGGTACGACGCTGCTGATCACCTCGCGCAGCTTTCCCCCGTCCTGGAACGTCGCGCTCCCGGATCTGAATTCGCGCCTGAAGGCGGCCACGGTCGTGGAAATCGGAGCGCCGGATGAAGACCTGCTCGGCCAGCTGATCACCAAGCTGTTCGCCGACCGCCAGCTTTACATCGATGACAAGATCGTCGGTTATATCGTCAGCCGTATGGAGCGTTCCTTCTTGGCCGCTCAGGTTGTCGTCGATCGCATGGACAAGCTGGCGCTGGCGCGCCGGGCCAAGATCAGCCGCAGCCTGGCTGCGGAGGTTCTGGAAACGCTGGAGGCGGCAGACGCCCAGGAGTAGTCGTCACAGATCTGTCGTTAAATTGTTATAATCGGCACCAACGATAACCAAGGGGCGAATCATGGACAGCGCAGTACACGGCACAGATGGCGAAACCGGTCTGGAGGTGGCGCCGGCCGAGGACCTGCTGTCCAGCCCGCTACGCTTCATAAATCGCGAATTCTCCTGGCTGCAGTTCAACCGGCGTGTCCTCGAGGAAACCCTCAACACCGCCCATCCACTGCTGGAACGTATTCGCTTCCTGTCGATCTCTGCAGCGAACCTCGACGAGTTCTTCATGGTCCGCGTCGCCGGTCTCGAAGGGCAGGTGCGGCAGGGCATCGTCGTCAAGAGTCCCGATGGAAAGACGCCGGCCGAGCAGCTCGACGACATCCTCAAGGAAATCGACAATCTGCAGATGGAGCAGCAAGCCTCGCTTGCCGTACTGCAGCAGTATCTCGCTCAGGAGGAGATCCTGATTGTCCGGCCGGCGGCGCTATCCGAGGCTGACCGGACCTGGCTTGAAACGACTTTCGAAGAAGCGATTTTCCCGGTTTTGACGCCCCTCTCGATCGATCCGGCGCATCCGTTCCCCTTCATCCCCAATCTCGGCTTCTCCATGGGCCTGCAGCTCTGCTCGAGCCGCACCGGCGAGCCTATGACGGCATTGCTGCGTCTGCCGCCGACGCTCGACCGCTTCATCCGTCTGCCGGACGAGGGCGTCACCATCCGCTACATCACGCTCGAGGACATGGTCGGGCTGTTCATCAACCGGCTTTACCCGGGTTATGAGGTCAAGGGTTTCGGCACCTTCCGCATTATCCGCGACAGCGATATCGAGGTTGAGGAAGAGGCGGAGGATCTCGTCCGCTTCTTCGAGACGGCGCTCAAGCGCCGCCGCCGCGGCTCCGTGATCCGCATCGAGGTCGACTCGGAGATGCCGGTGGCCCTGCGCCAGTTCGTCGTTCACGAACTCGGTGTTGCCGACAATCGCGTCGCCGTTCTCCCCGGCCTGCTCGCGCTCAATACGATCTCGGAAATCACCAAGGCCCCGCGCGACGACCTGCGTTTCGAGCAGTACAACGCCCGTTTCCCGGAGCGGGTCCGCGAACATGCCGGCGACTGCCTGGCCGCGATCCGCGAGAAGGACATGATCGTCCATCATCCCTATGAAAGCTTCGATGTCGTCGTGCAATTCCTGTTGCAGGCCGCGCGCGACCCCGATGTTCTCGCAATCAAGCAGACGCTCTACCGCACCTCGAACGACAGCCCGATCGTCCGTGCGCTCATTGATGCCGCCGACGCGGGCAAGTCGGTGACGGCGCTCGTCGAGCTCAAGGCGCGCTTTGACGAGGAAGCCAATATCCGTTGGGCTCGCGACCTCGAACGCGCCGGCGTCCAGGTCGTCTTCGGTTTCATCGAACTCAAGACCCACGCCAAGATGTCCATGGTCGTGCGTCGCGAAGACGGCAAGCTCCGGACCTACTGCCATCTGGGCACGGGCAACTATCACCCGGTGACGGCGAAGATCTATACGGACCTCTCCTTCTTCACCTGCAATCCGAAGATCGCCCATGACATGGCGAATGTCTTCAACTTCATCACCGGCTACGGCGAACCGGAAGAGAGCATGAAGCTGGCCGTCTCGCCCTATACGTTGCGTCCACGCATCCTCAAGCACATCCACGAGGAGATCGCGCACGCAAAGGCCGGTCGTCCGGCCCAGATCTGGATGAAGATGAACTCGCTCGTCGACCCCGAGATCATCGACGCGCTTTATGCGGCAAGCGGGGCAGGGGTCGAGATCGATCTGGTTATCCGTGGCATCTGCTGCCTGCGGCCGCGCGTGCCGGGTCTCTCCGACAACATCCGGGTCAAGTCGATCGTGGGCCGCTTCCTCGAGCACAGCCGCATCTTCTGCTTCGGCAACGGTCATCGTCTCCCGTCGGAAAAGGCGCTGGTCTATATCGGTTCCGCCGACATGATGCCGCGCAATCTCGACCGCCGTGTCGAGACGCTGGTGCCGCTCATTAACCCCACTGTGCATGAGCAGGTCCTGTCCCAGATCATGCTGGGCAACCTGATTGACAACCAGCAGAGCTACGAGATATTGGCCGACGGTACGTCACGCCGCATCGAGGTGCGACAGGGTGAGGAACCTTTCAACGCCCAGCACTATTTCATGACCAATCCGAGCCTTTCGGGTCGCGGAGAAGCATTGAAATCAAGCGCACCGAAACTGATCGCCGGTCTGATATCCGGCAGGAAACGATAACTCTGGTACCTCATGACAAGATCTGAAGCGCAGGGGCGTCTTCCCGGTATCGCCCCTGTCTCCGTCGTCGACATCGGCTCCAACTCGATCCGCCTGGTGATCTATGAGGGGCTGGCCCGCGCGCCGACGGTCCTCTTCAACGAGAAGGTTCTCTGCGGCCTCGGCAAGGGCGTCGCAATGACCGGCCGGATGGACGAGGATGGCGTCGAACGGGCGCTGGTGGCGCTCCGCCGCTTCCGCGCGCTCTCCAATCAGGCGAAGGCGACGCGCATGTATGTGCTGGCGACCGCCGCAGCGCGCGAGGCCTCCAACGGTCCCGATTTCATCGCCCGAGCCGAGGAGATCCTCGGCCACGAAATTCAGGTCCTGACCGGTGAGGAAGAGGCGAAATACTCCGCCCTCGGCGTCGTCAGCGGCTTCCACGATGCCGACGGCATTGCCGGCGACCTCGGCGGCGGATCGCTGGAACTCATCGACATCAAGGGCAAGAGCTTCGGCAAGGGCGTCACGCTGCCGCTCGGCGGTTTGCGCCTGTCGGAAAGTGTCGAAGGGTCGCTGCCCAAGGCCCGTGCGCTCGCGAAGAAACTGATGGGTGACGTATCGCTGCTCAAGAAGGGGCAGGGGCGCACATTTTATGCAGTGGGTGGCACCTGGCGCAACATCGCCAAGCTGCACATGGAAATTCGCAAATACCCGCTGCACATGATGCAGGGCTATGAACTGCCCTATGACGAGATCGCCTTCTTCCTGGAGGAGATCATCTCGGGCGCCAACAGCCGCGATCCTGCCTGGTCGACCATTTCCAAGAGCCGCCGTAACCTGATCCCCTTCGGGGCCGTCGCCATGCGCGAAGTGATCGAGATCATGCAGCCGAAAAGCGTCTGCTTCTCGGCCCAAGGGGTGCGTGAGGGCTACCTCTATTCGCTGTTGCTCGATGAAGAACAAGCGCTCGATCCGTTGATCGAGGCTGCCGATGAACTCGCCATCCTGCGTGCCCGCTCACCGGAACATGCCCGTGAGCTCGCCGACTGGACGGGCCGTATGATGCCCTTCTTCGACATCCAGGAGACGGAAGAGGAAAGCCGCTATCGCCAGGCCGCCTGCCTGCTTGCCGATATCAGCTGGCGCGCTCATCCCGACTATCGCGGCCTGCAGGCGCTGAACGTGATTGCCCACTCCTCCTTCGTCGGCATTACGCATCCGGGCCGCGCCTTCATTGCGCTCACCAACTACTACCGTTTCGAAGGCCTGCATGACGACGGCCAGACCGGCCCGCTCGCTGCCATCGCCACCGAACGCCTGCTGGATAGGGCAAAGCTCGTCGGCGGCATGCTGCGCGTCGTCTATCTCTTCTCGGCCTCGATGCCCGGCGTCGTCAACAACCTGACCTTCCGGCGTTCGGACAGCCCGGAGCTCGACCTCGAATTCGTTGTCCCGAAGTCCTACCAGGACTTTGCCGGCGAGCGGCTGGACGGCCGCCTGATGCAGTTGTCGAAGCTGACCGGCAAACGGCTGGCGTTCGTCTTCGAATAGGGGCGCTAGCGCACTCCTATCCACCCATCTCTCGCTTGAGCGCTGTGATCGCTATGGCGATTGCTCGCGTCTGAGGGACGGGCTACAAATCTCCAAGATTTGCAGCCTTGATTGGAGAGGGTGTCATGGCGGTCAGCAGCAATCCCAAGCAAGTACCGCTTCCTGCAGCGATCCGCAAAACGATGCTGGCCTTGGCGGTGGCCACCTCGCCGTTGATCTTCCTTGTGCCTCACGTGAACGCCGAAGAGGCGCGTATATGGATGGGGGAGGCGCAAGAGGGTGGCGCCGTGCTCCTCTACGGCATGCCACAGACCGATGATGTGCCGGTGAGCTTCCGCTGTGAACTGCCAGCACGTGATTTTATCATGACGCTCTCGCTGGATCCGGATTTCGAACCGAAGAGCGGCACGGTAAAGCTGACGGTGACCGCGCCGCCTCTCGCCGATCAATTGGTCGTCGATGCAGAGATCCAGTTTCTGGAAGAGATGGAGCTGACATTCCTCGAAGCGCGCCCAGCCTTCGATGCCGCCATTGCCCGGATGCTGAAGCAGGGAACAGAACTGAAGTTCACCATAGGCGAGAAGACCTTTACCTATCCGCTGACCGGGGCGGCAAAATCCATAGGACCGATCGAGGCGGCCTGCGCCAAGCCGACCTGACGCTCACACGGTCCTAGATTCGATAAAAAAGCGCAGGATCCTGAACCCCTGCGCTTTTCTCTTTCATGCGTCAGACCGAACACGTTCGTTGCCCGGCCCGAGATCTTGTGGTCGCTTACTTTGCTGCGAGGAATTCGCCCACTTCGAGCAGAACGAACTCGTTGTCGTCGGCCTTGTCGAGCGCACGGCCGGCCGAGAAGGGCAGGTTGTTGTCGTTACCGACGACGATATGGGTCGGATCGACGACATCGACATTCTCGATGGTGACGAAAGGCATGTCGTAAAAGCCTTCGCCGCCGCCCTGACGCTTCTTGTTGTCGGGGTCTTCGATCTTCATCAGGTCGATGTAACCGATCTTGCGCACGGCCTTGCCGGCGTTTTCTTCCGTCATCTCGATCTTGTAGATACGCTTGTGCTTGGCCGGAACGGCGAAGCAGTCGGCAGCCGGCGCCTTCGGATCGGCGCAGGCCTTTTCAACGACACCCGCACCGTTGTCACGCTCGATGACGAGGGCCGTCGTCTCGTCGATCATGTTGAAATCGCCGATCGCCTCGCCGCCTTCAGACAGCGGATAGAGCCAGGTCTTCCCCGTCCAGGCCTTGGACGCGGCGTCGAGTTCGATGATACGCAGCGCCGTCAGGCCATCTGCCTTTTCGACAGAAGCGTCTTCGAGGTAGAGCGGCCCTTCCAGCATGGCATAAAGTTTCGAGCCATCCTTGGAGATTGCGAGGCCCTCGTAGCCGCCGGAGCGCCGCAGGTTGAAGACCGGCATCTTCGCCGCCGGATTGGCAGGGACGACGAGCGTGGGATTATCGGGCGACTTCACCTCGATCTCGCCGGCCTTGGTGGCGATGACGTCGGTCAGGGCGCCTTCGGTCGAAAACTTCAGCATGTAGGGGCCGAACTCTTCGCCGACCCAGAAACCGTCCGCGACCGGCTGGATGGATTCGACATCGAAATCGGCGCCTGTCAGGTAACGCTTGTCCGAGCCTTCCATGACGATCGGGAAGGGGGCTTTCTTGTCGGGATCGGTGAGGAAGAGCGTCTTCTGGACGTTCACCGCGCCGGCATCCCAGTCGAAGGTCAGATGATGCAGCATCAGCATGGCATCGCTTGAATTGTTCTTCGAGCCGAAGCCGTTGTCGGAGAGGCTCCAGAATGTGCCGTCTTCCATGGCCTTGATGCCGGAGAAACCCTGCAGCGGCTGGCCATCGAAGGGCAGCGAAAGGCCTGTCAGGCGTACGCCGTCCTTGCCGGGGACGCTGCCAAGCGCGTCCGCACGCTTGCGGTCCGCGGTCGAGAACTTGCCGGAGGTCTTGAGATGAGCGGGCGCATCCGCCGGAGCGCCGATGATGGTGTTGCCCGGCAGGATGGCGTGATTGACGAGCTTGGCCGGGAAAGCCTTCTCCTCGGCCGAGGCCTGGGAGACAAAGAGAATGAAGAGGGCGGCAGATGTCAAAAGAGCTTTGGTCATAGCGTCACCTAGTTGAAAGGGAGGAAACGCCGCTGTCCTTAAGGAACCTTCATGTCGCACCGATTGCCGTTGGGTGAAGTTTCAGTGACGTCACCCGTTACCCACAGGCTAGCCGAGCCAAGCGGGCAGATCGCCGCGATCCTTGCCCGTGACCGCAGCTTCCACACAGGCTGCAAGACTACCGAAGCGCATGGTCCGCCCGGTCAGGCCCGGGCCGTAATGGGCATATTTGCCGGAATTCGTCATGATCACCATCGCATCGACGGGAATGATCGGCTCTGTCACCATGCACCAGCAGGTGTCGTTGACGAGCGTGACGCCGAACGCCGTGAGCAGAGCCACATCGCCCGAGGCTTCCGCCTTGGCCATTTCGGCGCGGCCGCAGGTGACGACGAGCGGCACTTGCGGATGGCGTGTCTTATTCCGACAGAGCGCTGCTAGGGCGGCAAGCTCGGTGGCTGAGAAATGCGGATTGCCGAGCGAGACCAATTGCACTGGACCCGCATCCGCGCCGTTTAGCTCGCGCCAGGCCCGCAGCAGGTCCTGATGGGTGAGTGAGATGGTCGGCAGGTCGAGCGTTGCAAATGCCTTGGGGTCGAGTGCCTCCGGCGTGACGTCAGCGATATGAAACATCGGTGCTGCCGAGGTGGTGGCAAACGCTGCCCCGAAGGCCTTCAGGGCATCCGTGTCAGGACTGTGCACGGATACTTCCTCGATCAGCGGAATCGCATCGGGCGAGATTGTCCCGATCAGATAGCCGAGCAGTGGCCAGAAGCTGTCATCCACGCCCTCTAGCGGCGGCACGGTGACCTTCATCTGCGGCGCGCGCTCCTCCGGCAGATGACAGCCCGCTTTGGGGGCCCGTCCCGTCAGCGCAATCGCGATGTCGAGATAATCAGGATATTTCATCGTCCGGGCGCCAAGCACGCTGTTGGCATAGACGACGGCATTCGATTCCGCCCAGACGATCTGCTCGTCGCGCGCGGGTCGGTCGTCGAGCAGGTAGGGCGCGCAGGTGAAGGTCGGCTCAGCTCCCATCGCAACATAGGCGTCGGCCACTGCGGACGCCGGACGCCCTAGATCCTCAGAAACACCCTGCGCCTGCCAGCGGCGGTGATCGACTGAAATCGCATTCAGCGTCGTCGGGACCACGACGCGACCGCCGAGATCGCGCAGCTTCTCGGCAAAGGCCAGGCCTCCAGGACCCGTATAGATGCAGCCGTCGATATGGGCGCGGGTGATGTCGATAAGCTCCTTTGCGCCTTCGAGCGCCGCCATCCTGAGCACCATGCGCATGGCAACGGCAGCCGCTTCGCCCCGCTCGCCCGTGAGAATGGCCTGGTCCTGATCCGTTAGCGCGATGTCTGAACCGATCTCGGCGATCGCATCGCTGATTCGGATGCGTTTTGCGGTCCGCAGCCCTGCAAACGCCTCTTTCCCGATAGCGATCACCGGGATCGACCGCCCGAAAACCTCCTCGGCGACGATGACGCCGAGTGTGATGATCGCCTCGGGATGCTCAAGCACGATCGCGGCTGGACCTTTTCCGTTGAGGATCAGTTCGAGGATCACGCCGCTGCCGGTGCAGGAGCCGCGGCTGGTGGGCAGGGCGAGTACGCGGCCCGTCAGTCGCTCGCCGCTCAACGGGTGATGCCGGTCGATGATCTCGCCGGTCACGGCATCGGCACCGCCCCAGAAGCTGAGCGCCGTATCGGTAAACAAGACCTCGCCCTCGGCCGAGCCTGAAACGAGCACGCGACCCCTGATGTCGACGGTGTCAGTGAGGCTGCTCATCATTCCGTCTCCGAAAGCGCCAGGACCGCGAAACTCGCCAGCCAGTGTTCACCCATATAGTCGCCAGCCACATGCGCGATCCCGGCTTCGAGATGCTCATGCGCGGCCTTGATCATCACAGGTCGGCGTGTGTCGGTGACCGGCACGGTGCGCGCCAGAGAGGCCCAGCACCAGGCGCGACTGAGGCTCAGGCCATCGAGATGAGCAATCTTGCCATCCGAGCGGTCGGAGACGGAGGCGGGCGCAAACAGCGTGCGCGGCTGCTTGGCTGCAATGTCGGGCAGGAAACTGTCGAACCAGCGGGCGAAGTCGGCGGCGGAGAGGAGCCGGCGCACGCATTCCGCCTCGATCAGCGCTGGCGACAGGAAGTCGTCGCCCGAGGGCTCGCCCCAAGCGGGGCAGGCGGTGTCAGAGCTGTACCAGCGCAGCGCGGTCTCCCGCAGCAGCTCGAGCAAGCCGGTATCCTCGACCGTTTCGGCATAGTCGGCAGCGAGCCTCAGCGCAAAGGCGGTGTTGTAATGCGTGCCTGTTCGCACGGGATAGGTGGCAAGCGGCAGGAAGTCGCGGAAGCGCTGGACAATCCGCTCCGTCAGCGGCGACAGCGCGGCCCCCCAGGCAGGGTCCTCGTGGCCGTGCAACTCGGCGGCAAGCTTCAGCAGCCAGCCCCAGCCATAGGGACGCTCGTAACCGCGCGCCATCGGCCGGTCGAAATAGGCGCATTCGCCGGCGACCGTGTCGGGCACCAGCATCGTTGAGAAGAGATCGCGGATCGCCTGCGCTTCCGGCATGTCGGGATGGAGCCGCAACAGACGCGCCAGCATCCAGTAGCCATGGACGCAGGAATGCCAGTCATAGCTGCCGTAGAAGACCGGATGAAGCTCGGACGGTGTCTTCGCATCCTCCGGCCCTTCGAGCCCGTGCAGAATATGATTGGGATATTCGCGGGTGACATGCCCCAGCGCGATCGTCGCGAAGCGGGAGGCAAGCTCGGATGTCAGCCGCGTGGTCATCCCTTATTCCCCAGTTCCAGACGGTCGCCCCAGTCGGCCCGCCTGATGTCCTTGAAGGCCTCGCCATCGCGTTTGCTGAGCGTCAGCTCGGCAGCCGTGCCGTCGGTGCGACAGAGCTTGACCCGCCCGACACCGCCATTGACGCGCGGCGGAGAAAGTACCCGGTCCCCGATTATTGCAACAGGCTCGCGCGAAGCGGCGATGAAGATGTATTTCTCGTCCTCCCACGGCACTTCGGCGCCCTTGGCCAGACGATGCACCCGCGAGCGCGCCACGCGCCTTGAGAAGTGGCACCAGTCCGGTGCCACGATCGGACAGTGTTCCGCATGCATGCAGGGCGCGACGAGATGCGCTCCGAGAGATCGCAATTTGTCGCGGACCAGGAGGATGCGCTGCCAGCCGGCCGGTGTGCCGGGCTCGATGACGACGAGCATGCCCTTGGTCAGCGCCCAGAGTTTTTCCGTGACGGTTCCGATGGTTGCCGGCGGAAGCTCGTCCAGCACATAGGCAAGCGTCACGAGATCGGCTGGCTCAAGCACCGGGATCTTGGCCGTCACATCACCCGCCTGCCAGTGGCTTTTCACGCTGCCGGCGGCGGCCAGCTTTTCGCCGACGCTGCGGATCGCGCCGCTTGCTTCCACCATCTCTGCGGAGCCAAGGCTGCCCCAGGTATCGGCTGCTGCCCAGAGTGCTGTGCCGGGGCCGCAGCCGAGATCGATCAGGGTCTCCGGCTGGAAATCCGGTGCCGCATCCTCGACCATGGCGAGTGCTGCCCGAACGGCGGCGAAGGTTGCGGGCAGGCGGGTCGCAAGATAGGCCTTGGCGGCAAGCGCATCATCGATATGAAACCGCCCGTCGCGCACCTCGCGTCGATAGCGATCAGACAGAATTGCGCTCGCCTTGGCGATCCGTTCCAGCGGTTCGCCCTGGAGCATCTGGTCGACGGCGGAGCGGAGCGGGGCGGGAAGTTCCATGGGGTGTCCTCAGCCGCGCCGCGCCGCCCATTCGGGGCGGAGCATGGACATCAGGAGGAAATCCGAGCGGCTGCCGTCGGGAAGAAGCGCTGCCTCGCGCAACACGCCTTCCTGGATGAAGCCGATCTTGCGGTAGACCGCCTGCGCACGCAGATTGCCGCTCACCACGTCGAGCCAGAGGCGATGGGCATTGGTTTCGAGAAAGGCAAAGTCGACGGCGCCGGCCAGCAGTGGCGTGCCCACGCCCTTTTCGGGGCTGGCAACGGCGATGCGCTTGACGCAGGCATTCCCGTCGCGCCGATTGAGATCCATAAGGATGACGAAGCCAAGCGTTTGGCCATCGTCATCCTCGCCGATCAGGTACGCAAACGAGGGGCTCGCAAGCTGCGCCATGTGCTCGTCAACGCCATAGCATCCGATGAACTGGTCATAGCCCGGCTTGCGCTCGGTCTCCATGATGAACGGGATGTCGGCCTCCGTTGCACGGCGCAGGGATAGCGCCGTCACGGATCAGAACTCCACCGCTTCGACGCGCTTGTCGACGAAGCGCAGGCCGACACCGCCGGAGATCAGCTTCAGCGCGAGGTCACCGAACAGCTCCTTGCGCCAGCCCTGGAGAGCGGCCACTTCGGCCTTCTCGCCTTCGGCTGCGATCTTTTCCAGGTCTTCGCTGTTGGCGATGACCTTGGAGGCGACGCCGTGTTTTTCCGAGGTGAGGCGCAGCAGAACCTTCAAGAGTTCGACCGCCGACTGCGTGCCTTCGGGTGCATGCGCGTGACGTTGCAAATGCGGCATTTCAGACTTGGGAAGTGCAAGGGCCGTATTCACCTGTTCGATGATGGCGGCGCCTGAAGATGAGCGTTCCCAGCCCTTGGGGATGGTGCGCAGGCGTCCGAGCGCCTCCACATCCTTCGGCTGCTGCTGGGCGATCTCGTAGATCGCATCGTCCTTCAGCACACGTGAACGCGGCACATTGCGGGCACGCGCCTCGCGCTCTCGCCATGCTGCAACATATTGCATGACGGCAAGCTCGGTCGGCTTGCGCAGCCGCATCTTCAATCGCTGCCACGCTTGTTCCGGCGGCAGGTCATAGGTCTCGCGGGATTCGAGGATCGCCATTTCCTCGGTCAGCCACTCTGCCCGGCCTTCCGCGTCCAGCTGGCCTTTCAGCTTCAGATAAACGTCGCGCAGATGGGTAACATCGGCCAGCGCGTAGTCGAGCTGCTTTTCAGAGAGCGGACGGCGGCTCCAGTCGGTGAAGCGCGAGGTCTTATCGATATGGACGTTCTTAATCTTCTGCACGAGCTGGTCGTAGGAGACCGAGTCGCCGAAGCCGCAGACCATGGCCGCAACCTGCGTGTCGAAGATCGGATGCGGGATGAGATCGCCGAGATGGAAGATGATTTCGATGTCCTGGCGGGCCGCATGGAAGACCTTCACCACGGCGGAATTCGCCATCAGTTCGAAGAAGGGCTTGAGGTCGATGCCCTTGGCCATCGGGTCAACGATGTATTCATGGTCCGGGCTCGCCATCTGGATGAGGCAGAGTTCCGGCCAGAAGGTCGTTTCGCGGAGAAATTCCGTGTCGATCGTGATGAAATCGGATTGGGCGAGGAGGCGGCAAGCCTCTTCGAGCGCAGCAGTGGTATCGATCATTTCGGCTCGGTCATGGAAACTACAGGATCAACCTTAGTTTCCCTTCTGGCCTTCCTTGTCAATATGAACGACTTGGAAAGCAGTCTGTGGCGGGCAATCCCGGGCCGATGTCCCCTTATTCGTCGAATTTGGCGCCCTTGAGAGCCGCGATGTTCTGGTTGTGGACGGCCTCGTAGGGTGCGAAGTAGGTGAGGGTTCCCGCTGCAAGCTGCGGCGCGATGAAGCTTTCAAGGCTCTGTTGGTCTAGGTCGGGATGATCGAGACGCGCAAGCAGTCGGGTAAGATAGTCGCGCGTGGCGGTCGCCAGAGACGGCGGATAGCCGCCGGATGCGATCACCTGCTCGTCGCCGTGATTGGGCAGGATGCGGCTGAAATCGAGCTTCGCCAGTCGGTCGAGTTCGGCGATGTGACGCGCCGTGTTCTCGGGCTCCGAGATATAGGTGACACTGTCTTCCAGCGTGTCGCCGGCCAGCAGCACACCGAGATGCGGCAGCAGCAGAATAGTCCCATCGGCGCTGTGAATGTCGAACTGCATGAGCGTGACGGTGATGTCGCCGACCTGAAGCACCGTCTCGCCCTCGAAGGTCTCCGTCGGCATGACCACAGGGTTGATTGGCGGATCCTTCTCCGCCAGCACCTTGCGCTTCTCGATCAGCGTGTTGCGCGTCAGCGTGTTCGAGATGATCGGGCAGTCGATGAAGCCGGCATTGCCGGCGACATGATCGGTATGCCAGTGGCTGAGCACGACCCGGATGCTGGTGACGCCGAGGCTGGAGAGATGGCTGCGGATGGCACGCGCATGGTCAAAGGAGATATGCGTGTCATAGACCAGCGCCTCTCGCCCCGAGACGATTGCATAGCTCGCAACGCCGAGGCTGTAGGCGCCGTCGTCGAGCCAGTTCGGCTTGTCGGAATGCAGACGTTTGCCGAGGATGCGTCCGTCGTAATAGGCAAACAGCCCCGCATAGGGCTCGTGGATCCGCATCGTCTCGGCAAGGCTCATGTCATGTCACTCGGAAATAGCCGGTCATGCCGGTCTTCTGGTGTTCGATGATGTGGCAGTGGAACACCCAGTCGCCCGGATTGTCGGCCACCAGTGCAAGCTGGATCTTTTCATCCGGCAGCACAAGATAGGTGTCCGAGACGAGAGGCTGGACCTCTCGCTTGTTCGAAGAAATGGCCTTGAAGTTCATGCCATGCAGATGGATCGGATGCGCATGCGGCGTGACGTTCTCGACATTGAGCAGATAGCTGCGGCCAAGCTTCAGCTCGGCGATCGGCGCAGTCGGATCGGGTGTGTCGCCGGGATAGGGCACCTTGTTGATCGCCCAGAAGGAATAACCGAGCGTCCCGCAGATCGAATCGCGGGCCGCACTTTCCGCAGTGGCGCTCAGCAGCAGCGGGATCTGGGTTGCGTTGGAGAGATCGGCGTCCACGCCGGCGTTTTGCACAAGCGGCCCGAGATCCCCGAGATCGCGTTTAAGCGATGAACCAACGGCACGGAGCCGCGCAACGACCTTCGGTGTCGAGGGCCTGATGTCCTCCAGCACCATTTCCGACCCTTCGCTGTCGGCGATACGGACGGCGAGGTCCAGCCGCTGGCCGGGCGAGACTACGGCCATGTCGAGCGGCAGACGTTGAGGCACCGGGTGTCCGTCGATCGCGATGATCTGCGCGTCAGCGCCGGCAAGGCGCAAATTGTAGATCCGGGTCACATCGGCTGCAAGGATGCGGACCCGAACGACACCGCCCGCCGGAACGTCGTAGGTCGGCTCCGGCTGCCAGTTGGCGGTCCTGAGCGTCCCGAAGGTGCCCGTCTTTGCCGCATCGCGCGGTTTGAACTGTTCGATGAACTGGCTGTTGCCGCCAAGCCGGAAGTCGCGCAGGTTCAGCACCACCTCGCCATCGAAGACGGGATCGCGGTCGTCTACAACGATCATCACGCCCGCAAGGCCGCGGCCCATCTGGGTCAGCGTGTTGCAATGCGGATGATACCAGAAGGTGCCTGCATCCGGCGGCGAGAAGGCATAGTCGAAGCGGTCGCCGGTATAGACGTAGGGCTGAGTGACGAAGGGCACACCGTCCTGGTCGTTCGGCAACCGGATGCCGTGCCAGTGGATGGTGGTCGGTTCGTCCAGCCGGTTGATCAGCTGCGCCTTGAAGGCTTCGCCGCGTCTGGCGCGCAGGATCGGCGGGGAGGGGTCGACCGACGTCTGTCCGCCCAGTGCGTAACGCATCACCCCACGCGTCGCCTGCTTGCCGTCGAGCAAGACATCGCCTGTGAATGCCTCGATCTCGATCGGGTCGCTGGCAGCCAGCGCCTGGCTGAGACGCGGCATCACCGCAAGGCCTGTGCCGTATGCGCCAAGCACGGCTGCGGATTTGAGAAGGGTACGGCGGGAAACAAAGGTCACGGTCGGAATTCTCGCTGGTCGTCCCGTTTTTAAAGTTGAGGCGTGCGATCAGCAATAGTCCTGACCGTCCATGCTGTCGCAGGCCTGACGATGTTCAGGTTAGCCGCCGTCCTTTTCGTTCGGCGGCGTCGCGAGCTTGCTGAAGAATGTCGAGGTGCGCAGCAGGCTGCGGAAGCGCATACGCCGCTTTTCGGTCGGCACCGCGTCGCGCACGCGAATGCGGGCGAGCGTATATGCCGCAAAAAACGTCAACACGACGATGACGTAAGCGAAGAGCGCATGCGGCCCGAAGGCCTCCATCAGGAAAGAGGCAATCAGCGGTCCGACGACAGCGCCGATCGACCAGAAGAACAGCGTGCCGGCCGAGACCAGCGCATGCTGGCCGGGTGCCGCATGGTCATTAGCATGCGCCGAGCAGAGCGAATAAAGCGGCAGCGCAAAGGCGCCGAAGGCGAAGATGCCGATGAAATTGGCAAGCTCCCCGTCACCCGCAAGGAAGGCGAGATAGATCGAGGCGAGCAGAGCGCCGGTCGTCGAGACAAGGATGATCACGCGACGGTCGAGTTTGTCCGAATAATGCCCGAGCGGATATTGCAGCACGATTCCGGCAAAGATGCCGATGCTCATGAAGGTGGCGATCGCGGTTACCGACAGGCCGATGCCGTCGGCATAGATCGGCCCGAGCGACCGGAAGCTCGAATTGGTGAGCCCGATGACGATGCAGCCAACGGTGGCGAGCGGCGAGACCGACCAGAGTATCTTGATATCGAACTTCACGTCCTTGGGCGGCGCGGGGCTCGACTTGTCAGCAAACGAGATCGGCACGAGCGAAAGCGACAGCGCCATGGCGATGATGGCAAAGAGATCGATGCCGCTGACCCCGAAGAGCGGGATCATATATTGCGCCGCCGTCACCGAGCCGAGATCGACGAAACGGTAGACGGAAAGTGTGCGCGCTCGTGTGGCATTGGTGACGCGGGCGTTTAGCCAGCTTTCGACGACGGCAAACAAGCCGGCAAAGCAGACACCCTGCACGAGGCGCATCAGGAACCAGGAGATCGGATCGATCACCAGCACCATCATGATCGAGGCGGCGGATGCGATGGCCGCGAGCGCGGAGAAAGCGCGGATATGCCCGATCGCCCGCATGATCTTGGTGATGTAGACGCAGCCGATCACGAAGCCGATGAAATAGCCGGCACCCACCATGCCAATGACCGAGGTGCTGAAGCCCTCCTCGATGCCGCGCAGCGCGATGAACGTGCCCTGCAATCCGTTGCCGCCGATCAGGATGCCGGCGGTGATGAGAAGCGGGATAAGCGGGCGGATGTCGTGCATGTGAGGGCCTGCAGGCCGCGGCGAGGGCGTGTGATCATTGAGTCGGTGCCGTGGCAGGTCCGAATTCGTAGACCTGTTCGACAGACGGCGACAGGCTAAAATCGCGGCCCATCGCCATCCGCCCGGATTTAACCGTCAGAGGAAGGGCCGCCCCTGGACGGCTTGAACGAAAGTGCCGACGACCACGGCAATGGAGATCACGGCGCCGAGCGCAATGCCGGGTCTGGCGAGCCGGGGCGTGAAGCGGTCGAGGCCAAGGCCGAGGATCGGCAAGGCCTGCATGATATGGGTGGCGAAGAAATGCGGCACACGCAGATCCCCGCCGGTGCGCGACCAGCCGAACAGCGGCAACCCGCCGACATCCGTCTTGATGCCGCCGACCCAGTGGCCGGGACCGTCGATTTGGCCGCTGCCGAGTGCGAAAGCGGTGATCAGGGTGGTGATGCTGCCGAGCACGAGGCCCCAGCCACCGCCAAGCCTTAAGCCCGTTGGCGCATCGGGTCTTGGACGCAGCAGGATGTAAACGCCAATCACCAGGCTCGACAGCACCAGCAAAGCGGCGCCTGCGCCCATCACGCTATAGGCCATCGCCTCAAAAGGTGTGCTGTCGTTGAAATGCGAGGCGCGGCCCCGGGCGGCCTGCAGGGTGATGTAGAAGACTTCGCCATTTGCCGTGATCGCCGCCATCAGGCTCGCCAGGAAAACGCCGAGCCCGGCCCGCGTGCGCGCCTCGATCAGCGGCAGGAGCAGGATGAGGGTCAGAAGCATCATGGCCAGCGATGCCTGGAACTTCAGCGGCTTGCTCCAGACGCTGATGCCGTTGATCAGCCGGTCGTCGAGGCTAAGCGCCACAAGGCTCGGAAGGGCCAGCGCCACCGACAATCCGATGCCGACGATCAGCACACGGCGGGTTCTTTGTTCGGCAGCAGCAAGGTCCGGCGACGGCGCGAGCATGACGCTGTCATTGAAGAGCATGGTCATCGGTCAGGCCTTTCGGGGCTTAAGCGCGGTTTCGCTCGCGCGGGTGAGATAAAAGAGCAGGAGGCCCAGCGGGCCAAACATGAAGGTCGCCACCAGCATTGGCGCCTGCAGCAGGCGATTGTAGCCGCGCCTGTCCGCCTCGACGGCAATCCAGGTGCCAATGAAGAGATCGAAGGCGAGGTAATGCACCCAGCCGGCGACAAGCACGGGGTCGCTGGTGAACAGCGCCCGAACCTCGGCGATCGAGCCAAAGCCGCCACCCTCGACGCGGAAGAAGTAGACGAAGACGAGCACCGCATAGGTGAGCGAAAGCGCCCCGATCAGGCCGAAACGAATGAAGGCGATGAGGGCTGCCCAGCGCGGCGCGAGGATGAGCAGCATCCAGCCGGCCATCGCAGTGCTGCTGGCAATCGAAAACACGGTGTCGGGGGACATGGGAGCCTCATCTTGACGGTGACAAGATAACAATGCGGCATAACTTGGCAATGTCAAGATTGATTTTGACGACGTGGGTGCGACCGGTTATGAAGGGGCATGGCAAGACAGAAATCCTATCACCATGGCGACCTGCGCCAGGCGCTGATCGGCACCGGGCTCGACATGCTCGAAGAGCAGGGCCTGGAAGGCCTGACGCTCCGCAAACTCGCCGCCCGGGTCGGCGTCTCCCATGCGGCCCCCGAACATCATTTCCCGACCCTGCGTCACCTGATGACCGCCTTTGCCGTCGAAGGCTTCAGGCTGTTTGCCGCGTCGATGCGGGAGGCCATGGCGGCAACCCCTGATGATCCGGCAGAGCAGCTACGGGCGGCTTCCCGCGGCTATCTGAATTTTGCCAGGTCTCGCCCGCATCTCTTCCGCCTGATGTTCACCGCAAACCGCCTCGACTGGGACGACCCGGCCATCGGCCCGCCCGCCAACGCCGCCCATGCCGTTCTCGAGGAGATCTCGTGGCCGGTGGCAAAGCGCATGAAACTGGACACGCCGGAGGGCAGGGCGGCCGTGGAGCAACTCGTCTGGTCGCAGATCCATGGCCACGCGCATCTGATGATCGACGGCAAGCTGCCACCGGAGGGAGACGGCGGCACCGGCTGCGAGCCTTTTGCGGCGCCGCTGGATCTGGCGAGTGTGTTGTTGCCGGAGTGATGGGGGCGGGCATGAGCGAAGATTGGCTATGATCGACAGACTTGTCCGACTTGCGGTGACAGGCGGATACTAGGGGTCCTTGTGTCCTCCGCCAAAAAGCTGCCGTTCGCGAGTTAGAACTGAAGCAGAAGGTGGGGTATTGGTCGATCTACGCAGTTACTCATGTATCAGGCAACAGGCACTTCGACACCGAATTTGCCGACGCGGAGGCGATTGATTTGACTCTCTTGGCCGATCCGTTGAAGGGCATCAATGGCTTTAGCGGTGATGCTGGGCAATCTTGGATCTGTGCTCGAGACTTTTCGGAAGTAAGTCAGACCGTGTACGATAGCTCGAAGCTGCTCGCCTTTCGCAGCCTTGATCGCGCTGTAGAAATCTTCGGCTGTATGCTGATCCAGAAAATCGAGATCGCTGTCACCCCAGCCGCTTTGCTTCACGATGGATGTCGCGACCGCTTCGAGAGTACGATCATCTCTGAATTCCGCGGCTTTGGTGTCAAATGCTGCTTTGACATCAGGATCTTCTACGTGAAAGCCAGGTACCATCCAGTCACCGCCCCAGAATTCTTTCCCTTCTCCTCTACTTTCGACGTAGGTATTGATAATGTCAGTGAGGCCTTCTGTGTGACCTAGCTCCTTCAGGGTAGCGATAGAAGCTGACAAATCGGTTGGGGTAATCGCAGGCGCATTGTCGACAATCGACTGCTTCAACGCTTGCGCAAACTCTTCGCCATTATCATCAAAGGATCCGTGGTAGATGTCCCATGCTGCCGAGAATGCTGCATTCTTATCAGCAAGTTTGAGCTGGGCGGCTAAAAGGTCTGCCTCCTGCCTGATCTTCGAATCAGTATAGACACCTGTGCGGATGCAGTCGAAGACAACGCGGTCGAAACTATCGGCCGTCCGGAATGCGTAGCGTCTGAGCAGCTCGGCGTGCTGGATTTGCTCGGGGGTCTTTTCCTCGTTGTCGCCGAATAGGTGGGCATATGGTCGGTGTTCCAAGATCGCCTGCAACGGTGGTGCATCGCTCGGCTGATATAGCGCAAAGGCGAACAAGCAGGAACTGTGGAAAGCTTGGCTGACAACTCGCTCGTCGTATCCATTCAACACCTCTTGCAGTCGTTCGCAGATCTGAAGGATCTTGAAAACAGTCCGAAGATTTGTGATCCCCAGCTTGGTCGTGTATTCGGCCACCAATCTGGTCTTCAACGTCGAACGGTCTGGTATTGCGGTAGCGATCGATTCGACCGGGGTCGGATCATATTCGAGATTAATGTCGATGACCTTTTCTAACTGAAGGTGGAAATCTTCCGCATCCTGCCCCTTAAGGGCGTCGCTGTTGAGCAATAGAACAACCTTGCATCTCTTCTTCTCTTTAAGGAAAGAGATCAGCCCCAGAACGTCCTTGAGTTTTAGGCTGTCGCTTATGCGTTCAAGATCGTCGAAACACACGATCTGGTCCCTCACATCAAGGAAACCCACTTCCACGAGACCGCCGTAATCGGCCACGACTGGAACGCCGCGGAGCATACCTACCCCTGCCCTCCATCTAGAGGTGAGTTGCCCCACTCGCTCGGAAACGCTGCTGAAGGTGGCTTCGAGATTCTTCTTCTCTCTGAAGGCGGCCGCTTCAACGGTATGTTCGAATACCGACTTTCTGACGTCGCTGAGGGCCTCCAGTCCGAATAGGGAGACGTACGCATACCTTTGCGGGGTGACCGTGTCGTTCCTGAAAGCCTCTGCGAGGAGGGTATCCCAAGTGTAGGTTTTGCCGACACCCCACCTCCCTCTGAGGCACAGCGCCAACTTGTTCTCCGATTTCAGGAAACGTCGAATCTCATTTTTGACTAGCTCTGAACTCATCTACCCCTCCCGTTGTCGCAACTTGGCGTATAAGCTAGGTACTCGCAACACCCAAGCTGGTCATCGCATCGGTAGAGCTAGATGCCACGCCCGGCACCCGGTCTCACGCCTCCAGCCTTGACAAATCAGGCGCACCATGCGCTTTTCCGCCCGATTTTCTATCGGCTGGCCGTGTGCCGGATTCTTGTGCCCGCCAGCCGTCTATCAGTCCAGGAAAGCACGACATCATGCATCGTTACCGCAGCCACACCTGTGCCGCTCTTCGCAAATCCGACGTCGGTCAGACCGTCCGCCTCTCGGGCTGGGTCCATCGCGTTCGTGACCATGGCGGCGTGCTCTTCATCGACCTGCGCGATCACTACGGCATCACCCAGGTCGTGGCCGATCCGGATAGCCCGGCCTTCAAGCTGGCCGAGACCGTGCGCGGCGAATGGGTCATCCGCATCGACGGTCTCGTCAAGGCCCGTTCGGAAGAGACCACCAACAAGGCCATGGCAACCGGCGAGATCGAACTCTACGCCCAGGAGATCGAGGTTCTCTCGGCTGCCAAGGAACTGCCGCTGCCGGTCTTCGGCGAGCCCGATTATCCGGAAGACGTGCGCCTGAAGTACCGCTTCCTCGATCTGCGCCGCGACACGCTGCACAAGAACATCGTCAAGCGCACCCAGATCATTTCGTCGATGCGCACGGGCATGGCCGCTGCCGGCTTTGCCGAGTATTCGACCCCGATCCTGACGGCCTCGTCGCCGGAAGGCGCGCGCGACTTCCTCGTGCCGAGCCGCATCCACGAAGGCAAGTTCTTCGCGCTGCCCCAGGCGCCGCAGCAGTACAAGCAGCTTCTGATGGTTGCCGGCTTCGACCGCTACTTCCAGATCGCGCCCTGCTTCCGCGACGAAGACCCGCGCGCCGACCGTCTGCCGGGCGAATTCTACCAGCTCGACGTCGAGATGAGCTTCGTCACGCAGGAAGATGTCTGGGCGACGATGGAGCCGATGATGACCTCGGTCTTCGAGCAGTTCGCCGAAGGTAAGCCGGTCACCAAGGAATGGCCGCGCATCCCTTACGACGTCGCGATCCGCAAATATGGCTCCGATAAGCCGGACCTGCGCAACCCGATCGTCATGGAAGGCGTCACCGACCACTTCCGCGATTCCGGCTTCAAGGTCTTCGCCGGCATGATCGCCTCCAACCCGAAGGTCGAGATCTGGGCGGTCCCGGCCAAGACCGGTGGCTCCAGAGCATTCTGCGACCGCATGAACGCCTGGGCGCAATCGGCCGGCCAGCCGGGCCTCGGTTACATTTTCTGGAAGGAAGAGGACGGCAAGATTGCCGGCTCCGGCCCTCTCGCCAAGAACATCGGCGAAGAGCGCACCGAAGCGATCCGCCAGCAGCTCGGCCTCGAGCCGGGCGATGCGGCCTTCTTCGTCGCCGGCGATCCGGCCAAGTTCTACAAGTTTGCCGGTGAAGCCCGCACCCGCGCCGGCGAGGAGCTGAACCTCGTCGACCGCGACCGTTTCGAAATGTGCTGGATCGTCGACTTCCCGTTCTACGAATACAACGAGGAAGAAAAGAAGATCGACTTCGCCCACAACCCCTTCTCGATGCCGCAGGGTGGTCTGGAAGCGCTGGAAAGCCAGGATCCGCTGTCGCTCAAGGCCTATCAGTATGACGCGGTCTGCAACGGCTTCGAAATCGCCTCGGGCTCGATCCGTAACCAGTCGCCGGAACTGATGGTCAAGGCCTTCGAGAAGGTCGGTCTGAGCCAGCAGGATGTCGAGGAACGCTTCGGCGGCATGTACCGCGCCTTCCAGTACGGTGCGCCTCCGCATGGCGGCTGCGCCTTCGGTATCGACCGCGTGGTCATGTTGCTCGTCGGCGCGAAGAACCTGCGCGAAATCTCGATCTTCCCGATGAACCAGCAGGCCCAGGACCTTCTCATGAACGCCCCGTCGCCGGCAACGCCAGCCCAGCTGCGCGATCTGGCCCTGCGCGTCGTGCCGCAGCCGAAGAAGGACTGAGCCGCAGAGCGGACCGTTAAATGACGAAGGCCGGGAGCGATCCCGGCCTTTTTCGTTGATCCAAGGTATAAAAAAGCCCGGCTGCTTTCGCGGGCCGGGCTTCTCCATCAATCGATAACGATCAGTCGTTGGCGGTGACCTTGAGGCCGATCAGGCCCGGAATGGTTTCCGGTGCGCCCATGGCGGCGCCCATGATCATCGGGAAGGCGACCGGATTGGCAGGCGCTGCAGCGATGGTCAGCGCCTTCGGATCGTCGATATAGGTGTTCACGGCGGCAGAGATTTCGTTCTGGATCGCGCCGAGCTTGGCTTGGGCAAGCAGGATCGGGACCATGCCCTTGACCATCTGCGCCATCTGGGCGCCGTCGGCACCGTTGCTCTTGCCGGCATAGTCGAGGCCGCGCTTGGTGATGCCGGCATCCTCGAAGCGGATCTGAGCGTCGACCAGCGTCATCTGCTGCACGAGGCCGAGCATGGCAAGACCCGCTGCCTGCTGGGCCTGCTCGTTCTGCGGCTGTGCCTGCATCATGCGGGCCTGTTCCTGCATCTGCTTGACGAGATCGAGCGTGTAGCCGGACATCGAGAAGGCGAGGGAGAGCTTGCCGACATTGGCGAAATCGATCGAGTAGTCCTCGATGTCGATCGTGCCGCTTTCGACTTCCCAGCTGCCGGACATGTTCATGCTGCCGTCGAGCGTGGTGAGGCCGAGCGCTTCGATCTGTGCCTTGGTCTGCGGGTCTTCGACGGTGCTGAGATCGGCCTTCACGCCGGTCACTGTGCCTTCGAAGGTGATCGTGCTCTCGTCGTCCGACAGGCCCATCGTGCCGACCGCTTCCGCCATCGAGAACACCGACTTGCCATCGACAGTGACGTCGACCGGACCGCTATGGGCCTCTTCGTAGAACATCAGCGAATCAATACCCTCGGCATTGGCGTCGCCGGGCACATAGACGCCGGCCAGATAGAGATCCTGAACCTTGAAGCTCGACTTTTCCTCGGTCACGTTAACCTCGGGGAATTCGACGCGCTCGATGTAGTAGGCGCCGCCTTCTTCCTCGGTCACGCCTTCGAGCGTCAGTTCTTCAAGCATCAGGGGCTTCTCAGCCGTAGCGCCTTCCACCCCAAGCTTCAGGCCCTTGAAGACGACGTTCGATCCATCGACCTCGACGTTCTCAGCCGTGATGTTGCTGCCACCCGTCGCGAAGGCAGCATTGATCTTCTTCAACAAATCCTGCCCGTCCAGCGCAAAGGCAGGACCGGCGAAGACTGTGAGCGCAGCGCTCGCGAGCAGAAGTCGGGTGGAGCGGTACTGGGTCATGAGAAGGTCCTTCGTGCTGGTTCCGCGAGAAGTGCGGACAAAATTGGTCGGCGATATTTATAAGTGGGATTGAAAAAACGTCCACCGGTTTTCGCCATAGCCTGATGCAGCAAGATTGCGGCGTGATGGCGATCACATCGCCTTAATCCACAGGCAGAATCCCCGGATTCCTTGCTGTTGCGGGTCTTCTCCGATAGGGGAAACCCATGGGGACAAATCAGCTTCCGCCCGATGAGGGTGGCGATCACATTCTTCCTGTTGACCTGAAGGCGGCGCTCGAAGAGCGCTATCTCGCCTATGCCTTGTCGACGATCATGCATCGTGCGCTGCCGGACGTCCGCGACGGCCTGAAGCCCGTGCATCGCCGCATCATCCACGCGATGAGCGAGATGGGCATTCGCCCGAACTCGGCCTTCAAGAAATGCGCCCGTATCGTCGGCGACGTCATCGGTAAGTTCCACCCGCATGGCGACCAGTCGGTCTATGACGCCTTGGTGCGCCTCGCGCAGGATTTCTCGCAGCGCTATCCGGTCGTGGACGGGCAGGGCAACTTCGGCAATATCGACGGCGACAGTGCAGCCGCCTATCGTTACACCGAAGCCCGCATGACCGACGTCGCGGCCCTGCTGCTCGAGGGCATCGATCAGGACGCAGTTGACTTCCGCCCGACCTATAACGAGGAAGACGACGAGCCGACGGTTCTGCCGGGTGCCTTCCCGAACCTCTTGGCGAACGGCGCCTCGGGCATCGCGGTCGGCATGGCGACGTCCATTCCTCCGCACAACGCCCATGAGCTCTGCGACGCGGCCCTCTACCTGATCAAGAACCCCGGCGCGCCCGTCGAGGAGCTGCTGGCAGATCCCGCCCATCCGGAACGCGGCGGCATCGAAGGCCCCGACTTCCCGACTGGTGGCGTGATCGTCGAGAGCCGCGCCTCGATGCTCGAAACCTATCGCACCGGTCGCGGTGGTTTCCGCGTCCGTGCCAAATGGGAGACCGAAGACCTCGGCCGCGGCGGCTACCAGATCATCGTCACCCAGATCCCGTTCCAGGTGCAGAAGTCGCGCCTGATCGAAAAGATCGCCGAACTGCTGATAGCCCGCCGCCTGCCGCTTCTGGAAGACGTGCGCGACGAAAGTGCGGAAGATGTTCGCCTCGTTCTCGTTCCGAAGAGCCGCACGGTCGACGCGACGCTGCTGATGGAATCGCTCTTCAAGCTCACCGAGCTCGAAAGCCGCATTCCGCTCAACATGAACGTGCTGTCCCAGGGCAAGGTGCCCAAGGTCATGGCCCTCAACGAGGTGCTGACCGAGTGGCTCGCCCACCGCAAGGACGTTCTCATCCGCCGTTCGAAGTTCCGTCTGGCTGCCATCGACCGGCGCCTGGAAATCCTCGGCGGCCTTTTGATCGCCTATCTCAACCTCGACGAGGTGATCCGGATCATCCGCGAGGAGGACGAGCCGAAGCCGGTCCTGATCGCCAAATGGGATCTGACCGACAACCAGGCCGAAGCCATTCTCAACATGCGCCTCAGAAACCTGCGCAAGCTCGAGGAATTCGAGATCCGCAAGGAGCACGATGCGCTGTCGGCGGAAAAGGCCGAGATCGAATCCCTGCTCGCCTCCACGGACAAGCAGTGGCAGACGGTCGCCTGGGAAATCGGCGAAGTGAAGAAGAAATACGCCAAGGCCACCGAACTCGGTCGCCGCCGCACCGTGTTCTCCGACGCGCCTGATGCCGATGTCGAGGCAATCCAGCAGGCGATGATCGAAAAGGAACCGATCACCGTCGTCATCTCTGAAAAAGGCTGGATCCGCGCACTCAAGGGCCATATCGCCGATACCTCGTCGCTGACCTTCAAGGAAGGGGACGGATTGAAGGTGGCCTTCCCGGCGCAGACGACGGACAAGATCCTGCTAGTGACAACTGGCGGCAAGGTCTACACGCTCGGCGGCGACAAGCTTCCCGGCGGTCGCGGTCATGGCGAACCGCTGCGCATCATGGTCGACATGGAAAACGATCAGGACGTGCTGACGGCCTTCGTCCATGATTCCAGCCGCAAGCTGATTTTCGTCTCGACAGCGGGCAATGGCTTCATCGTGCCGGAAGGCGAAGTGATCGCCAATACCCGCAAGGGCAAGCAGGTGATGAATGTCGGCATGCCGGATGAGGCAAAGCTCGTGGTGCCCGTCAGCGGCGATCATCTCGCCGTCGTTGGCGAGAACCGCAAGCTCGTCGTCTTCCCCCTGACCCAGATCCCGGAAATGACCCGCGGCAAGGGCGTGCGCCTGCAGCGCTACAAGGATGGCGGCATCTCCGACGTCAAGTTCTTCGCGATCGCAGACGGTCTGACATGGGCCGACAGTGCCGGACGCACCTTCACCAAGACGAAGGATGAACTGGTCGAATGGCAGGGTGATCGCGCCTCGGCCGGCCGCCTTGTCCCGAAGGGTTTCCCGCGCAGCGGCAAATTCTCGGGCTGATCCCAAGGCCTCACACAATGACAGCCGGTCGCCTCGCGGCCGGCTTTTGTCTGTCAGCCACGCTCCCAGATCGACCAGACACCCATCAGCGTCGCTGCATTGCCGAGGATGAAGTGCGAGACGATAGGCCCGGCAAGGTTGCGGTATTTCAGGTGCAGCCAGCCCCAGACGATGCCGGAGACGAGGGCGACCACGGCGAGCGACTGGGAATAGTGCAGATGCAGGGTGGAGAAGATCAAGGACGTGATCACGATCGCCGACATCGGGCGGGTTTTGCCCGGCATCAGATCGGCAATCGCCGTCAGCAGCACCCCGCGGCAGATCCACTCCTGCAGTGGCGCGACAATGATGTAGGTGTAGACGGTGATCGTCACCAGCTTCGGGTCGAGTATCGGCGTTCCCTGAAGCTCCGGATAGAGAATGGTGCGGAAATAGGCCATGGCGGCCAGAGCGACGGCGCTGATGGCCAGTCCCATGCCGACCGATTTCCAGAGATTCTCCATCCGGATGCCCATGTCGTGTCGCGTCAGACCGCAGCGCACGGTCAGTCCCCAGATGACGAAGGCGCCCCAGACTTCCATCACCCGCGAAGTCCAGAACATCACCTGCGACTGATGGGTCTCCTTGAGATTGGTCAGGATGAGGCTGTTCACCAGGGCGTAGATGTTGATCATCAGAACCATGGTGACGAAGAGGAAGGCCAGCGCGTGATAGCGCCGGTCGGCCTCTTCGAGCGCCACGAACTGTTGCCTGAGCTTGCCGTAACTCGCCGACAGCTGGGCATAGATCTTGCGGAAGAAGAGGGTGGCGAGTTCGGGCCGATCGCTCAGGAACTCGCGATACTGCGCGCGGTCGATTTTCCAGCCACGCAGCGGGGTCAGCGTTCTGGCCGAAGCGCTGCGCGGATCGCCGCTGATCAGCCCTAGTTCGCCGATGAGCGACCCTTCGCCGGCGATCGCGAGAACATTGCCGCTCTCCTCGTCATAGACCTCGATCTCGCCCTCGGCGATCAGGATGGCGAAGCTGCTGTCATCGCCTTTTCGGAAGAGGAGTGTGCCTGCTTCATGCTGCACCGGATCGACATGGCTGCGAAAGGCATCAAGATAGCTGTCGCTCACCCTGATGGAGGTGTCTTTCAGCAGCTTCTCGGCAAAATCAGGCTGTCCGGTCCGTTGAGTTGCGTCGACCGTGCTCATGCGTGTATCCGTCCAGATTGGAATCTGGCCGGATACTACTGATTTCGTTCAGGAAACGCAGAGGTGTCGATCGTCCATTTCTGGGGTCAATCAGCACTCGCCCTCAAAGACCGGACACGCTCGCCAGTCGCGGAAAGGACTTGATCTTGACTTCGTCAATCGGCACGGGGCGGCCGAGATAATAGCCCTGGCCGAGTTCTATCCCGAGTTCATGCATCAGCTCGACATGGTCGGCCGTCTCCAGACCCTCGATCAGGATCTTCAGGCCGCGATTGCGGATGAGGCGGATGATGTCCTCGAGCATGGCGCGCCCTGCCGGACGGCGGGCATCCTGCAGGAAGGAGCGATCGATCTTGACAGTGTCGAATGGGAACAGGCGCAGCCAGGAGAGGCCGGCAAAGCCCGTGCCGAAGTCGTCGAGCCAGATGCGGATCCCGAGCGCCTGCAGATCGGTGATGCAGCGGATGACATCCGACTGTCCTTCCATGTCGATGCCCTCGGTGATCTCGAAGGCGAGCTGCGAACCGGAGACGCCGGTCTCTTCAAGGATCGTCGAGACGGCCAGAGCAAAACCGCGCGACTTGAGCTGAATGGCCGAGACGTTGACGCTCGCCATCGGCGCAATGCCGGTCGCGAGCACCTCCGTGCAGGCCCGGCGGATCGCCCAGAGGCCGAGATCGAGGATGGCGCCGGTGCGCTCGGCGACCGGGATGAACTGGGCCGGCGACAGCGGCGTGCCGTCGACCATCTTCATCCGCATCAGCGACTCGACCGCTTCGATGCGGCCGGTGCGAAGGTTCTGGATCGGCTGATAGACGAGATGAACCAGGTCGTTCTTGACCGCCATCCTCAGCGTCGCCGCGATGTTCTCATTGTCGTCGCTGGTCAGCGGATCGTTCGGGTTGAACAGCCGGATGCAGTTGCGACCGTTCGCCTTGGCCGAATAGAGCGCCCGGTCCGCCTCGTTGATGATGCGTTCGAGCTTGGGGCCGCTCTGCGGACGCGTATAGGAGGCACCGACACTGACGGTCACCACCGCCTGACCATCACGTCGCTGGTCGTGGACGAGATGCAGTCCCTCGACGGCGCTGCGGATGATCTCGCAGAGCGCCATGACCTGATCGCGGCCCGTGACGCGTGACAGCACGATGAACTCTTCGCCGCCGTAGCGGCCGACCGATGCATTGAGCGGCTTCAGCGTGTCGTTGAGCACGCTCGCGACCAATATCAGGCAGCGGTCGCCGGCCTGATGGCCATAGAAGTCGTTGTATTTCTTGAAGAAGTCGACATCGACCAAGATCGCAGCAAAGGCCTTGCCTTCGCTCTGCCAGTCGTTCCAGTAGTCGCGGAGTCGCTTGTCGACAGCGCGGCGGTTTTCGACGCCAGTCAGATAGTCAGTGTTGGAGAGGCGCTCGAGCGCGAGCCCACGTTTTTCCGATTCTCGATGTTGGTGCGCCGCTTCAAGCGCGTTTAAGAATACGTTGTAGCGCTCCCCGTTCAGCTTCCAGTTCACGTAAGAGGTGAAAATGAAGCAGGAAACGTAAAAGAGCCCGAAATTGATCGCGTAGACCAGATCGCCGGGGAACATAGCCAGCATACTGCCAAGTAGGATACCCAACACCGCGACAGAGGTAACGACCGACAGCACGAACGGAAAAATGAAAAAGAGGTTGGCCCCCATCATGAAAATGGTGCCGAAGATCATGTAGAGGCGAATACTCTCGACAGCCGTAGTCTGAAGCGCCGGCAGCAACCACACGACATATCCTGCCACGATTGATGCCGCGGAAATCGTTTCGATCACGCTGGCCCTTGCTTTGCCCCAGCAGAAAATCTCAAGGACTACAAGTGACCCCACGCCTACCACGAGGCGGGCGAGGATTGTGGCAGACGCCACGTCCGGGATGAGGACGAGGTCACTGACGGAAAACAGCATGTAGACGAAGACAGCGACCCACAGGCCCTGTCGAGCACTAGTGACGCGGACAGGACCGGTATGGGTCTGATACAGCCTACGCAACGCCGAGACCGGCGCTTGGCTTGGGCAGGTTTTGCCAGTCGCTTCAAGATCGTTGAGGGCAGCGTGCGACATGAAAGGTTCCATTGGTCTCCACTGCGCCGGTTTGGGATGCTTGCTTGATCGGCCCGTTAGTCCGTCTCTCAGCCATCATCCACCCGTGCTTTCTCTGAACATTCCGGCGTTATCCGCATCGGCGAAGGACCCGGCAGGTGTTTTCGTATCCATATTTCAAGTCTCTAGGCATTGGTCCGGCTCGTCACAGGACGACGACCACCGCGCTGTTAACCAAACTCCTCAAAAGTTACCAAATCGAGTCGCGCAATCTCGCAGCTGCACATATGGTAACTGAAGTATTAACGAGGTTTTCGTTGTTCACGGTGGTGCGGTATATGAGTCAAACTGGATTTACACTCGACGGTGAGAGCTTGATTACTCCGGAAGCGATCGCCGCCCATGTCGTCGCGCCGGGTACGGAATGGAGGGATGAGGAGTTAAGGACAGCCCGCACGGCGCTGGGCCTCACCCTCGGAATAGCTTTGCAGCAATTCGAGCAGGGTGCCGAGCCTCGACAGATCATTCATCGGATTGCAGGTTCTCTACACGACATCCGGAAGCGCTATTCGCCCAGCGTCTGGCAGCAGCTGATACCGATCGCCCAACAGCATCCGGTTGCTAGGTACTTCCTGGAAGACCCGTTCACTCGTTGGTCCTTCGAAAAGCCACGCGGTTATTCCGGGGATGCACAGTTGCTCGACTTCATCTACGGGCATCCGAGTGTTGCCGATAGAATTGCGGGGGCGTCGCCTTTGGGTAAAGCTCTCTACAACTACACCAAGGATGCGTCGTCATCAGTTGCAGTCCGCGAGCGTCGTGATCTTCTCACCCAACATGTTGATGAAATTGCTTCTTCGCGCGGCAGCGGAGCGGAAGTTCTGACGATTGCCGCAGGCCACTTGCGCGAAGCCAACCGGTCTTTTGCCTTACAGGAAGGTCGTCTGAAACGTTGGGTCGCGCTTGATCAGGATCCACTCAGTGTAGGTTCGATTAGCCGGGACTTGGGTGGTACCTGCGTGGAAGCAGTTGATGGTTCGGTGCGCGGAATTCTTGCCGGTCGCCATGACTTCGGAAAGTTCGACTTTGTGTACGCGGCCGGGCTATACGACTACTTGAACGACAAAGTTTCCATAAAGCTTACCCAGCGCTGCTTGAATATGCTCAAGCCTAATGGTGTTTTCCTGTTTGCCAATTTTGCCACCGATATCATGGTCGATGGCTACATGGAAACCTTCATGAATTGGGCGCTTTTGTTGCGCTCAGAGACCGACATGAGGCGCATTATCAACGGTAGCGTGGGTGACCTTCCGGTCGAAGCCACCGTGCGCTTCGGCCAGAACAAGAACATCGTCTACGGCATTATCCGCAAACTGTCCTGATATGAGACAGCCCTTCGCAGCGATCCAGCTGCGAAGGGCTGACCTGTCCCGAAATGGGACCGTCCGTCCCACGTCTTTTTATGGATTCAGCCCTCGGAATCGAGGGGGAAACGTGTCCAGCCCTGGTTCATCAGGTGTTCCTGCGGCTGGAAGCGCGTCTTGTAGCCCATCTTCTTCGAGCCCTGCACCCAGTAGCCGAGATAGACATGCGGCAGGCCGAGCGCCTTGGCCCTGCGAATGTGGTCGAGCACCATCATCGTGCCGAGTGACCGCTTTTCCATTTCCGGATTGTAGAACGAATAGACCATCGACAGCCCGTCGCTCATCAGGTCGGACAGCGCAACCGCGATCAGTTCTCCCCGCGGCTGGGCCGAGATGCCGTCGCCCGGTGAGCGCAGCCGGTACTCGATGACCCGCGTCTGCACATGGCTGTCCTCGACCATGATCGCATAGTCGAGCGCCGACATGTCCGACATGCCGCCGTTCTGGTGCCGATGGTCGAGATAGTGGCGGAAGAGAGAGAATTGCTCCGTCGAAGGCTGGGCCGGAAAGACGGTGGAAACCAGATCCGTATTGGCGGCCTCGACGCGTTTGAAGCCACGGCTCGGTTCGAACTCATTGACCAGCACCCGGACCGACACACAGGCGCGGCAGGATTCGCAGGCCGGGCGATAGGCGATATTTTGAGACCGACGGAAACCGCCTTGTGTCAAAAGATCGTTCATCTCCGTCGCACGCTGCCCAACCAGGTGGGTGAACACCTTCCGCTCCATCTCTCCCGAAAGATACGGGCACGGCGCAGGCGCCGTCAGGTAGAATTGTGGGGAGGGGCTGGTCTGCGTGTTCATATGCGGATGAAGAGAATCCTTTGGCGTGACCTGTCAGAAGTAGGATGGCGCAAGAATGAAAAAGGTCAACACTCCGGCGTGATGCCGGAGTGCATTGTCGCAATAGGAGATTGTGACGCTTAGTAGGTTCGTACCGCAGCCGTGCCGAGCAGCAGGTCATGCACCAGGCGCGAACGCTCGATGAACAGGCCGGCGAGAAGCACGAGCGGCGTCAGCACGGAGTTGAGGATCCAGAACAGTGCGAGGTGGGCGACCGCCGTGACGAAGTCGATCTTGCGACCATCGAGGCGGACCATGGCAATGCCCATCATCCGCATGCCCGGCGTGGACTGGGACGGACCCGCCAGAGACATGCCGAAATAGAGACCGGCGACGACGAAGAACAGGATCGGATAGAGAAGCCAGCCGAGGCCAAGCGTCAGGATGCCGAGAAAGAAGACCACCACGGCCGCCGGGATCCAGAGGAGGCCGATGAACAGGTAGTCGACGAGGAAGGCAAAGACGCGCCGCGAAAGCACGCCGCTATAGGCGCGCCAGTCTTCGGGGGCGGCATAGGACGAATTGCTGTCGAGGCTCATATCAGGCTCCTTTGAGGTTGTGCCTCAGATATGGGGAGCCCGATGCCGAATACAATAATCCGTGAACCTCAGCCCTGTTTGGCCAGAAGACGTGCCACTTCGGGTGCGAAATAGGTGAGGATCCCATCGCAGCCGGCCCGTTTGAAGCAGAGCAGCGTTTCCAGCATGGCGCGCTCGCCGTCGATCCAGCCATTGGCGGCGGCAGCCTTGATCTGGCTGTATTCGCCGGACACCTGATAGGCAAAGACAGGAAGCCCGAAGCTTTCCTTGAGGCGCCAGCAGATGTCGAGGTACGGAAGGCCAGGCTTGACCATCAGCATGTCTGCGCCTTCCTCGACATCGAGTGCTGCATCGCGCACGGCTTCGGTGCCGTTGGCCGGGTCGATGTAATAGGTCTTCTTGTCACCCTTCAAAAGGCCGCTGGTCGAGATCGCCTCGCGGTAAGGGCCGTAGTAGCAGGAGGCGAACTTGGTGGCATAGGACATGATGCCGACGCTCTGGTGACCGGCGGCATCCAGCCCGCGGCGGATCGCTCCGATACGGCCATCCATCATGTCGGAGGGCGCAATAATGTCGGACCCGGCATCGGCCTGGGCAACAGCAGCGCGCACCAGCTGATCCACCGTCTCGTCATTGACGATTTCACCGTCGCGCAGGATGCCGTCATGCCCATGGCTGGTGAATGGGTCGAGCGCCACATCGGTGATGACGCCGATATTGGGAACCGCCTTCTTGATCGCAGCTGTTACCTGATTGAGGAGGTTGTTGCCCTTCAGGACTTCCGAGCCGGTCTGATCGCGCAGCTCCATTTCCACATTCGGGAAAGTCGCGAGTGCCGGAATGCCGAGGTCGGCCGCTTCCCTGGCAGCCTCGACCGCCTTGTCGACGCTCATTCTGAAGACGCCGGGCATTGCCGCGATCGGCTCCATGATGCCGGAGCCCGGCACGACAAAGATCGGCCAAATCAGGTCATCGACCGTCAGGCGGTTCTCCAGAACCATGCGGCGCTGCCAGTCGGCCTTGCGCAGGCGGCGCATGCGCCGGTGGCCGGTGACGTCGTCTACCTGATGTGTCTTGTCCGTCATGATCGCGATCCTTCGTCTCTGTCCGGCTGCTGATTAGCACGCCGACCGGGGCTTGCAAAACAGTAGCCTGAAGATGCGTGATCTGTGTTTTGTTGAGCAGGCGCCTGGCAGAGGGGCTGACATCAGCAGGGGAGGGCGGCTAGCCGTGCTGGCGGAGGCATTGTCGCCAGCCTATCTTCCATCCATGGAAGCTGATTCGTCGCAGACACCCATTCGCAGTCTCACCGAGACCATCTTCGTGCTCTTTCTGCGCGTGGTGGCGCTGTCCTGCCTGTGGTTCGGTCTGCAGTACTGGGCGCTCCTTGTCGGCTACAGCCAGAACGGCCTCGGCCGCTTCGATCTCTTGTCGACACCCTGGCGGGTGGCGGCCACAGGGCTTGCGGTCGTGTTTCCGGTCGCCGCCCTCGGCCTCTGGGTTGCTGGCTCGTGGGGGCCGGTGATGTGGCTTCTGGCAGCGGGCGGGCAGATGCTGATGTTCACCGTCTGGCCGGAGATCTTCGGCCGCAACACGCTCGCCGTCACCATGCATTCGGTGGTCTTTGTCGTCTTCGTTGTTTTCCGCCTGGCGTTGTGGCTCGAAGGGAGACACAAGCAGGAGCGTATAACGGTTGATTTACCCTGATCGCAGGCTGGGCTTTAGTAAGCCTCTGTTAAGCCTGCGTTTTAAATAGAATTTTATGCGCATTGGATACGGTCCTCACCAAGGCGGGAGAAAAAACCAACACCGCCAAACAAAACAGTGAGGCAGACCGATATGAACACCAAGCTCAAGCCGCAGCCGGCCACTCTCGACCCGCAGGAAGAAGCGATCCGTTCGCTCTACCTCGAATCCCTCCACCTCGTCGAGCGTCTTCACCGCCGCCTTCTCGACGTCATCAAGGACGAGTTCGACCGCAAGGGTCGCTCCGACATCAACGCCGTCCAGGCACTCCTGCTCTTCAACATCGGCAATTCTGAACTGACCGCCGGTGAACTGCGCTCGCGCGGTTATTATCTGGGCTCGAACGTTTCCTACAACGTCAAGAAGCTCGTCGACCTCGGCTTCATCAACCACCAGCGCTCGCGCGTCGATCGTCGCTCGGTCCGCATCAGCCTGACGGATGCCGGCCAGGAAATCGCCGAGACTGTTGCCAAGCTTTACGAGCGCCACATCGGCTCGATCCAGAAGGTCGGCGGCATCGGCACAGACGAGTTCACCCAGATGAACAAGCTTCTGCAGCGCCTCGACCGCTTCTGGAACGATAGCATCATGTACCGCCTCTAATCCACGAGAGGCTGAGACACCCACGCATTTCCTCCAGTCATGCGGTGGCATTGAGAAGGCGCTAGGTCGCGGGTTCAGCCTGCACCGTAGCGCCTTGTCTCGTTTTGGATCCGTCCCCCGTTTCTCGACCGCAGTTCAGTAATGAGAAACGCTGTAGGCGCCACCGTGTAGCCGCGTTCGGCAAGGAACCGTTTCACCCGTTTTATGTACTTGGGTTTGGGAACCGTATTGTATCGCCCCGCGACCTCTGTGACCTCTCGGCCCACAAGCAAAATGTTGGCTCTCGGTTCGTTGAGCGAGTTGCGGAGGGAATAGATGGTGTGAGGCCCGTCGTAATACATGCCGACGCAATTGCCCATCAAACCGCCTTCGCGTTGGTAGTCGAATTTGGTCAGTAGCTCGACGATGCGCCACCCATCCTCAAAGCTGAACACCTCCACACTGTCATCGACCTCTTCCATAAAAGCCTCCCGCAAATCACCGCGCACATCCGAGGGAATCAGCAAATCCGCGCGCGAGCAAGCGGCCTGAACGATGTCTCGACGACGATCTTTGGACGGGGCCGCCTGCTGCCGACAGCCCCGAATTCGATCTACACACTCCCGTGACGCAACCCTTGGTGACACGAATTGGCCATATTGATATGGGACCGGCGAAGCTAGGAACGGAGGTGCGTCAACAGTCTCCGATCAACCCCGAAATGCATGTCCCTGCCTCTCTGGCGGCGCTTTGTTAACCATGGCGCGGTATGCGTTTGGGACAGGTTCAGGATGAAACGGTAGGAAATATGTCCAAGACGTCTGGAATTGTTGCTCTCTCGCGCCGCTCGCTGTTGCGTGGTGCTGCCGCTGCCGGTGCTGCGGCATTCACCGGACAGGCCATGGCGCAGGATGCAGTCAATGACTTGATCAACGCACCGCGTCGCGGCAACTGGGACGACCAGTTCGACGCCCAGGCGTCGCGCACCGCTGCCGCCGTCACATCGAACACGCCGATGCTGAGCGCCGGCAACCTCGTCAACATGCAGCAGGCGATCGGCCGGTATCAGATGATCGTCTCGAACGGTGGCTGGCCCATGGTCAACGCACCTTCGGCGCTGCGGATCGGCGCCATGGACCCAGCCGTCCAGAGCCTGCGCCAGCGTCTGATGATTGCAGGCGACCTCCCGCAAGAAGCCGGCATGTCCAATTCCTACGATTCCTATGTCGAAGGTGCGGTGAAGCGCTTCCAGGCCCGTCACGGCCTGCCGGAAGACGGTGTTCTCGGCGAATTCACCGTCAAGGCACTGAATGTCAGCGCCGATGTCCGTCTGAACCAGCTCAACACCAATCTGGTGCGTCTGCAGTCGATGTCCGGCGATCTCGGTCGTCGCTACGTCACGGTCAACGTTCCCGGTGCCTCCGTCGAAGCCGTCGAAGACGATCGCGTCGCGCTGCGTAACACCGCTGTCGTCGGCCGTATCGACCGCCCGACCCACATGATCAATTCGAAGATCTACGAGGTCATCCTCAACCCCTACTGGACCGCGCCGCGCTCGATCATCGAGAAGGACATTGTCCCGCTGATGCGCAAGGATCCGACCTATCTGACGCGCAATGCCATCCGTCTGCTCGATGGCAATGGCAATGAAGTCGCGCCGGAAACGGTCGACTGGAATGCGGAGAAGGCGCCCAACCTGATGTTCCGCCAGGATCCGGGCAAGATCAACGCCATGGCCTCCACCAAGATCAACTTCCACAATCCGCACAACGAATACATGCACGACACGCCCCAGCAGGGCCTGTTCAACAAGCTGATGCGCTTCGAATCTTCAGGCTGCATCCGCGTGCAGAACGTGCGCGACCTCGTCACCTGGCTGCTGCGCGACACGCCCGGCTGGTCACGTCAGGAGATCGAGCGCGTCATCACGACCCGCCAGAACAATCCGATCAAGCTGGCCGAAGAAGTGCCGGTTTACATCGTCTACATCAGCGCCTGGTCGACCCGCGACAACATCGTCCAGTTCCGTGACGACATCTATCAGAAGGACGGCGATGCGCAGCTGGCGCTCCAGGCCAATATCGGCGTCGAGCAGTTCGCAGGTTCTGTCGAAGAGGACTTCGTGCCGCTGCAATAAGCGCCTCCACCGCACTTGACCTAACCCAAGCCGCGCCTCGTGCGCGGCTTTTCTTTTTCGGGGGCTGCGGCCATTCGCCTCCGCGCGTCAATTGATCTGCAAATGTCGCTCTCCGTATTGCTCTCGTGACTGCAGAAGTTTAAGACCCCACAGCATCAAACGCTTTTGAGGAGCCAGCGATCATGTCGAACAACGATGCCTTCTTTTCTCGTTCTCTCGCCGATGCCGACCCGGAAATTTTCGGTGCGATCGAGAAGGAACTCGGTCGTCAACGCCACGAGATCGAGCTGATCGCTTCTGAGAACATCGTCTCGCGCGCCGTGCTCGAAGCCCAGGGCTCGATCATGACCAACAAATACGCCGAGGGATATCCGGGCAAGCGCTACTACGGTGGCTGCCAGTTCGTCGATATCGCGGAAGAACTCGCGATCGAGCGCGCCAAGAAGCTGTTCGGCGTCAACTTCGCCAACGTCCAGCCGAATTCCGGTAGCCAGATGAACCAGGCCGTCTTCCTGGCGCTGCTGCAGCCCGGCGACACCTTCATGGGCCTCGACCTGAACTCGGGCGGTCACCTGACCCACGGTTCTCCGGTCAACATGTCCGGCAAGTGGTTCAACGTCGTCTCCTACGGCGTGCGTGAAGACGACCACCAGCTCGACATGGAAGATGTGGCCCGCAAGGCCGAGCAGCACAAGCCGAAGCTGATCATCGCCGGCGGCACCGCCTATTCCCGCACCTGGGACTGGAAGCGTTTCCGCGAGATCGCAGACTCTGTCGGTGCCTACCTCATGGTCGACATGGCCCACATCGCCGGCCTCGTCGCTGGTGACCAGCATCCGTCGCCGTTCCCGCATTGCCACGTCGCGACCTCGACGACCCACAAGTCGCTGCGCGGCCCACGCGGCGGCATGATCCTGACCAACGACGAGGATCTGGCGAAGAAGTTCAACTCGGCCGTCTTCCCGGGTCTCCAGGGTGGCCCGCTGATGCATGTCATCGCCGCCAAGGCGGTCGCCTTCGGCGAAGCGCTGAAGCCGGAATTCAAGGATTACGCGGCCCAGGTCGTCAAGAACGCCAAGGTTCTGGCCGACACGCTGATCAAGCACAATCTCGATATCGTCTCCGGCGGTACCGACAACCACCTGATGCTGGTCGACCTTCGCAAGAAGAACGCCACCGGCAAGCGTGCTGAAGCCGGCCTCGGCCGCGCCTACATCACCTGCAACAAGAACGGCATCCCCTTCGACCCGGAAAAGCCCTTCGTCACCTCGGGTATCCGTCTCGGCACGCCGGCCGGCACCACGCGCGGTTTCAAGGAAGCCGAGTTCACCGAAATCGGCAATCTGATCGTCGAAGTTCTCGACGGCCTGAAGGTCGCCAATTCTGATGAAGGCAATGCCGCCGTCGAAGGTGCCGTTCGCGAGAAGGTCGTTGCTCTCACCGACCGTTTCCCGATGTACCCCTACATGTAAGGCATAAGGCTGATGCGCTGCCCCTTCTGCGGATCGGATGAAACCCAGGTCAAGGACTCGCGACCGGCGGAGGACAACACCTCCATCCGCCGGCGGCGCATCTGTCCGGATTGCGGGGGGCGCTTCACGACTTTTGAACGGGTGCAGCTGCGCGAGCTGATGGTCTTGAAGAAGACTGGCCGCAAGGCACCCTTCGCGCGCGACAAGCTGGTGCGGTCCTTCCAGATCGCACTGCGCAAGCGACCTGTCGATGCCGACCGCATCGAACGTGCCGTGTCGGGCATCGTGCGCCGCCTCGAAAGTTCCGGCGAGACCGAGATATCCTCGGAAGAAATTGGTCTGCAGGTGCTCGAAGCCCTGAAGACCCTCGATGACGTTGCCTTTGTGCGCTACGCCTCGGTCTATCGCGACTTCAGCCATGCCGAAGACTTCGAGAACGTCATTGCCGAGATCAACGCCAAGATCTCCAGAGACAGCACGGCGGATTGACGGCGTGTCCATTACCGCCCGCGACGAACGGCATATGCGGGAGGCAATCGAGCTCTCCCTGAAGCATGTCGGCCGTACCGGCTCCAACCCCTCCGTCGGATGCGTGATCGTCAAGGATGGCGAAGTCGTAGGTCGTGGCGTCACCGCGCTCGGTGGGCGCCCCCATGCCGAACCCCAGGCGCTCGCCGAAGCCGGCGAGAAGGCAAGGGGGGCGACCGCCTATGTCACGCTCGAGCCCTGCTCGCATCATGGTAAGACCCCGCCCTGTGCCAATGCCATCGTCGCGGCCGGCATTGCCCGCGTCGTGGTCGCCGTTGCTGATCCCGATCCGCGTGTCTCGGGCCAGGGGCTCAAGATCCTCGCGGATGCCGATATCGAGGTGACCATCGGCATCCTGCAGAAAGAGGCGCGTCGGGCGATGGCAGGCTATCTCACCCGGCAGACGAAGGGACGTCCGCAAGTGATTCTGAAGCTTGCCGTTTCTTCTGATGGTATGGTCGGTCGCGTTGGCGCAGGCCAGGTCGCGATTACGGGGCCAGAGGCACGCGAAGCCGTGCATCGTCTGAGGGCGCAGTGCGACGCAATCCTGGTCGGCATCGGCACCGCGCTTGCCGACGATCCCGAATTGACGGTCCGGTTGCCGGGTCTCGAAAGCGCCTCGCCGCTCAGGATCGTGCTTGATCGCAAGGCGGAACTACCGGTGACATCCAAGCTTTCCAAGACGGCCCAGGACGTCCCCGTTCTCCTCGCCGTGGCACCCGGCGCAACAGGCAATCGCGCCGCGCTGGTCAGCATGGGTGTGGAAGTGTCGGAGGTTCCGGATGTCGATGGACTGTTGGCGCTGCTTGCGCGGCGGGGTGTCTCGTCACTGATGGTGGAAGGTGGCGCTCGTGTCGCGACCGACATGTTGGCGCGCGGAGTGGTCGACCGGATCGAACTCTACGATTCCGCGGTGACGATCGGAGAAGGCGGTATTCCTTCGCCGATTTCAGCCGGCCGCCTGCCTGCCGGTTTCGTCAAGATCGACGAGAGACAGATCGGAAGCGACCGGCTGCAGATTTTTGAGAGACTGCCTGCGTCTGCCTGGGTTTAACGGAAGAACAGCAGGAACAGAATGATCAGGGGGATCGGTACGCCGATCAGCCAGAATAGAATGCCGCGACCCATGGGGTGCCTCCATCTTTCGTGTTGCGAGGCAACCGCCTCCGGGCGCCTTTCATGACCGGAAACACGTGGGCTCCATGAAAGGTTCCATTGCGCGCGAAAAGCCCCGTGTCCTAGGACACGGGGGGGCAAGGTGGGGTATGGAGGGGAGGCGGAGGTTGATCAGCGGACGTAGAAGGTGACGCCGCCATCGGCAGCCTGATCGGCGCCGACGATATTGGTGAGCTCGACCTTCTGGCCTTCGAGCTTCTGGGCAAGCGAGCGGTTTGCGATCACCGCTGCCTGAATGTGTCGGGCTTCCTGCGAGGTGGGAGAGACCGCGGCGAAGCGTTCATGCGCCGTGTCATGGGTCTTCAGAGAGTCGAGGCGGACGACGTTGAAGGCCTTGGACGACATGGTCTGGATGGTGCTTTCGATCCTGCTGCCGGACATGCCGGCTGCAGAAGGCATGGCGGCATAGCTCTCGGCGCCGAAGGCGATGGCCGACAGTGCAGAGGCACTCAGAACGGTTGCAAAGCGATTCATGTTCCTGTTCCTTTCAAGGATGTTTGCGATGGCGGGGGATTCCGTCGCTCGCTTGCAGGACTGAAGGTGGTGTCGGTTTGTGGCGAAATCCTGGCTCTAAGTTACTGAATTCCATTAAACATTTGTCACGCTGGTTGCCTGATTTTCGCCTGCATTAGCGAGAGTGGAACAATCGGTGCAAAGCCTTGATCGGCCTGACATGATGAGCCGTGCCGGGAACGCAGGTCCGGCCATCAGCAAAAACACTTGCCTTCCGGGAAACGGCGTGGTTTGACCGCGTCTCTGTTCGGCCAGGCGCCGCAATCACATTCAAGATCGGATCAGACCCATGGGAAACAAGACGGCATCGCCGCATTTGCTGATCGTCGAGGCACGCTTCTATGACGACATGTCGGACGCTCTCCTGGATGGCGCGAAACACGCGCTGAAGGAAGCCGGCGCCACTTTCGACGTCATCACGGTGCCGGGTGCGCTCGAAATCCCGCCGGCGATCGCTATGGCACTGGATGCCATGGACGACGAGGGGACACAGTATGATGGCTTTGTCGCGCTCGGCATGGTCATCCGGGGCGAGACCTACCATTTCGATATCGTTGCCAACGAGTCCTCGCGGGCGCTGATGGATCTCGCTGTTTCGGAATCGTTGCCGATCGGCAACGGCATCATGACCGTTGAGAACGACGAGCAGGCCTGGGCACGCGTCAAGCGTAGCGAAAAGGACAAGGGCGGCTTTGCGGCGCGCGCAGCCCTGTCCATGATCGACCTGAAGAAGAAGCTGGGTGGCTGAGTGATGACGGGCGAAGGCAAGCATCCGGTAAAGCCGGCAAACCAGCGCGGTGCAGCTCGTTTGGCAGCTGTGCAGGCGCTCTATCAGATGGACATCGCCGGCTCCGGCGTGCTTGAGGTTGTGGCCGAATATGAAGCCCATCGCCTCGGCCAGGAGGTCGACGGAGAAACCTATCTGAAGGCGGACGCCTCCTGGTTCCGCTCGATCGTCGCCGGTGTCGTGCGCGACCAGACGAAGATCGACCCGATGATCCGTGGCGCCCTGCAGGACGACTGGTCACTGTCGCGCATGGATAGCACCGTGCGCGCCATTCTGCGTTCCGGCACCTTCGAATTGATCGAGCGCAAGGATGTGCCCATCGCTGTTATTGTAACGGAGTATGTCGAGATCGCGCAGGCCTTCTTCACCGAAGACGAGCCGAAGCTGGTCAACGCCGTTCTCGACCGGATTGCAAAGCAGGTTCGCGCTCCGGCGCAGAAGTAGGAATTGGCAGATGGACGCGACGACGGGAGCAGGGCTGGACGGACAATTCTCGACAGCCAAGCGTAACGTCGGTCTGCTTGCCGTGGCCCAGGCAATTCTCGGCTCTGCACCGCCGCTTGCCTTTGCCGTCGGTGGTCTCGCCGGGTTCCAGATGCTCGGCGCCGACAAGTCGCTCTCGACCGCTCCGCTGACGGGTTTCAACATCGGCGTGGCCGTCGGCGCGATCGTGGTGGCAGCGGCCTCCAGGGTTCTTGGCCGCCGCGAAAGCTTCATGGTCGGCGCATTGATGGGTGCGCTCGGCAGCGCACTGGCCGCCTTCTCGCTTATCCAGTCGAACTTCTGGCTCTTTGCCTTCTCGCTTTTGCTCATGGGCATATCTGGGGGCTTCACCCAGAAGATCCGTTTCGCCGCCGCCGACGCATCGCCAAGCTTCTACAAGGGCAAGGCAATCTCCTGGATCCTCGCCGCCGGTATCATCTCCGCCATCGTCGGACCGCAGATCGCCATCTGGTTCAAGGATGCGCTCGCACCTGTGACCTTCGCCGGCGCCTTCCTCGGCATGGTGCCTCTGCTGCTCTGCGCGATCGGTGTCTTGTTCTTCCTGAAGCTGCCGAGCCTTGCTGACAAGAAGGCGGAAGCCTCAGGCCCCGTGCGCCCGTTGCGCGAAATCGTCATGACCCAACGCTTCATGACCGGCATGATCTGCGGCATCAGTTCCTATGCCCTGATGACCTTCATGATGACCGGTGCACCGCTCGCGATGGTCATCGGCTGCGGATTTTCGTCCGACTTGGCGACGCTCGGCATACAATGGCACGTCATCGCCATGTTCGCGCCGAGCTTCTTCACCGGCATGTTGATCACCCGCTTCGGTGCCGAGAAGGTGGTTGCGGGCGGCCTGCTGATCCTCATGGCGTGCGCGGTCGTCGCCCATATGGGCATTGCGCTCTGGAATTTCTGGGGCGCTCTCGTTCTCCTGGGCATCGGCTGGAACTTCGGCTTTATCGGTGCGACCGCGATCGTCGCCTCGAGCTATCGTCCGGCCGAGGCCGACAAGGTGCAGGGTTTCCACGACATCATCCTGTTCTCGACCGTAGCACTTTCGTCCTTCTCCTCGGGCAAGGTGTTCACCGCCTTTGGATGGTCGGTCATGAATCTGGTGATCTGGCCGATCACGATCGCCTGCCTCCTGCTGGTCGTTCTCCAGCTTCGCGCGGCTGCCCGCAAAGCCGCCTGAGTTCCCTTGAGACGGCAAAATATGCGTACTTGACGCCGCTAAAAGCGCGACGCAATCTCGCCACGCGTTGACGAGGTCTCGGAGGAGGGGGCCTGAGTCTGCGAGTCACGGCCCGCGATGAGTGAGGCGCGGGCAATACGGGAGGGTATTGCGAATGACGGTTCTTCTGGGCGTAATTTTATGCGGGTTGCTGTCGGTGGTCTACGCGGTCTGGGCGACACGCTCGGTGCTTGCAGCTGATCAGGGCAATGCCCGAATGCAGGAAATTGCAGGCTATATTCGCGAGGGTGCTCAAGCTTACCTCACTCGGCAATACCTGACCATCGCGATCGTCGGCGCCGTCGTCTTCGTCGCCACCTGGCTTCTTCTCTCGGGCACCGCTGCCATCGGCTTTCTGATCGGTGCCGTCTTGTCGGGGGCTGCCGGCTTCATCGGCATGCATGTCTCGGTCCGTGCCAATGTGCGCACCGCCCAGGCCGCTTCCCACAGTCTGGCGGCCGGTCTCGACATAGCCTTCAAGTCCGGCGCCATCACCGGCATGCTGGTCGCAGGTCTCGCTTTGCTCGGCGTCTCCATCTACTTCTACATCCTGACCGCAATACTCGGTCATGAAAGCGGCTCGCGTGCCGTCATCGATGCGCTTGTCGCGCTCGGCTTCGGCGCCTCGCTGATCTCGATCTTCGCCCGTCTGGGCGGTGGTATCTTCACCAAGGGCGCCGACGTCGGTGGGGACCTCGTCGGCAAGGTGGAAGCCGGCATTCCCGAAGACGATCCGCGCAACCCGGCAACAATCGCCGACAACGTCGGTGACAATGTCGGCGACTGCGCCGGCATGGCGGCAGACCTGTTCGAGACCTATGCGGTCTCCGTCGTTGCCACCATGGTGCTTGCTGCGATCTTCTTTGCCGGTTCGGCCGTGCTCGATATTGCGATGATCTATCCGCTCGCCATCTGCGGCGCCTGCATCATCACCTCGATCATCGGCACCTTCTTCGTCAAGCTCGGCACCAGCGGCTCGATCATGGGCGCGCTTTACAAGGGTCTGATCGTCACCGGGCTCCTGTCCGTGGCAGGTCTCGCCATTGCCACGTCGCTGACCATTGGCTGGGGTTCCATCGGCACCGTTGCCGGGATGGACATCACCGGTGTGAACCTGTTCATCTGCGGCATTCTGGGCCTCGTGGTGACGGCGCTGATCGTTGTCATCACCGAGTATTACACCGGCACCAACAAGCGCCCGGTCAACTCGATCGCCCAGGCCTCGGTCACCGGTCACGGCACCAACGTCATCCAGGGTCTGGCGGTCTCGCTGGAATCGACCGCACTTCCCGCCATTGTCATCGTCGGCGGTATCATCTCGACCTACCAGCTTGCCGGCCTCTTCGGCACGGCGATCGCGGTTACCACCATGCTGGGCCTCGCCGGCATGATCGTCGCCCTCGACGCTTTCGGCCCGGTCACGGACAATGCCGGCGGTATCGCCGAAATGTCGCATCTGCCGCCTGAAGTCCGCAAGTCGACAGACGCGCTCGATGCCGTTGGCAACACCACCAAGGCCGTCACCAAGGGTTATGCCATCGGCTCTGCCGGCCTCGGCGCGCTCGTGCTCTTTGCGGCCTATTCCAACGACCTGGCCTACTTTGCCGCAAACAGCGCCCAGTACCCGTATTTCGCGGACATGGGACCGATCTCCTTTGATCTCTCCAACCCCTATGTCGTCGCCGGCCTCATCTTCGGCGGTCTGATCCCCTACCTCTTCGGTGGTATCGCCATGACGGCAGTCGGCCGCGCAGCCGGCTCGATCGTTGAGGAGGTCCGGCGGCAGTTCCGCGAGAAGCCGGGCATCATGCAGGGGACCGAAAAGCCTGACTATGGCCGGGCGGTCGACATCCTGACCCGCGCCGCCATCAAGGAAATGATCATTCCCTCGCTGCTGCCGGTTCTGGCGCCGCTCGTCGTCTATTTCGGCGTGCTCCTGATTTCCGGCTCCAAGGCTTCCGCCTTTGCAGCCCTTGGCGCCTCGCTGCTCGGCGTCATCGTCAACGGCCTGTTCGTCGCCATTTCGATGACCTCCGGTGGTGGTGCCTGGGACAATGCCAAGAAGAGCTTCGAAGACGGCTTCATCGACAAGGATGGCGTGAAGCACCTGAAAGGTTCGGACGCCCACAAGGCCTCTGTCACCGGTGATACGGTCGGCGATCCCTACAAGGATACCGCAGGGCCTGCCGTCAATCCGGCAATCAAGATCACCAACATCGTTGCGCTGCTGCTGCTCGCCGTTCTCGCGGGCTGAGGCGAAGATGCCAAAACAAAAAGACCGCGGAAGGAAACTTCCGCGGTCTTTTTCATGTCTCTATGGGCCGAGGGCATAGCTCCCTCGGCGGATGGTCTCAGTAATTGCTCAGGATATTGCGGACGCTGTTGGCTGCGCCACCGCCACCAGCCAGCAGCTGCTGCAGGAATGTGAGATCGCGACCGCCGGTCGGCGTCGTGCGGGAAATCGTGTCGAACACCTTGCCGTCCTGCAGCGTGTAGTTCGCACGCTGCGCAACGACGCCGTCCTTGTCGAAGTAGATGGCGAGGATCTGCTGGTCGACGAGGCGCTGCTTCATGAAGGCGACCGGGCGGGTGCGCTTCTGGGAGATGTAGTAGAAGACTTCGCCGTCGAAGGTCGCCGTGGTCGACGGCGTGCCAAGCGAGAGAAGGACCTGTTCGCGGCTGGAACCGACCGGCACCAGATCCAGCGCAGCCTGATCAACGACATAGCCGTTGTGGAAGACCTCGGAGGTCTGGCAGGCGGAGAGGCCGATGGTGACGGCAAGAGCAAGTGCGGTCGTGCTCAGGAGCTTCCTGTCCGACTTGAAAATCCTGATATTCACGCAAACGTCTCCCATGACTGTCGATGGCACCTGACGGAGCCTGATCGCTTCTGCGCATAGCATTGTGGCCTTTCCGGGGAAAGCCGCCGCAAAGCTTGCGCTGCCGATTTGCCGATCAATCTGCCACGAGATGCGGCATCCGTGCCGGATATCGGCATTGCAATTCACGCCTGCTTCGGTAAACCAGCTTTCGCAATCATGCAACACGACCACGTCCGGGCTCACCACTTCGGCCGGCTCTTTTTGGTGGAATTGGATGGTATTCGGCTTCTTTCGGCAGAAAAGAAACAATCAGGTGATCGTCGAGCGCCAGTACGGGGCTTTGACGGCGGCGGCGCGCACGCCCGCATTCTATCTCGACATGAATGTTCCGGACACCGTGATCGGCCGGTTCGAGCTGTTGACGATCATGCTGATTCTCTATTTTCGCCGCACGGCGAAATCTCCGCGCAGCGGCCAGGAGATCGCCCAGAACATCATCGACGCCTTCTTTGAGGATGTCGATCACTCCATCCGCGAACTGGGCGTCGGCGATCCCGGCGTGCCGAAGCGCATGAAGAAGCTCGCCGGCATGTATTATGGTCGACTGGAGTCCTACGCGGCGGCACTGGATAAAAACGACCGCGAAGCGCTTGGCGCCGCGCTGAAGCGCAACATTCATCCCGAAGAAGGCGAGGCGGCTCCCTCCATGCAGGCGCTAGCCGACTGGATGTTTGCAGCCGAGCAAGCGCTGGCCGCCCTGGATGAAAACGAAATCGAGACGGGCATGGCCCGCCTGGCCGTCCCGGGAGCCTGAGCAGCGGCAAGCGCTTGGAGCGCAGAGGTCGCACCGGACGGTAGAACAAGGATTGACGACATGACAGGCAGCAATGCAAGGGACCCTCGCGAGTTCACCTATCTGGTGAAAGTCGCCCATATCTCCGCCAACCCGGTACAGGTCCATGTGGAAGCCGACGAGCGTGAGCGCGCGGGCCTTGCGGACCTCTGGAACGTGGAGGCGGTCAATCGGCTGTCCGCCGACCTGCAGATCGCCCGCTGGAAAAAGGACGGTGTACGCATCAAGGGGAATGTCACGGGCGAACTCGTGCAGGCCTGCGTCGTCACCCTGGAACCGGTGGTCTCCACGATCGATCAGGAGATCGACCAGATCTTCGTGCCGGAGGGATCCAAGCTTGCCCGCATCGTGCTCGATGGCGCCGGTGAGATGGTGCTCGATCCGGATGGTCCCGACCTTCCCGAACAGTTTACCGGTGACACGATCGACGCCGGCGCGCTGGTCGCCGAATTCGCCGCTCTCGACATCGATCCCTATCCGAAGAAAGAAGGCGTTGCCTTCTCCGGACACATCGAAAGCAAGGCTGAAGAAGACAAGAAGCCGTCGCCCTTTGCGGTCCTGAAAGACTGGAAAAAGGACTGATCATCCCCCATCTGCACCTGCGGGTGGGTTGTGTGCCGAGTGAAAAGCGCTATTTTGGCCGAAAATATCGCTGACCAGCGATGAAGAAGGGTCAGGTCTAAGTGATCAGAATTTCTGTCGACGTCATGGGTGGAGACTTCGGTCCCGAGGTCGTCATCCCCGGAGCCGCCAAGGCACTTGAGCGTCATCCCGATGTAACCTTCCTTCTCTTCGGCCAGCAGGAACGCTGCCTGCCGATCCTCGCGCAGTTTCCCAAGCTGAAGGAAAAGTCGACCTTCCACCACTGCGACATCTCCGTCACCATGGATGAGAAGCCGAGCCAGGCGCTTCGCCGCGGCCGCTACGTCTCCAGCATGTGGCGCTCGATCGAGGCGGTGAAGTCCGGCCAGGCCGATGTGGTCGTCTCGGCCGGCAACACCGGCGCGCTTATGGCCATGGCGAAATTCTGCCTGCGCACCATGGCGACCATCGAGCGCCCGGCGATCGCCGCGATCTGGCCGACGTTGTCGGGCGAGAGCATCGTGCTCGATGTCGGTGCCGGCATCGGTGCCGATGCGCAGCAATTGCTCGACTTCGCCGTCATGGGTGGCGCCATGGCGCGCGCGCTCTTCGAAATCGAGAAGCCCATGGTTGGCCTTCTCAATGTCGGCGTGGAGGAGATCAAGGGCCAGGAAGAGGTCAAGGAAGCCGGGCGCCTCATTCGCGAGGCCGGCCTCGACACGATCGACTATTATGGCTTCGTTGAAGGGGATGACCTCGGCAAAGGCACTGTCGACGTCGTCGTCACCGAAGGCTTTACCGGCAACATCGCCCTCAAGACTGCAGAGGGCACGGCCAAGCAGATCGCCGAATACCTGCGCGCGGCCATGTCGCGCACCTGGATGGCCAAGCTTGGCTACATCCTGGCAAAGGGCGCCTTTGATCGCCTGCGCGAGAAGATGGACCCGCGCAAGGTCAATGGCGGTGTCTTCCTCGGCTTGAACGGCATCGTCATCAAAAGCCACGGCGGCACGGATGCCGAAGGCTTTGCGGCGGCTCTCGATGTGGGCTATGACATGGCCCGGAACGGTCTCACCCAGAAGATCGAAAACGACTTGAAAAAATATCACGCGCGGCACCCGTCTCCGGCCGGCCCCGAAGCGGCGTGAAAGGTAGGAAACTCCAATGATCCGTTCTGTAGTTCGCGGTTTCGGAGCAGCGCTCCCGAAACGGGTTATGACCAATGCTGATCTCGAAAGCCTGGTCGAAACCTCAGACGAGTGGATTGTTCAGCGTACCGGCATCAAGCAGCGCTACATCGCAGGTGAAGGCGAGACGACGGCATCGCTGGGTGCAGCGGCAGCTCAGGAAGCGCTCGATCGCGCAGGTCTGACGGCTGCCGACATCGACCTGATCATCTGTGCGACCTCGACGCCCGACAACACCTTTCCGGCGACGGCCGTCAACATCCAGAACCGTCTCGGCATGCATCACGGCTTCGCCTTCGATGTTCAGGCCGTCTGTTCCGGCTTCGTCTATGCCATGGCGACGGCTGATCTCTATATCCGCGGCGGCATGGCCAAGCGTGTGCTGGTGATCGGCGCCGAGACCTTCTCCCGCATCCTCGACTGGACCGACCGCACGACCTGCGTTCTGTTCGGCGACGGTGCTGGTGCGCTGGTGCTCGAGGCGGCCGAAGGCGAGGGGACGGTTGCAGACCGCGGCGTTCTCACCTCGAACCTGCGCTCGGACGGCGCCCATCGTGAAAAGCTCTATGTCGATGGCGGTCCCTCGACCACAGGCACGGTTGGTCATCTGCGCATGGAAGGCCGCGAAGTCTTCAAGCATGCCGTCGGCATGATCACCGACGTCATCGAGGCTGCGTTCACGGCGACCGGTACGACCGCTGACGACATCGACTGGCTGGTCCCGCATCAGGCCAACAAGCGCATCATCGACGGCTCGGCGAAGAAGCTCGGCATTCCCGATGAGAAGGTCGTGATCACCGTCGACAAGCATGGAAATACGTCTGCGGCATCCATTCCGCTGGCCCTTGCGACGGCGGCCAGCGACGGCCGGATCAAGCAGGGAGATCTGGTGATGCTCGAGGCCATGGGCGGCGGCTTCACCTGGGGCGCCGTGCTGGTGCGCTGGTAGCATTTGAAACCCTAAAAATTGCGCATCGACAAGCACTTGACCGTTGCGGCCAAGGGCAATAGTCTCTGCCCAATTCAACAAGATCATTGATTTAGGCGGGCGAGAACAATGGCCGGAAAGACAGTGACGCGTGCGGATTTGGCAGAATCAGTCTTTCGCAAGGTCGGTCTCTCCCGGACGGAATCCGCCGAACTCGTGGAAACGGTCATCGACGAGATTTGCAATGCCATTGTGCGTGGTGAATCCGTGAAGCTTTCGTCCTTCGCCACCTTTCAGGTTCGTAGCAAGAACGAGCGAATCGGCCGTAATCCGAAGACCGGCGAGGAAGTGCCGATTTCTCCCCGTCGGGTGATGACGTTCAAGGCGTCCAACGTTCTCAAGCAGCGCATTCTTCGCGCTCATATAGCCCGCAAGGCCAAGCAGAAGCCGGTCAATCCGGCCGCCTGAGAAAAGACCAAAATCGGTGGAGCATCGTGCCGCCGGTCATCGAGCGCTTGAAAACCAGCCCTCACCCCGTTGAAATGTGATCCGAGTCGCGCGCCCGCGTGATCTTCGAGGAGCGCTGTGATGCAGTTGGACAAGAGCCCGGATGCTTTCCGCACGATCAGTGAAGTCGCTGATGACCTCGACCTGCCGCAGCATGTCCTGCGCTTCTGGGAAACCCGCTTTCCGCAGATCAAGCCCCTGAAGCGCGGCGGCGGTCGGCGCTACTATCGTCCCGACGATGTCGAACTGCTTAAGGGCATCCGCCATCTGCTCTACGATCAGGGTTATACGATCAAGGGCGTGCAGAAGCTTCTGAAGACCAACGGCAACAAGTTCGTCATGGCCGTTGCCACCGGCGATGTCGCCACCATGGAAGCGCTTGTTGCCGCCAATGCCTCTAAGAACGACGAGCCGAAGGTCAATCTCGACGAGGACCAGGTCGTCGGCCGACCCAAGGTGCGCACCAGCGGTCGTTTCTTCGGCTTCGGTGGCGGTGCCAATGATGACGCACCGGAAATCTCGGTCGGCAAGGGCTCCGTCGGCAAGGAAGACCGTGCGCTCTTGCAGGAGGCACTCTTCGACCTGCTCGAATGCAAGCGGCTGCTCGACCAGGTGCGGTGATAACGCATCGTTCCGTTGAACGGAACACCGCTGACCTTGAGGCGTTGAAGGACCGACACGCAACCCGCGCGAGGCTCCATGAAACGGCTTTTTATCACACTCCCACTTCTCTCCCTGCTCGCCGCCGCCCCGGCGCTTGCGCAGCAGGCGGCAACGTCGTCTGGCGCCACCGAGGCCAGACCTGCTACCGTAGAGGATGCCTGCATCTTCGTGGCGAAGAACATGCTGATGGTCAAAGATCTCAAGGTCGGCGTTGTCCAGGCCTTTCCTGAGCTTGATCCGCCAGGAGCAAGGCTGACCTATTCCACCCGGATGGACAGCGAACCGCAGGACATTTCTGACGAGATCGAGTGCCAATTCGAACATGACGCTGAACCGCTGCAGGTCACGCGCTTCTGCATGGACCTGACCTGTTACGCCGCAAACAGCGAAGAACCCGAAGAACGCCGGCGCTTCGAGGAAATCAGAGCACTGATGCAGCGTCTGAACTGATCATCCTCTCATTTTTTCGTCCGCGCTGGAGTTTCCCCTTGCGCAGAAATGGCTGACTGTCTAAAGGAAACTGGCTGTCGAGCGGGTCACTCGTGACCCAAAAAGCACGATTGGCAGATGACGGAATGTAGCGCAGCCCGGTAGCGCACTTGACTGGGGGTCAAGGGGTCGTGGGTTCGAATCCCGCCATTCCGACCATTTTATGCTTAGGGATCAATCACTTGATTTCGACGCATGGTTAGAGAGACCGGGTACCGCAAGGTGCCCGGTTTTTTCGTTGTTGGCGACAGGTGGATCAGACCTCTCAGAGTGAACATTACTCGGCTTCTTTTGTTTTCTGTCCTATGTTTGCTGCAATGCAGCATTATGTAGGGGTGAGGTTCGAAAGGGGCCGAAATCCGATGCGCTTCAAGTTCTCCATGTCTCCGCTTTCTGCGCTGCTTCGCAGCCAGAAGCGTCTGCAGCGCAGGCTGGAGAAGGCGATGCCGAAGCTCAGGATCTACGAGCCGCCGAAGGTCGCAAAACCCCGCGCGCCGCGCTCTGGCCTCGTGCAGGTGCATGCCTTCGGCAGCAATCCCGGACGACTGCGGATGTTTGAATATGTGCCCTCCGCCCGCCGGGACGCGGCTACGCTCGTGGTGGTGCTGCATGGCTGTCTACAGACCGCAAGACAGTTTGACCGTGGCAGCGGTTGGAGCCGCATGGCGCGGGAAAAGGGTTTCGTGCTGCTCTATCCGGAGCAGACCAAGGAGAACAATCACAATCTCTGCTTCAACTGGTTCCGCCCGAGCATGGTGGCGCGCGATCGCGGTGAGCTGATGTCGATCCGCCAGATGATCGAACACGCGATCGAGCGTCACGGGATCGCGGACAGCAGGGTCTTCATCCAGGGCCTGTCGGCGGGCGGTGCCATGGCCAATGCGCTTCTCGTCACATATCCGCATCTCTTTGCCGCCGGTCAGGTGGTGGGTGGGCTCCCCTTTGGCGCGGCCCGCGACGCCATGTCGGCACTTTCAGTGATGAAATCAGGTCCTCGTCGCAGCAGACGGGAATGGGGTGACCTGGCACGGAGTGCGGCAGGAGACGTGTCCAGCCGGAAGCCGGCCGTGGCGATCTGGCAGGGCAGGGCGGATCGGGTGGTGTCGCCGGGCAATGGCGAGGCGCTGCTCGCCCAATGGCTGGATTTCCATGGGCTTGATGAATTCGCTGGACAGAGTGAAGCCCGGCCGGAAGGATCGATGATCGTCTGGAAGGATGAGAATGGCAGACGGCTGGTGGAGTATCGCCTGCTTGATGCCCTGGACCATGGCCTGCCCGTCATCGCGCGACGCGCCGGCTCTGAGCGCCAGGCCTACATGCTTGAGGGCGCCATCGGCGCCCCCCAGCAGTTCTACGAAACCTTCATTCGGCCAGGCCGAATTTGAGCCGCTGAGGCCGTTGCTCAGTTTTCCTCGATCGAGACGCCGCTCTCGCCGATGCGGAGTTCGACGCCGTCAGGCTTCTGCTCTTCCTGGTAGACATAGATGCCAAGGCCGATGACGGCGACCACGAGTGCACCGATGATGAGGTAGAGGCCATTGTTCCGGCTCATGAAATTCTCCTGTCTGATGATGTCGGACAGGGAAAGTCTGGGCGCCGGTTATTGTTCCATCGCCATATTGGAAAAACTCAATCGTCGTTGGCGGCGGTGAGTTCTTCGGGGCGCATACCGTCGTCACTGCCGCGCGCAGCAAGACGAAGTCCTTCTGCACCTTGGCCGCCTTCGCCCGCCTCCAGAAAGACGACGCCCATATCCGTGAGCGCGGTCTTCAGCGCCGCGTAATGCTGTGGTGTGGCGTCATAGCCATTCCCGGCTTCGATCTGGAGGATCAGCAGCGCGGGCACGCCGCTTTCCTGCGACAATCGGTCGATGGTGACGTCGAGCATGGCGCGCGCAGCGCGTATCTGAGCAGGTGTGATCATGAGTAAAGTATGGGGTGCGCGGGCAATAAATCAATGCAGTGCCCGCAATCGGCCATTTCTGCGTCAGTTCCGCAAGGCGCGCTGGTGACGCCATTCGGCAGCGCCGCAGCCCCAGACGATGCCGAGCACGAGATAGAAATGCCGCCAGTGGTCGGTATCGATCACGGTGCCGACCAGGATATGCCCGACGAGAACAATCCAGGCGACCATCAGATAGGGTTGCCAGGGGCGTTCGCGCAGCAAGTAGCGGAAGCCCATCGACACGGTCCAGATCATCAGGGTCACGTAAGAGACAAAGCCGATCCAGCCATAGGCCATCAGGGACTTCAGCCAGATATTGTGTTCGTCTTCCGGGAAGATCCGGCCGAACATCATCGGCCCGATCCCGAGCGGCCTTTCCATCGCCAGTTCAAAACCGAGACGGTGCCGGGCGAAGCGCCCCAGGTGGCCGCCGTCGTATTCCTGCACCAGCTGGGTCCGGGTCTCGAATAGCGCCTGCACCTTCTCGAACTGCAGAGCGACCGAGAGCGCCAAGACCATGGCGACAACCGCAGCAAGGGACAGCACCAGGATCTTCAGGCGGAAGGCATTGGTCCGCTCCTTGAGCAGCATGACGAAGACCAGGGCGACGGTGCAGAAGAGAAACAGTCCCCAGGCGGCGCGCGAGAAGGAGAGAAACACTGCCAAGGAAAGGATCAGAATACCGACAATCCGCAGCGGGGACTCGAGCAGCCGCCCTTTCAGCATGCCATGCATCAGGTAAAGTGTCGGCGCGACGAGAAACGGGCCGAAGACATTGGGGTCCTGGAAGGCACCCATGGCGCGATCGTAGCGCGTGAAGACTTCTGCTCCGGGGAAGGCGTGGAAATAGCCGAGAATCCCGAGCATGCCCGTGATGATGGCGGCAGCCACCCAGGCCTGGAAGATCAGTTTCAGCCGCTGCGGCCTGTCCTCGATGACCGCAGCGTAAAACACGGCCGTGAGCGCCAGGAAGATCGACACCGCGACATAGAGCACCTGTTCCGTCAGGATGGTCCGTAGCATGGTCAGTGCCAAAAGCCCTCCGACGTTGAAAATCAGCAACAGAGCGAGCAGGGGCGCGACGACGCGCGAGATCTTCAGGCCGAAGAGGAACCAGAGCGCGACCTGGCCGACCATCAGAAGTTCATAAGGGGCAGGCTCGGATATGACGAAGCCCGACAGGAATACGCCAAACGCCATGATCCAGGAGATCATCAGCTGAACGGCAGCTGCCTGCGGATTGAAGGGCCTCGCTTGGTTGACGACGGCACTCAATAGGCGTTCTCGGTATTGAGAAGCCTGAGCGGGGTCAGGAACAGGATCTTCAGATCGAACCAGAGAGACCAGTTTTCGATGTAATAGAGGTCATAGGCCGTGCGGAACTTGATCTTGTCGTCGGTGTCGATTTCGCCGCGCCAGCCGTTGATCTGCGCCCAGCCTGTGACGCCGGGCTTGACCCGGTGGCGGGCGAAATAACCCTCGACGATTTCGCCGAAGGTCTTGTCGCGGGTCTGGCCGAGGATGGCATGGGGACGGGGGCCGACCAGCGAGAGATCGCCGCGCAGCACGTTGAAGATCTGCGGCAACTCGTCGATCGACGTCTTGCGGATGAAACGGCCGACCGGCGTCACGCGCGGGTCGTTCTTGGTAACGGCATTCTTGGCCGTCGGATCGCTCATTTCCGTATACATCGACCGGAATTTCAGGACGTTGATCACCTCGTTGTTGAAGCCGTGACGCTTCTGCACGAAGAAGACCGGTCCCTTGGATGTCATCTTGACCGCAATCGCCGTGGCAATGAAAACCGGCCACAGCAGGATGAGGGCGAGAACGCTGAAAAAGATGTCGAAGGCGCGCTTGGCGACGGAATCCCAGTCACGGATCGGCTTGTCGAGAATGTCGAGAAGCGGGACCGCACCGACATGCGAATACGCGCGCGGCCGGAAGCGCAGATTGTTGGAATGGGCGGCGAGGCGGATATCGACCGGTAGCACCCAGAGCATCTTCAGGAGCTGCATGATGCGGGCTTCAGCGCTGAGCGGCAGCGAGATGATCAGCATGTCGATATGAGCGAGACGCGCAAATTCGACGAGTTCCGCCACGGTCCCGAGCTTCGGGTAACCGGCAACCACGTCCGGGGAGCGTGCAGAGTTGCGATCGTCGAAGATACCGCAGATCCGGATATCGTTTTCCGGCTGCTGTTCCAGAGCGCGGATCAGGTCTTTGGCAGGTTTGCCGCCGCCGACGATCACCGCTCGGCGCTCCATCACGCCGTTGCGTCCCCAGCGCCGAAAGCCAAACCCGATCAGATTGCGCTCGATCAGGAGATAGATCGCACCGAGCACGAACCATGCGGCGAGTATGCTGCGGTAATTGGGGTCATGGTCGATGAACAGGAAGTTCGTCAGAGCGACAAGACCGAGGGAAGCCATCCAGCTTCCCAGAACCCGCGCCATGGATCCCATCGGCGAACGCAGAATCGAGACATGGTAGCAATCGCTGGCCTGCATGAAGAGCAATGCCATCAGCGAGCCGACAAAGGCACTGACGCTCGTGTCGAGGAAGTGAGCGCCCGGATCGAAGGCGAAGAAGAAGTTGGCGCCGAGCGCAATCCCGAACAGACTGAAGAACTCGAGAAAACGCAGCTGGCCGATCACGATCGACGGCGAATAGTTGGCCACCGCATATTGTGACGCGATCTGGCGTGCCAATGCGCTGATTTCGGCTTTACGCTCCCCTTCCACCTTGTGCAGGGGATCGTCGCCGGCCGTCTGACCGCGACGCAATGCGTCAAGATCGAATGCCTCGGGTTTGTCGACCTTGTTCATGTCTGGATCTCGCACGTGTGTGCGGGAAGACTACGGCGAAGGTCCTAAGAAACGCTTTAGGATCCCCTCAGAAATGGCGTGATCTGTGCCGTTTCAGTGCAAGCCGCGGTCAAATGCGCGCGAGTTGCGCCCGATAAAGCGCTTCGATGTCCCTGGCCATGACTGTTGCGGAAAAACGGGAGCGGAAGCTCTGAGGACTCGGCATGGTTCGCCTCGACCAGTCCGGATCGGTGAGCGCCTTGGCCATCACGGCGCCGAAGAGGTCGGCGCGGCCGGCCTCGACGAGGGCCTCGCAGTCAGGGCCGAGGATCTCGGGAATGCCCCCGACCCGTGAGGCGATAACCGTCTTTTCTGCGGCCAGCGCCTCCAGGACGATATAGGGCATGGCCTCGGCGCGCGAGGGAACGACAATGATGTCGGAGAGCGCAAAGGCCTCGGCGATGGGCATGGCGGGTCTGAAGCCGATCCGGCGGCTGAGGCCCTTTTGTTCGACAATTCGACGATAGCGATCGAGGTCGGGGCCGTCTCCGACGATCACCCCGCTCAACGGTCGACCAACCAGTCGTTCAGCTTCGGCGAAGGCATTGATGAAGACATCGGGCCCCTTGAGGTCGCGCAGCATTCCGATATAGGCGAAATCCACGCCCTCGGCTTCGACCGGGATACGCCCGAAGTCTCTCTCGCTGATGCCGTTATAGACCCGCGTCGCCTGACAGTGGGGCTTGCCGATCTTCGTCTCGTATGTCTGGCGCTCGTAGTCGCAGACGAAAGAAATCGACTCCGTCATCCGCTCCAGAACGCGCTCGGCCATGAAGACGGCCTGTCCTGACGGTTTTGCCCGCGAGAAATGCAGGCTGCCGCCATGCGGTGAATAGAGGCGGGCGACGCGATACCTTCGAACCCGCAGCAGTGAGCCGATCAACCGCGCGATCACGCCGCCCTTGGCGCCATGACCATGCAGGATATCCGGCTGCAATTCCTTGATGAGTTTGTAAGCTTCGCCGAGCGCCGCCATGTCCTTCAAACTGACGGAACGCCGGATCGGGAAGCGTGTGACGCCGAGCGCAAGATGCGGCATGATCTGCTCGAAGAGCCGGTCTTCATGGGCGCCGCCCGTTGAGCTGTCGCAGAGGATGCCGACTTTGTGTCCGGCCGCGCTGTGCAACTCTGCCAGATCGCGGACATGGCGGAAGATCCCGCCGATCGGCGACCGAAAGCAATGCACGATGCGCAGCGACGGGGCTTCGGCCATCGATCAGAACAGCCGTTCGCGCACGTAGACGGTGTCGCCGGCGAGGATCGGGTCGGTTATCGGCACGCGGCCTGTGATGATCTGTCCGTTGATCTTGCGGGTCACGTCGACATCCCGTTGATTGGCGCGGCTGTTGAAGCCGCCGGAGACGGCGATGGCGTTGAGGATGGTCATGCCCGGCACATAGGCGTATTGCCCCGGTTGCCCGACCTGGCCCATGACGAAGATGGACCGGTAGCGATCGACTTCGATCGAGACGTCGGGATCACGCAGGTACCCCTGCTTGAGCTTCTGGGCGATCGCGCCTTCGAGCTGGGTGAGGGTCGCACCGCGAGCCGCGACCTGACCAACGAGCGGGAAGGCGATGTAGCCGGCCTGGTCAACGGTATAGGTGTTGGTGAGGCTCGGTTGTTCGAAAACGGTGACGCGCAGACGGTCGCCGCTGTCGAGCCGATACGGCTGGATCGTGGCCTCGTGAAAGACCTTTGGGGCAGGGCGATAACTCGCGCAGCCCGAAACGCCGATCGACAGGACCACGCTTGCGATCAGAACCATCGCCTGTTTGCCGACCATCGCCATGCGCTGCTGCGCTCCCACTGAACCCACATTCGTTGGCCTGTTATCGAATGGTTAGGGTTAATGCCGGGTAAACGTCTGGTGGCGGATTGCCTCATTCAGGCGCCAAAACTGGGAGCATCACGGTTAACCCTTGAGTTACCATGATCCTTTACTTTCGCGGGCAAGATGTTCCGGGAGTCTGTGATGCCGAGTGTGGACCGCGATCAACATGATGTCGATATCGACCTCGCCCAGCTCTTTCGCGCCGTGTGGGAGCGAAAGGGGAGGATCCTGGCCGCGACTGCGCTTGTCGGGGTGCTGGCCTTCGTTGGTGCCAATGCGATCTCGCCCACCTACAAGGGCGATGCAAAACTTCTGATCGAGCCGCGCGAGCCGAACTTCTCGGCATCGGGAACCTCGTCCTCGATCGCCGAACCTTTGCCCGACGAACTGAATATCGCAAGCCAGGTGCAACTGCTCCAGTCCGTTGATTTGATCAAGCAGGTGGCCCGGGACCTCAAGCTGCATGAGCGCACCGAATTCGATCCGGACTCCAGCCCCTCCGTCGTCACCGACTTCCTCGTGCTCTTTGGACTGAAGAGCAACCCGCTGGAACTGCCGCCCGAAGAGCGCGTCATCAACGCCTTCAAGGAAAAGCTCGCCGTCTATCAGGTCGACAAGTCGCGGGTGATCGGGATCGAGTTCACGTCGCAGGATCCGAAGCTCGCAGCGGCTGTACCGAACACGATGATGGACGTCTATCGCTCCTTGCAGAGCGGAGCCAAGCTCGACAGTAATTCCGACGCCGTCCGCTGGCTGGAGACGGAGATCGCCAATCTGCGCGAAAAGGTCCGCGAGGCCGAGCAGAAGGTTGCGGAATATCGCTCCTCGGCGGGCTTGATGTCACTCGGCTCCGATCAGAGCTCGTTCAGCAGCAAGCAGCTCTCCGATATCTCGACGGAACTCGCCCGGGTCCGTGGCGAACGCGCGAATGCCGAAGCAACCGCTGAAAACCTGCGTGCCAGCATCAAGGCTGGAAGGTCGACCGAAACGCTGGATGCGGTTGCCCGCTCGGAATCGATCCAGCGCCTGAGGGCCGCCGAATCGCAGCTGCGCGCCCAGATTTCCGATCTCTCCACGCGCCTCCTCGATGGTCATCCCCAGATGAAGGCCCTGCGTGCCCAGCTTTCGGGTATCCGCGAGCAGGTACAGGCCGAATCGCTGAAGGTCGCGGCCGGCCTCGAAAATGAAGCCGCCGTTGCTCGTGAGCGCGAAACACAGCTGCTTGCCCAGCTGAATACCTTGAAGGCTGACACGGCCCGTGCCGGCGAGGACGAAGTCGGCTTGAAGTCACTGGAACGCGAGGCGACCGCCCAGCGTCAGCTGCTCGAAACCTATCTGGCCCGCTACCGCGAGGCGTCGTCACGCCTCGACAAGGATTCGAGCCCTGCTGATGCGCGTGTGATTTCCACCGCGATCGAGCCACAGGAGCCGAACTTCCCGAAGGTTCTGCCGATTACGATCGTCGCCACGTTGTCGACCATGATTCTCGCGGCCGTCGCCGTGATGCTTGCCGAACTTTTCAGCGGTCGGGCCTTGCGTCCCACGGGGGCAGTGGCTCCCGTTGCGGTCCGTCGTGAGGAAGAGGCGCTACCGCGTCAGGAAGCCGCTCCCGATCCGGGCAAGCCCGAGCGTTCGGCCGATACGCCCGCGAGCCTTTTGAATGTTGCCCCGGACGCCGAACTGGTCGAGGAGATGGAGCAGGTCGTCACTGCCGAGATTCCTGCGGCTGAGACTGTCGAGGAGCATGACGAGTTCTCTATCGCATCCGTGGCCAGTTTTCTCGTCGAGCAGGAAACGCGGATCGCTTTTGCGATTTCGCCATCGGGCGATGACGGCTCGCTCGGCACGGTCGCTCTCGCCCGCGAACTGGCCGATCGCGGCAGGCGCATAGTTCTCGTCGACATGACGGGATCAGCCTGCCCGACGCGTTTGATGGCGTCCTGGCGCGATCTTCCTGGAATCACGGATCTGTTGACCGGCGAAGCCGCCTTTGCCGATTGCATCCATCCTGATCGTTCCTCGACGGCCGATATCGTCCCGCAGGGCAATGCGGATATCCGTCAGGCCATGCGTGGCGCCGACCGTCTCTCCATGATCGTCGATGCACTCGCTGACGTCTACGATCTGGTTCTGGTCGAATGCGGTCCTGCGAATGCAGAAAGCGTCGCCCGTCTCAGCCGCAATGGCCGCCACGAGATCATCCTCTCAGCCCCGGACCCCAAGGCTGACGAACTTGCCGAGATCATGGTTACCTTCGAGGATGTCGGTTATTCGGATCTCGTTCTGCTTTCGGTGAAGACGCCGCCAAGCCGCCACGCGAGAGACGCAGCCTGATATCGGCCGTTCCCTGGGCCGGGAACGCTCAATCCTCTGGTTTGGCAGTCGGCGCAGCCGTGCTCTGGGCTCGCATCCTTTGGATGAGCGTGTAGAGATGCGGATTGCCCTTGATGAAGGTTTTCGTCCGGGTGAGGCTGCGATGCGTCATCGCCGCGAGGTGACCTGCAGGGCGCAGAGGCAGCAACACATCATGGTGCACGGTTTGCACGGAGCACCAGCGACGCTTGTAGTCCTGATCGCCAATGCCAAAGTCGAACAGGGCGGCACCGTTCAGGGCGCTGCGCTCGATGACCAACCAGAACAGGAGTTCGCCGGGGCTCGCCTCCGCCATCAGACTGTCGTCGATTGAGCCGAACTGACAGATGACGTGGTCGCCCTTGCGCGAGAGACCGGTGATGGCGGCGATCTTGCCGTCATGCTCGCCCTTCAGGCGAACGGCATGCAGTTCGAGCGGCACGTCGCTTCCGCCGCGATCTAATTCGAGAAGCATCCGAAAGAAGGTCTGCGTCTCCGCAGGCTGGAAGACGTTCGGCAAGCCGCCTGAGGCAAACCGGGCGGCCTTCTGCTGAAAGAAGCGTTCGAGCAGGGCTTGCTGCTCGGCAAGCTTGGTCGGGCGGATATGGTCGAAGCCGCCTGCGGCTTCCAGCTTGCGGATCTGTGCGCGATACTTCTTGCGCCGGCTCTTGGCATTCAGCGACGCAATCGTCTCTTCCATGGTCGCACACAGCGGCAGTTGGAAGGAGGCGTTCTGGTTGCGGATATGCGGCAGAGCTGAAAGCGGATGCCGCTCGCCACGCCAGTCGAAGGGGATGTTCGTCAAGCTGAGCAGGTCGGCGTGGTCACGCAACGCTTCGACCAGCAGTGTTTCGAGCGCGGGGCCGGGAAGCGTCGACGCGATCGCCCGGAAGCCGGCGCTGAACAGGCCGCTGTTGAAGTTCGTGAAGGCGGATCCGATGAAGCGGGCATTGCGCACGAGATAGTGCCGTTCGATCTCAAGTGGCAGCAGGAAGGCGATCTCGTCGTTCAGGCGTGCTTCGACGATGGCAAGCGGATGGCCATGGGTCTCGACCCAGGCGCGGCACCAGTCATAGCCATGATGCAGGGAGTTCCAGGGGTCGGCCTCAAGCTGCCGCCAGACCCGTTCCAGCGGCGCCATGCGCTGATGGACCGTCAGCGAGAGCCGTCCAGCGGGGCTGTCGAGGGTCGCTTGACTGCGGTCGACGGTGGCGCCGTCATCTGGCAGATCTTCGGCAAATGCCATCGCATCATGGCGTATCTGGGCCCGCATGTACCCTATCCTGTCCGGTTTCACTGACGCGCAGGAGCTTAGGCGGACACTGCCAACAAACGGTTATCGGTTTCGGAGATGGGCAGCCCGACACCGTGCCAGGGTAAAGGCGGAGTTAATCCACGTCCTTCTTGTTGAAGGGGCCGGCCATCCACTTGATCACGAGCATGGCGGGAATGACCCAGAGCAGGCCGGTCAGGAGGAAGTAAAGCAGATGAGCCCACCAGGGCGCGGTCGCGAGTGTTGCCGTCGCGATCGTCGTCGCGAGCAGGGCATAGACCGACACGATCAGGATGATCAGGATCGTACCGATGAAGGATCTCAGTTTCGGGCGCCTTGTCATGCCTTATTCCTACTCGACGTCGCCGTCTTCCGCGACGCGACCGCTTGCCGCAAACCGGCGGGCTTGTTTTGCACGGCTGACTGATGCAAATCAACGGTCGAAAAGAGGATTGACGAATGACAGCAGTATTGACCGGAACCGAGTTGCAGGTGCGCAAGGAAATCGCTCGCGTGGATGCTGACCGAAAGGCGGTCCGAATCTGGCTTGGCGTGGTGATTTTTGCGCTTTTCTGTCTCGTGCTGGTCGGCGGGGCAACGCGCCTGACCGACTCAGGCCTGTCGATCACCAAGTGGGAACCTATCCATGGCGTTATCCCGCCGCTGACCGCCGCAGAGTGGGAAGAGGAGCTCGAACTTTATCGTCAGATCCCGGAATACCAGCAGATCAACAAGGGTATGAGCCTCGACGAGTTCAAGTTCATCTTCTGGTGGGAATGGGCACATCGTCTGCTCGCCCGCCTGATCGGCGTGCTGTTTGCCGTGCCGCTCGCCTATTTCTGGCTGCGCGGCAAGATCGAGCCGAGCCTGCGCACGCCGCTGGTCGGGCTTCTGGCGCTCGGAGGCCTGCAGGGCTTCATCGGCTGGTGGATGGTTTCCTCGGGTCTCAGCGAGCGGACTGACGTCAGCCAGTATCGTCTGGCCGTCCACCTGATGATGGCCTGTTTCATCTTCGCCAGCTGTGTCTGGATCTATCGCAGCCTTTACCCGCATACTGACGATGCTGTCCCGACGGAAAAGAGCCGTCTCTTCGCGGGCGTTCTGCTCATCATGACCTTCGTCCAGATCTATCTCGGCGCGCTTGTCGCGGGTCTCGATGCCGGGTTCACCTACAACACCTGGCCGCTGATGGACGGCGCCTGGGTGCCGCAGGGGCTCTTCGTCCAGTCTCCCGCCTGGATCAACATCTTCGAAAACCCCAAGACGGTGCAATATATCCATCGCATCGGCGCCTATGTTCTGTGGGCGGCGGCACTCGCCTACATGGTCCAGTCTCTGCGGGCGGCTCCCGACACCACCCATGCCCGCCGCAGCGTGGTGCTTTTCGTGCTCATCAGCATCCAGGCGGTGATCGGCATCGCGACGCTCGTGATGCAGGTGCCGCTGGCTGCCGGTGTCATCCATCAGGGCATGGCGCTGGTGGTGCTCGCCTTTGCGGTCGCTCATTTGCGTGCCTTCTACGGCGAGCGCCCGAAGCCGGTTGTTGTCGAAGTCCGCGACTGAGCCTGATCAGCCGAAGCGATAGGCGGAGTAAGGTTTTCCGAGAAATTCACCCCGGAAGACCTGCCGCCCAGCATCGGAGCCTGCTGCACCTGACGCGACGAACAGCGGCACGAGGTGATCGTGGTCCGGCACATGGCAGGCCAGGGCATCCGGGTTCTGCTCCCAGGTCGCAAGCACTTCTGAACGCCGCGCGCTGTCGGGTGCGGAGACCGCTTGCGTCAGCCAGTCGTCAAACCGGATCGCTTGCTCAACATGATTTGGTTCCGCCTGCCGGAACATCCGCATGTTGTGATAGCTCATGCCCGAAGCGATGATCAGCACGTCTTCGTCACGCAACGGCGCCAGCGCCTCGCCGATCGCCACATGGCTTTCAACATCCAGCGTATTCTTGAGAGAGATCATCGTCAGCGGCACATCCGCATCCGGATAGAGCAGCATGAACGGGATGAAGACGCCATGATCGAAGCCGCGCGTGGCATCCTCGGCGCTCTCGATCCCGGCCACTGCCAGGAGCGCTCGCGCGCGGGCCGCAAGGTCCGGCGAGCCCGGGGCAGGGTAGGAGAGTTCGTAGGTGTGCGGCGGGAAATTGTAATAGTCGAAGAGCATGCCAGGCTTCGCAGCCGTGCTCACCGTCGGCACCGGTTCCTTCTCCCAATGGCCTGAAACCACGAGCACAGCCTTCGGCCGCCGCCCGATTTCCGCATCGAGGCCTTCGAGGAAGGCCCGAAGATCATCCCAGGGCGCCTTGCCTTCGGTATCGCGCGGGAATTCCATGAACGGCCACGGGCCGCCACCATGGGGAATGAAGTAGACGGGGAAACGGTTGCTCATAGTGTGGCCTCGCTTTCGCAAGGACACTAGCACCGAGAATAGTCATCGATAATGAGGCAGATGATCGACATTTCGTTCGGCAATTGTGAACGAGTCGACCCGCGAGGCCGGGATATCCGACCTGGCGGGATATCAAGATGGCCGGTCACGCCGACAGCATCAGATCCATGTTCTGCACGGCAGCCCCCGACGCACCCTTGCCGAGATTGTCGAGCAGCGCCACGAGGTTCACATGCACACCACCGGGCGTGCCGAAGACGAAGAGCTTCATCGAGTCCTGTCCGACCAGTTCTTCTGCATCGACGCGCGGCAGCTTGGCACTGTCCGCCAGCGGAACCACACTGACGATGTCCTGGCCCGCATAATGGGCGACGAGTGCAGCATGGATGCTCTCCACCGTCGTGCCTGCGGCGAGATCCTCCAGGAAGAGCGGCACCTGGACGATCATGCCCTGCGCAAATCGCCCGACGGAGGGGGCAAACAGCGGCGCGCGGTCAAGCAGGCCATGGGTCTGCATCTCCGGCACATGCTTGTGCTTGAGCGTCAGGCCGTAGAGGAAGTTGTTCGCCGCCAGATGCTCCGGATGGGTCTTGTCCTCCATCTGCGCAATCATCTGCTTGCCACCGCCGGTATAGCCCGACACGGCATTGACAGAAATCGGATAGCCGTCCGGCAGGATTCCGGCAGCGCGCAGCGGCCGGATGAGGCCGATCGCACCGGTCGGATAGCAGCCGGGATTGGAAACATAGCGCGCCGATTGGATCTTCGCCTTCTGCGCCTTGTCCATTTCGGCAAAGCCATAGGCCCAATCGGGATGCACCCGAAATGCGGTTGAGGCATCCAGCAAACGGACATTGTTATTCGCTGCCGTCATCTCATAGGCCTGCTTCGACGCATCGTCGGGCAGGCAGAGGATGGCGATGTCGGCGCTGTTCAGCATGTCCTCACGCATCTTCTCGTTCCGCCGCTCCGCTTCGGGGATCGACAGCAGCTCCAGATCGCGGCGGTCGGCCAGGCGCGTGCGGATCTGCAGGCCCGTTGTGCCGTGTTCGCCGTCGATGAAGATCTTCGCTGCCATTTGTCTAATCCTGTCAGAGGTTTGGATGAGAATGCGGAATCTGATTGTGAGTGTGTTGAATCAATGTGTCAGGCGCGTGTCGCGAGTTTCTCGGCGCGCAGGCCCAGCATATACATTGCAACCGTGGCACCGGCAATTGCGGTGATGTCGGCATGGTCATAGGCCGGCGCCACCTCGACGATGTCGGAGCCCCGGACGTCGAGGGCCCCGAGCTTGCGCAGGACCGACAGCATCTTGGCGGAGGAGGGGCCGCCGGCGACCGGTGTCCCCGTGCCCGGAGCATAGGCCGGGTCGAGGCAGTCGATGTCGAAGGTCATATAGGTCGGAGCCGTGCCAACATGCGAGAGGATCGCGTCGGCGATGGCCTGCGCGCCCATGTCCTCGACCTCGTAGCCTGGAATGATCCGGATGCCGAAATCCTCCGGCGCTTCCGTGCGGATGCCGATCTGGATCGATTTCGTCGGATCGATCACGCCTTCGCGCACGGCCCGGCAGACGAAGGAACCATGGTCGATCCGCTGGCCGTCATCGTCCCAGGTGTCCTGATGGGCATCGAAATGCACGAGCGCCAGCGGTCCGTGTTTGGCGGCATGGGCTTTCAGAAGTGGCCAGGTGACGAAGTGGTCGCCGCCAAGGCCAAGCAGGTAGGCGCCCGAAGCGATGATCTCGGACGCCTGGTCCTCGATCAGGGCAGGGGTCTTCTGATGATTGCCGTAGTCCAGAAGCACGTCGCCGTAATCGATGACGGCCATCTGCTCGAAGAGATCGCGCGCAAAGGGATATTGCGGATCATTGTCGAAGATCGCCGAGGCGCGCCGGATTGCCTGTGGCCCGAAACGGGCGCCGGGCCGGTTGGAGACGGCGGCATCGAAAGGGATGCCGAGCACGACCGCATCGACGTCGGTGAGGTCCTTGGAATACTTGCGGCGCATGAAGGAGAGCGCGCCCGCATAGGTCGGATCGGTCGCTGCACCGCGCAGGGTCTTTGCGGTAAACGCGTTGTCGATCGATTTGCTGGCCATGATGCTCTTCTCCCTCTGAAAATTTGATCAAGTTAGTTGGTCGACTTGCTCGGTCAAGCCCCGATCTCCGGCAGCAGCTGCGCGGGTCGAGGCGAACGAAAAAAGGCGGAGCCGAAGCCCCGCCTTGATTTCCGTTTCCGGTTGTCCAGCGATTAACGCTTGGAGAACTGGAACGAACGACGGGCCTTCGCCTTGCCGTACTTCTTACGCTCGACGACGCGGCTGTCGCGGGTCAGGAAGCCACCCTTCTTCAGGACCGGACGCAGGCCCGGTTCGAAGTAAGTGAGGGCCTTCGAGAGACCGTGACGAACGGCACCGGCCTGGCCGGAGAGACCGCCGCCGGCGACAGTCGCGATGATGTCGAACTGGCCGTCACGGGCCACTGCGACGATCGGCTGCTGCAGGATCATCTGCAGGACCGGGCGTGCGAAGTAGGTGGAGAACTCGCGGCCGTTGATGGTGATCTTGCCGGTGCCCGGCTTGACCCATACGCGGGCAACGGCGTTCTTACGCTTGCCGGTGGCGTAGGAGCGACCCAGCGAGTCGACCTTGCGGACGTGAGCCGGAGCTGCGTCCTGTGCCGGGGCAAGGTCCTTCAGGGAAGAAAGATCGGCCATACTTAGGCGCTCCTTGTGTTCTTGGCGTTCAGCTTGGCAACGTCGAGAGCGACGGGCTGCTGAGCTTCATGCGGGTGGTTCGTGCCAGGATAGACGCGCAGGTTCTTCATCTGGCGACGACCGAGCGGGCCACGCGGGATCATGCGCTCGACGGCCTTCTCGAGAACGCGCTCCGGGAAGCGGCCTTCGATGATCTGGCGAGCCGTACGCTCCTTGATGCCGCCCGGATAACCGGTGTGCCAGTAGTACTTCTTGTCGGCATACTTCTTGCCGGTGAAGACGACCTTTTCGGCATTGATGACGATGACGTTGTCGCCGTCGTCAACATGGGGGGTGTAGGTGGCCTTGTGCTTGCCACGCAGGTGCATGGCGATGATGGTGGCGAGGCGGCCGACAACGAGCCCTTCGGCGTCGATGAGGATCCACTTCTTCTCCACCTCTGCAGGCTTCTGAACGAAGGTAGACATTGAGGTCTCTTTCAGTGTGATCCTGTGTTTCCCAATTGTGGGAGCGACAGGCGTTTCTTGTTGCTTGTTTCGCGCCGTTTTCGACGCAAAAAAGAAGGCGGTCCCGAAGGGCCGCATTCCGAGGAGGGGTATAGAGGGAGTGCCGCTGGAGGTCAAGATCGCGGCAGCTCGGCGGTTTCGGAGAAACCGAAGGTAAAACAATGACTTGATAGTGTGGTGTTATTTTACCGTATGTCGATCGCTGTCGGCATCAGACTCCATGACCGCGCTAATCGGCCGGAAAAGGCGGAATTCCGCATTCCAGCGAAGCAGGCAAATGGAACGGACGTGTCATAATTGTCCAGCGCAACCCATGATTTTGCTAATATGCACATGAACATAATGAAAACATAAACCGAACGTACCGGCTGGGGTCGTCAACGGAGATCGCCATGTCGCTCGAACGCCGAATTTCGCTCATCACGCTCGGCGTCGCCGACGTCGCTCGCAGCACCGAGTTTTATGCGAGGTTGGGCTGGACAAAATCCGCCGCGTCCAACGACCAGGTGACCTTCATCCAGCTGAAGGGCACGGCCCTTGGTCTGTTTTCGCGCGCCAGCCTGGCGGAAGATGCGCATGTCTCGGACACGCCCCCGGGCTTTTCCGGCGTCACGCTCGCCTACAATGTCTCGAGCGAGATCGGCGTCGATGCCGTCGTGAAGTTTGCCGTGTCCTGCGGGGCAAGGCTGGTCAAGTCGCCGGAGAAAGTCTTCTGGGGTGGTTACTCCGGTTACGTCGCCGATCCCGATGGTCATTTGTGGGAGATCGCCTTCAACCCCTTCTTCCCGCAGGATGAACACGGACATGTCATCCTTCCGGAATGATCGCTCGCATTTGACCGATATGGATACGCGCTCGTTAAGCGGTCCGCGCTAGAGTGAGATTGGGACAAGATGGACGGGTAAACCAAGGGCCTTTGCGGGCCGGGAGGAACGTCCATGAACCACGACACCTACCTCAACAGCTACCTTGCCGATATCCTTGCGACGGCCAAGAACGTGGCCGTCGTCGGCGCCTCGCCGGATGACAAGCGCCCCAGTCACTGGATCTCCGGCTTTCTGCTTGGCAAGGGCTATCACGTCTTCCCCGTCAATCCGCTGCATCGCGGCGAGCGCATCCTCGGGCAGCAGGTCTACGGATCGCTGGCGGAGATTCCGGAACCGGTTCATCTCGTCGATGTCTTCCGCCGCACGGAATGCCTGCCGGGCATCGTCGACGAGGTTCTGGCAATGTCGCCCCGGCCCTTCGCGATCTGGTGTCAGCTCGGCATTCGGGATGATGCGGCGGCCGAAAAGGCAGAGGCAGCAGGCATCAGCATGGTCATGAACCGCGCGCTGGTCTCCGAATACCCGCTTGTCTATGAGCGGCTGCATCCGGGCTCGGCGCAAGGTCATGCAGCCTAATACGCTCAGGCGATTCAGAAGCGGATGATCGGTTTTCCAAAGCCGAAACGACGCGTCTCTGGATCGTAGTCCTGGCAGTTGAGCACCGGGCACCGGGCGGTATCGCGTGTCGGCACATAGGCACGCTCGGCATATTCATGTGGATCGCACATGGCGCTGCGAGTGACATAGCGGTCGTAGAGCGTCATGCCTTTCACGCGCGTCGATGGGTAGCGCAGAATGACCGCGCCTTCGTTCAAGACGCGCTGCCGGACCTGGTCGCAGGTGAGCGCAGTGGAGTTGTAGCGCGAAATCGCGAGTGCCGGCTCGGCAAGCAGCAGGGCTGCGATAGTTGTAATGGCAAGCTGTGTCGGGCGCATGGCGGTCCTCCTTGAGACGGCAGATCAACGTGTGGCCGGGCAGGGCGGTTCCGCCTTGTTGTCGACGGCGGCCACACCATTTAATCCTGATCTAGCGAGATGAGGAGACAGACATGGCCGATCACGATCACTACAGCGCGGATGACCTGCGGGACATCCTCGGAAGCGTTCGAACGATCGCGTTGCTCGGCGCGTCTCCAAAGCCGGATCGACCGAGCTTCGGCGTCATGCGTTTCCTTCTGTCGAAGGGCTACACGGTGTATCCGATCAATCCGGGCCAGGCTGGCAAGGAAATTCTCGGCCAGACCGTCTACGCCACAATGTCTGACATTGCTGAACCGATCGATATGGTCGACGTCTTTCGGGCACCGGAATACCTGGGCGAGGTGGTCGCAGAAACGCTTGCCTTGCCGAACCGGCCCAAGGTCATCTGGGGTCAGCTTACGGTCCGCGACGATGAAGCCGTCAAGCCGGCCGAAGAGGCTGGCATCCGCGTGGTCATGGACCGCTGCCCGGCGATCGAAATCCCCAGGCTCGGGCTCTGACGCGTTAGGCGCCGACCAGCAAGTCCGGATTGGCGCGCAGCGCGTTCAGCGTATCGGCATTGCCGCAATAGTCGACAAAGGTTTGCTCGGCCTTGCCCTGGTGCAGGTGCGCCCGGCAGGTATCCTTGGATGAACACTGCGCACAGGTCACCTGCATGTCGCGGAACAGGCGACGCATGCGGTACTCCACCTCTGCCGGATCGATGTTCAAGGCCCGCATCATCGCCGGCATTTCGTCGGCGGCATGCGGGCCTGCCTTCACGAGCGCAAGCAACTGATGGCTGCTGATGCCGCAGTCGTCTGCGAGCGCATCGACTTCGGCATCGGATAAGGCGGCAAGCATGTTGCCTTCATTGGCGGTTTCGAAACCCTGGGCGAACCAGGAGAGGATTTGCTGCACGGTGTGGCGGACCGGATCGGCGATCGTGAGTGTCATGCGTCTCTCCTTTAACTGCGAAGAGCATGCCAGCACGACGGACGACCGCATTGACCTCGATCAAGTATGAATTTCCCGATCACCCCCGCACTTTGGAATAATCCGGGCTGACATCGGGCGGCGACTGATTATGATCCGGCCCGAAGTCACATAGGGAGGACCAAATAATGTCGGAGAACAATCCGGGTTTCGCCACGCTCGCAATCCATGCCGGCGCCCAGCCGGACCCCACCACGGGCGCGCGGATCACGCCGATCTACCAGACCACGGCTTACGTCTTCAACGACAGCGATCATGCCGCAAATCTCTTTGCCCTCAAGGAGTTCGGCAATATCTACACCCGCATCATGAACCCCACCCAGGGCGTTCTGGAAGAGCGGATCGCAGCCCTAGAGGGCGGCACGGCAGCACTCGCTGTGGCCTCAGGTCACGCGGCCCAGCTCCTGATCTTCCACTCGCTTATGCAGCCCGGCGACAACTTCGTTGCGGCGAAGAAGCTCTATGGTGGCTCGATCAACCAGTTCGGCCATGCCTTCAAGAATTTCGGCTGGCAGGTGCGCTGGGCAGACCCTGCTGACCCCGAGAGCTTTGCCGCCCAGATCGATGACAAGACCAAGGCCGTCTACATCGAAAGCTTGGCCAATCCCGGCGGCACCTTCGTCGATATCGAAGCCATCGCCGAGGTCGCCCATCGCCACGGTCTGCCGCTGATCGTCGACAACACCATGGCGAGCCCCTACCTGATCCGCCCGCTGGAACACGGTGCCGACATCATCGTGCATTCCGTCACCAAATTCCTCGGCGGCCACGGCAATTCGATGGGCGGCGTCATCGTCGATGGCGGCACCTTCGACTGGTCTGCAAAACCCGGCAAGTATCCGATGCTGTCTGAGCCACGCCCGGAATATAACGGCGTCGTCCTGCACCAGACCTTCGGCAATTTCGCCTTCGCGATCGCCTGCCGTGTCCTTGGCCTGCGAGATCTTGGGCCCGCAATCGCCCCGATGAACGCCTTCCTGCTCCTGACCGGCATCGAAACCCTGCCGCTCAGAATGCAACGCCACTGCGATAACGCCATGAAGGTTGCGACCTGGCTGAAGAGCCACCCGAAGGTCGCCTGGGTCAATTATGCCGGCTTGGCCGACGATCCGAACAATGCGCTGCAGAAACGTTACTCGCCGAAGGGCGCAGGATCCGTCTTCACCTTCGGCATCAAGGGCGGGCTCGAGGCCGGCAAAGCGCTGGTCGGTGGCTTGAAGCTCTTCTCCCACCTGGCCAACATCGGCGACACCCGCTCGCTGATCATCCATCCGGCGTCGACGACCCATGCGCAGCTCTCCGAAGCCCAGCAGGTCGCAGCCGGTGCCGGGCCTGACGTCGTCCGCTTGTCCATCGGCATCGAGGACGCCGAAGACATCATCGCCGATCTTGAGCAGGCGCTGGCCTCGGCCTGATCTGTCCTTTGAGCGGCGGTGCACAACACCGCCGCTCGTTTCCCTGGAGACTATGATGAGCCTGTCACTGCCATTCGATCCCTCCACCGTCACGCCGGAAGAGGGCGCTCCCGCCGCCGATCGCCTGATTTCAGGCGACCCACGCTTCACCACCTGGAACATCGAGGAAGCCGACGGTGGCATCTATGCCGGTATTTGGCAGTCGACGCCCGGCAAGTGGCGGATCGTCTACGATGAATGGGAGTACTTCCACATTCTCGAAGGCCACTCTGTTGTCACCGAGGAAGGCGGCGAGCCTGTTCACTTGAAGGCAGGCGACCGCCTGATCCTCAGACCCGGCTTCAAGGGAACCTGGGAAGTGCTTGAAACGACTCGCAAGGACTATGTGATCCGGCTTTAGCTTGCGGCCTTAAGCCTGGCCGCTGCCGCCTCGTGTTCGGCAGCCATGGCGACATCTTCGGCCGACACCTTGTGAACACTCGCGCGACCGTCGATGCGGGCCATATAGGCCTGAAACGCCGGGCGCGCCTCGACGAGGCCGAACATCGTCGTCCAGCGCAGCGCGATCCCCCAGAGCAGATCCGCTGCCGTGAAGCGCTCGCCGAGCAGGTAGGGGCCCGTCTTGAGCGCCTCCTCTAGTATGTCGATCAGCGACTCGTAGCTGGCATAGGGGGTCTCGTTCATCGATCCCGGCTCGCGCTTCATGACGCGATCGACGACTGCCGGCTCAAAGCAACTGCCATAGATGAAGAGCCAGCGCAGATAAGCGCCGCGATCCGGGTCCGTGAGGGCAGGGGCAAGCCCCGCTTCGGGGTAGAGATCAGCGAGATAGAGGTAGATTGCGCCCTGTTCGGTAACCAACGTATCGCCGACTCGCACCGCCGGCACCTTGCCGAGCGGGTTGATCGCGAGATAGGCGGGCTGGCGCTGCTCGCCCGTCTTCATGTTCAGCACATGCAGATCGTAAGGCACCTTCAGTTCCTCGAGTAACACGCGCGCACCGGTGGCACGGGTCTGGGGTGAGTAGAAGAGGGTGATTGATCGTGTCTGCGTCATTGGACGTCTCCCTTTCGAAAATGATCACGCCATAAGGCGACGAAGGGAGAATGCGCCACCATACCTGTCAGATTGTGTCAGGTTGGTTTAGCATGATGGTCGAAAGGGAGATTTTCTGATGCGGGCGAGCCGGCTCATCAACATACTGACCACACTCCAGGCGAAGGGGCTGGTGACGGCCGAGGCACTGGCTGACGAAAACGAGGTTTCGGTACGCACCATCTACCGCGATATCGATGCCCTCTCACTGTCAGGTATCCCCGTCTACAGCGAGCGGGGCTCGGACGGCGGCTATCGGCTGTTGGATGGCTATCGCGTGCGGCTGAATGGCCTGACGCCGTCAGAGGCCGAGGCCATGTTCCTGTCCGGTATTCCCGGTGCCGCCGCCGATCTCGGTCTCGGTTCGCTGATGGCCGGCGCCCAGAAGAAGCTGACGGCCGCCTTGCCCGAGGATCTGCGGGAGAGCGCCCGGCGTATGCAACAGAAGTTCCATCTCGATGCACCGGCCTGGCTCGCTGAGGGTGAGCAGCCCGTCTATTTGCAGGCGATCGCCGATGCGGTCTGGAACTCCAAGCGCATCCGCATGCGCTACCGCTCCTGGACGGCGGAAAAGAACCGTCAGGCCGAACCGCTCGGCATCGTCATGAAGGGCGGAGCCTGGTATCTTGCCGCTCGCGTCGACGGCACTGTCCGCACCTACAGGATCTCGCGTGTCCTCGACCTGATCGTCACCGAAGAGCGTTTCGATTGGCCGAGAGATTTTGATCTCGCAGAATACTGGAACGAAAACACGCGGCGCCTCGAACTCGAGCTCTACCCGAACTCGGCAGTGATCCGGCTCTCGGCCTGGGGACTAAAAGAGCTGGAGCACATGGCGCCACCCTATGTGCGCGCCAATCTCGAATTGCTGGGAGAGCCTGACGAGTATGGCTGGCAGACGGTCCGCCTGCCAGTGGCGCATGAGCGGATGGCCGTGTCCGAAATGTTGAAGCTTGGAACGGACATCGAGGCTCTCGACCCGCCGGAATTGCGGCTCGCCATGCGGCGGGCCGTCGAAGCGCTGATGGTCCGCTACGCCGAGCCGACTGCCCTCACCAGGTAAGATCGAGCCGCTCCAGCCCGTGGAAGTGATAGACGTCCTTGACGGTGGGCGTCTCTGCAATCTTCAGCCCCGGCAAGCGCTTGAAGAGCAGCGGCAGCACGATGTTGAGCTCGAGCCTGGCGAGCGGAGCTCCGATGCAGAAATGAATGCCTGCGCCGAAGGAGAGGTTGGCCCCTTCATCGCGCGAAGGCTTGAAGGCGAGTGGGTCGGGGAATTTCTGCGGATCGAGATTGGCCGCAGCCAGGATCAGGCTCACCTTGTCGCCACGCTGAAAGCTGACGCCGTCGATCTCGCAGGGCTCCAGACACCAGCGCTGGAAGATGTGCACCGGCGCACAGATGCGAAGTGTTTCCTCGACGGTCCGCTCGGTCGTCTTCTCGTCGGAAAACAGCGTTGAGGGATCGATGCCGCTGTCGAGGATCACGCGCACCGAGTTGCCGATCTGGTGCACGGTCGCTTCATGGCCGGCATTGAGCAGCACGATCGTTGTCGAGATCAGCTCGTCCTCGGTGAGGAACTGGCCCTTGTGCTCGGTGTGGATCATGTGGCTCAAGAGATCGTCGCTCGGATTGGCGCGGCGCTCGGCAATCACTGTCCGAACATAATCCGCAAATTCCTTCGCCGAGCGGTCTGCGGCTTCCTCGTCTGCACGCGTCCGCTTGAACATGTACATGCCGACATAGTCGTGGCTCCATTTGAGGAGCTGTGGTCCCATGTCCTCGGGGATGCCGATCATCCGCGCGATCATCGTGACCGGGATGATGTCGGCAAAGGTCGACAGAAGCTCGGTCTTTCCATCCTTCTCGAAATCGTCGATCAGCCGATTCGCGAGCAGTTCGATCTCAGGCGTCATCTTCTCCACATGGCGAGAGACAAAGGCGCGGTTGACGAGCGTCCTCAGGCGCGTGTGCTCCGGCGGCTCGATCTCGAGCAGGGAATGCTCCTCAGCCTTGTCGAAGTGACGGGTGTGCTCGGCCGGTTCCGGCATGCCGAGCTCCTCGCGGGTCGCGATATGCAGGATCTGCCGGCCAAAGCGGCGGTCGCGCAAAAGCGCGTTCACATGGTCATAGCCGGTGAAGAACCATTGCTTCTGTTCCTCCCAGTAGAAGGTCGGACAGCTGTCATGCAGGGCCGCATAGGTGCGGTTCGGATCGCTGTAGAAGGCCGGATCGCGGGCGTCGAGGGAGACCCGACGGGTGGCGGGGTCGATGGAAAGGAAGGATGTCTGTGTCATGCGTTCTGTTTATCCTTTGCATTCCCGCGCGCAAGGGGAAGCGGATGCGCTCAGTCGTCCAGCTTGTGGGCAACGGCAGAGATGCGTTTCAGAATGGCCACCTGTCGGCTCGCCTGCCGATCGACCTCTACCTGTATGTTGTCTTCGCGCGCTGGCGGCACGGTCACGGTGTGATTGCCCGAGCGCAGCGAGGTGCGGTTTCTCCCTTGCGCCTTGGCCGTGTAGAGCGCGAGATCGGCCTCGGACAGGAGCTTGTCCAGATCTGCGTCGCGCAGAGAACTGGTCGCGATGCCGACGCTGGTGGTGACAGAGATCGCCTCGTCTTCGGTCGGGATGCTGCGATCTGCCAGCGCCAGCCGCACGGTTTCGGCAAACAGCGCCGCATCCCTTGGTTCCGAAATCGCGAGGACTGCGGCGAATTCTTCACCGCCGGTCCGCGCGAAAACCGCACGCTGCGGCAGAAGCGACCGGCAGACTTCGGCAAATTCCCGCAGGACCCGGTCACCGACCGTATGACCGTGACGGTCGTTGATCTGCTTGAAATGATCGAGGTCGAAGATCAGGACTGCCAGTGTGTTGAGGGGGGAGCTTTCCACAAGCCCCTGATAGGCCTCGGAAAAGCCGCGCCGGTTGAGCGCGCCGGTCAGTGGATCGGTCCTGACCAGTGCCTGAAGCTGTTCCTGGGAACGGTCCATTGTAATCTTGGCGAGTATCACGACCGAGGTCACAAAGCCGATGACCGCGAGCGTTCCTATCCACATGGAGAAATAGTTGTCGGCAAAGCTCGTGGGGCGCTGGAAAATGACGAACGCGGCAAAACCCAGCGTCACCGCAGATTGACCACCCCAGATGCAGACAAGCAGGGCGCGATCGCGGCGGGAGCTGAATTGCGCGCGCGCGGCGATGAAGGCCAGCGTCGCGAAGCCGATGGCGGCGGCCACATTGTAAAGCGAGACCCTAAAGGCGAACTCCATCCGGATGAAGGGTGCGAGGTTTCCGGCGAGCCAGACTACGGGCGGGATCCACAAAAGCCGCGGTGCCGGCCTGTGATCAAGGGCTGCGAGCCCCTTCACCCAGAGACTGAAGCCGAGGAGCGATATGGTGTTGGCCGTCTGGATCGAAACGAAATCGGGGATCTGTCCGCGCAGCGCGACCAGTCCAAGGCCACTCGCATGAAACAGGAATCCGATGCCGAACCAGAAGAAGTGTTTCTGGTCACGGGCGTGCCACCAGATGGCCATGAGCAGAATCGCGAGCGTGCTGGCCTGGATAACCCAGAGCAAAAACGCGGTCTTGACGTCAATCACGATGCAATTCCTGAAACGAATTCGGCAGTCTATCGCTGCAGAATGGGCCAAGCAGGTTAAACAGTCACTATGAAAACGCGCAGAATCCTGCCCCGGCCAGGAATTGAGCAAAGGCCAGACTTACCGAAATTTCACCATGTTAGCCGTTTCTTGTGTACGGATATCGCGCCATGGCACTCAGCCGTCCGTCGAGCCGGCCGAAAGTCAGGATCTCCAGCAGGGAGCGCATCGCGACCATTAAGGATATCCGGTCCTCGTGTCTTGAATGTCTGGGTGCGGACACTCTATGTAGGGATTGACAAAGACTACGTGATTCCCGCCACCGGATGTGCCGGGGAGAGGCTTAAAAAGGACCGACATGAGAAATCCCGTTGATACCGCTCTCGCTCTGGTGCCGATGGTCGTCGAGCAGACCAACCGTGGCGAGCGCTCCTACGACATCTTTTCTCGACTGCTGAAGGAGCGGATCATCTTCCTGACGGGCCCGGTCGAAGACACCATGGCCTCGCTCGTCTGTGCCCAGCTTCTCTTCCTTGAGGCCGAGAACCCGAAGAAGGAAATCGCCATCTACATCAATTCGCCGGGCGGTGTCGTCACCTCCGGCATGGCGATCTACGACACGATGCAGTTCATCCGTCCTGCCGTGTCGACGCTTTGCATCGGCCAGGCCGCTTCGATGGGCTCTTTGCTCCTCGCTGCAGGCGAGAAGGGCATGCGCTTTGCCACCCCGAACTCGCGGATCATGGTTCACCAGCCTTCCGGCGGCTTCCAGGGGCAGGCCTCCGACATCGAGCGCCATGCTCGTGACATCATTAAGATGAAGCGTCGCCTGAACGAGGTCTATGTCAAGCATACGGGCAAGACGTATGACGAAGTCGAGAACACGCTTGATCGTGACCACTTCATGGAATCGAGCGAAGCCAAGGAATGGGGTCTGATCGACCGTATCCTGACCTCGCGCGCTGAAATGGAAGGCGCTGCACCGTCGGCCTGACCCTTGTTGCGGATGCCGGTATCGGACCGATGCCGGCAGACGTGATGGCACCCGGGGTTTAAAGTCGACGCAAAAGCGCTAATAGTAGGATTAAGGCTATGTTGAATCTTTGTGACATAGTCTGCCGAGACTGAGAGTTTTCGTTGCCGCCGCTCCGACAAGGTCGGATCGGCTAGTAGCTCCGGATCGGAAGCGGTTTTCACCAAAGGCGGCGGTGGAAGCTGAACAGTGTGAGTGACCGCCCTGCCGTGACTGCGGTGGCGCGGCGTGCTGGAAGGATAAAGACATGAGCAAAGTCAGCGGAAGCAACGGCGGTGACTCCAAGAATACCCTTTATTGTTCCTTCTGCGGCAAGAGCCAGCACGAGGTCCGCAAGCTGATTGCCGGACCGACGGTGTTCATCTGCGATGAATGCGTCGAACTCTGCATGGATATCATCCGCGAAGAGAATAAGTCTTCGATGGTCAAGTCTCGTGACGGCGTTCCCACGCCGCAGGACATCATCAAGATCCTCGACGAATACGTGATCGGTCAAAAGCAGGCGAAGAAGATCCTCGCTGTGGCCGTGCACAACCACTACAAGCGCCTTTCGCACGCCTCCAAGGGCGGCGACGTGGAACTGGCGAAGTCGAACATCATGCTCGTCGGCCCGACCGGCTGCGGCAAGACCTATCTTGCCCAGACGCTTGCCCGCATCATCGACGTGCCCTTCACCATGGCGGATGCCACGACTCTGACCGAAGCCGGTTATGTCGGTGAAGACGTCGAAAACATCATCCTGAAGCTCCTGCAGTCGGCAGATTACAACGTCGAGCGCGCCCAGCGCGGCATCGTATACATCGACGAAGTCGACAAGATCTCCCGCAAGTCGGACAATCCCTCGATCACCCGCGACGTATCGGGCGAGGGCGTCCAGCAGGCGCTTCTGAAGATTATGGAAGGCACGGTCGCGTCCGTTCCTCCGCAGGGTGGCCGCAAGCATCCGCAGCAGGAATTCCTGCAGGTGGATACGACCAACATCCTGTTCATCTGCGGCGGCGCCTTTGCCGGCCTCGACAAGATCATATCCGCCCGCGGCGAAAAGACCTCGATCGGTTTTGGCGCAACGGTGAAGGCGGAAGACGATCGCCGTGTCGGCGAAGTTCTGCGTGAACTCGAGCCGGAAGATCTCGTCAAGTTCGGCCTCATCCCGGAATTCATCGGTCGTCTGCCAGTCCTGGCGACGCTTGAAGACCTGGACGAAGATGCACTGATCCAGATCCTGTCCGAGCCGAAGAACGCGCTTGTGAAGCAGTACCAGCGCCTGTTCGAAATGGAGGACGTCGAACTGTCCTTCCACGAGGACGCGCTTCGCGAGATTGCCCGCAAGGCGATCACCCGCAAGACCGGTGCCCGTGGCCTTCGTTCGATCATGGAAAAGATCCTGCTCGACACGATGTTCGAACTGCCGGAACTGGAAGGCGTCCGCGAAGTCGTCATCTCCGACGACGTCGTCAACGGCAATTCCCGCCCGCTCTACATCTATGCCGATCGCCAGGAAGAGAAGGCCAACGCCTCCGCCTGATCGTTTCGGATCGATTGCAGCGAAAAGCCCGCCCTTGTGGCGGGCTTTTCCGTTTCGGGCGATCTTTTTTGGTGCTGCCTGTGGTTATCTCCGGAGCCCTTGTCCATTTACGGTATTCGCTGTTGTCAGGCCCGTCGATTGGGCTAGAACAGGGGCGAGTGAACGCTTGAGTTCTGCGTCGCCGTTACCGCGTATCCGCGTTCCCGATCATCCATGCGACGACCGGCTGCCTTTCAGGCGACGAAGTGACGCGCATGGTTCGCATCAGGTCCGCAATGTAGTGTGAAAGCGGGCAGGTTCTGTCATGCTGATGTCACAGATTCGGCGCGGGCACAGGCGGCAGGCTTGAATTGGCGGGAGCGCCACTCCACTTGTTGGAGGATCGAAAAATATGCCTGATGCCTCTTTTGGGTCGGCATGGAGTCCCGGTTTCCCCGGGACGTTTGAAAGGAAGTGAAATGACGAATACGTCAGCTGCAAACGAGGTGAACACCTATCCGGTGCTGCCTCTGCGCGACATCGTGGTGTTTCCTCACATGATCGTTCCGCTGTTCGTCGGTCGTGAAAAGTCCATTCGCGCTCTGGAAGAGGTGATGGGCTCCGACAAGCAGATCATGCTGGCCACCCAGATCAACGCAAGCGACGATGATCCGGCCCCGGACGCCATTTACGAAGTCGGTACTGTTGCCAACGTCCTGCAGCTGCTGAAGCTGCCAGATGGCACCGTGAAGGTGCTGATCGAAGGCCGTGCACGCGCCAAGGTCGAAAGCTACACCGGCCGCGAAGATTACTACGAAGCCAAGGCGAGCATCCTCGCCGAGCCGGCAGAAGATGCGGTCGAGATCGAGGCCCTGTCCCGCTCCGTGGTTTCCGAGTTTGAAAACTACGTCAAGCTGAACAAGAAGATCTCGCCTGAGGTCGTCGGCGCCGCGAGCCAGATCGAGGATTACTCGAAGCTCGCCGATACGGTTGCTTCGCATCTCTCCATCAAGATCACCGAAAAGCAGGAAATGCTGGAAACGGTGAGCGTGAAGACGCGTCTGGAAAAGGCGCTCGGCTTCATGGAAGGCGAGATCTCGGTTCTCCAGGTCGAGAAGCGTATCCGCTCGCGCGTCAAGCGCCAGATGGAGAAGACGCAGCGCGAATACTACCTCAACGAACAGATGAAGGCGATCCAGAAGGAACTCGGCGACGGTGAAGACGGCCGTGACGAGATGGCCGAACTGGAAGAGCGCATCGCCAAGACCAAGCTTTCCAAGGAAGCCAAGGAAAAGGCCGATGCCGAGCTGAAGAAGCTGCGTCACATGAGCCCGATGTCGGCGGAAGCCACCGTCGTGCGCAACTATCTCGACTGGCTGCTGGGGCTTCCCTGGGGCAAGAAGTCCAAGGTCAAGATCGACCTCAACGCGGCTGAAAAGACCCTCGACGAGGACCATTTCGGTCTCGACAAGGTCAAGGAACGCATCGTCGAGTATCTCGCCGTTCAAGCGCGTGCGACGAAGCTGAAGGGCCCGATCCTGTGCCTCGTCGGCCCTCCGGGCGTCGGCAAGACCTCGCTCGCCAAGTCGATCGCCAAGGCAACCGGCCGCGAATACGTGCGCATGGCGCTTGGTGGTGTGCGTGACGAAGCCGAAATCCGTGGCCACCGCCGCACCTATATCGGCTCGATGCCCGGCAAGATCGTGCAGTCGATGAAGAAGGCCAAGAAGTCCAACCCGCTCTTCCTGCTCGACGAGATCGACAAGATGGGCATGGACTTCCGTGGCGACCCGTCTTCGGCCCTGCTTGAGGTGCTGGATCCGGAACAGAACTCGACCTTCATGGACCACTATCTCGAAGTGGAATATGACCTGTCGAACGTCATGTTCGTGACGACCGCCAACACGCTGAACATCCCGGGTCCGCTCATGGACCGTATGGAGATCATCCGTATTGCCGGTTACACCGAGGATGAGAAGCTTGAGATCGCCAAGCGGCACCTGCTGCCGAAGGCGATCAAGGAACATGCCCTGCGGCCGGAGGAATTCTCCGTTGCCGACTCGGCGATCCTGGCGATCATCCAGCAGTACACCCGCGAAGCTGGCGTTCGCTCCTTCGAACGCGAACTGATGAAGCTCGCCCGCAAGGCCGTGACCGAAATCATCAAGGGCAAGGTGACCTCGGTTGCCGTGACCGGTGAGAACATCAACGAATATCTGGGCGTCCCGCGCTTCCGTCATGGCGAAGCTGAGGGCGAGGACCAGGTGGGCGTTGTCACGGGTCTGGCCTGGACGGAAGTGGGCGGCGAGCTGCTGACCATCGAAGGCGTCATGATGCCCGGCAAGGGCCGCATGACGGTCACGGGCAACCTGAAGGAAGTGATGAAGGAATCGATCTCCGCTGCGGCATCCTATGTCCGTGCGCGCGCCGTCGATTTCGGCATCGAGCCTCCGCGCTTCGACAAGTCAGACATCCACGTTCACGTTCCGGAAGGCGCAACCCCGAAGGACGGTCCGTCCGCCGGTATCGCCATGGCAACCGCCATCGTCTCCATCATGACCGGCATTCCGGTCTCGAAGGATGTCGCAATGACTGGCGAGGTCACACTGCGTGGTCGCGTCCTGCCGATCGGTGGCCTCAAGGAAAAGCTGCTTGCGGCGCTTCGTGGCGGCATCAAGAAGGTTCTGATCCCGGAAGAGAATGCCAAGGACCTGGCTGACATTCCGGACAACGTGAAGAACAACATGGAGATCATCCCCGTGTCCCGCATGGGCGAAGTGATCCGTCATGCGCTGGTTCGCGTGCCTGAACCGATTGAATGGGACGGAACCGTTGAAACGCCGGCCATTGCGGTGGTCGATGGGACCGACGAAACCGGTGCAACAGTCGCTCACTGAGGCAAATCTGCCATAAGTGAGCCACAAAGCTCCAAAACCGACAAAAAGGCTGGCATTTTTGCCAGCCTTTTTTGTGAAAAGCCGCTTAAAAGGCTTGTTTTCCGGGGCTTTCGGGTGCTTTTGAGTTGCGAAGGGCAGAAGCTTTCGTATTCTCCGCCCGACTTAATCATTTGAGTCGTTTCATACCAATCAGAAAGGGTGGAAACATGAACAAGAACGAACTCGTATCCGCGGTCGCCGAGAAGGCTGGCCTCACCAAGGCTGACGCTGCCTCTGCCGTTGATGCCGTTTTTGAAACGGTCCAGGCTGAACTGAAGAACGGCGGCGACATTCGTCTCGCTGGCTTCGGCGCCTTCACCGTCGCCCGTCGCGAAGCCTCCAAGGGCCGCAATCCGTCCACCGGCGCTGAAGTCGATATCCCGGCTCGCAACGTGCCGAAGTTCACGGCCGGCAAGGGCCTGAAGGACGCTGTCAACAGCTGATCCGTCGTGACCGTCGCCACCCTTCGGTGCCGATGGTCAGCTGACACCCTGGTTAGCCCGGCCTCTGTGCCGGGCTTTCTTTTTGCGCTCTTGCGCTGCAGCATGGGCTGTCATATTTCTGTTGCGCCGGATTGTCCGGCATTCGTTCTCAGGGCGGGGTGAAACTCCCCACCGGCGGTAAGGAGGAAACTCCAAGCCCGCGAGCGCCTGGTCTTCTCTAAGGGAAGGGCAGGGTCAGCAGATCCGGTGTAACTCCGGAGCCGACGGTTAAAGTCCGGATGAAAGAGAATGAGGTCAGGCTGTGCCCTGCATCCGCGTCACGCGGATCTGTTGGGCGTTGCTGCGCAGGTCCGTGCCCGTCCGGGCGCGGTTTTTCGTCGTCCTCATCTGTCCTGATTTGTGTTGGTCCTTTGGATAAGGAAAAATGACATGAATCAGAGCTCGGTTTCTGTTCTGCGCTCCCGGGCCGTTGTCGGTGCCGGTTTTATGGTTTTGGCAGGCGTTGCCTTTGCCATTCTCAATGTCGTCACCCAGTGGCTCTCGATGACGCTCGGCTTTCCGCCGGCTTCAACGGCCTTCTGGCAATATGGCTTCGCTCTTGTCCTCTCCCTTCCGCTGCTGTTCCGGCTCGGTTTGAAGGCGATGAAGACCGCCTATCCCGTCCGCCACATCCTGCGCGTCCTGCTCGCGGCCTTCGGCGTCCAGGCATGGGTAACCGGCCTTGCCACTGTACCGATCTGGCAGGCGATCGCGCTCGTCATGACCTCGCCCTTCTTCATCATCATTGGTGCGCGGCTCTTTCTCGGCGAAACCGTCGGTCGTGATCGCTGGCTGGCGACGCTGACAGGCTTCGTTGGCGCGATGATCATCCTGCAGCCTTGGTCGGACAGCTTCACGCTCGCCGCCCTGCTGCCGGTTCTCTCTGCGCTTCTCTGGGGCGGTTCCTCGCTGATCATGAAGAACCTCACCCATTACGAGTCTCCGGAGACGGTGACCGTTTGGCTTCTCGTGCTGCTGACGCCGATCAACTTCGGCCTTGCTGCAGCATCCGGCTTTGCCATTCCTGAAGGTTTGGCGCTCTGGCTGCTTCTCGCAGCAGGTCTTCTGACAGCCATCGGCCAGTATCTGCTGACGCTCGCCTACAATGCGGCGGATGCCGCCTATGTTCAGCCCTTCGACGACCTGAAACTGCCGCTCAATGTTTTTGCCGGCTGGCTCGTCTTCGGCTATGCGCCGAGCGGCTATCTCTGGCTGGGCGCTCTTCTCATCCTCGGCGCATCACTCTTCCTGATGCTGCGCGAGGCTGGCAAGGAAGTTTCGCCTCAACCCTGAACCGATGAAAAGTGGGTTCATTCCCGCCTTGTCATTCGACTGTCATCGGACTGCCTCAGAACCCTCTTGTTCCATTTCTGGATACTGGAGGTTTCCCGATGACCCATGGTCTCTCCCGCGTCGCCCTGACGGCGGCGCTTTTTGCATCCGTGGCCCTGCCGGCCGCAGCCGAACAGGTTTTCAACCGTATTGCCGCTTTCCCGGTCGCCACCAATCTGCCGGCTGACAAGGACAAGCTTTCCACCACCTCGGCCGAGATCATCACGGCCTCGGAAGACGGCAATACCCTGATCTATTCCGACAGCCCGCTCGGCGGCATCGGCTTCATCGACATCACGGACGCCAAGGCGCCGAAGGCCGCCGGTGTGCTGATGATGGACGGCGAACCGACTTCTGTTTCCGTCGCCGGTGGCAAGGTTCTCGTCGGCGTCAACACGTCCGAGAGCTTCACCAACCCGTCGGGCAAGCTCGCGATCGTCGACATCGCCGGCAAGACCGTCGAGGGCACCTGCGACATCGGCGGTCAGCCGGATTCGGTTGCTGTTGCCAAGGACGGCTCTTTCGTCGCGATCGCCATCGAGAACGAGCGTGACGAAGACGTCAACGACGGCGCCCTGCCGCAGATGCCGGCCGGTGACCTCGTCATCATCTCGCTGAAGGATGGCGTTGCCGATTGCGGCACCATGAAGCGCGTCGCATTGACCGGTCTCGCCGAAGTCGCCCCAGAAGATCCGGAGCCGGAATTCGTTTCGGTCAACAGCCTCGGCGAAATCGCCGTCACGCTGCAGGAAAACAACTACATTGCCATCGTCGACGGCAAGACCGGCGAAGTGAAGAGCCACTTCTCCGCCGGTACGGTCGATCTGACGGGCATCGACACCAAGTCGGATGGCGCGCTGAAGTTCACCGGCACCAAGGACGGCGTTCCGCGCGAGCCCGACGCCGTGAAGTGGCTCGATGACAATCGTCTTGTCATCGCCAATGAAGGCGACTGGAACGGCGGTTCACGCGGTTTCACCATTTTCGACAAGACCGGCAAGGTCGCCTACGAAGCCGGCGCCTCGCTCGAAATGGCGATCGCCCAGATCGGCCACTTCCCGGACAAGCGCGCCCGTTCCAAGGGCGTCGAGCCGGAAGGCCTGGAAGCCGCAACCTTCGGCGACCAGAACTATTTCTTCGTTCTCGCCGAGCGTTCCTCGATTGCCGCCGTCTACAAGGACACGGGCGCCGAGCCTGAACTCACCCAGCTCCTGCCGTCGGGCGTCTCGCCGGAAGGCGCAGTCGCCATCCCATCGCGCAACCTTCTGGTAACCGCCAACGAAGTTGATCTCGGTGAAGACGGTGGCGCGCGCTCTCACGTCATGCTCTATGAACTGGCTGAAGGTACGCCCGCCTATCCGATGATCCAGTCGGCCATGGTCGATGGCGCACCGATCGGTTGGGGCGCTCTCTCTGGCCTCGTCGGCGATGCCGAGAAGGTCGGCACGCTCTATGCCGTCAACGACAGCTTCTACGCCATGCAGCCGACGATCTTCACGATCGATGCAACGCAGAAGCCGGCTGTCATCACCTCAGCCCTGCCGATCACCCGCGGTGGCGCTGCGGCCCAGAAGCTCGACCTGGAAGGTATCACGCTCGACGGCAAGGGCGGCTTCTGGCTGGCTTCCGAAGGCGATGCTGCCAAGCTCGTCGGCCACGGCCTCTACAATGTCGACGCCAAGGGCGAGATCAAGGCCGAGATCGGCTTGCCGGTCGAACTCCTGGCCAGCCAGACCCGCTTCGGTCTCGAAGGCATCACCTCTGTCGGCACCGGCGACGACATGACGCTCTGGATGGCCGTTCAGCGCGGATGGGGCGATGACGAGAAGGGCTCGGTGAAGCTCCTCTCCTACAACCCGAAGTCCAAGGAATGGGGTGCCGTTCGTTATCCGCTGGAAGCGGCTGGCGAAGGCTGGGTCGGTCTGTCGGAAATCACCGCCCATGGCGACCACGTCTATATCGTCGAGCGCGACAACCAGATCGGCGATAACGCCAAGCTCAAGAAGCTCTACCGCGTCGCGATTGCCGATCTGAAGCCCGCCAAGATCGGTGAAGAGCTCCCGACGGTTGCGAAGGAACAAGTCCATGACTTCATCCCGGACCTGAAGGCCGCCACCAATGGCTATGTCGTCGACAAGCTCGAAGGCTTCGCCTTCGACGCATCGGGCAAGGCCTTTGCCGTGACCGACAATGACGGCGTGGATGACTCGTCTGGCGAGACCCTGTTCTGGGAAGTGAACCTTCAGGGCACCAACTGATCGAAAGATCGGGCCAGCTGAAACAGAAGAGGCCGGGTGATCGCTCACCCGGCCTCTTTTCATGTCGTCACCGGTGCGGATTACCAGCGATGATGCACATGCGGTGCGATCAGCCGCTCATAGACCTCGCGCGACGCCGCCATGACATCGGCAGAAAGCGCTGCAAGGTCCGAGGCCGCCGCATTGGCCTTGGCCTGCTCGCCATTGCGGGCGCCGGGAATGACGACCGTGACGGCCTCATGCATCAGGATCCAGCGGAGTGCAAACTGCGCCATGGAGGTGCCAGCTGGCACCAGCTTGCGCACTTCCTCGACGGCCGCGAGCCCCGTCTCGAATGGCACGCCGGCAAAGGTCTCGCCCACGTCGAAGGCTTCGCCATTGCGGTTGAAGTTGCGGTGGTCTTCCGCCGCAAACTGCGTGGCTGCGGTGATCTTGCCCGAAAGCAGGCCGCTTGCCAGCGGTACGCGGGCGATGACCGCGACGTTGCGGCGCCTGGCCTCCTGGAAGAAGAGGGCAGCCGGGCGCTGGCGGAACATGTTGAAGATGATCTGCACCGAAACGACGCCCGGATACTCGATTGCCTTCAGCGCTTCCTCGACCTTTTCGACCGAGACGCCGTAATGCTTGATCTTGCCGGCCTTGCGGATCTCTTCCAGCCCCTCGAACATCTCCTGGCGATAGTAAACGTCGGTCGGTGGGCAATGCAGCTGCACCAGATCGAGAGTATCGATTTCGAGGTTCTTCAGCGACCGATCGATGAAGGCTTCTATATTCGCCTTGGTATAGCCATCGGCCACATGCGGGTTGAGCCTCCGACCGGCCTTGGACGCCACCATCGGCCGCTTGCCGCCACGCGCCTTCAGCACCTCGGCAATGATTTTTTCCGACCGACCGTCGCCATAGACGTCTGCCGTGTCGATGAAGGTCATGCCGGCATCGAGCGCCGCATTCAGCGCAGCACGGCCGTCGGCCTCGGATACCTCGCCCCAGGATCCGCCGATCTGCCAGGCGCCGAAGCCGATATCGCTGACGGTGAATTCCGTCCGGCCGAATTTATGTTCTCTCATCGTGATGTCTCTCCCGTGATTGCGGTTTCGAGCTAGCAAGTGGGGCAGGGGGTGGCAAGCTTCAACCGCTCTAATCTCTTGAAGTGATCCGCTACCGCCGCCCATGCGAAATGGGAGGTGAAATTCAAACGCGAGCCCCGCATGCCCAAGATGATCCGCAAGGGCGATCTGCCCCAGAAAACCTGTCCCGTCTGCCGCAAACCATTTGCCTGGCGCAAGAAATGGGAGCGGGACTGGGACAATGTCATCTACTGTTCGGAGCGCTGCCGCCGCACCGGCAAAACCGTTAACTCCGACAAGCCGTAGACCTTTCCAGAGAGTTCAGTGATCGGATCCCCATGACAGACCAGGCCCCGTCGTCGAAGCGCCTTGCTTTCTACGCGCTTCCCGCAATCCCGATGGCCGCCATTGCGCTGCCCTTCTACATCGTGGTGCCGACCTTCTACGCCGATCACTTCGCCCTGTCGCTCGCGACCATCGGCACGCTGCTGCTTGCCATCCGGCTGGTCGACGCGATCACCGATCCCCTGTTTGGCTGGCTGTCCGACCGTGTCCGCTCTCGCTATGGTCGCCGCCGTTTCTTCTTCGTCATCTCCACGCCGCTGACGGCGCTCGCTGCCTTCATGCTCTTCTGGCCGCCGGAGGACGCGGGCGTCGGTTATCTCGCCTTTTGGGGCGTGGCGCTCTCCATCGGCGCCACCTGGTCGCTGCTGCCATATACCGCCTGGGGTGCGGAACTCGCGACCGGTTATCAGGCCCGCGTGAAGCTGTCGGCCTGGCGCGAGGGCGCCACCTTGATCGGCTCGCTGATCGCGATCACCCTGCCATTCGTCGGCGGCTTGGACACGGCAGCCGGCTTTCACGGCCTTGCCTGGGTCGCCGTCTTCATTGCCGTCGCGCTACCCTTAGCGGGACTGCTGGCGGTGGCCGTGGTGCCGGAACCGATCGATCTCTCACAGCGGAAGCTCTCGTTGCGGGAGGGCTTCCGGCATCTGCGCGCCAATGGTCCCTTCCTGCGACTGGTCAGCGCCTTCCTCTTGAACAGCTTTGCGAATGCGATCCCAGCTTCGCTCTTCATCTATTTCGTCGGCCAGCGTCTCGATGCGCCGGCTATGCAGGGGCCGCTGCTCTTCACCTATTTCCTCTGCGCCATCGCCGGCGTGCCGCTGGCAGTTGCCACCGCCAAGCGCCTCGGCAAGCACCGCGCCTGGTGCTACGCCATGATGCTCGCCTGTGCCGTCTTCTCGGTGGCGGGTTTCCTGGGCAAGGGCGATGTGCTCGCCTTCACCGTGGTCTGCGTCGTGACCGGTCTTTTGCTCGGCTTCGATCTGACGCTGCCACCCGCGATCCAGGCCGACGTGATCGACAACGACACGGTTTCATCAGGCGAGCAGCGCTCCGGCCTTTACTTCGCCGCCTGGAGCTTCACCACCAAGCTTGCGGTGGCACTCTCCGCCGGTGTCGTCTTCCCGCTCCTCGATCTCGCCGGCTTCATCGGCAGCCAGACGGCCACCCAGACGCCCGGGGCACTCACCGCACTGACGGCCCTCTACGCCTTCCTGCCGATCCTCCCCAAGCTCGCGGCCATCGCCCTGATGTGGAATTTCTCCCTCGACGAGGCGGCCCATCAGAAATTGCGCGCAAGCCTCGGCGCCTGAAACAAGACGATTCGCTATCCGATCACCCGTCCCTGCGAGCTGGCGAGCGGCTGTCATCCAGTCGTCGTGTCTTTCGGTCACATGTGACGGCGTGAGGTTCAAGCTCGATTCTCTTCGGGAAGGGTGACGGATGCGCATTGTAATGATCGGTTCGGGATATGTGGGGCTTGTCTCCGGAGCCTGCCTGGCGGCGCTGGGTCATGACGTGGTCTGCGTCGACAAGAGCCGGGACAAGATCGAGGCGCTGCAGGCTGGAAAAGTGCCGATCTACGAGCCCGGTCTGGAGATCATCATTGCCGACAATTGTGTCGCCGGTCGCCTGAGATTCTCTGGCGATCTCGTCGGACCGGTAGCGGCCGCGGATGCGGTCTTCATCGCCGTCGGCACGCCGTCGCGCCTCGTCGATGGTCACGCCGATCTCAGCCATGTATACGCCGCCGCCCGCGAGATTGCTGCCGCGGCCACCGGTTTCACCGTCGTGGTCACCAAGTCCACCGTGCCCGTCGGCACGGGCGACGAGATCGAACGCATCTTCCGGGAAGAATTCCCGCAAAAGGACATCGCGGTCGTCTCCAATCCCGAATTCCTGCGGGAAGGTGCGGCCATTTCCGATTTCCGCCGCCCGGACCGAATCGTGGTGGGCTCCGATGACGAACGCTCCACCGAGGTCATGCGCGACATCTATGAGGCCCTCGATCTCAAGGAGATGCCGCTCTATTTCTGCGAGCGCCGCACAGCCGAACTGATCAAATACGCCTCCAACGCCTTTCTCGCGATGAAGATCACCTTCATCAACGAAATGGCCGATCTCTGCGAAGAACTCGGCGCCGACGTGCAGAAGGTCGCCAAGGGCATGGGCATGGATCGCCGCATCGGTGACAAGTTTCTCCAGGCGGGTCCCGGCTTCGGCGGGTCCTGCTTCCCGAAGGATACGCTGGCGCTGGTGAAGACGGCGCAGGATTACGACCGGCCCTTGAAGCTGATCGAGACAACGGTCGCGATCAACGAAAACCGCAAGCGGGCCATGGGCCGCCGGGTGATTGCCGCCTGTGACGGCAGCGTGCGCGGCAAGCGAATCGGTGTCCTCGGCCTGACCTTCAAGCCCAATACCGACGACATGCGCGAGGCGCCCTCGATCGCCATCATCAGAACCCTGCTCGATGGCGGCGCGGATGTGCATGTCTACGACCCCGCAGGCATGGAGGCGGCGAGGGCGGTCCTCGGTGCGGTCAAATACCGACGCAACGCCTACGAGGTCGCAGAGGGTGCGGACGCCGTCGTTCTTGTGACCGAATGGGATCAGTTCAAGTCGCTGGATCTGCCGCGTCTGAAAGATCTGATGAAATCGCCTGTCGTCGTCGATCTGCGCAATGTCTTCGACGAAGACGAGATGATCGGCCATGGCTTCCAGCTCGTGCCGCTCGGTAAGCGTCCACGCTCTGCCTATCCGGCGCGCACCCTTTTCCATGCCGTTCCGCCCGAACTGGCCTGGAGCCCGCTGCTTTGGGGCGACGATGCACCGACAGGCCAGCTGGCCTGATCGCCTGCCTGACGCGCCGTCCTCCTCGGTGCTTGACTTTAAGCGCCGTTCGTCGCTGTGCTGGCTTCAAACCGAGGCAGCAAACAGGTCGATGGATGGGCATGAACGAGACGGGTGGCACGGATGCCGACAATGGCAAGGGTGAGGGGGCACGCACCCGCGGCTCCGGTTCCGAATCGGTCTACAAGGCGCTGCGCCATGAAATCCTGACCATGGAGCGCCCGCCCGGCAGTCCGCTGGATGAAACGCGCCTCTCCGAACATTTCGGCATGTCGCGCACCCCGATTCGCGAGGCGCTGTTGCGGCTGACCTCGGACGGGCTGGTCACCAGTCTGCCGAATCGCAACACGATTGTCGCGGTCATCGACTTCTCCAGTCTGCCCACCTATTTCGAGGCGCTCTGCCTGATGTACCGCGTGACGACCCGTGGCGCCGCAAAGCGTTCCGGCGATGCCTGGATGGCCGAGATCATCCGGCAGCAGCAGGCCTTTTCCCGCGCCGTCGAGGCCCAGGACGCCTTCGCCATGATCGAGGCTAACCGGGAATTCCACGTCGCGATCGCCGAGCGCGCCGGCAATCCCTATTACACCACCTTCTTTGCCCGGCTCCTCGACGAGGGGCGGCGCATTCTCCGGCTCTATTATCAGACCTTCGACGACCGCCTGCCGCGCCGCTATGTCGAGGAGCACGAGAAGATCATCGAGGCGATCCGTTCAGGCGATGTCGAGGAGGCCGACCGGCTGTCGGTTGCCCATGCCGACCAGATCGTTCGCCAGATCCAGGATTACGTCGCCCGCAACATCGCCGCCGCAGCCGAACTTCCCGACATCTGAAGTCCTGCAATCCCGTTTCAGCGATCTCTGAAACGCGCGCCTTGATTTTGTCGACAAACTGTATACTGTGATTTGATCACTTCAACAGGAGCATCCCATGACCACCGGCTGGCACGGCGTTTTCCCCGCCGCAACGACTCAATTCCATGAAGATCTCTCGGTCGATATCGACGCCACCCAGCGCGTGCTCGACGCCCTCGTCAACGACGGCGTAAACGGCCTGATCGTCATGGGTACCTGCGGCGAGAACAACTCGCTCGATCCGGAAGAGAAGCGCACCATCCTGAAGGCCGCCGTCGAGGTGGTGAATGGCCGCGTGCCTGTTGTCACCGGCGTGTCGGAATTCGACACCCGCCGCGCCACGGCCTATGCCCGCGATGCCGAAAAGATCGGCGCCGATGGCCTGATGCTCCTGCCGGCCATGGTCTATGTGCCGAAGCCGCATGAACTGGTTGCCCATTTCAAGACCGTTGCCGAAGCGACCGGCCTGCCGATCATGCTCTACAACAACCCGCCCGCCTACCGCGTCAACATCGGTGCGGAAGTGCTGGAAGCACTTGACGGCGTGAAGAACATCAAGGCCGTCAAGGAAAGCGCCCCCGATCCGCGCCGCTTCACCGATCTGATCAACGCCTTCGGTGACCGCTACGACATCTTTGCCGGCCTCGACGACGTGGCGCTCGAAGGCCTGATGCTCGGCGCCAAGGGCTGGGTCTCCGGCCTCACCAGCGCCTTCCCGGCCGAATCGGTGGCCCTGGTCGCTGCCGCCGACCGTGGCGACTGGATGGAAGCCCGCCGCATCTACCGCTGGTTCATGCCGCTTCTGCATCTCGATGCTGAACACGACCTCGTGCAGTCGATCAAGCTCGCCGAGCAGATCATGGGCCGCGGCTCCGAGCGTGTCCGCATGCCGCGCATGCCGCTCGAAGGCGCGCGCCGTGCCGAGGTGACGGCCATGGTGGAGAAGGCGGCGGCGACCCGCCCGATCGGCGGGAAGTAAGAAGCAGAGACATTGATATGAATGAGGCCCGCTGGAGCAATCCGGCGGGCCTATTGCTAATCGGTGTTGTCGCACTTGCCAATGCGAAGCGAGTCTTCGAGGCTGAAGTCTGAGGGCAGCTTTGGCTCTGGTTGCAACGGGGAGACTTGGAATGGCACCGAACGATCGTTTGAAGCGTCTCGCCGTTTTGATTGATGCGGACAATACCTCAAGCAAGATCGCCGATGGGCTATTCGAGGAAATTGCTCGCCTTGGAGAGGCTAGTGTCAGACGGATCTATGGCGATTTCGCCAGTCCCAGATCAAAAGGGTGGATCGAAACGCTGACGCGGCACGCGATCATACCTCAGCAGCAGTTTGCCTACACGACCGGCAAGAATGCCTCTGACATTGCGCTCGTCATTGATGCCATGGATCTCCTGCTGAGCGGGCGATTTGATGGCTTCTGCCTCGTGTCGTCGGATAGTGATTTCACCCGACTCGCCTCCCGCATTCGTGAGCAGGGTGTCGATGTTTTCGGCTTTGGGGAGCAGAAAACGCCCGAGAGTTTCCGTCAGGCTTGCCGACGCTTCATCTACACGGAAAACATCAGTGTCCAGGCATCGCCGGACGATGACACGAAGGCACTCTCGCCGCTCAAAACGCCGAGCGCTGCCGTCCCGATCATCAAACGCGTCTTGTCCGACATCGACAGCGAGGAAGGCTGGGTCGCGCTTTCTGCGTTGGGGACGCAGCTCTCCAACCTCAAGTCGGATTTCGATTCGCGAACTTATGGATGTTCAAAATTGAGCGATCTGATCCGGAAGACGGGTGCCTTCGACGTCGATCAGACAGACGGAAAGGCGATGCGCATCAACCTGCGCAAGAAAAACTGAACGAAGGAAGAGAAAAAATGGTGGGCGATGAGAGACTCGAACTCCCGACATCTTCGGTGTAAACGAAGCGCTCTACCAACTGAGCTAATCGCCCGTACGCTTGACAAATCGTGTCTGCCGCGTCGGTGGCCGTGATCTATGCGGATCGCGGAAAATCCGCAAGAGTGTTTGTGCAGATTTTTTGTTTTTTTGTCATGCGGCCGATCGGGCCTTGTGGAAAACCGAGCAGAATCCTTGTTTTGCGCCTGCGGCGCGTTGTCGCGAGCAGCGAGCTTCCGATGACCCCGGGGGAGGGGCGGGGGAAAAAATCGGGCCGTCACGGTTTTGTCTCAGATGCTGCTTGACACCTCCAGATGAACGCCGTAGAGAGCCGCTCATCGAACGGCAAGCCGCTCGACGGGGATCGCCTTGAACCCCGATTTGGAAATGCGCGGGTGTAGCTCAGTTGGTTAGAGTGCCGGCCTGTCACGCCGGAGGTCGCGGGTTCGAGCCCCGTCACTCGCGCCATTCCAAAGCCTTCAAGGCATGCTGCTTCAGGCAGCGAAGACATGGGGAAATCCCCATGAAATGCGCGGGTGTAGCTCAGTCGGTTAGAGTGCCGGCCTGTCACGCCGGAGGTCGCGGGTTCGAGCCCCGTCACTCGCGCCACTTGTTTTCTCAGATCATTTTGTGATGTGTTGAGCCTGCCTTGCAGGCTCGGTGTGTTGCGTCTTTTTGCACTGCACGCGCGATTGCGCGAGACATGCATTTTACCCGCTGGTAAGGTGCGATCCGGTATCGGGTGAAAAGGCTTTGGTTGGACTTGCGCTGGGTGGCTGCCTGCGCTAACCACGGCGCGTTGCAACTCTCTTTACGGCTTGTCGCCTCCGCCCTAAATGCCATCAGGCATGCGAGACAAGCAGGGTGATATGATGACTGATCTGCTCAGTTCTTACCTTCCGATCGCCATCTTTATCGGCATATCCTTGATCATCGGTATTGCGCTCCTGGTGGCGCCGTTTGCCGTTGCCTACAAGGCGCCCGATTCGGAGAAGCTGTCGGCCTATGAGTGCGGCTTCAACGCGTTCGATGATGCCCGCATGAAGTTCGACATCCGATTCTACCTGGTGTCGATCCTCTTCATCATCTTCGACCTCGAAGTCGCCTTCCTGTTCCCCTGGGCAGTATCTTTCGGTGAGATCGGCTGGTTCGGCTTCTGGTCGATGATGGTTTTCCTCGGTGTTCTCACCGTCGGCTTTATCTATGAATGGAAGAAGGGGGCGCTCGAATGGGAGTGATCCAGTCCGATACGACGATGATTGCGCCGCAGGCAAAGGGCATCATCGATCCCAACACCGGCAAGCCGATCGGCGCCGATGACCGCTTCTTCGGCGAGATCAACAACGAGCTCGCCGACAAGGGCTTCCTGGTTACCTCGACCGACGAGCTGATCAACTGGGCCCGTACCGGCTCGCTGATGTGGATGACCTTCGGTCTCGCCTGCTGCGCCGTCGAAATGATGCAGCTGTCGATGCCGCGTTACGACGCCGAGCGCTTCGGCTTTGCACCGCGTGCTTCACCGCGCCAGTCTGACGTCATGATCGTCGCCGGCACGCTGACCAACAAGATGGCGCCCGCACTCCGCAAGGTCTATGACCAGATGCCGGAACCGCGTTACGTGATCTCGATGGGCTCCTGCGCCAATGGCGGCGGCTACTACCATTACTCCTATTCCGTCGTGCGCGGCTGCGATCGCGTCGTGCCGGTTGATATCTACGTGCCGGGCTGTCCCCCCACGGCAGAAGCTCTGCTTTACGGTGTGATGCTCCTGCAGAAGAAGATCCGGCGCACGGGCACGATCGAGCGGTAAGGCGAAGGGACTGAAAACATGAGTGAAGCCCTGAACGAGCTCGCTTCCTACCTCGCAGAAGTCCGCGGTGCGCTGATTTCGTCGAGCGACATCAGCTTCGGCGAACTGACGCTGACGGCGAAGTCGGAAAACCTGATTCCGCTCCTGACCTTCCTGCGTGACGACGTCCAGTGCGGCTTCGTCAACCTGATCGACATCTGCGGCGTCGACTACCCGAAGCGCGAAGACCGCTTCGACGTGGTTTACCACCTGCTCTCGCCGCGTCAGAACCTGCGCATCCGCATCAAGGTCGCAACCGGCGAGTTCAAGCCGGTCCCGTCGGCCTGTCCGGTCTTTGCCGGCGCCGACTGGTTCGAACGCGAAGCCTGGGACATGTACGGCATCCTGTTCACCGATCACCCGGACTTGCGCCGTATCCTGACAGACTATGGTTTCGAGGGGCATCCGCTGCGCAAGGACTTCCCCACGACCGGTTTCGTCGAGGTTCGCTACGACGACAGCGCCAAGCGCGTCGTCTACGAGCCCGTCGAGCTCAAGCAGGAATTCCGCAATTTCGACTTCCTCTCGCCCTGGGAAGGCACGGATTACGTGCTGCCCGGCGATGAAAAAGCGGCCAAGTGAGCGGAAGGGCAGAGACCATGAACGAACACAACGTCCGCAACTTCAATATCAACTTCGGCCCGCAGCACCCGGCGGCGCACGGCGTTCTTCGCCTCGTGCTTGAGCTGGACGGTGAAATCGTCGAGCGCGTCGACCCGCATATCGGCCTGCTGCATCGTGGCACCGAGAAGCTGATTGAGACCAAGACCTATCTGCAGGCGCTGCCCTATTTCGATCGCCTCGACTATGTCGCGCCGATGAACCAGGAACATGCCTATTCGCTGGCCGTCGAAAAGCTGCTCGACATCCAGATTCCGATCCGTGGTCAGCTGATCCGCGTTCTCTATTCGGAAATCGGTCGTATTCTCTCGCACCTCCTCAACGTCACCACGCAGGCCATGGACGTTGGTGCGCTGACGCCGCCGCTCTGGGGCTTTGAAGAGCGCGAAAAGCTGATGGTGTTCTATGAGCGCGCCTCCGGCGCCCGCATGCATGCCGCTTACGTCCGTCCCGGTGGCGTGCATCAGGATCTGCCGCATCAGCTGGTCGAGGATATCGGCAAGTGGTGCGACCAGTTCCCGGAAAAGCTCGATGACATCGACGACCTTCTGACCGGCAACCGCATCTTCAAGCAGCGCAACGTCGACATCGGCGTCGTCAGCCTCGATGATTGCTGGGCCTGGGGCTTCTCGGGCGTCATGGTCCGCGGTTCGGGCGCTGCCTGGGACCTGCGCAAGTCGCAGCCTTACGAGTGCTACTCCGATCTCGACTTCGACATCATGGTCGGCAAGAACGGTGACTGCTACGACCGTTACCTGATCCGCATGTTCGAAATGCGCGAGTCGGTGAAGATCATGAAGCAGTGCGTCAACCGTCTGCTGGGCGATGCCAAGACCGGCCCGGTCTCATCGCTCGACGGCAAAGTCGTTCCGCCGAAGCGTGGCGAGATGAAGCGGTCGATGGAAGGCCTGATCCACCACTTCAAGCTCTACACCGAAGGCTATCACGTACCGGCCGGTGAGGTTTATGCCGCTGTCGAAGCCCCCAAGGGCGAGTTCGGCGTGTTCCTCGTCTCCGACGGCACCAACAAGCCCTATCGCTGCAAGATCCGCGCCCCGGGTTATGCGCATCTGCAGGCCATGGATTTCCTGTGCCGCGGCCACCAGCTGGCCGACGTCTCGGCGATCCTCGGCTCGCTCGACATCGTGTTCGGGGAAGTAGACCGCTGATGCTTAAGACCCTCGCGGCATTGCTGATCTGTCTCGGCGCCACCCAGGCGGTGGCTCAGGAGAACAGTGCTGTATCGTCGAGGGAAACAGTGTCGATGGCCAAGCTGATCCGGGATGGATACGAGATCAAGAGCTCCAGCTGGACCGGCTCGAAGCTCTTCGTATTCCTTCAGAAAGACAATTCGGCCTATGCCTGCGAATTCGCCAATGTGACGAATACGCGGTGTGGTTCCATAAACTGAGACAAGGCGTGAGGAAGTATGTCCGTTCGTCGACTAGCCGAAGAGCAATTCCAGCCCGCAGCATTCTCGTTCTCCGCGGAGAATGCGATCTGGGCTGAAGCCACCATTCGCAAGTATCCGGCGGGGCGCCAGCAATCGGCGGTCATTCCGCTTTTGATGCGCGCACAGGAACAGGAAGGCTGGGTCACCAAGGCTGCGATCGAGTATGTCGGCCAAATGCTCGACATGCCCTTCATTCGGGTCCTCGAAGTCGCGACATTCTACACCCAGTTCCAGCTGAAGCCTGTTGGTACGCGCGCCCATATCCAGGTCTGCGGCACGACACCCTGCATGCTGCGGGGGGCGGAAGACCTCATTCACGTCTGCAAGTCGAAGATCCACCCGGAGCCCTTCGAACGCAACGAAGACGGCACCTTGTCCTGGGAAGAAGTCGAGTGTCAGGGCGCCTGCGTCAATGCGCCGATGGTGATGATCTTCAAGGATGCCTATGAAGACCTGACCGTGACCCAGCTCGAGCACATCATCGATCGGTTCGCCGCCGGCAAGGGTTCCGACGTCAAGCCTGGCCCGCAGGTTGATCGCATTTTCTCGGCGCCTGTCGGTGGTCCGACCACCCTGACCGGTGACATCCAGCCGATCCGCTTCAACGATACGGCCCCGGCACAGACCGAGGAAGTGTCCGTACCGCCCGCCAACGCCGCGAAACCGGTTACGGATGCGCCGGTGACGGACGAGAAGCTCAAGACCCCGGCAACTGCCAAAAAGGCTGCTGCCGAGAACGTCAAGCAGAAGGGCGATTCTGCCGATACGGCCCGCCCGGTCGAGAAGGAAGTCGCTCCGGCTCCCGCCGCGGTCATGGACGAGAAGAACCGTCCGGCCGGCATCGAGCGCCCGGAAACGCCTGACGACCTGAAGATGATCTCGGGCGTCGGCCCGAAGATCGAAGCGACACTGAACGGCCTCGGCGTCTACACGTTCGATCAGGTCGCCAAGTGGAAGAAGGCAGAGCGCGAGTGGGTCGACACCTATCTCAAGTTCTCCGGCCGTATCGAGCGGGACGACTGGGTCAAGCAGGCCAAGGCGCTCGCCAAGGGCGGCGAAGCGGAATACATCAAGGTCTTCGGCAAGAAGCCGCGCTGAGAGGTTAGGGTATGTTGAGAGATCAGGATCGCATCTTTACCAATATCTACGGCCTCAAGGACAAGTCCCTGAAGGGCGCGATGTCCCGCGGCCATTGGGACGGCACCAAGCAAATCCTTGAAAAGGGTCGTGACTGGATCATCAACGAGATGAAGGCCTCGGGTCTTCGCGGTCGCGGCGGCGCAGGCTTCCCCACCGGTCTCAAGTGGTCCTTCATGCCGAAGGAATCGGACGGCCGTCCGCACTATCTCGTCGTCAATGCGGATGAGTCGGAACCTGGCACCTGCAAGGACCGCGAGATCATGCGCCATGATCCGCACACCCTGATCGAAGGCTGCGTCATCGCTTCCTTCGCCATGGGCGCGCATCATGCCTTCATCTATGTTCGCGGCGAGTTCATGCGCGAGCGCGAAGCCCTGCAGGCTGCGATCGACGAGTGCTACGACTACGGCCTGCTCGGCAAGAACAACAAGCTCGGCTACGACATCGATATCGTCGTCCACCACGGCGCCGGCGCCTATATCTGCGGCGAAGAAACCGCACTTCTGGAAAGCCTTGAAGGCAAAAAGGGCCAGCCGCGCCTGAAGCCGCCATTCCCGGCGAACATGGGCCTCTACGGCTGCCCGACCACGGTCAACAACGTCGAATCGATCGCCGTTGCCCCGACCATCCTGCGTCGCGGCGCGTCCTGGTATTCGAGCTTTGGCCGTCCGAACAATGCCGGCACCAAGCTGTTCTCGATCTCCGGTCACGTCAACAAGCCGTGCACGGTCGAAGAAGCCATGTCGATCACCTTCCAGGAGCTGATCGAAAAGCACTGTGGCGGCATCCGCGGCGGCTGGGACAACCTGCTCGCCGTCATCCCGGGCGGCTCCTCGGTACCTTGCGTACCGGGCGCCCAGATGAAGGACGCGATCATGGACTATGACGGTTTGCGTGAGCTGGGCTCCGGCCTCGGCACCGCCGCTGTCATCGTCATGGACAAGTCGACCGACATCGTGAAGGCCATCTGGCGCCTCTCGGCATTCTACAAGCACGAGAGCTGCGGCCAGTGCACGCCATGCCGCGAAGGCACAGGCTGGATGATGCGCGTCATGGAACGCATGGTGAAGGGCAATGCCCAGAAGCGTGAAATCGACATGCTCTTCCAGGTGACGAAGCAGGTGGAAGGCCACACCATCTGTGCGCTTGGAGATGCCGCCGCCTGGCCGATCCAGGGCCTGATCAAGCATTTCCGTCCGGAGATGGAAAAGCGCATCGACCAGTACACCCGCAACGCGATCGCCCATGGCGTGGTCATGGAAGCGGCAGAGTAAGGGACAAAGGGGATGACAGGCTCTTCGGACAAGGACGGGAAAAAGGGGCCGGACGAACCGGCATCTGACGCTCGCGCCTCCGAAGGCCTTGAGGACCTGATGACCAATCCGGCGGCCGCCATGGCCGCCGCAACCGCCTTCGGCTTCGGCATGGCGGCGCAGATGGGCAAGCTCTTCCTTGGCTCCATTCAGGGCGCCATGGAAGTAACCGGCCAGATTGCGCGGCAACTGGAAGAAGAGCGCAAGGCGGCGGAGGCGAAGCCGGCAGCTGAGGCTGAGACGAAGGTCGAGGCCCCGGTCGAAAAGGTTGAACCTGAGCCGACCCCGGCCAAGGTGACGGCGGAAAAGCCGGTTCTGGCGAAGGCGAAGGCCAAGGCCGCAGCCCCGGTGAAAGCCAAGGCTGAAAAGCAGAAGCCTGCACCGAAGGCCAAGGCGGCTGCAAAGCCGGCCGTTGGAACAAAGGCAAAGGCCGCAGCACAAGCGAAGGCTCTGCCGGATGCAAAGGTCGAGCCCGCCGCGCCGGCTGTGAGGCCGAGGAAGGCCAGCGGCAAGGCCGACGATCTGAAGAAGATCGATGGCATCGGGCCGAAGGTCGAGCAGGTCCTGAAGGGCAGGGGGATTACCCGCTTCAAGGACCTCGCTGAGATGAATGAGAAGGCGCTTGATGCGCTGGACAAGGAATTGGGTCTCGGCGGCCGCGTGCTGCGAGACGACTGGGCAGGCCAGGCGCGCCGGTTGGCGGGTGGCAAGGCTCGGTCAGGCAGTTAAGATTAAGGTTCGGCCGCGCGGGGGCGATGCGCCGGACTTGAGGGATAAAACCGGCAGTTTTCATCCGGTGCGGACGAAGACTGTCAGTCGCGGCAGGAATGCCCCGGCAGGATGCGCGGAAGCGTGAGGCAGGAAGGCGAATATGACTAAGCTGAAGATCGACGGAAAAGAGATCGAGGTTCCGGATCATTTCACGCTGTTGCAGGCGTGCGAGGAAGCTGGCGCCGAGGTTCCGCGCTTTTGTTTCCATGAACGGCTGTCGGTTGCCGGCAACTGCCGCATGTGCCTCGTCGAGGTGAAGGGTGGCCCGCCGAAGCCGGCAGCCTCCTGCGCCATGGGCGTGCGCGACATCCGTGGCGGCCCGAACGGCGAACTGCCGGAAGTTTACACCAATACGCCGATGGTCAAAAAGGCCCGCGAAGGCGTGATGGAATTCCTGCTGATCAACCATCCGCTGGATTGCCCGATCTGCGACCAGGGTGGCGAATGCGACCTGCAGGACCAGGCCATGGCGTTTGGTATCGATAGCTCGCGCTACACCGAGAACAAGCGCGCTGTCGAAGACAAGTATATCGGACCGTTGGTCAAGACCGTGATGAACCGCTGCATTCACTGCACGCGCTGCGTCCGCTTCACCACCGAAGTCGCCGGCATTGCCGAACTCGGCCTGATCGGCCGTGGCGAGGACGCCGAGATCACCACCTATCTCGAGCAGGCGATGACGTCGGAGCTCCAGGGCAATGTCGTCGACCTCTGCCCGGTCGGCGCGCTGACCTCCAAGCCCTTCGCCTTCACGGCTCGTCCCTGGGAACTGAACAAAACCGAATCGGTCGACGTCATGGACGCGCTCGGCTCCGCCATCCGCGTCGATACGCGTGGTCGCGAAGTCATGCGCATCATGCCGCGCGTCAACGAGCAGATCAACGAAGAGTGGATCTCCGACAAGACCCGCTTCATCTGGGATGGCCTGAAGACCCAGCGTCTCGACCGCCCCTATGTCAAGAAGGATGGCCGTCTGCAGCCCGCCAGCTGGGCCGAAGCCTTTGCCGCGATCAAGTCGGCCGTTGCCTCGACCTCCGCTGACAAGATCGGCGCTGTCGCCGGTGACCTCGCTTCCGTCGAGGAAATCTTCGCGCTGAAGTCGCTCGTCAACGCACTCGGGTCCTCGAATACCGACTGTCGCCAGGATGGGACGGCAATTGATCCGTCGCTCGGCCGCTCGACCTACCTCTTCAACGCCGGCATCGAAGGTATTGAAGCCGCAGACGCAATCCTGATCGTCGGCGCCAACCCGCGCTACGAAGCGGCTGTCTTGAACGCCCGTATTCGCAAGCGCTGGCGCCGCGGCGGTCTGCCGATCGGCGTGATCGGCGAAGGCGGTGAGCTGCGTTACCCGTATGAGTATCTCGGTGCTGGCACCGAGACGCTGTCTGACCTCGTTTCTGGCAAGAACAACTTCGCTGAAGCTCTGAAGGCCGCAAAGAACCCGCTTGTTATCATCGGCCAGGGTGCGCTTTCGGGCGCCGACGGCAACGCCGTTCTGGCAAACGCCGCAAAGCTCGCTGCCGATGTCGGCGCGCTCTCCGACGAATGGAACGGCTTCTGCGTCCTGCACACCGCAGCCTCGCGCGTCGGCGCTCTCGACCTCGGCTTCGTGCCGGGCGAAGGGGCTGTTGCCGCCGGTCAGATGCTGTCCTCGCTCGACGTCGTCTTCCTGCTCGGCGCCGACGAGATCGATTTCTCGGCCAAGACTGCGAAGTGCGTGGTCTATATCGGCAGCCATGGCGACAACGGCGCACACTATGCCGACGTCATCCTGCCGGGCGCGACCTACACCGAGAAGTCGGGGACCTGGGTCAATACCGAAGGCCGCGTCCAGATGGGCAACCGCGCCGGCTTCGCGCCGGGCGAGGCCCGCGAAGACTGGGCGATCCTGCGTGCACTCTCCGACGTGCTTGGCAAGAAGCTGCCCTTTGATTCGCTGTCGCAGCTGCGCGTGAAGCTTTATGAAGCCTACCCGCATTTCGCCGAGATCGACGAGATCGCACCGGGCTCTTCGGCCGATATTGCTGCACTGGCGAAAAAACCCGGGAAGATGGGCAAGTCTCTGTTTGCGTCGCCGGTCAAAGACTTCTATTTGACGAACCCGATCGCACGCGCTTCGGCCGTCATGGCAGAGTGCTCGGCATTGGCCCGCAACAATTTCAAGGCCGCGGCAGAGTAAGGGCAGGGGACCATGGATAATTTCGTTTCCACCTATGTGTGGCCGGCGGCCATCATGATCGGGCAGTCGCTTCTTCTGCTCGTCTGCCTGCTCGTCTTCATCGCCTACATCCTGCTCGCAGACCGCAAGATCTGGGCTGCCGTTCAGCTGCGTCGCGGCCCGAACGTCGTCGGCCCCTGGGGTCTCTTCCAGTCCTTCGCCGACCTTCTGAAGTTCGTCTTCAAGGAGCCGGTCATTCCGGCCGGCGCCAACAAGGGCGTCTTCCTGCTCGCCCCGCTCGTTGCCGTGACGCTCGCGCTCGCAACCTGGGCCGTCATTCCGGTCAACGCCGGATGGGTGATCGCCAACATCAATGTCGGCATCCTCTTCGTCTTTGCGGTCTCCTCGCTCGAAGTCTACGGCATCATCATGGGTGGCTGGGCGTCGAACTCGAAGTACCCGTTCCTCGGCGCGCTTCGCTCGGCAGCGCAGATGGTCTCCTATGAAGTCTCGATGGGCTTCGTCATCGTCACCGTTCTGCTCTGCGTCGGTTCGCTGAACCTCACCGACATCGTGCTTGCCCAGAACACCGGTCTCGGCACGATGATGGGTCTTCCGGCGTCCTTCCTCGACTGGCACTGGCTGGCACTCTTCCCGATGTTCGTGATCTTTTTCATCTCGGCATTGGCAGAAACCAACCGTCCGCCCTTCGACCTTCCGGAAGCCGAATCCGAACTCGTCGCCGGCTTCATGGTCGAATACGGCTCGACCCCGTACATGATGTTCATGCTCGGCGAATATGCCGCCATCGTCCTGATGTGCTCGCTGACCACGATCCTCTTCCTCGGGGGCTGGCTGCCGCCGGTCGACGTCTGGTTCCTGAACTGGGTCCCCGGCATCGTCTGGTTCGTGCTGAAGGCGTCAATGGTCTTCTTCATGTTCGCCATGGTGAAGGCATTCGTTCCGCGCTACCGCTATGACCAGCTGATGCGTCTTGGCTGGAAGGTCTTCCTTCCGATCTCGCTCGCCATGGTCATAATCACGGCATTCGTGCTCAAGCTGATGGGTTGGGCGTGATGACGCCCTGCCGCAACCTCAGCTGCATTGGAGAATAAGATGGCAATTGCACAGGCTATCAATTCGGTCTTCCTGAAGGAGTTCGTCGGCGCTTTCTTTCTGTCGATGCGCTACTTCTTCAAGCAGAAGGCAACGATCAATTACCCGTTCGAAAAGGGCCCGGTATCGGCGCGCTTCCGCGGCGAGCATGCGCTGCGCCGCTATCCGAACGGCGAAGAGCGCTGCATCGCCTGCAAGCTATGCGAGGCGATCTGTCCTGCCCAGGCCATCACCATCGAGGCCGGGCCACGCCGAAATGACGGCACTCGCCGCACGGTGCGTTACGACATCGACATGGTGAAGTGCATCTATTGCGGTTTCTGCCAGGAAGCCTGCCCGGTCGACGCGATCGTCGAGGGACCGAACTTCGAGTTCGCCACCGAGACCCGCGAAGAACTTTACTTCGACAAGGCGCGCCTGCTCGACAACGGCGACCGCTGGGAACGGGAAATCGCGCGCAACATCGCGATCGACTCGCCCTACCGCTGATCCCTTGGGATCGATCGCCTTGGGCGGAGCGCGGGGCTTCGCCGGGGCACATGATGAATTTTGTAACGGGCGTGCCGATGGGGATATCGGTCACGCCTTATCGGGCGGCGGGGCAGGGCCCTCGTCCGGGGGAAGATGAAAAGGCACCAACATGGGTCTTCAGGCTCTCTTTTTCTATCTCTTCGCCTTTGTCGCTGTGGCTTCGGCCTTCATGGTGATATCGGCTCGGAACCCGGTCCATTCGGTCCTGTTCCTCATTCTGACCTTCATCAACGCGGCGGGTCTTCTGCTCCTCACGGGGGCTGAATTCCTGGCGATGATCCTGCTGGTCGTCTATGTCGGCGCGGTCGCGGTTCTCTTCCTCTTCGTCGTGATGATGCTCGACATCGACTTCACGGAACTGAGGGCAGGGGCTGCGAAATACGCACCGGTTGGCGCGCTCGTCGGCCTCATCGTTGCGGTCGAACTTGTCGTCGTCATCGGCGGAACCACGATCAGCCCGGAAGCCCTGAACGCGATCACCCAGCCTATTCCCGCTGTGGCAGACCGCCAGAATACCCAGGCGCTTGGCGACGTGCTCTACACGGACTACGTCTTCTTCTTCCAGATCGCCGGTCTCGTCCTGTTCGTCGCCATGATCGGCGCGATCGTGCTGACGCTGCGCCACCGCACCAACATCAAGCGCCAGGACATCTCCGCCCAGGTCGCCCGCACGCCGGAAACCGCCGTCAAGGTGGTCAAGGTCAAGCCGGGCCAGGGCGTCTGAGCCGAGCACGAGGTCAAGGAACAAGAATTATGGAAATCGGTCTTTCCCACTACCTGACAGTCAGTGCCCTGCTATTCACCCTGGGCGTCTTCGGCATCTTCCTGAACCGCAAGAACATCATCGTCATCCTGATGTCGATCGAACTGATCCTGCTCGCTGTGAACATCAACATGGTGGCCTTCTCGAGCTTCCTCGGCGACCTCGTCGGCCAGGTCTTCGCGCTGTTTATCCTGACGGTCGCGGCCGCCGAAGCGGCCATCGGTCTCGCGATCCTGGTGGTCTTCTACCGTAATCGCGGCTCCATCGCCGTCGAAGACGTCAACATGATGAAGGGCTGATCGGGTCATGATCTACAAGGCTATCGTCTTTCTCCCCCTGATCGGCTTCCTGATCGCCGGCTTGCTTGGCCGCCAGATCGGCGCCAAGGCGTCGGAATACATCACCACGGGTCTGATGATCATCGTGGCGATCCTCTCCTGGATCGTGTTCTTCAACGTTGCGATGAGCCACGAGGCCCACGAGGTCATCAAGGTGCCCGTGATGCGCTGGATCCAGTCCGGCGGCATCGACGTCGAATGGGCCTTCCGCATCGATACCCTGACGGCTGTGATGTTCGTAGTGGTCAACTCGGTGTCGTGCCTCGTGCACCTCTACTCGATCGGCTACATGCATCACGACCCGCATCGGCCGCGTTTCTTCGCCTATCTGTCGCTCTTCACCTTCGCGATGCTGATGCTCATCACGTCGGACAACCTGCTGCAGATGTTCTTCGGCTGGGAAGGCGTGGGTCTTGCGTCCTATCTGCTGATCGGCTTCTGGTACAAGAAGCCGTCCGCTTCCGCCGCTGCCATGAAGGCGTTCATCGTCAACCGCGTCGGTGACTTTGGCTTCATCCTCGGCATCTCGGCGCTCTTCGTGATGTTCGGCTCGATCAACCTCGAGACGATCTTCGCCTCGGCCCAGTCCTATCTCCCGACCGATCCTGCAGCGTCGCCCGAAGTCGTGCTGAACCTCTTCGGCATGCAGCTTGACCGTAGCCATGCGCTGACCGGCGCCTGCCTGCTGCTCTTCATGGGCGCGATGGGTAAGTCGGCGCAGTTCCTGCTGCACACCTGGCTGCCGGACGCCATGGAAGGCCCGACCCCGGTTTCGGCGCTCATTCACGCCGCAACCATGGTCACCGCCGGCGTCTTCCTCGTCGCCCGTATGTCGCCCGTCTTCGAACTGTCGCCGGATGCGCTGACCGTCGTCACCATCGTCGGCGCAATCACGGCGTTCTTCGCGGCGACCGTCGGCCTTGTGCAGAACGACATCAAGCGCGTCATCGCCTATTCGACCTGCTCGCAGCTCGGCTACATGTTCGTGGCGCTCGGCGTCGGCGCCTATGGCGCAGCCGTCTTCCACCTCTTCACGCACGCCTTCTTCAAGGCACTCCTGTTCTTGGGCGCAGGCTCCGTCATCCACGCCGTCGATGGCGAGCAGGACATGCGCTACATGGGTGGTCTGAGGAAGCACATCCCCGTGACCTTCTGGGCCATGACGATTGGTACAATCGCTCTGACCGGCGTCGGTATCCCCGGAACCCTTATCGGTACCGCTGGCTTCTTCTCGAAGGACTACATCATCGAGTCTGCCTTCGCCTCGAGCTCGTCCGTCGGTGGTTTTGCCTTCACAATGCTGGTGATTGCGGCTCTGTTCACGAGCTTCTATTCTTGGCGCCTGGCGTTCCTGACCTTCTTCGGCAAGCCGCGTGCGTCTGCCGACGTCATGCACCATGTGCATGAAAGCCCGCAGGTGATGCTGATCCCGTTCTACCTGCTCGGTTTCGGCGCACTGTTTGCCGGCTTCATCTTCCACGACTACTTCTTCGGCCATCACTATGCCGAGTTCTGGAAGGGCGCGCTCTTCACGCTTCCGACCAACACGGTACTGGAAGAGTTCCATGACGTTCCGAAGTGGGTGAAGTGGAGCCCGTTCATTGCCATGACGCTCGGCTTCGTGACCGCCTGGTACATGTATATCAAGAACCCGTCGGCACCGAAGAAGCTCGCGGAACAGCAGTGGATGCTCTACCAGTTCCTGCTCAACAAGTGGTACTTCGACGAGCTCTACGACTTCCTCTTCGTTCGGTCCTCCAAGGCGCTCGGGCGCTTCCTCTGGAAGAAGGGTGACGTCGCCACCATCGACGCCTATGGCCCGAACGGCGTTGCCTCTGCCGTTGGCGGCCTGACCCAGAAGGTCGTCCGCCTGCAGTCGGGTTACCTCTATCACTATGCCTTCGCGATGCTCATCGGCATTGCGGCACTTGTTACCTGGATGATGCTCGGGAGCTCCCTCTGATGACCGATTGGCCCATTCTCTCGACGGTCACCTTCCTTCCTCTGGTCGGCGTGGCTCTGCTTCTGCTGACCCGGGGTGATACTTCTCTCGGCCGCCGCAACATCCTGAACGTCTCGCTGCTGACGACGGTCTTCACCTTCGTCGTGTCGCTCTTCATCTGGATCAACTTCGACAATTCGAACACCGGCTTCCAGATGGTGGAGAAGCATGCCTGGCTCGGTACCGGCATCTCCTACCACGTCGGCGTCGACGGCATCTCGATGCTGTTCGTCATCCTGACGACGCTGCTCATGCCCTTCTGCATTCTTGCGAGCTGGACCTCGGTCGAGAAGCGCCTGAAGGAATACATGATCGCCTTCCTGGTGCTCGAGACCCTGATGATCGGCGTCTTCGTGTCGCTCGACATCGTGCTCTTCTACGTCTTCTTCGAAGCCGGCCTCATCCCGATGTTCATCATCATCGGTGTCTGGGGTGGCAAGGACCGCGTCTACGCGTCCTACAAGTTCTTCCTCTACACGCTGCTCGGCTCGGTGCTGATGCTGCTCGCCATCATGGCAATGTACTGGGATGCCGGCACGACTGACATCGCAGCGCTTCTGCAGCATGATTTCCCGCCGCAGATGCAGACCTGGCTATGGCTTGCTTTCTTCGCTTCCTTCGCGGTGAAGATGCCTATGTGGCCTGTGCATACCTGGCTGCCGGATGCGCACGTTCAAGCACCGACGGCAGGCTCAGTGATCCTCGCTGGCATCCTCCTCAAGCTTGGCGGCTACGGCTTCCTGCGCTTCTCGCTGCCGATGTTCCCGCTGGCATCCGACTTCTTCGCGCCCTTCGTCTTCACGCTGTCCGTGATTGCCATCATCTACACCTCGCTGGTCGCGATGATGCAGGAAGACATGAAGAAGCTGATCGCCTATTCCTCGGTCGCGCACATGGGCTACGTCACCATGGGTATCTTCGCCGCCAACCAGCAGGGCGTCCAGGGTGCGATCTTCCAGATGATCAGCCACGGCTTCGTCTCCGGCGCGCTCTTCCTCTGCGTCGGCGTGATCTACGACCGTCTCCATACCCGCGAGATCGCGGCCTATGGCGGCCTCGTCAACAACATGCCGAAATACGCGCTCGCCTTCATGGTCTTCACCATGGCCAATGTCGGCCTGCCGGGCACCTCGGGTTTCGTCGGTGAATTCCTGACCCTGATCGGTGTCTTCCGCGTCAACACCTGGGTCGCGCTCTTTGCCGCAACCGGCGTCATCCTTTCGGCAGCCTATGCGCTCTGGCTCTATCGCCGGGTCGTCTTTGGTGCGCTCGAAAAGGAGAGCCTGAAGAGCATGCTCGACCTTTCCACCCGCGAAAAGCTGACCCTTTATCCGCTGATCGCCCTCACCATCTTCTTCGGCGTCTATCCGGCTCCCATCCTCGATGCGACCGCCGCCTCCGTCGACAATCTGGTGAACAACTACTCCGCAGCCTTGCAAGCAGCCCAGTCCCTGGCGCTGATTGCGAACTGACGACAGGATCCTTTGGACATGACCGTTGAAACTCTCATTGCTAGCCTGCATCTGGTCACGCCGGAATTGATCCTGGCTGTGGGCGCCATGGTGCTGCTCATGATCGGCGTGTTTTCGGGCGAGAAGTCGAACAGTGTTGTCACAGGACTGGCGATCGCGCTGCTGATCTTCTCGGGTGCCTGGCTGGTGTTCTCCGGCGCGGAAGGAGAGGCCTTCAATGGCGCCTACCTCGCTGACGGCTACGCCAAGTTCATGAAGATCCTCGCCCTGATCGGTTCGGTCACGGCGATGATCATGGCGGTCGGCCACGCCCGCTACGACCACCTCGACAAGTTCGAATTCCCGGTCCTTCTCGTGCTCGCGACCCTCGGCGTCATGCTGCTGATCTCGGCCAATGACCTGATCGCCCTTTATCTCGGCCTCGAACTGATGTCGCTGGCGCTCTATGTCGTCGCTGCCATCAACCGTGACAGCCTGCGTTCGACGGAAGCCGGCCTCAAGTACTTCGTGCTTGGTGCTCTCTCGTCGGGCATGCTGCTCTACGGCATGTCGCTGGTCTATGGCTTCACCGGCAATACCGGCTTCGACGAGATTGCCGCCGTTCTGTCGCAGGGCGAACCGTCGCTCGGTCTGATCTTCGGCCTTGTGTTCGTTCTCGCTGGCCTTGCCTTCAAGATCTCCGCCGTTCCGTTCCACATGTGGACGCCCGACGTCTATGAAGGCGCCCCGACCCCAGTAACAGCATTCCTGGCGGCCGCTCCGAAGATCGGTGCTATGGCGATTTTCGTACGCATCGTCATCGACGCCTTCCTGCCGATCTTCGCCGAATGGCAGCAGATTGTCGTCTTCATCGCGATTGCATCGATGGTCCTGGGTTCGGTCGCAGCCATCGGTCAGAAGAACATCAAGCGATTGATGGCCTATTCTTCCATCGGTCACATGGGCTACGCGCTGGTCGGCCTTGCCGCCGGCAATGACACCGGCGTCGCCGGCGTTCTGCTCTACATGATGATCTATCTGGTGATGACGCTCGGCACCTTTGCCTGCATCATGGCGATGCGCCAGAAGGAAGGCGGCAATGTCGAGAACATCGACGATCTCGCTGGCCTGTCGACCACGCGGCCGTTCATGGCCTTCGTGTTGACCGCGCTGATGTTCTCGCTCGCCGGCATTCCGCCGCTCGCAGGCTTCTTCGCCAAGTACTTCGTCTTCGTGGCTGCCATCGAAGCCAAGCTCTATGCGCTTGCGATCATCGGTGTTCTGGCCTCGGTCATCGGCGCCTATTACTACCTGCGAATCATCAAGGTCATGTGGTTCGACGAAGCCAAGGGTGAATTCGCCCGCACGTCGATCGAGCTGCGCCTCGTCTTCGGTCTCTCCGGCTTCTTCGTGGTCGGTTACGTCCTCTTCGGCGGTCCGCTCGGGACCGCGGCGGAAGCAGCTGCAAAGACGTTGTTTAATTGACCAGCATCGGAAGACCGCGCCGGATTTCGCTCGACGACTTCCGGCACGAATCCCTCGACGAAGTCTCGTCCACCAATACGGAAGCATTCGCCCGCGCTCGCGCGGGCGATTCCGGTTTTCTGTGGTTGACGGCCGAGCGCCAGACCGGTGGCCGCGGCCGCCGCGGCCGGCCATGGGTGTCCGAGCGTGGCAATCTCTATTCGACCCTTCTGCTGATGGATCCAGCACCGGCCGAACAACTGGGATCGCTGCCGCTTGCCGTAGCGCTGGCCGTTCATGCCGCTGTACAGGCGGTGATGCCGCCGGGCGGCGAACCCGTCGAGATCAAATGGCCGAACGACGTACTGATCGGTCGTAAGAAGACGTCAGGAATATTGCTCGAGGCGGAACGTATCGCCGATGGCCGCATGGCACTTGCCATCGGGATCGGCATCAATATCGCCCACCGCCCTGACCTGACGCTTTATCCGGTGACCTCGCTTGCCGATCAGGGCGTTTCGATTTCGCCGCCGGAGTTCTTCGCCCATCTGTTCGTCGAGATGTCAGAGGCTCTTTACGTCTGGGACGAGGGCAGGGGGATCGCCGAGATCGTGCGGCGCTGGCGTCGCGTCGCTTGTGGCATTGGCGAGAAAATTACTGTGAACCTCCCGGACCGCTCGATTTCCGGTATCTTTTCCGGAATCGATGATAAGGGAATTTTGTTGCTCGACCGGGGCTCCGACGGAATGATGTCGGTTGCCGCCGGAGATGTGTTTTTCGGGTAGACTGGATCGGAACTGAGAATGGCCAATAACGACGAACTGGTTTTCCTGCCGCTGGGCGGCGTGGGTGAAATCGGCATGAACCTCGCATTGTACGGCTATGGTCCGCCGTCCAATCGCCAGTGGATCATGGTCGACTGCGGCGTGACATTCGCCGGGCCGGATCTGCCGGGTGTCGATCTCGTACTGCCCGATATCAGTTTCATCAAGAAGCAGAAAAAGAACCTCAAGGGCATCATCATCACCCATGCCCATGAAGACCATTACGGTGCACTGAACGATCTGTGGCCAGGCCTCAATGTGCCTGTCTATGCCTCGCGCTTCACGGCCGGCATGCTCGAAGCCAAGCGCGACTATGAGGGCTCGCGCGCCGAGATCCCGATCACGCCCTTCAAGCAGGGCGACCGGATCAATGTTGGTCCGTTCGAGATCGAAGCGATTGGTGTGAACCACTCGATCCCGGAGCCGATGTCGCTCGTCATCCGCACGCCACTCGGCAATCTCATCCATACGGGTGACTGGAAGATCGACCACAATCCCTCACTCGGCCCACTGACCGACGAAGAGCGCTTCCGCGCCGTCGGCGACGAGGGCGTGCTGGCGATGTTCTGCGATTCGACCAATGCCATGCGTGATGGTGTCTCGCCCTCCGAGGAAGAGGTTTCGGCAGGTCTGCAGAAGATCATCGAGGCTGCGGAAGGCCGCGTCGCGATTACGACCTTTTCCTCGAATGTCGGTCGTATCCGCTCGATCGCCCAGGCGGCGGAAGCGGCCGGCCGCGAAGTCCTGCTGCTCGGCAGTTCGCTGAAGCGCGTAACGGCGGTCGCCGATGACATCGGCATCATGCAGGGCATCAAGCCCTTCATTGCCGAAGACGAATATGGTTTCATCCCGCGCGACAAGATCGTCGTTATCCTCACCGGTAGCCAGGGCGAGCCGCGCGCAGCACTCGCCAAGCTCTCGCGTGACGAGATGCGCAACGTGGCGCTGACGAAAGGCGACACGGTCGTGTTCTCCTCGCGCGCCATTCCAGGCAACGAGAAGGCCATCCTCGAAATCAAGAACGGTTTGATCGAGCAGGGCGTCCACATCGTCACCGACAGTGATGCACTTGTCCACGTTTCGGGCCATCCGCGCCGCAACGAACTGCTCAAGATGTACGAGTGGGTCCGTCCGCAGATCCTCGTGCCCGTTCATGGTGAGGCCGCCCATCTGGTCGCCCAGAAGGAACTGGCGCTTCAGGCCGGCATCCCGACCGTACCGCGTGTCCGCAATGGCGACATGCTGCGCATCGCGCCGGGCCCCGCCGAAGTCATCGATCAGGCACCCTTCGGCCGCGTCTACAAGGACGGCAAACTCGTCGGCGACATCGAGGAAATGGGTATCGCCGATCGCAAGAAGCTCTCCTATGTCGGCCATGTTGCCGTCAGTGTGCTTCTCGACAGTCGCTTCGATTTCCTTGGTGATCCCGATGTCGTGGCTTTCGGCCTTCCGGAAGTCGACCATGAGGGAGAACTGATGGAGGATACGCTTTACGACGCCGTTCTCGGAGCGGTGGAAAGCATTCCGCGCAGCCGTCGCAAGGATCTCGATACTGTTCGCGAGTCCATCCGCCGCGCGGTGCGCTCGACTGCCAACGAAGTCTGGGGCAAGAAGCCGATCGTCACGGTGTTCCTGACCAAAGTCTGAGGGACGAGGCGGGCAGGGATGGCCTAATCTTAGCCCGCAATGACTGGAGGAAGACATGCTCGGCCGCGTCAATCACATCGCCATCGCCGTTCCGGATCTCACGGCCGCGACCGCGAGTTATCGTGATACGCTCGGCGCCAAGGTGTCCCAGGCACAGGCGCTTCCCGAGCATGGTGTGACCGTCGTTTTCGTCGAACTCGAGAACACCAAGGTCGAACTTCTCGAACCGCTTGGCGAGAATTCGCCGATTGCCGCCTTCCTTGAGAAGGCTCCCTCGGGCGGCATGCACCACATCTGCTACGAGGTCGCCGATATCCTTGCCGCCCGCGACCAGCTCTCAGCATCCGGAGCTCGTGTACTCGGCAGTGGCGAGCCGAAGATCGGCGCCCATGGCAAGCCGGTCCTGTTTCTGCATCCCAAGGATTTCTTCGGCACCCTGATCGAGCTCGAACAGGTCTGAGGCCCATTCACGAACCGATGAAGTCTTGTTGATCGCGGCTCGGACGGGCCTGCGACGCTTTTGTCTTTGTGCCCGGGAGCTTCCGCGATTATAGGGAGAGAAAGAGCGGCGCAGGCGTAACGTTTGGCGCCATCTCATGTCTGGAGCGAAACATCATGGCGATCCTGTCGGGACTGGCGGTCTATTTTGTGATCTGGTGGCTGGTGCTGTTTGCGGTGCTGCCTATCGGCCTTCGCACCCAGGACGAGGATCAGAACGTCGTGCCGGGAACTGTGGCCAGTGCTCCCACCCGCTTCCGTGCGGCGCGCATCTTCCTGACCACTTCCATCGTCTCTGCACTGATCTATGGCGCCTGGTATGTCGCCGGCACTTATTTTGGCATCAGCTTCAACGATCTGCCGGTCATCATGCCGGGCGTTGAGCCGCAAGGCTGATCGGCGCCTCTCAGCGCCCCCATTCCGTCGACTAGGCAAAAAAAAACAAGGTCAAAAGACCTTGTTCGAAGCTTCGCGTGATCCTTCACCAATTAAGGGGCTGCGAACGGGCGCGCCTAGATCTGATCCTCCCAAGACTTGACCGCGAGTGTGGCAAAGATTTGTACTCCCTGCCTCTTTTATGGGCTGAACCTAGCCCAATCAGTGACCCTTGTCACCCCTGAATCTTGCAGATTTGTTACACCCATCCAAAAAAAATTCCTCATGTCGCTTTGTCGCATAAGCGTCATGGAATGATCTGATTTTTAGGTTTCGACGTCGCAATCACGTGTCCCCTGCGCGGCCCAATGGCGCGCTTGAGGTGCCGGCTGTGGGCGAGGGCAGCGAACGGCGCTTGCGGGTTTTCTTCTCATGTCCAACCGGCTATGAACGCTTCCTGACATCCCGTTTCAATCGCTGATTCCGCCTGATTTGGCGGCATCGATAACCATCTGGAATTCGTTATGCGTCTGTCGCGCTACTTCATGCCGATCCTGAAGGAAAACCCCAAGGAAGCCGAGATCGTCTCCCACCGCCTGATGCTGCGGACGGGCATGATCCGCCAGCAGAGCCAGGGGATCTATTCCTGGCTGCCGCTCGGCAAGCGCGTGCTCGACAAGGTCAACGCCATCATCCGCGAAGAGCAGAACCGCGCCGGCGCCATCGAACTCTCCATGCCGACACTGCAGTCGGCCGAGCTCTGGCAGGAAAGCGGTCGTTACGAGGATTACGGCAAGGAAATGCTGCGCATTCGCGACCGGCAGGACCGTCCGATGCTCTATGGCCCGACCAACGAAGAGATGATCACCGACATCTTCCGCTCGTCGGTCAAGTCCTACAAGAGCCTGCCGCTCAACCTCTACCACATCCAGCTGAAGTTCCGCGACGAGATCCGCCCGCGTTTCGGCACCATGCGCTCGCGCGAATTCCTGATGAAGGATGCCTATTCCTTCGACCTGACCCAGGCCGACGCGATCCATTCCTATAACAAGATGTTCGTCGCTTACCTGCGCACCTTCGATCGCCTCGGTCTGCGCGCCATCCCGATGCGCGCCGACACCGGCCCAATCGGCGGCAATCACAGCCACGAATTCATCATTCTGGCCGACACCGGCGAATCTGAAGTCTATTGCCACAAGAGCTTCGTCGATTTCGACATTCCGTCTGCCGACACCGATTTCGACAGCGTTGATGGCCTGCAGTCCGTTTTTGACAAGTGGACCTCGGTTTACGCCGCCACCTCCGAAATGCATGACGAAGCCGCCTTTGACGCCATCGGCGAGAATGATCGTCTCTCGGCGCGCGGCATCGAGGTCGGTCACATCTTCTATTTCGGCACCAAATATTCCGAGCCAATGGGCGCCAAGGTGCAAGGGCCCGACGGCAAGGAGCATCTTGTCCACATGGGTTCCTACGGTATCGGCCCGACGCGCCTTGTTCCGGCCATCATCGAAGCCTCGCATGACGAGAACGGAATCATCTGGCCGGCTTCGGTCGCGCCTTTCGATGCTGTTGTCATCAACATGAAGCCGGGTGACGAGGCTTGCGACACGACCTGCGACCGCCTCTACGTCGCGCTGCAGAATGCTGGCAAGGACGTGCTCTACGACGACACCGACGATCGTGCAGGCACGAAGTTCGCGACCGCCGATCTGATCGGCGTGCCGGTCCAGGTCATTGCGGGCCCGCGTGCCGTCGCTGCCGGCGAAGTCGAGCTCAAGGACCGCAAGACCGGTGCCCGTGAGACGCTGACGATCGAAGCGGCGATCAACAAGCTGACGGCCTGAGGCAAAAGCCTTACGCCGAACCAAGGTCGGGTTTTAAGACTTGATCACGAGGCAAGGAGAGACCATGGCGACGACGGCCGTTGGCAAAGAGACGGTGGACACGGACAAGGCCGCATCAGCGCGCGCCTTTTCCGGCTTTGAACGCATGGTGGCCTGGCGCTATCTGCGCGCCCGGCGCAAGGAAGCCTTCATTTCCGTCATTGCTGGCTTCTCCTTCATCGGCATCATGCTCGGTGTGGCGACGCTGATCATCGTCATGGCGGTGATGAACGGCTTCCGCACCGAACTCGTCTCGCGCATTCTCGGCATCAATGGCCACATGATCGTTCAGGCTGTGGATCAGCCGCTGAGCGATTATGCGGGGCTTGCCGAGCGCTTTGCTGCCGTTCCGGGCGTCACCATGGCGCTGCCGCTGGTTGAAGGCCAGACGCTTGCCTCGGGGCGCCAGGGCGCTGGCACGGGTGCGCTGGTGCGCGGCATCCGTCCGGATGACCTGACCAAGCTCACCGTCGTCTCCTCCAATATCCGACAGGGTGACATGGTCGGCTTTGCCACGGGGCAGGGCGTGCTGATCGGCTCGCGCATGGCAGCACAGCTGGGGCTCTCGGCCGGTGATACGATTACGCTGGTTTCGCCCGAAGGCGACATCACGCCGCTCGGCGTCAATCCGCGCGTGAAGTCCTACCCCGTTGCGGCCATCTTCGAGATCGGCATGTCGGAATATGATGCGTCGATCATCTATATGCCGCTTGAGGAATCGCAGCTCTATTTCAACGTCGAAGGCATCGTGCAGTCGATCGAGCTCTTCATTTCGGATCCTGACGCAGTCGACGAACTGCGCCCGCTGATCGAGGAAGCCGCCGGCCGCCAGATCTTCCTGACCGACTGGCGCCAGCGCAACCAGACCTTCTTCTCGGCGCTCCAGGTCGAGCGCAATGTCATGTTCATGATCCTGACGCTGATCGTTCTCGTGGCGGCACTCAACATCATCTCCGGTCTGATCATGCTGGTGAAGGACAAGGCGAGCGACATCGCGATCCTGCGCACCATGGGCGCGACATCGGGCGCCATCATGCGCATCTTCTTCATGACGGGTGCAGCGATCGGCACGGCCGGCACGCTTGCCGGCGTCGTGATGGGTGTGGTCGTGTGTCTCAACATCGAAAGCATCCGCCAGTTCTTCTCCTGGGTGTCGGGAACGATGCTCTTCGATCCCGAGCTTTATTTCCTGAGCCAGCTGCCGGCGGACATGAATGCGAGTGAGACCATCTCGGTGGTCATCATGGCGCTCAGCCTGTCCTTCATGGCCACCATCTTCCCGGCCTGGCGGGCCTCGCGCCTGGATCCTGTCCAGGCCCTGCGTTACGAATGAGGATGCCGAAATCAATGGCAAAAGACGTGGTTCTCTCGCTTGCCGGCATCGATCGCCATTACGGTCAGGGCGAAACCGTGCTCTCGATCCTGAAAGGTGCGGACTTTACCTTGCGCACTGGCGAGACCGTGGCGCTGGTCGCCCCGTCGGGCACCGGCAAGTCTACGCTTCTGCATGTTGCCGGGCTTCTTGAGCACCCTGATGGCGGCGACGTGACGGTTGGCGGCGTTGCCTGCCAGGAACTGGGCGACGAGCAGCGCACCGCAATTCGCCGAAAGTCGATCGGCTTCGTCTATCAGTTCCACCATCTGCTGCCTGAATTCACCGCGCTGGAAAACGTGATGATGCCGCAGCTGATCGCCGGACTCACCAAGCCGGAGGCCGCCGAACGCGCCAAGCAGCTTCTCGACTATATGCGTGTCGGCAATCGCCCCGATCACCGCCCGGCCGAACTCTCCGGCGGCGAACAGCAGCGCGTGGCGATCGCCCGCGCAGTCGCCAACGCACCGCTGGTGCTGCTTGCCGACGAACCGACCGGCAACCTCGATCCCGAGACGGCAAGTTATGTCTTCTCGGCGCTCGAAGCACTGGTCCGCCAGTCTGGTTTGTCAGCGATGATTGCGACCCACAATCACGACATCGCCCGCCGGATGGACCGCTGCGTCACCCTTGTCGATGGCAAGGTCGTCGAACTCCAGGTCTGACCTCTCTCCAGTTTCTGTCTTCTTTCCGGATGGCCTTGCGCCTCGGTGGAATTTGTTCCGCCGAGGTTGCGGTTTTTTTAGGTTGACATTGGAACAAGAGCGGAACAAAATAAAAACATAAAGGGACAAGGAGACAGAAATGACCGAAATTCTTCGTGACGTTGCTGCATTTGCCTCGATGGCCGTTTTTGTATCCAGCATGGCGCTGCTGATGATGGCGCTCTGATACTGCGGGCGGCAAAGCTGGTGAGGAAGGCTTTGCCGCCCGACTTCCTTCTGGACTTCGTGAGCCTGAAAGCCGAAAATCCCGACCGATTCAGAAATCAGGGAATGAAGCGGTATGGGCGAGGACAGCGTCGACAGGCAGGCGTCCGGTGGACTGGGTGATGGCCCGGGATTCGTGCACTTGCGGGTGCATTCTGCCTATTCGCTGCTTGAGGGCGCTCTGCCGCTCAAGAAGATCCTTGGCAAAGCTGTCGCCGACGACCAGCCGGCGATCGCGATCACTGACACAAACAATCTTTTCGTTGCGCTCGAGTTTTCCCAGAAGGCGCTCGGCGATGGCATCCAGCCGATCATCGGCTGCCAGCTGTCGATCGACATGGAAGATTCGACCGGCGAGAAGCGTGGCGGTAATGGCCACATGCCGGATCTGCCGTCGGTTGTGGTCCTGGCCTCCGACGCTGACGGCTATGAGCGCCTCGTCGATCTCGTCAGCCGGGCCTATCTCGGCGGCGACGCGGGGCAGCCGACCCATGTAAAGCTTTCCTGGCTCGAAGAGAGCGGCACCGAGGGCCTGATCCTGTTGACGGGCGCCGGTGGCGGGCCGGTCGATCGTATCCTCAAAGACGGTCACAAGACCCAGGCCGAAAGCCGCCTCGTCGCATTGAAGCACCTGTTCGGCGATCGCCTTTATGTAGAACTGCAGCGCCATGGCGACTATGATCGCACGCATGAGCTGCGCATGGTCCAGCTCGCCTATGAGCATGATCTGCCGCTGGTCGCGACCAACGAGGCTTTCTTCCCGGCCCGCGACGATTACGATGCCCATGACGCCCTGATGGCGGTCGCTCACAATGCCATCGTCTCGAACGATGACCGCTTCCGCCTGACCCCCGATCATTATCTGAAGAGCCGGGCGGACATGATGAAGCTCTTCGCCGACCTGCCGGAAGCGCTGGAGAATTCCGTCGAGATCGCCCGTCGCTGCTGCTTCGTTCTCGATACCCGCAAGCCCATCTTGCCGCGCTTTACCGGTGGCAGCGACGATCCAGAAGAAGCCGAACGAGAGGAAGCACTCGAGCTGCGCCGTCAGGCGGAGGAGGGGCTCGACCAGCGTCTGGCAGCCCTCGGCATGGCGCCGGGCTACGAGGAAAAGGATTATCGCGACCGGCTGGAGTTCGAGCTCTCGGTCATCGAACGCATGAAGTTCCCAGGCTACTTCCTGATCGTTTCGGACTTCATCAAATGGGCGAAACAGCATGACATCCCGGTCGGTCCGGGCCGTGGTTCGGGTGCGGGCTCGCTCGTCGCCTATGCCCTGACCATCACCGACGTCGATCCCTTGCGCTTCTCGCTGCTCTTCGAACGCTTCCTCAACCCGGAACGCGTCTCGATGCCCGACTTCGACATCGACTTCTGTCAGGAGCGCCGCGAAGAGGTCATTCGCTACGTTCAGCGAAAGTATGGTCGCGAGCAGGTGGGCCAGATCATTACCTTCGGTTCGTTGCAGGCCCGCGCGGCCCTGCGCGACGTCGGCCGCGTGCTGGAAATGCCCTATGGCCAGGTCGACAAGATCTGCAAGCTGGTGCCGAACAATCCTGCCAATCCGACGCCGCTCTCAAAGGCGATCGAGGAGGAGCCCAAGCTTCAAGAGGCTGCCGAGGAGGAGCCCGTGGTGGCGCGGCTTCTTGAGATAGCCCAGAAGATCGAGGGTCTCTACCGCCACGCCTCGACCCACGCTGCCGGTATCGTCATCGGCGATCGTCCGCTGTCGAAGCTGGTGCCGATGTACCGCGATCCGCGCTCCGACATGCCGGTGACCCAGTTCAACATGAAATGGGTCGAACAAGCCGGTCTCGTTAAGTTCGACTTCCTCGGCCTGAAGACGCTGACTGTCCTGAAGACGGCTGTCGATTTCGTCGAGGAGCAGCGTGGCCACAAGGTCGATCTCGCGGCCATTCCGCTCGATGACACCTTGACCTACGAAATGCTCTCGCGTGGTGAAACGGTCGGCGTGTTCCAGGTAGAAAGTGCCGGCATGCGCAAGGCCCTGATCGGCATGCGCCCCGACTGCATCGAGGACATCATCGCGCTCGTCGCGCTTTATCGTCCGGGCCCGATGGAAAACATCCCCGTCTACAATGCCCGCAAGCATGGCGAGGAGGAGATCGCCTCGATCCATCCGAAGATCGACTACCTGCTCAAGGAAACTCAGGGCGTTATCGTCTACCAGGAACAGGTCATGCAGATCGCGCAGGTCCTGTCGGGCTACTCGCTCGGCGAAGCCGACCTTTTGCGCCGCGCCATGGGTAAGAAGATCAAGGCGGAGATGGACCAGCAGTCGGTCCGTTTCGTCGACGGCGCGATGAAGAATGGGGTCTCCAAGCCACAGGCGAACAACATCTTCGAACTGCTGGCAAAATTCGCCAACTACGGCTTCAACAAGTCGCACGCCGCAGCCTACGCCATCGTCTCCTATCAGACGGCCTACATGAAGGCTCATTATCCGGTCGAGTTCCTCGCCGCATCGATGACGCTCGACATGTCGAACACCGAAAAGCTCGTCGACTTCCGCCAGGATGCCGGCCGTCTCGGCATCGAAGTCGTGCCGCCTTCCGTCCAGACTTCCTATCGGCACTTCCAGACCGGGCCGAATCGCATCTACTACGCGCTCGCCGCTCTCAAGGGTGTCGGAGAAGGCGCCGTCGATCACATCGTTGAGGTCCGAGGCGACAAGCCTTTCGACAGCATCGAGGATTTCTGCCTCAGGATCGATCCGAAACAGATCAACCGCCGTGTCTTTGAAAGCCTGATCGCCGCCGGTGCCTTTGACTGCTTCGGTCGCGACCGCGCCGAACTCGTCGGCAGCATCGATCGCATCATGGGTTATGCCCAGCGGGCCCAGGAAAATGCCGTCAGCGGCCAGTCCGACATGTTCGGCTCCGGCGGTGCAAGCGGGCCCGAACGGATCGCCTTTGCACCCTATACGCCCTGGCTTTCCTCGGAAAAGCTGATGCGGGAATTCCAGGTGCTCGGCTTCTATCTCTCCGCTCACCCCCTCGACGCATACAGAGACCTGCTCGACAAACTGCGCGTCCAGAATTTCGCGGATTTCTCTGTTGCCGTAAAGCAGGGCGCCTCCGCCGGCCGGCTCGCCGGCACCGTCATCTCTCGCCAGGAGCGCAAGACCCGCACCGGCAACAAGATGGGCATCATTACCTTCTCGGATGCCTCCGGCCAGTATGAAGCGGTTCTTTTCTCGGAAGGTCTCAACCAGTATCGCGACCTGCTTGAGGCCGGCAAGTCGCTGGTGCTGACCGTGCAGGCGGAAGAGCGCCCCGAGGGCATCGGCCTGCGCATCCAGACGGCGCAGTCGCTCGAAGAACAGTCGATCCGCATGCAGAAGGCGATGCGCGTCTTCGTCCGGGATTCCGGTCCCTTGCGCGCCGTCGCTGCACATCTGAACGCAAGGGGCGACGGGCTTGTCTCCTTCATCGTGATCAAGGATGAAGGCCAGCGTGAAATCGAGGTGGAACTGACGGAGCGCTTCCGCATCTCCCCGGAGATCGCCGCCGCGATGCGCTCCACCCCCGGTGTTCTCGACGTAGAACTGGTCTGATCGTCAGGCCTGCGGCTTCGAACGCGTCACGGTGATGAAGTCTGTCCCGTCGCCGGTCTCCGGGCCGATGCCGGTATCCGAGATGGTGATCGAGGATCCCTCGCTCAGCATGGTTTCGATGCGGGCACGCACGTCGTCCGGGATGACGATGCGCGACAGCGCTGCCTCGGCCGAGAAGATCGACTTGTCGTCCGCCGGGGTGACGATGCCAAGACGCTTCTGCGTCGATGCAGGAAGGTGGTCATCGAGCGTCACGCCACGCCATTCGGCCTTGCGCTTGTAGCGATCGACAGCAGTCGCTTCGATGAAATGGGTGCCAAGCGCCTTCTCTGGCTCCCGGATGTTGACGGGGGCTGAAAAGAGTGGCGCGAATTTCTGCCGGATCATCAGCTGGCCCGTCGGCGGGTGGTCCTCGCCGGCCTGCATATAGAGCGTCCCGAGAAAAGTCTCAGACAGGATCTGTGCGTCCTTTGCTATCTCATGCTTCTCCTTGAACGCATTGATTGCCGCAATGGTCCGCGTGCCGAGCAAGCCATCGGAAACGCCGGCATCGAAGCCGAGCGTGCCGAGAAGCCGCTGGACGTCGGACACGACGTCGCGCTGGGTGCGTCGTGTAATCAGAATACGCAGCGGAGGTGGTTCCTCGATCGTCACCTTTGTCTCGGCGCCGCTGCGCGGTGGAACTGCGTTCATGGCCACTTCGACGGGGCCCAGCCCCGCCTCGACACGTCCGGGCCTGAGCTCTACGTCCGACAGCAGCCCACCATCGTCAACCGGGAGGCGCGGCGTGAACAGATTGGCGTGGGTGATGGACTTTGGCGCTATGGCATCGTCGGTGATGATCACATGCGCGCCGCGCTCGGTCATGGAAAAGAGCGTCTTGGCGAAGCCGTTCGGCAGGCGCACGCAACCATGCGAGGCCGGATAGCCGGGCAGCTTGCCCTCGTGCAACGCGATGCCCGACCAGGTCAGACGTTGCATGAAGGGCATGGGCGCGTTCGAATAGAGGTTGGACTCGTGATACTTGCGCTTCTCCAGGATCGAGAAGATCCCCGATGGCGTGGTATGTCCGGGCTTGCCGGTCGAGACTTTTGTCGTCGCCACCACCTCGTCACCGTCGTAGACGGTCAGCGTCTGTTCCGCCTTTGAGATATAGATCTGGAGCGGACCATCGGCGGCAAGCGCCGTGCTGGACATGAGAGACAGGCTGACGGCGAGGGCGAAACGCTGAAACATGGTCGACCATTTGAAACGCAATACACAAGCAGTCGCAGTCTAAGCGACGATGTTTAAGAAAAGTTTCGCGAAAAGCCGTTGCGTTGCTACTCACGCGGCTGTGATCGTGTTTCCACACTTGTCACGAGCTGTGACTTGTTCACGGGGTGGCTGTCTGCCGCGATCGCAGTTGCGGTGAGACGACCACGAGCAGCAGGGCCGCAAGCGGCAGGGAAAAGGCATGGCCGATATGCTTGAAGCCGAGAGCACCGACGAGGCCGCCGACGAAGAACATGCCAACGATGGGCAGTAGGATGCCGAGCTTGCGGCCGTCCGTTGCAAGCGGTGGATGATCGAGGAGCCGGACGATCCGGCCATAGGCGAGCTTGCCGAATTCGATGCCGACATCGGTAATCATGCCGGTCAGGTGGGTGGTGCGGATGCGGGCGCCGGAGATCTTGGTGATCGTCGCGTTCTGGAGGCCCATCACGAAGCAGAGGAGAAGGGCCGTCACCGCTGCGGCTGAAGCCGCCGGCACGACGGCGCCGATCCCGGCAAAGGCGATCAGCAGGCCGGATTCGAGCGCCAGCGGATAGGCATATTGCTGTCGGCGCGCATGGCGCCGGGCCCAGTTGATAAGGACTGCCGAGCACGAAGCGCCGAGCGTGAAGCTGACCAGAAGTGCGATGCCGGCGCCGACCAGCCCGAAAAGCCCGAGTGCCAGATTGTCGGCAATCGCGGAGACGATGCCGGTCATGTGCGAGGTGTAGTGACCGATGGCAAGGAAGCCGCCGGCATTCATCGCGCCCGCGACAAAAGCCAGGATGATGCCGAGCAACAGGTCGTTAGGCCGCGTGCGGCGATGGGCGGCAGCAAAACGCAAGAGCCGCATGTATCCGCCCTGGCGCCCTGGGAGCCGGCTGTGATCCGTGATGATGGAGGGTGCCTGCGCCACGTAGTCGCCTATCGTTTGGACGGGAAAGTGTAACCCGTCTGAACCGTACCCTTGCCGAACTTGTCGCGCAATTTGTCCATCGCCGCCTCCGCCGCTGCCCGCCGCGCCGCCTGGGCGTCAACGAGGTCAGGCGGGTCGGCAAGCATCGGATCCTGCAAATCGCTGACGCCGATGCCGATCAGCCGGAATCGCGTTCCATCCGTTTCCTTCTCCAGCAGCGACATGCCGGTGCGGAAGATCCGATCGGCCAGCTGGGTGGGGTCATCCAGCCGTCGATTGCGCGTCCTGAGCTTGAAATCGGTCGTCTTGAGCTTCAGGACGACCGTCTGCCCGGCGATATCGTGTCGCTTCAGTCGCCATGCGACTTTCTCGGACAAGGCCCGCAAATGCACCACGAGATCGTCGAGCCGGTGAATGTCGTCGAAGAAGGTCGTCTCGGCCGAGACGCTTTTGGCCGGGTCGTTCGGATGCACCGTCCGCTCGTCGATGCCGCGGGACAGACGCGCCAGACGCTGCCCCATCGAGCCATAGCGGCGCATGAGATCGCTCTCGTCCATCACCTGGAGCTGGCCGATGGTCCGGATGCCGTCGGCCTGTAGCGTTGTGGCAAGTGCCTTTCCGACACCCCAGATCATCGTGACCGGCTTGTCGGCAAGGAAGGAGACCGCCTCGGCCTCGCCGATGACGGAGAAACCGCGCGGCTTCTGCAGGTCGGACGCGACCTTGGCGAGGAACTTGCAGTAGGACAGCCCGACGGAAACGGTAATGCCGATCTCCTGCTCGATGCGTCGGGCAAGCCTTGCCAGCACCCGGGCCGGCGGATCGTGATGCAGCAGTTCGGTGCCTCGAAGATCGAGAAAGGCCTCGTCGATCGAGATCGGCTGCACGAGCGGTGTCAGTTCCTCCATCATCGCCCGGATTTCGCGGCCGACGCGCGAATACTTCTCCATGTCGGGCTTGATGACCACGGCCTGCGGACAGGCTTCCAGAGCCTTGAACATCGGCATGGCAGACCGCACCCCATGGATGCGTGCGACGTAGCAGGCGGTGGAGACGACTCCGCGCTTGCCGCCGCCGATGATCACGGGCTTGTCGATCAGCTCCGGATTGTCGCGCTTCTCCACCGAGGCGTAGAAAGCATCACAATCGATATGCGCGATCGACAGGTCGTAGAGTTCGGAATGGTAGACGAGCCTCGGGCTGCCGCAGGAACGACAACGCCGTGCACCATCGGCCTGCCCTGTCAGGCAGTCACGGCAAAAGCCAGGGTGATCAGGAGCAGCGCGCGTCATGGCCAGAACAAAGGTTGAACATTCCCACCATAGGCCGCGCTGCGAATGCAGGCAAGGGCAGCAAGGCCGGGACGAGCGGTTGTCGTTCGGTTAGCCCGCGAAATGCGATCGGATCAGCTCGGACGCCTCCGGCCAGGTGCCGACACGCCGGACCGTTTCGGGTGGCTCGGGTGCGAAGCGGAAGATTTCGAGCGGTGGCGGAAGATAGATCAAAAGGCAGTCTGGCACGTGCTGGCCGACCGAGTGCAGATTGTGCACCATGTCGTCGACGAATGCGACGGGCAGGGGCCGTTCCCCTTGCAACGCCGCGACCATCGGTCCCTTGGCCTCTTCCGTTGCAATCATGGGAAAGGTCAGTGTCAGCTGGTCGAGCAGCCGTCGCCGCACCTCGGCGTGGCGAGGCGGCATGGCAGTGAGGAACACGAGATCCGCATCCTGGCCGAGCGCATGAAGGCTGTCGACCGCATCGGCAAACGGCGTCTGCCAGCGCTCCTGCTCGACGAAGAAATCATCGATCAACGCCTTGACGGCTGGCGCTTCGATCACGCTTTCATCGGCGCCGGTGACGATGTTGCCGGTCAGCTTGAAGGAGCGCGGCAACAGCCTGTGGCCGCGGCTCTGCAGGAAGGCCTCGAACGGTGCGGCGAACTGCAGGACGACATCATCGACATCGCAGACGATCAAAGGCCTGTCCGTCAGGCGGATGTGGTCGAGATCCGTCAGCATCAGAAATCGGCCGAATCGAAGCTCGGACCGGCGTAGCGGTGATAGGCCTCGACCACCGTTTCAGGCTTGGTGTCCGTCGCGGTGCAGAATTCCATCAGCGTCGGTTCGTGCTGCATCAGAAACTCCAGCATGCCGGCGAGAAAGGCCGGGTCGCCGACCGCCTGGCGAAGCTGTGTCGGCTGTACGCCAGACAATGCGAGGAAACGCGACAGCATCTCCGGTTCATTTGCCAACCAGCCAAGCACGGCAACCGCAGTGGCTTCGGCATCGGCAGGTATATCTCTGTTTTTCATAAAGTCTTTTCCTCTTGCCCTGGCAAATTACCGATTTCGAAACCAAATAGCACTAGCATGTTCGCTGACGGAAGACGCAACTCGCGCTGGGTCCGGTGTTCCGGACTGACTGAATGCGCGAGACAAAGGACCGGGTGAATGCCGAAAAAAGTGATGATTGTCGAAGACAACGAGCTCAACATGAAGCTCTTCCGCGATCTGATCGAGGCATCCGGCTATGAGACAGTGCAGACCCGCAACGGCATGGAAGCCATGGATCTCGCCCGGCGCCACCGCCCGGATCTGATCCTGATGGACATCCAGTTGCCGGAGGTCTCAGGACTTGAAGTGACCAAGTGGCTGAAGGACGATCCCGAGCTCCACGTGATCCCTGTGATTGCCGTAACGGCATTCGCCATGAAGGGCGATGAGGAGCGGATCCGGCAGGGTGGCTGTGAGGCCTATGTCTCCAAACCCATCTCGGTCCCCAAGTTTATCGAGACGATCAAGACCTATCTCGGAGATGCGTGAGGACTGACAGCCATGACTGCCCGTATTCTGGTCGTCGATGACATTCCTGCCAACGTCAAGCTGCTCGAAGCGCGGCTGATGGCGGAGTATTTCGACGTGCTGACGGCAAGCAATGGCCGTGATGCGCTGGATATCTGCGATCGCACCCAGGTCGACGTCATCCTCCTCGACATCATGATGCCGGAGATGGACGGATTCGAGGTCTGCGAGCGGCTGAAGTCCAACCCGCGTACGGCGCATATCCCGGTCGTCATGGTCACTGCCCTCGATCAGCCTTCTGATCGTGTCCGCGGTCTGCAGGCCGGTGCCGACGATTTCCTGACGAAGCCGGTCAACGACCTGCAGCTCATCTCCCGGGTGAAGAGCCTGGTGCGCTTGAAGACGCTGACGGACGAGCTGCGCATTCGCCACGACACGACCCGTGAGGCCGGCATCGGTGATGTCTTCAGGCTCCACGAGGGGCGCCTCGAAGAGCAGGCGCAGGTTCTGCTCGTCGACAGCCGCGGTGCCTCCCAGGAGCGCATTATCAAGGCGCTGAAGCCGATTGCCGAAGTCAGCGCCATGTCAGACCCGCAGGCGGCGGTGTTCGAGGCGGCTGAGAACGCTTTCGATCTGGTCATCGTCAACAGCAATCTCGAAGACTACGACCCCTTGCGTCTCTGCTCGCAGATCCGTTCGCTGGAACGCACCCGCTTCATTCCGATTCTCCTGATCACGGAGCAGGGGGATGAGCAGATGATCATCCGGGCGCTTGATCTCGGCGTGAACGACTACATCGTGCGCCCGCTCGATCCCAACGAAATGATCGCCCGCACGCTGACACAGGTTCGCCGCAAGCGCTTCAACGATCGCCTGCGCAACAGTGTGCGTCAGACGATCGAACTTGCCGTCACCGATGGGCTCACGGGCCTCCACAATCGCCGCTATCTCGATACGCATCTGCGCACACTGTTCGCCCGCGCCAAGGTGCGTGGTCGGCCGCTGACGCTATGCATCACCGATATCGACCGCTTCAAGCAGGTGAACGATGTCTACGGGCACGATGCCGGCGACGAAGTGCTGAAGGAGTTTGCCGGCCGGATCCGCTCGACCGTGCGGGGAGCCGATCTTGCCTGCCGTTTTGGCGGCGAGGAATTCGTCGTCGTTATGCCCGACACACCGGCGGAAGTCGCCGCAACCGTTGCCGAGAGGCTGCGTGGCATGATCGAGGCACGGCCCTTCCAGCTTCGATCGGGTGAGACCCCTCTGATGCTGACAGCATCCATGGGCATTGCCACGATCGGTCCCGGTATCGAAACGCCCGAGCAGCTTCTGAAGCAGGCCGACCGGGCTCTCTATGAAGCGAAGAACTCCGGTCGCAACCGCGTCGTGGGCGCTGCTGCTTGACCCCAGGGCCCAAGGGCAGTGACAAATTCTCAAGTTTCGACCGTCGCCCTGAAAGATCTTCACAGCTTTTTCAATTGCCGCCATCCTTGGCATGCCGGGTAAATCTTGCTGACTTTTTGAGCAGTTACAAAACGACTTATTTTTAGCAGCCCGAATAGTATTGAGGCTGATCCTGCCACTGACGCCCGACTGGATCGAGAATGTGCTTACTCGGTTTTGTATTTAATTGAATATTAGGTTCCGCTGTCACTGACTGATCTCACCCGCTCAAGTCAGTCTCTGTGATCTTTCACAACTAAGCTTGAGAACATCCGAAATGTGTCTGCGGTATTCTCAAGTCTCAATGTGTGTAGAACTGACTATCACCTGTGAATCGCAAGTTCATCTGAGCCTAATTTAACCATAAAGCAGCGAAGCCCGGGTAAGCAGTTAATAATCTGTTGATTTTTGTCTCTACTTGAGAGAACTTGCAGCCATCGGACAAGACCCCTTCGGAGGTCATCAATACCCCATGATGCTCAGGTCCGCCGCATCTCCTGGGTCGTGGGGTCGGTCGGTTGGTATGCAACGTCAAAAACGGTTCCTCGTGCCGTGTTGTGTGCCGGCCGACCCCCTAATAGGACACCGGTTTCCGCAAGGAAGCCGGTGTTTTTCGTTTGGCGATATGCCTGGAGCTGGTGGCGTCACTGCAAAAGAAAAAGGCGCGTCGCAGGAAGCGACACGCCTTTTTTGAGAAGCCCTGGATCAAGTCTTACTTGATCTTGGTTTCCTTGAACTCGACATGCTTCTTAGCAACCGGGTCGTACTTGGTCTTCGTCATCTTTTCCGTCATCGTGCGGCTGTTCTTCGTGGTTACGTAGAAGAAACCCGTGTCAGCCGTCGACAGAAGCTTGATCTTGATGGTTGTAGCCTTGGCCATGGTCGTCCTGCCTCTAATAAACGAAGCCGTGGACGACCGAACGAGGCCCACGGCAAATCTGGCGCGAAACTACAAATCGCGCCCGAAAAGTCAAGTGCGTTTCGGCTTAAAAAGCAGGCGTCCCAGGGAAAGCACCACGTAGAGCGCGAAGAAGCCCGCAATTGCCCAGGCAAATCCGTCATTGCCGGTGATATCGATGGCCGCTCCTATGGCCTGAGGACCGGCGACGGTGCCGACAGCATAGCAGAAAATGAAGGCGGCATTGGCCGCCGCGAGGTCGGCGCCGGTGAGTCGCGAGCCGAGATGGCTCAGGCCGACGGTGTAGAGCCCGGCAACGCATCCGCCCCAGAACAGCAGAACGATGGCCATCAGGTGCCAGTGGCCGGACAGCCAGGGTAATGTCAGGGATCCGGCAAGCCCGACAATGGCGAGAATCGACAGAAGCAGGCGCCGGTCACGCATACGGTCGGAGAGCAACCCCAGCGGGATCTGGAAGATCATGTTGCCGACACCCATGACCGTCAGGAGAAGCGCTGCCTGCGTCTCTGTAAAGCCGCTGCGGGTGGCATAGATCGGGAAGAGGGAAAGGCCGCCGGCTTCGACTGCCCCGAAGACGAAAACGGCAACCGTCGCTGTCGGTACCAGGAAGATGTAGCGGAAGAAATGCATCTCCGGCTTTTCGCTCAGCACCGGGCTTTCGTTGCGGGCGATGTAGATCGGAATGGCGGCCGCGAGGATCGCGATGGCGCCGACCCCAAAGGGCAGGAGCCCGTCGCTCCCCAGCACGGAAAAGAGCAGTGGACCACAGGCAAATCCGACGGCCAGCATGGTGGCGTAGATGCCCATCACGAGGCCGCGCTTGCGCGAAGGGGCCGCCGCATTGATCCAGAACTCGGAGAGGATGAAGAGTGTCGTGGTCGCACCGTGAAACACGATGCGCAGCGGAAACCACATCCAGAACTGTTCGGCATAATAGAAGCCGATCGCGCTCACTGCCGACAGGACTACGGCCCAGAGCATGGTCGGCACGACGCCGAGCTTGTGGGCGAGTTTGGTGGTCACGGGAGCAGCCGCCATGGCGGCGATCCCGGCCATCGCCGAGTTGAGACCGATCAGCGTCGAGGAGATGCCGCGCTTTTCGAGAATGATGCTGAGCAGCGGCAGGCCGAGGCCAATTGCAATGCCCACAGCCGAAATCGCTGAAATCGCTGCGAAAAGCGAGGGCCAGTGGATTTCGTCGCGATCGCCGTTCAGGCCGACATTCGTCTCAGACATCGGACACCCGGTCGCTCATGTCGCATTCCGGCCTGAGGCATGACCGCAGGCGCGCAGGTGTCGAAATCTGTGATGGCATCGGCGCGTACCAGCTCCTGGGCATAGTCGATCGGCGCGGCATGTTCAGACTGGAAACCGCACGCCTGTCAAGCGCTTCTGATCTCACGGTACGAATCAAGACTGCGCCTCTGGGCGACGTTTAACGAAAAACCGCCACAGCCGCGTGACGGATCGATGACTCAGTCGCGGGCGTCCTTGAAGGTTTCTGGCGCGTCATCATGCCCACCGAATCCGTGCATCCGCAGTGCCCATTGCAGCCCGACCACTCCGCCTTTGATCGGCTGCAGGCAGAGCAGGGACGTAACGACGCCGATCGGTGCCCAGATGGCAAAGTGCACCCAGGCAGGCAGAACGAAGACCAGATCGGTGGCCATGAAGCCGCCGACCAGGACGTGGCCGAGAATGAGAATTACGAGATAGGCCGGCAGGTCGTCCGCCCGATGGTGATGATAATCCTCGCCGCAAGCCGCGCAGTTATCCACCACCTTGAGATAGCTGCGGAAGAGCTTGCCCGAGCCGCAGGACGGACATTGATTGAGCATGCCGCGCTTGATCGAGCGACCGAGCGGGCGATCGGCCTTCTCGCCGCCGCCGTACTGGATCGTTGCCTGGGTCTGGTTGCCGCTCATGTCATGCCTCCGGGGCGAAAGTGTCAACGTCGCGAGCGCGGCGGACGTGTGCCGGGCTGCTTGTGCCCGTTCCGCCGTCCTGCCTTGTGGAAGGAACGCGTCGCCACCGGCATCTTGCGTCCCTCGCTCAGCATCTCGAAGCGCAGCGCGCCGGCCAGTGGCACCGCTTCAACAAGCTTGACCTCGACGATGTCGCCGAGCTGATAACCGAGCCCGGACTTCTCGCCCGTCAGGGCCTGATGCGCTTCGTCGTAGATATAGTAGTCCCGGCCCAGCGTGGAAACCGGGATGAAGCCATCTGCGCCAAATTGCGGCAGGGCGACGAAAAGGCCGGACTTGGTCACGCCCCGGATCTGTCCCTCGAACTCATCGCCGATACGCCCGGCAAGATGATGCGCGATCAAGCGGTTAACCGTGTCGCGCTCGGCCGCCATCGCGCGGCGCTCGAAGGTCGAGATCTCAGCCGCGATGTCCTCGAGGCTTGCTTCCTCGTCCGGCGTGATGCCGCCTTCGCCCAAACCAAGCGAACCCACCAGCGCCCTGTGAACGATGAGGTCGGCATAACGGCGGATCGGCGAGGTGAAGTGGGCGTATTTCATCAGGTTGAGGCCGAAATGGCCGATATTGTCGGGGCTGTAGATCGCCTGGCTCTGACTGCGCAGCACCATCTCGTTGACAATGACCTGATGCGGCGTGTCTTCGGCTTTCGCCAGAATGCCATTGAACGAGTTGGAGCGCATGTTGCCGCCCTTGACCAGCGACATGCCGAGCGTGGCGAGGAACTCCCGCAAAACTTCCTGCTTGGCGAGCGTCGGCGCGTCATGGATCCGGTAGATCAGCGCCTGCCGCTTCTTCTCCAGCGTCTCGGCAGCCGCGACGTTCGCCTGGATCATCATCTCTTCGATCAGCTTGTGCGCATCAAGCCTCTCGGGCACATGCACGCGATCGACCGTGCCGTCCTCCTTGAGGATGATCTTGCGCTCCGGCATGTCGAGCTCGAGCGGCTGGCGACGGTCACGGCCGCGCTTCATCACGGCATAGGCATGCCACAGGGGCTTCAGGATCGGCTCCAGGAGGGGCCCGGTCTTGTCGTCGGTCTTGCCGTCGATTGCCGCCTGCGCCTGCTGGTATGAGAGTTTCGCCGCGCTCTTCATCATGATGCGGTGGAAGGTATGGCTCGCCTTGCGGCCCTCATGCGAGAAGACCATGCGCACGGCAAGCGCCGGCCGGTCGACGCCCTCGCGCAGCGAGCAGAGATCGTTGGAGATCCGTTCGGGAAGCATCGGCACGACGCGATCAGGGAAATAGACGGAATTGCCGCGTTTCAGAGCTTCGCGATCCAGCGCCGATTTCGGCCGGATGTAATAGGAGACATCGGCGATGGCCACCGTCACGATCACGCCATCAGGATTGTCGGGCGAGGTGTCGAGTTCGGCATAGACGGCGTCGTCATGGTCCTTGGCGTCATGCGGGTCGATGGTGATGAGCGGCAGGTCGCGCCAGTCCTCGCGATGCGACATGGACGCGGGCTTGGCGTCCTCGGCCTCCGATATTACCGACTGCGGGAAGATATGCGGAATGCCATGGGCGTGGATCGCGATCATCGAGATCGCCTTTTCCGAGGCAACCGAGCCGACGACGTTGAGCACCTTGGCCCGCGTCAGGCCGAAACGGCTGGCACGCGCGACTTCCACCTCGACCAGATCACCATCCTTGGCCTCGCCGATGTCGCTGGCGTCGATCTGCATTTCCTCGCCGCGGCGCTCGATCGGCATCAGGCGTGCCCCACCGTCAGGCATCATCCGCACCACGCCCATCACGGCACCGACATGACGATCGAGGATCTTGATCACACGGGCGGTATAGGCTGGACCGGATCGGTCCTTGTTGGCGAAGATCTTGGCAAGCACCCGGTCGCCGAGGCCCCCAACAGGCGTCTTGCCCTTGGAACGGTCGGAACTCGACTGGCGGATCAAAACAGCTGGCGCCGCCCCCGCCTCTTCGGGCCACTCGGCCGGCCTGCCGATCAGCTCACCGTCCTTGTCACGTGTCGTGATATCGAGAACCGTGACGGGGGGCAGGGCGCCGGGTCGTGTCAGGGACTTGCGGCTCTTCTGCACGAGGCCGTCTTCTTCGAGATCCTTCAGCGCCTGCTTGAGTTCGACCCGCTGCTCGCCCTTCAGCCCGAAGGCCTTCGCGATCTCGCGCTTCGACGCGCGATCCGGATTGTCGGTGATGAACTGCATGAGCACTTCACGGGGAGGCACTTCCCCGTGGATGAGGGCGGTGGGGTTTTCGCTCCTCGCCTTGGCCGCGCCTTCCGCACGCCGGCTCTTGCGGTTGCCGGAGCCGGGTGTCTCGGAGGGGTCGCGGTGTCTCTTGCTCAAGTCGCACTCTTCTTCGTTGTCTTTGCCTTCGTGGCCGTTTTGGCCGGCGCCTTCTTGGTGGCAGCGGCCTTCGGCTTGGCGGCCGTCTTCTTCGGCTTTTCCGCCGCACCGTCGTCCGACTTCGCCTTGGCAGACTTGGCCGGAGCCTTCTTGGTCTTGCTCTTGCCGCCGCCATCCTTGGCCGCCCGCTCGGCGATCAGCACAAGCGCTTCCTCGACGGTGACGCTTTGCGGGTCCTTGCCCTTCGTCAGGGTGGCATTCACCTTGCCCCAATTGACGTAGGGACCGAAACGACCTTCGCGGACCGTCATCGCTCCACCGTCAGGATGCTCTCCGAGTTCCTTAAGCGCAACCGCCGCCGTGCGGCCACGGCCGCCCGGATTGGCCTTCTTTTCGGCGAGGACGGTCACGGCGCGGTTGAGGCCGATCGACAGCACGTCCTCAATACCTTCGAGATTGGCATAGGTGCCGTCATGCAGCACGAAGGGCCCGTAGCGCCCGAGACCGGCCGAAATCATCTTGCCGGTTTCCGGATGCGCACCCACGTCGCGCGGCAGCGACAGCAGAGAAAGCGCCTTTTCGAAATCGATATCCGCTGGCGCCCATCCCTTCGGCAGCGAGGAGCGCTTGGCTTCCTTGCCGTCGCCCCGCTGGACGTAAGGCCCGAACCGGCCCGAACGTAGCGTGATCTCTTCTTCGGTGACCGGGTCTTTCCCAAGTGCCCGCGGCTCATTGCCACCGGCTTCGGCTTCGGCACCACCTTCGGAGGACAGCTGGCGGGTGAAGTTGCACTCCGGATAGTTCGAGCAGCCGACAAAGGCGCCGTACTTGCCGAGCTTCAGCGACAGATTACCGGTGCCGCAGACCTGGCAGATGCGCGGATCGGATCCGTCCTCGCGCTTCGGGAAGACGAGCGGCGCAAGCGCCTCGTTCAGCGCGTCGAGCACGTTGGTGACGCGCAACTCCTTCGTGTCTTCGATCTGGGCGAAGAAATCCTGCCAGAAGGCGCGCAACACGTCCTTCCAGTTGAGCTCACCGGCCGAGATCTTGTCGAGCTTCTCCTCGAGCTCGGCGGTGAAGTCATATTCGACATACTTGTTGAAGAAGTTCTCCAGGAAGGCCGTGACCAGACGCCCCTTCGAATGCGGGATCAGCTTGCGCTTGTCCATGACCACATATTCGCGGTCGCTCAGCGTCTTGAGCGTCGCTGCATAGGTCGAAGGGCGGCCGATGCCGAGCTCTTCCATCTTCTTGATCAGCGAGGCTTCCGAATAACGCGGCGGCGGCTCGGTGAAATGCTGGCTGGAATTCACCTTTTGCTTGGCCAGTGCCTCGCGGGCATTGATCTCGGGCAGACGACCATCCTCGTCGTCACCATCCTCGGGCGCCTCGCCTTCCTCGCGCTGGTCCGTATAGGCGGCAATGAAACCGTCGAAACGAATGACGGAACCGACGGCGCGCAGGCCTGCCTTCTCGCCCTTGTTGTCTGCGAGGATCTCGACCGTCGTGCGCTCGATTTCGGCGGACGCCATCTGGCTCGCAATGCCGCGCTTCCAGATCAGGTCGTAGAGCCGCATCTGGTCGCTGTCGAGGAAGCGGCGAAGCTTGTCCGGCGAGCGGTTGAAGTCGGTCGGACGGATGGCTTCGTGGGCTTCCTGGGCGTTCTTCGCCTTGGTGGAATAGAGGCGCGCCTTCTCCGGCACATAGCGCGGGCCGAACTGGTCGAGCACGGCTGCACGCGCCGCCTCGATCGCTTCGGGCGCCATCTGCACGCCATCGGTACGCATATAGGTAATGAGACCGACGGTTTCGCCGCCAATGTCGATGCCTTCATAGAGCTTCTGGGCGATCTGCATGGTGCGCGACGCAGAGAAGCCGAGCTTCGAGGATGCGGCCTGCTGCAGCGTGGACGTGGTGAAGGGCGGGCCAGGATTGCGCTTGACCGGCTTTGCCTCGACGCTGTCAACAGCGAAGGCTGCACCCTCGAGCAATGCCTTGATGCCTGAGGCCTGGTCGCCATTGGTCACCGAGTTGCGCTGCATGCGCTTGCCGAGATGCGAGACAAGCCTTGCCTCGAACTCGTCACCGCGCGGCGTCTTCAGCAGCGCGGAAATGTTCCAGTATTCCTCGGCGACGAAACGTTCGATCTCGTTTTCGCGGTCGCAGACGAGGCGCAGCGCCACAGACTGCACGCGACCGGCTGAGCGCGCACCCGGCAGCTTGCGCCAGAGAACCGGCGACAGATTGAAGCCGACGAGATAATCGAGTGCACGGCGCGCCAGGTAGGCGTCGACCAGCGGCGTGTCGATATCGCGCGGATTGGCCATGGCGTCGAGCACGGCCTTCTTGGTGATCGCGTTGAAGACGACGCGCTTCACAGGCTTGTCGCCGATCACCTTCTTCTTTTTCAGAAGGTCGAGCACGTGCCAGGAAATCGCTTCCCCTTCGCGATCAGGGTCGGTCGCGAGAAACAGGCCGTCGGAGGACTTCACCGCATCGGCAATGTCCTTCATGCGTTTTTGCGAGGCGGCATCGACCTCCCAGAACATCTCGAAATCCTGGTCCGGCAGAACGGAGCCATCCTTGGCCGGCAGATCGCGCACATGGCCGAACGAGGCGAGCACCTTGTATCCGGGACCCAGATACTTGTTGATCGTCTTGGCCTTGGCCGGGGATTCTACGACTACGACGTTCATTGGACAACTATACCTTCAACGCATCCGATCAGCGGCACCGCACCACAGTCTTCGGAACACGGTTTTCCGACATGGAGGGCGAAACGGCTGCGGTCAAGAGGCGGGGCCTATTTTCCGACCTGTGAATATATGCAACCGGAGAGGGATCATAGGTAGATTGCAATCTTAGATAAATGATCTATTGTATTTTACAGGGCATGGCGAGGCTGGGTTGTGATGGCCTCCGGTGAAGACGGACAAATGCGATGGCACGAGACACAGCCGACACGAACGGTCGCGGAACCCGCACGATGGAAAACATCGCCTACATCCGCCAGATGCTCGCCGAGTTGCGGCTTGTTGCCGAAAATGAAGGCGCCGAGATGCTCTGTTATCTGATCGAGATGGCCTATGTCGAAGCCGGCGATGTCCAGTCCGGTCGCCGCGCGCTTTCAATCCATCATGCTCAGCGAGACAAACCCTCCCGCATGCCGCTCTAGCCGTCCGGCAATATCGAGCTCCAGCAAGACCAGATAGACCGAAGACGCCGGCAAGGCTGTGTGGCGGATGATATCGTCGATCTCGACGGGCGTCGGGCCAAGCGCCTGCACGATGACGAGGCGTTCGTTGTCATTCGGCGGAGGTGCAAGCGGTCTCTCGCCGGGCTCGTCAGCAGGCTCGTCTGCTTCGTTCGGACTGAAGAGGTCGAGCTCGGAGATCGGAGCCAGCGCCCGCAGCACATCCTGTGGTCTGGTGGTGACGGTCGCCCCATCCTTGAGCAAGCCGTTGGTGCCCTCGCAGCGCGGATCGAGCGGTGAGCCGGGAACGGCAAAGACCTGCCGACCGAATTCTCCCGCAAGTCTTGCGGTGATCAGCGAACCGGAGCGTGCAGCCGCTTCGATCACCACCACACCCAGAGCCACGCCGGCGATCAGCCGGTTGCGTCGGGGAAAATCCCGTGCCCGCGGTTCCCAGCCGAAGGGCATTTCGGAAATGGCGAGGCCGCGACCGCTGCAGATCTGGTCCAGCAGATCGACATTCTCGGGCGGGTAGGGTTGGTCAAGACCGCCCGCCATGGCCGCGATCGTGCCGGTGTCGAGGCTGGCCCGATGCGCTGATGCGTCGATGCCGCGGGCAAGGCCCGACACGATCGCATAGCCGGCACGCCCGATCTCCCCCGCCATCATCGCTGCGAACTTCGCACCGCTGATCGAGGCATTGCGCGATCCGACGATGCCGACTGCCGGGAGGGTCGCGACGTCTAGGTCGCCCTTGACGGCAAGCAGGGGAGGGGCTGCGTCGATCTGTCTGAGCGCTGCCGGATAGTCGGGCTCGCCGATGCCGATGAAGCGGGCCCCGAAACGCGAGGCCGTCTCGATTTCGCGCTCGGCCTCACCGACGGTTGCGATACGAATGCTGCGGGTCGATCCGCCGCGCCTTGAGAGTTCTGGAAGGGCTTCGAGCGCCGTTTCGGCCGAGCCGAAGTGGTTGATCAAGTCCCGAAAGGTTGCGGGGCCGACATTATCGCTGCGGATGAGCCTCAGCCAGGCGATCCTCTGGCGGTCCGTCAGCGCAATCCCCTTTCGTCTTGCGCTTCCTGACCCCATGGCTTTCCTCTAGCCCTTTTTGCCGATCTTGCTTTCCGTTCCCGCGATCAGCCGTCCGATATTCTCTTTGTGACGCCAGTAAGTGATGACGGTCATGACCGCCGTTACGACTGCAGCCTCTTCAACCCCAAGTATCCACAATGCAACCGGAATGACAAGTGTGGCGACGAGCGCGGACAACGAAGAGTAGCGGGTGATGAAGGCGACCGCGAGCCAGACGATAGCGAAGACCAGAACCATCCGAGGCTCAACCCCGAGCAAGGTGCCGATATAGGTCGCGACACCCTTGCCGCCCTTGAAACCCAGCCAGACTGGGAAAAGGTGACCAATGAAGGCTGCGAAGCCACCGAAGAGAGCAGCATTGTGGCCAAAGATCGCATGCGCAATCAGCGCCGCAGCCGTGGCCTTCAGCGCATCGAGGAGGAGGGTGGCGGCCGCCAGCTTCTTGTTGCCGGTTCGCAGCACGTTGGTCGCGCCGATATTGCCCGAACCGATCGAGCGCAGATCGCCGAGGCCCGCCATCTTGGTCAGCACGAGGCCGAAGGGAATGGAGCCGAGCAGGTAACCGAACAAGAGGACGATTGCGAGATTGCCCCAGCCGAGGGCGGAAATGTCGATCATGGGTATCCCTGTCCTCTTTAGTCTAGAGCGCGTGGACGCACTGGCCTGCAACATAGGTCGCAACGGCCCGGCCCGAGAAGCGGGCATCTTCGAAAGGCGTGTTCTTCGAGCGTGCAAGAAGATTGTCGCGCGACACGAGCCACGGCTCGTCGAGATCGACAAGCGCGATGTCGCCGTGCGCACCCGGCTTCAGCGTGCCACCGGGCAGCCCGAAGATTTCGGCTGGACGCGTCGACATTGCGTCGATGAGCCGCATCAGCGGTACCTGGCCCGCGTGATGCAGGCGGAGCGCTGCTGAGAGCATGGTTTCCAAGCCGATGGCACCATCGGCGGCCTCGCCGAAAGGCAGGCGCTTGGTGTCGACGTCCTGCGGATCGTGCGAGGAAACGATAATGTCGATCTGCCCCTTGGCCAGCGCATCGACCATTGCCATGCGATCGTCTTCCGAGCGCAGCGGCGGATAGAGCTTGAAGAAGGTCCGGTACTCGCCGATGTCGTTTTCGTTGAGGCTCAGGTGATTGATCGAGATGCCGCAGGTGACCTTGGCACCGCGCTTGCGCCCGAGCTCGATCGCCTCGACCGATTCAGGAATAGAGATCTGCGAGGCGTGATACTTGGCCCGCGTCAGCGCCGCGATCCTGAGGTCGCGCTCCAGCGGAATGAGTTCGGTCTCACGCGGGATGCCGCCAAGCCCGAGCCAGCTTGCAAGCAGCCCTTCGTTCATCACGCCATTGGCCGCGAGATACTTCTCCCGCGTTTCGAGCGCGATCACGGCGCCGAATTCCCGCGCATAGGTCATGGCACGGCGCAGAACTTGGCTGTCGTTCAACCCGTAACGGCCATTGGTGAAGGCAACCGCACCGGCCTGCTGCAGGAGACCCATCTCTGTCATCTCGGCGCTGGTCATGCCCTTGGTCAGAGCCGCTGCCGGATAGACATTGACGCTGGCCGTGTCGCGAGCCGTCTTCTTGACGAACTCGACGAGCGCGATGTCGTCGATGACAGGATCCGTTTCCGGCATCATGATGAAGGACGTAATGCCACCGGCCGCAGCCGCCCGGCTTGCGGACGCAATCGTCTCGCGATGCTCCGACCCCGGCTCGCCGACGAAGACGCGAGCGTCAACGAGACCCGGAATGGCGGTGAGGCCCCGGCAATCTCGGATCTCAGCGCCCTCGGGCGAGCCCTGGTTCTGGGCGTCGGCGCCAGCGGCAAGGATCTTGCCGTCTGCTCCTACAATGATGGTCCCGATTTCGTCCAGCTTGCGCGAGGGATCGACGATGCGGGCATTCTTGAGGACAAGCGGCTTTTTCATGCGCCCATTCCCTCCGAACGCGGACCCTGGTTTTGCGAGACGAGCAGCGTTTCCATCACGGCCATGCGAACGGCAACGCCCATCTCGACCTGGCTCTCGATCACGCTCTGCGGACCGTCGGCGACTTCGGAGGCGATCTCGACGCCGCGGTTCATCGGGCCCGGATGCATCACGAGCGCATCCTCTTTGGCAGCCTTCAGCTTCTCCGCATCAAGGCCATAGAAGTGGAAGTATTCGCGCACAGACGGCACGAAGGAGCCGGACATGCGCTCGCGCTGCAGGCGCAGCATCATGACAACGTCTGCGTCCTTGAGCCCTTCCTTCATGTCGTGGAAGACCTCGCAGCCCATGTCGGCGATCCCGGCCGGCAGAAGCGTGGCGGGAGCCACGACGCGGACGCGGGCACCCATGGCATTGAGCAGCAGGATGTTGGAGCGCGCCACGCGCGAATGCAGCACGTCGCCGCAGATCGCGACGATAATGCGGGACAGCTTGCCCTTGGCGCGCCGGATGGTCAGCGCATCGAGCAGGGCCTGGGTCGGATGTTCGTGTTGTCCGTCACCGGCATTGACCACTGAACAGGCGACCTTCTGCGCGAGAAGGGCGGCCGCACCGGCAGACGAGTGCCGCACGACCAGCACGTCCGGCCGCATGGCGTTCAGCGTCATCGCCGTATCGATCAGCGTTTCGCCCTTCTTCACCGAGGAATTGCCGACCGACATGTTCATCACGTCGGCGCCAAGGCGTTTGCCCGCAAGCTCGAACGAGGCTTGCGTCCGCGTCGAGGCTTCGAAAAAGAGATTGATCTGGGTGAGGCCCCTCAGCGTGGAAGTCTTCTTCTCCCGCTGGCGGCTGATTTTGACGGCTTCGTCTGCCTTGTCTAACAGGAACGTGATGTCCTGCTCGGTAAGGCCCTTGATGCCGATGAGATGGCGATGGGGAAAGAAGACCATGGACGTCCTCCTGAGATGTCACGCGGTCTATAAAGTGTGGGATCGGGCCGGGCAAGCACATGCTAGGTGGATTGACGCACGGTCCCCATGTAATAGGAGCGAATGAACGGTAGGGAACACCGGCAGATTTCGCCCTGGATGCTCCGACCGCAATGGAATGACGAAGACGAAGCGTTGGCGGGCCAGCGCATGTCTCCTTTCAAGATCGGCAGGATTGATGAACCGGACTGAAGAAAAACTCGCAGCGTTGAACCAGCCCAAGCCCTGGTCCGGCATCAATGCCTATCGGTCCGATCCGCTTCTCGTCGATCTTACATCCTCGCTGTCACGCCCGCTGCGCGAGGAATACGATGTCATCGGCAAATATGTGACCTCGCCGGAAGCCCAGGAACTGGCGCGCATGGCCAATGCCAGCCCGCCGCAGCTCAGAACCCATGGCGTGCGTGGCGAACGCCTCGACGTCGTCGAATTTCACCCCGCCTGGCACGCCCTGATGCGCCGCTCGATGGCATCAGGCCTGCATTCCTCCGTCTGGGAAAATGCACCGGAAGCCCGTGGCCATGAACACAAGGCGCGTGCCGTCCGCTTCTTCCTGACCGCCCAGCTCGAATCGGGCCATCTCTGCCCGCTCACCATGACCAGTGCCTCGGTCGCCGCCCTCGTCGCGTCTCCGGCTGTCCAGAAGGAATGGACGCCGCGCATCCTGTCGCGCAAATACGACAGCAGCAACAAGCCGCCGATGCAGAAGAGCGCCGTCACCATCGGCATGGGCATGACCGAAAAGCAGGGCGGAACGGATGTGCGCGCCAACACCACGATGGGCGAACGGGTGGGCGAGGGGATCTACCGCCTCGCTGGCCACAAGTGGTTCATGTCGGCCCCGATGAGTGACGCCTTCGTCATGCTCGCCCAGACCAAGGATGGCATGGGCTGCTTCCTGGTGCCGCGCCTGCTCGAAGACGGTTCTGCCAACGGGCTTGAATTCCAGCGCCTGAAGGACAAGCTCGGCAACCGCTCGAATGCCTCTTCCGAAGTCGAATTCTCCGAGACCTTCGGTTTCCTGCTCGGCACTCCGGGAGACGGCGTGCGCACCATCCTCGACATGGTGACGCTGACGCGCCTTGACTGCGCGCTCTCCTCTGCCGGCATGATGCGCGCCTCTATGGCCGAGGCGGTTCACCACGTGCGTGGCCGCATGGTTTTCGGCAAGACGCTGATCGACCAACCGATGATGAGCCGCGTGCTCGCCGACATGGCGCTCGATGTCGCAGCAGCGACCGCACTCGCCTTCCGTCTGGCCGACAGTTTCGACAAGGCGCGCGAAAGTCCCATTGATGCGGCCTATGCCCGCGTCATGACACCGGTTGCCAAATACTGGATCTGCAAGATCGCCCCCGGGCTGATCTACGAGGCCATGGAATGCATCGGCGGCAACGGTTATGTCGAGGAGCGCCCGATCGCCCGGCATTACCGCGAAGCACCGGTCAATGCGATCTGGGAAGGCTCCGGCAATGTCATGGCGCTCGATGTTCTGCGCGTGCTGAGCCGTGGCAAGGATCTCTTCGAAACACTCTTTGCCGGCCTTGAGCGCGATCTCGGCCCCTCCGGCAAGAAGACCGTCGAAGTCCTGCGCGCTGCAACGGCGCTTGCCGAACGTGACGAAGCCGCCGGTCGCCTGCTCATCGAGCAACTGGCGCTCGCGGCCGGTGCCGCCGAGCTCTATCGTCTGGGTGCCGGCAAGATCGCCGATGCCTTCCTCGAATCACGCCTCGCGGGTGGATGGCGCCATACCTATGGCGTGCTCGATGCGCGATTCGATTCGCGCTACGTGCTCGATCTCCTCTATCCGCCGGCTGCCTGACCGGCGAGATAGAGCACGACGGGGATCGTGAAGAAGGCTGCGACCGTCTGCACGGTCGCCGCTGCCGCGTAGAGATCGGCGTCGCCACCCATCTGCTTGGCCAGCACATAGCCGTTCATCGCGGTGGGAACTGCGGCACCCAGCGCGATCATCACGACGATCTCGCCTGAGAGACCGAAAACTAGAGCGAGCAGCACCGCGACAGCCGGAAAGACCAGGAGCTTCAGCACGACCGTCATCAGCACGCTCGGCTGCGGTTTGAGGGCATCCGCGACCCGCAGACCTGCGCCGACGGTCACAAGACCCAGCCCGAGCGAGGCGCTGGCAATCAGGTCGACCGCGGTCATGACAGGCGCATATATGGAAATCCCCGCAAAGTTCACGAGCACACCCAGCAAGGCACCGATGATGATCGGATTGGTGACGATCCGGACGACGAAGGTCTTCAAGCCCCGACTCTCGCCGGAGAACCAGACCATCACTCCGACATTGATGAGATTGAGCGGTACGATGATCGACGCCATGATGATGGCGATGACGGAGAGGCCCGTCTGTCCCGTCAGCTTCTCCGCGATGGCGAGTGCCATGAAGCCGTTCCAGCGCGTCGATGTCTGAAACACGGAGGTATAGGAAGGCCCGCCCATGCCGCGCGCCTTGAGCAGGGGCCAGATCGCAAGAACGAGTGCGGTCATGACCCCGACCGCGAGCAGCGACACCAGTCCGACGCTTCCGCTGTCGAGCGACGAGAAGTCGGTGGTCGATAGCGTCTGAAAAAGCAGGGCCGGAAACAAAACGAAATAGCCGAACTGCTCAAGCCCGCTCCAGAAGCTCTCATTGATGAGCCTGGTGCGTTTCAGCACGACACCGAGAATCACGAGCAGGAAGATCGGCAGAATGCTTTCGAAGATGATGAGCATGGCAGGTCCAGGATGGCGGGCAGGGGAGGGGTAGACCCGGCAACCCCTGCTTTCAATCGAAAATCGTGTCCCGGCGACATTTTCGGCCAAGTGGCTGTAACTGCTCATCCACAGGCGGCGTTAACCTTAACAAAGGGTTTACGTTGCGTGTTCGTGTCGAACAGGCCACCTTTTGCACGGGACAGACGTTAAAGGGTAGAGTGGTGACGGACGCTGGTTCACGGCCGGTAGCGACCATCATGATGATGGTATTTTTCTCGGGGTTGGCGCTCGATATCGCCGTCCCGGCTGCCGTGCTGTCCGTCATGGCTTCCCTGAAATGGCTGGTGGAAAACTGGCCGGCGGCAAATGATTTGTCGTTTGATCAAAAGGCGGAAACGGCATGAAGACACTTCTGCTCTTGTGGGCTTTGCCCATCACGATCCTGGGCGCCTGGTACGGTCTGTCCTACTACGACATGAGCTTCGGCATATTCATGCTGACGCGGGATGCCCATGATCTGGTCTTCCAGATCTATGGCAACGTCCTCGGCATTGCGCCTGAAACAATCCCGCCGCTGGTGCTGCGCGCCATCATCGTCGACAGCCTCATCCTGTTCGCGATCATCGGCTTCCGCCGTCGCAAGCAGATCAGGGCCTGGTGGGCCGCCCGTCAGGCGAAGTCGGCGGAATTGTCCGAAGTGCGGGCAAGCCCTGAGAGCCTGTCGAGCGCCCCCTGAAGGATGAAGCTCGCCGCGGCGGAATCGATCCGCTCGCTGCGCTTTGCCCTGGAGACATCCATTTCCAGAAGCGCTCTTTCGGCCGCGACCGTCGACAGCCGCTCGTCCCAGTAGACGAAGGGGATGTCGGTCTTTTCCGACATCGAGCGCACGAAGGCCCGTGTCGCCTGGACGCGCGGGCCCGACGAGCCGTCCATGTTGACCGGCAGACCGATGACGAAGGCGACAATCTTCTCCTTCGCCGCAAAGGCGAGCAGAACCTCCGCGTCCTGCGTGAATTTCACCCGTTTGATAACAGGGCGAGGGGTGGCAAAGCGCCGGCCGAGATCGGAAGCCGAAAGCCCGATCGTCTTCGTGCCCAGGTCGAGCCCGGCAATGGCCTCGCCAGGTCTCAACCGTTCAGCCAGTTCCTCGATCGTCAGCGTGGCCATCTTGTCTTGCCGATCAACGCTTGCGTACGAATTCGGTTCTGAGCACCAGGCCCTTGATCCCGTCAAAGCGGCAGTCGATTTCCTCGGGATCATCCGTCAGTCTGATTGAGCGGATAACAGTGCCCTGCTTCAGCGTCTGGCCGGCACCCTTCACTTTGAGATCCTTGATCAGCACCACCGAATCGCCATCGGCAAGTTCGGTCCCGGAGGCGTCACGGGCGACGGGCTTGGCCGCGGCTGCCGCTGCAACTTCGGACGCCGGACGCCATTCGCCGGTCGCCTCGTCATACACGTAGTCGTCATCGGCCATGGTGGTTCCTTTCTTGCACTCAGCGCTACGGCTGTCATGCTGGTCGCTTAGACCAGCATAGGCATAGAAGCAACTCGGCGCGCCCGTTGCCGACGGAGCGGCTCGCCATATATTGCAGACCATATTCAAGGACCGGAGACTCAACGCATGAAAATCACCTGGCTCGGCCACGCCGCCTTCCGTCTCGATTCAGCCAAGGCATCGATCCTCATCGATCCCTTTCTGACCCACAATCCAGGCTTCGCCGGTCTCGACCGCAAGGAAATGACCAAGGGGGTCACGCATATTCTGCTCACCCACGGTCACGGCGACCATGTCGGCGATACGGTCCAGCTTGCCCAGGAAACCGGCGCGACCGTCCTCGCCAATGCCGATCTCGCCGCCTGGCTTGGCTCCAAGGGTGTCGACAAGCTGGAAATGGGCAATACCGGCGGTACCATCCATTTCGAGGGCTTCACGGTGACCTTCACCAACGCCCTGCATTCCTCCGCTCAGATCACCGAAGACGGCGTGTCGCACGCGCTTGGCAATGCCAACGGCTTGATGATGCATTTCGACGACGAAGCTTCGGTGCTCCACATGGGCGACACCGACATCTTTTCCGACATGAAGCTGATCCACGAATTGCATCAGCCCGATGTCGGCATCGTCCCGATCGGCGACCGTTTCACCATGGGCGGCGCGGTGGCGGCACTGGCCTGCCAGCGCTTCTTCGACTTCAAGACGGCGATACCCTGCCACTACGGCTCCTTCCCGATCATCGACCAGACGCCGGAGAAATTCGTCGCCGGCATGGATGGAACGCGCACCCGTGTGGCGACCCCGCAGGCCGGAACGGCCATCGAGGTCTGACAAACCCCGTTGCTTCGGCGCTTGACGGCCATTATAGCGAAGAAAACAGCTTATCCGGAGAATGCCATGTCTGTTGACCTCGCCACCGTCAAGCGCGTCGCGCGCCTTGCCCGCATCGCTGTCAGCGAGGAGGATGCTGCACGCATGACCGGGGAATTGAATGGCATTCTCGGTTTCGTCGAGCAGCTCGACGAAGTGGATGTGACCGGTGTCGAGCCGATGACCTCGGTCACCCCCATGGCCATGAAGAAGCGTGAAGACGTCGTCACCGACGGTAACAAGGCCGACGACATCGTCGCCAATGCGCCGGCCACCGATCGCAATTTCTTCCAGGTGCCGAAGGTCGTCGAATAAGACGCCGTCCGCATCCTAAGAGCGCCTCCCGTTTCTTGAGGGCCTGCCGGCCCGCCGACAGTTTGAAGTGAACCGACCATGAGCGAATTGATCAGCCTCACCATCGCCGAAGCCCGCGCGAAACTCGCCGCCAAGGAGATCAAGGCCGTCGAACTGACGGACGCCTATCTCGCCGCGATCGAGGGTGCGAATAACGATCTGAACGCCTATGTCGCCGTGACCCCGGATGTTGCCCGCGACATGGCGAAGGCATCCGACGCCCGCATCGCGGATGGCAAGGCCGGTGTGCTCGAAGGCATTCCGCTCGGCGTCAAGGATCTCTACGCCACCCGCGACGTGCATACCCAGGCCTGCAGCCACATCCTCGACGGCTTCAAGCCGAAGTATGAATCGACCGTGACCCAGAACCTCTGGGATGCCGGCGCTGTCATGCTCGGCAAGCTCAACATGGACGAATTCGCCATGGGCTCGTCGAACGAGAGCTCCTATTACGGTCCTGCCGTCAACCCGTGGAAGGCCAAGGGGTCGGATGAGAAGCTGGTTCCCGGCGGCTCCTCCGGTGGCTCTGCCGCAGCCGTTGCCGCGCACCTCTGCGCCGGTGCCACGGCAACCGACACCGGCGGCTCGATCCGCCAGCCGGCTGCTCTGACCGGCACCGTCGGCATCAAGCCGACTTACGGCCGCTGCTCGCGTTTCGGCATCGTCGCCTTTGCCTCGTCGCTCGATCAGGCCGGTCCCATCGCTCGCGACGTCCGCGATGCTGCGATCCTTCTGAAATCCATGGCCAGCGTTGACCCGAAGGATACGACTTCTGTCGACCTGCCGGTTCCGGACTACGAAAAGGCCATCGGCGGCTCGGTGAAGGGCATGAAGATCGGCATTCCCAAGGAATACCATATCGAAGGCATGTCGGAAGAGGTCCTGGCCCTCTGGCAACAGGGTATTGCCTGGCTCAAGGAGGCCGGCGCCGAGATCGTCGATATTTCCCTGCCGCACACGAAATACGCGCTGCCGGCCTATTACATCGTGGCACCCGCCGAAGCCTCGTCGAACCTCGCCCGCTATGACGGCGTCCGTTACGGTCTGCGCGTCGACGGCAAGGACATCGTCGACATGTATGAAAAGACCCGTGCAGCAGGCTTCGGCAAGGAAGTCCAGCGCCGCATCATGATCGGCACCTATGTGCTGTCCGCCGGCTACTACGACGCCTACTATCTGAAGGCCCAGAAGGTCCGAACGCTGATCAAGCGCGACTTCGAACTCGCCTTCGAAGCCGGCGTCGACGCAATCCTGACGCCGATCACGCCGTCGTCTGCCTTCGCGATCGGCGACAAGGAACTCGCGGCCGATCCGGTCAAGATGTATCAGCAGGACGTCTTCAGCATCACGCTCAACATGGCCGGTCTGCCGGGTATTTCGGTTCCCGCCGGCCTCGATGCCAAGGGCCTGCCACTCGGTCTTCAGGTCATCGGCAAGCCCTTCGAGGAGGAAACCCTCGTCAAGACGGCCCATGTCATCGAACAGGCTGCCGGCAAGTTCACGCCGGCCAAGTGGTGGTAAAGGACTTCGTCATCCGTGACATGACAGCGGCCGATGCGGATAGCGTCGGCCGTGTCGGTTTCGACGCCTGGGCCGCCAACCCCGTGCTGAATGCCTTCGGCGTCGACATGATGGTTCGTATTCGCCTGAGCTTCCGCCGTTTTGCCCAGGAGCATTATAGCCTGATCACCATCGGCGAGCTCGGCGACGAAATTGCTGGCTGGATCGCCCGTGACGGTGCGCGTGACTACATCTCCGATCTCTGGGTGAGCCCCGCCCATCAGGGCCTCGGCATCGGCTCCGCGCTCGTCTCGAGGCTGCTGCGCGAGATGCGCGCCGAAGGCTTGAAACGCGCACGGATCGACACGCACGCCGCCAACGAAGCTGCGATCCGGCTCTACAAGGATCTGGGCTTCACCATCGTCTGGCGCGGAATGCAGCACTCGCCATCCATGGGCATGGCGGTCGACAAGGTGAAGATGCAGCTGGTGTTTTAGCGCGAGCGCCGACGCTGGCTTTCCATATAGGCCTTCAATACCGCATTCATCCGCGTCTGATACCCCTTGCCCTGCTGTCGAAACCAGTCAAGCACGTCGCTATCGAGCCGGACCGTGATCTGCGTTTTAGTGGATGGTGTCACGAGGACGGCCGTCTCGAAGAACGCGTCATCGAGTTCCGGGATATCGCTGTAATCAATCTCTGCGTCCGGACGGGACTGAAGCTCCTTAAGACGAGCGGCCGAGATGGTCATGATACTTTTGCCTTTCGCTGCGGTTCGCGAGACGGGCTGAGATGATGCGGGTGGTGCCGTCGCGGTCTGTATGTATGACGGCGATCACGATCAATCCCAGTATTGCGCCGATGCTCATGTAGCGGGTTTCACCATAATCGAGACGCCCATCGACGCCGGTCAGAACATCGCCCTCGAAGATCAGCCGGGCTTCCTCAAAGGAGATGCCGTGCTTGATCTGGTTGGTGATATTCTTCGCGGCGTCCCACTCGTAGTTCATGTTTAAGTGTAACTACGAATGTAGTGGCGGGCAAGAGTCTCGCGTCCAGCTCACCGGTTATCCAGTTCAGCCCTGACGAGCCTTAAACCCCGTTCGGTTATCCGATAGGGCTTGCCCTGTTTCGAACTGATCGCCTTCAGGCGTTTCAGCCTGCGAAAGAGCTCGACGTCGAAGCCGGGATAGAGCCAGCCGTCGCGGGAGAAGCACAGGGCCTTCTCGATCTTGCGTCGGTCGTCGCGGTGGAGTTCGATCCAGCCGCCCTGGGCCATGAGATGAAGGATACGCTGATCCGTGCGTGAAATGTCCATGAGAGTGTGTCCGGAGAAGCGCGCCGCGTAGCGCGCATGAAAACGGGTCCGGCGCCTGTAGGCGTCGGGGCTTCGTTTTCTGGCCCTGGCCGATCGCTCCCTCGAAGGGGCGCGGGCAGGGCCTTTACCGGGTCTCGGACAAACCGAACATCAAAACTCCTGTAGACAGTGCTTTGATATCACGATGCGCTTTGCGGCGTCCATGACCGCAATGTCACACGCTCTGGCCAAGAATCATCACCGATGTTTTACTATTCTCAACGACGAGGTGAGGATGGTCACGATCCGCAAGGCACGAAAGGATGATGCAAGGCTGCTGACGGAGGTCGGCATGCGTGCCTGGCGCAAGGCCATGGCGTCCGTCGGCGAGGCGGAGGAAATGGCGGCCAATGCACGGGACGCTTTTGCGCGCTTCGCGGAAGATGGCTGGATCACCATTACCGTCGTCGAGGTCTCCGGTGTTCTCGCCGGCTGGGCCGCGCGCGAAGACATGGATGAGAACATCACCGATTTCTGGATCGAACCGGATCTGGAAGGCCAGGGGCTCGGCACTGCCTTGCTTGAGGCGGTCGAGGATGAACTCAGGGCACAAGGCATCCCGCTCGCCCGCCTTCAGACCCATGCGATGAACACCGACGCACTGAAGTTCTTCGAAAGAAAGGGCTATCAGGTGAACTGGCTTACCGTCAGCTACAATCCCAAGCTCGATCGCGATGTGCAGTCGGTCGGCCTGTCCAAGTCGCTGTCCGATGCTGGCGGCAGCGGCTATGGTCAGGAATTCTAGATGAGCCGTTCCAAAAGAAGAGCAGCCTCGTCCGCCGTATGAAGGACCGCGTCTGGAACGAGTGCAATCAGCAGGATGATAACAATATGCAGCCCCGCCATCAGCGGCAACAGGACAGGAAAGGGCGCTTTCCGTGTCTTGTGACGCAGGAGCCGCTGGCAGGCAAAGGCGCCCAGGCCGCCACCGAGAACCGCAAGCAGGATGAGTGTGTCCTCGCTTACGCGCCACGCCCCTTGCGTGGCCGCAATCTTGTCGAAGGCATAGACGCAGAACACGATCCCGTTCCACAGGGCAAAGATCGCGAGAAGGGTGAGGACGGTGTCAGTTGGCATGGCGACCGAAGTCTAGCCAGTCATTGTGCCTTTTCCGTCAACGGAGGGGCGCTTTGCCAACATCCCACAAGTCTTGCACCTTCGGCCCAATTGCTCTACCTCACGAGACAACACGTCCACGCATGACACGAGCATCCGATGACCCTGGTAGACACCCGCACGCCCGATCCGAAACGCTTCATCCCCGGTGCCACCGGTGACTGGGAAGTCATCATCGGCATGGAAGTCCATGCCCAGGTGATGTCGAATTCCAAGCTGTTTTCCGGCGCCTCGACTGTCTTCGGCAATGCGCCGAATTCCAATGTCTCGCTGGTCGATGCCGCCATGCCCGGCATGCTGCCCGTCATAAACGAGGAGTGCGTGGCCCAGGCCGTGCGCACCGGTCTCGGCCTGAAAGCCCAGATCAACAAGCGCTCGATCTTCGACCGCAAGAACTACTTCTATCCGGATCTGCCGCAGGGCTACCAGATCTCGCAGTTCAAGGACCCGATCGTCGGCGAGGGCAAGATCATCATCTCGCTCGGCCCCGACCGTCAGGGCCAGTTCGAGGATATCGAGATCGGCATCGAGCGCCTGCATCTGGAGCAGGATGCCGGCAAGTCGATGCACGACCAGCATCCGACCATGTCCTATGTCGATCTCAACCGCTCCGGCGTCGCTCTGATGGAAATCGTGTCGAAGCCCGACATGCGCTCCTCGGACGAAGCCAAGGCCTATATGACCAAGCTGCGCTCGATCGTGCGCTACCTCGGTACCTGCGACGGCAACATGGACGAAGGCTCGATGCGCGCCGACGTCAACGTCTCCGTGCGCAAGCCCGGCGGCGAGTTCGGCACGCGTTGCGAAATCAAGAACGTCAACTCGATCCGTTTCATCGGCCAGGCTATCGAGTATGAGGCCCGTCGCCAGATCGCGATCATCGAGGATGGCGGCACGATCGACCAGGAAACCCGTCTCTTCGATCCGGGCAAGGGCGAGACGCGCTCGATGCGCTCCAAGGAAGATGCGCATGACTATCGCTACTTCCCCGATCCGGACCTGCTGCCGCTCGAATTCGACGATGCCTTCGTCGAGGAGCTGAAGAAGTCGCTTCCCGAGCTGCCCGATGACAAGAAGGCGCGTTTCGTGGCGGAACTCGGCCTCTCCGTCTACGACGCCTCCGTGCTCGTCTCGGAAAAGGCGATCGCCGACTATTTCGAAGCCGTGGCCGAAGGCCGTGACGGCAAGACGGCCGCCAACTGGGTCATCAATGACCTGCTGGGCGCCTTGAACAAAGCCGGCAAAGCCATTGAAGAGACTCCCGTTTCGCCCGCTCAGCTCGGCGGCATCATCGACCTGATCAAGGCCGAGACCATATCCGGCAAGATCGCCAAGGACCTCTTCGAGATCGTATTCAACGAGGGCGGCGACCCGGCGGAAATCGTCGAGAGCCGCGGCATGAAGCAGGTGACCGACACCGGCGCCATCGAAAAGGCCGTCGACGAGATCATTGCCGCCAACCCTGACCAGGTCGCCAAGGTGCTGGCCAAGCCGACACTCGCCGGCTGGTTCGTCGGCCAGGTGATGAAGTCGACCGGCGGCAAGGCCAATCCGCAGGCTGTCCAGGCACTCGTTAAGGCCAAGCTCGGCATCGTCGAGGAGTAAGATCGGTGTTCTTCGTCCGCACGGCCAACGACCGGGATGTAGAACCGCTTCGCGCCTTGCTGACGCAGAGTTTCCACGCGACCTATGACCGGTTCTACGGACCGGCCAAGGTCGCCGAGCTGATCGCGGTCTGGCATTCGCCGGCCGAAATCAAGCGGCGCATTCACGTCGAAGGCGGCGAATATCTCGTCGCCGACGACGGCAAGCGGATCGGCGGCATGGCCTTCGCGGCCATCTCCGAGAAGCTGACCAAGACCGCCATTCTGCATCAGCTCTATGTCCACCCGGACCGTCAGCGCCAGGGCATCGGTCGCGATCTCTTCGCCGAGATCGAGACCTGCTTTCCGGATGCCGAGATCCTGCGGCTGGAAGTCGAGCCGCAGAATGCTGGCGCCATCGCCTTTTACCAGGCACATGACTTCGTCGAGGTCGACCGTACCAAGAATTGCGGCGGTCCCGACAGCGGGATCGAGGCTGTGATCATGGAAAAGCCGCTCAAGTGAGCGGCTTTTTTGTTGCTTGCGCGACAGTCAGTTGAACGGTGCTTCCGTCACCGTGCCATCTTCGTCGATCAGTTGCACGGCGGTGCATTCGATAAGCCCGTCCGCTTTGGCATTGCTGCAGGCAAGCTCTGCGGCCTTCAGCGCCAATTCCCTAGTCTGCCAGCCGCAGGAAAACTTGTGCCAGTGCGGTCCGCCATCGGCCATCATGAAGATGTCGACGCTCCAGTTGCCCGGGGAACAGACAGCATTTACCTCGCAGGCCTCGACCGTTCCGCCGCCCTCGATGCACTGCTTGACGGCACAGTCGATGGCGCTGGCCGCATCCTTCTCCGCGCAGAGCCCCGAACTCATCTCCGGCGCCTGCACATAGGCAATCGCCTTGCGTCCGCCTTCCTGAGCTTCGGCCGCCATGGCAGAAAGAGTTACGCACAGAATTGTCACCAGCCGTCGCATCACTGTCATCAAGAAGTCCCCCGGGATCGCTATGGAGCACGAGACTAGTGCAACAGTGGGGGCGGCATGCAAGTCCAATCAGTGCAGATAAGAGAAGCCACCGAGAATGATCTGGAGGCGATCGTCTCCCTCTTTGCCGATGATCCGCTCGGCGGCCATGGCGACACGACCGATCCTGAGGCTTTGCCCAACTATCGCGCCGCATTCCGGAAGATTGCCGCGTCTCCAAACGAGACGCTTTATGTCGCGGAACTCCACGGTCAGGTGGTCGGCACCTTCCAGACGATGGTCACCACCACCCTGACAGCGCTCGGTTCTTCCTCGCTGATCATTGAAGCGGTTCAGACGCGGGCCGACATGCGGGGCAGGGGTATTGGCGCGGCCATGATCGACTTTGCCATTGAGCATGCCCGCGAAACCCGCATGCGCCTCGTCCAGCTGACTTCGAACGCCGTGCGCAAGGATGCCCATCGCTTCTACGAACGGCTCGGCTTCACGCCTTCCCATATCGGCTTCAAGCTGAAGCTGAAATGACGGGGGTGCGACGGGGAATCACTGGACAACAGCCGGTCGAGGCGGCATAAGCGAGACAGGTTCGACAAGGCCGTTCTGCGGCCTGCGTTAATTGCCCAAGGATACACGATGAAGCAGTTTCTCTTGCAGATCTTCACCTGGTGGAACGGCCAGACCATGGGCACCCGTTTCTTCACCTGGCGTCACGGCAAGCGCGTCGGCGAAGACGAGTTCGGCAATGTCTATTACGAAGGTCCGATGACGAGCTGGGGTCAACCGAAGCGCTGGGTAATCTATAGCGGTTACGCCGAAGCCTCGAAGATCGCCTCCGGCTGGCACGGCTGGATGCATTACCGCACCGATACCCCGCCGTCGAAGGAAGACTACAAGCCGCGCGAATGGGAAAAGGCGCATCGCCCGAACCAGACCGGCACGGCTGCTGCCTATCGCCCGCAGGGCTCGATTTCCGCCACCGGCGAGCGTCCGCGCGTCACCGGCGACTATGATGCCTGGACGCCGGGCAGCTGATACCCGATTTGGCCATAATCCGGCATTAGGGCCTCTATCGTGAGGCCCTTCTTGTATCTGGCATACGGTCGAGATGGGCAAGAGGATCGATGAAAGCGAGCGGGACGATGAAGTTGAGTGCATGGGCATGGGCCATTCCGGTTGTCGGGCTTGCCGCCGCGGCGTCGCTTGGTCTTGCCGGCAAGGCTGATGCCGCCCGCCTCGAAAATCCCGTCGCTGAGTTTTCTGGTATCGACAAGATCACCGGCCGCATCACCACCTTCGACGTCTATGTCAACGAAACTGTCCAGTTCGGCGCCCTCCAGGTGACGCCCAAGGTCTGCTATTCGCGTGACGAGACGGAAGCGCAGAAGATCGACGCCTTTATCGAGGTCGACGAAATCACGCTCGACCGCAAGATCCGCCGCATCTTTTCCGGCTGGATGTTTGCTGACAGCCCGGCGCTGAATGCCGTCGAGCACCCGATTTATGACGTCTGGCTGACCGGCTGCAAGGTCGAGTCGGAAGTCCCGCCACCACCGGGTGTCGAGGCTGTCGCCAAGCCCGCGCCGGAACCCGCAAAGACTGCTGATGCCGTTACGCCGGCACCGACCGCAGCCTCCGCGCAGCCGGGTGCGGCAGTCACGGATCCGTCTCAGGCCACCGGTCCGGGTGCAGATCCCAACCAGACCGCCCTGCCGCCACTCGACGCACCGGTGGAAGTCCCCAATGAGGTTTTCGGAGGCGCGCTGCCGGAGCAGGACGGTCTGCAGCAGGACGATCTCATTCCGGGCGGCCAGCCGCTGCCGCCACCGACCCAGGTGACACCGCCTCCGGGCGTTGGTCTCTTCTGAGGCGATTAAGGTCGGTCAAATCAGACACGATAGCTGTGCTTCCAGACGACCGGGCGCCGCGCCTGCTTTTCCCGAAATGTGGTCTCCTCTGCTTGGGCGGTGCCCGACTTCGACAAGAGTGTGACCTGAGAACAGGGAGGCACCGGGAAACGACAGCGCCTCCCTGCGGGCGCCTCGACGGCGAGACGCTTCGCGGTTGACATCCTCACCAATAGGGAGAACAAGAGGTGAACGAACAGGAGTTCACAACCATGTCTCTCTCTGAAAAATTCATCGTCCTTCCTTTCAAGAAGAACCGCGGGAATATCGTGCCCGGCGAAATGCGACAGGCCTCCAGTGCCGCCGCCGCGGAGAAAATCGCCACCGCCATGTCCGCCCGCCACCTCGGTGTCGCCGCCTATTCCATTCAGGTCGACGAGGAGAGCGGCGACATGAACAGTCCCAAGCTGATCATCGCCTTCGGCGAAACCGCAGACCTGACCGTGAACTGACAGAGCCTTCACGTATCCCAGAGTGACGTTTCTGGGTTGCTAGTTGTCGTTTTTGATAGCAAGGATTCAGCCGGATACTTTCTTTTTCAATTGGACCAATATTTGAAATGACTGACCCTGTGATGCGGTCCACAACGACGGCTGGTGCCGTTGACAGCATGGTTGGCGAACTGACGGCGGCTGATCCGCTATTGGTCGGCAACGATGCGCTTCTCGCGGCGGTCCTGAGTGGCTGCGGCGACTGCATCAAGGTGCTCGATCTCCAGGGTCGCTTGCAATTCATGAGCGAAGGCGGCAAGCGGGTCATGGAAGTCGACGATTTCGCGCCGCTCAAGGGCTGCCCCTGGCCGGACCTCTGGAGTGGCGATGGCAACACCGCCGCCAGACAGGCCGTGGAAGCGGCCATTGCCGGAAAGCCGTCCCGCTTCGTGGGTGAAGCGAACACCGTGAAGGGCAATAGCCGCTTCTGGGATGTTCAGGTGGCACCGATTTTCAACGTCGATGGCAGCCCCTCCCATATCCTGTCGATATCCAAGGACATCTCGGACGTCACCGACGCCCGGCAGCGGCTGGAGCTTTTGAACGGTGAACTGCAACACCGCATTAAGAATACTCTCGCCGTGGTTAGCGCAATCGCGCGTCAGACGCTGAAAGGCGACGATATCCGCGATCGCCGCGATGCCTTTACCGGCCGCTTGCAGGCGCTCGCCGAGGCCAATGACATGATTTCGAGGAAGGCCCTCCAGGATGCGCCGATCCGTGCCGTGGTCGAAAACGCGCTGCGCCCGCATGTGCAGAGCGAGCAGCGGTTCTCGATTTCCGGTCACGATCTCGACCTGACCGCCAAACACGCCCTGACGGTGGCGCTGACCATCCACGAGCTTGCCACCAACGCGACGAAATATGGCGCGCTTTCCGATGGCAATGGCAAGATTGACATTCGCTGGCAGGTCGATCGCAAGGCTGACAATCCCAACGAAGCTTTCCACTTCGTCTGGCAGGAAAGTGGTGGGCCGCATGTGCATGAGCCGAAGACGCAAGGCTTTGGCTCTAAGCTCATCTCGCGCATCTTCGCTGCCGATTTCGCCGGACAGGTCAGCGTCGAATACCACCCGACAGGCCTCGTCTGCACGATGAGGGCGCCGATCCCGCAATAAGCGGGATCATGACGACCCGCAAGCTGCCGGCTGACCCGCTCTGACGGGCGCGAGAGAGTCATGGCCGCAGGCGACGGCGAAGCGGGCCTTTGAAGAGATGAGCGAAGAGAGCAAGATCGGCGTCGCCAAGATCGTCGCAGCTAGCCGTGGTTGAGGCGAGCCTCTAGCACAAGGTCAGCCACATTACCCCGCCATAGGTGATCAGCGTCGCCACCAGGGCGGCCGCCTGCAGCATTCCGCCGATCTTGTGCAGCAGCCGTACCTCATCGGTTTGCGGCTCTGTGAGTGCCCTGGTCGCAAACCAGTGTAGCCCACCGATCAGCGCCAAGACGATGACGAGCATCACCGCCAGCAAAAGTCGCAGCGCCGAGGTCGGGCCGACATCGATCTGGTGCCAGCCGAGATGGCATCCTGTCGCCTGCACCCCATAGAGAAGCAGGAAGGCGCCTGACCAGATCACGAAGCCTGTGAGCAGCAGGACGAACGGGGATACTTTCATCTCATCGCCCTCCGATCCCGGTGAGGCTCTGCAACACGAAGGGGAAGGCGAGCCCGATCAGACCGGCAACGGCGGTATAGTCGTGCCACAGCCGCCCGATCCGCAGATCGAGCATGCGTGACGGCCCGATATACCCGCTGTTCCAGCGCCACAGACCGTAGATCGCCAGCACCGCGCCGATCGCCGCATGCAGCCCGACGTAAACGGCGACGGCAAAGGCGGCCGCAGAGGCAGCATGCCCGGTTGGCGCCGGGATTGACATCAGCAGTACCGCGACCGCGCCGACGCTGATCATATGTGCGACAAGCGTCACCGCGAGGCTCGTGACCGTCCGACCGGCCTGACCATTGGCGAACCGTCCGGCGATGGCGGCTGTGACGAGCGTGCCAGCACCGATCAGCGATGGCAGAACGAAGGTGAAGTCGAGATCCGGCGGCGGCCAGTTGGGGGCGGATAGCCAGAGAAAGAAGGCGCCGAAGACCAGTGACGTGTAGAGCGTCGCATTGGCGGCGAGCGCAAAGACCACGGCCCACCACGAGGGCGGTTGCGCCACTTCCTGGTGATGCAGAGCCCGCTCGCCGCGCCCGACTTCCAGCGGGCCGACATCCTGCTTCAGCCCCGTCGCCGGCGTCCAGAGGAAGAAAAGGATGACGACCGCCACGAAGGCGACGGGTGTGAACCAGTAGATCTTGGCGAGCAGACTGGCGAAGAAGGCGGCCGTCGCGATCGCCGTCCAGAGCGGCAGATAGGTCGGGCGGGGCAGGATGACCACATGGTCGAGGCGACCGCTCACCATGTCGACGGTCAGCGTTTCCATCCAGCCATTGCGCATGAAGCCGAGATAGCCCCGTCCGGCGGCGAGCTCCGGACCGAGGCTGCGCGGCGCGAGCGCATCGGCGCGGATGTCGATGTGTGGCAACGAGCCGAAATTATAGGACGGCGGCGGCGTGGGCGTCGCCCATTCCAGCGTGCCGGCTTCCCAAGGGTCACGACGGAATGGCCGGCCATGGCGAATGAGCATGATCAGGTCGAGAGCCACCAGCGCAAAACCGATCGTCATCACGAAGCTGCCGACCGAGGAGATGAAGTTCAAGACCTCCCAGCCGGCGGCCTGTGGGTATTCGAAGACCCGGCGCGGCATGCCGCGCAGGCCCGTCAGATGCATGATGAAGAAGGTGACGTTGAAGCCGATGAAGATCAGCCAGAAGGCTGGCTTCGACAGATGCTGCACGGGCTGGCGCCCGGTGATGTGCGGCAGCCAGTAATAGGCGGCCGCCATCATCGGAAAGACGAAGCCGCCGACCAGCACGTAATGCAGATGCGCCGCGACGAAGTGTGTGTCATGCGCCTGCCAGTCGAAGGGCACCATGGCCAGCATGACGCCGGTCAGACCTCCCGCCACGAAGACGAAGAAGAAGCCGAAGACATGCAGCATGGGGATGGAATAGCGGGGCCTGCCATGCGCCATGGTGGCAAGCCAGGCGAAGATCTGGATGCCGGTGGGGATGGCAACCAGCGCACTGGCCGCCGAGAAGAAAGAGAGCGCTACATGCGGAATGCCCACCGTATACATGTGGTGCACCCAGAGCCCGAAGGACAGGAAAGCCATGGCGACGATCGCCGCAACTATCAGACCGTAGCCCTCTAGCCGGGTGCGACACAGAACCGGAATGATGGTCGATAGCGCGCCGGCCGCGGGCAGGAAGATGATGTAGACCTCCGGATGGCCGAACAGCCAGAACAGGTGCTGCCAGAGCAGCGGATCGCCGCCGCGTGTAGGGTCGAAGAAGGGCAGGTCGAAGGCCCGCTCCACCTCCAGCAGAATGGAGCCGAGGATCAGCGGCGGGAAGCCGATGATCATCATCGCCGCGACCACCAACATGTACCAGGCGAAGATCGGCATCCGCGTGAGCGACATGCCCGGTGACCGGAGCTTGAGGATCGTCACCATGATCTCGATCGCCGCTGACAGCGCCGAGATCTCGACGAAGGTGATGCCGAGCAGCCAGACATCGGCATTGATGCCGGGGGAATAGGGCCGCGAGGAGAGCGGCGTATACATGAACCAGCCGCCATCTGGGGCAATGCCGAAGAGGAGGGCTGCGACCAGGAAGGTGCCGCCAAACAGGTAGCACCAGTAGCCATAGGCAGACATGCGCGGGAAGGCGAGATCGCGGGCACCGAGCATCTTCGGCAGGAGATAGATCGCCAGGCCCTCGAAGAAGGGGATGGCGAACAGGAACATCATGATGACGCCATGCATCGTGAAGACCTGGGCATATTGGGCGGCATCGAGGAAGGCGCTGTTGGTCGAGGCGAGCTGTGCCCGGATCAGCATGGCAAGCACGCCGCCGATCGCGAAGAACACGAGTGCCGTCACCATGAAGCGCTTGCCGACAACGGTGTGGTTCACCGCCGACAGCCTCTCGAGGCCATGGCCCGAGCCCCAGACGGCGTCGAGCTCATGGTGCAGCCGGATCGCCGTTTCCGGTGTCTGATAGCCCGTCTCGGGTCTGGCATCGTTCATGGTGCGGACACTCCTGCGGACAGTGCTGTGAGACGTTGGCGATAGGTTTCGGGCGGATGGGCTTCGACGGTGAAGCGCATGCCGGCATGGCCGTTGCCGCAATATTCGGCGCAGATGCCGCCATAGCGGCCCGGCACATCGGCCCGGATGCGCACGACCGTCTCATGCCCAGGCACGGCGTCGATCTTGCCGGCGAGCCTCGGTATCCAGAAACTGTGCACGACATCGGCACTGGTGACCCGCACCTCCACCACGCCGCCGGCCGGAATATGCAAGGTCCCGACGGTAGTGACACCATCCCCGAGATCCGGGTAACGGAAGCCCCATTGCCACATGGCGCCATGCGCCTCGACACGGGCGACCACCGGCTCGTTCTGCCAGGCGCCAATCAGATATTCCCCCTGCGCCATGCCATAGGTCATCAGCGCGATCAGCACGGGAACAGGCAGGAACAGCCCGCCGGCGATCATCCAGCCCTTGGGTGAAAGGCTGCGTCCGAAGCCGGGCCTGAAGAAAACGAGGCCGAGAAGCACGAGCACGAGCGAAAGGATCAATCCGGCCCCGAAAAGCATGATCCACCAGAGGTCGGCGATCGCGCCTGCATAAGGCCCTGCGGGATCAAGCGCTGAGAGATCGCCGGAACAGGAAGTGAGAAACAGCGCCCCCAGAGAGAGCGGCGCAAGGCGATGGAACATTCCGCCGATCACAGGCCTTTTCCCCGCAAACGGAGAACCCCCATGGCCGAAACATCTCAAACCGACGCTGCCAATCCCGTCATTGAACAGCTGGAAGAAAAGGACAAGACCTCCGCCGTCGCGGTTGCCGGTCACCCCTTGCATGCCATGAGCGTGCATTTCCCGATTGCCTTGGTCTTCGGCACGCTCGCCGTCGATGTCTTCTACTGGTTCACGGCGGACCCCTTCTGGCTGCGCGTCGGCCTCTGGTCCTCCGGCACGGCGTTTGGGGCCGGTGTCGCCGCGGGCCTGGTCGGAACGGCCGAGCTCTTGCTCGTGCCCGGCATTCGCGCGCGTGCCGCAAGCTGGGCCCATGCGATTGCGGCCATTACCCTGATCTCGGTTGCCGGCGCCAACTGGGGCTTGCGGCTCATCGATCCCAATGTGGTTCTGCCGCATGGCATGCTGCTCTCGGTTCTGGCGGCCGTCCTGACCGGTGTTGCTGGCTGGCACGGTGGTAAGCTGATCTTCGATCACGGAATCGGCCTCATGGTGTCGCCCAAGGATTGAGTGGTTCGAGAAGGCGCTTCAGCCCGCCCGGCTCGGACATGACCGGAGGCAGGGTGAACTGGGGCGCCTCCTTGGCCAGCACGAGAATGAGGATCGCCAGCACCACGACGCCGCAGCTCACGGTCGCCACGACAAAGCGCCAGGCCGGATAGACTTCCCCCTTTCTGAAAAGCCGGATGACCACCAGTCCGGAAAAGACGTGGAAGATGGCCAGCAGCCCGACAAAGGCGAGTTTCCATGAAAACCAGGGTGCAAACACCTCTCTCATGAAACTGAGCGCAATCCCGCTTGCGACCGCCAGGAAGGCCGCCGGCGAGATCAGCACGACAAAGGCAAAGCGTGTCATCCGCTGCATGCGGTAGAGCGCATCGTCGTTTTCGACATGTGCCCGCTGGACGTAGAGGCTCGGCAGGCTGATAAGCCCGGCGGTCCAGATGGCAATGGCTGCGATATGGACGAATTTCAGGAGGGCGATCATCAGCGTGGCGCCTCGCTGTCGAAGCTTCGTCCCGCAAACAGACTGCGCAGCTTGAGAAGAGCGGCGAAGAGATAGGGCAGGGCCGCCGGCACCCACATCAGAAGCCCTGAAAGCTGCTGGTCGGCGAGCGGGGAGAGGCCGAAGGGATGCGTTGTGTCCATATGCGCGGCAAACAGCGGCTCGCGCGAAAATGTCAGCAAAGCCCCCAGCATGCCCATCTGGATCGTCGTGCCTAGCAGAAGTGCCACCGAAGGCCCGACCGTGCGCCGTGGCGAAAGAATGTCGTACCAGAGCCAGACCGCCGACCCGATCAGCGTCAGTTCCATCAGCCAGTAGGCGGCAGGCGATGAGAGGGCGAAGAGATAGGGCTCCGGGGCGTGCCAGGTCCACATCAGGATCGTGTGCACGAGAAAGGAGAGCTGCGCCGGCAGGGGTTGACGCTCGCGCGCCTTGGGCGGGATTGCAAGAATGATGAACGGCGCCAGAAACGTGACGAGCAGGATGTGGTGCAGGACCCGGGCCGAAAACAGCGCAGACGCCAGCGCACAGAGCGGTGAGACGAAGGCGATTAGCATCACCACAAGGGCAGCACCGGCCGCCATCCGCTGCCGCGGATTGCTGGCCGTGGTCATCAGAAGCACGAAAATCGCACCGATCGCCGCAAGCAGGGGCGGATCGAAATTCCAGTCACGCCAGAGCATCTCCGGTGTCGGCGCCGGGCCGCAATAGATATCGAGGTTCATGATGTCAGTCCCGAATTGCCGTCAAAGTCGGTCATTGCCCCGCGCACGCGCACCCTCCGTTCGGCCGCTGCCCTGCGAGGGCAACACGCGTGACGCCACATTGTTCCATGCAAATTGTTCCATCGGCTCGGGAGATCGGAGAAGCCGGATGGAACGACCTCAGCCGCCTCGCTCGATCCGGACCGGCACCGACTTGTAGGCCGGGGTTTTTGACGCGCGGTCGTGATGCGCAAGCGGCACCAGCGGATTGAGCTCCGGGTAATAGCCGCCGACGCAGCCGTCCGGCAGGTCGAAGGGCAGGACCTCAAGCCCGCCGACGCGACGGTCGACCCCATCCTCGGCATCGCTCACCAGCGTCACGCGCTCGCCGACGGTGAGCCCATGCCGCTCGATCTCGGCGGGGCTGATCAGCAGCACGTCGCGCTTGCCCTCGATGCCTCGCAGACGGTCGCTATAGCCATAGACCGTCGTGTTGAACTGGTCGTTACTGCGCAGGGTCACCAGGCTCATTCGGCCCGGTGTTGGCTGAAACCCGGTGGCCGAGAGCATCTCGGGCGTGACGAACTCGGCTTTGCCGCTCTCCGTCTTCCACTCGCGCTCGCGGGCGGAGTTGCCGCGATAGAAGCCACCGGGCGTAAAGATCCGGGCATTGAAATCGCGGAATTCCTCCGGATAGGTCTTCTCCATCAGATCGCGGACGGACGCCGTGTCGCGCGCCCAGTGGCTCCACAGCATTTTCGGGTTTTGCGGCAGGGTCGCCTCAGCGAGCCGGCTGACGATCTCGATCTCGGATTTCAGGTGTTCGCTCGCCGGCGTGCGTTTGCCGACAGACCCGTGAACGCAGCTCAGGCTGTCCTCCATCGACACGACTTGCGGATGGCCGGTCAATGGATCCATTTCGCTGCGCCCGAGACAGGGCAGGAGATAGGCGATGTCGCCGTTGAACAGGTGACCGCGATTGAGCTTGGTGGCGATCTGGACCGTGAGCCGCTGCCGCGACCAGGCCTCCTCCATCGCTTTCTGTTCGGGGATCGCGCGCAGAAAATTGCCGCCGAGCGCGACAAAAGCCGAGACCTCGCCCTTGAGAATGGCCTCGCAGGCCTCGACCGTGTTCATGCCCTTCTCGCGCGGCGGCGAGAAAGCGAACATTTCCGCGAGCCGATCGAGCGGCACGAGTTCCGGCTTTTCCGCAATGCCGACGGTGCGCTGACCCTGGACATTGGAATGACCGCGCACGGGTGAAATCCCGGCGCCCTGTCGGCCGATATTGCCCTTCATCAGCAGCAGGTTGGTGTAGGTCGAAATGTTCTCGAAGCCATGCACATGCTGGGTGAGGCCCATGCCATAGATGCCGATGGTGTTCTCGGCTTCCACATAGACGGTCCCCGCCGCCTCGATCGCCGCACGCGTGAGCCCGGAGACGTCCTCGATCTCGGCCCAGTCGAGCGCCCGCAGCCGCGCCTCGAAGTCTTCGAAGCCGACGGTATGCTCGGCGATGAAGGCCCGGTCGATGACCTGACGGTTATCGGCTTGCGCCGCATCGTCAGCGGCCAGAACATGTTTGCAGAGCCCAAGGAGCACGGCGATGTCACCGCCCGGTTTCACCTGGTGATACTGGCAGGAGAGCGCCGTTTCGCTGCCCGTCACCATCGCCGTCGGTTCCTGCGGATTGATCATGCTTTCCAGCCCCCGCTCGCGAACGGGGTTGAAGGTCACGATCCGACAGCCGCGCCTGACCGCCGCCTGCAGCACATGCAGGAAGCGCGGGCTGTTCGAGCCGGTATTCTGGCCAAAGAAGAAGATCGCGTCGCAATGTTTGAAATCGTCGAGCACGACAGTGCCGACCGGCGAGCCGATCACCTGTTTCAGCGTCACCGACGTCGTCTCGTGGCACATGTTGGAACTGTCGGGCAGGTTGTTGTGCCCATAGGCCCGGGCAAACAGCGCCCAGCAATAGGACGTCTCAAGGCTGGCGCGGCCGGAGGTGTAGAAGACGGTCTTCTTCGGATCCATGGCCTTCAACTCGCGCCCGATCTCGGCGAATGCCTCGTCCCAGGAGCAGGGCACGTAATGGTCGCTCGCCCGGTCATAACGCATCGGATGGGTCAGCCGTCCCAGCTGCTCCAGATCGTAATCGCTGAAGGTCTTGAGCTCGGTCACGCTGTGCCGGGCAAAGACATCCGGAGTGGCCGTTCGGCTGGTCAGCTCCCAGAGCGTTGCCTTGGCACCGTTTTCGCAGAATTCGACGGGATGGTGATCGGCGGGCTTCGTCCAGGCGCAGGAGACACAGGCGAAACCACCCGGCTTGTTCTGTTCCAGAAGTGTCGCGATCGCCCCGGCGCTGATGCCTTCGTCGCCGGCGATCCGGGCAATGCCCCGAAGCGAACCCCAGCCGCCTGCCGGCCCGTCATACGTCACCGTCGCATCATCCTTCGCCATTATCCGCTCCCTTCCAAAGTGTTTCGAAGGGAGAACGACTGGAGGCGCGATTGGTTGCGCGGGGCGGGGAACAACAGCTTGCGCGTCGACACATACCGGGTGAGGCGTCCGCTCTTGGAATACGGTGTGCGCCGGGCATTCTCATCCCCGGCGGTCAGCAAGCCGGAGCGTAGCCACGACCCTAAAGACTGGACCTCACGCCACCATTGCGATAGCCGGATATGGCGACCCAGTGTCTGGAGTATGAGATGGCGCCTTCCCCCTTTTTTTCGCCTTCCCGGAACTGCTGGCGCGTCGAGAAAGCCAACGACTTTTCGATCCTGATCGATGCCAATGACTATTTCGCCTCGATCCGTGCCTCGATGATGGCGGCAAAGCGGGTGATCTTCTTTGTCGGCTGGGACTTCGATGCTACGATCACCCTTGGTCATCCCAAGATCGATGATGGAGCCCCCCGCCGGGTTGGCGACTTCCTGCTCTGGCTGGCCCGTCGAACGCCGGGCCTCGAAATCAGGATCCTGCTGTGGAGCCCGGCTCCACTGGCCAGCTGGGCGAGGCCTTCGAACCTGCCCTATCTCTTGCGCTGGAAATGGAACAGGCAGATTACCGTCCGCCTCGACGGCAAGCATCCCCTGGGGAGTTCGCACCATCAGAAGATGCTGGTGATCGATGACGCGGTTGCCTATTGCGGCGGCATCGACGTGACGCTCGATCGCTGGGACACGCGCGAGCATCTCGACGAAAACCCCGACAGGCGCCGCCCCAATGGCAAGCCCTACGGCCCCTGGCACGACATCTCGAGCCGTTTCACCGGTCCTGCCGCGCAGGCGCTCGGCGAACTCTGCCGTCATCGCTGGACGCGTGCCGGCGGAAAGGACGTGGCCCCGGTGACGTCAGAGCCGGCTCAGGCGGAGGTTGCGCCGAACTTCTCCTTCGGCAGCGTCAACCTCGCGATCGCCCGCACGAGCCCGGCCTATCAGAACGAGAGCGCCGTCACCGAGATCGAGCAGCTCTATCTCGACATGATCAACGCGGCCCGGCACACCGTCTATGCCGAAAGCCAGTATTTCGCCTCGCGCGCCATCGCACAGGCCATCGCCCGCAGGCTCGCCGAACCGGACGGGCCGGAATTCGTGCTGATCAATCCTGTCATCTCGGACAACTGGCTCGGCACGATCGCCATGGACACGGCCCGCGCCCGGCTTGCCGAATCCATGCGCCGACACGACGACTACGGACGCTTCAAGATCTACCACCCGGTCACTGCCAAGGGCCAGCCGATCTACGTCCACGCCAAGCTGATGATCGTCGACGACCAGTATCTCCGCGTTGGCTCCTCCAACATCAACAACCGCTCGATGCGCTTCGACCAGGAATGCGACGTGGCGCTTGAGGCGGGCGGTTCGGAAGACCTCTCGGCGAAGATCACAAGCTTCCGCAACGACCTGCTGGCCGAGCATCTGGGGGTGACGCCCGAGACGATCGACCGGGCCATCGCTCAATGTGGCTCGCTGATTGCAGCCATCGAGCAGCTGAGGGCAAAAAACAAGGCCGCAGGGGGTGAAACACTCAAGCCCTATAAGACGCCGGCGATATCAGACCTCGAAGAATGGCTCGCCGACCACGAGATCCTCGACCCGGAGGGTTCGGACGCAGTGTTCGAGCCGATCGAGAAGCGGGGGCTGTTTAGAGGGATGTTGAAGCGGCCGAGGGGGCGGACGAGCTGAGGTGGAGTTAGACAGGCCTCACATTGTCCGCCGCATTATCATCCCGTCGAATCGCCCGTCTGACGCCAGCGAAAAACTCCATTCCTGGCATCCCTTCTCGAAGCTCACATCGTAGACGTCCCAGCCGTCATCCGTCACACCCTTGAACGTGATGTCTTTCAAGGCTCCAAGCCGCTGCAACTTGCCCCGGATGATCTCGGCCTGTTCGCGCGCGATCGCGGCAAGCGGTGGCGTCATCTTGGCATAATCGGGTTCCCCCTTCTGGTGCTGGTGCACGAGCTCTTGTAAAAGAAGCCGACTGTTCTCAACGGGACGCTTCTCCCTGATCCTCTCGGCCAGTGTCGCCTCTAACGTTGCGGCGGCGCCAGTCTCCACCCGCTCGGCGGTCTCTGCGTGTCCGTTCTGATGCAGGGTCAGGGCAGTGACCATCCCCTCCGCATTCCGGATGAAGCTGATCTGCGCCGGCACAGCCTTGTAGAAGAACCGGTCGACCTCTTCGGAAAAGAGCTCAAGTTCGACCTGCCCGGTGACACGGGCAAAAAGCCTCTGATCCTCGTGGCGAATGGTCAAGACGACCGTGTCGAGCCGATAATGCCCCGCGTAGTCGGCATAGAGCCTGCTGTCGATCGCACGCTCCGTGCGAGGCCGCATCTGGTCATAACGCCGCCAGGCGATGGTGTCGGAGGTTGTTTCGGTCATCGAATGATTCCTTGCGAGTGCGAGCAGGTCGTCCATGGAGAGGATCTCCCCGGTTGCCATCTTTGTTTGCATGGTATCGATGAGGGTGAGGCTCTGCTGGACGCGCACCATCTGTTCCCTGAGCGCACTCGCCTGGACGAACAGGACACGCTCAAGATCAGTCGCCTGCCCGGCCAGCAGCCGACTGATCTGCTCCAGCGTCAGCCCGAGCCGCTTCAGCGTCAGGATTTCAGTAAGCCGCGCCAGATCTTGCGCCCCGTAGAGCCGCCAGTTCTTCTCCGTCCGCCGCGGAGCCAGAAGCCCCGCCGCCTCATAGATCCTGAGCGCCCGCACGGTCAGCCCAGTGCGCTTGGCGCACTGCGCCGCAGTTAGCCAAGAGTCCTTTGTTCTGTCGTCAGCCATGTCACCTCCACCGTCGATTGAGACGGTTCTAGGCTATGACCTTGGGTCCGGTTCAAGGGGGAGATGAAGGCAAAAAACTCTTATTGATTGCAGTTTTTCGCACTTAAACAGAGATCGTTCGCATACAGCCGGAGGGTTGAGCCAGATAGTGGAGGAAGTTCGATTCAGCTCTTGCACCGCAGCCGGAGTCCATGATCTTCAGCATCCGCGATTTCGAAAAAATCAGCGCTATCTTCGTAAGTAGGCATGTCTCCAGCCTTAACTAGATCCAATATTAACGCGTTCGACGTGGTCCCGTCTGGCAAGATGCTGACGGGAAGGTTGAAGCCGAGCAGAGGCCAAGCGCATGAGATGACTGACTCTTCTTTGCTGCTGAAATCTACCCTAGGTCTGTGTGTAAGGTCCAAATCTGCCGAGACTATGCCACACGCTGCAACCATTTTTCCGTCTCTAGGCTTGTAAACAAAGCCTCCGCTCATTCCGTGTTCGGCTGGAATGGACGTAGAGAAGCATGGGAACCGATATTGATTGTATCCGTGTTTGTGAACTGCAGTTACAGTTCCCATCCTGATACAGACTGATCTTTCGATGCGCAGAGCCTGACCTTTTCCATCTGGTTCAAGAGGTGGCGATGTTTCCGAGACATCCATGCCGCCGCATGAGACAAGATGAACTATATCACCCACCGACGGTGTGCCGCAGTCAAGTGGAACTGCATAAGGTACTAAGCCTTCTTCACTTTCTTGGGGGGTGATCAAGCATAGAGCAACATCTAGGTTTTCAGCATAGGTCACGTATGCGACGTTCATGAGCCGCGCGCTGCCTTGATCAGTGCGCAGGACTTTTAGATGACGTGGATCGAGAGATACTTTGGGCTGAATGAAAAGCCCGGGCACAGCGGATGGAGCGTGTCTTAGCGGCCTCTGGAACAACTGAAGCCCATCGATGACGTGTCTCGCCGTGACCACCACATAGAATGCTTCATTGCCGGCAATTATGAAGCCTGTTCCCATGAGTTTTGGGTTTTTGTTGAGATCGAACCCCAAAAAGGAGACCATTACCGGTCGAAATTGACTGACGAGGCTTGGATTGGCACCAGACAAGTCAAGCCATCTTCGTCCGAGCGGATCGTTTGGAAGCATGCCCTAACCACTCTTTCGTTGTGCCTCGGCGACGACTGTAACCGCAGTTTTTACAAAGGAGACGTTTTTCGTAACACAGCGTAGCGCGTAAATCCGGAATGCAATTAATAGTTAGGCAAGAAGGGCTACTAGTAATCGCTGAGATATGTCGCCTCGACAAGAACCCCACCCTCTAAAACCTAACCGTCTCGCTCTCCATCGCCCGGTCCAGCAACACCCCATACTCCGCCTTCGGAATATCCACCGCCCCGAACGTCTTCAGATGCTCCGTGGTGAACTGCGTGTCGAGCAGCGTAAACCCGCGCTCCCTTAACCGCTCCACCAGATGCACGAGGCAGATCTTCGAGGCATTGGTGCGTCGTGAGAACATGCTCTCGCCGAAATAGGCGGAGCCGAGCGTGACGCCGTAGAGGCCGCCGACGAGTTCGCCGCCCTCCCAGGCTTCGACGCTATGGGCGTGGCCGAGGCGGTGCAGCGCGCTGTAGAGGTCGCGGATGGTCTGGTTGATCCAGGTGCTCGGCCGGTCGTCTGCCGCTTCCGCGCATTTGGCCACCACCTGGTCGAAGGCGGTGTCGAAGCGGATGTCGAAGGGGGCTTTGCGGATCGCCTTTTGCAGGCTTTTCGAGACGTGGAAGTCGTCGAGCGGGATAATCCCGCGGATGTCTGGCTCGACCCAGAAGAGTTCGGGGTCATCGGCCGATTCCGACATCGGGAACATGCCGATGGAATAGGCGCGCAGCAGGAGCTCCGGAGTGATGCTTCGGTCCCTGCTGCGTCGCCCAGCCATTTTTTACTTGGCCGAAGTTTCGGCCAGATATTTTTCCAGCCAGTGGATGTCGTAGTCGCCGTTGGCGATGTCCTGATTGGCCACGAGATCCTGGAACAGCGGCAGCGTCGTCTTGATGCCGTCGACGACGAACTCGTCGAGCACGCGGCGCAGACGCATCATGCATTCGACGCGGGTGCGTCCATGCACGATCAGCTTGCCGATCAGGCTGTCATAGTAGGGCGGGATCTTGTAGCCGGCATAGACGCCGGAATCGACGCGAACGCCGAGGCCACCTGGTGCATGGAAATGCGTGATCGTGCCGGGCGAGGGCACGAAGGTGCGCGGATCCTCGGCATTGATGCGGCATTCGATGGCATGGCCCGAAAACACCACCTGGTCCTGCGTGACCGAGAGGCCGGCGCCGGAAGCGACACGGATCTGCTCATGCACGAGGTCGATGCCGGTGATGGCTTCGGTGATCGGATGCTCCACCTGCAGGCGGGTGTTCATTTCGATGAAATAGAACTCGCCGTTTTCGTAGAGGAATTCGATCGTGCCGGCGCCCCGGTACTTCATCTTCTTCATGGCTTCGGCGCAGATCGAACCGATCTTCATCCGCTGCTCGACGTTGAGGGCCGGAGAATTGGCTTCTTCCCAGACCTTCTGGTGGCGGCGCTGCAAAGAGCAGTCGCGTTCACCGAGGTGGATGGCGTTGCCGGCACCGTCACCGACGACCTGCACCTCGATATGGCGCGGCTTGCCGAGGTATTTTTCCATGTAGACGGCGTCGTTGCCGAAGGCCGCGAGCGCTTCGGAGCGCGCCGTCGAAACAGCCTCTTCCAGCTCTTCCTCGGTCTTTGCCACCTTCATGCCGCGACCACCGCCACCGGCCGTCGCCTTGATCAGCACGGGGAAGCCGATTTCGCGGGCGATTTCCAGCGCGTTTTCCGGCTTTACTTCGCCGTCCGAGCCGGGAACGACGGGAATGCCGAGTTCGACCGCGGTCTTCTTTGCCGTGATCTTGTCGCCCATCAGGCGGATATGTTCAGCCGTCGGTCCGATGAAGGTGATGCCATGGGCGTCGAGGATGTCGGCGAACTTGGCGTTCTCAGACAGGAAGCCGTAGCCCGGATGCACTGCGTCAGCGCCGGTGATCTCGCAGGCAGCCACGATCTGGTGGATGTTGAGATAGCTGTCGCGCGACGGCGGCGGGCCGATGCACACGCTTTCGTCGGCAAGCCGCACATGCATGGCGTCAGCGTCGGCGGTGGAGTGAACCGCCACCGTCTGAATGCCGAGCTCCTTGCAGGCGCGCAGAACGCGCAACGCAATTTCGCCGCGGTTGGCGATGAGGATCTTCGAGATGGCTGTCATCGGCTTACTCGATGATCACGAGAGGCTCGCCGTATTCGACCGGGCTTGCATCATCGATAACGATCTCGACGACCTTGCCGGACTTGGGCGAGGGGATCTGGTTCATGGTCTTCATGGCTTCGATGATGAGAAGCGTCTGGCCTTCCTTGACCATCTGGCCGACTTCAACGAAGGCGCGCGCGCCCGGGGCCGGCGACAGGTAAACGGTTCCGACCATCGGTGCGGTGACAGCGTTGGAAAGGTCACGGGCGGCAGGGGCAGCGGGTGCAGCGACAGCGGCAGGAGCAGCAGCCGGTGCGGCCGGTGCCTGGTAGGCATAGCCCTGCATCTGCTGCGGCATCATCACAGGGGTGCCGTTGCGCGAAACGCGGATGCGCAGGTCGTCCTGCTCCACTTCGATCTCGGTGAGATCGGTGTCGTTGAGGATGTTCGCGAGATCGCGGATCAGCTTCTGATCGATGCCCGATTTCTTTTCAGCCATGGGTGGATGTCCTGTAATTCTTGTTATTGCGTGATGGTTTTCAGCGCCTGAAGCGCCAGGATGTAGCTATGAGGTCCGAAGCCGCAGATCACGCCCTTGCACGCGGGCGCTATCACCGATTTATGGCGGAATTCCTCGCGCGCATGCACGTTGGAAATATGCACCTCGATCACCGGAAGCGGGGATACGGCCTTGATCGCGTCATGCAGGGCAATCGACGTGTGCGTATAGGCTCCGGCATTGATTGCGACGCCGACCGACTTCTCGCCTGCCTCGTGCAACCAGCTCACGAGGTCACCCTCATGATTGGACTGGCGGAAGTCGATGGTCAGCCCGAGTTCGGCGCCGGCGGCCTTGCAGTCTGCCTCGATATCGGCGAGCGTCTTGCCGCCATAGATCCCCGGTTCCCGCTTTCCCAGCATGTTGAGATTGGGGCCGTTCAGCACGAAAATGGTTTTGCTCATCTACGCTTCCGTCGACTTTCAACCGCCTCCTATAGACCGAGAGCCCCTGTAGGGAAAGCCCTTTGCCGTGATCGCGCCAAACCGTCCCCGGAAAACCGGGTATTGGGCAGGCGCGGGGAGGGGAAAAGAGTGGTTTTGCCTTCAGCAGGTCGCCCCTTAGCAGGTGGCCTTCCCGCAGGCGCGGACATTGCCGACCTTGGCGACGATCGCTTCCTTGCCAACGGCGCCGGGAACGGTTTCATTGCCGATCACGTAAGAAGGCGTGCCGGTGATGCCAAGGCTGGTCGCCAGCTTATAGGCTTCCTGCACTTGTGCGGAATTCGGGCTTTCGGCCATCTTGGCGCGGATGGCATCCTCGGCGATGCCGAGTTCGCCGGCAATGGCAATGGCGCTCTCTTCCGAGGCCCGGCCGTCCTGGGTCATCATGGCGCGGAAGAAGGCACCGTAATTGTCGGGCGACAGCTTGCGCACGGCATCCGAGACCTTGTGCGCGGCTTCCGAGTCCGGTCCAAGGATCGGGAATTCCTTCAGGACGTAGCGGACATTCTTGTCCTCGGCGATGACGGCTTCCATGTCGGCATGGGCGCGGCGGCAATAGCCACAATTGTAGTCGAAGAACTCGACCACGGTGACATCGCCTTGCGGATTGCCGATGGCCAGATCATAGGCCGAGTTGAAGATCGCATCCTGATTGGTCGAAAGGGCCTCGGCCGAGCGCTGCGAGCGGATCTCTTCCTGCTTCTTCTGCAGGGCATCCTGCACTTCGAGCATGATCTCGGGGTTCGCGATCAGGTATTCGCGGATGAATTCGCCGAATTCCTTCTTCTGTGCCTCGTCGAGAGCCACGGCCGGAAGCGGCATCAGGGCGGGAAGGAGTGCCACGCTTGCGCTGGCGATCATCTTGAAGTTCAGGGCCATGTTGTTCCTCGTCCTTGCCGTCTTCATTCGTCAGGCGTGCCGATATCGGCTCGTCGCCACCGGCTGATATCGAGCCTAAAGGCTCATGCTTTCAAGCGGAATGGCTTTTTTGCACTGCCTTGTCCAGCCTCTCCATTGTGATGCCACGCGCTTTGCGGCAAATGTCGGGCGTCAGACCGAGGAGCGATCCGTTGATTTCCATTTCCAAGCGCAGTGCCGTCGAACCCTTCCACGCCATGGACATCCTGGCTGAGGCTACCCGCAGACGCCAGGAGGGCCGCCCGGTTATCTCCATGGCCGTTGGTCAACCCGGCCATCCTGCACCGCAGGCGGCGCTTCATGCCGCCCGCCAAGCGCTGGAAGGCGGCCGTATCGGCTATACCGATGCGCTTGGGCTGATCGGCCTTCGCCAGGCGCTCGCCGAGGAATACCGGCGTCGCCACAATGTCTCCGTCGACTGGAACCGCATTGTCGTCACCACGGGCTCGTCGGCGGGCTTCAACCTTGCCTTCCTCTCGCTCTTCGATGTCGGCGATGCCGTGGCAATCGCCAGGCCCGGCTATCCCGCCTATCGCAGCATCCTGGCAGCGCTTGGCCTGAAAGTGGTCGAGGTCGCCGTTGGTCCGGATACCGGCTTCACGCTGACGCCGGAAAGTCTGGAACTTGCGCAGGCCGAAGCGGGCGTTCGCCTCAAGGGCGTGCTGCTCGCAAGCCCCGCCAACCCGACCGGCACGGTCACGACCAAGGCGCAGCTGAAGGCCGTCTATGACTACTGCCAGGGTGAGGGCATCACGCTGATCTCCGACGAGATCTATCACGGCCTGACCTATGGCGCAGAAGAGGCGACCGCGCTGGAGATCGGCGACGATGCCGTCATCATCAATTCCTTCTCCAAATACTATTGCATGACCGGCTGGCGGATCGGCTGGATGGTGCTGCCAGAGGAACTGGTGCGTCCCGTCGAATGTGTCGCCCAGAGCCTCTACATCTCCGCCCCGGAACTCTCGCAGATCGCAGCGCTTGCCGCCCTGAGCGCGACCGACGAGCTGGAGCACTACAAGGCCGCCTGTCAGGCCAACCGCGACTTCCTGATGGCCCGACTGCCGGCGCTTGGCCTGCCGCTGCTGTCGCCGATGGACGGCGCCTTCTACGCCTATGTCGATGCAAGCAGCTTTACGAATGACAGCATGGGCTTTGCGAAGCGCATTCTCGCCGAGACCGATGTGGCCGTCACACCCGGCCGTGATTTCGATCCGATCGATGGCCATTTGGCACTGCGACTGTCCTATGCCGGCACCATGGCCGACATGGTCGAGGCGACCGTTCGGTTGGAGAAGTGGCTGCCGAAAAGCGCTTAGGCATTGAGCGAAATAGATTCGCAATCAAGGGCTTCGGGAATTTTGCTGACTCGGTTTGAAAGCAAGCTGAATCAGTTTCTGAAGTCGCCGGATCAAAGGCATGGGGAGGTGGGGTCATGATATCGCAACGGATCAGCCAGCTGGTCAGCGCGCCTGACATTCTCACCGACCGGACGCGGTTGCGCGCCCACCGGCTCGGGGATTTCGAGGCGATGCTCGCCATGTGGCAGGACGACGCCATCGTCCGCCACATCACCGGTCGCCCCTCGACGTCAAGCGAAACCTGGTCCCGGCTCCTGCGCTATATCGGCCACTGGCATGCCCTCGGCTTCGGCTATTGGGTAATCGAGGACCGTGAGACGGGGCTTTACCTCGGAGAAGCGGGCTTCGCCGATTTTCACCGCGACATGGATCCACCGCTCGGCTCCGCGCCGGAAGCCGGCTGGGCGATCGTCTCGGCAAGCCACGGGCGCGGTCTCGCAACCGAAGCCATGCAGGCCGCCCATGCGTGGATCGATGCTCATGGTACCCATGGCCAGACCGTCTGTATCCTGGCGCCAGAACACGCTGCATCGATCCGCGTGGCAGAGAAATGCGGCTATGCCCACGCCTATGACACTTCCTTCGCCGGTGGTCTGACATCAGTGATGAAACGCGCACGTCCCAGCGCCTGACCGGCGAGATCCTGGAGATAAAAAAAAGGGCCCCTTGAAGGGCCCTTCTTGCATTCGATCACAACCGCGCAGGTCTTAGAAGAAACCACCGCGCTTCTGCCACCAGCCGCCCTTCTTGGGCTTGGCATCGGTGCTGTCTTCCGTGGCCTTGACCGAAGTCACGACTGGTTCGGACGACGCCACGTTGGATTCGCGATTGGCGCGGGCGGCCTTTGCCTCTTCGGAAGCCGGGGCAGGGGCCGGCGCAGTGACCGGAGCCGGTGCGGCAACCGGTGCTTCTTGGACGACGGTCTCGGCGACAGGTGCCACCGGCGCGGCGACAACGGCGGCAGGTGCCACCTCAGCCACAGCTTCGGGTTCGGCGCTCACCTTGGCCTTGCGCGTGCGGCGCGGCTTCGGCTTTGTGGCCGCAACAGCCTCCTCGACGACCTCTGCAGTCTCCGGCGCAACGACCTCTACGGTCTCGATGGCTGCGGCCTCGACGGGCGCATCGTCCGCGTCATCGCCGTCACCATTGTCGTCGTTCTCGTCGGATGCTTCCATCGAGCCTTCTTCGCCCGGACGATTGCGACGGCCACCGCGCTTGCCGCGACGGCGGCGCTTGCGCTTCTGGGCGTCGTCACCATTGCCGTCACCTTCGGCTTCGATTGCGCGGATTTCGCCATTGCTCTCGCCGGCATCGTCCTCGCCCTCGTCGCCATCCTCGTCATCGAGGTCGGTGCCGTTGTCGCCATTCTGGCCGTCCGCATGCGTGCCGTTGCCGTTCTGGCCATTCTTGCCGCGGCGACGACGACGACGCTTGCGCTTGCGATTGCCTTCTTCGCTGTCGGCGCGCGCCTGCTGCGGTGCGCTCTCGACCTTGGCGGCAGCGACGACGATTTCTTCCTCGTCTTCGTCCTCGGGTTCCGGAACGTAGTCGTCCTCTTCCTCGATCTCGGGCAGGAGCGACAACAGGCTCTCGATCTTCACCGGGTTCTCGACGGCTTCGCCGCGCTCGATGGTGAAGTGCTGCGAGCCGCCATGCTGGGCGGGCATGCCTCCGTCGATAACGATCGAAACGCCGAAGCGGCCTTCATAGTCGACAATCGTGTCGCGCTTCTGGTTGAGGAGGTACAGTGCCGTCTCCGGCGTCGTGTGCACGATGATGTCGTGCGTCGTCGCCTTCAGCAGAAACTCCTCGATGCCGCGCAGAACATGCAGGGCAACGGACGACTGCGAGCGGATGAGGCCGGTACCGGCACAATGCGGGCAGACCTGCGTGGTCGATTCCAGAACCGAAGCGCGGATACGCTGGCGCGACATTTCCAGAAGGCCGAAATGCGAGATGCGGCCGACCTGAATGCGGGCGCGGTCGTTCTTCAGGCAGTCCTTGAGCTTCTTCTCGACAGCGCGGTTGTTGCGCTTTTCTTCCATGTCGATGAAGTCGATGACGATCAGGCCGGCCAGGTCGCGCAGACGCAGCTGGCGGGCGACTTCTTCAGCCGCTTCGAGGTTCGTCTGGAGGGCGGTGTCCTCAATCGAGTATTCGCGAGTAGAGCGACCGGAGTTGACGTCGATCGAGACGAGCGCTTCCGTCTGGTTGATGATGATGTAGCCGCCCGACTTCAGCGTCACCTGCGGCTGCAGCATCTTGTCGAGCTGGGCTTCGATACCCGAGCGCGCAAAGATCGGATGCAGGTCGCGATACGGCTGAACCACCTTGGCATGGCTCGGCATCAGCATCTTCATGAAGTCTTTCGCTTCACGATAGCCTTCTTCGCCCGAGACGATGATCTCGGAAATGTCCTTGTTGTAGAGGTCGCGGATCGAGCGCTTGATCAACGAACCTTCTTCATAGACGAGGCATGGCGCGGTCGAGGCGAGCGTCAGCGTGCGGACGTTCTCCCACAGGCGCATCAGATATTCGAAGTCGCGCTTGATCTCGACCTTGGTGCGGTTGGCACCTGCGGTACGCAGGATCACGCCCATGCCCTGCGGCACTTCGAGGCCGCGGGCGATTTCCTTCAGACGCTTGCGGTCGGTCGGCTGGGTGATCTTGCGGGAAATCCCGCCGCCGCGCGCCGTGTTCGGCATCAGGACCGAGTAACGGCCGGCGAGCGACAGATAGGTCGTGAGCGCTGCACCCTTGTTGCCGCGTTCTTCCTTGGCAACCTGCACCAGCAGGATCTGCCGGCGCTTGATCACTTCCTGGATGCGGTACTGCTTGCGCGGCTTGCGCACGACGCGATCCGGAACCTCTTCCATGGCGTCTTCAGCGCCAACGGATTCGATTTCTTCCTTTTCCTCGATGTGATCGTCGTCATCATCGTCGCCGTCATCATCGTCGCGACGGCCACCACGGCGTCCGCCGGCTTCTTCGGAAATCTCGTCCATGTCGACTATGGCAGCGATCGTGCCGCCTTCGACGTCATCAGAACTTTCGCTGCCTTCTTCGGCTGCGGTCTCCTCTGCGGCGACCTTCTTGGCACGCGGCTTGCGGACACGCTTCGGCTTGGCCTTGGCCACAGGCTCTTCGGCTGCGGCTTCGCTCTCGCCTTCGACGACGGCTGTCGCGGCTACATCTGCATCGGCCTCAGCCGCCAGTTCGGCTGCCACGTCATCGACGATCGCCGAGGTGACGGAGTTGGTGGTGTTGATGCCGATGTCGGGCTGATCTTGCTGGGCGGGGTCGTTGAAGACCTCATCGCCTTCGACGTCGTTTTCCTTGCGGTGCTCTTCGGCTTCCGCACGAAGCAGTGCCTGACGGTCGGCGAGGGGGATCTGATAGTAGTCGGGGTGAATTTCGGCGAAAGCCAGGAAGCCGTGACGGTTGCCGCCGTAATCGACGAAAGCGGCCTGCAGCGAGGGCTCGACCCTCGTTACCTTCGCCAGATAGATGTTGCCGCGTATCTGCTTCTTGTGTTGGGATTCGAAGTCGAATTCTTCAATACGGTTACCGCGAACGACGACAACGCGCGTCTCTTCTTCGTGAGACGCGTCGATTAGCATTTTGTCTGCCATTTAAGCTGTGCTCCTCGGCGCCCTCGGTCGGTGGTCCACCCGCGCGCTGAACTTTAAAGCGGCTGGAACCTAGCGGACTGTGCGCCGGATATAGATGTGGACGCACGGAGGACCGGGTTTGCAACATACGGACGGACAGCGGGACACTTTCTGATCCCGATCCGTTCCTGGTTATGTAAACCTGTTGCAAAGACATCAAAAACCGTACGTCAACGACAATGATATGAACCCCACGGGGCCCGATGAATGCTCGGTGAAGAGCTGATGGTGGAGAGCCACCGATGATGTGCCGACCTTGTCGGCGTGTTGAACCAGTTTCAGGAAAAAATGCGGCGACGGCAGATGAATGTCCGGTTGAACAGGCGCCAATTCCATTATCTGAGGTTGGCAGCCGTGGGCGGAATTCTATCCCGTTTGCACTTTTATCCCTCGTGTGCCTTGTATGTTTTCTACGTCACAATAGCAAGAGCAAACGGATTTATGCCATAATGGCAGTGAATTAGAGACACTGCCTCTGTGCGCGTGATTCCGAGGGTGAAAGCGGTTGCGAACCGCAATTTCGACGCTCATCGGGCCGACAGGACGAGGCATGCGGCGGACAATTGCAGAAAATGGCGAAGCGTGCGGCTTGTGATTTGTATCACAGTTGTGACGTTGCCGCGACGGGGGCAGGATTTGACAAGAGCATTGGCGGTACCGGCGGGGCGAAAACCTGCGCTTTGGGCCCGAATCGGTCTGGCGGCGCTCGTCTGGCTGGCGCCGATTGCGCCTGTTGTCGGCACGGTCCAGGCCGTAACCGCTGAGGCGCCTGTCGAGCGTCTCGTAGCCTATGGCGCGCGCATCGCTGGTGACGAGGCGCGGACGCGCATCGTTCTCGATTTCGATCGCGCACCGACGATCGCCACCCGCTACATCGCCAACCCCGACCGGATCGTCGTCGACCTTCCGGCCACGGCCTTTGCCTTCGCGGAAGACGACTTGAAGGCGACCGGACTGTTCAGTGACATTCGCTATGGCTCGATGGATGCCGCCTCCGCCCGTCTGGTTCTGACGGCGGCACGTCCCGCGCGGCTTGCAACCGCCACCGTGATGCCGAACGAGGCCGAAGGCGGCTATCGGCTGGTGCTTGATGCCGAACTGGTTCCTGCCCAGGACTTCGCAGCCCTTGTGTCGGGCCAGGCCTGGAGCGAACCGCAAGAAGCAGCTTCGTCCACGAGCGCGCTGCCGGTTGCGGCAGCCGCGACCGACGAATTCGTCATTGCGATCGACGCTGGCCATGGCGGGATCGATGCCGGCGCCACAGGGGCGTCCACCAAGGCGGCAGAGAAGGACATCACGCTCGCCTTTGCCAAGATCTTGAATGAAAAGCTGAAGGGGCAGCCCGGCATCCGCGCCGTGATGACGCGTGACGCCGACAAATTCCTGTCGCTCTCCGAGCGCGTGCTGATTGCGCGGCAGAAGGGTGCGGATCTCCTGATCTCGCTGCACGCCGACACGCTGCGCCAGGCGGACATCCGGGGAGCCACCGTCTATACAATTTCGGACAAGGCCTCCGACCACATGGCGGCCCAGCTGGCGGAACGCGAGAACTTTTCCGACACCATCGGCGGGGTGCAGCTGCCGACGGAAACCGAGGCGGAGGTGGGGGATATCCTGCTTGACCTGACCCGCCGGGAGACGCAGGCTTTCTCGATCGCCATGGCCCAGGCCGTGGTCGGATCCTTCGAGGGACAGATCTCGCTGATCAACAATCCCCACCGCCACGCTGGCTTCCGCGTGCTGCAGGCGCCTGATGTGCCCTCCATTCTTCTCGAGCTCGGATTCCTGTCGAACAAGGAAGACGAAAAGCTCCTGCTCGACCCGGTCTGGCGCGACAGGGTGGCCGATCTTCTGGTCGAGGCGATCAAGCGCTATCGCGAGCCGCAGTTCGCCAATGGCGGTTAGGCAACATCCGCCGAGGGAACCTGTGGTCGAGGCGGATTTCTGCCGCTAACGGCCCTATTTTCCTCACATTGTCTCCGTTACTCCGATGTAGGTTACGCAAAGGTGAGCGATCTCGAATCGCGGGGCCTTACGCGTGAAGTCCGCATGTCTTGCCATCCACCGCATGACGTGCAAAACGCCACAGGGTATGCGAAGCTCTAAAAAGGGGCGCGCGAACCTGAAGCAGAGCCGGTAGCGGAAACATGATCAGACTGATTGGATATCTCTTCGGATTGGCGTCCGTGCTTGCGCTCGGCGTCGCGGCGGTCGTTGCCGTCTATCTGATAGGTGTGACCAAGGACCTGCCGGACTACGAGGTTCTCGCCAGCTATTCGCCGCCGGTAACGACCCGCATTCATGCCGGCAACGGCGCGCTTGTGGCCGAATATGCCCGCGAGCGCCGGCTGTTCCTGCCGATCCAGGCGATCCCGGACCGCGTCAAGGCGGCGTTCCTTTCCGCTGAAGACAAGAACTTCTACAACCATCCTGGCGTCGACATCACCGGCCTCGGCCGCGCGATCCTGGTGAACGTCCAGAACCTCGGGTCTGGCCGTCGCCCGGTGGGCGCTTCGACGATCACCCAGCAGGTGGCAAAGAACTTCCTTCTGTCATCCGACCAGACCATGGACCGCAAGATCAAGGAAGCGATCCTTTCCTTCCGCATCGAGCAGGCCTATTCGAAGGACAAGATCCTCGAACTCTATCTGAACGAGATCTTCTTCGGCCTGAACGCCTATGGCATCGCCGGCGCAGCGCTCACCTATTTCGACAAGTCGGTGACTGAACTCACCATCGCCGAGACCGCCTATCTCGCAGCCCTGCCGAAGGGGCCGAACAACTACCATCCCTTCCGCCGCACCGAGGCGGCGATTGAGCGCCGCAACTGGGTCATCGACCGCATGGTCGAAAATGGCTTCGTTGTCCGGGAAGAGGGCGAAGAGGCGAAGAAGGAACCGCTCGGCGTCAATCTGCGTCGCACCGGCTCCTCGCTCTTCGCGTCCGACTATTACGCCGAGGAAGTCCGCCGCCAGATCATCGAGAAATATGGTGACAAGGCACTTTACGAAGGTGGCCTTTCGGTCCGCACCTCGCTCGACCCGAAAATGCAGATCGCAGCCCGCAAGGCCTTGCAATCGGCCCTCTTGACCTACGATCAGCGTCGCGGCTTCCGTGAGCCGATTAAGACCATTTCGCTGGACGGCGACTGGGGCGTTCCGCTCGCCGAAATCTCCGGGCTTGCCGACGTGCCGGAATGGAAGGTCGCCGTCGTGCTCGACGTCGCCGCCGATGGCGTCGATATCGGCCTGCAGCCGGCCAAGGAAGGCGGTGGTCAGGTCGTCGCCGAGCGGGTTCGTGGCCGCATTGCACCCGATGACATGGAATGGGCCTTCCGCTCCGCGAGCGCCGATCGGAAGTCGACCAAGTCGCCCGTCGGTGTCCTCAATCCGGGTGATGTGGTCTATGTCGAGGCCAAGGAAGAGGGTTCAAGTGCCTACCGTCTCCGCCAGTTGCCGAAGGTGCAGGGCGGTCTCGTCGCCATGGATCCGCATACGGGCCGCGTGCTGGCACTTGCCGGTGGCTTCTCATACGCCCAGTCCGAATTCAACCGCGCGACACAGGCGATGCGTCAGCCGGGTTCGTCCTTCAAGCCCTTTGTCTACGCGGCCGCTCTCGACACCGGTTACACCCCGGCGTCGGTCATCATGGATGCGCCCGTCGAATTCGTCTCCGGCGGCCAGGTCTGGCGTCCGCAGAACTATGGCGGCGGATCGGCCGGCCCACAGACCCTGCGCCTCGGCATCGAGAAGTCGCGTAACCTGATGACGGTGCGCCTCGCCAACGACATGGGCATGAACCTCGTCGCTGAATATGCCGAACGCTTTGGTATCTACAACAAGATGAACCCGGTGCTCGCCATGTCGCTCGGCTCGGGTGAAACCACCGTCATGCGCATGGTCTCCGCCTACGCCGTGTTTGCCAATGGCGGCAAGCAGATCAAGCCGACACTGATCGACCGTATCCAGGACCGTCACGGCAAGACCATCTTCCGTCATGAAGACCGCATCTGCGAGGCCTGCAACGCCGAGCGCTTCACCGGTCAGGAAGAGCCTGTCGTCGTCGACAACCGCGAACAGGTTCTCGATCCGATGACCGCGTACCAGATCACCTCTATGATGGAAGGTGTTGTGACCCGCGGTACGGCAGGCGGCAAGATCAAGCTCGACCGCCCCGTTGCTGGCAAGACCGGTACGTCGAATGACGAAAAAGATGCCTGGTTCGTCGGGTATACGCCCGATCTGGTCGCCGGCGTTTATATCGGTTTCGATCAGCCGGCGCCCATGGGGCGTGGCTCGACCGGTGGTTCGCTCGCAGCCCCCGTCTTCAACGACTTCATGCAGATGGCGACGGCCGACACCCCACCCGGCCAGTTCTTCGTGCCCGCCGGCATGAGCTTCATTCCGGTCAACAGGACAACTGGCATGTTCGCCTATGAGGGCGAGCCGGACACGATCATCGAGGCCTTCAAGCCCGGCACGGGTCCGGCCGACACGCTGTCGATCATCGGCATGGACGGCTACGCGCCGCCAGAAGAAATTCTGCGCGACTCGCCGCAGGCCAACCAGGCCGTCACCTCGGGTTCCGGCGGCCTGTTCTAACCCTCATATGACCATCAGTCGCGACCCGGCCCTTTACATCAGGGCCGGGCGCAACTATGCGGAAGACCAGATTTTCACCAGTTTCAGAGGTTGAGAACCGAACGCATGCGTAATGAAATCGAGAATGTCGTCGACGAAATCAAGCAGGCCATAAGCCTGCTGAGGAGGCATCTTTGACTGGGACCAGGCGATAAGACGACTGGACTGGTTGAACAACAAGGCCGAGGATCCGAACCTCTGGAACGATGCCCAGGAAGCGCAGAAGCTGATGCGCGAGCGCCAGCAGCTGGATGACAGCATTGCTGGCGTGAAGCGCCTCGAACAGGCGATGAATGACAACATCGAGCTGATCGAGATGGGCGAGGAAGAGGGCGATGAAAGCGTCGTCAAGGACGCCGAAGACCAGCTGAAGGCCCTGAAGACGGAAGCCGCACGGCGTCAGGTCGAGGCCATGCTGTCTGGAGAAGCCGACGGCAACGACACCTATATCGAAGTCCATTCCGGCGCCGGAGGCACGGAAAGCCAGGACTGGGCGAACATGCTTCTGCGCATGTATACCCGCTGGGCAGAGCGCTCGGGCTTCAAGGTTGAAGTGCTGGAAGTGCATGACGGCGAAGAGGCCGGCATCAAGTCCGCGACCATCCTGGTCAAGGGCCACAATGCCTATGGCTGGATGAAAACCGAATCGGGCGTGCACCGTCTGGTCCGCATCTCGCCCTATGATTCGAACGCCCGTCGCCACACCTCGTTTTCGTCCATCTGGGTTTATCCCGTGGTCGACGATTCGATCCAGATCGACATCAACGAGAGCGATTGCCGCATCGATACCTTCCGCTCGTCGGGTGCCGGCGGCCAGCACGTCAACACGACCGACTCGGCCGTGCGCATCACGCATATTCCGACCGGCATCGCGGTTGCCTGCCAGCAGGAACGGTCGCAGCACAAGAACAAGGCCAAGGCCTGGGACATGCTGCGCGCCCGCCTTTACGAGGTCGAGCTGAAGAAGCGCGAAGAATTGGCCAATGCCGAAGCCGCCTCCAAGACGGATATCGGCTGGGGTCACCAGATCCGCTCCTACGTTCTGCAACCCTACCAGCTGGTCAAGGACCTGCGCACAGGCGTCGAAAGCACCGATCCGGATAGCGTCCTGAACGGTGAGCTTAACGAGTTCATGGAAGCCGCTCTCGCCCACCGCATCAGCGGCAAGGCATCTGAGGTTTCCGACATCGACTGATCAGATCGGTCAATGGACATTAAAAAGGCGGGGCACCGGGTGCTCCGCCTTTTTTCATGCCGATACCTTGCTCGCCACCCCAGGCGTATCCCCGGCCTGAGCACCCGCCACGGTGTGGCGTATCGCTGTGAAGGACTTCGCAAATCCGAGGAAGGTCTCCGTGCAGATCGAGGCGTCCGGGAACAGATGCTGCATCTGACGCCGATCCAGCAGGCTCGCATCCTCCAACGCGCCCATGGCCTCGTCGAGGTTGGCGGCCTTCGGATAAAATCCCGTGCGCATCATCAGATGTGTCCGATACCGCATCGGGTTGGGTAGCCAGTGGATGAAGGGCAGCCTCGCATGCGGCTCGATCGGGAAAGAAAAGCTCGGTGTCTGGATCGCGTAGGATGGCGCAAGCCGTCTGACTTCAGCGGCGAAGGCCCGCTTCCTGGCCCAGGATCCCACATGCTCGATCACCGAGTTGGAGAAGACGATATCGAAGGCATTGTCTTCGAACATCGGAAGCGAGCAGGCATCGCCGACCGTGGTTTTCACGCCTGGCAGATGGCCGCCCTGGTTCTCGGACTGGTCCGCAACGTTGATGCATTCGACCGAAGTGCGCGCCAGATCGAGCTGGTATTGCCATGTCTGCCAGAACTCGGCAGTCCCTCCAAGATCGATGATGCGGCAGGTGCCCTTCATCCGAACGACATCGTCGATCATTCGTCCCAGTTGTTCGATGCGTCTGCGACGGAACCGATTGCCCGAAGAAGTCGGGGAAATGTTGAGCATGAAGGGTTCCTGACGCTGGCAGAGAAGGAAACCCATAGGCAATTCGTGTTGTGCTTGTAAATCTGATGCTTAATGCTTGGTTAACGCAGCATCAGTTGCTCGCGCGTTCCACCTTGATGTCGCCGAGTTCGTCGATCAGCACCGTCCATTCCTCGACACGATCGGTTTCCGGCGAAGTCTTGAGATAGACGGTGGCAAAGAATCCGGGCGTTGCCGCAACTCCGGTCATGCTTTCGGGACGAATGCCGGTGACATAGGGCTTGATGGCCGTGAATTCTTCGAGCTCGACGCTCTCCACAAGCCTGAGCCCGCCTTCGCCAGAGGCGATCATCTGCAGATGGATACGGGCGGTTCGGTCCTGCTGGCGGATCGCGACCAGCTTGTAATAGCCGCGTTCGCCGGCTTCAACCGGCGTCTCGACATCAGCCGCACCTTCCGCCCCTGATTCCCAATAGCCGCCGCTGATCACAAAGGTTGCCGTCACCGGCAGCGCACTGATCTCGTCTGCGATGACCGGAGCGGACAGGAACAAAGGGACCAGCAGGGCAGAGAGGGCGAGAACCTTCATGGGGAACCTCAATCGGAAAACTGTTCGGCTATGATCCGGTCCGACCAGGAGCGATCGGGATCCGACAGGATACGCGCCGTCGTGTCTTCCGATTGCGCTATCTCTACCCGAAGAACCGATTTGACCTCGGTATGGTCGGCCACCGCATTGACCGGCCGCTTCTCCGGCTCCAGCACCTCGAGCACCACGGTCACCTTGTCGGGCAGCAGCGCTCCACGCCAGCGTCGTGGCCGGAACGCACTGACGGGTGTCAGCGCCAGAAGCGGTGCCTCGAGCGGCAGGATCGGCCCATGGGCGGAAAGATTGTAGGCGGTCGAACCCACCGGCGTCGCCACCATCAGACCGTCACAGATCAGTTCCTCGAGCCGTACCTGTCCGTCGACAATCACCCGGAGCTTGGCTGCCTGGTAGGACTGCCGGAGCACCGAGACCTCGTTGATCGCCAATGCGAAGGAGATCGACCCGTCCGAATTACTCGTGGTCATCTTCAGCGGATGAAATTCGTTCTCGACCGACGCCGAGATCCGCTCGGGAAGATTGTCGGTCGAATAGTCGTTCATCAGGAAGCCGACGGAGCCGCGATTCATGCCGTAGATCAGCTTGCCGGTGTTCATCGTGTCATGCAGCGTCTGCAGCATGAAGCCATCGCCGCCGAGGGCCACAATGACGTCGGCCTCGGCCGGCTCGGTATGGCCGTAGCGACGAATCAGCTCATTGCGCGAAGCCTGGGCTTCGTCCGTATTGGAGGCGATGAAGGCGAGCGACCGGAACGTGCGAGACATGGCGAGCCCTGATGAAATGTCGCCAAGTGGTACATGACATCTACCTGTAACCACAAGCCGTTTTGCCCCGGAATCGGTTCGGCGCGCCGGCGGGCGAAGCATTTGGCCTGCGGTCACTTATTCACCATTTCCGCTAACCCTGGCCCGATTTTTTGCTTTACCGCAAACCGATTTCCGCCTAAACACCCCGCACTGCCCTTGTAGCTCAGTTGGTAGAGCACCTGATTTGTAATCAGGGGGTCGCGGGTTCGAACCCTGCCGGGGGCACCACTTCTCGCCACACATTTTCGTTTTTCCCATTGTCCTAACAGGCACTTGTTTGGCATGGTCTCGGCCGACAGCCGATGGAGATCCGATGCGCAAGACATTTCATGCCGGTCTGGCTTTGGCCGCGACTGCCTTGTTTCTGCTGCCGGCCGAGAGCCGGGCTGCCGACATCAAATATGCATGTGAAGACGGCACCTCGCTCACCGTTGCGTTCAGCGACGCGCAAGCCGAGGTGACGATCCCCGACGGCACGAAGATCGGGCTGCCGCAGCAGGAGGCGGCGAGCGGCTTCTGGTATTCGAATGGCCGCTACGAGATGCGCGGCAAGGGCGAGGAAATACAGTTTGCCATCGGCCGCATGGCGCCGGTCACCTGCCGCAATGCCGGCGAGGCGGCGGGTCAGTTCGATCGCGCCACGCGCGCCGAGGTCGAACTCGCCGAAAAGGACACAGGCTCTGACATGAAGGGCCAGCTCACCTGCCTGCGCTATCCGAACTTCGCCTTGAAAGAACTCGATCTCGGCGAAAAGGGCGCAGCAGGGATCTACATCGCGTCGTCCGAGGGCCCCTGCCAGCTTAATCCGACGCTCGACCGCAAGATAGAGGACGACACGGCCGGCTATCTCTGGGGTGCGGTCGGTCCCTATGCCTTCTTCCGCGGTGCCGATGGCTGGAATGGCGGCCTGCCATTCGTCGTCTATGACGCCCGCACTGGTGCACGACTGATTGAGGATCTGATTGCCGGCGATTTTGCCGCTCTCTCCCTGGTCGGAGAGGAGCTTACCCTGCGCTATCGCCGCACCTATGCCGCTTCCTGTTCCTTGCTGGCGGCTCCGGAGACCTGTGCTGCGACCATCCGCCAGGAGCTTGGTCTCGCTGCCGATCGTCCTATGCCCGATTGCCGCCCCGCCTATCAGCCGGCAATCGATGCCGATCCGGACGCTGCCAAGGCGATCGAAGCCTGGCCAAGCGTCATCGACTATCCGGTCGAGCGCAAGCTTTCGGCATCCGGTACGTCCTTCGTTGCCGTGGATGGCGACCTCGTCTGCCGTCCTTCCATGTGAAGGTGAAGGCCGGCAGAAGATTCCCGTTCAGTCTTCGGCATCGAGTCGCGCGGCATCCTGTATGTCGCGCAACAGGTCGGGCAGGGCGGCCTGCACGCGGTTCCAGCTCGGCATGAAGGGCGTGGTATTCGGATTGTCGAGATAGACCTGGCCCGCCTCGATCAGGTTCGCCGCAAACAGCTCGACAGCCTGTTCCTCGCGATGCCGGTCGGTGGTGAGTCCGTTCATCCGGGCATCGTGGTAATAGGTTTCCACCAGATCGAGTGCCGTCCTGTAATAGGTGGCCTTGAGCGTCCGGAAGGCGTCATTGCCGAACACGACCCCGTCGGTCGCGAGCTTGCGGTAGAGCGCCTTGGTGATGTCTACAGACATGCGCGACAGGCCCTTGGCCGCATCCTCGGGCGAGAGCGGCTGGTGTTTGTGGTCATATGAATCGGCAATGTCGACCTGGCAGATCGACTGGGTCGAGTAGTTGCGCCACATTTCCGAGAGGACGCCGATCTCCAGCCCCCAGTCGGAAGGAATCCGGATATCGGAGAGGATTTGGGTCTGCATGGCAAACTCGCCGGCGAGCGGATAGCGGAATGCCTTGAGGAAGTCGATATAGGGGTGGTGTCCGATGACCTTCTCCAGGCTGAGCAGCAGCGGCGTGACCAGCAGCCTTGTCACGCGACCATTGAGCGATCGGTCGGCGATGCGCGGATAATAGCCCTTGGAGAAAACGTAAGGAAAACGCGGATTGGCGACGGGATAGACGAGCCGTGCCAGCATGTCGCGCGAATAGGTGGTGATATCGCAGTCATGCAGGGCAACCACGCCGGCCTGCCGGGCGGCCAACACATACCCCATGCAGAACCAGACATTGCGTCCCTTGCCGGGCTGGTCGGGCGAAAGGGCCTCGGCCTTCAGTTTCTCGTCGACGGCACGCAGCCGGGGCCCGTCATGCCAGAGAATCGTATGCTTCTGCGGCAGCCGCGAGAAGTATTGCTTCGCATGGCGGAACTGCTGTTGGTCGGCCTGGTCGAGGCCAATGACGATCTCGGATATGTAGGGTGCCTGCGACAGCTCGGATACGATGTGTTCGAGGGCAGGGGCCTCAAGTTCGGAATAGAGCGATGGCAGGATCAGCGTGATCGGTCGCGAGGCGGAAAAGACGGTGAGCTCTTTCTCCATCCGTTCCAGCGATCGCTCCCTGAGATTGTGCAGGGTGGCAACCACGCCGTTCTGGTGAAAATCCGCCATGTCTAATTCCTTTCGTGATGAAGCCGGTTGCTGCCGACTCAGAGAAACCCCGTGGCAACGAGTTGGTGGATCATGATGTTCCAGCCCTCCGGGCCGATTTGTTCCGAGCGCAGGATAAAGCCCCGCTCTTCCCGCTCTGTGACGGGCAGGGCCTTGTGTGCGGGATTGGCGATGATGATGCCGCAATCGGCGGCTTCCAGCATCGCAAGATCGTTCGGCGCATCGCCGAGCGCGACTGTGCGGATTATCTCGCCGCCGTTGAGGCGCTGGTAATGTGCGACGACCTCGGCCATGCGCTCGGCCTTGGAGGTCTTGGGCATCAAGGTGAAGAAGCGTCCGCCCTGCACGGCGCTGAAACCTTGCGCGTCAAGCAGCGCGATAAATGCCTGCCTCTGCACCTCGGTGCCGGTAAAGCGCCCCGGCTCGGAAAAGTGCCGTTGGCGAGCAAGTTCGGCTGCGGTGAATGGCAGCCCGGTCTCAGAGGCGACCCGCGCCGTGTCCCAGTCACCAAAGCCTTCGAAGCAGGCGCCGAGCTCCTTAGGTAATTCCCTAAGAAAAGAACGTATGGCGCTGTAAGGACTCTGCAAATGCCCCTTGGAGAAGGCTGTTTCCGTATCAAGTCCAACGACGCCCGCGCCGTTTTCGACGATCATCGGATGGGTAATGCCGATCGCTTCCGCGATCGGTCGCATCTCTGCTTCTGTCTTGCTGCTGGCGAGAATGACGGGAATGCCGCGTAACGCCAGTAGATCGAGCGCCGGCCGCGCCGCCTCGAAGGAATAGCTGTCGTGATCGAGCAGCGTTCCGTCGAGATCGGTGAAGACGAGCTTCATCAGCCCTTGGCCGCCAGATGCTGGCGTGAGGCGTAGAGTGCAATCGCCGCCGCATTGGAGACGTTGAGCGACTTGATGGCGCCGGGCATGTCGAGGCGTGCGAGTGCCGATACGGTTTCACGCGTCTTCTGTCGCAAGCCCTTGCCTTCGGACCCGAGCACCAGCGCAATGCGGTCGCCGGTGAGCGTGCCTTCCATCGGGGCCGGTCCTTCCGAATCGAGTCCAACCGAGAAGAAGCCGAGCTTGTGCAACTCGCCCAGTGCATCCGAAAGGTTGGTGACCTGGATATAGGGGATGAGTTCCAGCGCGCCGGAAGCCGACTTCGCCAGCACGCCTGATTCCGTCGGGCTGTGCCGCTGGGTGGTGATGACGGCACCCGCATCGAAGGCGACCGCGGAGCGCATGATCGCGCCGACATTATGCGGGTCGGTCACCTGGTCGAGCACGAGGATCAGCGGACTGTCCTTCAGCGCTTCCAGTCGTCTCGGGGGAAGTGGACGGGTTTCCAGCATCACGCCCTGGTGGATCGCTTCGGGACCAAGGATCTTGTCGAGGTCCTGCGGCGTCACCGTCTCGAAGGGGATGCCGAGGTTTTCCACAGACGAGATCTCGAGCCTTACGAGCGCATTCTGTGTCGCCGAAAGCTTGATCAGCTTGCGCTCGGGATTGTCGAGGGCGGCGCGCACAGTATGCAGTCCGTAGAGCAGGACCTGCTCTGGCGCGAGCTTCGGCGGCGTCCAGTCTGCATTGCTCTTGCGTGGCTTCTGCGGCCCCGGCGTCGGGATTTCGCCCCGCTCGCGCTTGGCATCGCGCACCTGTCGGCGCAGCGTTGCATAATGGGTGTCACGGGCGGTTTTTTCGGTTTTCGGATCTTTGGCCATGCGCCCTTATAGCGGCGGGCAGGGGACGGGCATAGACCCAGGCAGAAAATCCCCTGTGCGTCCGGGCATGTGTCTGGCCTATGAAACTTTTCGGAATTTTTCGTCAAACTTCGTGTTGACATGAGCCGGTTGGGCCGTCATATACCCGCCGCAGATCAGGGGGCGACGCACTCTGGTCTGGACTAGAAAGCTTGGTCGCCAGATCCGGACGAAAGAATGGAGAGATGCCCGAGTGGTTAAAGGGGACGGACTGTAAATCCGTTGGCTCAGCCTACGTTGGTTCAAATCCAACTCTCTCCACCATTCGTCCTCGGATCTGAAAATGCGGGTATAGCTCAATGGTAGAGCAGCAGCCTTCCAAGCTGAATACACGGGTTCGATTCCCGTTACCCGCTCCAGACACCTTCCGATCCTAACGTCCGAATTTCAAACGGTTTTCCAGCGCTGCTTCGCCTTGCGTGAAGTGCTTTGCGCAGCTGCAGGATTCGGCTGTGGAAACCGTGCGTTTCGGCCTCCGGAAGGCTTGTTATTTAACGCTTGCGCATTGCGCATGAAAGCCTTAAACGGCGGGACCAAACCGGTTCGCCGGGGCAACCCCGTTTCGTTCACAGGAAGCATTCAAATGGCAAAGAGTAAGTTTGAGCGCAACAAGCCGCACGTCAACATCGGCACGATCGGCCACGTCGACCACGGCAAGACGTCTCTGACGGCAGCGATCACCAAGTATTTCGGTGAGTTCAAGGCCTATGACCAGATCGACGCCGCTCCGGAAGAAAAGGCACGCGGCATCACCATCTCGACGGCGCACGTCGAGTATGAGACGCCTGCCCGTCACTACGCGCACGTCGACTGCCCCGGCCACGCCGACTACGTCAAGAACATGATCACCGGTGCAGCGCAGATGGACGGCGCGATCCTGGTTTGCTCGGCCGCTGACGGCCCGATGCCGCAGACCCGCGAGCACATCCTGCTCGCCCGTCAGGTTGGCGTTCCCGCGATCGTCGTCTTCCTCAACAAGGTTGACCAGGTCGACGACGCCGAACTGCTCGAGCTCGTTGAACTTGAAGTTCGCGAACTTCTGTCGTCCTACGACTTCCCGGGCGACGACATCCCGGTCGTCAAGGGTTCGGCTCTGGCCGCTCTGGAAGACTCGAACAAGACGATCGGTGAAGACGCGATCCGCGAGCTGATGGCTCAGGTTGACGCCTACATCCCGACGCCTGAGCGTCCGATCGACCAGCCGTTCCTGATGCCGATCGAAGACGTGTTCTCGATCTCTGGCCGTGGTACGGTTGTGACGGGTCGCGTTGAGCGCGGTATCGTCAAGGTCGGCGAAGAAATCGAAATCGTCGGCATCCGTCCGACGACGAAGACGACCTGCACGGGCGTTGAAATGTTCCGCAAGCTGCTCGATCAGGGCCAGGCTGGCGACAACATCGGCGCACTTCTGCGTGGCGTGACCCGCGATGCGGTTGAGCGTGGCCAGATCCTGTGCAAGCCCGGCTCTGTCAAGCCGCACAAGAAGTTCATGGCAGAAGCCTACATCCTGACGAAGGAAGAAGGCGGCCGTCATACGCCGTTCTTCACCAACTATCGTCCGCAGTTCTACTTCCGTACGACGGACGTGACCGGCATCGTGTCGCTTCCGGAAGGCACGGAAATGGTTATGCCGGGCGACAACGTCACGGTTGAAGTCGAGCTGATCGTTCCGATCGCGATGGAAGAAAAGCTGCGCTTCGCTATCCGCGAAGGCGGCCGTACCGTCGGCGCCGGCATCGTCGCTTCGATCATCGAGTAATCGGTGATCTGATCGACCAGATCAAAGGGCCTCGCTGGAAACAGCGAGGCCTTTTTCGTTTGGGCAACATTATGATCATGACGGACTTGCAGCGCGAAGAGGTCTGCGCCTATCGCCACCAGAAGCGACTGGCGGGGTGCTGGGGGGCTTGTTTTGAAGTCGCCTGTTTCATCGAGCATCGCTATGGTTGGCGACGGGTCGATGGCGTCTATGCATTGCCGGACGGCCGCCCTGTGTTCCTGCACTCGTGGAACTCAATGCCCGATGGTTGCCTCCTCGATGGCACGGCCGACCAATTCGGCGAGGGGCTCGACATTGCCGTACACCCCGAGGGCACGCCAGACTTTTCACGGTATAGAGAAAATTACACGGCGGCACACAATCCGAATGAGATAGCTTGGCTCGCGGCACGGGCCTATGCCGGTATGTCCGATCAGACGTTCTGGGACGAGCAAGAGGCGCGGAAGATGCTGTTTCCCGGCTGGTGGCTTGCCGACGCGACCTCCTATCTCGCATGGTTCCGGAGGGGCGCAGCCATCTATCCGATGTTCGCGAAAATGCGAGATCGCTATCGCACACGTGGCTATGACATAGCTGGCCTGGAGTGATGTGTCGGCCTCAAGCCCGCTGCAGCAGCTGCTCTTCGGCAAGCCGCAGGAGATCCGTCACCAGGTAGCCGTTGATTGTTAGTCCCGTCAGATCGCATTCGGCAATCGACGTGCCGGCGAGGCTGGCGAATCGGATGGTGCTGCCGTTCAGGTCGACATGGGTGAGGCTTGCTGCATGCATCGCAACATTTTCCATGACCGCGGCATTCATCGCCACATTGCGGATCACCATCTGCTCGGCATTGGCATCGGTGATCAGGCTCCGGCCGAGGTCCACGTTGCTGAACACCGCTTCCTTGAGCGATACGTCGCTGAAGCGGGCTTCCGACAGGTCGGCATCGTCGAACTCGGAACCGGGCAGGGCGGCATTGCTGATACGGATCATGGCTGTCCTCCGCGAGGGCTCAAGGCCAAGTATCAGCCAAAGCCGAGAACATGGCAAGCGGGCGCCCGGCGCCACTCCTGGACCCGTAACGTCTGGAAACTCGTGACCTCCTCTCTGCATGGCTTCCATGCGCGCTTGCTACTTCTCGTCTGATTCCCGCTCGGTTACTTCTGAAACCATCCTGATTCGCCCAGGCCTGCCGTTGGCTGTGCCCCACATATCGGACGAACTGCCGATGGCCCGCTCACCTCTTGCTACCTGGTTGCTGATTGCGCTGCCCCTCTGGCCTTGGGCGGCTGCGGCCGAGGAAGGCGCCTTTGTGTGGAATGCCACCGGCTCTGCCGACGATCTTGGTATCCGCACCGGTGTCGCCCTCGATATGCCCGGGCGCCCTCGGCTCGGCACCGAATCGAACCTGCGTCGTGCCACCCGCACCGATTCGGGCACGACTCATCCGCCCATGCGCCTCTGGGGTGAGGTTGATCTTCGCAAGACTGCGGCAAACCCCGCCTCTGTCGGTCTCACGGTCGATCTCGTGACCGGTGCAGCCCGCGCAGCACTCCGCCAACACCGCGCCCTCGTGGACGAGGGCCCGGCGACGCTCTCGCTCGACCGCGCACTGGAGGCGGGACGCCGCCATGATGGCGACGCGGTGTTTGTCGCGCGCCAGAATCTCCGGCTTTTCCTCGGCGGGATAGATACCATCGTGACCGGCGGTGTGGTGATGGACAGTGCCGCGCCATTTCATGCCGAACTGGTTGTCGAGAAGCGCCTGCGGCCCGGCATCAAGCTGCGCGCGGTCATTTCCGATATTGCGCACGAACCTGCCGCGCGGCTCGATGCGCGGTTTGAGCGGAAGTGGTGAGCGATGCCATTGACCGCTCTGTGAAAAGCAGAAAAAAGACACTTGCCAATCCGGCGCGCCCGCCTTAAAGGGTGCTCCATGCATCGGACGGGAACGTTCCGGTCCGATGTAAGGCTTAGGGGTATAGCTCAGTTGGTAGAGCGGCGGTCTCCAAAACCGCAGGTCGTCGGTTCAAGCCCGGCTGCCCCTGCCAAGTCGCACGGCGCGCATCATGCTGCGACGAGCATAAGGATCTGGCAAAGCCGAAAGAGTGCTGGAGACGATTTCCTCTTGTGAAAAGGGGAATCGGTCTCTATGTAGGGTTCAAACAGACACGCGGTGCGTGGGGCTGACGAAGGTCGGCTTTACGCGCCGTAAATGCGTGGGCAATAAATGGCATCCAAGGGTAATCCATTCGCGTTTCTGCAGCAGGTTCGCTCCGAGACGTCCAAGGTGACGTGGCCCTCGCGTCGCGAGACCACGATTTCGACGCTCATGGTCCTGGCGATGGTGTTTTTCGCTGCGCTGTTTTTCTTCGGCGCGGACCAGCTGATAAGCTGGTTGCTCGGCCTTGTGCTGAGCGTCGGCAATTAATCGGGCGGAGACGAACATGGCGGCACGTTGGTACATCGTCCACGCGTATTCTAATTTTGAGAAGAAGGTCGCGGAAGACATCGAGAACAAGGCCAAGCAGAAGGGCCTTGATCATCTCTTCGAAAAGATCCTTGTTCCGACCGAAAAGGTCGTCGAGGTTCGTCGCGGCCGCAAGGTGGATAGCGAACGCAAGTTCTTCCCGGGCTACGTCATGGTGCGGGCGAACCTGACCGACGAAGCCTATCACCTGATCAAGAATACCCCGAAGGTCACGGGCTTCCTCGGTTCCGACAATAAGCCGGTTCCGATCCCGGATTTCGAGGCTGAGCGCATCCTGGGCCAGGTCCAGGAAGGCGTCGAGCGTCCGAAGTCCTCCGTGTCCTTCGAAATCGGCGAACAGGTTCGCGTCTCCGACGGTCCTTTCGCTTCTTTCAACGGGATCGTCCAGGACGTGGACGAAGAGCGCTCGCGCCTCAAGGTCGAGGTCTCGATCTTCGGTCGCGCGACCCCCGTCGAACTCGAATACGGTCAGGTCGAAAAGGTCTGATCGGAGAAGGGGAGGTAACTCCCCGACCCGCGTGGGAGGATGGCGGTCTCTTAAGCCGGACCGTCCAGACGCACCACGCAACCGCAGCCGCCAACTTAAAGTTGGCATAATGGATCGGGAAACCGGTCTGAAATGAAAGGCAGAGAGTAATGGCTAAGAAAGTTGCAGGCCAGCTCAAGCTCCAGGTCAAGGCAGGATCGGCTAACCCGTCCCCGCCGATCGGCCCGGCACTTGGTCAGCGTGGCATTAACATCATGGAATTCTGCAAGGCGTTCAATGCCGCCACGCAGGAAATGGAAAAGGGTATGCCGATCCCGGTCGTCATCACCTATTACCAGGACAAGTCCTTCACCTTCGCAATGAAGCAGCCGCCGGTTACCTACTGGCTGAAGAAGGAAGCAAAGATCACCTCTGGCTCGAAGACTCCGGGCAAGGGTGCGAAGGTCGGTACGATCACCAAGGCGCAGGTCCGCGCAATTGCCGAAGGCAAGATGAAGGATCTGAACGCCGCCGACATCGAAGGCGCAATGCTGATGGTTGAGGGCTCTGCCCGCTCCATGGGCCTGGAAGTGGTAGGTTGATCATGGCCAAGGTAGCAAAGCGTATTCAGAAGATCCGTGAAGGTGTTGACCCGACGAAGCTCGTCGCCCTCACCGACGCCATCTCGATGGTCAAGGAACGTGCCGTCGCCAAGTTCGACGAAACGATCGAAATCGCCATGAACCTCGGCGTCGACCCGCGCCACGCAGACCAGATGGTCCGCGGCGTGGTCAACCTGCCGAACGGTACGGGCCGTGACGTTCGCGTTGCAGTTTTCGCACGTGGCGCCAAGGCTGACGAAGCCAAGGCTGCTGGTGCAGACATCGTCGGCGCCGAAGACCTGCTCGAAATCGTTCAGGGCGGCAAGATCGACTTCGATCGCTGCATCGCGACCCCGGACATGATGCCGCTCGTCGGTCGCCTCGGTAAGGTTCTCGGCCCGCGTGGCATGATGCCGAACCCGAAGGTCGGTACGGTGACCATGGACGTCACGGGCGCCGTCAAGGCTTCCAAGGGCGGTGCCGTCGAGTTCCGCGTCGAGAAGGCTGGTATCATCCATGCCGGCATCGGCAAGGCTTCCTTCGACGCCAAGGCGCTTGAAGAAAACATCAAGGCTTTCGCTGACGCCGTCATCAAGGCAAAGCCGGCTGGCGCCAAGGGCAACTATGTCAAGCGCGTAGCCATCTCCTCGACCATGGGCCCGGGCGTCAAGATCGACCCGTCCACGGTTACGGCCTGATTATCAATTCGGCCGGGGCGAAAGCGCCGGCCTGACCAAGTTTCCGGCCTTTCGGGGCCGGAAATGCCTGGTGTCAAAACCAGGCACTCCTGTCCGAGATTGTGGGCGGCCTTAGGGCCTTAATACATGCCTGCATGAGACGGGTGAGATCCGGTATTTAAACGTCTGATGACGTCTTGAAGTTCGGTTCGAGCCTTATTCGCCTTTTGGCTGGAAACATTTTCCAACCGGAGGGGACAGGATCCTCAAGCGTCGCTTGGGATCTGATACATGGATCCCTTGAGGCAAAGGCAAACCCGGTGGGGCCTGCAGGATTGCGGTCCCATCAACTGGAGACAGACAGTGGAAAGAGCGGAAAAACGCGAATTCGTCACAGAACTGAACGAAGTCTTCAAGGCTTCCGGTTCGGTTGTTGTGGCCCACTATGCTGGTGTCACGGTTGCGCAGATGAACGACTTCCGTTCGAAGATGCGCGCTGCTGGCGGCACCGTCAAAGTCGCGAAGAACCGCCTGGCCAAGATCGCTCTTCAGGGCACGGAAGCCGAAGGGATCACCGATCTCTTCAAGGGCCAGACGCTGATTGCATTCAGCGCTGATCCGATTGTGGCTCCGAAGGTCGTCATGGATTTCGCCAAGACCAACGACAAGATCGTTGTACTGGGCGGCGCCATGGGAACAACCACCTTGTCCGCAGATGCAGTCAAGTCGCTTGCGACCCTGCCTTCGCTGGACGAACTGCGTGCAAAGCTGGTCGGCATGATTCAGACCCCGGCTACCCGCATCGCAGGTGTTGTGGCAGCACCGGCAGCTCAGCTTGCTCGCGTGTTTGCGGCCTATGCAAAGAAGGACGAAGCCGCGTAAGGCGGTTTTTCGCTGTTCATACCCTAACCCGTTCGCTTCGAACCGAACATCTATTAAGGAACTAGTATCATGGCTGATCTCGCAAAGATCGTTGAAGACCTCTCCTCTCTGACCGTTCTGGAAGCTGCTGAGCTTTCCAAGCTGCTCGAAGAAAAGTGGGGCGTATCTGCTGCTGCACCGGTAGCCGTTGCTGCTGCTGGCGGCGCTGCTGCTGCTGTCGTTGAAGAAGAAAAGACCGAATTCGACGTCATCCTGACGGATGCCGGCGCCAACAAGATCAACGTCATCAAGGAAGTCCGCGCCATCACCGGCCTGGGCCTCAAGGAAGCCAAGGATCTCGTCGAAGGCGCTCCGAAGGCTGTCAAGGAAGCCGTTTCGAAGGCTGAAGCTGCTGACCTCAAGAAGAAGCTTGAAGAAGCCGGCGCTAAGGTCGACGTCAAGTAATATCGGAATGCGGCGGGGGAAGTTTCTTCTCCCGCCCGTTTCCTCCGAACATATTACCCAGGAACCGTATGAAAACGGTTCCTGGGTAATGGGTTCTCAAGAGGATGGTCTTGACCCGCGCGCCCGGCAAACCGGCCGGCCGTCCGGATCTCGAGACGAGATTGAGCGATCCATTTTTTGACGGAGCCGCCTGGCCAGCGGTCACCGTCTGTTGCAGGCCCGGGTGCAAACTGACAAGGAGCGACGATGGCTCAGACCCTTACCTTTAACGGTCGCAGGCGCGTACGCAAGTTTTTCGGAAAAATTCCAGAAGTCGCAGAAATGCCGAACCTCATTGAGGTTCAGAAGGCATCTTATGACCAGTTCCTCATGGTTGACGAGCCCAAGGGTGGCCGTCCCGACGAGGGGCTGAATGCCGTTTTCAAGTCCGTATTCCCGATCACCGATTTCTCCGGTGCATCGATGCTGGAGTTCGTCTCCTACGAATTCGAGCCGCCGAAGTTCGACGTCGACGAATGCCGTCAGCGCGACCTGACCTATGCTGCACCGCTGAAGGTCACGCTTCGCCTGATTGTGTTCGATATTGATGAGGATACGGGCGCACGCTCGATCAAGGACATCAAGGAACAGTCCGTCTACATGGGCGACATGCCCCTGATGACCAACAACGGTACCTTCATCGTCAACGGTACCGAGCGCGTCATCGTCTCCCAGATGCACCGTTCGCCGGGCGTCTTCTTCGACCATGACAAGGGCAAGTCCCACTCCTCGGGCAAGCTTCTGTTTGCTGCCCGCGTCATCCCCTATCGTGGTTCCTGGCTCGACATCGAATTCGATGCCAAGGACATCGTCCACGCCCGTATCGACCGTCGCCGCAAGATCCCTGTGACCTCGCTGCTGATGGCGCTTGGCATGGACGGCGAAGAAATCCTGTCGACCTTCTACTCGAAGTCGGTCTACGAGCGTGATGGCAAGGGCTGGCGTTTCCCGTTCAACCCTGAGACCCTCAAGGGTGCGAAGGCGCTTTCCGACCTCGTCGACGCCGACAGCGGCGAAGTCGTCGTCGAAGGCGGCAAGAAGCTCACCCCGCGTCTTCTGCGTCAGTTGACCGACAAGGGCCTGAAGTTCCTGAAGGCATCGGACGAAGACCTGTTCGGCAACTACCTTGCTGAAGATCTGGTCAACATGTCGACCGGTGAAATCTACATGGAAGCCGGCGCGGAGATCGACGAGAAGACGCTCCCGCAGATCCTCGATTCTGGCTTCGAAGAGATCCCGGTTCTCGGCATCGACCACATCAATGTCGGCGCCTACATCCGCAACACGCTTGCAGCCGACAAGAACGAGAACCGTCAGGACGCTCTGTTCGACATCTACCGCGTCATGCGTCCGGGTGAGCCGCCGACCATGGACTCGGCCGAGGCCATGTTCCAGTCGCTGTTCTTCGACGCCGAGCGTTATGACCTGTCGGCCGTTGGTCGCGTCAAGATGAACATGCGTCTCGACCTCGATTGCCCGGATACCGTCCGCGTTCTGCGCAAGGACGACATCCTGGCGGTAGTCCGGATGCTGGTCGAACTGCGCGACGGCAAGGGCGAGATCGACGATATCGACAACCTCGGCAACCGTCGCGTTCGCTCCGTTGGCGAACTGATGGAAAACCAGTACCGTCTTGGCCTGCTCCGCATGGAGCGCGCGATCAAGGAACGCATGTCGTCGATCGAAATCGACACCGTCATGCCGCAGGACCTGATCAACGCCAAGCCGGCTGCTGCAGCCGTCCGCGAATTCTTCGGCTCTTCGCAGCTGTCGCAGTTCATGGACCAGGTAAACCCGCTTTCGGAAATCACCCACAAGCGTCGTCTTTCGGCTCTTGGACCGGGCGGTCTGACCCGCGAGCGTGCTGGCTTCGAAGTCCGCGACGTTCACCCGACCCACTACGGCCGTATTTGCCCGATCGAGACGCCGGAAGGCCCGAACATCGGTCTGATCAACTCGCTCGCCACCTTCGCACGGGTCAACAAGTACGGCTTCATCGAAAGCCCGTACCGCAAGATCATCGACGGCAAGGTGACGATGGACGTCGTCTATCTCTCCGCAATGGAAGAAGCCAAGTACTACGTGGCCCAGGCCAACTCCGAGCTGACGGCCGATGGCCAGTTCGTCGAAGAGTTCGTCGTTTGCCGTCACGCTGGCGAAGTTATGCTGTCCCCGCGCGACACCATCAACCTGATGGACGTCTCGCCGAAGCAGCTGGTGTCAGTAGCGGCCGCTCTCATTCCGTTCCTCGAAAACGACGACGCCAACCGCGCTCTCATGGGCTCGAACATGCAGCGTCAGGCCGTGCCGCTTCTGCGTGCCGAAGCCCCGTTCGTCGGAACCGGCATGGAGCCGATCGTTGCCCGTGACTCCGGTGCTGCCATCGGTGCCCGTCGCGGCGGCGTGGTCGACCAGGTCGATGCAACGCGTATCGTTATCCGCGCCACGGAAGATCTCGATCCGTCCAAGTCCGGCGTCGATATCTACCGTCTGCAGAAGTTCCAGCGTTCGAACCAGAACACCTGCGTCAACCAGCGTCCGCTGGTCACCGTCGGTGACATCCTGAACAAGGGCGATATCATCGCGGACGGTCCGTCGACCGACCTCGGCGATCTGGCACTCGGCCGCAACGCGCTCGTCGCGTTCATGCCCTGGAACGGCTACAACTATGAGGACTCGATCCTCATGTCGGAGCGCATTGTCTCGGAAGACGTCTTCACCTCGATCCACATCGAGGAATTCGAAGTCATGGCCCGCGACACCAAGCTCGGTCCGGAGGAAATCACGCGCGACATTCCGAACGTTTCGGAAGAAGCGCTGAAGAACCTCGACGAAGCCGGTATCGTCTACATCGGTGCGGAAGTTGCTCCTGGCGACATCCTGGTCGGCAAGATCACGCCGAAGGGCGAAAGCCCGATGACGCCGGAAGAAAAGCTTCTGCGCGCCATCTTCGGTGAAAAGGCCTCCGACGTTCGCGACACCTCCATGCGCATGCCGCCCGGCACGTTTGGTACCGTTGTCGAAGTTCGCGTCTTCAATCGCCACGGCGTTGAGAAGGACGAGCGCGCGATGGCCATCGAGCGCGAGGAAATCGAACGCCTCGCCAAGGACCGCGATGACGAGCAGGCGATCCTCGACCGTAACGTTTACGGCCGTCTGATCGACATGCTCCGTGGTCAGGTCTCGATCGCGGGTCCGAAGGGCTTCAAGAAGGGCGTCGAACTCACGAACGCCGTCGTCTCCGAATATCCCCGCTCGCAGTGGTGGATGTTTGCAGTCGAAGACGAAAAGGTGCAGGGCGAACTCGAAGCGCTCCGCGGCCAGTACGACGAATCCAAGTCGCGCCTTGAACAGCGCTTCATGGACAAGGTCGAAAAGGTCCAGCGCGGCGACGAAATGCCCCCGGGCGTCATGAAGATGGTCAAGGTCTTTGTCGCTGTGAAGCGCAAGATCCAGCCAGGCGACAAGATGGCCGGCCGTCACGGCAACAAGGGTGTTGTCTCGCGCATCGTACCGGTCGAGGACATGCCGTTCCTCGAAGATGGCACGCATGTCGACATCGTCTTGAACCCGCTCGGCGTTCCCTCGCGTATGAACGTCGGTCAGATCCTTGAAACCCACCTTGCCTGGGCTTGCGCCGGCATGGGCAAGAAGATCGGTCAGATGCTTGAGGACTATCGCAAGCACCTCGACATCACCGATCTGCGCAAGGAACTGACGGAGATCTACGAGTCGGAAGCGCATGACGAAGTGAAGCACTTCGACGACGACGCACTCGTCAAGCTCGCTGAAGAAGCCAAGCGCGGCGTATCCATCGCCACGCCGGTCTTCGACGGTGCGCATGAAAGCGACGTCTCCGAGATGCTGACGCGTGCAGGTCTCAACCCGTCGGGTCAGTCGACCTTGTACGATGGTCGTACCGGTGAAGCCTTCGACCGTCAGGTCACCGTCGGCTACATGTACATGATCAAGCTGAACCACCTGGTTGACGACAAGATCCACGCTCGCTCGATCGGCCCGTACTCGCTCGTCACCCAGCAGCCGCTCGGTGGTAAGGCGCAGTTCGGCGGTCAGCGCTTCGGGGAAATGGAAGTCTGGGCGCTCGAAGCCTACGGTGCGGCATACACCCTGCAGGAAATGCTGACGGTGAAGTCGGACGACGTGGCCGGCCGTACCAAGGTCTATGAGGCGATCGTCCGTGGCGACGACACCTTCGAGGCTGGTATTCCGGAAAGCTTCAACGTTCTCGTCAAGGAAATGCGCTCTCTCGGCCTTTCCGTCGAACTCGAGAACTCGAAGCTCCTGACGGAAGACGGTCAGCTGCCGGACGCCGCCGAATAACGGTTTGACAAAGGCGTGCGAGGCTTCGGCCGCGCACGCCATTCCCTGATCGCCCCGAAGGCCAATATCGGGACGGGAAGGGGAGTTTCGCCGCATTTCGCGGTTATTGTCATTTCAGGGTCTGGTGCGGCATCCCGGGAATTCGCCGCCACCGCGACCCAATCGAGGGCTTTTTAGCCCCATCAAGGAGACAGGCATGAACCAAGAGGTCATGAACCTTTTCAACCCGACAGTGCCGGCTCAGCACTTCGATTCCATCCGGATCTCGATCGCGAGCCCGGAAAAGATCCTGTCGTGGTCCTACGGCGAGATCAAGAAGCCGGAAACCATCAACTACCGCACGTTCAAGCCCGAGCGTGACGGCCTCTTCTGCGCACGTATCTTTGGACCGATCAAGGACTACGAATGCCTGTGCGGCAAGTACAAGCGCATGAAGTACAAGGGCATCATCTGCGAAAAGTGCGGCGTCGAAGTTACGCTGTCGCGCGTTCGCCGCGAGCGCATGGGCCACATCGAGCTCGCAGCCCCGGTCGCCCATATCTGGTTCCTGAAGTCGCTGCCGTCGCGCATCTCCACGCTGTTGGACATGACGCTGAAGGATGTCGAGCGCGTTCTCTACTTCGAGAACTACATCGTGACCGAGCCGGGCCTGACCTCGCTCAAGGAAAATCAGCTGCTCTCTGAAGAAGAGTACATGATGGCCGTCGACGAGTTCGGCGAAGACCAGTTCACCGCCATGATCGGCGCTGAAGCCATCTACGAGATGCTGGCCTCGATGAACCTCGAGAAGATCGCTGGCGATTTGCGCGCTGAGCTTGCCGAGACCACCTCGGATCTCAAGCAGAAGAAGCTGATGAAGCGCCTGAAGATCGTCGAGAACTTCATGGAGTCGGGCAACCGTCCGGAATGGATGATCATGAAGGTCGTTCCGGTCATCCCGCCGGACCTGCGCCCGCTGGTCCCGCTCGATGGCGGCCGCTTCGCGACGTCTGACCTGAACGATCTCTATCGTCGCGTCATCAACCGTAACAACCGTCTGAAGCGCCTGATCGAACTGCGCGCTCCGGGCATCATCATCCGCAACGAAAAGCGCATGCTGCAGGAATCTGTAGACGCGCTCTTCGACAACGGTCGCCGTGGCCGCGTCATCACCGGCGCCAACAAGCGTCCGCTGAAGTCGCTGTCCGACATGCTCAAGGGCAAGCAGGGCCGCTTCCGTCAGAACCTGCTCGGCAAGCGCGTCGACTATTCCGGTCGTTCGGTCATCGTAACAGGTCCGGAACTGAAGCTGCACCAGTGCGGCCTGCCGAAGAAGATGGCGCTCGAACTGTTCAAGCCGTTCATCTACGCCCGCCTCGACGCCAAGGGTTACTCCTCGACCGTCAAGCAGGCCAAGAAGCTGGTTGAAAAGGAAAAGCCGGAAGTCTGGGATATCCTCGACGAGGTCATCCGCGAGCATCCGGTCCTGCTGAACCGCGCACCGACGCTGCACCGCCTGGGCATCCAGGCCTTCGAACCGATCCTGGTCGAAGGCAAGGCCATTCAGCTGCACCCGCTCGTTTGCACGGCCTTCAACGCCGACTTCGACGGTGACCAGATGGCCGTTCACGTGCCGCTGTCGCTCGAAGCTCAGCTCGAAGCCCGCGTCCTGATGATGTCGACGAACAACATCCTGCACCCGGCCAACGGTCAGCCGATCATCGTTCCGTCGCAGGACATGGTTCTCGGCCTGTACTATCTGTCGATCCAGAACCAGAACGAGCCGGGCGAAGGCATGGCCTTCTCCGACATGGGCGAACTGCACCACGCTCTGGAGAACAAGGTCGTCACGCTGCACGCCAAGATCCGTGGCCGCTTCAAGACCGTCGACGCCGAGGGCAACCCGGTATCGAAGATCTATGAGACCACGCCTGGCCGCATGATCATCGGCGAACTTCTGCCGAAGAACGTCAACGTGCCCTTCGAGACCTGCAACCAGGAAATGACCAAGAAGAACATCTCCAAGATGATCGACACGGTCTACCGCCATTGCGGCCAGAAGGACACGGTCATCTTCTGCGACCGCATCATGCAGCTCGGTTTCACCCACGCCTGCAAGGCTGGCATTTCGTTCGGCAAGGACGACATGATCATCCCGGAAACCAAGGCGAAGATCGTTGGCGACACCGAAACGCTGGTCAAGGAATACGAGCAGCAGTACAACGACGGCCTGATCACCCAGGGCGAGAAGTACAACAAGGTCGTCGACGCTTGGGGCAAGGCCACTGAAAAGGTCGCCGAAGACATGATGGCCCGCATTAAGGCTGTCGAGTTCGATCCGGAAACCAACCGCCAGAAGCCGATGAACGCCATCTACATGATGTCGCACTCGGGTGCTCGTGGTTCACCGAACCAGATGCGTCAGCTGGGCGGCATGCGTGGCCTCATGGCCAAGCCGTCGGGCGAAATCATCGAGACACCGATCATCTCGAACTTCAAGGAAGGCCTGACCGTTAACGAGTACTTCAACTCGACCCACGGTGCCCGTAAGGGCCTCGCAGACACCGCTCTGAAGACCGCGAACTCCGGTTACCTGACCCGTCGTCTCGTCGACGTGGCCCAGGATTGCATCGTCAACCTCGTGGATTGCGGCACCGACAAGGGCCTCACCATGACGGCGATCGTCGATGCCGGTCAGGTCGTTGCCTCCATCGGTGCCCGCGTTCTCGGTCGTACGGCCCTCGATGATATCGATCATCCTGTTACGGGTGAGCGCATCGTCGATGCCGGCAAGATGATCCTTGAGCCCGATGTCATCGAGATCGAAAAGGCTGGTATCCAGTCGATCCGCATCCGTTCGGCCCTGACCTGCGAAGTTCAGACCGGCGTTTGCTCGATCTGCTACGGCCGCGACCTTGCACGAGGCACGCCCGTCAACATGGGCGAAGCCGTCGGCGTTATCGCCGCACAGTCGATCGGTGAGCCGGGCACCCAGCTTACCATGCGTACCTTCCACTTGGGCGGTACTGCGACCGTGGTCGACCAGTCGTTCCTGGAGGCCTCGTACGAAGGTACGGTGCAGATCAAGAACCGCAACATGCTGCGCAATTCCGATGGCACCCTGATCGCCATGGGTCGCTCCATGGCGGTGATGATCCTGGACGAGCGTGGCGTTGAGCGTTCGTCTCAGCGCGTGGCCTATGGTTCGAAGGTCTTCGTCGACGATGGCGACAAGGTGAAGCGCGGCCAGCGTCTGGCCGAGTGGGATCCGTACACACGCCCGATCATGACGGAAGTCGAGGGTATCGTGCATTTCGAGGACGTCGTCGACGGTATCTCGGTGCTCGAAGCCACCGACGAGTCGACCGGCATAACCAAGCGTCAGGTTATCGACTGGCGTTCGACCCCGCGCGGTACGGACCTCAAGCCGGCAATCGTCATCAAGGATGCCAGCGGCAATGTTCTGAAGGTTGCCCGTGGTGGCGAAGCCCGGTTCCAGCTGTCGGTTGAAGCGATCCTTTCGGTCGAGCCTGGTCAGAAGGTTTCTCAGGGTGACGTGCTTGCACGTTCGCCGTTGGAAAGCGCCAAGACCAAGGACATCACCGGTGGTCTGCCGCGCGTTGCCGAACTGTTCGAAGCCCGTCGTCCGAAGGACCATGCCATCATCGCTGAGATCGATGGTACGATCCGCCTCGGCCGCGACTACAAGAACAAGCGTCGCGTCATCATCGAGCCGGCTGAAGACGGTGTCGAGCCTGTCGAATACCTGATCCCGAAGGGCAAGCCCTTCCACCTTCAGGAAGGCGACTACATCGAAAAGGGTGACTACATCCTCGACGGTAACCCGGCTCCGCACGACATTCTGGCGATCAAGGGCGTCGAGGCACTTGCCTCGTACCTGGTCAACGAAATCCAGGAAGTCTACCGTCTGCAGGGCGTTGTGATCAACGACAAGCACATCGAGGTGATCGTTCGCCAGATGCTGCAGAAGGTCGAGATCACCGACGCGGGCGACAGCCACTACATCGTGGGTGACAACGTCGACCGCATCGAGCTGGACGACAACAACGACCGCCTGGTCGAAGAGGGCAAGAAGCCGGCATACGGCGATCCGGTCCTTCTCGGCATCACCAAGGCCTCGCTGCAGACGCCGTCGTTCATCTCGGCCGCATCCTTCCAGGAAACCACCAAGGTTCTCACGGAAGCTGCGATCGCCGGCAAGACCGACACGTTGCAGGGTCTGAAGGAAAACGTCATCGTTGGCCGTCTGATCCCGGCCGGTACCGGTGGTACCATGACGCAGATCCGCCGCATCGCCACGTCTCGCGACGACCTCATCCTCGAGGAACGCAAGAAGGGCACCGGCGCAGATGTCGCAACGCCGATGCTGCAGAACCTCGCTGGCGAAAGCGCGCCTGCCGCCGAGTAATCGGAAGCTGGACCGTTCTGAACCTAGAAAGACCGCCCGGAGCCATCTCCGGGCGGTCTTTTCATTCCGGCTCTTGGCGGCGGGGTGGGCGTCAGCCACGCTTTCGGCTGCCGTCGCCACGAGCATGCGTCCTGAAACACGCAACGAAAAAGGCCGGTCGATGGACCGGCCTCTGGCTCTGCGGCTATGTGGGCGTAATCTCAGGCGAAACGGATGATCGCGACTTCGCCTTCGAGCGCGCCCTGATAGGCTGAGGCATGCGGCTCTTCGTCCGGCGCACCCGTGATCATGCCGATCTGGTCGAGATCGGCTTCCAGGAAGCCTTCTTCCGAGAGCGCGTTCAGCGTGAGACGCACGGCCGTGTCATCGTCGGGGGCGGTCAGCATGACGTGCAGATCGATCGGCTGGCCGCCTTCGGTCTCATAGGCCTTGGCGATGACGATGAACACCATGGGCTCGTCGCGGTTGTTGTCATTGTCGGGGCTGGTGATCATGGCGCCTGGTCTTCCTGTTGTGGCGGAACGATTCTTTCGCCTCGGCCGATTCGACCAGACGGTAAGGGCGGTTGACCCTCTGTCTCTACCTATCTAGAAGTTTCGCGGCGCAAGCCAAGCCAAATCGTCTTCGCATCTCCGTTTTCCCGTGCGGAAACGGCCAGACTCCCGGCCGGGCAGGGGGCTCAGGCCATTAATTGTGAGATGTGACTTGACGTTCAGGGGGGAAAACAGTAGTACCCCGGCCATCGGAGCCCATGTGAGATCGCATTTTTCGGGACGACTCGTCCTGAAGTTCATCTCAAACAGGTCTCCAAACGCACGTTGACGACACAAATGCTGCTCGCACGACGCACTCTTGCAGTGCGTCCTCTGTCTTTTGTGGTCCATCCGCGAAAACGGGTCGGGCCACATTTTGCGCATGAAGAAAACTGTGCGGCCGCCGCCGGAAACGGCAAACCACCAGGGCCTGAAAGGGCTTGAGACTAGATTTTGCAAGGGATGGGTATATGCCTACCGTAAACCAGCTGATCCGCAAGCCTCGTCAGGCACAGGTAAAGCGCAATAAGGTTCCTGCTCTGCAGGAAAACCCGCAGAAGCGTGGCGTTTGCACCCGCGTCTACACCACGACCCCGAAGAAGCCGAACTCGGCTCTCCGTAAGGTTGCCAAGATCCGCCTGACCAATGGCTTCGAAGTCATCGGCTACATTCCGGGTGAAGGTCACAACCTGCAGGAACACTCTGTCGTCATGATCCGTGGCGGCCGCGTAAAGGACTTGCCGGGCGTTCGTTACCACATCATCCGCGGCGTTCTCGACACCCAGGGCGTCAAGAACCGTAAGCAGCGCCGTTCGAAGTACGGTGCGAAGCGTCCGAAGTAAGCTTCGGTCCTTCATTCACAAGATACCGGCGCTGCGCGAGGTTCTCCGCGTGATGAAGCGTCCCTAACCGTTGAGAGACAAATAGTATGTCCCGTCGCCACAGTGCAGAAAAGCGCGAAATCAATCCGGACCCGAAGTTCGGCGATCTCGTCGTCACCAAGTTCATGAACGCCATCATGCTTCACGGCAAGAAGTCGGTCGCTGAAAGCATCGTCTACGGTGCCTTTGACGTCGTTCAGAACAAGTCCAAGCAGGAACCGATTGCGATCTTCCATCAGGCGCTCGACAACGTCGCGCCGCATGTTGAAGTCCGCTCGCGCCGCGTTGGTGGTGCGACCTACCAGGTCCCGGTCGACGTTCGTCCGGAGCGCCGTCAGGCTCTCGCGATCCGCTGGCTGATCACTGCTGCCCGCAAGCGCAACGAGACCACTATGGTCGACCGCCTTTCCGGCGAGCTGCTCGACGCAGCGAACAACCGCGGTAGCGCCGTCAAGAAGCGCGAAGACACCCACAAGATGGCCGATGCAAACCGCGCCTTCTCGCATTACCGCTGGTAATCAACCGATCGAATATCGAAAGGCAGTCCGTTATGGCTCGCGAATATAAAATCGAAGACTACCGCAACTTCGGCATCATGGCGCACATTGACGCCGGCAAGACCACGACCACCGAGCGTATCCTTTACTACACCGGTAAGTCGCACAAGATCGGCGAAGTTCATGACGGCGCAGCCACCATGGACTGGATGGAGCAGGAGCAGGAGCGTGGCATCACGATCACCTCCGCTGCCACGACGACCTTCTGGAAGGGTCGCGACGGCAAGATGCGCCGCTTCAACATCATCGACACCCCCGGCCACGTTGACTTCACCATCGAAGTCGAGCGTTCGCTGCGCGTTCTCGACGGTGCAGTAGCCCTTCTCGACGCCAATGCCGGCGTTGAGCCGCAGACCGAAACCGTCTGGCGTCAGGCTGAAAAGTACAACGTCCCGCGGATGATCTTCTGCAACAAGATGGACAAGACCGGTGCTGACTTCTACCGCTCGGTAGAAATGATCAAGACCCGTCTCGGCGCCACCGCAGTTGTCATGCAGCTCCCGATCGGAGCTGAGTCCGAGTTCAAGGGCGTTGTCGACCTGATCGAGATGAACGCTCTCGTTTGGCGTGACGAGTCCCTCGGCGCTGCCTGGGACGTTGTCGAGATCCCGGACGACCTGAAGGACAAGGCCGAAGAATATCGCGAGAAGCTGATCGAGACCGTTGTCGAGATCGACGAACAGGCGATGGAAGACTACCTGAACGGCATCATGCCGGACAACGACAAGATCCGTGCCCTGGTTCGCCGCGGCACCATCGACGTCAAGTTCCATCCGATGTTCTGCGGTACCGCCTTCAAGAACAAGGGCGTTCAGCCGCTGCTCGACGCCGTCGTCGAATACCTGCCTTCGCCGCTGGACATCCCGGCGATCAAGGGCATCGACTTCAAGACGGAAGCCGAGATCGAGCGTCATGCTGACGACGCCGAGCCGCTCGCTATGCTCGCGTTCAAGATCATGAACGACCCCTTCGTCGGTTCGCTCACCTTCGCACGCATCTATTCGGGCAAGCTCGAAAAGGGCGTGTCGGTTCTGAACACGGTCAAGGACAAGCGCGAGCGCGTCGGCCGCATGCTGCAGATGCATTCCAACAGCCGTGAAGACATCGAAGAAGCCTTTGCCGGCGACATCGTTGCTCTCGCCGGCCTCAAGGAAACCACGACGGGTGATACGCTCTGCGATCCCCTGAAGCCGGTTATCCTCGAGCGCATGGAATTCCCCGAGCCGGTCATCCAGATCGCGATCGAGCCGAAGTCCAAGGGCGACCAGGAAAAGATGGGCCTCGCGCTCAATCGCCTCGCTGCCGAAGACCCGTCCTTCCGCGTCAAGACCGACCAGGAATCCGGCCAGACGATCATCGCCGGCATGGGCGAACTTCACCTCGACATCCTCGTCGACCGCATGCGTCGCGAGTTCAAGGTTGAAGCCAACGTCGGTGCGCCGCAGGTTGCTTATCGCGAAACCATCACGAAGACGCACGAAGAAGACTACACGCACAAGAAGCAGTCCGGTGGTACCGGTCAGTTCGCGCGCGTCAAGCTCGTCTTCGAACCGAACCCGGAAGGCGAAGACTTCAAGTTCGAGTCGAAGATCGTCGGCGGTGCTGTTCCGAAGGAATACATCCCGGGCGTTCAGAAGGGTATCGAAAGCGTTCTGTCGTCTGGTCCGCTCGCGGGCTTCCCGATGCTGGGCGTCAAGGCGACCCTCATCGACGGCGCCTTCCACGACGTCGACTCCTCGGTTCTCGCCTTCGAAATCGCATCGCGTGCCTGCTTCCGTGAAGCAGCCAAGAAGGCCGGCGCACAGCTGCTCGAGCCGATGATGAAGGTCGAAGTGGTAACGCCTGAAGATTACGTCGGTGACGTAATCGGTGACCTGAACTCGCGTCGCGGTCAGATCCAGGGCCAGGAACAGCGCGGCATCGCGATCGTGATCAATGCTCACGTCCCGCTCGCCAACATGTTCAAGTACGTCGACAACCTGCGCTCCATGTCGCAGGGCCGCGCACAGTACTCGATGACCTTCGATCACTACGCACCGGTCCCGTCGAACGTTGCTGCTGAAATCCAGGCAAAGTATTCCGGTCAGAAGTGACCGGGATACCCCGCCCATCCAATTGAATTTGTGAATTTCCCCTGACGGGGACCAGAAAATGGAGAGCCGAAAATGGCAAAGAGTAAGTTTGAGCGCAACAAGCCGCACGTCAACATCGGCACGATCGGCCACGTCGACCACGGCAAGACGTCTCTGACGGCAGCGATCACCAAGTATTTCGGTGAGTTCAAGGCCTATGACCAGATCGACGCCGCTCCGGAAGAAAAGGCACGCGGCATCACCATCTCGACGGCGCACGTCGAGTATGAGACGCCTGCCCGTCACTACGCGCACGTCGACTGCCCCGGCCACGCCGACTACGTCAAGAACATGATCACCGGTGCAGCGCAGATGGACGGCGCGATCCTGGTTTGCTCGGCCGCTGACGGCCCGATGCCGCAGACCCGCGAGCACATCCTGCTCGCCCGTCAGGTTGGCGTTCCCGCGATCGTCGTCTTCCTCAACAAGGTTGACCAGGTCGACGACGCCGAACTGCTCGAGCTCGTTGAACTTGAAGTTCGCGAACTTCTGTCGTCCTACGACTTCCCGGGCGACGACATCCCGGTCGTCAAGGGTTCGGCTCTGGCCGCTCTTGAAGATTCGAACAAGACGATCGGTGAAGACGCGATCCGCGAGCTGATGGCTCAGGTTGACGCCTACATCCCGACGCCTGAGCGTCCGATCGACCAGCCGTTCCTGATGCCGATCGAAGACGTGTTCTCGATCTCTGGCCGAGGTACGGTTGTGACGGGTCGCGTTGAGCGCGGTATCGTCAAGGTCGGCGAAGAAATCGAAATCGTCGGCATCCGTCCGACGACGAAGACGACCTGCACGGGCGTTGAAATGTTCCGCAAGCTGCTCGATCAGGGCCAGGCTGGCGACAACATCGGCGCACTTCTGCGTGGCGTGACCCGCGATGCGGTTGAGCGTGGCCAGATCCTGTGCAAGCCCGGCTCTGTCAAGCCGCACAAGAAGTTCATGGCAGAAGCCTACATCCTGACGAAGGAAGAAGGCGGCCGTCATACGCCGTTCTTCACCAACTATCGTCCGCAGTTCTACTTCCGTACGACGGACGTGACCGGCATCGTGTCGCTTCCGGAAGGCACGGAAATGGTTATGCCGGGCGACAACGTCACGGTTGAAGTCGAGCTGATCGTTCCGATCGCGATGGAAGAAAAGCTGCGCTTCGCGATCCGCGAAGGCGGCCGTACCGTCGGCGCCGGCATCGTCGCTTCGATCATCGAGTAATCGATTGAGATGGCGGCCCTGGGCCACAAGCCCGGGGCCGCTTTTCGTTTCCGTCTGCTGATTGGTGCAAGCCAGTCATGCAGACAGCGCGCATGTCGCCAATTCGTCCAGTCGGGCGGATTGACGAGAGGCCGATTGCGGTGTATGTCGCCGGCCACGATCAGAATCGCACGGTGATTTGCACCGCGGTTCTCAGCGCTGCAGATTTCAAGGCCTGGTGACGGGCTGAGTTCGGCAGGGCTCCTCATGAATGAAGAGAGTGACAGGGGCACCCCGCGGTGCTGCTGTGATTTTTGAAAATTAGGGGCCGGCCAGTCATGGTAATTCACTGTCTCTGCGTATGCGGGACGCAAGAAAAGAAACAAGGACAAGTCGAATGAACGGCCAGAATATCCGCATCCGCCTGAAGGCGTTTGATCACCGGGTTCTCGATGCCTCCACGCGCGAGATCGTGCAGACGGCAAAGCGCACCGGTGCAAGCGTTCGCGGCCCGGTACCGCTCCCGACACGCATTGAAAAATTTACCGTCAACCGTTCGCCGCACGTCGACAAGAAGAGCCGCGAACAGTTCGAAATGCGCACGCATAAGCGCCTGCTCGACATCGTAGACCCGACCCCGCAGACCGTGGACGCGCTGATGAAGCTCGACCTGGCTGCCGGCGTTGACGTCGAGATCAAGCTCTAAGAAGAAATTCCGGCGAGAGCCGTAATAACAAGGAAGGTACGTGGCAAGACCTGCCAACGACTTCTCGAAACGGGAAACCCGATGGTTCGGAAGGGCCTGAGTGGAATCCTTAAACAAAGAGGAAAGGCCTGGATCACTTTTCCCGGCCGCGACTCTCAAGAGGAATGAACCAATGCGTTCAGGTGTGATTGCACAGAAAGTGGGAATGACCCGCGTCTATAACGACGCCGGCGAACATATCCCGGTAACAGTTCTGCGTCTGGATAACGTACAGGTCGTGGCTCAGCGCACGGCCGACAAGAACGGCTATGTCGCGCTTCAGCTCGGTGCCGGTACGTCGAAGGTCAAGAACACGTCGAAGGGCCTTCGTGGTCACTTCGCAGCTTCGAGCGTTGAGCCCAAGGCCAAGCTCGTTGAATTCCGCGTTTCCGAAGACAACCTCATCGATGTCGGCGCACAGCTGACCGCGAGCCATTTTGAAGCCGGCCAGCTGGTCGACGTCACGGGCACGACGATCGGTAAGGGTTTCGCCGGTGCCATGAAGCGTCACAACTTCGGTGGTCTTCGTGCGACCCACGGTGTTTCCGTTTCGCACCGCTCGCATGGTTCGACCGGTTCGAACCAGGATCCGGGCAAGGTCTGGAAGGGCAAGCGCATGGCTGGTCATATGGGTCAGACGCGCGTCACCACCCAGAACCTCGAAGTCGTTTCGACCGATGAAGATCGTGGTCTTATCCTTGTGAAGGGCGCCGTTCCCGGCTCCAAGGGTTCCTGGATCATCGTCCGCGACGCCGTGAAGTCGGCGAAGTAAGGGAGCCAAGCACATGGAATTGAACGTCAAGACCCTCGAGGGCAAGGACGCCGGCAAGCTTTCTCTGTCGGACGAAATCTTCGGCCTTGAGCCCCGCGAAGACCTGATCGCTCGCATGATCCGCTACCAGCTCGCCAAGAAGCGCGCCGGTACGCACAAGACCAAGGGCCGTTCGGAAGTTTCCCGCACTGGCTCCAAGATGTACAAGCAGAAGGGCACCGGTCGTGCTCGTCACCATTCGGCCCGCGCTCCGCAGTTCCGCGGCGGTGGTAAGGCTCATGGCCCGGTTGTTCGCAGCCATGCTCATGATCTGCCGAAGAAGGTTCGTGCGCTCGCTCTGCGCCACGCTCTCTCTGCCAAGATGAAGTCGGAAGACGTGATCATCGTCGACAACCTGGTTGCGGCTGAAGCCAAGACCAAGCTGCTCGTCGGTAGCTTCGCCTCGCTCGGCCTCACCAACGCTCTCGTCATCGGCGGCGCCGAAATCGACAGCAACTTCAAGCTCGCCGCTTCGAACATCCCGAACATCGATGTTCTGCCGGTTCAGGGCATCAACGTTTATGACATCCTGCGCCGTGGCAAGCTCGTGCTTTCCAAGGCTGCGGTGGAAGCTCTGGAGGAGCGGTTCAAATGACGGATCTTCGCCACTATGATGTGATCGTATCTCCGTCGATCACGGAAAAGTCGACCATGGTGTCTGAGTTCAACCAGGTCGTCTTCAACGTCGCCAAGGGTGCAAGCAAGCCGGAAATCAAGGCTGCTGTCGAAGCCCTCTTCGGCGTCAAGGTCACCGCCGTCAATACGCTCGTCCGCAAGGGCAAGACCAAGCGTTTCCGCGGCTTCGCCGGCAAGCAGAAGGACGTCAAGAAAGCCGTCGTGACGCTCGCCGAAGGTCAGTCCATCGACGTGTCGACGGGCGTCTGAGGTAGGGAACAAGAACAATGGCATTGAAAAGCTACAATCCGACGACCCCCAGCCAGCGTCAGCTGGTCATCGTCGACCGCTCTGGCCTCTGGAAGGGCAAGCCGGTCAAGGCGCTGACGGAAGGTCTCTCGAAGAGCGGCGGCCGTAACAACTACGGTCGCATCACCGCTCGCTTCATCGGTGGTGGTCATAAGCGCACCTATCGTCTGGTTGACTTCAAGCGTCGCAAGTTCGACGTCGAAGGCACCGTCGAGCGCCTGGAATACGACCCGAACCGTTCGGCCTTTATCGCTCTCGTCACCTACACCGACGGCGAGCAGGCCTACATCCTTGCTCCGCAGCGCATCGCTGCCGGCGACAAGGTCATCGCATCGGAAAAGGCTGTCGACGTAAAGCCCGGCAACACCATGCCGCTGCAGTACATCCCGGTCGGTTCGATCGTCCACAACGTCGAGATGAAGCCTGGCAAGGGCGGTCAGATTGCACGTTCGGCTGGCACCTACGTCCAGCTGGTCGGCCGCGATGCCGGCATGGCAATCCTGCGCCTGAACTCGGGTGAGCAGCGTCTGGTTCCGGGCTCCTGCCTGGCAACCATCGGCGCCGTTTCCAACCCGGACCACGGCAACACCAACGACGGCAAGGCCGGTCGTACCCGTTGGCGCGGCAAGACCCCGCACAACCGCGGTGTCGTCATGAACCCAGTCGACCACCCGCACGGTGGTGGTGAAGGCCGCACATCCGGTGGTCGTCACCCGGTTTCCCCGTGGGGTAAGCCGACCAAGGGCAAGCGGACTCGCTCGAACAAGTCGACTGACAAGTTCATCATGCGTTCGCGCCACCTGAAGAAGAAGTAAGAGAGGTAGTCAGAAATGGCTCGTTCAGTATGGAAAGGCCCGTTCGTCGACGGCTATCTTCTCAAGAAGGCTGAGAAGGTTCGCGAGACCGGCCGCAGTGAAGTGATCAAGATGTGGAGCCGTCGCTCTACCATCCTGCCGCAGTTCGTAGGTCTCACCTTCGGCGTTTACAACGGCTCGAAGCATGTGCCCGTCTCGGTCAACGAAGACATGGTCGGACACAAGTTTGGTGAATTCGCTCCCACCCGGACCTATTACGGTCACGGTGCGGACAAGAAGGCGAAGAGGAAGTAACGATGGGCAAGGCTAAAACCGAACGCCGGCTCAAGGACAACGAAGCGCAGGCAGTCGCCCGCACGATCCGCGTCAGCCCCCAGAAGCTCAACCTGGTTGCCGCACTCATCCGCGGCAAGAAGGTCGAGCGCGCTCTCGCTGAGCTGGAATTCTCCCGCAAGCGTATCGCCGCAACCGTTCGCAAGACTCTCGAGTCTGCGATCGCCAACGCCGAGAACAACCATGACCTCGACGTCGACCAGCTGGTCGTCGCCGAAGCCTATGTTGGCAAGTCGATCACCATGAAGCGTTTCCACGCTCGTGGCCGCGGCCGCGCATCGCGCATCGAAAAGCCGTTCTCGCACCTCACCATCGTGGTGCGTGAAGTCGAAGCCAAAGGGGAGGCCGCATAATGGGTCAGAAAATCAATCCGATTGGCTTCCGCCTCGGGATCAATCGCACCTGGGATAGCCGTTGGTTCGCCGACAACGCCGAATACGGCAAGCTGCTGCACGAAGACCTGAAGATCCGCAAGTATCTGATGGACGAGCTGAAGCAGGCCGGCATCGCCAAGGTTGTCATCGAGCGTCCGCACAAGAAGTGCCGCGTCACGATCCACTCGGCTCGCCCGGGTCTGATCATCGGCAAGAAGGGTGCAGACATCGAGAAGCTTCGCAAGAAGATCTCCTCGATGACCAACTCGGAAACCCACCTCAACATCGTTGAAGTGCGCAAGCCGGAAGTCGACGCAACGCTCGTTGCTCAGTCGATCACCCAGCAGCTCGAGCGTCGTATTGCATTCCGTCGCGCCATGAAGCGCGCCGTTCAGTCGGCCATGCGTCTCGGTGCCGAAGGCATCAAGATCACCTGCGCCGGCCGTCTCGGTGGTGCCGAAATCGCTCGTACCGAATGGTACCGCGAAGGTCGCGTTCCGCTCCACACCCTGCGTGCAGACATCGATTACGGTACGGCTGAAGCCGAAACCGCATACGGCATCTGCGGCGTGAAGGTCTGGATCTTCAAGGGCGAAATCCTCGAGCACGATCCGATGGCATCGGAACGCCGTGCGATGGAGGGCGATGCCCAGGGTCCCGCAAGCCGCGAGCGCGGTGATCGTGGCGACCGTCGCCGCGAGAACGCTTGATTGAACGCTGGCGAAAGATAAGCTCGGAGAAGTAAGAAAATGTTGCAGCCAAAGCGTACAAAGTACCGCAAGCAGTTCAAGGGCCGCATCAAGGGCGTCGCCAAGGGCGGTTTTGATCTGGCATTCGGTGAATTCGGCCTGAAGGCTCTGGAACCGAACCGCGTGAACGCTCGCGAAATTGAAGCAGCCCGTCGTGCGATCACCCGCTATATGAAGCGTGCTGGTCGCGTGTGGATCCGCGTATTCCCTGACGTTCCGGTCACGGCCAAGCCGACCGAAGTTCGTATGGGTAAGGGTAAGGGTTCGGTCGAATACTGGGCATGCAAGGTCAAGCCCGGCCGTATCATGTTCGAGATCGACGGCGTATCGGAAGAGATCGCGCGCGAGGCTCTCCGCCTCGGTTCCGCCAAGCTCTCTGTCACGACGCGCTTCGTACAGCGCATTGCAGAGTGAGGATCAAGTCGATGAAAGCCGTAGACGTACGCGCCATGAGCGCTGACCAGCTGAACGACGAGCTTGCAAAGCTGAAGAAGGAGCAGTTCAACCTGCGCTTCCAGAAGGCCACTGGCCAGCTCGAGAAGTCTTCCCGTATTCAGGAAGTCCGTCGTGACATCGCACGCGTGAAAACCATTGCCCGCCAGAAGGCGGCAGAAGCCAAGGCCTAAGGACCGAGAAATATGCCGAAACGCATTCTGCAGGGCGTAGTTGTCAGCGATAAGAACGACAAGACCATCGTTGTTCGCGTTGAGCGTCGATTCGCCCATCCTCTGCTTCAGAAGACCGTTCGCCGGTCCAAGAAGTACAAGGCACATGACGAAAACAATCAGTTCAAGACCGGTGACGTCGTTTCCATCCAGGAATGCGCTCCGATCTCCAAGGACAAGTGCTGGACGGTTATCACCGCCCAGGCTTAATTTACGGACTTCCTGCGCAAGGGCTTGCACCTTGCGCAGAAATCTGTATGAAGCAGGCCACTGGCTGAGAACGCTCGGAATCGGGCGTTCTTTTGCTTTGAGCGCACGGAAGGTCCCATATGGGAAACCACCCTGTATTTGTCTTCCCGCGCACACCAGAAATTTATCATAAGCCGGAATAGGGGGCCTCGGCCCAACCGTTCGGGTTACAACAAGAAGGCGACCTGACATGATTCAGATGCAGACTAACCTCGACGTGGCGGATAATTCCGGCGCACGTCGTGTCATGTGCATCAAGGTGCTGGGCGGCTCCAAGCGCAAGTACGCTTCCATCGGCGACATCATTGTCGTTTCGATCAAGGAAGCCATTCCGCGCGGCCGCGTGAAGAAGGGTGACGTGATGAAGGCGGTTGTCGTGCGCACCGCCAAGGACATCCGTCGCGCCGACGGCAGCGTCATCAGATTCGATAACAACGCAGCTGTTCTTATCGACAACAAGAAAGAGCCCATCGGCACCCGTATCTTCGGACCGGTTCCGCGCGAACTTCGCGCCAAGAACCACATGAAGATCATCTCGCTGGCTCCGGAAGTACTGTAAGGGAGCGACGAGCGATGAACAAGATTCGTAAGGGCGACAAGGTCGTCGTACTCGCTGGCAAGGACAAGGGCCGTTCGGGCGAAGTCCTCCAGGTCATGCCGAAGGAAGACCGTGCGGTCGTCCGTGGCATCAATGTTGTCAAGCGCCACCAGCGCCAGACGCAGACCGCGGAAGCCGGCATCATCAGCAAGGAAGCTTCGATCCATCTGTCGAACATCGCGATCGTCGACAAGGACGGCAAGCCGACCCGCGTCGGTTTCCAGGTCGTCGACGGCAAGAAGGTTCGTGTGGCCAAGCGTTCGGGAGAAGTGATCGATGGCTGAGTCCAAGTACGAGCCGCGGCTCAAGGTTGAATACGTAAACCGCATCCGCAAGGCGATGCAGGAGCAGTTCTCCTTCGCCAACGAGATGCAGATCCCGAAGCTGGACAAGATCGTCATCAACATGGGCGTGGGTGAGGCAACTGCCGACTCCAAGAAGCCCACCGTTGCTGCTGCTGACCTTGCTGCGATCGCCGGCCAGAAGCCGGTCATCACCAAGGCCCGCAACTCGATCGCTGGCTTCAAGGTTCGCGAGCACATGCCGATCGGCGCAAAGGTTACCCTGCGCGGCGCCCGCATGTATGAGTTCCTGGACCGCCTGGTCAACATCGCGCTTCCGCGCGTTCGCGACTTCCGCGGCCTGAACCCGAAGTCCTTTGACGGCCGTGGCAACTTCGCCATGGGCATCAAGGAGCACATTGTGTTCCCGGAGATCAACTACGATAAGGTTGATCAGATGTGGGGCATGGACATCATCGTTTGCACGACGGCGACCAACGACGACGAAGCTCGGGCTCTTCTGAAAGAGTTCAACTTCCCGTTCCGTCAGTAACCGTAACGACGAGCGTAGAAGAGGAACTTCAATATGGCGAAGACAAGCGCAGTTGAAAAGAACAAGCGCCGCCGCAAGATCGTCGCAAACCAGGCCGCAAAGCGCGCCGGGCTCAAGGCGATCATCATGAACCAGTCTCTTTCGATTGAAGAGCGGTTCAAGGCCACCCTGAAGCTGGCAGAACTGCCGCGCGATGGCTCCAAGACCCGTATTCGCAACCGTTGCGAAGTCACTGGTCGTCCGCGTGCATTCTACCGCAAGCTTGGAATGTCGCGTATCGCGCTTCGTGAGCTTGGCAACACCGGCAAGGTGCCGGGCGTTGTAAAGTCGAGCTGGTAAGGAGACGCCAATATGACGATGACTGATCCGTTGGGCGATATGCTCACCCGTATCCGGAATGGTGCAGCTCGCCGCAAGAGCTCTGTCACCACCCCGGCCTCCAAGCTCCGTGCCCGCGTTCTCGATGTTCTGCAGGCCGAAGGCTACATCCGTGGCTACAGCCAGGTCGATTACGACAATGGCAAGTCCGAGATCACGATCGAACTGAAGTACTACGAAGGTTCTTCGGTCATTCGCGAAATCGGCCGCGTATCCAAGCCGGGCCGCCGAGTTTATGTCTCGGTTAAGTCCATCCCGCAGGTCGCGAACGGCCTCGGCATCACCATCCTTTCGACTCCGAAGGGTGTGATGGCCGATCACCAGGCTCGCGAACAGAACGTTGGTGGTGAGGTACTCTGCTCCGTCTTCTAAGACGGGCAGGGGATCTCCATAGCGAACAGACAGGATAAAAACTATGTCTCGTATCGGTAAGAAGCCCGTTCCGGTTCCGGCTGGTGTGACCGCCTCTGTCGAAGGCCAGAAGGTCTCCGTCAAGGGCCCGAAGGGTGAACTTTTCTTCGTCGCAAACGACGAAATCTCCGTGAAGCTTGAAGACAACGCTGTTGTCGTTCAGCCGAACAACGACTCCAAGGATGCTCGTTCGAAGTGGGGCATGTCCCGCACGATGATCGAAAACATCCTGAAGGGTGTTAAGGACGGTTACGAGCGCAAGCTCGAAATCAACGGCGTTGGTTACCGTGCGTCGCTTCAGGGCAAGAACCTGCAGCTGGCACTCGGCTTCAGCCATGATGTCGTCTATGAGCCGCCGGTTGGCATCTCGATTGCTGTTCCGAAGCCGACCGAAATCATCGTGTCCGGCATCAACAAGCAGCAGGTCGGCCAGGTTGCCGCCGAGATCCGCGAATATCGCGGTCCGGAGCCCTACAAGGGCAAGGGCGTCAAGTATGCCGAAGAGCGGATCGTCCGCAAAGAAGGCAAGAAGAAGTAAGGATCGCGCGAAATGGCAAGCAGAAAAGAAGCACTTGTTCGCCGTGCGAACCGCGTACGGCGTCAGATCAAGGCGGTGGCAAATGGCCGTCCGCGTCTGTCGGTACATCGCTCTTCGAAGAACATCTACGCTCAGATCATCGACGACGTCGCTGGCAAGACCCTTGCGGCTGCCTCGACCCTCGATGGTGGCCTGAAGGCCGAGCTCAAGACCGGAGCCGACATCGCAGCAGCTGCTGCCGTTGGCAAGCTGGTTGCCGAGCGCGCCGTCAAGGCTGGCGTGAACGAAGTTGTCTTCGACCGTGGCGCCTTCATCTATCACGGCCGCATCAAGGCTCTCGCCGAAGCGGCTCGTGAAGGTGGTCTGACCTTCTAAGACTGAATTTCCACCCGGGCTTGCGTCCGGGTGGATTTCCGGCTTTATGCCGGTCACACCGGATTCCACCTTGATCCGACAGGGCAGGGTGGAACTTTGCGTAATCTGCCGATTGCACCCGGAAAAGAAAAAGGAAAAGGACAATGGCACAAGAAAAGCGTGGTTCGCGGGATGACCGTCAGAACCGTGAAGAGCGCGATAGCGAGTTTGTCGACAAGCTGGTCGCCATCAACCGCGTCGCCAAGGTCGTCAAGGGCGGCCGTCGTTTCGGCTTCGCAGCCCTCGTCGTCGTCGGCGACCAGAAGGGCCGTGTAGGCTTCGGTCATGGCAAGGCACGTGAAGTGCCGGAAGCCATCCGCAAGGCGACCGAAGCTGCAAAGCGCGACTTGATCTTCGTTCCCCTGCGTGACGGCCGTACGCTGCATCACGACGTCAATGGCCGCCACGGCGCCGGCAAGGTTCTGCTGCGCTCCGCCAAGGCCGGTACCGGTATCATCGCCGGTGGTCCGATGCGCGCCGTCTTCGAAACGCTCGGCATGTCCGACGTTGTCGCCAAGTCGACCGGTTCGTCGAACCCGTACAACATGGTTCGCGCTACCTTCGACGCCCTGAAGCACCAGGTGCATCCGAAGGACGTCGCTGCTCAGCGTGGTCTGAAGTATGCTACCCTCCAGGCTCGCCGCGCTGCTTCTGGCAACGCAGCTGAAGAATAAGAGGAGTCTGATCCATGGCCAAGGCTACGAAGAAGACTGAAGCAAAGACGATCACGGTCGAGCAGATCGGTTCGCCTATTCGCCGTCCGGCTGTCCAGCGCGCAACGCTGGTTGGTCTGGGCCTCAACAAGATGCACCGGGTCCGCACCCTGGAAGATACACCTTCCGTTCGTGGCATGATCCGTGCTGTCCAGCATCTCGTTCGCGTCGTCGACGAGAAGTGAGACGGGGGAAGTCATCATGAAACTGAATGAAATCAAAGACAACGAAGGCGCTTCCAAGGAACGTATCCGCGTAGGTCGCGGTATCGGTTCTGGCAAGGGCAAGACCGGTGGTCGCGGCGTCAAGGGTCAGAAGGCTCGTTCTGGCGTTGCCATCAACGGCTTCGAAGGCGGTCAGATGCCTATCTACCGTCGTCTGCCGAAGCGCGGCTTCAACAACATCTTCGCATCGGAATACGTCACCGTTTCGCTCGGCCGTATTCAGACCGCGATCGATGCTGGCAAGCTCGACGCCAAGGCAACGGTTGATGCCGCTTCGCTCAAGGCAGCCGGCGTGATCCGTCGCACCAAGGACGGCGTGCGCGTGCTCTCCGATGGCGAACTGAAGGCCAAGGTCACGATCGAAGTCGCCGGCGCCTCCAAGGCAGCCGTCGAGAAGATCGAAAAGGCCGGCGGTTCCATCAAGCTGCTCGAAGCAGCCAAGGAAGCCGCTGAATAAGTGAAAGACAATCGCCCGGGGTGCTTCACACCGGGCGATTTTGCTCCCATATGTGAGCCTCACGATCCCAGGACGGAATGGACGTCGTTTCGTCTTCCGGGTCATCTGGAAAACACGAGTGTGAGGCATGCGGTTGTTCGCAACTTCTCCCGCGCCCTGTTTTCTTAAAAACAGTTTGAACGAATAGCCTCCGGTTTCGACGGATTACCGTCGCCGGTTTAGGTTTGCGGAGAATTCTATGGCTTCTGCAGCGGAACAACTGGCCTCGAACCTCAACTTCTCGACTTTCGCCAAGGCGGAAGATCTGAAGAAGCGTCTGTGGTTCACTCTGGCCGCATTGCTGGTTTATCGCCTCGGCACGCATATTCCGCTGCCCGGCCTCAACCCGGAGGCTTATGCCGCGGCCTTCCAGGGCCAGTCCGGTGGTATCCTCGGTCTTTTCAACATGTTTGCCGGTGGCGCCGTCGAGCGCATGGCGATCTTCGCGCTGGGCATCATGCCCTACATCTCCGCGTCGATCATCGTGCAGCTGATGACGTCGGTCGTGCCGTCCCTCGAGCAGCTCAAGAAAGAGGGCGAGCAGGGCCGCAAGATCATCAACCAGTATACCCGCTACGGCACCGTGCTTCTCGGCACGCTGCAGGCCTACGGTATCGCCGTCGGTCTCGAATCGGGGCAGGGAATCGTTGCCGATCCAGGCTGGTTCTTCCGCATTTCGACCGTTCTGACGCTGCTTGGCGGCACCATGTTCCTGATGTGGCTCGGTGAGCAGATCACCTCGCGCGGCATCGGCAATGGTATTTCGCTGATCATCTTCGCCGGCATCGCTGCCGGTTTGCCGGCCGCTGTCGCCCAGACGCTTGAACTCGGCCGCACCGGCGCGCTGTCCACCCTGATGATTCTCACCGTCATCTTCGTGGCCATCGCCGTCATCGCGCTGATCGTCTTCGTCGAGCGTGCTCAGCGCCGTCTTCTGATCCAGTATCCGAAGCGCCAGGTCGGCAACCGCATGTTCCAGGGCGACACCTCGCACCTGCCGCTGAAGCTGAACACTGCAGGCGTCATTCCGGCGATCTTTGCGTCGTCGCTTCTGCTCCTGCCGGCCACCGCCGCTGGCTTCTCCGGCAACAGCCAGCTTCCGGGCTGGGCGACCACTGTGATCGCCGCTCTGCAGCACGGTCATCCGGTCTATATGATGCTCTACGGCGCGTTGATCGCCTTCTTCGCCTTCTTCTACACGGCTATCGTCTTCAACCCGAAGGATACGGCTGACAACCTGAAGAAGCATGGCGGCTTCATCCCCGGCATCCGCCCGGGTGAGCGCACTGCCGAGTACATCGACTACGTGCTGACCCGTATTACGGTCGTTGGCGCCGCCTACCTCGTTTTCGTCTGCGTCCTGCCTGAAATCCTCATCGCACGCACCGGGATCCCATTAGCCCTTGGTGGTACTTCGCTTTTGATTGTTGTCAGCGTGACCCTTGATACTGTAGCACAGGTTCAGGGACATCTGATCGCCCAGCAATATGAAGGCCTGATCAAGAAGTCGAAGTTGCGTGGAGGAAAGAGGGGACGATGAGACTGATTCTGTTAGGACCGCCGGGCGCGGGGAAGGGAACCCAGGCCCAGCGGATCGTGGAGAAGCACGGCATTCCGCAGCTCTCCACCGGTGACATGCTCCGTGCCGCGGTATCCGCGGGCACGGAGGTCGGCAAGCGCGCCAAGGCCGTCATGGATGCTGGCAAGTTGGTTTCCGACGATATCGTCATCGCCATCGTCTCCGAGCGCATCGATGCGCCCGACTGTGCCAATGGCTTCATCCTCGATGGCTTTCCCCGGACGCTCGTCCAGGCGGATGCCACCGAGGCGATGCTCAAGGGCAAGGACCTCGATCTGTCGGCAGTCGTCGAGATCCGCGTCGACGACGAGATCCTCGCGGATCGAATCGCCGGCCGCTACACCTGCGCAAACTGTGGCGCCGGTTATCACGACGAGAACCTGAAGCCGAAGGTGGATGGCGTCTGCGACAAGTGTGGTTCGACCCATTTCAAGCGTCGTCCCGACGATAACCGTGATACGGTCCGCACCCGCTTGCAGGCCTATTACAAGGAAACCTCGCCGCTGATCGGCTATTACCACGCCAAGGGTAAGCTGCATTCGGTCGACGGCATGGGTGAGATCGATGCCGTCACCGGCGAGATCGAGGCCATTCTCGCCAAGCTCTAAAGGCTGGCAGTCCAAGAATCTTCGCGGGGCCGGTTGCTTTTGGCAACCGATTCCGCTAAAGACCGCGCCAACTCGCGACATGACTGCGATCGGCGCGTTCTTCCAAAACGCTGGGAGACCGGGTTCGATCGTTTTGGTTTGTCGAGAACCCGAATTGTAATTGCGGTCCCTTTGGGCCGTGTAACGAGACACCACTTGCCGGATGGCAACTGGAAGCAAGGAGAATAGGCGTGGCACGTATCGCTGGCGTCAACATCCCGACTGCGAAGCGCGTTGTTATCGCGCTGACCTACATTCACGGGATTGGACCGAAGTTCGCATCTGAAATCATGGAGAAGGTCGGTCTTCCGGCTGACAAGCGCGTTCACCAGCTGACCGACGCTGAAGTTCTTCAGATCCGCGAAACCATCGACCGCGACTACCAGGTCGAAGGTGACCTGCGTCGCGATACCGCGATGAACATCAAGCGTTTGATGGACCTCGGCTGCTACCGTGGCCTGCGCCACCGTCGTGGTCTGCCGGTTCGCGGTCAGCGCACGCACACCAACGCCCGCACCCGCAAGGGTCCGGCGAAGGCGATCGCTGGTAAGAAGAAGTAATTTTTCGCGGCATTCGGAAAAGGGCGGTGGGCGTCAGGGTGACCTGATGCCCACCGCCTTCATCCTGTTGCCGCGATTGGTGTAGCCGCTGGCATTACGGCGGTGCTTAGATCAACTGAAAGGAAGACCATGGCCAAGGAAGCCACACGCGTTCGCCGTCGCGAACGTAAAAATATCTCGTCGGGCGTTGCTCACGTCAACTCGACCTTCAACAACACGATGATCACCATCACCGACGCACAGGGCAACGCAATTGCCTGGTCGTCTGCTGGTGCCAAGGGCTTCAAGGGTTCGCGTAAGTCGACCCCGTTCGCTGCCCAGATCGCTGCTGAAGACTGCGCCAAGAAGGCTCAGGAACACGGCATGAAGACGCTGGAAGTTGAAGTTTGCGGTCCGGGCTCCGGTCGTGAATCCGCTCTGCGCGCCCTCCAGGCTGCCGGCTTCATGATCACGTCCATCCGCGACGTGACCCCGATCCCGCACAATGGCTGCCGTCCGCGCAAGAAGCGTCGCGTCTAATCATTCTTCGTTTTGCCGGGCAGGCTTATTCGCCTTCCCGGTGCTTCTCATATTCGGCCGTCACGATTGAATGGTGATGGCGAACGGAAGGTAAAATCATGATTCAGAAGAATTGGCAGGAACTGATCAAGCCGAACAAGGTGGAATTCTCCTCCTCCGGCCGCACCAAGGCGACGCTCGTCGCCGAGCCGCTTGAGCGTGGCTTCGGCCTGACGCTCGGCAACGCTCTGCGTCGCGTTCTCCTGTCGTCGCTTCGTGGTGCAGCCGTCACGGCTGTCCAGATCGACGGCGTTCTGCACGAGTTCTCGTCTATCCCGGGCGTTCGCGAAGATGTCACCGACATCGTCCTGAACATCAAGGAAATCGCCATCAAGATGGACGGCGACGATGCCAAGCGCATGGTTGTCCGCAAGCAGGGTCCGGGCGTTGTAACCGCCGGTGACATCCAGACGGTCGGCGACATTGAGATCCTGAACCCCAACCACGTGATCTGCACCCTCGACGAGGGAGCCGAAATCCGTATGGAGTTCACGGTCAACAACGGCAAGGGTTACGTGCCGGCCGAGCGCAACCGCGCGGAAGATGCACCGATCGGTCTCATCCCGGTCGATAGCCTCTATTCGCCGGTCAAGAAGGTGTCCTACAAGGTCGAAAACACCCGTGAGGGCCAGGTTCTCGACTATGACAAGCTGCTGATGACCATCGAAACCGATGGTTCCGTCACCGGTGAGGACGCTGTCGCTTTCGCTGCCCGCATCCTTCAGGACCAGCTCGGCGTTTTCGTCAACTTCGACGAACCGCAGAAGGAAGCCGAAGAGGAAGCCGTCACCGAGCTCGCCTTCAACCCGGCGCTGCTCAAGAAGGTCGACGAGCTGGAGCTTTCGGTCCGCTCGGCAAACTGCCTGAAGAACGACAACATCGTTTACATCGGCGATCTGATCCAGAAGACCGAGGCAGAGATGCTGCGCACGCCGAACTTCGGCCGCAAGTCGCTGAACGAAATCAAGGAAGTTCTCGCTTCCATGGGCCTGCACCTCGGTATGGAAGTACCGGCATGGCCGCCCGAGAACATCGAAGATCTCGCGAAGCGTTACGAAGACCAGTATTAATAACAGTGAAGGCAGCCTCTAAATCTGCCTTTCCCCGTCAAACTGCGGGTGAATGCCCGTATGTGTCAGGAAACGGCAGCCTCTGAGACAGAGCCTGCACTTAAAGGAGAATAGCAATGCGCCACCAGAAAGCCGGCCGCAAGCTGAACCGTACCGCCAGCCACCGTAAGGCGATGTTCGCCAACATGGCGGCTTCGCTCATCCTGCATGAGCAGATCGTCACCACCCTGCCGAAGGCGAAGGAAATTCGCCCGATCGTCGAAAAGCTCGTAACGCTCGGCAAGCGCGGCGACCTGCATGCTCGCCGCCAGGCGATCTCGCAGATCCGCGACGTTACCGTCGTTGCCAAGCTGTTCGACGCCATCGCGACGCGCTACGCCACCCGCAACGGCGGCTACCTGCGTATCATGAAGGCCGGTTTCCGTCAGGGCGACAATGCCGCTATGGCTGTCATCGAGTTCGTCGAGCGCGACGTTGATGCCAAGGGCGCAGCCGACAAGGCTCGCGTCGCCGCTGAAGCAGAAGCTGAAGCTGCGTAAGTTACTTCCCCTAAGGGAAGGATGTGCAAAAGGCCGGGTGAGCGATCACCCGGCCTTTTGACGTTGGGGTATCTCTGGCATGGGCGCTTCTTTCCTCAGTGTTGAGTGGCGTGAGGCGTCTGCAAGGCCAGCCGCAGGGAGCCCGCCGATGGGGTAGGGGTATCTATATTAGAAATTGAATGCTAATAGATGTGCAATATAACTAATTGATCTGCGTCAAGGTCAAGCTGACGAACAGCGCTAATCTCCCTGCATCGAATTATCGATGTAAGCGAGGTTCCCAATGATTACTGCATCCATTTTCAGCAATGACAAAGACAAGCTCATCATCCCGCCGCTCTCGACCTTTTATGATAAGGTTGCCCAGCCCATGGCCTGGACGATCTTCCGCCTTGCGGTCGGCGGCATGCTGGTTATCGAAGGCTTGCCGAAAATCATGGCGCCTTTCGCCCAGGTTGGTTTCGTCGAGAAGCTCGGTTTCTATCCGGGCTGGCTCTGGTCCCCGACATTGGCCGTCATGCAGGTCTTGGGCGGCCTCCTGATCGCGCTCGGCCTCTTCACGAGGCCCGCAGCGCTGGCCAATGGCGTGATGCTGGCAATCACCCTCTATTTCCACATGGCAAACCCGTATGGCGACGCCTTCCTCACCCAGGCCGGCATCGATGCGCTGAAGGCTGGCAGCGATTTCTTCACGCCGCAGGCCATGGCACGGCTTGCTGATGGCGGCCATGTCTTCCTGCATCAGGTGCAGAGCAAGGCAGAACTCGCTTCGCTCTTCTGGACGGGTGGCGCCTTCCTTTTCGCCGCCTTTGGTGGCGGTTACCTCTCGCTCGACCGGCTGCTGTTCAAGAAGCAGTTCTGATACTTGCGAAGCACAACGACACCCGGTCGAATGGCCGGGTGTCGTTTATTCAGTCTGGTGCGTCGGTGCAGCTACGCACCCGCCCCATCAGAAACGACCGCTCGGTCTCGTTCCCGCTCAATTCAGCCGCTCGCTGGAACTCCACGTGCGCCTCCGACATCCGTCCCAGCCGCATCAGAAAATCCCCCTTCGCGGCAAAGAGCGCCGCGTAACCCGCCAGCTGCGGCTCTGCCTCGATCTCCGCCAGCAGCGCCAGACCCGTCTCGGGTCCAAACGCCATCGCATGCGCCACCGCCCGGTTCAGCGCCACCACGGGCGAGGGGGAGCGTGCCAACAGCTTGTCATAAAGCGCAGCACTCAGCGCCCAGTCCGTATCCTCAAACCTTGCCGTCCGAGCATGCACGGCTGCAAGCGACGCCTGCAGCGCATAGATCCCGTCTTCGCCGCCAAGCCGCTTCACCGCTAACAAGCCTTCCAGACCGCGCTGGATCAGCAACCTGTCCCAAAGCCGCCGGTTCTGCGTCTCGAGCGTCTGAGCGCTGCCATCCGGTCCGATCCGCGCCTTGAAGCGCGAGGTCTGCAACTCCATCAGTGCCAGCAGGCCATGTGCCTCCGGTTCCTCCGGTGCCAGCCCCACCAGGATGCGTCCGAGCCGCATCGCCTCTTCGCAAAGCTGCGGTCGGATCAAGTCTTCGCCGGAGCTCGCCGCATAACCCTCGTTGAAGATCAGGTAGATGACTTCCAGCACCGATGCGAGGCGGTCACCGCGGGCCTCACCCACAGGCACGTCATAGGCCACATGGGCGTCGCGCAGGATCTTCTTCGCTCGCACGATCCGCTGCGCCACTGTCGTTTCCTGCGTGAGAAAGGCCCGGGCGATCTCCTCCGTCGCCAGTCCGCCGATGACCTTCAGCGTCAGCGCCGTGCGCTGGTCGCGGGATAGGAGCGGATGGCAGGCAGTAAAGATCAGCGACAGCCGCTCGTCGCCGATCTCGTTGTCGAGCGCGGCCTCGATGGCAGCCTGTTCGTCCGCCCTGCCGGTCTCGATGTCATGCGCCAATGCGGCCTCGTGCCGGGCCATCATCCGCCGTCGGCGCCAGAGATCGACGGCCCGGCGCTTCGCCGTCGTCATCAGCCAGCCGCCGGGATTGGGCGGTATGCCGGAAGCCGGCCATGCCGCGAGTGCCGCCACAAGCGCTTCCTGCGCCAGGTCCTCGGCGAGGCTCAGATCGCGGACATGTCTTGCGAGCCCGGCGACCAGCCGGACCCGCTCCATACGATAGATCCTCTCGATGTCCGGGGGCGCCAGCGCCTGGCTGTCTGCAACGTTCGGCCCCGCCTGTCCGTTTCGTGTCATGGTCCGGAGTATGGACACGGCTTGAGCCCGGTCAACCGCGGTCATCGTGTCAGGCGTCAACACCAGTCGTGTCGCCACCGGCAGCCGCCGGGTCCATCCAGAAGATCTCCCAGACATGTCCATCCGGGTCCTCCACCGAACGGCTCCACATGAAGCCGTGATCCTGCGGCGGGTTGGGGTCGGCCCGCCCGCCGGCAGCGCTCGCTGCCCCCACAAGCCGGTCGACATCCGCATGCGCTTCGACAGTCAGCGCCAGAAGCGTCTGGCTGGTCGTCTTGGCGTCTGCAATCGGACGGCTGGTGAAGGTCCGATAGAAGGCATGCGTCAGGATCATCACGCCGATCGTATCGGTCAGCATCATGCAGGTGGCATTGTCGTTCGAGAATTGCGGGTTCTTCGTCGCCCCCAGCGCCTCGTAGAAGCGGGTCGAGGCACCAAGATCCGTCACCGGCAGGTTGATGAAGATCATCTTGCTCATGACGGTTCAGCCCTTCGACTTCTGCTGAGCTGCAAGCCCTTCCGCCGCGCGGTCATGGCTCGCCTGTCCCTCAGGGGAGGCGACATCGGCGAAATCCTCCATCTCGTAGAACGGCCGGATCTCGATCTCGCTCGGTGTCATCATCGGATTCGGGCAGCGTTTGACCCAGGCAACGGCCTCGTCCATGTCCTTGACCTCCCAGATCCAGTAGCCGGCAACCAGCTCCCGGGTCTCGGCAAAGGGCCCGTCGATCACCCGGCGGTCCGGACCGTCGAAGGCGATCCGCTTGCCCATCTTCGAGGGTTTCAAGCCGTCGCCCGAGAGCATGATCCCGGCCTGCACCAGTTCCTCGTTGAACTTGCCCATGGCCTCGAACAATTCGGGCGGCGGCATGATCCCTTCTTCACTATCTTCGGTCGCCTTCACCATCACCATGACACGCATGTCTTCACTCCTCTCGTTGTCAGGACCGCCCTTGCGATCCTGCTCCCCCAACGAATGAGCTAAACCCATTTCGACACGACATGCGAAAAAAATCTATCGCGGTCTATGTCTGTCACTTCGGAATGTGGATCGTCGCGCGGATATGCTTGAGCGAGGCGACGATCGTGAACGTCATCATCACCAGCAGCGTCCAGGAACTCCATTTGCCCAGATGCACGGTCGACCAGGCGCCCAGCTGGTTCGGATAGTGCCAGATTGCAAAGAAGGTCGAGATGTTCTCCGCCACCCAGATGAAGAAGCCGATCAGGATGAAGGCAAGCAGCATCGGCATCTGCCGGTCGCGGTCGAAGGGTCGGTAGATGACGGTGGTGCGCGCATAGAGCCCGATGGCAAGCGCTGCCAGATACCAGCGATAATCGCCGATATAATGGTGGGTGAAGAAGTTCAGATAGATCGCGACAGCCACGCCAATCGCCATCCAGTAGGGCGGATGATGGCGGATCCTGACATCGAGCAATCGCCAGGCCTGGATGATGTAGCTGCCGACCGCAGCATACATGAAACCGGAGAACAGGGGCACGCCGAGCAGCTTCGTATAGGCGAAGTCCTGATAGGTCCAGGACGGATTGGCGCCAGCGGTCTTGAAGGCTTCAAGCGCGAAACCGACCACGTGGAAGAGGCAGATCGCCTTCAATTCGTCCATCGTCTCGAGCTTGGTCCAGACCATCCAGATCTGTATGGCAAGCGCGATGATCAGCAGCACGTCGTAGCGCGGAATACCGAAGAGGCCGGCGCGTGGCACCGCAAATATTGAGATGAAGAACAGGCCGGCAAACAGGCAGGCGCGCGCCTCCTTGATGCCGAACATGACGAACTCGACGACGAATCGCCTGATGCCGGTGAGATGAGGGTGCGGGGCATTGTCGATCAGTCGCCGATCCAGCGCACTCAGCAGATCCCTGCGCCCCTCTGCCACCAATGTCATTTGCCAGCCCCGCTGTTGCATTCCATTGCAACCTCAGTACTAAGCGCTGATGGACGAAATCAAGGCAACGATGTCACAACGCATGCGCCGGCTGGGGATAGCGCTTGCGATCATCGCGTGTGGCGTGGCTTTGAGGCTCGGCGGTTATGAGATCGGACTGCCGTATTTTCTGGTGAAATACGGTGGTTCGACGCTCTGGGGCGGCATGGTCTTTTTCCTCCTCGCCTCGCTTTTGCCCCGCCAGCCCCTCGGTCGCCTTGCGCTCTTGTCCATCATCGCGGCGGCCCTCATCGAGTTCAGCCGGCTCTATCACACACCCTGGCTCGATGAATTCCGTCTGACATTGGCGGGCGCTCTCCTGCTCGGGCGCATCTTCTCCTGGTGGAACATTGTCGCCTATGCCCTCGGCATTGTGATCGCTGCCGTGCTCGAGAACCGCCACTTGGCCCACGCCAGCAGGCAGCCTGGTTGACGCGTGGCTCTAGATGCGTGTGGTCAGGTCGATCAGCCACTCCGGCGAATTTTCCAGCATCCAGATCTCGATGGTCTTGTCGAAGCCCGAAACCACGAGTGCGCCTGTGATGATCAGCAGCCCGCCCATCAGGCTCTTTCCCGCCTGACCCAGCGTCAACAGACGATGACGCGACCGTGCAAGTGCCTCGCGTGACAGCATTCCGATCAGGAGCAGCGGCAGCGCCGCACCGAAACCGAAGGCGACCATGGTCGTGATCACCTGCAGCAGGTTTTCGCCACGGGACGCCATCAGCGAGGCAGCGCCGAGGGTAGGGCCAACACAGGGGCTCCAGACGGCGCCAAGAAGCAGACCGACGAGAAACTGCCCCTTGAGACCCTTGTCGTCGACCTGACCGAAGCGTGACTGCGACCAGGCCGCGACCGGTCCGGCGGCCGCAGCGACCCTGTGCTGGGCCATCGGCACGATGAGAACCGCCCCGAACACGATCATGATGATCCCGGCCACCATCCGGAAGACGGTGAAGTCGAGGCCGACTGAGAAGCCGACCAGCGCGACGAAGAGACCGATCGTCACGAAGGAAAGCGTCAGCCCCGCCGCAAGCGCGACGGGTCCGTAGCGATGACGGTTGATCGCTGTTCCCAGAACAATCGGGATCAGCGGCAGTGTGCAGGGATTGAGCAGGGACAGCACGCCCGCGAGAAAGGCAAGGAGAGCGCTGCCCAGCATGGCATCATTGTCCCAGGGTCGAGGCGAAGAGCTGTTCGACCGAGGCTGGGTTCGTGTCGGCGACACTGCGGCCCGTCTCGTCTGCACCCTTGAACGCGATCAGCGTCGAGCGGTTCTGTGCCCCAAGACTGCGCATCTCGTCCTTTTGCTTGTCGTAGTCGAGCTTCAGGACGAGGACGTCCTTGAATTCCGGCTTGGCCGCCAGCGTGTCGATGATCTTGGTCTGGGCCCTGCAGGTGCTGCACCAACTGGCTGTGACGTCGACGACCACCGATTTACCTTCCGCTTTCGCAGCTTCGAAAGCCGAAGCCTGGAAGGGCGCAATCTCGATGGCATTGGCAACACCGGCCGTGGCGAGCATCACGGCACCGGCAAGCGCCGCACTCCATGTCTTTCGAAGGCTTCTCATCGGTTACACCCCTTGTTTGTCGATTGTCGAATAAGCTGTCAGGCCCGCGTCGCCGCCATGCGCTTGGCCCGCCGCCGCTCCATGATCTTCGGCCGTAGCAGCCGGTAACCGAGCAACAGGATCGTGACTGTGATATAGAAGGCCGCCTCCGGATCGATCACCTTCAGCGACAGCGCGTAGTGCAGGATTGCCACGAGCAGGATCGGATAGGTCAGCTTGTGCAGCTTGTTCCAGCGTTGACCGAGCCTCCGGATCGACCACTGGTTGGAGGTCAGCGCCAGCGGAATCAGCATCAAAAGCCCCGCCATGCCGAGCATGATGTAGGGACGCTTCAGGATGTCGCCGACGATCGAGGACAGGATCAGACCCCGGTCCAACGTCAGATATACGGCAAAATGCGCCAGCACGTAGTAGAATGCCAACAGACCGAGCGCGCGCCGATAGGCGATGAGATTGATGCCGAGCAGATCCCGCAATGGGGTGACAGCCAGGCCGAGGCAGAGGAAACGGAAGGCCCAGAGCCCCAGCAGATGCTCGAAGGCACGCACGGGATCAGCGCCCAGTCCGCCAAAGATCCCGAGATAGAAGGCATATAGCCCCGGCATCAGCCCGATGGCATAAAGCGCCCAGATCGACGCCGGCTTGTAGCGGGCGGGGAGGGCCGGGAGTGCAAGCGCAGCCATCAGTAGAACTTCGTCAGGTCCATGCCGTCATAGAGACTTGCGACCTCGTCGGCATAACCGTTGAACGGCAGCGTATCGATCCGCGCCCCACCGAAGAGCCCGTCCGCTTCGCCGATCCGCCGCTCGGTCGCCTGGCTCCAGCGGGGGTGATCGACAGCAGGATTGACGTTGGCGTAGAAGCCATACTCGGACGGCTGAAGCTTATTCCAGGTCGACACCGGCTCCTCTTCCGTCAGCGTGATCTTGACGATCGACTTGATGCCCTTGAAGCCGTATTTCCACGGCACGACGAGGCGGATCGGGGCTCCGTTCTGGTTGGGCAGCGTCTCGCCGTAAAGGCCGGTCGCAAGGATCGCCAGCGGATGGCGTGCCTCATCGAGGCGCAGGCCCTCGCGATAGGGCCATTCCAGCGCCTGGAAGATGCCGGCCTGTCCCTGCATCTCCTCGGGTCTTACAAGCGTTTCGAACGCCACATATTTCGCCGAACCCAGAGGCTCGACCCGGTCGAGCAGAGCCGAGATCGGGAAGCCGATCCACGGGATTACCATCGACCAGGCTTCCACGCAGCGCATCCGGTAGACGCGCTCTTCCATCTCAATCTCGCTCATGATCGTTTCGATGTCGATCACCTGCGGCTTGGCCACCAGTCCGCCCACTTCGATCGTCCAGGGCCGTGTGGTCAGAGACCCTGCATTGCGGGACGGATCTTCCTTGCCCGTGCCGAACTCATAGAAGTTGTTGTAGGTCGTCACGTCCTCTTTCGAGGTCAGCTTCTCATCGAGCTTGTAGATGCTGGGTTTTGCAGCCAGTGGCGCCGCCAAAGCCGGAGCGCCGAGCCCGGCCGCGGCGATGCCGCCGGCCGCTACACCCATGAAATGACGTCGCTTGAGATAGAGCGACTTTGGCGTGATCTCGGAACTTGCAATCTTCGGCGGATAGTAGACCGGCATGGCAGACCTCTTGAGGCTTTCTCTGTCACTCTAAAATAGAAGACGGGAGCATAGAGACCAGAGTTTCATCGTCTGGAAAAGAAGTCCGACAGGAACAATTTCGTGTAGGTCCGCGCCGGCCGGCGCGTGTAAGGATCGGCGTTGTTCGCCGACACGCCTCAGCTGCACCAGTTCTGCTTGTGCCCTTCCCACCGATGAGCGATGCCGCGTGCGATCATATCATCGCCGACAGAGCGTCCGTCGTGAAGGACCACCCGAAGCTTGCGGCCATACCGATCGGTGTCGCGACGCTCCCGGCGCTCCATCACGAGATCGCCGCCATTCAGGGCATCAAGCAGCGCAACCTGCGCCTCGAGCCCGAGCGCGCGTTCCCGCTCGCAGGCAGGGCGCCCGATCTCCGGCGTATTGATATCAGAGATCCGGTATTTCACCGCCCGATACCAGAAGGTATCGCCGTCGACGACGCAGTTGATCCGCTGCGCCCCGACACAGGTAACGAAGCGGCCTTCGATTGGCTCGGTACGGGGCGCGACCGCGCCGGTGATGGCGTAGTCGATCAGCTTGTTCGATGCCGGGACAACCAGATAGGAATAGGGAAGCTTTTCGAAATGAATGACGGCCAGCACCGCAAGGCAGGCCATCGTCAGGATGCGGCGCATCCGGTAGAGTGCCTTGAACGGGTTCCAGCGCGGCGCAGGCTCGGGATTGAGCTTCTGGCGGGCATCTTTCAGCAGAATCACGCGGGCAGGTTTCCGGGTCATCATGACTCCCCTTTCCGCGGTAAACTCTAGTAAACACATCTTGCCGCAGGCTTAAGCCGATCACTAAAATGCGAACAAAGACGCACCCTCCGTGAGGTCAAGGCGTACCGATTTGCCCTTGGATGCTAGTGACAGGGCAGGGGACATGGCTTAGACCAGTTCCAAAATGGCCGCCTTGCCTTGGCGCCGAGGGTGCAGGCATGGCGGCGAACAAGCCATCGAGGTGACACCCATGCCCGTCTATCGTTCGAGAACCACCACCCACGGCCGCAACATGGCCGGTGCCCGCGGCCTCTGGCGCGCGACCGGCATGAAGGACGGCGATTTCGGTAAGCCGATCATCGCGGTCGTCAACTCCTTTACCCAGTTCGTGCCAGGCCACGTCCACCTGAAGGACCTCGGCCAGCTCGTTGCCCGTGAAATCGAAGCCGCCGGCGGCGTTGCCAAGGAATTCAACACGATCGCCGTCGATGACGGCATCGCCATGGGCCATGACGGCATGCTCTATTCGCTGCCGTCGCGCGAAATCATCTCCGACTCGGTCGAATACATGGTCAACGCCCACTGCGCCGACGCCATGGTCTGCATCTCCAACTGCGACAAGATCACGCCCGGCATGCTGTCGGCCGCCATGCGCCTCAACATCCCCGCCGTCTTCGTGTCCGGCGGTCCGATGGAGGCCGGCAAGGCGATCCTGCAGGGCCGCAAGGTGGCACTCGATCTTGTCGATGCCATGGTTGCCGCTGCCGACGACAGCATCTCCGATGCTGAAGTAGATGAGATCGAAAAAGCCGCCTGTCCGACCTGCGGCTCTTGCTCCGGCATGTTCACCGCCAATTCGATGAACTGCCTCACCGAAGCGCTTGGCCTCTCGCTGCCCGGCAACGGCTCAACGCTCGCAACGCATGCCGACCGCAAGCGCCTCTTCATCGAGGCCGGCCACCTGATCGTCGACATCACCCGCCGCTACTACGAGCAGGACGACGAAAGCGTTCTGCCGCGCAACGTCGCCTCCAAGGCCGCCTTCGAAAACGCCATGGCTCTCGACATCGCCATGGGCGGCTCGACCAACACGGTTCTGCACATCCTGGCCGCTGCCCATGAAGGCGGTATCGACTTCACCATGGACGATATCGACCGCCTATCGCGCAAGGTGCCCTGCCTGTCCAAGGTGGCGCCTGCCAAGCAGGACGTGCACATGGAAGATGTCCACCGTGCTGGCGGCATCATGCGCATCCTCGGCGAACTCGATCGCGGCGGCCTGATCAACCGCGATTGCCCGACCGTGCATGCCGAAACCCTCGGCCATGCCATCGACCGCTGGGACATCACCCGCACCAATTCGGAAACGGTTCGCGAATTCTTCAAGGCCGCCCCCGGTGGCGTTCGCACCACCCAGGCCTTCTCGCAGGCCTCGCGCTGGGACGATCTCGACACCGACGGCGAAAAGGGGGTCATCCGCTCGGTCGATCACCCGTTCTCCAAGGACGGCGGTCTCGCCGTTCTGAAGGGCAACATCGCGATCGACGGCTGCATCGTGAAGACGGCCGGCGTCGATGAATCGATCCTGAAGTTCAAGGGCCCGGCCCGCGTCTTCGAAAGCCAGGATGACGCCGTCAAGGCCATCCTGTCGAACAAGGTCGTCGCCGGCGACGTCGTCGTCATCCGCTACGAAGGCCCGAAGGGCGGCCCCGGCATGCAGGAAATGCTCTATCCGACGAGCTATCTGAAGTCGAAAGGCCTCGGCAAGGCCTGCGCGCTGGTCACCGACGGTCGCTTCTCCGGCGGCACCTCCGGTCTTTCGATCGGTCATGCCTCGCCGGAAGCTGCCCAGGGCGGCGCGATCGGCCTGGTGCGCGAAGGCGACCTGATCGACATCGACATCCCGAACCGCACGATCAACCTCGTCGTCGACCCCGCCGAGCTGGACCGCCGCCGCGCCGAACAGGATGCCAAGGGCTGGTTCCCCGAAGAAAAGCGCAAGCGCAACGTCACGACAGCACTCAAGGCCTACGCCGCCTTCGCCTCGTCAGCCGACAAGGGCGCGGTGCGCCAGCTGCCGGAATAAAGGTCAACGGTCCCGCCACCTGCAAAATCAAAGACCCGCCGGAGCGATCCGGCGGGTCTTTGTCATTCCCGTTTATCTGTGAAGTCTAATCCCGCCAGGACGAATCTTCCTTATCCAGGCAGGATTTAAGATAGGCGAAGTGCTTCTCCGCCATGCCGCGATAGGGAATCCAGCCATCTGACGTGCCCTGCGCGATCTCATCCGACAGCACCGCCAGCGGCTTGCCGGTCGAAAGCGCCAGCACCATCGTCTGGGCCGCCTTCTCGAAGAAATAGAGGTCCTCGAAAGCATCCGCCACCGTCTCGCCGGCAACCGACACGCCGTGATTGCCCATGACCAGCACCGCCTTGCCGCGTATCATCTCGACAAGCCGCTCGCCTTCTTCCGCCGCATCGGCGATCCCGCCGAAGTCGAGGTCGTAGCCGATCCGACCGAAAAAACGTGCCGTGTTGTTGTCGAGCGGCAGAAGCGTCGGGTCCTTGAGGCAGGAAAGCGCCACCGCATAGGGCGAATGGCAATGGAGGATCACGCGTGCCTCCGGCAGCATCCGGTGCAGCGTGCCATGTACGGTCCAGGCTGAAGGGTCGGGGGCATTCGGTCGGTTCATCACATCGGGATCGTCGGCATCGAGCAGCAGCAGATCGCTCGCCTTGATCGTCGCAAAATGCTGCCAGCGCGCATTGAGAAGGAACTTGCGCCCATTCGCCGAGACCGCCGCGCTGAAATGATTGCCGACCGACTCGCTCCAGCCAAAGCGATGGCAGAGCCGGAAGGCAGCGGCGAGATCCTGACGCAGCGTGGTCAGCGCCGCATCGTCGAGCATATCGTTTCCGGAAGCTGCGATATTCATGTTTTGAACCGTCCTTCCGTCGTCAGCGCGCGGTAGGTCGAACGCATCTCCTCGCGGTCGGCATAACAGCCGCGCAGATAGCGATCGCCGCTGGTCGCCGAATAGGCCATCCGTCCATGGACGATGCGGTGGTTGTCGAACACCATGCAGTCACCCGCCTTCATCAGGAAGCGCATCATGAACTTGTCGTCCTGCAGCATTTTGCCGAAGCGGCAGAAGGCTGGGTAATAGTCGTCGAGCACGGTCTGCGGCAGGTCGAACAGATCAGCCATATGCTGGCTGATCGTCAGGCCAGAGACCTCGCCATGTTTGTCGAGCTCGATCACCCGCTGCCGCGAGCGCATGTCATAAGTGTCATGCTCGCAGAAAAACGGAATGTCGATTTCCGACAGCAGCTTGAAGCCATCAGGATCGATCTCGCGGAAAGCATTGGCGACTGCGACGCCGTCGGAATAGATGCTCATGCCGCCCTCGACGGTATTGGCCCGGCAATGCAGGAACTGGATGCCCGGCGCATGTTCCTCTGCCGGGGTGTCGGTATGAAGCTCCAAGGCCTTCGCCGTGTAGGCGGTGTTGGTCGGGTTGATATGCGTCTTGACGTCGAAATATTCGCCGAAGAAGGTCGGCCGTACATGGCCCATCAGCTTGACGGTTTCCGTCAACCCCTCATGGCTGTCCGGCATGTCGGTCACGATCGTCAGGCCCTCGACGATCATCGCCTCGATCCACTCCGCAACCTTGGCCGGATCGCGCATCAGCTCCGGTTGCGAGAAACGCGGAATGTCAGGATAGTGGTCGCTGAACCACGCCTTGCGCGGCAGGTCGGCCGGATCCGGCCGTTGTTTGCCTTCGCTGTAGAGCTCAAGCAGCGCGAGCTGAAAACGTGACACGTGGTTCTCGCCCGCCCAGCGGATGACGAGTGTATCGCCCTCCAACTCGGCGCTCTCCGCGCGCGGGGCAGCTGAGAGATGAAAAATGTCGAAGCTCCTCTCGCGAGTCTTGCTGTCGAACGAAGTGGGGCAATTGTCGCGCAGCCAGTAATAATTGAAGTAAGCCTGTTTGCCGTCAGCGAGCGGCAGGTGCAGGCCTTTTTCGGCGAGTGTGACGGCCCCGGTCGCAACATGCATGTTCATCGCGGTTTTCCTTAAGTCTGGCTGGCGAGAGAGCGGATCCTATTTGAAGATCATCATCCGACTTCCCAGGGGAAAACAGAGCGATTATGCTTATGCTGAGTTAAGCTGGAGGTTAAGTTGAGCCGTCTGCCGCCCCTGCGTCTGCTGACCACATTCGAAGCCGTCGCGCGGCTCGGCTCGATGCGCGAGGCAGCCGCCGCCTTGAATGTCACCCAGCCCGCCGTCACCCAGGCGCTGAAGGCGCTGGAAGACCATGTCGGCGCCGTCCTGATCGACCGCTCGACCCGGCCGGCCAGGCTCACCGAACCCGGTCAGCAACTCGCCCGCGCCACCCGCGATGGCCTCGACCTGATCGCCGAGACGATCGAGGAGATCCGCACCAGCAGCGGCCTCGAAGACCAGCGCTTGACCGTTGCCTGCACCATGGGTTTCGCCACCCATTGGTTGATGCCGCGCCTCAGCGATTTCTACGCCCGCCATCCCGGTCTCTTCGTCAATGTGCAGGTGCCGCCCACCGACCTGCCGCAGATCTGGCCGGGCACCGATCTCGTCCTGCGCTACGGCCGTGGCACCTGGACAGATGGCACGACCCAGCGCCTTTTTTCCGAAACCGTTTGCCCTGTCGGCCATCCGGCTCTGGTCGACGACCTCTTGGCCAGGGGCGCCGGGCTGGACGCCGCGCCGCTCATTCATGTGCGTACAGTGGAGGCGCGACACTGGGAAGGTTGGAGCGATTATCTCGCAAGACGCGGCCTGCCTAAGCCGCGCGGCCAGTCCCATGTCTTCGACAACTACGTGCAGGCGGTTCAGGCTGCACTCGACAGCCGTGGCTTGATGCTCGGCTGGCGCTCGATCACCGAAAAGCTCGTTGCCGATGGCAGCCTCAAGTCCTGGCCCGATGGCGCCCTCGATCTCGGCACCGCCTATTTCGCAACGGTCGCGCCGGCAGCGGCAAAGCGGCCTCCCGTGAACGCTTTCGTGGCATGGCTTGGGGCGGAGGCGGAGAGTTCAACCCGCTGACGCTACCTCAAGGCCGGGAGATTTGGGGCATGTCGATCTCCACCGCCGATGACAGGCTTTCGAGGCTGTCATACAGCAATTGCAGGAGATAGGCCGGGTTGTGGACATAGCCCGCCGGGTCCTTCATCGCGACCTGGTAGTTGTAGGCGGCCTTGAGCAGGCGAGGGGTCCAGGCCTTGTAGGCATTGTCGCGCACTGCCTCGTCGTCGCCGATGATCCCGTCTCCGTTCGTATCCCCGAAGAAATAGGGATGACGTCCCTTGTGATAGCCAATCGGCGTGTCGAGCACGGCGTCGCCATAGGCCCGGATCGCGGCGTAGAGCCGTTCATGCAGCGTGCCGATCTCGCCATGCACGCCTTCCTTGGTATTGCCGTCACCATCGTAATCGGCATGCCGCATGCGAATGTCGCGAATGGTCTCGACGCCCCTGTGACAGGTCATGCAGCTGTCTTCAGCCACGTTGGTGGTGTGCGGATCATGACAGGCGACACAGCTGTTGGCGCTTGGCACATGTTGGAAGCGCCCTGCATAGGTCTTGCCGGGATAGTGATAGCCGCTTGCCGTATCCGCTCCATGCAGGGTCGCGGCGGCCACGGCATAATGGATGTTGATGAAGGAGAGATCGGCCGAAACCTCGTCCTCCCCGAGCGTGCCGACCGCCTTGGTGACCGAAGCGCCCGACTGCCGACCCTGATGGCAGACGGTGCAGGTCGCGGAACTACCCAGTCCGCTCACCTGCGTGCCGGATGGGAAGCGCACCGCATCCAGCGCATGCGCCGCCTCGGCATGACAGGAGGCACAGCCGATCGGCGAATTGATCACACCCGGCTGCTCGATGCTGCCTGCAGCGCTGCCGTCTGCGCCGAGAAAATCGAGGAAGCCCGTCTCGGAGTGGCAGGTGGCACAGTTCTTCGGAACTTCCCCTTCCTTGTTCCAGTAAGTGAAGGACGGGGAATGGTAGTTGCCATGTGGCGAAGAGAGCCAGGCTTCGACCAGTTTGCTGATCGGACTGTCGTCGCTCGCCTGCACGGACGGTGCGGCGATCAGTACGGCGGTCCATGCCGCCAGGCTGGCGAAAAGGGTGAAAATGCGGGTTGGTCGTCGCGGCGTCATGGGATCCTCCTCGGTCGTATGCGTCGTGGCGATGGGAGCATGATGCGCTGCAAAGCGACGTCGCGACATGACCGAGATCAAATCCGGACCGCGTTCTTCTGCTAGAAAGGCATTCAGGAGGACCTCATGACCGAAACCGTGACGCCTGACATCGCCACCATGTCGCAACGCTCCGCCCGCCGCTTGCCCCGTCTGCCGGCCAGCCTTCTGGCAGCCCTTTATCTCGGGCTATGCACCCTGCCACTTGCTCTCTCCCTGATGACGGATGTTTCGCCGCACGATCCGCTGGAGCGACTGGCCGCCGGCCTCGGCATGGTCGGACTGGCTGCCATGGCCGTGCAGTTTGTGACCTCCGGCCGTTTCGAAGTAGTCTCCGGCCGTCTCGGCATCGACAAGATCATGGCCTTTCACAAGCTTGCCGCCTGGTGGATCCTTCTGGCCATCGTCCTTCATCCTCTGGCCTATGTCGCTCCGACCTGGCTTGAGGATCCCAACCTCGGTACGGAGCGTCTGGTCGCATACCTGACCCAGCCGCATTATCGCTCTGGCGTGGTTGCCTGGGCAGCCCTGATCCTCCTGGTCCTGTCGTCAGTGTTGCGCAACCGTCTGCCCTGGCGTTACGAAGTCTGGCGGGGAACGCATCTCGTTCTCGGCACAGTGGCAACCGCCGGCGGGCTGCTCCATGCCATTTCCACGGGCCGATTTGCAGCGAGGGGGCCTCTGGAGATCTACTGGTTCCTGATCGCCGCCACGATTCTTGCTGTGCTTGCGATCCTCTATGGTTATCGCTGGCTCAATCTGCATCGCAAGCCGTGGCGGCTTCGGTCTGTCACGCGCCGCGCCGATCGTCTGTGGGAGCTCGACATCCAGCCCGCCGACAACACTCCGACGCTCGATTATCATGCCGGCCAGTTCGTCTGGATGACGGAAGGCCGAAGGCGCTTCCCGCTGTTTGATCATCCGTTTTCGATCGCCGACAGCCCGACTCGTCCGGGCTTGAGCCTGATCATCAAGGAGGTCGGCGATTTCACCCGTCGCATCGGCAATCTGCAACCCGGCACCCCCATCGGCATTGACGGGCCCTATGGCGAATTCGCCATGGAGGCACATCCAGGCGATGCCGTCCTCCTTATCGCCGGTGGTGTCGGGATTGCGCCCATCATCGGCATGCTGAGGGATCTGACCGCACGGCGCGACAAGCGGCCCATCCGGCTCGCCTATGCTGTGGGAACGCCAAGCAATTTCGCCTGTCTGGACGAAATAGCCGCTGCCGGTGCTGCGCTCGACTTGGAAGTCGTGTTGATCAGTGAGGATTCGCCGCCCGGCTACGAGGGTGCGGTCGGTCGGCTCGATCATGCCCGGCTGAAGGATCTCCTTGTCGGGATCGAGCCGCGCAGCTGTGTCGCAATGATGTGTGGCCCCGGCGGCATGGTTACGGCTGTGTCCGACACCTTGCTTGATCTCGGCCTTCCGATGAAGAACGTGGTCTACGAGCGGTTCGACTACGCCGGAGGAGCGACCTCGCGCCAAGATCGTCGTCGGAGCCTCGTCTTTGGCAGCGTCGCGGCACTGCTGGCTGCTGTCCTGTGGCTGTATTATTTCGCCACTTAGGCAATATGCTAATTGACTTTCTGGATGGGCGGCACGCCCTCGATGAGGCTCAGCACTTCGCCCACGCCATTGCGCAGCTCTGCCATGCGGCTGGCATAGGCGGCGGCCAGACAGTCGAGGTTCGCCTCACATGCTCGGCGCTTTTCCAGCCATTCGATTTGTGAGGCTTCCAACGCGCCACGGCTGCCCATCGGCAAGACTTCGCGCAACAGTTCGAACGTCGTCACCATGCGCACATCCATGTCGTTGAGGTCGATGTTCTGGCAGATCGCCGCCTCGTCGGGCGCAAGGCCAGGCGTACGGCAATCGAAACTGGCGGCCTGGAGCGGTTGGGGAAGGGCGATCAACAGGGCGCTGGCCAGCGTGAAGGCGGCAAGGGTGGATATAACTGGGCGGGTTCGGGACATGGTCGGTCTCCTTTCCTGATAACAGGGCAACGGTTGCCGCGTGGAGAACGTTCCGCGCGACGTCTCTTGCAAATCCGTCACGATCCGGTGAGATCTTGGCTGCTCAGGCTTCCCTCACGCGCGATGCTCACTACCTTGGGACACATGCAGAGAAGAACATTCCTTTCCATCCTCGGCGCCTCCGGTGCTGTCTCCGTCATCTCCGGCCGACACGCCTTGGCACAAACCGCCGCGCCGGAGGCCGGGCCCACGGTTGAGCCGTCGCCTGCGACAACGCCGGCCACAGCAGCCCCGGCCACAGCAGCCCCCTTGGATCTCGATGCTTTGCGACCACGAATCGCTAATCTGCTGGAGGAGGCGCGCCGCCTGGAGACGCTGGAAACGGTGATCGTCACGCGCAATGGGGAGACGCTCGCCGAGCGCGCCTATGGCAACAACTCGCTGACAGGTTCGACCAACATCAAGTCGGCGTCGAAATGCGTCGTCTCCGCGCTGGTCGGTATCGCCATCGACAAGGGGCTTCTGGAAGGCGTTGACCAGCGCATCGAAACTGTCTTGCGCTCGGAGTTTCCCGCCGATCCCGATCCCCGCCTGTCACAGATCACGATCGGCCACCTGCTCTCGATGCGCGCTGGCCTTGATCGCATGTCCGGCCCCAATTATGGCCGCTGGGTCGCGAGCCGGAACTGGACCCGTTTCGCGCTCGCCGCCGATTTCGTCGGGGAGCCCGGCGGCGGCATGCTCTATTCGACCGCGTCCACCCACCTCCTCTCCGTCATCCTCACCAAGGTCTCCGGCAAGCCGACGCTGGCGCTCGCCCGTGAATGGCTGGAGCCGCTTGAAGGTTTCCGCATCGGCTCCTGGCACCGCGACCCGCAGGGCTACTATCTCGGCGGCAATCAGATGGCGATGACGCCGCGGTCGCTCCACGCCTTCGGCGAACTGTATCGACGCGGTGGCGTCACCGAGGACGGTACACGGCTGATCTCGGAAGAATGGATCCGCGAAAGCTGGATCCGCCGCACCAACTCCGTTTTCAACGGCGATGGCTATGGCTACGCCTGGTTCCTCAAGGAAATGGCCGGCGAGCAGGTGAACTATGCCTGGGGCTATGGCGGCCAGATGCTCTACATCACACCGAGCCTTGGTGTAACCGTCACCATGACATCGAATGAGAGCGCCCCATCGGCACGCACCGGCTACCGGGACGAGCTTCACGGCCTCATGACACGCATCATCGAAACCGTCAGCACTTGAGGCCGACGCGCGTTATCCCCATCTGCGATACACCTTCCTTGGTTCTGCCTATTTGACGGCGCACGAACCGGGTCTAGAACGTCCATATCGCATGAAGGATCTTCGAATGCCGCGCTTCGACTGCCTCAAACCTGTTGCCGTCATCATCGCCCTGATCGCGCCTGTCGCATCGCCGGCGCTTGCCCAGGACAAGGCGGTGCCGCAAAGCCAGATCGAGATGCAGCTCTCCTTCGCGCCTCTGGTCAAGCAGGCGCGGGGCGCCGTCGTCAACGTCTATGCCGAGCGCCTCGTTCAGACCCGCTCCAGCCTGTTTGCCGGCGACCCCTTCTTCGAACAGTTCTTCGGCCAGCGCATGCCGAACCGCACGGAGAAGCAGTCTTCGCTCGGCTCCGGCGTCATCGTCGAGGCGGATGGCGTCGTCGTCACCAACAACCACGTCATTGATGGCGCCGACGATATCAAGGTGGCGCTCGCTGACGGCCGCGAGTTTCCGGTCAAGGTTGTGCTGAAGGACGACCGGCTCGATCTCGCGGTTTTGAAATTCGAGACCAACGAGGCCATGCCGACGCTGCCGATCGGCAATTCCGATGCGACCGAGGTCGGCGATCTCGTGCTGGCCATCGGCAACCCCTTTGGTGTCGGCCAGACGGTGACTTCGGGCATCGTTTCGGCGCTCGCCAGAAACCAGGTGACGGAAGGCGATTTCGGTTTCTTCATCCAGACCGATGCCGCGATCAATCCCGGTAACTCCGGTGGCGCGCTGGTCAACATGAATGGCGAACTGATCGGCATCAACACGGCGATCTTCTCGCGCGGCGGCGGCTCCAACGGCGTCGGCTTCGCCATTCCCGCTAATCTCGTTCGCGTCTTCCTCGATGCAGCCGACCGCGGCGATGCCTCCTTCGAGCGCCCCTATATCGGCGCAAGTTTCGAGCCTGTCACCTCCGACGTTGCCGAAGCACTCGGGCTGAAGACCGTGCGCGGCGCGCTCGTGGTGAGCGTGGTCGAAGGCGGCCCGGCGGAAAAGGCGGGCTTGAAACCCGGCCAGGTCATCACCGCCGTCAATGGCATCCCCGTCGAGCATCCCGATGCCCTGGGGTACCGCCTGTCCACAGCCGGTCTTGGCAAACGGGCCGAACTGACGATCCAGCAGGACGGCGCGCAGGAAACCATGGCGCTTCAACTTGCCTCCGCGCCTGAAACCCGCCCGCGTGATATCCAGCTGATCGAAGGCCGCAGCCCCTTTGCCGGCATCCGTGCCGGCAATCTGTCGCCGCGTCTTGCCTCTGAGCTGAAGATGCCCTCCGACGTAACCGGCGTTGTCGTCACCGAAGTCTTGCGCGGTTCTCCATCCGCCCGGCTCGGCTTTGCACCGCGCGATATTGTCGTCTCGGTCAATGGCGAGGCGATCAATTCGGTTGATGACCTGCAAACCATGGCCGAAAGCGATCCCGGTTTCTGGCGCGTCGAGATCGAGCGTGGCGGTCAGCGCATCCGGCAGATCTTCCGATGAGTGATCTCTTTGCGCCGCAGATGTCGAAGGAAATGGCCGAGCGCCGTCCGCTCGCCGATCGTCTGCGGCCGAAAAGCCTGAGTGAAGTCACGGGCCAGGAGCACCTGACCGGCGAGGATGGCGTGCTCGCCCGCATGATCGCCTCCGGCTCGCTCGGTTCGATGATCTTCTGGGGGCCGCCGGGTACCGGCAAGACCACCGTCGCCCGGCTCCTGTCCGGCGAGGCGGGGCTTGCCTTCGAGCAGATCTCGGCAATCTTTTCCGGCGTCGCCGACCTCAAGAAAGTTTTCGAAAGTGCCCGCCTGCGCCGCATGGAAGGCCGCCAGACGCTGCTCTTCGTCGACGAGATCCACCGTTTCAATCGCGCCCAGCAGGACAGTTTCCTACCCGTCATGGAGGATGGCACCGTCATACTGGTCGGTGCCACGACGGAAAATCCGAGCTTCGAACTGAACGCCGCTCTCCTGTCGCGCGCCCGTGTCCTGACCTTCAAAAGCCATGATGCCGAAAGCATCGAGACGCTTTTGAAACGCGCCGAGGAAACCGAAGCCAAGCCGCTGCCGCTGGATGACGAGGCCCGCCAGGCCCTCATCCGCATGGCCGATGGTGACGGCCGTGCCTCGCTCACCTTGGCCGAGGAAGTCTGGCGCGCCGCCCGTCCGGATGAGGTCTTCGACACCGAGGGCCTCGGCCGCATCGTCCAGCGCCGCGCGCCCGTCTACGACAAGGGTCAGGACGGCCATTACAATCTGATCTCGGCCCTCCACAAGGCCGTCCGCGGCTCGGATCCGGATGCGGCACTCTATTATCTCTGCCGGATGTTCGATGCCGGGGAAGACCCGCTTTATCTCGGCCGCCGCCTGGTCCGCATGGCCGTCGAGGATATCGGTCTTGCGGATCCGCAGGCGCTTGTCGTCTGCAATGCCGCCAAGGACGCCTATGACTATCTGGGCTCCCCGGAAGGTGAGCTGGCGCTGGCGCAGGCTTGCGTCTATCTCGCGACCGCCCCGAAGTCGAACGGCGTCTATGTCGCCTACAAGGCCGCCATGCGCGCCGCCAAGGAGCACGGCTCGCTTCTGCCGCCCAAGCATATCCTGAACGCCCCGACCAAGCTGATGAAGGCGGAAGGCTATAACGAAGGCTATCTCTACGACCATGATCAGCCGGATGCCTTTTCCGGCCAGGACTATTTCCCCGAGAAAATGGGCCGCAAGACCTTCTACGATCCGCCGGAACGCGGCTTCGAGCGGGAGATCAAGAAGCGTCTCGACTGGTGGGCGAAGCTTCGCCGCGAGCGAGGCGGCTGAAACAGACTTGCTTATCGTCATTTCAGCTTAAGCCGAATTTAAGCGCTGTGCTCTAGGCTCCTGGTCGAACAGGGGATAGTGCATGGCGAAAGAGATGGATGGATGGCACATGCAGGGCGCGACCGTCGCGCCGCGTTTTGGCCTGCCGGCCATGGTCAAGCTGTTCTCTATTGTGCTCATCACGCTTTCAGCTCTGTCGCTGCTCTTCATCGGCTATATCGCCTCACGCAAGGCCGACGATATCGCTGCCAAAAAGCAGATCGTACTGCTGGAGAATGTGCTGCGCGATCGCCAGAGCCTGCTGGCGCGCGACCAGCTGGGTCTGGCGCGCTGGGATCGCTCGGTCAAATACATCACCCTCAAATTCCACGCCTCCTACGTCATCGAGGAATTCGTCTCTTCGCTCTGGTACGATTTTGGCCATGAGCGCAGTTTCCTGATCGGCCCTGATGGCCGTGTCTTGATGTCGGCCTGGCAGGACGAGGTGGATCTGACCGCCCGCGATCTCAAGCCCGGCGATGACCTGAGGGCAATTGCCGAACTCGCGCTGACCCGCCACCATGCGCATCGCACCACGATCGACGGCGGTTTCGGCCAGCGGCCGGTGCCGGCATCGCAGGTCCATGCCATCGCGGCTTTCGGCTTTGCCGAAGTCGAGGGAGAGGTCATGCTGGCGACCGCCATGGCGATCGTGCCCGATGACGGCGAGGTGGCGCTGCCGGAAGGCGATCCGGTCATCCTGGTTTCCGCCCGTCCGATCGATGCCGATCTGGTGGCGGACCTCAACTCGCAACTCGAATATGAATACCTGCAGTTCAACCGCAATGGCGACGGCTTGCTGACGGTGAAAAGCGCCGATGGTCAGGCACTCGGCAGTTTCGACTTCACGCTGTTCAAGCCGGGTGCCGATATCTGGACCATCGTCGTTCCCGCCGTCGTCTTGCTCTGCGGCCTCATGTTCGCCGCAAGCTTCGTGCTCGGCCGCTATATCGGCCGGCTGTCGGAGCGTCTGGAGGAGAGCGAGTGGCGCAATCGCGAGCTCGCCCATCGGGATGCGCTCTCGGGCCTTGCCAATCGCCTCTGCTTCGACAAGGCGCTGAACGAGGCCGCGGATCGGCTGGCCCATGCGCCGTTTGCGGTGATCGCCTGTGATCTCGACCGCTTCAAGGCCGTCAACGATCTCCATGGCCACGGCGCCGGCGACGAGGTCATCCGCGTGGTGGCCGAGCGGCTCCGCGAGGCCGTTGGTGAAAACGGTCTGGTCGGCCGGGTCGGCGGCGACGAATTCGTCATCCTCGTCCATGCGTTCCGCGACAGGGCGCGCTTGTCGATGCTCGCCCAGTCGATCATCGCCTCGGTCTCCCGGTCGATCACGCTCTCGACCGGACCGGAGGTCGATGTCGGCATCAGCCTTGGCATCGCCACGGCGCCGGAAGACGGCGCTTCGGCCCGTGCCATCATGTCGAACGCCGATCGCGCCCTCTATGCCTCCAAGCAGGGCGGTCGTGGCCGCGCCTTCTTTGCCGAGGACCTGCCCCCCGGGGAGGCGGTGCATGCGGCCTGACCTGCGTCGACGCCGCCTGTTGCTGTTGCTCACGGCTTCAACACTGTATTCCGCACCGCTTGCACGCCGGGCGCTCGCCGAGGCCGCGCGGCCCTCAATCGGTGGCACACAGGCGCCGGCATCCGATGCCGGCAAGGGGCTGAAGGTCGTGGTTGTCGGCGCGGGCATGGCCGGCCTTTCTGCCGCCGCAACGCTGGTTGCAGCCGGTGCCGAAGTCGTTGTTCTCGAGGCCAGTGACCGGATCGGTGGCCGAATCTTCACCGACCGCAGCCTCGGTGTGCCGGTCGAGCAGGGTGCCAATTTCATCCACGGTTTCAACGGCAATCCCGTCGCGGCGCTCGCCTCCAAGGCAGGTGGCATGCCCTTCTTTGTCGACGAGGAGCAGTCCGCCGTCCTGCTTTCGGGCGGCGAGGAGCCCGAGGATTTCGAGATCGATGATCTCTGGGAGGAGATCGAGCGCATCGAGGAAAAGGCGGCCGAGGAAGCCGATGGTGATGCCGCACTCTCGCTCCTCGACATCATCGAACTGCTCGACCCTGCACTCTTGCAGGAGCCGATCGGCAACTGGGGCCTCACCGACATGTGGGAGAACGAGCTCGGTGCGCCGCTCTCGGCGATTTCGGCGCTGCATTTCAATTCCGGCGAGGTCTATCCGGGTCCGGACGCCGTGTTGCTCCAGGGCTATGATCTCCTGCCGCGCCATCTTGCCGACGGTCTCGACATCAGGCTGGGCGAGGCGGTCCGCCACGTCCGCCATGCGGGTGACACCGTGACCGTGGAGACCGCGACGGCACGGTTCGAGGCGGATCACTGTGTGGTTGCGGTGCCTCTCGGCGTGCTGAAGGCTGGCGCCATCGCCTTCGATCCGCCGCTGCCGCCGGAACATCAGGCCGCGATTGCCGCCATCGGCTTCGGCAATCTCGCCAAGGTCTCCGTGCTGTTCGACAGGGTCTTCTGGCCGACGGACCTGCATTATCTCGGTTATGCCGGCAAGGAGCGTGGCCGCTTTGCCGACATGCTCAGCCTGGTGCCGATCCACGACGCCCCGGTGCTCACGCTGATGGCGAGCGGCGATTACGCCGACAAGGTGGATGCCATGGACGAGGCGGCCCTGCGCGCCGATGTGACGGCGGTGCTGCGCGACATGTTCGGGCAGGCGGTGCCGGCACCTGAAGCCATCACCCGCCACGCCTGGTCGACCGACCCTCTGGCGCTGGGGACCTATTCCTATCCTGCCGTCGGGGCGAGGCCTGGGGATCACGATGTCCTGGCGGGACCGGCTTCAGGCCGACTGCTGCTTGCCGGCGAGCATACCAGCCGCGACCATTTCGGCACGGTGCATGGCGCGCTGGAAAGCGGCCAACGCGCCGCCTTAGCCGTTCTCAAGCGCGGCAGGGGCTGACGGTCAAGGTTTGGCGGAAGGGGATGGAGGCCTTACGAGGCCTTCTGCTTCGGCTGCACGGCCGGGGCCGCGATCATCTTGACCTTGGATTCGGCCAGTCCGTGATGGCCCTCCATGTCGACGATCAAGTGCCAGTGGCCGCTCTCGGGAATAACGATATTGATCGGCGATTTCTTCGCCACGCCACCGAGGAACTTGAAGTCCAGCGTTTCCTTGAACCGCTGGAAATTTGTCGGCGTCATCAGCCGCACATTGTTCACGGCCGACAGCGTCACCTCGATGATCGTTCCGGCGCGCTGTTCTTTCAGGTCGTAATGGGTGAAGCGGAAGGTCGGTTTGGACATTTCGCTCGGGTCTCCGTCCAGTCTTTTAATCTATCATAATGTACCGCAAGGCCGTTAAGGAAGCGTTGGCCGGGCGCTGCCGAAGGACGGGGCAGGGCGGACTTTTTTGGGACGCGGGGTTCATCGGAATGAAAGGTGCCATCCGAACGAAAACAGGGCCGGCGTGGCTGGCCCTGTGAGTTGCAGCCTGAAATGGGGCTGCAATCCGGAAGATGGCTTCAATCAGCGATGACCGCCGATATTGGCTTCTGCCCGCGTCTCGCCGACCTGCATGGCCTTGGCGAAGGGGACGATCTGCCAGAGGGCCGACAGGCCGACCAGAACGTAAACGATCGTGGCAAGTGCCGTATCCTGACCGCCGAACAGGGTGGCGACGAGGTCGAAATCGGCCAGCCCGACGAGCAGCCAGTTGACGCCGCCGACGATGACGAGCAGCAGGGTGACGAGGTTGAGTGCGCGCATGATGTTCTCTCCTTGGCTGTTGCAAGGGGCTAACAGTTTCAATTGCAATTGGTTCCGGTGTCCTGCTTCTCGCCCCACGGGGCCCACGGGGACTGCGGGCGGTTGAACGCCCTCATGCTGAGGTGCCCGCGTGAAGCGCGGGCCTCGAAGCATTCCTCTGAATTGATGTACCGGCGGCCTCGCCCTTCGAGGCCCTGATGTGTCGGGCACCCCAGGGTGAGGGTGATCTGTCGATGTCAAAAACCCCAAGCTTCGCCGCCGGTCGGGATCAACTCCCTCCGGGTGGTTTGAAACTTGTCCTCGGGCTTGACCCGAGGGATCGGACGAGGCGCCAGAAGCAACCTGTCTAAGTAGTTTTATGTGGCTCCTTCCGGCGCCTCGTTCGGCGTTTTTTCCCGCTGCATGCGTCTCTCTGGCAAGGCGGCGACGGGCGTCGTGACCGAAGTCCGACGTTCGACCGGGCGCGGGTCCGGCTGAGACAGAGTCCTCCGAAGAGTGTTCTGCCAGAGCCTGGCCGGTAGCCCGGGAGGTTCCCGCCGGATGGTGCACCATGCCGACCGGGACCCTCGCCCGGGGGATGATCGTCCGGCCATTCGCGACCTCACCATCATCCCCGCCGTTTTGTCGGCCCCGCCGTCTGGTAATGTTCGCGACGACGTGGGCGCCTTGTCTGTGTGCCTCTAAGGCACGTCCTTCCGATCGGGGTATCCGGTGACGAGAGCATCCGACCCGTCACCTTCGTTACCAGCCCCACGTCCAGAGGGAGACCGTTGCAGCGGGCCGGGGATTTGGATCTGCGACAACCCTCCACCCCGGCGCCGGCCCCGCCTCGCCTGACATCGCATCGTCAGGTGTATCCGAGGGCGGGACGGGGATTAGGGTAAAACAGGGAAAATGGTGGGGGATGAAAAAACTTTGTTGTTTTGATTTTGTTGGGGGATTTTCGGAATTCATCCCCCTCTTTTCGGGAAATGGGGCGCGGACGGCGGCTTTCCTCTTCTCCCCAGCGGGGAGAAGGTGGCGCGCAAGCGCCGGATGAGGGGGCGGCGCAGCCGAATGCCGGCGGGCCAAGAATAGTGAGGAACCCTCAACCGCTGTACCATCTTGCCTTGCGCTTCGCGCCCCCCTCATCTGGTCCTTTGGACCATCTTCTCCCCGCTGGGGAGAAGCGGGAGCGAACCGCCGGGCGCAACGCCCATCTCCCCCTTGGTGGGGGAGAAAGCGATTTCGATGAATTAGGCGAGCGCAAGCCGCCTAAACATCAGAAATCGCAAGTGAGGGGATCGGTTATGTCGTGCCCCCAGCACCGATCCCCTCTCCAGGAAAATCTGAAGTTTAGACGGCTTGCGCTCGCCTAAGCCTTCGATTTTCCGTCCTCCCCCGCTTTGGGGGAGGTAAGGAGCCATTTCTGACTAGTTTAAGGGATCTGAAGTCGACTCTTGACCTTTGAGGTATCATCGTTGCGGTTCAGGCGCGGATATCCCGTTCCACGCCAACTGGAACCGCTGACATTCTGCGGGGAGAATCTCCTCAACCGATGTCTGGAAGATTGCGCAATAGGCGTCGCCGCAAGCATCGGTTACATGCCATGTAATGTGGGCAAGCTCTCGATAGGTAGTAAGATAGAGACCTTCGTTGAGATGGGGGCCCGTCTGAAATCTTTCACCGTCATGATGCGCGATTATCGATGTGGCCGAAGGGTGGGTTCCATAGTCGGAAAACAATCTAAATCTTTGGTCTAGATAGGAAAGTTTTTCGTTCAGCGTCGGCCTAAGGCTCTTCCTCAGGGCTTTTGGGCCAAATTTGTTTGACTGATCTTGGCCATTCAATGATCTCCAAACCCTTATGTCTTGCGGAGCGATGGAGAAATGAAGAGCCAACATGCCGATTTCACAAAGATCACGGAGTAGGCTTGCGGCTTGGACGAAGTACCCGCAGTCGAGAAGTTTCATTGCTGCACCGAGATCATTAGCAACGCGGAAACCGAGTTGTGAAACGGCGAGATAGTCCGCATGATTCTGCTGATCCCCTCTAGGAACATCCTGAAACAGGAGAGCTTTTCGTATTAGCTCCTCTGAAGCTGCCAAGACTTCAAGTTGGGGTGAAAGCGAAGAGGCGAGCCTTCGATGGCCCGCCTCCACAGAGCTTGTGTCAAAGATGCTCATCGAGCGCCGCAGCCAATCAGCTGCACCCGCTCGTAGCGCCACACGTGTCGCACTTCTCGCAGGTGCCGTTCCGCACCATCGTGAAGTTCTGGCATTCCGAGCACATGTTGCCCGTATAGCCCTGGGCAATCGAGCGCATGCGGCGCGATGCCTCGAGCTTCTTGGCGTCGGCCTTGGCGGCGGCTGCCTCGTCAGCGGCGGCGTCGGTGAAGACGCTTTCGGAGGCGATCTCCTCGGCGAGTTCCACGGCACGTTCCTCGTAGTCGCGCTTGAAGGAAACGACCTCAGAGGTGGCGATCGCGGTCGTCACTTCCAGCTTGCGGGCAGTGGCGCCCGAAGAGGAGAAGGCGGTGACGGTGGCCGAGGCCTTGGCGGGGGCGGCGGTTGCTGCACCCTTGGGTTCAGCCCCTGCCGCAGCCGGCATGTGGCTCGAGACGAGCGTCGGCTTGTAACCGCGGGTCAGGCCCTTGGAGACGACATCCGCCTTGCCTTCCTTCATGCCGCGGCCAAGCGCCGTGGTCGAGAAGTCCGAGGTGTCGACATGCGCGAGGTCGTGGCGACCGAGATAGGAGATCGCCAGTTCGCGGAAGACGTAGTCGAGGATCGACGTCGCATTCTTGATCGCGTCGTTGCCGGTGACCATGCCGGCCGGCTCGAACTTGGTGAAGGTGAAGGCGTCGACATATTCCTCGAGCGGCACGCCATATTGCAGGCCGAGCGAGACGGAGATGGCGAAGTTGTTGATGAAGGCGCGGAGAGCCGAGCCTTCCTTGTTCATGTCAAGGAAGATTTCGCCAAGACGGCCGTCGTCATATTCGCCGGTGCGCAGGAAGATGGTGTGACCACCGATCTTGGCCTTCTGGGTGTAACCCTTGCGGCGGGTCGGCAGCTTTTCCTGCTCGCGCACGACACGATCGACGATACGCTCGACGATGCGTTCCGTGATGGTGACCGCCTGGGCCGCCATCGGCTGCTGCAGCAGTTCGTCGACGCCGTCCTCGTCATCCTCGTCCTCGATCAGCGAGGCATTGAGCGGCTGGGAGAGCTTCGAGCCGTCGCGGTAAAGCGCGTTGGCCTTCAGCGCCAGCTTCCAGGACAGCATGTAGGCGGAGCCGCAATCTTCGACCGTGGCTTCGTTCGGCATGTTGATCGTCTTGGAGATCGCGCCCGAGATGAACGGCTGGGCCGCTGCCATCATGCGGATGTGGGATTCGACCGAGAGATAACGCTTGCCGATCTTGCCGCACGGATTGGCGCAATCGAAGACGGGCAGGTGCTCCTTCTTGAGGAAGGGGGCGCCTTCCAGCGTCATCGCACCGCAGACATGGATGTTGGCGGCCTCGATGTCCTTCTTCGAGAAGCCCATGTGGTCGAGCAGGTTGAAGCTCATGTCGGCGAGCTGCTCGTCGGAGACCTTGAGGGTCTCTTTCAGGAAGTCGGCGCCGAGCGTCCACTGGTTGAAGACGAACTTGATGTCGAAGGCGGCCTTCAGCGCGCCGTTGACGGCTTCGATCTTCTCGTCGGTGAAGCCCTTGGCCTTGAGCGTCGAGGGGTTGATAGCAGGCGCCTGGTTCAGGTTGCCATGGCCGACGGCATAGGCGTCGATTTCGGCGATCTGGCTTTCCGAATAGCCGAGAGAGCGCAGCGCTTCCGGAACGGCAGCGTTGATGATCTTGAAGTAGCCGCCACCGGCGAGCTTCTTGAACTTCACGAGCGCGAAGTCGGGCTCGATGCCTGTCGTGTCGCAGTCCATGACTAGACCGATCGTGCCTGTTGGCGCGATGACCGAGACCTGGGCATTGCGGTAGCCATGCTTTTCGCCGAGCGCCAAAGCCTTGTCCCAGGCAGCCGTGGCATGGGCGATGAGGGCCGGATCCGTGCATTCGGCATGGACCAGCGGGACCGGGTTGACGGAGAGGCCTTCATAGCCGTCCGACAGGCCGAGTGCTGCGCGGCGATGGTTGCGGATGACGCGCAGCATGTTGTCGCGGTTCGGCGCAAATCCCGGGAAGGGGCCGAGTTCCGAGGCCATTTCGGCTGACGTCGCATAGGAGACGCCGGTCATGATGGCGGTGAGCGCACCGGCGATGGCACGGCCTTCGGCGCTATCATACGGGATGCCCGAGGACATCAGCAGGCCGCCGATATTGGCGTAGCCGAGGCCGAGCGTGCGGTATTCATAGGAGCGTTCGGCGATCTGGCGCGACGGGAACTGCGCCATCATGACCGAGACTTCGAGCACGACGGTCCACAGACGAACGGCATGTTCGTAGTCGGCGATGTCGATGTTCTTGGTCTTCTGATCCTTGAAGCGGAGCAGGTTCAGCGAAGCCAGGTTGCAGGCCGTGTCGTCGAGGAACATGTATTCCGAGCACGGGTTCGACGCGCGGATCGGGCCGGCTGCCGGCGAGGTGTGCCAGTCATTCATCGTCGTGTTGAAGTGCAGGCCAGGATCTGCCGATGCCCAGGCGGCATAGGAGATCTTGTCCCAGAGGTCGCGGGCCTTCAGCGTCTTCATCACCTTGCCGTCCTTGCGGGCGGTCAGGTTCCAGTCGCCATCATTCTCGACGGCGCGCAGGAAGTCGTCCTTCAGCGAGACCGAGTTGTTGGAGTTCTGGCCCGACACGGTGAGATAGGCTTCCGAATCCCAGTCCGTGTCATAGGTCTTGAAGTCGAGATCCTTGTAGCCCTGCTGGGCGAACTGGATGACGCGCTTGATGTAGTTTTCCGGAACCTGGTCCTTCTTCGCGGCCTTGATTTCGCGCTTGAGGGCAGGGTTCTCGTTCGGGTCGAAGCAGGCGCCGTTGTCAGCCTCGCAGTTGACGCAGGCCTTCATGATCGCCTTCAGATGCTTGGCGACGACCTTGGAACCGGTGACGAGAGCGGCAACCTTCTGCTCTTCCTTCACCTTCCAGTCGATATAGGCTTCGATATCCGGATGGTCGATGTCAACAACGACCATCTTGGCCGCACGACGCGTGGTGCCACCGGACTTGATGGCGCCCGCTGCACGGTCGCCGATCTTCAGGAAGGACATGAGGCCGGACGAGCGACCGCCGCCGGACAGCTTTTCGCCTTCGCCGCGCAGATAGGAGAAGTTGGAGCCGGTGCCGGAGCCGTACTTGAAGAGGCGGGCTTCGCGGACCCAGAGGTCCATGATGCCGCCTTCGTTGACGAGATCGTCCTCGACGGACTGGATGAAGCAGGCATGCGGCTGCGGGTGCTCATAGGCCGACTTGGACTTGACGAGCTTGCCGGTGAAGGGGTCGACATAGAAATGGCCCTGGCCGGGGCCGTCGATGCCATAGGCCCAGTGCAGGCCGGTGTTGAACCACTGCGGCGAATTCGGTGCGACGCGCTGGGTGGCGAGCATATAGGCAAGCTCGTCCTTGAAGGCGGCAGCGTCTTCTTCGGAGGAGAAATACTTGCCCTTCCAGCCCCAATAGGCCCAGGTGCCGGCCAGGCGATCGAAGACCTGGCGAGCATCGGTTTCCGAGCCATAACGCTCGTTCTCGGGGAGGGCAGCGAGTGCCTTTTCATCGGCAACCGAGCGCCAGAGGAAGGAAGGAACATCGTTCTCCTCAACCTTCTTCAGCACCTTCGGCACGCCGGCCTTGCGGAAATACTTCTGGGCGAGAATGTCCGCCGCCACCTGGCTGAACTGGGCGGGGACGTCGATGTCGGCAAGACGAAATACGATTGAGCCGTCGGGGTTCTTGATTTCGCTGATGGCCTTGCGGAACTCGATCTCCGCGTAAGCGGACTGTCCCGGTTTGGTGAAGCGACGTTCAATGCGCATCTGCCTGTGTCCCTCGATCTAGGGCGCCGGAAATCGGCGCGAGAAATTTCGTTCGGTCGCACGGTGGGCCGCGCAGCCGTTCACTGGTTCGTCCGTCAGGTGATTCATCCGGAGATGAGTGCACCCTCTATCTTGTGGTGATGGTGGCTGCAAATACTAAATATAGTTTTACCACACAATTGCCGCCAGACCCAGACCCCCTGTCCGGCGGTCAAAAATCGCACAAATTTCCTGCCGCGGAGGGCGTCGTCAGAACGCCGTTCCACCTCAAAGAAAGCCGCCACAATGTTTGATGAAACCCGGCCTCGTTAATGCCCGGTCCAGTCGCCGCCGCAACAGGGTCCATTAACATCGTCCCGACTGATTCCGTCAAGGGGTGGTCTGTGAAGGAAATGTTAACGCTATATCTTGTGGTGTTGGATTGTGGATAACGGGCAAAAGAGCGAAGTCACGGGAATGAAAGGGCTTTCTCGGACGATGTGATGCGAGCGGCCCCGCATGTCGCTCCGTCAACCAGATGTCACGGGATAAAATTCGTGCCGAAATGAGCCGCCGGGGCAAACGGCGCCCCGCATTTGGGGGCTTTCGCGAAAGGCTGCACCTGTTGCTCAAAAACCTGGGGATTAGGCGTGCCAAGAATTTGCTCATTGACACGCTGCATCGCCCGCCCCGTCCGCGCCCCGCGGGGAGGGGCCTAAAAATCATCTGCGTCTTTCCTGTATTGCGCAGCAACGAAATTGCAACATGTGACGCTTAGAAGAGGTGCAGACGTATGGAATGAGCTCCATGCCCGGCCGGTCAGGGCCGCCTGCCAGGATGGCGGGTTCGCACGGAGTGAGATTTTCCATGAGTATTGCCAATCTTTCCATTCTGAAGAAGGTCAGCCTTGTCGTCGTCCTGATGGGCGTGGCGGCTGCCGCTATTGCAGCCGTCGGCGCAAGCGGTCTCTCCTCGCTGGGCGCGGCCCTCAAGGATACCGGTGCCCGTGAGGAGGTGGCCCGCGAGGCCATGGACCTGCGCGTCGACATCATCGCCATTTCGCGCATGACCTACCAGCTGGCGCTGGCGCCTGATAAGGCGGCAGATTTCGCGGCCGAAACCGACAAGCGTGCCGCCGAGATGCTCGCACGCCTGCCGAAGATCGCGACCACCGCAAGCCCGGCCGAAGCCCAGATCCTTGATCGCACCAAGCAGGCGCTGGATGCCTATTTCAACCAGATCCGCGCCATGGTGGCCGTCGCCGCCACGCCGGCTGGTCAGGATCTCGCCGTCATGAAGGCCGAGCTCGCCAAGGCGCTCGAGGCGCAGAAGACAGTGACATCAGTCGTCAAGGAATATTCGACCTCGTCGGCCGAGAGCCTGACAGGTTCGCGTGAAAACGCGCTGGCCGCCTCTGGCTTCACCATGCTGGTCCAGATCGTCACCGCCGCCGTCTGCATTCTCGCAGGCGTCGCGATCAGCTTCCTGCTTGCCCGCCGCGGCATCGTCAACCCGATCCGCAGCCTGACCGCCGTCATGACGGAAATGGCCTCCGGCAAGCTCGGCAACGCGATTGCCGGTACCGAGCGCAAGGATGAGATCGGCGAGATGGCGCGTGCGCTCGAAGTCTTCCGAACCAATGAAGCGCAGATGCGTGCCATGGAAGCGCAGGAAGCGGCCCTCCACGCCCAGAGCCGTGACCTGCAAACCTCGATCAGCGATATCGTCGCCGCTGCCGCTGCCGGCGACTTCTCAAAGCGCATCTCCAAGACCTATGAGGATGCGGACCTGCAGCGCTTTGCAGCCTCGGTCAACGAGCTGGTCGAAAGCGTCGATCGCGGCGTGACCGAAGTGCGCCGCGTCATTGCAGCGCTTGCCGATGCTGACCTCACGCATGACATGCAGGGCCAGTTCCAGGGCGCCTTTGCCGAACTGCAGGGCAACGTCAACCAGACCATGGCCGTTCTGCGCCAGACCATGCAGAACATCCTGAGCGCTGCTGGCACCATCACCGGCAATTCCGGCGAGCTGTCGTCGGCCGCCAACCAGCTCGCCCGCCGCACCGAGCAGCAGGCTGCTTCGCTGGAAGAGACCGCCGCAGCGCTTGAGGAAATCACCACAACGGTCAAGACCTCGACCCAGCGCGCCAAGGAAGCCTCTCACATGGTCGACGAGACCAAGTCGAGCGCTGGCAAGTCGGGCGATATCGTTCGCAACGCGATCGACGCCATGGGCCGCATCGAGCAGTCCTCGCAGAAGATCAGCCAGATCATCTCCGTGATCGACGAGATCGCCTTCCAGACCAACCTCTTGGCGCTGAACGCAGGCGTCGAAGCTGCGCGCGCCGGTGAAGCCGGTCGTGGTTTCGCCGTCGTCGCCCAAGAAGTGCGTGAACTGGCCCAGCGCTCGGCGAATGCTGCGAAGGAGATCAAGACCCTGATCAACACCTCGGCCGAGGAAGTGAAGGGCGGCGTGTCGCTCGTTCTGTCCACCGGCGAGGCGCTGAAGGAAATCGAATCGCTGGTCAACCGCGTCAACGATCACGTCGTGACGATTGCCCGTGCTGCCGAAGAGCAGTCGGCAGCGCTCGGCGAGATCAACACCTCGGTCAACCACATGGACCAGATGACCCAGCAGAACGCCGCCATGGTCGAAGAGACAACGGCCGCCAGCCAGGTTCTCGCCAGCGAAGCCCGCCAGCTGCAGGCGCAGCTCGCCCGCTTCAAGCTGGAAGGTGGCGCATCGGCCGGCTCGGCCGGCTATCGCACGGCCGCCTGAGAAATTTCGGGAAATCGCTAACTAGTTAAATGCAGAAGCGCCGCAGCAATGCGGCGCTTCTTTCGTTTGTGTGATGGAACGGGCAGTCTTGGCATGCATTGAGGCCTGCAATGCGCCTTGGCACTGGCCTTGAGGCGAGACATCGGAATGAAGGAGACGGGATCATGCATCTGTTGCTGTTGGGCGCCACCGGACTTGTCGGCAGTCATGTCCTCAACCTGGCGCTCGCCGACCCACGCGTATCGGCGGTAACCGCCCCGACCCGCCGGCCGCTGCCGGAACGAGCTGGCTTTTCGGCGCCGGTGGTGGATTTCGACAATCTTCCGCAGGATCCGTCGATCTGGGCCGTCGATGCGGTGATCTGTGCTCTCGGCACAACGCTGAAGACGGCCGGATCACGCGAGCGCTTCCGTCAGGTCGACCACGACTATCCTCTGGAGATTGCAAGGCTGGCCAAGGCCCATGGCGCGCGAACCTTCGTTCTCAATTCGGCAAAGGGAGCGGATGTGACGTCGCTCTTTTTCTACAGTCGGGTCAAGGGAGAGACGGAGCGTGATATCCTTCAGCTCGGCTTCGAATGGACCGTGCTGGTTCGTCCCGGGCTCATCGATGGTCCGCGCCAAGAGCCACGGCCGATGGAGCAGTGGGCGGGCAGGGTACTGTCGATCCTGGATCCGATCCTGCCGCCCTCCATCAAGCCGAACCCGCCGCACGCGATCGCCCGCGCCATGCTCGATGCCGCCGTGTCGACGACATCGGGGGTGACCATCGTGCCATCGCAGGCTCTGCTGTGACGGCACGCAAGACACCTTCTCAAAGGTCAGTTCGTGCCACCGATCGGTAGATGACGGCGCAGGTCGCCGGCCTCCGGCGCATTGATGTGCCGGTAGCGGGCCTCCACGAAGTTGTAGACACCGAAGGCGGCGAGGCCGACTGCGACCACGGCATAGATGATGCCGCCGAAGGGCAGGCTCTGCACCCAGGCCAGAGCGTCGGCCATGCCGCCGGCCTGGTCAGGATCAACAGTGAAAGCGGCATAGAGGAAGAAGACCCCGATGATGCCGAAGACCAGGCCGCGCGCGACGAGCCCGTAGATCGAAATCAGCACGGCCGGCGAGTTCTTCTCTGCGTCGAGGTCGAGATAGCGGCCGAACTTGCGCCTGATACCTTTCAAGGCCGTGACGATACCGCCGATGACAAAGCCGATGCCGATGATACCGGCGAGATAGCGACCGAAAGGCTGGGCCATCACCCAGGCGGCCAGACCTTTCTCGCCGCCCGAGCCACCGCCACCGGACATTTGGAGTGCCATCAACAGGCTTGTCATCGCAAGACCCGCATAGGTGATCGCGCTGCCGAAAAGGGCGGCGCGGATCGCATAGCCCTTCATGTCATTGTCCTGCCCGTCGGCATTGGCGAGCGACTGGGCGAGACGCCAGACGACGAAGCCCGCAAGGCCGACGCCGATGAGGCCGATCCAGATCCGTCCGAACGGCTGTTGCAAGATTGTCTCCAGCGCCGAATTGGTGTCCGGCTTCGATCCGGCAAAGCTCGAAAACAGAGCAATGGCGGCAATCATCAGAAAAACGATGCCGCGCGCGCCATACCCGGCCCGTGCCATCAGTTGAAATTTCGACCGCGTGTTCATGGAAATCCTCTCCTGCTGTGAGGAAGAAACGGAGGAGGGCAGGCAGGGTTCCTTGCCTTCTTGCGTCAGCCCGTCGGACAGTCGTCGGAACCAAGGGATAGTCGACGGGTTACCTGCTGAGGTAACGACAAGGGAGACACTGATGGCGACGGAGCCAAGCGAAAACGGCAAAGGCACGGAGGTGCGACGGACCACCGATTACTCCGCGCAGTCAGACAGTGGCGCAAAACCCGGCTTTGCGCTCTCGGCATGGTCACTCGTCATTGGCGGCGGCTTCATTCTGCTGTTTGTCGCTGGGCTGCTACTCTTCTAGGGCTCCTAGATCATCCGTCATTAAACCAAGAGGTTGACAATCGAGTGATGTCCGCAGATATTCAACCACATGGTTGATATTGCGCAAAACCCCTTGGACATGATCTTTCACGCGCTGGGCGACGAAACGCGTCGGCGCATGCTGGCGGCCCTGTCGCAAGGAGAAAGGAGCGTCGGCGAACTGGCCGAGCCTTTTTCCATGTCGCTGGCCGCCGCCTCCAAACACATCAAGGTCCTGGAAGCCGCCGGCCTCATCCGCCGCGAGATCCGGGGCCGCACCCATCTCTGCCGATTGGATCCGGGACCGCTCGCCGGTGCCCACCAGTGGCTGAGCGCCTACGAGCACTTCTGGACCGGCCGGCTGGATGTCCTCGAACGGCTCCTCCACGCGGAGGATGCCGCATTTCCCCGACAGAAACCTGATGGAGAATGACGATGACGGAAAGACTGGACGTAAATCCCTATGGTCGACTGACCGAGCCCGCAACGCTGGTGATCGAACGGCTGTTGCCCGGACCCGCTTCGCGAATCTGGTCATACCTGACCGATGGCGAGATGCGGCGCAAATGGCTGGCGGCAGGCGCGATGGAAGCAAAGGCGGGCTCGACCTTTGAACTTGTATGGCGCAACGAGGAACTGACGGACCCGCCCGGGCATAGGCCGGAAGGGTTCGGTGAGGAGATGCGGATGACGAGCCGCGTGCTCGAGGTGCAGAAGGAGAAACGGCTCGTGTTCACCTGGGGCGAGAGTGGTGAGGTCGCCTTCGATCTGAAGGCGGACGGAGATGAGGTGCTCCTGACGATCACCCATCGCCGCATTTCTGATCGTGCCAATCTGCTCATGGTCGGTGCCGGCTGGCACATGCATCTCGACATTCTCAAGGCCAAGCTCGACGGCACGCGGGCGGAGCCGTTCTGGGATGGCTGGCTCAAGCTCAAGGACGAATACGATCGGCGTTTGCCCGCCTGACCACAGAAGTGAGCTCAATCAAATCGAAAGCCCTCCGCCTTATCGGCAGAGGGCTTTCTGGTCTTTCGAAGCCGCGAAAGGTCAGGGCTGAGCAGGCGCTGGCGTTGCATCCTGGACAGCACCTTCCGGTCCCGTTGCTGGCACATCCGTCTGGGGCGGTGTCGGAGGTGCGAGCGTGCCATCGCCAGTATTGGCCGGCGCATCCGGGGTTGGTGCTACCGCCGGATCTTCTAAGGTCGGCGGCGTGGAGGACGGCGTTGTGGCGTCCGGCGCAGGGGTGTCGCTGGCTGGTGTGCCCTCGGCCGGTGCGTTCGCCGGCGGTGTGCCTTCGACGGCTTCAGCCGCGGCAGCCTGTTCCGCGGCAACCGGAGAGCCCGGCGGCATTTCGTCCGTGCCGAGCGGTTCGGAAATCGCCGTCGCATTCTGCGCCGCGACGCGCCAGACCGTATTGCCGGCATCGTCGGCGACAAGCAGAGCGCCGGTGCCGTCGAAGCCGAGGCCGACGGGGCGGCCGCGTGCCTGTTCCTCGCCATTGAGGAAGCCGGTCACGACATCACGCGCCTCGCCTGCGGGTGCGCCGTTCTCGAAGGGCACGTAAAGCACCTTGTAGCCGTTGAACTGGTCGCGGTTCCAGCTGCCGCGATTGCCGACAAAGGCGCCGTTGGCAAAATCCTCAGGCATGGCCATGCCCATGGAGAAGGCGAGACCGAGCGCGGCGACATGGCTCGAGAGCGCATAGTCCGGCTTGATCGCCTGCTCGACCATGTCAGGCCGTGGCGGATGCAGGCGCGGATCGACATGCTGACCATAATAGCTCCACGGCCAGCCGTAAAAGCCGCGGTCCTGCACCGAGGTCATGTAGTCGGGCACGAGATTGGGGCCGAGTTCGTCGCGCTCGTTGACGACGGTCCAGAGCGCGCCGCTCTCCGGGTTGATCGTCAGGCCGTTCGGGTTGCGCAGGCCTGATGCATAGACGCGCGAGGCACCGGTTTCCCGGTCGATCTGCCAGATCGCGGCGCGGCCTTTCTCGGCCTCCAGACCGCGTTCGCCGGCATTCGAGTTCGAGCCGACCGAGGCGTAGAGGAAACGACCGTCGGGGCTGAGCGCCAGATCCTTGGTCCAGTGGTGATTGATCGGGCCGCCCGGCAAGGGGCTGAGCACGCGCGGTGGCGTGGTGATCGCGTTCTGCCCGAGTTGGTAGTCGTAAGCGAGCACCGCGTCGGCGGCCGCGACATAAAGCGTGTCGTCGGCGAAGGCGAGGCCGAAGGGCGAATTGAGATCGGTGAGCAGATCGTGCCGTTCATCGACTGTGCCGTCGCGGTCCGTGTCGCGCAGCAGGGTGATGAGGTTGGTCGGCTTGTCGCCGCCACCGCCACCCGATGCGATCGACATGATGAAGCCGCGAATGATGTCCTTCGGTCGCTCGACCGGCTTGCCGGGAGGTGCCTTGCTCTGCACGACAAGCACATCGCCATTCGGCAGCGTGTGCACCGTGCGCGGATTGACGAGATCCTTCGCATAGGCCGTGACCGTGAAGCCGTCGATGACGTCGGGTGTCTCGTCCGCACCCCAGCCAATGACCTCCGCGACCTTGAGGTCGGGCACAAGCGACTGGCTCGGTTCGGGCAGGACGGGGTCGGGGCCGATCTGGCTGGTGACGTCAAAATTGCCGTTGTCGTCGCTGCAGCCGGCAAGCGCCAGCGCCAGGACGGCGGTGGAGGCGAGGGCGGCGTGACGGAGCGTGAAGGTGGTGCGGGTCATGGTGTTCTCCAGGCGTCGGCGCTGCGCTGTTCGGCGGTGAGGTAGACGCAGGCGATCATCGCGATCACGGTGATCAGGGATGCGGCAAGACCGTAAGGTACGATCGCCGTCCAGCCGTCGCCGGCGTGGATGAAGCTGTTGATGAAGGCGAGCACCAGAACCGCGAGATAGGCCAGCACTGCAGGCCAGCTCGGGCGCAGGGCACGAGTTGCCGGGCGGGCGAGATCGACGAGGCCGGCCAGGATGGACAAGCCGCCGAAGATCAGGCCGAAGAACAAGAGCCAGTCGGAGAAGTTGCTCCACATCAGATGTGACGTCCGCCAGTAGAGGATGTCGGTGATCAGCGTCAGCGTGAAGCAGACGAAGGGGAAGGGGACGAATAGCGCCGAAGCCGGATAGGCGTTCGAGGCTGTCGGCGGCGAGTGGAGGGTGGCCATCAGTTGCTCTCTACCGTTGGGAGTGGAACATGAGAGCCATACGGCCGAGCGGCCGAATTGTTCCGTCCCATCACCAGGCGTGCGCAACAAGCGAGGCGTCTGGCCGAGATATTGGAGGGTAGGAGGGCTTTTGCCGGCCAAGAAAAAACCCGCCTGCGGGTGACAGGCGGGTTTGATGCTGGCGGCGGGGCTTGGATCAGCCCTTCGAGCCCTTGGCGATCGGCTCCTGATAGGTGAAGCCCATGTCCCAGGGGAAATAGATCCAGGTATCCTGGGACACTTCGGTAACGAAGGTGTCGATGGTCGGCACGCCCTTCGGCTTGGCATAGACGCAGGCGAAATGCGCCTTCGGCATCATTTCGCGCACTTCAAGTGCGGTCTTGCCGGTGTCTGTCAGATCGTCGACCACGAGCACGCCTTCGCCGCCATTGACCATCAGCTCGGCGGTAATGCCCTTCAGGAGGTTCATTTCGCCCTGGTTGACGTAGTCATGGTAGGAGGCGATGCAGACCGTCTCGATCAGGCGGATGTTGAGTTCGCGCGAGATGATCGCCGCGGGTACCAGGCCGCCGCGGGTGATGCAGACGATGGCGCGGAAGTCCTGGCCGAGGCCGGCGAGGCGCCAGGCGAGCGCCCGCGCATCGCGGTGGAACTGATCCCAGGAAACGGGAAAGGCTTTATCGGGGAGAGACATGCACGGGGCTCCGCTGGCTGGATGATATCGTCCGCGCCGGATTGCGGCGCCGTCGACCGGATCCTTTCAGGCGGACCGCCTTGCGCGGCCCCGAAACGCGTTTCGCGCGGCAGATACCGCGCGAACTTCGTCCCCTTAAAGGGTTCCAGTCTTTGGCCGTTGCTATTAGCGGGAATCCGAAGCCTCTGGCAAGGCCTCGCGTTCCCGCCCGATCAGCCGATCAATCAGCGCGACAGGAGCGTCAGTGCCGTCATCGAATCGAGCAGCGTGCGGGTGACGCCGCCGAACAGCATTTCCCACCAGCGTTTGTTGCCATAGGCGCCCATGACCAGGAGATCGATGGAGCTGTCCGACAGCCGGTTCTCGATGGCGATCGCCGGGTCGAGGCCGGTCTTTTCCGACGCCGTGACCGTGACCTTGATCCCGTGACGGGCAAGCGCAGCGGCGATCTCGGCGCCGGCGATTGCGCCGGTCTGGGTGGAGGTGTCGGAGGCGTCGACGGTGAAGATCTCGACCTCTTCGGCTGCCATCAGGAAGGGAAGGGCATCGAAGGTGGCGCGGGCCGCCTCGCGCGAGCCGTTCCAGGCAACGAGCACCCGGCGGATCGGCTTCGGTGCCTTCAGGATATGCGGGATGAGCAGCACCGGCCGCCCGCTTTCGAACAGGAAGCTCTCGAGTTCGGAACGGGTCTCCGACAGCATGCCCGCTTCACCCTGGGCGGCGATGACGAGATCGACGCTGCGGGCGCTGTCGATCAGGGCGGCGGAATTGAAGCCCGAGGATGTGACGAAGCTGCGCCATTCATGGGAGAAGCCTTCGCGGTTGCCGATCTCACGGAAGATCCGCTCCACGCTTTCCGTCTCCTGATGCGCCATGTCCTGCAGCGCCTGCACGGTGGCGGGGTCCGGGATTTCCATCGGCGCGACCAGCGGCACCATGGCCACGGCCTCCGCATGGGCGCCGATCACATGCGATTGAAACTGGTTGGCAATTGCGACGGCAAAATCTGTCACCTGTTGCGTGGTTTTCGGTGTGTCCAATATGGCAAGAAGTGTGCGGTAACCCATGGTCGTCTCCTCTTGCGGCCCTTATTTATTGTCCGCATGAGATAACTATGGGTTCCGTTACGTTGTTCCGCCTTGACCGAGGTCAAGTCAGGAGGGGCTTGAGGCGCGAAGGGGCGCGGGCTCAGGCCACCTCGCCGGTGCCGAGATCGCGCGTGGCGGCCGCATCCTTCTCGTTCCGGATCGCATCGATCATCGCCTCCACATCGGCGGCTGCCGCATCGACGATCGCCTGGTTGCGCGCCCGGACGATGAGTTCCGTCGAGAAGCGCCGACCGTCGAAATGCGGGTAGGAGCCGATCGAGGTTTCCGGATGGGCTTTCTGGATCGCGCCAAGCGCCGTGCCGATATCCCCTTCACCGAACGGGCAGGCGATCGAGCGCGACAGCACGCGCTGGCCGGCCGGCAGTGTTTCGATCACATGCGCCATCATCGCCTGGAAGACCTGCGGCACACCGGCCATGACATGCACATTGCCGATGATGAAGCCGGGGGCGGTCGAGACCGGGTTCGGGATATGGCGGCTGCCTTGCGGCATGCGCGCCATGCGCTGGCGGGCCTCGGTGAATTCCAGTCCTCGGCCGGCATACATGTCGCCGAGCAGCTTCATGGCGTCAGGGTCGTGCAGGCAGGGCACGCCGAAGGCCTTCGACACGGCATCGGCCGTGATGTCGTCATGCGTCGGGCCGATGCCGCCCGAGGTGAAGACATAGGTGTATTTCGACCTGAGCGCATTCAGCGCCTCGACGATCGCATCCTCCTCGTCCGAGACGATGCGGACCTCTTTCAGATCGATGCCGGCAACCGTCAGCAGGTCGGCGAGATGGCCGATATTCTTGTCCTTGGTGCGGCCGGACAGGAGTTCGTCGCCGATGGCGAGCATGGCGGCGGTCTTGATCGTCGAGGTCATGGATTAAGTCCTATGGGAATGGGGCAGGCGGGGACCGAGAGGTTACCGTTTTATGTCCGTGAAGAGAAGTAAAGGCACTCATTGATTGAACACTGCGTTCCCGCAGCCGCGACTGGTTCCCGATGCGGAATGCGCTACATCTCGCACATCCACAGCGCGGCAGGGCCGCATGTTCAAAGGGAGATACGACATGGCCAAGATACTGGTTCTCTATTATTCCGCTTACGGTCACATCGAAACCATGGCCTATGCCGTTGCCGAAGGCGCAAAGTCGGCCGGTGCCGACGTCACTGTCAAGCGCGTTCCGGAACTGGTGCCGGACGATGTCGCCAAGGCTTCCTATTACAAGATGGACCAGCAGGCGCCGATCGCCGACCCGACCGAGCTCGATCAGTATGACGCCATCATCGTCGGCGCCGGCACCCGTTACGGCACGGTCGCCTCGCAGATGCGCAATTTCTGGGATCAGACCGGCGGCCTCTGGGCGCAGGGCAAGCTGACCGGCAAGCTCGGCTCGATGTTCACCTCGACCGCGACCCAGCATGGCGGCCAGGAAACCACCATCATGGGCTTCATCCCGACCTTCCTGCATCACGGCATGCTCTATGCAGGCCTGCCTTACGCCTTCCAGGGCCAGATGGGTGTGAGCGAAGTCATGGGTAACTCGCCCTACGGCGCCTCCACGATCACGGCCGGCGACGGTTCGCGCCAGCCCTCCGAGATCGAACTCGAAGGTGCTCGCTATCAGGGTGCCCATGTGGCGAAGCTAGCTGCCAAGCTGGCCTGAGCATAGAATTGACTATCGTCAAAAGGTGGGGCGCAAGCTCCGCCTTTTTTCGTCTTTGGGGCAACTGGGCCACCCGATCGGTAAAAGGCGATCGATCGTTTCAAGGGTCTCTTGAGCGCTTTGGCGCATGCTTCGGGTTGTAAGACCTGAAAGGACGCATGTCATGGAACAGCCAGATCGTCGTCGCCAGCCCCGCCTGCGGGCGCTCAAAGCCGGCCGCGCCATCCTCCCCGGCGGCCATTCCACCTTCGACTGCATGATTCGCAATCTGTCGCCTCTCGGCGCCAAGATGAGCTTCGAATCGACCGCCGACATTCCCCCTCAGTTCCGCCTGCGCCTGGAGGACGGCACGACCCATGACTGCGCCGTCAAATGGCGCAGCCCCCGCGAGATCGGCGTCGAATTCCTGGATGCGCTCGCAAGCTGAGTGATCGATGACACGGGGCGGGCCACAGCATTGGCCCACTACCCTTGACGCGTCCGCCGATCTGATCGAAACAGGGCCCGCACGCGGACGTGGCGAAACTGGTAGACGCAAGAGACTTAAAATCTCTCGGCCTTAGGTCATGCGGGTTCGATCCCCGCCGTCCGCACCAAACTTCCTGTGTTTTGACTGTTAGCGCTGGCCCGTTCTCTTCGGGACAGGTTCTTGGTGTCGTACATCTCTTTGCACTCAATGCGCCAAATTTGTGCAGATCTATTTTTGACGAAAGTTTGAGCATTTTCCGCTTTGCGGCCTCGCTATTTCCTGCTTTGATGCTCCCACCAAAAACAAGGGGAGCTCAAATCCATGATATCAAGACGTCTCTTTTCGGCCGCCGTTGTGGCGGCGGGTCTGCTTGCCGGCGTGACGCTGCCGGTCGGTCAGGCGCATGCCGAGACGGCCATCAAGTTCACGCTCGACTGGAAGTTCGAGGGCCCGGCCGCCGGCTTCCTGCTGGCGCAGGACAAGGGATATTTCGCAGCGGAAGGCCTGGATGTGACGATCGATTCGGGCAATGGCTCGGTCGAGGCGATCCCGCGTGTGGCGACGGGCGCCTACCAGATGGGCTTCGGCGACATCAACTCGGTGATCAAGTTCCTCGATGAGGATCCGTCCCAGAAGGTCAAGGCCGTGATGATGGTCTATGACAAGCCGGTCTTCTCGGTCGTCGGCCGCAAGTCGCTCGGCGTGACGGAAGATCCGAAGTCGCTGGAGGGCAAGAAGCTTGGCGCGCCGCCGCCGGATGGCGCGTTTGCCCAGTGGCCGGCCTTCAAGCAGGTCGCCGGTATCGACGACAGCAAGATCACCATCGAATCGATCGGCTTTCCCGTGCGCGAGCCGATGCTCGCCAAGGGCGACGTCGATGCCGTCTTCGGCTTTGCCTTCTCGGTCATCCTGAACCTCAAGGCGCAAGGCATCCCGGCAGACGACATCGCGACCATCCTGATGGCCGATAACGGCCTGAACCTCTATGGCAACAGCGTTCTGGTGAACTCCGACTTCGCCGCCGAAAACCCTGAGGCTGTGAAGGGCTTCCTGAGGGCGCTGGCCAAGGGCTTTGCCGATGCCGTTGCCAATCCGGAAGAGGGGGCCGCCGCTGTCCTGAAGCGCAACGAGACGCTGAATGTCGACATCGAGAAGGAACGTCTCGAAATGGCCAACGCCATGAACATCAAGACGCCCTATGTTGTCGAAAACGGCATGGGCAGCGTCGACATGGCGCGCCTTTCCGCCTCGATCGAGACGCTCAAGGTCTCCATGGGCCTGAAGGGCAATGTCACGGCCGAGCAGGTCTTCGACGCAAGCTTCCTGCCGGCCAAGGAAGAGCGGATGTTGCCTTGATGACCTCACCCTCCCCTTGAGGGGGAGGGTCGAGCCTCAGGTTCGGGGTCGGGTGACCTTTTGCGAGATCACCCCACCCGCCGCTTCGCAGCGACCTCCCCCTCAAGGGGAGGTTGGGTAATCCCATTTAGACCGGAGCCCCGATGTCCCACCTCGTTTCCATCGACAATGTCGACATGCGCTATGGCGGCGCCGACGGAACGCTTGCCGTATCCGGCCTCACCATGCGCGTCGACAAGGGCGAATTCTCCGCCGTGGTCGGCCCGTCCGGCTGTGGCAAGTCCACCCTGATGAAGCTCGTGACCGGGCTGCATATCCCGCAATCCGGCGTCGTCATCGTCGCCGGCCAGCAGGTGACCAAGCCGGTGTCGATCGTCGGCATGGCCTTCCAGAACCCGACCATGTTGCCCTGGCGCACGACGCTCGAGAACATTCTTCTGCCGCTCGAAATCGTCGAGAAGCATCGGCATCGCCTGCGAGCGAACAAGAAGGAATATGTCGAGAAGGCCGAGAACCTCCTGGAGATCGTCGGCCTGAAGGGTGTCGGGTCGAAATTCCCCTGGCAGTTGTCGGGCGGCATGCAGCAGCGCGCCAATCTCTGCCGGGCGCTGATCCACGAACCGGAACTCCTGATGCTCGACGAGCCCTTCGGTGCGCTGGATGCCTTCACCCGCGAGGAGCTATGGTGCGTCATCCGCGATCTGCATGCGGCCCAGGGCGTGACCATCGTGCTTGTGACCCATGACCTTCGCGAGGCGGTCTTCCTCGCCGACCGGATTTTCGTGATGAGTGCCAGACCCGGCAAGGTGGTCAAGGAACACACGGTGCCCTTCGCGCGACCAAGGGATCTGGAATTGATGTACCAGACCGAATTCAACGACATGGTGCATGTGCTGCACGGCGAGATCGCAAAGGCGAGGGTTGCGGCATGACGATGACGATCGAGACAGCGCCGACCCGCCCGGTCGTAAAGCCCCTGATGCAGCGCATCAACTGGGTGCGGGCAGCGCCCTTCCTCTACACGCTGGCCCTGTTTGCCATCTGGGAACTGACGGTCATCGTGCTCGACATGCCGCCGACCATCCTGCCGGCACCATCACGGGTATTCGAGGCGGTGGTACAATACTGGTCGCCGATCTGGAAGAATTCGCTGCAGACGCTCTACACGACGACGCTCGGCTTCATGATCGCTGTTGTCGCCGGACTGGGGCTCGGTCTCTTCATCGGCTGGTCGAAGTCCATCTATGCCGGGCTCTACCCCCTGATGATCGGCTTCAATGCGATCCCCAAGGTGGCGCTCGTGCCGATCCTCGTCATCTGGTTCGGCATCGGCACCGTGCCGGCTGTGCTGACCGCCTTCCTGATTTCCTTCTTCCCGATCGTCGTCAATGTCGCGACGGGTCTCGCCACGATCGAGCCGGAGACGGAAGACGTGCTGCGGGCGCTGGGCGCCAGGAAGCTCGACATCATGCTGAAGGTCGGCATTCCCCGCTCGATGCCGTATTTCTTCGGATCGCTAAAGATCGCGATCACGCTCGCCTTCGTCGGTTCGGTCGTCTCGGAGACGGTGGCCTCGAATTACGGTCTCGGCAACATGATGAGCTCGGCCCAGAGCCAGTTCAACGTGCCCCTGGTCTTTGCCGGGCTTCTGGCGCTCGCCGTCGAGGGCATCGCCATGTATGCGCTGATGGCCTGGCTCGAAAAGCGCATGACCGGCTGGGCGCATCGCTCGACCATGGCGAATTGATCCGAAAAACTGGACGCCCGATGTGGGCGTTCAGCTCTTGTCCTTCAGCGTGAAGGCCAGTTCGAAAGGCGTCGAGCGTTCGGCGATTACGTCGTTCACAGTATAGCGCAGCACATAGGCGCCGGGCTTGGCGCCATCGACGTCGAGCGTGAGATGGGTATAGACCTCGATCGCATCCGAATGGCCGGTGAAGGTGAAGTTGCCGAATTCCTTTTGCAGCGCGAGCGTCTTGCCTTCGTCGTCGGTGAGTTCGAGATCGACGGTGAAATGCGATTGCCGCTGGTTGTTGGGCGCCGGCTGCCATTTGAGCCCAGCCACCTCGACATAGGTGATGAGCTTCTCGCCGGTGACGAAGACCGGCTCCGCTTTTGCGGTATAGGCCCTGTAGGCCTTCGGGACTTCCGTGATGAAGACGGCGCGGGGGACCGTGAGCGGCAAGCTCTGGCTGAAGGCTGCAAGCCCCGAACGCATGGCCTCGAAGGCGCCCTTCGCATCGTTTTGTGCCGCAAGTTTCTCCGCCTCGATCGCCGCATCGAGAAGCGGGCCGGCCGCAACCGGTGCCGCAGAAAGGAATGCGCCGATCAGGGTGACGGCAAGGCCGCGGGCAGGGGCTGAAGGCATCAGGGACACGTGATTCTCCCGCATTGATCTTGCGGGAGTGTGGGAAGAACCAGGCCCGGGCGTCAAGCGCAGAGCGGTTCTGTGCGATCACGTTGGCCTGATGGTCACGAGCGCCAGAACATTGGCACCAGCAGCACCATGACGGTCAGCACTTCGAGACGACCGAGCAGCATGGCAAGCGACAGGATGTAGAGTTCCGGATCGTGCATCGTGGCGAAGTTGCCGGCCGGGCCGATCAGCGACCCGATGCCGGGGCCGACATTCGAGAGCGCCGTGATCATGGCGGATGAGGCAGTGGCGAAATCGTAGCCGGCCAGCGCCATGGCGAGGCTGCCGATCACCCAGATGAAGATATAGGCGCTGAAGAACAGGAACACGGCGCGCTGCGTGTCTGCATCGACGATCTGGTTGCCGTAGCGGACAGAATAGACGGCGTTCGGATAGATGAGCCGCTTCAGCCCCGTCACGATGATGTTGAAAATGATGACGAAACGGTAGGCCTTGATGCCCCCGGCCGTCGAGCCGGAGCAGCCGCCCATGAAGGTGGCGAAATAGGCTGCGGCCACTGCAAACGGCCCCCACAGAGTGTAGTCTTCACTGGCATAGCCGGTGGTCGACAGGATCGATGCGAAATTGAACAAGGAATGCGACAGCGCGAGCGGCAGGTCCACGCCATTGCGCAGGTGGTTGTAGAGTGCTGCAGAAACGGCGAAGGCTGCGAGATAGCCAAGAAAGACGAGAATCTGTGGATCGCGCAGGGCGTCGAGGCGCCCCTTTATGAAGAAGACGATCAGGATCGAGAAAGGCAGGCTGCAGACCGTCATGAAGAAGGTTGCGATCCCGCGAAGCGCATAGCTGTCGAAATAGCCGAAGGAGGCGTCATGGGTGGAGAAGCCACCTGTGGCGATCGTCGTCAGGGCATGGTTGAGCGCATCGAAATGACTCATGCCGAAGATGTCGTAGGCGATCATGCAAATCAGGGTGATCGCGACATAGATGGCGACGAAGGCGCTGGTAAAGGTGGCGATCCGCGCGAACGGCTTGTCTGCGATGTCGGAGGATTCCATCTTGAAGAAGGAGACCCCGCCCACTCTCAGGAATGGCAGCACGAACAGCCCGAGCGCCACAATCCCGATGCCGCCCAGCCATTGTAGCAGCGAGCGCCAGACGAGAAGCCCGGGCGCCATGTCGTCCAGTCCGGCAAGAACCGTCGAGCCCGTCGTGGTGATGGCCGAAACCGATTCGAACAGCGCCTGGGCAAAGGTGAGGTCGAGTTCGGAGAAATAGATCGGGATCGCACCGACCAGCGAAAAGGTGGCCCAGAGCACGTTGACGAGCAGAAAGCCCATGCGCTTGGAGAAGGCCGGCGGCGGCCCCCGCGTCGCCATGGCAGCCGTGACCGATAGACCGCCGACCATGGCGGCAGACACCGTGAAGACAGACCAGTGCGGGTCGCCGTAATAGAGGTCCACCATGGCCGGGATCAGCATGGCCGTGGACAGATAGAGCCCGCAAAGGGCTGCGATATAGACGACGGAGCGGAGCAGATTGGTGTTCAAGGAATGACTTCCGTCTGTTGCAGCGCAAAGAGGCTTTGTCTCTGCCCGATGTCTATGCCATAGCGGGGCTCTGTCCAAAATTCAACGGAGGCTGACGTGACCCCCGATCAGGTCGACGAAGCGCTGGAAGCCATGCGCGGGCTTTTTCCCGAGACACCGCTGCAGCTCAACGAGCATTTGAGTGCCCGTTACGGTGCGAATGTCTATCTGAAGCGCGAGGACCTGACACCGGTTCGCTCCTACAAGATCCGGGGCGCCTTCAATTTCTTCCGCAAGATCGTCGAAGACAGCCCTTCCGGTACCACCTTCGTCTGCGCCTCTGCCGGCAATCATGCCCAGGGCTTTGCCTTTGTCTGCCGTCATTTCGGCGTTCAGGGCGTGGTCTTCATGCCGGTGACGACGCCGCAGCAGAAGATCGACAAGACCCGCATCTTCGGCGGCGAATTCATCACCATCCGCCTGATCGGCGACATTTTCGACCAGTGCTATCAGGCTGCCCGCGAACATGTCGAGGCGATCGGCGGCTACATGGTCCCGCCTTTCGACCATCCCGATATCATCGAAGGCCAGGCGACGGTCGCGGCTGAAATGATGCAGCAGTTGCCGGAAGGCGTGACGCCGGATCTCGTCATCATGCCGGTCGGCGGTGGCGGGCTCTCGTCGGGCATGACCGGCTATCTCGCCGGCAAGGTTTCGCCCGAGGCGATGATCTTCTGCGAGCCCCAGGGCGCGCCGAGCCTGAAGAAGAGCCTCGAGGCCGGCAAGGTCGTCACGCTCCCCAAGGTCGACAACTTCGTCGATGGGGCAGCCGTCGCCCGGATCGGTGACCATAATTTCGAGGCGCTGAAGGCTTTCCGCCCCGATCAGGTGCTGATCGTGCCGGAAAACGCGATCTGCGTGACGATGACCGACATGCTGAATGTCGAGGGCGTGGTTCTGGAGCCGGCAGGCGCGCTGGCACTTGCCGCACTCGACCTTCTGCCGCGGGTTGCCCTGAGTGGGCGGACAATCGTCGCCGTCGTCTCCGGCGGCAACTTCGATTTCGAGCGGCTGCCTGACGTCAAGGAACGCGCCATGCGCTACGCCGGCTTGAAGAAATACTTCATCCTGCGTCTGCCGCAGCGTCCAGGCGCCCTGCGCGATTTCCTCAATCTTCTCGGGCCCGAAGACGATATCGCCCGCTTCGAATATCTGAAGAAGTCGGCGCGCAACTTCGGTTCGATCCTGATCGGCATCGAGACGGGCAAGCGCGAGAACTTCGCAGAGCTGTTCGACCGTTTCGATCAGGCAGGTCTTGGCTTCGAGGACATCACCGAGAACGAGATCCTGGCCAACCTGATCATCTGATGCCCTGGCCGGCGAGCCAGTCCACGATGATCTTCGCAATCGGCTCGGTGGTCTCGGGCGAATAGGTGTCGCCGGCAATTACATGGTTGTTGGCGTCGCCGGTCGGGCCTGGATCGACGAGCTTGTGATCGGCACCCCAGCGCGCCGCAACCGCCGCCGTCCGATCCGGCCTGACAACCTTGTCCTCGGCCGACTGGAGGAAGAGGGCGGGGACGCGGATCTCTTGCACCGGCGTGTGGTTTGCCAGCCGGACCGATTGCGCCATGGGAATGAGCGCGGCCACCGGGTAACTTGTCGTCCAGTTGTGTGCGTTGAGCGGGCTGATCGGTTCAAAGCCGGCGCGCTTGCCGATGATCAGGCGGGCCAGTTGGGCGCCGAACGGACCGGTCAGCAGAAAGCTGCCGGAAGCCTGCACGCCATAATTGGGTGAGAGGAACACCGAAGCCGCTATCTTGTCCGCAAGAGTAGGGCGACCGAGCGCCCAGGTGACAAGCGAGGCGCCGGTGGATGTCGAGATAATGACGACCCGCTCCCCCAGATGTTTACCGATGGCCAGCGCTTCACCCACATCCGCCGCCCAGTCATCGATCGTCGCGAGGCCCAAGGCGTCGGGATCGTCGAGGCCATGACCGGTGAGACGGGTGAGAAAGAGATTGGCGCCGAGCGCTTGTGCCACGAGGTCGGGCAGGGGGCGAACCTCGGCGGATGAGGCGGAAAAGCCATGCACATAGACCACCGAGACCGGCGTCTTCGATTTGCGGATGGGGTCCGCCCAGACTATCTGCTTGGCAAGCCCTTCGCGGATGCGGCCTGCGTCATGCTCATTGTCGGCGATCAGGGCTTCAAGCGAATCGAGCGGCGTGTCCGCACCGATCTCTGCCTCTCGTTCCAGGGCGAGTACCGGTGGTCTCAGATAGAGAAAGACGATAGCCGCGATGCTGAGAAAAACGAGTGCAAGCAACAAGCCCATGACGATCCGCATCCTCAAGCCTCCCACGGTCCCTCCCGACCGGTGCCGACTGTATCACGCCATCATGATGCGGGAAGCCGCCCCACCTGCTCTTCCTCGGCAGGCCCGGTTATGCTAGGTCAGGCCATGTCTATTCTGTCCAGCATCCTCTCCATTTTCACCGGTGGTTCCTCTTCCGAGACCGCTGCCAAGCCCCTGGCCGAGCCGCAGACCTATAAGGACTGCGTCATCCATGCCGAACCCATGCGTGAAGGCAGTCAGTATCGTCTCGCCGGTCGCATCGTACAGACCGTGGATGGTCGGGTGCTCGAGCGCAAGTTCATCCGCGCCGACGTCTTCACCTCGCTCGATGATGCCCTCGATTGCACCTTCCGCAAGGCGCAGCAGATCATCGATCAGAATGGCCCCTCGCTGTTCGGTGATGGCGAGGAAACGCGCATCGTCTGACGTTGCACTTTGATATTGCGAAGAAATGTTTCTTCGCGATCACCGAATGTTAATGATGCGCCGCAACACTGGCCCCTGAGATATTGTCCGGGTTTTCCAGTGATCATTGCGTTTCGCTCCGTTTCATTCCTTGCTTTTCACGGTTTGGCAGCGAGCCTCGTGTTCGGCTTAGCGCTCCCTGTTCATGCCGCTGACGCAGTGTCCGTTCAGGCGGCCAAGGCTTCTGCCGATCTCGCCTGGCTGATGGCGGCGGCCGGCATGGTGATGATGATGCAGGTGGGATTCCTGCTTCTTGAAGCCGGCATGGTTCGCTCGAAGAATTCCATCAATGTCGCCCAGAAGAACCTCCTGGATTTTGTCTTCGGCGTTGTCGGCTTCGCAGTCGTGGGTTTCATGCTCGCCTTCGGTCGCTCCGGCTTCCTGCCGGTCGGGCTCGATCCTGACTATTTCCTGCTGCAGGGCCTCGATAGCTGGCTCGCCGGGTTCTTCGTCTTCCAGGTAATGTTCTGCGGTACGGCGGCGACCATCGTTTCCGGTGCCGTCGCCGAGCGCATGACACTCTCGGCCTATGTGCTCGGGTCGATCATCCTGTCGACGCTGATCTATCCAATTTTCGTGCACTGGGTCTGGGGAGCGGCGATCGGGCCGAACTCAGGTGCCTTTCTCGCCAATCTCGGCTTCGTCGATTTTGCCGGCTCCACGGTGGTGCACGCCACGGGTGGCTGGGTAGCACTTGCTGCATGCCTGGTGATCGGCGCAAGACGCGGGCGTTTTGATGCCGAGGGACGCCCGGTACGCCTTGCCGGCAACAATCCGGTTCTGGCGACCACCGGAGGCCTCATCCTGTTTTTCGGCTGGATTGGCTTCAATGGCGGTTCCACCCTGGCAGCCAATGCGGATGTGGCGCCGATCATTCTCAACACGGTTCTCGCCGGCGGAATGGGCACCTGCGTCGGCTATGTGATCGGTGCGAGGCAAGATGGTGTGGTGCTGCCGGAAAAGGCGCTGTGTGGCATGCTGGGTGCGCTGGTCGCCGTCACGGCGGGCTGCCACCTGCTTGAGCCGGGTGGGGCCCTCATCACGGGCGCGCTCGGCGCCATCGTCGCCATCGTCGGCAACCAGTATCTCGAAGAGAAGCTCAAGGTCGACGATGCCGTCGGAGCCGTCGGCGTGCACGCTTTCGCCGGTGTCGCCGGAACCGTGGCACTTGCACTGCTGGCGCCGGTCGATCGGCTGCCGCTCGGTGGACGATTCGATCAGCTCTACATCCAGATCTTTGGCTCCGCGCTGAACTTCTACTGGGCCTTCGGCCTCGGCTATGCCTTCTTCTGGACGCTCGACAAACTCGTGCCGGTTCGCGTCACGGCCGAGGCCGAAGACATCGGCCTGAACGTCGCCGAACATGGGACGCGGCTCGGTGTCGGCCATGTCGAGGACGCTCTTTCAAAGCTCGTTTCCGGCAAGGCCGATCTGGGCGACCGGTTACCGGTCGATCCGGGCGACGAGGCGGAGAAGCTGACCCGGCTGTTCAACCACCTGATGGACAATATCCAGCAACAGGAACGCAATCGAAGCGTACTCGAATCCCAGGTCCGCGACCAGGAAGAGGCGGATCGGGTGTCGGCGCTCGCCAACGCCACCTTTGAAGCGATCGTCATGCACGAAGGCGGCGTGATCATTGACGGCAACGAGCAGTTCGAGGTGCTGACTGGTCGCAAGATTGCAGATCTCATCGGAACGTCGATCCTCGATGTTGTCGACCAGACCGGGCGGCGCATGCTCATCGAGGATCCCAATCCGGCGCCCGATGTGTCGCGAGAGTTCCAGATCGTCCGCGCCGACGGCTCAAGCATCCCGATCGAGGCTCGGGGCCGCAATATAGAATATCGCGGCCGGCATATCCGGATCAGCTGCCTCGTCGATCTTCGTGAGCGCAAGGCCGTCGAAAGCCGCATGCGCCATCTGGCGCAGCACGATCCGCTGACAGGGCTTGCGAACCGTGCGCTGTTTACCGAAACGCTCGCCGCCCATGTCAAACAGGCGAATGACGGGTGGGGTTGCGGGGTTCTTCTGGTCGATCTCGACCATTTCAAGGACGTCAACGATCTCTACGGGCACCCTGCTGGCGACGAGGTGATCAGAGAGACGGCGCGGCGCCTGTCTGCGGCACTCGGTCCCGCCGACATGGCGGCCCGCCTCGGCGGTGACGAGTTCGCGATCATCCTCGGCAATTGCCATTTCGAAGCCCAATGCGAAGATTTCGGTCGCCGCCTGGTCGAAGCCTTCCGGCAACCCTTTGACACCGGCCAAGGCGAACGCATCAAATGCGGTGTCAGCATCGGTGGTGCGCTTTGCCCGGAGCATGCGGGCGAGCTCGACGAACTGATCGGCCGTGCTGACATCGCCCTCTATCACGCCAAGAAGTCCGGTCGGAACACGTTCAGATCCTACCGCAGGGGTATGGACGAACTGATCGAGAAGCGACGTGCGCTCGAAGCCGATATCGAGCGCGGACTGGAGCGCGGTGAGTTCGAGCTCTATCTCCAGCCTCGGGTCTCGGCATCGGATGCTTTGATCGTCGGATACGAGGCGCTGGTGCGCTGGAAACATCCGGAGCGCGGCATGGTGCAGCCGGGTGATTTCATCCCGGTCGCCGAGGTGTCCGGCAAGATCATCGAACTGGGAGAATGGGTACTGATCGAAGCCTGCCGTCTGGCAACCGATTTCCCAGAGCATCTGCATATCAGCGTCAACGTCTCGCCGGTACAGTTCCGCCATCCGCAGTTTCTGGAACGGATCGAAGCGATCCTGGATGCGTCCGGGGTTTCGCCGCATCAGTTGGAGCTTGAGATCACGGAGAGCGTGCTGATCGACGACGATCAACGGGCGCGCCTCATTCTCGGCCATCTGAAGACGCTGGGCTTGAGGATTGCGCTCGACGATTTTGGCACCGGCTATTCGTCGCTCAGCTATCTGAGCCGCTACCCCTTCGACGTGATCAAGATCGATCGCAGCTTCGTGTCTGCCCTCGGCACAGAGGAGACCGCCGACGCCATCGTCCGCACCATCATCGATCTCGGCAGCGGGCTCGGCATGCGGGTCGTGGCGGAAGGTGTGGAGACGGTGGACCAGGCTCGTTACCTGAGCGTCGCGGGCTGTGACGAGCTGCAGGGATATCTGTTGGGCCGGCCTCAGCCGCTCGACAGCGTCGCATCCGAGGTGAGCGCAGAGGTTGTCTCCGAGCTGACCAGTGTCGCGCGGCTGGCAGCGCATCGCCACAAGCGCCTGTCCCGAACGGGGAGCGAGACAGGGCTTGCTCTGGCGGCAAACGGCAACTGAAGGTTCTTGCCGTTTGCAGAAGTGTGGCGGCAGCGAGGCTGCCGCGCTGGATCGTCAATGGATCAGGCGGCGCGCGCCAGTTCCTCGACCTTGGCCTTGGCTGAAGCCACGGCCTTTTCGGCGGCTTCCGGACCATAGGCCACGCCTTCGACATAGACAGTCTCGACCAGCTCGATGCCGAGGAATCCGAGAACCGTCTTGAGATAGGGTTCGGCATGGTTCATCGGGGCGCCGGGGCCGGAGGAGTAGATGCCGCCGGCGGCGAGCACCAGATAGGCCTTCTTGCCCTTGGCGAGGCCGACCGGGCCGTTTTCCGTGTAGCTGAAGGTGAGGCCGGCACGGGCGATGTGGTCGATCCAGCTCTTCAGCGACGAGTAGATGTTGAAGTTGATGAGGCCGGTGCCGATGACGATCGTGTCGGCGGCCATCAGTTCGGCGACGAGCGCGTCGGAGATGGCAACAGAAGCGGTTTCTTCAGCGGTGCGTGCATCGGCCGACTTGCGGATCGCAGTGGTGAAGGCGCCGTCGACGTGGTCGAGCTGGGTTTCGACGAGATCGCGGCGGACCAGCGTGCCGGTCTCGCCGGCGAACTTCTCGGCGAGCTCGGTGGCGATCGCGTTCGAGAGGGATTCCGAGCCGCGCGGGCTGGAGGTGACGAGAAGGATGGAAGACATGTGCAATTCCTCGAATGGTGGTGGGCCCTTGGGAGCAGGCCTGCCATGCATCTATGTCCGAGCACGCATCAATGAAACTGTGATAATCTAGATCGGTCATATCGAATAACTGGATGGATGCCCGATCGCATGGATGCCAATCCCACTCTCGACCAGTTGCAGGTCTTTCTCACCGTGGCTGATACCGGCAGCTTTTCCGCGGCCGCCCGGCAGCTCAATCGCGCCCAATCCGTGGTGAGCTATACGATCGGCAATCTCGAAAGCCAGCTCGGCGTGACTCTGTTCGAGCGGACCGGCACACGGCAACCCAAGCTCACGGAAGAGGGCAGAGCCATGCTGACCGATGCCGGCCGGATCGTCGGTGATCTGCAGGTGATGCGCGCCAAGGTGCGCAGCATGCATCAGGGGCTGGAGGCGGAACTTTCGGTTGCCATCAGCGTGCTCGTCCCGACCGGCGCCATGCTGGCGGTGCTCCGCGAATTTCAGCGGCAGTTTCCGTCCGTTTCGCTGCGACTGGAAGTGGGCGAACTCGGACGGCTGGTCGAGCTGGTGATGAGCGGCAGGGCCACCATCGGCATCGGCGGTGCGCCGACGCGGCAGGACGACACGCTGATCGTCACCCGCATCGGCCACAATTTCCTTCTGCCCGCGGCGGCGGCCGACCATCCGCTCGCTGAGCGCAGAGGCACGCTGTCCCTGCAGGACGTGCGCGAGGAAACCCAGATCGTCGTCAGCGACGCCTCGGATCTGACGTCGGGGCGTGATTTCAACGTGCTGTCGTTCAAGACCTGGCGGGTGAGCGACATGGCAACCAAACATCAGCTGATTCGTGGCGGTCTCGGCTGGGGCGGGCTGCCGGCCTCGATCATTCGCGAAGACATGGCAAGCGGCCGGATCGTGCATCTCGATCTGCCGGCTTATGAGCAGGGGTCTTACAATCTCTATGCCATCAGGCGGACCGACAATCCGCCGGGCCCCGCCGGAACCTGGCTGATCCGGGCCTTCGAAGAACAGCTTTCGAACTGCCCCATGGATCTGGCATTCCCACCGCCACTTGCAACGGCAGTTTAAGGAATCGATTCAACATCCTGAATCGACTCCGTTCTTGATGGATCAGCATCATGCTGGCGCTGCTCAGAGCATCAGCCGGAACTTCGCGAAACCTTCCGCCGCTTCGCCGGCATCTTCGATTTGGCCGCCCTTGAAGTCGGCGAGGAATTCGCGTGCCTTCGGGCCGGTCTCGAAGATCACGCTGGTCTCGCCGATCGGTGCAAACGACCAGTTGCCGTCGGCGGACGGATTGATCGTGCCCTGCTCGACGATGTAGCGGACGATGATGTCCCGGTTGGTATCCGGGCCGACGAAGATCACCTTGTCGGCGGCAATCTCCGGGAACTTGCCGCCGCCGCCGGCGCGGTAGTTGTTCGTCGCAACCGCAAAGGTCTGGCCGGGGTCGATCGGCTTGCCGTCGAATTGCAGGTTGACGATACGGCTTGATTCCGGATGGACGACGACGCCGTCCTTGTCGTAGCGGGCGGGCTTGGTGAGATCGATCTGATAGGTCACGCCGTCGATGACGTCGTAATTGTAGGACGGGAAATCCGGATTGATCAGGGCCGCGTCCTTCGCGCCCTTCTCGATCTGGTTGAAGATGCCGGCCGACATTTCAAGCCAGTTCTTCACCTGTTCGCCGGTGATCGCCACGGCCTGGATGGTGTTCGGATAGAGATAGAGGTCGGCGACGTTCTTGATCGCGATATCGCCGGCCGGCACGTCGGTGAAATAATCGGCGCCGCCACGACCGCCAACCTTGAACGGGGCCGCCGCCGACAGGACGGGCAGATCCTTGTGAGGCCCATCCTTCAACATGTCCTTGATGTACCAGGACTGCGCAATCGAGACGATCTGGATCGACGGATCGTCGGCCACCAGCGCAAAATAGGAATAGAGCGGCGCAGACGACTTGCCGACGGGGGTGCGCACATAGTCGAGTGTCGCCTGATGCTCTGTCGCGACCGAGGCGAGCACTTCAGGTTTGTCTGTCACGTCGGCCACGACCTTGCGGTTGTCGTCGCGATGATAGATCGGCCGCGCTTCGCAGGTGAAGTCGACGATCTTCCAGCTCGCGCCGTCCTTTTCGAGCAGCAGGTCGATCAGCCCCATATGCGAGCCCCAGAAACCGGCCATGACGGCTGGCTTTCCGAGCAGCGTGCCCTTGACGGCGTCAGCACCCGGCACGTCGTCGAAGTCTTTGGGGCCGGGGAAGACAAGATGCTGGTGGCCGGTGAAGATCGCATCGATACCTTCGACGCCTGCGAGATACAGCGAGGCATTTTCCATGCCCTCTGTCTCGCCTTGCCCGTCGATCCCGGAATGGGAAAGGGCAATCACGATGTCGGCGCCGTCCTCCTTCATCTGCGGCACCCAGGCGCGGGCCGCCTGCAGGATGTCGCGCGTCATCGCCTTGCCCTCGAGGTTCTTCGCATCCCAGAGCATGATCTGTGGTGGCACGAAGCCGATGAAGCCGACCTTGATCGGGCTGGTGGCCCCGGATCCGTCGCGGATCTGCTTTTCGATGATGTGGTAGGGCTTGAAATAGAGTGGATCCTGCTTGGGATCGGCCGCAAGCTGGCCCTTGGTCAGGTTGGCACAGACGAAGGGAAACTGCGCACCCGCCAGCGTGTTGAACATGAAGTCGAGGCCGTAGTTGAATTCGTGATTGCCGAGCGTTCCGCAATCATAGCCGAGCACGTTCATCGCCTTGATCACCGGATGTACGTCGCCTGGCTTCATGCCCTTCTGATAGGCCATATAGTCGCCCATCGGATTGCCCTGCAGGAAGTCGCCATTGTCGATCAGCATCGAATTGCCGGCCTCGGCGCGGATGGAATCGATCAGGCTTGCGGTGCGCGAAAGGCCCATCGTGTCGTTCGGCTTGTCGGCATAGTAGTCGTAAGGCATCACGTTGACGTGGATGTCGGTGGTCTCCATCAGCCTGAGATGCGCCTGATTGCCATTGGCGCGCGCCGCAAACGGATGAAGCGTGATTAGCGCCGCGGAGGCCGCGACGCCGCTGAGGAAAGATCGGCGGGAAATCGCATGAAGATCGAGCAAAGACGGCATGGGGGCCTCGCGAAGAACAGGTTCTGAAAGCGACAGAGGTTAAGTCGCTTTCAAGAGGCTTGCACCTGTAAAATGACAGGGGTGAGACGTGCCGTGGCCGTGTCTAGTTCGGCACGAGGTTCCGCGGATCCCGATGGAAGTGGCGGAAATAGGCGGTGACCTGCGCAACCGCATTGGTGGTCTGCTCGAATTCGAGCCCCATCTTGCCGGCGCGGTACCAGCGGACGGTGCATTCGATGTGACCGAGTTCGGCGCAGCTGACGGTAACAGTCGCGCCGCGCTTGGCTTCGATCCAGCCCTCCAGATGCAGGGCCATGCCGGTTCGGGAAATATCGAGAATACGGACGTTGAACTTCTGGCCGATGAATTCCAGCGTGCCCCTGATGTGACAGCGGATACGGTGGCTTCGGCGGCCGTCCGGATTGAGTTTGGCAGCAAGCATAAAATTGCGCTCCGTCAAATTGATGAAAGAAACGCAGAAAACCTCGGTCAGGCGCCTTAACGGCATCTGGCCAAGGTCATTAGAATGCGAGCGATCTCCTCAGGAGAATTTGGGTGTTTTGCCAGTTATGCGGGGTGTTTACCGTTAACTTCCGCGCGGCAGGGTCAGCCGCGCAGGACCGGCCGGACTTCCTGGTGGTAGTTGCGGAAATAGGCCGCGACCTTGGCGATCGAGTTGCTGTTCGGGCGGAACATGATGCCGATCCGGCCACCATAATTCCAGCGGACGACGCCTTCGAGATGGCCGATATCCGCGTTCTCGATGGTCACCTGGCTGCCGGCGGCGGCGGTCAGCTTGGTTGCGAGTTCCAGAGCAAGTCCGGTGCGCGAAATATTGATCACGCGCGCATCCGCCTGCTGCTGAAAATAGCGGATCTTGCTGTCGATCCGGCAGCGGTTGCGGGCTGATTTGCGAACATCCATACCGAGATTATTGCTCATGATGCCGTCCTGAATAGAAAAAGGAATGGCACGAACCTACGCCCGATCTGTGAGAACGGTCTAAACCAATTCATTAGGATTTTCAGGATCCTTCATCAAAGACCCACATTGGGACGTTCGATCACTTCGCGCAGCGCAAAGCTCGAATTGATCTTCACCACATGCGGCAGCGCCGAGAGCCAGTCGCGATGGATGCGCTCGTAATCCTCGAGATCCTTGGCGGCCACACGCAGAATGTAATCGTATTCGCCCGACATCAGATAGCACACAAGCACGTTCGGACAGCGCTTCACGGCGGCCTCGAATTCGGTCAGCGTCTTGGCGAACTGGCCGGACAGCGAGATGTGCACGATCACCATCATCTTGTAGTCGATCGCCTTGTGCGACAGGCGCGCATGATAGCCGCTGATCACGCCCGATTTTTCCAGCATGTCATGGCGTCGCGAGCAGGCGGAGGGCGATAAGCCCACCGTTTCGGCGAGCTCGGCATTGGTCATCCGTCCATTCTCCTGAAGCGCCTTCAGAATGGCACGATCAATGGCATCCAGTTCCGCCATTCGTAGATTTCTCCGTTTTGCAGCTGCCTGACGCAAGAAGCTGCGAATTGTCTGATGTCCCAGGCTTCACTTTGCAAGGACATTTTGCGCGGAGAATGTTTGAATTTCCGTATCTGAAACAAAGCAGCTTCGGCTGCGAATAAGAGAGAGGAACGCTTCATGCGTGTCGGTTGCCCGAAGGAAATCAAAAACCATGAATACCGTGTCGGTCTGACCCCCGGTGCCGTCAGAGAATATGTGGCTCATGGCCATGATGTCCTGATCGAAACGGGAGCAGGCGCCGGCATCGGCGCAGACGACCACGCCTATATCGCCGCTGGCGCGAAGATCGCAGCCTCGGCCAAGGACGTGTTCGAAAAGTCCGACATGATCGTTAAGGTCAAGGAGCCCCAGCCCTCCGAATGGGTGCAACTGCGCGAAGGCCAGATCCTCTATACCTATCTCCACCTTGCGCCGGATCCGGACCAGACCAAGGGGCTGCTCGATTCGGGCGTGACTGCCATCGCCTATGAAACTGTAACCGACGAGCGTGGCGGCCTGCCGCTTTTGGCGCCGATGTCGGAAGTCGCCGGACGTCTCGCGATCCAGGCGGGTGCGACGGCCCTGCAGAAGGCCCATGGCGGCCGCGGCATCCTGCTTGGCGGCGTGCCGGGCGTGCTGCCGGCCAAGGTCACCGTCATCGGTGGCGGCGTTGTCGGCCTGCATGCGGCCAAGATGGCCGTCGGTCTCGGCGCCGATGTCACAATCCTCGATCGCTCGCTGCCGCGCCTGCGCCAGCTTGACGACATCTTCGGCGGCCGCGTTCACACCGTTTACTCCACAATCGATGCGCTTGAGCAGGAAACCTTCTCCGCCGATCTCGTCATCGGCGCGGTCCTGATCCCCGGTGCGGCTGCCCCGAAGCTCGTCACGCGCGAGATGCTGTCCGGCATGAAGAAGGGCGCTGTCATCGTCGACGTCGCCATCGACCAGGGCGGTTGCTTCGAGACCTCGCATGCCACGACCCATTCCGACCCGACCTATGTCGTCGATGGCATCGTGCATTACTGCGTCGCCAACATGCCGGGCGCGGTTCCGATCACCTCGGCGCATGCCCTCAACAATGCAACGCTGGTCCATGGGCTGGCGCTTGCCGATCGCGGTCTGCGCGCGATTGCCGAGGATCGGCACCTGCGCAACGGTCTCAACGTTCACAAGGGCCGGATCACCAACAAGCCGGTGGCCGATGCCCTGGGTTATCCGGCCCATGCGCCGGAATCCGTACTCAACGTTGCGTAAGGCTGCACTCTCCGGTCGCCTCACGCTGCGTCAGGTCCGCGAATGTAACGTGTAAAGCGGCCGATCCGGGCCGGCCTTCCCATCGGCCGGCCCGTTTTTTTATGCCTAGATCAAGGCAGATCGGGCCGGCTCTTCGGCTCATGCATCGGGCAGCCGATCAAGGCGCTGCGCTTTGCCGCCGCCACCGGATAGACCTCCCTGCGGGCGCGCATGACATTGCCGAGGGGTCGATGCTGCTCGATGCCGCGCCATGGGCGGAAGGTCAGTCCGTCATCGACGGCACGCGAACGACCTTCCGACCAGCCCGTCTGCGGCGCAACACTGATGGTCGCGATCTCCAGATAGGGGCTGTCTTCCTCTGGCCAGACGACGGAAGCATCCTCGATCGGCTGTGTTTCGAGATTGCGACAGAGCTGTGCGCGCAAGGTCCATTCTCCGCCATCGCGCGCCATCACCTCGGCAACCGCTTCGCGCAGCACGTCGGGACCCTCGGATAGATCGATCCTTTCGTCGACCAGGCGCTTGAAGCTCTCGGACCGCGGCACGATGTCGAGCTTTGCCACATAGTCGCCGAAGCGCAAGGGAACCTGGGTGTAGTAGTGCTCGCCGAGTGGATGGGTCTCCGGATAGCCGCCCATCGCCTTCAACGCTCCGGCATCCGCGCCCATGGCTTCCAGTCCACGGACGATGGGTCTCAGGATCCAGCTGAGCGCACTCTTGGCCCATTCCACCCGATCGGTGGTGCGGGAAATGAGTTTCAGGTTTTTGGCAAAACCTGCGGCATCCGGTGCAGCAAAAGCCGGCGCGGAGGCAAAGAGGAAATCCTGCGTGAGATCGCCTTCGCTGCCTGGCAACCGCGTGCCCTCGACGTCGAAGAGCTTGATGGCGAAACCGCGCGGCAGTGAAACACTGTCGCGCAAGGGATCGCCAGGGATGGTGGATATGCGGATGATCGCCGGATAGGTCCGACCCGGTTCGGCGAAGATCCCCTGCCGCAGTTCGGCCGAAAGATCCGGATGGACGGTGATGGAGGCTTCGAGCAGGGCGTGGCTCTTGGCATGTACGCTGCGCTGCGCATGGCCAAGATCCTCGTGTGTCTTCTCTATGATGTAGAGCATGCTCTCCTTGATATCCTCGATCGCCTCCTTTTCGTCGGCGGAGGGACTTTCGAGGTCGGCATGGTAGCGGATTGGCGGGGTGGGCTGCATCAAGGGCTCCGTTCTCTGTAGACAAGCGGACGGAACGCAGCGCCAGTGACCGGGGTTCCCAAGAGACGAAAGGCCGTTGCTTCAGCCCCGCCCGCCGCGATCAAGAGCATGGTTCGCGATGCGTCGCACACGAGGCCATAGCCGACCGTCGATCAGGGCGAGACCGAGAAGGATGATCGCCATGCCGGCAAAATCCTCCGGAGCAAGGCGCTCACCCAGAAAGACGGCGCCGAGCATGATGGCGCTGACTGGGATCAGGAAGGTCACCAGCATGATATTGGTGGCGCCGGCGCTCGCCAGAATGCGAAAGAAGATGACATAGGCAAGCGCAGTCGAGATGAGTGCGATGGCGATCACGGCGGCGATGGTGGCAGCACTTGGAGCCGGAAGGGTCCAAGGGTGATCGAAAGCCATGGCGAAGATCAGCATGACGACGCTCGACGCCGTGAGCTGGCCGCAGGCGGTGACCATCGGGCTGAGCCCCCAGAGCCGAAACCGACGGCCATACACGCCTGCGAAAGCATAGGAGAGAGCGGCGCAGAGGATGGCGATCTGTGCGAGCAGATCCTGTCCAAGATGGGACAGCGAAGATGGGCCGATCATCACGGCAACGCCGGCAAAGCCCACGATCACGCCTGAGAGGCGGTTACCCGTCATCTTCTCGTCGCTCGTCAGCAGATGCGCCACAACCACGCCGAACAGGGGCGTCGTGGCATTCAGGATCGAGGCGAGGCCGCTTTCGATATGGGTCTGCGCCCAGACGATCAGGCTGAAAGGCAGGATGTTGTTGAGAAGCCCCATGCCGAGAAAGCCGAGCCAGATCTTCGGTGAAGTCGGCATGTGTTTTCCGGAGAGGCGCACCACGGCGTGCAGGGCAAGGGCAGCAAGACCAACGCGCGCTGCGACGATCGTGAGCGGCGGCAATTCGCGAACGGCAACACCGGTGAAGAAGAAGGATCCGCCCCAGATGACGGAAAGCAAGAGCAGCAGGCCCCATTCGGTGGCGGTCATGGAGGGGCGGGCGGTAGTCATGCTTGTCTCCGGCTGTCGGTCACTGCCGTGTCGGCGCGCTCGATCCGGCATTGATAGCAGTTATTGCGTGCCGATCGGACATGCAGATAGGCGATCCCTGGACTGGCGAGCAGTTCCTGCGCCCGCGCGATGATGGCCTCTGTCTGGACCACGCTACCGCTGCCGTAGACGATCCGGTCGTCTGCGCCATAGCCGCGCACGATGTAGTCGGGGCTTTCCAGCATCGGCGGCAGGACGTCGCTTGCTTCATCGCGCGGGCAGGCATCGGCATGCAGGAAGATCGGCCCGGTCTCGGCATAGGGCTGGAGCGTCGGAAAAGGGCGATAGGCGAGCGTCAGATAGGCCTCGCCTTCGGCAATGTCGCTGAGGCAATGACGGCAGGGATAACCGCCGGGGGAGATGCCACGCTCAGGCGTGAGCCCATAGGCGTCGGGGGCCCCCTGACGATAGGCTGCGGCCTGTTGCGAAGGCATGGCGAGAAAACGGAGATCGGACATCATGGAAGCCTCATGTCGACAGTTGAGATAGGCTAGCTTCTGTCATTGAGGCATCTGCGGCCACCCGATTCCTGCGTGCGTTCGTGCGGTCAGAAATGGTGCTTCTCTCTCGCCGCATCTCTGCTGTAGAGAATGGGCGAGGTATCAGGGGTTCGGGGTCTCTCATATGCTGTCGCTCAAGTCCGTCACAACAGTCATGCTGGCCTTCGCTGCAGCATGGCTTTTCCAGCCAACCACGCGTGTTCAGGCAGAAGATTTGACTGCCGAACAGGTGGAGGAAGGCCAGCAATTCGTCGTCAACAATGCCATCTTCATCCTCTTCCACGAGGCCGGCCACATGCTGGTCTCCGAGTTCAATCTGCCGGTGCTCGGACGCGAGGAGGACGCGGTCGATGCGCTCTCCTCTGTGCTATTGCTCGGCGCCGAGGACGAGGATCTCTACACGACCATGCAGGATGCCGCCGATGGCTGGTTCCTGCTCGATGAAGCCAATGAGGATGGTCCGCAGGAAGATGACTTCATGGGCACCCATGGCCTGGATCGCCAGCGTGCCTATTCGATCGTCTGCATGATGACCGGGGCGAATGCGGAGTTCTTCGATGAGTTTGCCGACTCGCTCGAATTTCCCGAGGATCGTCGCGAGGAATGCCTATTCGAATACGAGAAGGCGCGAGACAGCTGGATGAGCCTGCTCGCTGCCAACATGAAGGAAGGCGCCAAGACCCGCTTCGACGTCCGCTACGAACCGGCGGGTGACGCGGATCTACAGGCTTTTGCCGATCTGCTGAAGAGCGCTGGCGCTCTGGAGACGATCGCCACCGTCTTCGGCGAGGGCTACAATCTGAAGGACGGCATCAAGATCACCGGCACGGCCTGTGGCGTTGAGAATGCCTTCTGGGATCCAGAGGCGCGCGAAATCACCTACTGCTACGAGATGGCCGCCTTCCATGCCGGTCTCATCGCCAACTGGTTCGAGAACCAGGGCTCGGAGGACACCTCGAGCGACGACGACGCGACCGGTTCCGGCGATGAGGCGACGTCCGTCAAGCTGAAGAGGAAGGAATGAGCGACGGCGGCGTCAGCCGTCGCGCTTGATGAGCGCCAACAGCTCCTGATCGGTCAGGGGATCGACTAGGGCGTCATAGGTGCCGACGGGCGAGAAGCCAAACTGCTGGTAGAGCTGCAGCGCGCGCGGATGGTCGAGCGAATTGGTGGTGACGGTGACTGTCTTCGGATTGCTCGCCCATGCGGCATAGAGACACTGGAGCAGGAACCACTTGCCGATGCCGAGCCCCAGCGCATGTTCGAAGAGGCCGAAATAGGAGAGCTCGACGAGATCGTCGCTTTCCTGTGAGAGCTCGTAGAAGCCGGCCGGCGCCCCGTTCACATAGAGAACTGAGATCGACACCTTCTCGGCATGGATGATCGCCTTCAGCTGCTCGTCGGGCAAACGCAGGCGCTCATACCAGTGCCAGCGTGCACCAACCTGGCGGTGCAGGAAGCGGTAGAAGGAAAGCGGGATTTCATGCGTGCGCATGATTGCCGTCTGAATGTTGACCGGCACCGGAAGGCTGGATTTCGGCGGGGCCGTCATTTCGAGCCGCGTGACATGGGCGGTCAGCGGCCCCGACGTCTTCGAGCTGAGCGATGAAGCGTCGCCGATGACGACAGGCGTATCGGTCTTCGAGCCCCACTCCGACCAGGAGCCGTCATAGAGCGAATTGTCGGTATGCCCCAGGCTTTCGAGCGCCAGCGTCACGACTGCTGCCGTCACACCTGAGCCGCAGGACGTCACTACCGGATTGTTGAGATCGATACCGGCACTGGTGAAGATCGAGCGCAGCGTGGCGAGATCCTTCAAGCGGCCGTTTTCCGACAGCGATGATGCAGGCACGCTGCGTGCCCCGGGGATATGGCCGGAGCGCATGCCTTCGCGGGGTTCGGGCTCTTCGCCGGTGAAGCGGCCGGCCGGACGGGCGTCGGCAATCTGCTTGTCGCCCTCGTCTGAAATCGCCGACATCTGGTCGAAGGAGGTGAGTCTCGAGCGGTCGAACTGCGTCTCGAAGGTAACAGGTGCCGGTTCCGGCAGGTCGGTTTCAAGCTTCCGCCCTTCCGCCTTCCAGCCATCGATGCCGCCTTCAAGCACGTAGACGCGCCGCGCGCCCATGACACGGAACATCCACCAGACACGCGGCGCCGAAAAGAAGCCGGGACCATCATAAACGACGATCGTATCCTCGGCGGAAATACCGAGCTGGCCGACGGCCTGGGCAAAAAAGGAGGGCGACGGCAGGGAATGGGGCAGGCCGGTGGTGGTGTCGGCAATCACGTCCTGATCAAAGAAGACCGCACCTGGAATGTGGCCGGAGGCATATTCCACGGCGCCGTTGCGGTTATGAGCCGGCAGATACCAGGAGGCATCGACGAGCTTGAAGCCGGGAGACCCGAGGTTCTTTTCCACCCAATCCGCCGAAACGACGAAACGGCTTCTTTCACCGGACATGCACTTCTCCCGTAAGTTCCTATGGCTTAGGTCTCCGGGGCTCCAAAGCGAATGCGGAACCGGCGGTTCTCCTTGCCCTTCTTTTCGATTTTGGCGATATGAATCGCACCGACCTCCTGGGTCTCGGAAACATGTGTGCCCCCGCAGGGCTGACTGTCAACGGCGGAATGCTCGCCGATACAGACCAAAGACACCCGACCAAGGCCGACGGGCGGGCGGACATTCTTCGACTTGACGATGCCGGGGTTGGCCGCGAGCTCCTCGTCGGTGATCCACTGCAGATAAACGGGATGATTTTCGCTGACGAGCTTCATCAGGTCTGCCGTGACCTGATCCTTGTCGATGGTCTCGCCCATGTCGAAATCGACGCGGCTTTCGTCCTCGCCGACGGCGGCCCCCGTGATCGGATAGGAGCAGACGACGGAGAGCAGGTGGCAGGCTGTGTGCATGCGCATCAGCTTGTAGCGGCGCGCCCAGTCGACATGCAGCACGAGCTTTTCGCCGACTGCGGGCAGAGGCTCGCCGTCGAGAGGGCGGTGCAAAATGATACCCTTGCTGGCGCCGTGGCGCGTCTCGGCAAGCTGGATGTGGCTGCCATCCTCCCGCTCCAGGAAACCGGTATCGCCCGGTTGCCCGCCGGAGGCCGCATAGAAACAGGTCTGGTCGAGTTCGACCGCGCCGTCTTCATGCACGGCCGTGACCACCGCTTCCGCCGTCGAGAGATAGAAATCGTCGCGGTAGAGGGCGATGGTGGTCATGGCTATGCTTTCAATAACAATCAGGCAGTTTCGAAGGGCAGGTCGAAGGCGGGGCGCTTTTCCAGCCAGGCCGGAACCGGCAGGCCCTTCGAACGCAGGAAATCCGGGTTGTAGAGCTTCGACTGGTAGCGGTTGCCGTAGTCGCAGAGGATCGTCACGATCGTGTGGCCGGGGCCGAGTTCGCGAGCCAGACGCATGGCACCCGCAATGTTGATGCCTGACGAGCCGCCGAGGCAGATGCCCTCGTTCTCGACGATGTCGAAGACAATGTCGAGCGCTTCGGAATCGGGGATCTGATAGGCGAAGTCAGGCGCAAAACCTTCGAGGTTCGCGGTGATGCGGCCCTGGCCAATGCCCTCGGTGATCGAGGATCCCGAGGACTTGAGCTCGCCGTTCTTGTAATACTCAAAGAGCGCAGCACCCTCCGGATCGGCAAGGCCGATCTTGACGGATGGTTTCATGTTGCGAAGACCGATGCCGGTGCCGGCGAGCGTGCCGCCTGAGCCTACCGCGCAGATGAAGCCATCGACGGCGCCGCCGGTCTGCACATAGATCTCTTTCGCCGTCGTCTCTACATGGGCGTCACGGTTGACGGTGTTGTCGAACTGGTTCGCCCAGATCGCACCGTTGGGCTCGCTCTTCGCTAGCTGGGCGGCGAGACGCCCCGAGATCTTCACATAGTTGTTCGGGTTCTTGTACGGCACTGCCGGCACTTCGACGAGTTCTGCGCCGAGCAGCTTCAGCGCGTCCTTCTTCTCCTGGCTCTGGGTTTCCGGGATGACGATCACGGTGCGGTAGCCAAGCGCTTTGGCAACCAGCGTCAACCCGATGCCGGTATTGCCGGCCGTGCCCTCGACGATCACGCCGCCGGGGCGCAACAGCCCGCGCCGCTCGGCATCACGGATGATGAACAGCGCCGCGCGATCCTTGACCGACTGGCCGGGATTGAGGAATTCGGCCTTGCCGAGAATGGTGCAGCCTGTCGCCTGCGAGGCGCCTTTCAGCCGGATGAGGGGCGTATTGCCGATCGCCTCGAGCACGGAGGGGTGAAATGCCATGATGCCTGCCTTTTTTGTCTGACGCGGACACTAGAACCAAATGCGCGGGGAAGAAAACCGGTATGCCGCGCAATTTTGTCCTTCTGGGCAAGATTCTGCGGGGCAGCGGTCAGCGCGAAACGTGGACAGGTCTTTTCCGCCCGAGGGCAGGCAAAGGCAAGGAATGGCTTTTCGCGTGGCGGCGGAGAGAGGGAAAATGCGTTCGGGACTTAGGATCTGAGGGCTTCCGGAAAATCACAGGCCACGCCAAGAGGCATGAAGTGCTTCAGATTGGCGGTAATCACCGTCAGCCCGTAAGCCTTTGCTGTGGCGGCAATCAGGATGTCGGCGAACCCGGGATGCGCGCCGCTCGCGGTAGCGACATCGTCGAGCCCGCCGGCGATCCGGGCAACGATGGGGTCGACGGGCAAGATTCGGTCGCCGAAGGTTTCAGTGATCGTATCGAGCCAGTCGCTTAAGCGCTGCGACCGCTCGAAGCCGCCGCGACGATGCAATCTGCGCAGGACCTTCTCGATCTCCGCCAGCGTGATGGCCGACACATAGAGGACTTCGCCTTCATTTCGAAACCACATACGCATCGCCTCGGATGGCGCCTGCTTCCGGTCGGGCGAAAAGAGCGAGATGATGTTGGTGTCGATGAGGAAGCCGTTACTCAAGCTCGACGTCCCGCATGGGGGATGGATTGCGGACTAGATCGGCGGGGCCGGGATAAGACATCAGGAACTCTCCGAAATTCGGTCTCGGCTTCGACATCGCCCGTTTCGCCGCCTCTCCGGCCTCGACGCTGACCAACATGGCGGCAGGCTTCCCGTGACGGGTAATCGTAACGAATTCGCCGTTGGCGGCATCATCGACGAGGCTGGCGAATCCTGCCTTGGCATCGGCAACACTCATGCTCGACATGTGGATCTCCTAAAATGACTATGTATGGTCATTTTAGCGGAGAGATGGATCAAGGTCCAGTGCGGGGGGCTGAGTTTGCTGGCCGTCGAACTGGCCACTAGGGTCCTTCCCAAAGTCGATCAGTAGTGATGGCGGCACTGCGCGATCAGGAGCCCGTCTTCCGTCGGACGATAGACGAGCCGATGCTCCTGATCGATCCGCCGCGACCACCAGCCGCGCAACTCGCCTCGCAGCGGCTCCGGTTTGCCGATGCCATGAAAGGGTGATCGGCTGCTGTCCTTGATCAATTGATTGACGCGCGCCAGCATCTTCGGATCGGTAGACTGCCAATACAGGTAGTCCTCCCAGGCACGCGCATGGAAGATGAGCTTCACTCCGAGAGCTCGCGCGCCTCGCCCTTGCCTTCATCGAGGTCCCGCACCGCTTCAAGCAGGCGTTCGGCGTTGCGGGGGCTCTTTAGGAGATGCTGCGTTTCCTCATAGGACGCAAAATCCTCCACCGACATCAGAACGGCAGCGGGCTTGCCGCGATCACGGGTGATCAGCACAGGCGTCCGGTCCTCAGTCACGCTGTCGAGCAGAGAGGCCAGGTTCTTGCGCAGGTCGCTGTAGGATGTCGTTCTCATCCCTTTATTGTACTTGATCGCGTACAAGAAGCAACTCTTGCTCTCTTTTTGCAGGGCGCCCGTTGATTTGCACAACTCGGCGTGGCCGCATCACTCCCCCCTCAACCCCTGAAACGCCGCCATCGCCGCATCCCTTGCCTTGCCGTGATCGACGATCGGCAGCGGATAGGTCTTGCCGAGGCTCACGCCTGCTTCCTTCAGCATCGCGAAGGGCGCCTCCGATGGCTTGTGGATGAACTTGTTCGACATGCCTCTCAGCTCCGGTACGAAGCGACGGATGTAAGCCCCTTCGGGATCGAATTTCTCGCCCTGGCTGGTGGGGTTGAAGATGCGGAAAAAGGGAGCGGCATCGGCGCCGGAGCCGGCGACCCATTGCCAGCTGGCTGCATTCGAGGCCGGGTCGGCATCGACAAGCGTGTCGCGGAACCAGCGTTCGCCTTCGCGCCAGTCGATCAAAAGGTCCTTGATCAGGAAGGAGGCGACAATCATGCGCACGCGGTTGTGCATGAAGCCCGTCTGCCAGAGCTGGCGCATGCCGGCATCGACGATCGGGTAGCCGGTCTGGCCACGCTGCCACTTTTCGAGCAGATCCGGCGCGTCGCGCCAGGGGAAGACGTCGAACTTGGCGTTCCAGTTTTTGGTCGCGAGATCGGGAAAATGGAAGAGCAGATGATAGGAAAAATCGCGCCAGACGAGCTCCTTGCGGAAGTGGATATAGTCCTCACTCGAATAGGCGTCCGGCAGCCCGCGCGTCGCGTGCCAGACGGACGCAGGCGAAATTTCGCCCAGCGCTAAGTGCGGCGAGAGCATCGAGACATGCGCTTCACCGGGAAAATCGCGGCGGGTGCGATAGCCCTTGAGGCCGGATGCGATGAAAGCGGCGAGGCGCTTGCTTGCGCCGTCTTCGCCGGGCTGCCATTCGCTTTCAAAGCCTTTCGCCCAGTTCGGCCTGGTCGGCAGCAGGTTCCAGTCCGAAAGTGTCTCGCTCTTCGGCCAATGCTCAGGTGCGGTGAGCGACTTCGGGGCAGGGATCGGCTCGGGCGGCTCGCCGGACCCGTCCAGCGCCTTCCAGAAGGGCGTATAGACGCGAAAATGGCCGCCGGCGCCGGTCTTGAGCTTGGTCGGCTCGTGCAGGATCTGGCCGGCAAAGGTGCGCACGTCGATTCCATCAGCGATCAGTTTTGCCTTCAACGCCTTGTCGACAGCAATGCCTGAGGGATCATAACGACGATTCCAGAAGACGGCCGAAGCGCCGGTTTCTGTGATGAGATCGGCGAGCATGGCGTCTGCGGCGCCGCTGCGCAGGATCAGATTGGAGCCGAGCCTTGCCAGCGATTCCCCGAAGGCTTCGAGCGAGTGATGCAGCCACCAGGCTTGCGCCGCGCCGAGCGGTCCGGTGCCGGCGTGCTCCGGCTCCCTTATATAAAGAGGGACGATGCGAAACCCCTCGTCCGCCGCGGTTGCGAGCGCGGCGTGGTCGGAGATCCGGAGATCCTTGCGGAACCAGAGGATGAGCGTCTTGGCGGATTGCGGCATGCGTTGTTCTTCTTCGCTGGCTTTCAAAGCCATACGAAGGGTTACCGCGACAAGATCACGCCGCTGTCACGAATCTCACACTCTGGCATGCGCCCGCATGCTGACCTGTCAGGCGGCGGAGCGTGCAGGGATGCGCCGGGCCTGTTCGGCCCGAAGCATGGCCATGATTTCCTGGGCGTTTTCGCGGACATAGAGGCGATGCAGCTTTTCGGCGACCGGGGCGGTGGTCAGCAGGCAGGTATAGCCTTCCCGCTCGTACCAGCGGAAATCCACCACATTGTCCATGTTGACGTAGAAGGGAAAGCCGTCCCCATCGTGAAGCTCAAGCCACATCGGCCGTCCTCCTTGCATTCTTTTCCGTACGAGGAGGGAAATAGCAGCGAAAGGTGAAGAGGGGGTTTCGGAACCATTGCCGGAAAGTCCACATTGGATCTTGTGGGCCGGCAACGCGCATTGAATCAAAAAGCCCGCTGCCTTTGTGAGGCGCGGGCTTTGAAATTAGATGGCTCCCCGGGCCGGATTCGAACCGGCGACCTGTCGATTAACAGTCGAATGCTCTACCGCTGAGCTACCAGGGAACAGCCGCTTGCCGCGGTGTGAGCGGGGTAATACTGATGCTCGCTCCGTTTGCCAAGCGGTTTTTCAAAAAAAATGTCATCGTCTTGTTTTTATTTGTGGGCTCACCATCTGGAGGGCCGTGGGAAGGGGGCCCAAAATCGCTGAAACGCAGGGAGTCTCGTGAATGGCAGAACGTCGGTATCGGCTCGACCAACAGCGAGGGCGCCTTGTCCTCGGCAGGCTCGAGATCCCCGTTCCGCGCTCCAAGGCCGGTCGAATCGTGACGGGAACGGCACTCGTCGGCGGTGGCTTTCTGGGCTTTCTGCCGATCCTGGGCTTCTGGATGGTGCCGCTTGGCCTGATCGTTCTGTCGCATGACCTGCCGGCCGTTCGACGCCGTCGTCGGCGTTTGACCGTCTGGTGGAGTCGCCGCAAGGACGCGTCACGCCCCGGCAGCGGGGGCTGACGCCCACAACGCGGCACATGTCATAGTGAAATGACCTGATGGTTCCAACCCGATACCCTGGGCGGACTCAATCGGGGATACCGAACGCGGCGCTCGCCGTCTGGTTCCCGGAAAGGTCATACGACATGAACATATTAATCCAGGCGGAGAGTTCCTTGATTCTGACGCCAAGAGATTTTCACATTATCGATCACGCGATGCGGGCGGCCGAACCGGCACAGCCCGCTTATTCCGATGACGGCCATCGCGAAGCGGTGGGCAAGGCGGTGATCCGGCTTTATACATCGGGCATGACCGATCCCGGACGCCTGGCCGAAGCCGCCAGCACCATGGCCGCAACACGCCTGCTTGATCGTCGTCGCTGGCGAGAGGACTCTTAAGGAAAATCGGGCGGGGAAGGGCGCCTTCGGGCATCCACAGGAGCGCCGCGAAATTTGATGAATTTCCCCTTGCGCTCACTCTCGATCCGTTCTAAATGCCGCCCACCACACGCACTTTTCTACTCGGATGGCCTCGTGGCGGAGTGGTGACGCAGAGGACTGCAAATCCTTGTACCCCGGTTCAATTCCGGGCGAGGCCTCCATCCGAACTCTCTCCATAGATACAATCGACCTTATCCCGGCGGCATCGGTGATGTCGTCTTTGCGCGTTCCGCAAGAGCGACTGCGTCACATGGCGACCGCGATATTCTCGTGTGCGAGAAGAAGACCGGCTTGAAAGCGCCTCGCCCTGCAATTAAAGACACGGGTGGAATAAGCCGCTATGGCCGGTCGACACGGGGCGCGAATGAAATGATGGATTACGTAGCAGCACGCACCAAGATGGTGGACAACCAGATCAGGACGACGGACGTCACGTCCCATTCCGTGCTGACCGCCTTTCTTTCGGTGCCGCGCGAAGCCTTCGTTGCAGCCGAGCTGAAGCCGCTCGCCTATATCGACGAGGATATGCAGGTGGCTCCCGCCGCCAATGGCAATCCGGCTCGCTACATCATGGAGCCGTCGCCGCTCGCCAAGCTTCTGCAGCTGGCCGCCATCACCAAGGATGACCTGGTGCTCGAGATCGGCTGTGGTGCAGGTTACGCCGCAGCACTTCTGTCGCTGCTCGCCGGTTCCGTCGTGGCGACCGAGAGCGACGAGGCGCTTGTGGCCCGGTCGACCGAAACGCTCTCCGAACTCGGTTATGACAATGTCGCCGTGGTCTCCGCCAAGCTGGAGGACGGCTATACCGCCGAAGCACCCTATGACGTGATCTTCGTCAACGGTGCCGTCGAGGAGCTGTCGGAAGCCCTGCTGGCGCAGCTGCGCGAGGGTGGTCGTCTTGTCGCCGTCGTCGGTTATGGCAATGCGGCCCGCGCCCGCCTCTATGTCAAGAACGGCGGCATCACCTCCCACACCGAATATTTCAATGCCGCCGTGAAGCCGTTGCCCGGTTTCCGTAAGGCAGCCGAATTCGTCTTCTGAAGCTCGACGTTCAACGAGTGCGTTTGAGGCCCGCCACGTGCGGGCCTTTTCGTTGGTGCGCAACAAAGCTGTGCATCACGGCAATTCATTCTGCGCACGTGATTTTTTTCGAGAGGCGCGTATCCTAGGGTGAGCGCGAATCGGTGTGGGTGCTTATGTCCCGACCGAGAATTTCTGAGGACAACGGGGATTAGTATGGCTCAGCCAAGCGTAGCGCGTGAACCGTCCATGGAAGAGATCCTGGCATCCATCCGCCGGATCATCGAGAGCAATGATCCCGTGAACGGTGGAAGCCTGACGCAGGATGCAGCGTCGCTGACCGACGATCAGGGCGAGAGCGACGAGGACATGGGCTATGATGGCGGCGAATTCGTCCCGGCCAACGATGCCGGTTCCGCTTTCCCCCTGTTTCCGCAGCGGGACATGGAGCGCGCCGAAGTCGAGCCGCGTCGCGAGCCGGTCCTCGAACAGGCTCCGGAAGCACCCAAGAGCGTGTCGCTTGCCGATCTCGCCGCCCGTGTACGATCCGCCTCCGAGCGCACCGAACGTCCGAGCCCGCCGCAATTGTCCAACACGACTGCCCATGTGACGGTCTCGCAGCCACGTCGCGACAGCGAAATTTCGGCCGACGAGGCGCAGCATAGGGCGCCGGTGATGACGACGCGTCTCTCCGAGATGCGCGACCAGCAGCTGCGCCCGACGATCGCCGCCGAACCGGCTCAGGCACCAGTGCCGCGTGCCGAACGGGAAGCCGAGCGCCCCGCAGAACCGTCGCCGATCGCGCGCATGGCCCATGTTGAGGTTCGCGCTGAACGCAGGGAGCCGACATTCCTGGAACCCGCCACGGAGCAGGCAGAGCCATCGTTCGAGGCGGACATGCAGGCGACGTCCGCCGCCACCGATATGCATCAGAAGACAGAAAACGAGGGACGGGATCTGACCGCCCTTGTTTCCGCCGCAACCGTCGAGCAGGTTTCGCGCTCCTTCTCCGAACTCGCGGCCGCCTTCGATGGCAGCGAACGCCGCTCGCTCGACGAGGTCGCCGAGGAGATGTTGCGTCCGATGCTCAAGGACTGGCTCGACGACAATCTGCCGACGCTGGTGGAGCGTCTCGTGCGCGAGGAAATCGAACGCGTCGCCCGCGGCCCGCGACGCTGATTGAACTCCCTTTGGGGATCGTGGGCCGCTCGCAAGAGCGGCCTTTTTTATTGACTTGGTTTTGTCAGTCCTATTTACCAAGCCACATCCAGAACTCGAAAATCCGGTCGGAAAATGCTCGAAAAGACCTATGATTCAGCCGCCGTCGAACCGAAAATCGCGAAAGCATGGGAAGACGCCGATGCGTTTCGTGCTGGCGCCAACGCGAAGCCGGGCGAGGACACCTTCACCATCGTGATCCCGCCGCCGAACGTCACTGGCTCGCTGCACATGGGTCATGCGCTGAACAACACGCTGCAGGACATCATGGTCCGCTTCGAGCGCATGCGCGGCAAGGATGTGCTGTGGCAGCCGGGCATGGACCATGCCGGCATTGCGACCCAGATGGTCGTCGAGCGCAAGCTTGCTGAAAACGGCCAGAACCTTTCGCGCCGAGACATGGGCCGTGAGGCCTTTATCGAGAAGGTCTGGGAGTGGAAGGAAGAATCGGGCGGGTTGATCTTCAACCAGCTGAAGCGCCTCGGTGCATCCTGTGACTGGTCGCGCGAGCGCTTCACCATGGATGAGGGCTTGTCGGCCGCAGTCCTCGAAGTCTTCGTTTCACTCTATAAAGAGGGCCTGATCTATCGCGGTAAGCGGCTGGTCAACTGGGATCCGAAGTTCGAGACCGCGATTTCCGATCTCGAGGTCGAGAACAAGGAAGTTGAAGGCCATATGTGGCACTTCAAATATCCGCTCGCGGGTGGCCAGACCTACACCTATGTCGAGAAGGACGAGGACGGCAACGTCACCTTCCAGGAAGAACGCGACTATATCGCGATCGCGACGACGCGGCCTGAGACCATGCTGGGCGACGGTGCCGTCGCGGTTCATCCTTCGGACGAGCGTTACGCCGCAATCGTCGGCAAGCTTTGCGAGATCCCGGTCGGGCCGAAGGAGCATCGCCGCCTGATCCCGATCATCACCGACGAATATCCGGATCCGAAGTTCGGCTCCGGCGCCGTCAAGATCACCGGCGCCCATGATTTCAACGACTACCAGGTCGCCCGTCGCAACAAGATCCCGCTCTACCGCCTGATGGATACTCAGGCGAAGATGCGCGACGACGGCGAGGACTACGCCGTCTATGCAGCGCGTGCGCTTGAGATCGCCAAGTCCGGCGAACTGCCGAACGAGACCGAGGTCGATGACATTAACCTGGTGCCGGAAGACTATCGCGGTCTCGACCGCTACGAGGCCCGCAAGCGCATCGTCGAGGCGATCAATGCGGAGGGTCTGGCCGTCACCACCAAGGACGACGAAGGCAATGACATTCCCTTCGTCGAGAACAAGAAGATCATGCAGCCCTTCGGCGACCGTTCCGGCGTCGTCATCGAGCCGATGCTGACCGACCAGTGGTTTGCTGACGCAAAGACGCTGGCCGAGCCGGCGATTGCTTCCGTGCGCGAAGGCCGCACGAACTTCGTGCCGAAGAACTGGGAAAAGACCTACTTCGAGTGGATGGAGAACATCGAGCCCTGGTGTATTTCCCGCCAGCTCTGGTGGGGTCACCAGATCCCTGCCTGGTATGGTCCCGACGGTCAGGTCTTCGTCGAGAAGACCGAGGAAGAGGCGCTGCATTCGGCGATCCAGCACTACATCGCCCATGAAGGCCCCTGGAAGGCTTGGGTCGAAGAGAAGCTCGAGAATTTCCAGCCCGGCGAGATCTTGACCCGCGACGAGGACGTGCTTGACACCTGGTTCTCGTCGGCGCTTTGGCCCTTCTCGACGCTCGGCTGGCCGGACGAGACGCCGGAACTGGCGAAGTATTACCAGACCGACGTTCTGGTCACCGGCTTCGACATCATCTTCTTCTGGGTCGCCCGGATGATGATGATGGGCCTGCACTTCATGAAGGACGAGGACGGCAAGCCGGTCGAGCCCTTCCACACGGTCTATGTGCATGCGCTGGTTCGCGACAAGAACGGCCAGAAGATGTCGAAGTCCAAGGGCAACGTCATCGACCCGCTGGAGCTGATCGACGAATACGGTGCCGACGCGCTGCGCTTTACGCTGGCGATCATGGCAGCGCAGGGTCGCGACGTGAAGCTCGACCCGGCACGTATTGCTGGCTACCGCAACTTCGGCACCAAGCTGTGGAACGCCACGCGTTTTGCCGAAATGAACGGCGTGAAGGCCGATCCGGCATTCCTGCCGGAGACAACCTCGCTCGCCATCAACCGCTGGATCCTCACCGAGCTTGCCCGCACGGAAGCCGAGGTGACAGAGGCGATCGAGAACTATCGTTTCAACGACGCCGCCGGCAGCCTCTATCGCTTCGTCTGGAACCAGTTCTGCGACTGGTATCTGGAATTGCTCAAGCCCGTCTTCATGGGCGAGGACGAAAGCGCCAAGAAGGAAGCGCAGGCCTGCGCGGCCTTTGTGCTTGAGCAGATCTACAAGCTCTTGCATCCCTTCATGCCCTTCATGACGGAAGAGCTCTGGGCCCATACGGCAGGCGAGGGTGTGTCCCGCGATACGCTACTCTGCCATGCCGACTGGCCGACGCCGGAATTCTCCGATGAGAATTCGGCAGCTGACATCAACTGGCTGATCGATCTGGTCACCGGTATCCGCTCTGCCCGTTCGGAAATGAATGTGCCGCCGGGCGCGACAGCCCCGCTCGTCGTCGTCGGCGCCAATGGCGTGACCCAGGAGCGGTTGATCCGTCATGATGCGGCGATCAAGCGTCTCGCCCGTGTCGAGGCGATTACCGTTGCCGATGTCGCACCGAAGGGCGCTGCCCAGATCGTCGTCGGTGAGGCAACCGCCTGCCTGCCGCTGGGGGCCTTGATCGATCTCTCTGCCGAAAAGGCCCGAATCGAAAAGGCAATCGCCAAGGTGGACCAGGAACTGGGCCGCATCGCCGGAAAGCTGGGCAACGAGAAGTTCGTCGCCAATGCCAATCCGGAGGTGGTGGCTGCCGAGCGCGAACGCCAGCAGGAGCTTGAAGGGCAGAAGACGAGCCTCCTGACCGCGCTTTCGCGGGTTGTCGAGGCAGGTTGATCTGCAAAAGCTTCTGGAATGAAATTCTAAAGGCCGGATCTTGCATCCGGCCTTTTCTTTTTTTGCGCTGCACCATGCTGAAAAGGGTGTTTTGCTCTATTTCATATTGATTCTGAGCGTTATCTCGTTGCCAAGGTCCTCATTGCCTGCCTGGGCCGGGCGAGATGCATAAAATTCGACCAAGGTGATGATCGGCAATACTGTGGCGCACGCGCAACGCATGGTGTTTTGTGTAAAATATTTTTCTCACAGATCAGGTTTTTTGGGCGGCATTGGAGAAGTTTTGTCCATGGCCCCGGCGTTTTGACGTGCGCGTAAGGATCGTTACGTAAAAATTTGGGTGAGGGAACAATCCTGTGATGGCCGTCACCGGATTGCCATCCTCTCGCACATGTCTAGTATGCCAATCACAGTTTTGCCTGAATTGGGGAGAGACATGGCGAACCATTTGATGAAGACAACGGCCCTCGGGCTGATCGCAGCATGCGCATTCGTGGGAGGCGCGCAGGCAGGCGGTCTTGAACGTGGCGGTTACAACATCGACCTTCTGTTCGATCCGGGCCAGTATGTGTTCGAGAGTGGCGTGACGTATGTGGCGCCTCAGCGTAAGATCAAAAACGTTGTCGATACGAACACGGCAAACACAATCGGTGGTGGCGGAAACCTGACCGGCCGTCCGACCGAAGCTGATGATTCTGAAAACTATTTCGTTCCGAGGATTGGGTTCAAGGCCACCCTGATGGAGGGTGTCGATTGTTTGGCGGATTACTCTCAGCCTTGGGGCGCACACACCAAGCCCGGCACAAACTGGGCGGGCGCCAACCAGAATGTTGAGACTAAGGTCAACAGTCATAACTATGGACTGACCTGCTCATACAAGTTCGATGTGGGTCCGGGCCAGCTTCGAGTGATCGGCGGCGGTTTCTATCAGCAACTGGACGGGTTCAAAGAGCGTATTGTTTTCAACCCTAACTCGGGTTTTATTGGTTCTCTGTCCGGGCTTGGTCGACTAAACCTTGAAGGTGATGGCTACGGCTGGCGCATCGGTGCAGCATACGAAATCCCGGAATACGCCCTGCGTGCGAGCTTGGTCTATAACAGCGAAGTTGAGCTTGATGAGATTACCGGCAACCTCGATTTGCGCGGCTTGCCAGTTAATTTTGGTGGCAACCAACTCGCCGGCCGCGACACCGCCGTCTACGGCTCAACGACGATGCCAGACTCTCTGGAACTGAAGGTTCAGTCGGGTATCGCGCCGGACTGGTTGGCATTCGGATCGGTAAAGTGGACGGACTGGAGCCAGTTGCAGTCAATCCCGTTCTGCGTCGTCGGAACCACGAGCTGCTCGCGCACTACTCCTCAGGCAACCTCGCTTGACCTGATCTACCGTGACGGCTGGACTGTGAGCGGTGGTATCGGCCACAAGCTTAATGAACAGTGGAGCGTCGCAGGTTCGGTTACCTGGGATCGCGGCACCTCGCAGGGCTTTGGTGCCCAGAGCGACGTGTGGACCTTCGGTACCGGCGTTTCCTATACCCCAACCAAGAATGTTGAGCTGCGCGTGGCTGGTGCCGTCAGCATCCTGACCTCTGGAAGCTCGGGTGCGGTGGTTGCCAACGGCGTGACCTATGGTGACGATGCTTCGTACACCTATGACAATGACATTGCAGCCGCAGTCTCGACCTCGCTCAAGGTTCGCTTCTGATCTCTGCGACATCGAATTGATCGAAGCCCGGCTTGTCCGGGCTTCTTTCGTTTAAGCCCGTGCAACGGTCTTTCAGCTTTCCGGAATGTGATGATTCTGCAACATCGCCTCTATCCTTCCTGTCAGGCCGCTCATCGGGCGAATTTGTCCATTTCCCGCCACAAACGAAGAGCACCGGTGTTGCGTGGAACGGCGGGGGCTGTTTCCGAGCGTGGTGTTAAGAGTTTCATATGAGCCTCTGGGGCGAAAATTCGGTGCTGATAGCAATGACTTCGGTCGCTTTTGGGGAGCGTCCAGACTGTCTCGAAGGGAAAATGGATCAGGCGCGATCGATCGCCCCGGTCTTGCCGGAAATAGGGTCTAGTCTCTCTTCCATGCAGACGAGAACAAGAAGGAGCGATGACGGAAGCTCCGACCGGACAATCGGTCATGAACCGTCTATTCATCGGTTTGATGTATTCTTCGGATCGGGCGCAGGTGAACTCGTCGCACACGTGGGGCGAGGCTTCTGATGTCCATCATGACTTGGAAATTGTGCGGACCCATGCGTCTCGGTGACTGGAAGACTTCGGCAATGCTTCTGACGGCGGCTCTTCTGCTGTCCTCGAGCCCGTCCGCTCGTGCATTCGATATGAATGCTGGCGTGAACAAGGAATCCGGTCCCTTCGATCTCTTCAAGTTCGGCTTCAACGCCTACAAGAAGGGCCAGAAGGAAGAGGCGGTTGAGGCCTATCGCTACGCAGCGGAAAAGGGCCATACCGGCTCGCGCTGGGCGCTGGCCAACATGTATGCGGCTGGCGACGGCGTCGTCGAAAACGACTTCGAGGCCTTCAAGATCTATGCGGAGATCGCCAATCAGGGTGTCGAGCCGGGGTCGGCGGATACCGGATTCTTCGTCAATGCGCTTCTGTCGCTGGCCCGCTATTACCGGCAGGGGATCCCGGACAGCCCCGTCAAGGCGGATCTCGCCCAGGCACGGCAGATCTATTTCCAGGTGGCCTCGACCTTCGGTGTACCGGAAGCGCAGTTTCAGCTGGCGCGCATGATCCTCGCGGGCGAGGGCGGCAGGGTGAATGTCCAGCAGGCCAAGAAGTGGCTGAACATGGCCCGCAAGAGCGGCCATGCCGGCGCCATGTCGATCTTCGGCAATGTACTGTTCGAAGAAGGCCAGACGGTGCGCGGGCTCGCTTTCCTGACCGCAGCCCTGGATCGTTGCAGCGCCAAGGATTGTCCCTGGATGCAGGAATTGCAGGAGCGGGCGTTTTCCCTCGCCACCGAGGACGACCGCAGGGTGGCGGTGGCGCTTGCGCCACAGGTCTACGAGCAGGGCGACTGAACCCTTTGTGGCTGATGGTAGATATGAAAATGGGCGCCTCGGCGCCCATTTCTGTGTCTGCGATTTGCCGTGGTCTCAGAAGGCGAAATGCCCGACGACCGGCACGTGGTCGGATGGCTTTTCCCAGGCCCGCACGTGTTTTTCGATCGCCGTCGAACGCAGCCGGTCGCACGCCTCGGGCGAAAGCATCAGGTGGTCGATGCGGATGCCATTGTTCTTCTGCCAGGCACCCGCCTGATAGTCCCAGAAGGAAAACAGCGGCGTCTCGTCATTGGTCGCACGAACGGCGTCAACGAAGCCGAGGTTTTCCAGGCGGCGGAAGGCCGCCCGTGTCTGCGGCAAAAAGAGTGCATCCGTGACCCACTGGCTCGGGTCCTTGGCATCATGCGGCTCGGGGATGACATTGTAGTCACCGGCAAGGATCAGCGGCTCTTCGAGCGCCATACGATCGCGCGCAAAGGCCTCAAGGCGTGCCATCCAGGCGAGCTTGTAGGGATATTTCACCGGGTCGTCAGACGGATTGCCGTTGGGCAGATAGAGCGAGACGACACGAAGGACGCCGCCCTCGACGGAAAAGACACCTTCGATGAAGCGCGCCTGCTCGTCGGTCTCGTCGCCGGGCAGGCCGCGGTTCACTTCGTCGGGCTTCATCTTCGAGAGGAGCGCCACGCCGTTGAAGCCCTTCTGACCATGGGTCTCGACGTGATAGCCAAGCGCCTCGATCTCTCCACGCGGAAACCCTTCGTCGACCGACTTGATCTCCTGCAGGCAGGCAATATCCGGTTGGCTATCCTTCAGCCACTGGCACAGGTTCTCGATGCGCGCCTTGACGCCGTTGATGTTCCAGGTGGCTATTTTCATCATGCTCATACGGAAAAGCTGGTGCCGCAGCCGCAGCTCGCCACCGCATTGGGGTTCTTGATCTGGAAGGACTGGCCGAGCAGGTTGTCGACGAAGTCGATCTCGGAGCCAGCCATGTAGATGATCGACATCGGGTCGATCAGCACCGTGGCGCCGTCACGGCTGATCACGATGTCGTCGCCAGCAGGCTGGCCGTCCAGGTCAAACTTATAGGAAAAGCCGGAACAGCCGCCGCCTTCGACGGACACGCGCAGCGCCTGCTTGTCGGCATCGGCTGCGACGATTGCGGCGATTCGCTTCGCTGCGGCTTCGGAAAGGGTAACGGTTTCGGTGCTCATTCTGCCTCCTGCCGGGTTCAAGGCCCGGTGAAAACGGTTCTATTCGGCGCAAATCACCACAATGTCACGCAATTGCGCGACTTTTGATCCGGCGAGACGGCCCGAAGACCCTTCGGAACCTGCATCGCCTTGCGGCTTTGTCCGCTATAGGTATGAAGGCACACGAGTTGCGTCAATGGGGAGCAAGCGGCACGCGTATGACGATCGATCAAGCAGCATTGGGTTTCGGGACCGGAGAGCGGGCAGTCTATGCGACCAATCCCTGGGCGAGCCGTGGCCGTCTCTTCGAAGAAGGGGGAAGCCTCACCCGCTCCGAATTCCAGCGCGACCGTGACCGCATCGTCCATACGACCGCCTTTCGCCGCCTCAAGCACAAGACCCAGGTCTTCATCGGCCCGGATGGCGACCACTACCGCACCCGGCTTACCCATACGATCGAGGTGGCCCAGATCGCCCGTGCTCTCGCCCGCGCCCTGAAGCTCGACGAGGACCTGGCAGAAGGTGTGGCGCTGGTTCACGACTTCGGTCATACGCCATTCGGGCATACGGGCGAGGATGCGCTGCACGAGGTGCTGAAACCCTATGGCGGCTTCGACCACAATGCCCAGTCGCTGCGCATCGTCACCAAGCTCGAACGGCGCTATGCCGATTTCGACGGCCTGAACCTCACCTGGGAAGCGCTCGAAGGCCTCGTCAAGCATAATGGGCCTCTGCTGACCAAGGACGGGCAGGGCACCCGTGGCCCGGTTCCGCAGCCGATCCTTGATTACTGCGAGATCCATGATCTGGAACTGGCGAGCTTTGCTGGGCTCGAAGCTCAGGTAGCGGCGATTGCAGACGACATCGCCTATAACACCCATGACATCGACGATGGCCTGCGCTCGGGATACCTGACCTTCGATATGCTGGAGGATGTGCCCTTTCTCGCTGGCCTGATGAAGGAGGTGCGCGACCGCTACCCGCATCTCGACCCTGACAGGTTCACCCACGAGATCATGCGCCGGCAGATCACCCGCATGGTTGAGGACGTGATCAGCGTGGCGCAGGAGCGGCTGAAGACGGTCCAACCGCAGAGCGTCGAGGAGGTGAGGGCGGCCTCAATGACGATCGCGACCTTCTCCGATCAGATGGCCGAGACCGACAAGGCAATCAAGAAGCTGTTGTTCAGCCGTATCTACCGCCACCCCGACATCATGCGCATCCGGGCCGCGGCGGCCGAGATCGTCACCGATCTTTTCAACGCCTATATGAACGACCCGAAGCTGATGAAGAGCCACTTCTGGGTGAACCATATCTCGGGCCTCAACGATGGCCAGAAGGCCCGCCATGTCGGGGACTATCTGGCCGGCATGACCGACACCTATGCGGTGCGAACGCATCGCGAGCTGTTTGACCGGACTCCTGAATTGCGATAGGCACCCGACGAAATTCTTTAGAGAACGCCGGGACTGAGCTCCGGCGCGCAGGGACACGCCATGAACCTTTTCGCCGATTTCGAAATCCGGATCAAAGCAGCGCTCGACGAGATCGAGGCGGTGCGCGAGAAGCGCGACAGCCTCGACTTCAGCCGCATCGTTGTCGAGCCGCCACGCGATCCGAGCCATGGCGATGCCGCGACCAATGCCGCGATGGTGCTCGCCAAGGGCATGGGCATGAACCCGCGCGCGCTCGCCGACCTGATCGGCGAAAAGCTGAAGCAGGATCCCGACATCGCAGACGTCGGCGTCGCCGGTCCAGGCTTCATCAACATCCGCCTGTCGGTGCCCTATTGGCAGCGTCTGCTGGCGACCATGATCCGTCAGGGGACCGATTTCGGTCGCGCGACCGTCGGTGCCGGCCACAAGGTCAATGTCGAATATGTTTCGGCCAATCCGACCGGGCCGATGCATGTCGGCCACTGCCGTGGCGCCGTCGTCGGTGACACACTCGCCAACCTGCTTGGCTTTGCCGGCTATGAGGTAACCAAGGAATACTACATCAACGACGCCGGCGCACAGATCGACGTGCTCGCCCGCTCGGCCTTCCTGCGCTATCGCGAGGCGCTCGGTGAGGATATCGGCGAGATCCCGGCGGGGCTTTATCCGGGCGATTATCTCGTACCGGTCGGCAAGGCGCTTGCCGACGAATACGGCACCAAGCTTTACGGCATGCCGGAAGAGGACATGCTGGCCATCGTCAAGGAAAAGGCCATCGATGCGATGATGGTGATGATCCGCGACGATCTCGCCACGCTGAATGTGCATCACGACATCTTCTTCTCTGAGCGCACATTGCATGCCAATGGTGCCGCCAAGATCCGTACCGCCATCAACGACCTGACCTTCAAGGGCCATGTCTATCGCGGCACGCTGCCGCCGCCGAAGGGGCAGCTGCCGGAAGACTGGGAAGACCGCGAGCAGACGTTGTTCCGCTCGACCGAGGTCGGTGACGACATCGACCGTCCGTTGATGAAGTCTGACGGCTCCTACACTTACTTCGCCGCCGACGTCGCCTACTTCAAGGACAAGTTCGACCGCGGCTTCTCCGAGATGATCTACGTGCTCGGTGCCGACCACGGCGGCTATGTGAAGCGGTTGGAAGCCGTCAACCGCGCGGTCTCGGAAGGCAAGTCGAAGCTGACCGTGCTGCTCTGCCAGCTGGTCAAGCTCTATCGTGACGGCGAGCCGGTGAAGATGTCGAAGCGCTCGGGCGACTTTGTAACGCTGCGTGAAGTGGTCGAGGAAGTCGGCCGCGATTCGGTGCGCTTCATGATGCTCTACCGGAAGAACTCCGAGCCGCTCGATTTCGACTTCGCCAAGGTAACCGAGCAGTCGAAGGACAACCCGGTCTTCTACGTGCAGTATGCCCATGCCCGCTGCATGTCGATCATGCGCCAGGCGAAGGAAGCCTTGCCCGATCTCGATATCGAGCAGCTCGACCTTGCCGGTGCCGTAATGGGACAGATCGAAGATCCGACGGAACTCGCCCTGATTGCCAAGCTTGCCGAATATCCCCGGATCATCGAGGCGGCCGCACTGTCGCAGGAGCCGCATCGACTTGCATTTTACCTGCATGATCTGGCAAGCTCGCTCCATACTCACTGGAACAAGGGCAAGGATTCGCCCGAATTACGCTTTGTTAACGATAAACATAGAGAATTAACCATCGCCAGGCTTGGGCTGGTGCATGCTGTCGCCTCCGTGTTGAAGTCGGGACTGGCCATTACTGGCACCGAAGCTCCGGTAGAAATGCGATAGTATCGTCACCAATTCCCCACATTGCGCTGGCAGGCGTTGAGTCGCGTGAGTGAGTGGAACAGGTAATGGTACAGAAGCAGGCTGCAAACAGCATTCGATCGCAGGGCGACGGTTTCGCGGATGATGATCCGTTGGCGGAACTCGCCCGCATCGTTGGGTTCGATCAGCCGCTGAAGCGTGAGCCGGTTGTCTCGCTTCCGCAGGCGCCCGACATGCGCTCGGCCGAATTCAATCTCGAAGACGAATTGATGCGCGAGTTCGAGGGCTATGAGGCCTCGCCCGCGCCGCCGTCCTATGCGCCGCCGCTGTCTGTGCCCGAGCCGGTCGTCGCGCGTCCGGCCATCGTCGAGAGCGTTCCTGTGGCTCAGTACCGCGAAGAGCCGCGTTTCGAGTCGGAGCCGATCGTTTCCTATTCTGCGCCGCAGGCGGCCTATGCGCCCGAACCGGTCGAATATCCTGAGCCAGTCTCAGCTTATGATGACGCCTTTGTATCGGATATGGATCTGTACGTGGCCGATGCCCAGGAGCCGGGTCGTGTCGATCACGCGCCTGTCGCGGAGCAGGTCGAGCCGGAAGTGACGTTTGATCTTGCCGACGAACTTGAATTCGCTGTCGCCGATGCTGATCTGCGCCCGGTCGCGCCGCAGCAGCCGGCTCAGGTCGAGCCGCCGCGTCTGCGGCTGCCGCTCGCCAATTTTTCCGCCCAGCCGGCCCGTCGCCCGGAGCCGCAGCTTGCTGTCGAGCCGCCGCGCGATATTCCGGCACTCGATCTGCAGGGTTACGATGCCCCGAGCGGTCCGTCGATTTCGGTCGCGAAGGAGCCGATGGCGCTTGATTTCGGCAAGGCAAGCTTTGACTGGGCTGCGGGTCCGGTAGAGCCAATTCCGACAAGCACTCCCGCTCCGCAGCGGATCGAGCCTGTTGTTGCTCCTGCCGTTTCGGCTGATTTCGAAGGCTTCGCCGTGCAGGCGGAGCCGCGTGCCACCTCGACGGTTACTGCACCTGCGCCCATTCCGGCAGTGCCTGTGGCGGACCGCGACGACGTCGATTTCAGCTTCGATTTTCTCGATGAACTGGCGATCGACGAGGATGTTGTCGTTCAGCCCCAGGCCGCAGAGCCGGTCGTTCAGCGCGCGGCCCCTGTGATTGCCGACGAGGAATTCGATCCTTTCCATGACCAGGAATTCGATCTGCAGCTTGACGATATCGAGCTCGATCTTTCCGAGCTCGACGTCGCACCTCAGAAATCTGTGCCGCAGCCTGCACCGGCCGTCAGCGCTGCTGCGTTCGCGGCTGCCACTGCCCCTGCTGTCGCACCGGCCCGCGTCGAGCCTGCTGTCACGGCACCGTCCTACGGCGCCAGCACCTCGGCACCTGCCTATGTTGCCGCGCCGACCGTATCGGCCTCCGCCTTTGCAGCGGCCGTCGCTCGCCCGGCTTTTGAAAGCCAAGTGGCTACGCCCGCCATGCCAAGCGCGCCCGCGCGCCCTGCAACGCCGGTCGACGACAGCTTTGCCTTCGATCCGTCCGAGATCTCCGAGCAGGACGATTTGCTGGAAACCCTGAGCGGCATGGACGTGCCGGACGTTCCGGTGGCTGATGCACGCCCTGCACAGGCGCCCCAGCCAGATTACGACATCGACATCGATGCGGAATTGGCAACCTTGTTCGAGCAGCCCGTGGTGCCGGCAGCACGCCAGCCGAACCCGACCGCAGTGAGCCGTGTTGCTGCAGAGGTTGCACCGGCCGCAGCAACGGGCGCCCGAGCACCTGGCGCACCGCTGGATGACTTCGACGCCTTCGAGAAGGCATTGGAGGAAGATTTCCGCAGCTCGATGACCTCCTCGGGGGCTCTGGAGCCTGAAAGTCGTGGCCACATCACCATTTCAGGTGAGGGGCAGGGCTTCCGTTTCCGTCACATCAAGCCGTATTTGATGGCTGGCACGGCCGTGATCGTGCTGCTCGCTGGTGCAGGCGGCCTCTATGCCTGGCTCGGCAGCGGAGCAGTTGGCACGCTGAGCAGCGGCGAGCCGCAGGTGATCGCTGCTGACAAGTCTCCGGTCAAGATTGTCCCCGAGGACCCGGGCGGCAAGTCCGTCCCGAACCAGGACAAGGCAGTTTATGATCGCGTGGCCGGCAATGGGGTCGAGGATCCCACGCAGCCCAGCCTGATTTCCTCGCAAGAGCAGCCGATCGATGTTGTCCAGCGTACCCTGATTCCGGAAACGCTGCCGATGGATGGTGGAAGCGAAGCCCTGGCGACGCCTGTTGGCGAAACCGAGGATCCGCGCCTGCTCCCCGATGGCCAGCTGCCGCAGGCCGCCGCCGAAGACCCGGCGACGATCACGCCGCGCAAGGTGCGCACGATGATCGTTCGCCCCGACGGCACGCTAGTCGCTCAGGAAGTCCCAGCCGAGCCGACACCGGCTCCGGTCGAGACGGCGTCTGCGCCTTCGTCGCAATCGACAGCCGACGCTCCGGTGCTTGCACCGCCGAGCGTCCCGAACACCAATGCCGCCGATACTGTGAGGACCGTCGATACCCGCGTCGTGACCCCGGGTGGTACGACCGACGCGTCGGCGACTGCCCCTGCCGCCACGACGACCGCTGCAGCTGAGCTGGCTGCCGCAACGCCTGTGACGGCAGAGACGGTAGCGGCTCCCGCAGATACAACCGCATCGCGTGCGCCGGTCCCGACGACCCGCCCGGCCGACCAGCCGGTCAACGTCGTCGGCACCGTAACGGATCAGGGCAATCTTCGTCCGTCTGCTCCTGCTGCCACGGCACCGGCGCAGCCAGCAGCCCCGGCTGAGGTTGCTGCCGCATCACCGGCCGCGGCAACGCCTGCTCCTGCCACTGCAGCACCGGCGGGCAGCTTCGGCGTTCAGATCGCGTCCCTGCCGTCCGAGGCCGACGCCCAGAAGAGCTATCGCAACCTGTCCACCAAGTTTGCTGGCGTATTGGGTGGCAAGCCCTGGGAAATCCGTCAGGCGGACATTCCCGGCAAGGGCACCTTCTACCGCGTGCGGGTCGTCGCGGGCTCCAAGGATGACGCCGTGGCGCTCTGTGAGCAGTATCGCGCCGCCGGTGGAAGCTGCCTCGTCTCTCGCTGAGGTCGGACCCAATTTTCAAATCTTCGAGAGGCGGAACCGCGTGTTCCGCCTCTTTTTTTGTGTATGAGGGCTTGGCGCTCACTGCCGGGCCCTTCGCTTTCTTCTCCCTCTCGATATGGTCTTGCCATGACAACACAGTCCCGCCCCGCCAAAGCCATGATCCTCGGTTGCCTCGGCCAGCGCTTGAGCCCTGACGAGAAGGCTTTCTATCGTGATGAACAGCCCTGGGGTTTCATCCTCTTCGGGCGCAACATCGGCGAGGCGGAGCAGGTCAAGGATCTGGTCGCCGAAATGCGCGAGACGGTCGGTGGCGGCGCCGAAGTTCCGGTCCTGATCGACCAGGAAGGCGGGCGCGTGCAGCGCATCCGCGAGCCGATCGCACCGCGTTATCCCTCCGGCGCCGATCTCGGTGCGCTCTATGACCGGAACGCTGAGAAGGGGCTGCGCGCCGCATGGCTGATGTCGCGCCTGCACGCCTTCGATCTCTATCGCCTCGGCATCAATGTCGACTGCCTTCCGGTCCTCGATGTGCCGATCGTCGGTGCCTCCAACGTCATCGGCGACAGGGCCTATTCCAACGATCCGCATGTCGTTGCCAAGATGGGGCAGGCGGCAGCCGATGGCCTGAAGGCCGGCGGCGTGCTGCCGGTCATGAAGCACATCCCTGGCCATGGTCGGGGTATGGCCGACAGCCACCACGAATTGCCTGTTGTGACCGTGCCGCGGGCTGAACTCGAAGCCCATGATTTCGTGCCCTTCAAGGCGCTGGCCCACGAGTTGATGGGCATGAGCTGCCATGTCGTGTATACCGACATCGACCGCGATCATCCCGCCTCGACCTCCCAGATTGTGACCGAGGAAATCGTGCGCAAGGCGATCGGCTTCGAGGGGCTGCTGATGTCCGACGATATCTCGATGAATGCACTGAAGGGCACGATCGGCGAGCGGGCGGTGCGTGTCGCTGCGGCCCTTGACGTTGTCCTGCATTGCCATGGCCATATGGACGAGATGAAAGCCGTTGCAGCAGCCGTGTCGGAGCTCTCCCGCAAGACACGGGAGCGGGCGGATGCCGTCGAGGCGGCATTTGGTGTTCCGGAAGCTGCCGACGAGCAGGCCCTTCGCGACGAATTCGCCAACCTGATGGCGGTGGCCTGATGGTGCGTGGCCCCGTCCAGCCGACGGTTTTGAACCGGACTTCCAACGGGGAGACACCGGCACCGACGCCGATGGACAGCCTCTGGCAGGATACGGCCGAGGAGAGGGCCGCAAGCGACCCCGCGCTGCTGATCGATGTCGCCGGCTTCGAAGGGCCGCTGGATCTGCTGCTCTTCCTCGCCCGAAACCAGAAGGTCGATCTCGCCCGCATCTCGGTGCTGGCATTGGCGGAGCAATATCTTCTTTTCATTGAAAGTGCGCGGCGCATTCGCATCGAGCTTGCCGCCGATTATCTCGTGATGGCCGCCTGGCTCGCCTATCTGAAGTCGCGTCTTCTGATCCCGCAGCAGCCGAAGGACGATGGTCCCTCGGGCGAGGAAATGGCCCAGACGCTTGCCTTCCGCCTGAAGCGGCTGGAGGCGATGCGCGAGGCCGCAAGCCGCCTCATCAACCGCAATCGTCTCGGTCGTGACGTCCACCCGCGCGGGGCGCCGGAGCATGTCCCCTCGCGCGCGGTAAGTGCCTATGAGGCATCGCTCTACGACTTGCTGACCGCCTACGCCTCACTGCGTCAACGCCAGGCAATCACGCAGGTGACCATCGAGAAGCGGCGCGTCTGGTCACTCTCGGACGCGCGCGGCATTTTCACCCGCATGATCGGCGAGATCTCCGATTGGACGGCGCTCGACCATTTCCTGCTGCGCTACTTGCCGAGCCCGGAGGAACGGGTGACCGCGATCGCCAGTGCCTTCGCAGCCTCGCTTGAGCTGGTGCGCGAGGGCCGCCTCGAACTCCGCCAGGACGGTGCCTTTCAACCGATCTACATGCGCAGCGGCCCGAGGGCCGAGGCGCTCAAGGCGGTGGAGTAAGCCGTGGCCGATGTGGACGATCTCGAGCCGGAGGAGGGCATGGAACCAGAGGAGGGCGGTCATTCCGCATCCCTGCGCGCCGAGCTCGATCGCCGCGAGGCGCTGAGGATCGCCGAAGCCCTCGTCTTCGCCTCGGCCCAGCCCGTCTCGACAAGCTTTATCGAGGAGCGTCTGCCGCGCGGTATCTCAGCGCCCGAAATCCTCCACCAGCTGAAGCAGGACTATGCTGCGCGCGGGGTGAACCTCGTGCAGGTCGACGACCACTGGGCCTTTCGCACAGCCGCAGACCTGTCCTTTGCCATCCGCAACGACGAGGCCGAGGTCAAGAAGCTCTCGCGTGCCGCCCTCGAAGTGCTTGCGATCATTGCCTATCACCAGCCGGTAACGCGCGCCGAAATCGAGGACATCAGAGGCGTCCAGACCTCCAAGGGCACGCTCGATGTGCTGATGGAGGCGGGCTGGGTGCGGTTTCGCGGTCGCCGTCGTTCGCCCGGCCGTCCTGTCACGCTCGGCACGACCCGCGATTTCCTCGATCATTTCGGATTGGAAGAGCTGCGTGATTTGCCCGGTCTCGAAGAATTGAAGGGGGCAGGGCTGCTGTCTGGCCGCATCCCCGCCAACTTCAACATACCGCTTCCCATGGCCCACGACGATCTGACCGACGAGGAAGATCCGATTACCCAGCTCGACCTTGAGGAACTCGGCCTCTTGACTCCGGGCGGTGAAGCAGAGGAATAGGGTCAGCTTTTTCAACGGTGACCGGTGATGCCGGGTCGTGCGGCTCCAAAAATCCGCAACGATCCGGGATGAGCCGCGCGGACGGCAGAATGAACCCAGCGAAGATCCAGCATGGAGACGGCCAGCGCACGGCGGGCGTAACCTTTGCCGCGCGCCTGACCTTCGAGGACATTCAGCATCGCTATCACGGCAAGGAGACGATCCGTGGCGTGTCGCTGACCGCCGAACCGGGCGAAGTGCTTTGCCTGCTGGGTCCCTCCGGATCGGGTAAGACGACACTGCTCAGGATCGCTGCCGGTATCGAGGCGCAGGCCGCAGGCCGGGTTCTGATCAACGACCGCGAAGTGGCCGGTCCCCAAACCTTTCTGCCGCCGGAGAAGCGTGGCATCGGGCTGATGTTTCAGGATTTTGCCCTATTCCCGCACATGAGCGTTCTCGACAATGCCCGCTTTGGCCTCACTGCACTGCCACGCAAAGAGGCTGTGGCCGAAGCCATGGTTGCGCTGGAGCGCGTCGGCCTCGCGCATTATGCCGAGAAGTTTCCGCACGCCCTGTCGGGCGGCGAGCAGCAGCGCGTGGCACTGGCGAGAGCGCTCGCACCCCGGCCGAGCGTGCTCTTGATGGACGAGCCCTTTTCCGGCCTCGATTCGCGCCTGAAAGACACCGTGCGGGCCGACACGCTCGCAATTCTTCGTGAGACCCGCGCGACTGCCGTCGTCGTCACCCATGACGCTGAGGAAGCCATGCGCATGGCCGACAGGATTGCATTGCTGAAGAATGGTCGGCTCGTGCAAGTTGGGACCTCGGACGATCTCTATCGCCGGCCCAACGACATTTTCGCGGCTGCCTTCTTCTCGGAGATCAACGAATTCTCCGGGAGAGTGCGTGGCGGTCGCGTCGAGACGCCCTTGGGGGCCGCCGATTCCGGAGACATTGCCGAAGGCGCCGAGGTTGAGGTCGCCGTGCGGCTCTCCGGACTGTCGGTTCACGACAGCGGTGGTCCCATTCCGGCCCGCATCATTGCGCGGCGCTTCCTTGGCGTCGTCGAGCTGCTCGATCTTGCCGTTCCCGGCACAGAGCGGCCGGTTCGAGCGCGGATTCGGGCCGACATGTTGTCAGCGGGTGCGCGCGACGTGACGATTGCGGTTGAGCCCAAGGACATTTTGGTGTTTGAAAAGACACCGCAAAGCCCCTACATCGGGGAAACGAAAATCTAAGGAGTGGCAGGCATGGGTTCGTTTAGCATTTGGCACTGGATCATCGTTCTGGCGATCGTCCTGCTTCTCTTCGGTCGCGGCAAGATCCCGGAACTGATGGGTGACGTTGCCAAGGGCATCAAGAGCTTCAAGAAGGGCATCAGCGAAGAGGACGAGAGCGAGAAGCAGACCGCCTCCAACGCACAGCCTACCGTGACGAAGACGGTCGACCACAAGGCCGACGAGGTAAAGTGATCGGCCGAAGCCGATCGGACGGGCGGCTCCTTGAGCTGCCCGTTCTTCGTTGAAATCTTGGAAGACCGGCGCCCGTCTTGAGGCGCCATGGCGTGGCATCAGGAGCCCGTTTGCATGCTGGATATAGGCTGGACCGAGCTTTTGGTGATTGCGGTCATCCTGATCGTCGTGGTGGGTCCGAAGGACCTTCCGCCGATGATCCGGGCCTTTGGCAAGATGACCAAGCGCCTGCGTCAGACTGCAGGCGAATTCCGCGCCCAGTTCGACGAGGCCCTGCGCGAGGCAGAGCTCGATGACCTGAAGAATTCGGTCAACGACATCCGGTCGCTCAATCCGGCAAACACGATCCGCGAGACGCTCAATCCGCTGCGGCAGATGGGGCAGGAGATCAAGTCCGACCTGGAGCGGTCCACGCGTCTTGATCCAAAATCCGCGCCTTTGGACAACGGCTACGAGGACAATTCGATCCTGCCCGAAATGCCGCTCGGCCTTGGCGAACCGCCCGAGGAGCTGAAGCCCGTGGTCCAGCAGCCTGTTGCGCCGGCAGCAGTCGCCCAGCCCGCGTCGCCAGCACCCGCCGCAACAGCAGCACCTGCGCCGGCAGCAGCCGCTGCGGCGCCTGCGGTTGCTGCCACGGCTCCGGCGACCTCCGCACCGGCAGCTACGCCCGTGGTTGCAAAGAAGACGGCAGCCCGCAAGCCGGCCGCCAAGGCGCCAGCTGCTGTAAAAGCGCCTGCCAAGTCGACCAAGACGGTGCCCGTCGCTGTCGAAGCGAACCCGGCCGCCAAAACCGCGAAGCCGAAGCCGGCGACTGTTGGGGCTGCTTCTGCCAAGGCAAAGGCCGCGCCCGCTCCCGAACCTACGGCCAAGCCGGCGCCCAAGGCACGCAAGAGCAAGAGTGAGGACCGCGCATGAGCGGCGATATGGACGACAAGCCCCAGCCGTTGATTGAGCATCTGATCGAGTTGCGTTCGCGCCTGATGTGGGCGCTCGGCGCCTTCTTCGTCGCTTTCCTCGTCTGCTTCTACTTCGCCAAGCAGCTCTTCAACCTGCTGGTCGTCCCCTATAAGTGGGCAGTGGACTGGGCCGGGCTCGACGTAACGAAGACCGAACTCATCTATACGGCGCCGCAGGAATTCTTCTTCACCCAGGTGAAGGTTGCCGCCTTCTGCGCCATGGTCATTGCCTTTCCGGTCATAGCCTCGCAGGTCTACAAGTTCGTGGCACCGGGCCTCTATAAGAACGAGCGCGCTGCCTTCCTGCCGTTCCTGGTCGCGTCTCCGATCCTCTTCCTGCTCGGCGCCTCGCTCGTCTATTTCGTCTTCACGCCTATGGTGATGTGGTTCTTCCTGGCCATGCAGCAGGCGCCTGAAGAGGGCGGCGTTGCGATCTCGCTTCTGCCGCGCGTCTCGGAATATCTAGGTCTGATCATGACCCTGATCTTCTCCTTCGGCCTCGTCTTCCAGTTGCCGGTCGTCACCAGTCTTCTGGTGCGGGTCGGCATCCTCGAGAGCCAGTGGCTTGCCGACAAGCGCAAGTATTTCATCGTCGTTGCCTTCGTCATCGCAGCCATCGTGACGCCGCCGGATCCGCTGTCCCAGATCGGTCTTGCACTGCCGACAATCCTTCTCTACGAGGTTGCGATCTATGCGGCGCGACTCATCGAAAAGAAGCGCGCTGCCACGGAACTCGCCGAGGCTGGCTCTAAAGAGCAGGCCTGAGGCAGACCGGGCGGTCCCGCCGCATTCAACCCATGCCGACATGGGGCCGGACGTGGCCGCCGGCCAGCTCCGATCCCGGTCGAAAACCAAGACCTGGAACGACGATGCTCGATATCAAGTGGATCCGTGAAAACCCCGAGGCCCTCGACGCCGCACTCGCCAAGCGCGGTGCCGAGCCGCTGTCTGCCTCGCTGATCGCGCTCGACCAGAAGCGCCGGTCTGTCGCCCAGGCGATGCAGGACATGCAGTCGCGCCGCAACTCGGCCTCCAAGGAAATCGGCGCCGCCATGGCGCAGAGGGACATGGAGCTCGCCGAGAAGCTGAAGGCGGAAGTCGCTTCGCTCAAGGACACGCTGCCGGCAGCCGAAGAGGAAGAACGCCAGCTTACCGCTGAGCTCAACGACGCCCTGTCGCGCATCCCGAACATTCCCCATGATGACGTGCCCGTTGGCAAGGACGAGCACGACAACGTCGTCGCTCGCGTTGTCGGTGAAAAGCCGACATGGAACCACAAGCCGCTCGAGCACTACGAGATTGGCGAGAACCTCGGCTACATGGATTTCGAGCGCGCCGCGAAACTCTCGGGCGCCCGCTTCACGGTCCTGACGAGCCAGCTCGCTCGGCTTGAGCGCGCCCTCGGCCAGTTTATGCTCGATCTGCACACGAGCGAACACGGCTATACCGAAGTGTCATCGCCGCTGATGGTGCGCGACGACGCCATGTATGGCACCGGCCAGCTGCCGAAATTCGCGGAAGACCTGTTCAAGACGACCGACGGTCGCTGGCTGATCCCGACGGCGGAGGTCACCCTGACCAACCTCGTCTCGGGCGAAATCCTCGACCAGGAAAAGCTGCCGCTGCGCTTCACGGCACTGACACCGTCCTTCCGTTCGGAGGCTGGCTCTGCCGGTCGCGACACACGCGGCATGCTGCGTCAGCACCAGTTCTGGAAATGCGAACTCGTTTCGATCACCGATGCCGAAAGCTCGATGGCCGAACATGAGCGCATGACGGCCTGCGCAGAAGAGGTCCTGAAGCGTCTTGGCCTGCACTTCCGCACCATGACGCTTTGCACCGGCGACATGGGCTTCGGCGCCCGCAAGACCTATGACCTTGAGGTCTGGCTGCCGGGCCAGAACACCTATCGCGAAATCTCCTCCTGCTCGGTCTGTGGCGATTTCCAGGGCCGACGCATGAATGCGCGTTACCGCAACAAGGACGGCAAGGGCACGACCTTCGTGCACACGCTGAACGGTTCTGGCACGGCCGTCGGCCGCTGCCTGATCGCCGTCATGGAAAACTACCTGAACGAGGACGGTTCGATCACTGTGCCTGACGTTCTGCTGCCCTACATGGGCGGCATCAAGAAAATCGAGAAGGCGGCCTGATCACGCCGCAACCGGAGTGACCATGCGCATCCTGCTGACGAATGACGACGGTATTAACGCTCCGGGCCTTGCCTCCCTGGAGCGCATCGCCCGCAGCCTATCCGACGATGTCTGGATCGTCGCGCCAGAGACCGACCAGAGCGGGCTTGCCCATTCGCTGACGCTCTCGGAACCCTTGCGTCTGCGCGAGCTCGACGACAAGAAGTTTGCCCTGCGTGGCACGCCGACCGATTGCGTCATCATGGCGATCCGCAAGGTGCTCGACCGCAAGCCTGATCTCGTCCTGTCCGGCGTCAATGCCGGCGCAAACATGGCCGACGACGTGACCTATTCGGGAACGGTTGCCGGTGCGATCGAAGGGACGGTGCACGGTGTCAGGTCTTTCGCGCTGAGCCAGGCCTATAGCTACGAGGCGGGTGCGCCGATCCCGTGGCATGTTGCAGAAGCCCTGGCGCCGGATCTTCTGAAGAAGCTTTCGACGATCGATTTGCCACCCGGCACATTTCTCAATGTCAACTTCCCGAATTGTGAACCGGAAGAGGTGCAGGGCATTGATGTCACGTCGCAGGGCAAGCTGGACTTCGGCCTCTCGGTGGAAGAGCGTCAGGATGGGCGCGGCCTTCCTTATTTCTGGCTGCGATTCGGCGACCGCAAGGGCAACTTCCGCGCCGGAACCGACATTCATGCGCTGCGCGAGAAGAAGATTTCCGTGACGCCGCTGAAGCTCGACATGACCGACTATGCAGTGCAGGACATGGTTGCGGCAGCGCTCGCCGATGGGGATGCAGTGTGAGATCTGCTCTGGTCGAGCGCGAGGGCTTTGCGGCTCTGGTCCTGCGGCTCAGGGCCGAAGGCATCACCGATCTCGACCTGCTGACGGCCGTCGAGCAGACGCATCGCTCGAGCTTCGTTCCGCCCGAATACGCCCAGAGCGCCTATTCCAGCCGCTCGATCCCGATCGAATGCGGGCAGTTCATGGAGGGCGCGGATCTCGCCGTTCGACTGCTTTCCATGCTGCAGGTGAAGCCAGGACATCGGGTGCTTGAGATCGGCACTGGCAGTGGCTTCGCGACCGCCGTTCTCGGGCGGCTCGCCGAGCGGGTGATCTCGATCGAACGATACAAGACCCTGATTGCGAGCGCCCAGGGTCGATTGGAGCGGCTTGCGCTTCGTAACGTTATCCTGCGCCAGGTCGACGGCTCGAACGGGCTGCCGGGCGAGGGGACCTTCGACCGTATCGTGTCCACGGCGGCCTATCCCGTCATGCCCCGATTCTTTGCCGAACAACTCGTGTCCGGCGGCATGCTGCTTGCACCGATCATGCTGGACGAGGAGCGCTGCGTCATGGTCCGTCTGACCAAGACCGGGAGCCGCTTCGAACGGGAGGATCTGTTCGAGGTGCCCTTCCTGCCCCTGCAGCCGAAGATTGCCCAGCACCTCTGAATTCATATTTTTCGAACTTTCCAGATCCCTTTGAGCGCAGGCGCAAGAGCGCCCGCCTTTGCATAATTTATATGCGCTTCGCCGAATTCGTTCATAACGAATCCACGGGGTTAACTGACCGGTAATACTAACGCGCTTTAATGAACCCACATCAAGTTGTGTCATATGTGGGTCGAGTCATGCGTAAAAGTGTATCGCCGAAAGCTGGATTGTCTGTCGCTCGTTTGTGCGGCGCGCTCCTCCTGGCCGGTACGGCGGCCGGGTGTAGTTCAGACGCCTCGCGCTTCAGCTCGGTCTTCTCCACCGACAGTCTGACCACAGCCTCCATCCCACGTCAGTCAGCGCTGCGCAATCAGCCGCCGGTCCCCGCCGAGAACATCGGTGGCGGCGGCATGTACGGCCAGTCTCAGGCCATGGCACAGCCGATGCCGGCAAGCCCGGCTTACGAGGCACCGGCATCTGCCCGGGCGGCAAGCACGCCGGCCTCCGTGCAGCGCGCCGAACTCGCCGCGCCATCAGGTTCTGGCAATAATTCCGAGCGTGCTGCAGCGCTTGCGCAGCCCTTCCCATCTGCGCCTCGGCCGCAAGCCGGTCAGGTGGCTGCAGTCAACCCAGGTCAGGTTCTGGCCGAGCCGACATCGACCGGTTCGACACCCCGTCAGGGCGGTTGGTCGACGGCCGGTGCTGCCCGCGTGACCTTGCGGCCCGGCGAGACCATCGCGACGCTCTCCGATCGCTATGGCGTTCCGCAGAAGGAACTCCTCAAGGCCAATGGTCTGACCCATGTCAGCGATGCGGCCCCCGGCCAGCTCGTGATCATCCCGACCTTCGGCGGTCCCAATGCTGCCCGCGCTGCGGCCGATGCTTCCGGCCTGCCGACCGATGGCCGCAAGCCTGTGCTGCCGGGCGACCAGCAGCAGAACGTCGCCGTCCTGCCGAATGCCCCGAATTCCCGCGAGAAGCAGCAGGTCTCGGCATCGGCCGCCACCGGCAAGTCGGATGCGGGCGCCGGTGCTGGTGCCAGCTCCTACATCGTGAAGCCCGGCGATTCCCTGGCGCGCATCGCCAAGGCCAACGGCGTTTCGGTCGATGACCTGAAGAAGGCAAACAATCTGGCCAGCGGCAACATCCGCATCGGACAGCCGCTCGTCGTCCCGGCAAAGAGGGTCGCGGCACCCGCAGTTGCCCAGGCTCCGGCTGCAGCGGCCGCCGATCCGGTCAAGACGGCCTCCGTGCCGGCTGCCGGTCAGCCCGCTCAATACCAGGCCCCGGCCGCCAACAAGTCGGTGACGGAAGTCGCCGCTGCCAAGCCGGAAACGGCCGCACCCGAATTGACCGGCATAGGCAAGTATCGCTGGCCGGCCCGCGGTGCCGTGATCGCCAATTTTGGCGCCAATATCGATGGCAAGCGCAGCGACGGTATCGCGATCTCCGTGCCGCAGGGCACGCCGATCAAGGCCGCCGAGAACGGCGTGGTCATCTATGCCGGCAACGGCCTCAAGGAACTCGGCAACACGGTTCTCGTCCGTCACGACGATGGCAAGGTCACCGTCTACGGCCATGCCGACAGCCTGTCGGTTCAGCGTGGCCAGAAGGTCCAGCGCGGCCAGACCATCGCTACATCCGGCATGACCGGCAACGTCAAGCGTCCGATGCTGCACTTCGAAGTCCGCAAGGATGCAGCACCGGTCAACCCGATCACTTACCTGGAATAGTGTATTGCGTACAGGTCAGTGAAAAGGCCCGGAGCTCGCGCTCCGGGCCTTTCTGATTCTGCGGGTGGAGAGATTCAGCGGCGGTCGGTGGAGATCCGCAGGCGTCCGGCAAGATCCTGGATGTATTGCCAGGCAACGCGCCCTGAGCGGCCGCCGCGCGTGGTTGCCCATTCCAGCGCTTCGTGATGCAACTGCTCGCGGGGCAGCGGCAGCGCGAAATGCGCTGCATAGCCGTCGATCATCGTCAGATAGTCGTCCTGGCTGCATTTGTGGAAGCCGAGCCAGAGGCCGAACCGGTCCGAGAGCGATACCTTCTCCTCTACGGCTTCTGACGGGTTGATCGCCGTCGACTGCTCGTTTTCCATCATGTGGCGCGGCAAAAGATGGCGCCGGTTAGAGGTGGCGTAGAACAGCACATTGTCCGGCCGGCCCTCGACGCCGCCGTCCAGCGCTGCCTTCAGAGATTTGTAAGCGGTGTCGTCGTGATCGAATGACAGGTCGTCGCAGAAGACGACGATCCGGTGCGGCGCATCCTTGATAATCTCGAGCAGCCCCGGCAGCGTCGAGATATCCTCCCGATGCACTTCGACGAGCTTCAGCGCGATGCCGTTGGTCTTGATGATGTCGGCATGGACGGCCTTGACCAGTGACGACTTGCCCATGCCGCGCGCACCCCAGAGCAGCACGTTGTTCGCAGGATAACCTTCGGCGAAGCGCAATGTGTTTTCGTGCAGGATGTCGCGCACATGGTCGACACCGCGGATCAGGCCCAGTTCCACCCGGTTCGGTCGCTTGACGGGTTGCAGGTGAAGCCGTGCCGGAGACCAGACGAAACAGTCTGCGGCCTCCCAGTCGTTGACGGCGGGCGCCGGCCCTGCCAGCCGTTCCACGGCCTCGGTGAGACGCTTCACTTCCGCCAGAAGTGCGCTCACGGTCTGATCATCCATCGTCCTGCTCCTCGTCGTCCGGTCCGGCTGTGCAAGCCTGAGCTTGGGCGGTATCACGCAGAATTGCGGGCATAAAGGGTAAGGGGCCTGAAAATGGTACGCCCCGGCGCTGTTTCTGTTGCATTCATGGGCTCTCTCACTATATTCCGGCGACCTGACGAGGGGGCCGGGCGGCTCCCCAATACGCTTCAATAGGGAGTCTTTCATGTTTATCACCGAGGCCTTTGCCCAGGACGCAGTTGCTGCCCCGAGCGCGATGGGATCCGGACTGGAAATGCTGCTGCTCTTCGCACCGCTGATGGTGGTCTGGTATTTCTTCCTGATCCGTCCGCAGCGCCAGCAGATGAAGAAGCGTGAAGAGACGCTGTCTGCCATCCGTCGTGGCGATCAGGTCATCATGGGTGGCGGCATCGTCGCCAAGGTTACCAAGGTGATCGACGACAAGGAACTCGAACTCGAAATCGCCGACGGCGTGAAGGTTCGTGCAATGCGCCAGTATGTGGCGGAAGTCCGCGTCAAGGGCGAACCGGTCAAGACCGAAACCGCCGCCTGATCCCGCTGGGCCGGCCTTGCGCCGGCCTTTGCCATTTTCCGATGCCCTGATTCGAGAGTTCCATGCTTTACATTTCCCGCTGGAAGACATTGTTCATCTGGTTGACCGTTGCGCTCGGCGTCCTTGTCGCCCTGCCCAATGCCTTCACGGACGAGGAACTGGAAGCATTCCCCTCCTGGTTCCCCACGAGCAAGGTGACGCTCGGCCTCGACCTGCAGGGCGGCTCGCACATCATGCTGAGGCTCGAGCGCCAGGATATCGTCAAGGAACGCCTTGAGACGATCGTCGGCGACGTCCGGACCCAGCTTCGCGAAGCCGGCATCCGCTATACGGGCCTTTCCGGCGTCGGCCAGCAGATCCAGGTTCGCATTACCGATGCGGACAAGGTGCCGGAAGCAATCGAAGCGCTGCGCTCGCTGACCGATCCCGTCAGCATCGGCGGTCTGACCGGCGGTTCTGTGACGGAGGTTGCTCTCGAGCAGGCCGAGGGCGGCGTGCTGCGCCTGACGCTGACCGACGCGGGCATCGACTACCGCGTATCCTCTGCCCTGACGCAGTCGATGGAAGTCGTTCGCCGCCGTGTCGACGAATTGGGGACGACCGAACCGCTCATCCAGCGCCAGGGGGATGACCGCATCATCGTCCAGGTCCCGGGCCTGACTGATCCGCAGCGCCTGAAAGCGCTTCTGAACCAGACGGCCAAACTGTCCTTCCACATGGTCGACACGACGATGCCGGTCACGGAAGCGATGAACACGCGTCCGCCGGCACAGTCGGAGATCCTTTATTCGGCCGATGACCCGGCCGTTCCCTATCTCATCGAGCGTCGGGCGCTGATTTCGGGTGAAAACCTCGTTGATGCCCAGGCAGCCTTTGACCAGCGCACCAATGAGCCGGTCGTCAGCTTCCGCTTCGACAGCCGCGGTGCCCAGCGTTTTGCCCAGGCAACGCAGGAAAATGTCGGCAATCCCTTCGCCATCGTCCTCGACCAGCAGGTCATTTCCGCGCCTGTCATTCGCGAGCCCATCCTCGGCGGTTCCGGGCAGATCTCCGGCAATTTCTCGGTCGAAGGGGCAAACGATCTTGCGGTTCTGCTGCGTGCCGGTGCTTTGCCGGCGACGCTGACGGTCGTCGAGGAACGCACCGTAGGCCCCGGTCTCGGCCAGGATTCCATCAATGCCGGCGTGACCGCCAGCATCATTGGCGGCATTGCGGTCGTTCTCTTCATGCTCGCCTTCTATGGCACCTTCGGCGTGATGGCGAACATCGCGCTAGCGGCGAACATTGCTCTGATCCTTGCGGCCCTGTCGATGATCGGGTCTACGCTGACCTTGCCTGGCATCGCCGGTATCGTGCTCACCATGGGTATGGCCGTCGACTCGAACGTTCTGATCTATGAGCGCATTCGAGAGGAAGCCCGCAACGGCCGACCCTTGGTGCAGGCGATCGAGGTCGGCTTCAAGAAGGCTTTTGCGACGATCATCGACGCGAACCTGACGACGTTGATCGCGGCCGTCGTTCTCTTCTTCCTCGGGTCCGGCCCAGTGCGCGGCTTCGCCGTCACCCTGTCGATCGGTATCGTGACGACCGTCTTTACCGCCTTCACCCTGACCTTCTGGTTGATGGCCTTCTGGTACCGCTGGAAGCGCCCGAAGCACATTCCGAAAAGCGTACGCACTGGTTTCTTCGACAACCGCAACATTCGCTTCATGGCGGCCCGCAAGTTCAATTTCGGACTGGCCATGCTCATCTCGGTTGCCTCCCTGGTCGGGTTTGCGACCGTCGGCATGAACCTCGGGATCGACTTCAAGGGTGGCTCCATCATCGAGGTGCAGGCACGTGACGGAACCGCCGATCTCTCCGATATCCGCGACCGTCTGAGCCAGCTGAACCTCGGCGAAGTGCAGGCGCAGGGCTTCGGCGACGATGCCAGCGCGCTGATCCGCCTGCAGGCGCAGGATGGCGGCGAGAATGCCGAACAGTCGGCTCTGAGCAAGGTTCGTGGCGAACTGGAAGCGGAATACGACTTCCGCCGTGTCGAGGTGGTCGGACCATCGGTCTCGAGCGACCTGACCTATTCGGCGACGATCGGCGTTGCGGCAGCTCTGTTCGGCATCCTGATCTACATCTGGTTCCGTTTCGAGTGGCAGTTCGCGCTGGGCGCAATCATCGCGACCCTGCACGACGTTGTCTTCACGCTCGGCCTGTTCGTCCTGACTGGCATTGAATTCAACCTGACAAGTATCGCGGCGATCCTGACGATCATCGGTTACTCGCTGAACGATACGGTCGTCGTTTATGACCGCATGCGAGAAAACCTCAGGCGATACAAGAAGATGCCGCTTGAGGTGTTGATCGACGAATCGATCAACCAGACGCTCTCGCGTACGGTTCTGACCGCCGGCAGTACGGTGCTCGCCCTTGGCGCGCTTTATCTGTTCGGCGGGGAAGTCATTGCCTCCTTCACCTTCGCCATGCTGGCAGGCGTTCTGATCGGAACCTTCTCGTCGATCTACATCGCTGGCCCGGTTCTGATCGCCTTCAAGCTGCGTCCGGAAAACTTCCAGCGGGACGAGACCGAGGGCGAGCAGGTTCCGGCCAAGGCCGGGGCCTGATCCGATGGTTTTTGGCTTCGGAGACAAGGGCGTCACCATCCGTGACGCCCATTTCCCCGGGCGGCCCGGTATCGACAGTTACGGCAATGGTGGCTTCCGCTTTGCCGACATGTCGCATCGTGGATCGCTTCTCCTGCTTCCCTCTGGTGTCTATGGCTGGGAGCAGGCTGAGGAGGAGCCGATCACGCAAGCCTCGCTCGCGCGCGTGTTTGCCGAAACCGGCATCGAATTTCTGCTCTTGGGTACCGGCCGGCAGTTGCGCCTTGTCGACCCCGATTTGCGGGTCGCATTGAAGGCGAGGGGCATTGCGACCGATCCCATGGGAACCGGTGCTGCAATCCGCACGTATAACATCATGCTGGCCGAGCAGCGTCCGGTCGCGGCCGCGTTGATCGCAGTCTGAACCCGTCCCTCGAAAGGTGCATTGTGAGCGAGACCCCGTCGGCCAATGAGGCTCTTTGCCTGCGGGCCTTGCAAGAGTCGGATCGCGACCGCTATCTCGCGAGCCTTCTGATGCCGGCCGATCGGCGTGCTGCCATCGTCGCGCTCTATGCCTACAACGCCGAGCTTGCCCGCGTGCGCGACCTCGTCCGTGAACCCTTGCCGGGCGAGGTGCGACTGCAATACTGGCGCGACCTGCTCGAGGGCTCGGCGCATGGCGAGACCGCTGCAAACCCCGTTGCAGCCGAGCTTCTTCGCGCCGTACAGACCTGGCGGCTGCCTGTGGCGCCACTCGTCGCCATGGCCGACGCGCGCATCTTCGACCTTTACGACGATCCGATGGAAACGACCGCGATGTTCGAAGGCTATGCCGGCGAGACGGCGGCGGCGCTCATCCAGCTTTCATCTCTGGTCCTTGATGCAGAGGCTGCCGAAGCGGTATCCGAGATCGCAGGGCATGCAGGTGTGGCGCTTGCAGTTGCTGGTGCTATCCTGCTGATGCCGATCCATCGGGCCCGAGGGCAGGTGTACCTGCCGACACAGATCCTTGCCTCCGTCGGACTGGACCGGGACGCATTTCTGGCCCGGGGCAACGACGAGCGGGTGACTGCCGCCATCCAGGCCTTTGCCGGTTTCGGTCTCGATCACCTGCGCAAGGCGCGTGCGGCCGGGGCGATACCGAAGAGCCTGCTTGCCGCCTTCCTGCCTGCGACGCTTGCAGAACCGGTGCTCAAGCGGGCGATGAAGATCGGCCGTGCGTCTCTCTCGACCGATATTCGCCCGCCGCAATGGCGACGGCAGATGGCGATGATGCGCCTGCTGCTGACGGGTCGGCTCTGAGATAGCGGCCACGTCCCGGATACACCACGTTCACGCAAGGCTCGCCTGTTAGCTGCCATTGCGATAGTATGTGTGTGCGGAAGGAGGCGAGATCAAATCATGGTGACCTGGGGTATCGTCTTTGCGCTCGTCATGGGGGTGGCCTATTTCTCTACGCGTAGTATGCGCCAGGAGGATGAGGGATTTCAGGACGCTGGCCTCGCTATTCTCGAATTCGGCCGCGCCTTTCCGCAGGAGGCAATCCGCAGCCTGCACGCCACGGTCGACGGCAAGGCCGTCTTCGTCCGTCTGCATGACAACAAGGCAGGCTTCATGCGCAGCATGCGCAACCATTTCGCCTGCCATCTGATCGAGCCCGGCACTGTGCGTGTCGGCCCCTTGCCGAACGGCAAGGGGATCGCCGTCGAGTTTCTCGACGCATCCTTCCACAATGGCGAGTTCACCTTTGCCAACCCGGCAATCGCGGCAGAGGTTTCCCTCTGGTTGCTCGGAAACTACCTCGGCCACGCCGACCGAGAGGCGGACCCCGCCTCAGGCACGACGGGCTGACGCCGGACACTCCCGTCAGGCGGCGCCGAGCCAGGTCTTGCAGTGTTCGAGGGCGCGTGCGGCGATCAGTTGACGCTTCATGATCGTCTTGTCCTTGCCGCGGAAGCGCTTGACGCCCTCCGGCTTGACGATCGAACCGGGCTCGAGTTCGGGGAACAATCCGAAATTGATGTTCATCGGCTGGAACGAGCGCTTACCCGGCTCCTCGTCGGAAACGATATGGCCGCCCGTGATGTGGTTGAGCAGTGAGCCAAGCGCGGTGGTCGCCGGTGGCACGCTGATCGTCTCGCCCTTGCGCTGGGCTGCTGCAAAGCGACCGGCCAGCAGGCCGATCGAGGCACTCTCGACATAGCCTTCGCAGCCGGTGATCTGGCCGGCGAAGCGCAGACCGGGGCGCGCTTTCAGCTGCAGGCTCTGGTCGAGTAGCGTCGGTGAGTGGATGTAGGTGTTGCGGTGCAACCCGCCGAGGCGTGCAAATTCCGCATTTTCCAGCCCCGGAATCATCCGGAAGATCTCGGCCTGGGCGCCGTAGCGCAGTTTCGTCTGGAAACCGACCATGTTGTAGAGCGTACCAAGCGCATTGTCCTGGCGCAGCTGTACAACGGCATAGGGCTTGACGGTCGGGTTGTGGGCATTGGTGAGGCCCATCGGCTTCATAGGCCCGTGGCGCAGCGTTTCTCGACCACGCTCGGCCATGACTTCGATCGGCAGGCAGCCGTCGAAATAGGGCGTGCCTTCCCATTCCTTGAAGCCGACGGCGTCACCGGCAATCAGTGCGTCGATGAAGGCATTGTACTGCGTCTCGTCGAGGGGGCAGTTGATATAGTCCTTGCCCGTGCCGCCAGGGCCTACCTTGTCGTAGCGCGACTGGAACCAGCAGGTGTCCATGTCGATGCTGTCGGTATGCACGATCGGCGCGATGGCATCGAAGAAGGCGAGCGCGTCCTTGCCTGTGCGTTCGCGGATGGCTTCGGCGAGCGCCGGCGAGGTGAGGGGGCCCGTCGCGATGATGGCGAGATCCCAGTCTTCCGGCGGCAGGCCCGTCACTTCCTCGCGGACGACTGATATCAGCGGATGCTGTTGGATCTCGGCCGTGACTGCTTCCGAAAAGCCATCACGGTCAACCGCGAGCGCGCCACCGGCCGGCACCTGATGCTTGTCGGCGCAGGCCATGATCAACGAGCCCGCGAGCCGCATCTCGGCATGGATGACTCCGACGGCATTCGAGGTCGCATCATCGGAGCGGAAGGAGTTGGAGCAGACCAGCTCGGCCAAGCCGTCGGTCTTGTGTGCATCGGTGCCACGCACGCCGCGCATTTCGTGCAGGATGACCGGGACGCCGGCCTGGGCCACCTGCCAGGCGGCCTCCGAGCCTGCAAGACCGCCGCCGATGATATGAATGGGAGAGAAGGAGCTGTTTGTCATGGGCGGCTCCATATCACGGCTCGCGGCGCGAGGTCCATCATGTCTGAAGCCATGCAGCGCACCGAGCGTTCACATTCGCGACGCAGGAATCAAAAACGGCACCATGCGGTGCCGTTTGACAGGCTGCTTTGCGCAGGTCCGATCAACGGAAGGAGCGCGAAGCGATGTTGCGGATTTCGTAGCGGGTGATGCCGATGTCGTTCAGGGTCTGCGAAGACAGGTTGCCCAGTTCGTTCATCGTGCGGCGGTAGCTGATCCAGTTCTTTGCAATGCGGATCGGGTTCATGGTCGTTTCCTCGTCGAATGTTCGCTGATCCTGCGGTCTTTCCCGCATCGGCGATTGACCTTCTTATACGCTCGTAAAACAATATTGTGCAGTGCAAATAATATGCGACTGCTATGCATTTGTGCATGAGGTTGCCGTGATATGCGGCAGGGCGGGTGGGCTGGCGAAAAATGCGCCATGCGTTAACAGCTGTTCACCAATGCAGAAAAGCCCGCGATTGCGGGCTTTTCAAAGGCGTTCCTGGGGCTTGGTCGTTGATCAGACCGGCTTGATCAGGATGTGCTTCTTCTTGCCGAGCGAAAGCTTGATCACGCCATCCGCCGTGACCTCTGCAGTGCCCACAGACATGCGCTCGTCGGAGACGCCGGCGTCATTGATCTTGACCGCACCGCCCTGGACATGACGACGGGCTTCGCCGTTCGAGGCGGCAAGGCCCGCCTTGACGATCAGTCCGAGCAGGCCGATCCCGGCTTCGAGTTCCGCCGAGGCGACCTCGATAGTCGGCAGCGTGTCGGCAAGCGCCCCTTCCTCGAAGGTCTTGCGGGCCGTTTCGGCAGCCTGCTCAGCGGCTTCCCGGCCATGCAGCAGCGTCGTCACTTCCGTGGCGAGAATCTTCTTGGCTTCGTTGATCTCCGAGCCACCAAGTGCCGCGAGACGCGCAATCTCGTCCATCGGCAGGATGGTGAAGAGCTTGAGGAAGCGAACGACATCGGCATCCTCGGTGTTGCGCCAGTACTGCCAGAAGTCATAGACCGGCAGCAGGTCAGCATTGAGCCACACTGCACCCGAGGCCGACTTGCCCATCTTGGCACCCGACGAGGTGGTGAGCAGCGGTGCCGTCAGTGCATAGAGCTGCGGCGTGCCCATGCGGTGGCCAAGGTCGATGCCGTTGATGATGTTGCCCCACTGGTCGGAGCCGCCCATCTGCAGCCGGCAGCCGTAGCGCTGGTTCAGCTCGACGAAGTCGTAGGCCTGGAGGATCATGTAGTTGAATTCCAGGAAGGACAGCGACTGCTCGCGGTCAAGCCGCGTCTTGACGCTGTCGAAGGAGAGCATGCGGTTGACCGAGAAATGCCGGCCGACATCGCGCAGGAATTCGAGATAGTTGAGCGGACGCAGCCATTCGGCATTGTTGATCATCAGGGCGCCGCCCTTCGGACCCTTGTCGTAGTCGAGGTAATGCGAGAAGCAGCGCTTGATCGAAGCAATGTTTTCTTCGATCGTCTCGATTGTCATCAGCTTGCGCGCCTCCTCCTTGAAGGAGGGGTCGCCGACCATGCCGGTACCGCCGCCCATCAGCGAGATCGGCTGGTGGCCGGTGGCTTGGAACCAGCGCAGCATCATGATCTGCATCAGATGGCCGACATGCAAGCTGGAAGCCGTCGGGTCATAGCCGATATAGGCCGTCACGCTTTCCTTGGCGAGCAGGTCGTCGAGCCCCGTTTCATCGGACATCTGATGAATGAAGCCGCGCTCGGAGAGGATGCGGAGGAAATCGGACTTGAACTTCGTCATGACGCTGTTGCTTTCGGTTTCTCTGGTCTTTCGGTGGCACACTTTAAAATCCGCGCGGGCTTTAGCATTGTTTTTTGAATTGTGCACCCGTCTCGGTCATGAATGTCCGGCAACACAGGCGTTCGAATCGGGTGGCATATGGCGGAAATGAAGACGGCGATCGGCCTGATGAGCGGCACGTCGATGGATGGCATCGATGTGGCGCTGGTTCGCACCGATGGCGAGGCAATCGTTGAGCGTGGCGGCTGTCTGTCCGTTCCTTACGAGCCGGCCTTCCGCGACCGGCTGAAGCAGGCGCTGGACGATGCCAGGGCGATCGGATGCCGCGACGACCGCCCGGGTGAACTCTCCCGTATGGAGAGAGACCTGACGTTACGGCATGCGGAAGCGATCGGCCTTTTCCTGCAGCAACAGAAGCTGAAGCCTGGGGATATCGACCTCATCGGCTTTCATGGTCAGACCGTCCTGCACCGACCGGATGAAGCGCTCACCGTGCAGCTCGGCGACGGGCCGCTGCTGGCAGTCGAAACCGGCATCGACGTTGTCTACGATATGCGCGCCAACGACATGGGGCATGGCGGGCAAGGTGCGCCGCTGGTGCCGGTCTATCACCAGGCGCTCGCCCATCAGATTCCGGTAGAGGACTGGCCGGTCTGCTTCGTCAATATCGGCGGCATCTCGAACCTGACCTTCCTCGACCGCGACGGCACGATCATCGGCTTTGACAGCGGACCCGGCAACACGCTGATCGATCAATGGGTCGAGGCCCATGCGGGCATACCTTACGACGACGGCGGTCGCATCGCCTCTGAAGGTTCGGTCATCATGCCGCTCGCCGAGCGCTATCTGGACAATCCCTTCTTCACCGCAAGCACGCGCCGCTCGCTGGACCGCAACGATTTTCGTCCGCCTGAAGGCCACGAGGCCGAACTGTCGGACGGCGCCCGTACGCTTGCCTTCGTCTCGGCAGCCGCGATCCTCAAATCGGCCGGCCATCTGCCCAGTTTTCCGAAGACCTATGTGATCTGCGGCGGGGGACGCCTCAATCGGATTATCATGGGCGATTTGGTTCGCCTCGCCGGCGAAAAGGGAGCAAAAGTCCTGACGGCTGAAGAGGCCGGCTTCAACGGCGACGCCATGGAAGCTGAAGCCTGGGCCTATCTTGCGGTGCGCTCGGCACGAGGGCTTCCGCTGACCTTTCCGGGAACGACCGGCGTGAAAGCGCCGGTCATTGGTGGTGTGCTGGCGCCATCCGTGATCCTGCGGACGCCGCGTCTTGTCCTGACACGGTGGTTGGATGGTGACGAAGAGCGTCTTGTCGAATTGCACGGCACGCCGGAGACCAGCGCCTATGTCGGGAACGGCAAGCCCTGGGATCGGGACTACGCACGAGAGCGACTGGCGGGGTGGCGGACAGGCTTTCACCGCCATGGCTTCTCCACCTTGAAGCTGATGACGGCCAGTGGTTCGCAATTCGTCGGGCGCGCCGGCATCAGCTGGTATGAGGACGCGCAGGTCCATCAACTTGCCTATTCGATCGAACGGTCGAAATGGGGGATGGGATATGCCGGCGAGATCGCTAGCGCTCTGGTTGGGTGGTTCTTCGAGGCTGAGGTTGGGGAGCGGCTGGAGGCCATGGCGCATGTCGACAACGCGGCCTCCTTACACATCCTCAAAAAGACAGGCTTCCGGGAAATCGACATGCGCACCGTGCGAGGGGAACCCTGCCGCTTCTTTGAAATGACCCGAGCCGTTTATGCGGATCGCGCAAACGCCAGCCCGTCCCGCAAACCCACTTCATAGGCGTGCCGGATCCCGGCCGCGTCGCCGACAGAGAACTTGCTGACCGGGATGTCCTCGCTCGGGCCGACCACCACGCGATTGGGGGAGGAAGGCGGCTGTCGGCCAAATCGGGTGGTCAGAAGCAGTGTCTTCCAGCCCTTGGTCTCGACCTCGCTCAGTTTCATCAGCGGCGGATTGTCGACGAGGCCGCCGTCGAGATAGGCGCGACCCCTGACGCGCCCGACCGGCATGAAGGGCGGCACAGACGAGGTTGCCATCAGCGCATCGACCAGTTCGCCGGGATAGTCGCAATTGTGCGTCGAGATCCAGGTGGGGCGCAATCTCATCCGCAGACCAGCCTTGGAATGGGTGCCGTCGGTCAGAAGCTTCTCGATCTGGTAGGCGCCGATCGAGCCCAGTGCACCGAGCGCACCGGGCATCCAGTCCGGCAGGCCGGAGAGCTGGATCAGCATCGGCGGTGCTGCCTTTAGCGCGGCGAGTTCTTGTTCGCCAAACGCGTCTGCGAGCAGTTGCCGGAAGAGGGCGCCGACCACGAGCGGCGATTCCCGTCGCCGGAGCGCCCGCCAGTCAACACCGCGATGGCCCTTTTCGGCAAAGGCGAAGGCGGAAGCCCTGACACGGTCGCCGACGCCGGCAAGGTGCATCGCGCCGTGATAGGCGCTGGCCGAAACGGCGACATAGAAGCGCGGCTTGAGCGGATGATGTTCGCTATAGGCCTTGAGGAAGCCGCTCTGCCAGTAGCAGCGGTTACCGCCGCCTGCGAGGCCGACGGCGTCAAAGGTGAGGGGTGAGGTCATTCAAAATCACAGTCTGAAATCGAAAGAGTGTTTAATCACGCCGAAGAAGTTCGAGAGCTTCCGCTTCTCTTCCCTTGCCGCGCGCCGCCATTTCCTCGAACAGCCGGTAGGCCTCATGTTGCTTGACCATTTCCGCGGCCATCTCTGACACTAGGCGTTCAGGAGAGACACCCTTCTCAGCTGCAATCAGATCCACCTTTTCGTGAACCTCTGAACTCAGCTCAACGGTTAAAGCGTTCATCTTCAAGCCTCCGGACAGTAGCCGCTGGTGTCTCGATCTTGATGTGCGGGAACCTGAGTTCCGCCTTTTCAAAATCTCGGACGTTCGACGTCACGAGTATATGCGCGTTGGCCGAGATTGCCAATTCGAGCAGGTGATTGTCGGCTTCATCGACGAGATTGGGCCGCCACTTGAAATGCGCGGTCCGCCATTGGCAGCGAGAAACAAAGATATCCAACAGCGCTAGCCGTTCGTTGGCGGACATTCGTCCGTTCGCAAAAGGCTCTGTTCTGGAGAGTACGTCGCGGTATTCGAGCAGAAGTGGACCGGACAGAAAAGGGACGAGACGCCCGTCCAGGCACGCCTCGATCACTTTCGAGGCTGGGCCGCGGCCGATACAAGCGCTGACGAGAACGTTTGTATCGGCCACGATCCGGATCATCTTACCGGATCCGCTTGGCGGCCGGCTCGGGGACCAGCTCGCCCTCGAGGCGACGGTCGAGATAGTCTTCGCATTCGCCCATCAGCGTTTCCACCTGGCCGTTGAAGAAATGGTTGGCGCCCGGCACCGTCTTGTGGGTGATCAGGATACCCTTCTGGGTCTTCAGCTTGTCGACGAGGCCAAGCACATCCTTTTCAGGGGCCACCTTGTCGCTGTCGCCGTTGATGATCAGGCCTGATGACGGGCAAGGGGCGAGGAACGAGAAGTCGTAGATGTTCGGCTGCGGCGCGATCGACATGAAGCCTTCGATCTCGGGGCGGCGCATCAAAAGCTGCATGCCGATCCAGGACCCGAAGGAATAACCGGCAACCCAGCAGCTCTTCGAATCCGGATGCAGGCTCTGAACCCAGTCGAGGGCCGATGCGGCATCCGACAGCTCGCCGGCACCATGGTCGAATTCGCCCTGGCTGCGGCCGATGCCGCGGAAGTTGAAGCGAAGCGTGGTGAAGCCGCGCTTCTGGAACATGTAGAACAGCTGGTAGACGATCTGGTTGTTCATCGTCCCGCCGAATTGCGGATGCGGATGAAGGATGATCGCGATCGGTGCGCTCTTTTCCTTGGAGGGTTGATAACGGCCTTCGAGACGACCCGCGGGGCCGTTGAAAATCACTTCGGGCATTAGGTTCCGGTCCCTGACATTTTTGCGGTTCGTCAACACCAAATTAGAAAGCTGACTTGACGGCGTCAGTCAGCTTTTCTAGAACGAAGTTTAGAACCGTTCGAAACTGGATGGCGTCGCATCCGGGGTGAAGGTGTCATAAGGCAAGCCCGGCGGATATTTCAAGGAAAATGCGCCGACATGAGTATGGGAGTCTGAAGCAAGGATGGCCGCTGCGCGCATCTATCTCGACTGGAACGCCACCGCACCCCTGATGGGCGCGGCGCGCGAGGCCATGCTCGATGCGCTTTCAATGCCCGGCAATCCGTCTTCCGTTCATGCCGAGGGGCGCGCAGCCCGGGCCGTCATCGAGAAGGCACGCCGCGAGGTGGCACACCTCGTCGGTGCCGAGCCGGCGCATGTGACCTTCACCGCGAGTGCGACCGAAGCCGCCAATCAGGTGTTGTCGCCCATCTATCGCATGGGTAAGTCCAGTGTGGCGCTCGGGCGTCTTTATGTTTCCGCCATTGAGCACCCGGCAGTGAGGGCCGGCGGCCGGTTTTCCGCAGATCAGGTGACGGAAGTTCCGGTGACCCGTTCGGGCATACTGGATGTCGATGCGCTGGCCGCTCAGCTCGCGTCGCATGATCCGGCAGACGGTCTGCCATTGGTCGCCGTCATGCTCGTAAACAACGAAACCGGGATCATCCAGCCAATCCGGGAGATCTCCGCCACCGTAAAGAAGTTTGGCGGATTGCTGGTGGTTGATGCCGTGCAGGCGGCAGGCCGCATTCCGCTGTCGATCGCAGATCTCGGCGCCGACTTCCTGATCCTGTCGGCCCACAAGCTGGGCGGCCCGAAGGGTGTTGGCGCGCTTGTGTCGCGCGGCGAAACGCTGATGCCGGAACCTCTGGTGCGCGGCGGTGGCCAGGAAAAGGGCCACCGCGCCGGCACGGAGAACCTGGCAGCTGTGACCGGCTTTGGTGCGTCGGCCTTCGTGATGACGAAGGATCTGGTCGAGCGAAATGCCGCGATCGCAGCGCTGCGAGACAAGGTCGAAGCCGGTATGCTTGCTGCTGCACCGGATACGGTCATCTACGGGAGAGGCGAGGCGCGGGTCGGCAATACGAGTTTCTTCCATCTGCCGGGGCTGAAGGCAGAAACCGGTCAGATCGCTTTCGATCTCGAAGGTATTGCGCTATCGGCCGGTGCCGCCTGCTCGTCGGGCAAGGTCGGCGCGAGCCATGTGCTGACCGCCATGGGTGAGGATGCCTCGACCGGGGCGCTGCGCCTGTCGATCGGCCCTGATACGACGGAAAGCGACATCGATCGCTTTCTGGGCGCCTTTGTGAAGATTGCTGCCCGCCGCAAACCGGCGGGGCAGGCCGCCTAAGGCGGCGAAAAACCGGGCCAAACGTCGTTTTTCCCTTGCCAAGAGGGGTGAAATGGTGGCTCGGGAACCTTAAGTATGGCGGGTCACCGCCCAACGTTAACAAGCTGCCGGAATTTGGCCCGGCAAGATTGGAGAACGACCATGGCTGCTGTGCAGGAAACGATCGATCAGGTCCGCCAGATCGATGTGGATCAGTACAAGTATGGTTTTGAAACCACCATCGAAGTCGACAAGGCCCCGAAGGGCCTGTCGGAAGACATCGTCCGCTTCATTTCGGCAAAGAAGAACGAGCCGGAATGGATGCTTGAATGGCGCCTCGACGCCTACAGGCGCTGGCTGACTATGGTCGAGCCCACCTGGGCCCGCGTCGATTATCCGAAGATCGACTTCAACGACATCTATTACTACGCCGCGCCGAAGAGCACAGCCGGCCCGACCACGATCGACGACGTCGATCCGGAGCTTCTGAAGGTCTATGAGAAGCTCGGGATTCCCCTGCGCGAGCAGGAAATGCTGGCAGGCGTCCAGACCTCGAAGATCGCCGTCGATGCCGTTTTCGATTCGGTCTCGGTCGTCACGACCTTCAAGGCCGAATTGATGAAGGCCGGCGTGATCTTCATGTCTATCTCGGAAGCCATCCGCGAATATCCGGATCTGGTGAAGAAATATCTCGGCTCGGTCGTTCCGGTCACGGACAACTATTATGCGACGCTGAACTGCGCCGTCTTCACCGACGGCTCCTTCGTCTACATTCCGAAGGGCGTTCGCTGCCCGATGGAATTGTCGACATACTTCCGTATCAACGAGAAGAACACCGGCCAGTTCGAGCGCACGCTGATCATCGCCGAGGAAGGCGCCTACGTCTCTTATCTCGAAGGCTGCACGGCACCCCAGCGCGACGAAAACCAGCTGCACGCAGCCGTGGTCGAACTCGTCGCCATGGATGACGCCGAAATCAAGTATTCGACTGTCCAGAACTGGTATCCCGGCGACAAGGAAGGCAAGGGCGGCATCTACAACTTCGTCACCAAGCGTGGCGATTGCCGTGGCGACCGTTCGAAGATCTCCTGGACCCAGGTCGAAACCGGTTCGGCGATCACCTGGAAATACCCGTCCTGCATTCTGCGCGGCGACGACAGCCAGGGCGAGTTCTACTCGATCGCCGTGTCGAACGGCCACCAGCAGGTCGACAGCGGCACCAAGATGATCCACCTCGGCAAGAACACCAAGAGCCGGATCATCTCCAAGGGCATCTCGGCCGGCGTGTCGCAGAACACCTACCGCGGCCAGGTCTCGATGCATCGCAAGGCGGAAAACGCCCGCAACTTCACCAATTGCGATTCGTTGCTGATTGGCGACACCTGCGGCGCGCATACCGTGCCTTACATCGAGGTGAAGAACTCGACGGCCAAGGTGGAGCACGAGGCGACGACCTCGAAGATTTCCGAGGACCAGAAGTTCTACGCCATGCAGCGCGGCATCCCGGAAGAAGAGGCAATCGCCCTCATCGTCAACGGCTTCGTCCGCGACGTCATCCAGCAGCTGCCGATGGAATTTGCGGTGGAAGCGCAGAAGCTGATCAACATCTCGCTGGAGGGAAGCGTTGGCTGACGTCAGCTTGAAACGCCATTGATGGAAACGGAGCCGCCCGAGACGAAGAAGCAGGAGCATAAGTATCTCGAGAAAAGGATGCAGGCCATTGGCAGGCGATCCTCGCAGGTTTTCCTGATTTCTTGGGTCTTCCTAGTTCTCTTCGTCGCCTTGTATTCCAACAACTGGTTGGAAATGATCTGGCGGGGGCTGCTCATCATTCTTACACGCGGTCGAAGTGATCCGGCTGCCTGAAACAGGAACACAGACATGCTTGAAATCCGCAATCTCCATGCCCGCATCGCCGAAGACGGCACCGAAATCATCAAGGGCCTGAACCTGACCGTGAAGGCCGGCGAAGTCGCTGCCATCATGGGCCCGAACGGCTCCGGCAAGTCGACGCTGTCCTACATACTCTCAGGCCGCGAAGACTATGAAGTGACCGAAGGCGACATCCTCTATAACGGCGAGAGCATTCTGGAACTCGACCCGGCCGAGCGCGCTGCCAAGGGCATCTTCCTTGCCTTCCAGTATCCGGTCGAAATCCCGGGCGTGGCGACTATGCAGTTCCTCAAGGTCGCGATGAATTCGCAGCGCAAGGCGCGTGGTGAAGACGAGCTGACAACGCCGGAATTCATCCGCCGCGTCAAGGAAGCCTCCGGCGAATTGAAGATCAACCCCGACATGCTGAAGCGTCCTCTCAATGTCGGCTTCTCCGGCGGTGAGAAGAAGCGCGCCGAAATCCTGCAGATGGCGCTGCTCGAGCCGAAGCTCTGCATCCTCGACGAAACCGATTCCGGCCTCGACATCGATGCGCTGAAGATCGTCGCTGATGGTGTGAACGCGCTGAAGCGTCCGGATCGCGCAACCGTCGTGATCACCCACTACCAGCGCCTGCTCGACTACATCGTGCCGGATAGCGTGCACGTCCTCTACAAGGGCCAGATCATCAAGTCGGGTGACAAGAGCCTGGCGCTGGAACTCGAAGCCAACGGCTATGCCGACATCACCGGTCAGGCCGCCTAAGGGCTCTCAAGTTTTAAAGGAGTTGCAACGATGACATTGCAAGCGGCCAACCGGCTCACCGTAGCCGAGACCCAGATCATCGACGCCTATACCAACCAGATCGGCAGCCTTCCGGGCGATGGCGCCGTGCTTCTGAAGCGCGACGGCCTGTTCGACGCCCTGAAGCGCCAGGGTCTGCCGACGCGCCGCGTAGAGACCTTCCACTACACGGACCTCAAGGCGCTGCTGCGGGCGCTTCCGGCCGAAGAGCCGCAGGCGGTGGCCAAGGCGATCAGTTCGCTGGTTTCGGGTGCAACCGTGCTCAACGTGCTGCAGGGCGTGGCTGAGGTACCGGCATCCCTGCCGGAAGGCCTTGCCGTTTCGCTCTATCGCGATGCGCTGACGAATGGTGACGCCGCCGAAGGCCTGACCACCTTCAACGGTGACGACACGATCGGCCGCCTGAACGGCGCTTTCGTGCGTGACGGCTTCACGCTGGACGTGGCCGATGACGCCGAGATCGAAGCCCCGATCGAGCTGCAGTCGGTGCATGCCGCCGGCCAGCTGCATCTGCGTTTCCCCGCCACCTTCGGCAAGGGTTCGAAGGCAACCGTCATCGAGCGCCATGTCGGCCAGAGCGGTTCGGCAGCGCTTGCCTCCGTCGTCGCCGACCTGAAGCTTGGTGAAGGCGCCGAAATCACCTGGGTGATTATGCAGGGCGAAGGCGATGCCGATACCCATCTCGGTCAGATCCGCGCCGAACTCGGCACGGATGCCAAGTTCCGCCTCTTCATCATCAATGCCGGCGGCAAACTGGTTCGCCAGGAAGTGCATGTGAAGACGGCAGGCGAAGGCTCCGATTTCATGATGCGTGCGGTCAACCTGCTCGGCGGTGACACGCATACCGATGTCACCATGACGCTTGGCCACGACGTGCCCAACACGACTTCGACGGAAGTGATCCGCAACGTTGTGTTTGATCGTGCCCGTGGTGTCTTCCAGGGCATGATCCGGGTTGCACCGGACGCCCAGAAGACCGATGCCCGCATGGCCTGCAACACGCTGCTGATGTCCGACGATTGCGAATTCTCGGTCAAGCCCGAGCTCGAAATCTTTGCCGACGACGTGCAGTGCGCCCATGGCGCAACGGTTGCCGACATTCACAAGAGCCATCTCTACTACCTGATGTCGCGTGGCATTCCGGAAAAGAAGGCGCGCGCGCTGCTGATCAACGGCTTCGTTGCCGAAATCGTCGAGGAGCTCGAAAACGAGCCGCTCGTCGAGGCACTGGAAGAGATCATCACCGACTGGCTGGAGCATCATGGCTGACACGATCGCGGTAAAGACAGGATATGACGTCGAAGCTGTCAGGCGGGATTTCCCGATCCTGTCGCGCGAAGTCTATGGCAAGCCGTTGGTCTATCTCGACAATGCTGCTTCGTCACAGAAACCGCAAAGCGTGATCGACGCCGTTTCGCATGCCTACGCCCACGAATACGCCAATGTGCATCGTGGCCTGCATTTCCTATCCAATGCCGCGACGGACGCCTACGAAGCGGCGCGCGAAAAGGTGCGCCGTTTTCTGAATGCCCCCTCGATTGACGAGGTGATCTTCACCAAGTCGTCGACCGAAGCGATCAACACGGTCGCCTATGGCTGGGGCATGAAGCATATCGGCGAGGGCGACGAGATCGTGCTCTCGATCATGGAGCATCACTCCAACATTGTGCCCTGGCATTTCCTGCGCGAGCGCAAGGGTGCCAAGCTCGTCTGGGCGCCTGTTACCGATGACGGTGCCTTCGACATGGAAGCATTCGTGGCTTGCCTGACCGAGCGCACAAAGCTGATCGCCATAACCCATATGTCGAACGCGCTTGGCACGGTCGTGCCGATCAAGGAAGTCTGCCGGATCGCCCATGAGCGCGGAATAGCCGTCATGGTCGATGGCAGCCAAGGGGCTGTCCACATGCCCGTCGATGTTCAGGATCTCGGCTGCGACTGGTATGCCGTCACCGGCCACAAGCTCTACGGCCCCTCAGGCATCGGCGTGCTCTGGGGCAAGATGGATCGCCTGCGCGACATGGACCCCTTCATGGGCGGCGGTGAGATGATCATCGAAGTCGCGGAAGACCGCGTCACCTATAACGAGCCGCCGCATCGTTTCGAGGCTGGCACGCCGCCGATTGTCCAGGCGATCGGCCTAGGTTATGCGCTCGACTATATGGAAAGCTTAGGGCGTCCGGCAATTGCCGCCCATGAGGAAAGCTTGCGCGCCTATGCGCATGAGCGTCTCTCGGCGATCAATTCGCTGCGCATCATCGGCAATGCGCCGGGCAAGGGGGCGATCTTCTCCTTTGAACTCGCCGGCATTCATGCCCATGATGTCTCCACCATGATCGACCGTCGCGGCGTTGCCGTTCGCGCCGGAACCCATTGCGCCCAGCCGCTGCTCGCCCGTTTCGGCGTGACTTCCACTTGCCGGGCGTCCTTCGGTCTCTATAACACAAGGGAAGAAGTCGATGCGCTGGCGGACGCGCTGGATTACGCCCGCAGCTTCTTCGCCTGAGGAATGAACACCATGAGTGACACCGAAACCAAGCCCGATGTCCGTGACGGCATCATCCACACCGCGATCCCGGCGGATGAAGTTGCCCGCCTGTCGGACGATATCATCGCCGCGCTGAAGACAGTCTATGATCCGGAAATTCCCTCCGACATCTTCGAACTCGGCCTGATCTACAAGATCGATATCGAAGACGATCGCACGGTCAAGATCGTCATGACGCTGACGGCCCCCGGTTGCCCGGTCGCCGGCGAAATGCCGGGCTGGGTCGAAAATGCCGTAGGTTCGGTCGAAGGCGTGTCGGGTGTCGAAGTGGAAATGAGCTTCGATCCGCCGTGGACGCCGGACCGCATGTCCGAAGAGGCGCAGGTCGCCGTCGGCTGGTACTGAGAGAATTAGGCAATTAATGAAACGGCCCGCCTTGCGCGGGCCGTTTTGCTTTCAGACACAGCTATTCAGACGGTGCGATAGGCGCGGTCGAAATAGACGAGCGCCTGGCCCTCCTCGCGGGTGGTGACATCGAGGACTTCGCAGAACAGAACGTCATGGGTCTTTCCGTCATGCACTTCGGAGATCCGGCACTCGAACGAGACGAGGGCGTCTGCGAGGCGCGGCGTGCCTGATGCCGTCGTATCCCAGGTGGCGGCGGCGAAGCGCTCATCGACGGGCGTCTTGCCGCCAAAGAGCCGGCTGACGGGTTCATGCTCGGCGGCGAGCACGTTGACTGATACGAGGCCGTTGGCGGTAACGGCCGGATAGGCTGAACTGCCCTTGTTGAGGCAGACGAGCAGCGTCGGCGGATTGTCCGAAACGCTGGTGACGGCGGTTGCCGCAAAGCCGGCGCGTCCGGCAGGGCCATCGGTGGTGACGATGGTCACGGCTGCGGCGAGGCGGGCCATGCCGTTGCGATAGGCCGCACTCACTTCCGGCGAGCTGCCTTCGGCTGCGACAGGGGCGATGGTCTTGGTGGCCAGCATGGCAGGTCCTTTCACGCGCGTTCGAGGCCCGACAGGAAGTCGGTGACCGCGCTGTTGAATGTTTGCGGATAGGTGACGTTGACGGCGTGTCCGCCGGCGACGGTGAGCACGAGATTTGCGTTCGCCAAGCCGTCTGAGAGGCGCAGCGACCGCGAATAGGGAACGAGCAGGTCGTCCCGGGTGGCAACGACAAGCGTCGGCGTCTGGATCTCGCCGAGGCGGTCATCGACATCAAAGGCGCGCAGCGCCGCGATCCGGCGCAGGATATTGTCGCGACCCTGGAAGTGGGCGAGCGCATGCGCCTCTTCTGTCGCCAACTTCTCCGGATTGTCCGCCATGTAGATCGCCGGATAAAGAAACAGCGGCTGCGCCTTGACGAAGGCCTCGACGCCGGCGTTTTCCAGGAGCGCGATGCGCACGTCGAAGCAGCGCCCGGAATGTGGATCGGCCTTGCTCCAGGCATTGATGAGAATCAGGCTCTCGATGAGCTCAGGCCTGCGCAGTGCCAGATCCAGCCCGATCAGGCCACCCAGCGCATGACCCATGAAATGGAATTTTTCGAGCTTGAGCGTATCGACGATTTCGAGCACGTCGTCGGCCATGGCCGTGATGCCGCCAACCTCGGGCACTGAGCCACCCGTCTTGCCACAGCCGCGATGGTCATAGGTGATGACGCGGAACCGCTCGGCCAGGACAGGGATCTGCGGTGCCCAATAGCCGGCCGAGCCGCCGAGGCCTGACGAGAGCAGTATTGTCGGCGCATCGGGGGAGGTAAGGCCGTGGATGTTGTAATGCATACGTCTTTGCTCTGGCTTAGCCCTTCACTCTGACCCTCTCCCCGCAGGCGGGGAGAGGGAATGGCCGCCCTTTGTGCAGGGGAAGCCCAGGTGCAGGCGATTGCGTAAAGGTCTCTTCTCCCCGCTTGCGGGGAGAAGGTCCCGGCGGGGGATGAGGGGCTGTGCTTCCCCTCACTTCTTCCCGATGTGTGCGACGGTCGCGATTTCGACCAGCGCATCCGGCTTCACCAGCCCGCATTGCACGCAGTAGCGCGCCGGTTCGTTGCTCGGGAAATATTCCGCATAGACCTTGTTCACCGCCTGGTAGTTGGCCCAGTCGGTGACGAAGATGTGGTTCATGGTCACGTCTTGCATGGTGCCGCCGGCTGTCTCGATGACGGACTTGATCGTCTCCAGCACATGGCGTGTCTGTGCGCTCGCATCGCCGACATGCACGACGTTGTTGTCCTTGTCGAAGGGAAGGGTCCCCGAGACGTAGAGGATGCCATCGGCTAGCGTGCCGGGCGAATAGGGGGCAAGCGGCTTGGATGTGCCTTCGGGAACGACGATGGTCTTGGGCATTCTCACTCTCTCCGTTTGTTGAATGGTGATGGTATCAAGCGGCATCGGCAGGCGCTGCCTGTCCGATCGCACCGCAGAAGTCGTTGACGGTCGCGACCCAGCCGAAGAACTTTTCGACATTGTAGACGGTCGCCTGCTGGATGAAGTCGGGGCCGAGGTGATGGGTCGCGTCCTCGAGCATCACGCCGAAATATTCGAGGTGGAAGGCATCGCGAAGCGAGCTTTCCACGCAGACATTGGTGGCAATGCCCACAAAGACCAGGTTGCGGATACCGCGGGCCCGCAGAACCGAGTCCATGTTGGTGTTGAAGAAGCCGGAATAGCGGCTCTTCGGCACCAGAATGTCACCCGGCTTAGGCTGCAATTCGTCGACGATCGCATAATCCCAGGTGCCCTTGGCAAGCAGTTGCCCCTGCAGCTCGGGCCGCTTGCGCATGGTTTTCAGCGCATTCGACTTGTGCCAATTGGGCGATCCGGGGCCGCCAGCCTCGACATAATCAGGATCCCAGCCGTTCTGGAAATAGACGACCAGCACACCGGCTTCGCGGGCTGCATCAAGCGTTTTCTTGATGTTGGCAATCGTGCCCTTTGCGCCCGAGATGTCGAAGCCGGCGAGATCGACGTAACCGCCTTCGGTCGAATATGCGTTCTGCATGTCGACGACCACGACGGCCGTTTCCGACGGCTTCAGCGTGATCGGTTCGGGGCGGGCCGGAAGCGTGACGCTTTTGGCCAGTTCCGGGCGTGGCTGATAGCCTGCAACAACGGCCTCGCTCATTCGGCGGCCTCCAACATCTGGTTGACATGCGCACGGCTCTTCATCAGCGGCTGGACGAACTTGCCAAACTTTTCGATGCCTTCGAGGAAGTCGTCGAAGGTCAACATCACGCCGCCGGTACCAGGCACTTCGCTCATCTCGTCGAGCATGGCGGCGACTTCGGCATAGGAGCCGATCAGCGTGCCCATGTTGATGTTGACGGCCGACACCGGGTTCGCCATGTGGCGGACATTGGTGTCGGAACCGGATTTCGTGTCGACGGCACTTTGCAGGCCAAGCCACTTGATCGCTTCCTCGTCGGCACCTGCCTTGTAGTGTTCCCACTTGGCAAAGGCTTCCTCGGTGGTTTCCTCGGCCAGAACCATGGTCAGCACGAAGGAGCGTACGTCACGGCCGGTCTTTTCGGTGGCGGCCAGCAGCCGTTCGTTGGTCGGCGCGAAAGCCTTGGGCGTGTTGACGCCGACGCCGAAGCAGAACGAATAGTCCGCGAACTGAGCCGAGAAGGCCATGCCAGAGTTGGAGGATCCGGCGCAGATCAGCTTCACATCGCCTTCCGGGATCGGCTTCATCCGGCAATCATCCATCTGGAAGTGCTTGCCCTTGAGGTCGGACTGGCCAGTCGTCAGCAGGTCCTTGAGCACCGTCGTGTATTCGGTGAGATATTCGTAGCGGTCGGAGAAATAGTCGTCGCCTGGCCACAACCCCATCTGGCTGTATTCCGGACGCTGCCAGCCAGTGATCAGATTGACGCCGAAGCGGCCATTGGAAATCGAATCGATCGTGGTGGCCATGCGCGCGATGATCGCAGGCGGCATGATCAGGGTCGCGGCCGTGCCGAACAGCTTGATCTTCGAGGTGACGGCAGCAAGGCCCGCCATCAGCGTGAAGCTCTCGAGATTGTAGTCCCAAAACTCCGTCTTGCCGCCGAAACCACGCAGCTTGATCATCGAAAGCGCAAAGTCGAAGCCGTAAGATTCGGCCTTGAGCGTGATCGCCTTGTTGAGTTCGAAGCTTGGCTTGTATTGGGGGGCATTCTCCGACAATAGCCAGCCATTGTTGCCGATCGGGATAAAGACGCCGATTTCCATATCTGTTCTCCGCTTCTGGAGGCGCGCCGGGCGCCCTTTTTGTTTCGCAGAGAACGAAGCAATCGCTATGCCAGTCAGAAAAAAACAATAAGAACAGTTGTTTAGATGTCGACTGGGGAAATAATTTACCGAATGGTCAAAATTTCCATCGATTTCGGGAGCTTTTGCCCGAGTTTGCATCCGTTCCCGCTGTGCACTGCAATATTTTTGATCGCCGACGAGGGGAGCGTCATGCAAGAGCGCGTTTCAAGCTTCTGATAAAGATCAAGTTTTTCGGGTGATCCTGTCGTGCTCAAGGATTGATCATCATCAGGCGACGGGCATGTTCGCAATGCGCTGCCTGCGGCACACTTGGCAGCCTAAGCTATTGAACCGACGAGGCGCCTCCCTTACATTGCCAGAAGAAACGCCGGACCTTGAACCCGGTTGTTGATGGAGACTGTGCCGATGGGCTTTCAGGTAATGACCATGAGCGATGCGGCTGCCGCACGCGTCAGGGCGATCGTCGAGAATTCCGGTCCCGATGCCAAGGGCATCCGCGTGGGCATCAAGAAGGGTGGCTGTGCCGGGATGGAATACACCATCGATATGGTGACTGAACCAAATCCGAGGGATGACCGCATCGAGAAAGATGGCGCTTCGGTCTGGATTGATCCGGCCGCAGTTCTCTATCTGCTCGGTACGGAAATGGGCTTCGAGACCACAACGCTGCGGTCCGGTTTCACCTTCCACAACCCGAATCAGACATCTGCCTGTGGCTGCGGCGAGTCCGTGGAGTTGAAGGCTGCTGATCTATCGGAACTCGCGAAACAGCGACAGGCAGCTCCTGCCTGATTTGAACGGCGATGCGCCGATCGGGAGAGTTCGGCGGCTCTCATTCGGTGAGAATATTCTTTTTCGCCAAGATTCGAAAAAATATCTTGCGATATATCGATGTAGGCAAATAAACTGCGGTTATGGATACCAGTGACCGCAAAATTATCGATCTCTTAGCCGAGGATGCTCGCCGTTCGCTCGCCAGCATCGGGGATGTGGTAGGGCTTTCGCCCTCCGCCGTCAATGAACGCATCCGTCGCTTGGTCGCGTCGGGAGCCATCAGACGCTTCACCCTGGAGGTGGATCCTGCGGCGCTTGGCCTGCCGATCACCGCCTTCATGCTGGTGACCCTGCCGCAGGACACCGAACAGGCTGCCTTTCGCGATTATGCAGAATCCCACCCGGCCGTGCTCGAATGTCATCATGTAACCGGTAGCTGGTCCTACATGCTGAAGATCCGGACGGCCGACCTCACGGGCATCGAGACATTCCTCGCCGACTTGAAGGGCGAGCGCCTGATTGCGCGCAGCGAGACGATGATCGCGCTGTCGACGGCGAGTGAACGCAGCTACGTGATCGGCACGGAGTGACATGGACGCGCTCCTTTTCGGGAAAGGGCTCGTGCTGGGCGTCGCGATCGCGGCACCACTCGGACCCATAGGGGCGCTCTGCATCAATCGTACGCTGGAGCGTGGCTTCTGGGCCGGCGTTGCCGGAGGGCTGGGCACCGCGATTGCCGATGGCGTCTATGCCGCCATGGCTGCAGCCGGCTTCAACGCGCTCGGATCCTATCTCGACTGGATCGTGTTTCCATTGCAGGTCGCAGGCGGCTTGTTCCTGCTCTATCTTGGCGTGACGGCGCTCAAGCCGCGACCAGAGGTCTCCGCAGCTTCTGTCCAGGCCCACAGCCTGCTGTCGACAATTGCCGCGACCTTCCTGCTCACCATCGCCAATCCCGCGACGATCCTTACCTTCGCAGCGATTTTTGCCGGACTGGGGCTCGCGGCGGGCGAGGGCGGTTGGGAAGGCGTGCTACTAGTGGCAGGTGTCTTCTTCGGCTCGCTTGCCTGGTGGTTCTTCCTGAGCGGTGCCGTGACCGTGGTGCGCACGCGGCTCCCCGAGGGATTTGCAACCCTGGTCAGCCGGGTCTCTGCGTTCATTCTGATCGCCTTCGGTATCATCGCGCTGCTGCATGCCGTATTGAACGCCATCTGAACCCCTTCAACGCGTGTCGGCACATGCCGTCACCCTGCAGTTGAGCACTGTGTGATGCTCCATCGATTCTCTTGGAAATCCAATGTTTATCGGATCGACTGGTCGCCGGCTGTGCTAGAAGTCACAAATGTGATGACTGGCTATCTTGAGGGTGCGGATGTCAGACAGGCAGGCGACAGCCAATGCGATGTTCGATTTTATCACCGAATCGTCGCGAGCCCGCGACAATGAGGAAGTCCTAGCCTGCCTTGGCAAGGTGGCGGGTGCCTTCGGCATGGACTGCTATGCGGTGTCCGGCATCCCGCTCCCCGGCGAGCGGATCGATCCCTATTTCATGCTGAATGCCTGGCCGGAGGGCTGGTTCGAGCGCTATGTCCAGGAAAACTATGTGCATGTCGATCCAGTGATCTACCGGACGAAGATGTCGAACGAGGCATTCGTCTGGTCGGAAGCGCTGGCCGACAAGCCGCTCAGTCGCTCCGCCAAGCGCGTCATGAACGAGGCCACCGAGTTCGGAATGCTGGATGGTTACAGTGTGCCGCTCCATTCTGTCGGCGGCTTTCAGGCGATCGTCACCTTCGGTGCGCGCAAGGTCGAGCTGTCCAGCGAGCAGCGCGGTGCGCTGCACATCGTTTCAATCTACGCGCACAACCGGTTGCGTGCCTTCCTCGTCGACAGCAGCGAGCGCAGCGCGGCGGTTGCGGCCAAAGTCACGCCGCGCGAACGCGAGGTTATTCTCTGGTGCTCGGCCGGCAAGACCAATTGGGAGATTGGCCAAATTCTTGGAATATCGGAGAAAACAGTTCAGCACGAAATCGCGGCGGCGTGCCGTAAGTTGAATTCCGTGAACCGTGCGCAACTGATTGCCGAATCGATTCGGCTTGGAATTATCAGATAAATAGGCAGAACGGCCTATATTGAATTCGGTCCGCTTATCGCATCCTTGCCCCTGGATTTTCTGGGGATCTACATGCTTGCGACAATTCTGGGCAGGTACACGCATGACCATGCCGACGTCATGGAGCAGGTTTGGGCGTTTCGCCATCGCCAGTTCGTAGACCGATTGGGATGGGAAGCCTGCCGTCGTGGCGACGAACGGGAGATCGACCAGTTCGACGGTGACGAGGCCATCCATCTGCCGCTCATCGTCGGCGGTAATGTGGTGGGATATAGCCGCCTCCTGCCGACACTGAAGCCGCATCTTCTGTCGGATGTCTATCCGCATCTGATGGACGGTGCCGACTGGCCGCGTGGGCCGCGTGTCTATGAATGGACCCGGTGCATTGCCGAAGTGTCCGGCAGGTCGATCGCCGGCGTCCCGATTTCCAACATCCTGATGACCGGGGTCATGGAGTATTGCCTCGTTGCGGGCATCGGCACGCTGGTTGTCGAGACACATCCCAAGCTCGTCAACCTGCTTCTGACGACCGGTTGGGATGTGATGCCGCTGGCGGCTCCAAGCATGCTCGACGGATCGCTGATCGTTCCGATCACGGCCAAACCCTCCATGGCAGGGCTGCTGCGGCATCACGAACTCTACGGGATTACCGGCAGCGTCCTCGATCTCGAGCGCGCACCGGGAAATCCCTTCGCCGCGGCGGCCCTTCAACGTCTGGCCTTCGCCGAAGACCTTCACGGACATATAGAATATGCAAGAATTGCAGGAGAATGACATGCCGGATGGCCAACTTCCATCCTCTGAAATCTACGTTCGCTCGATCGTGGAAGAGCAGGTTCGTAGTCTTCGGGAGATCATCAAGGGTGTTTCGCAGAAAGCCCCGCTCAGCGATGACGCGCTCTTCCTCGATCATCTTCTGGAGATGGTGTCGCTCGCTGCCGCCGACGGTCTCGATCGCCGCCGCGCCGGTGGAGGCCGCAAGCGCAGTGCCTCAGAAACCGACAGCGGACTGGCGGACATCCGGCTCGATGTCGCAAAGATGGAGTTCGTCTCGCAACGCCTCGATCGCGCCCAATAAGTAGTCGCGAAGCTTCGCCGGGTCCGTTGACCCGGTGTCGAGCTGTTCGAGCGCCTCGGTGATTTGAAACAGACAGTCCTCGACATAATCATTCGTATGGACGGATGTGAGCGCTTGGTCGAGACGCTGTTTGATCAGGCCGCGGATGCCGGCGGCGTCCCCGACCTGTGCGGAAAGGATCTGTGTCTTCAGGTAGTTGAGTGAGTCGTTATACATGCCATCCTCGATGCAACCTTATGCAACTCCCGACTGTGTCTGGATGTCCGGATCTTTGCAATCGGAGAATTCGCTCCCTCGGCTGCTTTTGCCTGGCGGAGCAGCCATTGGCCTAAAAAAGTCAGTGCTATCCGAGCTTTGCGGAGACAGGGTATGACGGAACGCGCGTTCGCGTCACCGTCTTTTGACGGTGGAAACGCGTGCCATACATGTCAGGGAATCAGTCGCGCTTGATGCTGAGCAGGACGTCCCAGATGTCAGCACCCGTCTCCCAGGCCGCGGCATTCGCCTTGAAGCCGATCTCGGTTTCGACGAGCGAGAGCATTTCCGACGCAAGGTCGACATTGGACGTGTCATCGGGGACCGGTCCATCGGACGGGGCAACCGTGGCGGACACGCCGCCCTGGGCGCGACTGGTAAAGCTGGTTTCGAGACGATCGTAACCAGGTGTCATGGCATTCGCGACGTTGTTGGCGGTCGCAGCAAGGCGCGTTTGCTGCGCCTGCATGCCCGAAAGCGAGATGCCCATGATCGCTGAGATGCTCATCGTCTTTCCAACCGTCTCGATGGTCTTCAGAGCAGGATAAGCGGCAGGTGTTAGAACTTTCCGAACGGGCAGGGTTTCCGGCTTATGACTGCGCCGGGAAGAGTTGTGCGAAAACGGGACAGGGACAGTTGATTGGCGTCTTGCACCAAAAGAACCCGGCCTGAGCCGGTTCCGGTAGCTGACCAGCGATCGGGTCACTCGATGATCTGGATGATCTGACGGGTCTGGGGATCGACGATCACGCGTCGCTCGTTGACGATCGTATAGGAATAATCCTCATAGCCATCAACGGGATAGAGCTCGACCGGATCCTCGATAACGCGACCGATCAGGACGTCGCCTTCATAAGGCACCGAGCGCACTTCGCGCTGCAAGACATAAGTTTCGACCGGAGCCGGCACGATGATGGTCGACTGCGAGGTGACCGGCGGGGCCTGCTGGATGATGACAGTGTCCTGCGCATGGGCCGACGCCGAGAGCGTCATGAATGCCGCTGCACCAGCGAGGATGAGAGTGTTGCGCATGTCTGTTCTCCTGTGTTGGACAGCGGGAGAAACGGGCAGTGGCCAGATCCGTTCCATCACAGGGCGTTTCGGCATGTCACCACAAATGAAGAACGCCGCCTCAAGGGCGGCGTTCTCATGGCGAATTTCAGGCTGTTACTCTGCCGCTTCCGCGTAGGCTTCCATCGGCGGGCAGGTGCACACCAGGTTACGGTCCCCATAGACATTGTCGACGCGGTTGACTGAGGACCAGTACTTGTCCACCCGAAAGGCGCCCGGCGGATAGCAGGCCTGTTCGCGGCTATAGGGACGATCCCACTGGCCGACGAGGTCTTCCACCGTATGCGGTGCGTTCTTCAGCGGATTGTTGGCCTTGTCCATCCGGCCTTCTTCGATGTCGCGGGCTTCCTCGCGGATTGCCAGCATGGCTTCGCAGAAACGGTCGATCTCGGCCTTGGTCTCCGATTCCGTCGGCTCGATCATCAGCGTTCCGGCCACCGGCCAGCTCATGGTCGGCGCGTGGAAGCCGCAGTCGATCAGGCGCTTGGCGACATCGTCGACGGTGACGCCGGCGGACGCCTGCAGCGGACGGGTGTCGATGATGCATTCATGCGCCACGCGACCCGAGGCCGAGGTATAGAGCACGTCATAGGCACCCTTCAGCCGCGCCGCGATATAGTTGGCGTTGAGGATCGCGACCTTCGTCGCCTGCGTCAGACCTTCGCCACTCATCATCAGGCAGTAGGACCAGCTGATCGGCAGAATCGAGGGCGAACCGTAAGGTCCAGCTGACACCGCGCCTGGACGACCGTCAGTGACGACATGGCCCGGCAGGAAAGGTGCCAGATGCGCCTTGACGCCGATCGGCCCCATGCCCGGACCGCCGCCGCCATGTGGGATACAGAAGGTCTTGTGCAGGTTGAGGTGGGAGACGTCGGATCCGATGTCGCCGGGACGGGATACGCCGACCATGGCATTCATGTTGGCACCGTCGAGATAGACCTGGCCACCGTGCTGGTGGGTGATCTCGCAGATCTCGCGCACCGTCTCCTCAAACACGCCATGCGTCGAGGGGTAGGTGATCATGCAGCAGGAGAGGTTGTCTGCATGCTCTTCCGCCTTGGCGCGGAAGTCGTCGAGGTCGACGTCGCCGTTTTCCTTCGACTTGACCGGCACGACCGTCATGCCGACCATCTGGGCGGATGCCGGGTTGGTGCCATGCGCCGAGGTTGGGATCAGGCAAACCGTCCGATGCGTATCGCCCCGCGACAGGTGATAGGCGCGGATCGTCAGCAATCCGGCATATTCCCCTTGCGCCCCCGAATTCGGCTGCATCGAGATCGCGTCGTAACCGGTAACCGCGCAGAGCTTTTCCGAGAGATCGTCGATCATCTCCTTGTAACCCAGCGCCTGATCCTCAGGCACAAAGGGATGGATGTCGGAGAATTCCGGCCAGGTGATCGGCAGCATTTCCGCCGTTGCATTCAGCTTCATCGTGCAGGAGCCGAGCGGGATCATGGCGCGATCGAGTGCGAGGTCGCGGTCTGAGAGCCTGCGGATGTAGCGGGTCATCTCGCTTTCCGCACGGTTCATGTGGAAGATCGGATGCGTCAGATACTCGCTGGTGCGCAGCAGATCCGTCGGCAGACGGTAGTCGGCGGAGAAATCCTCGACCTTGAAGCTGCCGCCGAAGGCACGCCAGACGGCTTCGAGCACGGCGGGGCGGGTCCGCTCGTCGAGCGCGATGCCGACCTTGGTCTCGCCGACCTTGCGCAGGTTCACACCTTCCGCGACAGCCGCCCGCATGACGAGGCCCTGCATGTGGCCAACCTCGACAGTGATCGTGTCGAAGAAGGCCTCCGGCTCGATCGTGTAGCCGAGCTTTTCCAGACCCTTCGCCAGGATGACCGTCTTCTGGTGCACCTGCTGGGCAATCGCCTTCAGGCCTTGAGGCCCGTGGAAGACGGCATACATTGATGCCATGACGGCGAGCAGGACCTGCGCGGTGCAGATGTTCGACGTGGCCTTTTCGCGGCGGATATGCTGTTCGCGGGTCTGCAGCGACAAGCGATAGGCGCGGTTGCCGCGGGCATCGACGGAAACGCCGACAAGACGACCAGGCATCGAGCGCTTGATCGCATCCTTCACTGCCATATAGGCCGCATGCGGACCGCCGTAACCCATGGGAACGCCGAAGCGCTGGGTCGAACCGATGGCGATATCAGCCCCCATTTCGCCCGGAGACTTCAACAGAAGCAGTGCGAGGATGTCGGCCGCGACGGCAGCCAGAGCGCCGGTCTGGTGCAGACGGGCGATCAGGCCGGAGAAATCGCGCACGTCGCCATGTGTGCCGGGATACTGGAAGATCGCGCCGAAGACTTCCGTTGGATCGAGATCGGTGAAGGGATCGCCGACAGTGACCGTCCAGCCCAGTGGCTCGGCGCGGGTCTGTATGACGGCGATCGTCTGCGGGTGGCAGTCCTTGTCGACGAAGAAGCCGGTCGCCTTGGTCTTGGCGCTGCGCTGGCAGAGCGCCATTGCTTCGGCGGCAGCGGTGGCCTCGTCCAGCAGCGACGCATTGGCGACGTCGAGACCGGTGAGATCCGTCACCATGGTCTGGTAGTTGAGGAGCGCCTCAAGGCGACCCTGGCTGATTTCCGGCTGGTAGGGCGTATAGGCCGTGTACCAGGCCGGGTTTTCCAGAATGTTGCGCTGGATGACCGGCGGCGTGATCGTGCCATAATAGCCCTGGCCGAGAAGCGAGGTCAGGACCTTGTTCTTGTTCGCCGTCTCGCGAAGCTTGTCGAGCGCTTCGCGCTCGGTCATCGCCGCACCCCAGGTGAGCGGCACCTTCTGGCGGATCGAGCCGGGGACGGTCGCGTCGATCATCTCGTCGAGCGAGTGATAGCCGATCACCTTCAGCATCTCGGTCATCTCGGAGGGCGAGGGGCCGATATGGCGCCGATTGGCGAAGTCGTACGGATCGTAATCCGTGAACTGGAATTCTGTCGTCATCAGGCGATCAACTCCTTGTAGGCAGCCTCGTCGAGCAGGGCGTCGGCGTCAGATGGGTTGGCGAGCTTCAGCTTGAAGAACCAGGCGGCACCTTCCGGATCGGAGTTCACCAGCGACGGATCGTCGACGATCGCCTGGTTGATTTCGACCACTTCGCCATCGAGCGGGCAGTAGACGTCGGACGCCGCCTTGACGCTCTCGACGGTCGCGGCGGTCCCGTCTTTCTTGAAGCTCGAGCCTTCGTCCGGCAGTTCGACGAAGACGAGATCGCCGAGCTGGCCGGCGGCGTGCGTGGTGATGCCGACGGTGGCAATACCGTCTTCGATCTTCAGCCATTCGTGTTCAGCGGTGAATTTCAACATGGTTCTCTCCGGAGATTTTTTTTAGCGTTTGTAGGTGGGTGTGACGAAAGGAAGAGCGGTGACGGTAAGGGGCATCAGCTTGCCACGCACCTCAGCGAAAACCTGGGTTCCAGCCTCGGCCATTTCCGTCGGCACGTAGCCCATGGCGATCGGGCCTTCCGCGCTGGGGCCGAAGCCGCCGGAGGAAACGTGGCCGATCTCGGTTTTGCCCTCGGCGTCGGCAAAGAGCTTTGCCGGCGGACGCACCGGCGCCTTGCCCTCAGGCTTCAATCCGACGCGGCGGCGAGAGACGCCATTCTCCAGTTCGCCAAGGATGCGATGAGCACCCGGAAAGCCGCCTTCGCGGGCGCCGCACAAGCGGCGGACCTTCTGGATGCCCCATTCGATCGAGGCTTCGACAGGCGAGGTCGTCGTGTCGATGTCGTTGCCGTAGAGGCAGAGCCCGGCTTCGAGGCGCAGCGAATCACGGGCGCCGAGCCCGATCGGCTGACAGTCCGGCTGGTCGAGCAAAGCCTTGGCGAGATCGCTGGCGCGATCAGCCGGCACAGAGATTTCGAAGCCGTCTTCGCCCGAATAGCCGGTGCGAGAGACGAGGGCAGGGATGTCGCCCAGAGACAGTTCACGCACATCCATGAACTTCATGGCTGCGACGTCGGAATTGAGCGCCGCAAGCACCGATTCGGCCTTCGGACCCTGGAGGGCGAGCAGCGCACGGTCGTCATGCACGAGAACTTCGACGCCATCAGGCAGCTTCGCCCTGAGATGGGCGATGTCGGAATCCTTGCAGCCGGCATTGACCACGACCAGCAGTCGCTGGCCGAGGCGGCTGATCATCAGGTCGTCGAGGATGCCGCCATTGTCGTCCGTGAAGAAGCCGTAACGCTGGCGCCCGTCCTTCAATCCGAGGATGTCGACGGGAACGAGGGTTTCGAGCGCCTTGGCAGCGTCCTCATAAGAGCCAGAGGCCGCAACCAGTTCGACCTGGCCCATGTGGGAAACGTCGAAGAGGCCAGCGGCAGCGCGCGTATGCAGGTGTTCCTTCAGCACGCCGGCCGGATACTGCACCGGCATTTCGTAACCGGCGAAGGGCACCATCTTGGCGCCAAGCGACACATGGAAATCATAAAGGGGGGTGCGTTTCAGTTGGGTCTGATCGTCCAAGACGTCGCCTCCGGGTTTGAGCGCTCGCGCGCTTGCTCAAGTCTGGGCACGGTTGTGCCGCTTCATGAGCCCCCTCTGTCCTTGTGCCTGAGATTGTTATCCCTTCGGCGCGGCCCGCTTTGGAAACGGGCCTCTCTCCAGAGTGCAGTCGACGCCTTGTGGTCCTTTTGCCTGAGAGTTTCCGGGGCGGTTGCTCCTTCGGCTCCGGATCAAACCGGTATCTCCCAACAAGGTCTTCAAGGCATTATCTGGCAGTGTGGCGGCTTGGCAAGAGGCTGCGTCGCTCCCGAACAAATAATTGTCGCTGAGGCCTCGTGATTGGCGGGCGCGCAGACACCTGGGCGTTTGCTCCGCAGGCGCGGCATCTCGCCACTTGGCTTGTCCCCGGCATCGCGATAAAGGATTCGGCGAAACGGGGGTAACGATGAAACCGAAGGTCAGGCCAGCGACGATCCTATTGCGCATCTTCTGCGCGATGGTCTTCCTGTCTGTCGGTTTTGGCCACCGGGCACCCGCCGCTATTGCCCGCGAAGTTCAGTCGGCCGCCTATATGCTTCCCGACGGCTCTTTTGCCGATCTCTGCATCGCCGATAGTGGCCAGAAGCATGCGCGCCCTTCTGCGGATTGCGAGGCCTGCCGTCTCGCTGGCGCGATTCTACTGCCGGAGCCTTCCGACCAGTCCTGGCTGCTTAGCCGGTTCACAAGTCTGGGTCAGATTGTACCTGTTGCAACAACCGTGCGCTCCGGCCATCTCCTCGATCGTCCGCGCCTCCGTGGGCCGCCGCTCTTCGTCTGATCGCCCTCACTCAATCGACGAAGACTGACGACTGCCGACGGCCAAGAAGGACCGCGGCAAGGAGAGACACCCATGAAGACCAATCTCATTCTCGCAACCGCGATTGCCACACTCGCATCGACCACGGCTGTGTTCGCCCATGCGACCTTTGCCAACCAGCCCGCCAAGGTCGGCTCCTATGTCGCCGCCGCGCTGCAGGTGCCGCATGGTTGCGACGGCAAGGCGACCAACGAAGTCCAGATCAAGCTGCCGGAAGGCTTTATCTCCGCCAAGCCGATGCCGAAGGCCGGCTGGGACGTTGAGGTCATCACCGGCGACTACCAGAACAGCTACGACAACCACGGCAAGGCAGTGACATCAGGCCCGGTCGAAATCCGCTTCAAGAACGGTGACCTGCCGGACAATTTCTACGACACTTTTGTCGTCTACGGTAAGGTCGCTGCCGGCGATCCGGCGACGGGACTTGCCTTCCCGACGGTTCAGCTTTGCGGCGCTGACGCCAAGGTCGCCTGGGATCAGATCGCGGCCCCCGGCCAGGATCCGCACGACCTCGACGGTCCGGCGCCAGTTCTCAAGCTCGCGGCCGCTGAAGGCGACGCACATGGTCATGGCGCACACGGTGCACACGGCGCGCATGCCGGTCACGGTGCTCCCGCCGAGCAGGCTGCAGCGGATGGCCACGGCGCGCATGGCGCCCATGGTGACCATTCCGGTCACGGCGATCACATGGCGGCAACCGATCCCGGTGGTTTTCAGGCCGTGACTGCCGGTGACCTCGAACTGACCGCCGGTTTCACCAGGGCGATGCTGCCAGGCCAGCCGGTCGGCGGCGGTTTCATCACCATCGTCAACAAGGGCGGTGAAGAAGACAAGCTCGTTTCCGCAACCTCAGCCCAGGCGGGCGAGGTCCAGCTGCACGAGATGGCGATGGAAGGCGAGGTGATGAAGATGCGTCAGCTGAACGACGGCATCGCAATCCCGGCCGGTGAGACGGTTGAGCTGAAGCCTGGCGGCCTGCACCTGATGTTCTTCAAGGTGACAGAGCCCTTCCAGGAAGGCGCGACCGTCAACGTCACGCTGACCTTCGAGAAGGCCGGTGCTGTGGATGTGGCGCTTCCGGTCGGTCCGGCCCGGGGCAAATGACCCTGATCGCTATGCCCTGAAATAAGAAACCGCGACCGTCACCGGTCGCGGTTTTTCTTTGCCCGGATGGGGTCTTGGGAGATCAGGCGACCGAGCTCTTGTAGGCCTCGATCGTTTCTTTCAGCGTCGCCTGCTCGAACTGTTGCTGCGAAGAGGTGAGGAAGTAGAGGGCGAGCGCCGGAGGCTGCACGACGTTGACGAGCGCCCTGAGCCGCAGGTCCTCGCTCTGTGCTGCCTGCTGTGCCAGCACACGCGTATGCTCTTCCACGTAGGACGCACGGGAGACGCGTTGTGGCGGCTTCACCGGTTCCATCGCGTAGGCCGCGGTATGCGCAGAGACTGTGACAACCTGTGTCATGGGCGTTTCCCAGATAATACATAACGACATTAGCATAAACTACGGTTATCTATGCATCTTTAAGTCGAATGAGCGGTTTTGAATAAAAATGTATTGGTTGCGTTGGCGTCCTCGGATGTGCCGCTTTGCGCCAGATCAAAGCGCCATCCATGTCCTTGCCGCACACTGAGTGCGTCATCAGCAGAGGACCAGAGCCATGATTATTCTTGTCGGCTACGCGACGGTTGAGGGGCAGACACGCAAGATCGCGGAAGCGGTCGCGTCGGCGGTCGAGGCCGCCGGCGACCGGGCACTTCTGTTCGACATATCCTCGGGTGGCGAATATGCGGTTGCCCATCCCGAGGCAGCCATCCTTTGTGCGCCGGTTCACGCGGCCCGCTATCCGGCTGCCTTCGCCCGGTTCGTTCGGCAGGAAGCCGCTTGGCTGAATGCTGTGCCCTCGGCTTTCGTGTCCGTATCCCTGCTGATCCGTTCCGAATTCGAGGAGGAGCGGGAAGAAGCGACGCATTTCCCCGACCACCTGTTCGAGGAGAGCGGATGGAAGCCCGGCATGATCCATCACGCGGCTGGCGCGCTCAGATATACCGAATATGACTTCTTCAAGCGCTGGATCATCCGGCGCATGGCAGAGCACGAGAATGCTCCAACGGATGTGAGCCGGGACCACGAATTCACCGACTGGAAGGCGCTGTCGGCGTTCGTGGCGGGATTTCTGGCATCGGCCAAGGCTTGACGCGGCGGCCCGAACCGGCTTGAACGGCTCGCGCAACAGCCGTTCAAGCCGGAGTCATCCATGTTCAATATCCTGCTCGTCGCGATCGGCGGTGCGACCGGATCGGTAGCCCGCTATCTCGCCGGGATTGCCATGACCCGCTGGCTGGGGATGGGCTTCCCCTGGGGCACGATCACCGTCAACATCGTCGGCTCGTTCATTATAGGTCTGTTGACCGAACTGCTGGCGCGGAAGTTCTCCGCATCGATGGAAATGCAGCTGCTGCTCGTGGTCGGCTTCCTTGGAGGGTTCACCACATTCTCCTCCTTTTCGCTCGACACGATGGCGCTCTTCGAACGTGGCGAAAGTCACCTGGCCCTGGCCTATGTCGGAGCGAGCCTTGTCCTGTCCCTCTCGGCCGCTTTCGGTGGTCTCGCCCTCGGCCGCAGTCTGTTCTGACGCCCGAGCCTGCATTTCCGCTTTCCCTTTCCGCCCGAAATCTACTAAAGGCACGGGATAAGTGGGTGGAGAACCCGAGCGAGAAAGTATCCTGATGGCAGGCATCGAACATATCACCGTGGAAGCCGACGAGGCTGGCATGCGGCTCGACCGCTGGTTCAAGATCCATTATCCGGGTCTAGGCTTCGGCGCGCTGCAGAAGCTTCTGCGCTCCGGCCAGGTCCGTGTCGACGGCGGTCGCGTCAAGACCGATGCACGCGTTCAGCCCGGTCAGGTGGTCCGTGTGCCGCCGATGGATGTCGACGCCAAGAAGACCGGTCCGATCGCAAGTCATGACCTGAAGCATGGTGATGACCACGAGCTCCTGTCGCGCATGCTGCTACATGAAGACGAGAAGGTCTTCGTGCTCAACAAGCCCGCCGGCCTTGCCGTGCAGGGCGGCTCGGGTCTCAATCGCCATATCGACAAGATGCTTGAAGCCTGGACGAGCCGGAAGGGCGAAAAGCCGCGCCTCGTCCACCGCCTCGATCGCGACACCTCCGGCGTGCTTGTCGTGGCGCGTACCCGCGGCGCTGCCCAGAAGCTGACGGCCGCGTTTCGCGAGCGCGACACCAAGAAGATCTACTGGTCGCTGGTGAAGGGCGTCCCGCGCAAGCACGAGGACAAGATCTCGACCTGGCTCACCAAGGACCAAACCGACGAAGGCGACCGTATGCGGGTCTGCAGGCACGGCGAGGACGGCGCAGACCACGCCATCACCTATTACCGTGTGATCGACACCGCGGCGCAGAACCTCGCCTGGCTGGAGATGGAACCCTACACCGGCCGTACCCACCAATTGCGCGTCCACGCATTGCATATCGGCCACCCGATCATTGGTGACCCGAAATACTTCGACGAGGATCACAACTGGGATTTCCCGGGCGGCGTTCAGAAGCGGTTGCACCTGCATGCACGCTTCATCGATCTGCCGCACCCGAACGGTGGCCGCCTGAAGGTGACGGCGCCGCTGCCGCCGCACATGGTCCAGACCTGGAACCTGCTTGGCCTCGATCAGCGCGACGGTGACAGGGACGGCGAATGAAGCTTGTTCTGTTCGATTGCGACGGCACGCTGGTCGACAGCGCCGGGCTGATCCATGAAGTCATGCGCCACACCTTCATCGCCTTCGGCAAGCCGGAGCCGGCCGTCGAGACGACAAAGTCGATCATCGGGTTGACGCTCGACATCGCCATTGCCCGCATGGACGGCAAACCGCATGCCGATGACGAAGCGGTCGCCATGGCTGCCCATTACAAGGCGATTTTCGCTGATGTCCGCCGAGATTCTGGTTTTGGCGAGACCATGTTCGACGGCATCCGCGAAGTCCTGGATGCGCTCATCGCCCGCGAGGACGTCTGGCTCGGCGCCGTCACCGGCAAGTCGCGACGCGGGCTGGAAACCATTCTTGAAGGTCATGGGTTGAAGCCCCATTTCCTCTTCTGCCGGACAGCCGACGACTGCCCGTCAAAGCCGCATCCGGCCATGGTGACGGAATGCTGTGACGAGGCGGGCATTGCGCCGCGCGAGACCATAGTCATCGGCGATGCCATCTACGATATGCAGATGGCCAAGGCCGCTGGTGCAACCGCGATCGGTGTCGCCTGGGGGTATGCCAAGGCCGACGATCTCTGGAAGGCTGGTGCCGATGCCGTGGTCGAGCGTCCGGTCGACCTTCTGGCCTATATCCACTAGGAGCTCTTGATGCGCGACGAACTCAGCCAGGACATTTTCGGGACCTTCATTCCGGAGCCGAGCCATGAGGATCCGGTGCGCCGGGCGCAGATCCAGATGAAGCGGCCGCTGCCGAAGCGCTTCTACGAGAGCGTCGGCATGGAGGAGCGTGAGGAAGGCTTCTCGATCACTCTCGACGGCAAGCCGGTCAAGACGCCAGCGAAGAACCTGCTGACGCTGCCGAACCGTGAGGCCGCGGAACTCGTGGTCGCCGAATGGGCCGGCCAGGGCGAATTCATCGACCCGGCGACCATGCCGATCACCAAGCTCGCAAATACCGCCATCGATGCTGTTTCGAACAGCCTGGATGACGTGTTCCACGAGATCGTCCGTTTCGCCGGAACCGATCTGCTCTGCTACCGCGCCGACGGGCCGAAGGAACTGATCGACCGGCAGTCGGCTCGCTGGGATCCTTTGCTTGCCTGGGTATCGACTGCGCACGGCGCGCGCTTCATCCTTGTCGAAGGCGTGATGCATCAGGAGCAACCGCAGGAGGCAATCGGCGCCTACGCTCGGGCGCTGGAGCGCTATCGCGATCCCTTCCAGATCTCCTGCCTCAACGTGGTGACGACGCTGACGGGTTCGGCTGTGCTGACCCTTGCATTTGCCGAGGGCGCCTTTGATCTGGATGACATCTGGTCGCTTGCCCATCTCGACGAGGACTGGACGATCGAGCATTGGGGTTCCGATGCTGAGGCCGAAGCGCGTCGTGAGGCCCGTTACGGCGAGTTCGCATCGGCAGCGTCACTCTTCGCAGTCCTTCAGGCAGCAAGTTAACTCTACACTAACCATAAATGGCGAATTCTCGGGCAGGTTCAGAATCACCTGTCCGGGGTCCTTATGTTCGCTCGCAGCCTTCGCATCGCCGTCGCCATGGGCTTCGCCCTGCTGCTCGCTTCCTGCTCCGTCTTTTTCGGGCGCAGCATTGACCGTCCGTTGGTTTACTACGTCCGCAACGTGACGGTCATGGCCGATGCACGCATCCCGCTCGACCTCATTGAAAGCGTCGATCGCCGCGTCTCGGCCGCGATTGCGGCGACGCGCCCGCCCGCGGGTGCCGAGCGTGTCGTGCTTCTGGTCAAAATCGATCGCCTCGGTTTCGGCGAAGGTGCCCGTCGCCGCCTCGCTCAGGCTGACTTTTCCGTGACTGCTGTTTCGGTCGAAACCGGCGAGCCGGTCGCCAAGGGAAGCTTCAGGGTGAACGGCCCGACCGACGACCCGCGCTGGGCCCGTCAGGCGCTTGCCGAAGAACTCGCGGCCCGTATCCGCTTTGCCTTCTCGCTGACCACGCCGCGTGTCCGCAAGACCCTGCCGCAGCGAACCATATCAACGCGGCTCGCTTCGGAGCCACCGCCGGTGATCGTGCCGAATGCCCGGGCGGAATCGCCACGCGCCGCCCCGGTGGTGCGGCAGGCGCCGCCGCAAAACTCGTCCGTTATGGCGGTGCCGGAGACGGCTGTTCCTCCGCCACCGCGCGAAATGGCCGCGCCGCCGGTCGCCGACGTGCAGACACCTCGGCCCGCAGCCCCGGCCCAGCCTGCGCGTCGCGCTGCCGACATCGGCCAGGGCACGCCGGTCGAACAGGGAGCCGTGGGTGCCATTCGCCTGCGGCCGGATTGCGACCCCGCCGTCACGCCGGACTGCTCCACGAGCCCTTGATCGGCCCTCGGGCGCAATGACGCAGCTCTGCGCCGCAGCTGTGATTGACTCGGCTTCGACCTCGGCCTAATCCTCATGATGGATGGTTTCCGAACGGCAGAGATGTTGTCCGGAGAGCAAAAGGGAATGCGAAGGCGTGGACCCCAACCGGGCACGCCGAACGCAGCCGACCCCGCGACTGTATTGCAGCGAGGGTTCTCCATCCGCCTTGTCGTTGAACGAGTGACGGGTCGCAGGGTGCGACCGGCTCGCCAGAACGGCAGGACGGAAAAGCCACTGGGGTGGCAACACGATCAGCCGGGGCAGGACGCCTCTTTTTCTACGAATCGTCCGCTCTTTCGTGTTGCCGCAAACCCTGGGAAGGCGAGGAGAACCCGACGGTCCTTTCGAGGATCACGACCTGCGAGCCAGGAGACCTGCCATCCACGGGCATGGTGCCCACACTGGGGAGGTCTCCCCGTTGCCAGCACGGAGGTTGTCGTGGCGACGTTCTGCATCCGCGGGTCCTTTGCGCCCCGCCGGTGCCGGTCCGTATTTGCGGGCCTGGCATCGATCGTTTTTTTGGGCATGCTGAAGGCATGCACCGCTGGCCGTCTGCGCGCGGTCGAAGGTCATGGCGCACCATGACCCCATCCGATTCCCGATCCATCCTGGTTCTCGGTGGCGCCCGCTCGGGCAAGTCGCGCTTTGCCGAGGGTTTGGCGCGCAATTCGGCGCTTGAGAAGATCTACCTAGCCACGGGACGCGCCTGGGACGACGAGATGCGCGCCCGTATCGAGACCCACAAGGCCGACCGTGCCGATGACGGCTGGACGACACATGAGGAGCCGCTGGATATCGTCGGGGCACTGAAGGCGCTGGACAAGCCCGAGCGGGTTATCCTCGTCGACTGCCTGACGCTCTGGGTCACCAATCTGATGATGGAAGAAGGCCGTGACGTGGACGCGGACGGCGCGTCACTCGCCGCCAGTCTTGAGGAACTCCAGGCCACCGTCATCTTCGTCTCCAATGAAGTCGGCCTCGGCATCGTGCCTGAGAACAAGATGGCCCGCGCCTTCCGCGACCATGCCGGCCGTCTCCACCAAGCCATCGCCGCCGAGGCGGCTGAAGTCTATTTTATCGCGGCGGGTTTGCCGTTGAAAATGAAGGGTTGAACCATGTTGCAGCAAAAGATCCCCGCCACCGTCATCACCGGCTTTTTGGGGGCCGGCAAGACCACCATCATCCGCAACATGCTGATGAATGCAGGCGGCAAGAAGATCGCGCTGATAATCAACGAATTCGGCGACCTCGGCGTCGACGGTGATGTCTTGAAGGGCTGCGGCGCCGACAATTGCACCGAAGATGACATCATCGAACTCACCAATGGCTGCATCTGCTGCACGGTCGCCGACGACTTCGTGCCGACCATGCTGAAGCTGCTTGAGCGCGACGTGAAGCCCGACCACATCGTTATCGAGACATCGGGTCTGGCGCTGCCGCAGCCGCTGGTCGCTGCCTTCAACTGGCCGGATATCCGCACCCGCGTCACCGTCGATGGCGTCGTGACCGTGGTCGATAGTGCCGCCGTCGCCGCTGGCCGTTTTGCCGACGACCATGACGCGGTCGCCGCCCAGCGCGCCGAGGACGACAATCTCGACCACGAAAGCCCGATCGAGGAGCTCTTCGAGGATCAGCTGACCTGCGCCGACCTCATCGTCCTCAACAAGACCGACCTGCTCGACGCTGCCGGCATTGCCGCTGTGCGCGCCGAGGTGACCGGCCGCACCAGCCGCAAGCCGTCCATGATCGAGGCGAAGAACGGCGAAGTGCCGTCGCTGGTCCTGCTCGGCATCGGCGCCAGCACCGAAGACGACATCGAAAACCGCAAGTCGCATCACGAGCTGGAACACGAGGCGCTGCATGCCTCGGGCGAAGACCACGACCATCACCACGATCACGACGAGTTCGAAAGCTTCGTCCTGAAGCTCGGCGCGATCAAGGACGCTTCCGATTTCATAGACCGCCTGAAGCCTGTTATCGAGAAGCATGACATCCTGCGTTTGAAGGGCTTCATCGACGTGCCGGGCAAGCCGATGCGCCTTGTCGTCCAGGCCGTCGGCACCCGCATCGAAACCTATTTCGACCGTCCCTGGACAAGCGCCGAGAAGCGCGAGACGCGCATCGTCGTCATCGGCCTGCATGAATGGGATTTCGGCGCCGTCGTCGAGGACGTTCAGGCGGCGGCCGGCTGATCCATGCATCTGCTCCTTGCCCAAAAGGGATCGATCAGCGACGGCGACGAGGCGATCGATCTCGGCCAGACGCCGGGGGACGTGCTGTTCCTCTCGGCCGCCGACACGGAGCTTGCGGCAATAGCCGCAGCTGTCGAGGCGAGGGGCGAACAGGTGGTTCGCTGGCGGCTTGCCAGCCTGATGACGCTGAAGCATCCGATGTCGGTCGATACCTATATCGAGCGCACGGCGCGGCATGCGCGGCTGATCGTGGTGCGGGCTCTGGGTGGGGCTAGCTACTTCCACTATGCGCTGGAAGCGCTACATGCCTCAGCCCGCCGCAGCGGTACGGCAATCGTTGTGTTGCCTGGCGATGACAAGCCGGACGAGGGGCTAGCACCGTTCCAGGCTTGCGTTGATGACGACCGGCAAGCGCTCTGGACCTATCTCACCGAAGGCGGGGCGGGCAATGCCTCGGCCTTCGTCTCCTATGCCGAGGCTATGCTGGGCGGGGACGAACGTCCGGAACCGGCGCGACCACTGCTGAAAGCCGGCATCTGGTGGCCGGGCAGGGGCGTGATTGGGGTCGAGGAATGGGAGAGGCTCGCGTTCCTGGCGCGCCCCTCTGACCTGCCGGCCATCTCCCCTACAAGGGGGGAGAGCAGCGTTGCGGCCGGCGGCATGCCTCCTTCTCCCCGTTCACGGGGAGAAGGTGCCCGCAGGGCGGATGAGGGGCGAACCTCTGCGCAAGACCAGCCCCTCACCCTGACACTCTCCTTGGCTGCAGGGAGAGGCAATGTCGCCCCCCTCTGCTTCTATCGCGCCCTCGTACAGAGCGGCGAAACGGCACCCGTCGAAGCCATGGTCGAAGCCTTGAAGGCTGAGGGACTGATACCGCTACCGGTCTTCGTCTCGAGCCTCAAGGATCAGGTCTCGGTCGATACGCTCCGCGCCATCTTCAACCGATTCCCGCCATCTGTTGTCATCAACACCACCGGTTTCGCCGTCTCGACGCCTGGCGCGGAAAAGCCGTCGACGGTGCTCGACGAGACCGATGCTGTCGTCCTGCAGGCGATTTTCTCGTCCTCGCTGCGCGCCACCTGGGAGAGTTCGAGCCAGGGCTTGAGCGCCCGCGATCTGGCGATGAGCGTCGCTTTGCCGGAAGTCGATGGCCGGGTGCTGACCCGCGCCGTCTCCTTCAAGTCCAAGGCGCGCTTTGACGAGCGGGTCGAGGCAAATCTGGTCAGCCACGAGCCGGATGCCGGCCGCATGCGTTTCGTTGCCGAACTGGCGGCGAACTGGGCGAAGCTCCGGGCAACTGATCCCGCCGACCGCCACGTGGCGCTTGTTATGGCCAATTACCCGAACCGCGACGGACGTCTCGGCAATGGCGTCGGACTGGATACGCCAGCCGGCACGATCGAGGTCATGCGCGCCATGCGCGACGCGGGTTATGACATTGCCGATCTACCCGCCGATGGTGATGCGCTGATGCAGGCGCTGATGGCAGGCCCGACGAACGCTGCGAACGACGGACGGGTCATTCGCGAACGTCTTTCCATCAGCGATTACATAAAGTTCTTCGATGATCTTCCCAAAGAAGTTCAGGAGCGCGTAACCGCGCGCTGGGGTGCCCCGGAAGCCGATCCCTTTCACCTGGAAGGTGCCTTTGCGCTGCCGCTGATGCGCTTCGGCAAGCTCATGATCGGCATCCAGCCGGCGCGTGGCTACAACATCGATCCCAAGGAAACCTACCATTCCCCCGACCTCGTGCCGCCGCATGGCTATCTCGCCTTCTACGCCTTCCTGAGACGGGAATTCGGCGCTCAGGCGCTCATCCACATGGGAAAACACGGCAATCTCGAATGGCTGCCGGGCAAGGCCCTGGCGCTGTCGGAAACCTGTTTCCCCGAAGCCGTCTTCGGCCCATTGCCGCATCTCTATCCCTTCATCGTCAACGATCCCGGCGAGGGCACGCAGGCCAAGCGCCGCAGCTCCGCCGTCATTATCGACCACCTGACGCCACCGCTGACGCGTGCCGAGAGTTATGGGCCGCTGAAGGATCTTGAGGCGCTGGTCGACGAATACTACGAAGCCTCGGGCGGCGATCCACGCCGTCTGGTGCTGCTGAAGAAGCAGATCCTGGAGTTGATCGCCGATATCGGCCTCGACCAGGACGCCGGCATCGCCAAGGGCGAGGCAGACGAGACGGCACTGGAAAAGCTCGACGCGTATCTATGTGACCTCAAGGAAATGCAGATCCGTGACGGGCTGCACATCTTCGGGCTCGCACCCGAAGGGCGGCTGTTGACCGATCTTGTCGTCGCGCTGGCCCGGGTGCCGCGTGGGCAGGGTAATGGCGGCGATGCCAGCCTGCAGCGGGCGATCGCAGGGGATCTGCTGAAGACCGAAGGCTTCGATCCCCTCGACTGCGTCATGTCCGCCCCTTGGGCAGGCCCCACGCCCGCGATCCTCGCCGATCTCACCGAAGCCCCCTGGCGTACCCACGGCGACACCGTGGAACGGATCGAGTTGCTAGCTGCGCAGTTGGTCGCCGGAGAGATCGCCTGCCCAGATGACTGGCCGTGCACCCGCGCCGTCCTCGCCGAGATCGAGACCCGCCTGAAACCCGCCGTCGTCTCCTCCGGCCCCGCCGAGATCAATGGCCTGCTCAAGGGCCTCGCCGGCCAATTCGTTTCCCCTGGCCCCTCAGGCGCGCCAACGCGCGGTCGACCGGACGTGCTGCCGACGGGCCGCAACTTCTACTCTGTCGACAGCCGCGCCGTGCCGACGCCGGCGGCCTATGAACTTGGCAAGAAATCCGCCGAGCTCCTGATCCAGCGTTACGTGCAGGATCACGGCGAATGGCCTGTTTCCTTCGGCATAACCGCCTGGGGCACGTCTAACATGCGCACCGGCGGCGATGACATCGCGCAGGCCCTGGCGCTCATCGGTGTCAAGCCGCTCTGGGACATGGCCTCGCGGCGCGTTACCGGCTTCGAGGTGATCCCGATCGCGATGCTGGGACGGCCGCGAGTCGATGTGACGCTCCGCATCTCCGGTTTCTTCCGCGATGCCTTCCCCGAGCAGATCGCGCTTTTCGACAAGGCGGTGCGTGCGGTGGCCAGCCTCGACGAGGACGAGGGTGACAACCCGATTGCAGCACGGGTCAGGGCCGAAACTGAGGTACTGATCGCCGAAGGGCTGGACGAAAAGCAGGCCGCCCGCCGTGCCGGCTATCGGGTCTTCGGTTCCAAACCGGGCGCCTATGGGGCTGGCCTGCAGGCATTGATGGACGAGAAGGGCTGGAATGACCGTGCCGACCTCGCCGAGAGTTATCTCGTCTGGGGCGGTTATGCCTATGGCGCGGGCGAGGAGGGCAAGGCGGAACGCGGTCTGTTCGAGGAACGCCTGCGCTCGGTCCAGGCCGTGGTACAGAACCAGGACAACCGCGAGCACGACCTGCTCGATAGCGACGACTACTACCAGTTCGAGGGCGGCATGACGGCAGCGATCGAGCATGTCGCGGGTGTGAGGCCCAAGGTCTATCACAATGACCATTCGCGGCCGGAAAAGCCTGTCATCCGCAGCCTCGAGGAAGAGATCGGCCGTGTCGTGCGTGCCCGTGTCGTCAACCCGAAATGGATCGAGGGCGTCATGCGCCACGGCTACAAGGGCGCCTTCGAGATGACCGCGACCGTCGACTATATGTTCGCCTTTGCGGCCACGACGGGCGCCGTCCGTGACCACCATTTCGAGGCCGTCTACCAAGCGTTCATCCTCGATGAGCGGGTGCGCGATTTCATGGCCGACAAGAATGCTCCGGCACAAAGAGAGCTGGCGGATCGCCTGATCGAGGCAATCGAGCGCGGCTTGTGGACGCCGAAGAGCAACTCAGCCAAATTCACCTTGAGCGAACTTGCCGAGGGAGAGTTGCATGTCTGACGTTCAACAGAGTGACCCGATGGCCTTGCGGGGGCATTGCCTTTGTGGAGGTGTGCGCTTCCGTACCTCTGGGCCCGTCCGCAGCTCTGGTCATTGCCATTGCGAGAGCTGCCGCAGGGTTGCCTCTTCGCCTGTAACGACCTTCTTCACCGTTCCGCGCGACAGCGCGCGCCTCGAAGGAGACAGTCTGCACTTTTACGCCTCATCCCCGGGTGTGCGGCGCGGCTTCTGCAGCAATTGCGGGTCGCCCATGTCGTTCGAGACTGAGCGACGGCCTGATGATATCGATTTCTATGTCGCGAGCCTTGATGATGGGCTTTCCGTAGCGATCCGCGAGCACTGGCACTGGGACGAGCGCGTCGACTGGCTCAACATAGTGGACGACTTGCCAAAGGGGCAAGGTGGCGTCTCTTGAAGACGGGGCGCGGTCACCGTTGTAGTAAACCGCAAGCCATCTGGTTCGCAAAAGAATTCAATAGTTCCGGGAGTACGACATGACTGAGGAAACGATTGCCACCGGCGAGACCGATCTCGCCCGCCATGCGGAAAAGATGGCCAAGAAGAAGGCTGCCCGCGACAAGATCATGGCGACCAAGACGGGCGAAAAAGGCCTGATCATCGTTCATACCGGCAAGGGCAAGGGCAAGTCCTCTGCTGCCTTCGGCATGATTTTCCGGCACATCGCACACGGCAAGAAATGCGCCGTGGTCCAGTTCATCAAGGGCGCCATGTCAACAGGCGAACGGGACATGATCCTCAAGCATTTCTCGGAGCTGTGCGACTTCCACACCATGGGTGAAGGCTTCACCTGGGAAACCCAGGACAAGGCGCGCGACATTGCGATGGCGCAGGCCGCCTGGGAGAAGGCCAAGGAATTGATCCGCGATCCCGCCAATTCCATGGTGCTGCTCGATGAGGTGAACATCGCCATCCGCTACGACTACATCGATCTGGCGGAGGTGCTGGAATTCCTGGCAACCGAAAAACCACCGATGACCCATGTCGTCTTGACCGGTCGCAACGCCAAGGACGAACTGATTGAACTTGCCGATCTCGTGACGGAGATGGAACTGGTGAAGCATCCCTTCCGCTCGGGCATCAAGGCTCAGATCGGAGTGGAGTACTGAACCTCACACCCCGATCCAAACCCGGATCGGGTTGGTCGGGTCCGCCAACAGGCGGATGGCAAGTGCCACGCAGGTGACGACCAGCAGCGGCTTGATGATCTTGGCCCCCTTGCTCATGGCGAAACGCGAACCGGTCTGGGCGCCGAGGAACTGGCCGACGCCCATCAGGAGGCCGACTTTCCAGAGCACGACGCCGCTGGCGACGAAGATCAGGAAGGCGCCGAGATTCGAGCCGAGGTTCAGAAGCTTCGTATGTGCCGTCGCCTTGAGCATGCCGAAGCCGGCAAGCGAGACGAAGGCGAGCATGAAGAAGGAGCCGGTGCCGGGGCCGAAGACGCCGTCATAGAGGCCGATCAGCGGCACAAGCGTCACGCCGAAGACGAAGGGCGTCATGCGCTGATGGCGGTCTTCGTCGGAAATGTTCGGCTTCAGCGCAAAATAGAGCGCGATGGCGACCAGCAGGAAGGGCATGAGCACCCGCAGCACGTCGCCTGGCACCACAGTTGCGATCAGGGCACCGATGGCACCACCGATCACCGCCATGACAGCCATCGGCAGCTGCTTCCTCAGATCCACGTGACCTTTGCGCGCATAGGCGAGCGTTGCCGACCCTGCGCCGAACATCGACTGCAGCTTGTTGGTGCCCAGCGTTTCCAGCGGCGGAATGCCGGCAATCAGCATCGCGGGAATGGTAATCAGCCCGCCGCCACCCGCAATCGAATCGATGAAGCCGGCGATGAAGGCGGCAATGAACAGCAGCAGCAAAGCTTGGAAAGCGAGATCGGCCACGGGGAGACTCGTGAAGGGTGAGGGAAGGTGGCGCTCTTGTGGACCAAACGCCTTGGCTGCGCAACCTTGCGAGAGCGTGTCGTGCAGGTCGCACAAGGGACATTCTGTGAACTGCCGCTTCCGTCACATAAAGCGCCGCAATCCGGTTTGACCGTTTGGTAAGGCTTCGATAAAGCTCGTGGTAATGTGCGACGGCGCCTGTTCGACAGGCTGGAAATAGTCCGGTGCGGCTGACCCAATCAGGGGGCCAATTCCGGAGCTGTCCCAAAGGCCATGGACCGTGCCGAAAGGCGCGATAAGTCCGGCGCTTCGTACAGGCAGAAAGAACGAAGCAGGGAGGCCTTGTATCATCATGGCGGAAAAACTCGGAATCATGGTCTGCGGCCACGGCAGCCGCAATCAGAACGCTGCGAAGGAATTCGCCGTGATTGCAGAGGCGCTGCGCGCCCGCAATCCGCACATGCCGGTCGAATATGGCTATCTCGAATTCTGCAATCCGGTGATTTCAGCCGGTCTCGACAGCCTGCGCGAACAGGGCGTGACCCGCGTGCTTGCGGTCCCCGGCATGCTGTTTGCCGCAGGCCACGCCAAGAACGACATCCCTTCGGTGCTCAACACCTACCAGGCGCAGCACAAGGATTTCGTCATCAATTACGGCCGTGAGCTCGGCATCGACCTGAAGATGATCCGCGCCGCCGGTGACCGCATCCAGACGGCTGTCGACGAGGCGAACGATACCCTTGGTTTCGTCGACAAACACGAGACGCTGCTGATGGTGGTCGGTCGCGGCTCGTCCGATCCGGACGCCAACTCCAACGCCACCAAGGTCATGCGCATGCTCTGGGAAGGCATGGGGTTCGGTTGGGGCGAGACCTGCTATTCGGGCGTGACCTTCCCGCTGGTCGAGCCGGGTCTGACCCATGCTGCAAAGCTGGGCTACAAGCGCATCGTCGTCTTCCCCTATTTCCTCTTCACCGGCGTCCTGGTGAAGCGCATCTACAGCTATACCGACGAGGTGGCAGCGCGCTATCCGGAGATCCAGTTCGTCAAGGCGAGCTACCTGAACGACCACCCGCTGGTGCTCGATGCCTTCCAGGATCGCGTCAGGGAGATCCTCGAGGGTGCCGCTGTGATGAACTGCCAGATGTGCAAGTATCGCGAACAGGTACTCGGATTCGAAGCCGATGTCGGCCAGCCGCAGGAGAGCCACCACCACCATGTGGAGGGTATCGGCGGTGGCCTGGAAAACTGTCCCTGCAAGGGCGATTGCGATGCCTCCTGCCGCGATCCCGATTTCTGTCGCGAGCATGGTCTGCCCTGGACGCCGGTGCACAGCCATGCGGAACCGGCACCTTTGAAGCCCGTTGCCGTGGAGCCGGCCTTCGACTACGCGCCCTCGTTCACTTTGGGCGGCAAATATGCAGGCCTCAAAGACAAGACGCCGGATGCCGAACTGCAGGCCGTGATGGACGCGCCTTCCTCGGTCAAGGCGGCCCATCACGAGCATGGACCGAATTGTGGCTGCGGTCACCACGAGCATGATCATGGGCACGATCACAGTCATGACCATGGGCACGACCATCACCATGATGGCCATGATCACGGCCATCACAATCATGCTCACGGCCATGGTCATGCACATGAGCATGGCCATTCGCATGGTCACGATCATCACCATGCGCCTTACCCCCATGCCGACCATCCGCTGGGGCCGAAGTCGATGCAGAAGAAAAAGTGATGCCGCTCTTCGATCGCATCCTGATCGTCGACTGGTCCGGTGCCGGGCAACCGGTCACGGGCAAGAACTCGCTCTGGGCGTGCCTCGCCCGGCGCGAGGGCGATGGTCATGTGATCGAGTGGAACGAGAATTTCTCGACCCGTCATGCTTTCATGCAGCGCCTCGACGCGGTGGTCGGCGCAGCGGTCTCCGAGGGCAAACGCCTGCTTTGCGGCTTCGACTTCGCCTTCGGCTATCCTGCTGGCACCGCCGAGCGGCTGACGGGAGAGCCCAACTGGCGGGCCCTCTGGCGCAAGATCGCCGATGAAATCGAGGATGCGCCCGATAACCGAAACAATCGCTTCGATCTCGCCTCGCGCTGGAACGCCACCCATTTTGCCGGTGAACCGCGCTTCTGGGGACGGCCGCATCAGCATGCCTATGCCGATCTCTCCGACAAGAAGCCGCCCGCGCCACTGGCGGCCCCGCTTGCCTTCCGGCGATCGGAGCAGTTTGCCAAGGGGGCAAAATCCGTCTGGCAGCTGACCTATAACGGCTCCGTCGGCAGCCAGACATTGCTCGGTATCGCACGCCTGTCGCGTTTTCTGGACGAAAGCGGCCACGGTGAACATATCGCCGTCTGGCCCTTCGAGACCGGTTTTGCTGCCTCATTCGACAAGCCTGTGGTCTTTGCCGAAATTTATCCGTCGCTCTTCACGTTGGCCGCTCAGGACGAGGTGAAGGATCAGGCGCAGGTCCGCACCGTCGCCGAGGCCTTTGCAGGCTTCGATGCGGATGGCCGACTTGCAATGCTTCTGGATCGTCCGCCAATGCTGTCAGACGAGGAGGTCGCGACATCGCTTGCTGAGGAGGGCTGGGTGCTCGGCATCGGGCATCGGGAACTTTCGGGGGAGCTGGCCGCATGAACGCCACACTCGATTACATCCGCGACCCCGCTGAAATCTACCGCCAGTCCTTCGCCACCATCCGCGTAGAAGCCGCACTCGACCGTTTCCCCACGGTCCTCCAGCCGCTGGTCATCCGCCTCATCCATGCCTGCGGCATGGTCGATCTCGCCGATGATGTCAGCTGGTCGGACGGTGCCTTCGAAGCCGGTGCTGCAGCGCTGGAAAAGGGTGCCCCGGTTCTTGTCGATGTCGAGATGGTCCGCCACGGCGTGATCCGCCGCCTGTTGCCGGCCGAAAACCAGATCCTCTGCCTGTTGAACGACGAGCGCGTGCGGCCGAAGGCCGACGAAATCGGCAATACCCGCTCCGCCGCCCAGGTCGATCTCTGGGATGAGGATCTTGCAGGCGCCGTGGTCGCGATCGGCAATGCGCCGACAGCGCTCTTCCGCCTGCTGGAGCGCATCGATGCCGGCGCGCCCAAGCCGGCCATCATCCTCGGTTTTCCCGTCGGCTTCGTGGGGGCCGCTGAAAGCAAGGACGAACTGATCGCCCATTCCAGAGGCATTCCCTACATCGCCGTGCGCGGTCGTCGCGGCGGCTCGGCCATGGCCTCGGCAGCTGTCAACGCCTTGGCGGGAGGGCTCGGCACCAATGTCTGATCGCGTACAGGGCCCCTGGCTCACCATCATCGGCATCGGAGACAACGGGCTGGAAAGCCTCACTCCCGAGGCGCAGGCGATCGTCTGGCAGGCGGAAACGCTTGTTATCGGCGAGCGGCTTGATGCGGTGATCGATGGGTCGAACTTGCCCGAGTTGAAGCGGATCCTCACCTGGGGCGCCGGTTTTCGCGAGACGCTGACCGAAATCCTGAAACTGCGTGGCACGCCCGTAACGATACTGGCCACCGGCGACCCCATGCATTTCGGCATCGGCGCGACGCTTCGGCGCTATGTGGCGGCCGACGAAATGTTCGTGCTGCCGAGCCCGTCGGCCTTTTCGCTCGCCGCTGCCCGGCTTGGCTGGCCGCTGCAATCGGTAACGCAGATCTCGCTGCATGGCCGCCCGCTCGCTTTCCTCAACCGACACGTCATGCCGCGCGCCCGCATCCTGGCGCTGACTTCGGATGCCTCGACCGTCCAGGCCGCCGCCGTCCTGCTGTCCGAACGCGGCTTTGGGGCCTCCGTGCTGCAGGTGCTCGAACATATGGGCGGCACGCAAGAGCGTATCCTGCGCATGACGGCGCTGGAAATGGCCGAGACATGCCCTGTGATCTCGGATTTCAACACGCTGGCCATCGACTGCGCCTGGGACGGGCCGCTGCTGGCACCTGTGCCGGGCCTGCCTGATGACGCCTTCCGTCATGATGGGCAGCTGACCAAGCGCGAGATCCGCGCGGCAACACTGGCCCAGCTTGCGCCTTTTCCGAATGCCCGTCTCTGGGATGTCGGTGCCGGCTGCGGCTCGATTGCGATTGAATGGATGCGATCAGGCATGGGCACCAAAGCGATCGCCATCGAGGCGAAACCCGAGCGGCTGGCGATGATCCGCGATAATGCCGAAATCCTCGGCGTGCCCGATCTCGACGTGGTCGAAGGCGAGGCGCCGGTCGTTCTCGCGGGCCTGAAGACGCCCGACGTGATCTTCATCGGCGGCGGCATCAGCGGCGAGGGGCTCTTCGAGGCCTGCTGGGCAGCGCTTCCTCCCGGCGGACGGCTGGTCGCCAATGCTGTTACGATCGAAGGCGAGGCTAAACTCGTAGATCTGCGCAGCCGCCATGGCGGTGATCTCTCACGGATTCAGGTGGCGCGGGCGGCCCCGGTTGGTCGCTATTGTGGCTGGAAGTCGCTGATGCCGGTGACGATGTGGACGGTCGTGAAGGGAGAGGGCGCATGACGCTGCAACTTGGCCCGTCATCCCCCAGCCGGGACTTTCTCGCCGTGAACGGGGAGAAGGAGGCAGAACGCTGGCCGCATTGGCCTTCCCCCCGCTTGCGGAGAGAAGGTGCCCGAAGGGCGGATGAGGGGCAATCAACAATCCAGGAGCAGCTACATGACCGGTAAACTCTATGGCCTCGGCCTCGGCCCCGGCGATCCGGAGCTGCTGACGCTGAAGGCACTTCGCATCCTGACGAGCTGCCCTGTCGTCGCCTATCCGGCGCCCGATACCGGCCCGAGCTTTGCCCGCCAGATCGCGGCTCCCTTTCTGACCGCCGCTCAGCTGGAAGTGCCGATCATCGTGCCGATGCGGGTCGAGCGTTTTCCGGCCCAGGACATCTACACGAAGGCTGCCGAGACGTTGTCGCATCATCTTGATGCCGGATCGGATGTCGCAGTCCTCTGCGAAGGCGATCCCTTTTTCTACGGCTCCTTCATGTACCTCTTCGAGCGGCTTGCCGATCGATATCCGACAGAGGTCGTGCCGGGCGTCTCCTCAATGATGGCGGCTGCCGCTGGTCTCGGACGGCCGCTTGCTGCCCGCAACGACGTGCTGACCGTGCTCCCCGGACCTCTCTCGGACGAGGAACTCGCCGCTCGCATCGAGGCGTCGGGAGCCGTGGCGATCATCAAGCTCGGCCGGCATTTCGCCCGTATCCGTGCGCTGATCGAAAGACTCGGGCTGACGGCGCAGGCCGGATATGCGGAGCGGGTCAGCCTTGCCGAACAGAAGCTCACGCCGCTGGGCGAGGTGTCCGAGGACACCGCCCCCTATTTCTCGATGATCCTGATCTACAAGGGTGACGAGCGCTGGCATCCGGCACTTGCTAAAAAGCTTGGAAGCGGAGCCGCATGACGCCTGTCCTCGCATCCCCGGCCAAGCCCGTGGTCGTCATCCTAAGTGCATCAGCCGCTTCGCTGGGTCGCCGCATTGCAGCGGACATCGGCGGTGAACTGCATGGTGCTGCCGCCCGGGTCGAGGAGGCAGATCTGCGCTTTGCATCTGCCAAAGATCACGTCCAGACGCTGTTTGCCGCCGGTCGACCGATTATTGCCGTAATGGCCGCTGGCGCGCTGATCCGGCTCCTCGCGCCGCTCCTGTCCGACAAACATGCGGAGCCTCCGGTAATTGTTGTCGCCGAGGATGGTTCCTCCGTTGTGCCGCTGCTCGGCGGCCACCATGGCGCCAATGACCTCGCTCGACAGATTGCGACCGCCATCGGTGCCCATGCCGCCATCACGACAGCCGGCGATCTCAAGTTCGGGTTAGCGCTTGACCAGCCACCGGAAGGTTATGTGCTGGTCAATCCCGAAAGAGCCAAGGTGGTGATGGCCGAGCTCGTGGCCGGCGCTGGCGCCCGGCTCGAGGGTGAAACCGCTGCCTGGCTCACTCAATCAAGACTTCCATTTCAGCAAGAGGCCCGCGTGACGCTCTCCGTGACCGACCAACAGAAGACCGCAGGCGAGCTCGAACTCGTCTATCACCCCAAGACGCTGGTGCTCGGCATGGGCTGCGAGCGGCATGCAAAGCCGGAAGAAGCCATCGCGCTTGCCGAGGAAGCGCTCGCAAAGGGTGGTTTCGCGTGGGAAAGTCTGGCGGCCGTCTGCTCGATCGACCTGAAGGCGGATGAGACGGCGATCCATGCGGTGGCCGCCCATTTCGGCGTGCCGGCCCGCTTCTTCAGCGCAGCCGCGCTCGAAGCCGAGGCACCGCGTCTGAAGAACCCGTCTGAGGTCGTCTTTGCCGAAGTCGGTTGCCACGGTGTGGCCGAAGGGGCAGCGCTTGCGGCCGTCGGCGCGTCTGGCGAACTCGTTGTCGAGAAGATCAAATCCAAGGGGGCCACAGCCGCGATTGCGAGGGCTGCTGATATCATTGACCCGAAGACAACAGGCCGTGCCCGCGGCACGCTCTTCGTCGTCGGTATCGGCCCGGGCTCGGAAGGCTGGCGGTCGCCCGAGGTGTCGCGCATGGTTGCGGCCTCCACCGATCTCATAGGGTATTCGCTCTATCTCGACCTGCTCGGTCCGCTCGCCGATGGCAAGACCCGCCACGATTTCGATCTCGGGAAGGAAGAGGCACGCGTGGTGCACGCCATGGAACTAGCGGGTGAGGGCAACACGGTGGCCCTGGTCTGCTCCGGCGATGCGGGCATCTATGCCATGGCGACGCTGGTCTTCGAACTGTTCGACAAGGGCGGCATCACCGATGGCGCGAGCCGCATCGAAGTGCAGGTCTCGCCCGGTATTTCCGCGCTGCAGGCCGCTGCTGCCCGGATCGGCGCGCCGCTCGGCCACGACTTCTGCACCATCTCGCTGTCCGACCTTCTGACCCCCTGGGAACATATCCAGCGCCGGGTGAAGGCGGCGGGCGAGGGCGATTTCGTCATCGCCTTCTACAATCCCGTATCGATGAAACGCCGCACGCAGCTCGCTTATGCCCGCGACGAGTTGTTGAAATATCGCCCGGCCACGACCCCCGTAATCCTCGCCACCAATCTCGGCCGCGAGGGCGAAAACGTCCGCACCGTGCCGCTTGGCGAATTGAACGTCGACGATGTCGACATGCTGACCGTCGTGGTGGTCGGCTCGTCCGAGAGCCGGACTGTGACGACCGGCGACGGCAAGACCTGGGTCTACACGCCGCGTGGTTATTCGGGCAAGGCAGACAGTGGCATGAAGGGAATTGAAGCATGACCGTCTATTTCATCGGCGCCGGCCCCGGAGCCCCCGATCTGATCACTGTGCGCGGCCTCAGGCTCATCGAGCGCTGCCCGGTCTGCCTCTATGCCGGCTCGCTGGTGCCGGAGGAGATCGTCGCGGCGGCACCCGAGGATGCGATCGTCAAGGATACGGCGCCCATGCATCTCGACGAGATCGTCGCCGACATGGTGGCCGCCCATGCGCGCGGCGAGGATGTCGCCCGTGTGCATTCCGGCGATCCCTCGATCTATGGCGCGATCGCCGAACAGATGCGCCGTCTTGATGCGCTGGGTATTCCCTATGACGTCGTCCCCGGCGTGCCGGCCTTTGCTGCGACGGCAGCGCGGTTGAAGACCGAATTGACCCTGCCCGAGATCGCCCAGACGGTCATCGTCACCCGCACCGAGATGAAGGCATCGTCCATGCCGGAATTCGAAACGCTGGAGATCCTCGGCAAATCCCGGGCTACGCTTGCGATCCACCTTTCGATCCGCAATCTCGCGCATATCCGGGACACACTGACCCCCTATTACGGCGAGGATTGCCCCGTGGTGATCGCCTATCGCTCCACCTGGCCGGACGAACTCTTCATCCGCACGACCCTGAAGGACATGGCGGAAGAGGTACGCAAGGCGAAGATCACGCGGACCGCACTGGTGCTGGTCGGCAAGGTCTTCGGTCATGTCGAATTCCGCGACAGCGATCTTTACAATTCCGATTTCAGCCATGTCTTGAGAAACGTCGGCAAAAAGAAGAAAGCAGCCGGCTGATACCCGGTCTTCCCGCCGTCACGCTTCAGGTCTATCGTCCGACGCGCTCGGCGGACGCCGAACAACAACAACAAAAAAAGGATTTCTTCCATGCACAAGGTCATCTTCGATACGGATCCCGGCGTCGACGACGCCATGGCGCTCCTCTTCCTGCACCATCATCCGGAGATCGACCTCCTCGGTATCACGACCGTGTTCGGAAATGCCGAGATCGATATCACGACCCGCAACGCGCTGTACCTGAAGCGTGAATGGAAGATCGATGCCCCCGTTTCACGCGGCGCCGGCGAGACCTTCATCCCGCATCGTGTCAGCCACGAGCCGCCGAAATTCATCCATGGCGATGACGGGCTCGGCAACATCGGCGTGCCCGAGGTGACGGACGTCCATCCCGATCCGCGTCCAGCCCACCGCTTCATCGTCGAAACGGTCCGTGCCAATCCGGGCGAGGTGACGATCGTTGCCGTTGGCCGCATGACCAATCTCGCCAATGCGCTGAAAGAAGACCCCGAGATCGTCAATCTGGTGAAGGAGATCGTCATCATGGGCGGCGCCTTCGACGTCAACGGCAACGTGACGCCGGCGGCCGAAGCCAACATCCACGGTGACCCGGAAGCGGCAGACGTGGTGATGACCGCAAGGTGGCCTGTGGTGGTCGTCGGCCTGGATGTCACGATGCAGACGGTGATGACGCGTTCGCAGCTCGCCGACATCAGGGACGCCGCCGGCACCAGCCGCGCGCGCCTGCTGTTTGATCTCTCGCAGTTCTACATCGATTTCTACGAGGGGCTGGTCGACGACGGCATGGTCGTGCATGACAGCTGCGCCTGCGTCTATGTCGTCGCACCGGAACTCTTCAAGACCCGCAGCGGCGTCATCCGTGTGGTCTGCGGCGGCATTGCCGATGGCCAGACGATCCAGAAGCCGGATGGTCGCGGATTCGGTCCCTCCGACTGGGATGGTGACCTGCCGAGCCAGAAGATCTGCACCGAGATCGATGCGCCGGCTGTATTGAAGCTGATCCACGATGTGATCGTGGCCGTCCGCGAAGACTGAGCAGCAGCGCCGAGCAGACAAAGAAAAACCCCGGATCTGGGAGGAGATCCGGGGTTTTTCCATTCTGTATCCGACCGAAGTCGGGACCAATCAGCCGTTGACGGCGTGACGGGCAACGCGACGGATGTCTTCGCGGCCGATGCCGAGGTCACGCAGTTCGCGGTCCGACATGCGGCCGAGTTCGGTGATGGTCTGACGATACTTGCGCCAGTTGTTGAGCGAGCGAGCGATGTTCATGGGGTCTACCTCTTTGGTGGTTTGGACCCGTCTGTGGGCCCCTTCGAATTTGTTGATCTGAATATATGCTGCAATGCGAAATCATTGAAGACATAATGCGGCAGAGCACCCATGCGCTCTACGCATATCGATCGATTTAACTCATTGTTAACTGGTGATTTTTTGTGCGTTTGCCTCAGATCCCATCTTGCATTGCATTCGTGCAGGTCACGCGGCAGCCCGCAACGCAAGGCAGTCAGAAGTGGGGGGAGAAGACAAAAAAATAACGCTCACCGGGGGAGGAGGTCCGGTGAGCGTCATTTTTGCAGACCAACGACTGGGAGGAGGAGTGTCGTTGGCCAATCGATCCCGCTCTGGGAGGAGGAGTGAGCGGGTCGAAGAAGAAGCGCCAGAAGTTCCGTCGCTCTGTTGAGAATGAATATAGGCGACACGTACGACTTTGTGCAGTGCAAAAAGAGCATGGAAGGCATGCGGTTATTGCATGGGCGGCTGGCCTTGTTGCTCCCTGTGCCTTGCGGCTTGTTTTTCTAACTGTGTCGTTTCAGATTGCCTTCGAATTCAAGGGGGCAGGCAGATGTACAGAGGCAGGTTGAAACGCGACCTCGACGACTGGGTCAAGCGGGGGCTTATCGACGCCGGCACGGCCGCAAGGCTGCTCGATGACGTGGATCGCCGCGGCTCGGGCTTCAGCATCGGGTCGATCCTGTCGATGTTCGCAGCAGTCCTGATCGCGGCCTCTCTGTTGATGCTGATCGCGGCCAACTGGGAACTGATTCCCCGACTGATCAAGGTCGCCGGCATCATCGGTCTGATCTGGATCTTTCATCTGGCGGCACTGCTTGCCAGGAGCCGCGGCGCCGACCGCATTGCGGCGGCCTCCCTTGTTCTGGGGTCTGCTGCCTTCGGTGGGGCGATCGCGCTGATCGGCCAGCTGTATCACCTCTCGGGAGATACCTTTTCAGCCATGTTCCTGTGGTTTTCGGTGACCGCCGTTTCGGCGGCCCTTTTCCGGTCGGGCGCGCTGACCGTGGTGACCGGTGTGCTCGCACTCGTCACTTTCGGCGGCGGTTTCGACAGTTTCGGTTGGGATGTCCGTAGCCATGGCCTTTGGGCCTGGTGGCCGCCATTCGGGGCGGCCTTGATCTTTGGCCTGTCGCGCTGGACGGCCGCGAATCGAGCCAAGCATTTCGGCTACATGCTTCTCCTCGCCTGGATCTGGTGGATGGTCATACTGGAGCGGGGCGAGCTCTACGCCCTCGTCGTGGCCGTCGTCGCGACGCTTCTCTTCCTGTCACTGACGCTGCCGCGTTCGCCTCTGGTGGACCTGCATCGCAGGCTCGGCGCGTCTGCGAGCTTCTATACCCTGATCATAGCGATGAGCGGCTTCGCCTATGCGCAGGGAAGTGCCGTGGATGCGGTGTCTATCGCCGTGCTCGGCATCCTCATTTTGGCGCTCTCGATTGCCGCCATCGCCCTGGATGGTCGTGACAATGGCGCGGTGCGTTTGCTTGCCTACGGGGCGTTCGCAGCGGAAATTCTCTACCTCTCCTACGAGACGATCGACAGCATTCTCGGCACGTCCGCCTTCTTCCTCCTCTCCGGTCTCGTGGTTGCGGTACTTGCCTTCGTGGTCATCCGCCTCGAGAAGCGCTTCTCCCGTCCTGCCGCAGAGGTGAAGTCATGATCGCTGCCAAACCCTTTGCCGCCGCTGCACTCGTCGTCGCACTCCTGCAGACGGCGATCCTCGGCTATATGATAGAGGGACGCGCGGGCATCCTGAGATCGGGAACAGAAGTGCTGTTGAAGACGGCGCCTGTCGACCCGCGTGATCTGCTGCGCGGCGACTATGTCATCCTCACCTATGACATCTCGACCATCTCAACGACCTCGGTCACGGGTCAGAAACCCGAAACTGGCGACGCTGAGCGGTTGCATGTCCGCCTGAAGCCGGGCACGGACGGATACTGGATTGTCTCGGAGGCATCCTTCGATCCGCTTCAGGCTGAAGAGGGCAGCGTGATCCTGCTTTCGATGCCTGTCACGATCTACGACTGGGAGTGGCAGAACGCGGGCAACCTGACGGTCTCCTACGGGATCGAGCGCTACTACGTGCCGGAAGGCGAGGGCAAGCCGATCGAAGATGGTCGGAACCAGGGCCGGGTTTCGGTCGCGGTTCGTATCTCGGAGACGGGGCAGGCACAGATTCGCGCCCTGATGCTCGACGGCGAGCCACTCTACGAGGAGCCGCTTTACTGAACCGCGCCACTCGCCTGCTGCAATGCCTGTGAAGCGGGTCGCGAGCGCCCTGCAATCCTGTCATTTTTCCTTTGCGTGCGGGAAAACGGGTGTTATAGAGACGCGCGCTCCGGAGGGGCCATGCGCGAATGCGACATGCGCTTTTGGACGCGGGTATGGTGAAATTGGTAGACACGCCAGATTTAGGTTCTGGTGCCGCAAGGCGTGGGAGTTCAAGTCTCTCTACCCGCACCAGCTAAGCCGCGCGGGATCGACGAGAGAACACCGAGGTGTGGCTCCTGTCAGTCCGGCGCCGTTTTGCTTGGCAGATTGTTGACGAATTGCGACGCAGCCACGTCCGGGAAAATCAATTCCGGCGTCGTGCTCAGGGAAAACACCGGCTGTCCGAGCACGGCCGCCACGACATGAAGGTAAGAACATGCAGGTTATCGAAACGCTCGCTGAAGGGCTGAAGCGCGAAATCAAGGTCATCATTCCGGCCAAGGACATGGAACAGCGCATGAATGAGCGCCTGGCCGATGTGAAGGACAAGGTCCGCATCAACGGCTTCCGTCCGGGCAAGGTGCCGACCTCCCATGTCAAGAAGATGTACGGCAAGTCGATCATGGCCGAACTCGTCAACGAGATCATCCGTGACAAGCCGTCGGCGATCCTGTCGGAGCGCGGCGAAAAGTCGGCGACCCAGCCGGAAATCGTCATGACCGAGGACGAGAAGGAAGCGGAAAAGATCCTGTCGGCCCAGGCTGACCTGGAGTTCACGCTGTCTTACGAAATCATCCCGGCGATCGAACTGAAGTCGGTCGATGGCATCAAGGTGACCCGCGAAGTCGTTGAAGTCTCTGAAGAAGAGATCAACGAGCAGATCGAAAAGATCGCCGAGAGCGCCCGCACGTTCGAAGCGAAGAAGGGCAAGGCCGCTGATGGCGACCGCGTCACCATGGATTACCTCGGCAAGGTCGATGGCGAAGCCTTCGACGGCGGCAAGGACGAAGACGCAGAGCTGGTCATCGGCTCGAACCGCTTCATCCCGGGCTTTGAAGAGCAGCTGGTTGGCCTGAAGGCTGGTGACGAAAAGGTCATCACCGTAACCTTCCCGGCCGAATACCCGGCAGCCAACCTCGCTGGCAAGGAAGCTACCTTCGACATCACCGTCAAGGAAGTCGCAAGCCCGGCCAAGACCGAAATCAATGACGAACTGGCCACCAAGCTCGGCGTCGAATCGGTCGAGAAGCTGAAGGAAATCGTCCGCGGCCAGATCGAAAGCCAGTACGGCAACGTCACCCGCCAGAAGGTCAAGCGTCAGATCCTCGACCAGCTGGACGAGCTCTACAAGTTCGAGTCGCCCTCGAAGCTCGTCGATGCCGAGTTCGAGAACATCTGGCGCCAGATCAACACCGATCTCGCCCAGTCCGGCAAGACCTTCGCTGATGAAGACACGACGGAAGAAGCTGCCCGCGAAGAATACCGCGCGCTTGCCGAGCGCCGCGTTCGCCTCGGCCTCGTTCTCTCCGAAATCGGCGAAAAGGCCGGCATCGAAGTGACCGAAGAAGAAATGCAGCGGTCGCTCTTCGCTCAGCTTCAGCAGTTCCCGGGCCAGGAAAAGCAGATCCTCGACTTCTTCCGCAACACGCCGGGTGCAGCCGCTTCCCTGCGCGCACCGATCTTCGAAGAGAAGGTCATCGACAAGCTGCTGGCTGAAGTCTCCGTCACCGACAAGACCGTGAGCAAGGACGAGCTCCTCGCTGACGACGCTGAAGAAGGCGACAAGCCGGCCAAGAAGGCTGCTCCGAAGAAGAAGGCTGCTGCCAAGGCTGAAGACGCTGCTGAAGGCGACGACGCTGCCCCGAAGAAGAAGGCAGCCCCGAAGAAGAAGGCCGCCGAAGGCGACGCCGAGTAATCTTCGTGCCTTATTGAACTTGAGAGAAAGCCGTCCTTCTGGGCGGCTTTTTCGTCTTTAAGCGATGGAGACGGGGCATGCAGATCAGGCTAATTCGCAGTGCGACGCTCACTGTCGATGTGGCTGGCAGCCGGCTGCTCATCGATCCCTGGCTTGCGGCCAGGGTCGAAGGGCGCAGCTATTCCGGCCGCGCCACATCACCGCTCGTAGACCTGCCTCTGGCGGTCGAAGAACTGCTGGATGGCATCGATGCGGTCCTGATTTCGCATCTCCATTCCGACCATTTTGACGAAGCGGCACAACGGGCGCTGCCGAAGTCGATGCCGATCCTCTGCCATAGTCGCGATCAGGCAGCGATCATGGCGATGGGTTTCAAGGACGTCCGTTCGATCGGGCAGGGGCTCGCGCTTGGTTCGGTCCAGATCCGCACGACGGATGGCCAACACTGCCCGCCGGAGGTTCTTAACGACATGGGGGAGGTCTCGGGTTTTCTGATCGAGGCGCGAGGTGAGCCGATCCTCTACTGGGCGGGTGACACGATCCTGTGCCCTGAGGTGGTGGCCGTACTGGCCGATGAAAAGCCTGATGTCGTCGTGGTGCATGGTTGTGGAGCGCTCTGGCATGGCAAAGGGCCCATAGTGATGGACGCGGCCATGGTGCGGGAGACGCTGCGTCTCGCCGGTGCTGCAATCGTCCGCGTAACCCACCTGGACGCCGTTGATCATGCGACGGTCTCGCGCGCCGATATCCGTTCCATGACGGATCGTCAGACACAAGGTGCAGAACGGCTCCGGATCCTTGAGGACGGAGAAACGCTGAACTTTGACAGGACCCTCAGGTGAGCCTGATGCGATCCTTATCGATGGCAAGGAGTCCTGCGACGCCTGCGACGGCGAGCCCGAGCCCGAGCAAGGCGGTGCCGGAGTAGCCGAAGAAGTGTGCGCCGATCGCGAAGGTGCTGGCGGCGACCGCGTTTCCGAGGAAGGAGTTGATCGGCATGAAGGCGGTACCGAGACCCGGGCGAGTCGGAAAGAGCTCCTGGAAATAGGTGATCGGCAGGGAGAGGAGCCCGGCAACCGCAGCCGCGCCCGGCACGGCGAGGGCATAGAAATGCCAGGGCGCCGTCGCAAAGGCGAAACCGACCATATGCAAGCCGTAGAGCAGCGCCGACACGATGATCAGCATGAGCAGGCTGACGCGCTTGAGAAGCATGGCCGCGACCAGCATGAACGGGATCTCGATGAATGCGACGAGGGCGGCGATAAAACCGACATCCCGTGTGGAGCCGCCGAGTTCGAGCGTGAGAATCAGGGGCCAGATCATCATCGCCAGTCGCGTGATTCCGGTGACTGCGGCCATTGCGATCATGCGGATCAGCATCTCGGCTCGCACGAGTTCGCGCAAGGCTTCGAAGAATGCGGCACCGCTGGTGCCGGTGGCTGATGTTGCGGCCTTCGGAGGCGAAAGAACGAGAAGTGATGCCAACACAATCAAAAGCGTGCAGGCGGCGGCGGCACCCCAGGCGCCGATCATGTTGGTCGATCGCGACAAGGCCAGGCCAAGCACGGCAGGCATCACCACCCAGGACATAGACATGAAGGAGCGCACCACCGTGTTGACCGCGGCTGCGTCACGCTGAGACAGGGCGGAGGTCTCGATCCGTGCAGAGGCGAAGAGCAGCGAGTGCACAGCCTGGGCGAAGGGAATGACGAGCGCGGTCGCAACGACGAAGACGGGGACAGAAGGGAACAGGAATATGGCGCCGTAGCCGATCGTGCCCGCAAACGCGAGAACAGCGATCATTTTCCGCTTGTCGCCCATGCCGTCGGAAAGAATGCCGAGCGAAACGCTGATCGCAACGGTCATGATCGAGGCGACGACCGTCAGCGCGGAATAGGCCTGATCGCTCATGCCGAGCGCACCGATGGCGGTCACACCCAGATAGGGCAGGGTCGAGCCATAAGCGCAGCCCTGCACGAAGATCATGATGGACAGAATGACAAGTTGCGGACGGTCAGTAATCTGGCGAAGGGAGGAGGACATGGCCGACTCGGGGGCAACTATGAGGAGGTCGCCTGCTTAGCAGCCGATCAGCACTACGTCTCGTGCCAGATCTGACCCGTTGCCCCGTCCGGCAGTCATTCCGCCGCGCGTCGTTCGATCTTCTCCACCTTCAACTCGCCCATCCGGTTCCAGGCATCGAGGCCGGCGATCTTGTAGGCTTCGGCCAGCGTCGGATAGTTGAAGGTGTTCTCGACGAAATATTCGACGGTACCTTTGAGATTGAGGACCGCCTGGCCGATATGCACAAGTTCGGTGGCACCTTCGCCGACAATGTGCACGCCGAGAAGACGACGGGTCTTCAGCGAGAAGATCATCTTCAGCATGCCGCTGTCGAGACCCATGATATGGCCGCGCGACGTCTCGCGGAAATGCGCGATCCCGGTTTCATAGGGAATGCTGCGCTGAATGACCTCTTCCTCCGTCAGACCGCAGGTCGAGATCTCAGGCACGGCATAGATGCCATAGGGGAAGAACTGTGGCGGTTCATGAGACGGCGCGCCGACGGCATGGCGAGCCGCGATCCGGCCCTGCTCCATCGATGTCGAGGCGAGCGACGGGAAGCCGACCACGTCACCGGCCGCATAGATAGTGGGGACGGCGGTCTGGAATGTCTCGGGGTTGACCTTTAGCCGACCGCGATTGTCGGCTTCCAGCCCTGCGGCTTCCAGGTTCAGCGAATCGACTGCGCCGACGCGACCGGCAGCGAAAAGGACCATTTCGGCGGTCAGAACACGCCCGTTCTTCAGCGTCACGCGGCACTTGCCGTCGACCTTCTCTACACCCTCGACCGTCTGGCCGAAGATCAGCTTCATGTTCCGGTCGCGCAGTTGGTAGGTGAAGTCCTCGACGATCTCCTTGTCGATGAAATCGAGCATGGTGTCGCGCGGTTCGACGACGGTCACGACCGTATCGAGCGCCGAGAAGATCGTCGCGTATTCGATGCCGATGACACCTGCGCCGATGACGATCATCGAGCGTGGCAGTTCCTTGATCTCGAGGATCTCGTCGCTGTCGATAATGCTGACACCGTCGAAGGGGATATGCGAGGGCTTGAAGGGGCGCGTGCCGACGGCGAGCAGGACCGAGGCGGCCTGCACCTGCAGCACTTCGCCATCTTCCTTGGTCACCTCGATCGTATGTGCGTCGATGAATCGCGCCGTGCCGCGCATCTGCTGCACGCGGTTACGCGAAAACTGGTGTTCGAGCACCTCGACCTCGTGGTCGAGCGTGATGAGCAGACGGCGACGCAGGTCGTCGGCGTTGATCTCCTGCTTCACACGGTAGCTGCGGCCGTAGAAGCCTCGTTCGCGCCAGCCTGTGAGGTTGAGAGCAGTTTCGCGCAGTGTCTTCGAGGGAATGGTTCCGGTATGGACCGACACGCCACCAACGCGCGTGCCCTTCTCGATGACGAGAACTTTCTTTTCCAGCTTGGCCGCCTGGATCGCCGCTCTGCGTCCGGCTGGTCCGCTGCCAATCACGACGAAGTCATACTGGTTCATGAGATGCCTCTGATTCGCCTGCCGCCATGCTGCAGTGCACATTATCAAGAAGCAGTATGACAGGGCAACGTCACCGTTTCGTTATCGCCGACCCACAGATGAGGCTTTCGGTCACCCAAGATGTGGGGAACCCTCATGTTCAGATCAGCCGCAGGCCCTTCAGGCTGGCATGGCCATCCTTGCCGATGATGATGTGGTCATGCACGGTGATACCCAGTGGCTTGGCGGTCTCGACAATGGTTCGTGTCATGTCGATATCCGCCCGCGAGGGTGTCGGGTCGCCACTCGGATGGTTGTGGACCAGGATGATGGCAGTCGCGGACAGTTCGAGCGCCCGTTTGACCACCTCGCGCGGATAGACCGGCGTGTGATCGACCGTTCCGCGGCCCTGGATCTCGTCAGCAATCAACACGTTGCGCTTGTCGAGGAAAAGGATGCGGAACTGCTCTGTGGTCTCATAGGCCATGGCGGCATGGCAATAGTCGATGACTGACGACCAGGAAGACAGAACCTGCTTTTCGCGAAGCTCGCTCTTCAGCATGCGCTGGGCAACATTGGCGATCAGCTTCAGATCGAGCGCCACTGTCTCGCCAACCCCCTTCACCTCCTGCAGCAGCGCGGGAGGCGCACCGAGCACGCCGGCGAGTGTCTGGAAACGGGCAAGCAGTGCTTTCGCGATCGGCTTGGTGTCGCGGCGCGGGATCAGCCGGAAAAGCAGCAGTTCGAGGATCTCGTAATCTGCTAGTGCCGTCTCGCCTCCCTCGCGAAAGCGGCTGCGCAATCTTTCCCTGTGCCCCAGATAATGGGCCTCTGGCGGCATTGCGGCGCGTGTCGATGCGGCCTTGGCAATGGTGTTTTCTCTTGCTGGCTGCTCTGCGAAGAAGCTGCGCTCGTCGGCTTCATCATGGGGCAGCTGTCGACCGGAGCCGAAGAGGTCGCTGACCTGTTGTGCGGCTGCGCTTTCATGGCGCAGGGATTCACCTGAGAACGGAAACTTGCTCGTCATGCCACCCAATCCTGACCCTCATGGTCGAGCGGCTGATCCGCCGCAAGGATATAGTGACACGACTGCCGCCGTGCGCAAGTTCAAGTTGCGGCAGGTCGTATTGACGCGCGTCTGTCAGCCGAGGCCCGGACGGTCGAGACCGGCAGGCGAGAGGGTGAAGATCTCGCAGCCATTGGCGGTCACGCCGACCGTATGCTCGTATTGCGCCGTCAGCGACCGGTCGCGGGTGACGGCGGTCCAGCCGTCCGAGAGTACCTTCACATGCGGCTTGCCGAGATTGATCATCGGCTCGATGGTGAAGATCATACCCTCGCGCAGTTCCGGGCCCTCGTTCGCCTTGCCGTAATGCAAGATGTTCGGGCTGTCGTGGAAGAGACGCCCGACCCCATGGCCGCAGAAATCGCGCACCACCGAGCAGCGTTCTGCCTCGGCATAAGTCTGGATCGCCTCGCCGATGGCACCGGTACGGGCACCGGGGCGCACGGCGGCGATGCCGCGCATCAGGCATTCATAGGTGACCTCCATCAACCGCTCGGCGGCACGCTTGACCTGCCCGACCGGATACATGCGGCTCGAATCGCCGTGCCAGCCATCGAGCAGGTAAGTCACGTCGATATTGACGATATCGCCGTCACGCAGCGGCTTGTCGTCCGGCATGCCGTGACAGACGACGTGGTTGATCGAGGTGCAGACCGAATACTTGTAACCACGATAGTTCAGCGTCGCGGGCAGGGCGCCGTGGTCGGCGCCGAACTCGAAGACGAACTTGTCGATGGCGGCTGTCGTCACGCCAGGCTTGACCATCGGCACGAGCGCGTCGAGGCAGCGTGCAGTCAACTGGCAGGCGCGGCGCATGCCTTCGAAGTCGTCTGCGCCGTAGAGGCGGATCGCGCCGGTGTTCTTGAGCGGTGCCGTCGCCGCGTCGATATAGGTGACCATGGGGTGGCTTTCGCAAGTTCTAATCTAGGAGCTTTGGCCGTTCATAAACGACCAAACCCGTCTTCGTCTATCCGGATGAGGCTGTCAGGCACGATTTTGCCCGGTTCGAGGTGGCAGCGCACGGCATAGGCCTCCACACCGCGAGCGATCGCACGGGCGAAGGCGCGGCCATAACCAGGGTCGAGATCCGAGCAGATTCTCAAGCGGTCGCAATCGGCGCGCTGGATGATGAAAAGCATGGCCGCACGCCGGCCAGTCTGAACAAGGTCGCGCATTTCGTCGAGGTGCTTGGCGCCACGGGTCGTCACGCTGTCGGGAAACTCCGCGAGCCCTGCCTCTCGGATGAAATGCACGTTCTTCACCTCGACATGCACGCTGCCCTTGGTCGTGTCCTCCAGCAGGATGTCGATCCGCGAATTGCGGCCGTAGCGCTGTTCGCGCTTCAGGGAGGAAAAGCCTGAAAGTTCCGGCACAAGCCCGGCCAGGATCGCTTCCTCCGCGAGCCGGTTCGGCATGGCGGTGTGACCCCGACCACAGTCCCGTCTGCCTCGACAAGTTCGAGGGCGTGAGCATATTTGCGCGTCGCGGCTGCGTGCTGCGAAAGCCAGATCCGCGATCCCGGTTCGGTCAAACCCCTCATCGAGCCGGTGTTTGGGCAAAAGCCGGTGACCGCGCTGCCGTCTTCGAGGATGGCATCGAACAGGAAACGCTTGTAGCGGCGCACCAGCCGCGCAGGGATGAGGGGCGGGGAGAAGATCATCCTGTGATGGCGCTGCACTCAGACGCGGGCAAGCACATAACGTCCGGGCGCGTCCGCAATCGCATTCAAGGCATCGCCACCCGGCTTGCGGGCCGGAACGCGTTCGTCGGCAAGCTTTTCGATCCAGATCTGCCAGTGAGGCCACCAGGAACCGGATGTCTCCTTGGCATTCACCATCCAGTCTTCGTAGGTTCCCACAACCTTGCCATTGGTCCAGTACTGGTACTTCTGCTTGTCCGGCGGATTGACGACACCGGCGATATGGCCCGAGCCTGAGACGACGAAATCGACCGGCCCACCGAAAAGGCTGCTTCCCACGAAGACTGACTTGGCAGGCGCGATATGGTCTTCCTTGGTGGCCAGATTGTAGATCGGGATCTTCACGTCCTTCAGCGACAGCGTCTTGCCGGCGAGCTGCATCTTGCCCTGGCTCAGCGTGTTGTTGAGGTAGCAATTGCGCAAATAGAAGGAGTGGTTTGCCGCTGCCATTCGGGTCGAATCGGAGTTCCAGTAGAGAAGATCGAAGGGCATCGGATCCTGGCCCTTCAGGTAGTTGTTGACGAAATAGGGCCAGATCAGCTCGGAGGAGCGCAGCATGTTGAAGGCCGCTGCCATTTTCGAACCGTCGAGATAGCCCGTGGACTTCATTTTCTCTTCGAGGCCCGACAGCTGCTCCTCGTCGACGAAGACCTTGAGGTCACCGGCATAGGTGAAGTCGACCTGGGTGGTGAACAGCGTGGCACTGGCGATCCGCTTGTTCTTCTCCTGGGCGTGAAGAGCCAGAGCCGCCGCAAGCAGCGTGCCACCGACGCAGTAGCCGATGGCGTTGACTTCTTTTTCCCCCGTCGCCTTCTCCACCGTGTCGAGCGCAAAATCGACGCCCTCGCGGATATAGGCTTCCCAGTCCTTGGTCGCATGGCGCTCGTCCGGATTGACCCAGGAGATCACGAAGACCGTGTGGCCCTGGTCAACGCACCACTTGATGAAGCTTTTCTGCGGGTTGAGATCGAGAATGTAGAACTTGTTGATCCAGGGTGGGCAGATGAGGAGAGGGCGCTTCAGCACCGTCTCGGTCGTCGCGTCATACTGGATGACCTCGCAGACGTCGCTCTGGGCGATGACCTTGCCCGGCGTGATCGCCATGTTTTCACCGACGGCGAACTTGCTGGTGTCGGTCTGGCGGATGCGCAGATCCCCGCCACCGGCTGCGATATCCTCGGCCAGCATCTGCATGCCCTTGACGAGGTTTGCGCCGCTGCTCTGCACCGTTTCCTTGTAGAGCTGCGGATTGGTCGCGACGAAATTGGCGGGAGAGAGTGCGGCCGTGATCTGCCGCATGTAGAAATTGGCCTTGTGCCGCGTATGCTCGTCGAGTCCGCCGGCGTCATTGACCATCTTTTCGGCCCACTGGGTCAAGACGACATAGGTCTGGCGGAGGAAATCGAAGAACGGATTGCGCTCCCAATCCTCGTCGGAGAAGCGCTTGTCCTTGGGCAGCGGATCGGCGAGCGGCTGCTCCGGTGTGGCGAACCGCGCCAGCGAGCGGCTCCAGACGACGAAGACCGCATTGAGCAGGTGGGTCTGCGCTTCGAGCGTCCGTTTCGGGTCGGACATCCAGTATTCCGCCACCTTGCCCATGATCTTCACAAGCTCGGCCATCGGCTCGGAAACGGGATCGACGATTTCGCCAGTTTCACGGGGTTTGAGCCAAACGGATGCGGCTCTGCCAAGGTTCTCAAGCGCCTTGGCGGCATTCACCGCGAATGCCTGCGGATCTTTGATGATATAGGGCTCGATCAGCTTCGGATCGAACGCGGCACTTGCTTCGGCTTCTTCCCGCGTCCTGTCCATGCCATCCTCCCCAGGATTGTTCTGGTGTCTTTTGTGTTTGCCTATCCTGCATGAAAACGACTACAAGTTCCAGCTGTTGGCGCATAGTCTTTCGATGAGGATCGACGGTTGCGCCCTTGAGGAATGTCAGTTTTCCGCGCAGATGCGGGCGGTCGGGGCCATGGTGCACAAGAAGTTCAGTCTCTCGGGTCATTCTCTGCAGGCGCTGGTCCTGGCCTTCGTCGCGCTCATGGCGGGCACGGGCTGCCAGTCTTCTGCGCCAGCGACGACGCAAGTCGCGGCGGTGCCGACAGCGCTCGAAGTCAATGTCGAGGATCCGGACAATCCGGACGCGCCACAAGCCCGTCCGACCTATGCCGACGGCTATCCGAATTTTGCCGGTTCGCTCAATGCCGCGAATGTCCAGTTGAGCAATGAAGAGGCGACCGCGCTGCAGGCCCAGCTGAGCTCGCTAGGCGCTGCCCGCCAGGCCGGCACGATCACCGAAGCGGCATACCAGGCAAGACTGGCTGAACTGCGCAATCTCGCAGCCCAGCACGGGCCCGAAACGCAGGCTCAGATCGCCAATTAAGGCTTGCGCTGGCGGCGTTTTTTTCGCAAAGCAACCGAAGCGTTTTTGACATAAAATTTCGTCGGCGATTCAGGCTTCACGCCGGATTTGCGACAAAATTTCCTGCGAGCGCTCTGATTGGGATATCATCACGTGCATTCGGTTCTGCGGTTCGTTGCGGAGCGCGTGGTCACTGGGAAAACGAGCGCGCCTGCCGCGGTTATGATCCGCGCGGTTTCAGGGGTTGAAGATGGAAGAGTTTCACAAAGTCCGGCGGCTGCCGCCCTATGTTTTCGAACAGGTCAACCGTTTGAAGGCGAGCGCGCGAGCCGGTGGCGCCGACATCATCGACCTCGGCATGGGCAATCCCGATCTTCCGACCCCGCAGGCGATCGTCGACAAGCTTTGCGAAGTGGTCCAGGACCCGCGCACCCATCGTTACTCCTCGTCCAAGGGCATCCCGGGCCTGCGCCGCGCGCAAGCCGCTTATTATGCCCGTCGCTTCAATGTGAAGCTCAATCCCGATACGCAGGTCGTGGCGACGCTGGGTTCCAAGGAAGGCTTCGCCAACATGGCGCAGGCGATCACCGCGCCGGGTGATGTCATCCTCTGCCCCAACCCGACCTATCCTATCCATGCCTTCGGCTTCCTGATGACCGGCGGCGTGATCCGTTCGATCTCGATCGAGCCGGACGAGACCTTCTTCCCGCCGCTCGAGCGCGCCGTGAAGCACTCGATCCCGAAGCCGCTGGCGCTGATCATCAACTATCCGTCCAACCCGACGGCCCGCGTCGCGAGCCTCGACTTCTACAAGGACGTCATCGCATTCGCGAAGAAGCACGACATCATCGTGCTCTCTGACCTCGCCTATTCGGAAATCTACTTCGACGGCAATCCGCCGCCGTCCGTGCTTGAAGTGCCCGGCGCCATGGACTGCACCGTCGAATTCACCTCGATGTCGAAGACCTTCTCCATGCCCGGCTGGCGCATGGGCTTTGCCGTCGGCAACGAACGTCTGATCTCGGCGCTGACGCGGGTCAAGTCCTATCTCGACTACGGCGCGTTTACGCCGATCCAGGTCGCCGCGACCCACGCCCTGAATGGCGACGGCTCCGACATCGCGGAAGTCCGCAGCGTCTACCATCGCCGCCGCGACGTGATGGTCGAAAGCTTCGGCAAGGCCGGCTTTGAAGTGCCGCCACCGGCTGCCACCATGTTCGCCTGGGCGAAGATCCCGGAAAAATTCCGTCATCTCGGTTCGCTGGAGTTCTCCAAGCTGCTGGTAGAAAAGGCCGATGTGGCCGTTGCCCCCGGCATCGGCTTCGGTGAAATGGGCGACGAATATGTGCGCCTCGCCCTCGTCGAGAACGAGCACCGCATCCGTCAGGCCGCCCGCAACATCAAGAAGTTCCTGTCGACGGCCGACGAGACGATGCACAACGTGATTTCGCTCAACGCCCACCGTTGAGCCCCGCGTTGATCCAAAGGCGGTCCCGTCAGGACCGCCTCACTTCCTTTTCGATGACGTCAGGAATGCCTCATGGCGAATGCCCTTAAAATCGGCGTGGCGGGTCTCGGCACCGTCGGTGCCTCGCTTGTCCGTATCCTCCAGACCCGCGCGGATGCGCTTGCCGTTGCCTGCGGGCGCCCGATTGCCGTGACGGCCGTCTCTGCCCGTGACGCGTCGAAGGATCGCGGCATCCAGATGGACGGCATTGCCTGGTATGCCGATCCGGTTGAGATGGCGAAGGAAGCCGACATCGAGGTCTTCGTCGAGCTCGTTGGTGGCTCCGAAGGGGCAGCCGAAGACTCGGTCCGTGCAGCGCTTGGACGCGGTCTGCATGTCGTGACGGCCAACAAGGCGCTCCTGTCGCGTCACGGCGTGGAGCTGGCCAAGCTCGCCGAGGAAAAAGGTCGCCTCCTGAACTACGAGGCAGCCGTCGCCGGTGGCATTCCCGTCATCAAGACGCTGCGCGAATCGCTGACCGGCAACAATTTCTCCCGCATCTACGGGATCATGAACGGCACCTGCAATTACATCCTGACCCGGATGGAACGCGAGGGCCTGTCCTTTGCCGACTGCTTGAAGGAAGCCCAGCGCCTCGGTTATGCCGAAGCCGATCCGAGCTTCGACATCGAGGGCAACGATACGGCACACAAGCTGTCGATCCTGACGACGCTTGCCTTCGGCTGCGAGATCTCGGCCGACCAGATCTACCTCGAAGGCATCACCAATATCTCGATCGAGGATATCCACGCGGCGGCCGATCTCGGCTATCGCATCAAGCTTCTCGGTGTTGCCCAGAAGACCGAAAGCGGCATCGAGCAGCGCGTCCACCCGACGATGGTGCCGCTCGATTCGGTCATTGCTCAGGTCGACGGCGTCACCAATGCAGTAGCGCTCGAATCCGACATTCTCGGCGAATTGCTGATGGTCGGCCCCGGAGCCGGTGGCAATGCGACAGCATCCGCCGTGCTCGGCGACATCACCGACATCGCCAAGAGCCGTCCGGGTGCCCAGGAAGTGCCCGTTCTCGGTCGCCCGGCCCATCTGCTTGAACCCTATCGCCAGGCCGAGATGCAGAGCCACGAAGGCGGATATTTCATCCGCCTGACCGTGCAGGACCGCACTGGCGTCTTCGCCAGCATTGCAACGAAGATGGCGGAGAACGCCATTTCGCTCGAATCGATCGTCCAGCATTCGAAGCAACCGGTAACGCCGGACCGTCCCCAGACGATCATCCTCGTGACCCACGCGACGATGGAAAGCGCCGTCCGCAAGGCCGTCGGCGCGATCAAGGGCGAGGGCTACCTGATCGGCGAGCCACAGGTGATTCGCATCGAGCGCCCCAAGACCTGAGTTCAAGAGATGCCGTTCGAGGGCCAGTCCGCCTCCGAACGGCTTGGCATAGTCTGAAACGCCATCAATCTGATGATTTCGGCCCTGCCAAAACTTACACTCTCGCCAAAAGTCTAATGCGGGCGTAATCTGCGCCCACTGTCGGGATCTTGGGGAGGAGTTCGTCGATGGCACTGGGCGAGGGGAGTGCGCTTTGGGACGACGCGGGCACTGCCCCGCCGCCGCCGAGCCGCAACGATGAGTCTGCCATATATCAGGGCCAGGTTGAGCACGAAGGTTCGCGGGCCGCGCAGGCGAAGTCCGGCTGGGGGCCGCTCTTGGCCTTTGCTGCAGTCATGGCCGTGCCCTTCGCGCTGGTCGCCTGGCTGATGGCGTGATGCGGCTGCGACCGGATTGAATGCGGCCTCCTGCCTCTGGTGATTTTTTGCGATCGGTATAGAACGGGGAGGGGCGGTTCCGCCGCCTAAGGCCCTGTCGCGCAGCCACACCTTGGCCGCGCCCCGTAAAGAGCAAGAATGTCGACCGAACCGGTAGATCCCGTCATCCGCGCCTTTCTCGGCGTTGAACAGTCAGCAAGTGGCCAGCGCTGGATGTCGCGCACGGACCAGGCAGGACAGAACAAGGCGCTGGCCATCAGCCAGCTCCACGGTATCCCCGAACTCGTCGCGCGCGTTCTGGCAGGCCGCGGCGTGGGCGTGGACGAGGCGCCGGCGTTCCTCGACCCCACCATCCGCAGTCTGATGCCGGATCCCTCAAAGCTGACCGATTGCGATGCGGCGGCTGCACGCGTCTTCGGCGCGATCGACCGAAAGGAACGCGTCGCCATTTTCGGCGACTATGACGTCGACGGGGCTGCTTCTTCGGCCCTCATGGCGCGGTTCCTGCACCATTTCGGTGTCGAGGCCGAGATCTACATCCCGGACCGCATTTTTGAAGGCTATGGCCCCAATGCCGCCGCCATCGACCAGTTGATCGAGCGCGGCGCCAATCTCCTGATTACCGTCGACTGCGGTTCGACCAGCATCGAAGCCCTGGGGGCTGCCGAGCGGCGCGGCGTCGACGTCGTCGTCATCGACCACCACCAGATGGGCCACGAGATGCCGGTCTGCCATGCCCTGGTCAATCCGAATCGCGAGGACGACCTTTCAGGGCAGGGCCATCTCTGTGCTGCCGGCGTCGTCTTTATGGTGCTGGTCGCGACCCTCCGCGTCCTGCGCGAGGCAGGCCATCCGCATGCGCGCTCGCTCGATTTGCTCGCATGGCTCGACCTTGTGGCGCTGGCGACCGTCTGCGATGTTGTGCCGCTCAAGGGCCTCAATCGCGCCTATGTGACGAAGGGGCTGATCGCGGCTCGCCACCAGAACAATGCCGGGCTCGCGGCCCTCCTGCGGGTGGCGGGCATCGGTGGTCCTGTGACGCCCTATCATTTCGGATTTCTTCTCGGCCCCCGAATCAATGCCGGCGGCCGAATCGGCGACGCGGCCTTGGGCAGCCGACTGCTGACGCTGGACGATGCGAGTGAAGCAGACCAGATCGCAGCCAAGCTTGACGAGCTGAATCGCGAGCGCCAGGCGATGGAAGCGGTGATGCTCGCCGAGGCCGAAGCCGAAGCCATGGCCGAATATGGGACCGGTGAAAAAGCCTCGGTCATCGTGACCGCCAAGGAGCAGTGGCATCCGGGGATTGTCGGGCTACTGGCAGCCCGCCTGAAGGAGAAGTTCAAACGCCCCGCCTTTGCGATCGCCTTCGATCCGCTCGGCAAGGGCACCGGCTCGGGACGCTCCATCAATGGCTTCGACATGGGTCGTATGGTGCGTGCAGCCGTGGACGAGGGGCTTCTGGTCAAGGGCGGTGGTCATGCCATGGCGGCGGGCCTGACGGTCGATCGTGCCAATCTCGGCCGGCTGCGCAGCTTCTTCGAGGAGCAGGCATCTTCGCAGGTCCTGGCGCTCGCGGCAAACCAGACCCTGAAGATTGATGGCGCAATTGGCGCCTCCGGTGCCACACTTGCACTGGTCGACCAGCTGGAGGCCGCCGGTCCTTATGGCTCCGGTCATCCGCAGCCGATCTTTGCCGTACCGTTGCACCGCCTGAGGGACGCCCGTCCCGTCGGCACCACCCATATCAAGATCACGCTCGAAGGCATGGACGGCAGTCGATTGGAGGGAATCGCATTCCGCGCAGCCGAAACCGATCTCGGCCATTTCCTGATGAACAACCGTGGCAGTCAGGTGCATGTCGCAGGCACGTTGAGTGCTGACCATTGGCAAGGCAACAGGCGGGTGCAGTTCCGCGTCATCGATGCCGCCAAGGCGCCCTGAACGGATGATAGGCTCGTCATGTAGGAGAGATCGAAGTGGCACGCCCTAGGGGAGTCGAACCCCTCTTCCCAGAATGAAAATCTGGTGTCCTAACCGATAGACGAAGGGCGCGTGCGCTTCGGTGGCGCCCTTATGGCTGGAACTGGCCGCGAGCGCAAGTGCTCTTTCGGCCCGTATGACGATTTTATCCACAGGCTTGGCGAGGGGCGGTAACGTAAGGACAAACAAGCACTTGAGCCTAGCTTGTGCACAGGTTCTGCAATGGCAGGGGGGTATCGAAGTGGCACGCCCTAGGGGAGTCGAACCCCTCTTCCCAGAATGAAAATCTGGTGTCCTAACCGATAGACGAAGGGCGCGTGCGCTTCGGTGGCGCCCTTATAGTCAGGCCTCTTGACGACCGCAAGCGGAAATTTGACGATCCGAAGTGGAAAAATTCCGAGCGGGTGAACCCGCAGAATGACGGCGTAACCGCGTCCGGCGATACACCAATCAAGAAGTTCATAATGTCTGGAAAAGAGAAACGAAGTGGCACGCCCTAGGGGAGTCGAACCCCTCTTCCCAGAATGAAAATCTGGTGTCCTAACCGATAGACGAAGGGCGCGTCTGCTTCGTGGCGCCCTTATAGTCAGGCTGTTTGAAGACCGCAAGCGGCATTTTCGCCTTTCATGCAAAAAATATGACAGGGGCCGCGCAGGCCCCTGAAAACTCGGATAATCCCTGTCTTTGGAAGGACTTGGCGCCCAGGCCGCTTGCCGAAGGAATCAAGGCTCTGCGGTCGTCGGTTGTGATTTCTTGCCGCCTTTCAAGAGATCCGCAAAGGATGGCAACCATCCCTTCTTCTTCTTTGCAGCCTCGGCATCCGCCACCAGTTCCTCGGCAGAGAGCGGCTCGGCCGGATCGGCTTCCTCGATTGCACCCATGGCCTGCAACTGGTCCGGCGTCAGCTGAACCCGATCCGGCACCGATCCGGCAGGCTCGCGCAGCGCAAGGATCTTTCGCTTCGGACGGGGATCCGAGAGTTTCTTCAGGACCGGTTCGTCGCCGCCGACTGCGGCAGGCTCGGCGAGCGGAGCCTGCACTGCGGCTTCCGCGCGCGCCTGTTCCTCCAGTGCCCGCTGTTGCATCAGCATCTGCTGTTCGGCAGACGGACTGAACAGGCTCTTGCTGACAGCATTGACACCGAGCGTCGGCATTTCGTTCGGCACGAGGCTGCCGCTCGGCACAGGTTCGCCGGGCGCAGTCTGGGCGGTAGCTGGCTCCATGGCCTGCACGACTGCCGCCTGCTGCCTCTGACCGGCAGAGAACAGGCTGTTGCTCCTGGGCGAGGCATTGGTCGGCTGCATGGTGATGTCGCCGAGATCGGCGGAGGCATGGGAGGCGGCCTGAGAAGAATCGCCTTGCGTCGCCTGTTGCTGCAGGGCGAGAACTTCCGGCGGCGGTTCGGCAATGTCGCTATAGGCGGCGGCCATCGGCACCGGCTTGCGCTTCAGGCGCGCAGGGTCCGTCTCGTTCTGGGACGGCATTGAGGCCGATGCGTCGGCAACCTGTCCCGAAACGGCACTCACATAGGGATCGCGAAACGCCTTTTTGGCTCCGGAATTGCCGGACGCCTCTTCCGCAGCCGAGGCTTCTCCGAGCGAGAGCACTTCGTCCGCGCTCGTCTGGCAAGAGGCGAGCATCAGGCCGCTGGCGACGGCAAGAATGCCGAGGGTCGGTCTGCGAGTATGGGAATTGCTGGTCATGGCAGGTCTCCGTCATCGCTCCCATCGGGGAAGCAGGGAGGGCCGCCGGGGCGGCCCTCGTCTGATGCGGAGACTAGGCGCGCAAACTTGCGCGAAGCGGTGGACTTACCAGGCGCCGGTGTTCGGCATCGATGCCCAGGGCTCGGCGGGCGCCAGGTTTTCGCCCTTCTGCAGGATCTCGATCGAGATGCCATCCGGCGAGCGGACAAAGGCCATGTGGCCATCGCGGGGCGGACGGTTGATGGTGACGCCATTGTCCATCAGCTTCTGGCAGATCGCATAGATATCGTCGACCTCGTAGGCGAGGTGGCCGAAATTGCGGCCGCCTGTATAGTCTTCGGTATCCCAATTATAGGTGAGCTCGAGGCAGGGCGACATGTCGGCCTTAGCCTTTTCGAGATCCTTCTCGGCGGTCAGGAAGACCAGCGTGAAGCGTCCCTTCTCGTTTTCATACCTGCGGATTTCAGTGAGGCCGAACAGCTCACAATAAAAGTGCAGGGAAGCCTCGAGATCCTTCACTCGGACCATGGTGTGTAGGTAGCGCATGGGTGTTCTCCTTTGACCCGGACGATATGGAACAGCCGTCAGCTTCGAGCAAGGCTGCGGTGCAAAAGCAATTGGTGAAATGTAAAACTAGGGCTTGCGCAGATCCGTTGACCAAATGTTAATCTGAATCTCAAGAATCAGTTAACTGAGCAATGTGACGCGTTTTCGAGGGGCTTGGGAAAATGGCGGACAGGATATCATCGAAGGGGCTCGGCGAGTTCGAAGAGCTGTCCGGAGAGGCCGTAGACCTGATCGAGATCACCGGCGTCATCAAATGGTTCGATGTCGCCAAGGGGTTCGGCTTTATCGTTCCCGACAACGGCATGCAGGATGTCCTGCTTCACGTGACCTGCCTGCGTCGCGACGGCTACCAGACCATTCTGGAAGGCACGCGCATCGTGGCGCTCATCCAGAAGCGCGACCGCGGTTATCAGGCCTTCCGGATACTGTCGATGGACCAGTCGACCGCGATCCATCCATCGCAGATGCCGCCGGTCCGCACCCATGTCCAGGTTACGCCGACCAGCGGGCTTGAGCGCGCTTTGGTCAAGTGGTTCAACCGCACCAAGGGTTTCGGGTTCCTGACGCGCGGCGAGGGCACGGAAGACATCTTCGTCCACATGGAAACCCTGCGCCGGTTCGGTCTGACGGAACTTCGTCCGGGTCAGACGGTGCTCGTGCGCTTCGGACCGGGGGACAAGGGGCTGATGGCCGCCGAAATCCATCCGGACAATCCCGGCCCCGCAGCACGGGCGCATTGAGCCTATGGCCGGCATGTCAATTCTCCTGAGAAGCGCCCTTGCGGCGCTTTTCGTGTTTTTCGGTCCTGTTGCTTCTGCCTGGAGCGAGGTGATATTCGAGCGCGGTCAACTTGGCTTCGAGACAAGTGCCGGCGAGACCATCACGATCGACGTCGAATGGGCCCTGACGGCCGAACAGCGGGCGAGGGGACTGATGGAACGGCCGCCGCTTCCCGATCGAACCGGCATGTTGTTCGATTTCGGTGATACCCGCATGGTCACCATGTGGATGGCCAGCACGCCATCCTCGCTGGACATGATCTTCATCGACGAAACCGGCCGCATCGTTCGCATCGCAGAGCGCACCACGCCCCTGTCCGAATCGATCGTGTCCTCAGGCGAGCCGGTCCGCTACGCCCTGGAGATTCGCGGCGGCCATGCGGCCGAACTCGGGCTCGATACATCCGCGCGCCTGGTCTTGCCGCTCGATCTGCCGAAATGACGAAGTCTCCGCTCTCTGCCGCCTGAAAAATCAGTGCCGGTAAAACCGCTTTTTTACTGTTGCGGGGGCAGGGTGAACCGTGTATTCCGGCAACATTGCTGGAACGGAGTGTAGCGCAGCCTGGTAGCGCATCTGGTTTGGGACCAGAGGGTCGGGAGTTCGAATCTCTCCACTCCGACCAGCAATCAAAGACCGCCGGCTAAGGCGGTCGGGAAGTGTTCGGCAGGCTGCCTTGCCGTTGAAGTCTTGGAGATGGATGAGACCCATGTCTGCAAAGATCTACCGCCCCGCGAAAACCGCCATGCAGTCTGGCAAGGCGAAGACCCATCTCTGGGTTCTGGAATTCGACCAGTCCGCGCCGCGCAAGATCGATCCGATGATGGGTTACACGACCTCCGGAGACACCCGCCAGCAGGTCAAGCTGACCTTCGAAACGCTGGAGCAGGCCGAAGCCTATGCCACGCGCGAAGGCATCGACTATCGCGTGCTCCTGCCGAAGGAAGCCAAGCGCCAGGTCGTGTCCTACACTGACAACTTCCGCTACAATCGTCTGCAGCCCTGGACGCACTGAACCGGCTTCAACCGCTTTCTGCAGTCCTCAGACGGTCCCTTAGCTCAGCTGGATAGAGCAAGTGCCTTCTAAGCACTAGGTCGCAGGTTCGAGCCCTGCAGGGATCGCCATCCTCTGCCACAATGCATGACGACTAGCCGGGCCGCTGAGCTTCGTTATTCCGGCGTCCAAAAGACCTGTGCAGAATCGAAACAGCGAAACGTTTTCTCACCCATGCCAACCTTTCGGAAACTCTTGGGCGTCATGATGCGCTCACGAGAGGTTAACCATGTCCAGTCGCACCGCTTCATCCCGCCGCGCGCCCGCAAAGCGCCGCAAGTCGAGCCGTTCTTCCGCAGGTCAGGGCATGACATCCTGGCTCGTCATCCTGGCGGTGGTGGCCGGTGGAATTGCGCTCTATGACAACAGGGCCACCGTCCTCAAGGAACTGTCACCTTTGCTGTCGAAGGAGCGATCCGTCGCGGCGAGCCCGACGCCGAAACCGGATACGAGCCGGGAAAAGCAGCCACAGCCCAAGACGCAATCGACTGCCGCGAAGGGGCCCGTACCACCAGCTTCAGTCGGTGTGGCAAAGGCAGCGGTGCCTGCGTCACGGCCTGCCATTGCTTCGACCGAGACGGCTGCTCTGACGGGTGAGAATTTCTCCGGAAAGTTCTATTTCTGCGGCACGTCCGGCCTCGACAATTGCGTCATGAGCGGGGACACCTTCTGGTACCGCAAGACGAAGATCGTGCTGGCGGATATTGCCGCCCCGCGCACCGATGGCGCCGCCTGCCAGCAGGAACGCGACCGGGGCTTCGCCGCCAAGGTGCGGCTCAAGGATCTCTTGAGTTCTGGCCGATTCGATCTCGAGACGCTCAAGGTGCAAGCCACAGGTGCCGCAGCCGGGGTATTGCGCGTGGCGACCCGCGACGGTCGCTCGCTGGGCTCCATTCTCGTCTCGGAAGGTCTGGCCAAGCCGCGCATGGCGCGTCAGCAGAACTGGTGCCCCTGACGGCAGCTGAGTCTTGCCCTCAATGCAGAAGAGCCCGCCGCAGTGTCGCGGCGGGCTCTCTTGTTTTGTGCCTGACAGGCAGATCAGTGCAGGATCTGGCTGAGGAAGAGCTTGGTACGCTCGTGCTGCGGATTGTCGAAGAACTCGGCCGGCGAGTTCTGCTCGACGATCTGACCCTGGTCCATGAAGATCACGCGGTCGGCAACCTGGCGGGCGAAGCCCATTTCATGGGTGACGCAGATCATCGTCATGCCTTCTTCGGCAAGGCCGACCATGGTGTCGAGCACTTCCTTGACCATCTCAGGGTCGAGCGCCGAGGTCGGCTCGTCGAACAGCATGATCTTCGGCTTCATGCAGAGCGCACGGGCAATCGCCACGCGCTGCTGCTGGCCGCCAGACAGCTGGCCCGGATATTTGTTGGCCTGTTCCGGGATCTTGACGCGCTTCAGGAAGTGCATCGCGACTTCCTCAGCATCCTTCTTCGGCATCTTGCGCACCCAGATCGGTGCCAGCGTGCAGTTTTCCAGGATGGTCAGGTGCGGGAAGAGGTTGAAGTGCTGGAACACCATGCCGACTTCACGGCGAACTTCGTCGATCTTCTTCAGGTCGTTCGTCAGCTCGATATTGTCGACAAGGATATTGCCCGTTTGGTGTTCCTCAAGCCGATTGATGCAGCGGATCATCGTCGATTTTCCGGATCCGGACGGTCCGGCCACGACAATGCGTTCGCCCTTCATCACCTTGAGGTTGATGTCTCGCAGCACGTGGAAATCACCGTACCACTTGTTCATGTTGATCAGCTCGACCGCCACATCGGTGCCCGACACGGTCTTTTTAGCGGAGTTGGCTTCAGCCATTGTTTTTCCCCTTGTCCTTATCGCTTGTGGCCGGTGTCGAGGTGCCGCTCCATGAAGGCGGAGTAGCGCGACATGCCGAAGCAGAAGATCCAGAATACGAAGCCAGCGAAGATCAGACCCGTGAGCGGCGTCACAGGAGTGGCCCAGGTGGCATCGGTGAAGTTGAGACGGACGATGCCCAGGAGGTCGAACATGCCGATGATCGACACGAGCGAGGTATCCTTGAACAGACCGATGAAGGTGTTGACGATGCCCGGGATGACCAGCTTGATCGCCTGCGGCAGGATGATCAGGCGGGTCTTCTGCCAATAGGAGAGGCCGAGCGAGTCTGCGCCCTCATACTGTCCCTTCGGGATCGCCTGCAGGCCGCCGCGCACGACTTCCGCCATATAAGCAGAGGCAAACAGCGACACGCCGACCAGCGCGCGTAGGAAGTTGTCTATGGTCCAGCCCGTTGGCATGAACAGCGGCAGCATCACATTGGCCATGAAGAGCACTGTGATCAGCGGCACGCCGCGAACGACTTCAATGAAGACGACACAGATCATCTTGATGATAGGCATGTCCGAACGGCGGCCGAGTGCCAGCAGGATGCCGAGCGGCAGCGAGACGGCGATGCCAACGAAGGACAGGATCAGCGTCACCATCAGGCCGCCCCAGAGCGGTGTTTCGACTTCCGTGAGGCCGAACCCGCCATGCAGCAGGAAGAAGGCGACGACGGGGAAGACGATGAACAGCAGAAGGGCGTTGAGGCCCTTGCGCGGCGCCTTGGGGATCAGCATCGGCACCAGGAGTGCGACGAACATCACGCCGACGAGGATAACGCGCCAGCGTTCCTCGAGCGGGTAGCGCCCGAAGATGAACTGCGAGAACCGGCTCTCGACGAAGGCCCAGCAGGCGCCTTTCCAACCGTCAGGCTGAGTGCCGCCTTGGGCGATCGTTGCGCAGACAGAGCGATCGGCACCGAACCACGCAGCGTCGAGGAACAGGAAGTTGATGGCCCCGGGCAGGATCAGAGCCAGCACGGCAAGCCCGATGATGGTCAGGACGACATCCTTCGGGGTTGCCAGAAGATTCTTTCGAACCCAGCCCACGACGCTCGCTTCCGAGGTCGGCGGGGGCAGCGGAGCCAGCATTTCCTGGCGGATATAAGTGACTTCAGACGCCATGATCAACGCTCCACCAGGGCCATTCTTGCATTGAACCAGTTCATGAAGAGCGAGGTCACAATGCTGATGGAGAGATAGACCACCAGCCAGATCGATACGATCTCGATCGCCTGGCCGGTCTGGTTGAGAGTGGTCCCGCCGGTAGAGACCAGTTCGGGGAAGCCTACGGCGACACCGAGAGACGAGTTTTTCGTCAGGTTCAGATACTGGCTGGTGAGCGGCGGAATGATGATGCGCATCGCCTGCGGCACGATCACGAGACGCGTCGTGGTCGACGGCTGCAGGCCGAGCGCGGACGCAGCCTCGGTCTGTCCCTTCGAGACACCCTTGATGCCGGCACGGATGATTTCCGCGATGAAGGCAGCGGTGTAGAAGGACAGAGCGAGATAGAGTGCAACGAACTCAGGTGCGATGACGGCGCCGCCGGACATGTTGAAACGGCTTGCGACCGGGTAGTCGAACGTCAATGGCGAGCCGGCCGCCAGGAAGGCGAGAACGGGCAGGCCGATGATCAGGCCGAGGCTGACCCAACCGGTCGGGAAGATCTGGCCGGTGCGCATCTGCCGCGCCTTCGCCCAGCGAGAAACGACGATGGCCGCGATGATGCCGATGACGATCGCTATCGGGATCATGCCCGCGCCATCACCCCAGATCGGCTTCGGGAAGGCGAGACCACGATTGTTGAGGAAGGTCGAGAACGGCAGTTCCAGCGAATCGCGCGGCTGCGGCAGGGTCGAAAGCACGCCCGAATACCAGAAGAAGATGACGAGCAGCGGCGGCAGGTTGCGGAAGGCCTCCACATAGACGGTGCAGAGCTTGGCGATCAGCCAGTTCCGCGACAGCCGGCCGATACCGATGAGAAAGCCGATCACGGTCGCTGTCACGATACCGGTTGCGGCGACCAGCAGCGTATTCAGCAGGCCGACTAGAATTGCCCTGCCATAGGTCGAATCCGACGTGTAGGCGATCAGGCTCTGCCCGATGTCGAAACCGGCACGGCCGTTCAGAAAGTCATAGCCCGTGGCGGTGTTGCTGCGGGCGAGGTTTGCGATGGTGTTGTTTGCAATGGTCCAGACGATAAACGTCATGACGGCGATCGTAGCGATCTGAAAGAAGATCGATCTTACTTTCGGATCGTAGATCAGCGAGCCAAGGCTCCGCCCTTCGGCGGGCAAACTGGTGGCGTGATCTGTCATGCTGTGCCAAATCCCCGAGGCTTCTGTGAGCCCTAAATGTTATTGTTTTTCGAGACAGCCGGCATTCTCTGATATCGCCGCTGACCGCAGCGCGTGTGCCGGTCTGAACACGTAGTCTGGATAAGCGCGAGGCGGCTTTCGCCGCCTCGCAAAGTCCAGCCTGATCTTAGCGGACCGGCGGTGCGTACTGCAGGCCACCGTTGGTCCACAGGGCGTTCACGCCGCGCTCGATCTTGAGCGGGGTGTTGGCGCCGATGTTGCGCTCGAAGACTTCGCCGTAGTTACCGACGCCCTTGATGATGTTGTAGGCCCAGTCATTGGTGAGGCCGAGGTCGGTACCGATCTTGGTGTCGGCTTCGGCGCCGAGGAAGCGCTTGATGTCCGGGTTGGTCGAAGACGACTTGATTTCGTCGACATTGGCCTGGGTGATGCCGAATTCTTCGGCCTGTACCAGGGCGTAGTGGGTCCACGAAACGATGTCGAACCACTGGTCGTCACCCTGACGAACGGCCGGACCAAGCGGCTCCTTCGAGATGATTTCCGGCAGGATCATGTGATCGTCCGGGTTGGTCAGCGTCAGACGCAGCGAATACAGGCCCGACTGGTCGGTCGTGTAAACGTCGCAACGGCCAGCCTGATAGGCAGCGTTGACTTCTTCCAGCTTTTCGAAAACGACCGGCTTGTACTCGAGGTTGTTGGCCTTGAAGTAGTCGGCGAGGTTGAGTTCGGTCGTGGTGCCGGACTGAACGCAGACGGCGGCGCCCGAGAGCTCGAGAGCGGATTTGACGTTCAGGCCCTTGGTGACCATGAAGCCCTGACCGTCATAGTAGTTGACGGTACGGAAGTTGAAGCCGAGCGCGGTGTCGCGGCTGATGGTCCAGGTGGTGTTGCGTGCGAGCATGTCGACTTCGCCAGACTGCAGCGCCGTGAAGCGGCTCTGGGCGGTGGTCGGCGTGTACTTGACCTTGGTGGCGTCACCAAAGACGGCGGCAGCAACGGCCTTGCAGTAATCGACGTCGAAACCGGTCCAGTTACCGGCAGCATCCGGCGAAGCGAAGCCGGCGAGACCCGTGTTCACGCCGCACTGGACGAAACCCTTGGCCTTCACGTCATCAAGCGTCGCGGCGGAAGCTGCGGACGCGCCAAAACCCAGGACCGCAGCGCCGATCGCAGCTGACAGGAACTTGTTGTTCATTTTTCCCAACCTTTTTTCTCTTGTTGTATGCCAGCGACGGCCACCAGCCGAATTCAGCGGTGCGCGTCGGCTCGCAGCCTCCCGGTGCGAGCATTCATATTCCATTCGTAAATTCATGCAGGGTCAAGTCTTTATGCCGCAGAACGGCCACAAAAGCGCGAATTTACCAAATTCGCCCTCCAAATAGGCAAAAATGTGTGGTTTTTAGCCTGAAGTGATGAAAATCTCGCCTTTTTGACTGTTCTGATATGCTCGAACTGCAAGACTTGCGCCGCGGATCACGGAATTGTGCAACTTGACCGCTCTTCAATGAGGCGCGAAAACCACGGCATCCGAGCCTGAGGAATCGTCAATCCATGAGCAAATCCAAAGACTGGCTGGCGTCTGCCGGCACCGACACGAGACTGTGCCATATCGGCTATGATCCGGCCGACTACCACGGCTTCGTCAATCCACCGGTCGTGCATGCCTCCACAGTCCTGTTTCCCAATGCGCGAGCCATGGAAACGCGTACGCAGCCCTACACCTATGGCACGCGCGGAACGCCGACGACGGACGCTCTGTGCCGTGCGATTGACGAGCTGGAGGGATCGGCCGGAACGATCCTGGTGCCGTCGGGCCTTGCTGCGATCACGGTTCCCTTTCTCGCCTTTCTGTCGGCCGGCGACCATGCGCTCATCGTCGATTCCGTCTATTCGCCCTGCCGCCATTTCTGCGACACGATGCTGACCCGCCTCGGGGTCGAGGTGGAGTATTACGATCCCGAGATCGGATCCGACATCGAGCGTCTCATCCGCCCGAACACCAGACTGGTGCATACCGAAGCGCCGGGCTCCAACACCATGGAAATGCAGGATATCAGAGCGATTTCCGACGCTGCGCACAAGCATGGTTGCGTGGTCACGATCGACAACACCTGGGCGACGCCGCTCTATTTCCGCGCCCTGGATTTTGGCGCCGACATCTCCATCCACGCCGCCACGAAATATCCGTCGGGCCATTCCGACATTCTGATGGGGACCGTTTCTGCCAATGCCAAGCACTGGCCGGTGCTGAAGGAAGCCAACATCACGCTCGGCATCTGCGGCGCTCCCGATGACAGCTATCAGATCCTGCGGGGCCTGCGCACAATGGGCCTGCGTCTAGAGCACCATTGCAAGAGTGCTCTTTCGGTCGCGCGCTGGCTGGAAGGCCGAGACGACGTCGGGCAGGTTCTGCATCCGGCGCTTGAAAGCTTTCCCGGTCATGCCATCTGGAAGCGCGATTTCAAGGGCGCGAGCGGCGTCTTCTCATTCGTCCTTCCGGCAGCCTCCAAGGACAGGATCAAGCCGAAGGCGCACGCTTTCCTCGATGCCCTGCAGCTTTTTGGCCTGGGCTGGTCCTGGGGCGGCTACGAGAGCCTCGCGGTTCTTGTCAATCTCGAAGACCGCAAGATCCGCAAGGGTCCCACCGACGGCGCCGTGATCAGGCTCCAGATCGGCCTCGAGAATGTCGAGGACATCTGCGCTGATCTCGAGCGTGGATTTGCAGCGGCAGCGTCTGTCTGACGCCAAAATCGCTCAGCCGTCGATGCGGTGGCCGTAGAGCCAGTCCAGGTCGGCGGCGAGCGTCTCGGGTGAACGCAGCGACAAAACGATGTCTCGTCCGAGGCGGAATGGGCCGCGCGCATGGTAGGCGAAGCGGTTGAAATCGCCGCGTGCCTTGACCCGGGCCGCGCGCGCCTTGCGTTCGCTCGTAAAGGCGGCAAGGGCCGAGGGCAGGGGTGCCCGCGCGACATGGGCTGCCAGGGCAAAGGCATCCTCGATCGCCATGGCCGCACCCTGCGCGGAAAAGGGCATCATCGCATGCGCCGCATCCCCGATCAGGACCGTATCGCGCCCATTGTGCCAGTTGCCCTCCGAAGCCTGATAGAGCGGCCAGAAAGTGGGGCGCTCCGCGCCGGCCAGAATTGTTCTGATGTCGCGATGCCAGCCTGAAAACTGTTCGAGCAGCATCGCGCGTCGGGCCGCATCCGCATCGATGGCCCAGCTTTCGTCGCTCCTCGTGCCGGCTGCAATGGCAACCAGATTGAAGCCCTCGATCTCGTTCAATGGATAGCTGACGAGATGCGCCTTGGCGCCGAGATAGGCAGTCACACCCGTCCGCGACAGGAAGGCGGGCGCCGCAGCCCGGCTGATGGTGAAGCGCCAGGCGATGTTGCCGGAAAAGCTGACGCTCGGCGCACCGGTGATCGCATCGCGGGCGACCGACCAGGCGCCATCGGCGCCAATGACCAGATCGGGTTTGCGCTGAGTGATCGCGGCGAGAGCGTCAATGCCTACGCCCTGCACCCGATGGCCGAGATGCATCCGGCACAGCGGTTGATTGAGCACGGCCCGCAGAAGCCCTTGCTGGAGTGTCGAGCGGTGCAGAACGCCGTAAGGATGACCCCAGCGCTTCCTTGCGAATTGACCGGCGGGTACCGATGCGAGGGGGCGCAGGTCTTTGCCTGAAACCAGGCTGATCGCCGTCGGCTCCAGCCAGTGACGTTCGAGATCGCCGAGCACGCCAAGTGCATCGAGGACGCGGGTCGCATTCGGCGACAGCTGGAGACCGGCGCCGACTTCTCCGAGTTGCGGTGCCTGCTCGATTATATCGGAGGAGATGCCCTTTGCGGCAAGCGACAGGGCAGCAGTCAGCCCCGCCACCCCGGCTCCGACGATGGCGGCGTGCTTGATGGACATGAAATCTATGCCGATCGTGACGCCGCGGTCACGCCGCCTTGATGTGGAAGACGCAGCCCGGCGGGTTGGTCTGTTCGGCCTTCAGGCTCGGATTGTAGCGGTAGAGCGTCGAGCAGTAGGAGCAGACCTTTTCGTTGTCATGTCCCATGTCGATGAAGATATGCGGATGGTCGTAGGGCACAGAGGCGCCGGTGCACATGAATTCTTTCACGCCGACTTCGATCACTCGGTGACCGCCGTCGTTCTGGAAATGGGGAATGGTGTGGCCGGCCATGACTTGCTCCGAATGCTGTGCGAATTTGCGCGGACATTAGCGCCGTCATCGCCAAATGTGTAGAGCCGTGCGGACGCAAAAGTCACAGAAAATCTGCCTGCGGCAATTGATGTCACCGTAACCATGGCTATGGTTGCCGGCCCATGCTCACAAGGACTGATCGATGAATCTCGACGCGCCGCCGTTTTCCAGCTTCCGCAACGATGGGCTAGACCTCGCCTATTTTGATGATGGAGATCCGGCCGGCGATCCGGTGCTGCTGATTCATGGCTTTGCTTCCTCGGCAAGCGTCAACTGGGTCTATCCCGGCTGGTTGCGCACGTTGGGCGATGCCGGCTACCGGGTGATCGCCATCGACAATCGCGGCCATGGCGCAAGCGCCAAGCCGCATGATCCGGAAGCTTACCATCCGACGGCGATGGCCGCTGATGCCGCAGCATTGCTCACCCATCTCGGGATCGCCGATGCCCATGTCATGGGCTATTCCATGGGCGCCCGGATTTCCGCTTTCCTGGCGATCGAACATCCCGACCGCGTTCGCTCGCTGATCTTCGGCGGCCTCGGTATCGGCATGTGCGACGGTGTGGGCGACTGGGATCCGATCGCCGACGCACTGCTTGCGCCCTCGCTCGAAGACGTGACCCACGAGCGTGGCCGCATGTTCCGCGCCTTTGCGGACCAGACGAAGTCAGACCGTCTGGCACTTGCCGCCTGCATTCGCACCTCCCGGGACCTGGTGCGTCGGGAGGATATAGCCAGGGTCGAGATCCCGACCTTGATCGGCGTGGGGACCAAGGATGACATTGCCGGATCGCCGCATGCGCTGGCCGAACTGATGCCGCGAGCCGTGGCGCTCGATATCCCCAATCGCGACCATATGCTGGCGGTTGGCGACCGGGTGTTCAAGAAGGCGGCCCTCGACTTCTATTCGGAACTAGCCGGAAACTGAAACTCAGCGGCCGGTGAAAACAGGCCGTCGGCGTTCGGCAAAGGCTGAGCGGCCCTCGCGATAGTCAGCGCTTTCGAAGGTCGAGGCGCCGATGATCTCGGCTTCCCGCAGCAGGTCATCATCGGCCTGTTCGACGGCGCGCAGGGCCAGTTTCGACGCGCGCAGCGACAAGGGGGCATTCGCGGCAATGGTGTCGGCCAGCATTTTTACGCGCTGCTCCAGTTCGTCGGGCTCGGTGATTTCAGACAAGAAGCCGCAGCCGAACAGGTCTGAGGCCTTCATCGCGGCGCCGGTATAAAGCGCGCGCCGTGCCATCTGGCTTCCAAGGCCACGGACAAAATCCTGGACGGCATCGGCCGGATAGGCAAGGCCGAGTCTGGCGGCGGGCACCGCAAACACCGCATCGGATGCCGCAATCCTCAAGTCGGTCGCCGCCGCGAGGCCGAAGCCGCCGCCATAGCAGACGCCCCTGATCGCCGCGATCATCGGAACCGGCGCTTCCCGGATGGCTGCAAACGCGCGGCTGTTCGAGGCCTCATACACGCGTGCGGTCTGAGTATCCTTGCGTAATTCGGTAAATTCCGAAATGTCTGCTCCGGCGCTGAAGTCTGCGGTGCCGGCCCCGGAAATCACGATCACGCGTGCCTCCGCCTCGACATGCAGCCAATGAATGGCCTCGGGGATCGCCCGCCACATGGCCGCCGTAACGGCATTCTTGCGTTGCGGATTGTCGAGGATCAACAGCCCCGTTCCGGCTTCAACGAAAGCTTTGATAAAGCCATTGGCGAAGCTGATCGACTGTTTCATGCGGCCCCCATTTGAGTTCATCAGGTCTTGGACTATATAATGCGTCTCTACGACGAATGAGGAGACCGGCAATGGTCGCACACAACGACGTCCTCAAGACCGAGACTGTCAAGTCCATGGATCCGATCTGGGATAGCCTGCGGCATGAAGCCCGCGTGGCCGCCGATCGCGATCCTATGCTGGCGGCCTTCTTCCACTCGACGGTGCTCAGCCACCGCTCGCTGGAGGATTGTGTGATCTACCGGATCTGCGAACGGCTCGATCACTCCGACGTGCCGGCGATCGTGTTGCGCCAGGCCTTCGAGGCGATGATGGCCGACTGGCCGGAATGGACCGGTATTCTCCGCGTCGACATCCAGGCCGTCTACGACCGCGATCCGGCCTGCACGAGGTTCCTCGAGCCGGTGCTCTATTTCAAGGGATTCCATGCGATCCAGACCCACCGTCTGGCCCATTGGCTGTGGAACAATGGCCGCAAGGACTTTGCGCTTTACCTGCAAAGCCGCTCGTCCAACATGTTCCAGACCGACATCAACCCGGCCGCACGGATCGGCAAGGGCATCTTCCTCGATCATGCCACCGGTCTCGTCGTTGGCGAAACCGCACGCATCGGAGACAATGTTTCCATTCTTCATGGTGTTACCCTGGGTGGTACCGGCAAGGAAGGTGCAGATCGACATCCGAAGATCGGTGATGGCGTGATGATCGGAGCGGGTGCCAAGGTCCTCGGCAACATTGAAGTGGGCAGCTGCTCGCGCATCGCTGCAGGTTCCGTCGTTCTAAAGCCCGTGCCGAAATGCACAACAGTCGCCGGCGTTCCCGCACGCGTGGTCGGGGAGGCGGGTTGTGCCGAGCCGGCGCGCTCAATGGACCAGATGATCGCTTCGGACGACTGACAGCACGAGAACGTGAACGGCAAGGTTTGCCCGGGTTCCCTGGGGCAAACTTCACTTCGCGTCTTTACAGGTCCGGAATGCCCGTGCGACAAGCGCGCACCCCAGAAACAGTCCACGGAGACGCAGTGTGAAGCCCGAAGAACTGAAGAAGCTCGACGCCTATTTCAAGCGCACCTTCAACCCGACGATGAGTGTGAAGGCCCGTCCGCGCAAGGACGATTCCGCTGAAGTGTATGTCGGTGACGAGTTCCTCGGCGTTGTCTTCAAGGACGACGAAGACGGCGATCTCTCCTACAATTTCTCGATGGCGATCCTCGACGTCGACCTTTGATCGCAGGGATCTCTGCAAGGCGCTGAAGAGCGCTAGCGCGCCAAAAGAAGTGTCATGAAGATGGGGCTGCGCCTGTTGGTGCGGCCCCATTTCCTTATCCGGCTTACAATTGACGATTGTTGTGCGCCGCACAAATTCACTTGACCCTTTTTGTGCGACTGCTATCTTCGCGCTATCTGATATGCCCAACAAGGAGGAGTGTCCGCATGATCAATATCGATGACGCCAGCAAGAAGGGCAAGGAAGCCATGGAAGCCATGATGAAGAACTATTCGGAAGTCACCAAGGGTTTTCAGGCGATCGCCACAGAAGCGACCGACTACTCCAAGAAGTCGTTCCAGGACATGGCGTCCTACATGGAAGCCCTGACATCGGTGAAGAGCGTTGAAGCTGCTTTCGAGCTCCAGACGTCCTTCATGAAGTCCTCCTATGAGAGTTTCGTTGCCGAAGCGACCAAGATGGGCGAAATGTATGCTGATCTCGCCAAGATCGCTTACAAGCCCTACGAGGGTGTTGTCGGCAAGGCCATGGCGCCAATGTCTTCTGCTGCCTGATCGAAGCTTGCGCGTAACATTCGAGACCGGCCGTGCCCCGCACGGCCGGTCTTGTCATTTGTGGCTGCTGGTATAACCTAATTCTTCCATTTCCTCGCATTTCCGGGCTTCGTGACAAATTGTCGTCATGGCAGCCTGGGGGGCTTAAAATCACCGCATAATGAACTACCTTACTGTGCTGAGTGTTCGTCCGCACCGATGTGTAACGGCAAACCGGCCGGACAACGGAGAATGAACTGAAATGACTGCCAAGCCGGTCTTCATGCAGAGCCAGGGTGACGGGGACAATGCCAATCGCGGCACCTCGGTGATCACCCGCACCAAGCCGAAGACGAAGAAGCCGAACCTGTATCGCGTCCTGCTTCTGAACGACGACTACACCCCGATGGAATTCGTGATCCACATCCTGGAGCGCTTTTTCCAGAAGGACAGGGAAGCCGCCACCCGCATCATGCTGCACGTCCACAATCATGGTGTCGGGGAATGTGGTGTCTTCACCTACGAAGTCGCCGAAACCAAAGTCTCACAGGTGATGGATTTCGCCAGGCAACATGAACATCCGCTTCAATGCGTCATGGAAAAGAAGTGAGGATCAGACGTGCCAACATTTTCACCCAGCCTCGAAAAAGCGCTGCATCAGGCCCTGACCTACGCAAACGAGCGTCACCACGAATATGCGACGCTGGAGCACCTGCTGCTCGCTCTGATCGACGACGCTGATGCCGCCGCCGTCATGGGGGCCTGCAACGTCAACCTCGATGCCTTGCGAAAGACTGTCGCCGATTTCGTCGACAACGATCTCGCCAATCTCATTACCGGCTATGACGAGGATTCGAAGCCGACTTCGAGCTTCCAGCGCGTCATCCAGCGGGCCGTGATCCATGTCCAGTCCTCGGGTCGCGAGGAAGTGACCGGCGCCAATGTGCTCGTTGCGATCTTCGCCGAGCGCGAGAGCAATGCCGCCTACTTCCTGCAGGAACAGGAAATGACCCGCTACGATGCGGTCAACTACATCTCCCATGGCATCGGCAAGCGTCCGGGTGCGTCGCAGGTTCGCAGCCCGCGCGGCTCGGATGAAGGCGAGCCCGAGGCCAAGCAGGGCCGTGAGCCGGATGAAGCCTCCGCCAAGGGCAAGCAGGAGGCTCTGAAGGCCTATTGCGTCAATCTCAATGAGAAGGCCAAGACTGGCCGTATCGATCCCCTGATCGGTCGCCACGACGAAGTGAACCGCACCATCCAGGTTCTGTGCCGTCGCTCCAAAAATAACCCGCTTTACGTGGGTGATCCCGGCGTCGGCAAGACCGCGATCGCCGAAGGTCTCGCCAAGCGCATCGTTGAAGGCAAGGTGCCGGAAGCGCTCGCTGATGCAACGATCTTCTCGCTCGACATGGGCACGCTGCTCGCCGGCACCCGCTATCGCGGTGACTTCGAGGAGCGCCTGAAGCAGGTGGTCAAGGAGCTCGAAGACTATCCTGGTGCCGTGCTGTTCATCGACGAGATCCATACGGTGATCGGCGCTGGCGCGACCTCTGGCGGCGCCATGGATGCGTCGAACCTCTTGAAGCCGGCGCTCTCTTCAGGGGCGATCCGTTGCATCGGTTCGACCACGTACAAGGAATATCGCCAGTTCTTCGAAAAGGACCGGGCGCTCGTCCGCCGCTTCCAGAAGATCGACGTCAACGAGCCTTCGATCGATGATGCGATCGAGATCATGAAGGGCCTGAAGCCCTATTTCGAGGACTACCACAAGCTCCGTTACACCAACGAAGCGATCAAGTCGGCTGTCGAGCTTTCGGCCCGCTACATCTCCGACCGCAAGCTGCCGGACAAGGCGATCGACGTGATCGACGAGACGGGTGCGGCCCAGATGTTGCTGCCGGCCTCGCGTCGCCGCAAGCTGATCACCGAGAGGGAGATCGAGGCTACCATCGCGACGATGGCACGCATTCCCCCGAAGACGGTGTCGAAGGACGACGAGATGGTGCTCGCCAATCTCGAAAAGGAACTGCGTTCCGTCGTCTACGGTCAGGACAAGGCAATCGAAGCCCTCTCCACCTCGATCAAGCTTGCCCGTGCCGGCCTGCGTGAACCGAACAAGCCGATCGGCTCTTATGTCTTCTCCGGTCCGACGGGCGTCGGCAAGACGGAAGTAGCCAAGCAGCTGGCGTCGTCGCTCGGTGTCGAGCTCCTGCGTTTCGACATGTCGGAATACATGGAGCGGCACACGGTATCGCGTCTGCTCGGTGCGCCTCCCGGCTATGTTGGCTTCGACCAGGGCGGTCTTCTGACCGATGGCGTCGACCAGCACCCGCATTCGGTCGTGCTGCTCGATGAAATCGAGAAGGCGCATCCGGATATCTACAACATCCTGCTGCAGGTCATGGACCATGGCCAGCTGACCGATCACAACGGCAAGAAGATCGACTTCCGCAACGTCATCCTGATCATGACGACCAATGCGGGCGCGTCGGAAATGGCGAAGTCGGCCATCGGCTTCGGTTCGTCCAAGCGCACCGGCGAAGACGAGGAGGCGCTCAACCGCCTGTTCACGCCGGAATTCCGCAACCGCCTCGATGCTACGATCCCGTTTGCACCGCTGCCGACGGAAGTCATCCACCAGGTCGTGCAGAAGTTCGTCATGCAGCTGGAAGCCCAGCTGTCCGAGCGCAACGTGACCTTCGATCTGTCCGAGGCCGCGATCGCCTGGCTGGCGAAGAGCGGTTACGACGAGAAGATGGGTGCCCGTCCGCTGGGTCGCGTGATCCAGGAGCACATCAAGAAGCCGCTCGCCAACGAGATCCTCTTCGGCAAGCTGAAGAAGGGTGGCGTCGTCAAGGTCGGGACCAAGACCGACGACACCGGCGCGGAAGTGCTCGATCTGGAGTCGATTGCAGAGGTGCCGGCCGTCAAGCCGAAGCCGGAAGCCGAAGTGGCATCGGCCAAGCCTGCTAAGGCGAAGCGCAAGCCGGCGGCAAAGGCCACGGCGATTGTCGATGAGGGTGATGTAGCCGTTATCGACGAGGCACCGAAGCAGCCGAAACGCTCCGCCGTGCCGAAGGTGCCGAAGAAGAAGTAAGCACCCCAAGCTTGAGAGACCCGTGCCGGGCGTTCCGCCCGGCACTTTCTTTTTGCCGATCCGGATTTTCAGATGTCTTCGGCCTCTTCAGATATTTCCCAAACACGGTGGTTTTTCACCGGCATGCGCGGGCTCTACAGCCTGCCTGCGATCATCCTGATGATTTCCTTCGTCGGCTTTTCTGCCTTCGCACTTGAATCGGGCGTCAGTCGCGCGGAAGCGATGTTCATGACAGCGGCGGTGTGGGCGCTGCCGGCCAAGATGATTCTGATCGGCACGATGACCAGCGGCGCCAATCTGCTGGCGATCTTCCTGGCCGTCTCGCTCTCTTCCATCCGCATGATGCCCATGGTCGCCTCGCTCGTGCCGGAAATGCGCACCGAACGCACGCCGACCTGGCTTTTGCTGTTCCTGTCGCATTTCATCGCAATAACCGCCTGGGTCTTTGCGATGGGCAGCTTCAAGAATGTGCCGAGGGAAGGGCGGGTCGCCTATTTCGCCGGATTCGGCATCACGCTGGTGACGGTGAACACAATCCTCGTCGGCGTCTGTTACGGGCTGGTGGCGAAGTTCCCGCCAGTGGTTGCCGGTCTTCTCTTCTTCCTGACCCCGGTCTACTTCATTGCTTCCATCTGGGCGACGGGCCGGCAGTCCGTCGTCAAGGTGGGCTTCATTGTCGGCGCCGTCTCGGGCCCGCTCCTGGCGCTGGTCATTCCCGGTTTCGACATCCTGATTGCCGGCCTTGGCGGCGGCACGCTGGCCTACCTCTTTGACCGCTACGTGATCCGTGCAGGACAGAAACAGGCGATCGCGGGTAGCGCCGAGCCGACAAGCCAGACCGAGGAGGTGGTCTGATGCAGGACTACTGGCCTTATATCGTCATCATCGTCGCCGGTTGGCTTGCTACGGACATGTGGCGCTGGCTCGGCGTGCTGGCCGGAAACCGGCTACAGGAGGGATCCGAAGCACTGAACTGGGTGAGGGCGGTCGCGACGGCGCTGGTGATGGCGGTGACGGCAAAACTCGTCGTCTTCCCGACGGGTACACTCGAGAGCTCTCCGCTCTGGCTGAGGCTCGCGGCGGCCGGATTCGGATTTGCTGCTTTCCTGTTGGCCGGCCAGCGTGTCATCGTCGGTGTCGTGGTTCCCCTGGCGATCCTGGGTGGGGGCCTGCTCTGGCTCTGACATCATCTCCGTTCACAGACGCGTGTGATCGCTGGAATTACCACATTTCGCTTCCCAAATCGGGTGTCCGATCAACCAGAGGATAGCGAAATGTCAAAGGTAGTACGCTTCCGAAAGCTGAAGCACGGGGACCCACCCCGTTTCAAGGTCTTGCCGGATGACCTGCGCAAGACGGCGGCCCACAGTTGCGGCTGGAGCGCGACGGGCTCCTTTCCGTTGATGGTGCTCTCGCTCGTCGGTGTTGCCGCCGTGTTGGTGATCGGCGGCTTCATTGGCTGATGGCGCGGCGAGATCGGGCTGGCGCTCGCTTCAGAGCGCCGCCTTGATCTTCTCGGCCTGAGCTTTCAACACGTCGACATCGGCCATGCCGCCCGCATGCGGCTTGAGCGGCACGCCCTCATGGCGCGGGATGACGTGGAAGTGCAGGTGGAAGACGGTCTGCCCGGCTGCCGGTTCGTTGAACTGCGCAATATAGACGCCGTCGGCGTCAAAGGCGTCCTTCGCGGCGTTGGCAAGCTTTTGCACGACCGGCATCAGCGTCGACAACACTTCCGGGTCGGCGTCGAGCAGGTTGCGCGAACCCTTTTTGGGAATGACGAGCAAGTGCCCCGGCGCCTGCGGCATAACATCCATGAACGCCAGTGTGTTTTCATCCTCGTAGAGTTTCACCGACGGAATGTCGCCGGCCAGGATCTTGGCGAAGATGTTGTTGGGATCATAGGCGGTCATGGTGGTCTCCTCGATTTCTGCAGCCACTTAACGGCAAGGCATGCTGGGCTTCAAGCCTGAGCTTGCGGCTCTCAACCGTCGAATTCCTCGCCCTCGCGCGGTTGGCGCTCGCCCTTGCGGAAGGGCGTATGTTCCCCGAGATACTCCCCGACCTGGGCCACTTCGCGCCGTTCGTGTTCGAGATAGTCGGCGACTGCCCTGCGCAGCCCGGGGTGGGCAATGAAGTGGGCGGAATGTGTGGTGACGGGTTCATAGCCGCGCGCGAGCTTGTGTTCGCCCTGGGCGCCGGCTTCGACACGGGCAAGGCCCTTGTGAAGCGCGAAGTCGATTGCCTGATGGTAGCAGACTTCGAAATGCAGAAAGGGGTGGTCCTCGGCGCAGCCCCAGTGGCGGCCATAAAGTGCGTCCGAACCGATGAAGTTGATGGCGCCCGCCACATAGCGACCGTCACGCTTTGCCATCACGAGCAGGACGTCGTCCGGCATGCGCTCGCCGACCAGCGAGTAGAACTGGCGTGTCAGGTAAGGCCGGCCCCATTTGCGGCTACCGGTGTCGATGTAGAAGCGGAAGAACTGGTCCCAGATCTCCTCGGTCAAATCGCTGCCCGTCAGCCAGTCGATGCTGATGCCGTTCTCGAGCGCGTTCCGCCTTTCCTTGCGCAGGTTCTTTCGTTTCGACGAGGAGAGTTCGGCGAGAAATGCCTCGTGATCGGCATAGCCGCGATTGATGAAATGGAACTGTTGGTCCGTACGCTGCAGAAAGCCGGCTTCCGTAAGGGCAGGGAGCTCGCCTTGCGGCAGGAACGTCACATGCGCCGAGGATGTCCCGAGTTCGCGGGCGACCTGCTGCAGTCCTTGGGCGAGTAGCGCCTGGACGCGAGATACGTCCTCGCCCTGTCGGACGAGCAGCCGGGGCCCGGTGGCCGGAGTGAAAGGGATGGAAGCCTGGAGCTTGGGATAGTAGCGTCCGCCGGCCCTGTGGAAGGCATCCGCCCAGCCATGGTCGAAGACATATTCGCCCTGACTGTGGCTCTTCAGATAACAGGGAATGGCGCCGATGAGGCGCCCTTCCTGTTCAAGCAGCAGATGGTGGCCCATCCAGCCTGTCTCGGCGGTTGCGGAACCCGACTCCTCGACGGACGAGAGAAAGGCAAACGAGGTGAAGGGGTTGTAGCCTGGGGCGGAGCGGGACGCTCCAGTGAGCTCTCCCCATTCGGCGGAAGCGATCTCCTTGAAGGAGCGCACTACACGGATTGTCACCTCGTCTGCCATGGATCTCCCGTCAGGCGATCGCCGGCGACTGGCGCGGGTCGAAGCCTTCGAATGTCATCTGGTCTGCATATTTATAGGTCTGTGCCCGCATGATTTCATCCCTGACTGTCCAGGTAATCACGGGCGCGCCCTTTTCACGCAGGTCTGCGACGAAATCATTCGGCAGATGGGCGACGCAATACGACGTGAAATCAAGCCCGAGGTCCATGGCTTCGCGATGCGCCGCAAAGTTTTCCGGCTTCACGCCTTCCGCAGTCAGGCCGACGGGCCAGGGGCATTCCGCGACCTTCAATGCCCGCAGCAGGTGATAGTCGAAGCTCATCAGCGCGACCTTGCCTTCGTAACCCTCGAGCACCTCAAGCACGGCCTCGACGAAACCGTCATCCTGCTCGGCATCGAGGCCCTTGAGTTCGATCACCAGCGGCACCCGGCCCTTCACGAGATCGAGCATCTGGCGAAGCGTCGGGATCTTGTCTGCGGTTCCGCCGATCGACAGCATCCGCAATTCGCCCGCTGTGCGCTCGCGCACTTCACCATTCATGTTGCAGAGCCGCTGCAGATCGTGGTCGTGGAAGACCATCGGCACGCTGTCGGACGAAAGCTGGATGTCGCATTCGATGGCAAAGCCTGCCTCGATCGCCCGGCTGAAGGCCGAGAGTGTGTTTTCCCAGATCTCTCTGTTCATGTCGTGATAGCCGCGATGGGCGACGGGGACGTCCTTGATCCAGTCGATGTGGCTCACAGGGCAATCTCCAGGATGGCGTCGATTTCGACGGCGGCATTCAGCGGCAGCTGCGCAACGCCCACGGCCGCGCGTGCATGTTTGCCGGCGTCACCCAGCACGTTTGCGATCAAGTTCGAGGCACCGTTGATGACGAGGTGCTGCTCGATAAAGCCCGGAGCGGATGCAACGAAACCATTCAGCTTCACGACACGGCTGATCCGCGAAAGGTCGCCGGACAGCGCCGCTTTCGCCTGGGCGAGGATATTGATGGCGCAGAGTTCGGCCGCTCTCTGAGCCTCGGCAAGCGCGACATCGCCACCGACGAGACCGATCACCGCCACTTTTCCGCCTTCAATCGGCAACTGTCCCGAGAGGAACAGCAGGTTTCCGCTGATCACATAGGGCACGTAATTGGCGGCGGGGGCTGCGGCTTCCGGCAGGCTGATGCCCAGCGCTGCAAGGCGGCCGTCGATTGTGTCGGACATGGTCGATTCCCGGTCTGTTGATAAAAGTTGAGAAAGTTGTGGTGACGAAAAGCATGTCTCGCTTTTGTCGGATGTGTTCTTATAACATCGACGACGAGTTCAACAGGAGGGTGTCGATGTTTCCTTTGCGAATGGCGGTCCGTGCGACGCTTTCCCTGGCTGCCTTTGGTGCGACCGGGCAGGTTGCATCCGCGGCGACCGTCGGCCTTGTGCCGCATCGCGCCGTCTACGAGATCGGGCTTAAGGAAGCGTCCGACCGCTCCGGTATCGAATCGGTACGCGGCCGCATGGTCTATGAATTCAGCGGCTCGGCCTGCAAGGGCTTCAACACCCAGTTCCGTTTCGTCACCCGCATCGACGTCGGTGAGGGCGTGCGTGTCACCGACCAGCGTTCTTCCACCTTCGAAGATGTCGCGGCTGGCACATTCCGCTTTGAGAACAAGTCCTTCACGGACGATCAGCTCGACAAGGATGTCAGCGGCGCCGCGGCCGAAGCCGGTGGCAAGGTCAAGATCGAGCTGACCGGCCCCGACAAGCGGGCGCTCGAGCTTGCCGATAGCCGGTTTCCGGCCGAGCACATGCTCGAAGTGATCGCCCGGGCGCGAAAGGGTGAACAGGTCTTCGAATCGCGGATCTTCGACGGCTCCGAGGATGGCGACCAGACCTACCTGACCACGACCATCGTCGGTGGCCCGACGAAGTCGAGCGACACAGATCCGGAAGCCAAAGCCCTGGAGTCGCTCGGCGCCCAGGACTACTGGCCCGTGTCGATCGCCTATTTCGATGAGAAGACCAGGGGCGATCAGGAGCCGATCTACAGTCAGTCTTTCAAGCTGTATGATAACGGCGTCACACGCGACCTGACGCTGGACTACGGCGATTTCGTCCTGGCCGGCAAGCTGACCAAGCTCGAAGTTCTCGGCAAGCCGGACGTTGGTTGCCCGTAAAGCTGCCTGCCCGTCTGGAAATCGCTTGTTTTACCCTTGATTTTTGACCGGCGCCCCTGTATGGCCGGCCTTATTCCACACGTGAGGCTTGGGATCGACAGGGAGAAATCCTGCCGCTTCCGCCCGGTGGCAGGCCGAAAGGTCTGCTGTTTGCTTCACGGGGGTTCAACCGGAAAAGGAGAAAAAGGCATGGCATTGCCTGATTTTAGCATGCGTCAGCTTCTGGAAGCTGGCATTCACTTCGGTCACCAGACGCACCGCTGGAACCCGAAGATGAAGCCGTACATCTTCGGCGATCGTAACAACATCCACATCATCGACCTGGCTCAGACCGTTCCGATGCTGTCGCGCGCCCTTCAGGTCGTGTCCGACACCGTCGCTCGTGGCGGCCGCGTTCTGTTCGTCGGTACCAAGCGTCAGGCTTCGGAAATCATCGCTGATTCCGCCAAGCGTTCGGCCCAGTACTATGTCAACTCCCGCTGGCTCGGCGGCATGATGACCAACTGGAAGACCATCTCGAACTCGATCGCCCGTCTGCGCAAGCTCGACGAGATCCTGGCCTCGGAAGCCTCTGGCTACTCCAAGAAGGAGCGCCTGAACCTTGAGCGCGAACGCGAAAAGCTTGAAAAGGCTCTCGGCGGTATCCGCGACATGGGCGGCACCCCGGACCTGATGTTCATCATCGACACCAACAAGGAAAAGATCGCGATCGACGAAGCCAAGCGCCTCGGCATCCCGGTTGTTGCTGTCATCGACTCGAACTGCGATCCGGACCTGATTGACTATCCGATCCCGGGCAATGACGACGCTTCGCGCGCCATCGCTCTCTACTGCGAACTGATCTCGCGCGCTGCCATCGACGGCATTGCTCGCCAGCAGGGCGCTTCCGGTCGTGACATCGGCGCCTCTGCCGAAGCTCCGATCGAGCCGGCTCTCGAAACCGAAGCCGACGCATAATCGCGTATAGCGGCGGGCTCCCGCCGCTTTTCCCGTCAAGGGAATGGCCGCCTGTGCGCTCTTCGAGCAGCGGGCGGCCTCCGTTCTTCCGGATGCCGCTTGCCATAGGCGAGAGGGCGTCGAAGACGGCCGATTGTTTCCGTGGTGACCTGCTTCATCACGTTGTCATACATCCGGGTACATTTCGTCCCCAACATAGCGGTCCTCCGTTCGCCCAAAGCCACGGAACGTCCGCCTGAACAGACAAGAGGCACACAATGGCTGAAATCACTGCAGCACTGGTAAAAGAACTGCGCGAAAAGTCCGGCGCAGGCATGATGGATTGCAAGAAGGCTCTGACCGAAAACAACGGTGACATCGAAGCCGCCATCGACTGGCTGCGCGCCAAGGGTATCGCCAAGGCCGACAAGAAGTCGGGCCGCACGGCTGCTGAAGGCCTGATCGGCATCAACGGCGCCGGTACCTCGGCCGTCGTTGTTGAAGTCAACTCCGAAACCGACTTCGTTGCCCGCAACGACGCCTTCCAGGACCTCGTCCGCGGTGTGGCTTCGGTTGCCATCGGCACCGACGGTTCCGTCGAGGCGATCGGCGCTGCCACCTATCCGGCCAGCGGCAAGACCGTCACCGACACCATCAAGGACGCAATCGCCCATATCGGCGAGAACATGACGCTGCGCCGCGCCGTCAAGCTCTCCGTCGAAGACGGTGTTGTCGCGACCTATATCCACAATGCCGCCTCTGAAGGCCTCGGCAAGCTCGGCGTTCTCGTCGCGCTCAAGTCGACCGGCAACAAGGACGTGCTGGCTGCCATCGGCCGCCAGGTCGCCATGCACATCGCTGCGACCAACCCGCTCGCGATCCGTTCGGAAGAAGTTGATGCCGCTGTTGCCGAGCGCGAGCGCAACGTCTTCATCGAGCAGTCCCGCGCTTCGGGCAAGCCGGACGCCATCATCGAAAAGATGGTTGAAGGCCGCATGCGCAAGTTCTTCGAGGAAGTCGCCCTTCTCTCGCAGGCTTTCGTCATCAATCCTGAACTGACCGTTGGCGACGCGATCAAGGCTGCCGAGAAGGATGCTGGCGCGCCGATCGAAGTGACCGGCATGGCCCGCCTTCTCCTCGGTGAAGGCATCGAGAAGGAAGAGAGCGACTTCGCCGCTGAAGTCGCTGCCGTCGCCAAGGGCTGATTTCAGTTACCCTTCTTCGAGGGAAAACATCGGGCATCGCGTGACAACGCGGTGCCCTTCGTGTATCCGGCACAGAATTGATCTCGGGAGCATTCATGTCAGCCAAGCCATTGTTCAAGCGCGTCCTCCTCAAGGCTTCGGGCGAAGCCCTCATGGGTAGCCAGGGATTCGGGATCGATGTGGCAGTGGCCGACCGGATCGCCGGAGACATCGCCGAAGCCCGCCGCATGGGCGTGGAAGTCGGCGTCGTTGTCGGGGGTGGCAACATCTTCCGTGGCGTGGCCGTCGCGTCGAAGGGTGGCGATCGCGTCACCGGCGACCACATGGGCATGCTGGCAACGGTGATCAATGCGCTTGCTCTCGCCACGTCGCTCCGCAAGCTCGACATCGACACCGTGGTTCTCTCGGCCATCGCCATGCCCGAGATCTGCGAAAGCTTCTCGCAGCGCGCAGCTCTGCATCATCTGGCTCAGGGCAGGGTGGTGATCTTCGCCGGTGGTACCGGCAACCCGTTCTTCACCACCGATTCTGCCGCTGCCCTGCGTGCAGCCGAAATTGGCGCACAGGCCATATTCAAGGGCACCCAGGTCGACGGCATCTACTCGGCCGACCCTAAGAAGGACCCCGCCGCAACCCGCTTCGACAGCCTGACCCATGATGAGGTCCTGCAGAAGGGCCTTGCCGTCATGGACGTCGCCGCCGTTGCACTCGCACGCGAAAACCATATTCCGATCATCGTCTTCTCGATCCACGAGAAGGGTGGTTTCGGCGAAATTCTGTCCGGCGCTGGCCGTATGACGATCGTTACCGACAACTGATTTCACATGAATGGCGGCGATCTGAAGCCGCCGACTGACAGAGCAATGGGAGAACCATGATGACCGCAGGGGTTGATCTCAACGACATCAAGCGCCGCATGGACGGCGCGATCAACGCTTTCAAGAACGACATCGCATCGCTGCGCACCGGCCGGGCCTCCGCCAACGTACTGGATCCGGTCGTAGTCGAAGCCTATGGTTCGCGCGTGCCGCTGAACCAGGTCGCCAACGTGACGGTGCCGGAGCCGCGCATGCTCGGTGTTTCGATCTGGGACAAGTCCATGGTCGGCGCTGTGGACCGTGCGATCCGCGAAGCCAATCTCGGCCTCAATCCGATCGTGGATGGCCAGAACCTGCGTATTCCGCTGCCTGAACTCAACGAAGAGCGCCGCAAGTCGCTGGTCAAGGTGGCACACGACTACGCCGAAAAGGCCAAGGTCGCTATCCGCCACGTCCGTCGCGACGGTATGGACGGCCTGAAGAAGGCCGAAAAAGACGGCACGATTGGTCAGGATGACAGCCGCAGCCAGTCGGAGCGGGTGCAGAAGATGACCGACGAGACGATTGTCGATGTCGACCGCTTGCTCGCGGAGAAGGAAAAGGAAATCATGCAGGTTTAAGGCAGAGTCGTTTCGCTCGAGCACTCTTAACGCCGCCTGGATCCTCGCCAATGTCGACAGTTCAACATCGCATCGTTCCGCAGCATGTTGCGATCATCATGGATGGCAATGGTCGCTGGGCAAACGCCCGGGGCCTGCCCCGGACGTTTGGCCATCGCAAGGGTGTTGAGACTGTCCGCGAGACCGTGAAGGCTGCCGGCGAGGCAGGTGTTGGTTTTCTGACGCTTTTTGCATTCTCCTCGGAGAACTGGCGTCGTCCAGAGGCTGAGATCAACGAACTGTTCGGTCTGCTCAAGGCATTCATTCGCCGCGATCTCGCCGATCTGCATCGGGCCGGCATCCGTATCCGGATCATTGGCGATCGCGTCAACCTGCGTGACGATATCCGTTCGCTGCTCGTGGAAGCCGAAGAGACCACGACCAATAACACCCGCATGACGCTCGTGATCGCCTTCAATTATGGGTCACGTGACGAAATTGCGCGCGCCGCCGCGCGTCTGGCTGCCGACGTGCAGGCGGGCCGGCTTGAACCGTCGCAGATCGACGCAGGCAAACTCAACGACTGCCTGGATACTGCGGGCATCCCCGATCCCGATCTGGTGATCCGCACCAGCGGAGAGGAACGTCTGTCGAATTTCCTCCTGTGGCAGGCGGCCTATGCCGAATTGATGTTCGTGCCGGACTTCTGGCCGGACTTCACGCCGGCACTGTTTGATTCCGTGCTCGAGCGATATGCTGCCCGCGACCGTCGCTTCGGCGGCCTCTCGGCCAAAGCCGTGGCCGTCGGCTCATGACGCTTACGATGTCGCGAGAACTTCAGCTCAGAATCGTTTCCGCCATCGTCATGATCGCGGTGGTTCTCGCGGCAACCTGGTTTGGCGGACTTTCCTTCAAGCTGGTGGCTGCCGGCATTGGCCTGTTGATCTATTACGAATGGTCGACGATCACGCGGCTCGCGGAAAGCAATATCCGGGCGAATGCCTTCGGTTGGTTCTCGATGGCGGTGATCAGCCTCAACATGTTGTTTGGGCAGGCGGAATTTACCGTGCCGCTCTTTGCAGGCCTGGTGGTCACGGCGGCAATCCCGGCCTTTCTGCGCCGTGTGAACTGGTGGCAGCCGGGCGGACTGTTTTACGCGGGGCTGAGCACCATCTCGCTGTCGGCTATCCGCGGCGAAGATTCGCTCGGTTTCGTTGCGATGCTTTTCGTCTTCATCGTCGTATGGTCGACCGACATCCTTGCCTATTTTGTCGGACGGGCGATCGGCGGACCGAAGCTTGCGCCGAAGATCTCCCCCGGCAAGACGTGGTCTGGGGCAATCGGGGGCACGGTGGCCGGCGTCATCGGCGGCGTTCTGATCGCGATGGCACATTTCCAGGATGTCGGGCTTTGGGTTGCGGTCGTCGCCTTCGCCTTGTCGGTCGCGAGCCAGATTGGTGATCTCTTCGAATCATTCATCAAGCGCCGGTTCGGCGTGAAGGATTCGAGCCGCCTCATACCGGGGCATGGTGGGGTCATGGACCGAGTCGATGGCCTTGTATTTGCCTGTTTTGCCGCGTTCTTCTTGGCGATCGGCAGTTCTGCCGGCGGTGTCGGCACCGTCGTCTCGATGGGCGCCTTCCTCTTCGGTCTCTGACGCGGATGGCTGGCATCAGGTGACGGGTATAAATTCTCGCTGAAGCGAGTGCAGGAAACGGACAGATGGATCACATCAGCGCAGTCTTCGGCTTTCTCGGCGGATACATCCTGCCTTACATTCTCATTCTGTCACTGCTCGTCTTCATTCATGAGATGGGTCACTATCTGGCCGGGCGCTGGTCGGGAATACGCATTCTGGCGTTTTCCGTCGGGTTCGGTCCTGAGCTCGTAGGCTATACCGACAAGCACGGGACACGCTGGAAACTTTCCGCGGTTCCCTTGGGCGGTTACGTGCGGTTCTACGGGGATGCGGATGCTGCGAGCCGTCCGGACGGCTCCTTCGCAGAAGAGTTGACCGAGGAAGAGCGTGCCCAGACCCTAAACGGCGCCAAGCTCTGGAAGCGCGCCGTCACCGTCGCCGCGGGCCCTCTTGCAAACTTCCTGCTGGCCATTGTCATTTTCGCCGGCATGTTCGCCACCATGGGCAAGCCCGTATCGGATCCTGTCGTCGCCGACATCAAGGCCGGCAGTGCTGCGGAAGAGGCTGGCATCCAGCGCGGCGACGTCCTGCTTGCGCTTGACGGCCGCATGATCGAGACTTTCGACGATGTCGTCCGCTATATCACCATGCGCCCGGAGATCCCGGTGGAAGTGACGGTGAGGCGCGAGGGCCAGGAGATCGATTTCGCCCTGACCCCCAAGCGTGCCGTCACCAGCGATCGATTCGGCAATGAAATGGAAGTCGGCCAGATCGGTATCATCACCGACCAGCAGGCCGGCAATTTCCGGATCGTGGAGCTGTCCCCGCTTGAGGCCGTCTGGGAAGGCGTGCGCCAGACCGGGCACATCGTCACCGGGACCTTCGACTATATCGGCAACATGATTGCCGGCCGCATGAATGCCGATCAGCTCGGCGGCCCGGTTCGCGTCGTTCAGGCCTCTGGTCAGATGGCGACGCTCGGCGTTATCGCTCTGTTAAATCTGGCCGCGGTTCTTTCCGTTTCGCTGGGGCTTTTGAACTTGTTCCCAGTTCCAGTCCTTGACGGCGGCCATCTCGTTCTCTACGCGATTGAGGCAGTGCGGGGGAAGCCGATGGGGCAGGGTGCACAGGAAATCGCGTTCCGGATCGGTATGGCGATGATCTTGTCTTTGATGGTCTTCGCCACTTGGAATGATATCAGCCGGTTGATTGGCTAGGCGGGAGCACGCAGGTCGCGAAAGGATTTGTTTACGCTGTTTCAAATTGATAGTGGCGATTGGGCCACGCGTTGAAATGAAGTAAACAGAAATTAACGCACGCACTTGCTTGTAGGGTAAAACCCGTTAAAACCACACACGGGCCGGAGTCGGGTGCCGACTACGGGGCAATGGAAGAAGGTAAAGTATACACATGAAGGCTGGTTCAAAGTTTTTGAACGCAGTATCGGCGGTCGCGCTGTCTGCTGGTGTCGTGTCTTCGGGCGCAGGTATTGCCGTTCTTGCATCGGCAATTGCTGCCGAAGCCGCAGTGGTTCAGCGTATCGACGTACGCGGAGCTCAGCGTGTTGGGCCTGAGGCTGTGCGCTCCAACCTTTCGATCCAGCCGGGTCGGACTTTCTCCAATGCCGACATCGATGAATCGGTCAAGCGCCTCTACGCGACCGGTTTCTTCTCCGATGTCCAGATCTCCGTTTCCGGCGGGACGCTGGTGGTGACGGTTGCTGAAAACCAGCTGATCAATCAGGTGGTCTTCAACGGCAACCGCAAGATCAAGGACGACAAGCTCCAGGGCATCGTTCAGACGCAGGGCCAGGGTCCTTACAGCGACAGCCTGATCAGCGCCGACATCCAGCGTATCCGCGAAGCCTATTCCGCCATCGGTCGTTCCGATGTCGAGGTGACGACGCAGGTCGTTCCGGTTGCTGAAGGTCGCGTAAACCTCGCCTTCGTCATCAACGAAGGTGAGCGCACCAAGATCAGCTCGATCAACTTCGTTGGCAACAACGCCTATTCCGACGGCCGTCTGGCCGCCGTCCTGCAGACCAAGGAATCGGGCATCCTGTCCTTCCTGACCCGCAAGGACGTCTACAACGAGGACAAGCTGCGCGCGGACGAAGAAGCGCTGCGCCAGTTCTACTACAACCACGGTTACGCCGACTTCCGCGTGATCTCGTCTGAAGCCGTCCTCAACGAGACCGGTAACGAATACACGATCAATATCACTGTTGACGAAGGTCAGCGCTACCGCTTCGGCGCCGTATCGGTCGAATCGACCGTTGATGGCATCGATGGTGCGGAGCTTGAGGGTCTTCTCGAGACCCGCGAGGGTCAGACCTACAGCGCCCGTGAGATCCAGAAGTCGATGGAAGCCATCTCCCGCCGCGTGTCGTCGGCCGGCTACCCCTTCGCTCGCGTCGTTCCGCGCGGTGACCGCAACTTCGAAACAAACACCATCGGCGTGACCTATCTGGTCGACCAGGGTGAGCGCGCTTACGTCGAGCGCATCGAAGTGCGTGGCAACACTCGTACTCGTGACTACGTCATCCGCCGCGAATTCGATATCTCCGAAGGCGACGCCTTCAACCAGGAGACCATCTCGCGCGCCAAGCGTCGCCTGGAAGCCCTTGGCTTCTTCTCTTCGGTCAACATCACGACCCAGGCTGGCAGCTCGCAGGACCGCGTTGTCGTGATTGTTGACGTGCAGGATCAGCCGACCGGTTCGTTCGGTATCGGTGCAGGCTACTCCGTCGGTGACGGTGGCCTGGTTCTCGAAGCCTCGGTTGAAGAAAAGAACTTCCTCGGCCGTGGTCAGTTCATCCGCGTTGCCGCCGGTGGTGGCTTCGACGAGACGCAGACCTACAACTTCTCCTTCACCGAGCCTTACTTCCTCGGTTATCGTCTGGCTGCCGGCTTTGACGTGTTCAAGAGCTCGACCAGCGCGAACTCCTACTATGATTACGAAGAGCAGGGCGGTACCGTTCGCGTCACTGCGCCGATCACCGAAGATCTGGCGACGACGCTGCGCTACACCTACAAGGAACTCGACTATATCAATGACGGTGCATTTGGGCCGGACGGCCTTGCTACCGGCACTGATAATCGTGTGGCAGCCCCCTACATCGATGCGATCACGGGCAGCACGTGGAAGCAGTCGATCCTCGGTCACTCGATCGTCTACAACACCGTTGACGACCGTCAGAACCCGCACGAAGGCATCTATGCGAGCTTTACGCATGAATATGCCGGTCTCGGTGGTGACTCCGAATACTACAAGGCTTTTGTCCGCGCTCGCGCCTTCTACACGCTGTCCGACGAGTTCGACATCGTCGGATCGCTCGCTGGTTCGGCCGGCCATGTCGTTGCCCTCGGTGACAACCTGAACGTCTTCGATCAGTTCAAGATCGGCGGCAAGGAAATCCGGGGCTTCGACAACAGCGGTATCGGCCCGCGCATCAATGGCGACTCGATCGGCGGCACGACCTACTTCACCGCCTCGGCTGAAGCGACGTTCCCGCTTCCGCTCGTGCCCCAGGACCTCGGTTTCCGTGGTGCGGTCTTCGCAGATGCCGGTACGCTCTACGGCAGCGATCTGCGCAACCAGCCGGGCGTCGTCGGTACCGACATGTCGCTCCGTGCGTCGGTTGGTGCAGGCGTGATCTGGAACTCGCCGTTCGGTGCGCTTCGTGTCGACTACGCGGTTCCGGTCGCCAAGGAAGACTTCGACGATACCCAGGAATTCCGTTTCAGCATGGCGAACCAGTTCTAAGACTGGCTGTCCAGAACTGCTGACAGGTTGACGTTCTGGAGCGTTTGCTGATGGACCATAATCATTTCTTTCCGCCCCATGCCGGGGTGACCCTGGCTGCGCTTGCAGCCCAGACGGGGGCGGAATTGCAGGACGAGAGCCAGGGCGGACGGATCGTAAGGTCCGTATCGCCGGTCTCAAGAGCGAAGGAAGGGGATGTCTGCTACATCCTTTCCCGCCGCAACAAGGAAGAACTGGTGACCTGCCAGGCGGCTGCAATCTTCTGCGAAAAGCCGCTTCTCTCCCTTATTCCACCCCATATTCCCGTTCTTCTCGCCAAGAGCGCTCAGACCGCTTTCGCTCTTGCAGGCGCAATCCTGCATCCGACGGCCTTAAAGCCCATCAGGATGACGACGGAGCCGGCTCGGATCTCACCGGCAGCCTATGTCGATCCGACAGCGAAGCTCGAAGATGGTGTCGAAGTCGAGGCCATGGCCGTGATCGGCGCTGATGTCGAAATCGGCAGTGGTACGCGGATCGGCCCGGGTACGGTGATCGGTCCGGGTGTTCGGATCGGTCGCGACTGCGTGATTGCAGGTGGTGCGACAATCCAGGTCGCTCTCGTCGGCAACAATGTCATCATTCATAACGGTGCCCGCATCGGACAGGACGGTTTCGGCTACGCACCGGGTCCTCGCGGCATGCTGAAGATCGTCCAGATCGGTCGCGTGATCATCCAGGACCATGTCGAGATCGGCGCCAACACCACGATCGATCGCGGCACGATGGACGACACCGTGATCGGTGAGGGAACGAAGATCGACAACCTCGTCCAGATCGGCCACAACGTTCGCATCGGCCGCCATTGCGGTATCGTCAGTCAGGTGGGCATTGCCGGCAGCACTGTCATTGGCGATGGCGTGATGATTGGCGGTGCTGCCGGCATCAACGGCCATATCAAGATCGGCGATGGTGCTCAGATTGCCGCCATGAGCGGCGTTCTGGCCGAGGTGCCGCCCGGTGAGAAATACGGCGGCGTTCCAGCCCGCCCGTTGAAGGATTATCTGCGCGAGGTGGCCGATACGCTCAGCCGCTACGACAGCCGCGCCAAGGAAAAAGGAACCAGCAATGACTGAACTCGCGAAGAGCGAATTGGGTTCGGCTGATATCCTCGAGATCATGAAGCTTCTGCCCCACCGCTATCCCTTCCTGCTGGTGGACAAGATCATCGAGATTGACGGCGACAATTCCGCCATTGGCATCAAGAATGTCACGGCGAATGAACCGCATTTCACCGGACATTTCCCGGAAAGCCCGATCATGCCGGGCGTCCTTCTGATCGAAGGCATGGCCCAGACCGCCGGCGCCATCTGTGCTCGGCTTCAGGGCGAGGGCGGAAATCTCGTCTATTTCATGACGATCGATAACGCGCGGTTCCGCAAGCCGGTCGTTCCTGGCGACCGCGTTGAATTCCATGTCGTCAAGCAGAAGCAGCGCGGCAATATCTGGAAGTTCCATTGCGACGCCAAGGTCGACGGAGCTCTGGTCGCCGAGGCCGACATTGGTGCCATGATCATGCGCAAGGATCAGAAATGAGCCAGATTGCCGCAAGCGCCGTCATCCATCCGATGGCCGTGGTCGAAGACGGCGCGGTGATCGGCGAGAATGTCCGGATCGGTCCGTTTTGCCGGGTGGGGTCGCGCGTGACGCTGAAAGACGGCGTCGAGCTCGTTTCGAACGCTGTTGTCACCGGTCTGACCGAAATCGGCGCCGGCACCAAGATCCACCCGATGGCCGTGATCGGCGGTGTCTCGCAAAGTCTGCACGAGGCGGGCGAAGATTCCACGCTGGTCGTCGGTGAAAACTGCACCATGCGTGAAGGTGTGACAATGAACTGCGGCACGGTCGGCGGTGGCGGTATCACCCGCGTCGGCGACAACTGCCTGTTCTTGGCCAATTCGCATGTCGCCCATGACTGCATTCTCGGCAATGACATCATCCTGTCGAACAACGTCATGCTGGCCGGCCATGTTCACGTCGGTGACAAAGCCATTCTCAGCGGTGGCTGCGCCGTGCACCAGTTCACTCGTATCGGCCGTCAGGCATTCATCGGTGGTCTGTCCGCCGTTGCCTACGATGTCATTCCCTATGGCATGCTGAACGGCAATCCCGGCATTCTCGGCGGCCTGAATGTGGTCGGCATGTCCCGCGCCGGTATCGAGCGCTCGGTGATCCACCAGGTTCGTCGCGCCTTCAAACAGATCTTCGAAAGCGAAGGATCGGCCCGTACCAATGCGGCCGCCATTCGCGACGAGTATCTGGATTGCGCTCCGGTGATCGAAATCCTCGACTTCATCGCTGCCGAAAGCGATCGGGCACTGTCCTCGCCCAATCGCGGCAAGAACTGAGTGATGACGGCGGCCGCTCAACCGGACGGCCTGCCAAGGACCGGTCGTCTGGCCATTATTGCCGGTAGTGGAAAGCTGCCGCTTTTTCTTGCCGAAGCAGCACGGGCAGCCGGCGAAGATCCTTTCGTTCTCAGGCTGAAGAACGAGGCCGACGATATCTGGCAGGGCTTTGAAAACGCCGTCATCGGCGTCGGCGACATGGCCGGCCTATCAGCGCTGTTTCGCCAGCACGACATTCGCCGGGTCGTCATGTCGGGTGCGGTCAAGCGCCGACCGGCTTTCGGCGAAATCCGCGTCAATCTGAAATCACTGCTGAAATTGCCGAGGGCGCTGAAAACGCTGTTGGCCGGGGGAGACGATGCGGTGCTGCGCATGGTCATCTCGCTGATCGAGGCACAGGGTTGCGAAGTGTTGGGTGCCCACGAGATCCTGCCGGGATTGCTGGCGACGGTCGGACCGCTTGGTGCCGTATCCCCCGATACCGATGACGAGCGTGACATTGAAAAGGCGGCAGAGGCCGCCGAAGCCCTGGGCCGGCTGGATGTAGGGCAGGGTGCTGTTGCCGTCGGCGGCCGCATCGTGGCGCTGGAGGGCGTCGAGGGCACCGACGCAATGCTCTCACGTGTCCAGGGTCTGCGCGCAGAGGGGCGAATTTCCAGGCGCCGCAAGGGCGTTCTGGTCAAACTCTGCAAGCCGCAGCAGGATCTGCGGGCCGATCTGCCGACCATCGGCGTCTCGACCGTCGAGAATGCCAAGGCGGCTGGGCTTGCCGGCATAGCCGTTGAAGCCGGCCGCGCGCTGGTCGTCGAGCGTGAGGCGATGATTGCGGCGGCAGATGCTGCCGGTCTGTTCGTCGTCGGTCTGGATCGTTCGCGCAAGGAGTAGGCAATATGTCGGACAAACCTTTGAAGATTGCCGTCATCGCCGGTGAGGTCTCCGGCGATCTCCTGGGTGCAGATCTGGTTGCGTATCTGAAGACGTTGCATTCAGGGCCGGTCGAACTCGTCGGCGTCGGCGGTGAGGCGCTTGAGGCTCAAGGATTGAAGTCGCTCTTCGACTTCTCCGAACTCTCGATCATGGGCATTACCCCGGTGCTGTCGAAGCTGCCCCGGCTGATCAAGCTGATCTCCTGGACAGCCGATGCGATTGTTGCGGCCAAGCCGGACTTGCTCCTGATCGTCGACAGTCCCGATTTCACCCATCGCGTGGCCAGGAAGGTTCGGCAGAAGCTGCCGGATCTGCCGGTCGTGAACTATGTCTGCCCCAGTGTCTGGGCGTGGAAGGAATATCGCGCCAAGGCCATGCTCGCCTATGTCGATGCGGTTCTCGCCGTTCTGCCCTTCGAGCCAGCGGTGATGCAGCGTCTCGGCGGTCCGGAGACCCATTTCGTCGGTCATCGGCTCGCAAGCAATGCCGACATTCTGAGGATACGGGAAGCACGCAAGGCGAGGGAAGTGAGAGCTGCGGGCGACAAGCGGACCATCCTTCTCTTGCCCGGTTCGCGCGGTGGCGAAATCACGCAGCTTCTGCCGGTATTTGGTGAAGCCATGCAGGAATTCGTCGCCCGCAACGGCGAAACGCGGTTCGTGCTCCCCACCGTGCCGCGCCAGGAAGCACGCGTGCGGGAAATCACGAAGAGCTGGGCATTGAGACCAGAGATCGTGCTCGGTGACGAGGCGAAGTGGCGCGCCTTCGAAGAGGCGGATGCCGCGATCGCCGCATCCGGCACCGTGATCCTGGAACTGGCATTGGCGCATGTGCCTGTCGTCTCGACCTACAAGGGCGACTGGATCATTCGCATGCTCAGCCACCGTATCAAGATCTGGACCGGTGCGTTGCCGAACCTGATCGCCGACTACGCGGTCATTCCGGAATACTTCAACGATGTCTTGCGCCCTGCAAGCCTCGTCCGTTGGGCGGAACGGCTGTCGGCGGACACGCCGCAGCGCGCCTCGATGCTCGCGGGCTATGACGACGTCTGGCAAAGGCTGCAGACGGAAAGGCCGGCCGGTCAAGCCGGCGCGGCCGTGGTTCTGTCTGTGCTTCAAAAGCGCGGCAGGCTCTGACTCAAGCCCATCGCGCAAAGGGATCGGCAAGGCTTTCCCAGGCAGAAGGCGTGAAGCTCTTTTCCGCCACCAGGCACGCATCGAGCTCGGCTTCGATCCTGCGCTGATCCATGGGATCGGCGCCGATGAAGACGAGTTCCTGTCGCCGGTCGCCCCATTCCTTGTCCAGATAGGGTGCCATCGCGTCGAGGAAGCCAGGATCGTCCGGCCAACGTGACTTCGGCACTGATGCCCACCAGAGCCCCATTTTCGTCGTGCGGACGAGCGGTCCTGCCTGGCTCATTTCGCCGACGTGATGCGGTCGGGTAGCGAGCCAGAAGAAGCCCTTGGCGCGAATGACGCCCGGCCAGGGACGATCGAGAAAGGCCCGGAGGCGTGTCGGATCGAATGGCGCTCGTGCCCGGTAGACAAAAGAGCGGATGCCGTACTCCTCGGTTTCCGGAACATGATCGCGAAAGCCATGCAGTTCCTGGAACCACAGCGGATGCGTCTCCGCCTTGGCGAGATCAAACAGCCCGGTTCCGAGGATGTCCTTTGCCGCCACCTCGGCGAAATCGGTTTCGATCACCCGCGCATCGGCATTGAGACCTGCAATGATCTTGCGTGCCGCGTCGAGCTGATCCGGGGTCGCTGTGCCGACCTTGTTGAGGATGATGACATCGGCGAATTCGATCTGCTCGACAAGCAGATCGACCAGCGTCCGGTTGTCGTTTTCACCAGCCGTCTCGCCACGATCGGCAAGGAAGTCGCTGGAGGAATAGTCTCCGATCAGATTGGCGGCATCGACGACGGTCACCATTGTGTCGAGCTGTGCGATATCCGAGAGACTGCGGCCTTCCTCATCGCGGAAATCGAAGGTGGTGGCGATCGGCAAGGGCTCTGCAATGCCCGTCGCCTCGATCAGCAGATAGTCGAAGCGACCCTGCTCGGCGAGGCCGCGAACTTCGTTCAACAGGTCATCACGCAGCGTGCAACAGATGCAGCCATTGCTCATTTCGACCAGTTGTTCCTGCGTGCGTGACAGGGATGCATCACCGCCGCGCACGAGTGCCGCGTCGATGTTGACCTCGCTCATGTCGTTGACGATGACGGCAACGCGCAACCCGTCGCGGTTCGCGAGTACGTGATTGAGCAGCGTCGTCTTTCCGGCGCCGAGAAACCCGGAGAGAACAGTGACAGGTAGCTTTTTCATGAGGCTCCTATTTAATGTAATAACATAACAGATGTGAATCTGAAAAAGGCGGAACCGAAGTCCCGCCTTTGTCGCCCGGGGGAGGGATGGGTTTACTGAGACAAGCAAGTGCTGATCGACGTCGCCAGATTGCGCATCAGCTGGCCGTACAGGGCAGGCCCCGCTTCCAGCGCACCACCTTCGGGATCGAGAACGCCGGACTTGGCTTCGGTTCCCTCCGTCACGACGCCGATCAGCTTGGGTTCAAACTGCGGCTCGGCGAAGACGCAGGCCGCTCCGAGCTCCTCGATCTTGGCGTGGATGGTGGACAGGCGTTCTGCACCCGGCATGGTCTCCGGGCTCACCGTCACCGAACCGGCCACGCGCACACCGTAGTGCTTCTCAAAATACTGATAGGCGTCGTGGAAGACGATGAAGGGCTTCTCGAGTACCGGCTTCAGCTGGGCGGCGATCTCCGTGTCGAGAGCGTCGATCTCGGCACTGACGGCCGTCAGATTGGCCTCGTAGGTCGCCTTGTTCGACGGGTCGACGTCTACAAGGCTCTTGGTGATCTCCGTGGCCATGGCTTTGGCGTTTGTCGGATCGAGCCAGAGATGCATGTCCATGCCGCCATGCGCGTGGTCGTCGTGCTCATGTTCGTGACCAGCCTCGGCGGCTTCCTGTTCGTGTCCGTGATCATGCCCGTGACCGTGGTCATGATCATGGCCGGCCTCGGCGGCGGTTTCCTCATGGCCATGGTCATCATGCCCGTGGGCATGGCCTTCTTCCTCATTCGCGTCATGGTCATGGCCCTCGAATGCCCCGCCTTCACGGAACGGAAGCTTGGTGATGCCGGGCGCATCTTCCAGTTCGACGACCTTGGCATTCTTTGGCAGCGCCTCGAGCGGCTTTTCAAGGAAGGCCTCAAGTCCGGGGCCAACCCAGAAGACCAAGTCTGCGTTTTCGAGTGCACGCGCATTGGAAGGTTTCAGCGAATAGGTATGCGGCGAAGCCGCACCCTCGACGATCAGCGACGGTTCACCGACACCCTTCATGATCGAGGCAACAAGCGAATGCACAGGCTTGATCGAGACGACGACATCCGGCGCTGCCGAGGCGAGCGTCGGAGACAGAAAGAGAAACGCCGTCGAGGCAGCCAGTCCGAGGCGATAGCGGGTCATGCACAGCTCCTGAGGATGGTTATGTAATAATATTACCCAAGTTGCGTTATGCTATAACGTGTGGCATAGGGGGAGGCAATATCAAAATCTTGAGATCTCCATGAATGCGATGAAATCACGGGAGGCCGCACCGCTGGTGTCCCTCACCGGCGCCGGTGTCTACCGAAACGGACGCTGGCTGGTCCGCGGGGTCGACTTTTCCGTCCGTCCCGGCGAGATCGTGACCCTGATCGGCCCGAATGGATCGGGTAAGTCGACGAGCGCCAAGATGGCGATCGGCGTGATCAAGGCAGACGAGGGCAGGGTGGAGCGCAAAGCGGGTCTCCGCGTCGGATACGTGCCGCAGCGCCTGAGCGTTGACTGGACCATGCCGCTCACGGTTCGCCGTCTGATGACGCTGACCTCCCCCCTTTCGAATACGGAGGTAGAAGAGGCTCTCGAGGCTGTGGGCATCGCCCACCTCGCGGGTGCCGAGGTGCAGCACCTCTCTGGCGGCGAGTTTCAGCGTGCTCTGCTGGCGCGTGCCATGGCCCGCAAGCCCGATATCCTTGTTCTCGACGAGCCCGTCCAAGGTGTCGATTTCTCCGGCGAGATCGCGCTCTATGATCTGATTACTTCCATCCGCAACTCGACGGGTTGCGGCATCCTGCTGATCTCGCATGACCTGCATGTCGTCATGGCTGAAACCGATACGGTCATCTGTCTCAACGGCCATGTCTGCTGCCGCGGGACGCCGGCGGCCGTCAGCCAGAGCCCGGAATATATGCAGCTCTTCGGTGCCAAGGCAGCACGGACGCTCGCCGTCTATAGCCACGACCATGACCATACCCATCTGCCGGACGGGCGCGTGCTCCATGCCGATGGCAGCGTCACCGACCACTGCCACCCGGATGATGGCCATCACGACCATCACGACCACCATGGCCACGATCACGATCATCACGGGCATGATCACCATCATGATGGCCATGATCATCACGATGGGCCGCCTGCCGTGGCGGCGGTGAAGGACCGGGAGCACGGCCATGCTTGATGATTTCTTCGTGCGCGCCATCCTCGCCGGCATCGGCCTCGCCCTGACGACGGGTCCACTCGGCTGCTTTGTGATCTGGCGGCGCATGGCCTATTTCGGCGACACCATGGCTCACTCCGCTCTGCTCGGCGTGGCTCTCTCGCTGTTTTTCTCGCTCAATTTGATGGTCAGCGTCTTCGTCGTTGCCTCGATGGTGTCGCTGATCCTGATCGTCCTGCAGAAGCGTCAGGGACTGTCGGCCGATGCCCTGCTCGGCATCCTAAGTCATGCAACGCTTGCCATCGGCCTCGTGATGGTGGCCTTCATGACCTGGGTGCGCTTCGACCTCATCGCCTTCCTGTTCGGTGACATTCTCGCGGTCACGCCGACCGATGTCGCCATCGTCTGGATCGGCGGCCTGTTTGTCGTCTGCGTCATTGCCTGGCTTTGGCGGCCGCTGCTTGCCGGCACCGTTAATGCAGAATTGGCCGAGGCCGAGGGCATGCAGCCCGAACGTGCCCGACTGATCTTCATGTTGCTGATGGCGCTCGTCATTGCGATTGCCATGAAGATCGTCGGCATTCTGCTGATTACATCCCTGCTGATCATTCCGGCCGCCGCCGCACGGCGTTTCGCCTCGACACCGGAAATCATGGCGGTCCTCGCTTCGCTGATCGGTGCCATTGCTGTTGTCATGGGGCTCTTCGGCTCACTGACCTACGACACGCCGTCGGGACCGTCGATCGTCGTTGCAGCACTTCTTCTCTTCCTCGTCAGCCTTCTGCCGCGTCCTGGCAGCAAGGCTCGCGACCTCAGCACGAGGGCATGACATGACCAAGACCGATCTCACCCGCAATCAGTCGCTCGTCTTCGATGCGCTCATGCAGTCCGACGGGCCGCTTTCGGCCTATACCTTGCTCGACAAGTTGCGCGAACACGGCTTTCGCGCGCCCCTGCAGGTCTATCGCGCGCTCGACAAGCTGGTCGAGTTCGGCATGGTCCATCGCCTCGAAAGCCTGAACGCCTTTGTCGCCTGCGCCCATCCGCATGAGGGCTGCACGGGCCATGGCACCGTCGCCTTCATGATCTGCAACAAGTGCGGTCATGTGACGGAATTCCACGACCACGAGATCGATCACCGCCTGGAAACGATCACCCGTGGGCGCAGCTTCAAGCCTGAAAAGACGACGATTGAAATCAGAGGGTTTTGTGCTGAGTGCACGGAGATCGCGGCCTAGGTAGGCGCTGTCAGAGCGGATGCAGATCCCGTGCAAAGCGGCGCCAGTTGCGCACGTAGTTTTCGGCTGACAGCCGAAGTCCCGCAATAGTAGCGGCGTCGAGCTCTCTGATCGCCCGTGCTGGGGAGCCGACAATCAGTGAATTGTCCGGGAAGCTCTTGCCCTCGGTAATCAGGGCGTTCGCGCCAACGAGGCAGTTATCGCCGATGCGCGCTCCATTGAGGACAGTTGCTCCCATGCCGACAAGCGAATTGTTGCCGATGGTGCAGCCGTGAATGATGGCGTGGTGGCCAATGGTGCAGCCTTCGCCAATCGTGACACCCTTGCCGGGGTCGGTATGCACCATGACACCATCCTGGATATTGGTGCCTGCACCGATGACGATGGGATCATTGTCGCCGCGCAGGACCGCGCCGAACCAGATGCCGACATCTTCTCCCAGGCAAACGTCGCCGATCACCTGGGCATCGGGTGCCAGCCAGAACCGGTCAGCTGCGGGAAGGACGGGAGCCTTGTCCCCGAGGCGATAGAGCGGCATCTGAGGTGCCTTCCCGTCAACGCAGTCGCAGAATGACGGGGAACCGGCCGGACTGTGCCGAGACATGCAGATGGATGTTGGCCTCCGGCTGCGAATAGCGCCAGGCGCGCGCGCCGTGGCTGAGTAGCAAACCGATCAGATCCTTGGTCTTTGAGCGCTTTTCGCGCAAGCCGAGATCGGCCAGACGATAAGCAGCCTCGTGGAGAGGATGCAGGACGCTGCTCGCGGACGCGAGGCCGCCATTGTCCTGATCCTCGACCAAGCCGTAGTGGAAGTCTTTCGATGCCATTTCATGATCCTCGTAAACAATACAAATCGAGGGTTTTGGGCGATCGTCTTACTGGGCGGCGGCCCAGCAACCGATTCCCTTCTTCTTGAGCGCCTTGCAGGCGTTGACTGCATCCTTCTGTTCGTCAAAGCCACCAAAGCGTGCCCGGAAGATCTGCTTCGAGCCGTCGCCGTAAGCGACTGTGAAGGGGGTGGCGGAACGCAATACCTTTCCGCCTTTCGCCTGCGCGTCACGCAGGAGATCCATGGCCAGTTCCTGATCCGGCGACGTGCCGATCTGCACGACCCAACCGCCGGACGGAGCAGTCGATGCGGTAGTCATGGCGTCGACGTCGGGCGGCGTGGTGGCAGCCGTTGCGACCGACTGCGCCGCGGTTGCCGGTGCAGCTGCCGCACCCTCATTGGGCAGATAGGCCGGGGCAGGCTGCGGTACAGGGACGGGGGGCGCCGACGCCGACGGTGCGGCAGGCATGGTGTTCAGAGCAGCACTTGCCGCATTGCCGGCCGGCGCCGCAGCATAGGCCTGGGCAACACCGGTGTAGCGTACGTCAGGCATGGGGCCGGTCTGCGGCAGTTGCGGCAGGCCACCGGCCGCCCGAGCAGCGGACCCTGAAGGCGCAACCGAGGTGTTGTTCTTGGCGATCAGGTTGCTGCCGCCACGGGTGCTTGTGGCGGCCGGCAGATAACGCTGAACCAGGCTGGTCATCTGCGCATTGCGCCGTGCACCGGATGTTGCACCCAGCACAACTGCGACGATGGAGCGACCACCGAGTTCAGCCGAAGTCGCGAGATTGTAGCCGGCGGCCCGGGTGAAACCGGTTTTGATGCCGTCGACGCCGCGGACCTGGCCCAGCAGTCGGTTGTGGTTTCCGATCGTCTGCTTGCCGAACTTGAAGCTGCGGGTGGAGAAGTAGCCGTAATACTGCGGAAAGTGCTGGCGCAGCGCGACGCTGAGCCGGGCCTGATCGCGAGCAGTGGTCATCTGAGCCGTGTTCGGCAGGCCATGGGCGTTGCGGTAGGTTGTCTTCGTCATGCCGAGGCTCCGGGCCTTGGCGGTCATCATCTGGGCGAAACGCTGCTCGGAACCACCGAGATATTCTGCAAGGGCGGTCGCAACGTCATTGGCCGAACGCGTAACGAGCGAGAGAATCGCCTGCTCGACGGTGACGCTGCGGCCGGTGCCCACGCCGAGCTTTGACGGCGGCTCCTTGGCGGCATTGGCAGAGAACGGAACTTTGCTGTTCAGCGAAACACGGCCCGCCTCCAGCGCCTCAAAGACCATATAGAGAGTCATCATCTTGGTCAGCGAAGCCGGATAGCGCAGGCTGTCGGCATTCTCGCTATAGAGAACCTTGCCCGTCTTGGCGTCGATGACGATGCCGGCATATTTTGGATTTGCCTGGGCAGTGCTGACGGCAGCGACCGTCGCCACGAAGACCGCAAACGCCGCGAGGAAAAGCCGACGCACTGCGGCTGCGAAGTTGGAGCTTCCGAAAACTTTATGCACCACGATACTCTTTGAATCTCACCATTGACGACCGGACGCTCTTCCCCCAATCGCGACCATCTCCCGTGGACCCTACGGAATTAGCCTTACCAAGAGGTTTATGATGAACGGTCGGTTGACGCTTTGGATTGATTTTTAAGCGTCGTGGTTGCGGTTGCGGGGCCCGAACGCCCCGCAACATAGGCCCGAACCGCCGCGTCTATTGATTGCCAATCGTCGAGCATTCGGCTTGAGAATCGATAGAGAACCGTAAGATCCTCTCCAACATGGATGTCGCGCTGGCAATCGCTGCTGGTGGCTTTCTCGGCGACTGAAGGAAGGAGGCAGCGGATCGCATAGGCGGTTCCGTCGGGAGCCGTGGCTGTCAGCAAGCTTTCTCCCTCGTAACCCGTTCCCGCCCTGAAGACGTGGCTCTGCAGTCCGGCGGGCCCCTCGCTGGTCTGTGGCTCGAGGAGGCTCCTGTAGATCGGCTCGACGCGTCCGGACATGTCTCTCGACATCGTGCTTTGCGAGATCTGCAGGAAGACAAGAGACTGTGATAGCGCAAGGTCGTCGAAACGGCGTCGTTCTTTGGCTGAATAGCCGGTCATCTCGGGCCAGAGCAGATACAGGTCTATCCGTTCGGCCAGGCCGCTGCGGCGCTGATGCTCGAAGCGGATGGCGTTTGCGGGAAAGGCGAGCCGATCTCGGCCAATCGTGATGTTGACGATCTCGGTGCTTTCGCTGTGGCCTGCGAGCGAGAGCCGCGCACCGTAAGCACTGCCAAACCAGCTGATGGCAATCGAGGCTGCCGCCAAGGCCAAGATGGTGATTGTCGCGATGACCAGAAAGCGCGTCGAAATGAGCGGTGAACGCTCTTCATCCGCCTGCAGACCGTTATCGTCGCCTCGCATCTCGCCCTGATCCTCTCGGTGCGGCCTTCTTGGAGTGCGCCCGCGAGATCAGACTTCGGTGAACGTGGTTAAATTCTGGTTAAGGTCGGGTGTCGGCGATGGGGGTAAAAAGAGAGCCGGTCCCGGTTGGACGGGACCGGCTCATTGGCTCCGGTCGGGGGACGGGTAGGCGGGGACAGACCGGGCCAGAAGGCGGCGGCAACGTGATTATTGCGATACGCTGCCGACGAAGCTCGCGCGACCATCCTGGAGCTTGACCCAGCGGGCTGGATGGCTCGAAGACTGGCGCTTCAGATAGGTGTATTCGGTCTCGGACCACAGCAGCACCTTGTTGCGCATGTTGTCGAGAATGAAGTCGCCGTGGTCGGTCCGGACGGTCAGTACGGCATGACCTTCGCCATTCGGCTGCAGGACCACGGTCATCAGAAGGTCGGCGGGGTCGAGGCCGCGATCAACCAGCATCTTGCGCTTGAGGAGTGCAAAGTCTTCGCAGTCGCCGACGCTGCGGGGGTAGGTCCAGCGTTCTTCGACACCATAGATCTCGAGATCGGTTAGCGGCGTGACCGAGCTGTTGACGGTGTAATTGACGTCAAGGATGGTTTTCCAGAGCTGCTCTGTCAGCATCATCGGTCCGCTATCCGTCTGGCTGCCCGAGCATTCGCCCTGATAGGTCTGACAGAATTCGTAATGCCCGATCGGCGGATTGGCTTTGCCGACGACCTGCATGTTGGCCGGCATGGCCGACACTTGAAAGGCCAGTGCGCCAGCGATGGCGGCGGCCAGAGTTCCAATACCCAGATTTTTCTTTGTTGTCATTGGTTGTCTCCCGGTAATGGAGATAGCAATGACAGAGATATTTTGATGGCCCGCGAATATTAGTGGTAAGATATAAGCTTAAATCTATGAAAAAGAGAATCTATATTGAGAGTTATTCGAATTATATTTGAATAGAATTCATGACAAGTTTGATGAAAATTTGATCGGTATTCTACCTTTTGATGTGGCTTGGGCCGTTGCGAAGGTAAAAAAGCTAGAAAATACAGTGAGCTAATTGGGGGGTGTCATTTCAGGTCGGAGGTTGCGATCCTGGATTCTGGGCCGACGAGTGTGGCGTTGCTGACGGTTCCGGATGTCGAAACTTGGTTCGATCATCCACCTTGAGCGCCGTCTCAAGGCCATTTTCGAGCCTGAATTTTTTGAAAAAAAACTGTGCCGGTCTGAGACGATTTTCGTCTCGCGATAGAAAAAGGCGCCTTGCGGGGTCCGCAGGCGCCTTGTCGGGGGAGGAATTCTTAGCCCCTCAGAGGAATTCCGTGAGTGCTTCCTTGGACTGCAGTGTCAGGAACTCGACGGCGACGCCTTCCATGAAATGGCGAACCACCCGTCCGCGCATGTTGCCGAGGCGAACGGCCGAGCCGATCGGCGGACGAATGTCGATATCGACGGCCGCACCCGAAAGGGACAGGTCCATGAGGCGGCACGGATAGGTCTTGCCGTCTTCGAGCGTGAGTTCTGTTCTCGTCTGGCGCGGCGTCAAACGATCGTGACGACGGTCTTCCGGCAGTCCAAGCTCATGTTTATTGGCGATCCAGGTCAGCTGGGCCGCAAGCTTTTCACGCTTTCGAACGGTGGCGTTGATGGAGATGACGAAACCGTCATCGGTCAACTTGATCACGGTGCCTTCGATGCGCCCGAGATGATCGATATATGCGATCACACGTTCGCCCGGACGCGGCATGCCGGCACACGCGAAGCGCACGTCGCCTGGCGACATGTCGATAACCTTGCAGACATACTCCTCATAGCTGGCAAGCATGAGACGACCCTGCAGGCTGACGGCGACGCGCTGAAAGGCGCGTTGCTGTCCCGGCGAAGCGATCGTGTTCGTATGGCTTGCCTGCGTTGAGTACATCTCGGAGATTCTGTCTGTTTCTCTATGGCTCGACATTAGGGCGCGAGCCGTTAATATAGTGTTTGCTTTTGGGTACGCTTTTTCCAGACGGAACGATATCGCCGCAGGATTAAGGTTAAGGAAGGCTTTCGGTTGTGGCCCTCGCTTGCTCATGGCATGAAGGTTCTACCAAACGCGAAGGGCTTCCTTCGGCACCAACTCCAGTCGGCGCGACGATCCGCCTAGCGCCAGCAAGGCCACTCGGTTTCCGGGCGGCCTTTTTTTTATCCGCGGCCTGCATTACCTGATGGTTTCGCAACAGAAGGAATTGCAGATGCAGGATGAGACAGGATCTCGAGGCGAGGAGCGCCGGGATAACGACGGCCTTGTGCCCGAGATCGGCGCGCGATCCGAAGAGAACCCGCCCATCTTCAACCTGCCGACCGGCATCCTTGTGGCGCTTGCCCTGATCTGCGGCATCTATGCGATCCAGCAATTCCTGCTGTCGCCGGCACTCAATCAGTGGGTCGCCGTCGAATTCGGTTTTTCGCCAATCCGCTATCTCTATCCGCTCGATGAACAGTCGCTGGCGTGGCTTTGGACGCCGGTGAGTTATTCTTTGCTGCACGGCAGCTTCGAGCATCTCGCCTTCAACAGTCTTTGGCTTGCCGCATTCGGGACACCCGTTTGTCGCCGCATCGGTGAGGTCAGATTTCTCCTGTTCTGGGTGGTGTCATCAGTGGCTGCCGCCGCATTGCATGCATTCGTCAACTGGGGAGAGCCATCCTTGATGGTCGGCGCGTCCGGGGTGATTTCTGCTCTGATGGGTGCCGCCTGCCGATTCGCTTTCGGCGAACGGCAGCGCAGCCTGGCTCGATTGTCCGGATGGCAGCCTCCCTTGCTGTCGGTGGGGCAGGCCCTGGCTGACCGTACCGTCCGCGTCTTCATCATCGTCTGGTTTCTCGGCAATATTGCCATCGCCTTTGGCGTTCCGATGCTCGGGGGTGGTTCCGCGTCGATTGCTTGGGATGCACATATCGGCGGCTTCCTGCTCGGCTTCTTCGGATTTGCAGCCTTCGATCCCTACACGGGCCGTCACACAAGGGCGTGATGCCGGACTTATTGCATTCTCCTTGAATAAAGGGCACCCTTCGTCCTGGCGGTCCAAGGAGGATTGGGCCGCCGCGCGAGTGTTCTATGCGAGGAGGAACTCATGCCTGCATCAGCCAGAAGCATACTCGAACAGAAGGGCCGCGATGTCATCACCATCAGCCCGAGCATCAGCTTGGGCGAGGCGGCCCGGGTGCTGGAAGAACACAAGATCGGTGCCGTCGTCGTCGTCGGCATGGAAAGCCGCATCGTCGGCATCTTCACCGAACGTGACGTGGTTCGTGCGATCGGGACAGGCGGTAAAGATGCCTTCGACCAGCCGGTCTCGGCCTTCATGACCGCAAATGTCTATCGTTGCCGCGAAGAGACCGGCGTCAACGAATTGATGGAGATGATGTCCAGCCGGCGTTTCCGCCACGTGCCCGTCGAGGATAACGGCAAGCTTTCAGGCATCATTTCGATCGGTGACGTGGTGAAGTCGCGAATCCGCGAGATCGAGCAGGAAGCCGAACACATCAAGGCATATATCGCCGGCTGATTCTCAGATTGTGCGAAGGCCCGTCAGAAGGTGCGGCAGACGCTGCGCCTAGCGGAGAACTGCTTCCTGCATGCGGCGGATTTCCGTCACGCGGGCCTTCGCTTCCTCATAGCCGCGATCGATCGCCTCGCCGGCCCGATGAAACTCGGAAAGACCGATGTCGTTCAGACGCGGATGCAGGGCGAGGTCCGGCGGGTCTCCGGCGAGGCGCGCCCGGGAAATGCGGTCCTGAATGATGTTGAAGGCCTGCACCATCACGCCGGTCAGGCCGACCTTGTTTGGTGCCCTGGCTGTTTCTGCGCTCGCCTTGTCCGGCGTTGAAGCCTTGTGCTTGACGACTGCGGACCGTCCGAAAACGTCGTAATGCAGATTGACCGCCATCACCAGCGGCTGCTCATAGGCCCTGCAGACGGACACAGGCACCGGATTGACAAGCGCGCCGTCGATCAGCGTTCGATTGTTGCAATGAATGGGTTCGAAAATGCCGGGCAGGGCGTAAGATGCCCGAAGCGCCGTGATCAGGCTGCCGCCGTCGATCCAGACTTCGTGGCCGCTGTTGAGCTCCGATGCGACCGCAACGAAGGGCTTCGGCAAATCCTCGACATTCAGGCCCTCGAGATGCTCCTGCATTCGCTTGGTCAGGCGCATGCCGCCGAGAAGCCCGCCGCCTCCGATGGTCAGGTCGAGCAGCGAGGCAATCCGGCGCATGGTCAGCGACCGGGCGAAGGCTTCCAGTTCGTCGAGTTTGCCAGCGAGGTAACAGCCGCCGACCAGGGCGCCGATCGAGGTGCCCGCGATCATGCCGACTTCGATGCCTTCCTCGTCGAGCGCTCTCAAGACGCCTATATGCGCCCAGCCGCGAGCCGCGCCGCCGCCAAGGGCAAGCGCCACTTTAGCCTTTGCGCGTACCTCGGGAACGATCGGACCAGCCGGCGGCGTGCCGGGGTCCTTGGACGGTTGCGAAACAGTCGCACCGCCGTTCGAAATCATGCTCCAGTTCAGCATCTCCGCTACCCCATAAGCTGAACACTCAGGGCTCCATTAGGACATCGTCTGCTTACGATTTCGTTATGCAGTCGCCAGAGGTCAATGGCCGTAGACATGATCCGGATCGAAGTGCCGGTGGTCGTCGGCAATCTTGAGACACGGCTCGCCGTCAACGAGCTGAGCGGTCCGGTAAAAACAGGAGCGGCGTCCGGTATGGCAGGTCGCATCATGACCGGCGACCTCGACCTTCAGCCAGATCGCGTCCTGGTCGCAGTCGACCTTGATTTCCTTGACCGTCTGAAGGTTGCCGGAGCTCTCGCCCTTTTTCCAGATCTTCGCGCGTGAGCGGCTGTAATAGTGACCGATCCCGGTTTCGAGCGTCAGCGCGATGGCTTCGGCGTTCATATGCGCCACCATCAAAAGCTCGCCGTCCCGCGCATCCGTGACGACGGCGGTCACAAGCCCATGGTCATCGAACTTGGGGGTGAAGGCGAGGCCTTCCTCGAGGATGTTCTTGTCTGCCGAGGGGGCGTCGAACACAAAAGCGGACATGGGCACTCGCAGTCTTAGCGGCTCCGAACCATGGACATGAAGCGTGCCTGTTCGGCCGCATTGTCCTTGAAGGCGCCGGTGAAGGTTGTGGTGAGCGTCGTGGAACCCGTCTTCTGGATCCCGCGCATGGCCATGCACATATGCTCGGCCTCGAGGAATACCGCAACCCCGCGTGGCAGCAGAGTCTCGTCAATCGCCTGGGCAATCTGTGCGGTCATGTTTTCCTGAGTCTGCAGGCGCTTGGCAAACACATCGACGATGCGCGCAATCTTCGAAAGGCCGAGTACGCGGCCGTTGGGGAGATAGGCGACATGCGCCTTGCCCATCACTGGCAGCATGTGGTGTTCGCAATGCGAAAAGAACGAGATATCCCGGACGAGCACCATGTCGTTATAGCCGCCGACCTCCTCGAAGGTCCGGCCGAGTACGTCCTCGATATCAGCGCTGTAGCCGGAAAACAGCTCTTCATAGGCCTTTGCCACGCGTGCCGGCGTATCGAGCAGGCCCTCGCGTTCCGGGTCGTCACCTGCCCAGAGCAAAAGCGTGCGCACGGCCTGTTCGGCCTCTTCGCGCGTCGGCCGCGGGGCTTCGACGGACAGTTTCTTGACGGTGGCATCCATGGCCTTGGTCTCCCGGTCCCGCGTGAGGCGAGCCGCTGGTTTGGCTTTGCCGGATTGTAAAGGCGTAATGCGGCTCATAATGCAAGTCCGTTATCGGTGTTTCAGCCGAGAAGATCGTTTCGTCCGTGGCCAGCCTGCGTTTGTCCTGCCTCTGTCAGTCCGATATAGTGTCCTGCGAGAACGACGAAAAGACGGCCGCTGCGACATGATGAAGGCTGCATTGCCAGAACTCCTTCCTATATACGGGAGAGGCGCTGAACCGGATTGACCATGGACGACATCTACAACACCAAGATCCTCGAATTTGCCGGAAACATCGGCCGCATTGGCGTGCTCGCCGAAGCGGATGCCGTTTCGGAAAAGCATTCCAAGCTCTGTGGCTCCAAGGTTCGCGTCTATCTTATGGTTCGCGACGGCGTGGTGACCGATTTCACCCATGAGGTGAAGGCCTGCGCATTGGGTCAGGCCTCGTCGGGAATCATGGCCCGCCATGTGGTCGGGGCGACATCGGCCGAACTGCGGCAGGCACGACTGGACATGCTGGCCATGTTGAAGGAAGACGGAGAGGGACCCTCGGGTCGCTTCGAGGACATGCGCTTCCTGAAGCCCGTAAAGGACTACAAGGCACGCCACGCCTCCACGATGCTCACTTTTGACGCAGTCGTCGACTGTCTGGACCGTCTCGAATCCCCGGCTGCGGCCGCCGAGGCCAGCTAACATGTGCAACAGCCCCGATTTCGGTCACCAGCCGGCGGGCGGTGGACTGAAGAGCCGCAATTGGCAGGGGCCGTTCCGCAAGACCCCGGGCCGGCTGCTCGGCATGGGCTTGATCCGCTTTTACCAGCTGACCTTGTCCAGCATTGTCGGCAGCTCATGCCGCCACATGCCAACCTGTTCCGAATATGGCTACGAGGCTGTCGCGCGCCACGGTCTCTGGCAGGGCGGATGGCTGACCTTGTTTCGCGTCGTCCGCTGCGGTCCCGGCGGAACCTGGGGACCGGATCCCGTGCCCGAGACTTTGGCTCAGCGTTACACCTGGTACGCGCCCTGGCGACTTTGGACCTTCGGCCGTAAACCGGCTCCGTGATCACAATTCGAAGGCGGCCGGACTTCGCCCTAGGATTGATATTCCGAATCGCTCGGGAGACAACGCATGCCCATGCCGCTCGAATATCGCCAGGCCTCCGCCGACTTCGATGCCTTCATGAAGGATCTGGTCGCGACCTCGATGCTCACATCGTCGCATCAGGCCTATACGATGTTGCAGGCTGTGCTGCAGGTCTTCCGGCGGCGGCTGACCTTTGCCGAGGCCATATCCTTCGCAAATGTGCTGCCGCCCGTCTTGCGCGCCATCTTCGTCAGCGATTGGGATGTCGAATCTCCAAGGATGCCCTTTGCTCAAAGGGATGCGTTGATGAAGGAAGTCCGCGCCTTCCGCCACGAACACAATCTGTCGACCGAAACCGCGATCGAAGAAGTAACTTCAACGATCAGGCGACATGTCGACCCTGCTGCCTTCGACCGGGTCATGAAGACCTTGTCCGACGAAGCCCGCGGCTTCTGGTCGATGGGATCGGCCTAGCAAGATCCTTTACTCATCAGCACTTTCAGCCTATCAAGCGCCGGTTCGTGGCGAGGTTTTAACCCCGCAATTTTCACCACCCGCATTCGTTGGCGGGACTGGATCAGGAGACGTTTATGTCCGCTTCCGTATCTCTCACTTTCCCCGATGGCTCTACCCGCGAATACGCAGCCGGCACGACCGGCGCTGAGGTCGCTGAGTCCATTTCCAAGTCGCTGGCAAAGAAGGCCGTCGCCATTGCGCTCGACGGCACCCTGCGCGACCTCTCGGACCCGATCGTTGATGGCAAGATCGAGATCGTCACCCGCACGGATCCGCGGGCACTGGAACTCATTCGCCATGACGCTGCCCATGTGATGGCCGAGGCCGTGCAGGAGCTCTGGCCCGGTACGCAGGTGACCATCGGGCCGGTGATCGAGAACGGCTTCTACTACGACTTCGCCAAGGCTGAACCCTTTACGCCCGAGGATCTGCCGAAGATCGAAAAGCGGATGAAGGAGATCATCCAGCGCAACAAGCCATTCACCAAGGAAATCTGGCCGCGCAACAAGGCCAAGGAAGTCTTTGCCTCCAAGGGCGAAAACTACAAGGTCGAGCTGGTCGATGCGATCCCGGAAGACCAGGATCTGAAGATCTACTATCAGGGCGACTGGTTCGATCTCTGCCGTGGGCCGCATATGGCGTCCACCGGGCAGATCGGTATGGCCTTCAAGCTGATGAAGGTCGCCGGAGCCTATTGGCGCGGTGACAGCAACAACGCCATGCTGAGCCGCATCTACGGAACGGCCTTTGCCGAACAGGAGCAGTTGGACAACTATCTGCATATCCTGGCCGAAGCCGAAAAGCGCGACCACCGCAAGCTTGGCCGTGAAATGGATCTCTTCCATTTCCAGGAAGAAGGCCCCGGCGTGGTCTTCTGGCACGGCAAGGGCTGGCGCATGTTCCAGACGCTGACCTCCTACATGCGCCGTCGACTCGATGGCACCTACCAGGAAGTCAACGCGCCGCAGATCCTCGACAAGTCGCTCTGGGAGACCTCGGGTCACTGGGGCTGGTACCAGGAGAACATGTTCGCCGTGAAGTCGGCGCATGCTTTCATGCATCCGGATGACGAGGAAGCCGACCAGAAGGTCTTCGCCCTGAAGCCGATGAACTGCCCGGGTCACGTGCAGATCTTCAAGCATGGCCTCAAATCCTATCGCGAGCTTCCCGTCCGCCTCGCCGAGTTCGGCACGGTTCATCGCTACGAAGCCTCCGGCGCGCTGCATGGCCTTATGCGCGTCCGCGGCTTTACCCAGGACGATGCTCACGTCTTCTGCACGGAAGAGCAGATGGCGGCCGAATGCCTGCGCATCAACGATCTTATCCTGTCGGTCTATGAGGACTTCGGGTTCAACGAGATCGTCGTGAAGCTCTCGACCCGTCCGGAAAAGCGCGTCGGTTCGGACGACCTCTGGGATCGCGCCGAAAGCGTGATGATGGACGTCCTGAAGCAGATCGAAGAACAGTCCGGCGGCCGCATCAAGACCGGCATCCTGCCGGGCGAGGGCGCCTTCTACGGTCCGAAGTTCGAATACACTTTGCGCGATGCCATCGGTCGTGAATGGCAGTGCGGCACGACTCAGGTGGACTTCAACCTGCCGGAACGCTTCGGTGCCTTCTACATCGACCAGAACTCGGAAAAGGTTCAGCCGGTCATGATCCACCGCGCCATCTGCGGCTCGATGGAGCGTTTCCTCGGCATCCTGATCGAGAACTTTGCCGGCCACATGCCGCTGTGGTTCGCACCGTTGCAGGTCGTCGTTGCGACAATCACCTCGGATGCCGACGACTACGGTCGTGAAGTGGCCGAGCAGCTCCGCGACGCGGGCCTACAGGTCGAGACCGACTTCCGCAACGAGAAGATCAACTACAAGGTCCGCGAGCACTCCGTCACCAAGGTGCCGGTGATCATCGTATGCGGCAAGCGCGAGGCGGAAGAAAAGACCGTCAACATTCGCCGCCTCGGTTCGCAGGACCAGGTGTCTATGCCGCTGACTGAGGCTGTAGCTGTGCTGGCAGGCGAAGCGACCCCGCCGGACGTCAAGCGCAAGCTGGCGAACCGCAAGGTCTGACTAGGATCGACCGTCTGACAGTGTGTTGCCGCACTGTCAGACGGCTGTCATCGAAACGGCATATGACGGTCCGATGACCTTCCGTATCACCGGAGCCTTCCCGTGAAGTTCAAAGAACTCTCTTATGCCAACGAGCGCGACCCTAAGCTCAAGCGCTGGTTCATCCGCTCGATCGAAGGGCTTTCCGGTCGCGACCGCTTTACCCGGCTCTATGAAATCTGGCGCAACGATATCGTCGGCAAGACCGATAGCGTCTTCGGCAAGATGCTCGACCTGATCAATGTCGACCTGAAGATCGAAGGCAACTGGCCGCCGGCGAACATTCCCGAAGGGCCTGTTGTCATCGTTGCCAACCATCCCTTCGGCATCGGAGATGGCATCGCTGTCCTCGCGCTGGCTGAACAGCTCGGCCGTCCGTTCCGTGTGCTGATCAATAACGAACTTCTGAAGGTGCCGGAAATGGCGCCTTACTCGTTGCCCGTCTCGTTCGAGGAAACCAAGGAAGCACTTGCCATCAACATGCAGACCCGGCACGAAGCGCTGCGTCTGTTAAGGGAAGGCGTGACGGTCGTGATTTTCCCGGCAGGCGGCGTCGCGACCGCCAAGAAAGGTTTCGGGCGCGCCGAGGACCTTCCCTGGAAGATGTTTCCGGCCAAGCTCATCCAGGCTGCGAAAGCCAACGTCGTGCCGGTTTTCTTCGAAGGCCAGAACGGGCGTCTCTTTCATCTCGCCAGCAAGATCTCACTGACGTTGCGCGTGTCGCTGCTGATCCGCGAGTTCCGCCGTCTGTCCGGTTCGACGATCCGAGCACGTGTCGGGGTGATGATTCCGTGGGAAGAGCTGAGCACGCATGCGGACCGCAAGGATCTCTTGGCAAGGCTTTTCGGCGCGGTTTTCAGCATGGCGCCCGTCGAACGAAGCAAGTTTCGCCGCGTCGCTTGAGGCGTCAGGGCTGGTCGAGCATCAGCTCGACATCCAGGTTGACCCCGGCCTTCACCTCGAAATCCCGCTGGAAGAGCTTGTCCTTGTTGCGGGCAACCGCCGTGTACTGGCCCTCAGCCAGCACCATCACCGGGAAGGCGCTGACGCTTTCCGCCACGATGTCACCGCCTGACGTCAGGACGGACCAGGCGGTATCGGCAATCGCTTCACCGCCTTCTTCCGAGACCAGCTTGAAGCCCACCTGGGAAGCGCGGTGCTGGATGGTCGCTTCCGTCAGTTCGCCGGCTTCGACCGTGATGTCGGCGCGCACCACGGCGTTGATCGAGCCGTATTCCGACACGACATGATAGGTTCCGGCGTTCAGACGCACGATGGTGTTAGGCTTTACATCTGCAAGCACTAAGCCGCGCTCTCCGTCCTCGCGGACCTCGGAGGCATAGATGTCGAAACTCAACTGCTTGTCGGGAATATGGGTGTCGGCGCCAGAGATGGCACTCAGCGACATGCCGCCAGCATCAAGCACGAGAACCTGATTGGCAACCTCACCTTCGACCGGCACGATGAGCTTCTTGGTAGCACCTGCACGCCCGAAGGATACGTTGACGAAATAGTCACCGGGCGCCAGCTGAAACGCGGCCGAACCACCTTCGGCACTGGCAAGCAAGGGCAGCTTGCCGTCGGCCCCGGGAATGGGGCTGAACACGCGCCAGGACAGCCCATGCTGCATCGGTTCGCCCTGGTCGGTCAGCTTGGCATCGAGCTTGACGCTGCGCCCTTGCGTCACATTGGCGATCGCGGCTGCACCCGGAGCCGAAAACGCCTTCAGCTTAGGCATCTTGGTCGAGCCGTTCAGCTGTTTGAAGGTCTCAAAGGCTTCCTGAGCAAAAGACGGCGACGCTGCCGCCGAGGCAACGAGTAGCCAGAGCAGCAGTCGGACAAGACCAGATTGGCGTGACATGCGATGCACTGTGTGTTGACTTCCTTCCCAATGCCGGCAACTTCAAACCGAACCGCATGGCAATTTCAAGACCTGCCGCTACCGTAAAGGCCTATGAAGGTATCAAGAAAATGAAAAAAGACATCAAGCTGCTCGATTATCTCGCAGTTCGCCGCTCTGTGCCCGCCTTTCAGATGTGCGAGCCGGGTCCGGACAAGGCGGAAATCGAGTCGATTCTGACGCTGGCGGTCCGCGTTCCCGATCACGGCAAGATCGCTCCCTGGCGCTTCATCGTCTACCGTGGCGAAGAACGCGTCCGCATCGGCGAAGAACTGCTTAAGATGGCAGTGGAAAAGAACCCTGGTCTTTCCGAGGAGATGATCCAGGTCGAACGCGCGCGTTTCACCCGGGCGCCGGTGGTCGTTGCTGTGATCTCGACGGCAGCCCCGCATGCGAAGATCCCGGAATGGGAGCAGGTCATGTCCGCCGGTGCCCTTTGCCTCAATCTGCTGATGGCGGCCAATGCCCATGGCTATGTATCGAACTGGCTCAGTGAATGGTTCGCCTTCGACGAGCGCGCCCATCCGCTTCTCGGCGTAAAGGCCGGTGAGAAGGTAGCCGGATTCATTCACATCGGCTCGACCGAGTTTCCGATCGTCGAGCGTCCGCGTCCGGCGGTGGAAGATCTTGTTTCCTGGCAGGGTGGCGAAGACTGATGTTCTATGACACCGAGACGAATGCCCATGGCATGGCACATGATCCCTTCAAGGCGATCGTGGCGCCGAGGCCCATCGGCTGGATCGGCACGAAGGGCAGGGATGGTACCCGCAATCTTTCCCCCTATTCCTTCTTCAACGCCGTCGGCGACAGACCGAAAATGGTCATGTTCTCGTCCGGCGGCCGCAAGGACAGCTTAAGGAACGTCGAGGAAACCGGCGTCTTCACGGCAAGCTTCGTGAGCCGGACGTTGATGGACCGGATGAACGAATCGTCGGCCGCCGTTGCCTATGAGACGGATGAATTCGAGCTGGCGGGTCTGACCCCCGCACCCGGGAGAATCGTCGACGCTCCCTTTGTCGGGGAAGCCGTAGCGGCGCTCGAATGCCGGGTGACCAAGGTTCTGACCTTGCCCGACATGGACGGGAATGACACCGACAGCCATGCCGTCTTCGGCCAGGTCGTCGGCATCCATATTGCCGACGCGGTGATCCGGAACGGACGATTCGATCTGGCTGTTGCCGACCCGATCATGCGCCTGGGTTATATGGACTATGCCGGCATGGGGCCTGTCTTCGAACTCAAACGGCCGAGCCAGAGGACCTGACATGGCATCTCGACCCGGTCCGCACGGTGCTGAACCGGGTCGAGTGTTGTGGTTAATGAACGTGGTGAACGTTTCTTAAACACTTTGATCCTACTGTCAAAACACCGAATGCTTCGGGTTTGTACAGGTGGCGAGTGGGTTCGACTTTGATCGTTGCAGCTTTTCTCAGATGGGTCGAAACGGCAAAGACGCAGGATCGGGCGCGTGCAGCAAACGCGCTTGCTCGCGCCTATTTGAAGTCCGACATGGCCCCGGACGAGCGCCAGGCAGCTCAGATGGCGATGACCTATCTGCTCGACGACCCGGCACCACAGGTGCGGCTCGCGCTCGCCGATATTCTTGCCCCGGAAGAGCGGGCTCCACGGGCCTTGATGGTATCGCTGGCCGAGGATCAGCCGGAAATCGCTTCGGTCGTCATTCTGTGCTCGCCGGTTCTGTCAGATGCCGATCTGGTCGACATTGCCGGCCGTGGCACCGTCGAAACCCGTGCCCTGATTGCTGCTCGCAAGAAGGTCAGCGTTGGCGTGGCCGCAGCACTTGCTGAGATCGGCGATGCGGCCGAGCTTGAGGTCCTCCTGGAAAATCCCGGCGCCTGCATCACGGCCTTTACCCTGCGCCGCATTGCCGAGCGTCACGGCCACAGCGAACGAATCCGCGCCCTTCTTCTGGATCGTGACGATCTGACGAGTGGTGTGCGGCAACTCCTCGTCCAGTTCGTCACTGAAGCGCTCGCCGGCTCAGGTTTGGTGATCGGCGCCATCGGCAGTCGTCGCATCGAGCGAATCGCACGCGAAGCTGGCGACAGCGCCACCATCGCCCTGCTTGCCGACGTTCATGGCGACGAACTCGCGCGCCTGACGGAGCAGCTCAGGGTCGCAGGCCGGCTGACTCCCGCCTTCCTGATGCATGCGCTATGCGCTGGCCGGACCGACTTCTTCTCTTGCGCCATCGTTGCGATTTCCGGGCTCGACGAGCGCCGCGTGCGCTCTATCCTCGCAACCGGACGCTTCCACGCCGTACGCGCACTCTTGGAATCCGCAGGTCTCGGCCGCGATGTCAGCCCGCTTTTCGTTGATGCCGTCATGCTGTGGCGTGGGCTTATCCAGTCGGCGAGCGGCTTCGACCTCGATCACATCGCCCATCGCCTTGTGCAGCGTTATCGCGGGGACAGCAATCTCACTGAACCCGCAAGTGTGCTCGTCGACATGATCGAGCGGCTCGCCATCGCGGAAGAACGTCGCCTGGCGCGGGATTATGCCTCCGGCTTCGCGCTCGCCGCCGCCTGACCCGTCACGGCACGATTTTCTTGGCGACCCATGAATAGCTTTCCGAGACAACGTGGATCGGCTTCTCGAAGATCATCTTGATCGCAGCCTTGCCGGGCAGGACTTCGCGGACCGCGTCGATCGCACGATCCTTTAGTGTACGCTCCTGTTCTGCTGTCGGCACCACAATAGCAGCACTGCTGTCCGTCTGCGGTGACTGCGCAGCCAGTGCCTCCATTATCTCTGGTGGAGGCGTCTGGCAGACGGCAACGGCCGTCGGATAGCCGATATTGGTATAGCGCCCCAGGACCTGTTCAGATGCAGCGTTGCACAGCTCGATGGAGACGAATCGCTCGACCGGCGTCTCGACGAACTCGCAATGGCTGACGCTGTCGTCGCAGCCAAGGATCGTCATCATGATCAGTGCAGTCTTCATCGCAGGGGGCTCCCGTCAGGGTCGTTGGCGGTCAGACGAAACAGAATGATTGGAGCCGAAGCAAGGCAGGATACCGTTGCTTCGTCGACGAAGGGCTTCAGGCCAGTACGGGCCGAAAACTCGTGCACCGGCAGATCCCGCTAGGCGATCGAAACCCGCGTGGCTTCACGGCCCGAATCGGTGAAGAGATCGAGTTCCCCTTGCTCGTCCACGGGAAGGACGTCGTCGGAGCGTTCGACCTCGCGGATCCACTCGCGCCAGATGGAGACAAGGAGCGCCATCAGCACCGGGCCGATGAACAGGCCGAGGAAGCCCATGGTTTTCACGCCGCCCACCAGGCCGAAGAAGGTCGGCAGGAACGGCAGCTTGATGGGACCTCCGACGAGGCGCGGACGGACGGTCTTGTCGACGATGAAGAGCTCGACCGAGCCCCAGACGAAAAGGGCAACGCCTTCGAACATGGAGCCGCTGGCGACGAGATAGATCGAAACCAGTGTGAACGAGAGCGGTGCGCCACCCGGAATGAGTGCCATGACGCCGGTGATCACGCCGAGGGTGACCGGGGAGGGCACGCCGGCGAGCCAATACGCGATGCCGAGAATGATGCCTTCGGCGATTGCGATCAGCGTCATGCCTGTGACAGTGGAACTGATCGTCGCGGGAACCACGCGTGAAATCCGTTCCCAGCGGTTGGGCAGAATGCGCTCGCCGAGCAGGTCGAGCTGGCGCGAGAAGTTGGCCCCATCGCGATAGACGAAGAAGAGGGCGATCAGCATGAACAGAAGCGTCAACACCAGATGGAAAAGACCATCTCCTGCGGCGATCACAGCCCGATAGATGTTGCCGATATTGGCACCACTCACCAGTTGGATGAGTTCGCCAATCGCACCTGGCTGCCCGATATGCTCGTTCCATTGCGCAACGAGCCAGTTACCGATGCGTGGCAGGGCCGCAATCCAGGCCGGAGGCGGGGCGCCGGTCTCGTTTGCCTGTACCGCCCAGCTGATCCACTGGCGTATCTCGTCAACCGCATAAGAAATCGCGATGCCGATCGGGATGATGAGGAAGGCCAAGATGGCGATGAGCGCGATCGTTGCGCCGATCGTCGTGTTGCCGCCGATGCGTTCAAGCAGCCGGCGGTAAAGCGGCCAGCTTGCAAAGGCGATGACGAGCGCGGCCATCACAGGCACGACGAAACCGTGGAAAAAGTAGATCGCGGCAATGCCGATCAGTACCAGCAGCCAGCGTGCGACGGAGATCGGTGTAATCAGGGCGATGCGATTTGCCGTTGCCTGACCGAGCCAACGCGGCCCTTTCGACGGGGTCTGAATTTCAGCCTGACTCACGTTCTGGACTATCCCGTTAATGCTGCCCTGCATATGGCGCATTCTCGCGCTGGAAACAAGCGGCGGCCCCGGAAGTGATCGTCACTATGCCTCAGATGTCGAGGTTCTCGGCGAAGGCGGCACGCTCCTGGATGAAGCGGAAGCGGGCCTCAGGCTTCGTTCCCATCAAGGCGTCTACCGCGTCCCGCGTGCCCTCGAAATCTACGTCATCGATGCCGACCCTGAGCAGCGTCCGCTTGCTCGGATCCATGGTCGTTTCCTTGAGCTGCGCCGGCATCATTTCACCGAGACCTTTGAAGCGTCCGATCTCGACCTTCTTGCCCTTGAATACGGTCTCCATCAACTCGGCCCGGTGGGCGTCGTCGCGGGCATAGACCGTCTTGGCGCCCTGGCGAATGACGTAAAGCGGGGGCACCGCGAGATAGAGATGGTTGCCGCGGATGAGTTCGGGCATTTCCTGATAGAAGAAGGTGATCAGCAGCGATGCGATATGTGCGCCGTCGACGTCAGCATCGGTCATCACGATGATGCGTTCGTAACGCAGGTCTTCGTCACGATACTTCGTCCGTGTGCCGCAGCCGAGCGCCTGGATCAGGTCGGCGATCTGTTGGTTGGCCATCAGCTTTTCGCGGCTCGCCGACCCGACGTTCAGGATCTTGCCGCGCAGCGGCAGGATCGCCTGATTGGAGCGGTTGCGCGCCTGCTTGGCCGAGCCACCAGCCGAGTCACCCTCGACGATGAAGAGTTCGGCGCCTTCGGCCGTGTTTTGTGAGCAGTCGGCAAGCTTGCCCGGCAGACGCAGTTTGCGCACGGCCGTCTTGCGATTGACTTCCTTTTCCTTGCGGCGGCGCAATCGCTCTTCCGCTCGCTCGATCACCCAGTCGAGCAGCTTGGCCGCTTCGTTGGGATTGTCGGCGAGATAATGGTCGAAGGGGTCGCGCAGCACGTTTTCGACAAGACGCTGGGCCTCGACGGTCGCGAGCTTGTCCTTGGTCTGGCCGACGAACTCAGGCTCACGGATGAAAACCGACAGCATGCCGACAGCAGAAATCATCACGTCGTCGGTGGTGATTTCTTTTGCGCGCTTGTTTTGCGTCAGTTCAGCATAGTTCTTTAAGCCCTTGGTCAGCGCAATGCGCAGACCGGCTTCATGGGTGCCGCCTTCAGGCGTCGGGATCGTGTTGCAATAGGAATGCAGAGCCGGGTCACCGCCATACCAAGTAACAGCCCATTCCATCGCGCCATGGCCGCCGGTCTTCTCGGTCTTGCCGGCGAAGATCTCGCGGGTGACTGTGAAGTCCTTGCCGAGCGTCGCGGCAAGATAGTCCTTCAGGCCACCGGGGAAGTGGAAGACGGCCTTCTCCGGGATGTCGCCACCCTCGGGCACCATGCCCGGATCGCAGGACCAGCGGATCTCGACGCCGCCGAACAGATAGGCCTTCGACCGGGCCATGCGAAAGATCCGGCCCGGATCGAACTTTGCATGATCGCCGAAGATCTGCGGATCGGGGTGAAAGCGTACCCGCGTGCCGCGTCGGTTGTGCACTTCGCCCAGTTCTTCAAGCCCGCCCTGCGGCACACCGCGCGAAAAGGTCTGGCGATAGAGCTTGCGATTGCGGGCGACTTCAACCTCGAGCAGGTCGGACAACGCGTTGACAACGGAGACACCGACGCCGTGCAGACCACCTGATGTCTCATAGGCCTTGCCGTCGAATTTGCCGCCGGCATGCAGCTTGGTCATGATCACTTCAAGCGTCGACTTGCCCGGCACCTGCGGATGCAGTTCGACCGGGATACCGCGACCGTTATCCGTGACCGTCAGAAAGCCCTGGGTATCCAGATGCACGTCGATGAAGTTGGCGTGTCCTGCAACCGCTTCGTCCATCGAGTTGTCGATGACTTCGGCAAACAGGTGATGCAGCGCCTTTTCGTCCGTGCCGCCGATATACATCCCCGGACGCATGCGCACCGGCTCGAGGCCTTCGAGAACGCGAATGGAAGACGCGCCATATTCCTCAGGTCCCGCCGTCGAAGCAGGGGCCGCCGGTCGCGCGGCAGGCGTAGGGGTCGGTGTCGGCGTCGTTACGGTTTCCGCCTCGACCTTCTGGGCGAGCGGCATGCCGGAAAAGAGATCGTTGTCGTCCATGGCGTCGTTCGATACTCTGTTGCTGTTCGATGCCGGCTTCGCGGCACCTTCATAAAGCCGCCGCATCAGGCCAGTCGCATCTGCGAATCGGTCGGATTGTGCCAGATAGGCAGGGCAGGCGCGAAGGGCCAGAGAGCCGGCGCATGTTGAATTCGGGCCAGCTTTGCGTGGCGCATTTCGCGAAGGCAAGCGTGAGCCGAGAGGAAACCCATCTTCCATGCAGATGTCCACAGCTCATTTCCGCACTGCGGCGATTTCCTGCGTTCTCTTTCCGTTTCTGTTCCTGTCGAGTGCCAGAGCCGAGACCATCGCACCATTCAAGGATGAGCTGTTTTCAAGCCAGACGGTGCTGGAAACTGGAGACGGCGGCGATTTCACCCGCATCGATTATGATGAGATGCGCGACATCAACGGTCGCGACAGCATCCCTGAGCGTCGCGTGAAGGATCGCTATGTGTCGCTGAAGGTTCGACGGGTCCAGGAGAACCAGACACTGCAGCTCCCGACCGGGCCGATGGAGGTCGGACGGGTCGGTCGTGATCAGGGCCAGGCCTTCACCGTGATCTTCATTCACGGCAGGGGCGGGGACAGACGCCTTGGGCTGAACGACATCAGCTTCGGTGGCAATTTCAATCGCCTGAAGAACCTCGCCGCCGAAAACGGCGGCACCTATTACGCGCCTTCGGTGAGAAGCTTCGACGACAAGGGCGTCAGCGAGATCGCGTCCCTTGTTGCCTACGCCTCGGCTCAATCCGGTGGCAAGCCGGTGGTTCTGGCTTGTGCATCCATGGGCAGCTTCATCTGCTCGGGCCTGTCGCGGGACCCGGCAACCGTGGCGAAGCTCTCAGGCATGGCGATCCTCGGCGGTGCGCCGGATCCGGCACTGCCAAAGAGTGCCGCAGCCAAGGCCAGGCTGCCGATTTGGTTCACCCATGGCAGCCGCGACAGTGTCTACGCGGCCGAAGGTCAGGTTTCCATCTATAGGAAGCTCCGCGCCGCCGGTCAGCCGGTACGCTTCACTCTGTTCGAGACCGGATCGCACGGGACGCCGGTGCGTATGTCGGATTGGCGTGCCCTCCTCAATTGGCTCATCCGCTAACGGGTTGGTCTGCCAGTTATAGAGGCGCCTGAGTTTCACATTTTCACCATGTCGCCCGATAAACGGGCCAATCGGATAGCGCAATCTTTCCTTTCGGGCTCAGATTTGCTACTTCGCACAAGCGAAATAGGGGTTGAGACGATATGACACCGGATGTTCGCCCGCTTGTTGCGGGCAATTGGAAAATGAATGGCACGCGAGCCTCGCTCGATCAGATCAAGGCGATTGCTGAAGGTGTCCAGGGACCGCTGTCCGAGAAGGTAGAATGCCTGATCTGCCCGCCGGCAACGCTGCTTTATGTCGCGACCGCGCTGTGCACCGACAGCCCGCTTCAGATCGGCGCCCAGGATTGCCATCAGAATGCGTCGGGGGCCCATACGGGCGATCTCTCGGCCGAGATGATCGCTGACTGCTTTGGCACGCATGTCATCGTCGGCCACTCCGAGCGTCGCACCGACCACGCCGAAACCGATCATCTCGTGCGCGCCAAGGCGGAAGCCGCCTATGCGGCGGACCTGACAGCCGTGATCTGCATTGGCGAGACGGCAGACGAGCGCAAGTCCGGTCAGACACTCGACATCCTAAAGCGTCAGCTTGCCGGCTCCGTTCCGGATGGCGCTACGGCAGAACGCACCGTTATCGCCTATGAGCCGGTATGGGCGATCGGGACCGGCCTGACGCCGACCGTTGCGGACGTGGCGGAAGCGCATGCTTTCCTGCGTGCCGAACTGGTCAAGCGCTTCGGCGACGTGGGCAATAAGATGCGCCTTCTCTATGGCGGCTCGGTCAAGCCTTCGAATGCCAAGGAACTGATGGCGGTCGACAATGTCGATGGTGCCCTGATCGGTGGTGCGAGCTTGAAGGCAGCCGATTTTCTCGCCATATACCAGGTCTATGAGGAACTCACCGCCTGAGGGGCAAAGCCCCGAAATGCGGAAGAGGGGCTTTCAATGGCCGTTCCTCTCATGTAAAGAGCCGCCAACCTCATTGATTTTGCCCTTATCGGGCAGGATGGACATTCCATGCAGACCGTATTGCTCGTTATCTATCTCATGGTCGTCGTCGCCCTGATCGGCGTCGTCCTTATCCAGCGCTCCGAAGGCGGTGGCCTCGGCATCGGCGGCGGCTCGGGCTTCATGTCGGCACGCGGCACGGCCAATGCGCTGACGCGCACCACGGCGATCCTCGCGACCCTGTTCTTCGTGATCTCGCTGGCGCTCGGTATTCTGGCCCGCCATGAGTCGCGTCCTACCGATATCCTCGACCGCATCCCGGCGGGCAACGGTACGACCCAGGGCGGCGGCAGTGTGCTCGACCAGCTTCCGGGCACGGCACCGGCTCAGCCGACGCCTGCGGCACCTGCAGCTCCTGCAGCAGACCCCAACGCCGTTCCGAACAACTGATCGGAACGACTTCCATCACTCCGGCGGGCTCCAGGGTCCGCCGGTTTTCTTTTGTCCATATTCCGCCATTTCCACGAAAAATGTGGGACAAACCCGATTAGGGCTGGCGGAATCGAATCTGAAACGGTATCCGGTGAAGCCCATGGCGCGATATGTATTCATCACTGGCGGCGTGGTTTCCTCTCTTGGCAAAGGAATTGCGGCCGCGGCACTCGGAGCATTGTTGCAGGCACGCGGTTACCGCGTACGTTTGCGCAAGCTGGACCCCTACTTGAACGTTGACCCGGGCACCATGAGCCCGACTCAACACGGCGAAGTCTTCGTCACCGACGACGGTGCCGAGACCGACCTCGATCTCGGTCACTATGAGCGCTTCACGGGGCGGTCGGCCACCAAGACCGACAACATCACCACCGGTCGCATTTACAAGAACATCATCGACAAGGAACGTCGCGGCGACTATCTCGGCGCAACCGTTCAGGTCATTCCGCACGTCACCAACGAGATCAAGGACTTCGTCATTGAAGGCAATGACGACTATGATTTCGTCATCTGCGAGATTGGCGGCACCGTCGGCGATATCGAAGCCATGCCCTTCATGGAAGCGATCCGTCAGCTCGGCAACGATCTGCCACGCGGCACGGCCGTCTATGTCCACCTGACCCTGATGCCCTACATTCCGGCGGCCGGCGAACTGAAGACCAAGCCGACCCAGCACTCCGTCAAGGAACTGCAGGCGCTCGGTATCCATCCGGACATTCTGCTGGTCCGTGCCGACCGTGAGATCCCGCAGGCCGAGCGCCGCAAGCTGTCGCTGTTCTGCAACGTGCGTGAAAGCGCCGTGATCCAGGCGCTTGACGTCGCCAACATCTATGATGTCCCGATGGCCTACCACAAGGAAGGCCTCGACAACGAGGTTTTGGCAGCCTTTGGTATCGAACCGGCGCCGAAGCCGCGTCTGGATGCCTGGGAAGAGGTCTGCAACCGCATCCGCACGCCGGAAGGCGAGGTCACGATCGCGATCGTCGGAAAATATACCGGCCTCAAGGACGCGTATAAGTCGCTGATTGAAGCGCTTTATCACGGTGGCATCGCCAACCGGGTGAAGGTGAAGCTCGAATGGATCGAGTCGGAAATCTTCGAAAAGGAAGATCCGTCGCCGTGGCTTGAAAAGGTCAACGGTATCCTCGTGCCCGGCGGCTTCGGCGAGCGCGGTTCGGAAGGCAAAATCCTCGCGGCCCAATTCGCCCGCGAGCGCAAGGTGCCTTATTTCGGTATCTGCTTCGGCATGCAGATGGCCGTCGTTGAAGCGGCCCGTCATCTTGCCGGAATCGAGAACGCGTCCTCGACCGAATTCGGCAAGACCGAAGAGCCGGTCGTCGGCCTGATGACCGAATGGATGAAGGGCAACGAGCTCGAAAAACGTTCGGCTGTCGGTGATCTCGGTGGGACTATGCGTCTCGGCGCCTACAAGGCCTCGCTGAAGAAGGGCACCAAGATCTCCGAGATCTATGGCTCCCAGGATATCTCCGAGCGTCATCGCCACCGCTACGAAGTCAATGTCGACTACAAGGACCGGCTGGAAGCCTGCGGTCTGGTCTTCTCCGGCATGTCGCCGGACGGCCTGCTGCCGGAAACCGTCGAATATCCTGACCATCCCTGGTTCATCGGCGTTCAGTACCATCCGGAGCTGAAGTCGCGCCCGCTTGACCCGCATCCGCTGTTTGCGAGCTTCATCGGTGCGGCGCTGGAGCAGAGCCGACTGGTCTGAGGCGGCCGACGATAAACAAATGCAAAGACCCGGCCTCGTGCCGGGTCTTCTGCTTTCAATCGCGTTCTAGAGGGGTGTGTGGTGCGCTCAGGGTCGGAGCAGCATAACCGGGACAGTCTCACCCGCTTCAGCCGCCGCCGCATGCGGTGGCCTTACGATCAGGCAGTCCGACTGCGAGAAGATCCGCATCATCGAGCTGTCCTGCTTGCCGAAGCTCTCGACCAAAGGCAGTTCGCCGTCTCGGTCTGTTAGCTTCGCCCGCACATAGTCCTGCCGCTTGTCATTGGCCGGCAGGGCATTGCGCAGCGTCGCCGAGGCCATCCGCCGGGGGGACTGCCGATGTCCGAGATGGCACAGCAGAGGCTCCAGAAACAAAAGCCCACAGACGAGGCTGGAGACCGGATTGCCGGGAAGTCCCAGGACCTGCATCGCGCCCAACCGGCCGACCATCAGCGGCTTGCCTGGCCGCATGGCGATCCGCCAGAAGTTGAGTTCCATGCCAGCGGAGACGAGCGTCGATTGCACAAGGTCATGATCGCCGACTGAGGCCCCTCCCAGGGTGACGAGGACATCGACACCGCTGGCGCGCGCTCGCTCGATCGCCTCAAGCAACAGGCCCCGGTTGTCGGCGACGATGCCGAGATCGATGACCTCGGCGCCATTGTCGCGGGCAAGTGCAGCAATGCCAAACGTGTTGGAGCCGATGATCTGGCTTGGGCCGGGGGACGTCCCCGGAGACACCAGTTCGTCACCCGTGGCAAGGATTGCGACGCACGGGCGACGAAAGACGGGAAGCGTCGCATGGTTCATCGCAGCCGCGAGCGTCAGATGGCTGAAATCGAGGCTTAGGCCCGCAGACAGCGCGACGTCACCCTCGGCAAAATCCTGTCCACGTGGTCTGATATGTCGCCCTTTGGTCACGGCGAAATTGCTTCGGATGCGACCGCCCTCAAGCCTTTCGGCATCCTCCTGAAGGAGAATACTGTCGGCAGCAGCAGGGACGGGGGCCCCGGTAAAGATGCGCACGGCTTCGCCTGAAGCGACGGTTCCAGAGTATCCATGCCCGGCTGCCGATTCGCCGATGACCGTGAGGATGGACCCGACTTGGGTGGCGTCTGCAGCGCGCAGCGCATAGCCGTCCATGGCCGAGGCATCGAAGGGGGGCTGGGTAAGGCGAGCGACTAGATCAGTGGCCAGGATGCGCCCGTTGGCCTCGTGAAGCGAAACCTCTTCGACATCAGTGACCGGATGGGCTGCAGCAAGCAGCCTTGCAAGGGCTTCCTCGACCGGCAGCAGCGACATCAGCTCCGCTCCGGGTGGCGAAAATCGCCCGATTTGCCGCCGCTCTTTTCCATCACGCGGATCCCACCGATTTCCATCGTCTTGTCCACGGCCTTGGCCATGTCGTAGATCGTCAGGCATGTCACGGAAACGGCGGTTAACGCCTCCATCTCGACTCCGGTCTTGCCGGTCAGCTTGACGGTCGCCGCGACGCGCAGGCCCGGCAGATTCGAGTCCTCCTCGATATCGACAGTCACCTTGGATAGCATCAGCGGATGACAAAGCGGAATGAGATTGCTCGTCTGTTTGGCCGCCATGATGCCAGCAATGCGGGCGGTGCCGATCACATCGCCCTTCTTGGCATTGCCCTCGCGTATCGTTGAAAGCGTCTCCGGTTTCATCTTCACGAAGCCTTCGGCGACCGCAATGCGAACCGTGTCATCCTTGGCCGAGACATCCACCATATGCGCCTCGCCGGAGGTGCCGATATGGGTGAGACCACCGGCGTCGGCCGTCATTCCGCAGCCAGCGCGCCGGTCTTGCCGGTCAAAAGCATGTGTGTTGCCTCGGCAACATCGTCCTTGCGCATCAGGCTCTCCCCGACGAGGAAAGTCGTGATACCCGACTTCTGCAGCCGCTGGCAGTCTTCATAGGTGAAGATGCCGCTCTCGCCGACCAGGAGCCGATCGGGCGGCACCATGGCAGCAAGGTCTTCGCTGACCGTGAGGCTGACGTCGAAGGTCCGCAGATTGCGGTTGTTGATGCCGACGAGAGGCGACTTGAGTTTCAGCGCACGTTCCATTTCCTCGGCATCGTGCACTTCGATCAGTACATCCATACCGAGGTCGAAGGCGACGCTTTCCAGTTCCGCCGCCTTTGTATCAGACAGCGAGGCCATGATCAGTAGGATGCAGTCGCCGCCCCAGGCACGGGCCTCGTAGACCTGATAGGCGTCGAACATGAAATCCTTGCGCAGCGCCGGCAGCGAGCAGGCCTTGCGAGCGGCCGTCAGGTATTCGGGCGCCCCTTGAAAGCTCGGCATATCCGTGAGCACGGACAGGCATGCGGCTCCACCGGCTTCGTAGGCTGCCGCCAATGCAGGCGGATCGAAATCGGGGCGGATGAGACCCTTTGAGGGGCTCGCCTTCTTGATCTCGGCGATGAGGCCGAACCGGCCTTCGTCCCGAGCGCTGAGAAGCGAACGGTAAAAGCCGCGCGGCGCGTCTTGGCTCGCGATCCGGTCCATGAGTTCCGACAGCGAGACGGCAGCCTTGGCGGCCGCGATTTCTTCCCGCTTGTAGGTTTCGATGCGCTTCAGGATATCGGTCATGGTCTGAAGTTTACTCTTGAGCGGCAGAATTGGAAATGGCGATCAGCGTTTCGAGTGCCCGTGCTGCACTGCCGGTGTCCAGCGACTGGCTGGCGAGATGCATGCCCTCGGTCACGTCCTTGGCCTTGCCAGCAACGATCAGCGAGGCTGCGGCATTGCAGAGTGCCACGTCGCGATAGGCAGTCTTGGCGCCACCCAGCACGTCGCGCAGTGCAGCTGCGTTGACAGTTCCATCGCCACCCCTGATCGCATCGAGAGAAACGGTTTCCACGCCAAAATCAGCCGGTGTCAGCTCGAAGGTCCGGATTTCGCCGTCCTTCAGCTCGGCCACCTGGCTCGAGCCGGTGGTGGTGATTTCGTCGAGCCCACTGCCATGCACGACCCAGGCACTGGTGAGGCCGAGATCGCGTAGGGCTTCCGCCCCGGGAACGAGCCATTCCGGCGAGTAGACGCCGAAGAGTTGCTTCTTGACGCGGGCAGGGCTCGAAAGCGGCCCGACGATATTGAAGATGGTCCGCGCCCCGAGTTCGACGCGGGCGGGGCCCACATGCCGCATGGCCGGATGATGCAGCTGCGCAAACATGAAGCCGATCCCTGCCTCGCGGATGCAGCGCGAGATCATGTCCGGTTCGATATCGAGCTTGACGCCAAGCTGCGACAGCGCATCGGCCGTGCCTGACTTCGAGCTCAGCGCCCGATTGCCATGCTTCGCAACCGGGACACCCGCGCCTGCAACGATTAGGGCGGCAAGCGTCGAGATATTGTATGTATTCGTCCCGTCACCGCCCGTGCCGACGATGTCGATGGCATCTTCGGGTGCATCCACCGGCACCATCTTCTGGCGCATGATCGACACGGCACCGGCAATTTCGTCGACGGTTTCGCCGCGGACCCGGAGCCCCATCAGGAAGCCGCCAACCTGCGCCATGCTGGCTTCGCCCGACATCAGGATTTCGAACGCGTCGCTCGCCTCCTGCCGCGAAAGCGGCTGGCGCGTTGCGATCTTGGCGATGAAGGGCTTCAACCCGGACATGTGCAACTCCCCCTTTGGCCGACGGTTATCGGACGATGGCCTGCTGGGCCAGCGCCTGATTGATCGTCACGCCATATTCCGACTGCAGCTGACCCACCATCTGGTCGAGGATGTCGTCGCCTGCGGAGTTCGCGACCTGAGCGATCTGCTCGTCCTCATTGAGCGGCACGCCGCCCGTAGGCTGGTCGCGAACGGCCGTGACCGTCAGCAGGATCTGTGTGGAGGGATCGGCACCAGAGGCAGTCGCGACCGTGCCCTGCGGGCCAGAGAAGGCGGCAGTGATCGCCGTTGCGCCAAGAACTGCGTCTTCGGTGCGGCGGGTGATGCCGGCCTTGCTTTCAACTGCAAGCGCCAGTTCGGCCGCGACCTCTTCCAGATTGCCGCCGTCTGCGATCCGCTGGCGCAGGCTCTCCGCCTTCGCACCGAGTGCGATTCGCTGCTGTTCTGCGGTCCAGTCGGCGATGGCCTTCTCGCGCACTTCGGCCAGTTCACGCTCGCGCTCTGCCTTGATGTCGGTGACATCGAACCAGATGAAGCCGTTGCTGCCCATGGTGACAGGCAAGGCTTCGACACCGATTTCGGTACTGAAAACGTCTGCGAGCAGTTTGTCCCGTTCAGGGATACCGGCAACTTCCGTCTCGCGACTGTCGAGCCCGCGGCGGTCGATATCGGTGACAGTCACCGTCTGAAGCTGCAATTGGTCGGCCGCTTCCTTGAGCGTCGAGCCGCCGGCCCGCAGATCCTCGAACTGGTCGTGGACAGCCGTGAGGTCGGCGATCGCGGCCTGTTCGGCCAGCGCTTCGCGGATCTCTTCCCTGACCTCGTCGAGGCTCTGTGTGCGGCCTTCCTTGATGTTGGTGACGCGCAGGATGACCGGGCCGAACGCACCGTCGACGACACCAGTCGTGCCGCCCTCGGCCGTCACGGCAAAGGCTGCCTCGGCAAGGGTCGGATCAGGCAGGCGATCGCGGGTGAAGTCGCCGAGCAGCACGTCGCCGGCAGTCTTGCCCTGATCCGTGACAAGCTGGTCGAAGCTCGTGCCCTTCTGCAGTTCTTCAAGCGCTGCTTCCGCCATTTCGCGGTTTTCGAAACTCAACTGCTCGATCGTGCGTGTCCCGGCGATCTCGTAGGAAGCTTTGCGGCGCTCGTAGTCTTCGCGGATCTGTTCGTCGGTGATGGAGGCCGTGTCGGCAATGTCGGAGGGTTCCAGCTTCACATAGTTGAAGCTGCGATATTCCGGTGCGCGGTAACCGGACTTCGTCGTCTCGAACCAGGCTGCCAGGGTCGCATCATCGGGTGCCTTGATGAGCTCGATGTTGGCGTTGGTCAGCAGGATATAATTGATGTCGCGGTTTTCGTAGCGATAGGCCTTGATCGCGTCGATCAACACCTTCGGCGCAACGAAGCCGTCAGCGGTCGCGTCGACGATCTGGCTGCGGATGGCGACCTTAGAGCGCTCCTCGATATAGTCGTCTTCGCGAAGACCTGCATTGCGCAGCCGCGAGGAGAAGAGCGCACGATCGAAGTTTCCGCCAGAGTTCTTGAAGGCCGGATCATCGGCAATCAGCTGCGCCAGGCGGTCCTGAGAGAGGCCGAGGTTCATGTCTGCGGCCAACTGGTCCAGCGCAGCACCTGCGGCAAGCTGCGAGAACACCTGGGATTCGATACCGAAGGCGCGCGCCTGTTCGGTCGTGAGCTGCATCCCGAACCGGTTGCTCATGTCCGTCACCTGCCGCTGATAGGCGAAGGCGAAGTCGGCAGACGACACTGACTGGTCACCAACGGCGACGACGGTGTCGGACGTATTGCTGAACAGCGAGGCCGACACACCCCAGACGCCGAAGGAGAGGACGAGCAGGAGAAGCAAGATCTTGGCAAACAGGGTTTGGGAAGCTTTTCTCAAGAAGACGAGCATCGGGACGCATAAACCTCATTGTAAATCTTCGTCCGGGACGAAGCAGGTTGACTTCCTTAGAACAAAGCTCCGGGGAATTGAAGGCATCCGACGGCGAAATGCGCGACCATCACGGGGAGTTTGATTGTTGCCTGCGATCCGGGACGCAATCGGCCCTCGTCAAAACGAAAGAAGGCCGGACAAAGCCGGCCTTCTCGATACTTCAAGATAGACGAATGTCTCAGCGCTCCGAGAGCGCCTTGTAATCGCGCTTCGGCTCACCGGTATACAGCTGACGCGGACGGCCGATGCGCTGCTGCGGATCCTCGATCATCTCGTTCCACTGCGCGATCCAGCCGACGGTGCGGGCAAGCGCGAAGAGAACGGTGAACATGGTCGTCGGGAAGCCGAGCGCACGCAGCGTGATGCCCGAATAGAAGTCGACGTTCGGGTAGAGCTTCTTGTCGATGAAGTAGGGGTCGTTGAGCGCGATCTTCTCGAGCTCGAGTGCCACCTTCATCAGCGGATCGTCGGCATGGCCGGTCGCTTCGAGGACCTCGTACATGGTCTTCTGCATGATCTTGGCGCGCGGGTCGTAGTTCTTGTAGACCCGGTGGCCGAAGCCCATCAGACGGAACGGATCGTTCTTGTCCTTGGCCTTGGCGATGTATTCCGGAATGCGGTCGACCGAGCCGATTTCCTGCAGCATGTTGAGGGCAGCCTCGTTGGCGCCGCCATGGGCAGGGCCCCAAAGGCACGCGATACCGGCTGCGATGCAGGCGAACGGATTGGCGCCTGAAGAGCCGGCGAGACGCACGGTCGATGTCGAGGCGTTCTGCTCGTGATCGGCATGCAGGATGAAGATGCGGTCCATGGCGCGCGCCAGAACCGGGTTCACCTGATACTCTTCACAGGGCACGGCAAAGCACATGCGAAGGAAGTTCGACGCGTAATCGAGATCGTTCTTCGGGTAAACGAAGGGCTGGCCGACGTGATACTTGTAGGCCATGGCCGCGATCGTCGGCATCTTGGCGATCATGCGCAGCGAGGCGACCATGCGCTGATGCGGATCGGTGATGTCGGTCGAGTCGTGATAGAAGGCGGAGAGCGCGCCGACCGTACCGACCATGACCGCCATCGGATGGGCGTCACGGCGATAGCCGGAGAAGAACTTGCTCATCTGCTCGTGCACCATGGTGTGGTGCGTCACGCGATAGTCGAAGTCCTTCTTCTGCGCAGCCGTCGGCAGTTCGCCGTAGAGCAGCAGGTAGCAGACCTCGAGGAAGTCGCCCTTTTCAGCAAGCTGTTCGATCGGGTAGCCGCGATGCAGCAGCGTGCCTTCGTCGCCGTCGATATAGGTGATCTTGGATTCGCAGGATGCCGTGGACGTAAAGCCCGGATCGTAGGTGAACGTACCCGTGTGCTTGTAAAGGGCGCCGATGTCGATGACATCTGGGCCGATCGTGCCGGCCTTGACGCTCAGGTCGACCGTCTTGTCACCGAGTTTCAAAGAAGCGCTTTTGTCCGTCATGCTGATCCTCCGGAATTGGCGGGAAGGCGTCTTGAAAAAGCCGCCATCGGTTAAGCGTGTGATGTAGCTATATGATACCGAAGTTAATGCCAAGCTATCCAAAGGGCAAATTGTGCGTCGCGAAAACAGCAACAATCGAACCGAACGGTTCTAATCGTTTGAAGCCCGGATAGGCGGCGAAAACCCGATTCGTTGCACGCATTGATTGCTGACGGTTTTCGCTTATTCTGTCTGCAGATGGGGTAGATCCGGCCGGGTGTGGCTGATGGGGGAAGTAGCGGAAATACAGGGGGAAGGGCACCTCCGGTCCGGTGATATACCGGGACGGCGAGACTTGCCTCGACCACTCGAAAAACGCGCAATGCCAGGTTTGACGACGATCGGCCGTGCTGTCGCCGCTCGCGCTGTTTTGCATCGCATTCTCAGGCAGGTTCGACAGTACGTCTCAGACGAAAGTCGGCACGGGCATTTTTTCCTCTTCGTGCCTGTCTGGCTCGGCGCGGGTGCTGCAATCTGGTTTTCCGTCGGGCAACCACCGCCGGCTATCGTCCTCGGACTGCTCCTAGTTTGCCTGGCTTTTGCACTTTTGCGGGCGATGCGCGACACCGTGGCGCATGTGGTCCTGTGGAGTTTGTGCCTGATCCTTCTCGGCATGCTGATGGCCGAATGGGAGACACGGCGAGCGTCCACCGTGATCCTCGATCAGCCGCTCGTCACCACGGTCACCGGGGTCGTCGAGCGACGGGAGCAGGGGGCGGGCGGTGAATGGCGTTACGTGTTACGCGTAATCCAGACCGCAGAGCCGAGCATTCGCCGGTCGCCGGGACGCGTGTCCCTCCTTGCCCGAAGCAAGCATGTGCCAGCTGCCATCGGCGAGCAATTGAGCGGCCGCGCCCGTCTGTCGCCACCGTCAGGTCCGGCTTTGCCGGGATTGAACGACTTTAGCTTCCAAAGCTACTTCGCCGGCATCGGCGCTGTCGGCTTCTTCCTCGGTCCGCCCCAGGCCAAAACCTCCGCTTCATGGGAGGAAAAGGGTCTGTGGGCGCGCTTCGACGCGTCCCTGTTCTCGCTCCGGGATCGCATCTCAAACCGCATTCGCAGCATACTGCCCGGAGATCCCGGCGCCTTCGCCGCTGCGATCATTACCGGCGAACGCCGATCGATGTCGGAAGAGGCGACGGAGGCGCTGCGCGTCTCGGGCCTCGCCCATATCACCGCGATCTCGGGCCTCAACATGGCGCTTGCCGCCGGCATCTTCTTTGTCGGATTGCGAGGGCTTCTGAGCCTAATGCCGACCTTTGCCCACCGTTATCCGGTAAAGAAGATCGCGGCCGCCGGCGCGCTTCTGGCGACGACCGGCTATGTGCTCATTTCCGGCTACCAGGTCTCGGCGCTGCGGGCCTATCTGATGACGGCGGTCATGCTCGGGGCCGTCCTCTTCGACCGCCCGGCTGTCAGCCTCCACAATCTCGCGCTTGCGGCAACCGCGATCCTCGCGGTCCAGCCCTCGACCGTCATGGGGCCGAGTTTCCAGATGTCTTTCGCGGCGACTGCAGCCCTGATTGCCGGTTACGCCGGGTGGCGGACGCGACCGCGCGCGATCCTGCCTAGGGCCCGATCGCTTGCCATGCGGATTGTGGCCGGGTTTGCCATTTTCGTCGGTGGGACGCTGGCGACCTCCTTCATCGGCGGGGTCTCGACCGCAGTCTTTGCCATCAGCCATTTCCACCGGCTGTCGACCCATGGACTGGAGGCAAACCTCGCCGCCATGCCGCTGATCTCGCTGGTCGTGATGCCGTCCGGCTTCATTGCCATGCTGCTCATGCCATTTGGCCTCGACGCGCCGTTCTTCTGGATCATGGGCCAGGGCCTGGAAATGGTGCTCATTGTCGCTCACACTGTCTCCGGCTGGGGCGGCGGTTACGTCTTCCCGCGTCTGCCGGCATGGTTCATGCCCGGCGCAATCGCCGGCATGCTCTTGCTGATGCTACTCAGAACCCCGATCAGGCATGTCGGCACGGCTCTCATCGTCGCAACGCTCGCTGCTGCCTTCCTTGCTCCACGACCCCCGGGTGGCGAACTGATGATCAGCGAGGACGCTCGGTTGGTCGCGATTCGGGTCGCAAATGACGACACGTCCATCATTGCCATCAACCGAGCCCGCCCGCCTGCCTTCATCTTCGATCAATGGCGACCCGTGCTCGGCATCGATGAACCAAGGCGCCCGGTGATGCTCGAGACCGCCCCCCTGCCGCCAGCGCCAGAATGGCGTAATGGCCAAACACTGTCGGAGGAGCAGCGCAAACTCGCAGAGGCTGTATTTGATAGCCTACTCAAAGCCGCCGGGAGAGAACAGTTCACCTGCGTAAAGCAGGCCTGTGCCATCAGACTGGAGAACGGCAACACGCTGCTGACGCTGGAACGCCCGGACCTCATCGGCGCAGCCTGCGACGAAGCTGATATCGTGGTTCTGTCGGCGCGCACGCGCGTCAAAACCTGCCGCTCTGGCGCGCTCCTGATTTCCGAGGCGAGCCAGCGCGCAACCGGCTCCCTCGAGGTCGCGGGCCTAGCCACCAACTCACAAGCCATGACGGTCAGGTCAGCGCTCGACGGACCCTCAAGACCCTGGACTGCGCACCGACTCTACGACTGGCGCACAGCCTCTTCCGAGACCACGCATGAATTTGTAGGTCCAACTGGCACCGTCCGACCGAGACCGGAGCCGGAGCCCAATGCTGATCAGTGATAGCGGCGAATGAGGCCCACCAGCTTGCCCTGGATCTTGACGCGATCCGGCGGGAAGATGCGGGTTTCGTAGGCCGGATTGGCGGCCTCCAGCGCAATCGATGCGCCGCGGCGGCGGAAGCGTTTGAGTGTCGCCTCCTCGTCGTCGACGAGCGCCACGATGATGTCACCGGGATTGGCGTTCGAGGCATTGCGGATGATAACCGTATCGCCGTCAAGAATACCGGCCTCAATCATCGAATCGCCCTTGACCTCAAGCGCGTAGTGATCGCCCGCGCCGATCATCTCAGCCGGTACCGTGATGTCGTGAGTGTTGTTCTGAATGGCTGAAATTGGCACACCGGCTGCGATTCGGCCCATGACCGGAACCGAGACGGACGAGCCGTTGTCTTCGACGGGCGGCTTTGTCAGTGCTGGCGCCGGCGGCGTCTTGCCGAGACTGCCCTCGATCACGCTCGGCGCAAAGCCGCGGCGCGGCTGGATGCTTGGCGCATAGGCTTCCGGAAGCTTGATGACCTCCAGTGCACGAGCCCGGTTCGGCAAGCGTCGGATGAAGCCGCGTTCCTCGAGCGCCGTGATCAGGCGATGGATCCCGGATTTGGATGCGAGGTCCAGCGCATCCTTCATCTCGTCGAAGGACGGCGGGACACCCGATTCCTTCATCCGTTCATGGATGAAGAGAAGCAGTTCCTGTTGCTTGCGCGTCAGCATATGCGGTGCCCCCAAGTGAAACAAATACAGAACAGACACTATATGTTCCAGTTGTGTTCCGCAAGGGGATAAATTTTTGTGAAGAGCCGGTGATAAAATGCGATAGCCGCGGACAAAGGTCTTGAAACTGTCGGATTTTGGCGTGCTGCAGGGGAGAGTGCAGATCCGCCCCCACACATCAGGCAAACCGCCCTCAAGGATGCTGTAAATGCTGAAGGATATCGAGAAGCTCGTTCTGGGAAAGTCGTCATCCGATCTTTCGTCAGCAGAGCAGAAGGTGCTGAAGCGAGCGCGCGAGCGACGCACGGTGTCGACCAATGCCGGCGAGGACTTTCTGGCCCATGCCACGCTCGGACAGCGGGTGGCTGATGGCATCGCACGGGTTGGCGGCTCCTGGGGTTTTATCATCGGCTTCATGCTGTTTTTGGTCGCCTGGGTGATCCTCAACACGGTGATTCTGGCAACAGGTGCGCTCGATCCCTATCCGTTCATCTTCCTGAACCTGCTCCTGTCGATGCTCGCTGCCATTCAGGCGCCGATTATCATGATGAGCCAGAACCGACAGACCGAGCGCGATCGCTTCATGGCGGCGAAAGACTACGAGATCAATCTCAAGGCAGAGATCGAGGTATTGGCCTTGCACCACAAGATCGACGAGGAGGTGGTGAAAGAGCTGCGCGAGGCGCGCCAGGAGATTAATGCGCTGCGCCAGGCGATCGAGACCCTTTCAAGCAAGGCGCACAATTCTCAAAACTGAAGAATTAATCGAGAGCAAACATGTCCAGTCCCATTTCCTCAGCCCGCACCATCGATCATCTCGTCCTGCCGGTCTTCGAGCTCGAAACCGCCCGAGATAGGCTCGGGCGTCTCGGCTTTACCGTTGCGGCGGATGCCCGCCACCCATTCGGCACAGAGAATGCCTGTGTGTTCTTCGCTGACGACACCTATCTGGAACCGCTGGCGGTCGGCAGCCGAGAGGACTGTCTGGAAGCAGCGCGCATGGGCAATGTCTTTGTCGCTCGCGATCAGGCCTTTCGCTTTCGGCGAGGCGAGGGCCTCTCCGCCATTGTCGTGAAGACGCAGGACGCGTTGGCTGACGATTCGCAGTATCGCCAAGACGGCATGAGCGCCGGCCCTGTGCTTGATTTCGCACGCCAGTTTCGTTTTCCGGATGGGCGGACCGCGGAGGGTTCGTTCCGCCTCGCCTTTGCCGCAGACCTGCGCGCGCCTGATTTCTTCGCCTTCGCCTGTCAGCGCATCAATCCTCTCCCGACCGATCGGGGGGGGCTGCTCGTACATGCCAATGGCGCAGCAGGGATTCGAAGCGTGGTGCTGGTCGAAGAGAACCCGAGCGACTTCCAATATCTGCTGGAAATGGTCCTCGACCAGCGCGATGTCACGGCCCATTCCTTCGGCCTCTCAATCCAGGCCGCCCATACGTCCGTCGATGTCCTGACGCCGGAGGGTTTCCGGCTTCACTTCGGACAGGACGTGGCGGTGTCGGAACGGGGGCTCGTCGGGGCAGCCGTGGTTTTCGCGGTTGATGATCTCGGCGTGACAGAAGCCTGCCTCGCTGCTAAGGGCGTCACCTATCAAAAAACGGGCGCACGCCTCGTCGTCGCGCCGGAAGAGGGGCAGGGTGTTACCTTTGCCTTCGAGGAGTTGAAATGAGCGTGTCCCCCAATTCGGAAGTCATCGTTGGCGAAGGCCCGGCCAAGGCCGTCTTCTCCCAGAAGGGCCGTTTTGCCTTGATCGCTGGTCCCTGCCAGATGGAAAGCCGCGACCATGCCTTCATGATCGCCGGCCAGCTCGTCGAGCTCTGCCGCGAACTCGGGCTCGGTCTCGTTTACAAGTCATCCTTCGACAAGGCGAACCGCACCTCGCTGTCTGCTGAGCGCGGCATTGGCCTGGAAACGGCAATGGAAGTCTTCGCCGACATCAAGAAGGAATTTGGCGTTCCGGTTCTCACCGACATCCACACGGAAGAGCAATGCACCGCCGTTGCCCCGACCGTTGATATCCTGCAGATCCCGGCCTTCCTCTGCCGCCAGACAGACCTGCTGGTGGCTGCGGCGAAGACCGGTCGCGCGATCAACGTCAAGAAGGGCCAGTTCCTGGCACCCTGGGACATGAAAAATGTCCTGAACAAGATCACCGGTTCCGGCAATCCGAACGTCCTGCTCTGCGAGCGTGGTGCCTCCTTCGGCTACAACACGCTGGTCTCCGACATGCGCTCACTGCCGATCATGGCGGCCATGGGCGCACCTGTCGTGTTCGACGCCACCCATTCGGTCCAGCAGCCGGGCGGGCAGGGTGGGTCCTCTGGTGGCCAGCGGGAATTCGTCGAAACGCTGGCTCGTGCAGCTGTTGCCGTCGGTGTCGGTGGCCTCTTCATCGAGACTCATCAGGACCCGGACAACGCGCCGTCGGATGGCCCGAACATGGTCAAGATTACCGACATGCGCCGTCTGCTCGAAAAACTTATCGCCTTCGACGACATCGCCAAGGCATCCTGATCCGTCTCTCGCGGCGCTTCAATCGGTTGAACCGGAAGCGCCGCAAGTCATCGCCGTTTAAATCGATTAGATTTCGTTCGTTTCGGCTCTGATCCGTCATTGTATTTTCCCGATCATCGGATAAGAGAGGATGACTCAACGGGCGGGTCCGCTGGCTTCTGGCTTGCGATCGGCCTACCGAGCCTTGTCCAATTTCCGTCTACAGGGAGCGAACATGACCGCCATCACCGACATCATCGGCCGCGAGATCCTCGACAGCCGTGGCAACCCGACCGTCGAGGTCGACGTCTATCTCGAAGATGGCAGCATGGGCCGCGCTGCGGTTCCCTCGGGCGCATCGACCGGCGCGCATGAAGCCGTCGAGCTGCGTGACGGTGGTTCGCGCTATCTCGGCAAGGGCGTCGAAAAGGCGGTCGAAGCCGTGAACGGCGAGATCTATGATGCGATCGGCGGTCACGATGCCGAGAACCAGATCCAGATCGACAACCTGATGATCCAGCTCGATGGCACGCCGAACAAGGCGCGCCTCGGCGCCAATGCCATCCTCGGCGTCTCGCTCGCCGTCGCCAAGGCTGCAGCCCAGTCCTCTGGCCTGCCGCTCTACCGTTACGTCGGCGGCCCGAACGCCCATGTCCTGCCGGTTCCGATGATGAACATCATCAATGGCGGCGCGCATGCTGACAACCCGATCGACTTCCAGGAATTCATGATCGTTCCTGTCGGTGCCGACAGCATCCGCGACGCCGTTCGCATGGGTTCGGAAGTCTTCCACACGCTGAAGAAGCAGCTCGCTGCCGACGGCCACAACACGAATGTCGGTGATGAAGGCGGTTTTGCGCCGGGTCTCGCCTCCGCGCCTGCCGCCCTCGACTTTATCATGAAGTCGATCGAAAAGGCCGGCTATCGTCCGGGCGAAGACATGCACATCGCGCTAGACTGCGCCTCGACCGAATTCTTCAAGGACGGCAAGTATGTGCTGGAAGGTGAAGGCCGCACGCTTGAGCCGGAAGCCATGGCCGAATACCTCGCCGAGCTTGCTGCCAAGTACCCGATCTTCTCGATCGAAGACGGTATGGCCGAAGACGACTGGGACGGCTGGAAGGCACTCACCGACAAGGTCGGCAAGAAGATCCAGCTCGTCGGCGACGATCTCTTCGTCACCAATTCGGCCCGCCTGCGCGACGGCATCAAGATGGGCGTGGCCAACTCCATCCTGGTCAAGGTCAACCAGATCGGATCGCTGTCGGAAACCCTCGACGCAGTCTCGACCGCACACCGCGCCGCCTACACGGCCGTGATGTCGCACCGCTCGGGCGAAACCGAGGATTCGACGATTGCCGATCTCGCGGTTGCCACCAACTGCGGTCAGATCAAGACCGGCTCGCTGGCCCGCTCCGACCGCACTGCCAAGTACAACCAGCTGATCCGCATCGAGGAAGAACTCGGACCGCAGGCCGTCTACGCAGGCTCGTCGATCCTGCGCGGCTGATCTCGGTCGAATTCCTTCGAAGCCCGTGCCGGTTCCCCGGCGCGGGCTTTTTCTTTTGCGCTGCGATTAGGGTCAACGGTCGGTTAAGATCTGACGGTTACTCTTGCGACAAGTTTCGCGTTTCAGGGCATTTGTCGGCATGTGGACCAGGCATCACAAGAAGAAGAAATACGGCCGTCTCATTCTTCCCGCTATCACCGTCGCTTTCCTGTCCTATTTCGGCTACCATTCCATCCATGGTGATTACGGCCTCAGGGCGGGGCAAGAATTCGAGCGCATCCGGCAGGAGCGTGCATCGGAGCTTGAGGCGCTCGTGGCCCAGCGAACCGTGCTTGAAAAGGATGTCAGTCTCTTGAGTGATGGCTCTCTCGATGAGGATATCATCGACGAAAAGGCGCGTTATCAGCTCAACATGTCGCGTCCGGACGAAATCGTCATCTTCAACACCTATTTCTGATTAACCTGAATTGAGTTAATCGTAAATTTTTTAGTCATTACAGTTGCTTGCGGCGAATGTGAGCCATGCATTTATGGCATTGCCGCCGTCCTCTTTCTTCCCTATTCTGTCCCCAACTCTGGACCATAATAAACCCATGGGAGGGATGCATGGCGCCTCGCAAGCCAGCAGCTGCGAACGGTCGGAAGTCTTCGGCCAAGTCGGCCGGCAAGGAATTCACCGGAAAAAACGCACCCGAATTCGGCGCGGATGAAGAGCTTCACGCCTATCGTGAAATGCTTCTGATCCGCCGTTTCGAAGAGAAGGCCGGCCAGCTTTACGGCATGGGCTTCATCGGGGGCTTCTGTCACCTCTATATCGGCCAGGAAGCTGTCGTTGTCGGCATGCAGATGGCGCAGAAGGAAGGTGATCAGGTCATCACCGCCTATCGCGACCATGGACACATGCTCGCAGCCGGCTTGAGTGCCCGCGGCGTTATGGCCGAGCTCACGGGTCGCCGCAGCGGCCTGTCGAAGGGTAAGGGCGGCTCCATGCACATGTTCTCGAAAGAGAAGCATTTCTATGGTGGCCACGGCATCGTCGGCGCGCAGGTTTCGCTCGGAACCGGTCTTGCATTTGCCAACAAGTATCGCGGCAATGACAATGTTGCTGTTGCCTATTTCGGCGACGGCGCTGCAAACCAGGGCCAGGTCTACGAGAGCTTCAACATGGCTGCCCTTTGGCAGCTGCCGATTATCTACATCGTTGAGAACAACCGTTACGCCATGGGCACCTCGACGGCGCGCGCCACGGCACAGTCGAACTATTCGCTGCGCGGCTCCGGCTTCGGCATCCCCGGCGTCCAGGTTGACGGTATGGATGTGCGCGCGGTGAAGGCTGCCGCCGATGAGGCGCTTGAACATTGCCGTTCCGGCAAGGGGCCGATCATTCTTGAAATGCTGACCTATCGCTATCGCGGCCATTCGATGTCCGACCCGGCGAAGTATCGCTCCAAGGAAGAAGTGCAGAAGATGCGGTCGGAGCAGGATCCGATCGAGCAGGTCAAGGCTCGTCTCCTCGAGAATGGCTGGGCCTCAGAAGACCAGCTCAAGGCGATCGACAAGGATGTGCGTGACATTGTTGCGGACAGTGCCGATTTCGCCCAGGCCGATCCGGAGCCGGATGTTTCCGAGCTCTACACCGACATTCTTCTGTAATCGGGGAGGGAACCCATGCCGATCGAAATTTTGATGCCCGCCCTTTCTCCGACAATGGAAGAAGGCACGCTTTCCAAGTGGATCAAGCAGGAAGGCGACACCGTAAAGTCTGGCGACGTGATCGCCGAGATCGAGACCGACAAGGCGACCATGGAAGTGGAAGCCGTCGATGAAGGTGTGCTCGGCAAGTTGCTGATCGCGGCCGGAACCGAGAACGTCAAGGTCAATACGCCGATCGCCGTTCTGCTTCAGGATGGTGAAAGCGCTGATGCTGCCCCCGCTCCGAAGGCAGCGCCTGCTGCCGCCGAGCCGGTATCCGCACCGGCAGCCGAAGCGCCTGCTGCTGCCGCCGTTCCGGCTGCTCCGAAGGTTGAAGTCGCTGCCGATCCGGACGTTCCGGCTGGCACCGAAATGGTGACGATGACGGTGCGTGAAGCGCTGCGCGAAGCCATGGCCGAGGAAATGCGCGCCAATCCTGACGTCTTCATCATGGGTGAAGAAGTCGCTGAATATCAGGGCGCCTACAAGATCACGCAGGGGCTTCTGCAGGAATTCGGCGCCCAGCGCGTCGTCGACACCCCGATCACCGAGCATGGCTTTGCCGGTCTCGGCGTTGGTGCGGCAATGGCCGGCCTGAAGCCGATCGTCGAATTCATGACCTTCAACTTCGCCATGCAGGCGATCGACCACATCATCAACTCGGCTGCCAAGACGCTCTACATGTCCGGCGGCCAGATGGGTGCCCCGATCGTCTTCCGTGGTCCGAACGGTGCGGCTGCCCGCGTTGGCGCCCAGCACAGCCAGGACTACGCTGCCTGGTACAGCCAGATCCCGGGCCTGAAGGTCGTGATGCCGTACACGGCGGCTGACGCCAAGGGGCTGCTGAAGGCGGCCATCCGCGATCCGAACCCGGTCATCTTCCTGGAAAACGAAATCCTCTACGGTCACTCCTTCGAAGTGCCGAAGATGGATGACTTCGTCCTGCCGATCGGCAAAGCACGCATCCACAAGACCGGCAAGGACGCGACCATCGTTTCCTTCGGTATCGGCATGACCTATTCGGTCAAGGCCGTCGAGGAGCTGGCGAAGGAAGGCATCGACGTCGAACTGATCGACCTTCGGACCATCCGTCCGATGGACCTGCCGACTGTCATCGAATCCGTCAAGAAGACCGGCCGCCTGGTCACCGTCGAGGAAGGCTATCCGCAGTCCTCCGTCGGCACCGAAATTGCGACCCGCGTCATGCAGCAGGCCTTCGACTATCTCGATGCGCCGATCCTCACGATCGCCGGCAAGGATGTTCCGATGCCTTATGCGGCCAATCTTGAAAAGCTGGCACTGCCGAGCGTTGCCGAAGTCGTTCAGGCCGTCAAAACCGTCTGCTACAAGTAAGGGGGCAAGGTCATGCCGATCAATATCACCATGCCGGCCCTGTCTCCGACGATGGAAGAGGGCAATCTGGCCAAGTGGCTGGTCAAGGAAGGCGACAAGGTCAAGTCCGGCGACGTGATCGCCGAGATCGAGACCGACAAGGCGACCATGGAAGTGGAAGCCGTCGATGAAGGCATCGTCGCAAAGATCGTTGTTCCCGCCGGCACAGAGGCCGTGAAGGTCAACGCGCTGATCGCGATCCTCGCCGAGGAAGGCGAGGACGTCGCAGCCGCCGCTGCTGGTGGCGGATCTTCCGCGCCGAAGGCTGAGGCTGCACCAGCGGCTAAGGCGGAAGCAGCACCTGCGCCCGCCACAGCTGCAGCTGTAGCGCCGGCTCTTGCTGCCGCGTCGGCTGCTCCGGCAGCGTCGAGCGGGGAACGGGTCTTTGCCTCGCCGCTCGCCCGTCGCCTCGCCAAGGAAGCCGGTCTCGACTTGAAGGCAGTCTCTGGCTCCGGTCCGAAGGGCCGCGTCGTCAAGAGCGACGTCGAAAAGGCCGTCAGCACCGGTGGTGCAAAGGCTGCCCCGGCGCCAGCAGCAGCGTCAACTGCTGCAGCTACCCCGGTTATGGCCAAGGGCGCCTCGGAAGAAGCTGTTCTCAAGAACTTCGCCGAAGGCTCCTACGAGCTCGTGCCGCATGACGGCATGCGCAAGACGATCGCCAAGCGCCTGCAGGAGTCCAAACAGACAATTCCGCATTTCTACGTATCCGTGGATTGCGAACTGGATGCGCTGCTGGCACTTCGTGCCCAGCTCAATGCAGCAGCCCCCGAGAAAGACGGCAAGCCTGCCTACAAGCTCTCGGTCAACGACATGGTGATCAAGGCACTGGCTCTCGCGCTGCGCGACGTGCCGGATGCCAACGTTTCCTGGACCGACACCAACATGGTCAAGCACAAGCATGCCGACGTTGGCGTGGCGGTCTCGATCCCCGGCGGCCTGATCACTCCGATCATCCGCAAGGCGGAGGAAAAGAGCCTGTCCACCATCTCCAACGAGATGAAGGACCTCGGCAAGCGCGCCAAGGACCGCAAGCTGAAGCCCGAGGAATACCAGGGCGGCACCACTGCCGTGTCCAACATGGGCATGATGGGCGTGAAGAGCTTTTCGGCCGTGGTCAATCCGCCGCATGCAACGATCCTTGCGGTCGGCGCCGGCGAAGAGCGGGTCGTGGTCAAGAACGGCGAGATGAAGATCGCCAATGTCATGACCGTGACGCTCTCCACCGACCACCGTTGCGTCGATGGCGCGCTCGGAGCCGAATTGCTCGGTGCCTTCAAGCGCTACATCGAAAATCCGATGGGTATGCTGGTCTGAACCGGGGGCGGTTAAGATGAAGACCGTTCTCGCCTATGGCGATAGCCTGACATGGGGATATGACCCGGTGAATCTGGGTCGGCATGGCTATGAGGACCGCTGGACGAGTGTCTTGCAAAAGGCGCTCGGCCACGGGGTCCGGGTGATCGCCGAGGGCTTGAACGGTCGTACCACCGCCTATGACGACCATCTGGGCGATTGCGAGCGCAACGGAACCAAGCTGCTTCCGACGCTTCTCGCAACACACAAGCCGATCGATCTTGTGATCATCATGCTGGGGACGAATGACCTCAAGCGGGGCATTCAGGGCACGGCCATCGGCGCGACCAGTGGCGTCAAGCGGCTGGTCAAGCTCGTTCAGAAGCACGACTGGGGTTTCGAGTTCGACGAGCCCGAAATCCTGATCGTCGCGCCGCCGGCGATCCGCGAGACGGCCAATTCGGTGTTCGGCGCCATGTTCAACCACTCGGTGGACGAAGGCGCCATGCTCGCCAGCATGTACCGCGATGCAGCAGACGAATCGGGATGCGCCTTCTTCGACGCAGGATCGGTCGCAGAGACCACGCCGCTCGACGGCATCCATCTCGATGCGGAAAACACCCGTGCGATCGGTCGCGGTCTTGAGCCTGTCGTCCGCATGATGCTTGGACTTTGAAGAAAGACCGCATCCTGCATCCTCTGGCAGGGCGCGTTGATCAAAATCAAGGAGGTCTTGTGCGCTGCGTCTAACCTGTACCCATCAACCCCGACAAGAGGAGATGGGATCATGTCGAACACACCGCACGAACTGGCAGTGGAATTCCCGGAACACGTCACGCTGATGCGTCATCTGAAAGAAACGGATGGGCATTTTGCAAGATTGTTCGAAACCTATCATGAGGTGAACCGGGCCATCCACCGCGCCGAAACCGATATCGAGCCTGCAGACGACTTCCACATCGTGGAAATGCGCAAGAAGCGGATGCAGCTCAAGGATGAAATCTACGGGATGCTGGTTCGTCACGAACCGGAAGCCGAGACACCCGCAGCCTGAGGGTTTCGCTTCCAGTCCCGAAACGGGCCTCCGTGAGAATGGAGGCTCGCAGGAAACCGAGGAGTGGAAGCACCTATGTCGAACGCTTACGACGTCATCATCATTGGCTCCGGCCCCGGCGGCTACGTCACCGCCATCCGTGCCGCCCAGCTCGGACTGAAAACCGCGATCGTTGAGCGCGAGCATCTGGGCGGCATCTGCCTGAACTGGGGCTGCATCCCGACAAAGGCGCTGCTGCGCTCAGCCGAGATCCTCGATCACGCCAACCATGCGAAATCCTACGGCCTGACGCTGAACGGCACCATGACAGCCGACGTGAAGGAAGTCGTCGCCCGCTCCCGCGGCGTCTCTGCCCGCCTCAATGGTGGCATCGGCTTCCTGATGAAGAAGAACAAGATCGACGTGATCTGGGGCGAAGCCAAGTTGACCAAGCCCGGCGAAGTCGTCGTCGGCAAGATGACCAAGCCCGTGGTCGAGCCGCAGAACCCGGTTCCGAAGGGTGTGCTGGGCGAGGGCACCTATACCGCCAAGCACATCATCGTTGCCACCGGCGCGCGTCCGCGCGCACTTCCGGGCATCGAGCCCGATGGCAAGCTGATCTGGACCTATTTCGAAGCGATGAAGCCGGACTTCATGCCGAAATCGATCGTGGTCATGGGCTCGGGCGCGATCGGCATCGAATTCGCCTCCTTCTATCGCTCGATGGGTGTCGACGTCACCGTTGTCGAGCTGATGGCCAACATCATGCCGGTCGAGGATGTGGAGATCTCCACCTTCGCCCGCAAGCAGCTGGAAAAGCGCGGCCTGAAGATCATTACCGAAGCCAAGGTCTCCAAGGTCGAGAAGGGTGCAAACTCGATCACTGCCCATGTCGAGACCAAGGACGGCAAGATCCAGACCATCACCGCTGACCGCCTGATCTCCGCCGTCGGCGTTCAGGGCAATATCGAGAACCTCGGCCTCGAAACGCTCGGCGTAAAGACCGATCGCGGCTGCATCGTCATCGACGGCTACGGCAAGACCAACGTGCCGGGCCTCTATGCGATCGGCGACGTTGCCGGCCCGCCGATGCTCGCCCACAAGGCCGAGCATGAAGGCGTCATCTGCATCGAGAAGATCGCGGGCCTGCCGAACGTTCACCCGATGGACAAGGCCAAGATCCCAGGCTGCACCTATTGCAACCCGCAGGTCGCCTCGGTTGGTCTGACGGAAGCCAAAGCCAAGGAGCAGGGCCGCGAAATCCGCGTTGGTCGGTATTCCTTTGCCGCCAACGGCAAGGCGATCGCGCTCGGCGAAGACCAGGGCATGATCAAGACGATCTTCGACAAGAAGACCGGCGAACTGATCGGTGCGCACATGGTCGGCACGGAAGTGACCGAACTTATCCAGGGCTTCGTTGTCGCGATGAACCTCGAGACGACAGAGGAAGAGCTGATGCACACGATCTTCCCGCATCCGACACTGTCGGAAATGATGAAGGAAAGCGTGCTCGACGCCTACGGCCGGGTGCTGAACGCCTGAAGTCAGGTTGTGAAACGGGACCTCGCCGCCTATATGGGCGGCAGGTTCCAAATTGACGATCCAAAGGGAGTTCGACGTGGCAGGGTTTGAAGTCGGCATTATCGCGACGATCTTCTTCGGCGGCCTCGCAGGCTGGCTTGCCGGCAAGCTGATGGACATGCGCTTTGGCGTCTTCATGAACATCGTGATTGGCATTGTCGGCGCGGCAATCGCAGCGGCGATCTTCCGTCGCCTCGGCATCTTTGTCGAGGGTGACTGGCTCGGATACCTTATCACCAGTTTCGTTGGCGCCAGCCTCCTTCTCTTCATTGCCCGGCTTGTCCGGCGGTAATCTCGATTAGCCGCACCAGCGGCGGGATAGGGTTTTGACCATGGTCACCATTCTCGACAGGACCAATCTTTCGAACGCGGCACCCCTGGCGCCTGCAGACGAAAAGCGTGTGCGCCATCCGGAAAAGGCCCACAAGCCCGACACCGAGGTATTGCGCAAGCCGGAATGGATCCGCGTCAAGGCGCCGACATCCAAGGGCTATCACGAGACCCGCGAGCTCGTCCGCTCCCACAAGCTGGTAACGGTCTGCGAAGAGGCCGGCTGCCCGAATATCGGCGAGTGCTGGGACAAAAAGCACGCGACCTTCATGATCATGGGCGAGATCTGTACCCGCGCCTGCGCCTTCTGCAATGTCGCGACCGGCAAGCCCAACCCGCTCGATCTCGACGAGCCCGCCAATGTGGCCAAAGCCGTCCGCCAGATGGGTCTGCAGCACGTTGTCATCACCTCCGTCGACCGTGACGACTTGGCTGATGGCGGCGCCGAACATTTCGAGAAGGTGATCTGGGCGATCCGCGAAGCATCGCCCGAGACGACGATCGAGATCCTTACCCCTGACTTCCTCAAGAAGCCTGGTGCCCTTGAGCGAGTCGTCGCGGCCAAGCCCGACGTCTTCAACCACAACATGGAAACCGTGCCGGGCAACTATCTGACGGTCCGTCCCGGCGCCCGCTATTTCCATTCCGTTCGCCTGCTTCAGCGGGTGAAGGAACTCGACCCGACCATGTTCACCAAGTCCGGAATCATGGTCGGCCTGGGCGAAGAGCGCAACGAAGTGCTGCAGTTGATGGACGACCTGCGTTCTGCCGACGTCGACTTCCTGACCATTGGCCAGTACCTCCAGCCGACCCGCAAGCACCACAAGGTCGAACGTTTCGTCACGCCAGAAGAGTTCAAGTCCTACGAGGACATTGCCTACACCAAGGGCTTCCTGATGGTGTCCTCGAGCCCGCTGACCCGCTCCTCGCACCATGCCGGCGATGACTTTGCCCGGCTGAAGGCGGCGCGGGAGAAGCTGCAATTGGTTCGGGCCTAGGCTGCCTCTGTCGGTTTGGGTGAAATCATGATACGAGATTTCAAAGACAAACTGACGGAGCAGCTTTTCAGAACATCGAACGTCCGAGGATTTCCGCCAGACGTAACCGAGCGTGCCCGGCGAAAGCTGATGGCGATCCACGCAGCTCATGTCCTTTCGGATTTGCGCGTGCCACCGAGCAATCGGCTTGAAGCGCTCAAGGGAAATCGCGAGGGACAGCATTCGATCCGCATCAATGATCAGTGGCGGATCTGCTTCCGATGGGCCAACGGGGACGCGTTTGATGTCGAAGTGTGCGACTATCACTGAGGTGCGCAATGCTGCATGTGACTGAAGAACCAATCCATCCCGGTTGCGTGTTGTTTGACGACTTCATCGCTGACTTCGGCCTGACATTTGACCAGGTTGCCACTGACACCGGTATCGAAAGGGCTGCGCTCGAGGGCCTGCAAAATGGCCATGGTGCGATAACGGCCGAGATTGCTCTGCGGCTAGGCCGCTACTTTTCGACCACGCCGGAGTTCTGGCTCAATCTTCAGCGCACCTACGACCTCGCCCTGGCCAGCAAAACAGCGACCGGGATCGACCAGATCAGGCCTGTTGCGGCAGCTTGACGGACTGCTCCGAATGCGTGAACTGGAGCCGTTTAGTGCTGCTGCACAAGCCCTGCGCCAAGCCCGCCGCATCTGCGTGATTGGATCGTCTGGCAGCGGAAAAAGCACTCTGTCGCAGAAGCTCGCGAGCGCTCTGGGCCTGAGCTATGTATCCCTGGACAGGGATGTGCGCTGGCTGCCCGGTTGGCAGGAGCGTAGCAGGGAGGAGCAGCGTGAGCGACTGGGCGCCTTTGTCAACGGCGACGGCTGGGTCATCGACGGCAGTGGTTCGTCATCATTCGATATCAGGCTGCCGCGCACAGATCTCATCCTTTGGTTGCGACTTCCCCGATGGAAATGTCTGCTGGGCGTTGCAAAGAGGGTCTATCGTTTCAGGGGTAGTGTACGGCCGGATATGGCGGAAGGCTGTCCCGAACCCTTACCCGATCGCGATTTCCTCTCCTATATCTGGAATTTCGAGCGTCGTTATGCCCCGCGGATCATCCAGGAAATCGAGCGTCACGGACCGAACGTGCCGGTCGTGCCCCTGAAATCCCATGGCGAAATGGCGCACCTGCTTGATCTTGCGGGGCTTCCTCATTAAGTCGCTGGCATGCCACAGTTTGAAACCCGCCGCCTCGTCAAGCACTCGCCCGAACGTATGTATGCCCTCGTCGCCGACGTCGAGCGCTATCCGGAATTTTTGCCGCTCTGCGAAGCGCTAACCATTCGCTCGCGCCGCGAACGCGACGGGAAGGAATTGCTGCTCGCCGACATGACCGTGGGCTACAAGGCGATCCGCGAGACCTTCACGACGCAGGTTCTGCTGACGGCTGCCGAGCGCGCTATCGATGTCAAATACATCGAAGGTCCGTTCCGGTATCTCGACAATCGCTGGCGTTTCGAAGACGCAGGCGAGGGCACCTGCTCGGTCCATTTCTACATCGACTACGAATTCAAGAACCGCATCCTCGGGGCTCTGATGGGCTCAATGTTCGACCGTGCCTTCCGCATGTTTTCGGAAGCCTTCGAGGAGCGTGCCGACAAGATTTACGCTGGCAGCTGAGCCGCGCGCGCCAGCATGTCGAGTGCTGTTCTGACAGTGGCGAGCCGCACTTGATCGCGGCCGATATCACTATAGCGCATTTCCCTGTGCTCGACTTCCCCGCTGCGGCTTCTCAGCGCCAGATGCACAAGCCCTACCGGTTTCTCCGCCGATCCGCCACCCGGTCCAGCAATGCCTGTCACAGCGACCGCCACATGCGCGGTCGAACGGATCAGTGCGCCTTGGGCCATCTGCAATGCGGTCTCCTTCGAGACGGCTCCGAAAGCTTCAAGCGTTGCGCTCGAAACGCCGATCAAATCCATTTTCGCCTGGTTCGTATAGGTGACGAAACCGCGATCAACGACCGCCGACGAACCGGCAATCTCTGTCAGCGCACCGACGATCAGGCCACCGGTGCAGGATTCGGCCGTCGCAATCATCCAGCCGAGATCCCGATAGGCCGCGATGATCGCTGCGGCCTGCTGCTCGATATCTCCCGGATAGAGCCCCATCAGTCCGTTCCTCGAAAGACGACGGTTGCCGTGGCGATGGCGGCGATGCCTTCACCACGACCGACGAAGCCGATCTTCTCGTTGGTCGTCGCTTTCACCGAGCAGCGATCGAGCGAGATGTCGAGGATCTCGGCGAGCTTCTCGCGCATGGCTTGACGATGCGGCCCAATCTTAGGTTCTTCGGCAATTAGCGAAATATCCGCATTCATGATCGTGCCGCCGGCACCGCGCACGACCCGCGCTGCGTGTTCGAGAAAGATACGCGACGGCGCGCCCTTCCACTGCATGTCCGACGGCGGAAAATGATCGCCGATATCGCCGGCGCCGCAGGTGGCGAGCAATGCGTCTGTCAGGGCATGCAGCGCGACATCGGCATCGGAATGGCCTTTCAGCTTCTGATCATGCGGAATGAAGATGCCGCAGAGCGTGACGCCATCGCCGGGCTCGAGCTGGTGCACGTCATAGCCGTTTCCAGTGCGAACGTCGGGGAGGGCGCTAGCCTTCAGTTTTTCGTCGGCCATGGCGATATCTCTCTTTACGGTCAGTTTGACATTGTCGATTGATCCCTCAACCAACTGGACGGGGATGCCAGCCCATTCCGCGATCGAGGCGTCGTCCGTGAAGTCCGCGGCTTGCTCGGTCGCGGCGCGCTCGTGGGCGGCGAGAATGGTTGCGTAGTGAAAGCTCTGCGGTGTCTGCGCCGCGTAAAGATCCTTGCGCGGCACCGTGCCGGTGATGAGGCCTGCGGCGTCGCCGCGCTTGATTGTGTCCGACAAGGGGATGGCGGGCAACACGGCCGGTTTTCCCGCATCGAGTTCGGCGGCGATCCGGTCGAGAAGAGCCTCGTCGACAAAGGGGCGCACACCGTCCTGGATCATCACGTGTCTAATGCCCCGCTCGTGCAACGCCTGCAACCCGTTGAGCACCGAGGCCTGGCGGGTGGCGCCGCCCTCGACCACGATCAAGGAATCCCGGGGAGACAGGTCGACAATCGCAGTTTCCAGCAGTCCATGATCTTCCGGGTGAATGACGAGGACGATGGGGCCACTTTTGGGCCAGTCGAGAAAGCGTTTCAGCGTATGCCAGATGACGGGCTTGCCGCCAATGCGCCTGTATTGCTTCGGCCCTTCGACGGAGGCTCCGGCGCGTTCGCCACGGCCGGCGGCAACCACGACAACACCGATTGTATCGCTCAGCTCTTGCTCCATCGTCCCGCCTGGTCCATGACACATTTCCTTCGCAACCGTGCTCTATCGGCTCGCTATCGGCTTTTCCAGCATTTGCACGAATTTTTGTCGAACGGTGAGCTTTGCCTCTTGGCAAGCCGGATAACGCTGGCTAAAAATAGTGCAAATTCGCCCTTTGCCTGAAAGATAATCATTTGATTTCCGTCGCGTTGGACACGCCCTTCAGCATTGGCCCGGTTCCTGTTCGGAACCGTGTTGTGCTTGCGCCGATGTCGGGCGTCACGGATCTGCCGTTCCGCCAGCTCGCCTTCCGCTTTGGCGCAGGCCTCGTGGTCACCGAAATGGTGGCGAGCCGCGAACTGGTCTTCAACGCAGCCGAAAGCTGGTCACGGCTGAAGGGGGCAGGTCTCACCCCGCATATGGTGCAGCTGGCCGGGCGCGAAGCAAAATGGCTGGCCGAAGCGGCGGTGATTGCTGAGGCCAATGGCGCCGATATCATTGATATCAACATGGGCTGCCCGGCCAAAAAGGTGATCGGTGGTTATGCCGGTTCCGCCCTAATGCGCGAACCTGATCACGCCCTCTCTCTGATCGAGGCAACAGTCAAGGCGGTAAAGATCCCGGTGACAGTCAAGATGCGCCTCGGTTGGGACGACACCTCGATCAATGCGCCCGACATTGCTGCCCGCGCCGAAGCTGCCGGTGTGCAGCTGATTACCGTGCATGGCCGCACTCGAATGCAGTTTTACGAGGGTAAGGCGAATTGGGACGCGATCGCCGCCGTTCGCGACGCCATCCGGATTCCGCTGATCGCCAATGGCGACGTCGAGACTGTCGAGGATGCCAACGAGATTCTGCGCCGCTCCGGCGCCGACGCCGTCATGATCGGTCGCGGCTGCCAGGGCCGCCCATGGCATGCCGGCGTTCTCGCAGGTCATGCCGCCCCCGCTGCATCTGAGATATCCGATGTCGTCGTGGACCACTATCGGGCGATGCTGGATCACTATGGTGCCGAAGTCGGCGTGCGCCACGCCCGCAAGCACCTCGGCTGGTATCTCGATCGCCACGCGCCGGATCTCGCACCGGAGGCGAAGGCATCCATCATGACATCGAAAGATCAGGGCTTCGTTGTCGGGGCCTTGCAGCGGGCACTCTCGGAGAACGATGGCGCGCGCGCCAGACAGGAGGCCGCATGACGGCGAATGACAAGAGCGGTGGCCTCGCCATGGCCGTGCTCAACGCCATCCAGAACCCGGTGGTGATGGTGGATGCCAATGGGCATATCGCCTTTGCCAATTGGGAGGCCGAGGCCTTTTTTGGCGCGAGCGCCACGCATCTCGCCCGCTACCGTATTTCGACATTCATCCCTTTCGGCAGTCCGCTGCTATCGCTGATCGAACAGGTGCGCGAACGCCGCGCGCCGGTCAACGAATACCGCGTCGATTTGAGTTCGCCGCGTCTCGGCCAGGAAAAGCTCGTTGACCTCTATGTGGCACCGGTCCTCAGCCAGCCCGGCAATGTCGTGGTCGTTTTCCAGGAACGGTCGATGGCCGACAAGATCGACCGCCAGCTGACCCATCGCGCAGCGGCCCGCTCGGTCACCGGCCTTGCCTCCATGCTGGCGCATGAGATCAAGAACCCGCTCTCCGGCATCCGTGGTGCTGCGCAGCTGCTCGAGACAGCCGTCACAGACGAAGATCGGGCGCTGACCCGCCTGATCTGCGACGAGACGGATCGTATTGTCTCGCTTGTCGATCGCATGGAGGTATTCTCCGACGAGCGGCCGGTCGATCGTCAGTCGATCAACATCCACTCTGTCCTCGATCAGGTGAAGGCTGTGGCGAAAGCAGGCTTTGCCCGCAACATCAGGATCACCGAGAATTACGACCCTTCGTTGCCGCCGGTCTATGCCAACCGGGACCAGCTGGTGCAGGTCTTTCTGAACCTGGTGAAGAACGCATCCGAGGCCATCGGCGAGCGCTCCGACGGCGAAATCCAGCTCACCACGGCCTATCGACCCGGCATTCGCCTCTCGGTCGCTGGCTCGCGCGAAAAGATCTCCCTGCCGCTGGAATTCTGCGTCCATGACAACGGGCCCGGCGTACCATCAGACCTTCTGCCCCATCTCTTCGATCCCTTCATCACGACGAAGACGAACGGCTCGGGGCTCGGTCTGGCGCTCGTCGCCAAGATCATCGGCGCCCATGGCGGCATCGTCGAGTGTGACAGCCAGGCGAGCCGCACCACCTTCCGGGTCTTGATGCCCATGTCGAAAGAGACGGCGCTCGAAGATGCGCCTCTGCCAAAATCCACGGGAACGAACTGATGACAGCGACGATCCTTGTTGCAGATGACGATGCTGCGATCCGCACGGTCCTGAACCAGGCGCTGAGCCGCGCGGGTTACGACGTCAGGATCACCTCCAACGCGGCGACCCTCTGGCGCTGGATTTCGGCGGGCGAGGGCGACCTCGTCGTCACCGATGTCATCATGCCCGACGAAAACGCCTTCGATCTGTTGCCGCGCATCAAGAAGGCGCGGCCGGATCTGCCGGTGCTGGTCATGAGCGCCCAGAACACCTTCATGACCGCCATCAAGGCGTCCGAGAAGGGCGCCTATGACTACCTGCCGAAACCCTTCGACCTCACCGAACTGATCGCCATCATCGGCCGCGCGCTGTCGGAGCCGAAAAAGCGTCCAGCCCGTCTCGACGACGACATGCAGGATGGCATGCCGCTCGTCGGCCGCTCTGCCGCCATGCAGGAAATCTACCGCGTGCTGGCGCGCCTGATGCAGACGGACCTGACGCTGATGATCACCGGCGAATCCGGTACCGGCAAGGAACTGGTCGCCAAGGCGCTGCACGACTACGGCAAGCGTCGGAATGGTCCTTTCGTTGCCATCAACATGGCGGCCATCCCGCGGGACCTGATCGAATCGGAACTCTTCGGCCACGAGAAAGGTGCCTTCACCGGCGCGCAAAACCGTTCCACCGGCCGGTTCGAACAGGCCGAAGGCGGCACGCTCTTCCTCGATGAAATCGGCGATATGCCGATGGACGCCCAGACCCGTCTGCTTCGCGTGCTGCAGCAGGGCGAATACACGACCGTTGGCGGGCGCACCCCGATACGCACTGATGTCCGTATCGTCGCGGCGACCAACAAGGATCTGAAACAGTCGATCAATCAGGGCCTCTTCCGCGAAGACCTCTATTACCGATTGAATGTCGTGCCGCTGCGCCTGCCGCCGCTTCGCGACCGCGCCGAAGATATCCCCGATCTGGTCCGACACTTCATTCAGCAGGGCGAAAAAGAAGGCCTCGATGCCAAGCGTTTCGACCACGAGGCGCTCGAGGTGATGAAGGCCTATGCCTGGCCCGGCAACGTGCGCGAGCTGGAGAACGTGGTACGCCGCCTGATGGCGCTCTACCCACAGGACGTGATTGCCCGTGAAATCGTCGAGCAGGAACTGCGCGCCGATGTCGCCGACAGCCCGATCTCCAAGGTCGGCATGCCCTCGGGCACGATGACGATCTCCCAGGCCGTCGAAGAAAACATGCGGACCTATTTCGCGTCCTTCGGTGAAGCGCTTCCGCCGTCGGGTCTCTACGACCGGGTCCTGACCGAGATGGAGTATCCGCTGATCCTTGCCGCCCTGACTGCCACCCGAGGCAACCAGATCAAGGCGGCCGATCTGCTCGGCCTGAACCGCAACACGCTGCGCAAGAAGATCCGCGAGCTCGGCGTGTCGGTTTACCGCAGTTCCCGCTCGGCTTGACAAGGCTCAAGCCGCCGTTGCAATTTCGCCACAATGCGTTGCTCAAAAGCCACGTTGCTTCGAGGCCTGACGCGCTCTTGGCGCGAGGTAGGTTCGTCGGAGCTTTGAAGCATAGAGATTTGCCGCGATCGAGAGGTCGCCGCATCAACGAGATCCGGTTTCGCGGATCCGGGGGAAAACGATGGCACGCGTGAGGACTGCCTCCGCAGCAGACGTCGACAGCGCATTGGCGCAGGATCGGCGCGCATCCTTCGCACTGCCGGGCCTTCTTTTGGCTGGCGGCGCGCTCCTGTGTGCATCACTGACGCTGCCGATCTTGCTGGGCCTTACGGCAATCGAGCCGACCTCGGAGGTCCTCATTGCGTCTGCGGTCATCAATTCGTTGTTCATCGTCGGCTTGATGTTCCTGATCGGCCGCGAGGTGATGCGTCTCTTCAAGGCGCGCAACCGAGGGCGTGCCGCCGCGCGCCTGCATGTGCGAATCGTCGCCTTGTTTTCCATCATCGCGATCACGCCGGCGATCCTGGTGGCGATTTTCGCGTCGATTACGCTCAATGTCGGCCTCGACCGTTGGTTCTCGATCAGAACGCAGTCGATCGTCTCCTCGTCGATGAACGTCGCCCAGGCCTACATGCTGGAAAGCGCAAGCTATCTGCAGGGCCAGACGATCTCGATGGCCAACGACCTGGAACGCAATCGCGCCCTCTTCTATCTCGACCGCCAGGGCTTTGTGGATCTGATGACGCGCCAGGCCCGGGGCCGCGGCATGCTGGGCGCCTTTCTGGTGCGCGAGGACGGATCGGCGATCACACAGGCCGATATCGATACGGACAAGCCGCTTCCAGCGATTCCGCGCGATGCCCTTGGCAGCGCCGCTTCCGGCCAGCCGACGCTGATCCCACCCGGCGTGACCAACCTCGTCGGCGCCATCATCAAGCTGGAGAGCATTTCCGGCACATTTCTCTACACCATACGCGCCGTCGATCCGAAGGTCATGCAAGCCATGCGCCTGATGGAGGAGAACACCGCCGAATACCAGTCAATGGAAGATGGCCGAACAACGCTGCAGATCGCCTTCGCCATTCTCTATCTCGGCTTCGCGTTGATCGTTTTGCTCGCGGCCATCTGGACGGCGATTGCGGTTGCCGACCGGATCGTCAGACCGATCCGGCTGTTGATCGGCGCGGCGGACAGCATCGCCTCGGGCAACCTCAGCGTCATCGTGCCGGTTCGCGCCGCCGATGGCGATGTCGGCAGCCTTTCGCGGACCTTCAACAAGATGGTCTCGCAAATCCGTTCGCAGCGTGACGAGATCCTCGAGGCCAAGGATGAGGTCGATGACCGTCGCCGCTTCATCGAGGCCGTATTGTCCGGTGTCACGGCTGCCGTCATCGGCGTCGAAGACGACGGCATCATCACAATCGTCAATCCATCGGCCGAGTATTTCCTGGCGCTGCCCTCCGAGCAGCTGATCGGGCAGAAACTTGCTCTGGTGGCTCCGGAAGTGGATCGTGTGCTCGCAGAGGCCGCCGTCCGTCATCGCGGTGGCTATCGCGAGCAGATCAACATGATCCGAGGTGGCAAGGAGCGGACGCTCAACGTGCAGGTCACCCGCGAGGAGACACGCGGCTCGGTCGATTCCTATGTCATCACCCTCGACGAGATAACCGATCTGGTCGTGGCCCAGCGTTCGACGGCCTGGGCCGACGTCGCACGGCGCATCGCACACGAAATCAAGAACCCGCTGACGCCGATCCAGCTGTCGGCCGAACGCCTCAAGCGTCGCTTTGGCAAGCAGATTGCCGAGGATGACAAGGCCGTCTTCAACCAGTGCACCGATACCATCGTCCGTCAGGTCGAGGACATCGGCCGGATGGTCGACGAGTTCTCGGCCTTTGCCCGCATGCCGAAGCCGACCAAGCAACGCTCCGACCTCCGCGAGATCCTGACGGACGCCGTCTTTCTGCGCGAAATCGGCAGTGCTGAAATCGAGTTCCAGCGGGACTTTGGCACCGAGCCGCTCGAAGGAAACTTCGATGCACGCATGCTGGCGCAGGCGGTCGGAAACATTGTCAAGAACGCCGTCGAAGCGATCGAAGCCGTGCCGAAGGACGAACTTGGCGAGGGCGGCAAGATCCTGGTTCGGTCGGCCTTCGACGGTGACCAGGACCGGTTCATTGTCGATGTCATCGACAATGGCCGCGGGCTGCCGAGCGAGAACCGCCATCGGATTCTCGAGCCCTACATGACGATGCGCGAGAAGGGCACCGGCCTTGGACTCGCGATCGTGAAGAAGATCATTGAAGAGCATGGCGGGCAGCTCGAGCTGCATGACGCACCGGCCGATTTCGACCGGGGCAGGGGCGCGATGATCCGCATCATCCTGCCGCGAGCAGACGCTACCGCCATCGAGACTGAAAGCGATAAGGAAAAGGTCCATGGCCTCTGATATTCTCGTAGTCGACGACGAAGAAGACATTCGCGAGATCGTCTCCGGCATCCTGAGCGACGAAGGGCATGAGACCAGGACGGCGCACGACGCCGACAGCGCTCTGGCCGCCATTTCGGATCGTGTGCCGCGGCTGGTCTTCCTCGACATCTGGATGCAGGGCAGCCGCCTCGACGGCCTGTCGCTGCTCGACGAGATCAAGCTGCGCCATCCCGACTTGCCTGTGGTGATGATCTCGGGACATGGCAATGTCGAGACAGCAGTATCGGCGATCAAGCGGGGCGCCTTCGACTTCATCGAGAAGCCCTTCAAGGCGGATCGGCTGATCCTGATTGCCGAGCGCGCGCTGGAGAATTCCAAGCTGAAACGCGAGGTCTCCGAATTGAAGCGCCGCACGGGTGACGCGATTGAACTCATCGGCACCTCGGTCGCCGTCTCGCAATTGCGCCAGACGATAGAAAAGATTGCGCCGACCAACAGCCGCATCATGATCTTCGGCCCCTCCGGTTCGGGCAAGGAACTGGTGGCCCGGATGATCCACAAGCGGTCGACCCGCTCGGGCGGCCCCTTCGTATCCCTGAACGCGGCGGCGATCACGCCCGATCGGATGGAAATGGCATTATTCGGCACTGAAGGCACGCCTGGCCAGCCGCGCCGAATCGGTGCGCTCGAAGAGGCCCATCGCGGTATCCTCTATCTCGATGAAATCGGCGAAATGCCGCGCGAAACGCAGAACAAGATCCTGCGCGTGCTCGTCGAACAGCAGTTTGAGCGTGTCGGCGGATCCAAGCGCGTCAAGGTCGACGTCCGCATCATCTCGTCGAGCGCATACAACCTGGAGAGCCTGATCGCGGAGGGGCGCTTCCGCGAGGACCTGTTTCATCGCCTGGCCGTGGTCCCGGTCAAGGTGCCGGCACTCGCCGAGCGCCGCGAGGACATTCCCTTCCTCGTCGACATGTTCATGCGTCAGGTTTCCGAACAGGCCGGCATCCGCCAGCGCAAGATCGGCGACGATGCGATGGCGGTTCTGCAGGCGAACGACTGGCCGGGCAACATCCGTCAACTGCGCAACAACATCGAACGATTGATGATCCTGGCTCAGGGCGACAGCCCTGATTCGCCGATCAGCGCCGAAATGCTGCCGCAGGATCTGTCCGACATGTTGCCCAAGGTCTCTGCTCGCAACGACACGCACATCATGACGCTGCCGCTGCGCGAAGCGCGCGAGATGTTCGAACGCGACTATCTGATTGCCCAGATCAACCGCTTCGGTGGCAATATTTCGCGGACCGCGGAATTCGTCGGCATGGAACGCTCGGCCCTCCATCGCAAACTGAAATCGCTTGGCGTATAAGCGGGCGAAACGAATCCGGTAGACGCGAACCTGGGGCAGGAAGCTTGCCATGAAAGTCATCATCTGCGGCGCGGGCCAGGTCGGTTACGGCATCGCCGAACGCCTCTCCCAGGAAGGCAACGACGTCTCGGTGATCGACACCTCGGCGTCGCTTGTCTCGCACATCACCGAGACCCTCGATGTCAGCGGCTATGTCGGTCACGGCGCCCATCCGGACGTGCTGGCGCGCGCCGGCGCAGACCAGGCGGAAATGCTGATCGCCGTCACGCTTTATGACGAGATCAACATGACAGCCTGCCAGGTCGCGCATTCGCTCTTCAACGTGCCGACCAAGATTGCCCGTATTCGCTCACAAAACTATCTGCGTCCCGAATATTCGGACCTTTTCAGTCGCGACAACCTGCCGATCGACGTCACGATCTCGCCGGAAATCGAAGTCGGCAAGATGGTGCTGCGCCGGATTTCCTTCCCCGGCGCCACCGATATCGTCCGTTTCGCCGACGACCATATCGCGATGCTCGCCATCGAGTGCATGGAAGATTGCCCGGTGGTGGATACGCCGCTCAATCAGTTGAGCGAGCTCTTCCCTGATCTCATGGCCACCGTCTGTGCAATCTGGCGCAATGGTCGGCTGCATGTCGTTCGCTCGCAGGACCACCTGCAGGTGGGTGACCTCGCCTATGTCATCTGCCAGCGGGATCACGCCCGTCGAACGCTTGGCCTCTTTGGCCATGAAGAACAGGAAGCCGCCCGTATCGTCATCGCCGGCGGCGGTAACATCGGTTACTACGTCGCCAAGTCTATCGAGCAGATGCAGCCGAAGACGCGTCTGAAGATCATCGAGAACGACCGCGAGCGCGCGCTGTCCGTATCGGATCAACTGCAGGACGGCATCGTGCTGCATGGCTCGGCGCTCGATCAGAACATCCTCCAGCAGGCTGACATCCAGGACGCCGACCTGATGGTGACACTGACCAACAATGATCAGACAAACATCCTGAGTGCCGCGATGGCCAAGCGCCTGGGCTGCAAGTCGGGTATGGCGCTGATCAACAGCCCGTCCTTCCATGATCTGGCGACGTCGATTGGCATTGATGCTCACATCAATCCGCGTGCCGTGACGATTTCGCGCGTACTCCAGCACGTGCGCAAGGGCCGTATCCGCGCCGTCTATGCGGTCCAGAAGGGCAAAGCCGAGGTCATCGAGGCTGAGGCGCTTGAGACCTCGCCGCTCGTCGGCAAGCCCTTCCGTGAACTCGAGCTTCCGCCCGGTCTGCGCGTGGGCGCAATCCTGCGCGACAAGACGGTGATCCGCCCGAATGGTGAAACCAAGATCAAGGCCAAGGATCGCGTCGTCATGTTCGCCGCTGCCGACGCCGTACGCCACGTCGAGCAACTCTTCCGCGTTTCGATCCAGTATTTCTGAAGGTCCCAACCCCATGCCACGCATCGCCTATGTCAATGGCCGTTACCTGCCTCATGCCGACGCGGCGGTGCATATCGAGGATCGCGGCTACCAATTCGCCGATGGGGTCTACGAGGTCTGCGAAATCCGCCATGGTGTGATCGTCGATCTCACCCGACATCTTGATCGCCTTGATCGTTCGTTGTCCGAACTCCAGATGAAGTCCCCGATGAGCCGCGCGGCCCTGACCCAGGTCATCCGTGAAGTGGCACGCCGCAATCGTGTGAAGAATGGTCTCTTCTATCTCCAGGTGACGCGCGGTGTGGCCCGGCGCGACCACGTCTATCCCTCAGCCGACACGCCGCCGAGCCTGGTGATCACAGCCAAGATCACCGATCCCTCTGTGATCGCGAAGAAGAATGAGACGGGTCTGAAGGCGATCACTCTGCCGGACAACCGTTGGGACCGCGTCGACATCAAGACAGTCGGCCTTTTGCCCAATGCCATGGCCCGTCAGGCGGCCAAGGAGAAGGGTGCGCAGGAAGCGATCTATGTCGATTCGCGCGGCATGGTGACGGAAGGGGCGGCGACCAATGTCTGGATCGTCGATAAGGATGGGGTGCTCGTCACCCGTCCCGCCGAACACGGCATCCTGCGCGGCATCACGCGCACAGGCCTGATGGACGTAACGGACAGGTTGGGGATCAACGTGCAGGAGCGAGAGTTTTCCCGCGAGGAAATGCTCAATGCGCGCGAGGTCTTCATCACCGCCGCCACCAGCATCTGTTTTCCGATCGTCGAAATCGACGGCCAGCCGATCGGAAACGGCCATCCCGGCGCCATGGCCGAGCGCATCCGTTCGACCTTTTTCGACGTTGCGGAGAAGACGGTGATTTGATACCACGTTTTTTCGGCGAAGGGACGAGGGGCATTTTCCCGACGCTGATCAGTTAACAAACAATAATCACACCGGTCGACAAAGGACCGGCAAGAAAGAAAGAAGCGGCGCCATGGCGGAACGTTCTCAGAACCTGCAGGATCTCTTCCTCAACACCGTACGAAAGCAGAAGATTTCGCTGACGATCTTCTTGATCAACGGCGTGAAGCTGACCGGTGTTGTGACATCCTTTGACAATTTCTGTGTTCTCCTGCGACGCGACGGCCATTCCCAGCTGGTCTACAAGCACGCCATCTCGACCATCATGCCCGGCCAGCCGATGACGATGTTCGAGAACGACGAAGCCTCTTCCGGACAGGACTGAGATCATCACAAGCCGAGATACAAAGAACGAATCGATCATCCCGGAGGACGAAAAGCGCCGGGATGACATGCGGGCGCTCGTGCTCGTGCCCGTCCTGAAGCAGGCGAAGGCGCAAGCACTGCCTGAAGGGGCCCCGCCGGCCCCGAGCCGGTCCAACGAAGCACGTCTCGAAGAGGCGATCGGCCTTGCCCGTGCCATCGACCTCACCATCGTTCAGGGTCTGATTGTTCAGGTCAACCAGCCGCGCCCGGCAACGCTGATGGGATCTGGCAAGATCGCCGAAGTGAAGGCACTGCTCGACGAGTTCGACGCGGGTCTCGTCATCGTCGATCATCCGCTCACCCCGGTTCAGCAACGCAATCTCGAAAAGGAATGGGGCGCCAAGGTCATCGACCGTACGGGCCTGATCCTTGAGATCTTCGGCCGCCGCGCCTCCACCAAGGAAGGCACGCTGCAGGTCGAGCTCGCCCATCTGAATTACCAGAAGGGCCGTCTGGTCCGTTCCTGGACCCACCTTGAACGCCAGCGCGGTGGTGCTGGCTTCATGGGTGGTCCGGGTGAAACCCAGATCGAAGCCGACCGCCGCCAGCTGCAGGACAAGATCATCAAGCTTGAGCGCGAGCTCGAACAGGTGGTCCGGACCCGCCAGCTGCACCGCGCCAAGCGCCGCAAGGTGCCGCATCCGATCGTGGCACTTGTCGGTTACACCAATGCCGGCAAGTCGACGCTGTTCAACCGCATCACCGGTGCGGGCGTGCTCGCCGAAGACATGCTGTTCGCGACGCTTGACCCGACGCTGCGCCGGATGAAGCTGCCGCATGGCCGAACCGTGATCATGTCCGACACCGTCGGCTTCATCTCCGACCTGCCGACCCACCTCGTCGCCGCCTTCCGCGCGACGCTGGAAGAAGTGCTGGAAGCCGATCTGGTCCTGCATGTCCGCGACATGTCGGACCCGGACAACGGTGCCCAGTCTGCCGATGTCCTGCGCATTCTCGACGATCTCGGCATCGACGAGAAGGAACGCGCCGAGCGCATCCTTGAAGTCTGGAACAAGATCGACCGCCTCGATCCCGAGAACCACGACGGAATCCTTCAAAAGGCGGCCGGCCGCGAAAATGTACTGCCCGTCTCCGCCGTCAGCGGGGAGGGCGTCGACACGCTTCTCGACGTGATCTCGCAGCGCCTCTCCGGCGTCCTGACCGAGGCGACGATCACCATTCCCGCCGACAAGCACGCGGTGATCTCTTGGCTTTATGAAAACGCCGTCGTCAGCGACCGGGAGGACCATGAAGACGGCTCCGTCAGCCTCGACGTACGCCTGACCGACCGCCAGGCCCAGGAACTCGAACGCAAGCTCGGGGCCCAGAAGCCAACCGAAAAAGAAGATTGGGAGCGCTGAGCCCCCTCTCAACCCATTGATCCAGGTCAACTGATCGTCCGACAAGATGTGTCAACTTTTGTTTACACATTTGGGAGGTGGTCATGCGCGTCGTCTTCATTCATCCGAACTATCATTCCGGCGGCGCCGAGATTGCCGGCAACTGGCCACCCGCCTGGGTCGCCTATCTCGGCGGGGCGCTGAAGTCCGCGGGCTTCACTGACATCCACTTCCTCGATGCCATGACCAACGACATGACCGAAGACCGGCTGCGTGACGAATTGCGCCGCCTTCAGCCGGATTTGATCGGCTGCACCGCGATCACCCCGTCGATCTACATGGCTGAGCGCTGCCTCGAGATCGCAAAAGAGGTCTGCCCCAAGGCGCTCCGGGTTCTCGGCGGCATCCATGCCACCTTCATGTACCAGCAGGTCTTGACCGAGGCGCCCTATATCGACGTCATCGTCCGTGGCGAGGGCGAGGAGATCATCGTCGAACTTGCCCGCGCCTTTGCCGCCGGCAACTGGAAGGAGGCGAGGGCGGGCATCAAGGGTCTCGCCTATGTCACCGACGACGGCAAGATCATCGCGACGCCAGCGGCTCCCACCGTCAAGAACTTCGATGCCGTCGAGCCGGACTGGACGCTGCTCGAATGGGAGAAATACATCTATGTGCCGCTCGGCGTGCGCGTCGCGATCCCCAACATGGCGCGCGGTTGCCCCTTCACCTGCTCGTTCTGCTCGCAGTGGAAGTTCTGGCGCGACTACCGCATCCGCGATCCGAAGAAGGTGGTCGACGAGATCGAAAAGCTGGTCAACGACCATCAGGTCGGCTTCTTCATCCTCGCCGACGAGGAGCCCACCATCAATCGCAAGAAGTTCATCGCCTTCTGCGAAGAGCTAATTGCCCGCGGCCTGCCGGACAAGGTGAAATGGGGCATCAACACCCGCGTTACCGATATCATCCGCGACGAGGAATATTTGGCCCTCTATCGCAAGGCCGGCCTCGTGCATGTCTCGCTCGGCACGGAAGCCGCCGCCCAGCTGAAGCTCGACCGCTTCAACAAGGAAACCAAGGTCGCCGAGAACAAGAAGGCGATCCGTCTTCTCCGCGAAGCCGATATTTTCACCGAGGCGCAGTTCATCGTTGGCCTGGAAAACGAGACGGCGGAGACGCTGGAAGAGACCTATCGCATGGCGCGCGACTGGAACCCGGATCTCGCCAACTGGGCGATGTATACGCCCTGGCCCTTCTCGCCGCTTTTCCAGGAACTCGGCGACAAGGTCGAGATCTTCGACTTCTCGAAATACAATTTCGTAACACCGATCATGAAGCCGGATGCCATGGACCGCGCAGAACTGCTCGACCGCGTCATGAACAACTACCGACGCTTCTACATGATCAAGGCGCTTTTTCATTATCCGTGGCGCGGCAAGGGCTTTCGGCGGCGCTATCTTCTCGGCTGTCTCAAGGCCTTCATGAAAGCCGGCTTCGAACGAAAATTCTACGATCTCGGCAAGCACAATTACTGGGGGCCGCAATCCAAGGATAAGGTCGATTTCGGCTTCGACATGACCCGCAAGATCGCACCGGCCCAGATCGACGATTGGCAGGCGGCCTCCGACAGAGCCAGCCAGCTGCGCGCACGCAAGGCTGGGGCGGCGGAAGAGGCGCGGACACCCGTTCTTGTCTGCGGCGGAGGGCCGGAGAGCCACGATGCCCACGTCTGACAGCAGCTTGGCGCGACTGTACGACGACGATGTCGCAGATGATGTCCCAGAAGCCAGGCCGCCAGCCCGGATCGGGCCGAACAGCCTGATCCAGACGGGACAGGCGCTATCGGCGCTGTTTGGCGAAGAAACGGCCCGCCAGATCTTTGATCGCGCGGGCATCGGCCATCGTTACGCCGATCCACCCGGCACGATGCTGGATGAACGCGAGCCGCAGCGCCTCTTCGCCGTACTCTGCGACACCTTGTCGGATCAGGACGCCACCCGCGTCCTGGCGGAAGCGGGACACCGTACCGGCCACTATCTGCTGGCCCATCGCATCCCGAAACCGGCCCGCCGCCTGTTGCCGCACTTGCCGGCCGCCGTCTCGGCTCGCGTGCTTGTCCGTGCTATCTCGGCCCATGCCTGGACCTTTGCCGGGAGCGGCCGGTTCTCAGGTGAGGTCCGTGGCTGGCGCCAACCGGTCGTGCAGCTAGCAATCCAGGAAAACCCGCTCGCGACGCCCGGCTGCCCCTGGCATGGCGCCGTATTCGAACGGCTCTTCGCCACCTTGACCGCAACCCAAGTCTCGGTCCTGCATCCTCGCTGCCAAGCCAAGGGCAATGACTGTTGCGAATGGACGATTACGAGTGCGACCGGGCCTCTGCGTCGCGCCCGAATGTCTCGGAGAGCCGCAGCCGACCGACGGGGTCGAGAAGATCGCCCGTCACAAGCGTCGAGATGATGGATCGCACGCCCGGCAAAGTCGTCACTGGCGCGATCAGATGATCCCGCAAGGCAGGCAGGAGGCGGCTGTCCGATTGGTAGAAGGGCGTCAGCACCCGACTGAGGAACTGGTAGCTGCGCACATGCATCTGCCTTTGCCGCAGATGCCGTGCGATCGCCGCTTCGACGTCCTCTGCATCAACCAGTGCGGAGGTGAGCGATGCAGCGTCGAGCAGCGCCATGTTCGCGCCCTGGCCGAGCTGTGGGCTTGTCGCATGCCAGGCATCACCGATCCTCACGACATGCCGCCCGATCACCGGCGGGCGCGTCTGGTGGCGATAGCGGGCATGAACCGGCTCCGCGACGGCCGCGAGCGGAAGCGCAGCGGGCCAGAGCTTGGCCACCGCCTCCAGCCAAGCGTCGCGTCCAGCCTTGACCCATTCGGGATGGTCAGCCGTTCGCAGGCTCCAGAAGAAGGTCGCCATGGCGGGCGCCCCTTCGCGGGCGGTCCCGACCGGCAGTACACCTGCCATCAGCGAGGCACGGTCGTAGCGCTGTTCGAGCAGGTTCTCTTGGAATGGCCCGCCATCGGGGAAGGGCACCGTGGCCCAGAGTGCGCCATAACTGAGTTCGCTATCCGGGCGACTGCCGATCGGGGAATTGGCACCCATGGCATCGATCACAAGATCTGCCGGCAATGAACGCGCACCGTCCTGAAAGACAAGGCGGGCACGTGGCCCCGGCTCAACGCCGCGGACCCGCGCCGATGCCTCGAAAGTCACGCCGGCCGCGCGCGCCGCCTCGAACAAGGTGTCGAACAGCGCCACCCGCTGGACAGCGATCCCGAACTCGCCCGACCGGTAGCGCACGTCGAGCACCGGCTTGCCGCCGTCTTTCAAGCGTCCGACCATCCGGTCGATGCGTCGCCCGCGTGCGGCGACTATATCGAGAAGCCCCATGGCCGCAAGAATCTGAGCCCCCGTCGGCTGCAGCACGAAACCGGAGCCAACTGGACGGGGCGCATCCATCTGGTCGTAAAGTGTCACGGAGGCGCCGAACCGGGCGAGCATGGTGCCGAGCGCCAATCCCCCGACGCCAGCACCTGCAATGGCAACATCAAGTCCCGTGAGCTTCATGCTGGTTCAACCAATTTGCCGCTGGATGCCTTTTGCCGCCTGCCAGAGCTCTTCCATCCGTTCGAGCGGAGCTGCTTCCAGCGTCTCGCCTGATGCATGAAGAGATGTTTCTATATAGCTGAAACGATTGCGAAACTTCGTATTCGTCCTACGCAGGGCCTGTTCCGGCTCCGCCCCCACATGCCGGCCGATATTGACCAATGCGAAAATCAGGTCGCCGAGTTCGTCCTTGACCTTGTCCGGCTCGTTCCCGGCCAGCGCCTCGCGCAATTCGCCGATCTCCTCCTCGATCTTGTCGAGGATGGGGGCAGCCTCCGACCAGTCGAAGCCGACCTTGGCTGCCCGCTCCTGCAGTTTCAATGCCTCTGTCAGCGCAGGAAAGGAGCGCTGCACCGAGCCGAGATAGCCGGTGTCGGGATCGGCAGCCGATCCACGGGCAGCGCGGCGTGCGAGCCGTTCCGCCTTCTCCTGTTGCTTGATCGTGTCCCACTGCGCCTTCACGGCTTCCGGCGTATCGGCATCCGAGCGGGCGAAGACATGCGGATGACGACGGATCATCTTTCGGCTGATCGCCTCGACCACGTCGCCGAAGGAGAACAGACCCTGTTCCTCCGCGATCCGCGCATGAAAGACCACCTGCAGCAAGAGATCGCCCAGCTCCTCGCAGAGATCATCCGGATCCTTGCGCTCGATGGCATCCGCCACCTCATAGGCCTCCTCGATCGTATAGGGCTTGATCGTCTCGAAGGTCTGGACGATGTCCCAGGGGCAGCCCGTCTCGGGCTGGCGCAGCGCCGCCATGATCTCAAGCAGGCGGTTGATGTCGGTGGAGGCTTCCATTGTAATCCCGTGTGGCTCGCTCAGTTGAGCGGAATGTCATTGTCGCCCTTGGACGACTGGTAGGTTTCCGACAACAGGTCATATTCCGCCTTGATGCGGCTCACCTGTTCAAAAAGGGCAGGGCGATCGGCATCGCTGGCGGAGGCCACCATTTCGATCATCGCATGGCTTAGCCAGAAGGCGTTCTGCCGCCGATAGCCACCGGGTTCGAGGCAGAAAACCTCCTTCAGGATTTTCAGGTCATGCGGGATGGCAAAGGCGTCACGGCTGTCTTCGTGGCTGAAGAAATAGTAGAAATTGTCGAAGCCGGCCCAGGTGATCGCCGACATGCACATCGTGCAGGGTTCATGGGTCGAGAGAAAGATCAGGTCCTTGGTATCAGGACGCTCGCCCTGTTCGTAAAAGCGCTTCAGCGTATGAACCTCGCCGTGCCAGAGCGGGTTCTCGAGTTCATTGTTGGTCTCGGCGAGAACGAGAGACAGGTCCGACTTCCTGAGGATCGCGGCGCCGAAAACCTTGTTGCCGGCTGCGACACCTTTGGCCGTCAGCGGCAGGATGTGATGTTCGATCACGTCGAGAAGGCGACGGGTGAGCTCCGGTGTGGTCAAGGTGATACGCTCCGCAATGTTGTGCAATGCGATCCTAGCGCTTGCCGAGCGCCAGCCGAAAGGGAAATGATGCGCTGAGTTCGGTTTTTCCCGCCATTTGCTAGAGGTCGACGGGATCGCGATGGAGTGTGTGCAAGCCGGTGCATTTTGCTCGCAAGGGCTGGGGGACTAGGACAGAAATACCGCAGAGTGGGGACGAAGGGATTCCTGTTTCTTCAATTCTTAAGGCCAAAACGCGATGATGCGTTCGACGTTGAACGGATGATTCATGGTGCAGCAGGACAAACAGCTTTCGGTCTTTCCGGCCTTCTTCAAGGTCGAGAATGAGGTTACCGCCGTTTTCGGAAACGGCGACGAGGCCTATGCGAAGGCACGCCTGCTGAAAAACACCGAAGCCCGCATCATTGCCTATGCCGATGCCCCGGAAGATGACTACGCTGCCTACCTCGCCCAGCACGGCATCGAACAGGTGGCTTTGCCCTTCGAGCCCTCGCAGGTTGACGGTGCGCGCCTGGTTTTTGCTGCAACGGGTGAGGGCGCTCTCGACCGCGAGATCGTGGCCGCCGCCCGCGCTGCCCGCATTCCCGCCAATGCCGTCGACCAGCCCGACTACTGCGATTTCTATACGCCCGCCCTCGTCAACCGCGCACCAATTGCGGTCGCCATCGGCACCGAAGGCGTAGGTCCGGTTCTCGCGCAAATGATCCGTGCCGACATCGACCGTCTCCTGCCGCGTTCGCTTGGCAAGCTCGGTCGCCTCGCCAATTCCTATCGGCGCGCCGTCGATCGCCTCGTGCCGCGCGGTGCGCCGCGCCGGCTGTTCTGGCGCGATTTCTTCAAGGGCAAGGTCGCCGACCACGTCGAATCCGACGAGATCAGCCTCGCCCGCCGTGAGGCGACACGTATTCTGAAGGGTGTCGCTGCCGACCGCGTCGAGGGCCGCGTGTTTCTCGTCGGTGCAGGCCCGGGTGCCGAAGATCTGCTGACGCTCCGCGCCCATCGCCTGATGATGGAATGCGACGTGATCGTCTACGATGCGCTGGTGCCGCGCGAAGTGGTCGACATGGGTCGCCGCGATGCCGAGCGCATCCCGGTCGGCAAGCGCAAGGGCTGCCATTCGAAGTCGCAAAGCGAAATCAACGCGCTCCTCGTCGAACTCGGCCATGCCGGAAAGCGCGTCGTCCGCCTGAAGTCCGGCGATCCACTGGTCTTCGGTCGTGCCGGTGAGGAGATGGCTGCCCTTCGTGACGCGGGCATTGCCTATGAGATCGTGCCGGGCGTTACCTCGGCACTCGCTGCCGCCGCTGATTTCGAACTGCCGCTGACGCTGCGTGGCGTGTCCTCGTCGCTGGTTTTCACGACCGGCCATGATCTTCAGGGCAATGTGCTGCCGGATTGGGCGCGTCTCGCGCTGTCCGGCGCGACCGTTGCCGTCTATATGGGTCGCACAGTGGCGGCCTCGGTCGCCGAACGGCTGATGGCAGGCGGGCTCGCTGAGGACACGACGGTCGCCGTCGTCGAAAATGCTGGACGCCGCGACAGCCGCCTGCTGCATGGCACATTGAAGGAATTGCCAGGCCTGGAGGCTCGCACCGAGCTCACGGGTCCGGTCATGGTCATCATCGGCGACGCCGTCGCCGGCGCCGATTTCAGCCGCTCCGAACCTTTGGGCGCGCGCGTGACGGCTGAACTGGAAACGCAGAGGAATTGACATGGTAGACAAGGTTCTGACCGCAAACCGCCTGACCGACGGCATCGCCGTCTGGCTCGACGCAAATGGCCAGTGGACCGAGCGTCTGCAGGAAGCCTTCATTGCCCGCCATGCCGAGGCTGTCGAAGCGCTGGAAACCGCCGGCAAGCAGGCCTTTGCCAGCAATCTCGTTGTCGATGTGAACGTCATCGAGATCGAGGAGAAAGACGGCAAGCTGCGCCCCTTGCGCCTGCGGGAACGTATCCGGGCGGAAGGCCCGACCATTGCTTATGCCGAGGGTCACGGTTATGCCGACCCGGCATTCATCGCGGCTTGAGGCCTGAGGTAAGACATGTATCGTTATGACGAATTCGACTACGCTTTTGTGTCGGCCCGCGTAGAACAGTTCCGCGACCAGGTGGCTCGCCGCCTGTCGGGTGAGCTTGCCGAAGACGCATTCAAGCCGCTGCGCCTGATGAACGGCGTCTATCTCCAGCTGCATGCCTATATGCTGCGCGTCGCCATTCCCTATGGCACGCTGAATTCCAGGCAGATGCGCATGCTGGCGCATATCGCCCGCAAGTACGACCGCGGCTATGGTCACTTCACCACCCGCCAGAACATCCAGTACAACTGGCCGAAGCTCTCGGACACGCCGGCCATTCTGGAGGATCTCGCAAGCGTCGAGATGCACGCCATCCAGACGTCCGGCAATTGCATTCGCAATGTGACCGCCGACCATTTCGCTGGTGCTGCCGCCGACGAAGTCGCCGACCCGCGCCCCTATGCCGAGATCCTGCGCCAGTGGTCCTCGCTGCATCCGGAATTCTCCTTCCTGCCACGCAAGTTCAAGATCGCCGTGACGGGTGCCGAAAAGGACCGTGCCGCGATCCAGGTGCATGACATCGGCCTGCATCTGAAGAAGAACGAAGCGGGCGAACTCGGCTTTGCCGTCTATGTTGGCGGTGGCCAGGGCCGCACGCCGCTGATCGCCAAGAAGATCCGCGACTTCCTGCCGGAGGCCGATCTTCTGACCTACATCACCGCGATCGTGCGCGTGTATAACCTGCATGGCCGCCGCGACAACAAGTACAAGGCGCGCATCAAGATCCTGGTCCATGAGACGGGCGTCGAGGAACTGACGCGTCAGGTCGAAGCCGAATTCGACCAGATCCGTGACGGCGAATTGAAGCTGCCGGAAGGCGATATCCGCGCCATCGAAACCTATTTCGCCCCGCCGGCGCTGACAGATCGTCCGGATGGCTGGGAAGCGCTCGCCCGCGCCCAGAAGGCCGATCCGGCCTTTGCCGCCTGGGTCAAGCAGAACGTCCAGCCGCATCGTCATCCCGATTATGGCATGGTCACGATCTCGTTGAAGCCGATTGGCGGAACGCCGGGTGATGCCTCAGACTCGCAGATGGATCTGGTCGCCGACCTCGCCGAGCGTTACGCCTTGGATGAGATCCGCGTCAGCCACGAGCAGAACCTGATCCTGCCGCATGTCGCCAGAGGTGATCTCTATCCGCTCTACCAGGCACTCGAAAAGGCAGGCCTCGCCACGGCCAACTCCAACCTGATCACTGACATGATCGCCTGTCCCGGCTTGGACTATTGCGCGCTGGCCAATGCACGTTCCATTCCGGTCGCGCAGGAAATCTCGACCCGCTTCGGCTCGCTGGAGCGACAGCAGGAAATCGGTGAACTGAAGATCAAGATCTCAGGCTGCATCAATGCCTGCGGCCACCACCATGTCGGCCATATTGGCCTTCTGGGTGTCGAGAAAAAGGGAGCCGAACTGTACCAGATCACGCTTGGCGGCTCCGGCGACGAGAACTCCTCGATCGGCGAAATCATCGGCCGCGGCTTCGAGCCGGAGAAGGTAACGGACGCCGTCGAGACGATCGTCGATACCTATCTCGGCCTGCGCCTCGATCCGAAGGAAACCTTCCTCGAAGCCTATCGTCGTGTTGGTCCGAAGCCGTTCAAGGACGCGCTCTATGGCGCAGCCCCAGTTGAAGCCGCGTGAGACGGAACGAGAGATGACCAAGATCTGGAAAGAAACCGGTTTCGTTGTTGGCGATAGCTGGGTGACCGAAACGGAAGAGCGCAAGGCAGGCGAGGGGGAGAAGGCCATTCTATCGCTGGAAGCCTTCGTCGAAGCCGCTGGCGAAACCAACGACGTCGGCATCGGCGTGCTGATCGCACCGGCGGACGACGTGACGAAGCTCGAGCCGTATCTAGACCGCATCGCGCTGATCGCCGTCGCCTTCCCGGCCTTCAACGACGGTCGAGGCTTCAGCCATGCAACGCTGCTCCGCGAACGTCTGGGTTATACCGGCGAGTTGCGCGCCGTCGGTGATGTGCTGATCGACCAGGTGCCGCTGATGCTGCGCACCGGCTTCGACAGTTTCGCAGTCACCAATCCGGTCGCCCAGCGCCGTCTGGCCGAAAACTGTCTCACGGGCGTTGCCCAGCGTTACCAGCCGACGGCTCGGGATTCCGAGGAAGTTGGCGGCTTCAGCTGGCGTCGCCTCGGCTCCACCGGCGCCTGAGACATCAATAAATCTCAATGTGAGGGCGGCGAATTGACCTCGGTCAAGGATGCCGCCTTCGCTTTCCTGGATATCTCGGCTGCGAAATCTGCATGCCGGCTGAATTGTGGAATGGGACGGTCTGGATTATAGGCTTGATCCCAATCGACTGAACGATAGGACCGACAGCCTATGAATGCTCCTGTGAAGACCGACAATGCCGAACTGATCGTGCCCGAGGGCGTCTATGCCGAAACGGTTCTGAGCGTTACCCATTACACCGACCATCTTTTCCGCTTCCGCATGACCCGGCCGGCCGGCTTCCGCTTCCGCTCCGGCGAGTTTGCGATGATCGGCCTGATGGTCGAGGGCAAGCCGATCTACCGCGCCTATTCGATCGCAAGCCCTTCCTGGGACGAGGAACTCGAATTCTTCTCGATCAAGGTGCCGAACGGTCCGCTCACCCAGCACCTGCAGCGCATCCAGCCGGGTGACAAGGTGCTGATGCGCAAGAAGCCGACCGGCACGCTGGTGCTCGATGCTCTGACACCCGGCAAGCGCCTCTACATGTTTTCGACCGGCACCGGCATCGCACCCTTTGCGAGCCTGATCCGCGATCCTGAGACCTACGAGAAGTTCGAGGAAGTGATCCTCACCCATACCTGCCGCGACGTCGCCGAACTGAAATACGGCTTCGACCTCATCGAGGAAATCAAGAACCACGAATTCCTAGCAGAGGTGGTCGGCGACAAGCTGAAGCACTACGCAACGGTCACCCGCGAAGACTACCCCTTCAAGGGTCGCATCACCGACCTGATCGAAAACGGCAAGATGTTCTCCGACCTCGGCGTGCCGGCACTTGATCCCGCAATCGATCGCGGCATGATCTGCGGCTCGACTGCCATGCTCAAGGACACCAAGGAACTCCTGGAAAAGTCGGGCCTCACCGAAGGTGCCAACAACAAGCCGGCGGAATTCGTCATCGAACGCGCCTTCGTTGGCTGATTGAAAACGCAGTTCCGACTGGATGCCCGGCCATTGCGCCGGGCGTTTTCATTTTTGCAGGTTAACAGTCGATCTTTGGCCGTTCGCCAATTCAAGTTTGACTGTGCCATCGCCGGCCGTGATCATTCGTTGGATGGGCGAGGGCACCTGCCATTCCGTCTCGATTTTGGCGCGTCCTTGGCGAAAGGAAACTGCGACCAACCGCGTCCTGTCCAGCGAGGGCAGAACGATCTCCATGCTGCCGTCGCCGTCCAGGTCTGCAACATTCGAGAGGTCCAGATCCCGACTACCATTGATGTGGTTTGTCACACCGTCAATGCCGCCCAGATTGACCAGCCCTTTGCCCTCGATGCGATAGAAGCGCAGCGATCCGCTCAGATGGGGCGTGACAACTGCGGCGATGAGCGGCTCGCCTGAGCCGCTGAAGTCGGCAATGCCGACGGGATTGAGCCAGCGGCTCCTCTGGCCGATAGGCTCACTTTCCGCCATCAACTCGATCTCGTCTCCCTTGATTGTGTATAGGGCAAGGGACGCGCCCTGTGTCAGATCGGCCCGAATGATCAAGGCTTCCGGACTGCCATCGCCATCCACATCGGTCAGCCGAACACGCCGATCTTCATAGACCTGATCCGCCGGTAGCCGATAGGAGAGAGGCGATCCGTCTCGCTCGATGACGAAGCCTTCCGCCTCAATGGCGTCCCCCAGAGCCGCATGGCGATAGATATCTGTCGGACCAACCAGCCATGCGGAATAGCTGCCAAAGCGGGTTATCTCACCATCCGGCAGTCTGCTCATATCTTGGGCGGAAACGAAGCCTGCAGTCATGCTGACTGCGAGCCAAGTCAAAAGGCCTGATTTTCGCAAAGTGATGTCTCCTTGATGCAAAGCCGAAGCCTTGAGGACCCGTCCAATAGCCGGACTGTGTCGAAGGGCGCTCGAAGTTACATCTCACGTTTAGGTGACGCGCGGGATGGCGATCTCGAATGTCTGTTTTGCTGCCTCGACGCCATCAGCCAACTCTTCGTCATCTGCGGCTCCGTCGGCCGATCCCCTCAGCTTACCGTGGAAACAGAAAGGGCGCCCTGTGGCGCCCTTTTCCATTTGCATTCGTTTGGCTGTCTCAGTTGCCGCGACGGCGGGGGCGACGGCTGCTTTCCTGCGCGCCGCTCTCGTCTGCGGTCTTGTTGCGCAGCGGCCCGATGCGATCGACGATGACGTCGAGCGTCGGGCGGGGCCCGGGCGTATAGTCGTCGAGCGCCTTGCGCATGGCGGCGAGATGATCGCAGGACGTCCCGCAGCAGCCACCGATAATCTTCGCACCGGCATCGCGGGCGAGGCGTGCATAATCCGCCATCAGCGGCGGCGTGCCCGAATAGAAGATCTCGGTTCCCCTGAATTCCGGGATGCCGCAATTGCCTTTGACGATCACAGTCGCCTCCGGATTGGCCCCGGTCATGTCGAGCAGGCTCTGCAGGATGTCGGAGGCGCCGACGCCACAATTGGCACCGACAGCCAGCGGACCGGTCCCGATGTCGGGCGCAACACCATGAATGTCCTTCGGGTGAAGACCCATCATCGTCTTGCCGGCCGTGTCGAACGATCCGGTAAAGGTATAGGGCATGCCGACCTTGACGGCGGCCTCGGCAGCCGCGCGGATTTCGTCCGCCGAGGACATGGTCTCGATCCAGGCAACATCGGCACCGCCCGCTTTCAGGCCTTCCATCTGCTCGACAAAGGCAGCAACAGCTTCCTCGTAAGACATCGCACCGAGTGGGATCAGCAACTCGCCGGTCGGGCCGACAGAGCCGGCGACGATCACCTTGCGCGGTGCCTTGTCGGCAACCGAACGAGCGATCTCTGCGGCCTTCTTGTTCAGTTCATGAACGCGGTCCTGGGCATGGTGCAGCTTCAGGCGATGGCGCGTGCCGCCGAAGGAATTGGTCAGGATGATGTCGGCGCCGGCATCGACGAAATCCTGATGCAGCTTGACGATCTTTTCCGGCTGGGCCTCGTTCCAGAGTTCCGGCGCCTCACCGGCCTCGAGGCCCTGAGCGAAGAGGTTGGTGCCGGTCGCGCCGTCGGCGAGCAACACGCCCTTTTCGGCCAGAAGTTCGGAGAGCGGATTGGAAGGGGTTGCCATGGCGGATCCTTTGATTGACATGCCAATCATATAAAGAAGTCTTTATATGGTTTCAATCTCGAAAAAGAGAGCGGCCCCGCGAGAGACGGGGCCGTATTGTAGAAGACATCGATTGGTATCGTCGCTATTCGGCGGCGATCTGGTTGTCTTCGTGACTCTTCGGCGTGACCATGGCGGCAATGATCTGCTGGAGATCGACGCGTCCGATTGGCGTGCCGCCGTCGTTGGTGACCACTGCGCTCGATTGCCGGGCATCCGTCATGGTGCGGGCTGCAGCCTCCAAGACCGTTGCGCCCGGCATCGCGAGACCTTCGGCAGTCCCGGTCAGAGGCCCCATGATCGTGTCGAGACGGATGACACGGCCGCGGTTCACTTCCTTGACGAAGGCCGAGATGTAGTCGTCGGCCGGCTGCAACACGATGTCCTGGCCGGAACCCTGCTGAATGACCTCGCCATCCCTCAGGATCGCGATCTTGTCACCGAGACGCAGCGCCTCGTCGAGATCGTGGGTGATGAAGACGACAGTCTTTTTCAATTCCTGCTGCAGATCGAGCAGAACCGTCTGCATATCGACGCGGATGAGCGGATCGAGAGCCGAATAGGCTTCGTCCATCAGCAGAATGTCAGCATCGTTGGAGAGCGCCCGGGCAAGCCCCACACGCTGCTGCATGCCACCCGAGAGTTGGTTCGGATAATGCCCCTCGAAGCCCGAGAGCCCGACGCGGTCGATCCAGCGGCGACCGATCTCCTCGCTCTTTGAGCGTGGAATGCCCTGGATGTCGAGACCATAGACGGTGTTTTCGAGCACGGTGCGGTGTGGCAGCAGTGCGAATTTCTGGAACACCATCGCCGTCTTGTGGCGGCGAAACTCTCTAAGCTCCAGCGGGGTCATCTGACAGACGTCGACGCCGTCATAGAGAACTTCGCCCGACGTCGGCTCGATCAGCCGGTTGATGTGGCGGATCAGTGTCGACTTGCCGGAGCCCGACAGGCCCATGACGACGGTGATGCCGCCGCCGGGCATCTCGATGTTGATATCCTTGAGGCCAAGCACATGTCCGTGGGTCTCATTAAGCTCCGACTTCGACATGCCGGCCTTCACCTGGTCGATGAAGGCACCGCCATTGGGGCCGAAGATCTTGTAGAGATTGCGGATTTCGATGTCGTGACTAGCCATGGACCACCTCCGTGTGGCGCTGAAGGCGCTTGCCGTAAGCCTGGCTGGCGCGGTCGAAGATGATGGCGATGGCAACGAGCGCAAAACCGTTGAGGAACCCGATCGTCAGGAACTGGTTGGAGATCGCCTGCAGCACGTTCTTGCCGAGCCCGCCGACACCGATCATCGAGGCGACGACGACCATGGCGAGCGACATCATGATGGTCTGGTTGATGCCGGCCATGACGGTCGGCAGCGCGAGCGGGATCTGCACGTTCATCAGTTTCTGCCGCGGTGAGGACCCGAAAGCATCTGCCGCTTCCAGCACTTCGCGATCGACCAGTCGGATGCCGAGATTGGTCAGGCGGATCATCGGCGGAACGGCATAGATGACAACGGCGATGACGCCCGGAACCTTGCCGATGCCGAAGACCATGACGACCGGAATGAGGTAGACGAAACTCGGCATCGTCTGCATGACGTCAAGGATCGGATTGATGATGGATTGGGCTCTGTCTGACCGCGCCATAAGGATCCCCAGCGGGATGCCGATGATAATGGCGAGCAGAGTGGACACGGTGACGATGGCCAATGTGATCATCGTATCTTCCCAGAGACCGACGAAGCCGATGAACAGCATGCCGATGATCGTCAAACCTACGATGCGCATGTTGCGGCTGGCGTAATACACAATCAGGACCATGACCGCCAGAAAGATGAACCAGGGCGTGCTGACGAACAGCGCTTCAAGCCAGTTCAGGAAGAGCTGTAGTGGATGGGTCACCGCGTCGATGACATTGCCATAGGCACGCACGAAGCCCTTGAAACTGTCATCGATACTCTTCCGCGCGACGCGCATGACGGTATCGTCGATTTCTGGAAACCTGCACAGCACTTCGGGCAGGTAGTTACATAAAGTCGAAGCCATCTCGTTCCCCTTGTCGACCCTCGCACTTTATGACGTGTGAAACGCTGCGATGGGCCCCTGACGGCGATGCCATATTCCCGAGTGAGAGGCTAATTGAGTTCCGGAAGGGAATTCATGCCGTCTGCGACGTCGGGAGTCGTTGAATGGCGTGATGCGGCATGCCGCTTCGCAGAAAGCGCGGCGGGCACCAGGGCCCGCCGCAGTTAGTCGTCGATCTTGCTTAGAGAGACGCCTTGACCTTTTCGGCGACCTCAGGGGCGACCCAGGTCGTCCACATGTCCGGATAGGTTTCGAGGAAGTGCTTGGCGCCGTCTTCGTTGGTGCCCTGGTTTTCTTCCATCCAGGCGAGAACCTTGCCGACGGTCGCGTTGTCCCATTTGCGGGTCTTCACGTAATCCATGGCAACGCCTGCCTTTTCGGCAAAGCCCTTGGTGACGACGGTGTAGACGTCGGAAACCGGATAGGCATTTACCTTCGGATCAGCGCAGTCTGGAACGGCGGTGCACGCATCCCAGGAGGCCTTATCATGTTCAACGCCGAAGGAGAGCTTCACCATCTCGTACTTGCCGAGAATTGCGGTCGGAGCCCAGTAATAACCGAGCCAGCCCTTCTTGTTTTCGAAAGCGTTGGCGATCGAGCCGTCAAGGCCGGCAGCCGAGCCGGTATCAACCAGCTCGAAACCCTTCTCCTTGGCGCCGAGTGCACGATAGAGATTGGCGGTCGAGACCTGGCAGTTCCAGCCCGAGGGGCAGTTGGTCACTGCAGCCTTGGTTGCATCTTCCGGCGCCGGGAAAAGCTCCGGACGGGCAAGCGCATCTTCGACAGTCTTGATGTCCGGATTGGCGTCGGCGATGAACTTCGGAATCCACCAGCCTTCCACGCCGCCATCCGACAGCAACGGGGCGGCCTGGATCAGACGACCTTCGGCAATGGCTTCGTCAAGCGCGGTACGCACGGCATTGACCCAGAATTCCGGAGCCATGTCCGGCTGGCCTTTTTCATTCATGGAGGCGAACGTCGGCATCGTGTCGCCGGTGACGACCGTCACCGAGCAGCCATAGCCGCTTTCCAGGATGATCTTGTCGACATAGGCGGCGACACCGGCCGACGCCCAGTTCATTTCGGCAATCGAAACATCACCGCATTCGGCAGCCTGGGCAGAGCCGGCAACTGCGTAGAGACCCGCGGCGAGAATGGTGGAAGCAATCAGCTTCTTCATGGAGTTAAGACCTCCCAGTCTTATCTTGCAGCGTTCATCGGGAAGGGCAGGGGCGGCTACTGCGGACCGCGCTGCCAATTTTGTCTTCATGCGCATGAGCGCCCGGACGCGTCTGGCCGGTGCGTCATCCAGTGGACCAGGCCTTGTCTTAAGGGGCGTTGTTGCCCGTCGACCTCGTGTCACGACACTAAGCCTACGTCTTTGGTTCCGAAAATCAACCTCTCGCGACCCCTGTCATCAACGGCGGCAGCGGCGCCAAGCTATTGTTGCGACTGATTTTGCCGCATTTCGGCATCGGCGCGAGGTCAATGCGCCCAACGGACGAGCAGTTGTATCGGGCGGAACAGAAGCGTGGTTTGGCTGCAATCCAACGTGAGACCTAACCTGTCCCAACTGCGTCAATATGACAGGCGCGAAGGCGCGCGCGTGCAGGTACAAAAAAAATTGAAAAAATGTCGCCCGCGGCGGCGGGCTAACGATCCGGTAACATCTACAGCGGTAGATGAGAGGGCCGACGCGTTACTGTCGGTTGCGCCCCGGATCGATTATTGCGTCCCGGGGCGTTTTGTTTTTCAGGCTCGACCGGTAGTCAGAGTGACTTCGCAAGAGGCGCAGTCAGCTATGGGCCGCCAGCTGAGAATCAACCCTTGCGAAACGAGATCGGATTGCGCACTTCCCAGCGTGCGATGGTCTTGTGCTGCGGCGCGCGGCCGTTCCAGGCGATAGCCAGGCTATTGCGGTTCTGCAGGATGTAGAGCATGGGTGTTTCCTAGATTGCCGCGCTCTTGAGGGCGCTGGTTTCGAGCAGCAGATAATCACTGCGAAGTCTCCGCACCAGCGCGCAAACCGTCATTGAATGTCGCAAATGATCAACTGCTGAGCTATCGGCCGCGACAGGCTGCCGCAGTGTCGCATTTGCATCAACTTTGCGGGCGAGATCGCTGCAAGATCATGAAAAATAGGCAGACAATGCCGCGGCGGAAACGGGACAGGATACGATGACACGAGCGATCATGTTGCAGGGGACAGGATCGGATGTCGGAAAGACGATACTTGTGGCCGGACTGTGCCGTCTGGCTGCGAACAGGGGGCTCAAGGTGGCGCCCTTCAAGCCGCAAAACATGTCCAACAACGCAGCCGTCTCCGATGACGGCGGGGAGATCGGCCGTGCGCAATGGCTCCAGGCGCTCGCCGCCCGCACGCCGTCATCCGTTCACATGAATCCTGTTCTGCTCAAGCCCCAGAGCGAAACTGGCAGCCAGATCATCGTCCAGGGCAAGGTCTTCGGCCAGGCCAAGGGTCGTGACTACCAACGGCTGAAACCGCAGCTTTTGGGCGCCGTCCTTGAAAGTTTTGAAACTGTCTGTGCGGGTAAGGACCTCGTCATCGTCGAAGGCGCCGGCTCGCCCGCCGAAATCAACCTAAGGGCGGGCGATATTGCCAATATGGGCTTTGCCACCCGCGCCGGCGTGCCTGTAGTGCTTGTCGGAGACATCGATCGGGGAGGGGTGATCGCCTCCCTCGTGGGCACGCATACGATACTGCCGGACGAGGATCGCGCCCAGATCATCGGCTACATCATCAACAAGTTCCGTGGTGACGTCACGCTGTTCGACGACGGTCTTTCGGCGATAGGCACCTTTACCGGCTGGCCCTGCTTCGGCGTCATCCCCTGGCTGAAGGCCGCCGCGCGCCTGCCGGCAGAGGATTCCGTCGTCCTGGAACGCCTGGTCAAGGGCACCGGCGGCGCCTTGAAGGTCGCCGTGCCCGTCCTGTCGCGCATTGCCAATTTCGACGATCTCGATCCGCTCGCAGCCGAACCGGAGGTCGATCTCGTTTATGTCCGCGCAGGCGAACCCTTGCCTGTCGATGCTGGCCTGGTGGTCCTGCCTGGCTCCAAGGCCACGATTGCGGATCTGGAGGAACTACGGAGCCACGGCTGGGACCGGGATCTTGCAATGCATGTCAGGCGCGGCGGACGCGTAATCGGCATTTGTGGCGGCTATCAGATCCTGGGTCGCCAGATTTCCGACCCCCTTGGTCTGGAAGGCGCGCCACGCACAGTTGACGGACTTGGCCTGCTCGACGTCGAAACCGTGATGGCGCCGGAAAAAACGGTCCGCAACAGCGAGGCCCACTCTCTCGAACACGACGTCGCTCTCGCGGGTTACGAGATCCATCTCGGGGTGACCCAAGGACCGGATACGCTGCGAGCCCCGATCCGCATCGACGGCCGGGCTGACGGTGCGGGCTCCGCCGATCGGCGCGTTATCGGAACCTACCTGCACGGGCTGTTCTCGAGCGACGCCTATAGACGCAAGCTTCTCGAGAGTTTCGGGGTTCATGGCGGCGGAACGAACTATCGGGCGAGTGTCGACGCGGCCTTGGACGATCTGGCGACGGAGTTGGAAACACGCCTGTCGCGTGAATGGCTGGATGGCCTTCTAGGCTGACGGGGCGGCGCATTCTGAGCCGCCGGATGAACGGTTGTGCAATCAGGTTTCCTGCGACACATCCATCGGCGATGCCATCAGTTCGCCGCCGCCGAGCGAATTGTTCGCGTATTTTAAGGCGAGTATGCTGAGCACCGAGGCGATCAGCAGGATGAAAATGTATCTCATGGTCTTTGCTCCTGCCTGGCGATCCTCAACGAGATTGCGGCAAAACCGGTTCCTCTGAGGCCGCTTTCAAGCTGGAAATACATCGAAAGACAGCAGGCTGTGGTCGAAAAGCCACAACCCGGGTCGTCTGAGAAGATCAACCTGCGGAAACATCGGTCGCAGATGCAGTCAACCGTCCGCCACCGAGGGATTGCTCGGAATATTTGATCGCCAGGATGCTGAACACCGCCGCGATCATCAGGGCCACCGTCACACGCATGAAACCAATCCTGCCAACCTGCCTTGATCCAGAATAGGACACGGGCGTTGGTGATCGGCTAAATCAATGATTACAATCTGATCGATCTTGCGGAAAAAACAGAGCTCCACCCGGGCGCGGCACGCGAAATCCTTGCGGGCAGCTCCGGAGGGCAACCGCCGTAGGGCGTACTTCAGGTTCGGGGGAGGGCACCGTGCTCCGGCGCGAGCGATCACGCAAGTATTCGGTATGGACATTTGTGTTTCGTGGCGGACCGGGTGTCTGCCTACCGTTGAGTCTCGATCGATCTACTTTTGGCTCGTATCGTATTGAACGTACAACACAAAAGGTAGCTTTTGCCATCTTCCACACTCCATTTCGTCGCATGTCTTCGCGCCGAATTTCAGTGGTTGTAGCGGGCCAAATGGCGGGCTAGGCCGGATGCATGCGATGCGAAATGAAGTGATTTTTTGATGTTGGGCGACGCCAAGGCCAGGCGGTTGAAACCGGACGACAAGCCAGTATCGGATGGAACGATCACAGGTCTCTAATCTGGTTCCCGCAGGCAAAGTCGGGACTGGAAATCTCATTTGCGTGCCGTTCACGCACACCTGCACTGTATTCCTGAAACGCTTGTGATCTGGGACCAGAGCCGCAAGGCATCGTGAATCGGAACAGCTTGGTGGATGTGAACGCCTCAAAAGCAATATGGACGAAAACCAGATTCTTGGGAGAAATGCCTCAAGTTTTCCTGCGCACCGCTTACACGCAACGAAAGGCCGGCAGGTGTTCAGAGCAACCCTGGCTGCTCTGAACAGATCGAGGACATCATCATGTCTTCCCCCATAGCCGAATGATCGCCGGCGATGCAGCATAGGCCCGGCGTGAGGGCGAGAATGAGGAAGGCTGTGGTGCTGGTACCGAGGATGCGGCTCATCCACCCCTTGCTGGCCTTCTCTTCAGAAGGTTCTTCGACAGCAAGCGGCTCTACTACAGCCGGTTCGCCGACAACCGCGCCGAATTTCTCAAAGAAGTCGCCCGCCAGTTTCTTCGCCGTGCTGTCGATGAGCCGGCTGCCCATCTGTGCCAGCTTGCCGCCAATTTCGGCTTTCACGACATAGTGCAGAATTGTTGCATCGCCATCCGGTTCGAGCGTGACATTGGCGCCCCCCTTGGCAAAACCGGCCATGCCGCCTGACCCCTCTCCAGAGATCGTATAGCCATTCGGCGGATCCAGATCGGACAGGGTGACAGTGCCGGCAAAGCTCGCCTTGACCGGGCCGATGCGCAGCGTCACCTTGGCGACCATCTCGGTTTCGGACGTCTTCTCGATGGATTCGCAGCCGGGTATGCACTGGCGCAAGATGTCCACGTCGTTCAGAGCCGCATAGACGGCTTCGCGCGACGCTTCTATGCGTTGTGATCCGTTCATGTCCATGATTGTTCTCCCATTATGCGTTTCTTTGGCCGCGTCGCCTGATCTCGATCATTTCCGCGACGATCGAGAAGGCAATTTCGTCTGGTGTAATGGAGCCGAGGTCGAGGCCTGCCGGCGAGTGAATGTCGTCCAACGCTCTGGCATCGATCCCGTCGCCTTCCAGGTCGCGTCTCAGCGCCGCAAATTTCTTGCGCGAACCGACGAAGCCGGTATAGCGGCTTTGGATGCCAAGAACCGCCTTCAGCGCTGCGCTATCACCGCGTCCCTGGGTCGCAATGACAATATATCCTTGCTGTGAGCCGTCGGTTGGGAGGTCGAAACCATCGACCATCCGGTCCGTGATGCCAAACGCGGCATGATCGGCCTGCGGCGCGCAGATCGTGACGAAGAACCCCATGCGCCGGGCGATATCGGCAAGGGCCACAGCCACCGGAGAGGCGCCAAGAATAGCAAGGTGCGGGCGCGGCAGGACGGGTTCGACGAACACATCCATCGTGCCCTGGCTCGGGCACATGTTGCGGGCGTAGAACACGCCGTCCTTCATGTCGCCGGGTTTGACCTGTTGCACCTCAAGCAGGTCTTTCGGCTGGATGCTGATCAGGCGAGGCTGACCGTCGCGGATGGCCTCACCCGCAGCCTTCAGCACGGCACCACGGGCGCAACCGCCGCCGATCCAGCCGGCAGAGATGCTACCGTCTGCCAAGACCACAGCCTTGGCACCCGCCTTGGCAGCCGTAACCGAGACGGTGCGGACGACCGTTGCAATGGCAAAGGGCTCTCCACGCGCCTTGGTCTGACTGACCAGATCGAGAATATCGGAGGTGTCCTGCATGCTCAGATCCTCGCCAGATAGGGTTCGAGCGCCTTGAGGCTCTCCAGGTTGTGAGCCGGCGCAAAGAGATCGACGTAAGGAAGCGCCGCCTTCATACCGGCCGCCTCCGGGGCATAGTCCTGCCAGCCGATCATCGGGTTCAGCCATGCGATCCGCCGGCACCGCCGCCGGAGCGCCCGCATCTCGTCGCCCAGCCGCTCAGCCGGCCCCGTGTCGTAACCATCAGACACGATCATCACGCAGGTGCGCGAATGGATACAGCGTTTCGCATGCCATCTGTTGAAGGTTGCAAGACTGTCGCCGATGCGGGTTCCGCCGCCGCTTCCCTGGCCCATCAGCGCCATCCGCTCGACGGCACGCTGCGGATCGCGCTCCCGCAGCGCCGGCGCGATATGAACGAGGCGCGTGTGAAAAAGGAATGCCTCGGCCTCGCGAAATGCGTCGAGCACGCCATGCATGAAGCGCAGGAACACCGCCGAGTAGAGGCTCATCGAGCCGGAGCCGTCGAGAAGCACGACCAGCCGCAGCGGTTTTTCCCGCCGCTTCCGAAACACCAACTGTATCGGCGTGCCGCCATTCGCGATGCTCTTGTGGATCGTGCGCCTGAGATCAAGCCGCTGGCCTTGGCGCCGTGCCCGCATGCGCCGCGTGATGCGCGCACGCATCGAAACGGCGAGGCGTTCAGCCAGGCGATGCGCCTCGGCGAGATCGTCCGGATGCGTCAGGTGCCGGAAGTCGGTCTTGCCGATGAACTCGGCGCGGGACGCGCCCTCACGCCGGGTTTCGCCGGTCTCGAAAGCCTCTTCACCCTGACCACGCTGGACATGATCCGCGTGTTCTTGGGCCCCCTGACCGCGCGCTCCGGACGCGGCCGCCTGCACCCCGTCAGGGGCCTTTTGCGGTGCGCCCGACATCCTCGTGGCAGATTTCATGCCCCGTTTCAGCCAGAAGGCATCAAAAATCTCATCGAACATCGTCCAGTCGGAATGTCGGCTGCAAAACAGTGATCTGAGCGCCGGGCGCAGCCGCGAAGGCCGGCTGGCACTGTCGCCGCTCATCACAGTGAGCGCATCACGATATTCTGCAAGACCGACAATGAAACCATTGTCGCGCAGCGTCGCCACGAAGCCGGAGAGCTTCGTCCGCATCAAGTCGCCCAGATCTGGCTCGGCCTTCCCTAGTGCGCCCATCTCAGGCCACCTTTCCGAGCAGTCGCTCGGTAACATGGCGCGACATGCGGGCCTTGTCCTCGGCCGTCTTGATCAGACACATCAAGGTTTCATGAACCGCTTCCGGCTCGTCATGCAGATGCCGGATGTCGAGGCCGGCAAGCGTTGCGGCCCAATCGAGCGTTTCGGCGACACCCGGTGTCTTGCGCAGGTCCTCCTTGCGGATGAGGCCCACCATCGAAGCGATCTGAAGCGCCAGTGCCGCATCAACGCCCGGCAGTCGCGACAGGATGATCCGCGCCTCGCGGTCGACATCAGGAAAATCGACGTAATGGTAGAGGCACCGGCGCCTGAGCGCGTCGGACAACTCGCGGGTTCCGTTGCTGGTCAGGATAACCCGCGGAATGGTCGTCGCCGTAATCGTCCCGAGTTCCGGTATCGACACCTGGAAATCCGATAGAAGCTCCAGAAGAAAGGCCTCGAACTCCTCGTCTGCCCGATCAACCTCGTCGATCAGCAGAACGGGTGCCTTGGCCTGCCGGATGGCGGCCAGCAGAGGCCGCTCAAGCAGGTATTTTTCGGAGAAGATCGCCTCTTCGACCTCGTCGGCATTGAGGCCTTCGCGCGCCTTGATCGCCAGCAACTGCCGCTGGTAATTCCATTCATAGAGGGCCGAACTCTGGTCCAGCCCTTCATAGCATTGCAACCGGATCAGTTTTGTTTCATGCGCCAGCGCCAGGGCGCGTGCGACCTCCGTCTTGCCGACACCTGCCTCGCCTTCCAGAAGCAGCGGCCGTGACAGGCTGTCCATCAGCCATAGCGCGGTCGACAGGTCGCGATCGGGCACATACCCGACCGCGGCCATCTGCGCGGCAATCTTCTCCTGAGGAAGTGTCACTGCCATTGACTGATCCGTACTTACCCGTGCAACCCGAGACGTTCGCCGACCTTCCACAGCCGCCAGGCATCATGCGGCATCTGGATATGGCCGGCATCGAGGAAGGCATAGGCGTCGTTGACCGCATTGGAGAAGCACGGCACGCCGCCGACATGCGGGCTTTCACCGACGCCCTTGGCACCGATCGGATGATGCGGCGAGGGCGTGACGGTAAAGTCCGTCTCCCAATGCGGCGTCTCGACGGCGGTCGGCAGGAAGAAGTCCATGAAGGACGCCCCCATGACATTGCCCATCTCGTCGTAGCGGATCTCCTGGCCCATGGCACAGGCGAAGGCTTCCGTCAGCCCGCCATGCACCTGTCCCTCGATGATCATGGGATTGATGCGCGTGCCGCAATCGTCCAGCGCATAGAAGCGCCGCGTCTTGGCCACACCCGTATCGACGTCGATATCCATGACGCAGAAATAGGCGCCGAAGGGGTAGGTCATGTTCGGCGGCTCATAATAGTTGACCGCCTCCAGACCGGGCTCGAGGTTCGGCGGCGGGGCATTATAGGCCGACCAGGCGATCTCCTTCATCGTCTTGAACTTCTCTGGCAGGCCCTTGACGCGGAATCGGTCGATATCCCACTCCAGATCGCCCTCATGCACTTCGAGCATATGGGCGGCGATCATCTGCGCCTTGGCCTTGATCTTGCGGGCAGCAACTGCGGTTGCAGCGCCGGCAACCGGGGTTGAGCGGGAGCCGTAGGTGCCGAGACCATAAGGTGCGGTATCGGTATTGCCCTCCTCGATCATGATGTCGTCGGCGGGAATGCCAAGTTCGGTGGCGATGATCTGGGCATAGGTCGTCTCGTGCCCTTGCCCCTGGCTCTTGGTGCCCATCCGGGCAATCACGGAGCCGGTCGGATGGATGCGGATCTCAGCGGAATCGAACATCGCGATGCCGAGAATGTCGCAGTTCTTTGCCGGTCCCGCGCCGACAATTTCGGTGAAAAACGAAATGCCGATGCCCATCAACTCGCGCGTTTCGCCGCGTTTGAATGCCTCGCGTTTTTCCGCCTGCTCGGCACGCAGGGCCTTATAGTCGATGGCGTCCATCGCCTTCTTCATGGCGGTGTGATAGTCGCCGCTGTCATATTCCCAGCCGAGCGCCGAGTGATAGGGAAACTGCTCGGCCTTGATGAAATTCTTGATCCGCAACTCCGCGGCATCCATGCCGAGCTTCTGGGCCAAGACTTCGATGGCGCGCTCGATGGCAAACACCGCCTCCGTTACCCGGAACGAACAGCGATAGGCGACACCGCCGGACGCCTTGTTGGTATAGACACCATCGACGGCCAGATGTGCGACCGGAATGTCATAGGAGCCGGTGCAGATGTTCATGAAACCGGCCGGCCATTTGGACGGGTCGGCACAGGCATCGAAAGCGCCGTGATCGGCCAGCACATGCACCCGCATGCCGAGGATCTTGCCGTCCTTGGTGGCGGCCAGTTCCGTGGTCATGTGATAGTCGCGGGCAAAGGATGTGGTGGAGAGGTTCTCCATCCGGTCTTCCACCCATTTGACCGGCACGCCCAGCACGATCGAGCCGACGACAGAGCAGACATAGCCGGCATAAGCGCCGACCTTGTTGCCGAAGCCACCGCCGATATCCGGCGCGATCACGTGGATCTTGTGTTCCGGCAGGCCGGAGATCAGCGAGACGACCGTGCGGATGACATGCGGTGCCTGGAAGGTACCCCAGAGCGTCAGTTCGCCCTTTACCTTGTCGAACGAGGCGACCGACTGGCAGGTTTCGAGCGGCGATGGATGCGTGCGGTGGTCGACCAGCATTTCCTTGATCGTCACATCCGCCTTGGCAAAAACATCGTCTGTCGCTTGTCTGTCGCCGATCTGCCATTCAAAGATGTGGTTGGGATGTTTGCGCGGTCCGTGGGCGCCAACCATCTTGTCCTTGATGTCTTCGCGCAGGATCGGCGCATCCGGGAGCATGGCCTTGAACGGGTCGACGATGCAGGGCAGCGCCTCATAGACGACATCAACAAGTTCGGTCGCATCAGAGGCGATGTAGCGATCCTCGGCGATGACGAAGGCGACTTCCTGGTTCTGGAACAGCACTTTCTCTTCAGCCAGAACCGCCTGGACGTCGCCGGCAAGCGTCGGCATGTAGTGCAGGCCAAGCGGCTTCAGATCGGCAGCTGTCAGCACCGCAATCACCCCCGGCAGCGCCTTGGCGCGCGACGTGTCGATGCTGACGATGCGCGCATGCGCGTGGGGCGACCGGACGAAATCGCCGAACAACATGCCCGGCAGTTTCAGGTCGTCGACATAGGAGCCCTTGCCTTGCGTAAAGCGGATGTCCTCGACGCGCTTACGCTTGCACCCCATGCCCTGCAGCTTTTCGGTCCGCTCGGCGCGATCGGTGTCAATTTTGACTTGCTCGTTCATTCCGCGGCCTCCTGAAACGGTGTTCCATTGATCTTGGCCGCCGCATACTGGATGGCCTTGACGATGTTCACATAGCCGGTGCAACGACAGAGATTGCCGGCGATGCCGTAGCGAATTTCCTCCTCGGTCGGATTGGCGTTTTCCTGAAGAAGACGATGGGCGCGCAAGATCATGCCCGGCGTGCAGTATCCGCATTGCAGGCCGTGCATCATGCGGAAGCCCTCCTGCAGAGCGCTGAGCGTTCCGTCCGGATTGGCGACGCCTTCAATCGTGGTGATGCTGGCGCCATCGGCCTGGACGGCGAAGGTCATGCAGCTCTTCACCGACATGTCGTCCATATCGACCGTGCAGGCCCCACAATGGCCGGTGTCGCAGCCGATATGGGCGCCCGTCAGGTTCTGCTGCTCGCGCAGGAAGTGGATCAGCAGCGTGCGCGGCTCGACGAGAGCCTCGACAGCCTTGCCATTGATCGTGACTTTGATATGCGATTTTGTCATTGTTTCCCCCTCAACCCTTGGCGCGGGTCTGTGCCCGCTCGAGTGCCCGGCGCAGCATGATACCGGCCATCTTGGTGCGGTATTCGGCAGGCCCACGCATATCGGAGGCCGGATTGGTGATGGCCTCGGCCGCAGCGACTGCCGCATTGACGGTTGCCGCATCGAGCGTGCTGCCAACCAGAATGCCAGCGGCCTCGGACGCCCAGAGCGGCGTTTCGGACACATTCGTCAGGCCGATGGAGGCACTGGTGCAGGTGCCTCCCGCCATGGTGATCACCACTGCCGCCGCCGCCGTCGCATAGTCTCCAACCTTGCGTTCGAGCTTTTCATAGCCGTAGCCATGACCGGCAGGCGGCACCGGAATGCGGATCTCGGTCAGGATTTCGCCAGGTTCCAGAGCGGTCTCATAGGCACCGAGATAGAAATCCCGCGCCGGAACCTGGCGGCTGCCACCGGTGCCGGTCAGCTGGTAGCTGGCTCCAAGACACTGCATCAGAGCCGGCATGTCATTGCCGGGATCACCGTTGGCGCAATTGCCGCCGATGGTGCCCTTGTAGCGGATCTGTGGGTCGGCGATGACGAGGGCTGTCTCGCGAAGGATTGGAACGAGGTCTGCGAGCAAGGTACTGGTGATGACGGAATGCTGTGTTGTCATCGCCCCGATGATCACATCAGTGCCGACCACTTCCAGGCGACGCAACCCCTCGATAGCGGTGAGATCAACGAGATGCTCAGGCGCTGCCAGCCGTGTCTTCATCAGCGGTATCAGGCTGTGACCGCCGGCCAGCGGCCGGGCATCCTCGCCGAGTTGCAACAACAATGCGACAGCGCTTTCGACTGTCGTTGGCCGATGGTAATCGAACGTGCCAGGTATCATCCGTCGCTCCTCCCAAAGCTTCGTCTCGCATCGTTAAAGGCCGAACCTCCTTGGCCTTTGTCGAGTCAGCACAGCAGGCGATGAATGTTGCCGCCAAACAATGGCAAGCACACCAAAACGCCTCCATTTGCACGAAATGCAGCGAGTTGCGCACGAAATGCGGCAGGGGAATTGACCTAACGACAGTCGGGGGTGATGCCGCTTCTCGATGCTTTGAAGGCGGCGAGCTCAGACCGAAAGCCTGTCAGCCTCGACCGACTGACAGGCACCGTACGCCTGATCGGCGTATCCAGTTCGACCGCGCCCGAGTCACCGGTCTTCTTGATGCGGACAACGAAGAAGAGGTTCACGATATAGCTGCGATGGACCCGGGAAAAAATCGTCTCGGGCAGGCGTGCTGCGATGTCGGAGATCGACAGTGGGCAGAAAAGGTCGTCACGACCGTTGAAGATATAGGTGTAATGCGCGTTGGAATGAACCGAAACGATGTCATCTGCTGCAATGTGAAAACGCTTGCCGTTCCTTTCGATCGGCAGCAGGAGATCGTCTGCGGACAGAATTGGGGCAGGCGACGCAGCGACTGCGGCCACCATCGGGCCGGGTTCGGTCGCGGTCTGCATGAGGTGCTGCTCGGCCGGATTTAGCGAGATCGTTGGGGTAATGTCCGATTGGGGGCCTTCCGGTGGGCGCGCGTCTGGCACAGCATGTGCCGCGTTCCAGGCGTTCTCGCCGCGCGTATCTTTCGGCTCTGTTGGGACCAGCGCCAGCATGAACACGGCCGAGATGCTACAGGCGACCACGCTCACAATGGCTGCCAGTATGTCGCCGGACATCAAGGATGTCGTGTTTGCCACCTCTGCAGCGGCCAGATGCAGTGTCGTTCCTGCCATCGCCATATAGTGCATACCCGATACTGCGCAGCCGAGCACCACGGCACAGAGAAACAGTGGCGGTCGCCTGTCGGCGGAAAAGGCGAGCCAGAGCGCAAGGCCGGACGCAGCGATGGCAATCGCGATACTGGCCAGAGCGTAGGCGGGATCGTGCGTGAGATGAAATACCGAATGCACGGCCGTCATGCCGACATAGTGCATTGTGGTGATGCCAATGCCCATGAGCACTGCGGCGATCACCAGCAGGCGTTGCGATCGCAGGCTCGCAAGGTAGATCGCGACGCCCGTGACAAGACAGCAAATGAGGAATGAGAGAAGCGTGGGTACGACGGCATAGTCGATCGCGACGGCGGTGGTGATCGCCAGCATGCCGATGAAATGCATGCTCCAGATGCCGACTGAGAGCGTCATCGCCGAGCCTGCGATCAGGAGGCGGCGTCGGTTGGCAAAGGCGGCTGGTATGAGAAGCGCGAGACTGATGCCGACGTATCCCGCCTGGATTGCCACCACCACTGAAAGGGCGACGAGGACCGGGCTATAGCTGAACGATGTGGTGAGTTCCGTCATAGCTGTCTTTGCAACCTTCGGACATTCCTATGCATCGCTCATGCGATGGCACGAGCGATCGATACTGCGGCTTTCACTGATCTGCGTTCGGCTCGCCTCCCAGCCGCCTGGCCTCACACTATCCACACGCCGGACAACTTGTCGAGCCAGATGGCAGTGGTTGACTGAAACGCGGGTCACCTTTTGAACATCAGGATCATGAGGTCTGCGCAACACTGACTCCAGGTTCTCGCGGCAACGTCACGGCTTCAAGCTTGGACTCACGGGGGAGTATTCATCTTTGCATTCATGCTCTCCGGGTTCAGCAGGAACGCTTTGTCCCGAGATCCTTGAAACCGGCAGCGGGCCAGTTTGATGGCATTCGTGGTCGCTCTTTCATCATTCCCGCCACAGCACTCGCACGGCCAGAGTGGCGGCGGAGGTCCGCTTCTCGACAGCGAGTTTGTTGAAGATCTGCTCCATGTGCTTGTTTACGGTGCGCGGTGACATGTCCAGGATATCTGCAATTTCCTTGTTTGACTTTCCGTGGGCCACCCATAGGAGAACCTCCGCCTCACGCAGTGTCACGCCGAAGGCCCTTGCAAGCTGTTCCTCGTCGGCGCCGCGACGACGGTCGACAAGCCGCAGCAAAATCTCGTCGTCCCCGCTGTCCGAGAGGCGCCGAAACTCAATGTCGTGGCCAAGCCGCGCGTAATGAAAGACGTTCGGATTGCCGCCAACATCATTGCAAGCGCCGTCCGCCAGCCAGGAGAGGATCTCGAGCGGCAGATAGCTGTTGGTGTCTGCCCGTATACCGACCTTGGCCAAGAGATCCGATGCCTGGGGTGTCGACCAGGCGATCAGCCCGTTCGTGTCGCAAGCGACAATCCAGCGACCCGTAGAATCTAGAGCATGACGGGCCGACCGCGCGCGCTTAGAATTGCTCAGATGGACACGCATGCGGGCAAAGAGCTGATCGAGCCGGATCGGCTTGACGACAAAGTCGACGCCGCCTGATGCAAGCGCCTTCACGACATGCTCATTCTCGTTATACCCGGTCATGAAGATTACCGGCAGGTCTTCGAAGCCGCGGGCCGCCTTCAGAATCCTGCAGGTCTCGAAACCGTCCAGTCCAGGCATCATTGCGTCCATCAAGACGATGTCAGGCACTTTGAAATTGGCCATGGAAATGGCTGATCTTCCGCTGTTTGAGGTGTGCACCTCAAGGCCCTCAAGGCTGAGAGCGTCCGAGAGCATGGCGAGCGCCTCGCTGGAATCGTCTACAATCAGAACACGGTTGCCATCGAATGCGTCAGGCATGGCTCTTGGTATCCTCAATAATCGCCAGGAACTCGCGGAGGCGATAGTTCGTGGCCAGTTGGCGCATATGCCTGCAGAAGCGCTCTGTTCCAGGGGTGGAGATTTCCAGATCGTTGAGCATCGCTTCTATCGAACGGACGAAGCCTGTCTCGCCCAGCGTTTTGAGCTGCTGTAGCTTGCGCGGCTCGGGCAGTTCCTCCAGCGTGAAAGAAGGTCTTTGGGAAGCCTCGACGTGAACGCCGTCATCGAGAATCCATGTCAGCGGAATCAGGGTCGCCAGACGTTCGAACAGTCCTTCGAAATTGAAGGGCTTGATCAGGTAGGAATCAAAGAGCGGGGCATATTCGGGCTTGGTGCGTTCGTTTCCGGCATCGGCCGACAGGATCAGGATGGGAAGATCCCGGCCGTAACGTTGGCGGATGCGCTTGGCCACGTCCCACCCGGACATGCTGGGCATCGCAAGATCGAGAATGACAATATCCGGGCGATGGAGAGCGAGCGTGGAGAGGCAGGCCGGACCATCATTCACCGTTACCACCGAGAAACCGAGCGGGGTCAGAACCTCCTCCATCAGCGCCCGCTGGGTTGTATCGTCATCGGCTATGAGGATCATCCGGCGGCGTCCCTCATAGCCGGCGACGGCCAGAGCCGGCGCCACCATGTCCTCAGGCCTTTGCGCCTCGGAGAGCATCAGCCGGATGGTGAACTGTGTGCCCTTACCCGGGCGGCTTGCGAGCTTCAGGTCTCCGCCCATGATCTCGACCAACAGTCTCGTGATCGTGAGCCCAAGCCCCGTTCCTGGGGGCTGGGCCTGGCCGTGTGGTTGCTCCGCGCGTTCGAACGGCAGGAAGATCCGCTCCAGATCCTGCTGCTTGATGCCGACGCCGGTATCCTCGATTTCAAAGGTGGCCACTTGGCCGCGATAGGATAGCGTGAAGCAGACCTGCCCGCGATGGGTGAACTTGATGGCGTTTGAGAGCATGTTGATCAGCACCTGTCGCAGGCGCTTCTCGTCGGCGAACACATAATCCGGGATGGGGGAGGTGGCGCGGAACTCGAAGCCAATACCCTTGGCCTGGGCTTGCAGGCTGAACATATCGACAATCTGGTCGAGGAAAGGACCGAGCGCGATTTTGTGGCGGTAGATCTCAAATTTGCCGGCCTCGATCTTGGAGATATCAAGCAACCCCTCGATCATGTCGGCGAGATGCTCTCCGCTGCGCTTGATGGTCCGGGCGGCATTGTGGACGATGTTCGGCATGCCCTGCTGACGCTCAAGCACCTGGGCATAACCCAGGATCGCGGTCAGCGGCGTGCGTAGTTCGTAGTTCGTGGCTGAGGCCAACAACGTATTTGCTCTTGGCAAGATTGGCCGATTCCGCCGCCTCCTTCGCCTTCTGCAGCAGCCGGTCGGTTTCTTCATGCGCCCGGATTTCGTCCATGAGCAGCCTGGTGTGGCGACTGGCCTCTTCCTCTGCGAAGTCACGGCTCTCCTGTGCCAGAACGAAAAGCCAGGTGACGATGCCGGCCAGGATGAAGAGAATGATGTAGAGCTTCCAGAGCTCGAAGCCGATCAGTTCCGCAGCATCCGGATATTCGATCGTGCTCTGGAAGTGGATGAGCCAGAAGACGCTGCCCATAAAGGCGTTCACGACTGAGAAAAGCGCCAGATAGCGCATCACGCTGCCGTTCACCGCCTCGGCCACTCCGGCCGGCAGCCACGACTGGGCAAGTGACTTCGCCTGCTGGCTGAACCGCGCATCGGATTTGCAAATGTCGTGGCATCGTGCGTCCAGTGAGCAGCAAAGTGAGCAGATCGGTCCCGAATAGGCTGGGCAATGCGCCATGTCCTCCCGGTCGAACTTCAGTTCGCAGATCGAACATCCGGTATGCCCCTGGGCGTCGGCCTCAACGCAGCTCGTTCTGGCGATGTAGTAGCGCCCGCCCGTCGCCTTCGCAATCAAGGGTACGAGCAGGAACGGCAAAGCGAGTGCGACGTAGACATAAATCTTGGTGGCGAGCTCACCCATCAGCCCGCCATAGGCGGCGAAGGCCGCGAGCACGGCGATCGTCATCGAGCCGAAGCCAACCGGATTGATATCGTAGAGATGGGCCCGCTTGAATTCGATGATCGGTGGCGACAGGCCGAGAGGCTTTGCGATCATCAGGTCGGCGGCGATCGAGGCGGTCCAGGCGATCGCAACAATAGAATAGAGGCCGAGCACGGTCTCCAGCGCCTTGTAGATGCCGAATTCCATCAGCAACAGGCCGATCATCACGTTGAACACGAGCCAGACCACACGGCCCGGATGGCTGTGGGTCAGGCGCGAGAAGAAGTTCGACCAGGCGATGGAGCCTGCATAGGTATTCGTGACATTGATCTTGACCTGGCAGATCACAACAAAGATGCCGGTGACGCCGAGCGCAAATTCGGGTGAGCCCAGCATTTGGCTGAACACGGTCAGATACATCTGCGTCGGGTCGGATGCATCCTCGAATGCAACCCCATTGCGGAAGGCGTAAAAGGCGAGGAAGGAGCCTGCCAGAATCTTCAGCCCGCCGATCACGATCCAGCCGGGACCTGCACTGAGAAGAGCGACCCACCACTGGATTCGGTTCTTTTCGGTTTTACGTGGCAGGAAGCGGAGATAGTCCACCTGCTCACCGATCTGTGCGGCCAGCGAGAAGACCACGGCCGAGCAGAGACCAAAAAGCGCAACATCGAAGCTGTGGTCCATCGGGCCGAGGAGCCCGGTGTAACCGGTCCAGTCCCGCACCGGCTGCAGCCCCTGAGATGCTATGAAGACAAAGGGAGCAAGCTGTAGCACCACCCAGAAGGGCTGCGACCAGGCTTGAAACCGGCTGATGAACGTCACGCCGTGGGTGACCAGCGGAATGATCGCGACTGCACTGACGATATAGCCGATCGAGAGCGACAGTCCTGTAATCAACTCCAGCGCTTTGGCGATGATGGCGGCCTCAATGGCGAAGAAGAGGAAGGTGAAGCAGGCATAGATCAGCGAGGTGACCGTGGAGCCGAGATAGCCGAAACCGGCACCGCGGGTGAGCAGATCGATATCCACCCCGTAACGGGCGGCGCTGTAGGCGATCGGGATGCCGATCACCAGCATGACCGAGCATGCGACCAGAATCGCAAGCGTTGCATTGGTGAAGCCGTAGCTCAGGGTTATAGCCCCCCCGATCGCCTCCAGCGCCAGGAATGAAATGGCGCCTAGTGCCGTATTGGCGATCCGCCCCGGCGAGAAGCGACGCACCTCGTGTGCGGTGAAGCGGAGGGCATAATCCTCCAAGGTCTGGTTGGCGACCCACTTGTTGTAGGTCCGCCGAATTCTGGGAATCCGCTCGGCCTGGTTCAATTCATCCCCCTGCGACCGGCGACGGCCGATCACGCTGTACGCCCTCTCGCGAAGCAATTCTCGTACCAGTCAAAGAACGAGCGTTTTCATATCCCTACAAAAGACGGATGCGGGTCAAATGGACGGGTGACGCAGGCCCTTGGTTTCTCTTTGTTTCTCGGTCGGATTGCCTCAACTGGATACGACCTTAAGGGACAAAGACCCGGGTGGGTATACGTCAAACGCTCCATTGTTGCGTTGCACCAATTGCGACGAGGTTACCTCCAGTTGGCCGGTTCCCTCGCTGCTGGCCCTGCTGCAACCCTCCACAACGATGAAGAGGCACGCCATGTCTGACGACCCCAAAATCCCACCGCTGAGCATCAGTCGCCGAGCCCTGCTTGCAGGCGTGGCATCTATCCCGCTGTTGACGGCGCTGAGCACGCCGATCTTCGCGCAGGACACATCCACTGCAGTCGTCAATGCCACTGGCCTGGCTGTGACCGACGACACCGTGAAAGTGGGCATCCTGCATTCTGTTACCGGCACCATGGCGATTTCCGAGACCGGCTCGGTTCAAGCTGAAAAGCTCGCCATCGAACAGATCAATGCCAGTGGCGGCATTCTTGGTCGCAAGATCGAGGTGATCCAGGAAGACGGTGCCTCCGACTGGCCGACCTTCGCCGAAAAGGCGAAGAAGCTGCTCGTTGAGGACAAGGTCGCGGCCGTCTTCGGTTGCTGGACCTCGGCTTCGCGCAAGGCTGTTCTGCCCGTCTTCGAGCAGTATAACGGCATGCTTTACTATCCGACATTCTACGAAGGGCTCGAGCAGTCGCCCAACGTCATTTACACCGGTCAGGAAGCAACCCAGCAGATTCTCGCTGGCATTGACTGGGTGGTAAAGGAGAAGGGCGCAAAGAGCTTCTATCTGCTCGGCTCTGACTATATCTGGCCGCGCACGTCCAACAAGATCGCCCGCAAGCACATCGAGAAACTCGGCCTCGAAGTTGTCGGCGAGGAATACTACCCGCTCGGGCATACCCAGTTCAATTCGGTGATCAACAAGATCAAGCTGAAGAAGCCCGATGTCATCTATGCCATCGTCGTCGGTGGCTCGAACGTTGCGTTCTACAAGCAGCTGAAGGCTGCCGGCATTGATATGACCAAGGAGAAGCCGCTGCTTCTCACGATCTCGGTCACCGAGGACGAGATCCTCGGCATTGGCGGCGAGAACATGGTGGGCGCCTATGCCGCCATGAAATACTTCCAGAGCCTGCCGAACGACAACAACACGTCCTTTGTCGCCGAGTTCAAGAAGATGTGGGGCGACGACATCGTCATCGGCGACGTCACCCAGGCCGCCTATCTCGGCCCTTGGCTGTGGAAGGCGGCGGTGGAGAAGGCTGGTTCCTTCGACATCGACAAGGTGCGCGCCGCTTCGCCTGGCATCGAACTGACGACGGCACCGGAAGGCTATGTGAAGGTCCACGAGAACCACCACCTTTGGTCCAAGACCCGCATCGGGCACGCCCGTGCCGACGGCCAGTACGACGTCGTCTACGAGACGACGGACCTGATGGAGCCGGACCCGTTCCCGGAAGGCTATCAATAAGCATTGTTCCCCGCCTGGAGGGCCGGCACAGGCCGGCCCCCTTTTTCCCGAACGTTTTCGAGGGCATGCGAGGTGACGCAATGATCGGCGAGTATACCTATAGTGAATTCTTCTCGATCCTGGCCATGCAGGGTTTTGCAGGGTTGATCCTGTTTTCCGTCTTCGTGCTGATGGCGCTCGGTCTTGCCATCATCTTCGGACAGATGGGGGTAATAAACATGGCGCATGGGGAGTTCATGATCCTTGGCGCCTATGTCACCTATCTCGTCTCCACTTTGGTGACTGCCTATCTGCCCGCGCTTTTCCCCTTCTACTTCTTCGTTGCCATGGCGCTCGCTTTCGCCGCCTCTTTTTCGCTTGGCGTGTTCGTGGAATGGGCGCTGATCCGCCATCTCTACCGCCGCCCTCTGGACACGCTGCTCGCCACCTGGGGCCTATCGCTCGTCCTGCAGCAACTCTATCGCTCGGTCTTTGGTGCCCGAGAGGTCGGCGTGACCCTGCCCGACTGGATGATGGGCTCCGTTGCCGTCAGTGACACGATCGAGGTGCCGCTCAACGGTCTCTTCGTCATGGCCCTTACCCTGATCATCGCGGGCGCCGTCTATTTCCTTATGTATCGCTCCTCCTGGGGCAAGCGGGTGCGCGCCGTGGTGCAGAACCGCGTCATGGCCGGTGCCGTCGGTATCAATACCAAGAAAGTCGATCGCATGACCTTCGGTCTCGGTTGCGGCATCGCCGGCATTGCCGGTTCTGCCTTTACCATGATCGGCTCGACCGGTCCGACCGCCGGACAGCTGTACATCGTCGATACCTTCCTCGTTGTCGTCTTTGGCGGTGCAGGCAGCTTGATCGGCACCATCGCCTCGGCCTTCACCATCTCCCAGGCCCAGTCAACGATGGAATTCTTCCTTAGCGGCTCCATGGCCAAGGTCCTGACGCTGCTGACCGTCGTGGGCATCCTGATGCTGCGCCCGCAAGGCCTCTTCTCCCTCAACATCCGCCGCTAAGGAGACCTCCCATGCCTGCTGTCGGCTTTCTCTTTACCCGCAAGGAATGGCTCTACTTTGCTATCCTTGCCGCGCTGCTCCTCGTTGTTCTGCCCCTTGGCTTCGACATCTTCCGGCTCAATCTGATCGGCAAGTATCTGACCTATGCCTTCGTTGCCGTCGGCCTCGTGCTTCTGTGGGGCAATGGCGGCATCCTCAGCCTCGGTCAGGGGATCTTCTTCGGCCTCGGCGGCTACTGCATGGCCATGTTCCTGAAGCTTGAGGCCTCCACGCCTGAAGCGACGAAGATCCAATCGACGCCGGGTATTCCCGACTTCATGGATTGGAACCAGATCACTGCGCTGCCGTCGTGGTGGGCGCCCTTCTATTCCTTCTCCTTCACGCTTGTGGCCATCATCCTGGTGCCATCGGTTTTCGCCTTCATCATCGGGGCGGCCATGTTCAAGCGACGGGTCGGTGGGGTCTATTTCGCCATCATCACCCAGGCCGTTGCCGCGATCCTCACCATCCTGATCATCGGCCAGCAGGGCTATACCGGCGGTGTCAACGGGATCACCGATCTCAGGACTTTGCTCGGCTGGGATATTCGTACCGACGAGGCAAAGCTGATCCTCTACTTCGTCAACGCCATCTTGCTCATCGGGGTCCTCCTCCTGGCGCAGGCGGTCCGCATCTCGAAGTTCGGACGGCTGCTAATCGCCATGCGGGACCGGGAGGACCGGGTTCGCTTCTCCGGCTATGACGTTGCCAATTTCAAGATCTTCATCTTTTGCCTGGCCGCCGCGATGTCAGCCATCGGTGGTGCGATGTTCACGCTGCAGGTCGGCTTCATGTCGCCGTCCTTCGTCGGCATCGTGCCATCCATCGAGATGGTGATCTTTGCGGCCGTTGGCGGACGCCTGTCGCTGTTCGGGGCGATCTATGGCGCGCTTCTCGTCAATGCCGCCAAGACGACCTTTTCCGAGAGCTTCCCCGAGCTGTGGCTGTTCGCCATGGGCGGTCTGTTCATCGCTGTCGTCATGGCCTTCCCCTACGGCCTGGCGGGCCTCGTCAAGGACCATGTCGAGCCCTTCTTCGCACGTCGGATGCCTGGCTTCCTGAAACGCGCGCCGCTGACGCAGCCGCAAGCAGCCGAATGATGGAGGCGATCATGCAAGTTGCTGCCCAGCCCGCCCGAGACTTCATCCTCAGCATTGATGCGCTCACCGTGTCATTCGACGGCTTCAAGGCGGTGAACGATCTCTCGCTCTATGTCGATGAGAACGAGATCCGGGTGATCATCGGCCCGAACGGGGCCGGTAAGACCACGGTCCTCGACCTCATCTGCGGACGCACAAAGGCGACGTCCGGTTCGATCCGTTTCGATGGGCGCGAGCTCACCCGAATGCGCGAGCACGAGATCGTGCATGCCGGCGTCGGGCGAAAATTTCAGAATCCATCGATCTACGAAGATCTCACCGTCTTCGAAAACCTTGAACTCTCCTTTCCCCGAGGACGCTCCGTCTTCGGCGCGCTCACATTCCGACGCGACCGCGAGGTGATCGAGCGGGTCGAGGAAGTGGCCGAACTGATCTTCCTCAAGGATCACCTGAATACCGACGCGGCGATCCTCAGCCATGGCCAAAAGCAGTGGCTGGAGATCGGCATGCTGCTGATCCAGAAGCCACGGCTTCTGATGCTAGACGAGCCGGTTGCCGGCATGAGTGTGGCCGAACGCATCAAGACGGCAGAGCTCCTCAACACGATCACGAAGAACCAGTCGGTCATCGTCATCGAGCACGACATGAAGTTCGTCGAGGACATCGCCCACCGCGTCACCGTGCTGCACCAGGGCAAGGTCCTGTCGGAAGGCAGCATGGAGCGCGTCAAGAACGACCCCCGGGTCGTCGAAGTCTATCTCGGTCACTAGGAGATCGTCATGCTGTCTGTCGAAAAACTGAAGGTCAGCTACGGCCAGAGCGAGGTCATTCACGGTCTGTCCTTTGACGTCAAACCCGCCGAGATCGTTGCGATCATGGGTCGCAACGGTATGGGCAAGACGACGCTGATGAAGTCGCTGATGGGGGTCGTTCCCTCCGCCGCCGGATCGATCCGGATCGGCGAGACCCCGGTCGAGCGGCTCGAAAGCTACGAACGTGTGGCCAAAGGGCTCGCCTATGTGCCGCAGGGGCGGATGATCTTCTCCACACTCACCGTCCAGGAAAACATCGAGACGGGGCTCACTGTTACCGGCGAAAAGTCCGTGCCGGGGCAGATCTACGAGCTTTTCCCCGTCCTGCTCGAGATGAAGGGGCGGCGCGGCGGCAATCTCTCCGGCGGCCAGCAGCAACAGCTGGCGATCGCCCGCGCGCTTGCGTCGAAGCCGAAGGTGCTGCTGCTCGACGAGCCGACCGAAGGCATTCAGCCGTCGATCATCAAGGAGATGGCGCGAACGCTCTGCCGGATCCGCGACGAGATCGGTCTTTCCATCGTCGTCTCTGAACAGGTGTTGAGCTTTGCGCTCGACATGGCCGACCGGGTGCTGGTGATCGAAAAGGGCGAGATCGTCCATGAGGCGCCGCGCGCCGGTATCGACGAGGCGCGCGTCTCCAGCTTCCTCTCCGTCTGACCCACCAAACCAAGTCGCTTCACACCCAAGGAAGGAGCCAAGCCATGCCCGATACACTGATCAAGGTTGATCTCAACGAGTCGCCCTATACCAACGAGAAGATCCACAACCGCTGGCACCCTGATATTCCGATGGCCTGCTGGGTCGAGCCGGGCGACGACTTCCGGGTCGAGACCTATGACTGGACCGGCGGCCAGATCAAGAATGACGACGACGCCGCTGACGTGCGCGACGTAGACTTGAGCCAGGTGCATTTCCTGTCCGGACCGATCGGCGTCAAGGGTGCTCAACCCGGCGACCTGCTGGTGGTCGACATTCTCGACATCGGTGCTTTCGATAACTCTCTCTGGGGTTTCAACGGCTTCTTTTCCAAGAAGAACGGTGGTGGCTTCCTGACCGAGCACTTCCCCGAGGCGCAAAAGTCTATCTGGGATTTCCACGGCATGTTCACTTCCTCGCGCCACGTGCCAGGCGTCAAATATGCCGGGCTCATCCATCCAGGCCTGATCGGCTGCCTGCCGGATCACAAGATGCTTGAGATGTGGAACAGCCGGGAAAAGGCGCTGTTCGACACGGATCCGGCCCGCGTTCCCCCGCTCGCCGCCCTGCCGGATGGTGGTTCGACCGCCCATATGGGCAGCCTCAAGGGGGAGGGGCGCGACAAGGCCGCAGCCGAAGGTGCGCGCACCGTGCCGCCGCGCGAGCATGGCGGTAATTGCGACATCAAGGACCTGTCGCGCGGTTCGAAGATCTATTTCCCCGTCTATATCGACGGTGCGGGTCTTTCGATGGGCGACCTGCATTTCAGCCAGGGCGACGGCGAGATCACCTTCTGCGGTGCCATCGAAATGGCAGGCTGGCTGCATATCAAGGTTTCGCTGATCAAGGACGGCATGGCGAAATATGGGATCAAGAACCCGATCTTCCGGCCGTCACCGATCACGCCGAAATACGACGACTACCTGATCTTCGAGGGCATCTCCGTCGATGAGGGCGGCAAGCAGCACTACCTCGACGTCCACATCGCCTATCGCCAGGCGTGCCTGAACGCGATCGAATACATGACCAAGTTCGGTTACACCCGGGCGCAAGCCTATGCGATCCTCGGCACAGCCCCGGTCCAGGGTCACATCTCGGGCGTCGTCGACATCCCAAATGCCTGCGCGACGCTCTGGCTCCCGCTCGACATCTTCGAATTCGACATGAAGCCCGGTGCCGATGGGCCGAAGAAGTTCCTCGACGGCAAGATCGACGTGCCATTGGCCCACGACCTGTGAGGTGGTGCGGAGGGCGTCGATAGACCATCCGCGCCCTCCGCACCTTTCTGCAGCCCCTTGATGGAGAGACAGAGCATGCCGAACTACGACTACAACTGCACGGACTGTGGCGGATTTACTCAGAACCGCCCAATGGCGATGTCCGGTGATCCTTGCGACTGCCCACATTGCGGCGCGGCCTCGCCCAGGGCCTTCTTCTCGACCCCCTTCTTCGCATTGATGGACAATGCGACCCGCAGTGCGATCGGCACCAACGAGCGATCTGCCCATGAGCCGAAGACATCGAAGTCGCTTGGTCACGGCGCTGGATGTGTCTGCTGCAGTGGTGCACCGAAAAAATCCAAAACAATCTTTCGCGCCGATGGCGCAAAGACCTTTCCTTCCGCACGCCCCTGGATGATCAGTCACTGATGGCGGATCTGTTCACGAGGCAAGCGTCAACATGTCCTGGTATTCGCCAGGCCCAAACCAAACCCATGGCCTGGCCACCGCCGCTCCAAGTGCTGCTTCGTGACGTTTCTCGGAAGGCCCGCGTGGGTTGATCCTGAACAGGCTTCAGGAAGAACTGCAGGGGCGTTCGGTTATCCGTCTTGATGAAGACTTCTACCTGCATTCCAGCGTCCAGGGGCAGAGGCGAAAGGCGCGCCAGCCGCAGCTTACAGAGCGTTGTCATCCCTTCGCTCCCCGCCCGCGTTTTCCCTTCAGTGCCGCCTCGCGCCCGGCGCGGATTCGATGCCACTTCGCGTGACCAAGAGCACAGAATTCTCGGCGACCAAATTCGACGACGATCCAGCCAAAGCTGCTTCCGTGATCTGATCTTCAGCCTCTGAGATGTGAAAGCGCTTCATGTCCTTGGGAGATGCCCAAGGGATACTGCCACCGGTCCAGTGCGCCGCGCTTGATTTGTCGGGCGTGCCTCCGCCTTGCCAGGAACCAAGCTGGCTCAGAATCGCCTCAACCTACCAACTCGGCAGTTCCCTCGTTCCACCGCCTCTGGCAATTCGTCGCCCGTTGATCCGTTGAGGACCTTCAGCGGCTTCGCGAATGCCGTGTTTTCCTTGGTTTGGCGCCAAATGGTGGCGACACTTACCGCAATCGCAACGCAACGTCCTGAGCCGACAGGAAGCGCTCGTCTTCAACTCCGCCCTCGAAGCCGGGTTTAAACGTGCGGGCAGCTTTTGTGGAAGATGTTGCTTCGGGCGTTCCAGCTAGTGGCGCAGCCGAAGGTGCCCGCACCTCCGTCCGCACTTCCTCGCAAGGTGAACTCGATTCGAGAAGATCCGTGGAAGAGGGGAGCGAGGGAGAGCTGCATTCAGACATGGAAGTCCCTTCTGAAGGACTGAGCACGTCTTGCGCAAAGGTTCTATGCCTATACCAGTGCGGTGTGATCGAATGTCATCGCATTTGGAAATGCTGAGTCTGCCCCGTGATCCACAGGTCTCCGCGTCGGTTTGACGTCAGTTGTGCGTGGCGGGCCAGAATTTTCGACCCACAAGAAAAAAATGGATTCAGTGTCTTGGTTATAATAATGGCGGATGGGGTGGGATTCGAACCCACGGTACGGTCTCCCGCACGCCGGTTTTCAAGACCGGTTCCTTAAACCACTCGGACACCCATCCGGACGGCTGCGTTATGCGCAAACCTGCAGGATTTGGCAAGGGTGTGCTCTAGCAAATTGTAAGGCATACGCGGGCGCCTTGGCTGGTGCTCAAAACCTGTTTTCGACAGTGCCGAGCGGCAACGATGCGTTAACCATGCTCATCGAATCCGGAACGGAATGATCGCTGAAATTGTGACTTTTCCCATTTTGGCCATTTTTGCACAGCCTTCATTGCGCGCAAGTGAGCGGAGGCATGGGGGCCTCTTGGACAGGGCGCAGATGATCAGCGTCCGCGATCTGAAGTGGGACACATGCATCTGACGACGCGCGGCCTCTTGGCCAATTCCCGGAAGTGGCTGGCGCTAACCCTGCTCTGTGCCTTTACCGCGTCCTGCTCGACCACCAAGGACACGGCTGAAAAACCGAAGCGCTCGAAGGAATATTTCGCCGAGTCCGTTTATGGCGTGAAGGCGAGCCCGAGGGTTGTGGCGAGCGGTCCGATCCCGAAGGGCGGTGGCCGCTATATGGTCGGCAAGCCCTATGTGGTGAAGGGAAAGACCTTCGTGCCGAAGGAAAATCCGCGCTACGACAAGGTGGGTGTCGCGTCCTGGTATGGCGATGCCTTCCACGGCCGGCTGACCGCCAATGGCGAGCTCTACGACAAGGAACATCTGTCGGCCGCCCATCCGACACTGCCTCTGCCGAGTTATGCCCGTGTCACCAATCTCAACACCGGCAGCTCTGTCATCGTGCGAATCAATGATCGTGGACCGTTTCACAAGGGGCGGATCATCGATCTGTCGCGCAAGACGGCTGACATGCTCGACATGAAGCACAGCGGTACAGGCGAGGTGCGGGTGCAGTATATCGGGCCGGCACGCATGGACGGCCACGATATGCCCTATCTGATGGCCTCCTACATCCGCAAGGGCGAGCGCGGACCGGTCATCGATCCGGGCGGCCAGATCGCCTCCGGCGTGATGGTGGCGTCGAATGAGACCAATACGCCCGATTATCAGCCGCCAGTGGCCACGACCTACCAGACGGCGCTCGCAGGGCCGACACCGAGCGGCAATACGGCGCCTCAGACGCTCGATGCGCAGCTGCTGATGCAGGCGGGCACGGCCGCCCCGGGTGCCGTGGTCTCAGGCGAAAGCTTCGCGGCCCTTCCGGACTTTGGGCCGATGCCGATGGCGCGTCCTCACCATATCGACGGTTACGACGGATCCGGCTACGCGGCAGCCTATGCACCCGAACGTCCGGAAGCCGGCGCGCTTGCCTTCGAGGCTATTCTCGTGCGCAATGACGGTCTCACCGAGCGTTCGATTCTCGCTTCGGTCGCAAAGGGCGGGATCACGCTCTCCAGCGGGCGCTGAACCCGCAGCGACCGTGCTGGAAAAGGCGCATCACTGTTGAGCCGGCCAGCCGAAGTGTGAACATGCGTCTTATCCTCTCCGCCTTCCTGCTGCTGGCATTGCTGTCACCAAACGGGTCCATCACGAGCACCGCACGGGCGCAAGCAGTTCCGACACCGCAGTTGATTGAAACCAAGGCGGCCCAGGCCTATCTGGTCGAGGCGTCGACCGGCACGGTTCTGCTCGCCAAGAACGAGCGACAGAGTTTTGCGCCGGCATCGCTTGCCAAGCTGATGACGCTGGAAGTGGTCTTCGATGCGCTCAAGAAGGGCGAAATCAGGCCGGATACGATCTATCCAGTCTCGGAATACGCCTGGCGGACAGGCGGCGCACCGTCCCGCACCTCAACGATGTTCGCTGCCGTGAAAAGCCAGGTTCCGGTCGCCGATCTGATCAGGGGCATCGCGGTGCAGACCGCCAATGACGGCTGCCTGATCATCGCTGAGGGCATGGCTGGCTCGGAGGCGAAGTTCGTCGAGCGGATGAATGCGCGGGCGGCCGAACTCGGACTTGTCGAAAGCCGTTTCGGCAATGCCACCGGTTTGCCGCATCCAGACAACCGGTCGACCCTTTATGACCTGGTGAAGCTCTCGCGCCATCTGGTCGCAACCTATCCCGATCTCTACCAGACCTTCGGCCTGCCGGAATTCGAGTGGAACAAGATCCTCCAGCGCAACCGCAATCCGCTTCTGTCGTTCGGCGCCGATGGGCTTGGGACCGGCTTTGCCGAAGGCAGCGGCTTTGCCATCGTCGCCTCGATCGAGCGCGACGGGCGACGGCTGTTTCTGGGGCTGAGCGGCGTTGCAACCGACAAGGAGCGGACGGAAGAGGCAAGACGTTTGCTGAACTGGGGTTTTGACAGCTTCGAGATGCGCACCCTGTTCCAGACCGGCGAGATCATCGGTGAGGCGAGCATCTATGGCGGGGCGCAGTCCAAGGTCCCGCTGGTCGCCGCGCAGCCAGTGGAAGTTTATGTCCCCGTCAACAATCCGGAACGTCTGCAGGCACGCATCGTCTATCGCTGGCCGCTCAATCCGCCGGTTGCAGCCGACGCCGCGATCGCTACGCTCAATGTCTTCTCAGGCGATCGACCGCTGGTCAGCGTGCCCTTGAAGAGTGCCGAAGCCGTCGAAGTCGGAACGCTCAGTCAGCGGGCCTGGGATGCCTTGATAGAGCTCCTGTTTTTCTGGATCTGACGGAAAATTTGGAGCCTCCAGGTCATCAGCGGTTTCGCAGGCTGCCATCTTGGTTTAGAGCCGTAGGAAAGCCCGAGGGGCTGGTTCTGAAACGCTTCAGGCGGGAAGTAGCAAGGCATTGACGACGGCGCGCGGATTGTTCGTGAGTTTCGAGGGAGGCGAGGGGGCCGGGAAATCGACCCAGATCCGCCTGCTGGCCGAGAACTTGCGCGCGAAGGGCCACACGGTCGTCACCACACGCGAGCCGGGCGGATCGCCGGGTGCTGAAGCCCTCCGCCATGTGCTCCTGTCCGGCGCCGCCGAGGCCTTCGGAGTGCGCATGGAAGCGCTCTTGTTTGCCGCCGCCCGTGCCGATCATCTGGATTGCGTGATCCGGCCGGCGCTCGCCCGCGGCGATATCGTGCTCTGCGACCGCTTTGTCGATTCCTCCCGCGTCTATCAGGGTGTCACCGGCAATATCGAGCCGCCGCTTATGGCGGCCCTTGAGCGCGTTTCGATCGGCACCACCATGCCCGATGTAACGCTGGTGCTGGACTTGTCAGCCGATGTCGGCCTCCAGCGCGCCCGCAAACGGGCAGGGGAGGAGGCGGCAACTGCTGCCCCCGATCGCTTCGAAAAGGAAAAGCTCGAGATCCACGAGAAGCGCAGGCAGGGCTTCCTCGATATTGCCAGCCGTGAACCGGAACGCTGCCGCGTGATCGATGCGTCGCACGACCAGGCCAGGATCGCCAGCGGTATACTGTCGGAGGTATTGCAGGTCATAACGCGCAAGGCGGCGACACCCGGCGACAGCGGACAGGCGGCACGCTCATGAGCGAGGAGAGGGCGGGGCTTCTTGACGGGGCGATTGCACCCGTCAGCAATCGGCATCTCTTCGGTCACGAAGCCGCAGAGGCGTTCTTGGCGCGCAGCTACCGTTCGGGCAAGGGCCACCACGCCGTGCTGATCGAGGGGCCGGAAGGCATCGGCAAGGCAACGCTTGCCTTCCGTTTCGCCAACCACATCCTGCGCCATCCTGATCCGGCAAGCGCACCGGAGGTGATTTCTGATCCGGATCCCGAGCATCCGGTCACCCGCCAGCTCGCTTCCGGGGCAAGTCACAACCTTCTGCACCTTTCGCGGCCGGTCGATGAAAAGACCGGACGGGTCAAAACCGCGATCACCGTCGACGAGGTCCGCAAGGCCGGACATTTCTTCGCCCAGACCTCGGGCACCGGAAACTGGCGCATCGTGATCATCGACCCGGCCGACGACCTCAACCGCAACGCGGCGAATGCGATTCTGAAGATCCTCGAAGAGCCGCCGAAGCGGGCAATGTTCCTGGTGCTCTCCCATGCCCCAGGCAAGCTTTTGCCGACCATTCGCTCGCGTTGCCTGCCGCTCCGGCTGCACGAACTGCCACCTCAGGCGATGGATCAGGCGCTCGGACAACTGGGTCTCACGATCCCGGCCGAAAAGCGCGAAGCCGTGCTGACGCTCGCCAAGGGCAGCGTCGCCCGCGCGTTGAAGCTCGTCAATTACGGTGGCGCCGACATTCTCGACGCCTTTGAGCAGATGCTGGCTGCATCCGGCCCCGCGCAGCGCAAGATGATGTTCAAGATCGCCGATGCGCTCTCGGGCAAGGACAGCGAGGTCGCCTTCGGCTTCTTCGTTGAACATCTGGGCGACCACCTGGCCGAAACCGCGAGAAGCCTCGCGCTGACGGGCGATCTCTCAGGCGCCGAGCACTATGCGCGGCTTTCGTCTGTCATCAATCAGCAGCTCGGCATTGCCGCGGCCTACAATCTCGATCGCAAGCAGACCATGCTCGACGTGCTCGCGGCGATCGTGCGCTGACGGGCGCGATTACCCGTCTTCATGGCGCTGCAGCAAAACGGATGTTCCTAAAGCCTGAGGAATGTTTTAAGAGCGTTCGACCCCATTTGTTTTCGCTGTTCATGGCAGGCCGCTGCGCGCCGCCATGGTCAGGCGCCGAGACAACAGCACACGACAATCGCAACCGACGAAAAGACAACAAGAAGCCATGAGCGATCCCTTCTACATCACGACTGCCATCTCCTATCCGAACGGCAAGCCGCATATCGGCCATGCCTATGAGCTGATCGCGACCGACGCCATGGCGCGGTTTCAGCGGCTCGACGGCCGGGATGTGTTCTTCCTGACGGGCACGGATGAACACGGGCAGAAGATGCAGCAGACGGCACGCGCCGAGGGCATTTCGCCGGAAGAGCTTGCCGAGCGCAATTCCAACGAATTCCGCGAAATGGGCAAGTTGCTCAATTCCTCGAATGATGACTTCATCCGCACGACCGAAAAGCGCCATCACGAGACGGTGCAGGAAGTCTGGCGCCGGATGGAGAAGAACGGCGACATCTACAAGGGTGGCTATGCCGGCTGGTATTCGGTGCGCGACGAGGCCTATTACCAGGAAGAGGAAACCGAAGTGCGGCCCGATGGCGTGCGCTACGGTCCCCAGGGCACGCCGGTCGAATGGGTGGAAGAGGAAAGCTACTTCTTCAAGCTCTCGTCCTATGAAGACAAGCTTCTCAAGCTCTACGAGGACCAGCCTGATTTCATCGGTCCGAACGAGCGCCGCAACGAGGTGATTTCCTTCGTCAAGTCGGGTCTGAAGGACCTGTCGATCTCGCGCACCACCTTCGACTGGGGCATTAAGGTGCCCGGTGATGACAAGCATGTCATGTATGTCTGGGTCGATGCGCTCACCAATTACATCACAGCCACCGGTTATGTCGAAGACGAAAACGGCCCGCGCGCCAAATACTGGCCGGCCGACGTGCATATCATCGGCAAGGACATCATCCGCTTCCACGCCGTCTATTGGCCGGCCTTCCTGATGTCGGCGGGTCTGCCTTTGCCCCGCCGAGTCTATGCCCATGGCTTCCTGCTCAACAAGGGCGAGAAGATGTCGAAGTCGCTCGGCAATGTCGTCGATCCGGTGAACCTCGTGAACCATTTCGGCCTCGACCAGGTCCGCTATTTCTTCCTGCGCGAAGTTTCTTTCGGCCAGGATGGCAGCTATTCGGAAGAAGGCATTGGGACACGCATCAATGCCGATCTCGCCAATGGCATCGGCAATCTCGCTTCACGCTCGCTGTCGATGATCAACAAGAACTGCGAGGGCAGGGTGCCAACACCCGGCCCGCTGACACCGGAAGACGAGGCGATCCTGAAGATTGCCGACGAGGCGATCGATATCTGCCGCGAGGAAATGGGCAAGCAGCAGATCCACAAGGCGGTCGCTGCCATCATCAACATCGTCAACGAGGCCGACCGCTATTTCGCGGCCCAGGCACCGTGGGTTCTGAAGAAGACCGACGAGGCGCGGATGGGCACGGTGCTTTATGTGACGGCGGACGTTGTGCGCCAGATCGCGGTCCTCTTCCAGCCAATCATGCCGGAAACTTCGGCGAAGATCCTCGATCTGGTCGCCGTGGCTGAGGAAGACCGCGTCTTCGCCAAGCTCGGCGCTGCAGGACGTCTGCAGCCGGGCACGGAACTGCCGGCACCCTCGCCGGTCTATCCGCGCTACGTTGCCCCGGACGCGGGCAAGGCGTGAGACGATGTTGATCGATACCCATTGCCATCTGGATTTCGCCGATTTCGACGCTGAGCGTGACGAGCTTGTCACGCGCGCGCATCAGGCCGGCGTGAAACAGATGGTGACGATCTCGACGCGGGTTCGCAAGCTTCCGACGTTGCTGGCGCTCACCGAGCGTTACCCCAGCGTCTTCTGCTCGGTCGGTACGCATCCGAACAATGCCGGCGACGAGCTGGATGTGACGGCAGATGAACTGGTGGAACTTGCGGAAAGCCACGAGAAGATCGTGGCGATCGGCGAGGCTGGTCTCGACTATTTCTACGACACGCAGAAGCCCGAGGACCAGAAGACGGGCCTGATCCGCCATATCGAGGCGGCGCGGCGCACGGGCCTGCCGCTCGTCATTCACAGCCGCAGCGCTGATGAAGATATGGCTGCCATCCTGACCGAGGAAACAGGGAAGGGCGCCTTCCCCTTCATTCTGCACTGCTTCTCGTCCGGCCAGGCGCTTGCCGATACCGGTGTGGCGCTCGGCGGCTATGTTTCCTTCTCCGGCATCGTGACCTTCCCCAAGTCGGAAGAGCTGCGTGAGATCGCAAAAACTGTGCCGATGGACCGGCTGTTGGTCGAGACGGACGCGCCGTATCTGGCGCCGAAGCGCTGGCGTGGAAAACGCAACGAACCGTCCTATGTGGTCAACACGGCCGAGGTTCTGGCCGAGGTGAAAGGCCTGAGCTACGCGGAGATGGCAGACGTGACGACAGAGAACGCCTTCCGCTGCTTCTCGAAGATGCCCAGGCTGGGCTGAGGGAACCCTGATGCAGGTCACGCGCCGGTTCACGCTGCTCGGTTGTTCTTCGTCTCCCGGTGTCCCCAGGATCAACGGCGACTGGGGCAATTGCGACCCTGAAAATCCGCGCAACCGGCGGACCCGCGCGTCCTTCCTGATCGAACAGATAGGACCCGATGGCGGCAAGACGACTGTCGTCGTTGATACCGGCCCGGATTTTCGCGAGCAGATGATCCGCGCCAAGGTCGAACATCTCGATGCCGTCGTCTACAGCCATGCCCATGCGGATCATCTGCATGGCATCGACGATGTCAGAGGCTATTTCATCACGCAGAGAAACCGAATCCCGATCTATGCGGAGCCTTTCACCATGGCCCGTATCGAGGAAGGTTTCGGCTATTGCCTGAAGACACCACCGGGCAGCAGCTATCCGCCGATCGTGGCGCCGGTCATTGTCGAAGATATGGACCAGCCAATCGTCATTGATGGCGCCGGTGGTTCCATAATGCTTCTGCCGCTGGTTCAGCAGCATGGTGACATCATATCGCTCGGGTTTCGCATCGGTGACGTGGCGTATTGTTGCGATGTCTCTGACTTTCCCGAAGAGACGGTCGCCAAGCTCTCAGGCCTTGAACTGCTTTACATCGACGCGCTCCAGTACCGGCCGCATCCGAGCCATCTATCGCTCGAACAGGCACTCGGCTGGATCGAGCGTCTGGCGCCGAAACATGCGGTGCTCACGCATATGCATACGCCGCTCGACTATGAAACCGTGATGGGCGAGACGCCGCCGCATGTGGAGCCAGGGTATGACCAGTTTGTCATGGAATTTGAATTGGATATCTGAGTTTCCTCAGAAACTCAGTTTGCTGCGAGGCGGTGATATTCAATGCATTGTGGCCAGTCTAGGCCCTGCTACGACATGGACTTCAGTTCCATAATCTATCTTATGCGATCTTTGTTTGTAGCCGCAAAGTTAGAATGTCCTGTTTCTGCAAAGTTGGAATGTCACACTCCCCGGTCCTGAACGATGCCTGGGAGATTGCAGATGGGATTGATAGCGATGAGCGAGCGTGATCTGCAGCGGATCGAGATTCTGTCGAGGGTAGTTGCCGGGCGGATGACCACGGTTTCAGCGGCGCATGTGCTTGACCTGAGCGAGCGTCAGGTACGCCGGCTGCTGGAGCGTATCCGGACCGGCGGCGCGGCGTCGATCCGGCACAAGGCGATCGGCCGGCCCTCAAACAATCGGATCAGTGACGGGGTTCGCGATTATGCGATAACGCTGGTCCGCGAACGTTATGCAGATTTCGGTCCGACGTTGGCAGCCGAGAAGCTGACTGAACGCGATGGCTTGCGTGTGTCGCGCGAGACGGTGCGCGGTTGGATGTCCGATGCTGGGCTGTGGTTGTCGCGCAAGCAGCGCCGGACGTTTCATCAACCGCGACTGCGGCGCGAAGCCTATGGCGAGCTGGTGCAGATCGACGGGTCAGAGCACCGCTGGTTCGAGGATCGTGGACCATCGTGTTCGCTGCTGGTGTTTGTCGACGATGCGACCGGCAAGTTGATGCAGTTGCGCTTTGTGCGTTCCGAAAGTGCCTTCACCTACTTCGATGCGCTGGAGCTCTATCTCAAGCGTCACGGCGCACCGATTGCCTTTTATTCGGACAAGCATTCGGTGTTTCGGGTGGCGAAGAAGGATGCCAAAGGTGGCCAGGGCATGACGCAGTTCGGACGTGCGCTTTGCGAGTTAGATATCGAGATTCTTTGTGCAAACTCGAGCCAGGCCAAAGGCCGTGTTGAGCGGATGAACCGGACGCTGCAGGATCGTCTGGTCAAGGAGCTGCGGCTCGCAGGGATCGCGACAATGGAGGCGGGCAATGCGTTTCTGCCTGTTTTCATGGAGGACTACAATGCGCGTTTTGCGGTTACCCCTGCCCGTTCGGACGACCTGCACCGGCCGCTGAATCTGGCGCCGGATCGGTTGACGGAGATCCTGTGCAAGCGCGAGCAGCGCTATGTCGGATCGCAACTGACGTTCTCGTTCGAGCGTAAGCGGATCATGCTGGAAGAGAGCGAATTGACGCGTGGTCTGGTTGGCAAATATGTCGAGACCTATGCCTATGCCGACGGTCGCCTGGACATTCGCTGGAAAGGCCATTCCCTGCCCTACACGGTGTTCGACAAGGAGCAGCGCGTGACGCATGCGGCGATCACCGAGAACAAGCGGCTGGGTGACGTATTGGCCTATATCAGGGAGCGCCAGGAAGAGGATGACAAGCCGAAGGTGAAGAGCAACAGCGACAAGAATGGCTACGTCAAGCGCCTGGGCAAGCCTGGCCGGCGGACGGATTTCACGAATGATCCGGCGGTGATTGCGAGACGGATGAAGGCGCTGTCGCGTCAGGACGCTGCGGAGTGAAGTACCGACAATCGCCTCAAAGCTAAAGCCGAAGCGGAGTTCCCCACCCGCCCCGATCTGATCTTGCAAGCGGGTCTGCCGCTCAGATCGGGGCTGATCGTGGTGCTGTGTGGCGACTGCTGCGGACATTTTAACTTTGCAGCACAGCGGACATTCCAACTCCTCCGCCACATTGTTTGTATGGTCGAGGCGCTCGGTCTGGCGCTTCCCCATGCTTAGAGATCAGCGACCTGCAGGATGGTCTTGGCCGAGATCTCGGTTTCTTTGGGATAGCCGAAGGCATTGTTGATGTAGGTGACGCCGTCGATCTCCTTGTTGCGGTTCAGATGGCTGTGGCCGTAGAAATGCTTCGAGGATCCAAGCGTACGAATGCGGCGCTCCAGGCGGTCTGTGCCGAGCACGGGAAACAGCGCCTTGTGCTTCTCGGGATAGCGCGCCGGCATCAGGTCGATGCGCGGCACGAAGTGCGAGACACTGTAGACCGCATCAAAGCCCGATGTGTCCGGCATCACATTCATCGCGTCGAAACGGGCCGCGACCTCGGGCGGCTGCAAGCCTTCCCAGTTGCACTTGTAGAAGTCCATCCAGCCGCGGCGAATGGTCGGGCCTGGCTCGCCAAAGGAATAATCATACCAGGCGAGCAGCGGCACGATCAGGGTCTTGCCGATGGCGACCGGTCGGGTCTTGATACCGTAGCCGAGACAGAGGGCATTCAGAGTTTCGAATTTCTCGAAGGACGGCCCCTTCCCGCTTCTTGCCGTCCACAGATCGTGATTGCCCGGCAGAAAGAGCACCTTGGCGTAGCGCGGCACCAGTTCGTCGAAACTGGCTTTCACCAGATCGAGTTCGTCGGAGAGATCGCCGGCGACGATGAGCACGTCATCGGTGAAATCGGCGCGGGACAGCGCTCGCAGCCAGTCAAGGTTCTGACGGTAATCGACGTGAAAGTCGGATCCGAGAAAGAGGCGCATGCTCAACGGATCCGCTGAGGTTTCGAAGACATGATAGCCTTCTAATCGAATTTCACGGCACGGCAAGATACGGCGGAGGGCTCGATATCTCCGCCGCATCGCGTATCGCATCAGTCGACGACCGCAGGCAGAGGCGGGGCCGACACCCCTTCCCGCCACTCGCTGGCCAATGTCAGCGGCAGCGTGGCGCGGATATCCTCGGCATTGGCGGCAATCACGAGCTCGTGTTCGCCGGCTTCGGCGATCCAGGCGCGGGCATTGGGGTCGAAGTAGGCAAGGTCGCGGACGGCGATCGAGAGATTTGCTGTTGCGGTCTCGCCGGCGGCGATATGCAGCTTGGCGAAGGCCTTGAGTTCCTTCACCGGACGCGGCAGGCGCGACGCCTTCGGCTTGACGTAAAGCTGGACCAGTTCGGCCCCTGCGCGGTCGCCGATGTTCGTCACATCCACTTCGATGGCAACGCCCGCAGGCCCCATGTCGAGGCTGGAGGCGCGCGGGACGGACCATTCGAACCGGGTATAGGACAGGCCGTAACCGAATGGGAAGAGCGGCTTTGCGCCATCCGCATCATGGTGGCGATAGCCGACCGCGAGGCCTTCCACGTAGACGACATGGCCGTTTTCGCCCGGATACGTTCGGGGATCACCTGTCATGGCGGAATTGTCGGAAAGACGCTGCGGGAAGGTCTGCGGCAGGCGCCCGCCAGGTTCGGCATCGCCAAAGAGCACGTCGGCAATCGCATTGCCCGCTTCCTGGCCCGGATACCAGGCCTCGATGACCGCCGACACCTTGTCGAGCCAGGGCATTTCTACTGGGCCGCCGGTCTGGAGGACGACAACGGTGCGCGGATTGATGGCTGCGACCTTCTCGATCAGCTCCTCCTGCCGTCCGGGCAGGCGCATGTTGGGCAGGTCGAGGCCTTCGGTATCCCACTCCCCTTCCCGGCCGACGACGAGGATGGCGACGTCACAGGCCTTGGCCTGCTCGACGGCTTCGGCGATCGCTGCATCGGAGGTCGGGAGTTCCACGCCGAAGCGCACGGCACGGATCTCGATACCCTCATAACCCTCGGGCATGGCGCGGTAATCGACGCGGATCTCATAGGTGCGTCCGGCTTCGAGCGGCTTTTCGACCCTCACTTCGGTATTCCCGAGGCCGAAGAAATTGTCGCCTTTCGCCCAGCCGGTCTCGCCATCCACGACAAGTTCGCCGTCGACATAGAGCTTGGCGAAGCCCGCATTGGTCAGGCCGAAGATATGGTTGCCTGTCTCCTCGGGGCGGAAGCGCGTGGTGATGCGCGCCGAGAAATTCCGGGGGTCGAGGGAAGCATCCGGCATGTCGAGCCAGAAGAACTGGGTTTCCTCGGCCGTGGAGCGCTGCACGACCGGGCCGGACCAGTCACGGCCATGGAAGAAGTCGACGAATACCTCGCCCCCGATCATCTGCGTCAGGCGATTGTTGCGGCAAGCCTTCAAATGCATGACCCGATTGGTACCCGACAACGCTGTGCGAATGCCCTCGAGCGGGCTCATCTTGTAATGCGCGTTGATCTGGGCGCTGCCGCCGCCCATGACGCGCGGTTCGGCGGCGTTGGGGCCGAGCACCGCGATACGGTCGAGGGCGGATTTGTCGAGTGGCAGAATGCCGTCATTCTTCAAGAGAACCATGCCCTCGGCGCCAAGTTTGCGGATGAGCGCGCGGTGTTCGGGGCGATCGACGGCCTTCTCTTCTTCCATCTTCGGGTCTTCGAATGCTCCGACTCGCTCGAGCAGCAAGAGCATGCGGCGTGCGGCAGCCTTGACGGTTTCGGCCGGCACCCTGCCCTCGCGGACGGCTGCGACCAGCTTCTCGCCACGATCGCGCGTCGGACCGGGCATTTCGAGATCGAGCCCACCAATCACAGAGGCTTCTGTCGTATGCGAGCCGAACCAGTCGGACATGACGATTCCGTCATAGCCCCATTCCGCGCGCAGCAGTTCGGTCAGCAGCCAGTGATTTTCGCTGGTCCAGACACCGTTCAACCGGTTGTAGGAGGACATGATCGCCCAGACGCCAGCCTTTTTCACGGCCGCCTCGAAGGGCGGAAGGTAGATCTCGCGCAGGGTGCGCTCGTCGAGATCCGACGACATGGTCTGCCGCTCGACCTCGCTTTCATTGGCGACGAAATGCTTGATCGTGGCAGCGATGCCCTGCGACTGCACCCCCTCGATATAGGCGACCGCCAGCGCCGAGGTCAGCATCGGGTCCTCCGAATAGCATTCGAAGTTGCGGCCGTTGAGGCCAGAGCGGTGGATGTTGACGGTCGGCGCGAGAAGGACCCGCGCGCTCTTTGTCTTCGCCTCTTCAGCCAGTGCCACGCCCATATCGCGCACCAGCGCGGGGTTCCAGCTGGCGCCGATGCCGATGGCTGCGGGGAAGCAGGCCGATTTGACGCCGCCGACCAGCGATCCACCACCGCGTGCGCCGTTCGGCCCGTCGGTCACCTTGATCTTGGGAATGCCGAGGCGTTCAACCGCAACCGTGGTCCAGAAATCTGCCCCCGCCAGCAGCGCAACCTGCTCCTCAAGGGTCATCTGGTCGAGCAATTCGTCGAGCACGCGTCTTCCTCCTGATCTCATGTCTCGGGGCACGCGGTAATCCCCAAGAGGATACTTTTGTCAGGAGCCAACGACAAAGGCGCCAAGAATACAAGGGCAATATGCACGTCATGGCTGTTTAGAGCGCCCGGCCGCGCAAATTTGAGCTCGCTCAAAGTTGTCTGTTGACCATCGACTTATCAAAAACTACCTGTATGACAGGTTGGCGTGATGGAGGTCGCGTTTCAGCCTCGGACAGAGCGACGGCGCATGTGGAGGCATGCGGCACGTCGGCGGAAGGCGGGCATACTGTCTTGCGCGGCTGGACGATCATTCGGAGGAACGGCCGGGATCCCCGGCATTGGGAGGACTGATCATGAAACTGACCCGCAGAGGCGCCACCCTGGCGCTCGCCACACTGTCATTGGCAGGCATTTTCGCAGCACCGGCACAGGCGGCCATGGAGTTCAAATGGGCGCATGTATACGAGACCGGCGAGCCCTATCACACGCAAGCGATGTGGGCGGCCGAGGAGATCAAGAAGCGGACCAATGGCGAGATCTCGATCTCTGTCTTTCCGGCCTCGCAACTCGGCAATGAGAACCAGATCAACGAGGGACTTGGCCTCGGGACCGTCGACATCATCTACACCGGCGTTGCCTTCGCCGGCGCCATCCACAAGCCGATCGCGATCTCCAATGCCCCCTTCATTCTCAGGGATTTCGACCACTGGCAAGCCTATCGCGACAGCGACCTCTTCAAGGGCATTGCGGGCGGCTACGACTCTGCGACCGGCCACAAGGTGCATGCGCTGACCTATTACGGCCAGCGGCATCTGACAGCAAACCGGGAAGTGACCAAGCCCGATGACATGAAGGGCATGAAGCTTCGCGTCCCGCCCGCTCCGCTCTTCCTGATGTTCACCAAGTCTGTCGGTGCGAATGCCACCCCGATCGCCTTTGCCGAAGTCTATCTCGCCCTGCAGCAGGGCACGGTCGATGGCCAGGAGAACCCTTTGCCGACGATCATGGCCAAGAAGTTCTACGAGGTACAGAGCCATATCATGCTCAGCGGCCATATCACGGAATCGCTCCTGACCATCGTCGGTGGCCATGTCATGGGGCAGTTGTCCGATGAGCAGAAGGTTGTCATGGATGAGGTCCTGAAAGAGGCCGCCTCCCGCGCGACGGATGAGATCCGTGCCGCAGAAGGCCGCCTTGCCGACGAGTTCCGAGGCCTCGGAAAGACGGTTGTCGAGGTGGATCGCCAACCATTCATCGATGCGGCTGTGCCTCTGCACAACGATCCGGAGTCCGGCGCCGGCTGGTCTAAGGAGCAATACGACGCCTTGCAGGCGCTCTGACACTTCGCGCGTTCAAGATCTCTGGCTGTGGCGCCCGGCGCCGCAGCCGCTTCAGTGGCCAGCCAGCGCGGAGCAAGGCGCATGACACACGAGCCGATTGACGAGCCTGTGAGCGCAGCCACCATGCTGCATCTGGAAGACGAGGCCGATCCACCCATCGTTTTCCGCGTTGATGATGTCCTCGCTTTCTGCCTGTTCTGGCTGCTCGGCGGCGTCACCTTTCTGCAATTCTTCAGCCGCTACGTCCTGAATGATTCCGTTGCCTGGACGGAAGAAATCGGGCGCTATCTGCTGATCTGGGTGACCTTCTTTGGCGCCGCCATCGTCTTCAGGCGACGAACCAATATCGCCGTCGAGGTGATCGTCGACATGCTTCCCCGTCCGCAGGCAAGGATCATGCGTTGCATCGCGGATGTCATCACGCTCGGCTTCGTGATTCTGCTCGTCTGGTTCGCCTGGAACCTGACCCAGCGCATGATGATCCAGCGGATGACCGTGATCGATGTGTCGATGAGCGTGGTCTATGGCGGCGTGCTCGTCGGCTGCCTGCTGATCCTCTGGAGGGCTGTTCAGGCCTTCATCTCCAATGCCAAGCGTCGCTGGGATCCTGTGTCGGATCCCTCGCAGATGTTCGATTGAGGTCTGGCTATGGTCCTTCTTCTTGTCGTCTTCTTCGTCCTGCTCCTGATCAGCGTCCCGGTCTTTGTCGCACTCGGCGGAGCCTCCTTGGCCTATACGCATTTCATCGGCAATCTTCCGGACTTCGTCGTACTGCACCGGATGGTGGGGGGCGTTGACAGCTTTCCGCTGATTGCCGTGCCCTTCTTCATCCTGGCGGGAAATTTGATGAACTCCGCCGGGATCACCAACCGGATCTTCGACTTTGCCACGGCGGCCGTCGGCTGGCTGAAGGGCGGACTTGGCCATGTCAACGTGATTGCATCGGTGATCTTTGCCGGCATGTCCGGGGCGGCCGTCGCGGATGCGGGCGGGCTTGGTACGATCGAAGTGAAGGCCATGCGGGACCGCGGATACAATGATCACCTCGCCGTCGGTGTGACTGCCGCATCGTCGACGATTGGACCGATCATCCCCCCGTCCCTGCCGATGGTGATCTTCGGGGTGATGGCGAATGTCTCGATCGGACAGCTGTTCGCCGCAGGCTTTATTCCGGGCCTGCTGATGGCCGGCTCCCTGATGCTTTACATCACCTGGTATTCGTGGCGGCACAAGATCGGCGCAGATCAGGCCTTTCGTTTGCGCGTGCTGGCAACGAGTTTCATTAACGCCGTACCCGCGCTGCTCACACCGGCAATCATCATCGGCGGGATCGCCACAGGGGCCTTCACGCCGACGGAGGCTGCGATTGCGGCCTGTGCCTGGGCGCTGATCCTCGGCTTTGTCGTCTATCGGACACTGTCGGTGAAACGCTTCTACCAGATTTCGATCCAGACGATCGAAACGACGGCGTCTGTCCTGGTCATCGTCGCGGCTGCCTCGCTGTTCGGCTGGGTGTTGACGGTAACCCAGGTCACGGCGCAGTTCACGGCACTGCTTTTGACGATCACCGATGACCCGATCATGCTGCTTTTGATCATCAATGTGATCATTCTGATCGTCGGCTGCTTCATGGAGACGATCGCAGCGATTTCGATCCTTGTGCCGATCCTGATGCCGGCCGTCCTGCATGTCGGGATCGACCCGGTTCAGTTCGGTGTGGTGATGGTGCTCAACCTGATGATTGGCCTGATCACGCCGCCAATCGGCATGGTTCTGTTCGTGTTGGCCAGGGTGTCCAACCTGTCGATCGAGAAAACGGTGAAAGCGACCGCACCCTTTCTCATCCCTCTCTTCGCCGTCTTGATGCTGATTACGGTGTTTTCCGATCTGACACTCTGGCTGCCCACACTTTGGTACCGCTGAGCGGCGGATGTGAGCATGCCCCGCTCACATCCGCTTGAACGGACTTCCCATTGTCACGAATCGGCCTATCCTTTTATTTCGGACTTCCTGAAACAAGGGGATGATGATGCGCATGCGGATTGGAGTTGCCCTATTTCTCATGGCCGGCCTGCTCGCTGCCCCGGCCATTGCCCAGCAGGATGCTAAGACCGAGGCCGCGGGTCTCGCCAAGGACGTGATCGAGCAGCAGATCGCAGCCTTCCTCAATGACGATGCGACGACCGCCTATTCCTTTGCCTCGCCGGAGATCAAGTCGGTGTTCCCCAATGCCGAGCGCTTCTTCGATATGGTGAAGAAAAGCTATGGCCCCGTCTACAGACCGGGCAACTACGCCTTCGGCCGCAACCAGGTCTCACCCGACGGTACAGTCGCCTATCAGGAAGTGCTGATCTCGGCGCCTGACGGCAAGGACTGGGCCGTCTATTACGAGCTGAAGCGCCAGCGCGATGGGCAGTTCGCCATCAACGGTGTCCGCATCAAGCGCGAAACGAACAGTCAGGGCATCTGATCTGAAAGATGGGTGGGCGGCATGACCGCCCTGCCCTGACCTTTATCAGACCGGGTCGATGTCGCCGCGTGCCCACATCTCGATCGTTTCGGCCTTGAAATCCTCGAACCGGTCTTCCGCGATCGCCTGGCGGATGCCTTGCATCAGTTCCTGATAGTAGCTGAGGTTGTTCCAGGACAAGAGCATGCCGCCGAGCGCTTCATTGGAACGCACGAGGTGATGCAGATAGGCGCGCGAGTAGTCGCGGGTCGCCGGGCAGGACGACTGCTCGTCCAGCGGGCGCATGTCTTCGGCATGTCGGGCATTGCGGATGTTGACCTTGCCGCGACGAGTGAAGGCGAGGCCATGGCGACCAGAGCGGGTCGGCATGACGCAGTCAAACATGTCGATGCCTTCAGCGACCGATTTCAGCATATCGTCCGGCGTGCCAACGCCCATAAGGTAGCGCGGCTTTTCGGTGGGCAGCACTGGCAGCGTGATGCGCAGCATGTCGAGCATGACGGCCTGGGGTTCGCCGACGGCGAGACCGCCGATCGAGTAACCCTTGAGGTCGAGTTGCTTCAGGCCCTCTGCCGAGCGGATGCGAAGCGCCGGCTGGTCGCCACCCTGAACGATGCCGAACATGGCCTTGCCGGGCTGATTGCCAAAGGCGACGCGGCAACGTTCGGCCCAGCGTAGCGACAGTTCCATGGCGCGCTCGATCTCGCGCGGTTCGTTGGGCAGCGCCACGCATTCGTCGAGCTGCATCTGGATGTCACTGTCGAGCAGGCCCTGGATCTCGATCGAGCGTTCCGGCGACATATGGTGCAAGCTACCGTCGACATGGCTCTTGAAGGTCACGCCCTGCTCATCGAGCTTGCGCAGGCCTGACAGCGACATGACCTGGAAGCCGCCTGAGTCGGTCAGGATCGGGCCGGGCCAGCGGATCAGCTCATGCAGGCCACCAAGGCGCGCGACGCGTTCGGGGCCGGGGCGCAGCATCAGGTGGTAGGTATTGCCGAGAATGATATCGGCGCCGCCTTCCTTCACCTGGTCGAGATACATGGCCTTGACCGTGCCGACGGTGCCGACGGGCATGAAGGCCGGTGTGCGGACCGTGCCGCGTGGCATGGTGATCTCGCCGAGACGGGCTTTGCCGCTGGTGGCCTTCAGATTGAACGTGAAATTCTCGGACATCGGTCAGTCGTCTTTCCGGAAGAGCAGGCTGGAATCCCCGTAGGAATAGAAGCGGTAGCCGGTCTCGATGGCGTGGGCATAAGCGTCCCGCATCGTGTCGAGGCCGGCAAAGGCGGATACCAGCATGAAGAGCGTGGATTTGGGCAGGTGGAAATTGGTCATCAGCATATCGATTGCCTTGAAGCGATAGCCGGGCGTGATGAAGATGCCGGTCGCACCCGACCAGGCGGGGATGGTGCCATCGTCAAGCGCAGCACTTTCAAGCAGCCGCAGCGAGGTGGTGCCGACGGCGATGATGCGGTTGCCACGGGCACGCACGGCATTCAGCGCGGCGGCCGTCGACGGCGAGATATAGCCGATCTCCTCGTGCATCTTGTGCTCGGCGGTATCATCCGCCTTGACCGGCAGAAAAGTGCCGGCGCCGACATGCAGCGTGACGAAATGGCGCTCGACGCCGGCGGCATCGAGTTTGGCGAAGAGGTCGGGTGTGAAATGCAGGCCGGCGGTCGGGGCAGCAACCGCACCCTCCTCGCGGGCATAAATGGTCTGGTAGTCGGCGCGATCCATTTCATCTTCCGGCCGCTTGGCTGCGATATAGGGCGGAAGCGGAATGTGGCCGACGGTAGCGATCGCCTGATCGAGGTCGGGGCCCGAGAGATCGAAGGCGAGGTCGATTTCGCCCGCCTCGCCCTTTTCGGCGACGGTCGCGACGAGGGAACCCGTGAGGCAGGCGGCGCCCTCGCCCTGCCCCAGACCGAAATCGATACGGTCACCCTGCTTGATGCGCTTGCCGGGCTTGGCAAAGGCCTTCCATCTGGATGCACCAACCCGCATATGCAGCGTACAGGAGACCGCGATCTCTTCCGCGCCGTCACGATGGCGGATGCCTTCGAGTTGGGCCGGGATAACCTTTGTGTCGTTGAACACAAGCGCATCGCCAGGTCTCAGGAACGACGGCAGGTCGTAAACATGGTGGTCTTCGAGCACCTGCGTGGCATTCGGCCGTACCACCAGGAAGCGGGAATGGTCGCGCGGGCTTGCGGGCCTGAGCGCAATATTGTCGTCCGGAAGATCGAAGTCGAAGAGGTCTACACGCATCGCTGTCTGTCAGAATGTGGGTGGAAGATCTAAACGCGAAAACCCGCCCGGGTGCCAGGCACCGAGGCGGGCTTCGTGTGGCTTTAAGCCGATCAGGCGTCGGCGGCAACCTTCATCGAGACGATCGAATCGGGATCGCTGACAGGCTCGCCCTTCTTGATCTGGTCGATGATGTCCATGCCTTCGATGACCTGGCCCCAGACGGAGTACTGCTTGTTCAGCCACGGTGCGTCGGTGAAGCAGACGAAGAACTGCGAGTTGGCCGAGTTCGGGCTCTGCGAGCGCGCCATGGAGCAGGTGCCGCGGACATGCGGAGTGGCCGAGAATTCAGCCTTCAGGTCCGGCTTGTCGGAGCCGCCCATGCCGGCACGGCCGGGGTTGAAGTCGGATCCGCCCTTCTTGCCGAACTTCACGTCGCCGGTCTGGGCCATGAAGTCGGGGATGACGCGGTGGAAGACAACGCCGTCATAGGCGCCTTCGCGCGACAGTTCCTTGATGCGGGCGACATGGCCGGGGGCCAGATCCGGGAAGAGCGCGATGACGACCTTGCCCTTGGTGGTTTCCATCAGGATGGTGTTTTCCGGATCCTTGATCTCGGCCATGGTGTTTCTCCTTGGATTGGGGCGTAGCGCCCTTTTGATATCAGTTGCGACCGACGGTGACCTTGACCATGCGGTCTGGGTCGGTGACTTCGCCGTTGCCGCCTTCGCCGCGCTTGATCTTGTCGACATATTCCATGCCGGACACGACCTTGCCGACGACCGTGTACTGGCCGTTCAGGAAGCCGCCTTCGGCGAACATGATGAAGAACTGCGAATTGGCAGAGTTCGGGTCCTGGCTGCGCGCCATGCCGACGGTGCCGCGCTCGAAGGGCACACTCGAGAATTCAGCCTCGATGTCGGGCAGGCTGGAGCCGCCGGTACCGGCACGACCCGGCTCGAAGCCGTTTTCCATGTCGCCGAACTGCACGTCGCCGGTCTGGGCCATGAAGCCTTCGATCACGCGGTGGAAGGCGACATTGTCATATTCGCCCTTGGCGGCGAGATCCTTGATCTGCGCAACGTGCTTCGGTGCCACGTCCGGCATCAGCTGGATCACGACCGGACCGTCCTTCAGCTGGATGGTCAGGAAGTCTTCGTTGGACTGGGCCTGGGCGGAGCCGAAACCGGCTACAGCCAGAAGGAATGCGGTTGCGAGTTGGACGAGCTTCATGATCACTCCCGTTCTGAAAATTGCGGCTCAGCGGCCGTATCTGGAATTGAGGGCAGCCAGCACCGGGGCCGGCACGAAGGAGCCGACATCGCCACCCATGGCGGCGATCTGGCGAACCAATGTGGCGGTTATGGGCCGCGAGGCGTTTGCCGCCGGCAGAAAGACGGTCTGCAGATCCGGCGCCAGGGTGGCATTCATGCCGGCAAGCTGCATCTCGTAGTCAAAATCGGTTCCGTCGCGCAGACCGCGCACCATGATCCGGGCACCATGCCTGCGGGCGGCATCGACGGCGAGGTCGGCGAAGGACACGACCTCAAGGTCCCCTGCCCTGTCCGGCAGAACTGCAACAAGCGACGCACGGATCAGATCGGCACGCTCTTCGTAGGTAAACAGCGGCGTCTTTCCCGGATGCGTTCCGATTGCGACCACCAGGCGATCGCTGATGTTCAGCGCCTGAACAATTACGTCCAGGTGGCCGTTGGTCATCGGATCGAAAGAGCCAGGATAAAATGCACTCGCCATGAGAACCCGTCGGTTGGTTTCGCTCGCCTTTTGTCACGGAAGGCGGCTGATCGCAAGCACTCTGAGCGCGCGTCTTTGTCACGTATTTCCCAAATGGCGCTCCGGGTCAGACCGCTGAACCGCAGATGAACGCGCCATTCAAGCGTGCTTCAGGACGAGAGAACTAAGTTCGAATCGTCAACTAAACCGAGACAGTTCAAGGACGTTCCAATGCTCGCTCTTCTGATCGCTTCCGCCATCGCCGCGTCTCTGCTCATCGAGCTTGGGCTGATGGTCGCGCGGGACTGGATGGAGCTGTCGCCATTGGACTGCGAAGATGAACGGGAGATGAACGACACGTTCAAGAGGACTTCAGGCGCATCCCGCTAAACGTCTTCCTACACTGTGCGGGAACTATTTCCGCACGCAAGCATTTTACGGCAGCGAATGCCGGCATTCAAAGGACTAAAGCAATGCATGACAAAGTTACCCTGATCAACCTCGTATGGATGATGATGATGACTGCCATGGTTGCCACCTCTGCAACCTTTTACATCAAGGATAGCAGTGACGCTGCATTCTACGGCCCCCCGATGACGGCCCGTTACCATAGCTTCGGCCACTAATCGGATATGAGTTTTCACCGCTAGAAACGCAACGACACGCTGAGAAAGAAAGGAATGACATGTTTATCACCCTGTCTGTTCTGGCTGCTCTGATCAGCGGCATGTTCGTCGCCTCGGTCGCCTCGGCGCTCACGGCCTTGAAGCGCGAAAACGACGATTTCCGGGCCATGATGGAGCGCCGCAAGGCCTTCTGAGACCGATCCCAAGCGGTCACAGTCGGTGGATCCACACACCGGCCCAAAAACAAGACCGCGTCAAACTTGATGCAGACCTCCAGCAAAAAGCCCGCTCGGATCACAATCCGGCGGGCTTTTCGTTTGTCGATTGATGAATGGAGAAACCGGCCCTTGCGGGCCGGCCAGATGTCATTCCGTAGGGGCCTCGCCGCCTGCGTCTTCGACCGGAGCAGCAGTGCCCTCGCCATCGACGCCTTCCGAAGCCTCAATGACTTCGTCATCCGCTTCCGGTTCAGTGATGCGCTCGACCGAAACAACCTTCTCATCCTTCGCGGTCGAGAAGATCGTCACGCCCTTGGTCGCACGGCTGGCGATGCGGATACCGTTGACCGGTACGCGGATCAGCTGGCCGCCATCCGAGACGAGCATCAACTGGTCTGTTTCCTCGACCGGGAAGGCCGCAACCAGCTCGCCGATTTCCGCCGTCTTAGACGTGTCGGTAGCACGGATGCCCTTGCCGCCGCGTCCGGAGGTACGGAAATCGTAGGACGAAGAGCGCTTGCCATAGCCCTTCTCGGAGACCGTGAGCACGAACTGCTCGCGGGCCTTGAGCTCCTGATAGCGCTCTTCCGACAATTCGCCTTCGGCGCCGACTTCTTCGCCAACCAAGGCGATATCGTCTTCGTCGACGCCCATGGCCCGGCGCTCGGCTGCCGAACGCTTGAGATAGGCCGCGCGCTGCCAGGGTTCGGCATCGACATGGGCGAGGATGGTCATGGAGATCAGGCGGTCGCCATCGGCCAAAGTCAGACCACGCACACCGATCGAATTGCGGCCGGCAAAGACGCGCACTTCATCGACCGGGAAACGGATCGCCTGACCGAGTGCCGTCGTCAGCAGGACGTCGTCATGTTCGGTGCAGGTCTCGACGCCGAGGATCTGGTCGCCCTCTTCCTCGAGCTTCATCGCAATCTTGCCGTTGCGGTTGACCTGGATGAAGTCGGACAGCTTGTTGCGGCGAACCGTGCCACGAGTCGTCGAGAACATGACGTCGAGATTGCCCCAGCTTGCCTCGTCCTCAGGCAGCGGCATGATCGAGGTGATGCGCTCGCCGGGCTCCAGCGGGAACATGTTGATCATCGCCTTGCCACGCGACGTCGGGGTGCCGATCGGCAGGCGCCAGACCTTTTCCTTGTAGACGATGCCGCGCGACGAGAAGAACAGAACCGGCGTATGGGTATTCGCCACGAAGAGACGCGTTGCGAAATCCTCGTCCTTCATGGCCATGCCGGAGCGACCCTTGCCGCCGCGGCGCTGGGCTCTGTAGGTCGTCAGCGGTACGCGCTTGATGTAGCCGGCATGCGAAACGGTGACCACCATCTCTTCCCGGGCGATCAGATCCTCGTCGTCCATATCGGGACCGCCATCGACGATCTGGGTGCGGCGCGGCGTGCCGAATTCGTCGCGGATCGCGGTGAATTCATCCTTGATGATCTGCTGGATGCGAACGCGCGACGAGAGGATGTCGAGATAGTCCGAAATCTCCGCGCCGATCTTGTTCAGCTCTTCATCGATTTCGTCGCGTCCGAGTGCCGTCAGGCGAGCGAGACGCAGTTCGAGAATGGCGCGTGCCTGCTCTTCCGACAGGTTGTAGGTGAGGTCCTCGTTGATCCGGTGGCGCGGATCGTCGATCAGGCGGATCAACGATTCGACATCATGGGCCGGCCAGCGGCGCGTCATCAGCTGTTCGCGGGCGGTTGCCGGATCCGGCGCCTTGCGGATGAGCGCAATGACTTCGTCGATATTGGCAACGGCAATCGCGAGACCGACCAAGACATGGGCCCGGTCACGTGCCTTGCGCAGCAGATACTTGGTGCGGCGGCTGACGACTTCCTCGCGGAAGTTGACGAAGGCGCGCAGCATGTCGAGCAGGGTCAGCTGTTCCGGCTTGCCGCCGTTCAGCGCCACCATGTTGCAGCCGAAGGAGGTCTGCAGCGGCGTGTAACGGTAGAGCTGGTTCAGGATGACATCGGCATTGGCGTCGCGCTTCAACTCGATGACGACGCGGTAGCCATCGCGGTCGGATTCGTCGCGCAGGTCGGAGATGCCCTCGATGCGCTTTTCGCGCACGAGTTCGGCCATCTTCTCGATCATCGTCGACTTGTTCACCTGGTAGGGGATCTCGGTGATGATGATCTGCTCGCGGTCGCCGCGCATGGGCTCAACGCGGGCAACGCCGCGCTGGACCACGGAACCGCGACCCGTCTCATAGGCAGACCGGATACCCGAACGGCCGAGGATCATGGAGCCGGTCGGGAAGTCGGGACCCGGAATGATCTGCATCAGTTCCGGCAGCTCGATCCCCGGATTGTCGATCAGCGCCGTGCAGCCGTCGAGAACCTCCACCAGGTTGTGCGGCGGAATATTGGTGGCCATGCCAACCGCGATACCGCCCGCACCATTGACCAGCAGGTTCGGGAACTTGGCAGGAACGACGACCGGCTCCGACATGGTGCCGTCATAGTTGTCGCGGAAGTCGACCGTTTCCTTGTCGAGGTCGTCGAGCAGCGCATGCGAGACCTTCTGCAGGCGGCATTCCGTGTAACGCTGTGCTGCCGGCGGGTCGCCGTCAACGGAGCCGAAATTGCCCTGGCCGTCGATGAGCGGCATGCGCAGCGACCATGGCTGCGCCATACGGGCGAGCGCGTCATAGATCGCGGAGTCGCCATGCGGGTGATACTTACCCATGACGTCACCGGTGACGCGGGCGCTCTTGACGTATTTCTTGTTCCAGTCGAGGCCGAGCTCGTTCATGCCGTAAAGGATACGGCGGTGCACGGGCTTGAGCCCGTCACGCACATCGGGAAGTGCGCGGCTCACGATCACGCTCATCGCGTAATCGAGATAGGACCGCTGCATTTCCTCCATGATGGAAATAGGCTCGATGCCTTGCGGGAACTTGCCGCCGCCGGGAGTGCTTTGCTCAGTCAAATCAGGTCACGATCTCTGTTCGGAATCACTGGGAAATCTATAGCGGAACACGCGCGCGCGCGCCAATTTCGAGGCCGGTTATAAACAGGCTTTTACGGCCTGGGAAAGGCATTTTCGTCAATATCTTGGGGGCCAGCCTTGCAAGGCCACCAAGGCTTCGGCTTTATGCGTGCCTGGACAGGAGAAAGATACACCATGGCGATGACAGAAACGATGATCAGCGCACTGACGACCCTGCTGGTCACCGTCGATCCGCCGGGGCTGGCCCCGCTCTTCCTCGGCCTCACCCAAGGCATGACGCGCGAGCAGCGCCAGCAGGTTGCCATTCGCGGCTCCGTGATGGGTTTCGCCATCCTGACCGTCTTTGCGCTGTTCGGCGCCACCATTCTCGGCGCGCTCGGCATTTCCATGGGCGCCTTCCGCATCGCCGGCGGCTTGATGCTGTTTGCCATTGCCTTCGAGATGATCTTCGAGAAGCGCAACGAGCGGAAGGAAAAGACGACAGGCGATGCGATCACCAAGGATCACATCCACAACCTCGCCGTCTTCCCGCTCGCCATCCCGCTGATCGCCGGCCCCGGCGCCATATCGGCCACCGTGCTGATCTCGGGTACGATGGACGGATGGATCGGAAAGCTGCAGCTGATTGCCGTCATCGCCGTGGTCCTCGGCCTCGTCTTGGTATCGCTCTACCTCGCAGAAAGGCTGAACAAGTTCCTCGGAGTGACTGGCCGCGCGCTGCTCACGCGTCTGCTGGGCGTGCTGCTGGCCGCGCTTTCGGTCCAGTTTGTCGTCGATGGCGTGAAGTCCGCCTTCGCTGGCTGACAGGCCCGGAAGGCAATTCGCCAATTGCCGAATTCCCTTCGGGCGGGCGACTTGCAGACCAGCATTGACCGCAAATGATTATGGGGGCCGAGGCCCCCATTTTTCATCTGATCCGGCCTGTTCTCAGAACGGGATGTCGTCGTCGAGATCGCGGGAGAAGCCGCCGGAAGGGGCGCTGCCACCTCGGCTTGCGCCACCGGAGGCGCCGCCACGCGAAGGTGCAGGCGAACCGTAGCCGCCGTCGTAGCCACCGCCGCCGCCGCCGTAATCGGCACCCCCAAAGTCATTGCCGCCACGCGAGGCGCCGCCGCCATCACCGCGACCGCCAAGCATGGTCAGGTTGCCGCTGAAGCCCTGCAGCACGACTTCCGTCGAGTAACGGTCCGCGCCGCTCTGGTCCTGCCACTTGCGGGTCTGCAGCTGGCCCTCGATGTAAACGGTCGAGCCCTTCTTCAGATACTGTTCGGCAACCTTGCAGAGGCCTTCATTGAAGATCACGACCGAATGCCATTCGGTCTTTTCCTTGCGTTCGCCGCTGTTCTTGTCGCGCCAGGTTTCCGAGGTCGCGATGCGCAGGTTGGCGATCGGCCGGCCGTCCTGGGTCCGGCGAATTTCGGGATCGGCACCGAGATTGCCGATCAGAATGACCTTGTTGACGCTACCAGCCATGACACTCACCTTACTGCCGCGCCGCCGCGGCGTTCAAAATCCAATCAAATGCCACCTTATCCCATCCGTTCCCGCGAGTGGGAGAACAGGCGGCTAAATCCACAGCGAAAATGTTCTTTATTTGTTCTAGTATTTCTCTATGATCCTGTCAACAGAATCGAAATTCCACAGCCGTTGCGCCTTGTGCCTCGACTCAACGGCGCCGTTGCCTACATAAGGACAGTTCTCCCAAGGACCGTCCCCTTCCCTTTGCCGATCAGAGCCTGACATGAGCGAACTCAAGACCATTTCCATCCGTGGTGCGCGCGAGCACAATCTGAAGGGCATCGACCTCGATCTGCCGCGCAACAGCCTGATCGTGATGACCGGGCTGTCCGGCTCCGGGAAGTCGTCGCTCGCCTTCGACACGATCTATGCCGAGGGGCAGCGCCGCTACGTCGAGAGCCTCTCGGCCTATGCCCGCCAGTTCCTCGAGATGATGCAAAAGCCCGACGTCGACCAGATCGAGGGTCTGTCGCCGGCGATCTCGATCGAGCAGAAGACGACCTCGCGCAACCCGCGCTCGACGGTCGGCACGGTCACCGAGATCTACGACTACATGCGCCTGCTGTTTGCGCGTGTCGGCGTGCCTTATTCGCCCGCAACTGGCCTTCCGATCGAGAGCCAGACGGTCAGCCAGATGGTCGACCGGATACTCGCTTACGAGGAAGGCACCCGTCTCTACATCCTCGCGCCGATGATCCGCGGCCGCAAGGGCGAGTACAAGAAGGAACTCGCCGAGCTGATGAAGAAGGGCTTCCAGCGCGTCAAGATCGACGGACAGTTCTACGAAATCGCCGAGGCCCCGACGCTCGACAAGAAATACAAGCACGATATCGATGTGGTCGTAGACCGCGTGGTTGTGCGGCCTGACATCGCGAGCCGCCTGGCTGACAGTCTGGAAACTTGCCTTCGGCTGGCCGACGGCCTGGCGGTCGCGGAATTTGCTGACAAGCCGCTGCCGCCAGAGGAAACATCTGCCGGCGGTTCGGCCAACAAGTCGCTGAACGAAACGCATGAACGCGTATTGTTCTCGGAGAAATTCGCCTGCCCCGTCTCCGGCTTCACCATTCCGGAAATCGAGCCGCGCCTCTTCTCCTTCAACAATCCCTTCGGCGCCTGCCCGACCTGCGATGGCCTTGGTTCGCAGCAGAAGATCGATGAAGCGCTGATCGTGCCTGAAGTGCATCGCAAGCTGAATGACGGGGCGATTGCGCCCTGGGCCAAGTCGAGCTCCCCTTATTACAACCAGACGCTGGAAGCGCTGGGCAAGGCCTTCGGCTTCAAGCTGACATCAAAGTGGTCAGACCTCTCGGAGGCGGCGCAGAAGGCCATTCTGCACGGCACCGAGGAGAAGATCGACTTCCACTATGCCGATGGTGCTCGTTCCTACACCACCACCAAGACCTTCGAGGGCATCGTACCGAACCTCGAACGGCGCTGGAAGGAGACCGACAGTGCCTGGGCCCGCGAGGAAATCGAGCGCTTCATGTCGGCCGCCCCCTGCCCAGCCTGCAATGGCTTCCGCCTGAAGCCGGAGGCGCTCGCTGTCAAGATCAATGGCTTGCATATCGGCCAGGTGACGAACATGGCGATCCGCAATGCCGGCTCCTGGTTCGAGGAGCTGCCGGCGAAGCTGACCGATAAGCAGAACGAGATCGCCGTGCGCGTGCTCAAGGAAATCCGCGAGCGACTGCGCTTCCTCAACGATGTCGGCCTCGACTATCTCTCCATGTCGCGAAATTCCGGCACACTGTCTGGCGGCGAAAGCCAGCGCATTCGTCTGGCATCGCAGATCGGCTCCGGCTTGACGGGTGTGCTCTATGTGCTGGACGAGCCGTCGATCGGCCTGCACCAGCGCGACAACGCGCGGCTCCTCGACACGCTGAAACACCTGCGCGACATCGGCAACACCGTGATCGTCGTCGAGCATGACGAGGATGCGATCCTGACCGCCGATTACGTCGTCGATATCGGCCCGGCGGCCGGCATCCATGGCGGCCAGGTGATCGCGCAGGGCTCGCCGCAGGACGTGATGGCCAATCCGAAATCACTGACGGGCAAGTACCTGACCGGCGAGATGGGTGTGAGTGTCCCAGCCCAACGGCGCAAGCCGAAAAAGGGCCAGCAGATCAAGGTCGTCGGCGCCAAAGGCAACAATCTGAAGAACGTCACCGCCTCGATCCCGCTCGGCGTGTTCACGGCAGTCACCGGCGTTTCGGGTGGCGGCAAGTCGACCTTCCTGATCGAGACGCTCTACAAGGCGGCGGCCCGCCGTGTCATGGGTGCGCGCGAAAATCCTGCAGAGCACGAGCGGATCGACGGGTTCGAATTCATCGACAAGGTGATCGACATCGACCAGTCACCGATCGGGCGCACCCCACGCTCCAATCCGGCGACCTATACCGGTGCCTTTACGCCAATCCGCGACTGGTTCACCGGTCTGCCGGAAGCCAAGGCGCGCGGCTACCAGGCCGGCCGCTTCTCGTTCAACGTCAAGGGCGGCCGCTGCGAAGCGTGCCAGGGCGACGGCGTGATCAAGATCGAGATGCACTTCCTGCCCGACGTCTATGTCACCTGCGACGTCTGCCACGGCAAGCGCTACAACCGCGAGACCCTCGACGTCACCTTCAAGGGCAAGTCGATTGCCGACGTTCTCGACATGACGGTCGAGGAAGGTGTCGAATTCTTCCAGGCGGTGCCGGCGGTGCGCGACAAGCTGCAGGCGCTGTTTGATGTTGGCCTCGGCTATATCAAGGTCGGCCAGCAGGCGAACACGCTGTCGGGTGGCGAGGCGCAGCGCGTCAAGCTCGCCAAGGAACTGTCGAAGCGCTCGACGGGCCGCACGCTCTATATCCTGGACGAGCCGACGACTGGCCTTCATTTCCACGATGTCGCCAAGCTTCTGGAAATGCTGCAGGAACTGGTGAACCAGGGCAATTCCGTCGTCGTGATCGAGCACAATCTCGAGGTCATCAAGACCGCCGATTATATTCTCGATTTCGGTCCGGAAGGTGGCGATGGCGGCGGCCAGATCGTCGCCCAGGGCACACCGGAAGAGGTGGTGAAGGTCGAGGCCTCCTATACCGGGCAGTTTCTGAAGGAGCTTTTGCAGCGGCGGCCGGTGAAGAAGGTGCAGGCGGCGGAGTGATCCGCCCGCGCTTTCGAACGCTGGGGCGTCTCGGCTACTAAGCTGGTATTTCTTTGTTTAGCCAGTTGCCTAAATTTATTTCGCAAGAGAGGTTTCATGACCAAATCCGGCACGATCCGCACCGGCATCGGTGGTTGGACCTTCGATCCCTGGGACGACAGTTTCTATCCGTCCGATCTGCCCAAGAAGCGGCAGCTCGACTATGCCAGCCGGCAGCTGACCGCGATCGAGGTCAACGGCACATACTATTCCAGCCAGAAGCCGGCGACCTTCGCCAAATGGGCATCGGAGGTGCCGGAGGGGTTTGTCTTTTCGCTGAAAGCAAGCCGCTATTGCACCAACCGCAAGGTGCTGGCCGAGGCCGGTCCATCGATCGAAAAATTCGTCAACCAGGGAATTGCCGAACTCGGGGATCATCTCGGACCGATTCTCTGGCAGTTCATGGCGACGAAGAAGTTTGAGCCCGAGGATTTCGAAGCCTTTCTGGCGCTTCTGCCGAAGACCCTGGAAGGTCGTCCCCTCACCCATGTCGTCGAGCCGCGTCATGCTTCCTTCCAGGTGCCAGAATTCATCGAGATGCTGAGGCGCCATGGCGTGGCCGCTGTCTGCGCCGATCATCACGACTACCCGATGTTCGCCGATCCGACGGCCGATTTCGTCTATGCACGGCTGCAAAAGGGCACGGACGATACGCCGACCTGCTACCCGACGGCGGAACTCGATGCCTGGTCAGAACGGCTGAAAACCTACGCTGGCGGCGGTGTGCCCGACGATCTCCCGCTGATTGCCAAAGACAGTGCGGCGGCCAAAAAACCTCGCGACGTTTTTGCCTTCTTCATCTCCGGCGGCAAGGTGAATGCGCCGCGCGGCGCGATGGATCTGCAAAAGAAGGTTGGTTGAGCGCTCCAGCCGACTGACAGTCATCAATTTGTGACAATGGCGAATTTGGACTAGGCTCGGTCGCAGAGTCGCGGACAAGACCGCGGCCTCGGCCGGCATGGTTTCCGTTTTGGACGTGCGCGTCCACCATTGCGAATTTTCGGGGCACTTTCATGTCGGGCATTGCCGTCTTCATTCATCTCGCCGGCGCCGTTGCGCTGCTTCTCTGGGCGACCCGCATGGTACGCACCGGGATCGAGCGCGCCTATGGCGGCGTTTTGAAGGACAAGCTCCGGCATGCCGTCGGCAACCGCTTTTCGGCTGCCTTCGCAGGCTTTCTGTTCGCGGTAGCGCTGCAAAGTGCAACTGCCGTCGCATTGATCGTTTCGTCCTTTTCCGCAGCCGGTTATGTGCTGCCGGCCATCGGTGTAGCGACCCTGCTTGGTGCCGACTTCGGCTCTGCCTTTGTCGTGCGCATTCTGCGCTACGATCTCTCGCTGCTTGTTCCCGTTCTGCTTCTCGCGGGCACCGTCGCCTTCCGGACATCCGAGGCGCGCGGCTGGCGGCAGATTGGCCGCATCCTGTTCGGTCTCGGCCTGCTGCTCCTGTCGCTCAGACTGATTGGCGAGGCGTCGGAACCGCTGCGCGAGAGCCGGATCCTGCCCGTGCTCTTCAACTATCTCGCCAGCGACTGGATCAGCGCCTTTGCGCTCGCAGCCCTGCTCGCCTGGGCCTTCCATTCCAGTGTCGCCGCCGTCCTCCTGGTCGCTTCGCTCGCCGACCAGCATCTCTTGCCGGATGCGCTGATCATTCCGTTGGTGCTCGGCATCAATTTCGGCGCCGCCATTATCGCTGCACTGCTCACCAAGAATGCCGCGCCGAACGCCAGGATCGTGCCGCTCGGCAATGTTGTGATCCGCGGGATGATGACTTTGATCGCGCTCGCGGCCCAGTTTGTGTTTGCGATCAGCCCGACGGTCTTTGCCGCCCTTCCCGGAGATGCCGTCGTCATGGTGCATCTGGCGATGAACGGCGCCGTGCTCGTGCTCGGTCTGCCCTTTGCCGGGCTCGTTGCAGGCCTTCTGGAGCGCATGCTCGCCCGCAGCGAGGAGCGGCCGGCCAATGACGATCGCCTTTCTGCCCTGAACGTGATGGATCTCGGCAATCCGCAGCAGGCGATCTCCAATGCTACCCGCGAGGTTCTGGCTGTCTGCGACAAGACAGAGGTGATGCTGGACGGCATCTTCGATCTCTTCGAGCACTGGGATCCAAAGAAGATGGAGCGGATTGAAACGCTCGACGACCAGATCGACACGATCCATCGCGACATCAAGTTCTACCTCGCCCGCATTTCCGCAACCGCACTCGACCAGACGTCGGCAGCGCAATGCCAGAACCTCCTGGGCGCGACGATCAAGATCGAGCAGGCGGCAGACATCATCTCGCAGAACATGCTGACACGCGCCCGCAAGAAGAAGGAGCGCAACGTCGCCTTCTCGGCCGAGGGCTGGGCGGAGCTCTGCGCCATGCACAACGAGGTGGTGAAGAATGCCCATCTCGCCTTCAACCTGCTCGTGACCCGCGATCTCGAGCATGCCCGCCAGCTCGTCGCCCGCAAGGAAGCGATCCGTAACCTGGTGAAGACCAGTGAGGAGAGCCATCTTCAGCGCCTGCGCCAGGGCAATGCCGCAAGTTTCGAATCGAGCTCGCTGCATATCGACACCATGCGCGATCTGAAGGAGATCAATTCTCTCTTCGTCTCGATCGCCTACCCCTTGCTCGAGGGCGAAGGCATGTTGCGGCGCAGCCGCCTCATGCAACCGGCGGAGCTGTGAGCGCCCAAGCAGGGTTAAAGCGACCCTAGTTCGCCTGGATCTGGGTGATCAGGTCTTCGGCCGTCAGCGTGCGACCGGCACGGAGCGCCGCCTGGCCGTGCTGGTAGACAGCCGCACAGGCCGCCTCGAACGCCGGCATCCCATTGGCTAGCCTTGCGCCAATGATGCCGGCAAGGACATCACCCGATCCGGCAGTAGCGAGGGTCGCAGGCGCCTTTTCCTCAATGGCTGCGCGCCCGTCCGGCGCCGCAATCACGGTATCCGCTCCCTTGTAGACGACGATGCCACCCAGGCACTTGGCAGCGGCCAGCGCCTTTTCCAACTTGCCCAAGCTGCGGTCCGCCGCAATCTCCGGAAAGAGGCGTGAAAACTCGCCCTCATGCGGCGTGACGACCAGTCTCGGCTCATTGGTACTGAAAATCGCGTCCAATCGCTCAGCGGCACCCGCAAAGGCAGTGATACCGTCGGCATCCAGAACGAGCCTGCGTCCGGCCCGGCCGATCATCTCCGCAAAGGCGCAGGCGCGCTGCCGATCACCGAAACCCGGGCCAAGCACGAATGTGGTGCGGCGCGTGTCGGACAGCCATTCGGACAAGTCATCGACACCGTCGACCGAACTCAGCATCACGGCCGTCAGGTGGGCGGCATTGGTCGCAAGCGCCTCCGATGGCGACGCAAGCGTCACCAGTCCGGCACCAGCCCGCAACGCAGCCTCCGCGGAAAGGCGCCCTGCCCCGGTCGCCGTCTGCGGACCGGAAAACACAGTCACATGGCCACGGCGGTACTTGTGGTCGTGCGCCGAACTGTGTCGGGCATGCCCGGCCCAGATCGCAGGGCCGTTGATCCAGAGCGGTCGGGCGTCCGCATCGACGATCCGCCGGGGAATGCCGATGTCGAAAACTTCAAGGGTCCCGCATTGGAGACGCCCTGGCAGGAGCACATGCCCAGGCTTCCTCGTCATGAAGGTCACAGTGTGGCTAGCTTCGAAGGATTCTCCCCTGATTTCCCCCGTTGCACCGTCGATGCCGGACGGAAGATCAACGGCAAGCACCGGCAGTCTCGCCTCGCGGACCGCACGGATCAGCGCCTGCACGGCGGCCGGAAGATCCCGCGTCAGGCCCGCGCCGAACAGTGCATCGATGATCACCTCGCCTGCATCAGGGTGGAACCGCTCGATGGCCATCACCGGAATTGGGCAGGCGGCATGCGCGCGAGCGGCATCTCCCTTGAGCGCCGCCGTCTCCACCAGACTGTAGACGTGGACATCGGCGCCCGAGCGCGCCAGGGCAGAAGCCGCGACATATCCGTCTCCGCCATTGTTTCCCGGCCCGCAGAAGATCACGAACCTCAAGGCTCCGGGAAAGTGACGAAGGGCTGCCGCCGCGACCGCCTCCCCCGCACGCAGCATCAACCCAAAGCTGTCGATCCCAGACGAAGCAGCGGCCGCATCCACACGGGCCATGGCATCCGGTGTCAGAAGGATCTCGGGGCGGGCGTGCTTGCTTGGGCGGGTCATGGATCAAGGTTAGAGCAGAATCCACGCCTTGCGCAACGCTGCACGATTTTAGGCAAAGACAATTGATGTCTTTCTGTGCAAATGCCTAGTTTGCAGGCTTTAAGATCAGAAAATGCGCAAGGAGGCCAGCATGTTAGTGGTATAGCAGCCCTGGAAAAAAGATTGGCTAAAATCGATATTTTGCAGGAAACGGGCTGGCTTTTCCGGTCATTTTGCTGGAGATTTGCCCTGTCGGACGGAGGAGGCGACGGTTTTCGCGCGATTTTCGCGAAAAACTGGCACATTCCCTGCATCCAGCCCGGCGGGCGGGGCTCATCCTGCTTTACTGAGGAAGCGGAGAGAAATTTTCTCATGAAAAAGATCGAAGCGATCATCAAGCCTTTCAAGCTCGACGAAGTGAAGGAAGCCCTTCAGGAAGTCGGCTTGCAGGGTATCACCGTGACGGAAGCCAAGGGCTTCGGTCGCCAGAAGGGCCATACCGAGCTCTATCGCGGCGCCGAATATGTCGTGGACTTCCTGCCCAAGGTGAAGGTCGAAGTTGTACTGGCCGACGAAAACGTGGAGGCCGTCATCGACGCCATCCGCAATGCAGCTCAGACGGGCCGCATCGGCGACGGCAAAATCTTCGTTTCGAACGTCGAAGAAGTCGTCCGCATTCGAACCGGCGAAACCGGTATCGACGCCATATAATCGGACCCGACACCAAGGGAGGTCGGGTTTCAATCGTCAGCTCACGCGAGGAATATAAGAATATGACGACCGCAAACGATATTCTGAAACAGATCAAGGACAACGACATCAAGTTCGTCGACCTGCGCTTCACCGATCCGAAGGGCAAGCTGCAGCACGTGACGATGGACATCGCCTGCGTCGACGAAGACATGTTCGCCGATGGCGTCATGTTCGACGGTTCCTCGATTGCCGGCTGGAAGGCCATCAACGAGTCCGACATGGTGCTGATGCCGGATCCGGCCACCGTCCACATGGACCCCTTCTTCGCCCAGTCGACGATGGTCATTCTTTGCGACATCCTCGATCCTGTCTCGGGCGAAGCCTATAACCGCGACCCGCGCGGCACCGCCAAGAAGGCCGAAGCCTATCTCAAGGCATCGGGCATCGGTGACACCATTTTCGTTGGTCCGGAAGCCGAATTCTTCGTCTTCGACGACGTGAAGTACAAGGCCGACCCCTACAACACCGGCTTCAAGCTCGATTCGACGGAACTGCCGTCGAACGACGACACCGACTACGAAACCGGCAACCTCGGTCACCGTCCGCGCGTCAAGGGCGGCTACTTCCCGGTTCCGCCGATCGACAGCCTGCAGGACATGCGTTCCGAAATGCTGACGGTTCTCGGCGAGATGGGCGTCGTCGTCGAAAAGCACCACCACGAAGTGGCAGCGGCTCAGCACGAGCTCGGCATCAAGTTCGACGCGCTGGTGCGCAACGCCGACAAGATGCAGATCTACAAGTACGTCGTCCACCAGGTCGCCAATGCCTATGGCAAGACCGCGACTTTCATGCCGAAGCCGATCTTCGGTGACAACGGCTCTGGCATGCACGTGCACATGTCGATCTGGAAGGACGGCAAGCCGACCTTCGCCGGCGACGAATATGCCGGTCTTTCGGAAAGCTGCCTATTCTTCATCGGCGGCATCATCAAGCACGCCAAGTCGATCAACGCCTTCTCCAACCCGTCGACCAACTCCTACAAGCGTCTGGTCCCGGGCTACGAAGCACCGGTTCTGCTCGCCTATTCGGCCCGCAACCGTTCGGCCTCGTGCCGCATTCCGTTCGGCTCCAACCCGAAGGCAAAGCGCGTCGAAGTCCGCTTCCCGGATCCGACCGCGAACCCTTACCTCGCTTTCGCTGCCATGCTGATGGCCGGTCTCGACGGCATCAAGAACAAGATCCATCCGGGCAAGGCCATGGACAAGGATCTGTACGACCTGCCGCCGAAGGAACTGAAGAAGATCCCGACGGTCTGCGGTTCGCTGCGCGAAGCGCTCGAAAGCCTGGACAAGGATCGCAAGTACCTGACCGCCGGCGGCGTCTTCGACGACGACCAGATCGATTCGTTCATCGAACTGAAGATGCAGGAAGTCATGCGCTTCGAAATGACCCCGCATCCGGTCGAATTCGACATGTACTACTCGGCTTGATTGTCCGAGAATGACAATGACGAGGCGCCGGCGGAGAGATCCGCCGGCGTTTTTCGTTCACATGGGTACGGTTTCGAGGAAATGCCGCTTTCACGAAGGACAGTGACGCGCTAGCACTTGGATAGCCCTTCCCTCCGCGACAGCGATCCTCCATGCCCGCTCCCCACCAGACCACCGATCCGCGCCTTTACGACTGGCTGCTGTTCTTCCTGGCGCCCTTGTTCTTCTCGTCGAACCTGATCTTCGGTCGCGGGATCACCGGTGAGGTCGGGCCTTTCACCACGGCGCTGTTGCGATGGGTCGGAGCCGCGATCCTGATGTCGCCCTTCATCTGGCAGCAGCGGCAGGCCTGCATGGCCTTTGTCCGGCAACACACCGCGCTCTGGCTGACGCTTGGCATTCTCGGCATGGGTATTTGCGGCGGCGTGGTCTACTGGGCGCTGACCCTCACCACCGCCTCGAACGCGACGCTGATCTATACGACCTCGTCCCTCTTCATCATCCTGTTCCAATGGCTGTTTCAGAAGCGCGCGATCACCGGTCGTGAGCTTCTCGGCATGATCATCGCCTTCGGCGGGGTCGTTGCGATCGTGCTGAAGGGCCACCCCGAAGCGCTTCTAGAACTCACCTTCAACATCGGTGATCTCGCCATCCTTGTAGCTGCAGTCGCCTTTGCCGCCTATTCCCTCTTGCTGCGGCGCCCCTCCGTCCGCGCAATGCCACCGCTGCCTCTGTTCGCTCTTTTGGCTTTGTCCGGCGCGATTGTCCTGATCCCGCCGGGACTGATCGAAATGGCCTCGGGCGGCCCCCTGCCCGACACCTGGATGGAGTTCGCCAAGCTCGCCGGGATCATACTCTTTGCCTCGCTGGCGGCCTTTTACTGCTTCCAGCATGCCGTGCAGGTCTTCGGACCGGGGATCGCCGGAATGACCCTTTACCTCATGCCGCCGATGTCCATCCTGATGGCCGTCGTCTTCCTCGGCGAACGCTTCGAACACTATCACGCGATAGGCATCGTCCTGGTGACCGGCGGACTTATCCTTGCAACCGCACCTGGGCGAAAAACGGCCTAGCTGTGGCATCCGGCCACGCTGTCACACACCATCCCTTGATTTTGCCGGGCTTTCTTCCCAGATATAACAGGGAAAGGAAGTCAAACCATGAAACAACGAAGCGCTAAATTTGGTATCGGGGACGTCGTACGGCACAAGTTCTTTCCGTTCCGCGGCGTGATCTTCGATGTTGATCCGGAGTTTGCCAATTCCGAGGAATGGTGGAACGCCATCCCGGCCGAAGTCAGGCCGCACAAGGACCAGCCCTTCTATCATCTGCTCGCGGAGAACTCCGAGACGGAATATGTGGCTTACGTGTCCGAGCAGAATCTTGAGCGCGACCAGAGCCCGGAGCCTCTGCGCAATCCGCAGATCCAGCAGATCTTCGAACCCCAGCAGACGGGTCGCTACAAGCCGAAGATGAACTTTGCGCACTAAACGCAAGCCCTATGCCTGATACGAAAAAGCCCGCGTCTGATGACGCGGGCTTTTTTCATTTCAGTGCCGTGAAGCGGATCAGTTGCCCTGCTTGGCAGCGTTCTGGGCGTCGGTGATCGCCTTGTTGCGCTCTTCCTGCTTCTTCTGCATCGCTTCCTGCAGCAGACGCTGGCGCTCTTCGGCCTGCGACTGCGACATCGCTTCGCCGTCAAACGCGCCGGTGAAGCCGCTCAGCGGGATCTTGATCGGGTTCGGCGCGCGACGGAAGTTGATCGAGGTGAACACGACCTCGCCACCCTTCTTCAGGCTGTCGATGATCGCGTCGGTCAGCGGGATTTCGGCGGTGCAGCGGTCGGGCAGGCAGACGGCATAGTCGAGCTTGGTGCCCTTGGCGCCATCGATCTGCATCATCACGCCCGGCGGGATGAGACGGGCGGAGGGAACCGTGACCTGCAGCAGCTTGCGGTTGACCTTGCCTTCGACCGTGATCAGGCCGACGGCGGTGATCAGCTGGCCATTTGCGGCGACGAGCTGGTTCTGGACCACGCAGACGTCGGATTCTTCCTGCTTGGCGCAGGTTTTGAACCACCGCGGCTCGGAGGGAGCGGCGGCTTCCTGTGCCTGTGCGACGACCGGCATGGCGCTTGCCGCGAAGGACAGAGCGATTGCAGACACAGCCGTCCGCGTTGCGTTGCTAAGTTTGAACATCATACGTATTCCGTCTCCTGAAAACCCCTGTCGCGCGGACTTGTGTGCCGCGTCATTCACCGGTCTTGTCTGCCCTCACCTGTGGTTCAAATGAGGCAAATACATGACCCTGCGATCTGGCTCACCTGTTACATCGCGACGGCCACAATATCCAGCGTTTCTTTGACGCCGGATCGACTCACATCTCCTCATTCTCACCCGCTTGTGTTGGTTTTATGGTGAGTGTGCTAGCGTCCCAGCACATTCGAGATTCTAATTCGGGGAGGATCGCCGCCTTGCGCCGTCTCTTGTTCACTCTGCTTATTCTACCCTTTGCCGCTGCCGCTCAGGCACAACCCATGCACGGGATCGCCATGCATGGCGAGCCTGCGCTTGCCGCCGACTACATGCATTTTCCTTATGTAAATCCTGATGTGAAGAAGGGTGGCAAGGTCAATTACGGCGTGGTCGGCACCTACGATGCGCTGAACCCCTTTGTCCTCAAGGGCATGCGCACGACGGCGCGCGGCGTCTGGGATCCGGAATTCGGCAATCTGCTCTACGAGCCGCTGATGTCCCGGTCTGCCGATGAACCCTTCACGCTCTACGGCCTGCTTGCAGAAACCGTCGAATGGGATGCCGACCGCACCTATGTGCAGTTCAATCTCAACCCCAAAGCGCGCTGGCATGACGGCAAGCCGGTCACTCCCGAAGATGTGATCTTCACCTTCGAACTGTTGCGCGACAAGGGACGACCGCCCTTCAACGGCCGGCTCAATGCCGTCGCCAGCATGGAGAAGGTCGGCGACCACGGCATCAAGTTCACCTTCAACGAAAAGGCCAATCGCGAGACACCGCTGATCTTCGCCAATTCAACCCCGATCCTGCCGAAACACGCGATCGATCCTCAGACCTTCGATCAGGGCGGACTTGCCATCCCCGTCGGTTCGGGTCCCTACAGGATCAAGGAGCTGAAACCCGGCGAGAAGGTCACCTGGGCGCGTGATCCCGACTATTGGGGCAAGGACCTTCCTTCGAAGGTCGGCTTCGACAATTACGACGAGATCAGCGTCACCTATTTCCTCCAGGAGGCAACGCTGTTCGAGGCCTTCAAGAAGGGTGAGATCGACATCTATCCGGATGGCGATTCCAACCATTGGCAGCGGGCCTACAATTTCCCGGCCGCAGAGAATGGCGATGTCGTGAAGGAAGCCTTCAAGCCTGGCCTTCCCTCCGGCATGCTCGGCTTTGTCTTCAACACCCGCCGCCCGATCTTTTCGGACGTCAAGGTACGCGAGGCCATCAGCACCGCCTTCGACTTCGAAGCGATGAACAAGACCCTGTTCGGCAACGCCTTCACCCGCACCCAGAGCTACTGGCAGAATTCAGCGCTCGGCGCCTATGGCAATGCCGCCGACGAGAGAGAGCTGGCACTGCTCGGGCCGGCCAGGGAGAAGCTGTCGCCGGAAATTCTCGCCGGCACCTTTACGCAGTCGGCCACAGACGGGTCCGGAGGCGATCGCAAGGCGCTCGGCAAGGCGGTGAAGCTCTTCCAGGAGGCGGGTTACAAGATCCAGGGCGGCAAGATGATCGATGCCGCCGGCAAGCCGCTCGCCTTTGAGGTGATGACCCAGAACGAAGGCCAGGAGAAGATGGCCATCGCGTTTCAACGGACGCTGAAGCTGATCGGCATCGACATGGCCATCCGCACCGTTGACGACGCGCAGTATCAGGCGCGCTCCAACAGCTTCGACTACGACATGATCATCAAGGCCTACACGTCGTCGCTCTCGCCCGGCGCCGAGCAGGTCAATCGCTGGGCATCCGAAGCGAAGGACGCCCAGGGTAGCTTCAATTACGCTGGCGTTGCCGATCCCGACATCGACCGCATGATCGAGGCGCTCCTGCAGGCTCGCGATCCAGCCGATTTCCAGGCGGCCGTACGCGCCTATGACCGACTCCTGGTTGCAGGAAACTATCTCGTGCCGCTTTATCACATCGGCGAGCAATGGGTCGCCCGCTGGAAGCACATCGGACGGCCGGACGCAGCCCCGCTCTATGGCTACCAGCGCTCGACCTGGTTCGACGCACGCGTCCAGTAACCCCAAGCGATTGACGCTGTGTTTCAGGGCCGGAGCTTGTCTCCGGCCCGCTTTGCTTTAAGTGACAGGCATACCTCTGCCAGGAAAGGACACCCTCATGGACCGCATCACCATCGACCTCGTATCCGACGTGGTCTGCCCCTGGTGTTATCTCGGCAAGGCGCGGCTCGAACTCGCGATCGCCGAAGTGCAAGACGAAGTCAGCGTCGACATCAACTGGCGCCCCTATCAGCTCAATCCCGACTATCCGCCTGAAGGTGTCGACCAGCAGGTGGAACTGGCGAAGAAGCTGGGCGGCAAGGACAAGATGGACCAGGCGCATGCGCATCTGAAGTCGCTCGGCGCCGAGGTCGGCATTGCCTTTGATTTCGAAGCCATCAAAGTCGGCCCGAACACGCTGGATGCGCACCGGTTGATCCATTGGGCCGGCCAGGAAAGCCGGGAGACGCAGACCCGCGTGGTCGATCTCCTGTTCAAGGCAAATTTCGAGCAGGGCCGTAATATCGGCGACACCGCCGTACTGCTCGACATCGCGACCGAGGCCGGGCTGTCGCGTCCGGTGATCGAATCGCTGCTGTCAGGCGATGCTGACGTCAACCACGTGCTGTCCGAGGTGGAAGCCGCCAAGCAAATGGGCGTGAACGGCGTTCCCTTCTTCATCTTCGACCAGCAATACGCGGTCAGCGGCGCCCAGCCGCCGGCGGAACTCGCCAATGCCTTGCGCGAAATCGCCAAGGCGAAGGCCGAAGCTCTCCGCAATCTGAATTGACGGTTGTAACGAACAGCCGTATCCCGGAGAGGTAACCTCCTCCCCGGGATCATGACCTTGTCATCCGACACGACCCTCAAAGGCGTCTTCTTCGCCTTCATCTGCTTTGCCGCCTATTCCTTCAGCGATGCCGCCGTGAAGCTGGTGGAAGGGCGCGTACCCGCCTTCGAGGCAGGTTTCATCGGTAGCCTGTTCGGCTTCCTGGCAATCCCCTTCCTGATGAAGCGCGGCGACCGCTATACGGATCTGGTGCGCAGCACGAACTGGCCGCTCTGGGGCCTGCGTTTCGTCTGTTCTGCCGTGGGCACGGTCGGCAGCATCATTGCCTTTACCCAGCTGTCGATGGCGGAAGCTTTCTGCCTGATCTTCCTGCTGCCGAGCTTTGCGACGATCATGTCGGTGATCTTCCTCAAGGAAGAGGTGGGCATGAAGCGCTGGGCCGCCGTGTTGATCGGCTTTCTCGGCGTACTGGTGGTCTTGAGACCGGGCTTTCGCGAGTTGGAAATCGGACATCTGGCAGCGCTGATTTCGGGCTTTGCCGGCGCCGTCACGATCATCATCTTCCGCGCCATGGGCCCGCAGGAGAAGAACATCTCGCTCTACGGCGCGGGCCTGCTCGGCAGCGTGATCATCTGTGCTGCCTTCTCTCTGCCGGATTTCCAGGCACCCAACCGTTATGACCTGATGCTGCTTGCCGCCTTTGGCCTGCTCGCCGCCGTCGGCAACATCTTCATGATGCTGGCGTCGTTTTATGCCCCCGCCCCGATCGTCGGACCGATCCAGTACAGCCAGATGCTCTGGGCCATCCTGCTGGGCTACCTCGTCTTCGGCGACAAGGTCGACTGGCCGATGGGCATCGGCATCGTGCTGATCGTCGGGTCAGGGCTCCTGACGCTGATCCGCGAGCGCAAGCGCGACACGCCGCTCCCGCCACCGGTAGCCGGCAAGACGGATGCGGCGCTGGCGATCAAGCCGGACCAATCCGACACTTGAATGAGGCGGGGCCTTAACGGCCCCCTTCCATTTGCTCAGCCAGCCTTCGCCAACTCCGCCAGCTGCGTCATCACCACTGCAGCCCCTGCCAACCGCTTTTCCGGCGTCGGGAGGTCGCGGGTGAGGAACACCGAGTGGTCCGCCCTGATTTTCGCCATGCTGCCCTGCTTGGCGATATAGCCGACCAGCGCTGCCGGATTGGGGAACTGTTTGCCGCGGAACTGAACGACGACACCCTTGGGGCCTGCTTCCAGCTTTTCGACATTGGCCGTGCGGCACAGCGCCTTGATGTAGACGACCTTGAGCAGGTGCTGAACCTCGATCGGCATCGGACCGAAGCGGTCGATCAATTCGGCGCCGAATCCATCGATCTCTCTGAGGTCGTCCAATTCGCCGAGGCGGCGATAGAGTGCCATGCGCAGATGCAGGTCCGGCACGTAGTTTTCCGGGATCATGACCGAGGTGCCGACCTGGATCTGCGGCGACCAGCCGGTATCGACCACTTCATCGACACCCTTCACCTCGGCAACCGCCTCTTCCAGCATCTGCTGGTAGAGTTCAAAGCCGACTTCCTTGATGTGGCCGGACTGCTCCTCGCCGAGCAGATTGCCGGCGCCGCGGATATCCAGATCGTGGCTGGCGAGCTGGAAGCCTGCGCCCAGCGTATCGAGCGACTGCAGGACCTTCAGACGCCGTTCGGCACCCGCCGTCAGCACCTTGTTGACCGGCAGCGTCAGCAGCGCAAAGGCGCGGACCTTGGAGCGACCGACGCGGCCACGGATCTGGTAGAGCTGGGCGAGACCGAACATGTCGGCACGGTGGACGATCAGCGTGTTGGCCGTGGGAACGTCGAGGCCGGATTCGACAATGGTCGTCGAAAGAAGCACATCGTAGCGGCCCTCGTAGAAGGCGTTCATGATGTCTTCGAGCTCACCGGCGGCCATCTGGCCATGGGCGATCGCCACCTTCAGCTCCGGCACGTTCTCGTCGAGGAAGCTTTTCACATCCGCGAGATCGGCGAGACGCGGGCAGACATAAAAGCTTTGTCCGCCGCGATAATGCTCGCGCATCAGGGTCTCGCGGATCACAAGCGGATCGAAGGGCGAGATGAAGGTGCGGACCGCCATGCGGTCGACCGGCGGCGTGGTGATCAGCGAGAGTTCGCGCACGCCGGTCATGGCAAGCTGCAGCGTCCGCGGGATGGGCGTGGCCGAAAGCGTCAGGACGTGCACGTCCGACTTGAGCTCCTTCAGGCGCTCCTTGTGCTTGACGCCGAAATGCTGCTCCTCGTCGATGATAAGCAGCCCCAGATTGGCGAAATTGACCCCGGTGCCGAGCAGCGCATGGGTACCGACAACGATGTCGGTTTTGCCGTCTGCCACTTCCTTCTTGACGAGGTTCAGCTCCTTCGTGCCGACGAGGCGCGAGGCCTGCTGGACGCGGATCGGCAGCCCCCGGAAGCGTTCGGAGAAGGTCTTGAAATGCTGGCGTGCCAAGAGCGTGGTCGGCACGACGACGGCCACCTGGATGCCGTTCATCGCGGCGATGAAGGCAGCGCGAAGCGCCACTTCCGTCTTGCCGAAACCAACGTCGCCGCAGACGAGGCGGTCCATGGGGCGGCCGGCGCCGAGGTCCGAGCGGACGGATTCGATAGCGGTTTCCTGGTCTTCCGTCTCGTCATAGGGGAAACGGGCGGCGAATTCGTCGTAGAGGCCTTCCTGGGTGGTGAGCACGGGTGCCGTGCGGGTCATGCGTTCGGCGGCGATGCGGATCAAGGCACCCGCCATGTCGAGCAGGCGCTTCTTGAGCTTGGCCTTGCGCATCTGCCAGGCGCCGCCGCCCAACTTGTCGAGCTGCACCTCGGTCGCCTCGCCGCCGTAACGGGAGAGCAGATCGATGTTTTCGACCGGCAGGAAGAGCTTGGCGTCGTCGGCGTAACGCAGTTCGAGGCAGGCATGCGGGGCACCCGCGGCCTCGATGGTGCGCAGGCCGACGAAGCGGCCGATGCCGTGTTCGGCATGCACAACGATCGAGCCTTCATCGATACCAGCCACTTCCGAGATGAAATCAGCGGCCCTCTTGCGGCGCTTGGAGCGGCGGACCATGCGGTCGCCGAGAATGTCCTGTTCGCCGATAATGACGAGATTGTTCGTCTCGAAGCCACCTTCGAGGCTGAGAACGGCGGTGCCTGCCTCCCCCTTCTTCAGCTTGTCGACATCTTTAAGTGCTGAGACCGGCACCAGCCGCTCCAGGCCGTGCTCGTTCAGCACCTGCAGAAGGCGATCGAGCGAGCCCTCCGACCAACCGGACACCACTACCTTGGAGCCGGCGGCGCGCTTGTCAGCGATATAGGTGACGGCCTGGCCGAAGACGTTGGCACGATTGCCTTCTTCGCTGCTCGCCTCATTGGCAGACTTCGCCCAGCGCGGTGTTGGTCGTGCCTCGACCTCGATCACCTTGCGGCTCTCGCCACTGGCTTCGGCAAAGGGCGTGATGCGGATCGGATCGAAGGCGTCGAGCGCCTTGCCGAATTCGCCAGCGCCGAGATAGAGCCGCTCCGGCGGAACCGGCTTGTAGGGCGTTCCCTGGGCGAGATGGCCCTTGCCGGGGGTCGCCGAGTTGAGGCGCGCCTCGTAATAGTCGCGGATCAGCTTGGTGCGTTCTTCCGCTGCCTCACGCACCGTATGGTCGGTGACCATACGGAAGCCGCGCAGATAATCGAAGGTGGTTTCCAGCTTGTCGTAGAACATCGGGAGCCAATGTTCCATGCCGGCATACCGGCGCCCCTCCGAGACGGCGGCATAGAGTGCATCGTCGCGGGTCGCGGCTCCAAAGAGCGAGAGATAGTTCTTGCGAAAACGGCTGATGCTCTCCGGCGTCAGCGTCACCTCGCTCATCGGGTTGAGATCAAGCGAACGGACCTGCGCGATCGTCCGCTGGCTTGCCGGATCGAAGGAGCGGATGCTTTCGAGTGTGTCACCGAAGAAATCGAGGCGAACAGGCTCTTCCGCACCAGGCACGAAAACATCGAGAATGCCACCGCGCACGGCGAATTCGCCGACCTCGCGGACCGTTGCGACGCGGTCGAAACCGTTGCGCTCCAGACGTGCGGCAATGTCGTCCATGCGCACCTGGTTGCCGGGCTTCGCTGAAAAGCCGAGGCTGTCGATGACATCAGCCGGTGCCACCTTCTGCAGCATGGCATTGACCGTCACCAGCACGATTGCCGGATGCGGATTGAGATAGAGTGCAATCAAGCCCGACAGTGCCGCCAATCGCCGGGCCGAAACATCAGCGGACGGCGAGACACGGTCGTAAGGCAGACAATCCCAGGCCGGCAGGCTCAGCACCGGAATGTCCGGTGCTCCGAAACTCAGTGTCTGCTCGAGGTTCTGCAGCCGCTGCCCGTCAGATACCACATAGGCGACAGGTTTCCCCTCACGCGCCAGTTCGGCGAGGATGAAGGCATCCATGCCGTCGGGTACATGGGAAAGCGTCAGCGCGGATTGCGCGCCGACAATCCGCTTCACATCGATCAGGGACATATCAGTTACTTTGCAGCGGTTTCTTCGCCGGTCACCGGTGAGAAATCCGGGCGCAGGGCGGCTATGCGTTCGAAGAGTGGTGTCTGGAGATGGGCCGGCACGGGATCGGCACCAGTGATGTAGCGGACGAGATCGTTGTCCTCTTCGACCATGATGCGCTCCAGCTCGTCGAGCTCCTCATCAGAGAGCTCGCTGATATGGGCCTCGCAGAACTGGCCAAGCATCAGGTCCATCTCGCGGATACCGCGATGCCAGCAGCGGAACAGGATGCGCCGACGGCGCGGATCGAGGTCGGCACTGCTTTTCACCAGTCCAGTCATCTTGGCATCCTTCCAATTCTTGGCGTTCTATAGAGCAGCGACCGGCAAATGTCAGCTTGCCAAACAGGCATTTTGCGAGGCATTTTGCCCCCATCATGCGTCCCCATCTTCTCGATCCCCTCTTTGCCTCCGTGGCTTCGCTCAGCGGAGTCGGCCCCAAACTTGCCCAGCTTCTCGCCACACTGCTCGGGCGCGAGGATGCCGAGGACGCACGCGTCGTCGACCTGCTCTTCCTCGCGCCACACCGGCTGATCGACCGGCGCCACCAGCCGGGCATCGCCTACGCCCAACAGGGCTCGCTGGTAACGATAACCGGCCGTGTCGACCGACATCTGCCGCCGCCTAAGGGCAAGAGCAACCTGCCCTACCGCGTGATGCTGCATGACGAGACGGGGGAACTGGCGCTCACCTTCTTCCGGGTCAAGGGCAACTGGCTCGAAAAGGCATTGCCCGTCGACGAAATCGTCATGGTTTCGGGCAAGGTCGACTGGTTCAACGGTCGCCCCTCGATGGTGCATCCCGACCTGATGGTGAAGGCGAGCGAGGCGGAAAACCTTCCGCTGGTCGAGCCGGTCTATCCGCTGACGGCGGGGCTTGGACCCAAGGTGCTGCGCAAGGCGGTCGAAGCTGCTGTCGAGCGTATGCCGGATCTGCCGGAATGGGCGGATGCGCCGCTTGCCACGAAACAGGGCTTCGCCAGCGTGCGTGAAAGCCTGGTGACGCTTCACAATCCGCGCGACGAGAAGGACATCGACCCGCAGGCGCCGGCGAGACGCAGGCTCGCCTATGACGAATTCCTCGCCGGCCAGGTGTCGCTCGCCTTGGTGCGGCAGAAGCTCCGTCGGGTGCCGGGCGTGCCGGTCAAGCCGACGGGTGAGATCAGCGGAAAGATCCGCGCCACCCTCCCCTTCACGCCGACCAACAGCCAGGTGGCGGCGATCGACGACATCCTGAAGGACATGGCGACGGACCAGCGCATGCTGCGGCTCGTCCAGGGCGACGTCGGTGCTGGCAAGACGCTGGTGGCGTTGTTTGCGATGGCAGCAGCCGTTGAGGCCGGCGGACAGGCCGTGCTGATGGCGCCGACGGAGATCCTGGCGCGGCAGCATCATGCAACACTTGCCAAGCTCGGCGCGCCGGCCGGTCTGAAGATCGAGGTCCTGACCGGGCGCACTAAGGGCAAGGAGCGTGAAGCAATCCTGGAGCGCATCGCATCCGGCGAAGCGCAGATCGTTATCGGCACGCACGCGCTCTTCCAGGATGCCGTCAGCTACAAGAACCTGACGCTCGCCGTGGTCGACGAACAGCATCGCTTCGGTGTGCATCAGCGTCTGCGGCTGACCTCCAAGGGCATCTCCCCACATATGCTGGTGATGACGGCAACGCCGATCCCGCGCACGCTGGTGCTCGCCGCCTTCGGCGACATGGATGTCTCCAAACTCACCGAGAAACCGGCCGGCCGCAAGCCGATCCAGACGGTGACGGTCCCAACCGAGCGCGTGCCTGACGTCATCGAACGGCTCCGCTCGGCCATTGCGGAGGGCAAGAAGGCCTATTGGATCTGCCCGCTGGTGGAAGAGACCGAAGAAAGCGAACTGATGTCGGCCGAAGAGCGGCAAGCAGTGCTGGCGCAGTTCATCAAGGCGCCGATCGGGCTGGTGCATGGACGCATGGCCGGACCGGAGAAGGATGCCGCCATGCTCGCCTTCAAGAATGGCGAGACGCGGCTGCTGGTCGCAACGACGGTTGTCGAAGTCGGCGTCGACGTGCCCGATGCGACGATCATGGTGATCGAACATGCCGAACGATTCGGGCTTGCCCAGCTACACCAGTTGCGCGGCCGTGTGGGCCGTGGTGACGAGGCCTCAAGCTGCATCCTGCTCTACAAGGGACCACTCGGCGAAACGGGTAAGGCGCGGCTGTCGATCCTGCGCGATTCGGAAGATGGCTTCCTGATCGCCGAAGAGGATCTGAAGCTCCGGGGCGAAGGCGAGCTTCTCGGCACACGGCAGTCGGGCACGCCAGGCTTCAAGATAGCCAGCCTTGAACATCATGGCGACCTGCTGGAGATCGCCCGCAAGGATGCGGCCTATCTGCTGGAGCGGGACCCCGAACTCACGTCGGAGCGCGGAGAAGCCGTCAGAACGCTGCTTTATCTGCATCGCCGCGACGAGGCGATCCGCTTCCTGCATGCGGGGTGAGGAAAGACGTGTTCAGGAACGGCCGGCACGCTTGGGCGGCTCGATCGGATCGTCCGCCGCGAGGTCCTGAAATGCCGCCATGGCGTCCGCGACGGTCGGCTTGTAGTCCGGCGTGACCAGGCCGGCCGAGATCAAGAGTTTAACCCCCTCTTCCGGACTCATATCGAGCAGCATCAGTTTGCTGCGCGGCACGAACATCAGGAAGCCGGCTGTGGGAACAGGGGTCGGCGCGAGGAAGACCGCCACCATTTCCTCGCCGTCCTGGTTGAGCTTCGCGGCAATCTCTCCCTTGGCATCCGTCGAAACGAAGACCAGCGCCCAGGTCCCGGCGCGCGGAAACTCGATCAGGCCGACCTTCTTGAAGGAATTGCCCTGCTCTTTCAGCACGGTCTCGAAGATCTGCTTGGTGCTCTTGTAGACGGTACGCACCAGCGGCATCCGGTTCAGGATGTTCTCGCTGTAGGAGACGATCGAGCGGCCGATCAGGTTGCGGCCGAGAAAGCCGACGAGCGTGATGAAGAGGATGGCGATGAGAAGCCCGGTCCCCGGTATCGCAAAGGTGAGATAGGCTTCCGGGTTGTATCGATCCGGCAAATAGGGCTTCACCCAGCTGTCTGCCCAGCGGATGAAGGTCCAGGTCAGATAGATGGTGATCGTCATCGGCGCGCAGATGATCAGACCAGTCAGGAAGTTGTTCCTGAGCCGGGTCGCCATCGAAATCCTGTCAGAACCTTCGCTCATGCCCACCGTCATTGTGCAGTGCCGTAACGCTGCGGACAATGCCGGAGTGACACCTATGGCGCAAGAGCAAGAATTGGGGCAGCGGACTGCCCCGATCGCGGATCACTCGACCGTGACGGACTTGGCGAGGTTGCGCGGCTGGTCGACGTCGGTGCCCATGAAGACGGCCGTGTGATAGGCGAGCAGCTGGATCGGGATGGAATAGACCATCGGGGAGATGATCTCGGCGACGACGGGCAGCACGATGGTTGCCATTGTCTCAAGCTTCGAGGCGGCAGCGCCCTTCTCGTCGGTGATGAAGATGATCTTGCCGCCCCGGGCGGCCACCTCCTGCATGTTCGACACGGTCTTCTCGAAGAAGCGGTCGAAAGGTGCAATGACGATCACAGGCATGTTCTCGTCGATCAGGGCGATCGGGCCATGCTTCAGCTCGCCGGCGGCATAACCTTCGGCGTGGATATAAGAGATTTCCTTGAGCTTCAGCGCGCCTTCGAGCGCCAGCGGATAGCTGGTGCCACGGCCGAGATAGAGCACGTCCTTGAACTTGGAGAGATCGCGCGAGAGAGCCTCGATCTGCGGCTGAACCGCGTTCAGCACCTGGCTCATGATGCGCGGCATTTCGGCCAGGCTCTTCACCAGCTGCCTTTCTTCCGTCTCATCAATCGTGCCACGGGCACGACCGGCGGCGAGCGCCAGCGAGGCGAGCACGGCGAGCTGGCAGGTGAAGGCCTTGGTGGACGCGACTCCGATCTCCGGGCCAGCCAGGATCGGGAAGACGGCATCCGATTCGCGGGCGATCGTCGATTCCTTGACGTTGACGACGGCGCCGATCTTCAACCCGTTGTCGCGGCAGTAGCGCAGCGACGCCAGCGTATCGGCCGTTTCACCGGACTGCGAAATGAAAAGGGCCGCCTGGTCCTTCGAAAGCGGCATTTCGCGGTAGCGGAATTCCGAGGCGACATCGATCTCGACCGGCAGGCGGGCATAACGCTCAAACCAGTATTTGCCGACGAGGCCAGCCAGATAGGCGGTACCGCAGGCGGAGATGGCGAGGCCACGCAGATTGGCGAAGTCGATCTCATTCGCGGCGTCGCGGACGGTGTGGTTGCCGAAGTCGACATAATGCGACAGGGCGTGGGAGATCACCTCCGGCTGCTCGTAGATCTCCTTCTCCATGAAGTGGCGATGATTGCCCTTGTCGATCATGTAGGCCGACGCCGAGGAGATCTGCACCGGGCGTTCGATCGGATTGCCGTCCACGTCGAAGATGTGGGCGCCCTGCTTGCCGATGACAGCCCAGTCGCCGTCGTGGAGATAGGCGATGCGGTTGGTGAAGGGCGAGAGCGCAATGGCATCCGAGCCGAGGAACATCTCGCCATCGCCAAAGCCGATCGCCAGTGGCGGGCCGGAACGGGCCGCCATGATGGTCGAGGGATCGTCTTGGAAGATGACGGCAAGCGCATAGGCGCCGGTCACATGGCGCAGCATCTCGTGCATGGCTTCGCGGCGGCCAAGACCCTGGCGGCGATACTTGGCGAGCAACTGGGCGACGACTTCGGTGTCGGTCTGGGTGGCAAAGACGGCACCTTCGGCAGCGAGTTCTTCCTTGATCTCGGAGAAATTCTCGATGATGCCGTTGTGAACGACCGCCACGCCCTCGACGAAATGCGGATGCGCGTTCGTTTCGTTCGGCACGCCATGGGTTGCCCAGCGGGTGTGGGCAATGCCGATATTGCCGGGCAGCGGATCGCCTGCGAGCTTCGTCTCAAGATTGAAGAGCTTGCCTTCAGCGCGGCGGCGGTCGAGCTTGCCGTCGTTGATGGTGGCCACACCGGCGGAATCATAGCCGCGATATTCGAGCCGCTTCAAGGCGTCGACCAGACGCTCCGCTACGGGCTTGTTACCGACAATGCCAACGATGCCGCACATGAAATTCTCCGTTTCGTATCAACCACGCGGCTTTTCCTAGCGGTTCCACCGCAATAGGCAATTGTGCGTGAGGTCAAATTGCATTTCGTCTCGTAATGCAACGCAGCATAACAAGCGGTGAAGTTTGTTTTAGCGCTCTTACTTGCCGGACTTCTTGGCGGCCTTGATTGCCAGATTGCGTTCGCGGATCACTGCGGCGCGGCCCGGCTTCATCTCCTGGCGAGCACGGCCAAAGGCGAGTGCATCGGCGGGTACATCCTCGGTGATTACGCTGCCGGACGCGATGAGCGCGCCATCGCCGATCTTCACCGGGGCCACCAGCGACGAATTGGAACCGATGAAGGCCCCGGCCCCGATATGCGTCTCAAACTTGTTCACGCCATCATAGTTGCAGGTGATGGTGCCAGCGCCGATATTGGTCTCGGCGCCAACGACGGCGTCGCCGATATAGGTCAGGTGGTTGACCTTGGCGCCGCGGCCGATCTCGGCCTTCTTCACTTCGCAGAAATTGCCAACCTTCGAGCCTTGGGCAAGGTTGGCGCCGGGACGCAGGCGGGCAAAGGGGCCCACGGTCGCGCCAGCAGCCACATGGGCGCCTTCGAGATGCGAGAAGGCATGGATGATGGCACCGCCCTCGACGGTGACCCCGGGACCGAAGACGACGTTCGGCTCGATCAGCGCATCTTGTCCGATGACCGTGTCGTGGCTCAGGAAGACCGTCTCAGGTGCGATCATCGTCACGCCCGAAACCATCAGCTCGTGGCGACGGCGCTCCTGCCAGAGGCGCTCGATGACGGCGAGCTCGGCGCGATTGTTGCAGCCGGTCAGTTCACTCTCCGGCGCGTCCACGGCGACAGCCTTGCCACCCAAGGACCGGGCAATCTCGACGAGGTCGGTCAGATAATACTCACCCTTGGCGTTCTGGTTGCCGATCCGGGAGAGGAGATCGAGAGCCTTCTTGCCGTCGATCGCCATCAATCCACTGTTGCACCAGGTCACGGCGCGCTCGGCCTCGGTCGCATCCTTTTCCTCGCGGATGGCGACCAACTCGCCATTTTCGACCAGCAAACGGCCATAACCTGTCGGATTGGCCGTATGAAAACCGATGACGGCGACATCGGCACCGCCGGCAAGCGCTTCGCGGGCAGCTTTCAGCGGTGCAGCAGTGATCAGCGGCACATCGCCATAGGCAACGAGGATCTCGTCATAGCCGCGGGCGATCGCCTCCTTGGCCATCAGAACGGCGTGCCCCGTACCGAGGCGCTCGGTCTGCAACACGCCTGCGACCGCAAGCCCTTCGATCGAGGCTGCCTTTTCAACCTTGTCGGCATCGCGACCGAGAACCAGCGCCACATCAGACACACCAGACGCGGCGATCGATGCCATGACATGCGCGATCATCGGACGCCCACCCACCGGATGCAGCACCTTCGACATCGACGACTTCATGCGGGTGCTGTCACCAGCAGCGAGAACGACGGCGAGACAGGTACGGTTCATGGATGGCTCCAAGCTGAGAATGGCGCTCCTCACTAATACCAGCAGGTGCCGCCCGCAAGTGTTCGGAGAACTAGCTGCGCTTCTGGGAGTTCTCGACCGCCTTCAGCGCTGCCGCACGCCCCTGCTCGATCGCCCGTTCGGTGGCGGCCCGCGCAGTCTCGGCATCGCCTTGCTCGATCGCATCGACGATGGCCAGATGAAGCTCGCTGATCGCCTCCCCGCGGCCGGCAAGTTCAGGATCGAAGGCCATGGTGAAGGCGCCGTCGAGCGAGGCCTTTATGAAACCGACCATGCTTTCGAGAAACGGGTTGGCCCCGACGAGGGTCAAAAGAACGTGGAAGCGTAAGTCTGCCTCCACCTGGCCCTGCCAGTCGAGTTCGTTGGAACCCAGGAGCATGGCGTAATGACGCAGTTCCGCACAGTCCGCCGCCGAAGCGCGCAGCGCCGCGAACGCAGCCGATGCCGGCTCCAGGACCATGCGGACGTCATAGAGATGATCGATGAACTCGTGTGTGACGCCCGTCCGGAAATGCCAGCGCAGCACGTCTTCATCGACAAGGTTCCAGTGACAGCGGTCAGTCACCCGTGTCCCGACACGCGATTTGGCAACCACCAGACCTTTGGCGGTCAGCGTCTTCATCGCCTCGCGCAGCACGGACCGCGACACATCGAACTGAGCCTCCAGTTCAGCATCCCCAGGCAAGGGTTCGCCGATGCCAAATCGACCCCCGACGATCGCAAGGCCGAGTTGCTCGACCACCTTCGCATGGCTCGTCCGAAGATTGGAAACGACCTTCAGTTCCCGAACCTCTTCCTTCCGCATCCTGACTCACACCCCGACTTATTTGCTGGGGTAGTTATACGAAAGGCCAATGCGGGTGAAGGCGCTATCTGAGTAATCCTGCAATTTTAGGAATCCTAAACAAGAAAGAGCGCCCAAAGGCGCTCTTTCCATTTCCGCAAGTCGCAGATTACTGCGGCAGCTTGTCGTCTACACCTTCAATGTAGAAGTTCATGCCGAGGATGGTGCCGTAGTCAGCCGACTCACCTTCCGCCAACCAGACGGAGCCGTCCTGCTTGTTGAGCGGACCGGTGAAGGGCTTCAGTTCGCCGGACTTGATCTTGGCTTCAGTGTCCATGGCCATGGCCTTCACGTCATCGGGCATGTTGGTATAGGGCGCCATCGACAGAATGCCGTCGACGAGACCGTCGAAAGTCTGCGCCGAGCTCCATGTGCCGTCGAGAACAGCCTGGGTGCGCTTGATGTAGTAGGGCGCCCAGGTGTCGACGATGGCGCTGAGCTGCGCAGTCGGGCCGGCGGCGATCATGTCGGAGGCCTGACCGAAGGCCTTCATCCCACGTTCTTCGGCAACCTGCATCGGAGCCGTCGTGTCGGTGTGCTGGGTCAGAATGTCCACGCCCTGGTCAAACAGCGCCTTTGCGGCATCGGCTTCCTTGCCGGGGTCGAACCAGGTGTTGACCCAGATGACCTTCAGCTTGAATTCCGGGTTGACGGTGCGCGCGCCGTGCAGGAAGGCGTTGATGCCGGCGACGACTTCCGGGATCGGGAAGGAAGCGATGTAACCGGCGACACCGGTCTTCGACATCTTGCCGGCGATCTGACCGTTGATGAAGCGGCCTTCATAGAAGCGTGAATTGTAGGTCGCGACATTGTCTGCAGTCTTGTAGCCGGTGGCGTGTTCGAACTTCACGTCCGGAAACTTCTCGGCGACCTTGAGCGTGGCATCCATGAAGCCGAAGGAAGTCGTGTAGACCAGGGCGCAGCCGGAACGGGCCATGCGCTCGATGGCGCGCTCGGCATCCGGACCTTCCGGCACGTTTTCGAGGTAAGGCGTTTCGATCTTGTCGCCGAAATGAGCCTGAAGCTCCTGGCGGCCGATATCGTGCGCCTGGGTCCAGCCACCGTCGGTCTTCGAGCCGACGTGGACGAAGCAGATCTTCGTCTTGTCCTGAGCGGCGGCGGGTGCCGCGACGCCGACGATTGCGGCTGCCGATGCGGCAAGCGCGAGGAGGATGTTTTTCATGATGTACCCCTGTCTGGTTAGGTTAAAGCTTTTGTTTTGATTATCTATCCGGCACGAACGGCTTGCCGAGGCAGGCCGGCGTGTTGATCAGCGTCGTGCGGCGATTATGGGAGATTATGATCAGCACGACAATGGTCGCCGCATAGGGCAGCGCGGACAGAAATTGCGAGGGCAGACCGATGCCGAGTGCTTGCGCATGCAGCTGCCCGATGGTCACGGCACCGAAGAGGTAGCCGCCGGCAAGAACCCGCCAGGGCCGCCATGCGGCGAAGACGACGAGCGCGAGCGCGATCCAGCCGCGGCCGGCGGACATGTTCTCCACCCATTGCGGCGTATACACCAGCGACAGCTGCGCACCGGCAAGACCGGCACAAGCGCCGCCGAACATCACCGCCAGATAGCGCGTCCGGATGACGGGTAGCCCGAGCGTATGCGCCGAGCCGTGGCTGTCGCCGATCGCGCGCAGCTTGAGGCCCGAGCGGCTCTTGAACAGATACCAGTTCACGCCGGCAACCAGCAGAATGGAAAGGTAGAAAAACAGGTCCTGGGCGAAGAGGATGGGGCCGATTACAGGAATGTCCGACAGAAGCGGAATGACGATCGGCTGCATCTTCACGCCGGGCACACCAACCACGCTTTCGCCGATCATGCCGGAGACGCCAAGGCCGAGGATGGTGAGTGCCAGACCGGTCGCCACCTGGTTGGCGACGAGGGTGAGCGTCAGGAAACCAAAGAGCAGCGAGAAGGCCGCGCCGGTCGCGATCCCTGCGAGAACGCCGACATAGGGTGAGCCGGTCAGGTTCGTCGCGATGAAGGCGCAGACAGCGCCGATGATCATCATGCCTTCGACGCCGAGGTTCAGCACACCGGAGCGCTCCGCGACCAGCTCACCCATAGCGGCGATGACCAGAGGTGTGGATGCCGTGATGATGGTCAGAAGGATGGCTTCAAACATCGTCACGCACCCTTCGACGCAGTGTTGCGGGCGCGATCGAATACGAGGCGCACTTTATAGAGAATGAGGGTGTCGCAGGAGAGTACGAAGAAGAGCAGCAGCCCCTGGAATACGCGGGTCACCTTGTCGGACACACCGATCGACAGCTGCGCACCCTCGCCGCCGAGATAGGTGAGCGCCAGCACGAAGCCGGAGGCGATGATGCCGAGCGGATTGAGGCGGCCGAGGAAGGCGACGATAATCGCGGTGAAACCGTAACCCGGGGAAATGGTCGGCTGCAGGTGCCCGATCGAACCGGAGACTTCCGAGATGCCAGCGAGGCCTGCGAGCGCGCCGGAGAACATCATCGAAAACCAGACCATCTTGCGGGACGAGAAGCCGGCAAAGCGCCCTGCCCGTTCGGACTGGCCGAGCACCACGACCTGAAAGCCCTTTAGCGTGTAGCGCATCATGAACCAGACGGCGACGGCGGCAATCAGCGCAAAGATGATGCCGAGATGGGCGCGGCCGGACGACAGGATTTCCGGCAATACGGCTTCGGACACAAAGGACCGCGACTGTGGGAAGTTGTAGCCCGCCGGATCCTTCCAAATGCCGCGGGTCAACCAGTCGAGGAGAAGCTGCGCGATATAGACCAGCATCAGGCTGGTCAGGATCTCATTGGTGTTGAAGCGGGTCTTCAACAGTGCCGGGATGGCGGCATAGGCTGCACCACCGATCGCGCCCATCACCAGCATCAGCGGCAGAAGCAGCGGCGAGGTCCACTCATAGAAGGTGATCGGCAGGATGGAGCCGACGATCGCACCGGCGATGAACTGGCCTTCGGCGCCGATATTCCAGTTGTTCGAGCGATAACAGACGGACAGGCCGACGCCGATCAGGATCAGCGGTGCGGCTTTGACCGCGAGCTCATGCAGCGACCAGACCTCGAGCAGCGGCTCGATGAAGAAGCTGAACAATGCAGAAACGGGGTCCTTGCCGAGCAGCGCGAACATGATGCCGCCGAAAAAGACGGTCAATGCCAATGCCAGAAGCGGCGAGACGATGGCAAAGAGGTTCGACTGGCGGGAGCGGCGTTCAAGTTCAATGCGCATGGGCCGCCTCCGGGGCAGTCTGGACACCGTGGACGCCGCCCATCAGGATACCGATGCGTTCGCGGGTCATGGTCGAGGCGGGATAAGCGTCGGACAGCCTGCCTTCCGAGATGGCGGCAATCGAAGTCGCCACTTCGAAGATCTCGTCGAGGTCCTGGCTGATGACGACGACTGCCGAACCCGACTTCGCGAGATCGACTAGCGCCTGGCGGATGCGGCTAGCAGCACCTGCATCCACGCCCCATGTCGGCTGATTGACGACGAGCACGGAAGGCTGGCGATCGAGTTCGCGGCCGACGATGAATTTCTGCAGGTTGCCGCCGGACAGCGAACCGGCTGCCGGATCGTCACCGCTTTTGCGCACGTCCATCATTTCTGAGATCCGCCGTGCGGCCTGCTGGACGAGGCCATGGCGGATGAGGCCGATCTTGCCGCCCGAGAGATAGGCGCTCCGGTCAGACGCGTTGCGCGACAGGAAAAGGTTCTCGGACAGGCTCATGGCGGGAATGGCAGCATGGCCGTGACGCTCTTCGGGCACGAAGCCGCCGCCGAGCAAGCGGCGCTCGTTGATCCCCAAACGGCCGACCGACTTGCCACGCAACCGGATCGCATCGGGGCTCTGGACCGGGTATTCGCCGGAGAGTGCGTCGAACAGTTCGCTCTGACCATTGCCGGCAACACCGGCGATCGCCAGGATCTCGCCTGCCCTCACCGTCATCGAGACATTCTTGAGCGGCATGGCAAAGGGCGTGCGCGGGTTTACCGAGAGATCGGTGACCTGCAACTGGACGGCACCGTCTGCGGGCGGCTCGACTTTCTCGACACCGGCGACATCGGCACCGACCATCATGCGGGCGAGCGAGGCCGGGGTCTCCTGGCGCGGATCGCAGGCGCCCGTGACCTTGCCGTGACGAAGCACGGTCGCACGATCACAAATGCGCTGCACTTCCTCAAGACGGTGGCTGATATAGAGGACAGAGCGCCCCTCGGCCTTCAGCTTGAACAGCGTCTCGAACAGCTTGTCTGCCTCTTGCGGCGTCAGCACCGAAGTCGGCTCGTCGAGGATAATGAGTTTGGGGTTCTGCAGCAGTGCGCGGACGATTTCGATGCGCTGGCGCTCGCCGACCGAGAGATCGGCGACATGTGCGCCCGGATCAAGCGGCAGTCCGTAGGCGACCGAAAGTTCGGCGGCCTTCTTCGAAAGTTCGGAGATGGAGATCTTCTCGTCGAGCGAGAGCGCAATGTTTTCCGCGACGGTCAGCGCCTCGAACAAAGAAAAGTGCTGAAAAACCATGCCGATGCCGAGACGGCGGGCGGCGGCGGGATTGGGGATGATCCTCTCCTGGCCTTCCCATCCAATGGTGCCGGCAGACGGTGCGAGAATGCCGAAGAGCATCTTCACCAGGGTCGACTTGCCGGCGCCATTCTCGCCGAGAAGCGCATGGATCTCACCATGGCCGATGTCGAGGTCGATGTCGTCGCAGGCCTTGAAGCTGCCGAACAGCTTCGTCAGCCCCCGCACGGTCAAAAGCGGCTTTTCGCCCTCGGGCGGTTGATGCGGCACAGGTCCCCCTTGCACTCTCATGCGCGTCGGCCGGGTCTTGCGCCCGGTCCACCGCTCAATTCATAACCTGTTTGCGGCAGCGCACAATATATAGGCAAAAGTTTTTTTTGGTTTTGCCCAGGCATCACCTGTCGGATCAGCCCCGACGTCCGAGGGCCGGGAAAAACTGCAACACGCCGCCGATGACATACAGGTAGATCCCGGTCAGGATCATGCCCCAGACGACCCAGGGAGGCGACTGGAAATGCAGGAGGAGTGCATAACCGCCGAAAGCGCACCACAGCAGGAAAACCGCCATGTTGAGATTGCGTAGCCGTTTCACACGCACGGGGTGCAGGAAGAAGATCGGAAGGAAGGTCAGGACAACAGAAACGAGCACCGCGATCAGGGCCGTGGTGGCGCTCGCATCGATCACGAAGAGCGTGAAGATCAGCATATTCCAGACGACCGGGAAGCCGGAAAAGAAATATTCATCCGTCTTCATGCCCATGTCTGCGTAATAGATGGCACTCGACACCACGATCAGTCCGGCAGCAACGAAGGACCAGGGTTCGCCGATCATGCCGCTCTGATAGAGCGCAAAGGCCGGCAAAAGCACATAGGTGACATAGTCGATTATATTGTCGAGCGTATCGCCGGACCAGTTCGGCAGGACTTCCTTGACGCGCACCTTGCGGGCGATCGGTCCGTCGATGCCGTCCACGACAAGTGCAAGCCCCAGCCACCAGAACATGTCGATGAAGCGGTTCTCGGCTGCAGCAACGACACCCAGAAAGGCCAGGAAGGATCCGGAAGCAGTGAGCATATGAACCGAAAAGGCACGGATTTCGGCATAGGGCACACGCTTGTAATTAAAGATCTTCATCCCTGCTCCAGTCGGCGGCACTTCGGAGGAAACGGTATCGGACGAAATGGCGCGCATTGCAACACAAGTGGCGGTCTATGCCCGGATTTCGCCCGTGACCCGCCAGGAGCATGCGCCATTTCGGCCCATGGATTTTACCGTGCGGCGGCTCTAGATAACGTCACAAGATGCCAATCGGGACCTTCACCATGAGCTACGAATTCGACATTGCCGTGATCGGCGCCGGCCCCGCCGGACAGATTGCCGCCCTTGCCATGGCCCGCGGCGGTCGCCGCGTCGTACTCGTCGGACCGGAACCCAACGGCTCGGACCGGCGCACTACGGCCCTCATGGACCAGTCGCTGGCGATGATCGAACGCCTTGGTCTCTGGCAGGAGTTGAAAGAGACCGCCGCCGCCCTCACCGTCATGCAGATCGTCGATGGCACACGGCGCCTCTTGCGCGCACCGACAGTGGCATTCCGGAGCGCGGAAATCGGGCTCGACGCCTTCGGCTACAACGTTCCGAATTCCGCACTGCTGCAAACGCTGGCAAAGGCGGTCGCGGCCGAGCCGCTGATTACCCGCCGCGCCTTGGCGGCCGAGACCATCCATATCGACGCAGAAGCGGTCACCATCGGCATTCAGGGTGAAGACGCAATCACCGCCGGCTTTGCGATCGGAGCGGACGGCCGCCGCTCCAAGACCCGCGAAAGTGCAGGCGTCGGCGTGAAAACCTGGTCCTACCCGCAAACGGCCGTGGTGATGAACTTCATCCACAGCCTGCCGCACCAGAACGTCTCGACGGAGTTCCACACCGAATCGGGTCCGTTCACCCAGGTCCCACTGCCCGGCCTGCGCTCGAGCCTCGTCTGGGTCCTGCCGCCGCAGGAAGCCGACAGGATGATCTCGCAGTCACCGGATCAACTCTCGGCCGAAGTCGAGGCGCGCATGCAGTCCATGTTGGGCAAGGTTCAGGTGGAGGACGGCGTCCAGGCCTGGCCCCTCTCGGGCATGACGGCCCGTCAGTATGGCAAGGGCCGCTCCGCCTTCATCGGCGAAGCCGGTCACGCTTTCCCGCCGATCGGTGCCCAGGGCTTGAACCTCAGCCTGCGCGACATCGCAGCCCTGGAAGACATTCTGCTCGACCCCAGTTCTTCACCGATTGCGGCGGACGCGGGCGACCGCTTCGACCGCAAGCGCCGGCTTGACATCGCAAGCCGAACGGCAAGCGTCGATCTTCTCAACCGATCGCTGCTGTCGGGCCTGCTACCCGTTCAGATGCTGCGGGCGGCCGGCCTCCAGGTGCTGGCGAGCGTCGGCCCACTGCGCAATCTCGTCATGCAGGAAGGCGTGGCGCCCGGGCGTGGACTGAAGAACCTGCCGTCATTGCTACGGGAAAAGGTCCGCCGGTAGGTAACCCTGGGTGATGGCGAACAGCAGCGCCGACACCGAGAATACCGAAATGACCGTGGTGATCAGGATCGTCGCAGACGCCCTCTCCTGCCACACGCCATATTGCTGGCCGATGACGAAGACATTTGTGGCCGTCGGCAGCGAGGCGAGCAGCACTGCAGTATAGACCCAGAGCGGGTCGAAGTTTCCGACAAAACTCAGGACGACATAGACCAGGATCGGATGCAGCACGAGCTTGATCGGCACGATGTAGCCGATCTCGGCGGGAATGCGCTTGAGCGGCCGCAGCGCAAGCGTCACGCCCATGGCAAACAGAGCGCAAGGGGCCGCCGCCTGAGCGAGGTAGTCGATCAGGCGTTGCAGCGCGAGCGGTGGCTCGAAGGCAAAGGCGGCGGCCACGAAACCCACCAAGGTCGCGATGATGAAGGGATGGGTCAGGATCTTTCTCGCCACATCGAGCGCCAGTTGCAACGGCGGACGCTTGTCGCCACCGGCAAAGGCCATCAAGGCGGGGGCGGCAATGAAATGCGCCGCGTTCTCGAAGCAGAAGACGAGTGCGACCGGGACGGCAGCCTTTTCGCCGAAGGCGAGCAGCGCCAGGCCCGGCCCCATGTAACCGATATTGCCATAGGCGCCCGCCAGCGCCTGGACGGTCGATTCGGCGATGTTGTTACCGCGAACATAGCGGCCGATCACGAAGACGAGGACAAAGATCGAATAGGTGGCCGCAAGGCAGGCCGCGATGAAGTCGATCCGCGTCAGCTGTTCGATCGGCGTGCGCGAAACGAGCTTGAAGAACAGCGCCGGCAGCGTGACGTAGATGACGAAGAAGTTCAGCCAGCCGAGCGCCTGGGCGGAATGATCGCCGAGCTTCCCCGACACGTAGCCGATCAGGATCAGGCCGAAAAACGGCAAGACCAGCGCGATGATATCCGCCATGGCTCACTCCCCCCGAACGCGACGATGCGTTCAGACCGGACTTAGCCGATTTGCGACAGGATTGGAAAGGTCTGCTGAAACCAGATCGCCATGTCGGAGACATAACCGAAGATGAAGGCAAGCCCGGTCAGCACCAGCAGCCCGCCCATGGCTTTTTCCACCACGCCGAGATGCCGGCGGAAGCGCGTGAGAAACCGCATGAAGGCGCCCGAGAAGCCGGCCGCGATCCAGAAGGGCACGGCAAGCCCCAGAGAATAGATCGCCAGCAGCAGCGCACCATCCCCGACGGTCTCCTTCGAGGCCGCAACCCCGAGGATGGCGCCCAGGACCGGGCCGATGCAGGGCGTCCAACCGAAGGCGAAAGCGAGACCCATCACATAGGCGCCCGAAAGCGTTGCGGGCTTTCCCCCGCCTGCGAATCGATATTCCGAGGAAAGCAGCCCGAGGCGGAAGACGCCGAGGAAGTTCAGCCCCATGATGATGATGATAACGCCGCCGATCTTCGACAAGAGATCCATGTGCTGACGCAAAAGCCCGCCAATCGTCGAGGCACCGGCACCGAGCGCGACGAAGACGGTGGCAAAACCGAGCGTGAAGACAAGCGCCGTCAACATCACCGTCCGGCGGGCAGCCGCATTTTCAGCCTGGGCTCCGTCGCGGAACTGATCCACCGAAATACCGGCCATATAACAGAGATACGGCGGCACCAGCGGCAGCACGCAGGGCGAAAGGAACGACAGGGCTCCGGCCAGAAGCGCGCTGAAAAAGGAAATATCGGCAATCGACACTGTGAACTCCGGAACCCGAACCGGCCCTTCCTAATCCCGCAAGCCGGTGCTTGCCAATCACCATTGCGTAGACTGCGACAACAGGACTGAATTTTGCTGCCGAAACTGCATTTTTGCGGTTGACCGGCCGGGGTCACCTGCCTATGTTCCGCGCACTTCTTGAGGCGGCGCAAAACCGCACGGGAGAGCGTAGCTCAGCCGGTAGAGCAACTGACTTTTAATCAGTAGGTCCAGGGTTCGAATCCCTGCGCTCTCACCACTCCTCGAAAATCTATGGCGACGCGATTACGCCCACTATCCGCTAGACCACCTTACCCACGTCTCAAGGCCATCGGAATACTACCAAGCCTTGCATCCCGTCGTCTGTGACACGGCGGCTAGACTGGCTCGATGTAAAATGTCGGTGCCGGATAGAGTGCCGGTCTCTGGTCGCGCAGGACGCGCGCGGTGCGATGCGGCCGTGTGCCCGGCCCCGTGTCGAGATAGTGCTGGGTTACCAGCGGGCGGAAACCTTCGGCCTTGATCCAGTAATGGATATGCGGCGGTCGAGGCCAGTATTCAGCCGGAAAGACCGAAAGAACATCAAATCGGCCCTGAGAATCAGCGATCACGGTACCGCGCAGATCGATCTGGTCATCGCGAAAATCGCTATAGTCCCCGCTTTCTTGCGGGTGATAGCGACCTCGACCGTCCGTCTGCCATAGTTCGAGCCTTGCGCCAGCAACCGGCACATCGGGGGCCGCCGCGTTCATCACCTGGCCTGCGATCCGCATCACCTCCCCCGGCTTGCCAAAGCGGTTCAGATCGCGAACTACGGGGGTGTTGCTGATGTAATAGGGGCCCTCCATGTCGTCAGAGGTCGGGATCATGGCCTCCTGTGCTTTGGCCCAGGAGACCGAGAGGCCAAGGCTGGCCGGAACCATGGCGGCAAATTTCAGAAACCTGCGGCGGGCGGGGGCCTTGTTCTGGTCGGTCATGGTTTGTCTCCTGTCGTTGACGCAGCCGGCAACCACCGGCTCGTAAAGGCAGTGGGCCGAGGGCCGCAGCCCCCGCCACCAGGCTCATTTCATCGGTTCGAACATAGGCAGGCCGGAGGCGGTTTCCAGCACCTCGTCCTGGCCGACATCCCAATGTTCTGCGATTTTGCCATTCTCGACGCGGTAGATGTCCACGACGATCAGCGGCGTTGGTCCCCAACCGGTATAGCGACCATGGATGGCCACCAGATCGCCTTCGGCGATCACCATGCCGATTTCATAGGTCATGTTGGCCGGCATGTCCTTCAGCGCCTCCTTCAGCACCGCGCTGGTCGAGGCAAGACCCGGGTTACGCTGCATGTAGCTGTCGGCCCAATAGCGGTCGATCGCGGTCAGATCCTTCTTGGAAAATAGCTCCGTGACAGCCTTCACGACAAAATCCTTGTTGGATTCTTGCGCCATTGCGGTTCCAGCAAGGGATGAAAAGGTGAGCGCGAGCGCAAGCGCGCCGGTTCTGAGAAGGGACATGGAAGATTCCTATTTTTGAGGTTTCACGAGCGAGATCAAGCCGGCACCGAACCGATTGGGAAGCGCAAGACAGAGCGTCACAACAAGTAGGTATCCATTCGATACCAACGTCCTATTTATAATGTTGCAATTGATAAAGGAGGCACTTTTTGGTAACCGTGCCAAATCTGATCAGGAACCCGTGAGGACGTCGTGATTATGGAAGGATCGTCAGAGACCCCCGGCATTTCGCTTGACCCGGCGACCTGTCCCGTCCGCCATGTGCTGGACGGCGTCAGCGACAAGTGGTCCATCTTGGTCATGGCGGCGCTGCATCTTTCGGCGCGCCGTTTCTCGGAATTGCGTCGCGACATCCCCGACCTATCGCAAAAGGTGCTGACGCAGACGCTGCGAAAGCTGGAACGAGACGGGCTGATTGAACGCATCGTCACTCCAACGGCCCCGCCGCGGGTGGATTATCTGCTGCGCCCTTTGGGTCAGAGCCTGTTCGCTCGATTTTCCCCTCTCGCCACCTGGGCGATTGAGCATCGAGCCGAGATCGACGCCGCCCGGTCTATGTATGATGCACGGAAATAGCCGGTCAGGCCGACCATATGCTCAGCCTCCAGCACTCATCTGAAAGCAGTTGCCGCACCTCCCACCAACCTTACCAATGTTTCACTGTCCTTTCCGCCGCGAAGGTCTATCTGCATCAATAGGGAACCCGTCGCCACTTGACCCCGATCAAGGGCGACGGCCCGAGCTTGGGCCATGGTCCCGGCAAAGTGAGAATGCAGTGTGACGGAGCAGACGTGAGCGAAGACGTAACACCGGAGAACTCGGCCGAAGCCGAGGAACTGAAAGCGATCCTGGCCAATGCCGCGCGGCCAAAGCGGCGCTGGGGTCTGCGCGTTTTTGTCATCCTCGCCCTCGCTGGTCTCGGCTACGGCGCCTATCTCTGGTCGGCCGGTGGCACGACGGTGAGCTATACGACGTCGGAGCTGAAACCTGGCAATCTGACGGTAATCGTCACCGCCACCGGGTCGGTCGAGCCCACCGTTCAGGTCGACGTTTCCTCGGAACAATCAGGCACCGTGCGGGAGGTACTGGTCGACTACAACAGCGAGGTGAAAAAGGGCGACGTCTTGGCGCGCCTCGATACCGACAAGCTGAATGCCGATCTGAAGGCCAAGGAAGCTGCGCTTGCCTCTGCCCGTGCCTCCGTTTCCAAGGCTGAGGCCGACGAGCAGTCCGCCAAGGCCAAGCTCGACCGGCTGACCACGCTGGTCTCCAGCCGAGTCTCCACCCAGCAGGATCTCGACACCGCCGAATACACCTTCCAGGCCGCATCTGCCGCGCGCCAGAGCGCAGACGCCGATGTCATCTCGGCACAAGCTGCTCTCGAACAGGCGAATCTGTCGCTCTCCAAGGCGACCATCGCGTCGCCGATCGACGGCATAGTTCTCTCGCGCAATGTCGATCCCGGCGCCACGGTGGCAGCCTCGCTGGAGGCGCCGACACTCTTCACCATCGCGGGCGATCTCCGGGAAATGGAGCTGCAGGTCTCTATCGACGAGGCCGATGTCGGGCAGGTCGCCGTGGGTCAGACCGCCACCTTCACTGTCGATGCCTTTCCCGATCAGCGTTTCCCGGCCGAGATCACCTCGATCCGCTATGCGTCCGAAACGGTGAACGATGTCGTGACCTATAAGGGCATCCTGTCCGTCGCCAATGACGAGCTTCTGCTGCGCCAGGGCATGACGGCGACCGCCGACATCGTCGTCCAGTCGGTCGAAGACGGCCTGCTCATTCCCAATGCCGCCTTGCGTTACTCGCCCCCCGCCACGCAGACCGAGACCGCCGAAGGCGGCAGCGGCGTCTTCAGCCTGTTTCGCCCACCACGCATGGCACCCGCCAGCGCGCCTGAGCCGACGGGCAGCGAACGCACCATCTGGCTCTTGCGCGACGGTCAGCCGGTCGCCGTCAACATCGAGATCGGTTCCTCCGACGGGCAGAATACGGTGATCGTCAAGGGCGACGTGAAGGAAGGCGACCGGGTGATCACCGATCAAACGGTTCGCAACGGTTGAGGCACAGGATGGCAGTGGCCCCGCTCATCGAGTTTCGCCAGATTTCCCGCATCTATGGCCGCGGTGAAGCAACCATTCGCGCGCTGGACAAGGTCGACCTGACGATCGATCGGCATGAATTCGTCGCGATCATGGGCCCGTCCGGCTCGGGCAAATCGACCGCCATGAACATCCTCGGCTGCCTGGATGTGCCGACCTCCGGCCAGTACCTGTTTCAGGGCATCGACACGACGGGCTTCGACCGAGCGCAATACACGTTGCTGCGCCGTCACATGCTGGGCTTTGTCTTCCAGGGTTTCAACCTGCTCGCCCGCACCTCGGCCGTCGAGAATGTCGAACTGCCTCTGGTCTATCGTGGCATGGATGCCCGTGAACGGCGAACCCGCGCCTTGACCGCGCTGTCGCAGGTCGGTCTGGCCGGCCGCGAAAACCACACGACCCAGGAACTATCCGGCGGCCAGCAGCAACGTGTGGCCATTGCCCGGGCGATCGTCACCAGCCCATCCGTGCTCCTGGCCGACGAGCCGACCGGCAATCTCGACACGAAGACCAGCCGCGAGATCATGGAACTGATCACCGGCCTCAACCGTGACCACGGAATAACCGTCATCATGGTCACCCACGAAGACGATATTGCAGCCTATGCCAAGCGCACGCTGCGTTTCGTCGATGGCCATATCCAGTCCGACACCCATGCTGGAGCGGTGGTCGCCGATGTTCTTTGAGACCCTGAAGCTCGCACTCCGCGCCATCCGCCGCAATCTGTTGCGCTCCTTCCTCACTGTGCTCGGCGTCGTCATCGGCGTCGCCGCCGTCATCGCGATGGTGACGATCGGCAACGGCACCACGGCTCAGGTCACGGCGGAAATCTCCAAGCTTGGCACCAACCTGCTCTTCGTCCGCCCCGGCCAATTCGGCCCCGGTCGCGCGGCAACCGATGCCAAGAAGTTCACCATCCGGGACCTCGACGCGATACGAGAGCAGATCCCGGGCCTGCGCGCCGTGGCCGCCATCAACCAGTCCAGCCAGACGGTGGTTTTCAGCGGCCAGAGCCGGCAGACCACGATCATCGGCTCGGGTAACGATTATCTCGTGGCCCAGAACTGGGAACTCGCCTCCGGCCGTAGTTTCATGCCATCCGAAGAGCGCGGCGGACAGGCCGTCTGCATCATCGGTGAGACGGTGCGCTCCAGGCTGTTCGGCTCGACCCCGGCCGTCGACCAGACCATCCGCGTCGGCAATGTCGCCTGCCAGGTGATCGGCCTTCTCGACAAGAAGGGGCAAAGCGGCATGGGCAGCGACCAGGATGATGTCGTGATGATGCCGCTCAAGGTGTTCCAGCGCCGCATCGGCGGCTCGACGGATATCTCCAGCATCATGCTCTCGGCCGAAGACGGCGTATCCACGGCAAAGGTGCAGGCCGATGTCGAACGCCTGCTGCGCGAGCGCCGCAAGATTATTGCTGGTCGCGACGATGATTTCACCGTCAACGACATGACCCAGATGGCAGCGACGCTCACCGGCACCACGACGCTGATGACGGGCCTGCTCGGTGCGGTCGCCGCCGTCTCGCTGCTCGTCGGCGGCATCGGCATCATGAACATCATGCTGGTGTCCGTCACCGAGCGAACGCGCGAGATCGGCATCAGGCTGGCGATTGGCGCAGTCGAGCGCCAGGTGCTGATGCAGTTCCTCGTCGAAGCGGTCACGCTGTCCGTCTTCGGCGGCGTGGTTGGCATCGCGCTTGGCCTTGGCATCGCCTATACGGCCGTAACCCTGATGTCGGTCCCCTTTGTCGCGAGCCCCTCGATCATCCTGCTCGCCTTCGCCTTTTCCGCAGCGATCGGCATGGTCTTCGGCTATTTCCCCGCCCGCCGCGCCGCGCAGATGAACCCGATCGACGCGCTCCGCCACGAATGACGGCCGGTCCCGGAACTGCGCGACCAGCTTGGGGCAAACTTGGCATGCTGTAGCTTGACCTAATGGATGCGTGGCCCGGCTATGCGTTCATGAGTATTTTGACCAGCAGAGGGAGTAAGCCCATGTCCGCCTTTCCGGACCGCGACACCGTCGCCGCCAAGATCGCCTCGATGCAGGAGCCCGACCAGGCCTTCCTGAAGCTCATCTTCGAAAACCCGGCCCAGGACGATGCCTTGCTTGAAGGTCTCTACGTCTATCTCGAGATCGCCTCGGAATCCCGGTTTCTGAATTCGTTGAAGCTCGAGCGCAATGGCGAGTGGATCGGCGCGAATGCCCCGGCTCGCCTGCAGATCCGCCTGATGGAGGCCGCCCGTTCCAGCCAGCACCCGGCATTTGCCGCCTTCCGCACCGGTCTCAATCGTTCCGGAGGCCTCGAGCGCGCCTATCCCAAGGCCGCCGTCTGACCCCAGTCTCACTGCGGGATCGGCATGCTGACCGAGAGGATCGGCCCCATGGGGAACAGCCGGTCCATCCGCTTTTCTTCGGCGATGAACACGCTTGAAATCGTGCCGTCGAGGTAGAGTGCGTTTGCGCAACCGAGCCTGTCGCGAAACAGGCGGGCGAAATCGTAGAACCGGACCGGCACCCGCGACACCACCATGTGCACCTGCCCCTCGGCATCGACGCCGATGCCGTTGCGGATCTTGAAGCTTTCGCTATCGGCCAGAAACCGCGGATGCAGTCTGCCATCGATGACAAGCATCGGGCCGGACTGCGTGCCGAAGTCGGGCGTCAATCCGCTGGCGACGAAGGCCTTGGTCTCGATCACCGACGCCTTGCCATCCTTCATCAGGAAGACACCATTCGGCAGCAGGTGGAAATTTCCCCATCCACCGCCCGTGACAGCCGGTTTCAGCACCTTGCCATATTCGGCGAAGTAACCGACCGGCGACAGATCGTCGTGATACATGCCGGCATTCATGGCAAATGTCAGCACGCGCCGCTCGGCCCAGAGCTGGCGCCTCAGGCTGGCAAACCCGCCATAGACCTGCCCCTCGGGCGAGGCCAGATGCAGCCGGATCTCCTCGCGGCCAGGATCGAACCGGCAGGCGAGATAGCGGGCATCCCCGTCGATAAGGTCCTCGCAGGCCGCTAGCGCCAGCGTAGGCAGGCTCGAGCCGATCAGAAGACCGAGAATGGAGAGGAGTTTTCGCACGCAGCCCCCTTGTTCGTGAGCCCGCTTCTTGGCGCTGATTCCGGGCGGTGTGAAGGCCATTTGCCTGAAAATCCCAAGAACCGGGGCAGCCCCATCATCCCGGCAAATTCAGCGCCTGCATGTGAAAGCTCAGCTGCAAATTCGGATAGCGATAGTCGGCTCCAACCGGACAGGCATTGCGGGCGAGACAACCCGACGCCATGCAACCACCCTGCCCTTCAGGGCTCGCCAGATGCGCGCGGCATGCCGCCACATCGAACCCGTCCAGCGAGATGGCGCCGACAGGGCATGTCGACAGGCAAGGTTTGTCGCGACAGGTCTCGCAGGGCTGCGGCCCGGTCACAGGCCGCTCCTCCTGTGCTTCGTCCCAGTTGCGAAACAGAAGCGCCCCACGATAGCTGTGCCAGAGACCGAACTGCGGATGGATCAGGATCCCGAGCGGCGATGCTTTCAGTCCCTCGGCCCGCATCGCCCAGCGCTGGAAGGGTTGGTAAGGCGGATCTGACGGATAGCACGCTTCCGCCTCGATCTCGCCTGCGACCTGATCGATCACCAGCTTTGACCATCGGTCGAGCGGATCGGCGCCACCATGGTCGGCTTGCGCCATCCGCCAGCGCTCGAAATGCGGCCACATTGCACCACCCATGACCCCGATCAGGAGAGCGGCCTTTGCCGGCGCGCCGTCGGCAAGCATCGGCGCCTCGTCTTGCCCTCCGAAGTGAACAAGTCCGCGCGGCGCAAGTCCATGCGCAGCGAACCGCGCCTCGAGACTGTGCGCAACGAATGAAGGGCCGCTCATCGCGGCCCCTCGATCTTGTAATGGGGTCGCCAGACCTCCTCTTGGATCATGTCGGCAACCTGGTTGGCTCCGCCTTGCTCCCTGGCAACGGGACCCTTTCAAGTGAAGGCGTCAGGCATCGAATTCTTGCGGCTTGCGATGAAAGCAAGCAGCGCCTCGTCGATATCAGGATCGAGCGCCGGCGCCTCGTATGCGTCGAGCCAGGAGCGGCAGAGCACATTGGCGCGATCCTCGATCCGCTTGCGACCTTCGATTTCCCACTGCTCGAAAGAGTTGTTGTCGGCGAGCGCCGAGCGGTAGAAGGCCGTCTGGAAATTCGCCTGCGTATGGGCGCAGCCCAGATAGTGCGCACCCGGACCCACTTCGCGGATGGCATCCATCGCCTGACCGTCTTCGGTCAGATCGACGCCCTGTGCCATCTTCTGCATCATGCCGAGCTGGTCCTGGTCGATCATGAACTTCTCGTAGCAGGCAGCAAGGCCGCCCTCGAGCCACCCGGCCGCGTGCAGGACGAAATTGGCACCGGCAAGCAACGTCATGTTGAGCGTATTGGCGCTCTCATGGGCTGCCTGCGCATCCGGAACCTTCGACGCACAGAGTGAGCCACCCGTACGGAAGGGCAGACCCATGCGCCGCGCGAGCTGGGCGGCTCCATAGGACACCAGAGCCGGCTCCGGCGTACCGAAGGTCGGCGCACCCGACTGCATCGAGATCGAAGCGGCAAACGTGCCGAACAGCACCGGGGCACCCGGACGGATCAGCTGCGTGAAGGAAGCACCCGCCAGAACTTCGGCAAGAATCTGCGTCAGCGTACCTGCTACAGTGACCGGGCTCATTGCGCCGGACAGAATGAAGGGCGAGATGACCGAAGCCTGACCGTGACGGGCATAAACCTTGGCCGCGCCGAGCATGGTCTCGTCGAAGACCATCGGCGAGTTGGCGTTGATCAGGTTCAGCATGACGCAATTGTTTTCGACAAACTCGTCACCGAAGACGAGCTTGGCCATCGCCACCGAATCTTCCGCCCGCTCCGGTGCCGTGACCGAGCCCATGAACGGCTTGTCGGAATATTTAATGTGGCTGTAGACCATGTCGAGGTGACGCTTGTTCACCGGAATGTCGACCGGTTCGCAAACCGTACCGCCGGACGAATGCATCGACGGCGCCATATAGGCCAGCTTCACGAAGTTGCGGAAATCCTCGAGCGTCGCATAACGGCGAACGCCTTCGAGATCGCGCACGAAAGGCGAGCCATAGACCGGCGCAAACACCGTGGCATTGCCGCCGATCTGCACGCTGCGCTCGGGATTGCGCGCATGCCAGGTGAATTCCGACGGGGCCGTCTTCAAGAGTTCGCGGCACAAACCCTTCGGGAAATGCACGCGTTCGCCCTTCACGTCGGCGCCAGCCTGTCTCCACAGCTCCAACGCTTCTGCGTCTTCACGGAATTCGATGCCGATCTCTTCGAGAACGGTGTCGGCATTGCGCTCGATCAGCTCCAGGCCTTCCTCGTCGAGGACCTCGTAGGTTTTGATCTTGCGGGTGATATAGGGCATCGACGGACCGGCACCGCCGCCGCTGCGCGATGCCCTGCGGGCCGCAGCCCCTCGTCCTTCGCCGCGCTGGCGGCGGCCTGCTCCCGGTTCTGCCGTGATGTCGTCCATGTCTGCTTCCTCGCTCGAGCGCTCGTCCGCGCTGCTTCTCTCCTCCATTATGCTATTCCAATCCGCATGTGAAACCATCCTTTATGCGCCAACCGCTTGCGTCTCACAGACATCGCCTTTTGGGCGTACTAGTCCCGGACCGTCGCTTTTCAGGGTTGCCACGTCGTAATCGAAAAGAGTTTTTCACGAACTTGAGGTTTAACTTTCGATCGGGCAGTCTCATGCCCGGCGCGACCGGAATCGCGTTTGAAAAGAAGCGGGAAGCACCACCATGGCCGAAGACGACATCATTCTTTCCGAACTCTCCGATGAAGAGCTCGTGCAGCAGATGCATGACGACCTCTATGATGGCCTCAAGGAAGAGATCGAGGAAGCGACACGTATTCTGCTCGACCGTGGCTGGGCACCCTACGACATCCTCACCCAGGCACTCGTCGAAGGCATGCGCATCGTCGGCATCGACTTCCGCGACGGCATTCTCTTCGTGCCGGAAGTTCTCCTGTCCGCCAACGCCATGAAATCAGGCATGACGATCCTGCGCCCGCTGCTCGCCGCAACCGGCGCACCGAAGCAGGGCAAGATGGTCATCGGCACCGTCAAGGGCGACATCCATGACATCGGCAAGAACTTGGTCGGCATGATGATGGAAGGCGCCGGCTTCGACGTCATCGACCTCGGCATCAACAACCCGGTTGAAAACTATCTGGAAGCCCTGGAACGCGAAAAGCCCGATATCCTCGGCATGTCGGCACTTTTGACCACGACCATGCCCTACATGAAGGTCGTGATCGACACGATGAAGGAAAAGGGCATTCGCGACGATTATGTCGTGCTCGTCGGCGGCGCGCCGCTCAACGAGGAGTTCGGCAAGGCTGTCGGTGCTGACGCCTATTGCCGCGATGCCGCTGTCGCCGTTGAAACGGCCAAGGAATTCATTTCCCGCAAGCACAACAGCATGGGTGCTCGCGCCTGAGGTTGAGAAACAGAGAAGCCGGCCTTAGAGGCCGGCTTCTGCGTAAACGTCGTCCTGAGGGGCATTCGCCATGGATTGCCACGCGACATGCCCTCCGGCGTACAGGATGGCCGCCATCATGTAGATGGCACTGGCCTTTGCAATCGTCGTGAGCGTCATGCTCCCTCTCCTGTTACAGCGCCGCTCAGGGCCTTGCCTGGCCTCGGTGGTTAGCGCGAAGCCGCAGCGTCGACGTTGCGGCCCGCAGACTGCGTCGCGTCGACGGTGTTGGCGGCATCCTGGCCAACGCCACGGATCGTATTGCCGCAGGACGACAGTGCGAAGACGGTGAGAACGAGGACTGCGCCGGCTGTCAGTTTTTTCGCCATCATGTTGATGTACCTTCTGTATGGGTGACGAGTGGAATGCGATGGAACAACGCGCCAAATCAAAAAAGGTTCACGTGATTGCGTGCGGAGCGATTGCCCGCGAGATTCTGGCCGTCAAAGCCCTGAATGGCCTTGATCATCTGACGTTGGAATGTCTGCCCGCCATCTGGCATGTCTGGCCGGACCGCATCGCTCCGGCACTGCGCGAAAAGATCGCTGAAGCCCGCTCTGCCGGCCATGACAACATCTTCATTGGTTATGCCGAATGCGGCACTCAAGGCGAAGTTGACAGAATCTGTCGCGAGGAAGGCATCGAGCGCCTGTCTGGGCCTCACTGTTATGCCTTCTTCACCGGCACCGAGAAGTTTCTCGCTGAATGCGAGACCGAATTTACCGCATTCTACCTGACCGATCTGATTACCCGCCAGTTCGAGGCCTTCGTCATCGAACCCCTGAAGCTCGACCGGCACCCCGAACTGCGCGACATGGTCTTCGGCAATTACACTAAGATCGTCTACCTCGCCCAGACCGAGGACGCCGAACTGCAAGCCAAGGCGAAATGGGCGGCAGACTATCTGAAGCTGGACTACGAATACCGCTTCACAGGCTACGGCGATCTCCAGCCTGAACTGGTTGCGGCAGCACTGGGCGCCGCCCCGGCCGCCTGATCATCTCAAATTTGGGCGACCTCTGCGTCAGCGCACCGAATTGGCCACACTGCGACCGGCATCCTGCGTCGCGTCGACCGCATTGCCGAGATCATTGCCAATCCCGCGGATGGTGTTGCCGCAAGAGGAAAGGCCGAACATGATGGCGATGATGAGGGCGCCGACACCTGCAAAGCGCTGAGAAAAAACAGTCATCCTGATTCCCCGTCTGATCGATATCCGACGTCTTAGGTGCCCAGCACATGCGGAAAAATCAAGGCAGCGGCTTACGTCGATGATCAGATAACTCGACCTATCGCTCTTCACTCTCCCTTCACCATTCGCAAAAGCGTGACCGTGTCACCGATCCGCTTTAATTTCCCTGTAATCTCCCCTTGCGACACTGCAAGTCAGGTCAACAAAGAACCAAGAGAAAACGAATGACCGACAGGGCGGAAACATGGGTGGCAGGTCTTGCCACCGCGCGTGAACACAAGCATCCCGAAAACCTCTCGGATCTTCTGGTCCGGTTGGCCCGCACGACGGACCGCAAGGTGACGATCCGCGACATCGCGATCGCGCTGCAGGACCGCTCCTTCGGCGCCTTCCTTCTGGTCTTCGCGCTTCCGAATCTCGTGCCGATGCCACCGGGTGCCACCTTCATCCTGGGGCTACCCTTGATCTTCGTCGCCTGGCAGATGATGGCCTCTCCGGGCGGGCGTGTGTTCTTTCCTCGTGTCGTGAGCGATTACGGCGTCGAGCCGCAGACCTTCGAGGCAATCGTCAAGCGTCTGGTTCCCTGGATGCGCTGGGCCGAAAAGCTGGTAGTCCCACGCTTCTGGCTGTTCGAGAGCCGCTTTGCCGAACGGCTTATCGGGGTGTTCGCGCTGATCCTCGCCATCGTCGTCTTCCTGCCGATCCCGCTCGGAAACTGGCCTCCGGCCTTTGCGCTGGCAGTCCTCGGCTTTGCCCATTCCCAGCGTGACGGTCTCGGTGTCGTCGCCGGCTGTGTGATCGGAGTGCTTTCTCTCGTCGTCGCCGCCTTTGTCGTCTACACCGCCATAGCCGTTGTCTCGTTCGTCGTATGATGATGGAGAACGCAGCCGAACCGGCATCCCGCCGCGTAGTCGTCATGACCGCCGGCGGGCTCAATCCCATTATTGTCATCCAGCATCTCGCCAAGGCCGGCATGGATGTCCACGTTCTCCTGGAAAACCCAGAGGGAAAGGGCGAGATCACTCGACGTCGCGCACGGAGATTGGGCTGGATTGCAGCGCTCGGCCAGCTTGGCACGATGATCGCCGCCCGCCTTCTGCGCCGCCTTGCGGATCGCCGTGTCGAGGCGCTGCTGGCCGAACATGATCTGGACCGCACACTGCCCGACACTGTCCCGATCCATCCGGTCACCTCGATCAACGCCCCGGAGACGAAAGTCCTCGTCGAGCAGTTGAAGCCCGGCGCCATCCTGCTCGTATCGACCCGCTTGATGTCGGCGCGTCAGCTCGCCGCCATGCCCTGCCCGGTCATCAACCTGCATGCCGGGATCAATCCGAACTATCGCGGCCAGATGGGCGGCTACTGGTCGCTGCGCGAAAACGACCCGCAAAATTTCGGCGCCACCCTGCATCTCGTCGATGCCGGAACGGATACCGGCGGCACGCTCTACGAGGTCCGCACGAAACCCGCATCATCAGACTTCATCTCCACCTATCCCCTTCTGCTGACCCTTGCCGCTCTGGACATCACCCGCCAATCGATCGACGACGCGCTCAACGGTCGCCTCGCCCCCATCAAGCCGCAAGGTCCGTCCGCCCTGCGCTTCCCACCCACTCTCTGGTCGTGGATCTGGTGCGGTCTCACGCGCCGAATCTGGTAAAAACATCAGGACTCATGGCAGCGTCGTTTTTGGCGACAAGCGACGTCGTGAAGAGCGCAGTCCGGCGAATGCCCCCCGTGCATTCTGGCACCAAAGGGAGAGAGTGGCATGGCAGACAAGATCGTCGTTTACTGGCGGGATATTCCGGCTCAGGTGATCGTCAAGCAGGGTCGCAAATCGGCCAAGCGTGAGCTCTCCCTGCGCTTCACCGAAGCCATCGACATGGCCGCCATGCGCACTGGCGCTGCGGAAACCGACGCCTATCTAGCCGACTGGCGGAAGGCCGATCCGGTTCCGGTCGGTGACGACCTCGAAGCCGAAGCCGAAACGGCAGCCGCCGAAATAGAAGCCGCCTACGACAAGGCCCGCCTCGTGGCGCTTGTCCATGCCGGAGGCCGCGACAATGGGTGAACCTGTTCTCGTGGATCCCGGCCCGCCAAAAAAGGGCAATGCCGCTCCCGCAGCCAAGGCAAAGACTGGCGCGTTCACACCGGCAGGCGTTTCGCCCAACCGCCGCGCCCGCCGCTCCTATACGATCCGCCTCTGGGCCGTGCGCAATTCGCGTTTCCTCGAATGGTTCTACCGCAACTTCGCCAATGCCTTCCTCTTTCTCCATCCGGTCTGGAAGAAGCTCGGCTACAACAGGGTTGAAACCCCGGTCACCTTCGTCGAGCGCAATGTGAAGGGCTTGCTCTTCGACTGTCGCATGTGTGGCCAGTGCGTCTTGTCTTCGACCGGCATGTCCTGCCCGATGAACTGTCCCAAACAGCTGCGCAACGGACCCTGCGGCGGCGTGCGCGCCAACGGCAATTGCGAGGTCGAGCCCGACATGCCCTGCGTCTGGGTTCAGGCCTGGAACGGCTCGCGCAACATGGTGTCAGGTGACGCGATCCTGAAAGTGCAGAAGCCGGTCAACCAGTCGCTGCGCGAGACATCCTCCTGGCTGCGCGTCACGGCGGAAGCCGCCGCCGAGCGGGAAAAACAGACGGCAAAGGAAGCCTGAGCATGGCCCATATCGATGAAAATCCGCTTGGGGTCCACCTGCCGCTCGATCCCCTGCCCGGCCATTCCTCGCTCGGCCGACTGGAGCGCGTCCTGCGCCGCGGCGAATTCGCCGTCACCGCCGAACTCAACCCGCCTGATAGTGCCGACCCGGAAGACGTCTATGAGCGCGCCAAGGTTTTCGACGGCTGGGTCGACGGCATCAACGCAGTCGATGCCTCCGGCGCCAATTGCCACATGTCCTCGGTCGGCATCTGCGCGCTTCTGACCCGCATGGGTTACGCGCCGATCATGCAGATCGCCTGCCGCGACAAGAACCGCATCGCCATCCAGGGTGACGTGCTGGGGGCCGCCGCCATGGGAGTCGCCAACATCATGTGCCTGACGGGTGATGGCGTTCAGGCCGGCGACCAGCCGGGTGCGAAGCCCGTTTTCGACCTCGACTGCATGTCGCTCTTGGAGACCGTCCGCACCATGCGCGACGAATCGAAGTTCCTGTCCGGCCGCAAACTGACCAGTCCGCCCAAGGTCTTCCTCGGCGCCGCGATCAACCCCTTTGCCCCGCCTTATGACTTCCGCCCCTATCGCCTCGGCAAGAAGATCGAGGCCGGCGCCCAGTTCGTCCAGAGCCAGTATTGCTTCGACGTGCCGATGTTCCGCGACTATATGGCGAAGGTCCGCGACCTCGGATTCCACGATAAATGCTACATCCTCGTCGGTGTCGGTCCGCTCGCCTCGGCCAAGACGGCCAAGTGGATCCGCTCCAACGTGCCGGGCATCCACATTCCGGACCATGTGATCGCCCGCCTCGAAGGCGCACAGGACCAGAAGAAGGAAGGCAAGCAGCTCTGCATCGACATCATCAACGAGGTGAAGGAGATCGAGGGCGTCTCTGGCGTGCATGTCATGGCCTATCGCCAGGAGGAATATGTCGCCGAAATCGTCCATGAGTCGGGCATCCTGAAGGGCCGCCGCCCGTGGAAGCGCGAGCACGGCCGCGCCGACGACATCGCTGCCCAGCGTATGCGCGAAATCGGCGCTGATCCGGTCCAGGACCAGCAGACGCTCGCAGGCCTTGCCGCCAATACCCAGCCCCATTGATCTTCCCCGGCTCTTGCCGGCACACCCCATTCCCGCCGTGCGAGAGCCGGCACCGACCGGAGGACTGAAATGACCCGCACCATCGTCGCATCCGCCACCAAGGAAATCATCATCGGTTTCGACCAGCCCTTCTGCGTCATCGGCGAGCGCATCAACCCGACGGGTCGCAAGAAGCTTGCTGCCGAAATGCAGGCCGGCAATTTCGACACGGTTATCAAGGATGCCCTGGAACAGGTCGCCGCGGGCGCCACCATGCTCGACGTTAATGCCGGCGTCACCTCCGTCAATCCGAACGAGACTGAGCCCGGCCTTCTGGTCAAGACCATGGAAATCGTCCAGGGCCTCGTCGACGTGCCGCTCGCGATCGATAGCTCCGTCACCGCCGCCATCGAGGCAGCCCTGAAGGTCGCCAAGGGGCGTCCGCTGGTCAATTCGGTCACCGGCGAGGAGGAAAAGCTCGAAGCCATCCTGCCGCTCTGCGCCAAGTACAATGTCCCGGTCGTTGCCATCTCCAACGACGAAACCGGCATCTCCCAGGATCCGGACGTCCGCTTTGCCGTCGCGAAGAAGATCGTCGAGCGCGCCATGGATTACGGCATCAAGCCGCATGACATCGTCGTCGACCCGCTGGTCATGCCGATTGGCGCCATCGGTTCGGCAGGCCTGCAGGTCTTTGCGCTGGTCCGGCGGCTGCGCGAAGAGCTCAAGGTCAACACGACCTGCGGCCTCTCCAACATCTCCTTCGGCCTGCCGCATCGTCACGGCATCAATGCCGGCTTCATCCCGATGGTCATCGGTGCGGGCATGACATCCGCCATCATGAACCCCTGCCGCCCGCAGGAAATGGAAGCCGTGCGCGCCGCCAATGTCCTCAATGGCACCGACGAGAATTGCTACAACTGGATCAAGACCTACCGCGACTACAAGCCCGCCGAAGGCGGCGCCCACGCAGCCCCGGCCGCATCCCCCGCCTCAGCCTCGACCGGCGGCGGCCGCCGCGGCGGCCGTGCCGCGCGTGTGGGCGGTGGCGCACCGACGGAGTGATCGAAGCACCACTCTCCCCCCATGCGGGGGAGATGTCACGCAGTGACAGAGGGGGGTAAAACCTCCGCACAACATATGAGGGAGACGTCCCTCGAAACCGAAAGACCAGAATGACCGACGCAACCGATCCCCTCGTCCTCTTCATGCCCTCCGGCAAGCGTGGCCGTTTCCCCATCGGCACCACAGTGCTCGAAGCCGCGCGCACGCTTGGCGTCTACGTGGAGAGCGTTTGCGGCGGTCGCGCCACCTGCGGGCGTTGCCAGATCGAGGTCCAGGAAGGCCAGTTCGCCAAGCACGGCATCACCTCGTCGAACGACCATATCTCGCCCGTCGGCCCGAAGGAAAAGCGTTACGCCGAGGTCCGCACCATCCCGGAAGGCCGCCGCCTCTCCTGCTCGGCCACCATCCAGGGCGATCTCGTCGTCGACGTGCCGCCGGATACGGTCGTCAATGCCCAGGTCATCCGCAAGGCCGCGACCGACCGCACCTTCCCGCGCAATCCGGCCATCCAGCTATGTTATGTCGAGGTTGACGAACCCGACATGCATAAGCCGCTTGGCGATCTCGACCGCCTGAACCTGATGCTGGAAAAGGACTGGGGTTTCAACGACATCCTCGTCGCTCAGCATCTCCTGCCGGATGTCCAGAAGACCTTGCGCAAGGGCAATTGGGGCGTCACCGCCGCCATCCACCGCGACCTCGACACCTCGCGCCCCAACATGATCGCGCTCTGGCCGGGGCTGCACAACGAGGCCTATGGCATCGCCTGCGACATCGGCTCGACGACGATCGCCATGCATCTCGTCTCGCTTCTGTCAGGCCGCGTCATCGCCTCCTCGGGCACGTCGAACCCGCAGATCCGCTTCGGCGAGGATCTGATGAGCCGCGTCTCCTATGTGATGATGAACCCGGATGGCCGCGAGGCGATGACCAAGGCCGTGCGTCAGGCCATCAACGATCTCACCGTCAAGGTCTGCGCAGAGGCGGGTGTCGACCCCAACGACATCCTCGATGCTGTCTTCGTCGCCAACCCGATCATGCACCACCTTTTCCTCGGCATCGACCCGACCGAACTCGGCCAGGCACCCTTTGCGCTCGCCGTCTCCGGCGCCGTGCACACCTGGTCGCGCGAAATCGATCTTGCCATCAATCATGGCGCCCGCGTCTATTGCCTGCCCTGCATCGCCGGCCATGTCGGCGCGGATGCCGCCGGCGCCACGCTCTCGGAAGGCCCGCACCGTCAGGACAAGATGATGCTGCTGGTCGATGTCGGCACCAATGCCGAAATCGTCCTTGGTAACCGCGAACGCACGGTAGCCGCCTCCTCCCCCACGGGCCCCGCCTTCGAAGGTGCTGAAATCTCCTGCGGCCAGCGCGCCGCCCCCGGCGCCATCGAGCGCGTCCGCATCGACCCGGAAACACTGGAACCCCGCTTCAAGGTCATCGGTGTCGAGCAGTGGTCCGATGAAGAGGGTTTTGCCGAGGCCGCGGAAAAGACCGGCATCACCGGCATATGCGGCTCCGCCATCATCGAGGTCGTCGCCGAAATGTATCTCTCCGGCGTCATCTCCACCGACGGCGTGGTCGATGGCGGCATGGCCGCGAAAAGCCATAGAATTCTCGAAAACGGCCGCACCTTCTCCTACCTGCTGCATGACGGCGCCCAGAAGATCACGGTGACGCAGAACGACGTCCGCGCCATCCAGCTCGCCAAGGCAGCCCTTTATGCCGGCATCAAGCTCCTGATGGAAAAGCTCGAAGTCGAAACCGTCGACACCATCCGCTTCGCCGGCGCCTTCGGCTCCTTCATCGATCCGAAATACGCGATGGTGCTCGGCCTCATCCCCGATTGCGGGCTCGATGAAGTCAAGGCCGTCGGCAACGCCGCCGGCACAGGCGCCCTGATGGCCCTCCTCAACCGCGACTACCGCCGCGAAATCGAGGAAACCGTCACCCGCATCGAAAAGATCGAAACGGCGCTGGAGCCGCATTTCCAGCAACTCTTCATCGACGCCATGGCGCTGCCGAACAAGGTCGACCCGTTCCCGAAGCTCGCAAGCGTCGTGACGCTGCCGGAGCGGAAGGTGTTGTCGGAGGGCGATGGCGAGGGTGGCGGGCGCAGGCGGCGTAGGTCGAGAGAGTAGGAGGGTGGGTGCGTTCCTGTTTTGAGAGGCAGCTTTGCGCCTTCAATCCTGCCGCAAGCACAGTTGCTTGCCGTCACTGAAAGCGGCCATTCTCCGCGGGGAAGTCTCGTTGCCTTCGCGCCTTCCATTTGGCTGTTCGAGCCGACTTTTCGGTCTTCCAAAAGCTGACGGTCCACCCCACCAGCCGCAAGGCGTAAACCGGGCGGAAAGGGGACTCGCAGCTTCTGGATTTACGTTGCAAACAGCATATATTCAAGCCGCCGTACTTAGGCATCGCCAGCCTTTCGGCGCAATTTCCACCCTGAGGGCGTCTTGAGTGCAGGCGGATACTCGATGCGGTGAGTGAGGAGGGTATCAAGCCCCGCAATCATAGGCCCGACCCTGCGCGGTAGATCGTGGTTGGCAGCGAGCCGGTGGTCAAAGTCAGCTTATCGAGCACTCGTCCTGAAGGCGGTTGTCGTCCCGGTGGACGCCAATCCGCCCACTGCGTCTCCCCGTGGGCCACGACCGGTCGCCGCCCAAATCCAATTCTCTCTGGACCGGCGCAAGCGCCGGTCCTTCGGTCTTTTTTTTCATGAAGCCCGTTGTTTTCTATTCCTGATCCATCACGGCGTCACCGAACGGATGGTCAATCACGATCTTCCAGCTTCCATCCGGCTGCCGGTGCAGCACGGCGACCGAAAGCGATGTCATCGGACCGTCCGGCCCGGACGCGGTCCAGGACATCAGGTGGAGACCAGTGTCGCCTGCGACGACAACCTCATGCGCGCCGTACGCAAAGTTCACGCCGCTTGCGACGAATTCGGCGAACATGGCGCGAAGGGCGGCATCGCCGGCGACAGGCTGGCCCGGTTGGGCGATCACGACGGCCGAAGGTTCATAGGTCGCCATAACCCCATCGATGTTGCCCGCTGCAAAGGCTGTGGTCATAGCTGAGATGGTTTCGAGAATTGCCGTCTGGTCCATGTCTTCCTCCGCGTGGATTTGGGTGGCAAGTGTTGCGGTCAGCAGGGCGACCGCGCCAAAGTTCCAAAGTTTCATTTGTCTTTCCCATTTCAGTTTCGATGGCCGGACATTGCTGCTAGGCTGCGACAGTTTTTGTCAGGGGCCTTCTGGTGCGCTTATTTCGCTTGTTCCGACTGCTTGATTTCATGCGGCTGCGCTCCACGCCTGTTACTGCGGCATCACTGGCGGTCGACCTGCGCGTCTCTGTCCGGTCCATCTATCGCGACATTGCAGACCTTCAGGCGATGGGCGCTCCGATCCGCGGCGAGGGCGGCCTGGGGTATGTCATGGAGAAGGGTTACTTTCTGCCTTCGCTGCGGTTCGAGTCCGACGAACTGGACGCTCTCATTCTGGGGCTGAAACTCGTCTCCGAACGCGCCGGGCCGGTCCTCGACGGGGCGGCGGAGCGTGCGGCGGCCAAGATTTCCTCGGGGCTTGGCGATGCGCAAAAGGACAACATGATTGAACCCGCGCTGGAGGCAGGCCCTTCCCGACATATGAACAGTGATGGCAACTCGTCGACCTTCGCCACACTGCGGCGTGCGATTGCCTGCAAGGAGATACTGACTGTCGGATACCGGAACTCTGAAGGTCGTCCGTCGACGAGAGAAGCGCGACCCTTGGGGTTAACGTTGTTCGAGAATGCTTGGCTCGTGACAATCTGGTGCGAGACCGCCCAGGACTTTCGGCATTTGCGCCTGGATCGGATCACTTTCACTACCAGTACCGGCAAGCGCTTTCGGGCGGAAAAGGGTAAGCGTTTCAAAGATGCGGTTGAGCTCGAACGCAGTAACCTGTCGGTCAAATGCTCGGCAGTTGATGCCCCAAGCGCCCGAATTGGCTGGCAAGCCGCAGAGACAGCTCGACGGTAGGACCGCGCCCTCTAGCGTAAGAGACTAACGCATGGGCTCGGTGGAACGAACACTCAAAGGCGGTCGCCAGGGAGGGCCAACCATAGAAACCCAAATCCGGATTGGTTACAGATCTACCATTTGGCGGCACCGAACCAATGGCAAGTTTCGGACGGCCAAGGCAACAATCCGAACGGCGACAATGAGGTCGCACGCGGCCATGGAGATTGCACGCAATCTATGGCCGCTACTTCTTCCGGGCCTTCAGAACCGGGCGGCCTGCTCTAGGCCCCCTTGCCGAAATGTTTACCGCTATGCGCTTTCATTCCGGCCGTCGCGCCTAGTTTTGTTGCACAAAACGCTGAGTAGAATGTCAGCTTAACTCATCTCATTCCGAGAACCCGCCCGTCCCCTCCCGGCCCCAAATCGACCCTTCCCCTCACCCCAAAATCCCCGCCGCGTCCTCCACCATCTTCGCCAAGGCCTCGGGCTTTGCACCGCGCACCGGGCTGAAATACTTCACCTTCAGATCCTTGAAGCCGCAAAAGCCCAGGATCTGGCGTCTCAGCACCTTCACCCAGCCATTGCCGTAAAACCATTTGAGAAAGAAGGTCGGCGTATCCGAGGTGATGACGATGCGAGCCTTGCGGCCAGCGAGCAGCGGCTTCGGGAAGGCCTTGCCCTCGATATACTGAAAGCCGAAACCGGGCATCAGGACACGGTCGAGCAGCCCCTTGAGTTGCGCCGGCGCCGATCCCCACCAGAGCGGATGCACGATCACCAGCCGGTCGCACCAGGTCAGGCTGTCGGCAAAGGCCTGAAGATCCGGTTCCCATTCCATGCGCGCGCGGTAGCCTTGGCGAAGATTGGCGTCGAAATCGAGATCCTCGAGGTGCACCAGCCGAACCGTCTGGCCGCGCCGCCGCGCCTCGTCGGCGATCTTTTCCGCCATGGCGCCGCACAGGGCATCCCTGGCCGGATTGCCATTGAGAACAAGAAGCCGGGAGGGCTGTGCATCGCGCGACAGGAAGGACATGAGGAATACTCGTATTTTTGACCGTGGTCATTTTATGAAGGTGAAATTGACCGTGGTCAACATATATTTGGCGTAGGCTCGACCAAAAGGAATCGCGCATGAAGCTTCGCCAAACCCGCAGCCGTCAGACCAGGGACCATATTCTGGCCGCCGCGCGAGACCTCTTTTCCCGTCAGGGTTACGAGCAGACCAGCATCGACCAGATCGCCAATGCCGCCAAAGTCGCGAAATCCAGCGTCTTTGCCCATTTCGGCGACAAGACCAATCTCCTGGCGGCCCTCGGCCTGACCGAGATCGAACAGCTGGCCGAAGCCGGCCGCAAGGGCGTCGGCATCGATCCAGAAGCAATGCTCGACACCCAGATTGGCGCTTTGCTCAGCCCCTGGCTCACCTATTTCTGCCGCGAGCCGGCCTTTGCCGAGCTCTATCTCAGCCAGGCGGCCATCGTCACCGGCCCCTATACCGAGACCTTCATGCGCCTCTGCTTCGAGGTGGAAGACCAGGTCGCCGCCCTCTTCACCCGCGTCTATCCTTCTCTCACCTCAGGCGAAGCACGCCTTTACGCCCGGGGTGCCCAGGCGCTGTTCCATGAGGTGATCGTCTTCGAAATGTCAGAAGGGCTAAAGCAATCGCGGCCAAACCCTGCGCCGCCGCAGCAGCTCTTATCTCAGATGCTGACGATCTGGGTCGACGGCGTCGCGCATGGGCGAGCCTTGAAGGCCTGACACGAAACGCCGGGCCGCCTGCGCCAGCACGTCAGGCGCAAAGCCGGAAAAGCCGATCACCAGTCCGCGCCGTTTCGTCTCGCCATGATAAAGCGGCGACAGCGCCTTGACGCCGAAACCAACGGCCCGCGCCTCAGCCGCCAGCGCCACATCGTCTTCCGCCCCGTCGAGCTCGGCCACCAGATGCAAACCCTGTTCCGGCACGGTCACCGCGAGCCGATCGCAGCGGAGCGCCTCGATGAGCGCATCCCGCGCCGCCTTCACCCGCTTGCGCGCCCGTTTGATATGCGCGGAAAAATGCCCGTCACGCAGGAATTCGGTGAGCGCATCCTCCGCCAACGTCGACGGGAAGCGGTCCGTTAGCCGGCGAATGGTCAGCACCCGCTCACGCAAATGGCGGGGAACCACGAGATAGCCGAACCGAAACCCCGGCAGCAGAGTCTTGGAAAACGTGCCCAAATAGATCACCCGACCCTCGCCATCGATGCCCTGAAGCGCGCTCAAGGGCGGGCCGGCAAAGCGGAACTCGCTGTCGTAATCATCCTCGATGATATAGGCGCCCGTGGCCCGCGCCCAGTCGATCAGGGCAAGCCGCCTTGCCATGGAAAGCGTCACACCCAGCGGATACTGATGCGACGGCGTCACATAGACGGCCTTGGCATCCGGCCGCGCCGCAATCCCTGAGGCCACATCGATCCCTTCGCCATCGACAGGCACCGGCGTCACGGCAATCCCCGTGCCGTCAAACAATTCGCGCGCCGCTGCATAACAGGGGTCCTCGATCCAGACCGGATCGCCGGGCTTCAGCAGCGCCCTGACAGCCAGATCCAGCCCCTGCTGCGTCCCCGCCGTCATGATCAACTGATCCGGCTCGCACACCACCCCGCGCGCCGCCTTCAGATAGGCCGCGACCTCAACACGGAGCGCATGACTTCCCGCCGGATCGTTGTAGTGGAAATGCCGCGCCGAGGGCTGTGTCAGATGCCGGTTCATCAGCATGCGGAAGATGCGAAGCGTCGTCTCGTCCGCCGTCGAACAACCGAGTGCGCCGGGCAGCGGCGCAGACACCTCTTGAACCTCGATCACCCGCGGCTCGGGCACGGCCTGCAACAGCGGCACGGCCTCGGCCACATAGGTCCCCGCCCCCACCCGAGCCTCGGCAAATCCGTCGGCCACCAACATCTCATAGGCTGCAACGGCCGCCCCACGCGACACGCCAAACCGTTTGGCGATATCCCGCGTCGTCGGCAGCTTGTCACCGGGCCGCATCTGCCCGCTCTCGATCAGCCCGCGCAGCGAACGATAGAGCGCCAGCCGCCGCGGCCCCTGCGCCGGCAGCATCGGCGTGCTCGCAGACCAGTCGGAATTGGTTCGGATATTTTTAGCCATTATGGATCTTCTTTGGACCAATCTATCAGACTATCCCTGCCGCATCAGCCGTCAGGAGGCAAGCATGAACGAGAGACCCGAGCCACAATCCTTCCCCGTTACCCCGCGCAACCGGGCAAAACGCCTGCATGAGCGCGCAGCCTATGACCGCGACGCCGTCTATGCCGTGCTCGATGCGGCCCTGCTCTGTCACGTCGCCTATGTCATTGACGGCCAGCCCTATTGCACGCCGACCATCCACTGGCGCGACGGCGACTGGCTGTTCTGGCACGGTTCGTCCGCGAGCCGCATGCTGAAGAGCCAGAAGTCCGGCATCCCCGTTTGCCTGACCGTTGCCCATCTCGACGGCCTGGTGCTCGCCCGCTCCGGCTTCCACCATTCCGCCGACTACCGCTCCGCCATGTGTTTCGGCACGGCCCACATCATCGACGACCCGGAGGAGAAGGCAGATGCCCTGAAAGCCGTCGTCGACCGCTTCTATCCCGGCCGCACGGATGTCTTGCGCGAAAACGACCCGCAGGAAGCCAAGGGCACCATGGTCGTCGGCATGCGCATCGAGGAGGCCTCGGCAAAGGTCCGCTCAGGCGGCGTCTCCGACGATCCCGCCGATGTCGATGCCCGCGTCTGGGCCGGCGTCATCCCGGTCGAGACACGGCTCGGCCTGCCCGAAATCTGCCCCAAGGTGCCCGAAGGTGTGACCTTCCCCGACCACCTCGCCCACTTTGAAGCCGGCAGACGCCTCGACGAGGTCTTGACGGAGAGCCAGGCTCTCTACGAAAAGCTGGGCTGAACGTGCCCCTTCCTGCGGGGCGCGCATCGAAAGCGAGGCCCCGCATGAAGACCCTTTACGTCGTCACCCATCCGCAATCGGTCCATCATGTCGAAGGCCGCGTCGGCGGCTGGTATGATACCGCGCTCACCGATCTCGGCCGCCGTCAGGCAGACGCGATCGCCGCCCGCATCACCGAACTCTGCGCCGAAGACACCCCGGCCCTCGTCTCCTCCGACCTCCTGCGCTGCAGCGAGACCGCCGAAATCATCGGCAGACACCTCTCCCTCACGCCCCGCCTGACGCCCGGCCTGCGCGAAATGAGCTACGGTGTCGCGGAAGGAAAGCCCCAGGCCTGGCTCGACGCTCGCCGCCTGCCGGTGCCCGATGATGGCGGCCTCGACGACACCGGCGGCATCGAGGGGGCCGAAACCCGCCGCCAGACCGGCACCCGCATCTACGGCGCCATGGATGCGCTGATGGCCGATCCAGCCGACGCCCTTGTCATCGTTACCCACGGCTTCGCACTGACCTTCGTCATCGCCTGGTGGATCGGCATGCCGATCGAATGCCTCGGCCGGGTCAGCTTCCCCGTCCCCTCAGGCAGCATCACCCATCTCGCGGAAAACACCCAGTGGAAGAGCCGCAGTGTGATCCAGCTCGGCGAGAAAGCCCACCTCGCCGGGATCGCCTGACACCTCACGCCGCCGAAATCCACCCCTCGAGCTTCACCCGCTGCGCCTCCGAAAACGGATGCGACTTGCGCGTCGTCTGGTCGAAATGCACCACCACCGTCTCGGCCGAGGCACAGAGCTTGGCCGCCTGAAACACCGCCTGTTGCATGGAGACCGACGACCGCCCGACACGCGTCACCCGCGTGCCGATCTCAACCGTGCCTGGCCACAAAACCTCGGCGATATAGTCAATATCGAGCTTGGCCAGCACGAAGGAAAAGCCGTCCTCGAGCAGCGGATCTTGCGGGTTGTAGATCAGCTCCACACGCCCCGTTTCCATGAAGGTGGCAAAGACGGCATTGTTGACATGCCCCTGCCGGTCCGTATCGCCATAACGCAGCTTGTCGTAAGCCTGCCCCGCAAAATCCTCGAGCCGCGGCGCCGGCTGCTTGTCATCCGTCATATCAACTCAAATCCTATTCGCTATTCGCTATTCGCTACTTAGCCAATTCCCTAACCGCTTACCGATCGCGCAGGCTTACGCCGCCATTCCGATCATCTCGGAAAACGCATAACGCACGCTGTCGGCCACCGCCTGGATCGTCTCACTCGTCTCCTTGCCGGTAAGCAACCGCACCTCGAAAGACCCGAGTTCCGGCAGCCCGTGTTTGGCCCCAAGCGCCGTCATGTCGTCGGTGAGATAGCTGCGCGGAAGCGGCGCCACCGCGAGATCGGCAATCACGGCGGCCCGCTGTGCCATCGTGTGTGCCGAGAGATAGGCGATGCGATAGGGCCGCTTGTCCTTGTCGAGCCTGGCCAGCGCATCCGCCCGCCAGCAGCAGCCATCCTCCCAGATCGACACGGGCAGCGGATCGCGGATATGCGCCGTGCCGCATTTGGCTCCTGCCCAGACCAGTTGCTCCTGGTGGATCACCTCGCCCTCATGCACCACCTGACCCGGCGCGCAATTGACCAGTGTCAGATCCAGCCGCTGCTCGGCAAGCCGACGCCGAAGCGCACCCGATGTATCGACCGTCAGGTCCACCATGATCAGCGGATAGAGCTCGGCAAAGCGACGCAGGATCGTCGGCATGAAGCGCTCGCCGATATCATCGGGCGCACCCAGCCTGACGACCCCCTTCATTTCCGGCATGCGGAAGCGCCCCACCGCCTCGTTCGACAGCGCCAGCATGCGCCTCGCATAGGGAAGCAGCACCTCGCCGCTTTCGGTCAGCGTCACCGAGCGCGCATCGCGCAGGAACAGCGTCACATTCAGCTGCTCCTCCAGCTTCTTGATCTGCATCGAGACGGCCGACGGCGTGCGATAGACCCGGTCGGCGGCGGTGGTGAAACTGCCGGTCTCGGCGATTGCCACGAAGGTCCGGAGAACATCGTTGTCGAGCAGCGGAAGCGGCTGGCGGAGCATGAGAGTCATGAGGATTGACCTTCAACAAAATTGAACTTGAGAACGATACTATTGCGTTTGATTGAATGTCAATCCGGGCGCATCCTTCTCCTCACAGACCGCAAAGAGGAGGATTGCCACATGACACAGCAAGGTTTCCAGACCGTCCAGCAGAAGCTTGAGACGCTGCTCAGCAACACTCGCCGCCATGCCGTGCGCGAGCAGACCCGCGCGGCGCTCGCCATCCTCGGCCCCGCCCTGCGCGATGATATCGGCCTCACTCGCCATCGCCAATTGATCAGCTTTCAGAATGACAAACATCATAAACATTCGTTTGATTGATGGAACGAAGCCGATCACAACAGAGCTCTGGCCCAACCAACAAGGCGAAAGACGGGCCACCACCAAGAGGATAACAACCATGACCATGGTTTGCTGCGACACCCCTTTGCCTCGGCCGAGTTCCCGGACGATCCCGCGGCTCAACGCGCGCACTGACAGCGCCGGCCTGACCGCCGCCGCCCGAACGCTCGACGAGCGCGCAAGCCACGCCGCCGATCGCCTCGTGACCCTCATCCGGACCCTGTCCCGCGCCCTCGCCGATCACCGCCGCCGGCGTCTTGACGCGGCCGCCCTCGAAGCCCTGCCCTTCGACCTGCGCAAGGACCTCGGCTGGCCTTCCGGCGACACCGCGCCCTGACACTCGCCACCGACCCCGGCGGCGCCTCGCGCCGCTCCGGCAACCCGTTTGCGACGGAGCCGCCCCATCACGTCGCAAACGGGGCAGTGCCCGCCTCCCAGCCCAAACCACCCCGGTCCGCGAAATCAAGGTTTTTCAATTACCTGCCGCCGTGCCGCGTCAGGCGCCTGGCTCACGGCGTCGCAGCCTGAAAAAAGTCGGAAAATGTCGTTCTTTAGCAATTGCCGATGCGGGCGCGGCGCGCGATAGGATGACAATGTCGTAAAACGACAATCGCGCCGATCGATTCAGGCGGAGCATGCCTGCAAAACAAGGGAACGGCAGCAAGGACAACTGGGCATCATCATGAGCAAGATACAGCCGCAAACCAAGAAGCGATCCATCGTCTTCTTCCTCGTCCCGCATTTCACCCTTCTGCCCTTTGCCGGCGCCATCGAGACGCTGCGCATCGCCAATCGTATGCTGGGTTATGCCGCCTATGAGTGGCGCCTCGCCTCCGTCGATGGCCAGAAGGTCTATTCCTCCTCGGGCATCGGCATCGAGGTGAATTCCTCGCTCGCCGACGAGCGCCGCTTTCTCGGCGGCGAAAACCGCCCGAACATGGCGATTGTCTGTTCCGGCATCTATGTCGAGGAGTTCAACAACAAGTCGGTCAATGCCTGGCTGCGCGAGGCCTATAACCGCAATGTCGCCGTCGGCTCCCTCTGTACGGGCGCCCATGTGCTGGCCCAGGCCGGCCTGTTGAATGGCAAGCGCTGCGCCATCCACTGGGAAAACCTGCCCGGCTTCTCCGAAACCTTCCCCCAGGCCGAAGTCTATGCCGACCTCTACGAAGTCGACGGCAATCTCTACACCTGCGCAGGCGGCACAGCCTCGCTCGACATGATGCTGAACCTGATCGGCCAGGATTTCGGCGAAGGCCTCGTCAACCGCGTCTGCGAACAGCACCTGACCGACCGCGTCCGCTCCGCCAACGACCGCCAGCGCCTGCCGCTGCGCGCCCGCCTCGGCGTGCAGAATTCCAAGGTGCTGCAGATCATCGAGCTGATGGAAGCCAATCTCGCAGAACCGCTGTCGCTTCTGGAAATCGCCGACGACGCCGGCCTCTCCCGCCGCCAGATCGAGCGCCTCTTCAGGCAGGAAATGGGCCGCTCACCGGCCCGCTACTATCTCGAAATCCGCCTCGACCGCGCCCGCCACCTACTGGTCCAGTCCTCCATGCCCGTCGTCGAAGTCGCCGTCGCCTGCGGCTTCGTCTCCGCCTCCCACTTCTCCAAGTGTTACCGCGAACTCTACAACCGCTCCCCCCAGCAGGAGCGCGCGGAGAGGAAGCTGACGATGTCGAGCAATCGGACGGGGGTGGTGGTGTAAAACCACCGGCTACACCTCAAGCCTGGCGGGGTCCGATCTCCCCCTTGTGGGGAGGGTTTGGGACGGGTCTTTTCCCGAGCACTACGTCTGCACCGTACAGTAGCAGCCCGCGCCCCACGTCACCACTCATCCTGAGGTGCCCGCAGAATGCGGGCCTCGAAGGATCGAGACCGAGACCGATGATGCCACCCGCCCTCGTCCTTCGAGAGTTGGTATCGCCCCGCCTCAGGTGGGGGCTGATAGCGGTCACTTGGCGGCTGCGGTTCCACCCGGAGCATCCTATGCTTGACCAGTGTCGGACGGATACACACCATGGCCCCACCGGTGAGGCGCTTGAAGGGTAATAATCAACTGCTAAATGCACTTGAAAGACGCGAGCAGAAGCGGCTTCCGGCCAACAATCAGATGTTGTAAAAGAGGGCGCCCTATTTATCTGAGGCTTCCTGCGCGCATTATCATGTCCGGATATTGCTTAATTAACGACGGACTTTCATCCGGAAACTCATCTCTAGATCGGGCACTCAGCTCTGTTTGGAACTGGTCGAGAGTTTCTTGCAGAAAAATGTCATTGTCTCCCCTCCTCGTTCTTATCTCTTCCCTCTTCTGCCTCACGACTGCGCGAAGCGGTTTTCCGCCAGAGTCAAAATAGTCCAGCGACCAGAGATTTGCCTCCACCCGCTGCACATCCGCGCCGATTACCCCTTCCCTCTCAAGGGTTATTGACCAAGGGGCAATGCTTTTCAGCGTTTGCCGATACCAACTGTTTCCGCTTCGGTCGACAATGTCCGCTTGTTGAATAAACCCGTAAATCATGGGAAACATTACGGATAATTGGATGGGAAAACTATGATGCCAAGTCGTGGTTAGCCCCGACAAGATATCCATTGCTCGCTCGATTTCCCTGAGGCTCATTTTCAAACGAATGGAAAGCTCCGCGATGTAGTTGATCGTATTTAGATTAGCTATCGCGCGCAACTTGGAGACGTCAGTACCCGTGGCCCTAATATATGCATCAATAAAAGCAGCCGGCTTGGGGTCGGCAAGATAATACGAGCGACTGAAAAAACGCTGGAGGTATCTCGTACTGTCGAAATCGTCCCCGTAGACGCCTCGAATCGAGTGGCTTAACTGCTCCGTATCTGTGGCGACAATGAAAATGATGTCGTCGACATCAAATAGGTGCTTAATCCTTTCGAGCAGAGCGATCGCATAAGGGGGCCTGCATCTATCCAGTTCGTCGATCAAGACGAACATCGGCAGGCGAAGCGATCCTTCTTTGGCAGCGTATATCCGCAACACATCCTCAAGACTCCGCCGAAATTGGTCCTGGCTATTCTTTGTTGCTTTGTACTGTTCGATCAGATTCTGAGCGAAAGAGTCTAGAAGCTTCTCAGGGACCTTTGAAAGTTCAGTGCCGATTGCAGCCATTCCCGCATCGATCGCTTCTGATGTATCACCATTACTCCGGACGTTAGCTGGCAAAGCCTCTTGCACAACCTCACGTATGTTTTCCACCGCGTCAGCCGCATAACGCTTCGCCGTCTGTGTCGCAACACCCTTGAAGCCAGCCCACAAAATCTGGCCCGTGTGTGTCTTCAGGACATCCAGAGCCCTATCGATTTTTGACGTTTTTTCAGGTGAGCCGGCATTGATTGTACTTGCGAAGAAAGAGTCCAACTCACTGACTATCATGGTGTACGGATCATCAGAAAAATCGTTCTTCCAAGCATTGATAAAAACAACAGGATGGCTCTTATGCAATTCCTTTCCGATGCGCTCCATGAAGAAACTTTTCCCAAACCCCCATCCAGAGTTGAGATTGAGCACATATGAGCCATATATTTTAGCTCGGCGTCTTTCTTCATAGCGGCCCAAAAGGAATGAGATCAGAAACTCCGCATCGCCTCTACGATCCAAGAGGTCATCGGACCAAATATCTTCGTCCGCGATCACTGCCCCACCTCTTTTAGTATTACCGGTAATCTTAGGCACACCAGACGGCATACTACCCTAGTTTGGCAGTACGCCAAGTCGCACATATTAAAATTGGCAACCTGACGACGAGTGACAGATTTTCAAGCTGGTCCTGGCGGTTTGGCATTTATTCTTCGGGCAACAGCCTACCTGGGAGCGCACATCCTCTCCATACGCCCGCAATATCAACCAGCACCCCTCACACCAAACTCCAGAAAAAGCGCGCCGACACAAACAGCAGAAACACCGCAAAACCCAGTTCCAGCTGCCGCTTGTTGAGCCGGTGCGCCAGCTGCGCGCCATAGGGCGTGACCAGCATGGCGATCGGGAAGATCACCGCAAAGGCGATCCAGTTGACGAAGCCTGTCGAAAACGGCGGCAGGCCGGCCTCGCCCCAGCCAGCGTAGATGAAGCCGAAAAAGGCCGGGATCGAGATCAAGACCCCTACACCTGACGACGTCGCCACCGCCTGGTGGATCGGCCTGCCAAATAGCGTCATGAAGGTGTTGTTGAACACCCCACCGCCGACCCCCATCAGCCCCGAAAAGAGCCCGATCGCCGATCCGGTCAGGAAGCGGAAGGGCTGGCCCGGCAGTTCCGTGCCGAGATGCATCCGGTTGGAGAGGAGGAGCATGCGGGCGGCAAGCACCAGGCCCATCACCGCGAAGAACAGGCGAAGACCTTCGCTCGAGACGTAAGCCGCGACCACGGTGGCGAGAAGGGCGCCAAGCGGCACCGCGATCGTCCAGCCTTTGAGGAGGTCCATATCAACAGCCCCGCGTTTGCGATGCGCCTGGAACGAGCGGATCGAAGTCGGCACGATCAGCGCCGTCGAGGTTCCCACAGCCAGATGCATGATCACCTCTTCCGGGATCCCGGCATAGCCGAAGACCTGGTAGAAGACCGGCACCAGCACCGCGCCCCCGCCAATCCCGAAGACGCCGGCAAGCAGCCCCGCTACGGCGCCGGCCGCCGCCAGAAGAGCGACGAAAAACAGGATATCGGCAATCGGCGGCATGGGCTCACTCCGGAGATAAAACCGCCCGGCCGGGCGGCGAGGAAAGCGGCAGGATCAAGCGCGGGGCCCCGCGCGACACTGACTGTGGTGGAAGGCCAACCACCCCTGTCCAAGCCTCTAGGCGCTCACCGCCCCGCCCGCAAGCCTGCCACAGCCTCAGGCGGTACGGCTCGCGCCCCTCCCTGCCCCCACAATCGCCCATCGCCCCGGCACCCGGCACCCGGCAGCGAATATGACCGCACCGCCGGATTAACCCTCCCCCTTGGGGGTGGGTTGGGAGGGGCCTTCCGAAAGAATCCAGGCACCATGGTCAGGCAACCACACCCCCGCCCCCGCCGGTGAGGTCCGGGCCAGAACGTCAGCAAGCGCTTACCAGACAAAGATTAGGCATTTAGCAAAATAGGATAGGGGCTGAGGAGCGGCTCAGCGGCAGTTCCGCTTGTCGAGATAGAGCGAACAATCCTTGCCCGCAGGCGCTCGCGCTTTCGAAGCCGCCGCTGTCCGCCGGCTCGAAACGGGGACCGGATCATCAATGCCGGAATTGCCACTATCCACCGAAAGCGGCAGGATCCCGCCCTCCTCCGACATCTCGGCCACCTGCGTTTCCTGCATCACGGGCTGCTGCGCCCCGCTCGGCCCCGTCACGATCTGCGCCGGCTCGTCGAAGCCGATCCCGTCGACCACCGGCTGGCTGGTATTGCCCTCGGCGATCGCCATAGCCCCGCCTTGCGTCACCACATGCGGCTGCACGCCGACCGGGCTCGTCGCATCCGCGTAAGCGACATCGGAAATCCCGGGCTCGGCCCCGATCCCGAGCGCGCCGTCAATATTGACGCCGCCTTCCGGGATCACCATCGCGCTCATCGTCTGGTCCTGGGCGTCAACAGGCGCCTCAGTGCCCGCCGCCATCATCGGCGCGGCCTGCGACGCATCGCTGTCAGCCAGGTTAGGTGTATCGAGATAGTCGAGCCCCTGCGCCCCGCCATTCGCAGCCCCTGCCGGCGGCGCATAGGCGGCCGCCTCCGCTCGTGGGTCGCCGACGCGACCGACAAGCACCCGCCCGTCTTTGCTGCGATCGACCTTGCCGATCAGCTGGTCGCCGGCGCGCGGCCCTCCAACGTCAGCGAAAGGAATCCGGTCGCTGCCGGAACAACCGGCGACGAGAAGGAGCGAAAGGACGGCAACCGTCAGCCGGCTGCCAAGGGACGAAAACGCAACACTCATTTCACCCTCGATATCCCCTTATGGGACAACGAAAGACAGCATAGGCGATCCCGGCTTAATGCGCCATGAACGAAAACCTTGAGGAATCCAGGGCAAAAATTAGGGGCCGGCAGATCGCTCCGCCGGCCCCGGTCTGTCGATTGTCCGTGCGTCAAGCCTGACGCTTACGCCGCCCGGCGATGACCGGCCGCCGCCTGCGCAGCGTTCACCTTGAGGCGCGAGAGCAGCTGGCGCAGGTTGTAGCTCTCTTCCGCCAGCGACTGGCCGGCAGCCGAGGTTTCCTCGACCATCGCCGCATTCTGCTGCGTCATCTGGTCCATGTGGTTGACCGAGGTATTGATCTCGGCCAGGCCCGTGGCCTGTTCCTTCGCCGCGGTCGCGATCGTGTTGACGCTTTCGTTGACGCGGTTGACCAAGGCCTCGATCTCGATCAGTGCCTCGCCGGTCGAGCGCACCAGGCCAACGCCGGTATCGACTTCGGCAGCCGATGCGCTGATCAGCGTCTTGATCTCCTTCGCCGCATTCGCCGAACGCTGCGCCAGTTCCCGCACTTCCTGCGCCACGACCGCAAAGCCGCGACCCGCTTCACCGGCACGCGCCGCCTCGACGCCGGCGTTCAGTGCCAGCAGGTTGGTCTGGAAGGCGATTTCGTCGATGACGGAGATGATCTGGCTGATCTTCTGCGAAGAGCCCTCGATCCGGCCCATGGCATCGACCGCGCTGCGCACGATCTCGCCGGAGCGGTTGGCGCTCGACTTGGTCTCGGCCACCATCTGACGTGCCTCATTGGCGCGTTCAGCCGCCGTGCGAACGGTTGCGGTGATCTCGTCGAGGGCCGCCGCCGTCTCTTCGAGGGCTGCCGCCTGCTGCTCGGTGCGCTTCGACAGGTTGTTGGTCGCCTCGCTGATATTGCCGGCCGAGGACGTTACGATGTCACTCGTCTGGTTGATCGCGGCAATGACGCCGCCCAGTGATTCCACTGCGCGGTTGAAGTCGTCGCGCAGCTTTTCGTATTCCGAACCGATGACGCCGATCTGCACGGTGAGATCACCTTCTGCCAGACGCTCCAGCGCCGAACCCAGCGCATTGATCGCATGGTTCTGCCGCTCGGAAGAGGTGCGCAGATTGAGCTCGTTGCGCTCGCGTTCGCCGTTCAGATTAGCCTGCTGCTGCGCTTCGCGATCGCGCAGCTCGATGCGTTCGCGCACGCTGCCACGCAGAACCTCAAGCGTCTTGGCCATGCCGCCGATCTCATCCCGACGCTCGATGTCACCGATGGAAACGTCGACGCGCTCCTCAGCGATGTCGTTCATTGCGCCCTTCAGGCGGTTGATCGGATGCACGATGCTGCGCACAACGAGATAGGCAAAGAACACCATGCCGATGCCCGCAAGACCAATCACGACACCATAGCGGAGCGCCGTGCCGCGGAAGAGCACTGCGAGGTCATCAGAATAGACGCCCGTGCCGACCACCCAGCCCCATGGCTCGTAGCCGATCACATGAGACAGCTTCTCGACCGGCTCTTCGAAGCCAGGCTTCGGCCAGTAATAGTCGACGAAGCCTTCCTTGCTAGCTTTGACCGTATTGACGAACTCGACGAACAGGAACTTGCCGTTCGGGTCCTTGTTCTGGCTCAGATCCTTGCCGTTCAGTTCCGGCTTGATCGGATGCATGACCATGGCCGGCTGCATATCGATGACGAAGTAGTAGCCGTCAGGATTGTAGCGCATCGCGCCGGTGACTTCCTTGGCCCGCGCCTGCGCCTCCTCGCGCGACAGCGTGCCGTCGAGCTCCTGCTTGTGATACGTGTCGAAAATCGAGATCGCCTGATCGTTGATTTGGGCCAGACCCAGACGACGCTCGTGTACCAGCGCGTCATACGATTGAACGAGGCTGTATGTCAGTGTGCCCACGAGTACCGCCAGAGCCAGTGCGACCAGTGCGTATAGCCGCACAGACAGAGACACCGATTTCATGCTTTCCACCCCCAACTTTGATTCGAATGCCAAATTTTGATATTTATCAGTTCTAAACTCCGTAAATGCGGTCTTACAAAATGTTACGGGTTCTTTTTTGTATGTGAATATTAGTAGTGGCGCACCGGCTGCTCCGCGTACTTCTCTGTGCAGCACACACAGGAGTCTCGACAGAATGATGATCGGTACAACGCAAACACCCACCGGCGAACTGACCCTGAGAACACTTGCCATGCCGGCAGACGCCAATGCGGCAGGCGATATCTTCGGTGGCTGGGTCATGGCCCAGATGGACCTTGCCTGCGGCATCCGGGCGGCCGAGCGTGCTCGAGGCCGCGTCGTCACGGCTGCCGTCCAGGAGATGGCGTTTGCCATGCCGGTCAAGATCGGCGACACGCTGTGCGTCTATACGGAAATCAGCCGCGTCGGCCGCACATCCATGACGCTCAAGGTCGAGACCTGGGCCCAGCGCTATCTGACCCATGTCATGGAAAAAGTCACCGAAGCGACCTTCGTCATGGTCGCGCTCGATGCTGATGGCAAGCCGACGCCGGTGCCCCAGGCCTGACCGGCCTCAGCCGGCCATGCTGAGGAAGAAAGCTTCGCAGGCGTCATCCGACGGGAAGAACATTTCGATCTTGATATCCGCGAGCGCGATGTCATCCGCCGTGCCGAACTGCGTGATCGTCGAGAACATCGGATAGACCATTCCACCGAAGCGAAAGCGCACCGCCAGAACCGGTGGCAGGTCGCCGCTTGCGCCGTGATCGCCCTCTCCCACCTCGCAAGCCAGCGCCTCGGCTGCCCGCTCCAGCATCGAATCGCCACCGAGATGAGCGCTTTCCAGTCTGAAACGGGCCGCCAGATGCCCGGCAACCTCATGCCAGTTCTCCACCAGTTCGGCGCCCTGTCCGGGCTGCAGCAGGAAGTCGATGAAGCTGTCCCCGGCAGTAAGACCGAAGCCCGACAACATGGCATGACCGCTCGCATTGGCATCCATCACGGTCCAGCAGCGATCGAAGACAAAGGCCGGATAGGGCATATGCCCGGCAATCATGTGGCTGATCGCCCTGCGGATAGGTGCCATGGTCGCGCTGTCCAGCGGCCGGCGGGCATAGGCCGCGCGATAGCCTGCCGCATCCAGCATCAGGTTGCGCTCGGCCCGCGGCACCTCCAGCGCCTCGCCGAGCCGCAGAACCATGTGCCGGCTCGGCTTCGCCCGTCCCGTCTCAAGAAAGGCGATGTGCCGCGCGGAGACATCGGCAACCAGCGCCAGCTGCAATTGGCTCATCCGTCGCTTGCCGCGCCAGTTGCGCAACTGGCCACCAAAATCACCCGTCATGACATCCTCCATGCTGCAGCGTTCCGAGCGGCAATTGCAAAAACTTCTGGCAGATGCAGCGCGCCTCGTCACTTACCTGCGGAGTAATTGCGACACGTCCGGCCGGCCGCCATGGTCACGTCATCGCAACCGGAAAGGAAAATTGCCAATGTCCCGTGATTTTGCCGCCACCTGGCTGAAGCTCACCAGTCTCTTCATCGTATTGCTGGGCCTGCTCGTCGCCCTCGGCGCCCACCCCGCCGTTTCGCTGCCGGCAACCCTCCTCGCCGACGCGGTGTTCTGGCCGCTTGACGGCGCCCAGCCCATAGATACCCAGGCCGCCCGCGTACTCGCTGCCATAGGCGGCGGGGTCATGGTCGGCTGGGGCGTCATGATGTGGCTGATCATCGACCGCCTGCTGCCGGCCGATCCAAAGCTTGCCCGTTTATTGATGATCGAGGGGACATTTGCCTGGTATCTCGTCGACAGCACCGGCTCCTTCGCATCCGGCGCGAGCGTCAACGTCCTGCTCAACACTCTCCTCTTGGCTGCCATCGTCCTTCCGGCCTGGCGTATCGGCACGGATCGCGTCGCTACCGCAAGCTAGAGAAACGGTGGCCCCAAACCGGCCAGAAGACGGCGCGACCAGAACTTGGCCGCGCCGCCTTTCATCCGCGAAAGACGAAGGCAGCCCCGGCAGCGATCAGGGCAAAGCCGATCACATGGTTGATGGTCAGGCTTTCCTTGAGGAAGAACACCGAGAAGCCGGAAAAGACGATAAACGTGATGACTTCCTGAATGGTCTTCAACTGCGCGGCCGAATAGACCTCCGCACCAATCCGGTTGGCAGGAACCGCCAGGCAATATTCGAAGAAGGCGATGCCCCAGCTCGCGACGATCGCGATCCAGAGGGCGGACGTCTTGTATTTGAGATGCCCGTACCAGGCGAATGTCATGAAGACGTTCGAGAGGGAAAGAAGCAGGATCGGCCAGAGAGCGGCGGGAGAGAGGCTCGGCATGGAGAACTCGTGAGATGGAGGGGGAGATGCAGGCGACCCATGAGTCGCCTGCACATATCTACATATCAAATGGTCTCGACGATGGGCTGTGCATTCTCGCCCGCCACTGAGTTCCCTTGCGTGTAGCCTTTTGCAACCTGCGCGACGAAATCAGGGCTTGGAAGGCCAGAGTGAAAGCGGGCAAATGCGACGCGAACTCACATTTAAGCACCACCAAAAAGTTGCCGATGATTTCTAGTTAAATTGCGGCGAGCCGCGATAACACCCCGTTAAGTCGCTCTTGTTATTGATGTTTTATTGCGATTGGTATGGGTTTTGTTTTATGTGGTTGAACGAGAGCCGAAGCGGCGGAACAGTGCCGGCAGTGCTGCAAGCCCAGGTGGCGGACATCGCCGACGGCTATCGCTCCACACTCGTCTTGAACCTCATCACACTCACCGTCTGCCTGTTCATCCTGCACCTTCAGAACGAGGCAGGCTGGACAAACGTCTCCTGGTATGTAGTGTCGATCATTGTGGTCGCCATCAGGGCCTATACCATGAATGCGCTCAATCGGCGCGGCAAGCTGTTGTCGGCGCCGCAGAGCAGCCTGACCATTCTCTCGCTCGGCGCGCTCGCCTCGGGCATCGTCTGGGCCGCACTGCCCTGGACAATTGACGACTTCGAACCGCTCGGGCGCCATGCCCCACTCTTCTTGATGATGGGCGGCATGGCCGCCGGATCGGTCGTTAAGCAGATCGGCTACACGCCGCTCGCCTTGAACTACTCCATCCCGATTCTGCTCTCCCTGATGGTCAATCTGATCGGCAACTGGCGCTTCAATGACGTGCTGGTCGGCGTCTGCCTCAGCCTGATGATCTTCGTTTTCATCCGCCGCAGCCTCTGGGCGGAGCGTATGTTCGTCAACAGCCAGGTCGCCCGCCATGAGGCGACCGCACTCGCTGATAGTCTGACCCGTGCCAACAGCGACATCCTTCGTCAGAACTCGCGTCTCGAAGCCTTGGCCAACCGTGACACGCTGACCGGCCTCGCCAACCGCATGTTCTTTCACGGACGCCTCGCCGGCGACATCGCCAGGGCCGCCGTTGTCAACGAACAGGTCGCCCTGCTGATCTTCGACGTCGAGCGTTTCCAGTCGATCAACGACACGCTTGGCCATAGCGCCGGCGATGCGCTGCTGCGTGAGATCGCCACCCGCCTTGCATCGCTCGTCGAGGACGGCAGCCTGATCGCCCGTCTTGGCGGCGATGAATTCGCCGTGGTCGTCAGCGGTCCGGATGCCTTGAATCGCGCCCGCACCCATGCGGCCGCCGTGCTCGAAGCCAGCCGCCGGCCGATTCACTGGCACCAGCGCCAGTCCGTCATCGGCCTGAGCGTCGGCCTCGCGGCCTATCCAGATCACGCAGACAATGCCGAAGAACTGCTCGCCTGCGCAGACATGGCACTCTACGACGCCAAGCGCGCCGATCGCCGCCAGCTGCGGGAGTTCGACCCCGACCTGCGCCGCAATGCCGAGCGCAAGCGCATCATCGAGCAGGATCTCGACCGCGCCATACAGAGCGGCGCCATTGGCGCCTGGTTCCAGCCCCAGGTCGACCTGACGACACGCCGCATCACCGGCTTCGAGGCGCTGGTCCGCTGGCAGCATCCGCAGCTCGGCTTCGTGTCACCACCGGAAATCGTCAACGCCGCACGCACGGTGCATCTCTCGGAACAGCTCACGGCAAGTATCGCCCGCGATGCTTGCCTGCTCGCCCGCCGCCTGCCTGATTTCCACCTCGGCGACGTGACGGTGGCGCTCAACGTTTCGCCGCGGGAATTTGCGCTCTATTCCGTGCCTTGCATGCTGCAGCGTGTCACTAGCGCCCATGGCGTGGCGCCATCGGCACTCGAGATAGAGATCACCGAGGAGGCCATTCTCGATCCCGCACTGGCCGACGAGCAGTTGAAGCAGCTCGAACAGGATGGTTACAAGCTCGCCGTCGATGATTTCGGCATGGGCCATTCATCCCTCGCCTATCTGATCGGCCTGAAGGTCGACCGTCTGAAGATCGACCGCAGCTTCGTCAAGGACGTCGCCCGCAGCGAGACCAACCAGAAACTGATCTCGGCCATGATCAGCCTCGGCCAGTCCCTCTCCCTCGACATCGTCGTCGAAGGCGTCGAGACACCCGAAGACGCCGCCATCCTCGCCCGCCTCGGCTGCAGCATCGCCCAGGGCTATCTCTTCGCCCGCCCCATGCCTGCAAACGCCCTCGACACCTGGATCGCCGAGAACCAGCCGACCGCACTCAAGCGCAAGACACGGTCAAAACATCTGTCGGTGGCGTGATCGAACGCCGGTTGCGTCCGCCGAATACGGCTGCATAGTGGCGAAGCGAAATGAGTCGAGACGGCCATGGCAAAGGCGATTTTCTACCACAAGGACGGGAGCGGCTATAAGGATGTCCGAGGACAGCTTTATCACTTCCCGAAAATGTACCTCTCCCGAATGCAGCAGTCTCTGGGTGACTGGATCGTCTATTACGGCCCCCTGACGGGCATGCCGAGCCGATACTACTCTGGCCTTGCCAGGGTCACGGCGATCGACGACGACAACGAGATTGCGGATCACTATTACGCCAGGTTGGCTGACTATATCGATTTTGACCGTCCACTGGATTACCGCGAAAACGGCGGGTTCGAGCGGCAGTTGGTACGCCCCGATGGAAGCGTCAATCCCGGGCGCAGCGTCCAGGCAGTTCGCGTGATCAGTGACGGTGAATTTGCTGCCCTGGTGAACAGCGGCCTGTCCGAACCCGATGAGTGGCCGCAAAGGATCGACCAGGCGGGAGACAGTCATCTGCCAGCCGACCCCCTGACCTACTTCGAAGTCGATGAGCCGGCGCAAGCCGAGTATGTCGCAGACGGCTATGAACGGCCGATCCTGCAGCAGACGATCAATCGTCCGTTCCGGGATGCGAAATTCCGCCAGCATATCCGTCGGGTCTATGATCGCACCTGCGCCTTCACGGGCCTTCGCCTGATCAACGGCGGAGGCCGGCCCGAAGTGGAAGCAGCCCATATCGTGCCCGTAGAGCGTGGCGGCAACGATTCCGTGCAAAACGGTATCGCCCTCTCAGGCACCGTCCACTGGATGTTCGATCGCGGCCTCCTGTCACTCGCAGACGACTTCACCATCCTGCAGTCCCGCCAGTTGAACGAGGACATCTCCCACCTGCTCGTCAAGGACGGCAAGGCACGCGTCCCGGCCGCCCCGCATCTGCGTCCCCACCCGCATTATCTCGTCTGGCATCGCGACAACGTCTTCAAGCACTGACGCCCTCTCCCTCCTGCCACCACGCTGGCAACAACCTCCTCTTCCTGTTGCGTTTTTGTTCTGATTATCCTGGCCCCGCCCCTTCCCTTTGCCGGCGCGGTTCTCCATATTCCGGCCATGGCCAAGTCTCCCAAATCCTCCGCCCCCTCTGATAGTTTCGAGGAAGCCCCGCAGACCGCATTCGAAGGCGCGCCGCTCGCAGGCTCCGTCTCCGACTGGGTGAAGCAATTGGAGGCGGAAGCCGAGGCCTCGACCGTCGAGAGCCAGCGCGAACTCGCCTCGAAGGCCGGCAAGCACCGCAAGAAGATCGAGATCGAGGCCCGCCGCCATGCGGAAAAGGTCGCGCTGGAAAAGGCGAAGCCTGCTACCGCCAAAAACACCACCGCCTCCAAGACCTCCCGCGGTGTCTCGATCGGCGCCTCCAACGACCCGAAGACCCGCGCCGCCGCCGGCCTCAATCCGATCGCCGGCATGGATGTCTCGCTCGAAGAAGCCGAATCCCTGGCCACCGGCGCCGTCACCGCCACCGTCGAAGCCCTCACCGCCCTGATCGAAAGCGGCAATCCGCTGTTCAAGAACGGCGAACTCTGGATGCCGCACCGCCCGGCCCGGCCGCAAAAGTCCGAAGGCGGCGTGCCGATCCGCATGGCCTCCGACTTCGAACCCGCCGGCGACCAGCCGACCGCCATCCGCGACCTCGTCGAGGGCCTGAAGAATGACGACCGCACCCAGGTCCTGCTCGGCGTCACCGGCTCCGGCAAGACCTTCACCATGGCCAAGGTGATCGAGGCGACCCAGCGCCCCGCTGTCATCCTCGCGCCGAACAAGACGCTCGCCGCCCAGCTGTATTCGGAGTTCAAGAACTTCTTCCCCGACAATGCGGTCGAATATTTCGTCTCCTATTACGACTACTACCAGCCGGAAGCCTATGTGCCGCGCTCGGATACCTTCATCGAGAAGGAGAGTTCGATCAACGAACAGATCGACCGCATGCGCCACGCCGCCACCCGCGCCATCCTCGAGCGTGACGACTGCATCATCGTCGCCTCCGTCTCCTGCATCTATGGTATCGGCTCGGTCGAAACCTACACCGCCATGACCTTCCAGATGTCGGTCGGCGACCGCATCGACCAGCGCCAGCTCTTGGCCGACCTCGTCGCCCAGCAATACAAGCGCCAGGACATCAACTTCGTCCGCGGCTCCTTCCGGGTCCGTGGCGACACGATCGAACTCTTCCCCGCCCACCTGGAAGATGCCGCCTGGCGCATCACGCTGTTCGGCGACGAGATCGAGAGCATCACCGAATTCGACCCGCTCACCGGCAAGAAGACCGGCGACATGAAAACGGTGAAGATCTACGCCAACAGCCACTATGTCACGCCGAGACCCGCCCTCAACGGCGCCATCAAGTCGATCAAGGAGGAGCTGAAAATGCGCCTCGCCGAGCTAGAAAAGGGCGGCCGCCTGCTGGAGGCCCAGCGCCTCGAACAGCGGACGAAATACGACATCGAAATGCTCGAAGCCACCGGCTCCTGCGCCGGCATCGAGAACTATTCGCGCTACCTCACCGGCCGCAAACCCGGCGAGCCGCCACCGACCCTCTTCGAATACATCCCCGACAACGCGCTGCTGTTCATCGACGAAAGCCACGTCTCCGTCTCCCAGATCGGCGGCATGTATCGCGGCGACTTCCGCCGCAAGGCCACACTCGCCGAATACGGCTTCCGCCTGCCCTCCTGCATGGACAACCGCCCCTTGCGCTTCGAGGAATGGGACGCCATGCGCCCCCAGACCGTGGCCGTCTCCGCCACCCCCGGCAACTGGGAAATGGAAGAAGCCGGCGGCGTATTTGCCGAACAGGTCATCCGCCCCACAGGTCTCATCGACCCGCCGGTCGAGATCCGCCCGGCCAAATCCCAGGTCGACGACGTGCTCGGCGAAATCCGCGAAACGGCGCTCAAGGGCTACCGCACCCTCGTCACCGTGCTTACCAAGCGCATGGCCGAAGACCTCACCGAATACCTGCATGAACAGGGCGTGCGCGTCCGCTACATGCATTCCGACATCGACACGCTGGAGCGCATCGAGATCATCCGCGATCTCCGCCTCGGCGCCTTCGACGTGCTCGTCGGCATCAACCTTTTGCGCGAAGGCCTCGACATCCCCGAATGCGGCTTCGTCGCCATCCTCGATGCGGACAAGGAAGGTTTCCTCCGCTCGGAAACCTCGCTGGTCCAGACCATCGGCCGCGCCGCGCGAAACGTCGACGGCAAGGTCATCCTCTATGCCGACCAGATTACCGGCTCGATGCAGCGCGCCATGGACGAGACCTCGCGCCGCCGCGAAAAGCAGGTCGCCTACAACACCGAACACGGCATCACGCCCGAGTCCGTCAAGGCCCGCATCTCCGACATTCTCGACAGCGTCTACGAACGCGACCACGTCCGCGCCGACATCTCCGGCGTCTCCGGCAAGGGCTTCGCCGATGGCGGCCACCTCGTCGGCAACAACCTCCAGGCCCATCTCAACGCGCTGGAAAAAGACATGCGCAACGCTGCCGCCGATCTCGACTTCGAAAAGGCCGCCCGCCTGCGCGACGAAATCAAACGCCTCAAGGCCGTCGAACTCGCCGCCATGGACGACCCGATCGCGAAGCAGGAAGCGAAGAATATCGAAGGCGGCAAGGGCCGCGGCACTCCCCTTCTCCCCGCTGGCGGGGAGAAGGTGCCCGGTAGGGCGGATGAGGGGCAGCCCCACATCTCCACGTCAGGCCGCAACAAATCCGGCGCCCCGGAAGGCAAGGGCAGCTATTTCTCCAAACCCCATATCGACGACATGGGCCCCGGCACCGATGGCGCCGTCCCCATGCCGAAATCCGGCCCGGAAAGCTCCTATTTCCGCAAGAACACCCTCGACGAAATGACCGTCGGCCGCACCGAGAAACCGGTGACCGGCAAGCTACCCGAGAAGCCGGAGGCTCCCCCTTCTCCCCGTTCACGGGGAGAAGGTGCCCGAAGGGCGGATGAGGGGCAACCCGACGACCCCCGCCCCATCATCCGCGCCCGCTCCGGCGCCGGCTCCTACGAGGATCCGGCGGATCAGAAGCGCAAGGGCCGAACGAAGGGCAAGACGGGGCGGCCGGGGCGCTAGGTCATCTCCCCCCTTGCGGGGGAGAATGGAATTTCAGCATCTTAGCGCAGCTAAGTGCTAGAAATTCCAAGAGAGGGGCACAAGCGGAAACCATGCAAGACCTGGCAAACCTGCTCTCTGATATCCTCAGTTACATGACCGCCGGCTCGCGCAGCCGTTCCCGCAGCGTGCGATGGCTGGTGCGGGGTGTGATGGTAGTGTTGATGGTTGGGTTGTTGTGGGGGATGTAGCAACTATGGCCACCGACTGCTAAATATAGCATCGTCGAGGACCTCATTGAGCCCGAAATTTGGCGTTCTTCGCATCTGAACTTTCAGGTAACGTGCAAGGCGCCCACTCTGAATGAGAAAGCCCAACAGCGCCCCATCCACAAGATACTTCGACTGTTAGCAACAAGAAACACCGTTGCTATAATGACACTCTCGGATAAGTTGCTGTTCGAACGGAGGGGTGCTTCATGTCACTTTTTGCAACAGAATTTCCGGTAAAATCGAGCGTGGATAAAGCCGCGTTCCTATCGCAAGTCATAGCATGGCTTCGCGGAAACAATTTCAGTAAAGTGCTTGATGAATTTGACAGCAAAGACCTCGACAAGAGCCACGCTCACATTCGCTCGGCGAACCATGAAGAGCTGATATTTCGTGAGCTAACTGATGACGGAAGCAATAAAGCGATCGGTTTTCGTCATGACATTCCAGACGACAACGGGCGCTTATGGCGCACTGAAGCGGTGCTGAGATTTAGTTTTCCTTCTAACGACCTCAACCTAATCAGTTTCAAAACGCAGTGTCTTGCCAAGTGGCCGACTGCTAGGACTGACGTACCCAAAAAGCCGTTTTTGATTAAGGCAATAATTGGTGACAGTTGGCAGTCGTCGGACAAGAGCTTGCCGGTATCGGACAAGCCGGTATGGCTGAGCGAATCCGAACAAGACGTCCTACGGGCTGCCTCCATATTTCAATCCACGGCAAGCAAGTTCCTTCCTATAGTCTACATATCAGCCAAGAAACCAAATGAGTGGCAGCTAGATAGAGTTGCAATAGAGAAGCTAGCGTATGAACTTGGTGGAGTTGCGCACGTTGTTGTGGAACCTTCTCGAGGGTTCTCATTCAAACTCCGCGATGCTACGGCAGGCAAAAACTCGTATGGTGGGACCATCGCGCTAGTCGCCCCAACTTACGGAACATTGCGTCGCTTCTTTTCTGGCGGAAACGACGTAGACCGGTTCGAATTATCGCAATCCGTAAGAGCTGCCGCGACATCAGTCCGCTCCCAGATGCCAGTGTTGGGGTGGGATTGGCTCAATCTCCAAGAGGCTTGCTTAATTGATCAACGAAACAGAGAGCGAACGCGCTTAACAGCGGAAGAAATTGAATATATCTACCAGGAAGAAATACGAACAAAAGATGAGAAGATAAATGATCTTGAAAATCAACTTCTCGAAAGGCCAATAACCACAACCCAAGGCTCGGGCCCGGGAGAAGAGTTTCTCGTAAGCAGAGAATTCATAGAACTGATGTCTCCAGAAATATATCCGAACGAGATTTCAGACAGAATACGCCTCGCCGTACAATCTTGCTTAAAGCACGCTGACAGCGATGGATTAGATAAGAGAAGCAAGCATATACTTGAAGAAATAATCAAAAATTCTTCGTATTCAGACGACGTAAGCGAGCTCTGCAACGACTTAAAACGAGCATCTAGGGACCCCAAAAGAATGACTGCTGAAGTAAGCAGCTTATTACTACGCCATGGGTATATCGAGAAATCGGACAATAAGCATATCCGACTTGAACCTGTAAAAGGCATGGGCGGGCTTGAAAACATCACCCTTTCGAAAACGCCGGGAGATAAACGAGGTCTGGAGAACAGCCGCAAGCAGATCGAAAAAATCCTCGGAATCAACAAATTTTGAAGTCAATTGGCGATTCTCAAGGACTTATCGGCCCAATCTCAGAGGAAGTTGCACCAGTCTGCGTTTCCCACACCGTTAGTCACCGCCCCCTCCGCACGAATCGCGCCCCCCCCCAAGCCAGGAAGGACGGAAAATCGAAGGCTCAGGCGAGCGCAAGCCGCCTAAACTTCAGATTTTCCTAGAGAGGGGCACGGTTCCGTTGGCACTCACCTCACCGAGCCCCCCCTCGTGCGAAATCTGAGGTTTGACATCCGGATCGGGCCAACTCCTCTCACAGCCTTCGCGCGGTGTCGCGCTCAGGCCTCCGTTCGCTCAATTCGACTCAATGGATCGATTTCTGGCCTTCGGGCACCGCTCCGAAGTCTCCGCAGCAAGGAGGGAGATGGGACCCGACTTTGGCTTGTGACTGGATCCTCGGGTCAAGCCCGAGGATGACGACCTCTAGCCCGGGGGAGGCATTCTCCTCGAGCGTTGTGCGATCTCAACGGTGGTGGAGGATACATGTCGCTCCCCTACACTCCGTCATCCTCGGGCTTGACCCGAGGATCCAAACACAAGCGTGCCAAGGCCAGATACCCCCGCCAGTCCGCCACAAATCGCCAAAAAAAGGGGGACGCCCCGGCCCGATTCCCCAACAAAATCAACAAAACAAAGTTTTTTCATCCCCACCCATTTCCACCCCCTTACCCTAATCCCCGTCCCGCCCTCGGATACACCTGGCGATGCGATGTCAGGCGAAGCGGGGCCGGCGCCGGGGTGGCGTGCTCTCGCAGGCACAAATCCCCGGCCCGCTGCAACGGTCTCCCTCTGGACGTGGGGCTGGTAACGAAGGTGATGGGGTCGGATGCCTCTCACCGGATACCCCGATCGGAAGGACGTGCCTCAGAGGCACACAGACAAGGCGCCCACGCCGTCGCGAACATCCAGACAGCGGGGCGGATAAAACGGCGGGGATGGCGGAGGATCGCAAATGATCCAACCTCATCCCCCGGGCGAGGGTCCCGGTCGGAATGGTGCACCATCCGACGGGAACCTCCCGGGCCACCGGCCAGGCTCTGGCAGAACACTCTACGGAGGACTCTGCCAAGCCGGACCCTACGCCCGGTCATCCTCGGTCCTCGGGTCAAGCCCGAGGATGACGAGGACCGTCGCCGCCTTGCCAGAGAGACGCATGCAGCGGGAAAAGACGCCGAACGAGGCGCCGGAAGGAGCCACATACATTACTTAGACAGGTTGCTTCTGGCGCCTCGTCCGAAACAAGCATGACCCACCCGGAGGGAGGTGATCCCGACCGGCGGCGAAGCTTGGGGTTTTTGACAGTTCAGTTCCTGGAGGGTGGAGAGCGGGCCGCAAGCGCGGAGCCCCTCTCCCCCTTGGTGGGGGAGAAAGCGATTTCGATGAATTAGGCGAGCGCAAGCCGCCTAAACATCTGAAATCGCAAGTGAGGGGGTCCGTTCGTCGTGCCACCATCACCGATCCCCTCACCAACAAAATCTGAGGTTTAGCCCTGATCGGGCTAAGCCCTCGATTTTGTAACCTCTCCCACAAGGGGAGAGGCACCCCACCCGCCCATTCCTTGCTTCCCTATTTCGCCAATTCCCTAACAACCGAAAGGAGCCCGACATGCCAGACCCACGAACCCCCGCCCCCGAACCGCTGGAGCTGCGCCTGCTGCGCGACACCTTCGACGAACGCGGAATCCCACTCCGCTGCCCGCGGCGCCAATGCCGCCGCAGCCGGCACTGCAGCGGCACAGCCCATCGCCCGGCAGATCCACTCACCGCAGACGAAAGGCTGCCGCCCTGCGCCCTCCGCGCCAAACCCGAGGCGCGCCGGCAGTTCCTGGCCATGGCGAGTGACCTGCTTCCGCCTCTTGATGACAGCACCGCCCCCGGCATCTGGCCGGATGACAGAGAGGCGGCCAACAACCTTCGCCAGGCGTTGGCGATCGTCGAGCGCATCCACACCCGCCCCGGCCCGCATCCGGACAGCGAACGGACAGCGCTTGCCGCTTGGGCCGCCTGCGACCCAAACCCACAACTATCCGCCGTCTGCCGCCGAATCTGGCGCCACACCAAGGTGGAGACAAAGCCACGCGCAAATCCGGGCTCCGCGCCGTCATGAGGCAGGCCCCCATCCTGCGACAGGACATGACGCGGCCTGCCGTCGTCACGGCAGACAGGCCGCAAGGCCATTTCTATCGCAAGGGGGAGGAAGCGACGCTAGGTCGCCGCGAGACTGCGCTCGCAGCCATTAGGCTCGTAGAGCAGGAACAGCTCCCGGTGCACCTCGGCTTGAAAGGCGAGGATCTCCCGGCGCACATCCTCATAGGTTTGGCCGGTATCGAACAGCTCGGTTTTCAACCGGCTGCAGAGCGTTTTCCAGAAATCGGTCGCCGCCTGTCCGTTCAGCTGATCCAGCCGACAGGCGGCGGAGCGAACGAGTTGCCGACGATGCGCAAGGGGGAAATGTATGATCGTCTCGCGCGCCTGCGATACGAAGCCGTCGCTATGCATCTGTGCCTTCTCCAGTTGTTGGTATCTGGGGACCCCCTCCCAGGGGCTCACGGATCAGGATGAGGCAGCGCAAACGCGCGCAGCGCCCGGCGGACCTGATCCATGCCATGCCATGTCATGCCATGCCAGTCCTACTGGGGTGACAGTGCCGATACTGTCTTCGACAAGGGCCAGTTCACCGGAGTATGTCGCGATACTAAAAAACGCTAAGTCACTGTCAACAGGCGTTGACAGGTTCTCCACGAGATTTGTGTTTTGTCAGGCTTTCGGCCGGAAAAGGTCAGCCGGAGCTTACGTTCCGCCCCTACTCAGCCGCCTTCGGCAGCTCCTCGGTCTCGACTTCCACAGGCAGCGGCTCCATCTCGTAGGAATAGCCCTCGAGCATGGAATAGGCCCGCTCGATCGCGGCGATCTGCACATCGGAGGCCTTGATGGCATCGGTGATCGATTGCGCCCGGGCCCGCAGCATCGAGCCGAGCACATCGGTCTCGGGGCGGCGGCCGAGCCGGTCGAGATGCTTGCGCACCCGCGCCCGGTGGCGCTCCAGCTCAAGAATGTGGAAGCGGGCTTTCAGGATGTCGTCGGTCAGCTTGCGGCGCAGCCCCGCGACCGGATCGAACGAGCCCGGTTCGCGCTCGTCGAGGATCATGTCGTTGATCAGCGTTTCCAGCACCATCAGCCCCTTGAGGTCGGCCGGCTCGGCCAGCTGCGGATCATAGCCGGTGTCGTCGAAGACGCGGCGGCGCACGGGATCCTTCAGCAGTTCGTAGCAGGCGGAGATCTTCGCAAAGGCTTCCGTATCGCCGCCGGCATCCGGATGGGCGGTCTTCGCCACCTTGCGATAGGCAGCCTTGATGGCGGCCTCGTCGGCATCGCGGGCCACGCCCAGGACCTCGTAAGGGTCGATCACTGCGGCACCCGTCTTTGCCATACTCATCCACTCCCGTGCCCAGCCACCTCTCCCCTAAACCCGGATGGCGGCTGCTTCAAGACGGAACAAACCTCTGTCCCCGGTCACGATCCGCACCATCCGCACGGCCCGCCCAAGGGGATCGGGGGCAGGACGGGGCGCATGGAAACGGTACCACCCTTTAAATCTCAAGGATTTCAGCCCGTTGCCGCGCTTTTGTCGGCCCGACTGTGACTTTTCATACTTGCCAAGATTCCGAAATGTCCCTACCTCTTTCTATGTTCGGGCACAAATGATCCCGGAGACTGGACTGACTTGTATCGACCGCCCGCGCGGTCATTGGGGGCCTTCTCCCGCCGGTAGACGTTCTTTCCCCGTTATCGCGATCCCTCGACGGTTCCGTTTCGGCGGAACTTCAACCAGCCGCTTCCGGTCAGCCGGCCGCGGCGCAGACGACAACACGGGAATAAGGACTATCCCCATGGCCACCAAGGGCACCGTAAAATTCTTCAACCAGGACAAGGGCTTCGGCTTCATCACCCCGGAAGGCGGCGCGAAGGACGTGTTCGTCCACATCTCCGCTCTCCAGGCCTCGGGTCTCCAGACCCTGCAGGACGGCCAGCAGGTCACCTTCGACACCGAGCCGGACCGCATGGGCAAGGGCCCCAAGGCCGTCAACATCCAGGCTGCCTGATCTGACTTTCGAATGGCGTCCCACGGGACGCCATTTTCGATTTCAGACCAAGATTTGCCGAAAAGCAGCGCTAGAGATTATTCCGCAGCGGCAGAGGTGCTGGACGCGCCGTGTATTTTTGGCCCGCCAGCAATATCGACCGCCGCAAAGGCCTCGGCGATGAGTTGTGGCGAGACACCCGGCTTCGTCGCTTCCGACGACAGGATCTGCCGGTACCGCCGGGCCCCTGCATAGCCCTGGAACAGCCCGACCATATGCCGCGTGACATGGTTGAGCCGCCCGCCGGATGCGATCACCCGCTCCGCATATTCGATCATCACATCACGCACCCGGTCCCAATCAACCGAAACGGCCGCCTCGCCATAGATGCGGGCATCGACCTCGGTCAGAAGCGTCGCATTGTGATAACTCGCCCGCCCCAGCATGACCCCATCCATGACGGAGAGATGCTCAACGGCCTGATCGAGATCGCTGATCCCGCCATTGATGCCGAGGAAAACACCGGGGTTTTCCCGCTTCATCCGGTAGACCAGCTCGTAATCCAGCGGCGGGATCTCGCGGTTTTCCTTTGGAGAAAGCCCCTTCAGCCAGGCCTTCCGGGCATGGATCCAAATCGCATCCGCCCCCGCCCCGATCATCCGGGCGAGGAAATCGGGCAGCACCTGAGCCGGCTCCTGCTCGTCCACCCCGATCCGGCACTTCACAGTAACCGGCACCGTCGCCACCTTTTTCATGGCCGTGACACAAGCCTCGACAACCTCGGGCGTCTGCATGAGACAAGCCCCGAACGTCCCCGACTGAACCCGGTCCGAGGGACATCCAACATTGAGGTTGATCTCGTCATAGCCGTAATCAGCAGCAATATTCACCGCCTCGACCAGCTTTCGCGGATCCGAACCACCGATCTGCAGCGCCACCGGATGTTCCGCCTCGTTGAACGATAGCAATTTCTCGCGCGGCCCATGGATGATCGCGTCAGCCACCACCATCTCGGTATAGAGCAGTGCCTTGGCCGACAGCTGGCGGTGGAAGAACCGGCAATGCCTATCCGTCCAGTCGATCATAGGTGCGACGGCGAAGACTTTTTCGCCTTTAAGATATTGATTTGTCACTGTTTTTCCAACTGCACCACGCAGGGCCACGCTGCGCCACGGCCATTTTGGGCCACTCTCTACCACGGGCAACCATTTGAATCCATTGGCCGTGACGCTGGGTAACTTTTGGACTGCACCAAGAACTGCACCACGGCAATGGCGATCTGAGCTTGCAACTGCACCAAGGAAATCGTCGCTATTCCACAAACAGTTGAATAGCTGAACCCGGCGCTGGTACACTTCAATCACACCAACGGACGAGGGCAGCGCCCTCCTAGGAAGATGAAAGTGGAAGACCGCGAACTGATGGAGTTGGCGTCCGAGATCGGGAGGGCGATGCCATGAGGCCTAAAGTCTACCTTAAGCCGGGTATGAAAATAGGCAGGCTGGTGCTCTTGCGGCGACTATCTCTGAGGTACAGCGATATTTATCCTCGCTGGGAATGCGTGTGCGAATGCGGGGAAAGGTGCGTTAAAAGCAGAAATTCTCTGCGGCTCTCTAAAACATTTAGAACTCAGCATGAGTGCCCGAGCTGTAAGGTAAAGACCGCTCGTGCGTATGCGCTTTTGAGACGGGCTTTCGGGGAGACATGACCTTGACCTTCGATACCGAGAAATACCTTCGACATCTCGATCACCGAATGCAATCCGTTGCCACCCTCAACTGGGCGCTGACGATAAGGTCGCAATGGCAGGCGGCCCCGCCCATAGCCGTCCACATCGACGGCAAACTAACCCTTGAAGGCAACCTGAACGCCATCACCAATCCGATGCTGGAAGTCGGACTGGTCCATTGCCGAGCCCTGATGGAATTTTTGGGGCTCTGCGATGAGAAGGGCTCGCTCAGCCAAATCAAGAAGCGTCGGCCCAGTGACATTGGTGTCGAGCACTTCAAGAACGCCAGTGGCCCCCTCCCAATGTTGTCACCTGGCGTAGCGGTAAGCAGGTACGGCGGTGATGCGGACGAAGCGGAAAGGGCTCTGCTCAGTGTGTTTCGAATGACGAACAAGGGGCTCGCGCACAGCACCTCCGGGATGATCGAAGACCCGGCAGATTTCGACCTAGTCGAGATTGCCAGCGCCGGCGTGCCATCCCTGATGGTGAGCTACTTCTATACGCCGCTGGGACTGCCTCGTCCGGACTCTCGGATCTCGACGCGCCCCAGAGATGAATAGCTGTCAACTGCACCAAGCCCCCAAGCCTGAGTAGTGCCCCACCGTGACATCCCCTTCAACGGGCAGGTTTTCCAGCCACTGCCCGCTACCCCTCAGACATTCTCCGCCACGCCCAGCCTCGCGTCACCATCGGTTGAATCTGCACCAGCCCATTGGCGCAAACTGCACCAGAACTGCACCATCGCCTTTCTGAAAATAAATACACCAACGATTTCAACGACTTAAAAACGCGCTGTACAGTCGATCATGGGCGCAACCGCAAATACCGCCTGCCCATAGGGGACGGGACCGGGAATGGCGCGGGTGAAAAAGTCGGGTTCTGTCGTCATGGCCGCGCCCATAGCATGCTTTGCGACGAAAGGACACCGACCGATCGCGCCCAGGGGTGGCTGCGTCAGCTTTCCAGACCGATCAGTTTTTCAAGGCTCTCCCAGGTATCATCCATGGCATAGACGGCAAGGAAGGGCAGGTTGATGTGGCCGTAGATCGGCGAAAGCTGCCACTCGGCCTGCTCTTCGTCGATGCCGGCCACTTGCTGAAGAAAGATCACAGAGGCAAGCCCGGTGCGGTCAGCGCCGGACATGCAATGCACGAGGATCGGCTGCTTGGCGGTTTTCAGCAGCGTCAGCAATTCCTGTGTCCGCTCCGGCGTCAGGTCGCGGCTGGCGGACATCCCGAAATCGACATGGGTTGCCCCATGCGCAGCCGTCGCCGCAACCTCGTCGATATACCATCCCCTGTCCGGACTTTCGCCCCGCAGATTGATCACGGTCTTGATCCCGTAGCGATCGATCTCGGCGCCGAGGCGTTCGCCGGAAAGCTGCGCTGAGCGATAGAACTGGCCCGGCACAATTTCGTGAAAATTGCCCGAGAAGATCAGCAGGCCGTCATAGGCACCGAATAGGCCGGCGAGGCCGACAAGGGTAAGCCCAAGGCGCAGCGCGATCCGCCGCGCGAGGGTTCCTGTCCGCCGAGGCGTCTTATCGGAGATCGGCAGATCATGGGCGCGCAAAAGAGTTCCTCACATGGCCGACTGGTTGACTGTCATCGACGACTGAAATCGAATTGGGACCTTTCGATGGCCGAAGTATCCGACCTGGTCGCAGATCCCGCGATCCGGCCAGCATGAGGGCACCCGCGCTATTCATTCTCCGGGCTGGAACTGCAGCGGCCATTCGGATGGCTCGCTCTGCACGCCGTCGCAATTCACCTTCTCGCGATACTCCATCAGCTGGAATTCAAGGGTCTCGCCCGGCGCATCCATCAGGCGGAAGACCTGATAGGTGCCGCAATCCCCCTCGCCGCGCGCGAGCGATGTCGAGATGAACAGACCCTTTTCGGCAAAGACCTCCGGGTTCATCATCTGGGCATTGTTCTCGCCCTCAAGCGCTGGCGGATTGGGCAGGCTCAGCATCGTCGCCCAGTCGGCAGGCGGGTTCTGGGTAATCGCGAAGATGCTCGTGCCCTGATAAGCGCCGAGGAAACACGGTACTTCCCAGAGAGTGAAGTTGTCGTTCACGGCATAACGCTGACCGGGATAGGCAAGCGTTTCCGGCTCGCTGCATTGATCCGGCGCATAGGTCGCAATCTCGCGGCGAACGGCATCCGGCACCTCGCTTGTCGATGCCAGAAGGACAGGCGGGGCAAGCGGCAGCCCGACGCGGCCGGTATAGGGCGACCGCCCGCCGGCGGCGGCACCCTCGTCGGAGACGGGCTCAGAAGGAATAGCGGCAGCCGTCTCGGGCGCCGATGTGCCAGGGCAGCCGATGACGCCCTTGGCGCCCGCAACGAAGGGCGGGAGATCCGGCCGCACCACAGTGACGGTTGCCTTGCCGACCGTCTGCAGCGAACCGGTCACGACAGCCTCTTCGATCCGAACCAGCATATGCGTCTCGTGGTCGATGCTGGAAAAGAGGCGGTAACCGAGCCGCGACGGCGGATCGAAATCGCCGCGCGCGCTCTCCGTCAGCGCAATCTTCTCCGTGCCGATCTCGACAACCGCCTGCAACGGCACGCCGTCCTGATCAAAGGGCATATAGATCAGATAGGCATACTTGTCGGTCTCGGGATCCTTGTTGCTCTGCCAGAAGGCGAGATGACAGGTGCTGAGGCCGCCCTCGATCTCGTGTTTGCCGAAGAGCTTCAGATCGATCGACGAGTCTTCCGCCACAGCAGGATGCGACGCGGCGACAGCCAGCGCCAGCGCAAGACAAGGCATTTTATAAGACGGCATGGTTCCCCCTGATCCCGGACCGCGCCCTGCCCCCTGGCAGCGCAATCCACCCAAAATTTAGGGTACCGTCAGAGACCGGCACTCACAAGCCGGAACCTTCTCCTGATGCGGATCAAAAAGGACAACTCAAAGCAGGCCGAGTTCGGCCAGTTCCCGCTTGAGATCGTCAGGCATGTCCTCGATATCGGCGCCGGAGGCAGCAAGGTCGCGCGGGGCGACATCCGCATCCAGATAGCGCCAGCCCTGGAACGGACGGCGCGGCGCCGGTGCCACCTCGATGACCTCGGGGCCGAGGATCAGCTCGCAGCGCGTAATCCCGTCGCCGCCGGTGAAGGTCTTGATATCAAGGAGCTTCTGCCGCGCAGACAACTGGCCCTTGATGATCCAGTAGAGCGAACCGCCATCGAGCAGTTCCTCCATGCGCTTCGGCACCATGCGGGTAACATGCGAAGAATGCGGCTCCAGGCCCGCCGCAACCGCGACGAGGCAGCGTTCGGCGACCCAGTCGCGCAGATCATTGATGGAGTCGGCTCCGACGCAGAGCTTGAGGAGATGCAGTGCCATGACACCCGAGATAGACAGTCCCACTGGCGGGTCAAGGGCCCGCGTGTCGCAGGGGTGATGTGCTCAACAGTTTCGGTGTTTTTCTGGACACGGCGTCATCCTCGGGCTTGTCCCGAGGATCTATTGAGAGAGGCCGAGGACGGAACGTTCAGGAAGAAAAGACCACTGGCGCCGAACACATCGCAGCGGCGGCAGATCCTCGGGACAAGCCCGAGGATGACGGAGGGAAGGTGTCGAGACAGCCGCCGCCACGCCAGCCCCCTACCCGCATCAACATTCCACGACGTTGACGGCCAACCCACCGAGCGAGGTTTCCTTGTATTTCTCGCTCATGTCGTTGCCGGTCTGGCGCATGGTTTCGATACAGGCATCGAGCGGCACGAAATGCACGCCGTCGCCTTTGAGCGCGAGCGAGGCGGCGGTGACGGCTTTGACGGCGCCAAGCGCATTGCGCTCGATGCAGGGCACCTGGACAAGGCCTGCCACGGGGTCGCAGGTCATGCCGAGATGGTGTTCGAGCGCAATTTCGGCAGCATTTTCAATCTGCTCAGGCGTGCCGCCCATAACGGCGGCAAGACCCGCTGCGGCCATGGCCGAGGCCGAGCCGACTTCGCCCTGACAGCCGACTTCCGCGCCCGAGATCGAAGCATTGTGCTTGATGATCCCACCAATGGCAGCCGCCGTCAGCAGATAGTCGCGAATGCCCTCCTGATCGGCATCGGGATGGAAATGCAGGTAATAGCGGACAGTCGCCGGCACCACACCGGCCGCCCCATTGGTTGGCGAGGTTACGACGCGGCCACCAGCGGCGTTTTCCTCGTTGACGGCCATGGCATAGACCGAGAGCCAGTCATTGGCGAGAACGGGATTGAGACGGTTGGAGCGCCACTCTTCCTGCAGCTTGTCGTGGATCGATTTGGCCCGGCGGCGAACCTTGAGACCGCCCGGTAGCTGGCCTTCCTGGCGCAGGCCACGATCGATGCAGCTCGACATCGCGTCCCAGAGCTTGTCGAGCCCGGCGTCGAGATTCTCACGGCTTCTCACCACCTCCTCGTTGGCCCGCTTCATCTGTGCAATCGAAAGCCCTGAAGCCGCGGCCATCGCCAGCATTTCCTTCGCCGAGGAAAAGGGATAGGGCACTTTTTGCGACGAGGCCTGCTTCTTCTGCTTCTGCATGGCGAGCAGCTCGGTATCGGTGACCACGAAACCGCCGCCGATCGAGTAGTAGATCTGGGTAAGCAGGACGCGACCATCCTTGTCGAGGGCCGAGAGCCGCATGCCATTGGCATGGCCCGACAGAGGCGTCTTCTTGTCGTAGACGAGATCGTCCTTGGGCTGGAAATGATAAGCCGGGTGACCCGGAGGGGTGACGCGCCCGGATCGCTCGACCTCGGCGATGATGCCCTCCATGCGATCGGGATCGATGCTATCAGGCGCTTCGCCCATCAAACCGATGATGACAGCATTGCCCGTGCCGTGACCAATGCCGGTATAGGCGAGCGAACCATGCAGGCTGGCCTTGAGCGCTGCCACTTGCGCGCCAGCCGGACGCGGCCACTGGTCGGAGAGAATGAGGTCGAGGAACCGGTTGGCCGCCGTCATCGGACCCATGGTGTGGGAACTCGAGGGGCCGACGCCGATCTTGAACACGTCGAAAACCGAAAGAAACATGGAGCTCCTCGCATGCGGGATTGAAAGCGCAAAGGCTAGAGCATCGCGTAGCACGAATGCTCCTTGCAATCGACATCGGCTTTCACCGCCGCGACATGACGAGAGATGAGATCGGAACTGCGGAAACGCAAACAGCGCGGCCGTGAGGACCGCGCTGTTTGATCAATCGCCTGTGGCGGGTGTCAGATCGACCCAAAAAGGTAAGCCAGGCACATGAAGCCGGCGAAACCCATCAAGGCACGAAATGTAACACCCCAGCACGACTTATGGAAACTACCTTCCATGAAAACTCCGAGTGAGATCACATTCACAGGGAAAGCCGTCCCCCGACCGCTTTCTGACGCCTGATCTATTAAAATCGGAGCGGGTTCGCAACTGCAAAAATGGCAAAAGGAAGGCTCCAGATGGGAGGCAGGCATGCGCAGCTTGCATGGATTGTCGAGATTTCAATGGGATAGCAGCTTGCTGCGTACATCAGAACCGCAACCACCCTGCCCCAATTCGGGCCAATATCTTTCGGGTGGTTAATTTCCGTTGTGGATGAACCGAACGGCAGGATAATGCCCCAACCGATCTTGCCCCTGGGATTCGCTCGATATGACCATTGTCGACTACTGCGCCATGGCGCTCTTTCTGCTGCTCTGGCTCGCTTATGCTCGCATCACCGGCGACCAGCAGATCCTGTCGAGAACGAGCCTCACCAAGGCCATGGCCGAGCGCCGACGCGAATGGATCCTGAACTCGATGAAGCGTGATCTGAAGATGATCGACACGCAGATCATGGGCGGATTGCAGAACGGAACAGCCTTCTTTGCCTCCACGACGATCTTCGCGATCGGTGGCTGCTTCGCGCTTCTTGGTGCGACCGAGCAGGTCGATGCCATCTTGAGGGACATCCCCTACATCGTGCAGGGCGGGCGCGCGATCTTCGAGCTGAAGGTCTGCGGCCTGATCGCACTGTTTGCCTATTCCTTCTTCAAGTTCGGCTGGTCCTATCGCCTGTTCAACTACTGCACCATTCTCTTCGGCGCGATCCCGATGGCGGACGAAGCGGCAAAGGATCCTGAGCGGGCGATGCAAACCGCCGAGCGAACGATTCGCATGAACATCATCGCTGCCAGCCACTTCAACATGGGACTTAGAGCGATCTTCTATTCGATTGGTTATCTCGGCTGGTTCGTCAGCCCCTGGGTCTTCATGATCGCTACGGTACTCGTCTTCATCGTGCTGCTGCGCCGCCAGTTTTTCTCCGAGGCGCGCCTTGCCCTCCTCAACACGAGCGATAGGTGACGGCAGGCATGGTGGCCGCAGCCTTGAATTCGCCGTCTTTGGTGCCGACCCCGCCGAACCATAGTGACGATGGCGAGGTCCGCCGTCGAAGAGCTTAAGGAAGAGCAAGTGGCAGATCCGACCGAGCCCCGAACCGTTGCGACCCGACCGCGCCTTTTGGCGCTTGATGCGGCGCGCGGGCTCGCCCTGATCGCCATGGCGACCTATCACTTCAGCTGGGACCTGGAATTCTTCGGTTACCTCGCGCCCGGGACATCTACTCAAGGGTTCCTGCGTCTCTACGCCCGCATGATCGCGTCGAGCTTTCTATTCCTTGCGGGCTTCAGCCTCGTGCTTGCCCATTATCCAAAGCTCAGGCTTGACCCCTTCCTGCGGCGTCTCGGCGTGATCGTCGCCGCAGCGGCCACCATTTCCATTACCACCTACTGGTTCACGCCCGACAGCTGGATCTTTTTCGGGATTCTGCATGCCATCGCGCTCTCGAGCCTGATCGGCCTTCTCTTCCTCCGGGTCCCGCCGATTTTGACACTGCTTTCGGCAGTCGTGGCGTTTTCTCTCCCCGAATTCCTGCGCTCATCGGCCTTCGATTCGGCTTGGTTCTGGTTCCTCGGGATCTCGGAGACCCTGCCCCGATCCAATGACTATGTGCCCCTCCTGCCCTGGATCGGCGCATTGTTGACCGGCATCGCCACGGCACGGTTTCTGGTCGATCGCAACCGCCTCGGCTGGATCGACCGGCTGCCGGCGGGGCCTCGCTGGTTACGCTGGGGCGGACGCCACTCGCTGACCGTCTATCTGCTACACCAACCGGTGCTGATTGCCGGCGTCTATCTGGCGAGCTTCGTCATACCGCCGCCCGCCCTGGATCCTGTCGCATCCTATATCGGGAGCTGCGAGGCAAGTTGTGCACAGCAGGGCAACGATGCGGGCCTCTGCGAGCGTTTCTGCAGCTGCACCCTGGAGCGCCTGCAGGCAGAAAACCTCCTCGACCCTGTCCAGTCTGGCGCAAACTTGGACGAGCAGAATACACGCATCCAGACGCTGGCCGAGGAATGCACCATCAGGAGTCAGCCAGCGCCGTAGTACCAAATCTCGACGATAGGCCCCCATAGGTCCTCCATCATCTCGACTTGGTACAAGGGGGAATTCTAATATGAATGCCTACCGCGCGAAGCCTCTGCGATATCCCTGGCCGCCACTGCTTTATCTGGCGGGCATCATCGGTGCGATCATGGCCGGCAGGTTCACTGCCCTGGCGCCGGTCCCCTCGCCGCTTCCCTACCTTCTGCCGTCGATCGGATTCAGTATCGGCCTCTTTGCCGTTACCCTCGACATCTGGGCGGTGCGCACCCTGATGGAGCGACAGACCCCGGTTTTCGATACCGGCTGTGCGCGCCATCTCGTGACCTGCGGTCCGTTTCGGTTCAGCCGCAATCCGATCTATCTCGCCTATACGCTGTTCACGGTGGCGCTCGGCTTCATAACCGGCAATGCCTGCTTCTTCATCGCGGCATTCTTGGCGCTTTTGGCGACACGGATCCTGGCGATCCCCAGGGAGGAACGCCATCTCGAAGCCCGCTTCGGCTACGATTACGAAAGCTACCGCAAGCGCACGCGGCGCTGGATCTGATTCGGGGAGATTGCCGGCCCGGGATCAGGTCCCGACGCCGATTTCCACCAGGCGGGTGAGACAGGCTTCTTCGGCCTGATCGAGTTCCGAGAGCGTCTCGTCGATATCGCGGCGCTTCTGGCGAAGCTCGTCGCGCTTCTCGTCGATCTTCTTCATCATCAGCTTGAGCTGCCCGATTTCGCCCGGCGGCTCCTTGTAGACGTGAACGATTTCGCGGATTTCGGCGATCGTGAAGCCGATACGGCGGCCGCGCAGGATCTCCTGCAGGAAACGGCGGTCAGCGGCACGGTAGAGGCGCGTCCGGCCACGACGTTCCGGATGCAGCAGGCCCTCGTCCTCGTAGAAACGCAGGGTGCGCGTTGACACACCGAATTCTCGCGTGAGCTCTGTTATGCTATAGTATTTCTTCACGGTCATCCGATCCTGTAGGGATGACCATGATATTGACTTTTACGTACAAGTCAATTTTTCGGCATTGCCCTGACCGCCTCTTGCGCGATTATGCAGTCTTGCCTGTGTCGGCGGTCACATGAACCACCAGGTCGCGAGCCCCAGAAAGGCGAAGAAGCCGGTGATGTCGGTCACGGTTGTGACAAAGACGGCCGAGGAGACGGCAGGATCGGCGCCGAAGCGGTCGAGCGACAGGGGAATGAGGATCCCGGCGATGGCGGCCGCCATCATGTTGATCAGCATCGCCGTGGCAATGATGCCGCCGATATTGGGATCCTGAAACCAGAAACCCGCCACGGCGCCGATCGAAACGCCGAAGATCAGACCGTTCAAAAGCCCGACGCCCGCCTCGCGGCGCACGACGCGGAAGGCGTTGTGGATGTCGAGATTGCGGGTCGCAAGCGCCCGCACCGTCACCGTCATCGTCTGCGAACCGGCATTGCCACCCATGCCAGCGACGATCGGCATCAGGACGGCGAGCGCGACGATCTCCTGGATGGTCGCCTCGAACAGCGAGATCACCGAGGCCGCCATGAAGGCGGTCACCAGATTGACCGCAAGCCACGGCACGCGCGAGCGAGACGTTTCGGCAATGCTGTCGGAGAGTTCTTCGTCGCCGACGCCGCCGAGGCGCAACAGGTCTTCTTCCGCCTCTTCCTGGATGACGTCGACCACGTCGTCGATGGTGAGAACGCCGACCAGCCGTTCGTTCTCGTCGACGACGGCGGCCGACAGGAGGTCGTATTGTTCGAAGAGTTGGGCCGCCTCTTCCTGGTCCATCTCGGCCGGGATCGGGTGATTGGTCGCATGCATGATGGTCTCGATCTTCACCTGGCGCTTGGTGCGCAGGATCGCATCGAGATTGACCGCGCCGAGCAGCTTGAAGGTGGGATCGATAACGAAGATCTGCGTGAAGCTCTCCGGCAGGTCTTCCTCGTCGCGCATATAGTCGATCGTCTGCCCAACCGTCCAGAAGGGCGGCACGGCAACGAATTCGGTCTGCATGCGTCGGCCGGCCGAGCTTTCGGGATAGTCGAGCGCACGACGCAGACGCACCCGTTCGGTGAACGGCAGCTGGGCAAGGATCTCCTCGCGGTCCTCGTCGTCGAGATCTTCGAGAATATAGACGGCATCGTCCGAATCGAGATCGCCGATGGCAGCAGCAATCTGCTCGTTCGGCATCTGGTCGACGATCTGCATACGGATCGTTTCATCGACCTCGGTCAGCGCCGTCATGTCGAAGTCGTCGCCGAGCAGGCGGATCATTGCCAGACGCTGATCGGGCTGGATCGCCTCGATCAGGTCGCCGAGCTCCGATTCGTGCAATCGTGCGACGTTCTGCCGGAGAAACAGCACGTCACGATCAGTGATCGCCGCCCCGACCAACGTCAGGAAATCCTGACGGACAGATCCCTCGTCGTCATAGATGTCGTCGTGGCTTTCTTCGGCCGCGGGACGGTTGACAATTTCGTCTTCGTTCTCTGTCATCCCAACCTCTCACTCGCGGCACCACACTCGGACGCCCCGGAGAATGGCCGCAAAAACCCTCAAGTCAACAAGCAGATAGCGGAAATCTCCTGTTGTCAGTGCAAAGCGATGCTGCGCCTGCTAGCGTCGCCGGACCGCCACAGCCGACAATCACATCACACCTGAAGACATGAGCTTTTCGTGACCCGCCTGACCATCCGCCGCTATCCCGACCCCGCCCTGAAGGCGACCACCGAGCCCGTCAGCGACTTCGGGGCTGACCTCGCCACCCTCGCCGACGATCTCTACGAAACGATGAAGGCTGCCCCCGGTGTCGGCATCACCGCACCCCATTGCGGCATTCTGCAAAGACTGACGGTGATCGACCTCCCCGAAATTGGCGGGCGGCGCGACTATGTGAACCCGGAAATCCTCTGGGCCGCCGATGTCATGATGACCCATACTGAAGGCAGTGTCTCGATGCCGGGAATGACCGACGAGGTCACGCGACCCGAGGCCGTCAGGATCCGCTATCAGACGCTGGACGCGACCGTGGTCGAGGAGGAGATGCAAGGTTTTGCCGCGATCTGCATGCAGCACGAGATCGACCAGCTCGACGGCATCTTCTGGATCATGAGGCTCTCGCGGCTGAAGCGTGAGCGGCTGTTGAAGAAATGGGACAAGGCGACGCGCTGACGGCATCGAACAAAGCCAGTGGCCGGGCGTTATCTCCGTCAGACGAGATGAAAAGGAGCCCTCCCATGGCCAAGGACGACCGCAAGACCGAATTTTCCCGCGAAGACGATTACCGCGATTACGACCAGCGCAATATCGGCGAAGGCTGGCCCTATGCCGATGGCGCGGGTGCGACGGCGACACCGGTCGAGAATCGCGGCTATGGCGAAACCGGCGCCAACTTCGACCGTGACCGCAACGAAGGTTTTCGGATCGACGCGGTCAATGCCGATGGCTTCGAGCCTGATGTCGCCACACCGGCACTGCCGACCACGGATGGCCGAGAAGACGATGACCAGCTCGAATCCGATATCGCGACCGCGCTTGAAGGTCTTGATGACACCATTTTGGCCGGTCTCGACATCCATGTGGACGGCCATGCCGTGACGCTGCGCGGGTCGCTCGACACGGCGGAGGAGCGCCGGATGGTCGAGTTGAAAGTACTCGGCGTGAACGGCGTCAGCGACGTGAAGAACTTCATCACAACGCTCGGCGTCGACAGTCACATTCCTGATGATGGGGATTAATCCGCCCTTTCAGGCGGCGCTTTGGCGAACAGCCCATGCCAGAGCGCCGAGGGCCATACCAATGGCGATCAGATTGATTCCGAGGATCAAGCCGATCAGCCATAGCGCGGCGAGCGGCATGGCCGCAAGCAGAACCAGCGAAAGTGCAATCGACAAAAGTCCGCTCACCAGCGTCCAGGCCCAGGTTGGCAGGGGACGGATCGTCATCGCAAAGACGACCTTCGAAATCCCTTCGATCATGAGGAAGATCACCATCAGCAGCGAGAGAAGCAGAAGGCCTTCGCCGAGATTGCGCAGCAGCAGGATACCCAGCAGCACCGCAAGCACGGCGGAAGTGAACTGCAGCCAGAAATTCGGCGCGTGGCGAGCACTGATCAGTCCAAGGCACTGGATCAGGCCTGTCAGCACCATCAGCCAGCCGAAGGTGACAACTGCCGCGGCGGACGAGACCAACGGAAACAAAGCCGCGAAGATGCCCGTCACCACCAGCAGTGCCGCCTCGACGAGATGGAACGTCGCATGCTTGCGCACGGACTGGCGCACCGCTTCACGATAAACTTGGGCTGCAGCATCCAGTGAGATCGTCATGGACCGCTCCTTTTCGCCGGGCATCGGCCAGGAAGAATGCAGACGAAGATGGCCGGCGGCGCATCATTGGTCTTGAACCGATGATACGCCGCCTTGCACGGTCGGTTCAATAGGCCGTCCAGCCTCCGTCGGTCGCGTAGATGCCGCCGGTAAAATTGGACGCCTCATCGGACAGCAGGAACAACATCATGCTCACCTGCTCGGCCACAGTCGCCGGACGATGCTTCTTGTCGGTATAGGCGAGGATGCTGTCGATCTTGATTCGCCCCATGGTCGGTCCGGTCGCGGCCTGCGACGCGAGCGCCACCAGTTCGCCGGCGCGCGCCACCATCGGCGTATCGGTCGCCGCCATGTTGACCGAATTCACACGAATGCCGTAGGGCGCGTAGTCGATCGCCGCATTCCGGGTCAATCCGGTGACGGCATGTTTACTCGCCACATAGGCCGGATTGCCGGAAAGCCCCGTCATGCCGGCGATGGAGCCCACATTGACAATCGCTCCGCCGGCGCTCTGCTTGACCAGCTGCTTCAACTGCGCCCGCATGCTGTAGAACACGCCGGTCACGTTCGTCTTGAAGACATTGTCCCAATAGAGGTCGCCGGCCTCGTGAATCGGCGCGAAGATCAGGTCGCGCTGCTTCTCGTAATTGATCGGATCACCCGAGTAGACGCCGTCCATCACCCCCGCATTGTTGAGTGCCCCGTCGAGCTTGCCAAACTGCGATACGGCCTGGGCAACGGCCTGCTCCGAGACGGCGGGATCGCCGACGTCACCGAACACGAAAACGCTCTTGCCGCCGCCGGCAAGAATTGAATTGTGCGTCGCCTCTCCGAGATCCTTGATCCAGTCAACGCCGACGACATTGGCGCCTTCGCGCGCAAGCCGGATCGCCGCTGCCTGGCCCATGCCGCGCGCCGAGCCGGTCACGATGAAGGTTCGACCCGCGAAGCGGTTGGATATGAAGAAATCTTCAGGCGTGGGCGTAATGCCGACAACGGCGTTGCCATCGGCTCGGCCGCCACCCATCTGCGCAGTGGCCTCGTTACCGGCGACCCCATCAATGACCGCGCTCGCTGCGACCGCACCGGCAGCAAGCGACACGCCCTTCAACAAATCACGTCTGTCCATTTCGGCATCCTCCTTGGAAATTGTTAAACTCAAAACGCCACGCGCAGGAAGGCCATCGCGCTCCACCAAGTATCGGCACCACCCGAGGTCGCCTGCTTGACCGCATCGCCCGGGAAAGTCGCGGCAACATGGCCCTGCAGCATCACCTTGGGGGAGATGAACCACTTGGCCGTCAGGTTGGCCTCGTAGCCGAGTTCTTTCGAACCTAGTGATGACAAAGCGGGGTTGCCACCGAGATTGGTGGCGCTGTCAGCCCTGAAGACCCAGAATTGCGGCACCAGTTCGACCATGGGTGTGGGTCGCAAACGCAATTGCAGACGGTGGGCGATCAGGTTGCTATCCTGGAACACCTTGAAATGGTTGATCCCCTGCACCCATTGCTCGCCGTTTCCGCCGGACAGCAGCGGATCCCAGCGTTCGAAACGCGCGGTGGCGGGATCGTCACCCGAAAACTGGGCGTAGCGATAGCTGACGACGGGTTGCCACGCTATCTCGGAAAACTGGTAGCCAATTTCGGCCGCCAGCGCTGTCGCGTGCATATCGAAATTGTCGTTGCGCTGCAGGGCGAATTCCGCATTGCCGAAGAAGTCGCCATTCGGCTGATCCCAACGAATGCGCGCATTGAACACCTCAAGCCCTTTGCGCCCCAGTTTGGCCGTGGTGGGATTAGGCGCAGTCTGGGCGAAATAGGAAGAGCTCGATTCCAGAACTCTGATATAGCTGCCGCCGAGCTTGAAACCGCCGCCCACCGGCGTCTCGACATTCAGCCCAACCATGCGCGTGCGAGAATCGACGACGGGAAGTTCGTCGGGATCGAGGTAGAACAGCTCGAACAGGCTGTTGTTGTAGCGCAACTGCCCCAGCACCAGCATGTCCGCCGCCCAGCGCGGATTGGACTGCAGCGCAGCCCGTTCATCGCCGTTCGATGCGGTGTTTCCGATAATCATGCTGTCGGCGATCGCATAGCGCTTGCGCCCGACAGAGGCGTTCCACACGAGCCGGTCGCCCGAGTCGTAGGTTTGACCTCCGACAAGACCGACATAGGCGTCTTCGACACCAAAGTGTGCGCGGCTTTCATCGGTGAACAACTCGGTTCCCGCCGACCCGCTGACGATGCCGCTGAGGCCGCCATAGGCATAGATATCGTCGCCAATCGGCGTCAATCCATAGAGCCCCGTATGGATGAAGCCTTCCCCCCATCCGCTTGCGCCGCTGCCGGCCATGTTTCCAGACGCCAACGGATTTCCATTTAGGAACAGGTCGGGGCGTCCATACCAAGCATCGACATTGCCATAGAGCATCGTCAGGGTCTCGAGTTTCCCGACGATGATGGTCCCTTCGCTGTCATAGAGGATGGGCAGATCCTTGGTGTCTCCACTGACCAAATACCCCCGATCCGCGCGCAGAATCTGGTCGCTGAGCGTTGCATTGATCGTCAGGGCGACCCCACCCGAGCGCCCGGAGGAGACTTCGAGTTCGGCCGACGCCACCGTCGCCTGACGGCTGGCCCGGGCAATCGCGATCTCCAATTCGGCACGGTTGAAGGATGCGCCTGGAAACAGGCCGATATTGCGCCGGATCGCATCGATCACCCGGTCATTCGCTGCCGCATCTGCAGAGGGATTGGCGAGAACGATATCAACACTCTCGACAAGCCGACCCTCGTCGGACGACGGGGTCTGCGCAAGTCCAGGGTTCGCCGCGAGCGGGCCGACTAGGATCATCAAGGCAAGACCGAGGACGCGAGGGAATATGCCGAACGAGAGCGAACGCGGGATACGGCCTGAAGCAAGCCCGCCGGCACTGGCAAGTGTTTGATACATAACGCCCCTCGCACATAATATAATATCAGACTATGCCGATGCCAATATTTAGCAAAGTGTAAAAATCGTACACAAGAAATTGTCGCGCTACTAGCGTTGCACACAAGAGAATGTCTGAGGCATCCGCTGGGTGCCGAACAGGCGGCCCGCCATGCGGGCAACAAAAAACCCGGCTCGAAGGCCGGGTTCTTTTTTGGTGCGGTCGAGAAGACTCGAACTTCCACGGGTTGCCCCACAGCGACCTCAACGCTGCGCGTCTACCAATTCCGCCACGACCGCATCGTGGTAGGCGCCGAATTGCTCCGGCGGGGCTGCATGTAGCAAAAGCCTTGGGGGTCCACAAGCCCGCCGTGACAGATTTTTGAAAATTCGTCATGACCGGTGGATAAGCCCCCTGCATGGGGGAGGCCGGCGCCCTTGAACTCCGGGGCTTTTCTTGCCAAATACAGGGAAAACAAGGCTTTTCGCCAATCCACAGCCCAAGGCAATTTTCATGCTTCGCACAGATCTCGACCATGCCATGCACCCTCGTGAAGGCTCACCTTCGGTGCGTTGGCGAGTCTCGGACGGTCTCGTGGGTTATGAGGATGCGGTTGCCGAAATGGAGCATCAGGTGGCTCTGATTGCCGACGGAAAGGCCGACGAACTGGTCTGGCTGGTGGAGCACCCTCCCCTTTATACGGCCGGCACCAGTGCTGATTCCAAGGACCTGATCGAGCCCGAACGATTCCCGGTTTTCGCGACCGGTCGCGGCGGTGAATACACCTATCATGGTCCGGGCCAGCGGGTGGCCTATGTGATGCTCGACCTGAAGCGCCGGCGCCAGGATGTCCGCGCCTATGTGGCGGCCCTCGAGGAAGTGGTGATCCGCACGCTCGACAGCATGAACGTCAAGGGCGAGCGCCGCGAGGACCGCGTCGGCGTCTGGGTGCGTCGTCCGGAAAAGCCTGTTCTGCCCGATGGCACGATGAGCGAGGACAAGATCGCAGCGCTCGGCATTCGCCTGCGCCGCTGGGTGAGTTTTCACGGCCTGTCGATCAATGTCGATCCCGATCTCTCACACTTCACCGGGATCGTGCCCTGCGGCATCTCCGCCTATGGTGTGACAAGCCTCGTCGATCTCGGGCTGCCGGTGATGATGGCAGATGTCGACATGCGCCTGCGCGAAGCGTTCGAAGACGTCTTCGGGCCCACGGTGAACGAAGGTTGAGACCTCAGGCGCGTCCCATTACCGGGCCGTCGAGATCGCCGGAATCGCGGCGACTTTCGTGCCGTTCCTCGTAGGTCTCGATCTGTCGGGCAATCTTCTCGATCAGCCGGCCGCATTCGAGATGCGCCTCGGTCAGGCGCTGAAGATCGAGCTTGAGCGCTTCGAGCGGCAGATCGCCGGCCTCCTGAATGGGGCCCGAACCGACGCCGGTCATCAGCCACATGGGCGAAACACCGAGAATGCCTGCGAGATCGATCAGGTTTGACGGTCTCGGCTCGGCACGATCCGCTTCCCAGGCCAAGAGGCTGTCGCGCTTTACACCGACGCGGTTCGCGACATCGGCAAGTGAGAGGCCAGATGCGTCGCGCGCAGCCGACAGGCGGCCCCCAAGCGTATCGTCACTCGAATCCGTCATCCGGGGATAGACCTTACGTGCGGGCATGCGACTTCTCCTGACCGTGAGGAAACGTCGACCCGGAGGGCGACGGTCCTTTCTACCTCGATCTCACATCGCTACATTAGACGACATGATGATCCTGCATCTTTCCGCAGGCGCCACCAACAGGTGAAAACCCGTCACACGGCGACATCCTGGAGATGCGTACAAACGCGTCGTAAACGCTGCCAGCGAATTTTTGTTCCGCATTTTCTTTGCTTGATCACGGAGCGCGCCTCATGCTTGTTCTCTCAAGCACGAAGTCCTCCGGTGAGTCCCGACAATGAGCGCCACGCCTTCCAGTCCATTTCGCGGCATGGTCCTCATGGCGGGCTGCATGCTCGTGCTTCCGGTGATGGATGCCATTGCCAAATACATGGCGACGGTCGAAGGCATGTCACCGGGACAGGTAACCTTTTACCGCTTCTTCTTCCAGCTGGCCTCGGTCCTGCCGGTTCTGATCGCCCTCAACGGTCTGGCAGCCTTTTCGGCGAAACGGCCGTGGATGAACCTGCTGCGCGGCGCGATCCATGGCGCCGCGAGCCTGATGTTTTTCATGGCGGTCAAATACATGCCGCTCGCCGATGTCTTCGCCATCTACTTTGTCGAGCCCTTCATTCTGACGGCCATGTCGGCCATCTTCCTCAAGGAAAAAGTCGGCTGGCGCCGCTGGCTGGCGATCGCGGTCGGCTTTGGCGGTGCGATGATCGTCATCCAGCCGAGCTACGAAGTTTTCGGCATGAAGGCCCTGTTGCCTGTCGCCTGCGCCTTTCTCTATGCGCTCTACATGTTCCTGAACCGGGCGATCGGCGAGGCCGACACCCCGATGACCATGCAGACTATGGCCGGGATCGGTGGCACGATTTTCATGGGGGGCGCCCTGTTGCTCGGCACCGCTGCCGACGGCGTCGACTTCGAGATGTCGCTGCCGACCTCATGGCTTGGCCTCGTCCTGCTCGTCCTGCTCGGCGCGATCTCCGGCTACATCCATCTCCTCGTCGTCCGCGCCTTTCGCATGGCGACGCTGTCCGTGCTCGCGCCCTTCCAGTATTTCGAGATCATCGCCGCCGTTGCGCTGGGTTACCTGCTGTTTGACGAATTTCCGACACCGTCCAAATGGCTCGGCATCCTGATCATCGTCGGATCGGGTCTCTTCATTCTCTGGCGCGAACAGAGACGCACAACGCCGGCACGGACCGTCGCGGACATTGCCTGAAAGACCGGCCGTTCGACGGCATTTGAATGATTTCAATCACGGGATTCTAAGGGTTCTCGCCTAGGTTCGGCGCATTCATCCGCAGCACCGGGAGAGCTTCTTGGCGACGTATCAGGCCGCAGTGTTTCTGGCCGCCTTCAATCTCGGCCTGCTGTGGCTTCTGATGGCAGCACCGCTTGGGCGGCGGACCATCCGCGTGAGCCGTATCATCCGCGAGCGTCCTGAAGAGCTGTGGAACATCACCCGTCCCGCTGGCGACCAAACCTCCTGGCATCCAAATGTCATTGCCGTCGAACCTGTCGATGGCAAACCGGACCTGGTGGAATTCGCCTATCGGCAAAGCGATCGTCACGGGCATCCCAGCAGACGAACCATGATCGTTGACCGCACCGCGATGACGGCCGCCGGCTGTTTCACCTGCGAACTGAGGGTGGTCAATGACACGACGCTCGACCACACCTTCTGGGAAGGCTATCGCGAAAGCCGCAAGGTCGAACGTGCCCCCCTCGGCAGCCGGGTCACCTTCGAGCAGACGGACAACTATCGCGGGCTCGCCTTTTATCTGTTCCGGCGCATAGCCCTCGCCCGCGAACTCTCCGCATTGCAGAACCATGTGGAGGAAAGTCCGGCGTCGGGCCTTCTGCATTTCGAACACCCGCTTTGGCAAACCGTACTCGTGCTGTTCTCGACCGTTCTGCTCTGGCCATTTTTTGGCCTGACCGCACAGGGCCTGATGATCTCGGTGTTCCTGACCCTCGTCATCCTGCTGCATGAACTCGGCCACATGGTGGCCTACCGCGCCTTCGGCCATCCGACGGCGCGCATGCTGTTCGTGCCGCTGCTGGGCGGCGTGGCCATCGGCGGGCGCCCCTATAATACCCATTTCGAGGTCGCAACCTGCGCCCTGATGGGGGCCGGCTTCTCGGCGCTGCTTGTCCCGATCCTTGTCGCTGCCCATCAATCGGCGGGGGACATTCCCCATTCGACGGCGATGGATGGCCCGATCCTGGTCTTTCTGGTGATTCTCGGCGCCTTCAATCTTCTGAACCTTCTTCCGACCTACCGCTTTGACGGCGGCCAGGTGCTGCGACAGGTGTTTCAAGCGCCACGCGCCCTCGCGCTCACCAGTTTTCTGGTGACAGGCGTGGTGACCTGGACCGGCTGGAGAATTGGGCTTTCAGCACCAGCACTGACGATCGGCGTGGCACTTTTCACCCTGCTTGGCATGATCAGGACGAAGTCGGCAAAGCCCCGCGAGGCCCTCGTGCCGATGAATGGTCCGGAGCGCCTGATGACCGGCTTCGGCTACTATGCGGCCTTGGCCATCCACGTCTACGCCGTGATCTATGCCTGCGACAGACTGTTTCCCTGATCCCGCCGCTGCTTCACCCGCTTGACATGCGGCGGCGCTCAAGCTCCAAGAGACCGCATGGATACCGAACAAAAGCCCCTCCCCGCCGGCTATCACGACGTCGCGCCGAACATGCTCGCGACCATCGTCACCTGCCTTGAAATGACGACAAGACCAGCACCTCGCCCCAATCCGCCGACCGATGGGCTGACGGTGGAGCGCTGGAACGCGCCGGCGCTTGAGGATTACCGCGCGCTCTACCGCCGCGTGGGAGAGGACTGGCTCTGGGTCTCGCGCGCCGTGATGGATGACGAGAAGCTGAGGGCCATCATCGAAGATCCCGCCGTTGAAATCCATGCGCTGACGCGCAACGGCGAAAAGCTCGGGCTGCTGGAACTCGACTTCCGCGAAGGCGCAGAATGCGAACTCTCCTTTTTCGGTCTCGACCAGCGCCTGATTGGCTCCGGCGCCGGGCGTATCCTGATGAATGTCGCGATCGACACGGCCTGGGAAAAGCCGATATCACGCTTCTGGGTTCACACCTGCCATCTCGACCATCCGGCGGCACTCGCCTTCTACCAGCGCTCCGGCTTCAAGCCCTACAAACGCATGGTCGAGATTTTCGAGGATCCCAGACAGACGGGTAAACTGCGGCCAGATGCAGCCCCGCATTTCCCCGTGCTCACCGCCGAATAGACGATAAAAATCAGACTTTTGAGAAAATCCGGCTCGGGCCTTGAGCCGGATGGCGAAGGCGTGCCAAAGTCGCCACCAACGATTTGTCAGGAGAAAAACCATGGATGTTCGCGCCGCCGTCGCCGTGCAGGCTGGAAAGCCGCTTGAGGTCATGACCGTTCAACTCGAAGGCCCGCGCGCCGGCGAAGTGCTGATCGAGGTGAAGGCCACCGGGATCTGTCACACCGACGATTTCACGCTCTCGGGCGCCGATCCGGAAGGTCTCTTCCCGGCCATTCTCGGCCATGAAGGTGCAGGCATCGTGGTTGATGTCGGCCCGGGCGTGACCTCGGTGAAGAAGGGCGACCATGTCATTCCGCTCTACACGCCGGAATGCCGCGAATGCTATTCCTGCACCTCGCGCAAGACCAATCTCTGCACCTCGATCCGCACAACCCAGGGACAGGGCGTGATGCCTGACGGTACGAGCCGATTCTCGATCGGCAAGGCCAAGATCCACCACTACATGGGCTGCTCGACGTTCTCGAACTTTACCGTTCTGCCCGAGATTGCCGTTGCCAAGGTCAACCCGGACGCGCCCTTCGACAAGATCTGCTACATCGGTTGCGGTGTAACGACCGGCATCGGTGCGGTCATCAACACCGCCAAGGTCGAGATCGGCTCGACCGCCATCGTCTTCGGTCTCGGCGGCATTGGTCTGAACGTGCTGCAGGGCCTGCGCCTGGCCGGTGCCGACATGATCATCGGCGTCGACATCAACCCGGATCGCAAGGCCTGGGGCGAAAAATTCGGCATGACGCATTTCGTCAACCCGAAGGAAGTCGGCGACGACATCGTGCCCTATCTTGTCAACCTGACGAAACGCGGCAACGATCTGATCGGCGGTGCGGACTACACCTTCGACTGCACCGGCAATACCAAGGTGATGCGCCAGGCGCTGGAAAGCTCGCATCGCGGCTGGGGCAAGTCCGTCATCATCGGCGTCGCCGGCGCCGGCCAGGAAATCTCGACGCGTCCGTTCCAGCTGGTCACCGGCCGCAACTGGATGGGCACCGCCTTTGGCGGCGCGCGCGGCCGCACCGACGTTCCGAAGATCGTCGACTGGTACATGGAGGGCAAGATCCAGATCGACCCGATGATCACCCACACCATGCCGCTCGAAGACATCAACAAGGGCTTTGACCTGATGCACAAGGGCGAATCGATCCGCGGCGTCGTGGTCTATTGATGTCTGCGCCTTACACTGTCGACGTGCGGAGGCTCGACGAGTTCTCCGCCGCAGACCTCTACGACATGCTGAAGCTGCGCGTCGACGTCTTCGTCGTCGAGCAGCACTGCCCCTATCCGGAGCTCGACGGGAACGACAAGGACTGCCTGCATCTTCGCCTGCTCGATGGCGAGGACCTGCTCGCCTGCGCAAGGCTGTGGCGGCCTTCGGCGGAGCACCATCCGCGCATTGGCCGCGTCGCGGTCTCTCCTGATCATCGCGGCAAGCGGCTTGGCGAAGCGCTGATGCGCGAGGCGATTTCAGAGGTCGAGAAGCGCCATCCGGGTAAACCGATCGAGATCTCGGCGCAGAGCCATCTGCAGAAATTCTATGGGTCGCTGGGGTTTGAGGTGATCTCGGAGGAGTATCTGGAGGATGGCATCCCGCATGTGGATATGCTGCGGAAAGGATAGCCGATGCCCGAAATCTATGTCGATGCCGATGCCTGTCCGGTGAAGCCGGAGATCCTGAAAGTGGCCGAGCGGCATGATCTGCCGGTGACCTTTGTTGCGAATTCCGGCCTTCGCCCATCGCGCGATCCGATGGTGAAGAATGTCATTGTATCAGGCGCCTTCGATGCGGCTGACGACTGGATTGCCGAGCGCTGCAGCGAAGGTGACATCGTCGTGACCGCCGATGTGCCGCTGGCCGGTCGATGCGTCGCCGCCGGTGCAATGGTCACCGGCCCGACAGGACGGATCTTCGACACGGCCAATATTGGCATGGCGACGGCGATGCGCGACCTTGGCGCACACTTGCGCGAGACCGGCGAGAGCAAGGGCTACAATGCCGCCTTTTCGCCGCGCGACCGTTCGGCCTTCCTCGAAACGCTCGACCGGCTTTGCCGTCGGGTGAAGAAATGAGCCCCGAAAGGGCCTGAACAAGGACAGATCCCCATGAATATCCTTTCCCAGAACACCGCCTTCGGCGGCATGCAGGGCGTCTTCTCTCACGCATCGGAGGCGACCGGCACCGAGATGACCTTTGCCGTCTTCGTGCCCCCCCAGGCGACCACCGAAAAGCGGCCGGTGCTCTGGTATCTCTCAGGGCTGACATGCAGCCATGCCAATGTGATGGAAAAGGGCGAGTACCGCCGCATGGCCGCCGAGCTCGGCCTGATCGTCGTCTGCCCGGACACCAGCCCGCGCGGCAATGACGTGGCCGATGAGCTGACCAACTGGAAGATGGGCAAGGGTGCGGGCATGTATCTCAATGCCACGGAAACGCCCTGGGCCGAGCATTACAAGATGTATTCCTACATCACGGAAGAGCTTCCCAGCCTGATCGCCGAGCAGTTCCGCGCAGACATGGACCGCCAGGGCATTTTCGGCCATTCCATGGGCGGCCATGGCGCCATGACGATTGCGCTGAAGAACCCTGAGCGCTTCAAGAGTTGCTCAGCCTTCGCCCCGATCGTCAATCCGCTGACGGCGGACTGGACGCAGGATGCGTTTGAGAAATATCTCGGCCCCGACCGGGCGAAGTGGCGTGAATACGACGCCTGCGCACTGGTGGAAGACGGCGCCCGCTTCCCGGAATTCCTTGTTGATCAAGGCAAGGCCGACAGTTTCCTCGAGACAGGTCTCGCCCCCTGGAAATTCGAAGAGGCGGTGAAGGGCACGGACATTGGCCTGACGCTGCGCATGCATGAGCGCTATGACCACTCCTACTACTTCATCTCGACCTTCATGGAGGATCATCTGAAGTGGCATGCGCAGCGGTTGGGGTGAGACCGTTCACTCAGCCGGCTATTTCCGCGCAGATGGGAAACACAGGCCATGACCAAAACCCGGCAGTTGTTCGTTTCGGCGGTGGTTATCGCCGCCCTGGCTCAGTTGCTACCGATGATGGGCGTTAGATCAATCTGGTTGGGCTCGCTGCTCGTGGCGTCAAACCTGCTGGTCTGCGTTCTCGGCTATCGCACAGGAAACTATCGAACATACTGGCTGTCATGGGGGCTGCTGACCGTAGTCGCCTTCGTGATGTTCGGCCTGAGCAATCCCGTCTCGATGCTGAGACTTGGCTTGGCAATCCTTTTCGCCACCTAGTCGACAGGCTGTCCGCCCAGAATCTGATCGCCATGCTCGGCATGTGCGACGTCGGCAGATCCTCGGCGCAGGGCCGAGGATGACGGCGGCGTATGTCAGCGCGCCCCTTACCCCCGCCGATAGACAAACCGCTCGAAATCCGCCGCTTTGCCCTGCCCCGACACATCAAAACAGAACATGCCGGCAAACGCCCCGGTAAACGAGCCGTGTTCGCCGAAACCGCCCTCGTCGGAAACGACGCCGGCGTCGAGGACGGGGCCGATGGGCTGCCAGTCACCCTCGCCTGCAATCCGCCAGGAGAATTGCAGATCGTTCTCGGTGATCTCCATAGCAAGATCGATGGCACCCTCGGGGATCGATTGGCCCATGCCGATTGGGAAAGTGAGGTTGCCGGAGGGATAGTCGCCTGGGCAGGACAGGATGATAAGCGAGCGGCCAAGCTTTTCGTCCGTCGATATCCCGAGCGCGTGAAACTTGGTGCGGTTGTAGTAATGCGTCAGGCCTGCGACCTGCTGATAGGTTTCGGGGGAAAACTCGAGACGCGTTTCTACACGGAAGCGGTGATGCTCCTGACGGCGGGCAATCAGCGACTGTTCGAACCAGGAACCGATGCTTTCCCGGCCGAAAAGGCGCAAGCGCCCGGCCCGCTCGCTTAGGCTGAACAGGCGTTCCGGATGCGGAGTGCGCAGCCACTGGAATTCCCTAGGTAAGTCGGGGCTGTCGAACGTCCTGACAATCTCGACCGGTTCCTCGCGCTTGATAGCTCCATTAAGCGCTGGAACCTCGACGGCGGGCACGACGCCGCCCTGTTCGAGATAGAGCCAGCCATCCTCCTTCCAGACGCATTTCTGCAGGCCCGTTTCGCGGCCGAGCGTACAGCGACGCTTGGGCGGCATGGGGCGGCCGCAGAGATGGGTGTGATAGAACTGACCGTCAGGTGTTTCGACATATTGGCCGTGACCGGCGCGTTGCAGATCTGCGTCCGGGTCATCCTTGGAGGTGATGAGATGCGTATTCGGGTGCATCTCATAGGGACCCTCGATGGCGCGCGAGCGGGCCATGGTGACGACATGGTCATATCCAGTGCCGCCTTCGGCAGTCGTCAGGTAGTACCAGCCATTCCGCTTGAAGACATGCGGGCCTTCGACCAGGCCCTGTTTGCTGCCCTCGAAAATGTTCCTGATCGGGCCGGTGAGCGTCTTCGTCTTCGGGTCCCATTCCTGCAGCAGGATGCCGTCGAATTTGGCATGGCCGATGGTGTTGCGGGCTTCGGGGCGGTGGTTCCACTGCATGTTGAGGAACCACTTGGCGCCGTCATCGTCATGGAAGAGCGAGGGGTCGAAGCCTGAGGAATTGACATAGATGGGATCGGACCAGGGCCCTTCGATCGAAGGTGCGGTGACGATGTAATTGTGTGCGTCCTTGAAGGAACCTTCGAAACGCTTCACGTCGGTATAGACGAGCCAGAACAACCCGTCCGCATAGGACAAACACGGCGCCCAGACGCCGCCGCTGTCGGGATTGCCGCGCATGTCGAGCTGGCTTGCGCGGTTGAGCGGGCGGGTCACGAGGTCCCAGTTCACGAGGTCGCGTGAATGATGGATCTGCACGCCGGGGTACCATTCGAAGGTGGAGGTGGCGATGTAGTAGTCTTCGCCCACGCGGCAGATCGACGGATCCGGATTGAAGCCCGGCAGGATGGGGTTGATGATCATGACGTGTGGTTCCTCCTCCGCAGTTACCTCTCCCCCTGCAGGAGAGGAAGAAAAATCAGGGTCTAGCCAAAGGCTCAAGCCCTAGATTTTTCAGGAGAGGGGCTGCCTGACTGACAAGCCCCTCTCTTGGGATTTCTAGCACTTAGCTGACGCTAAGCTGCTGAAATCCCGTTCTCCCCCGCAAGGGGGGAGATAGGTTTCTACTTCTTCTTCCGTGGCGGGCCCTTGCGCTCGGCGGACGCTGCCCAGATGTTGATGTCGGCGTCCTTGGCGAAAACGTCGATCTCGGCGAGTTCTTCCGCGGTGAAGTGCGGCGTTTCGATTGCCTTGACGCAGTCCTCGACCTGAGAGGGCTTCGACGCGCCGATCAGGGCGGTGGTGATATGGCCGCCGCGCAGCACCCAGGCGAGCGCCATCTGCGCCAGCGTCTGGCCGCGCTTTTCCGCGATCTTGTTGAGGCCCCGGATGTTTTCGAGATTGCGCTCGTTGAGGAAGCCCGGGTCAAGCGACTTGTCCTGCGTGGCGCGGGTGCCTTCCGGAATGCCGTTGAGATATTTCGAGGTCAGCATGCCCTGCGCGAGCGGCGAGAAGACGATCGAACCGACGCCGAGGTCTTCGAGCGTGTCGATCAGCCCGTCTTCCTCGATCCAGCGATTGATCATCGAATAGCTGGGCTGGTGGATGAGAAGCGGCGTGCCAAGGCTTTTCAGGATGGCATGGGCTTCGCGGGTGCGCTTGGAATTGTAGGAGGAAATGCCGACATATTGCGCCCTGCCCGAACGGACGATGTGGTCGAGCGCGCCGCAGGTCTCCTCGAGCGGCGTGTCGGGATCGAAGCGGTGCGAATAGAAGATGTCGACATAGTCGAGGCCCATGCGCTTCAGGCTTTGGTCGCAGGAGGCGATCAGATATTTGCGGCTACCCCATTCGCCGTAAGGACCGGGCCACATGTTGTAGCCGGCCTTGGACGAGATGATCAGTTCGTCGCGGTAGCCTCGGAAATCGGTCTTGAGGATCTCGCCAAAGGCTTCTTCTGCAGAGCCGGCCGGCGGGCCGTAATTGTTGGCGAGGTCGAAATGGGTGATGCCGAGGTCGAAAGCCCTACGGCAGATCGCCTGCTTGGTGGAATGCGGCGTGTCATTGCCGAAATTGTGCCAGAGGCCGAGCGAGATCGCCGGCAGCTTCAGCCCGCTCTTGCCGCAGCGATTATAGGTCATCCGCTCATAGCGGTTTTCGGCGGGGGTATAGGTCATGGATGGTTCTCTCCCGGAAGGTCTGTTGAGCGATGTTGCCCCTCATCCGGCTGCCGCCACCTTCTCCCCGTAAACGGGGAGAAGGCCGATGCGGCGGCCGCGTGCCCCCTTCTCCCCGCCTGCGGGGAGAAGGTCCCGGCAGGGGGATGAGGGGCAGACAACATCACAACCCTTATCTAAGCAGAGCCTGCGCTTCGTCGATACCCAGAGCCGCCGGTTGGGTGCAGGTTGTCGACAGGGTTACGAATTCACCCGTCTCGCCGGACTTCAGGATCGACACCATGACATCGACGCCGTGTAGCGTGCGGTCCAGCGAGCAGCGGGCATCGCGGCCTTCGAGGATCGCGCCCGCCATGTCGGCAAGGCCGGCCGTGCGGTAGTTGGCGCGAGGACCTTGCGGGCTTTCCTGGTTGTTGCGACCGAAGGGGTGATCCCAGGCTTCGAGCGGCTGGATGTCCTTGTTGCGGCCGGAAGCCTCGACGACGCCGCCGAAGAAGTTCGGATCGGGCACGTAGAGCGAGCCATCGGTGCCGTAGAGTTCCATATTGGCGTGGCGGTGGCTCCAGACATCCCAGCTGGCAGACAGCGTGATGGTCGCGCCGTTCTGGAATTCCAGGAGCGCGTGGATGTTGGTCGGGGTCTTGACCGGGATGACGTCGCCACTGCGCGGCTGGCTGGTGATCGTCCGGGTCTCGTTCGCCATGGAGGTCAGGGCTGCCACCCGCTTCACGGGGCCGATCAGGTTGATCAGGTTGGCGATGTAATAGGGGCCGAGGTCGAGGACCGGGCCGCCGCCGGGCAAGAAGAAGAAGTCCGGGTTCGGATGCCACATTTCCATGCCGGGGCTCATCACATGGCAGGTGCCGGAGGTGACGCGGCCGATGCCGCCCTTGTCGATATAGGCACGCGCCAGCTGGTGGGCGCCACCAAGGAAGGTATCGGGTGCGCAGCCGACCGACAGGCCCTTGGACTTGGCAATGGCACGCAGGTCTTCGCCCTGCTCCAGTGAGAGCACGAGCGGCTTTTCCGAATAGACATGCTTTCCGGCTTCAAGGATACGCTTGGAGACGGGATAATGCGCATCCGGGATCGTCAGGTTGACGACGATGTCGACCTCGTCATTGGCGAGAAGTTCGTCGATCGTCTGCGCCTTCACGCCGTATTCTTCGGCGCGCAGCTGCGCCGCACTCATATTGATGTCGGTGCATGCGACGACCTTCAAGCCGCGAAACAGCGGCGCCAGCGAAAAGTAGGTGGTGGAAATATTGCCGCATCCGATGATGCCGACGCCGAGTTCGCGTGCCATGGGAAATGTCCTGCTTGCTGCGATGGGTTCAATAGGTTTTGAAGGAAGCGATCGAACGGCTGATCAGCCGGTCGATATCCTTGGGATTATCGTGCTCGACGACGAAATGCTTGACGCGGGTGCTCTTCAGCGCCGCGATCAGGCCCTTCCAGTCGACGGTGCCATGGCCAACATCCGCCCAGCCGTCTTCCTCGGTGTTTTCACCTGCGGGGGCGATATCCTTTACATGCACGGCACTGATGCGTTTGCCGTAGCTTTCGATCCAGGAGAAGGGATCGGCACCGCCACGGATGACCCAGGCGATATCGGCTTCCCAGTCGAGCTCGGGACCGCCGGCGAAGATCTGCTCCTGCGGCGTCGATCCATCCGGTAGGGCCGCAAATTCGAAGTCGTGATTGTGCCAGCCGAAGACAAGGCCGGCATCGCGCAGCGGCTTGCCGGCGGCCTGCAGGCGCTGGCCAAAGGCGAACCAGCCGGCCGCATCCGTCGGGCGCTGATCGGGCATCAGATAGGGGCAGTAGACGGCTTCAATACCGAGCGTCCTGGCGATCTTGATCACACGATCAGGATCGTTCTCGATCATGTCGAGGCCGAAATGGGCGGTCGGCATGGTCAGGCTGTTGTCGTCGAGTTCCTTGCGGAAGGCGTCGAGCTCACCGTCGGCAAGCGATGCATAGAGGGCGCCGTAACCCTCGACCTCACTGTAGCCGGCGGCCTGGAGCTTCGGATAGATGCCGCTGAAGGGCTGGAAATTGCGGGCGCTGTAGAGCTGGAAGCCGAGTTTGGTCATGGGGGTAGTCTCCTCCTCGTTTGGTCCTGGATCGGGCGCCCAGGGCCTTAGAAATGATGGCTGTCAGTCTGCCGACTGGCAGCTGTAAAGATCGTAGATCCGGAACTCCGGCACTGCGCCGGCGGCAAGCGGTGTGTCCGGTTTGAAGATGATGCGGCGGCTCTCTCCTGCCGAAAGATCAAAGGCGTTGTCGGAATAGCGGCCGGGGGTCGCGCTTTCGAGCATGATGAAGAGCGCCAGGCCCTGGGACGTGACAGCCACCTCGAACGCACCGTCGCCGGTCGGCGTGACCGAGATTTCGAGACGCGATGGTTCAAGATCGAGCGCCTTGTAGGTGCCGTTGATGAAATGCCCCTCCCCGGTCATGCCGTTCGAAACCGTAAAGCTCCAGGCAAGCAGGCCATCGGCCGGGATCTCGCTGGCATCGAGGGAAACAAGCACGTCGGCGGCGTCAGGGGCGCAATCGCCCTGCACGCTTTTGAGCGGAATGCGATCGCCGGACAGCGTCAAAACGAAGAGATTGGCGTCGATTGTGACGGTGTCGAGCGTATCGTTGACCATGGAGAGCGCAATGCTGCTGCCATCCTCTGTGGGAATGGCGGCGACCGCGACCGGTTGGAAGAAGCGGCGCACCATGTAATGCATCGCCTTCCAGCTGCCGCCGTAGTCGAGGCTGGACCAGGAAGCAACCGGCCAAGTGTCGTTGAGCTGCCAGTAGATGGTGCCCATGCAATGGGGCTTCAGCGAGCGCCAGTATTCGACAGCCGTCTTGATGGCGAGGCCCTGCTGGATTTGGCTCAGATAGACGAAGTTGGCGAAATCCTTGGGAAAACGGAAATAGCGGAACATGGTGCCCGCGATCCGCTCATTGCCGCCGGCATTCTTCTGGTGAAGCTCGATCACCGGCGAAGCGATGTTCATGTCGGCCTTGTCCGCAAAGCCTTCGATGATCGGCAGCGATGTATAGGACTGGAAGCCGAACTCCGAGCAGAAGCGTGGTTTGACGCTTCGGTAATTATCAAAACTCTTGTTCTCGTGCCAAACCGACCAGTAATGCATGTCGCCGGAGCCATCGGCATGCCATGCATCGCCGTAGTCGAGATAGCCGGAGGCCGGGCTCGACGGCCACCAGATGCCTTGGGGATAAGTCTTCTTGACACCCTGCTCGATGACACGGTTTAGGCGGTCATAGGCGACGAGATAGCGGTCGCGGTTGTTGCGGGATTCCGGGAACCAGGTAAGCGCGCCAACGAGCTCGTTGTCGCCGCACCAGATAACGATGGAGGCATGGCTCGACAGACGCTTGACCTGGTATTCGACTTCGTGGGCCACATTGTCGAGGAAGTCATCGGTGCAAGGATAGAGGTTGCAAGAGAACATGAAGTCCTGCCAGACCATCAGCCCGAGCCGGTCGCACAGATCGTAGAACCAGTCCGGCTCGTAGAAGCCTCCGCCCCAGACGCGGATCATGTTCATATGCGCGTCGGCGGCCGACTGCAGCAGGTCCGTGGTCTTCTCCTCCGACGAGCGGGAGAACAGCGCATCCGCCGGGATCCAGTTGGCGCCGCGGCAGAAGATCTCGCGACCGTTGACCTTGAGCGCGAAGCGGCTGCCAGCCTCGTCCGGATCGGTGATCAGCTCGACGGTACGAAGGCCGATCTGGCGGGTCACGGTTTCGCTCGGCAGGTCGACAGTCAGCGTATAGAGCGCCTGCTCGCCGGAACCGGAGGGCCACCAGAGCCGCGGGTTTTCGATCTCGAAGACATGCACGATCTTCGTCTCGCCGGCGGCAATGCCGACGTCCAGGCGCACACGCTCACCGTCGAGCGAGAAATGCACGGGCACGACGGCCGGCTCAACAGAGTGGATGGTAGCGGTAACCTTGAGCTCGACGCGACCATCGGCGTGATGGACCTGCTCGGTCTCCACGTGCTCGATGCGCGCCGGATCGAGCTTTTTCAGCGACAGCGTGCCATAGACACCAAGGGGCGCGATCGCGATGTTCCAGTCCCAGCCGAAATGACATTGCGGCTTGCGCAGCATGTTGCCGTTGGGGATCGGGGAATTCGCGGTCGAATAAGGAATATAGAAGGGCTGGCGGGCCTGCCGTTCGGCGCCGGCGGTGATGCTGGAATGGAAGACGATGCGGACGGTGTTTTCGCCCGGCTGCAGCGCGTGGCTGACATCGGGGCGATAGCGGCGGAAACAGTTGTCGGCGGATAGCACCGGCACATCGTTGACGAAGACGACGGCGACCGTATCGAGATAGTAGATGTCGAGATACCAGCTGCCGGAAATATCGGGAACGACGACCTGACGTTCGATGACCCAGTCGCGCTCGGCAACCCATTGCACGACCTCTTCGTTCCGACCGAAATAGGGATCGGGGATCAGGCCTGCGGCATGCAGCGCCGAATGCACATCGCCCGGCAGCGTGATCGCCGCCTGATGATCGCCGTTGGCGGACGAAAGACGCCATTCGCCGTGAAGATCGATGGCGCCGTTGTGGGCATTCTGGGTCATGACGACAGTCCTGCAGAAGAAAAAGGCGCCCCGGTCACAGGCCGGGACGCAGGGGGGAACGTGTCAGATGCGCTCTTCGGTCTGCGCATCGAAAAGGGAGGCAACTTCCATGTCAAAGCCGAGGCGAACCTTGGCGCCCGGCGCATAACGACGGGTGCCGCCGATGCGGACCGACATGGTGTGGCCGGCATGTTTGAGCCAGAGCAGGTTGTCGGCGCCCATCGGCTCCTCGATGTCGACGATCGCCTCGTGCAACTCGCCGATGCCAGCCTCTTCATCGACCTTGATATGCTCCGGACGCACGCCGAGCACCACCTTGCGACCGCCGGTCAGAGGCTCCGCCGAGCGATATCCCTTCAAAGAGAAGAGAACGTCATGGGTGCGGAAGAAGACCTCGCCGCCTTCATTGACGAGATCACCATTCAGGAAATTCATCGACGGCGAGCCGATGAAGCCGGCGACGAAGAGGTTTCGCGGCTGGTTGTAGATCGTGTTCGGATCGGCGAGCTGCTGGATGACGCCGCTCTTCATGATCGCAATGCGGTCGGCAAGCGTCAGCGCCTCGATCTGGTCGTGCGTGACGTAGATCATCGTGTTCTTGAGGCTGTGATGCAGGCGCTTGATCTCGACACGCAGTTCCGAACGCAGCTTGGCGTCGAGGTTGGAAAGCGGCTCGTCGAACAGGAAGACGTCGACGTCGCGCACCAGGGCACGGCCGATCGCCACGCGCTGACGCTGACCACCGGAGAGTGCCGAGGGCTTGCGGTCGAGCAACGGCCCAATCTGCAGGATGTCGGCGGCGCGCTGGACGCGCTTTTCGATCTCGTCCTTCGGCATCTTGGCGACCTGCAGGCCGAAGGAGAGGTTCTTCTTCACCGACATCTGCGGATAGAGCGCATAGGACTGGAACACCATGCCGATGCCACGGTCCTTGGGCTCTTCCCAGGTGACGTTCTTGCCCTTGATGAAGATCTGCCCGTCGGTCGGCTCGAGCAGTCCCGCGATGCAGTTGAGCAACGTGGACTTGCCGCAGCCGGATGAGCCCAGGAGAACGATGAACTCACCGTCGACGATGTCGAGATTGAGGTTTTCCAGCACCTTGACGGCGCCGAAGCTCAAAGAGAGGTCCTTGATCGATACACTATGCGACATGAGCTTAACCCTTGACTGCGCCGGCGGCGATGCCCCGGACGAAGAGGCGTCCGGAAATGAAGTAGACGATGAGCGGCACGGCGCCGGTCAGAAGTGTTGCGGCCATGTTGACGTTGTATTCCTTCACGCCCTGGACCGAGTTGACGATGTTGTTGAGCTGGACCGTCATCGGGTAGTATTCCGGTCGGGTGAACACGACGCCGAACAGGAAGTCGTTCCAGATTCCGGTGATCTGCAGGATCATGGCGACGACGAAGATCGGCAGCGACATGGGCAGCATGATCCTGAGATAGATCTGCCAGAACCCCGCCCCATCGATACGGGCGGCCTTGAACAGCTCTTCCGGCAGCGAGGTGAAGTAGTTGCGGAACAAGAGCGTCAGGATCGGCATGCCGAAGATGGTGTGCACGACGACAAGGCCGGTAAGCGTGCCGTAGATGCCGAGTTCGCGCAGCACGATGACGATCGGGTAGATCATCACCTGATAGGGAATGAAGGCGCCGATGATCAGGATCGTGAAGAACAGTTCCGCACCCTTGAAGCGCCAGTTGGCGAGTGCATAGCCATTGACCGAGGCGATCAGGATCGAGATCAGCGTCGAAGGCACGGTGATCCGGACCGAATTCCAGAACCCGCGCGACAGGCCGTCGCAATTCAGGCCGGTGCAGGCGGTTGCCCAGGCCTTGACCCACGGCTCGAAGGTGATCTCCATCGGTGGCGAGAAGATATTGCCGAGACGGATCTCCGGCATGCCCTTCAGCGACGTCACGATCATCACGTAGAGCGGGATCAGATAGTAGATCGCAAAGAAGATCAGCGACCCGTAGAGCATGATGTTGCGCCCCGAGAAGGTGCGCTTCGGCTTGGCACCGCGTGGGCCCGACCCTACATGATCGGAGCCAACCTGATTTGAGACCGCGTCGAAACCGGCGGCGGTAGCGTTGAGAGAACCGGGATTAGCCACGCTTCTTTCCTCCGAATTCGAGATAGGCCCAGGGGATGATGATAATCGCGACCGTCAGCAGCATCATGGTCGATGCGGCGAAGCCCTGGCCGAGATTCTGTGCCTGGAACATATAGTCGTAGACGTATTTGGCAGGGACTTCGGAGGCGATACCGGGGCCGCCGCTGGTCTGGGCGACGACGAGGTCGTAGAGGCGGACGATGCCGGATGTGATGATGACCAGCGTGGTGATGAAGACAGGGCGCATCATCGGGATGATGATGAAGAGATAGGTCTTCCACATGGGAATGCCGTCGACGCGCGAGGCCTTCCAGATGTCTTCGTCGATGCCACGCAGACCCGCGAGCAGCAGACACATGACGAGACCCGTGCCCTGCCACAGACCGGCGATCAGGATGCCGTAGATGACGATCTCCGAATTGTAGAGCGGGTTGAAGGTGAAGGTCTCCCAGCCCAACGACCGCACGATCGACTGCACCCCGAAATCCGGGTTGAGGATCCATTGCCAGACGAGACCGGTGACGATGAAGGACAGCGCGAAGGGATAGAGAAAGATCGTGCGGAACGCGTTTTCGAAACGGATCTTCTGATCCATCAGCGCTGCCAGTAGGAACCCGATAACGATCGAGAAGATCAGCGAGAGTATCCCGTAGATCGCCAGGTTCTGGATCGAAATGATCCATCGCGGCGCATCCCACAGACGTTCATACTGCTCGAAGCCTATGAAGTTGGCGCGCGGCAAAAGCCGCGAATTGGTGAAGGAATAGACGACCGTCCAGATTGTCCCTCCAAGGAAGATGACCATGGCGGTCAGCACCATTGGAATGGACGCGATCTTGGCGTTCAGATTGCGAAACAGCTTGTTGGGTCGACCAGCATGCGACGGGCTCGCCATGGGTCAGTCCTCCTCGTCCTGGACACGGGTGTCGTACCAAGGCCGTCACGCTGAAACGCACACGCTTCCCGCACGCAGCCGGCACATGGGCTCGACGCCCTACCCCGGGTCGAAAATGGCCTATGTCCAGCCAGGGTCGCCCCTGGCTGGACAGGTCACCCGCGATTAATCAGCGGAAGCGATGATGTCGGCGAAGCGCTTCTGCGCATCTTCGACGGTCATGGACGGATTGGCGAAGAACTCCGAGAAGAGATCTTCCTTCTGCTTCTGACTGTCGGCAGAAAGCAGCTGGTCGGTGCCCTGGATGACATTGCCCTTGGCGAGAATGTCGAGGCCCTTCTTCATGCAGTCGTTGGCAGCAGCGAGATCGACGTCACCGCGAACCGGCAGCGAGCCCTTCTTCAGGTTGAACGCAACCTGTGTTGCGGGTGCAACCAGGGTGGCAGCCAGAACGTCCTGGGCAGCAGACTTTTCTTCGTCATCGAGGACGGGGAAGTAGAATGCGTCACCGCCGGTCGAGATGATCTCGTTCACGCCGAGGCCCGGAAGGCAGGTATAGTCCTTCCCGGCAACCTGACCGGCCAGAGCGAATTCGCCCTGTGCCCAGTCACCCATGATCTGGCCGCCGGCCTTGCCGGTGATGACCAGATTGGTAGCCTGGTTCCAATCCTGAACGTTGGAGCCCTTGGACATTTTGCGCGCATCGTCGGCAGCGGCGAACACCTTGGCGATCTCAGGACCGGCTGCAACGTCTGCATCCTTGTCCTTGAACACCTTTTCGAAGGTTTCCTTACCAGCGATGGCGACCATCAAAACGTCGAAGGCACCAGCCGACTGCCATGGCTGACCACCAACGGCGAGCGGAATAATGCCCTTCGCTTCAAGTGCGGGGGCTGCCGCGACGAATTCGTCCCAGTTCTTCGGCACGGCGACGCCCGCACTTTCGAATGCTCCGTTCGAAAGCCACAGCCACTGCCAGGAGTGGATGTTGACCGGGGCGCAGTAAACCTTGCCGTCGATCGTGCAGCTTTCAAGCAGGCTTGCCGGCTTGATGATGTCCTTCCAGCCTTCCTTTTCGGCGACGGCCGTGAGGTCCTTCATCAGACCGGCTTCAGCCAGTTCCTCGGCTTGGCGGCCGTGGTTGAACTGGGTTGCAGCCATCGGATCACCACCGGTGATGCGGCTGATCATGATCGGGCGGGCGGTACCGCCGGAACCGGCGATAGCACCGTCGACCCATTTGTTGCCGGTGGCGTCGAATGCCTTGGCAAGCTCGGCGACAGCAGCGGCTTCACCGCCCGACGTCCACCAATGGGTTACTTCGAGATCGGTGGCCTGCGCTGCCGCAAACGGCATGACAACAGTAGCGGCCAAAGCTGCCGCAAAGCTACGAAAATTCATGAGTCTCCTCCCTCACTGAAACGTTGCCGGAAAAACTTATGTCAAAGAATTTTTGAGCGCAACCTGTCGGATTGTAAATTTTCCATTACAGCCAAATTTCAGCGCAGGCGTGTGCTTCAGGCGCGTCGCTCAAAACGCTTTGGGGGAGATGGATATTGCGTAGCAGCATGAGAAGTATCGTTACAGCTCCAATGTCTTGCGGACCAATCAAGAATAATTTGCTGCATGGGCGTCCAGGAGCGCATATATCCGACGGAAACCACAGAATAACGCGCCATCTCCCGTCTTGGTTGCACCCATTCGCAGCGCAGCATGGAAAAGGGCTCGACAAATCGACTGTATCGTTTCAGATTTTTCCTTCACCGCACCGGGAGGAGGTGCCGGTCTCCAGGTTTGCAGGCAGGAAAAAGCCAACTATAAGCGTGACTTGTGCGAGTGACGGGGACGACATGACAGATCAGCAGGGGAGCGGCCTGATGGACCGCCCAGTGGCGACGAAAGAGCGGCCGACGCTCAAGACCATCGCCTTCATGACCGGGCTCGGCATCACAACGGTGTCGCGCGCCCTGAAAGATGCGCCCGACATCGGCGCGGAGACCAAGGAACGCGTGCGCATGGTCGCACGTCAGCTCGGCTATCAGCCGAACCGCGCGGGTGTCCGCCTCAGGACCGGCAAGACCAACGTGATCGCGCTGGTGCTTGGGATCGACGAGGAAATCCTCGGCTTTTCCAACCAGATGGTCGTCGGCATATCGGAGGTGCTGGCCGGTACGCCCTACCATATCGTCGTGACGCCGCATGCGCATACCAAGGATCCGATGCTGCCGGTGCGTTACATCCTTGAGACCGGGTCTGCCGATGGTGTGATCATTTCACGCACCGAGCCGGATGACGCCCGGGTGCGACTGCTCACCGAGCAGAACATGCCCTTCGTCACCCATGGTCGCACAGACATGGGCATCGAGCATCCCTATCACGACTTCGACAACGAGACATTCGCTTACCAGGCGGTCGAACGGCTGGTGAAGCGCGGCCGCAAGCGCATCGCACTTCTGCCGCCCCCGAGCAAGCTGACCTATTACAAGCACACCTTCGACGGCTTCATGCGCGGCCTGAAGGCCTTCGGTGCGGAGGAAGTGCCGCTACACATCAACATCGACGCCTCGCTCGGGCAGATCCGCGCGGCGGTCGAGGATCTGATGCGAGGATCGGATGCGCCGGACGGCTTGATCTCCTCTTCCGGCAGCAGCGCGATTGCCGCCAATGCCGGCATCGAAGCGGCAGGCAAGCGGGTCGGCGTAGAGATTGACCTGGTGGCCAAACAGGGCACACCAATCCTCAACTGGATACGTCCCGAGATTATCGCCGTCTACGAGGATGTGCGGCAATCAGGCCGAGAGCTCGCCAAGGCGGTCATCGCCCGGATCGACGGCGTCGACCCTGGGCTGCTGCAGAGCATCAGCGAGCCGCGCTGGGAGCAGTCCTAACGCAGACCAAGGACAACCCGTTTTGCGCGTTGAGTTCGGTCAGGCGTAGGACGGACGCTGGCCGCCGTCCCAGACCACCACGGAATTGCGGCCGTTGACCTTGGCCGTATGCAGCGCCGCGTCCGCCCGCTTCAAGAGCTCGTCCGCCGTGACCTGCATTGCGCCATGGGCCACGCCGACGCTGACCGTCACCGGCACGAGTTCGCCACCGAGGAAGAACATCTGCTGCTCGACGCTGTCGTGGATGACGTGGCCGAGCTTCTCGGCCTCCTCGACCTTGCAGAAGGGCACATAGGCGGCAAACTCGGCGCCTGCCAGACGGCCGAGCAGGGCATGCTCGGGCAACTCCCGTAGGATGAGTTCAGCGCAGGTCTTCAGGACCTCGTCACCGCCGGAATGCCCGTATTGGTCGTTGATCCGCTTCACATGGTCGACATCGACATAGAGGAAGGCCCCCTCGCCGCGCACCTTGGTCGAGAGCGTCTGCAGCATGTCGAGAAAGGTGAAGCGATTGGCAAGGCCGGTCAGGTTATCGGTCGCTGCCGACCAGCGATGTTCCACCAGCAGGCGGTCGCGCACCAGAAGAAAGATCGACAGCGGCGCGACTACCGCGTGCAGGAAGGCCGCGAACGCGACGACGGTCAGCCAGAGAGGTCCGGAGCCGACGACATCAGAGGCGTTAAACGGCCAGACATAGGCCACAAGAGCCGCGATGAGCAGAACCACGGACAGGGCAGCAAACCAGAGATAGGCAAAGGGACGGTTGGAAAGTCGCTCTTCGACTTCGGACGCTTTCAGCTCCCAGGCAGCCAATCCGGTATAGATCGCGCCGACAACGGCGGCGACCAGAAAACGGGCCGTCACGTCGTCCTGCAAAAGGGGCGCCGACGCCGCGAACAGGAAAAAGGCAACCGGCCCCACGGCGGCGAGCTTCAGATCAAGAGCCCGGTGATCGAAAGCACGCATGCCCTGCCAGGCAAGTGCCGCGCCCGACAGAATGAGCGTCTGGGCAAGGACAACCGTGATCAGTCCGTGGCCGCCATCCGAGAAGGCCGAGAGCAATGCACCGAGCGCAGCAAGCCCGGATGCCGCGGCAAACAGCAAGAATTCGTTTCGATTCGGCTCCTCGCGCCAATGTCGCGCATAAAGCGCAGCAAAGACCGCCAGAACTGCGAATGCGCCGAGCGCCAGTGTAGATAGATTAACGGATACCATCATGAATCGCCTGAAATACGCGCGGAATCGTTAACCGCTCCGGCACGCTAGGCGACAGGCGTTAACTCCAAGGTAAACGAAAACATAAGATTTTACCAAAATCGGCGCGCCGTCGCCTTCATTCACAAGGCAATTGCGAAGCCATCACGACCGATGATGAGCGGTCCGGTCCAATGCGACGCGACGGCCGCCCGCCAGTCGTCCTCGGTAAAGGCGGGATCATCGGCCGGAATGAGATGATTGAGGACGAGCATGCCGACGCCAGCCTTCGTTGCAATCTGAGCCGCATCCGCAGCGAAACTGTGCGAGGCAACGAGATGCTCGCGCAGACGGGCACCATTTCCGGTCCGCCTGACAATGCTGTCCAGCCCTTCCGGCAGCATCGCCTCGTGCACGAGGATATCGGCCCCCCGGGCAAAGTCGACAAGCGGCGGGAACGGCGCGGTATCGGCGGAAAAGACGAGCGTCTTATCCGCACCGGAGACCTTCAGCGCAAAACAGTCCGTCACGGGAGGATGGTCGACGCGCAAGGCCTCAACGACCAGATCCCCCTCCCGGAAGATCTCGCCCGGACCATATTCGACAATTTCGACCAGACTCGCCAGATCCGGACGCCCCTCGTCGGCGATCCGAGTTTCAATGTCATAGGCGAGCGAGGCGAGAAATCCCGTCCAGACGTTCAGCGTACCCTTAGGACCATAGACCGTGACGGAATGATCTAGCCCCGTGGTCCAGGCCGTATGGATAAGCGGCCCGAGCTCCAGGACATGGTCGGAATGCAGATGGGTGATGAAGACGAGGTCGAGTTCCTTGAGCGACATGCCGGTCTCGACCAGACCCCGCGCCACACCGAGCCCGCAATCGATGACGATACGGCGCCCGGACAGGTCGAGCAGGATCGATGTCGGATTGGGCCCGCCGGGACGGATCGCGGGGCCGCCTTTGGTGCCGAGAAGCGTAAGCCTGTCTGTCATGATCTGCCCCCAATGAAAAAGAGGCCCGACATCGCGGGATATCGGGCCTCGAACTGCAAGACGTTGCGGGATCGCTCAGAACTGGCCGGCCCAGGGGCCGTGATGGATGTCCTTGCCGTCGAGACGATCGAAACCATGCGCGCCGAAGAAATCGCGCTGCGCCTGGATCAGGTTCGCCGTGCCACGGCCGCGACGATAGGTGTCGAAGTAGGAGAGCGCCGAGGCCAGCGCCGGGACCGGCAGGCCGGACAGCACGGCATGGGCAACCACGCGGCGAAGTGCCCCGTCGGTTTCCTTGACCATGGCGGCAAAGGCCGGCGTGACGACGAGGTTCGCCACATCAGGATCCTTGGTGAAGGCCGAGGTGATCTCGTCGAGGAACTGCGAGCGGATGATGCAGCCGGCGCGCCAGATCTTGGCGATCGTCGGCATGGGCAGCGACCAGTTGAACTCCTCCGAGGCCGAGGACATCACGGCAAAGCCCTGCGCATAGGCCGCAATCTTGGCAGCAAGCAGTGCATTCTCAAGATCGGCGATGAAGGCCGCCTTGTCCTTGGGAGCCTCAGTCAGTCCCGGCAGGCCGAAGAGCTTTTCCGCAGCGATACGCTCTTCACGCAGCGAGGAAAGCACGCGACCGGCAACCGCGGCCTCGATGCCGGATGCGGCGACCGCGAGGTTCTGCGCCTCGATGGCCGACCACTTGCCGGTGCCCTTCTGGCCGGCGGCATCGACAATCACGTCAACCATCGGCTTGCCGGTTTCCGGATCGGTAGCCTTGAGAACCTTCTCTGTGATCTCGATCAGGTAGGAGTTGAGGCGGCCCTTGTTCCACTGACCGAAGATCTCGCCGATTTCGGCGGCTGACATCTTGAGGCCGTCGCGCAGGATACCGTAGATCTCGGCGATCATCTGCATGTCGGCATATTCGATACCGTTGTGGATCGTCTTGACGAAATGGCCCGCGCCATCGGTCCCGAGCCAGGCAACGCAGGGCTCGTCGTTGAACTTGGCGGCAATAGAGGTCAGCACCGGCTCGACGCGCTTCCAGCTTTCTTCCGTGCCGCCGACCATGATCGAGGGTCCGTGGCGGGCGCCTTCCTCACCACCGGACACACCCATGCCGATGAAAGTGACGTCGGTACCGGCAAGCTTTTCGAAGCGCGCAACCGTGTCGCGGAAATTGGCATTGCCGGCATCGATCATGATGTCGTTTTTGGCGAGATGCGGCAGAAGGGCTGCCATCTGCTGGTCGACGGCCTCGCCGGCCTTGATCATGATGATGATCGGGCGCGGCGGACGGATGGCGGCGACAAACTCTTCGATCGTATGGCAACCGATGATCTGGCCGGCCAGATCGCCGGCTTCCCCGAGGAATTCATCCGTGCGCGAAGGCGTCCGGTTGAAGACCGCGATGCGGTTGCCTTTCTCGGCAATGTTGAGCGCCAGATTGGAGCCCATGACTCCGAGACCGATCAGTCCGATTTCCGCCTGCTGCACGATGAAGCCTCCGCATGCAATTTCATGGATGGGGCTTTCTCGCATTCGCGAAGGGATGCGGCAAGACTGAAATTTGACCGTTCGGTAAACGCTGTATCAAGCGTCCGGCTGGTCGTCCTTCTCGGAGATCACTCGCCAGGCCGCTCCGTCGAGGTCTTCGTACTGACCGCTCTTCAGCGACCAGAGGAAGGCGAACAGACCGAGCCCGCCGAGAAAGAGTGCGATCGGGATGAGGTAGATCAGCATGTTCATGCGGCGATCCTCGCATTGTCGGAGGCGCCCGTCGAGAGGACAGCGGCCGGGCGCTCCGTCAATGTCCGCTCATCGAGCGAAAGCCGGTTGAGCCGGAGCGCATTGGCAACCACGATGATCGACGAGGTGGACATGGCGACCGCGGCAATCAGCGGGGTCGCATAGCCGAGCAGCGCGATCGGCACGGCAATAACATTGTAGCCGATGGCGAGCGCGAAGTTCTCGCGGATCAGACGCCCGGCCCGGCGCGAGGCCTCGATGGCGAAGGGCACGGCTTCGAGCCCATCGCGCATGAAGACGAAATCGGCTGCCTGGCGCCCGACATCGGCAGCCGTCGCCGGCGCCATGGAGACATGGGCTGCAGAAAGCGCCGGAGCATCATTGATGCCGTCGCCGACCATCAGCACGCGCTGGCCGTGGGCGGACGCCTCAGCGCAGGCTTCGGCCTTGTCCCGTGGCGTGAGGCCAGCGCGCCAGTTGGTGATCCCGAGATCGGCGGCAAGCTTGGCCACCACAGGCGCACGATCACCCGAGAGGATGCCGAGTTCGAGGCCACCATTCTTCAGCGTCTCGATCGAGGCACGGGCCCGTGGCCGGAGCGTATCTTCGAACAGGAAGGTGGCGCGTTCGATACCGTCGAGAGAGAGGACGACTTCGGAATAGGGTTTGTCGCTGACATCGATCGCCTCGGTCGCACAGGCAAAGCGGCGATTGCCGAGACGCCAAACGCCCTCCACCGTCTCCGCCTCAACGCCAGCGCCCGGCACTTCACGAACGGTGTCGAATCCGCGCGGCTGGCCACCATAAGCGGACCACAGCGCCCGCGACAGCGGATGGCGGGAATGGGCGGCAAGACCGGCGGCGACAGCGAAGCCAATCGGCTCAATTTTGGCAACGTCCACCAGCTTCGGGCGCCCCAGTGTCAGCGTGCCGGTCTTGTCGAAGGCGACGGCCTCGATTTCGGCGAGCCGCTCCATGGCGGAACCGTCCTTGACCATCACGCCGGCCTTGAACAGCCGACCAGCAGCGACGACCTGAACGACCGGGACTGCGAGACCAAGGGCACAGGGGCAGGTGATGATGAGGACTGCGATCGCCACCATCATCGCGTGTTTCCAGTCGCCGTCATAAAGCCCCCAGCCCATGAAGGCGATGATGGCGAGCAGGTGCACGACCGGCGAATAATACTGAGCTGCACGGTCAGCGATCCGCCGATATCGTGCTCTGCCCCCTTCGGCTGCCTCCATCAAATGGATGATCTCTGAGAGGAACGAGTTCTGCGCCGTTGCTGTCGCCTTGACCGTCAAAGAGCCGGTCAGGCTGAGTGTACCCGCCTGGACGTCGGAGCCTGGGCGGACCGAAACAGGTGCGCTTTCGCCATTGACGATCGACATGTCGAGATCGCTCTCACCGGAGACGACGACACCGTCGACCGGGATCCGGTCGCCGGCAGCGATGGACACCTGATCGCCGACGCGGATTTCAACGACCGCGCGATACTCCCGCGAGCCATCGTCGGAAAGCACCATGGCACCACGCGGATTGAGGCGGGCAAGCCCGCTGATTGCGGAGCGCGCCCGGTCACGCATGATGTGATCGAGCGTGCGGCCGATCAAAAGGAAGAAGAGCAGCGAGGCCGTCGCATCGAAATAGGCGTGTTCGCCGTGATGGATGGTCTCCCACAACGAAGCGAAATAGGAGAGCGTGATCCCGATGGCGATCGGCACATCCATATTGGTGCGCCCGTGCTTCAGCGCATTCCAGGCCGATTCGTAGAAGAAGCGGCCGGCATAGATCAGCGCAGGGGCCGCGATCATCGCCGAGATCCAGTGGAAGAGATCGCGTGTCGATGCATCTGCACCCGACCAGACCGACACGGACAGAAGCATGATGTTCGTGGCAGCGAAGCCCGACACGGCAACCGCGCGGACCAGCTGATTGCGCAAGGCGTCAGAGGCTTCTTCTGCGGCTGTGAAGAGATGCGCGGAATAGCCTGTTGTGGCGATGGCGCGCGCGAGGTTCACCGGATCGGTCTCGATCCCGTCGACCGCCTCTTTCCAGACCACGGAAACGCGCTTGGTCGAGAGGTTGACGCGGGCCCGCTCGACTTCCGGCAAGGCTTTGAGCACACCTTCTACTGTCGAGATGCAGGTGCCGCAATGGACTGCAGGCACGCTCATGTCGACCTGCCAGAGGCCGGGCCCGACCGCACGGCTGCAGAGCTTCAGCTCTTCAGCCGACGGCAGGGAGACCCCTGCCCGCTCCATGTCCAGTGCCCCTTCGGTCCCTGCCGCGCAGCAACTCATCGTCATTCTCCCGAAACGGTGATCCGCTTCGCCTCATGCATGATCATCTTACCGTCTTTGGTCGCCTGAATCTCGACGATCCAGCTGCCCGCAAGCACGTCCATCTCGGCGAGGTACAGGCCGTCGCCGGCCGGCGTCAGTTGCAGTTCGAAATCCTGGGCAGTGCCGACCGGACGCTTGAAATGGGCGGTGACCGAATCGGCAACGACAGGGGTGTTTTCAGGCAATGTCAGGCGGTAGCGCATGCCCTTGGCATCGACAGAGAGTTCACCCGCAATACCGGTTGCCAGCATCTCTCGGATCGCGGCAGTCTTGCCGTTGAACTGCTGGCTGGCGACATAGGTGTTCTTCACCACCAGACCGCTCCACGTCGATGTGGCGAGATAGGCCATGGTGAAGTTGACCGTGATGATCGTACCGAAGAAGGCCAGCATGATCGCCAGCATGTGCCAGCCTGTAAAGGTGAAGGGTTTCTTGGCGTAAGTGCTCATTTCCTGGCTCCCGGCCCCATGAAGACTGCATCATAGACGTCCCGCTCGTCGCCGTCGGCATCCTGGGCGATGAACTGGAAATTCTGGTTGGCATCGGTGACCTTGTCACCGGCAAGTGTAACGAAGACCTTGAGTGTCGTGGCTTCATCCGGCTCGACCGAGACCGTGAAGGCACGCGACGGCGGCTGGTTGATGCCGTTGATCTTCATCGAGGCATCCGGCAATCCCTCGATCGACACCTCAATGTCGCGCGGGACGGCGATCATGTTCAGAATGCGCACTGTATAGCCGTTGCGGATCGAACCATCGGATTCGAGCACGAATTGCGGATTGCGATCATGCAGGACGTTGACCTCCAGTCGGTCGCGACCAAGAAGCGCAACCAGCATGCCGACACCGACGGCAGTCCAAACTGCCATGTAGAGGAGCGTGCGAGCGCGGAAAATCACGCGCCAGTCGAAATGGCGAATCTTGTCGGAGAAACTGCCATCGGCGTTGCGCACCATCTTCGGATCGATCGCAGTTACTCCGCCATTGGTGGCGAGCGCCATGTTCGACTGATACTCGTCGAGGGTGGCATAGGCGATCAGTCCGCGCGGCTTGCCGATCTTGTCCATGACACCGTCACAGGCGTCGATGCACAGCGCACAGGTGATGCATTCGAGCTGCTGGCCATCCCTGATATCGATGCCCATGGGACAGACGGCGACGCAGGCATTGCAGTCGACGCAGTCGCCGACCGATTCGCCTGATGCAATCGCCTTCTTGGCATGGCGGGTACGGGGCTCGCCGCGCCAGTCATTATAGGTCACGACCAGCGAATTCTCGTCGAGCATGGCGGCCTGGATGCGCGGCCACGGGCACATGTAGATGCAGACCTGTTCGCGCATCAGGCCACCGAAGACGTAAGTTGTGGCGGTCAGGATGGCGACAGTGATATAGGCGATCGGAGCAGCGTTGCCGGTGAGAAAATCCATGGCAAGCGAAGGCGCATCGGCGAAATAGAAGATCCAGGCACCACCCGTCAGCACACCGATCAGGATCCAGGTCGCGTGTTTACTGACACGCTTCCAGATCTTGTCGAAGGTCCAGGGCGCCGATTCAAGCTTGATGCGGGCATTGCGGTCGCCCTCGATGAAACGCTCGACGACGAGGAAGAGATCGACCCAGACCGTCTGCGGACAGGTATAGCCGCACCAGGCACGGCCGACGGCCGAGGTGACGAGAAACAGGCCGAACCCGGCCATGACGAGCAGGCCTGCGACGAAGAAGAACTCCTGCGGCCAGATCTCGATGAAGAAGAAATAGAAGCGGCGGTGGGCAATATCGATCAGCACGGCCTGGTCGGGGGCGAATTCGCCACGATCCCAGCGGAGCCAGGGCGTGAGGTAATAAATGCCCAGCGTGATCGCCATGATAATCCACTTGAATCGGCGGAATGCACCTTCGGCACGCTTGGGAAAGATTTTCTTGCGAGCTTCATAGAGCGGACCCCGGCTCTTGGCCGACATCACGGCCTCGGCGTCGAGTCTTTCGACATCGGGCGCGTCCGGTGCTCGGTGTGGCTCGGAAAGTATATTCATGGGACGAGAACCTTCTTCTGATGCTCGCCTTGTCCCATCTCGCAGACCAGCTCGCCTTGACTTAAGTCAAGCAGCGGCGAAGCGTCGCAATACATATGTTTTTCGCAATATAAAACGAAAAGGGCCGCATCACCGGATGCGGCCCAAGCTTTCGGAGGACAAGTCGATTATTCGCCGCCGCCGAGCTGATGCACGTAGACGGTCAGCTGCTTGACAGTGGTGTCGCCCAGGCGCTGGCCCCAGCCGGGCATCGCGCCGTGGCGCGGCTGACGGATCTGGGCCGCAATCTGCGCTTCACCATCGACCTTCAGCCAGATGGCGTCAGCGAGGTTCGGCGCGCCGAAGTCACGCCCGCCCTTTGCATCTTCGCCATGGCAGGCTGCGCAGTTTTCGGCATAGATCTGCTGGCCAGGCTCGACCATCGAGGCCTCGAGGGGCGTGCCGGTCAGGCTGACGACGTAAGCCGCCACCTGCTTGATCTGATCGGCGTCGAGAATGTCGCCATAGGCCGGCATTTCGGAGAACCGGGTGTCCGGATCCTGGTCATAGCGGATACCGTGGGCGATCGAGGTGTGGATCGCTTCGAGATCACCGCCCCAGAGCCAGTCGTCGTCGTTGAGGTTCGGATAACCGGCGCCACCGGCAGCACCCGAACCATGGCAAGGCGAGCAGTTGACCTTGAAGGCGGCTGCACCGCCGGCAACGGCAAACTGGGTCAGTTCCTTGTCGGCGATGATCTCTTCGAGCGGCAGGGTCGCGATCTTGTCGAGATAGACTGCCTGCGAAGACTTCGCCGCCGCCAGTTCCTGAGCGACTTCTGCACGGCTCGAATAGCCGAGCAGACCCTTGGTGTTGTCGGTCAGGAGCGGCCAGGCCGGATACATGATCGTGTAGCCGATCGCCCAGACGATGGTCGCGTAGAAGGTATAGACCCACCAGCGCGGCATCGGGTTGTTCAGCTCGCGAATGCCATCCCACTCATGGCCGGTGGTCTCGACGCCGCTGATCTCGTCGATGTGTTTCTTGTCTGCCATTGTTCAATCCTCCTTGAGAGGGATGCTGGCCGCGTCGTCGGCAGATTTCTTGCCGCCCGGGCGGAATGTGAAGAGGACGACGCCGACGAAGAACAGGGTCATTGCAAGCAGAGCCCAGCTGTCGGCGAATTGGCGCATGGCGGTATAGGTTTCCATGATGTCCTCCTCAGCGGTAACCGCTTGCGTCGTCATAGGTGGAGAAGTCGACCAGCGTACCGAGCATCTGCAGATAGGCGACGAGCGCGTCCATCTCTGTCAGCTTGGCAGGATCGCCGTCGAAATCACCGACCTTGGCCTTCGGATAGCGCTCCATCAGGCCTGTCGTATCGGCGTTCGGATCAGCCTGTGCCGTGAGATCGGCTTCGGCCTCGGCAATCATCTCGTCTGTATAGGGGACGGTGACGGTGCGGTTGGCCTGGAGCATCATGCCGATACTCGTGATCTTGAGCGGCGTTTCCTTCAGGAAGGCATAGCCAGGCATGATCGATTCCGGCACCACGTCGCGTGGATTGACGAGATGCTGGACGTGCCACTCGTTGGAATAGCGGTCGCCGACGCGCGCGAGGTCAGGCCCGGTTCGCTTCGATCCCCATTGGAACGGATGGTCGTACATCGATTCCGCTGCGAGGCTGTAGTGGCCGTAGCGCTCGACCTCGTCCTTGAACGGCCGGATCATCTGGCTGTGACAGACATAGCAGCCTTCACGGATGTAGATGTTGCGGCCCGCGAGTTCGAGCGGCGAGTAGGGCCGCATGCCCTCCACCTTTTCGATCGTGTTCTCGAGATAGAAGAGCGGAGCGATTTCAACGATACCGCCGATGGTCACGACCACCAGCGAACCGAGGAAGAGAAGGCTCGCGTTCTTCTCGAGGATTGTGTGTTTATCAAGAATGGACATGTGAGCCTTCCTTCTTATTCAGCAGGCTGCGCGGCAGCCGGCACGACCGTTCCGGCGATCGGTGCTTCCTGACGCTCGTAGCCGAGAATGGTCATGGCGACGTTGTAGGCCATGATGATGCCGCCCAGGAGATACATGACACCGCCGATTGTGCGCAGCACGTAGTAGGGATGCATGGCAGCGACCGATTCGGCGAAGGAGTAGACCAGGAAGCCCTGATCGTCGTATTCGCGCCACATCAGACCCTGCTGGATGCCGGCGACCCAGAGCACGGCGGCATAGACCACGATGCCGAGCGTCGCGAGCCAGAAGTGCCAGTTGACCATGCGCATCGAGTAGAGGCGGTTGCGGTTCCACAGCTTGGGCGTCAGGTAATAGATGGCGCCGAAGGTGATCATGCCGACCCAGCCGAGAGCGCCCGAGTGAACGTGACCGATGGTCCATTCGGTGTAGTGGCTGAGCGAGTTGACGGCCTTGATCGACATCATCGGGCCTTCGAAGGTCGACATGCCGTAGAAGGCAATGGCAATCACCATCATGCGGATGATCGGATCGGTGCGGATCTTGTCCCAGGCGCCAGACAGCGTCATCAGGCCGTTGATCATACCACCCCAGGACGGCATCCACAGCATGATCGAGAACACCATGCCGAGCGTCTGCGCCCAGTCAGGCAAAGCCGTGTAATGCAGGTGGTGAGGACCTGCCCAGATATACATGAAGATCAGCGCCCAGAAGTGGATGATCGACAGGCGGTAGGAATAGACAGGGCGACCAGCCTGCTTGGGCACGAAATAGTACATCATGCCGAGGAACCCGGCCGTCAGGAAGAAGCCGACGGCGTTATGGCCATACCACCACTGGGTCAGCGCATCCTGCACGCCCGAGAAGGCCGAGTAGCTCTTCACGCCAAGGAAGGAGACCGGCATCGCCAGATTGTTGACGATATGCAGCATCGCGATGGTGACGATGAAGGACAGGTAGAACCAGTTCGCCACATAGATATGCGGCTCCTTGCGGTTCAGGATCGTACCCATGAAAGTGATCAGATAGGCGACCCAGACCACGGTCAGCCAGATGTCCACATACCATTCCGGTTCGGCATATTCGCGGCCCTGGGTGATGCCCAGAAGATAGCCGGTCGCCGCCATGACGATGAAGAACTGGTATCCCCAGAAAACGAACCAGCCAAGATTGCCGCCAAACAGACGTGCACGCGAGGTCCGCTGGACGACGTAGAACGACGTGGCGATCAGCGCATTGCCACCGAAGGCAAAGATAACGGCTGAGGTGTGGAGGGGACGCAAGCGGCCGAAGGTGAACCAGGGCTCGATATAGAGCTGGGGATAGGCCATCTGCAGCGCGACGACAACGCCGACCAGGAAGCCGACGACGCCCCAGAAGACGGTGGCGATGACGCCGTAACGCACCACGTCGTCGAAATACTCCGACTGGCTTGCCTTGGACTGGCCGGAAGAGGAGGAGGATGCCGTGGTCGGTGCAAACTGCATCCGGCGCAGCATGATGATCGTGCCCCCCGCGAGCACGAAGAAGGCGACCCACATATGGGCCGCGAAGAGGCTGTCATGGGCGAAAGCCACCCCGAGCAGCGCGGCGAAGGCGAGTACCGCCATCACCAGTGTCTCTAACGTATAGTTCATTGTTGGTATCCCCCAACGGCTTGCTGATCTCATCGCGGGGGCCTCACCCTGGGGAAATGCCTCCCGCGTCGAATGCACCAATCGCACTGGGGCCGCCCAGCCACCTTGATCCAAGTCAATGCAAGCCTCTCTAAAATTCGCGAGGCTCGAAGCTGCAATCGGGTTTGCGACCTTCGGACACCAAGGCCGGCACATCGCTTGGGCCAAGGCCCGCTCGTGCGTGTCTTGGAGCACTGGGGTTACGCGCGGCGAAAAGCCCCGTTGGAGAAAACGGACATGCTGACGAATATCGAGAACAGCAAGCGGAGTGCGAGCGACACATGGACGGGCAACCGCCTGCTCGATGCAGGCAAGCGCGACCTCGCCTGGCTTCACCGCGCTCACACCGAACAGCTCGCGCTCTGCCGGGAACTGGAAGAGATCGCCGACTCATTGCCGGCAAGCATCAACCGGCAGAAATGCATCTATGCGGCAAAGGCGCTCGGCCCGCTCATCAAGGGCATACATCACTACGAGGAGACGGTGCTGTTTCCGCAGCTACAGTCGAGCCCCGACGCGACGGACGCATTGGGACCGACGCTGGAGCGGCTAAAGTTCGAGCATTGCGAGGACGAGTGCTTCGCCGAGGAACTGACGGATGCGCTGCTGAAGCTGGGATCCGGAGATCGTGTGAACATGGAGGCCGTCGGCTACATGTTGCGAGGCTTCTTCGAGGGTATCAGACGCCACATCGCCTTCGAGCGAGAACATCTGCTTCAGGGCGTCACGGATTGAGAAAAACGGGGCGGCAAGAGCCTGCCGCCAGATTGGTACTGCGCGCCTCGGCCTTGATCAGGCGGCGACGCCACCATAGACCGGCTCGCATTCCCCAAGCGTCAGGATGGCACCGCTAATGCTGCCGTCTGCGGCCCGAAACGGGCTGAAACGAGCCGGCATGTCGCCGGTGACGGTTGCGGCCGACATCCGGGCGACAAACGATCCCGAACGTCCTGCAAAGGCCGAATCGAGCGCATCCTGAAGCCAGTCATGACCGCCGGCCGCAAGGCCGAGATCGAAAACGCTGCGTCCAATCAGCTCGATCTGCCGCATGCCGAGCATACTGGCCATGGCCGTGTTGGCGAAGAGATACCGACAGTCGCGGGTGACCACGGCCACACGTTCCGGCAAGTTGTTGAGGATCGCCTCGTTCAGCTGCTCATCGTCACCATCACGCGGCTGGCGTGTGTCGAAAACCCGCGGTGCTGGGCTCTGGTCACTGCGTTTCGGACCGAAATAGCGCTCGACGAGCAAGGACAGCATGGAGGCGTGGCGCAGCACGCAGGCCCCGTCATCGGCATCCTCCCGCAGCAGCTTCGTCAGAAGCCGCATCTGAAGATAGACATCGTCGAGATCCGTGGCGCGGTAGTTGACGAGCGTTGCGATCAGCGGATCGATCTCGCGATCGAGCATGCGCACGAGATGGTCGTCACCATTGCGGATGGCCTGCTGCAACTGAAGGTTCTTCAACGAAACCGCTTCGAACATTGCGCGCAGATTCGAATCACGGAATTCGCCAAAAGACATCAGCAACCTCATCCCTCAGGTGTGACAAAAGAAATGATTACGTCACACCACTTTCGGCGTCCGTAACATGAGGTTGCGTCACCTTCAATCGCTACGGGCACTCACGCGCATCGCAGCCCAAAAAATATCTGCAATATCAGATGAAACGAATAGGCGACAATGCGCCTGGCGACCGGCCGCGACGCTCCGCGCACATTCCGATTTATCCTTCAGACGAGCCTGAAGCAGAGACCGTCAGATCTTGTCCTTGATCGCCCAGCGATCGTGATACCAGAGCCACTGCTCCGGATATTCCCGAACCCAGGCCTCGACCTTGTCGTTGAGCAGCTGGGCGGTGGCGTTCACGTCCACCTGGCCCCGCTCGTTGCGCGGCACCGAGATGCGCGGCTCGATCTCCAGACGAAAACGATTGCCGGGCAGGCGGATGCAACGCGCCGGATAGACTTCACAGTCGAACTGACGCGTCAGCTTGGCAAGCAGCGGATTGGTCTTGACCGGCTGGCCGAAGAACTGGGTCTCGACGCCCTTCCAGAACTTCTGGTCGACGAGCACGCCGACGCCGCCCCCCTGCTCCAGCTGCCGGGCCAGTGCGAAAGAGGACCCAGCATGCGACGGCACGAGCTTGCCCATGCGCTTGCGGCGGAAGTCGAAGACCTTCTCGGCGATATAGGGGTTGTTCGGCGGCCGGAAGAGAACGGTGACGTAAAGCCCGAAGGCGGCACCCGCGACCGGCAGCAGTTCGAAATTCGCGGTATGGCCGGTAAACACGATGAAGGGACGCGGATTGTCGCGCAGGTCGAGAAACTGCTCGACGCCCGACACCTCTACCCTGCCCTCGCCTGGCTTTTCCGGATCGAAGTCGAACAGACGGTCGAGGAAGACATATTCGGCGGCAAGCCGGCCCATATGGCCCCAGCTCGCCAGCGCGATCTCCTCCCGTTCGGCATCCGACTTCTCGGGGAACGCATTGCGCAGGTTCACCTGCATCAGCCGGTGGCGCTTCGTCTTCGGCCCGACCCAGCGCATCAGCCGGTCGGCAAAGTTGATCGCGGCATCCGCCGGCAGGATCTTCAATGCCGTCAGGAAGCCGAAGGCCGCCTGGGCGACTGACCACTGATAGAACTTGCGCAGCGCCAGAACGATGCGGGTGACGAGCATCCGCACGCGGTCAGTCCATCTTCAGGATGATCTTGCCAAAGACCTGGCGGCCTTCCATGCGGGCAAGGGCCTTGTCGATATCGTCGAAAGAGACCTGCGTGTCGATGACGGGGTGCACGAGGCCGCGCGCCATCTTCTGCATGGCATCCGCCATGTTTTCCATGCGGCAGCCGAAGGAGCCGAAGAGCTTGAGCTGCTGCTGGAAAAGCATCATCAGGTTCACTTCGGTCGAGACACCAGAGGTGGAGCCGCAGGTCACGAGGCGGCCGCCGCGCTTCAGGCAGAACATCGATGCCGCAAACGTGTCCTTGCCGACATGTTCGAAGACGACATCGACGCCCTTCTTCTTGGTGATCTTGCGGACCATGCCTTCGAAGCGGTCGGTGCGATAGTTGATGACGTGATCGGCGCCAAGTGCCTTGGCCGGCTCGATCTTGTCGTCGGAGCCGACGGTGGTGATCACAGTGCAGCCGATCTTCTTGGCAAGCTGGATGGCAGCCGTGCCGATACCGGAACCGCCGGCATGGATGAGGATGGTTTCACCCGGCTGGAGCTTGGCATTGTCGAAGAGCATGTGCTCGACGGTGCCGAAGGTAACGGGGGCGAGAGCCGCGGCAACCGCATCGACGCCCGGAGGGGCCGGAACGAGCAGGCGGGCCGGCAGGTTGATCTTTTCCTGGGCAAAGCCGTCGAGATGAAAGCCATGCACCCCCGAGACGTTTTCGCAAAGATTGTCACGGCCTTCGCGGCAGGGCTTGCAGAGACCGCAGGTGCGCGCGCCATAGACGGCGGCGAGCTGGCCAGGCAGGATATTGCCGACGCCTGGACCGATCGCCTCGACGACACCGGAGGCTTCCGCACCGATGACAAGCGGCATCTTTCGCTTGGCGAATGCCATGCCGCGCCAGCCCCAGACGTCGATATGGTTCAGCGCGACGGCCTTGACGCGCAGCGTAACCTCACCTGGACCCGGAGCATCCGGCTCCGGCAGGTCGACGATTTCAAGCTTGCGGTCTTCGACGAGTTGCAATGCGCGCATGACATGTTTCCTTCAGGGCCTATCGGGCAGATGCGGATGAAGCGTCGTCACGCTTTCATCGTCACACCAGGGGTTACTCCCTGGCATCTGCCGACCTTCGTTGTTCTTGCGAGGTGCGTGGATCCCCGGCTCGAAGGCCGAGGATGACGTCCCGAATTGTTGGCGCAGGCCTTAGACCGGTTCCCGCGTCATGACAAGGCTGGCGTTCTGACCACCGAAACCGAAGGAGTTCGAGAGCACAGCCGAAACCGAGGCCTCCCGCTTCACGTTCGGCACCACGTCGAGCACGATCGAGGGATCGGGGTTCGTGTAGTTGATGGTTGGCGGCACCGTGCCGGTCAGCATGGTCTGGATCGAGAACACCGCCTCGACCGCGCCGGCGGCCGTCAGCGTGTGGCCGATCATCGACTTGTTCGACGAAGCCGGAATAGCATCCTTCAACCGGTCGCCGAAGACCGACAGCATGGCGCCATATTCCATCTTGTCATTCTCGGGCGTCGATGTGCCATGAGCGTTGATGTAGCCAATAGCATTCTCGGACAGGCCTGCATCGACAAGCGCTGCCTTGATCGTGGCGATGGCGGGACCGCCGTCCGGTGACGAGCGCGTGCGGTGGAAATGATCGGCCTTCTCGCCGCAGCCCTTGATGATGCCGAGCACCTTGGCGCCACGGGCAACGGCTGCTTCGAGCGATTCGAGCACCAGGGTTGCCGCCCCTTCGGCGATCACGAAGCCATCGCGCTCCTTGCTGAATGGCTTCGATGCCTTTTCCGGCGGATCGTTCTGGGTCGAGAGCGCCGAGAGCAGCGAGAAGCGGATCACGGCTTCCGGGCTGATCGAGCCGTCGGTCGCAACCGTCAGGGCGCGTGTCGTGCGGCCCTGGCGGATCGCCTCGACGCCAAGCTGGATGGCGGTGGCACCGGAAGCGCAGGCCGTTGACAGCGTCACCGGAAGACCGCGCGTGCCGAACTTGTCGGAAAGACGCTCTGAGATCGAGCCGAACTGCACGGCTTCGAGGAAGACCGGATCGGGCTTTTCGCGCATTGCCGCGAGAAAGCGGACATAGGCGTCGCCCGGCTGGGTCGAGGCCGGAGCCCGTTCGGCCAGCGCAAAGCGGTCATGCCATTCCGGCTCGACTGGTGGTGCGGCCAGGAATAGCGGACCGTTGAAGTCGCCATTGATGCCGGCCTGGGCCAGAGCCTCGATGGTCGTTTCGCGAGCCAGCGCATAGGAGCGCTCGACGGCATTGTTGGCGGGCACGGCGATGAAATCGACCGTGCCACCGATTCGGGTCGACATGCCCTCGGTGTCGAAGCGCTTGATGTAGTGGATGCCGGATAGTCCCGACGTCAGCTTCGACCAGTTGTCGGAAAGCCCCTGGCCGAGCGAGGTGATGACGCCCATGCCAGTGACGGCGATGATCGGGCGGCCGAGATGATCCTTGAAACGGCTGTCGGTCATGGATCTAGTTCCTCACGCATTCGCCGAGAGCACGGCGAGGCCTTCGCCCCGCACATAGCCGACGGTGGAGATGATGGCATGTTTGGCAGGACCGGCATGAGCCGCTTCGTTCGCAGCGTCGAAGGCAGGCACCTTGGCGCCAGCGTCGATGGCAAGCGCCGCGAGCGCAAGGCCTGCCGGGAACTGCGCCTCGACCGAATGGCCGATCGAACCGGCATAGCCACGCACCGGCATGCCGGCGAAACGTTCCGCAAGGTGAGCCTTCTCCCGTTGCGTAAGATCGGCGAGGCCGGACGCACCCGAGAACACGACGGTGTCCGCAGCGGACAGCGATTCGGCCTCCGGCACCATGCGGCCCAGACGCGCTTCGAGCTTGCCCTCATCGCGATTGCCGCGATCACCTTCGACAGCGTCGAGCACGGCATAGATATGCGCGCCACGGGCTTCGGCATGTTCACGCGATTCCAGCACCAGGAAGGCGCCGACCGTGCCGAGAATCATGCCACCGCCCGAGGAACCATCGCGCGACCAGAGCGGCTGCCAAGGTCCGGTCTGATGGGCGCGGATACCTTCGACCAGAAGCAGGATGTCGGGGCGCTCGGAAACAAAGGCGCCACCGACCAGCGTATGCGTCGACTGGCCGGCCTTGATGCGGGCAAATGCGGTTGCGATCGCCGAGATACCGGCCGCTTCTTCACCCATGAAGGTGCGCGAGGAACCGGTGACCTTGTGCACGATAGAGATATTGCCGGCGAGCAGGTTGGAAAGCTGCGCCAGGAACAGTGTCGGACGAAGCTCGGTCTTCAGTTTCTCGATCAGGAATTTTTCGCGGTCGTTGCGCTGCAAAGCCTCGTCGACGATCAGGCTGTCGACCGCGATGTCACGCTCGCCACCGCCGGCGGCGACGATCAGGTCCATGGTGCCGCAGGCGTCTGCGTCATCCTTCATGCCGGCGTCGTCGAGCGCGAGGCCAGCTGCAAAGACGCCGAGGCGCTGCCAGTTTTCCATCTGGCGCTGGTCGCCACGCTTGGCGATCTGCTGCGACCAGTCGATCTCGGGCAGCTTGTGCACGACGTAAGGCGCGAACTTTTCGGTCTCGAGCACCGGTTCAGGTGCGGTCTTTGCGGAGAGCAGCGCGAGATGCGCGTCCTTGCCGGTGCCGTGGCAGGTGACGATCCCGACGCCGGTGATCACCACATCATTCGGTTGTTTGACCATATGCAATCCTCTCGCCGGCAGGCTCACCGACGTAAAATGCGGGTTTTCCCGAATAAGGCCCCAAGGTCAATAGGAATTGCGCCCTTGCGGCCGAAAGCGTGTCAGCCTTGGGCCGCCATCGCGGCCATCAGGCCAACCTCTTCGGCGCGTTTGCGCACGATCGGCGCGAGCGGCACCTCGGAGAACGGCATGGTGCGGAGCTTCAGCTGGGCGTCGCAGACCTTCTTGCCACCGCTCGTGATCTTCGCCTTGGTGACGGCAAAGCCCGAACCGTCATGCTCGAGTTCCGCCTCGATATCGAGGACGGCGCCGGGCTCGACGAAGGTACGCATCTTCGCGCCATCGACCGACATCAGGAAAGGCATGGCTTCGAAGTCCTTGACGGCAAGCAACAGCATGCCGGAGGCCTGCGCCATGGTCTCAATCAAAAGCACGCCAGGAACCAGCGGCATACCGGGGAAATGCCCTTCGAAGACAGGGCTTTCCATCGGCACGGTCGACGTGGCCTTCAAACGACCAAGGCCGAGATCAACGCTCTCGACCTTGTCAATCATCTGGAAATATTCAAGCAGCATGACGATGTCCGCTCCTTTGGGGGCGGGTCAGCCCTTGGCGGCGCGAAGTTCGTCGATCTTGGCGCAGAGGTTCTTCAGCACGAAGTACTCTTCGGTAGAAACCTTGCCTTCGTTGACTTCCTGCGTCCACTGCTCGAGCGGGATCTTGATGCCGAATTCCTTGTCGATCGCAAAGACGATGTCGAGGAAGTCGAGGCTGTCGATGCCAAGGTCATCGATCGTGTGGCTTTCCGGCGTAATCGTCTCGCGGTCGATTTCGCTGGTCTCAGCAATGATGTCGGCAACTTTGTCGAATGTAGCGGTCACGCCAGTACCTCATGTGTCTTAAATTCTGGGTTCCACATAAGGAAAACACGGTCAAATGCCAATGGTGGTTTTGTGCGACAGCGAAATTTGGAGCCGAAGTGTTGCTTAAACAGCAATCGAATGGCGTCCCTTTCCATTGGCGAGATAGCTGTCGAAGACGGCAGCAATCGTCCGGGCGAAGGGCCGGCCGGCATCCGTGATGACGAAACGATCACCCTCGATGAGGCAGATTCGATCCTGGTTGGATAGCGCAAAGCTCTTCGCCTCGGCTGCGATCGCATCGACCGCATCACCGAACTCCTGCCGCAGTTCCGAGAAGGACATGGCGAAGCGGCACATGATTTCCTCGATCACCCGACGCCGCAGCCTGTCGTCTTCGCTGACCTCGATGCCGCGCACGGCTGCCAGTCCGCCGGCGTCGGCCATGCGCTGATACTCGCCGGTCGCCGGCATGTTCTGGACATAGCCCTGTGGCAACTGACCGATCGAGGAGGCGCCCAGCCCGATCAGCGCTTCGGCGGCATCGTCGGTATAGCCCTGAAAATTTCGCCGCAGCCGCCCTTCCCGCGCTGCAATCGCCATCCGGTCGTCGGGCAGCGCGAAATGGTCGATGCCGATAGGCTCGTAACCGGCGGCAACCAGCATCGAGGCGGCAAGGTTCATCTGCGCGAAACGCTCATCAAGCCCGGGTAGAATCTCGTCCTTGATCATCGTCTGGTGCTTCTTCATCCACGGCACATGCGCATAACCGAAGAGCGCGATCCGATCGGGGGCAAGGGAAAGGATGTCCTTCACCGTTTCGGCGACAGTCGCCTCGGTCTGGTGCGGAAGACCATAGAGGATGTCGCAATTGACGGAATGCACGCCGCGCGCGCGGACAGCCTCGACCACCGACTTCGTGTGTTCAAAGGTCTGGATACGGTTGATCGCCTTCTGCACCTCAGGGTGGAAGTCCTGAACGCCGAGACTGGCGCGCGTCATGCCGATGGCGGCGAGTGCATCGTAACGCGGCTCATCGAGGTCGTTCGGATCCATCTCGACGCTGATCTCGACATCCTCGGCGAAGGTGAAGGCCGAGCGGAGTGCTGCCATCAGGTCGATCATGTCGTCGGGCCGGACCATCGTGGGAGACCCCCCACCGAAATGAACCGCCGTCACGGCAGCGTCGCGACTGACCAGCGCGCCGACGGCCGCAATCTCCTTTTTCAACGATTCCAGATAGATCGCAATCGGCTCGTATTTCAGCGTATGCTTGGTGTGGCAGGCACAGAACCAACAGAGCCGGTCACAATAGGGCACGTGGATGTAGAGCGAGATGCGCTCCTGTCCAGTGATCGCCTGCAGCCACTGCGCATATTTGCCGCAGTCGATGCCTTCGTGAAAATGTGGCGCCGTGGGATAGCTGGTGTAACGAGGGACAGCGCCGGAATATTTGGCCAGAAGGGAATTTTGCATGGTTTTGCGCTGCCTTGAGACGTGTCGAGCTGCGATCAAAGATAGCGCCGTCTCTTGTCCCGGCCTTTGACATCGATCAATTTACTGATACATTTCTCACGTAGAGTTTATTGAAACTCAGAAGCCCGAATTGGGCACTGACCGAGGGACGCATGGCGTCCAGAGACGGTCTGATTGGATGGCACGACCATGGACACTTTCAGAAAACATTTTCCGGAATGTGAGGCTCCTGCCGTTTGTCGATCCTGCGACGCGCGCCATGGCGGCCTGTGCTCAGTCCTGACCTCCGCCCAACTGACCGAACTGAACAAGCATTCGATCCGCCGCCGGGTCGACGCCGGTAACGAGGTTATCGGCCAGGGCGAACAGGTCGGAAGCTACAGCAACATCCTCAAGGGCGTCATCAAGCTGTCGAAGATGATGGCGGATGGCCGCCAGCAGATCGTCGGCCTGCAATTTGCACCCGACTTCCTTGGCCGCCCGTTCCTTGGCGAAAGCACGATCACGGCGGAAGCCGCAACGGATACGGAAATCTGCACCTTCCCACGCAACATCGTAGACCGCATGGTTGGCGAAGTGCCCGACATGGAGCGCAAGCTCCATTCCCAGTCGTTGAAGGAACTGGACGAGGCCCGCGACTGGATGCTGACGCTGGGCCGCAAGACAGCCCAGGAGAAAGTGGCGAGCTTCCTCTATCTGATCGCGACTCACATTGACCCCGAAAGCGAGGGCACACAGACCTTCGATCTGCCGCTGTCGCGTGCCGATATCGCCGACTTCCTCGGGCTGACCATCGAAACCGTCAGCCGCCAGATGACCAAACTGCGCAAGGATGGCATCATCGTCATCGAGAACAACCGCCACGTCATCGTGCCGAAGCTCGATCGCTTGCGCGACGCAGCCGGTATCGACTGATCAGTTGTGCTGTCAGAGGCGAAGCCGGGGCACACCGCCAGCCAATTTAAGCTCGAAACGTCAGATGATTTTCGAGATCGCCCATATCAGGGCGATTAATGCCGCCATGACGCCGCAGGCTGCGTAGAAAACACCGATTCCCGCAAGGATATCAGCAGGCCCGGCATCGCTGCGGCCGGATGCATGCATCATCGGCTCGCTCACTCTGGTGCCGCCGTAGACGCGCGGACCGGCGAGCTGCAGATCGAGTGCACCCGCCATCGCAGCTTCCGGCCAGCCGGAATTCGGCGAGCGGTGCAATCCACTATCGCGCAGGGCCGCAGATAACGAGCGACGGCCGGCCCCTGCCCCGCGTTTCAAGACTGTAGCCAGGGCGATGAACCCGGCGGATAGCCGCGCAGCCGGCCAGTTCGCGAGATCATCGAGCCTGGCGGAGGCCCAGCCGAATTGCAGGAAGCGCTCATTCTTGTGGCCGATCATCGAATCAGCCGTGTTCAGCATCTTGTAGGCGAGGATGCCGGGAAGGCCGGCAATCGCGTACCAGAAAGCCGGCGCAACGACACCATCGGCAAAGTTTTCGGAGAGGCTTTCGATCGCCGCGCGCGAAACGCCGGCCTCGTCGAGAGTCTTCGGATCGCGTCCGACGATCATCGCAACCGCTTGCCGACCTCCCTCGAGACCATCACGCAAGAGACCGTCGGCCACCGCCTGGACATGGTCGCCAAGGCTCTTCTGGGCGAGGAAAACGGCGACGATGATCAATTCGAGAATGATGCCGACAAGGCCGAGATTGTCGAACAGGACAGAAAGCAGCATGCCGACGGCCGCCGAGGCGGCGAGCAGCGCCACGATCGTGAAGACGCCATTCAAGCGTCGACCTTCGGCTGTGAAACTTGTTCTGTTCAGGCGCTTTTCGAAGAGATCGATCGCTTTGCCGAAGATCACCACCGGATGCGGCACACGTTGCCAGAGCCATGGCGGATCGCCAACGACCCGGTCGAGAACGATGGCTGCAAGAAGGAGCAGCAGATGGTTCATGCTGACGAACTCCGGAATGTTCTGAGCGCCTCGCGGAGACGCGTATCGCCCGCCTCGTCGGGGGCAAGGCCGAAACGCAGCCAGTCCGGTCGGTAGTCGAACTTGCGCGTCAGGATCTGGCGGCTGCAGAGATGCCGGTACAATTCGCCGACTCTCGCATCTTCGACCAGTTGGAAAAGCTCGGTGCCACCGCTGACTGTGAAGCCGGCTTCGGACAGAATCTCCTGAAGTGCAAGCGCGCGGCTTCGGATCTGCTGGGCAATGAGGCTGGTATCGGAAGACATCAAACGCTCGGCAAGCACGAGCGCCGGGCCGGACACGGCCCAAGGTCCAAGCCATTCGGAAAATTGCGCTGCGACTTCGTCGGCGGCGATGACAAATCCGAGGCGAATGCCGGCAAGGCCGAAGAATTTTCCGAAGGAGCGGAAGACGATCAGGTTCGCACTGTCATCGCCGGCAAGGCTCTGGTCGGGCAGCATGTCACCGAAGGCCTCGTCGACCACAAGCATCCCGCCCCGATCTGCGAGATCACCGGCCAGCGCTCGAAGCTCGGTCGGTGTGTGGAGCCGTCCGTCCGGATTGTTCGGATTGACCACCACGACAAGACCATGCGCCTTGCTGATCTCATTGAGATCACTGATAGCATCCACGGCAAGCCCGGCAAGCGTGAAGGCACGCGCATATTCGCCATAGGTTGGCGAGACCACTGCAACCCGGGCACCTGATGGCACCAGGCGCGGCAACAACTGGATGACCGATTGCGTCCCCGGCACCGGAAGTGGCAGCTGATCGCGCGAGCGATAGAAGCGCTGCGCCGCCACTCTCGCCGCCGTCTCCCGTTCCTGGTCGGGCAAGCGATGCCAGGCCCGCATCGGGATCACGGGCAGATCAGGCGGACAGGGGTTGATGCCGGTCGACAGGTCGAGCCAGTCTTCAATGCGCCCGCCGTAAAGGGCTGAAGCAGCGGCGAGACCGCCACCATGCTGGATCGGCCCGCTCATGCTCTCTCTCCTGCAATGTCGATGAGGTGCATGTAAGACCCCGCAACGGACCCGCGCCTCAGCCCGACGGCACCGATCGGTTCGCCGAGAGCGTCCTCTGCCTCGAACAGGCGGTCCGCCGCCCCTTCCGCAACAACCGTGGAATAGTGGAATTCGTGGCCGGTATAACTGCCTGCAAACAGATCGGACACGAGCGATCTCAGCCGCCGATAACCCAGATGCCGTTTGCGGACCGCATAGCTCGTCACCAGCGGCAAGAGGCCGAGCATGGGGTGGCGATGGCCGTCAGCGTCGACGAGCCCATCGCCCAGAACCATATAGCCGCCGCATTCCCCATAGATCCGCGCTCCCCGGTCCGCCGCTCCCATCATTGACGAGCGGAAGCCGTCAGCAGTGGCCAATCTCCCGGCATGCAATTCGGGATATCCGCCCGGCAGGTAGATCGCATCGGCATCTGACGAGGGGCCTTCGTCGGCGAGCGGCGAAAAGAAGGAGAGCGTCGCGCCTTGCTCCCGCCAGCCCTCCAGGAGATACGGATAGGAAAAGGCGAAGGCGAGATCGCGGGCGACGGCGATGTGCTGACCGAGCGGGGCGATGCCGCGCACCGGCGCGCTTTCTCTGCGAGGCGCTGCCTGGACGATTGAAAGCAGTGCGCCCATATCGATCCCCGCATCGATCGCATCGGCCGCTCGCTCGATGAAGTTCTCGAGAGCAGCATGTTCGCCGGCCTGCACCAGACCGAGATGCCGCTCCGGCAGGGAAAGCTGCGGGTCACTCCTGAGGCAACCCAGCACCGGCACCTCGGTCTTGGCCATTGCGGCGCGCAACATGGCTTCATGGCGGTCGCTGCCGACGCGGTTGAGGAAGACGCCGGCGACCCGCACGTCAGCGCGAAATCGGGCAAAGCCCGTTGCGACAGCCGCGACGGATTGCGATGTACGAGCGCAATCGACAACCAGCACAACAGGCAGGGACAGAAGGCTCGAGAGATCCCCTGCACTTCCCATTCCATCGGCCGCGCCATCGAAGAGCCCCATCATCGCCTCGATGACCAGCAAGGCATCAGGTGATGTCTGAGCGGCCTGTGCGTGGAGAAACGACGGGCGCATGGCCCAGGGATCGAAGTTGAAGCAGGGTGTACCACTCGCAGCCGTATGAAAGGCGGGATCAATATAGTCCGGACCGGCCTTGCCGGGCGCGACCACTAGACCGCGACGCTTCAACGCCCGCATCAAGCCGAGCGTCACCACTGTCTTGCCCGAACCGGAAGCCGGCGCGGCGATCAGCAATCCGCTCATGCCGTGTCTTTCCGCTCCACGGCGAAGGGATCGGGCAGAAGCTTGCGGCCCGAGAGGGCGCCCAGCCAGTCGAGCGAAGGCCTCAGACGCACGACCTCACCGATGACAACGATCGCCGGCGGTTCGATCCCCGCGGCAAGCATGTCCGCTTCGGCGCGTCCCAGTGTGGTTTCGAGCACGGTCTGTTCCGGGGTCGCGGCATTGCAGACGAAGGCCACGGCCTCGTCTGCCCGGCGTCCGGCGGCCATCAGATTGGCGGCGATCTGGCCCATGTGTTTCATCGCCATATACATGACGATGACGGGTGAGCCGCGGCCGATGGCGGCCCAGTCGATTCGATCGGGCACGACGCCGGAGGAATCATGGCCGGTGAGGAATGTCACGGCATGGTTGACTTCGCGGTGGGTGACCGGGATCCCGGCATAGGCAAGCCCGCCGATCCCCGCCGTGATCCCCGGAACGATGCGGAAGGGCACACCATATTCGATGAGCGTCAGCGCCTCTTCGCCGCCACGCCCGAAGACGAAGGGATCGCCGCCTTTCAGTCTGAGGACGCGGTGGCCGGCCTTTGCGAGTTCGACAAGACGCAACGATATATCGCGCTGCTTGGCCGACGGCTTCCCACCGCGTTTGCCTGCATATTCGAGAATGGCGCCACTGCGCGCGAGCTTCAGGCAGTCGTCGTTCACCAGAGCGTCATGTACGATGACATCGGCTTCCGACAGCGCCTTGGCCGCCAGCAGCGTCAAGAGGCCCGGATCCCCGGGGCCGGCGCCGGCCAGCCACACATGGCCGGACTCGAGGGCCGGCAGGCTCATGGGCAGGGCTAGACGCATCGTGTCACTCATGGTCATGGTCTAGGCCTCGTGCGGCAAAATTGCAATTCCGCCATGGCTCTTTCCGCCCCAAACCTTCGCCCATACGCCTTCCTCAAGTCCGCCGGCTCGCCTATAAGCGAGCCATGAGTGACGTCGAAAAACAGGCTGGAAGAAATGGGGCCGAGGGCCACCGGCTTGAAAAGCCGGAAGGCACCCCCTTGCGCAATGGTTGGACGACGGGAGCCTGTGCGACGGCGGCAACCAAGGCGGCATTCACGGCTCTTCTGACGCGCAACTTTCCAGACCCCGTCTCGATCACACTGCCGAAAGGCGAAACGCCGGCCTTCGCCCTCGCCCGCGAAGGTTTCGACGGCGAGAGCGCCTATGCGGGCATCGTCAAGGATGCCGGTGATGATCCGGATGTGACCCATGGCGCCACCGTAATCGCGACAGTGACCCGCCTACCTCCCGGAAGCGGCATCCGCTTTGTGGCTGGCGACGGGGTCGGCACCGTCACCAAAGCGGGCCTTCCGATTGCCGTCGGAGAACCGGCGATCAATCCGGTACCCCGCGCCATGATGACGGCGGAGATCGAAGCGATTGCTGCAGCATATGGGATCGCGCCGGATCTCGAGGTGACGATCTCCGTTCCCGGCGGCGCACAGATCGCAGAAAGCACCTGGAACCCTCGGCTCGGCATTCTCGGTGGGATCTCAATTCTTGGCACGACGGGCATCGTGCATCCCTTCTCGTGCGCTGCCTGGATTCATTCGATCCACCGCGGCATCGACGTCGCCCGCGCCGAAGGCCTGACCCATCTGCTCGGCGCGACCGGTTCGACATCGGAAAAAGCGGCCCAGATCTTTCACAACCTGCCGGACGGCGCCCTGATCGACATGGGCGACTTCGCCGGCGGATTGCTGAAATACCTGCGTGCCCACCCAGTCCCCAAGCTGACGATCGCTGGCGGCTTTGCCAAGATGACGAAACTGGCCCAGGGGGCTCTCGACCTGCATTCCTCACGCAGCCAAATCGATAATAAAATTTTTCTTTCAATGCCTTGCAGTCATATCCTCAAAGATTCTGCTCGCAGTGCCGTCGAAAACGCGAATACCGCGATGGAAGTACTTGAGATCATGACACAAGAAGGGATCGCAATCGCCGCATCTGTGGCCGAGGCGGCGAAACGCACGGCCGAGGGAGTGCTGCGCGACAGTGGCGTTGTGGTGGACATCATCGTCACCGATCGCAAGGGAGCGATCATCGCCCATGCGAGCTGAACCGGAGGATGCGCCGCAGAAAATCCTGATCCTTGGCGGCACGGCCGAGGCCCGTCTTCTGGCGGAAAGGCTCGTGGTCGAAGGCCATCTTGTCACCACCTCGCTGGCGGGGCGAACGGTTGACCCAATCCTGCCTGCGGGCGCAGTGCGCATCGGAGGATTCGGAGGGCCGGAAGGTCTGGCGGTCTATTTGAAGACGGAGGGATTCGACCGGATGATCGACGCCACCCATCCCTTCGCGCGGCGGATCAGCGAGAATGCGATCAAGGCTGCGGCGATCTCAGGCGTGCCTCTCGAACAGCGGCTGCGCCCTCGCTGGCAGAAACAGCCGGGTGACCGCTGGAGGAGCGTAACCACACTCGAGGCGGCGGCCGAGGCATTGCCATTGCACGCGACGGTCTTCCTCGCGCTTGGCCGACAATATCTCGACGTTTTCGTCGGGCGGGACGACTGCCGATTCGTGATCCGAATGGTCGATGCGCCGGAAACGCTGCTCGCCTTCGCGGATTACACCCTCGTCCTTGGCAAACCGGAAAGCGATCCCGACCGCGAGGCAGACCTCTTGACGGCACATGGCGTCACGCATCTCGTCTGCCGCAATTCTGGTGGTCCCGCCGGCTATGCCAAGATCCTTGCAGCACGACGCCTCGCCATGCCCGTCGTGATGCTCGAACGCGACTGAACAGCTTGCGGCTCAGCGGAACTCGAAGATCTGGCGGAAGACGCCCGGCGCAATGATCGACAGCGGGTTGATCACCAGATTCGGCTTCATTGTCGGTCCGGTCAACTTGAAGGTGATACCGAGCAGGCCGCGGTCGCGCCCATTGCCGAGGATGGCACCGATCACCGGCAGTTCGGCGAACAGTCGATTGAGCCCATAGGCCGGCATGAAGGTGCCGGTGAGGTCGATCCGTCCGGCCTGATCGCGGACGATCCCCTGGAAGGTCGCGCCCACCTGCTCGCCGCGCACGATACCGTTTTCGACGCTGAGCGTACCGCCGACCAGCGCAAGCCGGGCAAAAGCGCGCTGGAAGCGGGCAGATCTCACATCGATATCGCTGCGGACGGCATTGTTGAGACTGCGTCCGCCGGCGCCGGTCGGCGCGGAGACGATCGTCTGAAGCCGCTCTTCGTTCTCGACCTGGAAGTTGCGCAGATCGAGATTGCCGCTCCAGGCACCGTCGCGGGTTTCCGTCAAGCGCAGGTTGGCAAGGCCGCCGCCAAGCCGTTTGTAGGCATCGAGAAAGCGCAGGACGGCACCGGCATCGCTGGTGGTGACGGAGAGTTCCCTCATTGCTTCGGGCTGACGCAGTTTGGCGACCAGTGCCTGACCGCTGCCCGTAACACCGGAAAAATCCACGGCATTAACGCGGCCCCTGCTCGCCCCATAGATGATCGAAACACCAGACAATTGCTCGCCGCTGAAGCCGACCACGCGGTCGAAGCGTCCTGCGATCTTGAGCGAAGTCCGCGCCGCATTCGTATCGCCGCCCTCGCCGGACGGTCGCTGCAGGGTGGAGATCAGAGAGCGAGCGTCGAAGGCGCGGCCGTTAGCCACAACCGAATAGACGCCCTTGCTGAGACGGACGGTCAGCGCCACCTCGTCTTCCGGCGACAGGCGGACGCGCGACAGATTGGCCGCAACAAGCCCGGTATCATCAATGCTCATGTCGCCGGAGGCGCCAAAGCCCTCACCATCCAGAGCGAACTTGCGGATCAGCGACAGCTTTCCGTCTTTGGTCAACTCGAACTTGGCGGTCGCGCCAATGCCTTGCCCCTTCGACCAACCCACCCAGGGAATGGTCAGCGTCGCGGATCGGAGATCCACGGACACGGCCTGTGTCGTATCGTCGAGCCGGCGCAGCTCCAGCTTGATCGCCCCGTTGACGATCTCGCCGAGCCCCGGCGCGAGCTTTTCGCGGGCTGCGTTGTCAAGTGTCGCCCTTACGACCTGTTCGCGGGCTACGGCACCATCGCCGCGACGCACCGGTTCGGTGAGCTTCACCTCCATCGGGACGTCGTCGATCTTCGCTGATGCATCGAGCATGGCCTTGTCGCGATCGACAGACAGGGATCCGGTGACATCGGCGATCTGACGCCCGTCGAAGGGTTTGGCCACATCCACATCGTTGAGCGCGACTTCAGCCGTCCAGCTCGGATCGGGCGGCGACTGATCCGGCACCAGACCGAGCCGGATCTTCGCCTGCCCGCGAACCTTGCCCGAGAAGTCCGAGGGCTGGAAGTCGACGACCTTTAGCGCTTCGATAGGCTTGAAGGAAACGAGTTCGGCCACGGCATCCGCAGCGCCTGCAATATCGAGATCGATATCCGCCATCAGAGGTTTCTCATAGGCGTCCTGCAGCACCAGACGACCGCTCTCCAGCTTGACCATGCGGCCCGACGGGAAGAAGGAACCCGCTGAGCGGATGGCGACATCCACCCGCTCGCCCACCATGTCGAAGCGGCCGTAGACGTCGCGAAGCGGCGGCAGTTCGCCGGTCAGGTTAAGGCGCGCGTCTTCCAGATCGAAACCGATCTTCAGTTCGTCGGCATCAAGCCGCACCGGCTTCGGGTCGATCGACAGGCGGTTCTGCGGAATGAAGACGTCGATCGTCCCCTTGGGGATCAGGCCGCCATAGAGGTTTCCGAGAACCCATTCGCGCGGCTTGGAGGCAATCCAGTAGGGCCACAACTGCTTCACCACGGTGGTGCGCATGTTCTCGACCACGGCGTTGAACCGGATCTCCGGCCCCGTTCCACCGAAGCCCACCTGAAGCTTGCCGCGCATGTTGCCCGACGGCGTGGAAACGTCGAGCGTATCGAGTTGCAGGCGGTTCTCTTCGACCAGGTAGCGACCATAGCCCTTCAGGAAGAAGGGAAACGGTGCTTCGCCGGCGCGCGGCACATTTGCTCGGCCATCGGTGACCACAAGATCGATGCCGAAACCCTTGCCGAAACTGCTGCCTTCCGGCAGCCGATCGAGATCGATCAGGCCGCCGGAGAGCGGAAAGATGGTTTGGTCGAATCGGGCAGTCGAATCGGCAAGTTCTATCGTATCCTTGGAAAAGTCGTAGGAAAGCCTGAGACGAGCGTCGGTGATCTCCTGGCGTTGGCCGTCGGAGTAGAAGCCGGCTTTCTGCATGTTGATGCCGAGCGAGACGCTGGCATCCTGATCCGGCGCCTCGCGCCGAGCATTCAGCAGCAATTCGGCCGAGCCGTCGATGCCCTGGCGCGCTTCGCCCGTGCTGGAACGCCGCAGCAGGAACGGGGTCACCCGCACATCGGCAACCCGCATCGTCAGCGAATCGGCACGGCCGTCGACATTCGTGGTCAGCGCCGTCAGTTCCGTTTGTTGCCCGTTGACTGCAACCGCGCCGAAGATCGAAAGGGAACCGTCATCCCCGCGCTCCAGCACGATGTCGTCGATCGCAAGCGTCATCGGCCGCCCACTTGTACTCGTGGAGGCGATCTCCAGTCCGGCAAGGCGCATGCGGTCGAGACCGCCGCGGGCAATGAAACCCTGCAGCCGGTCGAGTTCGGCAAAGGCATCTGCCAACCGGGCCGGAATATGATCGATCCGCCAATCCGAGATGTCGACACGCTCACCCTTCGGCAGCACCGTCGCATCGAGATCGATGCCCTCGCTGACGATCTCGCGTATGGAGAACCGACCGCCGAGAAGCGCCAAGGGCTCAAGGATGAATCGGACCGAATTCGTCAGGGCGACCCGCTCGCCGCCGGCCTGTTCGTGTAAAGTGACGTCCCGCGCCTCGACGGACAATTCCATACCGTTGGAGAAGCGCACTTCCGTGCCGCCGATTTTGGCGGTGAACTGCGGTCCGAGGGCATTGTTCAGGACGGCCTGCGCTCGTTGCGCAAGGGCGGCATCGAGGGTGCCGCTTTCGACCACGGCATAGACCGCAAAGAACACGACGACCCAGAGCCCCGCGAAGCCGGCCAGCACCCGCAACAGGCGCCGAAACAACGATCGCTTCGGCGGCGGACAATGCACGATGAGGGGATCCTCGGCCTGGGCAGACGGAAGAGCATGCAGCGGCACAATGTCCCGCTTGCGAAACCGTAGCTTTTCGCCCCGGATCTCCGACATATCCTGGTGATTGTCTCCGTCGATCGATGCCGCTAACAAGTCGCTCTGGACGACTGCGGAGCGGACTATATATCGAAGGCGCCCACATTCACCCACAAAACGGGCAAAAGAAAGGTTATCCCATGACGGATTTGACTGCCGGGGACATGGCCCCCGATTTCTCCCTGCCCCGCAATGGCGGCGGCACCGTTTCTCTTTCCGATTTCGCCGGAAAGCCGGTGATTCTCTATTTCTACCCGAAGGACGACACCAGCGGCTGCACGACCGAAGCGGTCGACTTCTCGGGTCTGACCGAGGAGTTCGCAAAGCTCGGCGCGACCGTCATCGGTGTGTCGCCTGATTCGGTGAAGAGCCATGACAAGTTTGCCGCCAAACACAACCTTTCGGTGGTGCTGGCCGCTGACGAGGAGCACAAGGCACTGGAAGCCTATGGCGTCTGGAAGGAAAAGAGCATGTACGGCAAGACCTATATGGGCGTGGAACGCTCGACCTTCCTGATCGACAAGTCCGGCAAGGTAGCCGACGTCTGGCGCAAGGTGAAGGTCCCCGGCCATGCAGAGGCCGTGTTGAAGGCCGCGCAGGCGCTTTGACATGCTGGAGAGGACGCAGCCCGAGACGGCATTCCATTCCCTTCGCGGCGCTGCCACCCTCGCAATCCTGAGCGCCGACCTCGACGAGAAGACGGCGCTCGCACAAACCGCAGCGATGCGCTGGCATGAGCGCCGCCTGTCGCTGCGCTCGCCGCTCGATCCGCCGCTTCCCGATCGGCCGGGCCGCCCGGCAAAACCCGAGCTCGTGCCGCCAAAGGCGGTCGGGAAACGCTCGCTGCACACCCTGCCCGGCCGCGTCGCCCTTTTGCATGCGCTCGCCCATATCGAGCTCAATGCCGTTGACCTCGCGCTCGACATCGTCGCCCGCTTTGCCACCGAACCGGTGCCGCAATCCTTCTTCGACGGCTGGATGAAGGTGGCCTATGAGGAGGCCAAGCATTTCCGGCTGGTGCGCGACCGCATGCGGGCGCTCGGTGCAGATTATGGCGACATGCCCGCCCATGACGGGCTCTGGCAGGCGGCGCACTCGACGAAGAACGACCTCACGGCCCGCCTTGCGGTGGTGCCGCTCATCCTCGAAGCCCGCGGCCTCGATGTTACGCCGTCGCTGCAGGACAAGATGCGCGAAACGGGCGATCTCGAAAGCGCCGACGTGCTGAAGGTCATCTACGAAGACGAAAAAGGCCATGTGGCCGTCGGCGCAAAGTGGTTCCGCTTCCTTTGCGCCCGCGAAAAGCGTGACCCCGCACGGGCGTTTCAGGACCTGGTGCGCGCCAATTTCCGCGGCCAGCTGAAGGCGCCTTTCAACGATGTCGCACGCGCCGAAGCGGGCCTGACGCCATCCTTCTACCGGTCGCTGTCCTCCAAGAACAACTCGTCGGCTTGACACGCAATTCCAAGCGCCTAACGCTTCATTAACCCTAATTATGCGTAATTGCTAACGGCGGATCGGACAGGCGACTCGCCGATATCGGGCATGACGCTACGCGAGGCGCGCCCGACTTTATTGGGGGACAGCGTGACGACGGGTTCGAACAGCCAGGTCTTCGGAAAGCGCAGGGAGCAGCATATCGTCATCTTGGCGAGCGGCGACCGCATCCGGCACATGACGATCCGTCCCTGGATGGTGGCGCTCACAGTCTGTTTTCTCGGCACCATGGCGATCGGCTACCTCGGCGCCACGACCTACCTCGTCCTGCGCGACAACCTGATTGGCGCCACCATGGCGCGCCAGGCGCGCATGCAGCATGAATATGAAGACCGGATCGCAGCACTGCGCGCCCAGGTAGACCGTGTCACCTCGCGCCAATTGCTCGACCAGCAGGTGGTCGAGGAAAAGGTCGAGAAACTGCTCGAGCAGCAGATGGCTCTCACCTCCCGCCATGGCCGGATCGACGCGCTTCTGCAGACGGGGAGTGAGCCTGACGCTTTGCCGACGGATGGCCCCCTGCCCGCCGAGAAGCCAGTGGTCGATGGCAAGGATCAGGCTTCCTTCTCAACGGGCACACAGGCCTTCGCCGCCCTGCTCGGCGAAACAGCACCAGAACCCAAGACTGAGGTCCCGCATAGGCCGGCACTCGCGCTTGGTTACGTGCCGATGACCGGCGAAAATGTCGCCGATCGCGCCGACCGCCTCTTTTCGAACATGACGCTGTCGCTGAAGGAGATCGAGGCCGAACAGCTGCAACGAATCGAGGAACTGGCGAACGGCGCCTCGCAGACCGCCGACGAGATTGCCGCGATCCTCAGGCGTCAGGGCGTGCCGATCGACGAACAGGCTGCACTGCCGGCAACCGACGCCGTCGGTGGCCCTTATCTGGCGCCGCAGTCAGACCGCGATTTCAACGCTTCGCTGAATGCGCTGGATGTCGCCCTCACGCGGCTGGAAACGGTTCGCGACACAGCCAAGCGCCTGCCCTTTGCAAACCCCGCCCCTGGCAGGGAAATCACCAGCCGATTCGGCAACCGTCCGGATCCCTTCTTCGGCGGACTTGCCATGCATGCCGGCATCGATTTCCGCGCTCCGACGGGCACGGAAATCCGCTCCACCGGGGCAGGCAAGATCGTCACCGCAAGCTTTTCGGGCGGCTATGGCAACATGGTCGAAATCGATCACGGCCTCGGCCTCTCCACCCGTTACGGGCACATGTCCCGCATTCTGGTGAGCGAGGGCGACACTGTCGAAACCGGGCAGATTCTCGGCCTGGCAGGCTCGACGGGACGGTCGACCGGCCCGCATCTGCACTACGAGGTCCGGCGCAATGGCGACCCTGTCGATCCCATGCGTTTTCTCAATGCCGGAATGAAGCTGACGCCGCTGATCAATTGACGGCGACAGGACGATTCGCAGCAGGTTTTCCGTCAGCAGGGCTCCGGTTTGCGGATAACCATGACGTTGCAAGCCAATTAATCGTGATCATTAAGCCTTTGTAGGGGTAAATCCGCCCGTTTCCTTGACTTTCCGGCAGTTTCCTTCTATTCGCCGCAACCATTGTTGCCCGATCTTCCGGGCTATTGAGCGATGTTCGCGAGAACAGGAACGGAAACTACTTCCCTTTGACCACTTTTGCTGACCTTGGCCTGAGCCAAAAAGTCCTTTCTGCCGTCACCGATGCCGGCTACACCATTCCGACCCCGATCCAGGCAGGCGCAATTCCGCCGGCCCTGCAGCGGCGTGACATTCTCGGCATCGCCCAGACAGGCACCGGCAAGACGGCAGGCTTCGTTCTCCCCATGTTGACGCTGCTCGAGAAGGGCCGCGCCAGGGCTCGCATGCCGCGCACGCTCATTCTGGAGCCGACGCGCGAATTGGCAGCCCAGGTCGCCGAGAACTTCGAGAAGTACGGACGGAATCACAAGTTGAACGTGGCGCTGCTGATTGGTGGCGTGTCGTTCGATGAGCAGGATCGCAAACTGGAACGTGGTGCCGACGTCCTGATCTGCACACCAGGCCGCCTGCTCGACCATTGTGAGCGCGGCAAGCTTCTGATGACAGGCGTCGAGATCCTCGTGATCGACGAAGCCGACCGAATGCTCGACATGGGCTTCATCCCCGATATCGAGCGCATCGCCAAGATGATCCCGTTCACGCGTCAGACGCTGTTCTTCTCGGCAACCATGCCGCCAGAAATCCAGAAGCTGGCCGACCAGTTTCTGCAGAATCCAGAGCGAATCGAAGTCGCTCCGCCGTCATCGACGGCGAAGACGGTGACGCAGCGCCTCGTCGCATGCCACAACAAAGATTACGAGAAGCGTTCGAAGCTGCGAGACCTCATCCGCGCCCAGGACGACCTGAAGAACGCGATCATCTTCTGCAACCGCAAGAAGGATGTCGCCGACCTCTTCCGGTCGCTCGAGCGCCACGGCTTCTCGGTGGGCGCGCTGCATGGCGACATGGACCAGCGCTCTCGTACGACCATGCTGGCAGGCTTCAAGGCCAACGCGATCACGCTGCTCGTCGCCTCTGACGTCGCCGCCCGCGGCCTCGACATCCCCGATGTCAGCCATGTCTTCAATTTCGACGTTCCGATCCACGCCGAAGACTATGTCCACCGCATTGGCCGTACCGGTCGTGCCGGACGCTCAGGCGCGGCCTTTACCCTGGTTACGCGCAGCGACACCAAGTTCCTCGATGCCATCGAAAAGCTCATCGATCAGAAGATCGAATGGCTTGATGGCGACCTGTCGGCCCTTCCGGCGCCGGCCGAGAGCCATGACGAAAGCCGTGGAAAACGCGGCCGCGACAAGGGTCGTGAGCGGCGCGGCGGTCATAAATCCGATACGCGCAGCGAGTATGTCAAACCGGCAGAGGAACAACAGGTGATGGAAGCGGTGAAAGTGGAAGCGATCAAGGTGGAGCCGGTGGCGACAGAACGCAAAACGGACAAGCGCCGCGATCAGAACCCGCGCAACAACCGCAACAATCCTTATCCGGCAAACGACGACAATCGTGATCGCCGCCGCAACCGTCATAACGACCATGACGACGGCCCGACGCCCGTTGGCTTCGGCGATGACATCCCGGCCTTCATGCTGATCGTCGCTGCCGCCAAGGCCTGATCCCTGTGGGTCAGCCCGGTATCGATTTCCCCGGTCTCGGGGTTGGTCTTGCCATCCTCCGGGATGGCAAACTGCTTTTGTGCAAGCGCATGAAGGCGCCGGAAGCCGGCCACTGGAACATCGTCGGCGGCAAGGTCGATCACATGGAGCGTGCCGAGATCGCCGCGCGCCGTGAGGCCGAGGAAGAAACGGGGCTCTCGATCGGTCCGATCCGCTATCTCGGCATTACCGAACAATTGATCGAGGCGGACCGCCAGCACTGGATCTCGCTGCTCTACGTCACCGACGACACATCCGGCGATCCACAACTGACCGAACCGGACAAGCTTTCGGAAATCAGCTGGTTTGATCTGGATGACCTGCCGCAGCCGCTTTCCGCCTTCACCCAGACGGTTCTGACCTATCTGCGCTGAGCGGCCTCACGCTCAGTAACCCGCATCGCGGCATCGAGCGCGATACGCGCCCATTTCGCCATGATGTCGGGGTCGTCGAGCGCTTCGTCGGGGATCGTCCAATAGGGCATGGCGACAGGCTTGCCGCTTCGACCCTCGTAGCACCAGCGCCGGGCGCCGGCTTCTTCGAGCAAGGGCGCACTCTCGTCGTCACCCTTCAGCATCAGTTCGCCGCGCAGCTCGAGTGCGAAGATGATGCCGCGCGCATAAATGCCCTTCCTTGCCGCCGAACATTCGACGGATCGATACCGGCCCGACCGCCTCGAACATCTCCTCAATCGCCGCATTGTCCATGATCAATCCTTCAGGATCCCGCCGGCTGCCAGAATGGCCTCGGGCGTATCGACATCAAGACGGGCAGCGGGGCCGATCTCGACATCGATGACGGCAAGCCCCGCGCTTTCGATCACAGGCCGGGCGCCGATATCGCCTTCAAGCGTCTTCAAGGCCTCGAAGGTTGCTGCGGGCAAAATGACGGGATTGCCGCGCTGGCCATCGGAAACGGCGCGCACAATCGCCTTGCCGCCGGATTTACCGTAAGCGCTTGCAAGTGCTGCGATATCCGCGCTGGAGACGTTCGGCATGTCAGCCAGCAGCACCATCATGCCAGGCAGCCCCTTGGCCTCGACCGAGGCAAGTCCCGCCTTCAGCGAACTCGCCATACCGGTCAAAAAGTGTTCATTTTCTAGCACTTCAACAGCGAACCCTGCAAGCGCCTCGGCAACCTCGCCGCCGCGATGGCCGGTGATGACCGTAACAGCACCGACGCCGGCCTCGATTGCCTGACGCACGGAGCGTCGTACGAGCGGCTCGCCCTCGAACTCGGCGAGCAGCTTATGGCGACCACCCTCGCCCATCCGGCTTGCCCGCCCTGCGGCAAGCACCACGAGGCCAAAGGCCGCCGGATCGACGTCCTTCGTGGCACTTAGACGCGGCAGCGGACGGCTCGGGATCTCCATCAGCAGACCACCGACGCCCCAGCCCGCCATTTCCATGCGGTCGGGCGGTTGACCGGCGAGAATGCCATTCAGGACCCAGTCAAAACCATTTTCCTTCGGCGAGCGGGCGCAGCCTGGCGCACCGATGACGGGGACATCGCCCACATGACCGAGAACCAGCAGATTGCCAGGATCCACGGGCAGGCCGACCTGATCGACCACGCCACCGGCAAGGCGGATGGCGGAGGGTATCACGTCATCGGCATCTGCCACGGCCGAGGCACCAAAGACGACGATGAGCGGCGGACCGTCTTCCACGGCAGTTCTGTCGTTAAGCGAGGCGCGGATGGCGTCCGCCACGGCGTCAGCCCGATGCGGGACCCGGTGTTCAGATGCAAGTCGGCTCGCCGAGGGCGCAAGCCGGGCTTCAAGCACGCGGGTCGTCTTGTCCATGACAGACGGTTTCAGGGACGGCAGATGGGTCGCGACGAGATGTACCCGGTGGCGACAATAGGGCGCGACCTCAAAGGCGATGACCGCCTGCAGGAGGGCAGCAGCTTCTGCAACACGTGCACCGGCCACGGCCAGCGGGATGATCTTCACGGTCGCGACGAGATCACCGGCCCGCACGTCCCGCCGATCAGCGAGACAGGCGAGCGTGATCGCGGGATCGACGGCGTTGAAGCGGTCGACCAACGTCCTGTTCGCGCGAAAGAGACCGTTTGCAGAGGCATAGAAATTCACACGCCCGGTCGAGGCCGGACTGCGGGTCAGGCCTCTGGGCTCTATTGAAGCGCTCAACCGGTCGGCCGCTTCGTCTTCCATCAGGTCGCCCGGTTCCAGCCGGCAGGCAATGACGGTCGTCACCCCCTCTGCCTGCAAGCGAACGAGATCCGCCGTCTGCAGGCGGTGTCCCTTCGGCAGTTTGCCGGAGGCGAGTGGCTGGGAATGCGCAAGGATCGCACCCTCAGCTTCTGGTGTCAGGATCGGCCCGAACTTCACGGCGATGCCTCATGGGAGCCGAAGGCCGCCCCGACACTACGCAGGCGCAGCGACTGGATGACATCGGCGAGGATCGCGACCGCGATTTCGGCCGGTGTGGCAGCGCCGATATCGATGCCGATCGGGGCCCGGATGGCGGCAATGGTCTCGGCATCCAGACCGCCCGCCGTCAAGCGCTCGACGCGCTTCGCATGCGTCTTGCGGGAGCCAAGCGCACCGACATAGAAGCAGCGCGCCTGCAGCGCCGCGATCAGGCCGGGATCGTCGATCTTCGGATCATGGGTGACGGCCACCATGGCGGAATAGCGGTCGAGCGGCATCCCGGCAAAGACCTCGTCCGGCCAGTCAGCCCGTAGATCGATACCGGCGAAGCGCTCGGGCGTTGCGAAGGCTGTGCGCGGATCGATGATGGTGACGGCAAAGCCTGATAACGCCGCCATCGGCGCCAGTGCCTGGCTGATGTGCACGGCGCCGATCACGACGATCCGCGGCGGCGGCAGATGCACGTTCAGGAACAGGATCTTGCCCGCGATCTCGGCAGTGCCCGACTTGCCGGAGAGAAGACGCGCCCGGATCCCCTGCCCCAGGGCATCGGTCGCAACCTGATCCTCGGTGATTAGTTGCGAGACGCCCGTGTCGAGGTCGCTCACCAGCACGGCGCCGAGACGGTCACGTTTCGCGGCGTTCAGAGCCGCAAGCGTCGAAATCTCCATCAGCCGAGCCTCTCGACCTGCACGCGGATGCGGCCGCCGCAGGACAGCCCCACCCGCCAGGCGGTCTCGTCGGCCACGCCGAATTCGAGCATCTTCGGCGTCCCGCTCTCGATTACGTCGAGCGCCTCCGTGATGACAGCCCCTTCGACACAGCCACCGGACACCGAGCCCTCGAAATTGCCCTCGCCATCGATGACAAGATGGCTGCCGATCGGGCGCGGCGCCGAGCCCCAGGTCTCGATCACGGTCGCGATCGCGACGGATCGTCCCTCGGCGAACCAGCTTTCGGCAATTTCGAGCGGATCGCGCAGAACGGCTTCGGTGGTCATCATGGCTGGCTCCTGTCTGAAGCGAGGTAACGCCGGGGATCGCAGTTCCGATCCGGCGCCCCGGAAAGAGATTGGACGAGATCCGAAAGCGCTTCCAGATTATGGACTGACCGCAACTCGTCGACATGCGGCAGCATTGCGCGCACCCCCCGCGCGCGCGCTTCGAAACCGGCAAAGCGCAGCAGCGGATTGAGCCAGACGAGGCGCCTACACGAACGATGTAGCCGGTCGGTCTCGCGGGCAAGCATATCGACCTCGTCCCGCTCCAGCCCGTCGGTGATCAGGAGAACAACGGCACCCTGCCCCAGAACGCGACGGCCCCAATGGCGGTTGAAGAGCCTGAGCGTTTCGCCGATCCGCGTACCGCCCGACCAGTCGGCCACGGCGTCTGTGCATTGCGCAATCGCCTCGTCCGGATCTCGGTGACGGAGTTGCCTCGTCACATTGGTCAGCCGCGTACCAAAGAGGAAGGTATGCACCCGGCGGCGACGTTCGGTCAGAACATGCAGGAAATGCAGGAAGATGCGGGTATACTGGCTCATCGAACCGGAAATGTCCGCGAGGATGACGAGCGGCGGCGGCTGTTGCCGGCGCTCTCGAAACTTGGGCAGCATCAGGTCGCCGCCAGTCCGCAGCGACTGGCGCATGCTGGCGCGCGGATCGATGATGCGCCCGCGTGGCGACATCCGGTAACGGCGCGTTTGAACGAGATCGAGCGGCATGGCCAAGCGTTCAATGGCACGCCGCGCCTCCTTCAGTTCGCTCGCCGTCATCTGCCCGAAATCAAGCCGGCGAAAGACCTCCTGGCCCGAAACCGTGAGCCGAGCATCGATCTCGACATCCGGCTCGTCGCGTGGCTTCGGCTCGCGTTTTCTGTCGGCAAACAAAGCATCGCTGACACGCGCTCCGCCGGCCTTCGGCTTCTGCCGCTCTCCGATCGCCGCCACCGGCGACATCAGCGCGATCATCTTGCCGACGAGATCCCGTGAGCGCCAGAAGATCGAAAAGGCCTCGTCGAAAACCGGCTGATCCTCGTGGCGTTTGACGAAGATCGCCGAGAGCGCCGCATGGAACTCGATGCGCGAGCCGATGCCGATCGCGTCGATCGCCTCGATGGCGTCGATCACGGCACCGGGGCCGGGCTTCAGGCCAGCCTTTCGCAAGACACGCGCAAAATGCACGATATTGTCGGCGAGCCGCCCGTCGCCCTTAACCGGTGGCGGCACAACGATTCCGTCACGTCCATTGGCGGGATGCGGCCCGAAGCTTTCCATCTCAGCCGGCCTTCGCCAGGAGTTCGGCCTTGACCTCCGAGAGCAGCTTCTCGCCCTCGCTGCCCTGGATGCGGGCGATGTCTTCCTGGTACTTCAAAAGCGTGCCGAGCGTATCGGCGATCGTCTCCGGATCGAGCGCCAACCGGTCGAGTTCGGTAAGCGCCGTTGCCCAGTCGATGGTCTCGGCGATGCCGGGGTTCTTGAACAGGTCGATGGTCCTGAGTTTCTGCACATAGGCGACGATCTGCCGGGAGAGCTGTTCGTTGCAACCCTTCACCTTGCGGCGGATGATCACCAGTTCGTCGGCAGCGGCCGGATAGTCGACCCAATGGTAGAGGCACCGGCGCTTCAGCGCGTCATGCACCTCGCGGGTGCGGTTCGACGTGACGATGACGATCGGCGGCTCGGAGGCCTTCACCGTCCCGAATTCGGGGATGGTCACCTGGAAATCCGAGAGGACTTCCAGCAGGAAAGCCTCGAAGGCCTCGTCAGTGCGGTCGAGTTCGTCGATCAGGAAAACCGGCGCGCGTCCCGGTTCGCCTTGCAGCGCCTGAAGGACCGGACGGCGGATCAGATAGCGCTCGGAAAAAATGTCGCCCTCGAGCCGGGTTCGATCCGAGACGCCGGAGGCTTCAGCCATGCGGATTTCCAGCATCTGTGCCGGGTAGTTCCACTCGTAGACTGCGGAGGCCACATCGAGGCCTTCGTAGCACTGCAGGCGGATCAGCGGGCGGTCGAGCGCCTTGGCCAGCACCTTGGCGACTTCGGTCTTGCCGACACCGGCTTCCCCTTCCAGGAAAAGCGGCCGTTTCATCTTGAGCGCGAGAAATAGCACCGTCGCCAGCGGCCTGCCGGCCAGATAATCCTCAGCCGAAAGCAGATCGATTATGCCATCGATCGTCTCCGGCAGCACCTTTCCCGAGGTCTCTGCCATGTCTCCTCCCATGTTCGAGGGGAAGTCTATAGCGTGTGATAGCCCCGGTCCAGATAGATGAGCGACGGCTCACGCTGACCGAAATGCACCGCCTTCACCTCGCCGAAAAGGATCGTGTGGGTATTCGTCACCTTGCGGTCGGTCACGACACAGTCGAAGGCGACGATCGCATCGACAAGCACCGGCGACCCGGTTTCCATCACCTGCCATTCAGCCTGGGCAAACCGGTCTTCGGCAGAGAGTTTGCCGAACCCTGCAAAGGCATTCGCCAGATCCTGGTGATGGGCGCCCAGCGTATTCAAGGCGAAATGCCCACTCTCGAAAAGCACGGCATTGCTCGCATTGCTGTTGTTGAGGCAGGCAAGCACCATGGGCGGGCTGTCGGACACCGAGCAGGCGGCGGTGATCGTAACCCCGCGCCGGATGCCTTGGTGCTCCGTCGTCACGATCTGCACATGCCCCGCATAATGGCTCATGGCCTCGCGATAAACGGCTGGATCCAGAACTTGCATGCTCAAACTCACGTTTCCCCCTTGGAAGCTTGCCCTCAAGACACCGCAATATGGGCCGCAGCCCTTATCTTTTCCACAACACCATCACGATTTCGGTGATGCACCGCATTGCCCGGCGTAAAGCCAGCATTTCCAATTGCCTGCGCGTTCGGCTAGGATCGTGCCATGACCCACGCACGCCCTTTCACAACCTGGCTTTCGCTCCCCGCTTTGCTCTTGCTCAGCGTGCCCGCATCGTCGGCTGCGGAGCTGAAACTTGCCGTGGTCGCCCCGACGGCCGGTAGCTTCGCCGTGCTCGGCGACCAGGTGCGCGAGGGCGCGGCGCTGGCCGCAGAAGGACTATCAATCAGCATTGTCGAGATCGACGAGCCCTGCACCGAAGGCAGCGGCCAGGCGGTGGCCGAAGCGATCACGGCGGCCGGGGTGAAGGCAGCGGTCGGCTTTCTCTGCAGCGAAACCTTGAAGGAGGGCCTGCCCGTTCTGGCAGATGCCAACCTTCCCGCACTGACACTGTCGGTCCGCTGGAAAGGGCTGATGGAGGATGCGGTAAAGGCCGGCTGGCCGCTGTTCCGTCTCGCACCCAATGGCGATCAGGAATCCGGCAAGCTCTCTCAGGTCATCCTGCGTGATTGGCCAGGCGAACCGGTGGCTCTGCTGGAAGACGGCACGATCCGCGGCCGAGAACTGACCGAGGCGATCCGGATCACGCTCGAAGAACGCGGCCTGAAACCCGCCTTCATTGACACCTTCCGACCGGGTCAGGAGCAGCAGCTGACACTGGTCCGTCGGCTCAAGACGGCCGGCATCAGCCATGTCTTTGTCGGTGGCGATCGCAACGATGTCTCGATCATCGCCCGTGACGCCAAGGCTGAAGACCTGTCACTGACGCTTCTCGGCGGCGAAGCCATGCGGGCGGCAGATGAACCAGTTCCACTGGAAGATGGCGTGCTCGCGGTCGGTCTCGTGGAGACACCGCAGGGGCCATCGGCTCCGGCGCTGATCGGCGATTTCGAGGCCGCAGGGATAGCTCCAGAGGGCTATGTTCTGCCGGCCCATGCGGCCGTCACCATGCTCGCAGATTCCTGGGGCATCTCGTCCGCCATGGGCACACCCGTCACGGATGCACTGATCGGCACGACCTTCGAGACGGTGATCGGCCCGATCACCTTCGGTGAGGATCACGAGCTGACCGAGAACCCCTATCGCTTGCTGAAATGGCAGGACAACGCATTCGTGCCCGTGTCCGAACCATCGCAGTAACCGCGATCAGTCGCGGTAGGGCCAGAAGGCCTGGCTGAACACGCCGCCATCCACCCAGATCGTCTGGCCGGTCACAAAAGCCGATTGCGGACCGGCGAGGAAAAGGACCGGTCCTGCAATGTCTTCCGGCGTGCCGACACGACGCAGAGGCGTCACATCGCCCCAGGTCTTCGCATAATCGGGAGCCTCGGCCTGGGTGCGTGCCGTTTCGATCGCACCGGGTGCCACGCAATTGACGCGGATCTGATGCGGCCCGAGCTCGACGGCCGACACTTTGGTCAGCTGCTCGATGCCGCCCTTCGATGCAGTATAGTCGACCAGTTTCGGAAAGGCCTGCTTGTTGCAGCCGGAACCGAGATTGATGATCGACCCGCCCTTGCCCGCCTCGACCATGCGGCGCGCCACACGCTGACTGTTGAGGAAGGTGCCCTTGAGATTGGTGCTGATGACGGCGTCCCAGCGCTCTTCGGAAAGCTCAAGCATCGAGGCCCAGGTCTGGATGCCGGCATTGTTGACGAGCACGTCCGGCACCTGTCCCGCCCAGGCGATCACCTCGTCCAGGAATGCTTCGATGTCAGCGCTGTTGGCCACCTCGCATTCCCGACCGATCGCGCGACCACCAAGCGCAGACACATCCTTCTCGACCTCCGCTGCGGCATCCGGCTGACCGAGATGGGTAAAGGCGACGTCATATCCTTCGCGCACAAAGGCCGACACCAGATGACGGCCGATGCCGGAGCTTCCGCCGGTGATGATTGCAAATTTGGCCACGACGTCCTCCCGGATGGCTATGCTTTTGCCGAGGGATGCAGCGCCGGGCAGCAATCGTCAAGGCCAGCCATGCCGATGACAGGCGTCTCATCCGAAGGCATGGTTGCCGCTCAAGGGCGCCGATGCTATGCGGACCGCCATCAACAGCTGGTGCCCGCGCCTCTCGTCCGCGACGGCATCGATCGATCCCTGGCCCGCGAGGAGCTTCCGATGACCCGCCCTCTCCTGATCTCGCCTTCCATTCTGGCTGCCGACTTCTCCCGCCTCGGAGAAGAAGTGCGCGACGTCGTCGACGCCGGCGCAGAATGGGTGCATCTCGACGTGATGGACGGCCATTTCGTCCCGAACATCTCCTTCGGCCCCGCAATCATCAAGGCACTGCGCCCCTGGACCAAGGCGGTCTTCGACTGCCACCTGATGATCGCGCCGGCCGATCCCTATCTCGCCGCCTTCGCTGATGCCGGCTGCGACATCATCACGGTGCATGCGGAAGCCGGCCCGCACCTGCACCGCTCGCTGCAGACCATCCGGGCGCTCGGCAAGAAGGCCGGCGTTTCGCTCAATCCGGCAACGCCGCTTTCGGTCCTCGAGCATGTGATGGATGATCTCGACCTGATCCTGATCATGAGCGTCAACCCGGGCTTCGGCGGCCAGAAGTACATTCCGGCGATGACGGACAAAATCGCCAAGGCGAAGGCCCTGATCGGCAACCGCCCGATCGACCTCGAGGTCGATGGCGGCGTCACCGCCGACAATGCCGCCGAAATCGCCAAGGCCGGCGCCAATGCGCTGGTTGCCGGCTCGGCGATCTTCAAGGGCAAGGGCGTTGACGACTACCGCAAGACGGTCGACAGTCTGCGAAAGGCAGCCGAGGGAGGTCGGGCTTGAAACTGCAGCTATCTGCCATCGCGCTCGCGCTTCTGACGGCCTCTGCGGCCTCAGCCGGAGACGTGGCGGAAATGCGTCCCCTGGGTTTCTCGCCTGACGGCAAGTTCTTCGCCTTCGAGCAGTTCGGCGAGCAGGATGGCTCCGGCTTCGCCTATGCCGAAATTCAGGTGATCGACACCGAAACGGACCAGTATGTTCCGGGCACGCCGGTCAGCGTTCTGATCAAGCGGGAGGAAGCCCCCATCGGTGAAGCACGACGGGAGAGCCTGAAACAGGCGAAGGCCATCCTCGATGAACGCAAAATCGGTGACGACCCCGGGCATCTGGTGGCCATGGCACCGATCGGCGAACTCGCTGGCAAAACCGATGAATTACGCTACCAGGCTTATCCGAGCTTCTATGTATCGGAAGGAGTGTACCGCGAGAGCCTCGAACAATTCGAGGCCAAGGGCGAGGATCTCTGTGTCAACCTGAACGTCAATGTGCGCGGCTTTGCGCTCTCGATCGCCGATGATGCAAAACCCGAGGTGCGGCGCGAGGTGTACCGCGACAAATCCATTCCGAAGAGCCGCAATTGCCCGAGTGCTTACGCCGTCGGCGGTGTCGTCACCCCAGGCTACGGCTCGAACGGACCGCACATGATCATGGTCCAAGTGGCATCCCTTGGCTTCGAGGGCAACAATCTGCGCTGGCTGGCCGTCCCGGTGAAGCCCTGATGCCGCGCCGCCCGCTGCCGTCGGTGCAGTTGTGGATGGGCGGTTCGCTTGCCTGGGCTCTGGCCATGGCGGCAAGCTTTCAGCTTTCCGTCCATTTCTTCGGACGCGCGACAAGCAGTCATGACCTGGCCTTGACCCTGATCTACGCTGCCGGCGGTCTGATCGGCTGGCTCGTCGCCCTGCCCCTGATCCACGTGGTCGAAAAGCGCGGAGGGCAGCAGACCGTTCTGGCCGCCTGGCTTTTGCTGCTCGGCGTCGTCACGGTCGGTGCGATCTCAGGGATCTATGCCCTGCAATATCGAAGCTTCTATGCCCACTGGCACGCACCATTCCCCTCGCGCATCTGGGTTTATCAGCAGATTTTCACCACAGCATCCGCCCTCTACCAGTTCGCCGTGCTCGGGCTGCGCCACCTGCTGCCGGCCGGGTTGGCCATGCTTCTGGTGCTCAGCATGGTGATGGCCCGCCGCAGCCGTTGAGCTTGCCGCCCCACTTTGCTAAGGGGGGCCAGCATTTTCCCATGTCCAACGAAAGACGAGCCCGATGATCCCGCGTTACTCCCGGCCGGAAATGGTCGCCATCTGGTCCCCCGAAACCAAATTCCGCATCTGGTTCGAGATCGAGGCCCATGCCTGCGACGCGCTCGCTGACCTCGGCGTGATCCCACAGGAATCCGCACGCACCATCTGGGAAAAGGGTGGTCCGGCCGAATTCGACGTCGCCCGCATCGACGAGATCGAGGCCGTCACCAAGCACGACGTCATCGCCTTCCTGACGCATCTCGCCGAGTTCATTGGCCCGGATAGCCGCTTCGTGCACCAGGGCATGACCTCGTCGGACGTGCTCGACACGACCCTCAACATTCAGCTGGTCCGCGCCGCCGACATCCTGATCGCCGACATGGATCGGGTTCTGGCAGCGCTGAAGGCCCGCGCCTTCGAACACAAGGATACGGTCCGCATCGGCCGCAGCCACGGCATCCATGCCGAGCCGACAACGATGGGCCTGACCTTCGCCCGCTTCTATGCCGAAATGGCCCGCAACCGTGACCGCCTCGTAAATGCCCGTGCGGAAGTCGCGACCGGCGCGATCTCCGGCGCCGTCGGCACCTTCGCCAATATCGACCCGCGCGTCGAAGAACATGTCTGCGCCAAGCTCGGCCTCGTGCCGGAGCCGATCTCGACCCAGGTCATCCCGCGCGACCGCCATGCGATGTTCTTCGCCACGCTTGGCGTCATCGCGTCCTCGATCGAGAACGTCGCGATCGAAATCCGCCACATGCAGCGCACGGAAGTGCTGGAAGCCGAAGAGTTCTTCTCGCCGGGCCAGAAGGGCTCGTCCGCCATGCCGCACAAGCGCAACCCGGTTCTGACCGAGAACCTGACAGGCCTCGCCCGCCTCGTGCGCATGTCGGTCGTTCCGGCGATGGAGAACGTCGCCCTCTGGCACGAGCGCGACATCAGCCATTCGAGCGTCGAGCGCGCCATCGGCCCCGACACCACGATCACGCTTGATTTTGCGCTCAACCGTCTGGCCGGCGTCATCGAAAAGCTCGTCATCTACCCCGAAAACATGTTGAAGAACATGAACAAGTTCAAGGGCCTGGTGATGAGCCAGCGCGTTCTGCTCGCGCTCACGCAAGCCGGCGTTTCGCGCGAGGACAGCTACCGGCTCGTGCAGCGCAACGCGATGAAGGTGTGGGAAAAAGGCGCCGACTTCCTCGAGGAACTTCTGGGTGATGAAGAGGTGCGCGCAGCGCTTTCGGAAGAAGACATTCGCGAAAAGTTCGACCTCGGCTACCATACCAAGCATGTCGACACGATCTTTGCCCGCGTCTTCGGCTGATACCCGGCGAACGGACATCGGACATAACGAGACGGGCGCGGAGACATTCGCGCCCGTTTTGATTGGGGAGGAGTGAAGCATGGCGCGCCTGTCACGCCTCTTTCTTTCGACAACCGCTATCCTTGCCATCTCGGGCATTTTGCTGCTGAGCGGCGACCGATACGACTGGATGCCGGGGCTTGATCCGACCATCGACCCCTCCGGGATCGAGACTGATGGCAGCCGCGCGCTGGTTCGCACGCTACTGCTTGCGGCCGCTTTGGTTGCATCTGCGATGATGGCCTTGATCACCAACGCGCGAACGAGAGGCGAGCGCCTGCTGCCTCTCGTCTTATCCTTGGCGGCGCTCGCCGCCTATGCCGTCGGCGGCGCATAAGGGTCGAGGATCAGACCACCAGCCGGCGATAGAAGTGCCAGGTCGCATGGCCAAGCACCGGCACGATGATCACGAGCCCGACCATCAGCGTCGCCATCCCGATCGCCAGCAGTCCAGCGACCATCAGGCCCCAGACGGCGACCGGCACAGGATTGGCAAGGCTTGCCCTGACCGAGGTCGAGACTGCCGAGGCGGCGCCGCAATCGCGGTCGAGCAACATAGGAAACGCGACGATGCTGATCACGAGCGCGAGCAGCGCAAGAACGAAGCCGAAGCCATTGCTCCAGAACAGGAAGGCCAGGGCATTCGGATGGTCGAGAATGCCGCCCGCGAAGGCAAAGAGGCCCGGCGACGGATAGTCACCGATCAGCGAGAGATAGAGCCCGCGCGACACCACCAGCCAGACCATGAAGAGCGTCAGCAGGTAGAGGCTCATCATCAGAAGCGCAGGCAATGATGGCGACTTGAAGAGGCTGAGCACGTCGGACCAGTTGGCAGGCTGGCCGAGTTCGCGGCGACGGCTGATTTCCATGAGCCCGAGCGCCAGAAGCGGGCCGACAAGCGCGAAGCCGGCCAGCAGCGGATAAACCATCGGCAGCAGTTCGACGCCTGAACTCCAACCTATCATGATTGCGCCGGCAATCGGATAAATCAGCGCCACGAAGGCATAGTGGGAAGGCTTTTCACGAAAATCCTCATAACCTTCACGCAGTGCTGCAAAGACATCGGACACAGCGATCTGCCGTACCGTAGGCCTGACAATCGTGCCGGTCGCACCGGTCATCACATGAAATGTCGACATTCTCACTTCCTCCTCGAGCAACAGGGTCTGTAAGCTGCAAAGTGAAATGCGTGGGCGGCGTCGGGGCCGGAGCGGTCGCGACAACGCGCCGTAAACAGGGACATCGTATGCTTCAAGAAACATGCGACGCACTTTGTCCTGAGCTAATTAGTGTATCAGCTAACATTTGCCATGTCCTGCGCAACTTGCGCACGAAGGCGTGACAGCCCCGGCAGATCGGCACTGCCGCTGCCGGGGCCGGACCGTCAACGGCAGGTATAGCGGCCCTCGCCGTCGGCGGCTGGATCGGCGCCCGCACGCGTCACGGCAGGATAGGGGCAATAGAGGAAGCGCGTGCCCTCGAGCGAAGCCGCTTCCGTATTGTCTTCCGTTATTCCTGCCGCAACGCCGGAAGGCGCCTTGCCCTGCTCGACCCAGTCGACGAGCGGCGTGAAGAAATCGAAGTCGTTGAAGCTAGGACCACTCGCCCCATGCGGCATTCCCGGGATGCGGTAGAGCTTCACGAAATCCGACGCCCTGCCATCATGGTTGGCATCGAGCTTCTTGTACCAGTAGACCGTATCGACGACCGAGAAAACCGGGTCGGAATTGCCGTGGAAGACGAGCATCTTGTGGCCCGCCTCCCGGAAGGCGTCGAGCCGGGGATTATCGGCACCGGGCGGCACCATGAAGTCCATGGCCGACTCGGTAAAGGTCTCGTCGGCGGCCGCGATCCTCGCACCGTCGCGCGCAACGTCGAAATCGCGCAGGAAAGCGATCAACTCGTCCGGAGTGCCGCCCACTTCCGTCGGCGGTGTCGTGAAGACCTGGGCCAGGGAGGCTGCCCCCATCACCCCGATGATCGGCCTCTTGGCCCAGGGTTCGATCGGGCTTTCGAGCTTCCAGGTGCGCCAGTTGGACGAGGCTATGCCGGTATCGAAGATCCAGTGCGTATAGAGCGCCCTGCCCTCGGCATCCCTAGGCCCGGCAATGGATGTCTTGAGCGCCTCGATCTGCTCCGTACGAAGGCAGCCAGTATTGGCCCCGCTCGCGCAGGCAAGGGTCTCGATCTCAAATGTCGTTTCGCAAGCGTCGGCATCCGCGACGATGCCGTCCGGAACACCGTCGAGACTGTCGCAGGCGGCCAGCACGCCATCCGCCACGGTCTTGAGGTCATCGCGACTGAAAGCCTTCGCAATATCGGGATCGACGGTCGACCAGGCCTGGATGTCGAGCGCGTGCTGGATCGCCGCCTTCGGAAGGTTGAAACCGGGATAACCGACCAGCAATCCGTCGAAGACCTCGGGCATCCGCTCCGCCGCCATCATGCCGTGCCGACCGCCATTTGAGCTGCCAATCCCATAGCGATAGGCGATCGGCTTGCCGTAATGCTTCTCGACGATCTGCTCGGCGATCGGCTGCAGGGTCGCGACGGCGCCGTAGCCATAGTCACGGCGCGCCTGCGGATCAAAGCCGAAGGCCGCTCCGCCGGCCAGACCCCGGTCCGGATTGGCCTTGCCGTCATGACCGGCATCGCTCGAAACAACGGCGTAACCCCGCGCAAGCGCCGTGTCACTCTTGCGACCTCCGAGAAGCGGACCAAGCGCCGGAACGACAGCGCCGTCATTCCCGCCATTGAACTGGTGAACGAAACGCTCGTTCCATTCGACCGGCAGCCGCAACTCGAAGCGGATCGCATAGGTCTTGCCATCGATCCCCTGCCTGTCGGGCGTCTTGCCCCTGATCAGGCAATGGGCGACGGAAACCTCCTCGCTCGGAAGCGTTTCGACAGCCTCGGTGATTATTACGTCGGCGGGCGTGTTCTCTGTTTTGGCGAGGTCGGCGCAAGCGATAGCAGCGCGCGCGGCAGACGGATCAAGGCCGAGCAGCAGCAGTGCCGCCGCCGTCAAATGGACGTGCTTCATGAAATTCCTCCCGATAACAGCCCCGATCGATCTCCTCCCGATCCGGGCACGATGCGATCGTAACACCGCCCACAAGATCGAACTAGTATGTGTTGCGTATTATTTTTATCGAGCCTTCGAGGAGGCATAATCTTGACGACGACCATGCGGGACAGCAGATAGGGACCATGAAAGTTTCAGACGCAGAAATCCTGATCGTTCCCGGCTACACCAATTCCGGCCCCGACCACTGGCAAACCCGGTGGGAGGGCAAGCTATCGACGGCGCGGCGCGTGGAACAGGCGGAATGGTCAAAGCCCGTGCGCGAAGACTGGGTCGCCCGCGTGGCCGAAGAGGTAAACGCGGCCACCAAGCCGGTCGTACTCGTCGGGCATTCGCTTGGCGTGCCCGCGATCGTGCATGCGATCCCGGAGATGAAGAACAAGGTCGCCGGCGCCTTTCTCGTCGCCGCGCCCGACGTTTCCAATCCCGAGATCCGGCCCAAGCACCTGATGACTTTCGGGCCATATCCGCGCCTGACCCTGCCCTTTCCATCTCTCCTGATCGCGAGCCGGAATGATCCCTTCGGCGAATATGCCCATGCAGAGGATATCGCCAATGCCTGGGGCTCGTTCCTGATCGATGCAGGCGAATCGGGTCACATCAACGCCGAATCCGGGCACGGACCATGGCCGGAAGGCACGATGGTCTTCGCGCAGTTCATCGGCCGCCTGCAGGCCTGAGTTCGAGAGCAAGCGTCCAATCCGAAGAGATGCAAACGTTGGGTTAATCCTGGCATCTTCAGGACCAGTTTAAGCCCTTCTTAAGCGGGTACTCATAGACTCCTTGCAATCATGTGAAGCGAGGAGCCTGATTTTGCGCCCACACGCGGCCTCTCCCTCTACTCCCGGCGCGGATGGTATCGACATCGCCTGCCTTCCCTTCCCGGCGGCCTGGCTCGATCCCGACGGCATAATCCGGACGATGAACAAGGCTCTGGGCGCGGCCCTCGGGGAGGCCGTTGCGCCCGGCGACAATCTCGCCAGACACCTGCAGGGCGCCGACGCCGCCAAATTGCTGCTGGCCCTTGGCCGGCGGATGGACGGGGCTCCGTCGACACTGGAAATTTCGACGCCGGGCGGCGACGCCCGACATTTCATCGTCACGCTGGCAAGCCAAGCCTCAGCAGACTCCAGGGTCGGTTCCGTACTGCTCCAGATGACGGACGTGACAGCCCTTCGCCGACAGTTGCATGAGGTGCAAGAGCGCGAAAGCCGCTGGAACCACGCGCTGGTCGGCTCGATCTTGGGTGTCTGGGATCAACGCAGTTCGGGCGAACTCTATTACTCCGACGTCTGGCGCAAGATCCGGGGACTGGGACCGCACGACACTTTCCCGCCAACGATGGAGGAATGGCTGGAACTCGTGCATCCTCAGGATCGTGAGCGCGTCGTGCATTGCATCGAACGGCAAAACGCGGGCGACCCGGATTACAGCGTCTTCCAGTACCGGGAACTCCATCGGGACGGTCACTATGTCTGGATCGAGTGCCGTGGCGCCTGCGTAGAGCGCGACGAAAACGACAAGCCCGCCCGCATCATCGGCACCGACACCGATATCAGCGCCCGCAAGCAGCAGGAAGAATGGCTGGAGGGGCTCTCCCGCCGCCTGAAGCTCGCAATCGACATCTCGGGTATCGGCATCTTCGAAACGGATTTCGACGCCGGCACCAGCGAATGGGACGAAGGGATGCGCCGCATCTTCGAGGTCGAAAACGATTGCGAAGTCCAGATCGGCGGTTTCTGGGAGAGCAAGCTTCATCCGGAAGACCGTGCCCGGACGCTGGCTTACGTCGCGACAAAGATTGCCGAACTGAAACCGTTCACTGACAATTACCGGATCACCGCCCGGGACGGCAGCACACGCTATATCCGCTCCAACAGCCTCCCCTTCATGGACCACGACGGCCGGCTGAAGATGATCGGCGTGAACTGGGACGTGACCGAGGATCAGCGCCTCAGACAGGAACTCGAGCAGCAGAAGATGCTCGCCGAAGCACGCAATGCGGAGCTTGAGCGGACAAGACTGGAGGCCGAGCAGTCGGCCCTGCACGACTACCTTACGGGCTTGCCGAACCGACGCTACCTCGAGGAAAAGCTCGAAGAATGGCGCGCCGGCAAGGGCGCGCTCGGATCCGGCATCGCGATCCTGCACATCGACCTCGACCGCTTCAAGCAGATCAACGACACACTCGGTCACGGCGCCGGCGACGCCATGCTGATGCTGGCGGCCCGCATCCTGCGCGAAAACATCCGGATCACCGACTTTGCCGCGCGAATCGGTGGAGACGAGTTCGTCGTTCTCCTCGACCACGACGGCGCAACACCCACTCTCATCGCCATCGCCAACCGCATCATAGCCCAGATGCGGCAACCGGCCTGGTACAATGGCCAGGAATGCCGATTTGGCGCAAGCATCGGTATCGCGCATACCCTGACCCGCGACATCGACCCGAAGCAATTGCTGCAGAATGCCGATATTGCACTCTACAAGGCGAAAAATCTCGGTCGCAACCGCTACGAATTCTATGTCCAGGCAAGCCGAACCTTGCTCGCCGATACCAACCGTCTCTCCAGCGAACTGCTGCGGGCGCTGGAGAACGATGAGATCTTCCCCCACTACCAGCTGCAGTTCGACGCACGCACGCGGGCCGTTGCCGGGGCGGAGTGCCTCGCACGCTGGCGCCACCCAACCCGCGGCATCCTCGGCCCCGACAAGTTCCTTCCGATTGCTGAAGAGTATGGCATCCTCGCCCAGATCGACGGCCTGATCCTTGAAAAGGCGCTTCGCGACCTGGACGCCTGGCGCCAGGAGGGCATCGCTCCGCCGAAGATCTCCGTGAACGTCTCCGCCCGCCGGCTGACGGACCCCGACCTGGCACGTGGCCTCGCCGATCTCGACATCAAGCCGGGCACGGTGTCGTTCGAACTTCTGGAGAGCGTCTTCCTCGACCGTCAGGACTCTGCCGTCATGAGCAACCTCGACATGCTGCGACGCCTGGCGATCGACATCGAGATCGACGATTTCGGCACCGGACATGCATCGATCGTCGGGCTTTTGAACCTCAAACCGACCACACTGAAGATAGACCGGCAACTGATCGAGGACGTGCCCGACAGCCAGGAGCAGCGCATCCTGGTCAAGTCTATCATCCAGATCGCCCGCTCGCTCGGCATCAAGGTGACGGCCGAAGGGGTGGAGACCGAGGAGCATGCCCGCATCCTCGCCCGGCTCGGCTGCGATATCCTGCAGGGCTACGGCCTTGCCTGGCCGGCCAGCTTCAGTGATGTCTCCGAACGGCTCAGAAACAGAAAATCCGCCCAAGGCTGAGCCCGGGCGGATTGTCGTTGCAGTCGCGGATCGTTTGATCAGCTGTTCTGGATCTGGTCGATGGCCTGACCGAGGAACTCGACCATTTTCGTGCGCAGCTCTTCGTCGGTGATCGACACGCCACCGGCCGTCAGATCACCCATGACCTTGCGGATCACGTCCTCGTCGCCAGCCTCTTCGAAATCGGCAGCGATGACTTCCTTCGCATAGGCGTCCGGGTCGGTCTTGCCGAGCAGGCCGGCTGCCCACAGACCCACCAGCTTGTTGCGGCGGGCTTCCGCCTTGAAGCGAAGCTCCTGGTCGTGTGCGAACTTGTTTTCGAAGGCCTTTTCGCGATCACTGATGCCGCTCATATCGATCTCCCATTTTGTGCCGCCATCGTGCGGTTTCGTTTCCCCATTAATCAAAAGGGAGTACAAAGTGCAATGCAAACTTCCGCGAGTCCGGATGAGTCGTTGGCAGCGCGACGTTTTGGCAGGAAGGGGTGATCTGCGCATTGTGAAAACGAAGGTTTTCCGTTAAGGGACCGCTTCAAAGACCGATCCACTGCATCCGCGCCAGGCGCGCCGGGATGCCAACAATAGAGAAAACCACCCATGAACCGTCGCCGCCGCGTTTACGAGGGCAAGGCAAAGATCCTCTATGAAGGTCCCGAGCCCGGCACGCTGATCCAGTTCTTCAAGGACGATGCAACGGCATTCAACAAGAAGAAGCATGAAGTCATCGACGGGAAAGGCGTTCTGAACAACCGCATCTCCGAATACGTCTTCACGCATCTGAACAAGATTGGCATCCCGACCCATTTCATTCGCCGCATGAACATGCGCGAGCAGCTGATCAAGGAAGTCGAGATCATCCCGCTCGAGATCGTCGTGCGCAATGTCGCCGCCGGCTCGCTCTCGACCCGCCTCGGCATCGAGGAAGGCATCGTGCTGCCGCGCTCGATCATCGAGTTCTATTACAAGTCGGACGCGCTCGGTGACCCCATGGTCTCCGAAGAGCACATCACGGCATTTGGCTGGGCGAACCCTGCAGAGCTCGACGACATCATGGCGCTCGCCATCCGCGTCAACGACTTCCTCTCAGGCCTCTTCCTCGGGATCGGCATCCAGCTCGTCGACTTCAAGATCGAATGCGGCCGCCTCTATGAAGGCGACATGATGCGCATCATCCTGGCCGATGAAATCTCGCCGGACAGCTGCCGTCTGTGGGACATCGAGACCCGCGAGAAGCTCGACAAGGACCGCTTCCGCCAGGATCTGGGTGGGCTGCTTGAAGCCTATCAGGAAGTCGCCCGTCGTCTCGGCATCATGAATGAAAACGAACCGGTGCGCGGCACTGGCCCGGTTCTCGTCAAGTAAGCTTTGGAGAAGAGATCAGTGATCAAGGCACGCGTCACCGTAACCCTGAAAAACGGCGTACTTGACCCTCAGGGCAAGGCCATCGAAGGCGCGCTCGGCGCGCTCGGCTTTGACGGCGTTGGCCAGATCCGCCAGGGCAAGGTCTTCGATCTCGAGCTTGCAGGCGAAGACAAGGCCAAGGCTGAAAGCGACCTGAAGGCGATGTGCGAGAAGCTCCTCGCCAACACGGTCATCGAGAACTATACTATCTCCATCGCCTGAGGGTTGTAGGAGATGCGCGATGGCTGACGTCACCAGCGAATTGATGTTTGAGCTTCTGAAGAAGCTCCATCAGAGATTTGACAAGGTGGACTTTGCCATCAGCGAGTTGCGCGCGGATAATCAGACAATGCGCGCGCAACTGCATGCGCTGCAGGGCGACGTCAACAACCTGCGCGCAACCGTCGGACACTTCGAAAGCCGGTTAGACCGGATCGACAATCGTCTGGAACTGCGCGAGTTCCAGGAAGCCCAAGCAAGGTTCGAGCCACAGCCATGAAATCAGCCGTCGTCCAGCTCCCAGGCCTCAACCGTGACCGCGACATGATCGCGGCCCTCACCAAGATCTCCGGCCACGCGCCTGTGACGATCTGGCAGACCGAGACCGAGATCCCGGATGTCGACCTGATCGTCATCCCCGGCGGCTTCTCCTATGGCGACTATCTGCGCTGCGGCGCGATTGCCGCCCGCATGCCCGTGATGCAGGCGATCAAGGAAAAGGCCGAGAAGGGCGTCAAGGTTATCGGCGTCTGCAACGGCTTCCAGATCCTGGTCGAAGCCGGCATGCTGCCGGGCGCCCTGATGCGCAACACTTCGCTGAAGTTCGTCTGCAAGGAAATCAAGCTGGAAGTGGTGAACGCCGATACCGACTTCACCCGCGCCTATGCCAAGGGCCAGATCATCCGCTGCCCGGTCGCGCACCACGACGGCAACTACTTCGCCGATGCCGAGACGCTGAAGACGATCGAGGGCAATGGCCAGGTGGTGTTCCGCTATGCCGACGGCACCAATCCGAACGGCTCGATGAACGACATCGCCGGTGTCATCAACGCACGCGGCAACGTTCTCGGCATGATGCCACACCCGGAAAACCTGATCGAGGCTGCCCACGGCGGCAATGACGGTCGCGGCATCTTCGCCTCGGCGCTCGACGTCATCGCGGCCTGAAGTAAGCTTCGCTTAACCACGGATATATAAGGGAAGGCGGCAGTCAGCCGAAAGTTTGCCCATGCGCCGCCTCGCCTTCTCCGTTGTCCTCCTTGCAGCAGCCGGCCTTGCCGCCTGCAAGCCCGAGGCACCACGCCCACCGGCAAGCGGTCAGTCTGCCCTCGACATCATGGAAAGGGTCGCGGTCGCTGCGAACCGCTGCTGGTTCAAGTCCGGGGACGCCGCGTTCAAGACCTACCAGCTTTCCCCTGAACTCAGCTCTTTCTCCGGTCGTCCACGGATCCTTTTGGTGCGCAAGGGATCACGCGACGACCGCCCCGTGCTGGTGGTTCAGGCGGAAGGAAAGCCCCCTCGCCTTGACGCATTCGGCCCACTCCTGAACGAGGATGTCGCGCCGCGGATTCGCCAGGACGTCGTTCGATGGGCCAACGGCAGGAATGACTGCTGATCACATGGGCGGCTGAAAACACCGATCGATCAAAAGCAGCCGCGACTTCCTGATTTCCCGCTCGGCCATATCAGGCGACAGTCCGACATCGCGCAATTGCTCTTCCGTCAATTGCGAAAGCTGCACACGCGTCTTCCGCACCCGCCACCACAGCTTGAGCATTCTGGCAAGACTGCTCAATGGCGACGACGCCTCGTTGCGGATCGGCAAAGCGATCTTTTGACGGGAGTCGCTCGACGGCATTGTATCTATTGTCACCATGGCGGCAAATCCTGGTTTTTCTCTTCTAGGAATTCTCTATGAATTGACTGGAAGAGGGTGACAATCTATAGAATTGTCCTCATGACAAATTGGCTCCCCTCACTCGATACCGGCACTGGTCCGCTTTACATACGCATTGCGGATGATGCGGAAAGCGCCATAAAATCAGGCACCCTCCCCCATGGAGCGAAGCTGCCGCCGCAGCGCGATCTCGCCTATGATGTTGGGGTGACAATAGGGACAATCTCGCGCGCCTACGCTTTGCTTCGAGAGCGCGGACTGGTGACCGGCGAGGTTGGCCGCGGCACCTATGTCCAGGCGAGCAGCGGCGGCAACGAGCTTTCGGCCCGCGACCCGGTGACGATCAATTATGGCGGCACCCGGGCGATGGTTCCGCCGCCGGGCAAACTGCGCTTCGACACCACGGCGGCGATAGACGTCGGTCAGGCCGAGACGGTCGGCCGGATCATGGCGGAGATCGCCACGGCCCATCCGGGCGAGATTTCGAGCTATACCCGCACACTCTCTCCCGATTGGCTGGAGGCGGGTCGGCAATGGCTCGCTTCGGGTAGCTGGCAGCCGGAGGCCGAGCAGGTCCTGCCGCAGCTTGGCGTGCATGCTGGCATCAATGCCGTTGTCGCCGCAGTCAGCGGCGCCGGTGACCGGATCGTCTGCGAGCACCTCACCTATTCGCAGGTGTCGCGCAGCGCCAACCTCATGGGCCGCCAGATCGCGCTGGTCGATTCGGATCAGGACGGCATTCTTCCCGAGGATTTCGAACGCGTCTGCGCCCGCGAACACCCCAAGGCAGCCTTCATCATGTCCTCGGGCCAGAACCCGACGCTCGCCTGCCTGCCGCTCTCCCGCCGTAAGGACATCGTCGACATCGCCCGCAAGTACAATGTCTGGCTGATCGAGGATTATCTCTATGGTGGCATGATCGCAGACGAGATCCCGCTTTTGGCGGAACTGGCACCTGACCGGACATTCCTGCTCAACGGCTTGTCGAAATGCGTGGCGGCCGGCGTGCGCGGCGGCTGGGTGGCCTGTCCGCCGCATATGAGCCAGCGCGTGCGCGTGACCCAGAAGATGGTAAGCGGCGGTCTGCCTTTTCTGCTCGCCGAACTCTCGGCCCGGCTGGTGCTGTCGGGTGCCGCCGCCGAAATACGCGGCAAGGTGCTCGCCGAGATCGGCGAACGGGAGACCGTGGTCCGCGAGCTTTTTGCCGGCAAGGATTTCCGCTCCCATCCGCGCCTGCCCTTCTTCTGGCTGAAGCTTCCCGAACCCTGGATGTCCGGCACATTCAAGCAGGCCGTGCTCGATGCAGACGTGCTGATCGACGATGAGGACGAGTTCAAGCCAGCCCGCTCTTCGCGGGTCTATCACCATGTCCGCGTTGGCTTCAGCGAGGGCCGGGATCGCGCCATATCGATCGAAGGCCTCAAGACGGTCCGCCGCATCCTCGACCAGTCGCCGCTCGGCACCAGCGCCATCGTCTGACGGTCGGGAACACAGAGGGCATATGCCTCCCGAAACCGGCAGGAAAGGCTTGATTACGCGCATTTTCCAGGTGCGCCGGGCGCAGGCTTGGGTTATAGCCTGCCTCGAAACCGATCTCCCACCGATCTCCCGTTGCCCTGAGAGCCAGATGACCGTTTCCAACTCCCGTCCCATCACCGCAGAATTGATCGCAAGCCACGGCCTGAAGCCGGACGAATACGATCGCATCCTGAACCTGATCGGACGCGAGCCGACCTTCACCGAGCTCGGCATCTTCTCGGCGATGTGGAACGAGCACTGCTCGTACAAGTCCTCGAAGAAGTGGCTGAAGACACTGCCGACCAAGGGTCCGCGTGTCATCCAGGGTCCTGGCGAAAACGCGGGTGTCGTCGATATCGATGACGGTGACGTCGTGGTCTTCAAGATGGAGAGCCACAACCACCCGTCCTACATTGAGCCCTATCAGGGCGCGGCAACCGGCGTCGGCGGCATCCTGCGCGACGTCTTCACCATGGGCGCCCGTCCGGTCGCCGCCATGAACGCCCTGCGCTTCGGCGCGCCTGATCATCCGAAGACCAAACATCTGGTGGCCGGCGTCGTGGCCGGTGTCGGCGGTTACGGCAATTCCTTCGGCGTGCCGACGGTCGGCGGTGAAGTCGAATTCGACGCGCGCTACAACGGCAACATCCTGGTGAACGCATTCGCCGCTGGCCTCGCCAAGGCAGACGGCATCTTCCTCTCGGAAGCCAAGGGCGTCGGCCTTCCCGTCGTTTATCTCGGCGCAAAGACCGGCCGCGACGGCGTTGGCGGTGCGACCATGGCGTCGGCGGAATTCGACGAATCGATCGAAGAGAAGCGCCCGACCGTGCAGGTCGGCGACCCCTTCACCGAGAAGTGCCTGCTCGAAGCCTGCCTTGAGCTGATGAAGACTGGCGCCGTCATCGCCATCCAGGACATGGGTGCGGCCGGCCTGACCTGCTCGGCTGTCGAAATGGGCGCCAAGGGCGACCTCGGCATCGAGCTGCATCTCGACAAGGTGCCGGTGCGCGAACAGCGCATGACGGCCTATGAAATGATGCTGTCGGAAAGCCAGGAGCGCATGCTCATGGTACTCGAACCCTCCAAGGAAGAAGTCGCCAAGGCGATCTTCGTCAAATGGGGCCTCGATTTCGCGATCGTCGGCTACACCACCGACGACCTGCGCTTCCGCGTTCTGCACCAGGGCGAGGAAGTCGCAAACCTGCCGATCAAGGAACTCGGCGACGAAGCCCCGGAATACGACCGTCCGTGGATCGAGCCGAAGACGCCTGCCCCGCTTGCCGAAAACGACATCCCGGCCGGCGACGTCGCAGACGCCCTGCTGAAGCTCGTCGGCTCCGCCAACAACTCCTCGCGTCGCTGGGTCTATGAGCAGTATGACACGCTGATCCAGGGCAATTCCCTGCAGCTGCCGGGCGGCGATGCCGGCGTCATCCGCGTCGAAGGCCATGCCTCCAAGGCGCTCGCCTTCTCCTCGGACGTTACCCCGCGTTACGTCGAGGCGGATCCTTTCGAAGGCGGCAAGCAGGCGGTTGCCGAATGCTGGCGCAACATCACTGCGACCGGTGCCCTCCCGCTCGCCGCGACCGACAACCTGAACTTCGGCAATCCTGAGCGCCCTGAAATCATGGGCCAGCTCGTCTTCGCCATCAAAGGCATCGGCGAAGCCTGCCTTGCGCTCGACTTCCCGATCGTCTCGGGCAATGTCTCGCTCTACAACGAGACGAATGGCCAAGGCATTCTGCCGACACCGACGATTGCCGGCGTCGGCTTGATGAAGGACTGGAAGAAGATGGCCCGCATCCGCTTCGCCGCTCAGGGCGAGGCGATCCTACTGGCCGGCGCTCCGTCCGGCTGGGGCTTGCATCTCGGCCAGTCCGTCTATCTGCGCGACATCCATGGCCGCACCGATGGCCCTGCCCCGCATGTCGATCTCGCGCATGAAAAGAAGGTCGGCGATTTCGTCCGCGGCCTGATCCAGGACGGTCTTGCGACTGCGGTACACGACTGCTCTTCGGGCGGCCTTGGCCTGGCCGTAGCCGAAATGGCCATGGCCTCCGGCATCGGTGCGCATATCAACGCCTTGAACGATGCGAACCCGATCGCCGTCTTCTATGGCGAAGACCAGGGCCGCTATGTCCTGACAGTCACCGAAGCCAATGTCGATCAGGTCCAGGTCCGCGCCGAAGCCGCAGGCGTCTTCTGCCCCTGGATCGGCCGCACTGGCGGTTCGAACGTCGTGCTCGGCGATGCCAAGCCTGTCGCGGTCGAGGACCTCAAGACGGCCCACGAAGCCTGGTTCCCGGCGCTTATGGACGGCGAACTGGCCTGAAGCCTGCGATCACATGCCTGTGGAGCATGGGGTAGGCGCTGCCTGCCCCATTGAATCGCTTCTGCGAATGCACGATAGTTCTCGCATAGCTGATTTGCATGAGGGATCCATTACATGCCGATGAAACCAGGCGACATCGAAGACATGATCAAGGCCGGCATTCCGGGAGCCAAGGTCGTTATCCGTGACCTCGCGGGAGACGGCGATCACTATGCCGCCGAGGTCGTCGCCGAAGCCTTCCGGGGCAAGAGCCGCGTCCAGCAGCACCAGATGGTCTACGACGCATTGAAGGGCAATATGGGCGGTGTGCTGCATGCGCTGGCATTGCAGACGAGCATCCCTGATTGATTTAAGCCGACCCGATCGAGACACTGCCAAAGGCCTGCCCTATCAGTGGCGGGCCTTTTTATATTGCGAAGGCTTCGAGTTTCGGGGGCTTTGCCGATTCCAGCGCTTCGAACGAACGCGCCTGCAACGGTCCCGCCGTCATCAGCGTGAAGTCGAAACCGCTCGGCTGATCCGGTCCCAGCACATATTGCCGGTGCATTCTCAAGAAGTCGCGGCGGTTCTTCTGATAGCGCTCCGCAGAGAGCGCATGCTTGAAGCGGATAAAGACAAGCTTGGGCTGCGGCGCGTTTGCATGTCCCGACAGCGCAACGGTGTGGCATTTATAGAGATGGATCGGGTCCGTGAGACACTGGATATCGAACCAGTCGACGGATGGATGGCGCGCGAGCGCGCCGATCCGTTGCCTGAGGACGGACGCAGACGACAGAAGGCTGCACTGCAGGGCGGCACCGCCCAAGGTAACGAAGACGAGCCGTCGCCCTTGGAGCGCGCCTGGAGACCTTTCGAGAAGCCGGGCCACCACGGAGATGGCGAAATTCGCACCCATGCTATGGGATGTAACAAGAATTTCGTCAGCTGGGCCTTCCAAGGCAGAAGCCGCCTCGTCTGCTGCCCGTTCGATGAAGGCATCGATCTCTCGGCGATTTTCCGCGACCGCCACAGCGAGGCGCCAGTCTGCGAGCAGATGCAGGACGTGGTACCGGTCCGAAAACGGAATGACCCCGTGGCGGAAGACGAGATAGCCGGCAGGAAGTGCCAGCAGGAACCACCAGGCGGAGAGCTCGAAGGTAGAGGGAATGGCCGCGATGTTCACCGCAAGCGCGAGGCCCGCGGCCACGAACAGGAAGGGGAAAAGAAAGAACAGACCAAAGCGCCAGGCGTTGCGGAAATAGCGCCAGGCACCGCCCTGCCGCACCACGTCAAAGCCCGCCTTGAAGCCTTTCGCAATCTGCATCCAGAGCGGCTCTGCCCGCATGGCCGAAATCAGGGCATTATGGTCGAAGACATGGATCTGCGACCGGACCGCATAACTGTCCCCATGGGCATTCACCGCGAAATGTGCACCCTGCCCGTCAACCACGAGGTCCCCGACATTAAATCGCACCTGCCAGACGGCCGAGGCTTGCGCTGACGAACGCTTGTAGCGCTGTCGATGGGCTTCGGCGTCGAGGGGTTCGAAGCCCGGAAAATGCAGCACGATGCGGCTTTGGATCATTGAGACGGTCACTTGATAGACGGCTCGCCGCCGCAGGTGGCGCTTGCTAGACGAGAATTGCGCTGATTTAAAGAGCAGAGGGAACAAAAACCCGGTGAATTCGAGGGCGTGGGGGAGTAAAGATGGCGGATCTGATCGGCAACATCGTCAAGGACGTCGTAGAGGGCGTGCTGAAGGAGATTCTCAAGAAGTCGACCCGCAAGGGCACCACGCGCAGGCGCAAGCGCCAGGCGCGCTCCGCGACCACGGGCCGCTATGTCCGCAAGACGACGAAACGTGTCAAAGCCCCTGCCCGCAAGCAAGTGAGCCGTCGCCGCACGGCTGCCAAGCGCAGCCGCCAACGCAGCCGTTAATTCCGGCGCTGTCACAAAGAGGCCACTGGCAAAAGTAAAGCCGTGTTGCTATTTCTACGGCAGATCGAAGCTGCCGCCTTGAACGGCATGTGAAAAGGAAGAATGCTATGAGCGCCCACGAATTCATCGACAACGAAGTCAAGACCAACGATGTCGTCCTGTTCATGAAGGGCAGCCCGCAGTTTCCGCAGTGTGGTTTCTCCGGTCAGGTTGTTCAGATTCTTGACTACCTCGGCGTGGACTACAAGGGCGTGAACGTGCTGGCCGACATGGAAATCCGCGAAGGAATCAAGCAGTATTCCAACTGGCCGACGATCCCGCAGCTCTACATCAAGGGTGAGTTTGTCGGCGGTTGTGATATCGTTCGCGAGATGTTCCAGGCGGGCGAACTGCAGAAGCATTTCGAAGATCAGGGCATCGCCGTCCGCGGCGCTGCCTGACAACATCAGCCGCAAGGCTTCAAAAAATCTCCAGGCATGAAGGCGTTGTCCCAAGCAACGCCTTCATGCCGTTCTAAGGTCATTATTCATGTCAGATTCATTACAGTCCCCTCCCAAGACACTTGGGGGAATGGGACGTGCCGAATTCATAGCGCTGATGGCATTCCTCATGGCGCTCAACGCGCTTGCGATCGACATCATGCTGCCGGGTCTCCAGGAAATTGGCGCGGCTCTGAATGTCGAAAACGAAAATCATCGCCAGTATGTCGTTTCCGCCTACCTGATCGGATTCGGCTTCGCCCAGCTCTTTTACGGCCCGATCGCCGACCGCTTCGGGCGGCGCATTCCGATGATCATCGGCCTGGCGATCTACGTCGTGTCGTCGCTTGCCGTCGTCTTTGTTCCCTCCTTCGAATCACTGCTGATCCTGCGCTTCATCCAGGGCATCGGCTCGGCTGCAACCCGCGTCATCACGGTCTCGATTGTCCGTGACGTTTTCGGTGGCCGCCAGATGGCGGAAGTCATGTCGCTGATCATGATGGTCTTCATGGTCATTCCGGTCGTCGCTCCCGGCACAGGTCAGGTGATCATGCTGTTCGGCGACTGGCACTGGATCTTCGTCTTCATGGCGGTAATCGCGGTGATCGTCGGCGTGTGGATGTATGTCCGCCTGCCGGAGACGCTGGCGCCCGCAGATGTCCGTCCTTTCACCGTGAAGGTGATCTTCGACGGCTTCCGCATCGTCCTCACCGACCGTGTGGCGCTGTGTTACACCATCGCCAGCACCTTCATCTTCGGCGCGCTGTTCGGCTTCATCAATTCCGCCCAACAGGTCTATGTCGGCATTTATGGTCTGGGCGTCTGGTTCCCGGTCGCCTTCGCGGCAGTGGCCCTGTTCATGGCACTGTCGTCCTTCGTCAATGCCAAGCTGGTCGGCCGCTTCGGGATGCGCAAGCTCTCGCATGGCTCGCTGCTCGGCTTCATCGCGATCAACCTGATCTGGCTGGTGGTGCAGGTACTCGGCCCCCAGCCGATGCCCTTCTTCCTGTTCATCACCTTCTTCTCGCTGGCGATGTTCCAGTTCGGCTGGATCGGTTCGAACTTCAACTCGCTGGCCATGGAGCCCCTCGGCCATGTCGCGGGCACCGCGTCGTCGGTTCTAGGCTTCATGGGCACGATCGGCGGCTCGATCATCGGCGCGGCCATTGGCCAGGCTTTCGATGGCACCGCACTGCCGATGGTCACAGGCTTCTTCGTGGTCTCGGTGATCGGTCTGATCTTCGTGCTGATCGGCGAGAAGGGTCGGCTGTTCCAGGCCCACAACAAGCCGGTCTGATCCAAGACACCTCAGAAAAGCGAAAGGCCCGGTCATCGCCGGGCCTTTTTCCTGATCAGTCGACGGTGAAGATGCGTTCGCGCAACTCCTGCCAGGCGTCGGCATCGGAGGCCACGAGCAGTCCGCCCGACGTATGATGCGGCAGGTAGGGCGAACCATCGAAGCGCGCGACATGGGCGCCCGCCTCCTGCATCATCAGCGCGCCGGCGAGGTGGTCCCAGGGCATCAGCTTGTTGTACATGGCAAAATCCATATGCCCCTGGCCGAGCAGCCGGTATTCATGGGCGGCACAGCGATAGCTGGTGAAGAGACGGACCTCTGCGAGATTGGACAGGATCTTTCGGCGAGTCTCGATATCGAAGAAACCGGTATTGGCGATCCCGATCATCTGTTCGAGCGGGCCGCTGGGCCGCACCTGCATCTGCTCCTGGCTGCCATCTGGCCGATAGATCCAGGCACCCGATCCCTTCTCTACCAGCGCCCAGTCGTTACCGATCGGGTCGTAGATGACGCCGCCGATGGTTTCGCCCTTGGACACCACGGCGAGGATCATGCCGAACAGTGTTAGCCCCGATGCGAAGTTGAAGGTCCCGTCGATCGGATCGACCACGACGGCAAGCTCGGCGCCCTTCAGTCGATCGAGAAGCGCCGGATCGGCCGCGACCGATTCCTCGCCGACGAACAGGGCATCAGGCATGATAGCCTCGATCCCCTTGCGGATGACACGCTCGGCAGCCTCGTCCGCTTCTGTCACCAGGTCGATCGCTTCGGTCTTCATCCTGACATCACCGTCGCCGAGATTGCGGAAGCGCGGCAGGATCTCTTCGACGGCAGCCTCCTGCAGGAGATTTGCAAGGGCGGCGATATCGATGGTCGCGGTCATGAGTGGCCTTTCTGATCCGTGAAAGAGAGGCGCGAAATCTGGCGCCGTCCGGGGTGCGCCCGTTCTAGCCTGCCGACAAGGGCGAAGTACAGGGCCGATGGCCCGGCATGTCGGTTGTCAGGCTCGTCAAATCATGCATGAATCCGAAAGCACTCCATTTTCGAGGATGTCCTTCAGACATGATTTCCAGGCGCACCCTCCTCTCCCACGCATCTCTCTTTCTCGCAGCCTCCGTACTGCCCGCCGAAGCCGCAAAGCCCCGAAAGCCGCAGCAGCCGAATGGCCAGGTTTACCTGTTTCGCGGATTTGCCGATATTTTCTCGACGGGTCTGAATACCCTGGGGCAGCAGCTGAAGGCGGATGGCGTCAACGCGCAGGTGATGTCTCTCCCGAATGCTCAGACCTTTGCACGCAGGATTGCCGATCGCTACCGCGCCTCGAAGGGTGCCCGCCCGATAGTCTTGGTCGGGCATTCGCTCGGGGCCGACATGACCTTTTCAGTTGCACGCGCCTTGCAGCCAATGAAGATCCCGGTCGCTCTGATCCTGAGCTTCGATCCGACCGGCAAGGGGCCGGTGCCCGCCAACGTCAAGAAGACGCTAAACTTCTACACCGGTGGCGAAAACCTCTGGTCACCCGTCCTGCCCGCGCCCGGCTTCAAGGGCGAACTCGCCAACATCAACCTGCGCCAGGGCGAAACGGCGATCAGTGGCATCGGCCATTTCAACATCGACAAGAACCCGAAGCTGCACGAGCGGTCGATCAAGGAAATCAAGCAGGCGCTTCGTCGTCGCTGAGGCGCTCAGAATATGCCGGGAACCAGCCGCTTGGTGCGGGCGCAATAGGCGTCGTATTCGGCGCCGAAGGTGTCCCGCATCATCGCCTCCTCGCGCGACTGACGGACGGCATAGAGGGCAAAGACGGCGACCAGTCCGGCAAGGCCTGCAATCCAGTTGGGAATGAGCAGCGCCTGGGTCACGCCCCAGAGCAGGAAGGAGGCATACATCGGGTGACGCACATAGGCGTAGACACCGCCGGTGACCAGCTGGTGTCCTTCGCGCACTTCCAGCGTCACCGACCAGTTCTTGCCGAGATCCTTGTGGCTGCGGCGGAAGAGCCAGAGAAAGGCGATCCCGGAGAGCGTCCCGAGGACAAGGGTCACCCCCCCCTGCCCGCGATCGGCCAGCCCTCCAAGGACTTCCAGCCGCCAGAGAACCGGCATCACAACCAGCCCGAACGTGCAGAAGACGAGCAATGAAATGTCGAGCGGCGTGCGCTTGTCGACCGCCGTCTTCTGCCGCCGCGCCCGACGCATAGCCGGATAACGCATGCCGCACCAGGTCACCAGCATCAGGGCCCAGAGGATGAAGGAAATGCGGATCATGAAGTCGCCTCTACCGTCTTGCCTGCCTCTGCCGATAGCGGCAGCCTATCGCCTCTTACGGCTTCGATCGGCCGGGTGCCACAGCAGATCATGAAGAAATCGTAGAAATACGGGCGGCTATTGGCCGAAATAAACTGATAGTGAACGCGGAAGAAGTTCTTCTTCACGCGCTTGTAGGCGTCGCGTTCGAGCATGTCGCGAATGCGCACCTGGAACTGCCGCGGGAACTGATCAGCCCGCTGATGATTGAGGCCAGCACGGGTGTAAGGATCGCATTTGTAGAAGTTGATGATGTCCGTCAGCGCCTGGAACTCCGTCCAGCGGATGCAGTGATGACGGGCAAGTGCCTCCAGGCGGGCACGTGCCCGTGATGCTGCGGGGTGCAGAGCAACCTTGAGCGATGTCGAGCCGACAGTGACCAGCTGGAAGTCGACGGGCCTGCCCTCAGCCAGCAGCCTCTCGGCCAGTTGGTGAGCGACATCGAGGATGAGAGCGCCACCTGTCGAATGCCCGACAAGCAGGACTTCGTCATAGGCCGATTGCGCCATGCGCTGCGAAATCAACGCGGCCCAGGCATCGATCCGCTGATCCATGCCGGGGCGCCGGCAATGGAGGTGCTCGCGGCTGAACGACCAGAGATCCATGAGATGGTAGACGAAATAGCGGCGGCCGACAGAACGCCCGAGAGCATAGATGACAGCAAGGCCGGCAAGTCCCGGCAGAAGCGGGTCACCGGGAAGCCCGATCCAGTCCACGAGACGGTAAGCGATCGTCCCGAACCAGACGAACAGCCCCAGCATGACCAGCGGATAGAGGAAATAGAGTGCGAAGCGCCAGTTGGTGGCAAAGAAGCGGAACATCGTTCCAGAGACGACATAGTCGATGAACGCAATGAGATAGGCAAAGAGCCGCGAGATGAACGGTCTGGCCCCATCATGCTTGACGATATCGTCGAAACTCAAAAAAGTGATCTCGGATCGGCAGGCACCGTCGGGCCCGCGATAATCGGCCACCGCAGTCATTGCCATGGTGCCGGTCGCTTCGACCGGTACCCCCAGCTTGGCTTCGACCGACCAGCACTTGCAGAAGCGCTCCATTTCGCGGCCGATGCGCCGAAAGAAGCCTGCAGCATCGTTGCGTTCATATCCTCCGACGAGAAACACGGCACGTCTCGACACCGAAGGCTGAGCGACCTCAGACATTCCTACTCCTACGCACTGCTCGAAACCTAGAGCAAGGCTCAAGGATCTTCGTTGACCCGCAATGTGCAAGAAGGCTCCGACACAGTCCAGCCAAAGTCACAAGCACTTCCGGAAATACTGACATTTCCTGTGTCTTGTTTGCGACAGACCTGGGACCTGCCGATCGAGCCACCCGGAGGCAGCCCGCCAACGACCCATCGCAAATCGTCCTAGCTCGCAAGAACCACTCTCGACAGGATCATCTCCCAGCTATCGGCATCCGGTGCACTGAGAATGCCACCGGTCGTTTGCCCGGGCAGATAAGGCGAGCCGTCAAACCTCCTCGTCACGCCACCGGCTTCCTCATGCAGAAGAACGCCAGCAAGATGATCCCACGGCATCAGCTTGTGGTGCCCGATGAAGTGAACCTTGCCGGTTGCGACAAGCCAGTATTCGTAGGCCGAGCAGTTATAGGCAAAGGCCATCCTGGTTTGCGCCAGATTGCCGGCGATACGCCGACGCTCTTCCTGACCGATGTCATTGATCGATATCGTGCCCACCATCATCGAAAGTTCCGTCGCCGCGGCAACCCGGATCGCGGCCACAGTGCCGTCGGCCCTCAGCCAGCGCGCGCCCGCACCCTTGCTCGCGACCAGCGTGTCAGCGAGCACGCAGTCATGGATCAATGCCGCGATCGTCTCGCCCCTTTTGACCACGGCAAGGTTAGTCCCGAAGACCGGCAAACCAGCCTGAAAATTGAAGGTCCCGTCCACGGGGTCGATGACAAACGCCAGGTCTGCATCGGGCAGAGCGGATACGAGCGCCGGATTGCTTTCACAGGCCTCCTCTCCGACGACCAGCGCCTCCGGCCATCGCTTTAGAATCTCTGCAGTGAGATAGGCCTCGGTCTTGAGATCCGCATCGGTTACAAGATCGATCGAGGACTTCTTTTCGACGATATCGGGCGCATCGAAGCGGCGGAACCTCGGAAGGATTTCCCTCTGCCCGGCCGTCCTGACAAGGTCGAGGATATCGAAGAGATCACTGTCGCGAAAAATCATGCACTTGGTCCGTCTTGCACTGCCTGGACGCCAGAATGACAGACATACGTCGAGCTCTCGCGGATCGCCACTTGGCATTCCTTGGAGCCCTTGCATGAAGATCTGTCTTGGGGTCTTGAGGTTGAAGGTGGTCGTTCTTAGCCGTCCGTCTGTGACGGCGTCATGACAGCGAGCCCGGCAAAATCGAAGAGCTTCGGGTCGAGCAGATGCGAGGGATCGACATGGGCAAGCGCGCGCAGCATCGCATCCTTGCGACCGGGCATCTTCGCTTCGATACCAGCCAGCATCTCCTTCATCGCATTGCGCTGCAGACCGTCCTGCGATCCGCAGAGGTCGCAGGGAATGATCGGGAATTCCATGGCCTGCGCAAAACGCGCCATGTCCTCTTCCGCGGCGTAAGCCAGCGGACGCAGCACGAAGAGATCCTTCTCGTCGTTCAACAGCTTGGCCGGCATGGCCGAGAGGCGGCCGCCATGGAAGAAGTTCATGAAGAAGGTTTCGAGAATGTCCTCGCGGTGATGGCCGAGCACCAGCGCATCGCAACCTTCTTCGCGGGCGATCCGGTAGAGATTGCCGCGTCTCAGCCGAGAACAGAGCGAGCAATAGGTCCCGCCGCTGGGGACCTTCTCCTTCACGATCGAATAGGTATCGCGATACTCGATGCGATGTTTCACACCGATTGAGGCTAGATATTCGGGCAGGACATGCTTGGGAAAATTCGGCTGCCCCTGGTCGAGGTTGCAGGCGATCAGTTCGACCGGCAGCAGGCCACGCCATTGCAGATCGAGCAGGATCGCCAGCAGGCCGTAGCTGTCCTTGCCTCCCGACAGACCGACCAGCCACCGCTTCTGACCTTTGAGCATGTCGAAGTCAGACATTGCCTGGCGCACCTGGCGGATCAGCCGCTTGCGCAGCTTGTTGAACGAGACCGAGCGCGGTGCCCTAGTGAAGACCGGATGCACCGTCGAGAGATCAAGCTCGTCCTCGCTTTCAAGCGCGGCGGCATTCTGACTGTCGATCATGTTGACGAGGTTCATCTTCGGCTCCGGCCTCGGCGGCTGTTCGGCTCTCCAATGCCCTTTGCGACCGGCAAGATCAAGTCCCGAAGACGGACCAGCCCGTGCGGGTGGCGAGCATTTCAAGCGCTGCCGAGCCGAGCGCCGAATTGCCGACCTTGTTCAGCCCGGGCGACCAGACGGCGATCGACGCCTTGCCCGGAGCAACGGCAAGGATGCCACCGCCGACGCCCGACTTGCCCGGCAGACCGACATGATAGGCGAAATCGCCCGAGCCGTCGTAATGGCCGCACATCAGCATCAAGGCGTTGATGCGGCGCGCCCGCTTCGGCGAGACGACAGAAAAGCCGCTCAGCGGATTGGTGCCGCGATTGGCGAGAAACAAGCCTGCATGGGAAAGCTGGACGCAGGACAGCGCCAGCGCGCATTGGTGGAAATAGACCCCGAGCGTGTGTTCGACCGGATGCTGCAGATTGCCGAAGCCGCGCATGAAATTGGCGAGCGCAAAATTGCGGTAACCGGTGCGCTGCTCCGACTGGGCCACCTTCTCGTCGATCGACAGCGTCTCGTCATCGGCGAGATAGCGCATGAAGCGCAGATATTCGCCGATGGCCTCGCGCGGTGCATGGCCGGCAAGCACCATGTCGGTGACGACGATCGCACCGGCATTGATGAAGGGGTTACGCGGGATGCCGTGCTCGTGTTCGAGCTGGACGATGGAATTGAAAGAGGAGCCGGACGGCTCGCGCCCCACCCGCTTCCAGATCGATTCGCCCGCCTTGCCGAGCGCCAGCGTCAGCATGAAGACCTTGGAAATGCTCTGGATCGAAAAGGCCGTATCGGCATGGCCGGCCTTGAAGGTTTTCCCGTCGACGGTGGTGATCGCGATCCCGAACTGCTTCGGATCGACACGCGCGAGCTCGGGAATGTAGTCGGCCACCTTGCCCTCGCCAAGGCGCGGTTCGAGCGCACTGACAATCTCGTCGGCGATCAGCTGCAGATCCATGTCGTTCCCCTTACCCGCGTTCGTACCCCGTCATCTTTCCCGGTGAACGCTGCACTGCAAACAGAAAAAGCCGCCCCGAAGGGCGGCTTTCCACAAATCCGTCTCGCGGGCAATTAGCGCGAGTAGAATTCGACGACCAGGTTCGGTTCCATGATGACCGCATACGGAACATCCGAAAGGCCAGGAACGCGAACGAAGGTGGCAACCATCTTGTTGTGGTCGACTTCGATGTAGTCAGGAACGTCACGCTCAGCGAGCGATACGGATTCCAGAACCGTGACCATCTGCTTCGACTTCTGGCGAACTTCGATGACGTCGCCGGCCTTGCAGCGGTACGAACCGATGTTGACGCGAACGCCGTTGACGGTGACGTGGCCGTGGTTGACGAACTGGCGGGCAGCAAAGACCGTCGGTACGAACTTGGCGCGGTAGACGATGGCGTCCAGACGCGACTCGAGCAGGCCGATCAGGTTTTCGCCGGTGTCACCCTTGCGACGGTTGGCTTCGTCGTAGGTGGCGCGGAACTGCTTCTCGCGGATATCGCCGTAGTAGCCCTTGAGCTTCTGCTTGGCGCGCAGCTGCACGCCGAAGTCCGAAAGCTTACCCTTGCGGCGCTGGCCGTGCTGGCCCGGGCCGTATTCGCGGCGGTTCACCGGGGACTTCGGACGGCCCCAGATGTTTTCGCCCATACGGCGGTCAATTTTGTACTTGGAAGATGCGCGCTTGCTCATCCGTATTTCCTCTCAACAGGTTACAGCGGTTTGTTACCAAGCCGCTTAAGGAAACACGCCCTCCTCTGAGCCTCCGTTTCCGAGGCTCCGACAGGATTCTCACGTCAGCGAACGGAGAAAACCACGGGACATGTCAAAACAAACACCGGGCGTTTCGGCCCGGCGTTGGGGCGTCATTAGTGGGGTGCGTGAGAAATGTCAACACGTTATCAGGAGCGTGTGTGACGAAAGAGTGACTGCAGCATTGGCCCATTCTATGGCGGAAAACCGGGCGATAGCGCCTGCAAAGGCTGACAGAGGCAGAGAAGTTCGCTATCCCCCATACCATCCTCCATGAAAGAAGTCTCTTCCTCGATGATGACAGACCTGTCCCGCCGTATCCTGCTCGCCCTCGCTGTAACGCTTTCGATGTCTGCGCCGGCAGCGGCCGAAGTCCAGAAACCCGGTCATGCCCATATCCTGATCGACGCTGGCACCGGTGCGATCCTCGAGGCTGAGAATGCCGATATGGTTCTCTATCCGGCATCGCTGACGAAGATGATGACGCTCTATCTGACCTTCGAGGCTTTGCATTCCGGACGATTGAAGTGGGCCGAGCGCCTCGTGATGTCCGAGAATGCAAACGGCAAGGAGCCCTACAAGTTCGCAGTCGGAGCCGGCAACACGATCAGCGTGCAGGAAGCGGTCATGGGCATGGTCGTGCTTTCGACGAATGACGCAGCAACCGCGGTTGCCGAATCGCTGGCAGGCTCCGAGGAAGCCTTTGGCCAGATGATGACGTCGAAAGCCCGCGAGCTCGGCATGACCAGCACGGTCTTTACCAATCCCTCAGGCCTGCCCGACCCGCGTCAGGTGACGACAGCTACCGACATGGCGCGTCTGGGTCTGGCGCTGCTGCGGGACTTCCCCGAAGAGTACAAGCTGTTCGCCTCGCGCGGCATGACCTTCCGCAGCATGAAATTTCGCGGTCACAACGCCTTCCTGGTGCAGTATCCGGGCGCCGAAGGGATCAAGACCGGCTTCACCAATGCCTCGGGCTACAACATCGTGACATCGGCAAGCCAGGGTGACCGCCGCCTGATCGGCGTGGTTCTGGGTGCTGACAGCGCCAATGCTCGCACGCAGGAAATGATCACGCTGTTCGGCCGTCACTTCGGAACCAAAGCCAGCCAGTGACGGCAGGAAGCCCCAAGAAAGCCATTGCCATGACCGACACCGTTCTCGACCGCTTCCTCCGCTATGTCGTCATCGACACCCAGTCCGATCCGGCCTCCGACAGCCAGCCCTCGACGGAAAAGCAGAAGGATCTCGGGCGCGTTTTGGTCACCGAACTCCTGGCGCTTGGTCTCACCGACGCCCATCTCGACGAACACGGCAATGTCTATGCGACGATCCCGTCCAACACGGCCAGGGACGTGCCGGTCATCTGCTTCTGCAGCCACATGGACACGGCGCCCGACTTCACCGGCACGAACGTCAAGCCGCAGCTGGTGCGCAACTACCAGGGCGGCGACATCACGCTGACCGGCGACACCAGCCAGGTGATCCGCGTCGCCTCCCATCCGCAGTTGAAGAACCAGATCGGCAACGACATCGTCACCACCGACGGCACGACGCTGCTCGGCGCGGACGACAAGGCAGGTGTGGCCGAGATCATGACGGCAGCCGCTCATCTCATGGCCAACCCCGACATCAGGCACGGCACGATCAAGATCCTCTTCACGACAGATGAGGAAATCGGCCGTGGCGCCGACAAGGTCGACCTTGAGAAGCTCGGCGCCCGCTTCGCCTATACGCTCGATGGCTCGACGGTCGGCGAGATCGAAAACGAGACCTTTTCCGCCGATGGTGTGGCGATCGAGATCACCGGCGTCGCCATGCATCCAGGCTATGCCAAGGGCAAGATGGAGAACGCCATCAAGGCCGCAAGCGACATCGTCGCCCGCCTGCCGCGTGACATCGCACCGGAGACCACCGACGGACGCCAGGGCTTCATCCACCCGGTCGACATCTCCGGCAGCATGGAAAGCGCCAGACTGCAGCTCATTATCAGAGACTTCACTGAAGTCGGCCTGGAAGAGAAGGAAGAGCTACTGGAGAAGATCACCCAGGAGGTCATGGCAACCTATCCGGGCTCGAACCACACGCTCACGGTCAGGCACCAGTATCGCAACATGCGGCAAGTCCTCGACCGCCATCCGGAGATCATGGACAATCTCGAGGAAGCCGTGCGCCGCGTCGGACTGGAACCCGTCCGCCACAGCATTCGTGGCGGCACCGACGGCTCGCGCCTCTCCTTCATGGGCCTGCCCTGCCCCAACATCTACACCGGCGGCCACGCCTATCACTCACCGCTCGAATGGGTGAGCGTTCAGGACATGGAAAAGGCCGTGGAGACGATTGTCGCTCTCGTCCGGGTCTGGGAAGAGCGGGCGGCCTAAGCCACCCGGTAAAGAGCCGCCAGGCTCTCACTCGGCAGCCGATGGCGTCCGCTCCTCGGCATCCACCTGGTTCGGATCGCCGGGCTGCGTCTCGGCTTCGAGATCAGGGAAGGCGACGATGCGCTTGCCGGAAAAGTCGGTGTGCACGACGACCAGCCCCTGCTCCTCGAAATAGCCGAGAAGACGCCGGGCACGGCGCGCCGAATGGGTGCCGTAGGCTCTCGCAATGCGTTGGTCCGAGGGGCACTCCTCATTGCGAAGCGCCGCCTTGGCAAGCAGCAGGAACACGCCCTGCAAATCGTCGGAAACGCGGACGGACAGCGACAGTGCCGTCTGCCAGCCCTCGCTCGCCGCTGTCTCCTCGTCCACACCGGCACGGGCGATTGCGACACGACGGCGGAATTCTCCCATCGGCATGGGCGGGCCGGACACGCGGCGCATGCGGGCGCGCACCAGGAACTCCTGGTAGAGCACGCTGTCGGTCCGGTAAGCGGCCTGCGGATCGCCGAGGATTTCGGCAAGCACGGCGGATAGCCGGTCCTCACGCTCCTCGGCCGACATTTCCGCGCCACGGCTGGGCGTCTCACTCGAGGAGGGAGCCAGTGAAGCCGGCGTCGAGCGGGAGAGTTCGGCCAGAATATCCGTCGTCGGACGCGGCGCCGGTGGTGCACGCCGCACGATCGGTCGTGTGAACTCTTCCGGGTCCGGCGTGAAGATCAGGTCTTCGACATCCTGTGGCGCATCCGGCAGTGGCATGAGCATGGGCGATGACGAACGCGCCGAAGTTTCTACCGCCCCAATGACGATCGGCAGCGGACGACGCGACATGGCAGGACCAAGCGCCACGAAATTGCCGCGCTGCAGATCGCGGAACATCTCCGCCTGGCGACGGTCCATGCCGAGCAGGTCGGCTGCACGCGCCATGTCGATATCGAGGAAGGTGCGGCCCATCAGGAAGTTGGAGGCTTCGGCCGCAACGTTCTTCGCAAGCTTTGCCAGACGCTGCGTCGCGATGACACCCGCAAGCCCTCGCTTACGGCCGCGGCACATCAGGTTGGTCATCGCGCCGAGCGACATCTTGCGCGCGTCTTCCGAGACGTCACCGCCGACGGCCGGTGCAAACATCTGCGCTTCGTCGACGACGACCAGCACCGGATACCAGAATTCGCGATCGGCATCAAAGAGACCGTTCAGGAAGGCGCCGGCGGCGCGCATCTGCTGCTCGACATCGAGACCTTCCAGCGTCAGCACGCAGGAAACACGGTGGCGGCGGATGCGGTCGGCGATACCGGCAAGTTCGGCTTCAGTGCGCTCGCCATCCACGACCACATGGCCATACTTGTCGGAAAGCGTGACGAAGTCACCCTCGGGGTCGATGATCACCTGCTGCACCCACTGGGCAGACTGCTCCAACAGGCGGCGCAGCAGATGCGACTTGCCCGAGCCCGAATTGCCCTGCACCAAAAGGCGCGTGGCGAGAAGCTCCTCGATATCGAGCTTGGCAGGCTGTCCCCCCTGCACCGTTCCCATATCGATTCCGACCTTCAATGACGGCATCCTCAAATCATGTGTTGATCTCAAGTCCCTAACAGACTTGCACGCTTGCGTGTGGGGCGCATCCGCGAAACCCACAGGGAACTGCGCGTTCTCAGGCGCCCCGGCGCGGACGCAACAGTCCTGCAAGCAGAATGCTGAGTAGCAGTGCCGGCAGCAGCGTGGCAAGCCCGCTACGCAGATCGAGCACCTCGGCGACGAAACCGATCATTGGCGGCCCAACCAGGAAGCCGAGAAGCGCAATGAAGCTCAAGATCGCAACATTCTCGGCCGCCGGACGGTCGCCGAGATCGGCGGCCGCCGTGACCGCGAGCGGGAACCCGACTGAGACGCCGAGCCCGACGCAGGCGAGCCCCAGATATACCAGCGGCGTGACCGGCGCCATGACGACCAGCACCATGCCGGAAAGCGCGAATACGAGGCAGACCCGCGCAAGCATGACCGAACCGAACCGCTCCTTTGCACCATCACCGACAAATCGCCCGACCGAGACCATCAGGGCGAAGACGACGTAACCCATGCCGGTTGCCATGCCGGACGTCGCGAACACATCCTTGAGGTAGACGGCGGACCAGTCGGCCACCGCCCCTTCCGTCATCGTGATGCCAAAGACGAAGAGACTGATGCCGAGAATACCGGGGCTTGGGCGCCGCCACGACGAGCGAGGCTGCGCTTCGGTCACGGGAGCCTCGTGGACTGGCAGTGCGCGACAAACCATCACTGAAATCGGGACCAGAACGAGCGACAGCAGACCGATCGCCACGAAGGACGATGTCTGAAACGCAAGGAAACCGGCACCGACGAGGCTACCCATCATGATGCCGAGGCTCCAGAAACCGTGGCAACGGTTCATGATCGACGCCGTGCCGCGCTTTTCGATCACATCCGCCTCGACATTGAGCCCGAGTTCGATCGTCGAAAGGCCGATCCCGAGAAGCACGAGCAGGAAGAACAGCGAGGCGAGACCGGGGGCAGCCACAGGCAGCGGCACGAGCGCCAGAAACACCGGAAACCCGAAGATCAGCGTGTTGCGGCTACCAACACGCCCAACCAATTGCCCGGCAAAGGGCAGCATCAAGAGGATACCGGTAGGCAGTCCGAGCAATGCCATGGCGAGTTCGGCAGGGCCGAGCGACAGCCGCTCCTGAACGCCGGGGATCTGCGGCAGCCAGCTGCCAAAGGCAATCGGCTGCAAGAAGAAGGCTACCATGATGGTGAGTTTGGGGGACATCAACGAACCGGAGGGAGGTATGGCAGGGAATCACGTGGATCCCAACTGTCAGCGAGCGGCACCGGTTTGGAAAGAAGACCACTGCGTCGACTGGTCTTCTTGCCGGCAAAAGAGGAATAACGGCTCAGTCGCCTGAACCGTTATTCCTTGCCTCAGACACGGAAATCCCAGAGGACGAGGCTTCTCGGTCTCCTCCACGCCTCGTCCTCTTCCGGGAGCCCGATGTCGCGCCGCAGCTGGGGCGACAGATGAGACGCCAGATTGCGGATCTGCCGCCGCCTCCAGCTCGCCCCGACCAGAGCGGCCAACAGCCGCCAGGAGCCGAAACGCTCAAGAAGTTCGTCCATCCGCTCGGCCAGCGGCAATTCAACTATGGATTGATTTTTGTGCATGACTTGTCCGTCCCGGAAACGCGGATGCGCCCAGGTCCTTTCGATGATGAAAAGCGACGTGATGCAGACACGCGAACGCATTCATACGCGCAGGCGGCAAGTCACGTCAGATGGTGGAAAAACGCCGAAAAAGGCAGGGAAAATGACTGATCAGACAGTCATCGGGTGTAGCGGCAGGTCGCAGAAAATCCCACGAAAGCCGGTGACACCGATCCGCCAGAGAGGCGCATACGCATGAAAAATTGAGTCATCTGTCGCCTCCTGTTGTTTGTGTTGCGGATGCTGGGAACATGCCACGCCAAAAAGCGCGCCGCAAGCGCGCAATTCGAGATTGCAGAACTTGCGGCGAGCCGTTGCACTTATGCAACAAATTGTCGCAGGGCGTCCGTCGACTTTAAACCTCGACGGCGCGGGAAACGAGGAGCTTGTCGATCCGGCGGCCATCGAGGTCAATCACCTCGAAACGCCAGTCGCCCTTGACGAAACTCTCGCCGAGTTCGGGGATCCGCTTCAATTCGTCCAGTACGAAGCCGGCAACGGTCGTGTAATCCGGATCCGGATCGATCGGCACACGGATGATGTCGATGAACTCGTCGACGGGGGTCCAGCCGGCCACCAGATAGGAGCCGTCCTCGCGCTGCACCATCGCCTGCTCTTCCGTCTCGTCCTGACTGAAGGCACCGGTAATGGCTTCGAGAATGTCGCCGGAAGTGATGATGCCTTCGAAATGGCCGTATTCGTCATAGACGAGGACCATATGCAGAGCGGTACGGCGCAGGGATTCGATGATGTCGGACGCCTTGGCCAGATCAGAGACTACGGGCACTTCGCTGATGAGGTCCGGCAGATTGAGAGCGCCGCCTTCGGCAATCTGCTCGTACAGTTTCCTGGTGAAGAGCACGCCGACAATCTCGTCGGAATCGCCACTGCGCACCGGGATGCGCGAATGGGGGATCTCGCGCAGCTTCAGGCGGACTTCCTCCACCGTGTCCCCGATATCGAGGATCTGCACGTCGCGACGCGGCGTCATCAGGCCACGTGCCTGCCGATCGGCGAGCCGCATGACGCCAGAGAGCATGGCGGATTCGCTGGTTTCGATGACACCGGCGCTGTGGGCCTCGGCCAACACTGTACGGATTTCCTCATCCGTCACCTTGCCACCTCCAGCACCACTCTGTCCGAGAAGGGCAAGCACCAGCTTGCCCGACCCGTCCAGCAGCCAGACGAGCGGCGCAGCAACCCTCGATAGGACCGACATCGCGATGGCGACACGTGCAGCAACACCTTCGGCGTTGCGCAGTGCGACCTGTTTCGGGACCAGTTCGCCGACGATCAGCGACAGATAGGTGATGAGAACGACCACCGTACCGACGCCGAGCGCATCGGAGACGACAATTGAAAACCCCTGCAACTGCAGCCAGCTGGAAAGCCGCGCACCGAGCGTGGCGCCCGAGAAAGCGCCGGACAGGACGCCGACGAGCGTGATGCCGATCTGCACGGTGGACAGAAAACGACCGGGGTCACTCTGAAGCTTGAGCGCCGTTTCGGCTCCCCGGCTGCCCTGTTCCGCAAGCACCTTGAGGCGCGCAGGACGGGCAGAAACGACCGCAAGCTCCGACATGGCGAGAACGCCGTTGAGCACGGTCAGAAAGAGAACAATCGCAATTTCGGTAAACAACTAAGGGGCTAAGCTCCTCTACACCGGCTGAGCGTCCGGCAACGCCTCATAGGTAACACGGCGCACCTCAGGTCCCAAAGGGAGATCAGCGGAAAAATGGCGTGTCGAGGGCCTTCACGGCCAATCCCATGCCCTGCATCAGGCGTCTGGTGGCGAAATCCTGGCTACCGGACGTAAAGACCGCAAAATCGAAATTGTCGGGATGCTCGGCCCCTTCGACGAGCGGGACAAGCCGCCGCGCCTGACGCGCGATCGCTTCCGCCGGATCGAGCCAGTCCACCGGCCAGGGCGCAAGCCTGCGAAAGACATTGGCGAGGAAGGGATAATGGGTGCAGGCGAGCACCACGATGTCTGTCCGCAAGCCTTCCCTGTCGACGAAACACGGCGCGATTTCTGCCAGAACATCCGCATCATCGAGGGTTTCGCCACGGATATAAGCTTCCGCCATGCGCGCGAGGTTTTCGGAGCCGACGAGCCGCACATGGCATTGCGAGGCGAAAGACTGTATCAGATCGCGGGTATAGGCCCGCTTGACAGTGCCCGGCGTCGCCAGAACCGAGACAAGCCCGGATCGCGTGCGTTCCGCAGCAGGCTTGATCGCCGGCACCGTACCGATGAAGCGCATGTCAGGGAAGCGATGCCTGAGATCGGCGCCGGCAAGCGTGAACGCCGTATTGCAGGCGACAATTACGGCGTCTGGATCGTAGCGGTCGAAAAGCTCTTCGAACAGCAGGGCAATGCGCGCCTTGAGTGGCTCTTCCTCCCAGCCACCATAGGGAAAGCCGGCATCGTCGGCGACATAGATGAAGCCACGTTCCGGCATCAGCAGCCGCGCTTCGCGCAAGACGGTGAGACCGCCAATCCCGGAATCGAAGACCAGGATCGGCTTGAGATCAGGCGTCCCGGTTGTCGTCATGCTGAGCCTCAGCCTCGCTCTCGCTCTTTCCCGCAGGCGGCCTCTGGCCCGGTCGTGCAAAACGGTCGAGCGAACTGATGACACCGCGGACCACATGGATCTCCGGACCGGTGAAAGCACGTCTGCTGAACACGGCTCGCAGGTTCTCGATCATCCTGGCCTTTTTGTGGACCGGATGGAAGTAGTTGCGCGCATCGAGCGCTTCTTCCAGATGTTCGAACAGGCCGATGACCTGCTCCTTGGTCGCTGGCGGCTGTTCCGGCGCGTCAAAGGGCACCCCATGCACATCCTCCATGCCGGATTTCATCCACTCGTAGGACATGAGCAGAACGGCCTGGGCGATGTTCAGCGAGGCGAAGGCAGGATTGACGGGAAAGGTGACGATCTCGTCGGCAAGCGCCACTTCCTCGTTAGACAGGCCGGACTTTTCGCGACCGAAGAGGATGCCGGTCTTTTCACCGGTGCGGAACCTGGCTCGGAGCGTCTCCGCCGCCGTTACCGGGGAGCGGACAGGCTTGAAGCCGTCGCGAAATCGAGCAGTCGTCGCGTAGACGAAGTTCAGGTCTGCGATAGCCTCCTCAAGCGTGTCATAGACGACTGTGCCGTCAATGACATGATCGGCCTTGGAGGCCGCGGCACGGGCCTTATCGGACGGCCAACCGTCACGCGGATTGACGAGACGCAGTTCAACCAGGCCAAAATTGGCCATGGCGCGCGCCACCATGCCGATGTTTTCGCCGAGTTGCGGCTCCACCAGAATGATTGCCGGCCCCTCGGCCAGCAGAACGCGCTCACTGTTCGTCCCTGCCATTACGTTTCCCTCAAAGCTATTTCGCGCACCCCTTGGCACAAAATGCCCCGCAGGCAAAGAGGAGGGCCTACTCTTTGGGCCAAGATCCCGTCAGCCGGAAATCGAGATAGGCCTTGGTCATGGCAGCGAATTCCGCCTTGACCGAGCTTTCGAGCGCACCCTCGCGGTCGCTATCGCTCCACAGGTTGTCGATCACGTAGCGACCGTCTTCCTCGACGACATGGAAAACCGTCTGTGGCCGAGAGAGATCAGGCGCATGGCCGAAGCAGGAGACGGCATCGAAATAGACGTCGACGGGGGTAACCCCATCCCGCTCCGCCCGGGCCTCGATGCGGACATCCCTCAATTCGCAACTGTCCTGGCCGCCAATGACCACGTCATAGCCGAGCATGTAGCCGCTGCCATCCTGCAAGGCGTCCGTCTTCTCGGCGAGACGATAGACGTCGACAAAGCTTGCGCTGTAGATCGTGGCGAGCAGGCGATCATCGAAATAGCCGGACGCCTCCACCTTGGGCGCATCCTTGTCTTTCCATCCAGCGACGCTCATCACGATCCGCACCGGTTCGAGCGGATTGGCTGCCAGGACCGTCTTTGCCGGAATTAAGCCCACCATTGCGGCAACGGCGGTGAGGCCGACGGAGCGGAGGCGGTTCACAGGCCACCCTGCCGCTTCAGGTCCTGCTTGATCGAACTGCCGGACTGCCCGTTCTCGACGGGATAGATGTCGTCGATGACAGGGCGACCGCCCTCCTCGACGACGTGGAAGATCAAGACGGTATCCGGCGCATCGCCGCCACCAAAACAGGAACGGTTGTCGAACAGGGCGGTTACCTGCCCGTCGCCGTCATCCTCGATCCTGATGTCTTCGAAGGGACATCCATCCTGTCCCTGCGCGATCGGGTCATAGTCGAAGGGGAAGCCCGTGGTCTCTCCTTCGGGAATGTCATAGGGCGGGTTCTTCGAAGCCGCCTCGAAGGCCGATGCGAAGTCCTTGCTGAACACGCGAGACAGCCGGTCCTTCGAGAAGACCTCCTCTTCCTGGCCAGTGGTGCCCTCGGCCCAATTCCGGGCGGTCGCCTCCACCACTTCGCGGACGGGCGCTGTGACATCCGCTGCCATTGCAGTGCCCGACGACAGCATCAGCAGCAATACGATCCAGGTGCTCTTCATGAAAACTCTCCCGAGGCTCTCTCTGCCGCCGTTCTAACTGAAAGCGTGCGCGCCATCAGGACCAAGTTTGGGACGAAAACGCACGCCAAAAGTCTGAGCGAGATTTTCCCCGAAGGTGGCCTCTGCTGTTTGCCTTGTAACGAGAGAATGTTATAGGCAGGCCATCGGCAGAGCGCCCTCCCCGCGCCTGCGCGTCAGGCAAAAACTCGTGAGGATATTCATGACCAAGATCAAGGTAGCCAACCCGGTCGTCGATCTCGACGGCGATGAGATGACCCGCATCATCTGGCAGTTCATCAAGGACAAGCTGATCCTGCCCTACCTGGATCTCGACATCGAATATTACGACCTGTCCGTCGAGAACCGCGACGCCACCAACGACCAGGTGACCATCGACGCCGCCCAAGCCATCAAGAAGCACGGCGTCGGCATCAAGTGCGCGACGATCACCCCTGATGAGCAGCGCGTCAAGGAATTCAACCTCAAGGAAATGTGGAAGAGCCCGAACGGCACTATCCGCAACATCCTGGGCGGCGTGATTTTCCGCGAGCCGATCATCTGCAAGAACGTCCCCCGCCTCGTTCCCGGCTGGACCAAGCCGATCGTCGTCGGCCGTCACGCCTTTGGCGACCAGTACAAGGCGACCGACTTCAAGTTCCCGGGCAAGGGCAAGCTGACGATCAAGTTCGTCGGTGAAGACGGCGAAGTGATCGAGAAGGAAGTCTACAACGCACCGGGCGCCGGCGTTGCCATGGCGATGTACAACCTCGACGAATCGATCCGCGAATTCGCTCGAGCCTCGATGATGTACGGCCTGATGCGCAAGTGGCCGGTCTACCTGTCGACCAAGAACACGATCCTCAAGGCCTATGATGGTCGCTTCAAGGACATCTTCGAAGAAGTCTACCAGGCCGAGTTCAAGGCGAAGTTCGAGGAAATCGGCATCGTTTACGAACACCGCCTGATCGACGACATGGTCGCCTCGGCTCTGAAGTGGTCTGGCGGTTACGTCTGGGCCTGCAAAAACTACGACGGTGACGTGCAGTCGGATACGGTTGCGCAAGGGTTTGGCTCGCTCGGTCTGATGACCTCGGTTCTGCTGTCGCCCGATGGCCGCACGGTCGAAGCCGAAGCTGCCCACGGTACGGTCACGCGCCACTACCGCCAGCACCAGAAGGGTCAGGAAACCTCGACCAACTCGATCGCCTCGATCTTCGCCTGGACCCGTGGCCTCGCCCACCGCGCCAAGCTGGACGACAACACCGAGCTGGCCAACTTCGCCACGACGCTGGAAAAGGTCTGCATCGACACGGTTGAGGCTGGCTTCATGACCAAGGACCTGGCCCTGCTCATCGGTCCGGACCAGCCGTGGCTCTCCACGACAGCCTTCCTCGACAAGGTTGACGAGAACCTGAAGAAGGCCATGGCCGCCTGATCGGCAGCCAAGGTTTGAACATTCAGAACCCGGTCACGGCAACGTGGCCGGGTTTTCCAATTCTGGATCAGCAAGATCCTCGCCCTGATCGACCTCGTCGAAGCGCTTGCGGATTTCCGCACCGAGCCTGCGGCCGGTCATGTGATAGCCCGAAAGCGGGAGCGCGTAGGTCTCCAGCCGCTCGGGTTCATCCTCGTCAAGATGGTCGATATCGATCACCCAGCGCCCTTCGACGCGCCGCTGCGCCAGTTCGACCATGGATGCCCAGGCGATCCGCCGATCGGTGCGATAGTCGATCAGTTCTTCGTTGTTGAGCTCGACCAAGGGCCGCATCGCCCCTGCAATCCCCTGCCAGCCTCTTCGAAGACCGAAGAGTGCAAGCGCCACGAGCGCGAGATAGACCAGCACCATGGGACTGGCCCAGCCGCTCCCGAGCAGGCTGGCCAGCAATCCGCCGAAGGCCACGGACATGACGATTGCGGATGTCGCCGCCCAGAGGACGGCAAAGCCCCGGCGCGGATAGACGATCAGGGTGGGATATGTTGTCTCGGTCTTCATCAACGATCACCATAGGCAAGATTCGCGACGGCGAACAGAACCGGTTTGGCAGCAGCTGTCGGTCAGCGTTCGCTGGGAGCCGCTAGCGCAGCGCACCGACACTATCCCTTTGGCCATGTTGTCAAAAGTCGGGACTCAGCGTCCAATAGAATGACAGGTGTGGCGGGAGGGGCCGGCCACGCCCCCATCCGGCAAGCGCGACCACCATGACTGACGTCATCCTGCCCAAAACCATCAGCGTATTTCGCGAAGGCTACGGCCTTGGCCGCCTCAAGGCGGATGCGCTGGCAGGATTGACCGTTGCCATCGTGGCCCTGCCGCTTTCCATGGCCATTGCGATCGCCTCCGGCGTGACGCCGGACCGTGGGCTTTATACTGCGATCATCGGTGGTTTCCTCGTCTCGCTTCTGGGCGGCAGCCGCCACCAGATCGGCGGACCGGCCGGTGCCTTTATCGTTCTGGTCAGCACAACTGTTGCCACCCACGGAATCGACGGCCTGCTGCTCGCAACCGCCATGGCCGGACTGATGCTGATCGCCTGCGGCCTGCTGAGGCTCGGCGACTACATCAAGTTCATCCCCTATCCGGTGACCGTCGGCTTTACGGCCGGCATTGCCGTGATCATCTTCGCAAGCCAGATCGGCGAACTGCTGGGCCTGACATTCCCTGGTGGCGAACCCGGCCCTCTGGCCGACAAACTCGAAGCGATTGTCGCCGCCCTTCCGGCCTTCTCCCCCTCAGCCGCAGCAATCGCGGCTCTCACCATTGCCATCATCCTTGTCCTGCGCCGGGTCCGGCCAACATGGCCGGGCCTGTTGATTGCGGTCATCGTCGCCTCGCTCGCCGCTGCACTGCTGCAGTTGCCGGTCGCAACGATCGGCTCGAAGTTCGGTGGCATTCCGTCCGGCCTGCCTCTGCCTTCCCTACCGACCATCACGCCCGAACTGGCGATCGCCGTTCTCCCGGATGCCATCGCGTTTGCGCTCCTGGGCGCGATCGAATCGCTTCTTTCCGCAGTCGTTGCGGACGGCATGACCGGACGGCGCCATCGGTCGAACACGGAACTGCTGGCACAGGGCGTTGCCAATATCGGCTCGGCGCTCTTCGGCGGCATCTGTGTGACAGGCACGATCGCGCGCACCGCGACCAATGTGCGGGCCGGCGCCACGAGCCCCGTCTCCGGCATGTTGCATGCGGCCTTCCTGCTTGCCTTCATGCTGGTCGCCGCCCCGCTTGCCGCCTATATCCCGCTGGCAGCACTCGCGGGCGTGCTCGCCGTCGTATCCTGGAACATGGTTGAGAAATCGGCGATTGCCGCCCTCGTGCGCTCCTCGCGCGGCGAAGCACTAATCCTCGCCGTCACCTTCCTGCTCGTCGTCTTCCGCGACCTGACCGAAGGCATCGTGGTCGGCTTTTCGCTGGCCGCGCTGCAGTTCATCCACCACATGTCGAAGAACATTCGCGTGACCGCCGAAGGGCCGGAAAAACCGCTGGACGCAACGGACACGGCGACGGTCACCTATCGCCTGGACGGCGCCTTCTTCTTCGGCGCCGTGGCAGCGGCCGGCGCGGTGCTCGACCGCATCGGGGACGACCATCGCAACCTTGTACTCGACTGCACCGGGATCCGCTTCGTCGACACCTCAGGTGTCAATCTACTGGCGAGCGTGATCCGCAAGGCCATCCGCCACGGCGTCGAGGTTTATGTTGTCACGGAACGCAGCGAGTTGAAGACGATGCTGCATCATCAGGAAATCCCGGAAACGGGCGTCCACTTCGTGAAAACACTCGCAGAAGCACGCGAAACCCTCGCCAATGGCCCGGCGCAAGGTCACGACTGAACCGATCAGGCTGCGGACCTTGATTCGGCGGAAGCCGCTTCGGGGGAAGTTTCCGTCGCCTGGGGATGGTGCTGGCTCTCCGCAGGACAGTCCAAGCCGCCCCAGGTCACCCGGTTGCGCCCGGCCTTCTTCGAAACGTAGAGCGCCTTGTCGGCAAGCGCCAGGGCACGGGGGAAATCGAGAGGCCCGGAGGGTAGCGACGCCGCGCCGATGCTGACGGTTATCGTCGGTAGCAGAACCTCATGGTGGACGATCATGCTGCTGACATGGATACGCAGAACATCCAAGAGATCCGGCTGACGCAGCACGACACTGGCCGGCAGATAGACACCGAATTCTTCGCCACCCAGACGCCCGACGATGCCAGCCTCGGGAACCTCACGTGTTAAGAGGCGGCCGAGTTGCATCAGAACCGTATCGCCTGCGGCGTGGCCGTAAGTATCGTTGACCTGCTTGAAATGATCCGCATCAACAACTGCAAGCACCGCACCTTGCGCTGAACCGCCCATATCGGCACGCGCCCGGGTGATGGCGTCGATAAACGCCCGTCTGTTGCGCAAGAGGGTCAGAGCATCGGTTTCGGAGGCGATCTTGTATCGGCGTGTGGCCCGTTCATGCACCATGGCAAAGATCGCCAATGCGGCAACCAGCCCCTGGAGGAAGAAGCCGAATGTCATGGCGCCATACCAGAATGGCGCATGCCCGGCGACGAGCTGCACCGGCTCGACGAACTGCATCGGGATACGGATGAGATAGGCGGCCCCATGCGTTCCAAAGGCGATGAGCGCGAGCATGCGAGCGGGAAGAGGTTCGCGACGCTGCCCCCGAAACAGGACCGGCATGATCAGGAACGAATAGCCCGAATAGAGGACGGAGGCGACGAAAATGCGGACGCCCAAGTCTGCGCCAAATGTCGGCACGGCAAAAAGCGACAGCCAGACGATACCGCCCGCCGCCGCAACCAAACCAGCTCCCTTTCTGGTTTCGCCCTCGAAGGCAAGGCAGCCGAGCCAGATCAGGCCAAGACTGAAAATCCCAAGCCCATTGCCGAGACCAAGCGCGATGAACGGCGGGGCCAGGTCGCGAAGGCTGACCAGAACCATGCCGAGCGCACCGGCCGAGAAACCCAGCGCCCAGAAACCCAGGGCTCGGTTGTCCCGCTCATGGGTCCAGAGCAGGGTCAGAAAGCCCGACACCATGATCAGCGTTCCCGCCAGGCAAACGGTAAGCGTCGGAATGTGGAAAACTTGGGCCAAGTCGCGAACCTCAAAGAGGACTTTGGCTTAGCACGCAAGGCTGAAGGAAATTGAAAAGTAATTGGTAAATCCCGATAATCTCAAACGAAAAAGGCCGGGCAAAGCCCGGCCTCGATCATCCCGCAAATGCAATCAGATCAGGCAAGTGCTGCCTCCACTGCAGCAATCGCTGCCTCGGCCTCCGAACCATCCGGACCACCGGCCTGGGCCATATCGGGACGTCCGCCGCCGCCCTTGCCGCCGAGCGCGGCAGAGGCCACGCGCACCAGATCGACAGCGCTGAAGCGGTCGGTCAGGTCAGGCGTGACGGAGACCACGGCGCTCGCCTTGCCATCTTCGGCAACTGCGATCAGGACGACGACAGCGGTCGCGAGATCGGCCTTCGCCTCATCAGCCATGCCCTTTAGATCCTTGGCGTCGATGCCAGCCAGGATGCGGCCGATGAAATTGATGCCGTTCACCTGCTTCGGTGCCTCGGCACCGCCCGATGCGCCGCCACCCATGGCGAGCTTGCGCTTGGCATCCGCAAGCTCTTTCTCGAGCTTGCGGCGCTCGTCGACGAGGGCCTCGACACGGGCGACGACGTCAGTCGGCTGAACCTTGAGCGTCGAAGCGAGCGTCTTCACGCGCTCGTCCTGCTCGGCGAGATAGGCGCGCGCCGCCTCACCCGTCAGCGCTTCGATGCGGCGCACACCGGCACCCACGGCGCTTTCGCCGACCAGACGAACCAGCCCGATATCGCCCGTCGCCGACACATGCGTACCGCCGCAAAGCTCGGTCGAATAGGACTTGCCGACCTTCTCGCCACGCAGCGCCGTTCCCATCGATACGACGCGAACCTCGTCGCCATACTTTTCACCGAACAGCGCCATGGCGCCCTCGGCAATCGCATCGTCAACCGCCATCAGGCGGGTGGTGACTGGTGCATTCTGGATGATGATCTCGTTTGCCATCTCCTCGACCACCTTCAGCTCGTCGGCCGAGATCGGCTTCGGATGCGAGATGTCGAAACGCAGGCGCTCGGGTGCAACGAGCGAACCCTTCTGGGCGACATGCGTGCCGAGCACCTCGCGCAGTGCCTCATGCAGAAGGTGGGTAGCGGAATGGTTCGAGCGCAACCGCGAGCGACGGGCATGATCGACGTTCAGCTGGACCGCGCCGCCGGCCTTGACCACGCCGTTCTGGACGGTCGCGACATGCACGAAGACGCCCTCGCCCTTCTTCTGCGTGTCGCTGACGGCAAGCGAAAAGCCTTCGCCGACGATCTCGCCGGTATCGCCCATCTGGCCACCGGACTCCCCGTAGAACGGCGTCTGATTGACGACGATCTGCACCTCGTCACCGGCGCTCGCCTGCTCGATGACCTTGCCATCCTTGACGACGGCCAGAACCTGGCCTTCGGCGGTCTCCGAGCTGTAACCCAAGAATTCGGTTGCGCCGAACTTTTCCTTGAGCTCGAACCAGACGGTCTCCTGGGCCTTGTCACCGGAGCCCGCCCAGCTGGCACGGGCTTCGGCCTTCTGGCGCTGCATGGCATCGTTGAAGCCGGTGAGGTCAACGCCGATACCCCGGCCGCGCAGCGCGTCCTGGGTCAGGTCGAGCGGGAAGCCATAGGTGTCGTAGAGCTTGAAGGCGGTCTCGCCGTCGAGGCTGTCGCCCTTGTCGAGGGTAGCCGTCGCATCGGACAGCAGCGTCAGGCCGCGCTCCAGGGTCTTGCGGAAGCGGGTTTCCTCGAGCTTGAGCGTCTCGGAGATCAACGCCTCGGCGCGCACCAGTTCCGGATAGGCGCGGCCCATCTGCTGCACGAGGACCGGCAGCAACTTGTAGATGACCGGGTCCTTCGCGCCGAGCAGCTGCGCGTGACGCATCGCACGGCGCATGATGCGGCGCAGCACGTAGCCTCGACCTTCGTTCGACGGCAATACACCGTCGGCGATCAGGAAGGCTGACGAGCGAAGGTGGTCGGCGATGACGCGGTGGCTCGCGCGACGCTCGCCTTCGGCCTTCACGCCGGTGAGATCGACGGAGGCGTCGATCAATGCGCGGAACAGGTCGATGTCGTAGTTGTCGTGTTTGCCCTGCAGGAGGGCCGCAACGCGCTCGAGACCCATGCCGGTGTCGATCGACGGCCGCGGCAGGTCGATGCGCTCTTCCTTCGTCACCTGCTCATACTGCATGAAGACGAGGTTCCAGATTTCGATGAACCGGTCGCCGTCTTCTTCCGGCGACCCCGGAGGGCCACCCCAGATGTGGTCGCCATGATCGTAGAAGATTTCCGAGCATGGACCGCAGGGGCCGGTATCACCCATCGCCCAGAAATTGTCGCTGGTCGGGATGCGGATGATCTTGTCGTCCGAGAGGCCGGCAATCTTCTTCCAGAGGCCATGGGCCTCATCATCCGTATGGTAGACAGTGACCAGCAGGCGGTTGCGGTCGATGCCGAATTCCTTGGTGATCAGGTTCCAGGCAAGCTCGATGGCACGTTCCTTGAAATAGTCGCCAAAGGAGAAATTGCCGAGCATTTCGAAGAAGGTGTGGTGGCGCGCGGTGTAGCCGACATTGTCCAGGTCGTTGTGCTTGCCGCCGGCGCGCACACATTTCTGCGCGGTCGCAGCCGTCGAGTAGGGGCGCTGCTCAAGACCCGTGAAGACGTTCTTGAACTGCACCATGCCGGCATTGGTGAACATCAGCGTTGGGTCGTTGCGCGGCACCAGCGGGCTGGAGGAAACGACCTCGTGACCGTTCGTCTTGAAGTAATCGAGAAAAGTCGACCGGATGTCGTTTACACCGCTCATGTCACGCCCTTCATTCAGGCCGGGAAGCCGGCCAATTTGCAAAATCAATGGCTTTTATCGCCCGGCTTCATCCCTGTCCAGCAGCCGAAACGAAAACCGGCCGCGTCTCGAAGGAAACGCGGCCGACACGATAGTCGAAAATGGAGGGCAGTTTACGCGTCGTCGGCAACATCACCGTCGTTGGCGTCGGGCCCACCGTTCTGAAGGAATTTCTCCGCGATCAGTCCGGCATTCTGGCGCAGCGCCATCTCGATTTCCTGGGACACCGCAGGATTGTCGCGCAGGAAGAGCTTCGCGTTCTCACGCCCCTGGCCGAGACGCTGGCTGTTATAGGAGAACCAGGCCCCCGATTTCTCGACAATGCCCGCCTTGACGCCGAGATCGACGAGCTCACCGGTCTTGGAGACGCCTTCGCCATACATGATGTCGAATTCGACCTGTTTGAAGGGCGGCGCCATCTTGTTCTTGACGACCTTGACGCGGGTCTGGTTGCCGACGACCTCTTCGCGATCCTTGACAGCACCGATACGGCGAATGTCGAGACGCACGGAGGCGTAGAACTTCAGCGCGTTACCGCCGGTCGTCGTTTCCGGCGAGCCGAACATGACGCCGATCTTCATGCGGATCTGGTTGATGAAGATGACCATCGTCTTCGACTTGGAGATCGAGGCCGTCAGCTTGCGCAGCGCCTGGCTCATCAGGCGAGCCTGCATGCCCGGCAGGCTGTCGCCCATTTCGCCTTCGATTTCCGCACGCGGCGTCAGCGCAGCGACCGAGTCGACCACGAGCACGTCGATCGCGCCTGAGCGCACCAGCGTATCGGTGATTTCAAGTGCCTGCTCGCCGGTGTCCGGCTGCGAAATCAGGAGGTTCTGCAGATCGACGCCGAGCTTGCGGGCATAGATAGGATCAAGCGCATGTTCGGCATCGACGAAGGCGCAGATGCCGCCCTTCTTCTGCGCTTCGGCGATAGTCTGCAGCGCAAGCGTCGTCTTACCCGAGCTTTCAGGCCCGTAAATTTCAATGATGCGCCCCTTCGGCAGGCCGCCAATGCCGAGCGCGATATCGAGGCTGAGCGACCCCGTCGAGACCGTCTCGACTTCGACCACGCTCTCGTTCGCGCCGAGTTTCATGATCGAGCCCTTGCCGAACGACCGTTCGATCTGCGAGAGCGCCGCTTCCAATGCCTTGCTTTTATCCACCGATTTGTCCTCTACAAGCCGCAAAGAATTCTGTGCCATTTGATCCACCTTTAGGTTATTGAGGCCGCATAGGCAATGAAGCCGCCGATGGGGAATATGTACTCTTTTTGTTCTCATTTTGCAAGAGCAAGCCAAGCGGTTGAATCTCAATCGTTTTCGAGAGCGTGTTCGAATGATGTTCCGCGCGCCTGCACGAGTCCGCGCGTGGCGGGCGTAGCTGCTAAGTCAACGCGGCCGGGTAGCGGTTCGATTCGTGTTTCGACGATGCTGGAGGCATGCCCATGACGATCGAAATCCTGGCGATCGGCGGCGCCCATATCGACCGACGCGGCCGCATTTTTGCAGAGACGAAGCCGGGCGCCAGCAATCCCGGCCAATGGTTCGAGGAGGTGGGCGGCGGCGTCTTCAACGCGGCCTGCAATCTCTCCCGCTTGGGCCGCTCGGTCCGCCTGATTGCGCCACGCGGCGGCGATGCGGCAGGCCAGATGGTGGCGGATGCAGCCGAACGCGCCGGTCTCGACGACCAGCCCGTGATGTTCCTCGATCGCGCGACCCCGAGCTACACGGCCATCCTGGAGCGCGACGGCAATCTGGTCATCGCCCTTGCCGACATGGCACTGTATGACGCCTTTTCAGCGCGGCGGATGCGGGCGCGGTCGCTGCGCGACAGCCTGACCGAGGCAGATCATGTTCTGGCCGACGCCAACCTGCCGGCAGACACATTGACTGTACTGGCGGCGACCTGCCATGCGGCCGGCAAGGGGCTGTCGGCCATCGCGATTTCGCCTGCCAAGGTGGTGAAATTCGCGCGCGCCCTGCCCTTGCTCACCCATCTTTTCATGAATGGTGCTGAGGCTGAAGCGATTGCCGGTCAGCGCCCCGAGCGGCCGGAGGACTGGCCGGACCTGTTGCGCGCCAAGGGCTTGCGCGGTGGCAGCGTCACAAGCGGCAGCGGCCCAACCGTCGTCTTCGATGAGAGCAGCGTCGCCGTGATAGAGCCGAAGCCGCTCGAGCAGATCGCCGACGTCACCGGGGCCGGCGATGCCTTCGCCGCCGGTTTCCTGCATGCCCGCCTGTCCGGCGCGAAACTGGACGAAGCGCTCCGCCATGGCACGGCAAGTGCCGCGATCACGCTCGCCTGTCCCAATGCGACCGATGAAAATCTCTCCCCGGAAAAGCTTGCACGTCAGATGGCTCTTGTCGCGCCGGCCCGTTTCCTGTCATGAGACCCTGAATTTCTAACGGAAGATCCCCCATGACCCGTTCCATATCGCCCCTTCTGCCCATCACCTATTCGAGCGAAGTCAGCGCCGCCAAGCAGCGCGGTGCACCGATCGTCGCACTTGAATCGACGATCATCACCCATGGCATGCCCTATCCGGGCAATCTGCAGATGGCCCGCAGCGTCGAAGACATCGTGCGCCAGCAGGGCGCCGTGCCCGCGACCATCGCCGTCATCAAGGGCGTGCTGCATATCGGCCTGGAACCGGCAGAACTCGAGGCGCTGGCGCAGATGGAGCATGTGATGAAGCTCTCGCGCGCCGATCTCGCCTTTGCGATCGCCGAGCGGCGCAACGGTGCGACGACCGTTGCAGCAACGATGATCGCCGCCTACCGCGCCGGTATCCATGTCTTTGCAACCGGCGGCATTGGCGGCGTGCACCGTGGCGCCGAAGAAAGCTTCGACATCTCCGCCGACCTCGAAGAACTGGCGCGCACGGCAGTGATCGTCGTTTCGGCCGGCCCGAAGGCGATCCTCGACATTCCGAAGACCTTGGAAGTTCTGGAAACGCGCGGCGTTCCGGTCGTCACCTATGACAGCGAAGACTTCCCCGCCTTCTGGTCGCGCAGCTCGGGCCTGAAGAGCCTGCTCAACCTGCAGAGCCCGGCCGCGATCGCCAATTTCCAGAAGATGCGCGACCAGCTCGGCATCGATGGCGGCATGCTGATCGCCAATCCGGTTCCGGAAGGCGACGAGATCCCGCGCGAGGAGATGGAAATCTACATCAGCCGGGCGCTTGCCAATGCCGAACGCGACGAGATCGCCGGCAAGGCGGTGACACCATACCTGCTCGACAACATCTTCCACCTGACCGGCGGTCGCTCGCTGAAGACCAATATTGCGCTGGTCGAGAACAATGCCCGCCTGGCAGCCAAGATCGCCGTCGCCATGAACGGCTGACAGCCAAGCATCACGTGACAAGAAAAGAACCCGCCGGAGCGATCCGGCGGGTTCTTTGTTTCAAGCACACTCCATAACTCTACAAACGCCCTCAGCCTTCGCCATCCAGCATTTCACGCACGGCGACGGCCAGCTGCTTGAGCGAGAAGGGCTTCGGCAGGAAGCCGAACTTGGCGTCGGCCGGCAGATTGCGGGCAAAGGCGTCCTCGGCATAACCCGACACGAAGATGAACTTCAGATCCGGATATTTCTTGCGCAGCTCGGTGAGCAGGGTGGGGCCGTCCATCTCGGGCATTACGACGTCGGAGACGACGATGTCTACCGCCCCGTCGAGCTCTTCCATGATGTCAAGCGCCTCGACGCCGGAGCCGGCCTCATGCACGGTATAGCCGCGCGTCTCAAGCATGCGCTTACCGCCGCGCCGAACGGCCTCCTCATCCTCGACGAGAAGAACGACGGCCGACTTGCCTGTGAGATCAGGAGCATCCTGCGACTCAGCCTTGGCACTGGCCGTCGCAACCGTGATCGTGTCACCGCTGACGGAGGCCAGGACCTGGCCTTCGGCCACCGGCTGAACCTCGGGCACGTGGCGCGGCAGGAAGATGCGGAAAGTCGTCCCCTTGCCGACCTCGGACTCGGGATAGATGTAGCCCCCGGACTGCTTGACGATGCCGTAGACCATTGCAAGCCCGAGGCCCGTACCCTTGCCGACTTCCTTCGTCGTGAAGAAGGGCTCGAAGATCTTGTCCATGATCTCGGGCGCAATACCGGTGCCGGTATCGGCAACCTCGACCAGCACCATATCTTCCGACGGCAGACCGCGATAACCAAAGCCTTCGGCCTGCTCGGCAGTTATGTTGTGTGTCGAAACGGTGATCGAACCACCATCGGGCATCGCATCGCGCGCATTGACGCAGAGGTTGATGAGAACCTGCTCGAACTGCGACAGGTCTGTTTTCACCGGCCACAGATCGCGACCGTATTCGACCTTGAGCTTGACGTTCGTGCCTGAAATCAATCGATCGACCAGCATTCTGAGGTCGCCGATCACATCGGTGAGGTTCAAGACACTCGGCCGCATTGTCTGCTTGCGCGAGAAGGCAAGCAGCTGGCGCACAAGCACCGCCGCACGATTAGCGTTGCGCTTGATCTCCATGAGGTCGGCGAAGCTTGCATCCGAAGGCCGCGCCTGCAGAAGCAGGTGGTCGGAGGACAGAAGAATGGCCGTCAGCACGTTGTTGAAGTCATGCGCGATGCCACCGGCGAGTGTTCCCACCGCATTCATCTTCTGCGTCTGTGCCATCTGCGCCTCAAGCGCCTTCTGGTCGGTCACATCGACGGCATAAACGATGGCCGCCTCTTCCGGCGCCTCGTCGCTCTGGTCGATCACGGCGTTCACGTAGAAGCGGAAATGCCTGCTGTCATTTGTCGGATGGCGGCTGTCGATCGGCGAGATGTCCACCTGTCGGTCCATGGCGGCGGCGAGCGCGCCCCGGAAGCCTTCACGTTCGCTCTCGTGCAGAACCACCTCGATCAGCCCGTGTCGTTCGATCTCGTCCCGCGAGATGATATCGGCAAAGAGTTTCATGAACGGGGCGTTGGTCCTCAGGATCCGGCCCTCGCCGTCGACAGAGGCGATCGCCATCGGCGTATTGTTGAAGAAGCGGGTGAAGCGCATCGAAGCGACCGAATCGGACTGGTCGCCGTTCTCGCTCTGGCTCCGCGCAAGCACGATCGACCGGCTCTCGCCGGGCGCACCATCGCGGGCGGCGCGGACGCGGTGCACGAGGCGCACAGGCAGGCTCTGGCCGTTCACGCGCCTGAGATCGAGGTCGAGGGTTTCCGTGCGAGCCTGGCCCGGTTCGGCCTGCACCGAATCGATCAGCGCCATGCCTTCCCCGGCCACGAGATCCGAGATCGTCATCGAGCCCGGATTGAACTGGGTGAGATCGACACCCAGCCATTCGGCGAGCGTCGCGTTGAGATAATAGATCTCGCCCTTGCGGCCGGCGGAGAAGAAACCGGCGGGGGCATGGTCGAGATAATCGATCGCGTGCTGCAATTCCTTGAAGAAGCGCTCCTGATCGTCACGTTCGGCGGTGATGTCCGAAATCTGCCAGACATGCAGCGGCTTGCCACGTCCTTCACCCGACAACAACCGCGCCTTCAGCCGGTACCAGTGTGCACCCGAGCCGTTGACCGTCTGGTTGCCGAGCGGCTTCAGCAGCCGGAACTCCTCGTAGCTGTCGCGCCCCTCGCGAAGACCATTGGTCAGGCGGTAGAGCGCCTCGCTCGATTCCCGGTAACGCGATAGCAGCGCTTCGAGCGTCTGCACCTCCGTTGGCTTGCGCGCGCCGGTCATCGTGCCGTAGGCCACGTTGGCGAAGACAATGCGGCCTTCGCTGTCGGTAATCAGCGTGCCATCCGGCTGGCTTGCGAGGAAACGGCGCGCAAGCGTGTCGCTGTTCGACTGCGGCATGACCTCGATGAAACCGATCACCGCAGACACGATGAAGAAGATCCCCATCATCGCAAGGATGCCGAGAACGCCAAGCACAACCTGATTGTCGAGCTGGTCGCGGAAAAAGATGAAGGCGGCGGACGCCGCGATCAGGGCAAGGGCGAGCAGCAGGATGCGCAACGCCATACCGACGCCATTACGGCGATCGACCAGCGGGCCGTCTCCATCTCGATCATACTGCTTTCGTGTCATTGATGCCTCTTGCCTAAGCGCACGGAAGATCCGACCTAGCGAGAATCGGCGCTCCCACCTGTTTATCAATATGCCGTAGCTGCAAAAAGCAAAGAAAGGGCCATACGGCTCCGCCCAGCCGCTCCCCCACAGGAATGCCGCAATCCTGGCCGATCGTGCCCGACCTTCCGCCCCCGGCGACAGGGGCGCGGTCGCACGCAAGATTGCGGAAAGGGCCGTCTTCTGCCAGAAAGCCAGTCAAAAGGAGCACGCACATGCTGGATGACCTGATCTCGGCCTATGGCAATCGTTTTCTCGTGGCGGCACTCGGCGTCAGCCTCGCTCTGCTCTGCCTGTTCATCGTGCTCTGGATTCTGCGCAACCGGGCTCCCTCGCCTTTTGTGCGTGGCGGCCGCAACCGCCAGCCCCGGCTGCAAGTGCTTGATGCCGCAGCCGTCGACACTCGCCGCAGGATCGTGCTGGTCCGCCGCGACAATGTCGAGCATCTCGTGATGATCGGTGGCCCGACCGACATCGTGATCGAAAGCGGTATCGGCGACGAACGTCCCTATCTCAGCGCAAGACCAATCCAGCCCCAGGCTTTGGCCGAGCAGCAGGATTTACCCAAACCCGCTGCTCAACCGGCGCTCGTCGCGACCGAACCGGCCGCACCGGCCATCGCATCCCCCGCGGTGGCATCGCCTGCCATTGTGGCCAATGGCGCAGCAGAAGCGCCGGCCAGACGCCCTGTGGCCGCGGAAACGCCCCGGCCCGCAACCGTTTCTCCGCCGGCCGATCCCCAGCCCGCGCCCGCGCCCACGCCTGTGGTCGAGCAGCGTCGTCAGCCAGCGGCACCTATGCGCGGCCCCGAACCTGCCGTCGAGAACGTGGTGACAGCAGCCCCGGTGGCAGCAGTTGCGGCCGCCGCAGCGGCACCCATAGCGGCTGCGGCCGTGACCACCGCAAGAGGCCCGGAGATGGCGCCTCCCGTTCGGGTCCAGTCGCCCGCAATGGAACCGATCGCGCGCCCTGAACCGCCTGTCGAGCCGTCAGCAACCCAGCCGACCGCAAGCCTTGAGCCGATGATGGTCGCACCTGCGCCAACCGCAACCGCTTCTGCCGCCGTCGAACAGGTCATGCGCCGCAATGAGCCGATGCTCGACAGGGGTGACAGCCCCTCGGAGGCCAAGACGAGCGGCACGCCTCCGATTGAAGCTTTCAGGGTTGAGCCGGTCGAGCCGATCATGAGGAACGAGCTTGATGCCCCGAAGGTCGAGGACATCAAGGTCGGACCGCAAGCGGCAGCGCCCACCGTCATCGATGCGCCCGCCGCAGCAGATCTGCTGGAAGCGGCACGCCAACGGGTTCTTGTGCCGGCTCAAGCTCCCGCAACCTCCCGTCTCGTGGAACCGGAACGTTTTGAACCGCAGGTCGAAAGCGAGGCTTCTGGCGTACCGGCCGAACCCGAAGCGCGCGACATGAGCGATTTCGAGCGCGTCCTCGAAGAAGAAATGGCTCTGCATCTGGCCACGGACCCGGCGCCGCAGCCGGCGCCTCAAACGCCGCAGATCCTGCCAGAAACCCGCGCCGACCGCCCGCGCCCGCCGATTGCCGCCATTTTGTCGGAAGCAAATCGCGCAACTGCCGCAACACCCAACGCCCCACAGCCGGCTCCCGAACCCAATCTGCAGAACGAGATTGCCCGGATCTTCGGCGAGATGTCGGCCAGCCGAAATCCGTGACGGGTTACGGCTCTGGCATCAAAGCATGCAGCAAAATCGAAAAGACCCGCCAATGGCGGGTCTGAACTCGTTCGGAAGATTTACCTGAGGCTACGACCTCACTCGTCGCGATAGACTTTTTCGCGGCGCTCGTGCCGTTCCTGTGCCTCGATCGACAGCGTCGCAATCGGGCGGGCATCCAGACGCTTCAGACCGATCGGCTCACCGGTCTCTTCGCAGTAGCCGTAAGTCCCGTCATCGATCCGCTGCAGTGCCGCGTCGATCTTGGAAATCAGCTTGCGCTGCCGATCACGGGCTCGCAGTTCGATGGCTCTGTCGGTTTCCGAGGAAGCCCGGTCTGCAAGATCAGGATGATTGGCGCTCTCTTCAGCCAGATGGTCGAGCGTCTCACGCGCTTCGCGCAGGATGTCGTTTTTCCAGGCGATCAGCTTTGCCCTGAAATAGGCCCGCTGATTGGCGTTCATGAACTCTTCGTCCTCCGAGAGCACATAATTGCTAAGATTGATCTTCTCACTCAACGCGATTCTCCTGAAGAACATCTCAATGGGCGGGTGTATATCCTTTCAAGGCAACCGGTTCAAGCCTTCTGACTGTTTCAAAGCCATTTTTAAATCTGTTACATTTTTCATCTAAACTTCTATTTTTTAAGCATAAATTGCTTGCATCCAGACGGCCGATACATACCCTTCCACCGCGATAGGCTGATACTGGGTTCAATGCGGCATGGTTGACGGCAAGGCACAAGAACCGGTAGGTCAATTCTCAAGCTCCATCGCATGTGGATACCTCAAGGATGACGCCCTCCATTCAGCTTCCCCAGCGCATCTATCTGCTGCGTCACGCGAAATCCGGCTGGGCCGAGCCCGGCGGTCGCGATTTCGACCGCAGCCTTTCGGATGCCGGCTTCGCCGAAGCGGAGATCCTGGCAGAAACAGCAGCCGACAGGGGCTATCGCCCAGATCTGGTGATATGTTCGACCGCCAAGCGTTGCCGACAGACGGCAGAGGCGATCAACCGCGTCTTCTCCGGCCTCGTCGAGTTTCGCCATGTCGACGCGCTCTACAATGCACCCGCCGAGGCCTATCTCGAAATCGTCAGCTCGATCCGTGGCGTCGAGGCCCTGATGCTCGTCGGCCACAACCCGGCCATTGAGGAAGTCTTTGCACGTCTGTGCGGAAACGACGTCATGGCCCGCACCGTGCCAGAGGGCTATCCGACCTCTGGCCTCGCGGTGATCGACGCCATCAGCGAGGAAGCCTATGCGCTTCGGGACTTTCTCGTCGGCTGACCAGATCAGCCGAGACGCATAGGTCGCCTCTTTTTTGCGCTGCACGCCCCGCCTATATGTAGTGAAATGGCGTTGACGGCCGCGTGCCGCCGACAAGCCATACCCGCCACAGTCTCTGCAGGACGATGCCTTGCCCCCTTCCCTCACCAGCCTGACCGACGAAGCCGCGATCGCATTCGACAATCTCGCCGACCGCGCTGCCCACCTGGTCAATCCGACCATCCGGCTCGGCGTGACCGGACTGTCGCGGGCGGGCAAGACGGTCTTCATCTCGTCGCTGGTTCACAATCTCCTGCATGGCGGTCGCTTGCCGTTGTTCGAGCCGCTCCGTTCCGGGCGCATGATCGGTGCTGCACTTCAGGAGCAACCCGATGACGCTGTGCCGCGCTTCCAATACGAGGATCACATCCGCGCACTGGTGGAGGAGCGGGTGTGGCCGGACTCGACCCGTGCGATCTCGGAATTGCGCCTGACGATCGAATACAAGAGCGCCAGCACCTGGAACCGGATGCTGTCTTCGGGAAAGCTGTCGATCGACATCGTCGACTATCCCGGTGAATGGCTTCTCGACCTGCCCTTGCTGGGGCAGGACTACAGGACATTTTCCGAAAACACGGTCAACCTCGCCGCCTCCGGCGTTCGCGCGGAACTGGCGCAGGAATGGCTGGCGCTCGCAGCTGCGGTGGATCCCGATGGGCCGGCCGACGAAATGGTGGCAAAACGGCTGGCCGAAGCCTTCACCACCTATCTGCGGCTCTGCAAATCGGATGAGCGCTCCCTTTCGACGCTTCCGCCGGGGCGCTTCCTGATGCCGGGCGACCTCGACGGCTCGCCGGCCCTGACCTTTGCCCCGCTCCCCGTTTTGCCGGAAGGCCGAGCGCCGAAGGGTTCGCTGCGGGCGATGATGGAACGCCGCTTTGAAGCCTACAAGTCCGTCGTGGTTAAACCCTTTTTCCGCGAACACTTTGCCCGCCTCGACCGCCAGATCGTGCTGGTCGATGCCCTCCAGGCAATCAACCGCGGCCCGGAAGCGGTCCAGGATCTCGAACGTGCGCTCGGCGACGTGCTCGCCTGCTTCCGCGCAGGATCGAACAATATGTTGACAGCCCTCGTACGCCGCCGGATCGACCGGGTGCTGGTTGCCGCCACCAAGGCGGACCATCTGCACCATGAAAGCCATGACCGTCTCGAGGTTCTGACGAGACGCCTTGTCAACCGCGCCATCAAGACGATCGGCATGAGCGGCGCCGGCATCGAGGTCATGGCGCTGGCCTCCGTGCGAGCGACCCGTGAAGCGAATGTGAAGCAGGACGGCCACGACCTCCCTGTTATCGTGGGCACCCCCATGGCCGGCGAGCGCATCGGCGACGAACTCTTCGACGGCAAACGCAAGACGGCAGTGTTTCCCGGCGATCTGCCGCGTGATCCGGAAGCCTACTTCCGCTCGGTCGATGAAAACGACGCCTCCGCCGCCCTGCCCGATCTCAGCATCGTGCGTTTCAGGCCGCCCGAACTCGATGAGAAGCAGGGTATCACCTTGTCCGTGCCGCATATCCGCCTCGACCGGGCGCTGCAATTCCTGCTCGGAGACCGTCTCGCATGAAGAAACCGACCGTACCTCCGACCGGCCCGTCTTCGTCATCCCACTCTGCCCCCCAGAGGCGGCCGGCGTCCTTCACCGTCGAGCCCGAGGCACCACGCACCCGCACGGCCGAAAATCGTACGCCGCGCAGCTTTGCCGGCGACGTTGTCATCGTGCCTGACGACCAGGACCCCTTCATCGCCGCAACCGAGACCCTGACCGAAGTGCCCGTCGCTGCATCGCGCCGCAAACGTTTCTCCTTCGCCAAGCTTGCGACCGGAGCCTTCGGGCTCCTCCTGTCGCTCGCCTTCGGCCTTTGGGTTGACCGCCTGATCTCGGATCTCTTCGCCCGGGCAGACTGGCTCGGCTACCTCGCGATAGGCGCACTGGCCATCGGGCTTCTGGCCTTGATTGTCGCCGTCGGACGCGAGTTGGTTGGGCTCTGGCGCCTCGATACTGTGCAAGACCTCAAGGTTGAGGCGGAAGCAGCAGCCGAGAGCGGCAAGCGCAAGCAGGCAGCCACGGTGGTGAAGAAATTGACCGCACTCGTCGCACATCGCGCCGAGACCGCACGCGGTCAGAAGACGCTCGCCGCCGTCGAGGACGACATCATCGATGCACCGCAGCTGATCGAACTTGCCGAACGGGAACTGCTGTCACCCCTCGATATCAAGGCGCGGGCTCTCATCCTGAATTCGGCCAAGCGGGTTTCGGTCGTCACGGCCGTCAGCCCTCGCGCGGTGGTCGACCTCGCCTATGTTCTCTTCGAAGTGGTTCGCCTCGTCCGCAGCATGGCGGATCTCTATGGCGGACGCCCCGGCTCGCTCGGCATGCTGCGGCTGCTCCGCGACGTCTTTGCCCACCTCGCGGTCACCGGCTCCATCGCTATCGGCGATGGCCTTGCACAGCAGGTTCTCGGTCATGGCCTCGCGGCGCGGCTGTCGACCCGCCTCGGTGAAGGGGTTATCAACGGCCTGATGACGGCCAGGATCGGCATCGCCGCCATGGATCTCTGCCGGCCCTTGCCGTTTCGCGCAGCCAAGCGCCCCGGCATCGGCGACTTCATCGGTGACCTGACGCCGTCGATGACGGGCAAGGATGAAACCAGGGCCGGGTGAGGCAGACGGGCCACACCCGGGAAACCAGTGTGTTTTGCCGATTGTCGAGCACCCGATTTGAGGGTATTGGCAAGGATGCATTAACCATTTTTCCGCTAGGGTCTTCGCGGGGTTTCTGGTTTCTCGTACCAAGGCAAATCGATGTTCTCTCGCTCCTCGACATTCGGCCGTTGCGCCGCGATCCTTGCCGTTGCCGCACTCGTGCCGGTCACGGTCGCTGATGCTGCTTCGCGCGACAAGCGCTTCTTCGAATCCGTCGCCGGATCCTGGAAGGGCCCGGGCGAGATCGTTGCCGGCAAATACAAGGGCACCAAGTTCACCTGCAATCTCATCGGCCTGCCGGCCGAGGGCAAGGAAACCGGGCTGAAGCTGGACGGCACCTGCCGCGTCGGCATGTTCAGCCAGCCGATGTCGGCCGTCATTTCTCAGGCCGGCGGCAGCTACAAGGGCCAGTTCCTGGACGGCGCAGACGGCAAGGGCCTCGACATCGTATCGGGCCAGGTCACCGGCAACCGCGCTGTCATGGGCATCAATCGCGCCAAGCTGAACGGTGCCATGGTCGCGCGCCTGGAAGAGGGCGATGCAATGAACATCACCATTTCAGTGAAGGTAGAAGACCGGATGATCCCTGTCATCGGCCTCAAGCTGAACCGTCAGGCAACCGCCATGGCCGAGAACGACTGATCTGCCAGTTAACCTTCGGCTAGAGGTTCAACCGCGCCACCAGGCGCGGTTTTCGTTTGCAACGGCAATACCCGTCCGATCGACATCCGCGAGCCAGTCAGCGACCACCCGATCCTTGACCGGAAGCTGCGGATCGATATCGGCGAGCGGCATCAGCACGAAAGCGCGCTCGGTCATGCGCGGATGCGGGATCTTCAGATGCTCGGCATCGATCATGCGCCCAGCAAAGGTCAGAATGTCGATATCGATGGTCCGCGGCCCCCAGCGCTCGACGCGCACGCGTTTCATTGTCCGCTCGATCTCAAGACAGGCGGCGAGCAGTTCCTGCGGCTCGAGAAGCGTCTCGACCGCTGCACAGGCATTGTAGAAATCGGCCTGATCCGTCTTGCCCCAGGGAGGCGTGCGATAGAGCCTCGACACGGAGGTCACGCGGCAATCGGACCGCTGGTCGAGCCGGCGCAGCGCTTCGGCCATCGCCGTGACGGGATCGCCGACATTGCCACCGAGACCCAGTGTGGCGGCCTGCCAGCGCTTAACTTCTGACTTGTTCAACGCTCACCTGCACATGGTCGAGGATGCCGGCGATCGGCGCGCTCGGCTTGCGCACCGTAATCCGGCAGCGCAGCATTTCGGGGAAACGGTCGAGCAGTCCGCGCGCAATGGCCAGCGCCAGCGCCTCGATCAACTGCCGGCGGCTGCCGGTGACGATGTCGCGGATCACCTCAAAGGCAATGCCATAATGCACGGTCCCGTCGAGCGTATCGGTCTCTGCGGCAGCAATAGCGTCCACGTCGAACTCCGCATCGACGAAGAAACGCTGTCCAAGCACCCCCTCCTCCGGGAAAACGCCGTGATGGGCGAAGAAAGCGCAATTCTTCAGGGTGATGGTGAAAACACCGCTCATGCAGTCTTATCCTTCCTCGCAGCAATCCGCCGCTCGGTTGCGAGCATAGCATCGGCCATGATCAGGGCATCCCGGTTGATCGCGACATTGTGCACCCGGAAAACGGAGGCGCCCTTCAAGCGCAGCGCAACAGTCGTCGCCGCAGTTGCCACATCCCGGTCGGCGGCATCCCGGCCGGTCAGCGCACCGAGAAAGCGTTTGCGCGACGTCCCCGCCAACAGCGGCAGACCGAAGTCGTGCAGTTCCTCGAAGCGGGCGATGAGCTCCATGTTCTCCTCCGGGCTTTCCTTGGCGAAACCAAAACCCGGATCGAGCACGATTGTTTCCAACGCAACACCGGCCTGCGCGGCAATCGCAAGCGAGTGCTCGAGAAAGTGCCGCTGATCGGCAATCGCATCGGCCAGTTTCTCGCGGCCGCGGCCGGTATGCATGATGCAAAGCCCGGAGCCATGTTCTGCCGCGACCTTCGCAATCTCGGCTTCCCGCTGCAGGCCATGCACGTCGTTGATGATATGCGCGCCGGCCTCGACGGCCGCTTTTGCGGTGGCCGCTCGATAGGTATCGATGGAAATGAGCGCGTCAGTCTGCTCACGGAGCGCTGCGATCACCGGGACAACGCGGCTGATTTCCTCTTCGACGCTGACATCCGTCGCACCCGGGCGCGTCGATTCACCTCCGATGTCGAGGATCTCGGCACCTTGGTTGACACACGCCAGCGCATGCCGGACGGCCGCATCGACGGTATTGTGCAAACCGCCGTCGGAAAAGGAATCCGGCGTCACATTGACGATGGCCATGAGTGCGCCGCGCTCGACGAGGTCGAGTGTGCGACCGTGCCCTACGCGCCAAATTGTATGCTCAACTATGGCCACCCGACCTTCGAACCCCTCGACGGAAAAGCATGAAGCTGCGATAGTGCAGACCGGGTTGGCTATGCCCCAAGGGCGCGGCGAATACAACATTGCGGAAAAAAGAATGAAGCACTCCCGCCGTCTTCGGGCTGCCGTGATCATGGCGGTCCTGACCGGCATATCCCTGCCGCTTTCGGCCAGCGCGGACGTCGTCGTCCAGAAGTCCATTACCTACTTTCAGATCGGCGGCCGCACGGCAGCCGAACTCGATGCGGAACTGTCGCGCAAAGGGCCCTTCACCCAGGCGAGCGGAAGTCGCCACCCCGGCGCCACCCAGATACGCTTCGGCGGCGACCTCACCTACACACGACGCGGAACCCGTTGCGCAATCGATGATGTGCGCGTCACTGTCGAAACAAAGCTCATCCTGCCGCGCTGGAAGAACCGCAAACGCGCATCCACCGAGATGGCGCTGTTGTGGGACGCACTGTCGGCCGACATCAAGCGGCACGAGGAGCGTCATGCCGAAATCGCGCGCCAGCATGCAAAGCTGCTCGAACAGAGGCTGATGAAGCTGCGACCGGAACGCAATTGCGAGATCCTGCAGGATCGGGTCGCTGTCGTCACCGACGACGTGACTGCATCCCATGACGCGGCACAGATGCGATTCGATCGTGTTGAAGCGAAGAATTTCCAGGATCGCATGCTGCGGATCCTGCGCTACCGTCGCGAAAGCCAGGAAAATCCGTAGAAATCACCCCTGACTTCCGAGGGGAAGTGTTGCTGCAAGGCTTCGGCTTGCACGAAGCTTGCGACATGGCCTGTGAATAACCGGCTATTTCTCGGCGTGGCCCTTGATACAAATCTGAAATATAAGTGTCATCGAATACGTTGCATGAGCGTAACCGATTTCCCCGTTCTCCCGGCGCGTCCTGGTGCCACAGGTGCTTCCTCCCTCGCCTGGTTGGCGATGCGCCCCCTTGCCCCGCTTTCGTGAAAACGAAAGCGGGGCTTTTTTGGGCGGGTAGCGCTGACAGAAGTGCTCAGCCCTGGCGCTCGGGCACGTGAACGACCAACCCCTCCAGGGCCGCCGTCACCTTGATCTGACAGGAAAGTCGCGAGGTCGGACGGACGTCGACGGCGAAGTCCAGCATGTCCTCTTCCATGGCCGACGGCTGGCCGACCTTTTCTGACCAGGAATCGTCGACATAGACATGACAGGTGGCACAGGCGCAGGCACCGCCACATTCGGCATCGATCCCGGGGACCGAGTTGCGGACGGCGTTTTCCATGACCGTGGAGCCGTCGGCTGCCGCGATGTCAAAACGTGTGCCGTCAAATGCGATGATGCTGATGTTTGCCATGAGTTCCTGTCCAGACTTCGCCTTGTGAAAACCGGCGAAGTCATCTCCCAAATCGGAAAGTCAGTCAACTCACGGCGAAGCGATCAAGGGATCGCTTCGCGTCGCGATGGTGTGCGGCTCAGCGGGCCAACTTCAGGATGAAGTGCTCGGCTTCGAGCACGGCAGCCGCGACGGACGCAAGCGCATCCGCATCGGCACCCCTGGTTTCGATCAGATCTGCAGCCGTCGCGACCCGCAGGGCGCCAACGGCCATCGCGGCATTGCGAAGGCGATTGGCGGCCGCCTTGACCTCGACCTTGCTGCGACCACTGGAGAGCGCCACCAGGCAACCGCGGGCCTGACGTGCGAAGATCTGCAGGATCTCGCTCTCGACGGCCTTGTCGCCCTTCGTCTGCGTCGCCAGATGCACGAGGTCGATCGGACGCTGTTGCGCAGGGGTGAGGCCATGCAGGTTGTCCGGAGCCTCGAATGCGATATTGACTGCTGCTGCCATGCCCTTGATCCTGATTTCTTGTTATTTGCTGCCGCCAGTTTGCGGCCACCACATGGGCATGCCGTTAAAAATGCCGGGGATGGCGGCAAAAAGCTTGAGGTATGGTTAATGCAAATCAAACCCCGACGCAGACTGGCTTTTCAGCCGCAACCTTGATTGAAATACTGTTAACAAGAGCTGCGGGACCAGGCACCGCGAAAGCGCATTAATTGTAACGGATGACCAAATGTGTCAGTACGATACGGTTGATTGGGCAAAGGTGCGTGAACTTTGCCTGCAAGCCAGTCGGTGCTAGAACTTCCGGCGGGAACGCCGGCTGTCAGCGGCCGCACTGTGAAAAGAAGGGATTTCGTCTGGCGTGGCGGCAGGCGGGGTTTCAGGTAAACGGTGAGGTCCGGATACGGCATGGCGATGAGCGGCATCGCCGCTTCAGTCCGTCCTCCCGAGAGTAAGCGGTAACGAGGCGTAACCCTATGGCGAACAAGAAGACCGACTCGATTGACGAGAACGCGTTCCAGGCACTCGAGGCGGCCCTGAGCATCGATTTCGACGGTGAGGAAGCCGCCGCGCCACCCAAGGCACGGTCTCAAGCACGCGCCCCGGAGGCAAATGTGTCCGATAGTATCCCGCGTTCCGCCGCGAAGAAGACGATCGAGCGGCGCTCCGCCCGCGCCGGTGAACTCAATCCCGAACCTGCCCCCAAGGCGCCAGCCTTCGCTCCAGCCAATGACGGCTCTCGGCGTACACCCTCCGCCATACTGAAGTCTCTGGACGGCGCGTCGCTGACCTCTGCACTGCGCAATGCTGCTGTCGTTTCGGCACTCTGGGTCCTCGGCGCCCTCGGCCTGACCCAACTGCTCTACGGTGGCGCGATCTGGCAGGCTGGATCGATTGCCGACGTTGTCGCCATGCCGGGCGTGGTCGCCATCGTCGTCGGCACCTTCCTGCCGATCATGCTGTTCTTCGCCTTCGCCATCATGATGGCCCGCGCCCATGACCTGCGCAACGCCGCCCGCTCGATGGCGGAAGTGGCACTTCGTCTGGCCGAACCCGAAACGATCGCCTCCGAACGCATCATGACCGTCGGCCAGGCGGTGCGCCGCGAAGTCTCGGCGATGAACGAAGGCATCGAACGCACCATTGCGCGCGCAACGGAGCTTGAAACGCTCGTTCATTCCGAGGTAACGGCGCTCGAACGCAGCTACACCGATAACGAACTGCGCGTCCGCGGCCTGGTCCACGAACTTGGCGCCGAGCGCGACGCGATCGTCAACCACGCCGAGCGCATCCGTTCCTCTATCGTCGGCGCCCATGAGCAGCTCAAGGAAGAGCTGTCGCTGGCGACCGAAGAGATTTCCGTCCGCCTGCAGACGTCGGGCGAGGCGTTCGCCTCGATGATCGACATGCGCGCGGCAACGATCATGGAAAAGTCCGATGCGGCCGTAACCGCACTCGGCTCCCTGCTCGCGCACAAGACAGAAAACATGGTCCAGACACTGGCCGCGTCCGGCATGTCTCTGTCCAGCGAGTTCGACACCCAGCTCAAGTCGCTGACGTCAACGCTCAGCGAACGCGGTCGCGAACTTCTCGGTGAATTCGCGACCCGAGCTTCAACGCTTGACGCCAACACGGAGAAGCTGAACGCGGCCCTCAACGAGCGTGCCCGCCAGCTGAACGAAACGCTTGTCGAGCGTACCCGTGACATCGCCGAGACACTGAAGGGCAGCGAAAGCGCGATCACCTCATCGCTCGACGACGTGCTGGGACGCCTCAACAGCTCGCTCGACGAGCGTGGCCGCAGCTTCCGCCAGAGCCTTCAGGCCAGCGCCGACGATGCCATCGTCGATCTCGACCTGCGTTCGGGCCTGTTCGAGGATCGCTTCCAGACCACAATCGGCCAGATCAACGCAACATTCGACCAGCGGGTCGCCGAGTTCGCCAGCGCCTTCGACCAGCGCTCGGGCTCGCTCGATTCCAAGCTGATGGAAAGCCTCGCCCGCATCAACGAAACGGTGAACGGCGGAACGGATTCCATCACTGGCATTCTGAGTTCAAGCATCGAGCGTCTCGGCGGAACGCTGACCGATCAGTCGCTTGCGCTTGCAATGACCCTGAGCACCAGCCAGGAAATGCTTGATAGCTCCATGTCCGACCGCGCCCAGGAAATTGCGGAAGCGATGTCGGCACGCGCGGCGGCACTCACCGAAAGCCTGGAAAACGCCCAGAAGCGGATCGACCAGGTGATGGAAGAGCGCAGTGGCTCGCTCTACAACGCGCTGACCGACAACCAGTCGCGCTTCGAGCAGACGCTCTCGACCCGAGCCGAGCACATCGTCAACGCGCTTGAAACCAACCAGGACCGTTTCGCCGAAACCCTCGACACCAAGGCGCGCGGCATCGCGAGCCTGGTCGAAGGTCAGAGCGAGCAGTTGATCGATGCTCTCAACACCAAGAGCCTCGAACTCGACCTGACGCTGACCGCCCGCACCCAGGATCTCTCCGAGACCCTCAACGACAGCCAGCGCCGGATCGACGAGACACTGACCCAGCGCGCCTCCGCGATCATCGAGACGGTCGCCGATGCCGACCGTCGCATCGACGCAGCCTTCAGCGAAAAGGCAGAGACTATCCGCAATGCCTATGGCGAAAACCAGGAGCGGTTGGAACTTTCGCTTGCCAGCCATACCTCCTACCTCACCTCTACGCTGGAAGACGCCACCGGCGACATCGAGCGTAGCCTTGGCCAAGCCTCGGGCCAGATCGCGGAAACCGTCACCAACGGCATCTCCGAGCTCGAAACCAGACTGGGTGCGAGCCAGCAGCAGCTGGATACCCTGCTCACGACCGCCTCGAGCACGATTTCGAATACCGTTGCCGACAATGCGAGCCAGATCGCCGAAACGCTGAAGTCCGGCGTCAACGACATCGACGGCCGCATTGCCGAGACCGGCGCCTATCTGCGCTCCAGCCTCGATGCCGCGACCGGCGCGCTGGCAACCACGCTCGGCGAGAACACCGACCGGATCGCGCAGACGATCGACCAGGGCGTCAACGCGATCGACGACCGTCTCGTCAACACGCATGACCGGATCCGCGCCACGCTCGACGACCGGACACAGGCGATCACGGCGGCGATCGGCGACGCGCGCGATGCGCTGGATTTGAGCCTCGGCGAACATGCGACTTCGATCGGCGCCTCCGTTGCAGCAAGCGCCGGCATGCTCGAAATGAGCCTTGAGGATCACGAGGAAAGCCTGCGCAAGGCGATCGACGAATCGAGCCGTGCGCTGGACGAGCGCCTGCGTGGCACCGCTGGCGCATTGACCGAGCAGATCCGCGACGCCGCAGATGATATCACCCGCTCGGCGCAGGGCTTCTCGGGCACGGTCGAACAATCCGTATCCGGCATGACCAGCCGCCTTGACGAAACCAGCACCCGCATCGAGCAGAGCCTCGGGACGCTGGAAGACCGTCTGCGCAATGGCCTCGATGGTGTCGACGCCCGCGTCAACGATGCCGGCGAAAAGTTCGCTTCACGCCTCGACGACAAGGTCGCGACGATCGAACGTGTCGGCGCAGAAGCCAGCATGCGCGTCGCCCAGGTCCTCGATGAAGGCACCACCCGCGTCGCCGAAACCTTCGACACCCGCACGCCGGTCATCGAAGAGCGTCTGGCGACCATGGACCGTGCCCTCAATATCGGCCTCGAAAACGTCAATCGCACCATCGAAGGCAAGGCAGCCGGTCTCGCAACCGCACTGCGCAGCGCCGTCACCGACGCTGCCCGCGACCTCGATGCCGAGGCTCAGCGCTCGGTCGACCGCCTGGCGGCCACCACCTCGCAGTTTGCCGAGCAGATCGGCGAACGCAGCGCCGAACTCAATCGCACGGTCGAGGAGCGCTCGGAGGACCTCGCGCGGCGCATCACCGACACCCAGAACCGCCTCGCCGGACAGGCCGCGACGATCGCCGAAACCTTCTCGCAGGCCGGCGATGTCATCAGCAACAAGGTGAACCAGGCAGAAGCCCTGGTCAGCGCCCAGGTTGCCAACCTTTCTGGCACTCTCGGCGAAGTGAGCACCACGCTGGAACAGCGCGCCGCCGCAATCCGAGACGCGATCTCCGGCAACACTCAGGAACTCGCTGCTGCCATGAATGCGGCAGAGCAGGCACTTGAGGCTCGCGGCAACTCCATCCGCGACGCGATCTCCGGCAACACGCAGGAATTCGCCACCACCATGAATGCGGTGGAAAAGGCACTGGAAGCCCGCGGCAATTCGATCCGCTCGGTGCTCGACGACCGGACCCGCGAGCTGAACTCCATGCTTTCGACGCGCTCGGCCGAACTGTCGCGCCTCATCGACGAGAAGGCAGCCCCCGTGGTCGCCTCCTATGCCGAGACCGGCCGTGCAGCCGCCGAGCAGATTGCCGCCGCAGCAGAACAGAGCGCAGAGCGCCTGCGCGCCGAAAACGCAGCCCTCGTCGACGCGATCAGCCAGCGCACCGACCGCGCTGTTGCAACCCTCGGCACCGCCGAGCAGAACCTGGTTGCCAGTGCCTCGCAGCTCATCGAGCGCCTCGGCGATAGCAATGTCGGCCTGTCCACGATGATCGATCAGGCGGTGCAGAGCATCGGCTCGCTCGACAGCCGCCTCGGCGCAACGGCAAACCGTTTCAGCGAAACGGCGAACCAGGCAACCGACATGCTGTCGACCTCGAACCGCCTGCTCGACGACAAGCTCGGCCGCCTCACCGCCGTCTCCGGCGAGACGCTACAGCAGGTATCGTCGATCGTCAGCCGCTTCGGCGACCACACCCAGGTGCTGGGCAAGGCCTCCGAGCTTCTGTCGGCCGCCCAGTCCAACCTCGTGGGCACGCTTGAGGAACGCCAGCAGGCTCTCCGCGATCTCTCCATCGGCCTCGTCAAGCGCTCGGAAGAGATCGAAACGACGATGCAGACCCTCGGCAAGATGGTCGAGACCGCCTTCGATCGCGCCGAGCAGCGCTCCGGCCAGATGGCCGGCAACCTGCGCCAGAGCGTGCAGGCCTCCTTCTCCGATATCGGCCAGATCCTCGGCGAGACCGAAAAGCGCGCCCAGTCGACGGCTGCCTCCATGCGTGACAGCGTCCAGGCCTCGTTCTCCGACGTGGGACAGATGCTCGGCGAGACCGAGAAAAGGGCGCAGATCACCGCCGCCAACATGCGCAATGCCCTCCTGTCAGCCGAACAGGAAGCACAGGTTTCCATCGACAAGACGCTGACCGAGGCCGAGAAGCGTTCAGGCGAACTGGCAAACCGCCTGCGCGGCGGACTGGCAGTCTCGCTCAGCGACATCGACCACCTGCTTGGCGAAGCCGGCCGCAAGTCGGAAGGGGCAGCCGCTGCCCTGCGTCAGGCCATGCAGGAAGCCGTCAGCGAGGCTGTTGCCCGCTTCACCGGCGCCACCGACGAGATCCGCCGCTCGGCAGTCGATATCCGCAAGGAACTCGACCTGACCCGCAACGAGCTGAAGCGTGGTGCCTTCGACCTGCCCGAGGAAGCCAAGGAAAGCGCCGCCCAGATGCGCCGCGCCGTCTCCGAGCAGATCAAAGCCCTGCAGGACATCTCACAGCTCGTCGGCCGAACCAGCCAGACGCTGGAAATCTCCGAGCCGGTTGCACGTCGCCTGGCCGAAGCCCAGCCTGAACCGGTACGCCGCCAGCCGGCCGCCGCACCCGCCGCACCGCAGCCACAGCCGCCGGCGCGCCAGACCGAAACCCTCGGGCTTCGCGGCAGCCTCGGCGCAACCGAAGCCTACGGCCAGCAGAGCACGGCCACGACGCGCGCCGAAGGCGGTGGCTGGATCAGCGATCTGCTGCGAGGCGCCTCGCGTGAGGAGCCGCAGGAAACGGCTCCGACCCGCCCGGCCCCGGCCCCTGCACCGCAGCGCCCGGTGGCCGAAGGCCAGACGGCCCGCCAGGGTGACACCCGCAATCCGCGTCACATGGTCGAATCGCTGAACTCGCTCTCTGTCGATATCGCCCGCGCCATCGACCACGACGCCTCGGTCGACCTATGGCGCCGCTACCAGCGCGGCGAGCGCGACATCTTCACCCGTCGCCTCTACACACTGAAAGGCCAGCAGACCTTTGACGAGATCAAGCGCAAGTATGACCGCGAGCCGGAATTCCGGGTTGCCGTGGATCGCTACATCGCCGATTTCGAGAAACTGCTTTCGGACGTTGCCCGCACCGACCGCGACAAGTCGATCACCCAGTCCTACCTGACCTCGGACACGGGCAAGGTCTACACAATGCTCGCCCATGCGGCAGGCCGTTTCAGCTGATAGCTAACCAATAAAGGAGCCGGTCATCCGGCTCTTCACAGACGGAAAAACCCCGGTTCAAATTGCTTGATCCGGGGTTTTCTTTTGCTCGACGGAATGGGAATTGTCGTCGGTCAGATCGATTGCAGCGTCCACGCGACGATGTCAGCCGTGACGCGGGCGAAAGCACGGTCGAGTGCCGCCACGTAAGCTGCGTTGTCGGAACCGGAGGACGGCACTTCGGCGCGGAAGACCCGCTGCGCCTTGACGGTGCCATTGCGATCGTTGAGCAGCTTAGCCGATATCTCGACGACCCCGCGATCTGTTCCCTCGGCTGAAATTTCGAAGGCGCGCACATCTGTGATCAGCTGGAAGTCGATCGCCAGTCCCTGCCCCGGCCGTCCAACGCCACCGAGGCGCCCGGAATTTTCGAAGGCGACCACGAGTTTCGACTGAACGACCCGCGTGAGCCGATCGCTCCACTGCGACTGTGACAGATAGCGGATTTCGGCACCGGATACGCGCACCAGGATCTGCTCGCTGTCGAGCGCCTTGAGCGCCGAAGGATCGGCCACCAGAAGCTGGCGGTTGCGGGCGCTGGAAGATGTCGCCACCTCGCTCACGGAAGCGGTCAGATCGAATGTGTCGTTGTTCGCTTTAGAGCCACAGGCCGCAAGGCCAAGGCCGAGGCCAGGCACGAGCACAGAGGCCAGAAGCAGCCGCCGGAACCGAGCCATGCCCGCCACCCCCTTCACGCCGATCCCGTCCATGCTGTTGTCCTTTTCGGTGCTGCTCGTCATCGGCGTGTCCGTCCATCGAATTCCTTGACCGTGTCGCCGCCGAAGAGCAGGCGCTGCGGATCCTGGTCGAAATTGGTGATCGCGTCGTTCAGGCCGCGAACGGTGTTGCGGGTATCGTTCACCAGCGTCTGGATATCGCGCAGACCCGTCGCCGAGAAGCGCTGCAGGTTGGCGGCAATCGGTCCAATCTGGGCGTTGAGGTTCTCGGCCGTCATGCGGATGGCCTCGAGCGTCTTGCGGGCTTCCACGCTGAGCGAATTTGCATCACCTGAGCCAAGGAACGCATCAACCTTCCTAAGGATCCCGTCGACCTGCTGGGACGAGGTGTTCAGACGGTTCGCAAGCTGCGTGAAGTCGTCGATCGCCCGGTCAATATCGTCCTTGCGGCCGGTAATGCTGTTTGACAGATCCCGGAAGCCGGCAATGGCCTGACGCGCATCGGCAGTCGCGACAGAGACGTCGTCGACCACGCGGCCAATCTTCTGGCTGTCTACTGCATCGATCAGCCTGGAGACCTTCTCAAGCGTCTGATCGGCATTGTTGCCGAAGCGCTGGAAGGTGGTGGCCGTCTCGCGGAAGCTGTCGATCGCAGGCCCGATGCTCTTAGAGGCCTGCGCGAAGCTTGCCGTCGCCTCCTCGGTATTGGTCAGGATCTGATCGATTTTGTCGGAGTTGAGTGCTCTGAACAGATCTTCGGCGGCGGACAATGTCGAGTCGAGGCGGCCGGACAGGCCCGAGACGGAATCGGAAAGGGCGCTGACGCTCTTCAGGAATTCATCGATGCCCTGGGCATTGTCTGCGAGCGATTTCGAAAAGGTTTCCGCGTTGCGCACCGTGTTGGTCAGCGGTCCCCGCGCATCCTCGATGAACCCCTGCAGCTCGGCAACAGCGCCGTCTGCGCGCTGCAAGATGCGGTCTGCCGTCGAAAGCAGATTGGTCACGCTCGACTGGTCGGCGATCAGAATGGCCGGCTCCCCGGTATCGAGTGCCCGCTTCAGGATCGCGTCACCGGAACCTGGACCTCCGCCGGAAAGCTCGACATAAGCCGCACCGGTCAGCCCCTGAATTTCCAGAACAGCCTTCGTGCCCGACGTCACGGGTGCATCAGCCCGCACCTCTGTGAAGGCGACAGAGAAGTTCGGGTCCTCGTTGTCGATGTAGAGATTGCGGACCGAACCGACGGAGATGCCGTTGAAGCGCACGGGCGAGCCGATGCTCAGACCGTTGGCCGAGCCCGGGATGCGGATCGCAAGCGGCGCCATCTCTCCGCCCCTTCCATATTCCGCCATCCAATAGACAAACCCGAAGGCGGCCCCGATGACCAGCATCGTGAAAAAACCGACGATCGCGTAATTGGCTTTGGTTTCCATGGCTCACTCTACCGGATGTCCGGCGGATTGCTCCGGCCGGGGAATGGAACGGGCACGCTTGCCCCGGAAATAGGATTGCACCCACGCATCATCGAAGGCGAGCATATCGTCCAGCGTCCCCTCGACCAGAACCTTCTTCTGCCCGAGGACCGCAATACGGTCGCAGACGGAGAAGAGGCTGTCGAGATCGTGGGTCACCATATAGACGGTCAATCCAAGGGTGTCGCGCAGCTGCGCGATCAATTCATCGAATTCGGCAGCCCCGATCGGATCGAGACCGGAGGTTGGTTCGTCGAGGAAGACGAGATCCGGATCGAGCGCCAGTGCACGCGCCAGTGCCGCACGCTTGATCATGCCGCCCGAGAGTTCGGATGGATATTTGTCCGCAGCATCGGGATGGAGGCCGACCAGCTCGATCTTGAGATAGGCAAGCTCATCCATCAGCCATTGCGGCAGATCCAGATATTCACGCATAGGCAACTGGATGTTTTCCTTCACAGTCAGTGAGGAAAATAGGGCGCCGTGCTGGAAAAGAACCCCCAGGCGTGTGTCGAGCGTCATGCGCTGCAGATCGTCGACCGCATCGTAATCCGCGCCGAGGATCTCGATCTTGCCGGAACGACGCGGCAGGAGGCGCAACACAGTGCGCATCAGAACGGACTTGCCCGCGCCGGATGCTCCGACGAAGCCGAGGATCTCGCCGCGGTAGATGTCGAGGTTCAGCTTGTCGAGAACGATCTTCTCGCCGAAGCCGACCGTCAGATCTTTCACCGACAGGATGACCTCGCGGTCCTGGGAGGGTCCGGTGTTCATCTGGCCCTCCTCAAAAATCGATCGCGGCGTAGAACATGGCAAACAGCCCGTCCACGAGAATGACAACGAAGATCGATTTGACCACGGATGCTGTCACATGGCGTCCGAGAGATTCGGCGCTGCCGCCCACCTTCATGCCTTCGACAGCCGCGATGATGCCGATGATCAGCGCCATGAACGGTGCCTTGATCATGCCGGTCGCAAGCGTCGAATAATCGACCGCCTCGTGAAGGCGGGTGATGAAGACATCGAATGTGATGCCGGAATAGGCCCAGACCACGACCGCTGCGCCGTAGAGCGCCGAGAAGTTGGCGACGATCGTCAGCAGGGGCAGTGCAATCGTCAGCGCAACAAGTCGCGGAAAGACCAGCACCCCGATCGGATTGAGGCCGATGACCTTCAGGGCATCGATTTCCTCACGCATCTTCATCGAACCAATTTCAGCCGTGATGGCGCTGCCGGAACGACCCGCGATCATGATCGCGGTGAGCAGCACCCCGATTTCGCGCAGCTGCAGGATGCCGACGAGATCGACGACGAAAACTTCCGCTCCGAAATAGCGCAACTGGAATGCGCCCTGCTGAGCGATGATCGCGCCGATCAGGAAGGACATGAGGACGATGATCGGCACCGCCCTCACCCCCATGTGGTCAAGCTGGTTGACCACGGAGGCCGGAGACACCCCGGAACCACGCCCAGCCTTGGTTTGCGCGCCGCGGACGGCAGATCCGAGCACGAACATCATGGCGATCAGATCGCCCCAAAGGCTGAGTGTGACTTTCCCGACAGGTTCGAAGATGCGCTCGAAACGGGTGCGGTGATCGACGGGCTTTTCCGGAGCAGTGACGTGCTCAGGAAGGGCTTCGATCAACTCGCGCATGCCGGGGGATCCGCCGACGATCTCGATCGAACCGCCGCGCTCGCGCCGTTCGGTGATGAAGCGTCGAACCAGCCATGCGCCGGCCGTGTCCATGTCGCTTACGGCACTGAGATCGATCGTCTCTCGCTGCACGACCGGAGAATCGACCAACGGGCCGGCGGATTTGATCATCGCGCTGAGGCTGTTGTTCTTCCAGCGACCGGCAAGCCGGATCAGCCGGGCGTTTCCGTCCGGCTGCTCATCGATCTCAATACGGGCGTCTTCTTGCTCAACCGAACTCAAGGTGGCGACAACTTCCAAATTCGCGCCGGGGGATCCGGGTTCGCAAATCACGTGACAGATGGCTGCACACTATAACCATCGCCGCCTGCGAAGAAATCCTTTGCAAACCGTTAATTGCGTTTTCCAACCCGATTGCGGGGCGTCATGACCGCTTTGCAACAGAGCTGTGGTTCAGGCCGCGCGTATCCCGTCGTCCTGGGTCGTTTCGGCAATCGGTTTCGGCAGCAGGATGGGGACGAGTTTGTTCGCACGCTTGCTGGCCGCTGGTGCTTCGCTGATCTTGTGACCCCAGGAAATCAGCTCCAGACGGCCATCCGGGTGCTCGGCGATCGCCGTGCAGCTTTCGACCCAGTCGCCCGTGTTGACGTAGTGGATCCCGTCGATGTCTTGCATGACAGCATGATGGATGTGGCCGCAGATGACACCGTCAACCTCGGCGCGACGAGCCTCGTCGGCCACCACCCGCTGGAATTCGCCGATGAAGTTCACCGCATGTTTGACCTGCAACTTGGCCCAGGCGGAGAAAGACCAGTAGGGCATGCCGAGACGACGGCGGACGGCCGCCAGCATGACATTGATCGCAATCGCTGTGTCATAGGCCCAGTCGCCGAGATAGGCGAGCAGGCGGGCGTTGCGAACCACAACGTCGAATTCGTCGCCATGCAGAACCAGATATTTCTTGCCGTCGGCCATCTCGTGCACGATCCGCTGCGCAACTTCGATGCCACCGAAATGGATGCCCGGGAAGTCGCGCATGAACTCATCGTGATTGCCGGGAATATAAACGATGCGCGTGCCTTTGCGGGCCTTGCGCAGCAGTTTCTGCACGACGTCATTGCAGGACTGCGGCCAGTACCAGCTGCGCTTTAGACGCCAGCCGTCGACGATATCACCGACCAGGATGATGGTGTCGGCCTCGTGCGTGCGCAGAAAATCCAGGAGAAAGTCGGTCTTGGCGGCTTTCGATCCGAGGTGAACGTCCGAGATGAACAGGGTCCTGAAATGGCGTGTTTCGCTGTCGTCTTCCACGGCACGGTCCTCATCGCTGTCTGATGAGCGCTTAATCAGACTCGTGTTTCAGGAAGATGACATCGGGAGATTCGCGGCGGATCGCCGGTTCCGGCACGCATTCCGCAGACAGGGGATCGCGGAACTAAAGTCTACCACTCGCAGCCAATTCGTGTATGACGACAAGGAGTAAGTGAAGACAGGAATTGCCGGTGAACCGATGACTTCTCAGGACAAGAACAAGCCGCAAGTTGCAAACCCGACCGCTGATCTCGACGAGCAGGCGCTTTTCTATCACCGCTATCCCCGTCCCGGGAAACTGGAGATCCAGGCCACCAAGCCGCTCGGCAACCAGCGCGACCTGGCGCTTGCCTATTCGCCCGGCGTCGCCGCCCCCTGTCTCGCCATCAAGGACGATCCGGCAGCAGCCGATGACTATACGGCGCGCTCCAACCTCGTCGCCGTCATCTCCAACGGTACGGCCGTTCTCGGCCTCGGCAATATCGGACCGCTCGCCTCCAAGCCTGTCATGGAAGGCAAGGCCGTCCTCTTCAAGAAGTTCGCCGGCATCGACGTTTTCGACATCGAAATCGATGCACCCGGTGTCGACGACATGGTCTCGACCATTTCGGCTCTTGAGCCGACCTTTGGCGGTATCAACCTCGAAGACATCAAGGCACCGGAATGTTTCCAGGTCGAAGACCAGCTCCGCGCCAAGATGAACATCCCGGTCTTTCACGACGACCAGCACGGAACCGCGATCATCGTTGCGGCCGCTATCCTGAACGGTCTGGAACTGGCCGGCAAGACCATTGCGGACGTCAAGATCGTCGCCTCGGGTGCCGGTGCAGCCGCCCTTGCCTGCCTCAACCTCCTGGTGATCCTCGGTGCCAAGCGCGAGAATATCTGGGTGCACGACATCGAGGGTCTCGTCTATAAGGGCCGCAACGAGCTGATGGATCCCTGGAAGGAAGTCTACGCCCAGGAAACCGAAAAGCGCGCGCTTTCCGAAAGCATCGACGAGGCCGACGTCTTCCTCGGCCTCTCGGCAGCCGGCGTCCTGAAGCCGGAACTGCTGGCCCGCATGGCACCGAAGCCCCTGATCATGGCCCTGGCCAACCCGAAGCCCGAGATCATGCCGGAAGAGGCGCGCGCCGCCCGTCCGGACGCGATGATCTGCACCGGCCGCTCGGATTTCCCGAACCAGGTCAACAACGTCCTGTGCTTCCCCTATATCTTCCGCGGCGCGCTCGACTGTGGCGCAACCACCATCAACGAAGAGATGAAGATGGCGGCGGTGCGTGCGATCGCAGCGCTCGCCCGCGAAGAAGTCTCGGAAGTCGCGGCCAAGGCCTATACCGGGGAAACGCCGACCTTTGGTCCGGATTATCTCATCCCCTCGCCGTTTGATCCGCGTCTCATCCTGCGCATCGCACCTGCTGTCGCCAAGGCCGCGGCAGACAGCGGCGTCGCTCGCCGCCCGATTGCCGATTTCGACACCTATCTCGACCAGTTGAACCGCTTCGTCTTCCGCTCCGGCTTCGTGATGAAGCCGATCTTCGCGGCAGCGAAGACTGCGTCCAAAAAGCGTGTGATCTTCTCCGAAGGTGAAGACGAGCGCGTGCTGCGTGCCGCCCAGGTGCTGCTCGAAGACGGCATCGGCGAACCGATCCTGATCGGCCGCCCGCAGATCATCGAGACCCGCCTGAAGCGCTATGGCCTGCGCATCCGCCCGGGCACCGATTTCCAACTGGTCAACCCGGAAGACGATCCGCGCTACCGCGACTATGTCGACGACTACTTCGCCCTCGTCGGCCGCGCCGGCATCAACCCGGAAGCGGCTCGCACGATCGTGCGCACCAACACCACCGTGATTGGTGCCCTGGCTGTGAAACGCGGTGACGCAGATGCGTTGATCTGCGGCGTAGAAGGCCGTTTCGACCGCCACGTGCGCGACGTTCGCCAGATCATCGGAAAGCGCGCCGGTGTACGCGACTATTCGGGCTTGAGCCTTCTGATCTCGCAGCGCGGTGCAATCTTCTTCACCGACACCTTCGTCACCGACGATCCGAGTGCGGAAGAGATCGCCGAAATGACGATGCTGGCGGCCCAGGAAATCCGTCGCTTCGGCATTGCACCCAAGGCAGCCCTCCTGTCGCATTCGAACTTCGGTTCGCGGCCGTCCGCCAGCGCCTCGAAGATGCGCCGGGCGCTGGAAATCATCCGCGCTGGCGCCCCTGATCTGGAGGTCGACGGCGAAATGCAGGGCGGTTCGGCGCTGTCGGAAGTTCTGCGCAAGCGCGCCATGCCGGACAGCACGCTGACCGGCGAAGCAAACCTGCTCGTCTTCCCGAACCTCGATGCCGCGAATATATCGCTCGGCATCGTCCGCATGATGATGGACGCGCTGCATGTAGGCCCGATCCTCCTCGGCGCCGCCCTGCCCGCCCACGTGCTGTCCACCTCGGTCACGTCGCGCGGCGTCGTCAACATGGCGGCGCTTGCCGTCGTCGAGGCTTCGCAGCCGGCGGTCTGAAAAAGCTTTTGCGAGCGGCGATCAGGTTTGCCGCTCGCTTTCACGAAATTTGCCATCTGGACAAGCCAAAGCTGTAGCCCCGACACTGCGCCCCTTGAAATCTCGGGTATTGTTGATGGGGCTCTCAGGCACGTATTTCGATCTCTTGGAGTTGCTGGAGCGGCAGGAGACGCTTGATCCCGGAGACTTCCTGTCAAGGCTTCAGAGCGCTTACCGGACGGGCCGCATCACCTATCTCGGTGGATTGATCGCTAGCGCACGCCTGCGCGCCCACAACATTCACGACAGCCACCGACGAAATTCCCTTCACCTCGCCCGCTCACTCAACCGCAAAGCGGCTTTTGAACAGATCGCCAGCCTCTTGCCAGGGCTTCAACCTGTCGAGCTCAAGGCATGGCAGCGCAGCGCAAATCGCGACCACCGGATCGTCGGCTACCCCCTGCCGGGACGGCAAAGCTGTCTGCTGGTCGAGTTGAACGCCACTGCGGAGGGCCTGGCGGCCTGGCGCCGCGCCCATGACCGCGACATGCTGAGCCTCGGCACCTTGTTGAACGCGCGCCTCGCCAGAGCATCGACCGATGCACAGCTGGAAGCGGCCCGCGCCCGTCCTCTCACCCGTCGAGAACGCGAAACACTGGCATGGATCGCAGCCGGCAAGAGCTATTGGGAAACAGCCGTCATCCTCGGCATCTCCGAACGAACCATCCGGCATTTCATGGCCAATGCGCGGCAGAAGCTCGACGTCGTCAACAATGCCCAGGCCGTCGCGGAAGCAGTCTGGCGCGGCCTGATCCCGCGGCTCGTCGAGCCAGAATCCCCATGACAAGGAGAAATCCCTCTACAATATCATAGATTGCATTTCCGAAAGCTGGCGCCACCGCCAGTTTTAGAATTTTCCTGGGAAACGCATGCTGCCTGTTCCGTTCTGCAAGAAGGAGCAAAGCATGATCAGGATCATCAACGGCACCCGTCGCAATCAGTTTCCCGCCGATATCGACGCCATGCACAGGTTGAGAAAGCGGGTCTTCCATGACCTGTTGGGTTGGGACGTCCAGGTGCGCGACGCCTGGGAAATCGACGACTATGATCGCGCCAATCCTCTCTATGTCCTCTCCTATGGCGACGAGGGAAAACTGCGCGGGTCATTGCGCCTGCTGCCGACGCTCGGCCCCAACATGCTCGACGACACCTTTCCCGTCCTCCTCGGTGATGGACCGCAGATCCGCAGCGCAGCAGTCTGGGAATCCAGCCGCTTCTGCATCGATCCGGAGATTTCTCAAGACCGGGCAAGCAACCAGGTGACGATCGCGGCGGCCGAACTGATGTGCGGGGTGGGCGAGCTGGGCCTTACATCCGGTCTCAGCCATATCGTTACCGTCACCGATGTTTTCCTGGAACGCATGTTCAAACGTATGGGGTGCCCGGGCATTCGGATCGGTGAACCTCAGCGGATTGGTGTGGTCCAGGCGGTCGCAATCTCCTGGGAGGTGTCGCAGGATCTGCTCGATCGAATGAAGGCGGTGGCAGCAATCGACGGCAGCGTGCTCGAAGCGCCGATGACCCTGACGGCAGCGCAGGCCGCCTGACGCGAGACGTGGCGGATGGCCGCTCGCGCCTCCGCCACGTCATCCGTCATTTTCATTTGGCCGGCACTCGGCTATCCTGATGTCACTAGGGTCGTCCTCCGCCCTGCAAACGACAACTGGGATCCGGATGTGCCGAGCAGGATAGTCAGTTCCATTGCTTTGCTGATCGCCCTCGGCAGCGCGCTGCCGAACGAGGCTGAGGCCTCGGCGCTCTGCGAGCGGCTGCGCGACAGGCTGGTTCTGGTCGAACAGGGCGGACAGTCGCCTGAAATCAACAGCTATGCCAGCGCCATAGCCCAGCAGAACCTCGAACTGCGCAAGGCGCGCCAGGATCAGCGGCGGCTGCGATGCCTGACCTCGTCCATCGTCCGGATCCGTCCCGATGGCGGCAATGACTGCAGCGATCTGGCATCGGCAATCTCCCGCATGGAGGCCAATCGCGACATCCTGGCAGCAAGGCTTTTGGATCTGCGCGAAAGCCGCGTAGAAGATGCGCGCGCCGCCCTCGTCACAGCACTTGAGGCGAATGGCTGTGGACCGGATCAAGCGGCTTATCCGGAGGAGGCCGAGCGCATCCCCTACCTCGACACGCTGGCGGAACCCTATCGCCCGGACCGGGCAGCCGAAGCCGCCTACTCAGCGCCGCCCCCGCCGATGAGCATGATGCCCAGCGGCAATGTCCGCACGCTGTGTGTGCGCACCTGCGATGGCGGTTTCTTCCCGATCTCGTCACAGACCTCGGCGATGAACTTCGGCCGCGATGCGGCGCAATGCCAGCAGATGTGTCCGGGCACGGAAACGGAGCTGTTTTTCCACGCGCCGGAGCGCAGCGAGACCGTGGACATGATCTCGGCAGTCAGCGGCCGCCCCTATCGCGATCTGCCCAATGCCTTCCTCTACCGCAACCGACGCAGCGACGCGGAACCCGCCTGCGCCTGCAACCTGCAGCAATACTACCAACGCATGACGCCGCGTCCGGCCGTACCGGACTACCAGTCGTCCGTCATCGAAGTTGCACCGGGAAAACGGGAGGCTGCGTCAGCGACGGTGCCTGCCACGGAGCGCGTGCTGGATGAGGCCAGCCTCAACGTACGCCGCGTCGGCCCGGCCTTCCTCCCCTCCGACAAGGGCACGATCGACCTCAGGAACCCGGCGACGTCAGGTCCACAGCCGCTGCAGGAGTGATCGGCCGTTCCCCGATCTGGCCCCAGCTTTCCTCGAAGATCAAATCGTCGAGCGGCAATCGCTTGCGCCATCCCTTCACCTCAAGCTCCGGCGTCGCATAGAGTTCGTCGACATAGCCGAGGCAGAGGTAGCCAATGATCTGGATCCGCTCCGGGATGCCAAGGAGCGCCTTCACCTCGGCCTCGTGGAAGATGCTGACCCATCCAAGCCCGACCCCTTCTGCACGTGCTGCGAGCCAGAGATTCTGGATGGCGCAGACAGTCGAGAAGGCGTCCATCCTGACATCATGGGTGCGTCCGAGCACGACGGGTCCCGCACGATCGGGATCACAGGTGACGCAGATGTTGAGCAGCGCCTTGCGGATGCCTTCCAGTTTCAGGGATCGATAGGCGTCCCGCTGCTCGACCGGAAACATTGCCTCTGCCTCCTCGTTCGCCCGCAGAAACGCTTGCCAGATGGCCTCGCGCTTTCGAGCAGAGCGGATCAGCAGGAAACTCCAGGGCTGCATGAAGCCCACGGAGGGCGCGGCATGCGCCGCTTCGAGCAATCGCCGCACCAGATCATCCGGCAGCGGATCAGAGCGAAACTGGTCGCGGACGTCGCGTCGCGTGTGAATGGCTCGGTAGACGGCCTGTTTGTCCTGATCGGCGAAGGGCGCCGTCCGGACGAGGAACTCGTTCGGTCTGTCGTGCATCGTAATCCCCACAATGCGCAACCACCCGCCGTCCATGCGGGAAAGGTCTATCTCGCCAGGCCGGTCTTCTGACTGGGCATCATCCAGGATGCGCGCCTTCCCGGATTGCTCCAGTGGCCGGGTTTCCCCTCGCGCATCATGTCCGCCTCACAGCGTTGGGCACGTGCCGGATTTTCGCCGGCTTCCCGATTCTCTCACCTAACGGCAAGCACCTGACGTAGGATCAATACCGCAAGAACCAGCCGCAGGACAGAGTGGAATGCGACAGGCTCAAGCCTCGACCGGGAAGTAGCGGACAAAGGCGAAAGCTGATCCGTCCGGCGCCCAGTTCGGCACATTGATCGAGCCCTGACCGCCGAAGAACTCGATAAGTGTTTCGACATTGCCGCCATCGGCGTCCATCAGCCGAAGTCGCACCTGCTTGTCGCGCGGATGACCTTCGACATCGGCATCGTAGGAGAGGAAGAGTATCTTCTTCCCATCCGGCGAAGGATGCGGGAACCAGTCACCATAACCGTCTGAGGTCAGCTGCTGCAGGTCGCTGCCATCGATGCGCATGCGCCAGATCTGCATGGCGCCGGTACGGCTGGAGTTGAAATAGATCCACTGACCATCAGGCGAGTAATCAGGACCATCATTGTGCCCTTCGCCGTTGGTCAGCCGCCGCTCGACCCCGCCCTTGGTCGAGATGGTATAGATATCGAAGGCGCCGTTGCGCTCGCCGCAATAGGCAAGCTCCTTACCGTCCGGCGACCAGCCGTGCCAGTAGGACGGCATTTTGTCGGTGACCTGGCGCGGCTCGTCGTCACCATCACCCAGCAGGTAGATGCAGGACTTGCCGAAAAGCGTATGATCGGAAAACGCGATCGAGGCGCCATCGGGCGAGATCCCATGATCGTTGTTGAGCCGCACGGCAAAACCCGTGTCGATCAGCTCCGGTTCGGGATCGTCTTCGTCGAGCGGCAACGCATAAAGAAGACCATCGCCGTTGATGACCAGAAACTCGCCATCGCGCGACCAGTTGGGCGCCTCGACGAGGTCATCCGTCTGCCAGACGACCTCGCATTCACGGGTCGTCATATCGTAGATCTCGACCGAACTGCGCATCATGGTCTCCTTGGAAAAGTCAGTCTGCGGTCGAGCGATTTTCCATCGCCTGGCGCAGTTTGGCGAAGATCGCCCGGCCCGTCTGCTCAACATGAGCACTGCGCCATTCGGTGTAGAAACCCCAGATCAGGCTGACGTTCAGCGTGAGAAACCCGATGCCGAGCATCTTGTAGCTCCCGTCCCACAGGCCGTAGCAGCCAATCGCGATCGAGGGCAGGAAATAGGCGGCGCCCGAGAGCGTCCGGTACAGCCCGCTATCCTGATTGTCATGCGCTCCGACAGCAAAGATATAGCTGCGCTCCTCCGCCGTGAAATCAGGCAAAGCAGCCAAGGCATCGATATCCTCTATCGACACGCTCAGCGATCCCGGAACCGGTTCGTGATCGGATAGCGGCGATCACGTCCGAAGTTCTTCTTGGTGATCTTCACGCCCGGCGCCGACTGGCGACGCTTGTATTCGGCGAGATAGAGCAGATGCTCGACCCGGTGAACGGTCGCAATGTCATGGCCGCGCGCGACGATCTCGTCGACACCCATCTCTTTTTCGACGAGGCATTCGAGAATGTCGTCAAGCACCGGATAGGGCGGCAGGGAATCCTGGTCGGTCTGGTTCGGGCGCAGTTCCGCAGACGGCGCCTTCGACAGGATATTCGCAGGGATCACCTCGCCGGACGGACCAAGCGCACCGGGCGGCACGTTTTCGTTGCGCCAGGCCGAGAGCGCATAGACCTGCATCTTGTAGAGGTCCTTGATCGGATTGAAGCCGCCATTCATGTCGCCGTAGAGCGTGGCATAACCCACCGACATCTCGGACTTGTTGCCGGTCGTCACCACCATCGAGCCGAACTTGTTGGAGATCGCCATCAGGATCGTGCCACGCGTCCGGCTCTGCAGGTTCTCTTCGGTAATGCCGCTCTCGGTCCCCTCGAACATGTCGGAAAGCGACGAGAGGAAACCTTCGACCGGTTCCTGGATCGGCACGATGTCATAGTGGCAGCCCAGCGCCTTGGCGCAGGCCTCGGCATCGGAGAAGCTCTCCTGCGAGGTATAGCGGTAAGGCAGCATGATCGTGCGCACCCGCTCCTCGCCGAGCGCATCCACGGCGATCGCCGCACAGATGGCGGAATCGATGCCACCCGAAAGCCCGAGCACGACGCTCTTGAAGCCGTTCTTGTTAACATAATCGCGAAAGCCGAGCACGCAGGCGCGATAGTCGGCCTCTTCCTTTTCCGGAATGCGCGACATCGGCCCCTGATCGCAACGCCAGCCATCCGCGGTCCGCTTCCAGGTCGTGACAGACAGCGTCTCCTCGAACTGGCTCATCTGGAAGGCGAGCGACTTGTCACCGTTGAAGGCGAAGCTTGCACCATCGAAGACCAGTTCGTCCTGACCACCGAGCTGGTTGGCGAAGATCAGCGGCAGGCCGGTCTCGATCACCTGGCGGAGCGCCACCTGATGACGGATATCCACCTTGCCACGATAATAGGGCGAGCCGTTCGGCACGAGCAGGATTTCGGCCCCCGTCTCGGCCAGCGTCTCGCAGACGCCGAGATCGTTCCAGATCTCTTCGCAGATCGGCACGCCGATCCGCACACCGCGGAAATTGACCGGTCCCGGCATCTCGCCTTCGGTAAACACCCGCTTCTCGTCGAATTCGCCATAGTTCGGAAGATCGATCTTGTCGCGGAAGGCGAGGATCTTGCCGCCATCGAGGATAGCGACGGAGTTGTGCCGTCCCTTCTCACCCTGACGCGGAAAGCCGACAATGACGCCCGGTCCGCCATCGGCGGTATCAGCCGCGAGCGCTTCTACAGCCTGCAGGCAGGCTTTCAGGAAGGACGGTTTCAGGACGAGATCTTCGGGCGGATAGCCGGAAATGAAGAGCTCCGTCAGCAAGACGAGGTCAGCCCCCTGCCCGGCAGCGTCCGCACGAGCCGCACGGGCCTTGGCAAGATTGCCGACGACATCGCCGACAACAGGATTGAACTGTGCCACCGCAATGCGCAGGACGTCGGAGATCTTCTTTGTTTCGCTCATGACACCGATTTAGCGGCTCGTCGCACGGATCGCAACGTCGCTTCTTTCGAAGGCGGACTGCAGGCGAGCCCGACACTAACCAAACCGCGGAAAACACCGGGAACTTAAGCTCATATGTCGTGGTTCATGTAGCATTCATGACGCTTATGTGACACCTATGCGAACCTTTGATGACACCCTCCCATGATCTGGAGTTAGACGTGGTCCAAACGAGCCCGAAATCGCGAGTCGCAACAATTGTCAGCGCCTTTGGCGCGGTGCGCGAACGCGAATACGGCAGCTCCGCAATCGTCCAGCTCGCAATCCAGCTGATCAACACCGCACTGATCGCCGTCGCCATTGTCTTGCTGAGCGAGATCCTGGCGCGAGGCACCATGGTCGATGTGGTTGACTACATGACGGAGTCGAGCCGTCCGGGTCTGGTGGCGGTCGGCATCGTATTCCTGATACTCGCCTTTGCAGATGCCATCATTGGCAAGGCTTATCAGTCGACACTTCTCGTCGCCCCGCTGGCACTCCTGCCGGCCTTTTTCTCCGGCCAGAAACAGCTCTTCCTGTCGGATCCGCTCTTTCCCAGCGACCTTCTCTTTGGTCGCCAGATCCTGCAGCTCCTGCCGGCTATGGTCGCCGCAGAACCGATGAAGGCAGTCGCACTCGCAATTGGCGGCTTTGTTGCCGTTGCGGCCTTTGTCGCGCTGATCTGGAAGAGCCGGAAGGTCTTCCCACGCCTCAACCTGACATGCCGCGGAGTTCGGGCTGCTCTTGCCATTCCGCTGCTCGCCGGCTTCGCGTCGCTGATGGATCCAATGACCTTCTCGGCATTGCGTGATCGGCTGAACATCGTGCCGATGATGTGGGACCAGAAAGAAAACTATCGCCACAACGGCTTCCTGCTTGCATTCGCCTTCAACGTACCGATGGCCAACGTCGCAGCACCCGACGGCTACAGCAAGGTCGCAATCACCGACATGCAGACCGATCTGCTGCCGGCCTCCTTCTTCTCCGGCCGTCAGGCCGATGTCATCGTCGTGATGAGCGAATCCCTCTGGGATCCGACCCGCATGAGCAGCATCCGCTATTCGGCGGATCCGATGCCGACCATCCGTCAGAGCCAATCCGGCCACGTCTTCTCGCCGGAATTCGGCGGTATGACCGCCAATGTCGAATTCGAGGCCTTGACCGGTTTCTCGAACGCCTTCCTGCCCTATGGCAGCATCCCCTATCAGCAGTATATCCGCCGCCCGGTCCCCTCGCTTGCGACCTTCTTTGAATCCAAGGGCTATGTGACGAAGGCCTTCCACCCCTTCCAGGGCTGGTTCTGGAACCGCAACAACGTCTACCAGTCGCTGGGCTTCCGCCAGTTCCATTCGGAAGAAACGATGCCGGCCATGGACAAGCGGGGCATCTTTGCGTCCGACGACGCGCTGACAAGCTACATCATCAAGGAGGCCGACAACACGGACGAGCCCTTCTTCTTCTTTGCCGTCACGCTGCAGGGCCACGGCCCTTACGAGCGCAACCGCTATGCAAAGAATACGATCGGCGTGGACGCACCCACCCTGTCCGAGCACAACGTGAGCGCACTGGAGACCTACACGCAGGGTGTGAAGGAAGCCGACCAGAGCCTCAAGGATCTGATGGACTGGGCAAAGAAGCGGCGCCGCGAAACGATCATTGTGCTGTTCGGCGACCATCTGCCACCGCTGAACGAGGTCTATACAGAAAGCGGCTACATGGCGAATGTGGTGGCGACCCGCAAGGCGTCGGTCGAGACGATGAAGCGCGAGCATGAGACGCCGCTGGTCGTCTGGTCGTCGAAGCGTGGCGTCCAGAAGGATATCGGCTCCGTCAGCCCGTCGCAGCTGCCCTATTACATCGTGCGTATGGCAGGTTACCGCCATCCCTATTACACCGGCATGCTCGGTCGTGTGGCCGAACGTTACGCCGTCATCGACCGCCATCAGCTGATTGGCCGTAACAACAAGGCCCAGGCCGATTGGGCCCTTTCGGGCCGGATCGATCCGCTAATCCGCGACTATCGCCTGCTTCAGCATGACGTGATGTTCGGCGAAGGCTACGGTATGGATCGTTTCTTCCCGGAACAGTCGGGTAGACTTCAGCCCAGCAGCTAAGTCGGCCGTTACTTGCGATCACAATTATCCATAAAGAGAGTTTGACGGGGAACTGCTATTGCAGAGCCCCCCGATTTCGGCCATAGACTTTTTTTGTTCGACAAATCAGAGTTCTTGACAGTATTGCGAATGCTGTCGTGTCCGGATTGCGTGTGTAGCCGGACCCTTTGTTGGCACTCATAGTTTAGAGACGAGCCATTGCCATGCCGTTTTTGACGCGCGCCGAAATATTTGCACATCAGCTTTACCCGGCCATCGAAAAACAGATTGCCCAGCACCTGATTGCGATCCACATGCGCACACCGCGCATGTCGCGTCTCAAGGCATCGCATCGCAAGTGGCTGATGACGCAGTCGGTCTTTGCGCTGGCACTGCGGCGCACGCCTGATGATCCGCTGTCGGGTTTGACGGCCACTCGTTTCGTCGAAACGGTCATGCGCCTTGGCGCAGCCAGCCGCAACACGGCAACTGGCTACCTCGCCGAGCTGGTCGCCTACAAGTTCTTGCGGGATGTTCCCGAAGTGCCCGACAAGCGCGTGCGCGTCCTCGAACCGACGGAACTCAGCCTGAATGGCCTGAGAAGCTGGTTCAACGGGCACCTCGCCTGCCTAGACCGCCTCGATGGCGGAAACCGGGAAATGACATCGCATGCGGAAGAGCGGATTTTCCTGATCGCCCAGCCGATCGGCGCTGAGCTTATGGTGGGCGATCCGATTTGGCGCGATCCGCCGGATACGATCGGCCATTTCCTGTGGTCTGATCTCGGCGGCATCATACTGCACGATCTGATCTCTCGCCTGGACGACGTGAACCGCACGGCCGAGGCCCATTCCTGCGGCCCGGTCAGCCTCACGGATCTCAGCGAGACCTATCAGGTTTCGACCACCAACCTGAAACGCATGTTCAAAAAGGCCGAGACCGAGAACCTGCTGCATTGGGAACAGCCGCGACGCCGGGGTGATCTGATGCTCAGCAGCCGCTTCGTCGAGGATTATTTCGGCTGGCAATCCGCCAAATTCGCCGCCGTCGATCTCTCCTACCACAAGGCCCTGGCGGAACTCGGGATCGAGACAGCAGACGCCGACTCCGCCGCAGCCTGACGACGCTCAGTCGCGGCTCGCAGCATATTGCGGCAGTCCGTCATTGATCTCGTAGAAGTCGCCCTTGTCGGCGCAGAAGATGTGGTAGCCGCCTTCGAACTCCGTCGGGTTGGGGAAAAGGCCGGCCAGGAGCGAAATCCTGCCCTCTCCATCACCCTTCCAGTAGAGTGCCGAGCCACACTGGCGGCAGAAGGCCCGCTCCGCGTCGGCGCTTGCACGAAAGGTCCCTATGCTATCGCGCCCCGTGATCTCGACGTCTGTGATCAGGGCATCGGTCGTCGCGTAGTAGAGCCCGGTCTGTCTCCGGCACTGCGAGCAGTGACAATAGCTGACCGGACCAAGTTTTCCGCGAACCGTGATCGTCACTGCGCCGCACAGGCAACGCCCTGTCTTGTCTTGCATGTTATCCACCTCCGAAACGAGAACCGGGCGAGCTTCGTGGAAGCCCGCCCGGTCGTCAAACTCGGAAAGCTGAACCTATGCTTCAGCCGTTCGCAACCATCATCCGCTTTTCGTCGCGGCCACTCTTCATCCGCTCGGCGAGCAGGAAGGCCAGCTCCAGCGCCTGGTCGGCATTGAGGCGCGGGTCGCAATGGGTGTGGTAACGGTCCGCAAGATCGTTGCCGGTGACCGCGCGCGCGCCGCCGGTGCATTCGGTCACGTCCTTGCCGGTCATCTCGATATGGATGCCGCCCGGATGCGAGCCTTCCGCACGGTGGATCTGGAAGAAGCTCTCGACTTCCGACAGGATCCGCTCGAACGGGCGGGTCTTGTAGTTGTTGAGCGTGATCGTGTTGCCATGCATCGGATCGCAGGACCACACGACCTTGCGGCCTTCGCGCTCGACAGCACGGATAAGACGCGGCAGGTGCTCGGCAACCTTGTCGTGACCGAAACGGCAGATCAGCGTCAGGCGACCGGCCTCGTTCTGCGGGTTCAGGATGTCGATCAGGTTCAAGAGATCGTCCGCCTGCAGCGATGGGCCGCATTTCAAACCGATCGGGTTCTTGATGCCGCGGCAGTATTCCAGATGCGCATGGTCGGCCTGGCGGGTACGGTCGCCGATCCAGATCATGTGGCCGGATGTGGCATACCAGTCGCCCGAGGTGGAATCGACGCGCGTCAGTGCTTCCTCGTAGCCGAGAAGCAGCGCTTCGTGGCTGGTGAAGAAATCGGTTTCGCGCAGGCTCGGATTGTTTTCCGAGGTGATGCCGACGGCCTTCATGAAGTCCATCGTTTCAGAGATGCGATCGGCGAGCTTGCGGTAACGCTCGGCCTGCGGGCTGTCCTTGATGAAGCCGAGCATCCACTGATGGACGTTTTCGAGGTTGGCATAGCCACCCATGGCGAAAGCGCGCAGCAGGTTGAGCGTCGCGGCCGACTGACGATAGGCCATCAGCTGCCGTTCCGGGCTCGGAATGCGTGCGTCCTCGGTGAACTCGATGCCGTTGATGATGTCGCCACGGTAGCTCGGAAGCTCGACGTCGCCAATCTTTTCCATGTCGGACGAGCGCGGCTTGGCAAACTGGCCGGCGATACGACCGACCTTGACCACCGGCAGCTGCGCACCGAAGGTCAGGACAACGGCCATCTGCAGGAAGGCGCGGAAGAAGTCGCGGATATTGTCGGCGCCATGCTCGGCGAAGCTCTCGGCGCAGTCGCCGCCCTGCAGCAGGAATGCCTCGCCTTCGGCGACCTGGGCAAGCGACTTCTTCAGGCGACGGGCTTCACCCGCAAAGACCAGCGGCGGATAGGTCGAGAGCTGCTGCTCGGCAGCCTTCAATGCATCGAGGTCCGGATAAGCCGGAACCTGCTTGATGGGCTTCTGTCTCCAGCTGCTCGGGGTCCAATTCTGCGCCATGGTCTTCACCTGTCTGAAACTAACTGCGGCAACCTCCCGGCCGCATCGGATGGGGGCTTATAAACGGTTAATCTCCGCTTGCAAAGCCGTAGTTTAGGGACTTTCGAAGGGTGGGACACCGGGGGCGGACATCGTCCACATGAGGAAAAGTCGCCTCATCCGGACGAACCTAGCCCTGCGCTTGATATGACATGAACGTAAACGTAAGATCTGAGTTGACATCCGGAACGGGAGGTTCGGCATGACGCAACACTTGATGGAAAAATCCGAGATCCAGTTCGAAACCACGGATCATTTCCCCCTGCACGGCACATTGATGCGCGGCAGCGGCAATGGTCCGCTGGCTCTCATCTCATCGGCCGCCGCCGTACCCCGCGGGTTTTACGCCCGCTTCGCCGAACACCTCGTAAGCCATCACGGTTTCAGAGCCGCACTGACCTACGACTATCGCGGGGTCGCCGGCTCACAGGCTCCGCGCCACTGGAAACGTCCTTTGCTGATGCGCGACTGGGCTCATTTCGACATGCCCGCCGCCCTGCATCGGCTTGAACTGGAAGCACCTGATCACCCGCTCGTCGGCATCGGCCAGTCCTTCGGCGGACAGGTGCTTGCCCTTGGCGGGCGCTCGAAGCGCTTCTCCCGCTATCTGATGGTGGCGACAATGACGGGCTACTGGGGCAACACAAAGCCGCGCTTTCGTGTCTTCAGCCAGATGAACCTCGTCGGCGTTCCCCTGGCAACGCTGCTCGGCAGGGTCCCAGGCCAGATCGGCCTTGGCCAGACCCTGCCAGGCACCATCTTCCGGGAATGGGCGCGCTGGGGCAGACATCCCGAATACTTCTTCGCCGACCCGACGATGGATGCCGCCCGCCGCTTTGCGGAAGTCGAGACCCCGATCCTCGCGATCGGCCTGACCGACGATCCCTGGGGCACGCCGAAAGCGCAGCAGGCGCTGCTCAAATACTACAACCGTGCTCCGACGGAGATCCGCTGGATTTCGCCGGAGGAAGCTGGCGGCCGCGTCGGACACCTTGGCTTCTTCCGATCAGCCTTCAAAGACACATTGTGGCAGCCGGCAATCGACTGGTTGAAACGTTGAGCAACTGCTGCACCGCACCATCGTTACCCACATGATTCACAGGGGCAATCCCGTCGCCGCATCAGCATTTCCTTGCAAAGCAAATCATTGATGCCAGCATGTAATGTCTGAAGGGACTGTGAGTTAAGCAGTCGTTCATGGATCCGGTCGGAGGCAAGCCTCACGCAAGCCTCGACCTCTACCTCGGCCACCCGGGGGCGTAGCGTGGTGTTCGGGAAGTTTCGGCTTCCCGCGTTGATCATGAGGATCGTGTGATGGCGTATGATTGGACTGGCATACAAACCCGAAAGAGCCGCAGACTGCGGATCATCCTGCTCTCTCTCCTGAGCCTCGCCGCCCTGTCGGCACCCGTTCTGGGCCTGGATCTCATCTCGAAACTTTGAGTGGCGAAGGCGGGCCTTTTCGAGGCCCGCAATGCCTGCCGAGCGTGAGAGCGGCGACGGATCAGACCCGTTCGCCGTTCCTGATCCGGTAGCTCGGCGTGTACATGGTTACAAGTTCTTCCGCTGCCGTCGGATGAACCGCCATGGTCCGGTCGAAGTCATCCTTGGTGCAGCCGGCCTTCAGCGTGATGCCGAGAAGCTGCGCCATCTCGCCGGCGTCGTGTCCAAGAATGTGCGCGCCGACAACCTTGCGATCGGCCGCATTGACGATCAGCTTCATGATCATCTTCTCGGCGCGCCCCGACAGCGTCGCCTTCATCGGGCGGAACTGCGCTCGATAGACCTCGATCTCCTCGAACTTCTTCGCCGCGGCTTCTTCGGAGAGGCCAACCGTTCCGATTTCCGGCTGCGAGAAGACGGCGGTGGCAATCAGTTCGTGGTCAGGCGACGTCGGATTGTTCTTGTACTCCGTCTCGATGAAACACATCGCTTCGTGAATGGCGACGGGGGTCAACTGGACACGATCCGTGACGTCGCCGAGCGCGAAGACGCTCGGCACATTGGTGCGGGAATATCTGTCGACCACGATCGCACCGCGCTCGTTGGTCTCCACACCCGCAGCTTCGAGCCCAAGGCCCGTCGTGTTCGGATCGCGGCCGAGCGCCAGCATCACCTGCTCCACGACAAGCCGACCATTGTTGATCGTCTCGACTTCCAGATTGCCGGCGGCTGACTTCGACACCTTCTGGATGTGGTCATGGCAGATGATGCGAATACCCTTGGCTTCCATCGCCTCGTGCAAGCCGCGCCGCATGTCCAGGTCAAAGCGGCTGAGGATTTCCGCCCCGCGATAGATCAGCGTCGTCTCGACACCAAGCCCGTGGAAGATGTTGGCAAACTCCACCGCAATATAACCGCCGCCGGCGATCAGGATCGATCGCGGCAGCGCCTCCAGATGGAAGGCCTCATTGGAGGAAATGCAGAATTCGTGGCCAGGAAGTGCGGCATGGGGATTGGCGGCACCACCAACGGCCACGACGATGCGCTCGGCGGTCACCTCCTTGCCGGACTTCACCAGACGAACGCTATGCGGCCCGGTCAATTCGGCGCGCGTCTCCAGGATTTCGACGCCGGCGTTATCCAGCCCCTTGCGATAGAGGCCTTCGAGGCGCGCTATCTCCTTGTCCTTGGCCGCAATCAGCGACGGCCAGTCGAACCGGCTTTCTCCGACGGTCCAGCCGTAGCCCGCGGCATCTTCGAAATGTTCGTGGAACTGCGACGCATAAACGAACAGCTTCTTCGGCACGCAGCCCCGGATCACGCAGGTGCCGCCAAACCGGTACTCTTCTGCGATTGCAACCTTTTTGCCGAGGGATGCCGCGACCCGCGCACTGCGCACCCCGCCGGAGCCGCCACCGATGACGAAGAGGTCATAGTCGAATTGGCTCATGGGGGATCTCCTGCCCGGTCGGGCTCTTGCTGCAACTGCGCCTGATATAGGAGGCGAGAGCACAAAAAGAAAAGCCCGGGTTTTCGCCCGGGCTTAAAAATCAACGCTGGTCGACTTACGGCTGCGCCGCTTCAGCGGCAGGCTGTTCTGCCTGGACCTCGGCAAGCAGCGAATCATTCGCCTGCTGTTCCAGATCGCGTGCAATACCGGCAGTCCAGATATCCGCGGCCTTCAGCAGTTCGCGGGTGGCGATCGGACCATCCTTGAGAAGCTTCTTGCCCGTTTCGCTGCCGTAGAAGGCGGAGATCTCGTTCAGTTCCGCAGCGGTGAAGGCATTCGCGTAAACGACGGCTGCTTCACGCTCCAGATCGGCACGGCGCGCGGCGAGCTTGAGGGCTTCCTCTTCGACCTTCGCCGAGATGACGTCCTGCAGATTCGGATAGGCCTGGATGAGCTGGGCGGTCAGCCGGTCGACGATGTTCGGCAGGATGGCATCGAAGCGATCGGTCACGCCGAGTGCGCTGATCGCCTCGCGTGCAGCCTGCAGATGCTCTGCCGGCACATCCTGGGCCTTGGCGGAGACCGCACCCAGCATGACGCTACCGGCAATCACGGCGATCGAGGCGAAGCGGCCCATACGCGTAAAGCTGATCATGAAATTCTATGCTCCTGTTAGTTCTTCGGCTCCAGCACTCGCGCACCTGCCGGTCCGGCGATGATTGCAAGCGATGCCAGGTTTATGAAAAGGCCGTGTTCCACCACGCCGGGGATTTGATTGAGCCGGCTTGCCAGTGCGTCTGCATCAGGAATGCGGCCAAAAGATGCGTCCAGAATGAGGTGACCGCCATCCGTCATGTACAGGCTTTCATCCGACCGGGTCCTGAGCTTCATCGGTCCGGACAGGCCCAGTTCGGATGCCAGACGTTCGATGGCCAAGACGGTCGATGCCTGGCCGAACGGGTTGATCTCGATCGGCAGCGGGAACGCCCCAAGCGTGTCGACCAGCTTGGTTTCGTCGGCAATCACGATCATCCGTGTCGAAGCCGCAGCGACGATCTTCTCACGCAGCAGCGCACCGCCACCACCCTTGATCAGACGGAACTGCGGATCGATTTCATCAGCGCCATCGATGGTCAGATCGAGCTCGGGCAACTCGTCGAGCGACTTCAGCGGAACGCCGAGTTCGAGGCAGAGACGCGCCGTACGCTCGGAGGTCGGCACACCCTGCACCTTCAACCCACCGGCGACCTTCTCGGCCAGCAGGCGAACAAATTCCTCGGCCGTAGAACCGGTTCCGATCCCAAGACGCATGCCGTCTTCAACATGCTCCAGCGCCGCGGCTGCGGCCTTGATCTTCATTTCGCGGGCGTCCATGCGCCGAAAGCTCCCGTCCGTTTCGTTGGAAGCTGTTTACACGCCTCCTCGACCGAGTGAAAGCCCTGCATCGCCATGCGACATTGCCTTTTCAGAGGATTTCCCATAACCCGCGAACACATTGGAATTGTCTCGGGAGAGCCGGCTTGACCACCACGACCATCGTTTTCGACCTCGACGGTACCCTGATCGACACCGCACCCGATCTCGTTGAAAGCCTGAACCACACGATCGCGGCCCGCGATCTCGCACCCGTGAGCTACGAGGACCTGACGCATCTGGTCGGCCAGGGCGCGCGCGTGATGATCCAGCGCGCTTTTTCCCTGCGCGGCGCACCGATTGCAGAAGATGAGATCCCTGCCCTGCTCGACCGCTTCATCACCCACTATGAAGTCGGCATGCCGGGCAAGAGCCGCCCCTATCCCGGGCTGATCGAGGCACTCGAGCGAATGAAGGCTGCTGGCTATATTCTCGCTGTCTGCACCAACAAGATGGAGCGACTGGCGCTCCCGCTCCTCGAGCGTCTGGAACTAACAGCCTATTTCGCCACGATCACCGGCGGCGACACCTTCGCCTTTCGCAAACCGGATCCGGCGCATATTCTTGCGACGGTCGAGCGTGCCGGCGGTCAGCCAGGCAAGGTCCTGATGATCGGTGACAGCATCAACGACATCATGGCCGCCCGCAATGGCAACATCCCCTCGATCGCGGTGCCCTTCGGCTATTCGGACGTACCGGTGAAAGAGCTCGGCGCCTCGCGCATCATCAGCCATTTCGACGAACTCACGGTCGAACTCGTCGAACAGCTGGTTGACTGACACGGCCAAAATGCAAATGGCGGACCGAGGGGCCGCCATCCGTCATGCCACAAATCCGATCGCAAACTCAGACGCGCGGCGCACGCGCGTCGGTCGTCGCCTTGAACGCCTTGCCCGTAAAGTCGTCGCGGCTATAGACGTCATCGAAGTACTCGATCACGCCATCCTTGTTCGGCCAGGCCGTGAAGTAGGAGACGTAGACCGGGATCTTCTCCGGCACCTGCACGGCACGGTTCTGTCCCGATGCGATCTGCTTGCCAATCTCCTCGACGGTCGTGCCCATGACGGCTGCCGCCATCACTCGCGGCTCGGAGAGACGCACGCAACCATGGCTCAGCGCGCGCATGTCCCTGTTGAAGTAGCTCTTCGACGGGGTGTCGTGCATGTAGATGGCGTGTTCGTTCGGGAACAGGATCTTGAGTTCGCCCAGCGCATTGTCACCGCCCGGCGGCTGGCGCACATCGACCGCATGGGTGGCGTTCCAGTCGACCTGGCTTGAGGCCACTTTACGGCCACCATAGGAAACCTCATAGCCGAGACGATCGAGATAGGACGGATCGGCCCGGAGCTTCGGCAGCATCTCGTTGACAATGATCGACTTCGGCACGCCCCAATAGGGATTGAACTCGACGGTCTGGATCTGATCCTGGAAGAAATAGGTCTGGTTCGCCTTCGAACCGACAACCACCCGCATCGACAGCTGCTCCTTGCCCTCGTTGACATAGGTCGCCTCGAAGGCCGGTGCGTTGATGAAGACGTGACGCGAACCGAGATCGGCCGGCAGCCAACGGATCGCCTCCATGGCGACCTGCAGCTTGGCGATCTTCTCGGCATTGGTGTGACCGGTCATTGCCCGGATCGTTGCAGGACCAACGACACCGTCCGGCTTCAAGCCCTTCTCTTCCTGGAATTGCTCGACCAGGGCAACAAGTTCGGGGGTGTATTCCGGCGTCCCGGTATAGGCTGTCAGCGTCGCAGCATGCTGCGTGAGAACCGCGTCCGAAGCGACCTGCTTCAGGGCGCCAATGACCTGCGCCGTCTCCGGCTTGCTCTGGCCAGGCTTGAGAAGCGTGCCGGGCGCAATGGTGATGGTCTGCGTGTCGGCCTTAGCATCCTCGGCCTTCAGTCGCGCGAGCTCGTCGCGCAGTGCCACGAATTGCGGGCTCTTCGGATCGCGGTTGCGCAGATAGGCCGCGACGTCAGGGCTCATGCGCAGCATGTCGAGCACGGGCGCAACGTTCACGCCCTTGCGCTTGAAATCGTAGTAGCCGGAGATCTTGTTCGGATCGATCCGGCCGCGCGTGGTGTCCTGGACGTAGGTGAGAACCTTGGCGGACAGAGCAACCTCGAAGGCCATCAGTTCGCGCTGGCGTTTTTCGGGATCCGTCGGGTCGGCGGTCTCGGCCGGCATCGCCACAAGGTAATCGTCCGGCGACAGACCGACCGTGTCGGCGCTTGCGAGCGCCGGCATCATGGCGCGACCGCGCTCGGAAATACCGTCTTCACTGGTCCAGATCAGCGGCTTGTTGGGGTTGCCGTAGTAGGCCTCAACGGTCTTGGCGACTTCATCCGTAGCGCGGACGGAGACATCGGACAGAAAACGGCGGGCGCCAAGCACTTCTGCGGAAGGTGCTTCAGTCGATCCGGCTGCCGCTTCCGTCACCGGCAGCGTGATCTTGATCGCGCGCTGCGCCTCGGGCTTGTAAGTATAGTAACGCGGGCCGGCGATTTTCGGCAGCGGCTCGGGATCGCCCATTTCGAGGCCGCCCTGGGCCTGGCTCTCCAGCGAGGCGGGAGCTGCCTGCTCCTTTGCCTGGCGTCCGGGCCCACCCCGGAGAAGATCGAGAAGCGTGGTGGCGGCAGCATCGCCCGGAAGAGTTCCGACCGCAGTCGTCGCAGCAAGAAGTGCGGTGACTGCGAATTTCCTGTTTCTCGTCATTCTCTGTTCCATCTCCCGGTCCGAGTCACAAAAGGACTCGCGGCGCGTTTGGCCATGCGCGGATCACTAGCGGATCGGCATTTCATTGAAAAGTTGGACAATGTCATGCGGGTTCACCCGTCGGCCTCAACTTTGCGTGACCCGACCGGCGATTTCCGCCATCGCCTCAGCGCAAACTAAATGGAAATATTCGTTAAATTTTGATTGACGTTAACAAATCCCGCACAGAGACGACGGACGAACCCTTTCAAGCCGCGGACAAATAGTCGTGAGACGTGCCGGAAAGGACACAGCCGCCCGACATCAGGCATGCGTGAGCGGCACCACAGATTACTTGACATGATTTGTCTACTTATGTTCATCGGCTTGCATCACATGCGTCGCTCCCTAAATGCAAAGCACCGCTCCGTTACCAGCCAGACCCACCATCTCACAGGCAGGAAAACCCATGGCCCATCGCACAGAAACCGACACTTTCGGCCCGATCGAGGTCGCCTCCGACCGCTATTGGGGCGCACAGGCTGAGCGGTCGCTCGGCAACTTCAAGATCGGCTGGGAGAAGCAGCCGCTGCCGATCGTGCGAGCGCTGGGGATCGTCAAGCAGGCGGCCGCGCGCGCCAATATGGCGCTCGGAAAGCTCGATCCTGCTCTCGGCGATGCGATCGTCACCGCGGCCCAGGAGGTGATCGACGGAAAGCTCAACGATCACTTTCCGCTTGTGGTCTGGCAGACGGGCTCCGGCACGCAATCGAACATGAATGCCAATGAGGTGATCTCGAACCGCGCCATCGAGATGCTGGGTGGCGAGATGGGCTCGAAAAAGCCTGTTCACCCCAACGATCATGTCAACATGAGCCAATCGTCGAACGACACCTATCCGACGGCCATGCATATCGCGGCGGCAGAACATGTCGTCCATCATCTGCTGCCGGCGCTCAAGCACCTTCACGCCGCGCTGGATGCCAAGGCGAAAGCCTTTGCGCACATCATCAAGATCGGCCGTACGCACACGCAGGATGCGACGCCTCTGACACTTGGTCAGGAATTTGGCGGTTATGCCGCTCAGGTCGCCTCATCGATCAAGCGCATCGAAATCACCCTGCCCGGCCTCTACGAACTCGCCCAGGGCGGCACGGCCGTTGGCACGGGCCTGAACGCCCCGATCGGCTTTGCCGAGAAGGTGGCGGACGAAATCTCCAAGATCACCGGCCTGCCCTTCATCACCGCACCGAACAAGTTCGAAGCGCTGGCAGCCCATGACGCCATGGTCTTTGCCCATGGCGCGATCAATGCAGCCGCCGCAGCTCTCTTCAAGATAGCCAACGACATCCGCTTCCTCGGCTCGGGTCCCCGCGCCGGTCTCGGCGAACTGGCGCTGCCGGAAAACGAGCCCGGCTCGTCGATCATGCCGGGCAAGGTCAATCCGACCCAGTCGGAGGCCCTCACCCAGGTCTGCGCCCACATCTTCGGCAACCAGACGGCCATCACCTTCGCCGGCAGCCAGGGCCATTTCGAGCTCAACGTCTACAATCCGATGATGGCCTACAACTTCCTGCAATCGGTCCAGCTTCTGGGCGATGCCGCCGTCTCCTTCACCGACAATTGCGTCGTCGGCATCGAGGCCCGCGAGGACAACATCCGCAAGGGCGTCGAGAATTCGCTGATGCTGGTGACGGCGCTCAACGGCAAGCTCGGTTACGACCTCTGCGCCAAGATCGCCAAGACAGCCCACAAGAACGGCACCACTCTGCGCGAGGAGGCCGTCGGCGGCGGCTATCTCACCAACGAGGAATTCGACCAATATGTGCGGCCGGAGCTGATGATCGGACCGCAGTGACGCCTGTCATCAGGTCCGCAAGACGCGAGGGGTACGAGCCCCTCGCCTTCAGGGCTTCAATGTCTCCAGTCCGGTGCGAAGCGTATCCTTGGCTCTGAAAAGCGCCATGTCCGCTCTGTGCAGGAGGTCGGCCATTGCTTCATCACCCCGGCGTGGAGCAAGGCCAAAGGTCAGCTTGAGGCTGCCCGGAGAGAGCGGGCCGACTTCAAGTTGCTCGACGCTTCTCCGAATGGCCTCGCAGCAGGCATGGACCACGGCGGGCGCGTCATCGGCAAAAAGCAGCATGAAGGTCGTTCCCGACATGCGTGCAGCAATCTGTCGAGGCGCAAAATGTTGGCGCACCAGATCGCCGACGGCCACGAGCGCCAGATCGGCCAACTCGCGTCCATGCCTGGCACTCAGGGCCTCGATCGTCTCCAGTTCGAAGACTACGACGATGATGTCGATGCCACCGTCGACTTGACCGGGAAGGTGCGGTAGCGGCACCGCGTAAGCGGCGCTGGCGTTCAAGAGACCGGTCAGCGGATCAAGTGCCGGCTGTCCGTTCACCCGTTCCGCAAGTGCCGAAATCTCCCCGACCATGCCGCAGACGGCCCGCGTGACCACCGAAATCTCGTCTTCGCCGTGTTTACTCAGCTTTTCCTCGGTGAAGGTGCCGCCGGCGCGGTATTGGCTGATTGCGCTCGCGAGGTTTCGCAGCGGTAGCGTCAGCCACCACATCGTTGCGAGGCAGGCAATCGTACCGATCAGCGTTGCCACCAGAACGACAAGGCCGACGGACAGCGCGTTCGAACTCGCGCCAGTGCCGAAGTTGAGCAGCAAGGCGATCAACGGGATATGGATGCAGACGAAGCAGACCAGAAAAATCTTGACGACGATCGATCGTCGCCAGCTCGTTCCCTGCGTTACATTCAAGCCCATGATGCACCTCCGAATCCAACGCACGCAACGCGTGTCCGGGCCGGGGTTTTTCAGATACGCGGCCGCCCTGTCAACGCTTGAGCCTTCGGCTTTCGGCGCATTGAAATCTTAAGGGCTAACGCTTAAACCACCGCAAACTCCAAGCTGATGCCACGAAAGGCCCCGTGATGGCAGACGATCTGTTCCCAATTGGCGAAGACACGACCCCCTACCGCAAGATCACGTCCGACTACGTCTCTGTCGAAACCTTCAAGGGTCAGGATATCCTGACGGTCGAGCCCGAGGGCTTGCGCCTGCTCGCCGAAACCGCACTCTCGGATATCAACCACCTCCTACGCCCCGGCCACCTGAAGCAGCTCGCCTCCATCCTCGAAGATGCTGAGGCAACCGACAATGATCGCTTCGTCGCCTTTGACCTCCTGAAGAATGCCAACATCGCCGCCGGTGGCATTCTGCCGATGTGCCAAGACACAGGCACCGCAATTGTGATGGGCAAGAAGGGCCGCCGCGTCTGGACGGACGGGCAGGATTACGCCGCACTGGCCGAGGGCGTGCGTGACGCCTATGAGCGCCGCAACCTGCGTTATTCGCAGCTCGCACCGATCAAGATGTTCGAGGAAAAGAACACCAAGACCAACCTGCCCGCCCAAATCGATCTTTATGAAGAGGGCGAGGACGCCTACAAGTTCTTATTTATGGCGAAGGGCGGCGGTTCGGCCAACAAGACCTTCCTGTATCAGGGAACGCCGTCGCTTCTGACCCATGACCGGATGATCGACTTCCTCAAGGAGAAGATCCTGACGCTGGGTACGGCAGCCTGTCCCCCCTACCATCTGGCAATCGTCATCGGCGGCCTCTCCGCCGAGATGACGCTGAAGACCGTCAAGCTCGCCTCGGCGCGCTATCTCGACGACCTGCCGACCGAAGGCTCGGAGAGCGGCCACGCCTTCCGCGATCTGGAGATGGAAAAGGAAATCCACAAGCTCACCCAGTCTCTGGGCGTGGGCGCTCAGTTCGGCGGCAAGTATTTCTGTCATGACGTCCGTGTCATCCGCCTGCCCCGCCACGGCGCGTCGCTGCCGATCGGCCTCGGCGTCAGCTGTTCCGCCGACCGTCAGGCCAAGGGCAAGATCACCCGGGACGGTATCTACATCGAGCAGCTCGAGACAGATCCGTCGAAATACTTGCCCGAGATCGACGACACCGCCCTCTCCGCGTCGGTCGTCAAGATCGACCTCAACCAGCCGATGAGCGCGATCCTCGCCGAATTGACCAAGCATCCGGTCAAGACGCGCCTGTCGCTGACCGGCACGATCATCGTCGCCCGTGACCTCGCCCATTCGAAGATCCGCGACCGCCTGGAAAAAGGCGAAGGCATGCCGGACTACATGAAAAACCATCCGGTTTATTATGCCGGTCCGGCCAAGACCCCGACCGGCTACGCCTCCGGCTCCTTCGGCCCGACCACCGCCGGCCGCATGGACAGTTACGTCGACCAGTTCCAGTCCTTCGGCGGTTCTATGGTGATGCTGGCCAAGGGCAACCGTTCGCGCGCCGTGCGCGAGGCCTGCAAGACCCACGGCGGCTTCTACCTGGGATCGATCGGCGGCCCTGCCGCCCGTCTCGCCCAGGACTGCATCAAGAAGGTCGAGGTTCTGGAGTATCCTGAACTCGGCATGGAGGCCGTCTGGAAGATCGAAGTCGAAGACTTTCCGGCCTTCATCGTCACCGACGACAAGGGCAACGATTTCTTCCAGGAATTCAATCTCGGCTGAAATTCGTCGAAAACAATGCTCGCACGTTGCGGAGGGAAACCTCCGCAACGGTAAATTACCGCTTGTTTTACAAGATGTTGTGAAAGTGGGCGCTAAGCGCTCATTTCGCGCCCGTCACTTCTCATGGCGAGAAGATTAAACATTTTCAAATCATTTGCCGCTAATTGAATCTTTGGACCCTTGAATGTCTCGAGTGACCACAATTGGAGTTGGCCGAATGAGCACGGCAACACCGCCAAAGACGCAGGTACCTGACGTTGCGGCACAGATCACATACGCAATGCGCTCGATGGGGGTCGCCCCGATCCCGCGCAATTATGAACTGTTCTATGAAGCCTATATCGGCTCCAATCCGTCTCTCACCCGCGAGCTGGCAGCACTTGGTAGCCGTGCCACGCAGGACGAGCTCGACGCGCTCGGAGAGCAGTATTTCGGCAATCATCAGGGCCGCGCCATCGAGAACGCCCATTCGAAGCTGATCGGCGAGCTGGATGGACTGTTGCGCCTGCTGCAGCAGGAACAGACATCACTGCAAAGCTACAACCGGCTCCTCGGCGAAACCTATCACCGGATCAACTCGAAGAGCACGAACAGCACCGACATCCTGCGCAGCGCCATCAACATCCTGACGGAAGCCACAGGCTCGACCATGGCGCATGGCGAACAAACCGTCGTGCAGATGTCTGAACGGTCGAAGGAGATGGACGAAGTCCGTCGCGAACTCGACGAATACAAGCGAATTGCCAACACCGATTCCCTGACGCGCATTGCCAATCGTCGCGCCTTCGACGAAAAGCTCGCCGCCGTCTACACGAGCGATGCCAGACCGCTGGCGGCTCTGGTGCTCGCCGACATCGATAACTTCAAGAAGGTCAACGACGCCTACGGCCATCCGGTCGGCGACAAGATCCTCGCAACAGTTGCCACCGTGATCCGCAGCAATGTCCGCAAGGACTGCTTCGTCGCCCGCACAGGTGGCGAAGAGTTCGCGATCATCATCGAGGGCAACACCGCAGAGGAAATCTTCCAGACCTGCGAACGTGTCCGCATTGCGCTTGAAACGACGCCGTTCAAGAACTCCAAGACCGGCGTCAATTACGGCCCGATCACCATATCGCTCGGGTTCGCCATGGCCGCAGATGCTGAAGATGCCGGCGAACTTTACGCGAAGTCCGACATCGCCCTCTACTGCGCCAAGAATGCCGGCAGGAACCGGACGAAGCCCTATGAAGACGGGATGAAGAAGGACTTCACCAAGAGCTGGCTGATCTACAAACGGTGATCCCTTCCGGAGATCACCACATCGTCTTCACTGCACGGTCAGGCCATTCGCGATCATAGGTATCGCGATCGAAGTCCTGCTTTGCAGCCTTCAGCATGTCACCAGGCGTCGGCAGATCGTTGGCCGCGACCTGCCTTTCGGCATTCCACAGCTCCGCCCGCATGACGGCCCGCGCACACTGGAAGTATGCCTCCTCGATCGTCACCACGACGACGCTTCGCGGATGGCGTCCATCCATCTCAAAGCTTTCCAGAAGTTCGGGCGCGACCGAAACCACAGCCCGGCCGTTGATCCGCATGACACTGTCCGAGCCCGGAATGAGAAACATCAGTGCAATGCGAGGGTCCCGCACGATGTTCAAAAGCGAATCCACGCGATTATTGCCGCGCCAGTCCGGAAGCGCGAGCGTCCGGTCGTCTTCTATCCGCACCACCGCGCCGCGATCGCCGCGGGGCGAGCAATCAAGGCCCTCCGGACCGACGGTCGCGAGCGCCACGAAGGGCGAGCGCTCGATCATCGTCCTGTAAGCCGAGGTCAAAGAGGCAGTCACCTTGGCGGTCGAGGCCTCTCCTGCCTCGCCATAAATCGCCTTCAAGTCCTCGACCGTCGTTATCACTGTCATGCCGAACTCCTCACTCCGACCGCCGAGCCTAGCGGCAGCCCCGGGTTAGGCAAGAGCAATGACAGTTCTATGACACCTTGCGGTCCCCGGCCCTCGACACGCCCTCTGCGCCGGCGAGGAAGGAAGCAACCGCGGCGATGACCTCCGGCGCGCTGACGATCCTTCGATGTCCATGGCCATTGGCCCAGAGATGGCGGATATGCGGCGACACGCCGATATAGCGCTGCGCATGGCCGACATTGACCTCTTTGTCGTCTTCGGCATGCACCACAAGCAGCGGCCGATCGATGCGTCGTGCGACCGCGACACCATCAAGATCTTCGACCTGCGCGCCGACCAGATCCATGGCCCGATTGCGCATGGCGCCGACGCTGCCACGCCCAAGCCCCACCATGGCAGCAAAACCGTTGAACACCTCGCCCATGCTGGAAGGTGAGCCGATCAGCGCGATCCTGGGCGCATTTAGCGGCTGCAGTTCCGGAAACACGCGCCCTGCCGCCATCATGACGGCGGCACCACCGAAAGAGTGGCCGACGACGCCATCGAACCGCCCGAAATGGCGCTCGGCGGCAACGATGGCTTCGGCTGCAATCTTGAGGTCGAGCCGGCGGCCGCTGGACGCACCGTGCCCCGGCAGGTCAAGGACCACCACTTCGGCACCCGTTTCACGCAATCCGAGCGCCATTTCGGAGAGATACTCCGCACGCGAGCCCCAGCCGTGGACCACAAGAAACCTTGGGGCAGAACCGCTCCCCGACTGCGAGCTGAGATGGTGGGCGGCGGCCATGCCGCGCGTCAGCGCCAGACGAACGGTCGAGGCCTGACGCAGCCGACTGCGTCCGGCGATGAAGACCTGCCGTGCCTTTTCGCCTTTCGGGCGGCGGCTCGGGGTTCGACAGAAAAGCTCGAAGGCAATCCGGCCGGCAACGGTCGGCGAGACCTTCTCCAGCTGCGCGAAAGCCAGGCGGGTGACCTTGAGAGGAAAGGATGGCATAGTCGGAATCCCATCATAATGTTCAATGCTGAACAACAAAGTACAAGAATGAACGAAAAGCAAGCCTTCCCCTGGGACCATCCTCGTTTTCGCAGTTGGATATCGGTAGCGCGCGCCTGCCAGCTGATGCAGCAGGCACTCGCACGCGCGCTCGCTCCGCTCGACATCAAGCCACCGCACCTGGATATCCTGGTCAATCTCTACCGGTTCGAGGGGATTTCCCAGCAGGAACTCGCCCGCAAGCTTCTGGTTGGTCGCTCCAATATGAGCATGCTGTTGCCGCAGATGGAAAAGCGCGGGCTTCTCGAGCGCAGGGCCGACCAGCGGGACAAGCGGGTGCTGAGACTTTTCCTGACGGAAGAGGGCCGGAGCCTGAGCGAGAAGGCGATGCAGATCCAGACGGAACTCATCGAGCGGACACTGTCTGCAACGCCGCTCGACGACTGCCAACGCCTCGCCGAGACGATGGACCTCCTGATCCAGCGCATGCTCTCGTCCGACGTTCTGGTCGATCCTGACCTCAGCGAGGATCGCGGCTGAGTTTCTTCTCTGCCAGTTCCTGTTCGTAAGCCGCGAACTTTTCGCCGCCGCTCTCACCGAGTTCGCGCAGATAGATCCAGGTGAAGATGCCGGTATCATGGCCGTCGTCAAAGGCGATGCGAACGGCATAATTGCCTGTCGGCACCATCTGCCGGATTGCGACATTGCGCTTGCCCGGCACGGTGACTTTCTGGCCCGGACCATGACCCTGGACTTCTGCCGAGGGCGACAGCACGCGCAGCATCTCGGCAGGAAGCACAGCTGTGACACCGTCATTGAAGCTCACGGTCAGCAGGCGCCTGTCCTTGGACACCTTCAGTTCAGTCGGCCAGATCTCGGTCATGCAGTCCTCGCAGTGTTCCAGGCAGTTGGCGCAGACCTAGGTCGATCCCGCGCCGTTTGCAATCCGAATTGATGCAACGGGCCGGTGTCAACTTGACGCCTGCAAGGCTTGGCACCACATTGATCCAAACACCCGGGAGAGTTTTTTGGATCATAGCCCCGCCGATTGGCGCCATGCAGAACCGCTCGTTGACCAAGCAAGCCCGATGATCGACCCCTTTGGCCGGTCGGTTACCTACTTGCGCGTCTCTGTCACCGATCGATGCGATTTCCGCTGCACCTATTGCATGGCGGAAAACATGACCTTCCTGCCGAAAAAGGATCTCCTGACACTGGAAGAGCTCGACCGGCTCTGTTCCGCCTTCATCGCCAAGGGCGTGCGCAAGCTACGCCTGACAGGCGGCGAACCGCTGGTGCGCAAGAACATCATGCATCTCGTACGCGGCCTCTCCCGCCATCTCGGCAGCGGTCTGGACGAACTGACCCTCACCACCAACGGCTCGCAGCTCGCCCGCCATGCCGCAGAGCTTGCGGATTGCGGCGTTCGCCGCATCAACGTGTCCATTGACACGCTTGATCCTGCAAAATTCAAGGAAATCACCCGCTGGGGCGAACTCGACAAGGTGCTTGAAGGCATTCGCGCGGCCCAGGCCGCCGGCATCGGCATCAAACTCAACGCTGTCGCTTTGAAGGATTTCAATGAACACGAGATCCCGGAGCTGCTGCGCTTCGCCCATGGCGAAGGCATGGATCTGACGCTGATCGAGACCATGCCCATGGGCGAGACCGGCGAGGATCGGACAGACCAGTATCTGCCGCTCTCCCTCGTGCGTCAGAGGCTCGAAGAACAGTTTACCCTCGACGAAATTCCCTACCGCACCGGCGGCCCCGCCCGTTATGTCGAGGTGAAGGAAACCGGCGGGCGCCTCGGCTTCATCACGCCGCTCACCCACAATTTCTGCGAAAGCTGCAACCGTGTCCGGCTGACCTGCACCGGCACGCTCTACATGTGCCTCGGTCAGGATGATGCCGCAGACCTGCGTACCGCACTGCGCGCCTCCGACGACGATGCCTATCTTTCTGCCGCGATCGACGAAGCGATTTCGCGCAAGCCCAAGGGCCACGACTTCATCATCGATCGCAACCACCGCAAACCAGCGGTGGCCCGCCACATGAGCGTCACCGGCGGCTGAGTGCCGCCGGCTTGCTCTTCACAGTTACGCCGAGCGGCGATAAGCCTGTGGCGCACCGCGCTCAGTGTCAGTGCGGAAGCGCGAGATCTTGTGCATCAGGATATCGACGCGCTGGCGCAGCCCCTGGATCTCGGCATTGTTCTCCTCAACCATGGCGGCGTTCTGCTGGGTAATCAGCTCGACATCTCGCACGGCAGACGTCACCTCGCTAATGCCGGTCGACTGCTCACGGGTCGCCGCCGAAATGCGTTCCACCAGCGACTGCACCTCTTCGACCTGATCGATGATCGACTGCAGAGCGACACCGGTGTTCTCGACGAGTTCGACACCCGACTTGACCTGATTGCCGCTGACTGAGATCAGCGTCTTGATCTCCTTCGCCGCATTGGCGCAGCGCTGAGCAAGGTCACGCACTTCCTGCGCGACGACAGCAAAGCCACGACCAGCCTCGCCGGCCCGAGCCGCTTCGACACCCGCATTCAGTGCCAGCAGATTCGTCTGGAAGGCGATCTCGTCGATGACGCCGATGATGGTCGAGATCTTCTCAGAGGAACGGCTGATTTCAGCCATGGCCTCAACCGCCTTTTTGACCACCACGCCGGACTGGCGGGCGTGATCACGCGCCGACTGCACGGACTGGGCGGTACGCCCTGCCCCGTCGGCTGTTGAGCGTACGACATCGCTCAGATGCGAGAGCGCCCTCACGCTTTCCTCAAGCGCCGCCGCCTGCTGTTCGGTCCGGCGAGCAAGATCATCGGCAGACACCGCAAGGTTCTCCGTTCCGGCATTGATGTCGACGCTCGCCGCGCGAACCTCTTCGAGCGTCGCACGCAGTGCTTCGACCGCCTGGTTGTATGTCGAGGCCATGGCGACGAAATCGGCCGGCAGGTCGTCACGCATGGAGACGTTGAGCTGGCCGTTGGCAAGTGCCTCAAGCACCGAGGACAGCGCTTCGAGCGCCGACCGCTGGTCGGCCTCGACGCGGGCCCGGTCCTGGGCACGCTGCGCGCTTTCCTGCTCCGAGCGCGTGCGCGCAGCTTCAGCCTCTTCTTCCAGTCGCCGGTTTTCGAGCGCCGCATCACGGAAAACGGTGACCGACCGCACCATATCGCCGATTTCGTCGCCGCGATTGCGGCCCTCGATCGGGACGGACAGGTCGCCGCTCGCCAGTCGCGACATCACGCCGGTGATCCGCTTCAGCGGCGCACGCAGTGTCTCGACCAGCATCAGACCGCCGATGATCGCAAGCAGGGTGCCGACGACCATGGTGATCACGGAAATCGTCGCCGACCGTTCGCTGTCCTCGCGGCCGATTTCCTGGGCTTGGGCGACGAAATTTCGCAGCGATTCCATGGCGGCAGAAACGGCCGCATTGGCGGCCAGTCGCTCGTTCTGCCAGCTACGCCCGGCGTCGAGCCTAGCCTGGGACATCTCCGTGATTGCCGCCAGATGCGGTGCAATCTTTTGGGGGAAGTCGCGCAGTGCACTGTTCTTGGCGCCAAGTTCAGAGATCCGGCCGGCGACAGATTGAAGAGCGTCCATTTCGCGGATGACGACGATGCGGCGGTCGTCGTCGAGCGAACCCAGCATCTGCTGCACCCGCAACTCGATGGTCGCCACTCCGAGTGCTGCGGTATCGACGAGGGCCATCAGCTCCTTCTGTTCGGCAACGAGTCTGTCGAGGCTGACGAAACGGTCGGCGGCGACATCGCTGTTTTTGGCGGCCTGCAACGTGATCTTCTGCTCGATCTCAACGAGTTCGGACAGCACAAGGCCGAGTTCCCGGGCCTTGGCATCAACCGGGTTGGATAGGGCAAGGATCGTTTCGATCTTGCCGATTGCGGCACCGACCTCGCCAACAAGGACTTTGCCCTTTTCGGAGGCGATCTCGTTCGCCTTGGCCAGATCCTTCTGCATCGGAGCGAGATAGAGTTTCGCTTCGTCGAGCTGTTCTTCCGGTGTGAAGGCCATCTGCACGCCGACACGCAATTTGCCGAGACGATCAAGCAGCGACTTGAAGGCGGAGGCGTCGAACAGCAATTCCTTGGCGAAGCGCTCCTTGCCGGCAAGATCGTCGCGGACGAAATCGACCTGCTTGACGATCTGCTGGCCCTCCGCCTGCAAGGCGGCAACGGCCGCGTTCAGGCCAGAATCCAGTTCCTCGCGCGCGGTCTTGTTGTCCCACAAGGTTGAAGTCTGAGCCCGCATCTGGACCGGCAACTGCGTCAGTGCCGACAGGTCGACGGTCTGAGCCTGCTTGGCGAGCACGCCATTCAGCACGCCGAGCCCCCTGTCCTGGCTGTCGATGGCCGAAAGAAGAGCCGCCCTGCTCTCCTCTGTCGGATCGAGGCTGAACTCCTGCAGGCCCTGCTGCAGCTTTTCCAGATCACTGATATTGCCGATCGTGGCACGCGTGACGGTCATATGCCCGTTGAGGGTGGTCGCAGTCCAATAGCCCAGGAGGCCGACACCGGCCATGAGCAGAACGAGAGGAACAACAAAAAGCAAAACTTTGGTGACGATCCTGCGACTTTGCAGGAGACGATCAATAAAACTCATGAGACCCTCGGGAAGGCCGAAATCCCGCGAGGTCATCGCGCAGGATCGAAGGAAAGGAGCCGCCTCATGCAGTTCCATCGGCGAGCTTGTCTTCGGGAGTTTGAGCAAAGGTTAACCGGATACCGCGTTTTTGGCACTGCAGCATCGTTTCAGGGCCATAACAGCGGGAATAAGGTTTCTCGCGCGTGCTCCTTGGTCTAGAACCGGCGGGTACGCACGGGAATCGAGCATGGCATTATCCGAGAACACCCGAGGCGCCCTTCTGATGGCGATCTCGATGGCGGGCTTCACCTTCAACGACGCTCTGACGAAATCGGTAACCGCTGAACTGACCGTGGCGCAGATCATGTTCGTGCGCGGCGCATTTACCGCGGTTCTGGTCTATATCGTTGCGCGCCGCATGGGTGCGCTCGACCACATCAAGAACATCCTGCAGCCGCTGATCCTGTTGCGCATCACCTTCGAGACGGTCGCAGCCGTCGCCTTTCTCGCAGCACTCGGCCAGGTGCCGCTGGCCAATGCCTCGGCGATCCTGCAGTCTCTGCCTTTGGCCGTGACCCTTGGCGCCGCCTTGTTCTACAAGGAGCCCGTGGGCTGGCGTCGATGGACGGCGATCGGTCTCGGCTTCATCGGCGTGCTCGTCATCATCCAGCCAGGCCCTGAGGGCTTTAGGCTCGCCTCGCTCTACATCGTCTTCTGCGTGATCACCGCAGCCGGCCGTGATCTCGTCACCCGCCGGATCGATCCGCGCATCTCGTCGCTCTCGGTCACCCTTTTCACCGCAGCCTCCATCTCCTTTGCCGGCCTGCTGCTCATTCCAGCCTTTGGTGGCTGGCAACCGATGTCCGGCAGCGCGCTCGGCAAGCTCGCCTTTGCCTCGGTCTTCCTGTTTGCCGGCTATCAGGCGATCATCATGGCCATGCGCACTGGCGAGATCTCCTTCATCGCGCCCTTCCGCTACACCAGCCTGCTCTGGGCGGTTCTGCTCGGTATGCTCTTCTTCGGCGAAGTGCCGGATGTCTGGATGGTCGTCGGCGCTGCCATTGTCATCGGCTCCGGCCTCTACACATTCTATCGCGAGAGCAAGCGGAAGGCGGCCCTCGCCCGCCGCGCCGATCCGGCCTCCCCGGGCTGATCTCGTTTGCAGTGCAAGGACATTTGAGCGTGCAGCAACAGTCTCGCTTTTTCGACAGGACCACGGCCCCGCATATCGTCAGTCTCGTGGCGATTGCCGGATTGTCGGCCCTGACAATGAACATCTTTCTGCCGGCGCTGCCGGCCATGGCCCTCGATTTGCGCGTCGACTACGACCGTGTGCAGGTCCTGGTCTCAGGCTATATTGCGATGACCGCGCTGGTGCAGCTAGTCATCGGCCCTCTGTCGGATCGCTATGGCCGGCGACCGGTGATGATCGGCGCATTGCTGATCCTGATCGTTTCCTCGCTGGTCTGCCTGCTGGCAAGTTCGATCGAGGTCCTGACATTCGCCCGGATGATCCAGACGGCTGTGGTCGCGGGTCTCGTTCTCTCCCGCGCCATCATCCGCGACATGGTCCCCATGGACGAAGCGGCCTCGATGATCGGTTATGTGACCATGGGCATGACGCTCATCCCGATGGTCGGCCCGACGCTCGGCGGCGTGCTCAGCGACAATTTCGGCTGGCGCTCGAATTTCGCAGCCATCCTGATTGCAGCACTTGCCGTCCTGTTGCTCGTCTACCGCGATCTCGGCGAGACCAACCGCCAGAAGAGCGGCAGTTTTTCCGAGCAGTTCCGGGCCTGGCCACGGCTTCTCGCGTCCCCCCGCTTCTGGGGCTACACCATGGCCGGCACCTTCACGTCTGGCGCCTTCTTCGCCTTTCTCGGCGGTGCACCCTTCGTCGGCGGCACACTGATGGACCTGACGCCCAGCATGCTCGGCCTGCAATTCATGTTCATCGCATCTGGATATATCGCCGGCAACTATCTGTCCGGACGTTTCGCTCGCCGCGCAGGCATAGACATGATGATGCTGGTCGGCGGCGTGGTCGCCCTGGTCGGCGCCGCCATTCCGATCATCTTGCTTGCCCAGGGATATGTCTCCTATCTAGCCTTCTTCGCCCCGCAGGTCGTGGTCGGCTTCGGCAATGGCCTCTCCCTGCCGAGCACCAATGCCGGCATCGTCAGCGTCCGGCCGGAACTCGCGGGCTCGGCTTCCGGGCTCGGTGGCGCGATCACCATGGGCGGCGGCGCCTTCGTCTCCTGGCTTGCATCCCGAATCCTGTCGGTCGAAACCGGCGCCATGCCCTTGCTTCTCGTCATGCTCGCCTGCTGCATTCTGGCACTTGTCGCGGTCGTTTTCCTGCGCTTTGCGCCAGGGGAAGAGCGGTGAGCCTATGACGCACGAGTTCCGACCTCCCGCCGTCATTCTCGCTGGCGGCCTGTCACGCCGAATGGGCGCAGACAAGGCGGAACTGAAACTGCGAGCGATACCGCTAGCCCTAAGGGTGGCCGAACGGTTGCAGCCGCAGGCTTCCGCAGTCTACCTCAACGCTTCTGAAGGACATCCGCTTGCAGCGCGTCTCCCGCTGATCCCGGACACGCGTCCCGACCGGCCCGGTCCTCTCGCTGGAGTGCTGGCAGGCATGAAGCGATTTACCGAATTACCTGATGCGGCGACGCATCTCCTGACCACCCCCTGCGACACGCCCTTCCTGCCCAGCGATCTGGTGATGCGCCTGGCAGAAGTCGCGAGAAGCGAAGTGATCGTGCTGGCAGCCAGCAACGGCCGCACCCATCCGATCACGGCGCTCTGGCCGGTCGCTTTGGCAGAGGATCTCGAACATTGGCTTGATGACCCGAAGCATCGCCGCGTCTTCGACTACGTCGCCCGCCACCCGGTGGAGGTTGTGGATTTCGACCCCTACGAAGGGCCCTTTGGTCCAGTCGACCCCTTCTTCAACATCAATACGCCCGACGACCTCGCAATCGCCGAGGCCATCGTCGATCAGGGTTCAAGATGACCAAAACCCCGCGCATTTTCGGCATTGCCGGCTGGAAAAATTCCGGAAAAACCGGGCTTGCCGTGCGGCTGGTTGAGGAATTCACCCGGCGCGGCTACAAGATCTCGACCATCAAACACGCCCATCATGACTTCGACATCGACAAGGTCGGTGCCGACAGCTATCGGCACCGCGAGGCCGGCGCCCACGAGGTCGTCATCGTGTCCGGAACCCGTTATGCCATCATGCACGAGCTGCGTGGCGCTCCCGAACCGAGTTTCGAGGAAATCCTCGCCCGCATCGGCCCCTGCGACCTCGTGCTGATCGAAGGCTACAAGCGAGAGCCCGTCCCGAAGATCGAAGCGCGTCGGGAAGCATCCGCCAACCGAGAACCTCTGGCACCAACGGATCCGCACATCCGCGCGATCGCGGCTGATCACCGCGTCGAGGACACCGATCTGCCGGTCTTCGACCTCGACGACACCACGGCGATTGCCGACTTCATCGCCTCGGTCACGGAGCTGCCACCGCTGTCCTGACATACCCCCGACAGAAAAGGCCGCCGGATCGCTCCGGCGGCCTTCTTCGTTTCGTCAGTTGGTCGATCAATCGTTGCTCGACACACCGGCCGGGCGGACCAGCGTGGTCACGCGGCGGATCGCGACGCGACGGTTCTGCTGTTCGGCCGCTTCCGTGCGGATCTTCAGGAAGCGCTCGCCGTAGCCCTGGACCGACATGTTTTCCGGCGGGATGCCGTAAACTTCGGTCAGTAGGTTCGCGACGGTTTCTGCACGCCGGTCGGAAAGGACGAGGTTCGAACGATCCGAACCGACGGCGTCCGTATGGCCTTCGATCAGGAAGACTTCGCCCGGATCCTTTTCGAGCAGTTGCTCAATCGCCTGGGCAACCTTGCGCAGGGTACGAGCCTGTTCCAGCGGCACCTCGGCAGAACCCGACGGGAAGGTAATCGTATCGAGGTCGATACGACGAACCTTGTCGCGGATACGCGCCGACGACTTCACTTCGTCGATCGAATAGACGCGCTCGACACGCTCGACCGGCGGCTGGCCGAGGAACTCATAGTAGTCCCGGTCCGGCGAACGCGTTGTGCTGACGATGTAGTCGCTGACCGGAATGGTCAGACGCATCGGCGGCAAGGACAGACCGACGTCGACATACATGGTCGGACGTTCTCTGTCGGCTTCCGGCGAATACATCAGTACATATTCCCGACCGCGCGGAGAAATGCGCGAACGGATGATGATGTCACCGTAACGGTTGTACACCGTCACCAGCTTGCTGCCGTCGGCACGCTCGATGGTCTCACGCGTGCGGCCACGCGGGAGCTGCTCGTAATAGGTCTCCTCGGCATCGTAGCGCAGACGTTCGCGGTCGTCGCCACGAACAACGATCCGGTCGCCGACATTGATGACCGTGCGGTTATCGATCTGCTCGATGACCCGGACCTCTGTGACCTGATTGACCACGTTGTTCTGCACGATCGTGTTGTTGGTGACGTTATTGGTGACATTGTTGGTCACCGTGCTGTTCGACACGTTGTTGACGACGGTTGTCGGCACTTCGAAGGTCGGCGCAGCATCAAGCGTCGTGCCCTGCTCGGCAATCGTCGCCTGCATCGTCTCCTGATCGGCGGCGGTCGTTTCGACCTGAGCCTCAGCATCGGTTTCCGGCGGCGGCGCCACATCTTCCTGGGCACGCAATTCGTTGCGCTGCTCACGCACACCCTCGCCGCCCGTGTTGTCGGCATCCTTGTCGCTGTCGAGGACGGCTGCACCGTTTTCAACCGGCAGAACGACCGTCTCGGACGTCTGGGACGGATCCTCGGCGATGGCTTCCTTCTCTTCGGTCGTGCGGGTGTCGGTGATCTCCTGCACCGGCTGATCAGCCGGCGGTTCTACGGCAGGAACGAGCACTTGCTCGCCTTCCGGCTGGCCTTCGGCTGGTACGTCCTCACCGGTTGCCTGCTCTTCCACGGGCTGCTGGTCGGCCGGCTGTTCAGCCTGATTGGCAGGCACTTCGCCTTCGGTCGCCGGCTGTTCGCCTGCAGCGTCCTGACCGGGGCGCAGCTCTTCTTCGGCGGCAGGAGCCTGCTCGTCGGTCTGTTGGGGAGCTGCCTCTTCCTCGGTCGGCTGCTGCTCTTCGGCTGGCTGTTCTTCAGCGGGCTGCGGCTCCTCGGTCGGCTCGGTTGCGGGAGCCAGGCATTCAGATTCTGAGGCTGCCTGCGAACCATCGGCACAGGTCACGGCCTGCGGTTCCTCGACAGGTTGCGCTTCTTCAGCCTGCTGCTGGGCTTCGGCCTCTGCGGCAGCCTGAGCTTCTGCTTCGGCCTGACGCTGAGCTTCCGCTTCTGCAGCGGCCTGGGCTTCTGCTTCTGCTTCTGCTGCTGCTGCCTGAGCCTCTGCCTCGGCGGCGGCCTGAGCTTCCGCTTCGGCCTGACGCTGGACTTCTGCCTCGGCGGCGGCCTGAGCTTCCGCTTCGGCCTGACGCTGTGCCTCCGCCTCGGCGGCTGCCTGAGCTTCGGCTTCGGCCTGACGCTGAGCTTCTGCTTCGGCAGCGGCCTGAGCCTCGGCTTCAGCCTGACGCTGAGCTTCCGCCTCAGCGGCTGCCTGGGCTTCTGCCTCAGCCTGACGCTGCGCCTCCGCCTCGGCGGCAGCCTGAGCTTCCGCTTCGGCCTGGCGGCGTGCTTCTTCCTCAGCCGCCGCCTGGGCATCGCGGGCAGCGCACGTCTCAGCATCAGGCGCTTCCGAGCCATCCGTGCAGGTGACGGCCTGGGCCAGCTGGATCAGCTGTTCTTCAGCCTGTCGCGTCTGCGTCTGGCGTTCTGGATGTCCGGTGACAGACGCAGCGACAGGCTTCGCCAGTACCGCGACAGACAGGACCGGGATTGCCACTGTGTTGAGCAATCTCTTGTTGAACATACCTTGCGTTTCCTTCCCTACGCACGGGCCGGTGACAGTGTCATCCGGGTCCGTGCTGTTGAATGCGTGCTCGATTGTGCGAACCGAAGCTGCTGCCAAACTAGATTTCTCATAATTAACCGTGGCTGAACGAGTTGGAGCGGCTTTTGCTCCACCAGACAACACCGGGCTGAACAAAAAAATGTCTTCCGTGGCCCCTGGTGGAATTAAGGGGGCAAATTTTGTCGATCACGCGGTTTGTAGTTGATTTCGGCTGGGAAACCAGACGAATATTGGGCCCAAGTGTGGTCGACCATACCACACGATCACGGACAGCCGCCTCAAAACAACAAACGGCGTCCACCCAACAGAGAGGATCTCATGCGTATTCCGACACGTTTTCTGGCCGCAGCATCGATCGCTGCCCTTTCGCTCTTTGCCGGTTCGGCCATGGCGCAGGAAAAGCTGATCATCGGCACCGAAGGCGCCTATCCGCCCTTCAACAACCTTGAAGCCGACGGCTCGCTGTCTGGTTTCGACATCGACATCGCCAAGGCGCTTTGCGAGGAGATGAAGGTCACCTGCGAATTCGTCACCCAGGATTGGGACGGCATCATTCCAGCCCTTCAGGCCAAGAAGTTCGACGCCATCATCGCATCCATGTCGATCACCCCGGAACGTCTGGAGAAGGTCGACTTCTCCAAGAAGTACTACAACACTCCGCCGGCCGTTGCCGTGCCGAAGGATTCGACCATCACCGACGTAGCCGGCCTCGCTGGCAAGACGATCGGCGCCCAGTCTTCGACCACGCATGCCAACTATGCGGAAAAGCATATGGCGGACAGCGAACTGAAGCTCTACCCGACCGCTGACGAATACAAGCTCGACCTCGAAGGCGGCCGCGTTGACGCCGTCGTCGACGATATCGTTGTTCTCTCGGAATGGCTGAAGACCGAAGCCGGCGCCTGCTGCAAGATCCTGACGCCGCTTCCGGTTGATGTCGAAATCAACGGCGATGGCGCTGGTATCGCCGTCCGCAAGGGCGAGACAGAGCTGGCCGACAAGTTCACCGCAGCGATCGCCGGCATCCGTGCCAATGGCAAGTACGAAGAAATCAACAAGAAGTATTTCGATTTCGACGTTTACGGCGAGTGATCCCGGGATAGACCGATAAAACCAAGTGGCGGAAGTCGAACACTTCCGCCATTTTGCATTTGAACTGCAACGACATGAAAAAGGCGGGAAAAACCGCCAAGGGGGAATGGCATGGGCGGATTGTCTTCCGCGCTCGGCTCGATCTGGGACTGGATCAATTACACGTTCGATCCGCTCTGTGGTCCCGTCGGGCTCTTCCGGCTGTTGGCGACCGATACGCTTGTCGGCTGCGGCGACACCGGCTGGGGCGACGAGATCGCCTTCGGCGTCAAGGTAACGATCTCGCTGGCACTTGCGACCCTGCCCGTCGGACTTGCCCTCGGCTTCCTGATTGCGCTGGCGCGCCAATCGGGTGAATGGAGCCTGCGGGCTGCGACCGGCGTCTACACGACCATCTTTCGCGGGCTGCCCGAACTCCTGACACTCTTCATCGTCTATTTCGGCTTCCAGATTCTCGTCCAGTCCGTCCTGACCTGGCTCGGGATCGACCAACGCGTCGAGATCAATGCCTTCGTGGCCGGCATGATCGCCCTTTCGGTCGTCTTCTCGTCCTATGCCTCGGAAGTTCTGCTGTCGGCGTTCCAGGCCATCCCGCGCGGTCAGTACGAGGCCGGTAGCGCGGTCGGCCTGTCGAGGCGCAAGACCATGTGGCTGATCATCGTGCCCCAGTTGATCCGCATCGCCCTCCCGGGCCTCAGCAATCTCTGGCTGGTGCTCCTGAAGGATACGGCGCTCGTCTCGGTCATCGGCCTGGCAGACATCGTGCGGCAGACGGGTGTTGCGGCGCGCGTGACCAAGGAAGCCTTCATGTTCTACGGGATTGCCTGCCTTCTCTATCTCGTGCTTGCCACAGTCTCCTCGATCGGCCTGAACGCCATCGCACGCTGGGCAAACCGCGCGGAGGCGAGCCGATGACCCACGCATTGGAGATGATCCCTGCCCGCCCGGCGCCACCGGTGAAGGCAAGCCGTATCAACCTGGCCCGCGTCGCGGGTTATGGAATCCTCACTCTCTGGGCTGTTCTCGGGCTCGCACTTGTCTGGTACCTCGCATCGAGCTGGGATCCGGCAAAGATCGAGCGCTATGGCTGGCGGTACCTGGACGGTCTCGCCACCACCCTGATGCTGACCTTCGGGTCGATCACCCTCGGCGCGCTCCTTTCCCTTCCCGTCACCTTCGCCCGCATGGCGCGGAACCCAATCCTGAACACGGTCGCCTACGCCTATGTCTATGTCTTCCGCAGCACGCCGATGCTGTTGCAGATCTTCCTGATCTATTATGGCCTCGGCTCATTCCGTCCGCAGATCGAAGCGATCGGCCTCTGGTGGTTCTTCCGCGAGGCCTGGTATTGCGCGCTGTTTGCCATGACGCTGAACACGGCAGCCTATCAGGCGGAAATCCTGCGCGGTGCGATCCAAAGCGTACCGCGTGGTCAGACGGAAGGTGCCAAGTCTCTCGGCCTGCCCACGTCGATTACCTTCTGGAAGATCATCCTGCCGCAGGCCCTGATCGTCGCCCTTCGCCCATATGGCAACGAGATCATCTTCATGATCAAGGGCTCGGCCGTCGTCGCAGTCGTCACCGTTCTCGATCTCATGGGCCAGACCCGCTACGCCTTCTCGCGCACCTTCGACTACCAGACCTATCTCTGGGCGGCGATCTTCTATCTCGCCATCGTCGAGGCGCTGCGCCACGCATGGGGTGCGATCGAGGCGCGCCTGACCCGTCACCTGAAACGCTGACCATCGGTTGGCGACCCCGCCTTGGGTCGCCAACCGCCTTTATTAGCACTTCCTTCACCAACAGATGTTTCCATCATGTCAGGGCCCGCGTCGGTCGCGGCCCCGGTCGGTCGCGGAAGCGATGACACCGCCCGCGTCGATCCGTCTTCCACGAGAACACGGGGAACGTCGGCACATGAACAGCGAAATGGAACTGATGCTGAAGGGTTACGGGCTGACAACCGCCCAGATCCTCTACCGCCTGCCCGATCATCCTTCCCTGCTGCAGACCTATATCTGGCAGCATTACGATCTGGCTCCGGACTTTCCGGAGATGCGCGGCTTCCTGCGCTTCTGGCAGGACAAGATCGAAGGCCCGCTCCACTCGGTGACCTATGTGCACAAGAGGATGATCGCGGCCAGCGAATGGCGTTCTCTGAAGGGCGAGTTCATTCTGCACTGAGATCAGACATGCACCTCGCCATGGGCAATTTCCCCATCTTTCGGCTCCCGGTATAGGATGGCGAGGAGCAGCGCGATATAGATGGCGCCGACCAGCGCCAGCACGATGCCGCCATGCAGCGGTCCAAGATGGGCGTTCTGGACGATTTGGGACAAGCTGCTGACGAACTCGGCGGGCGCCTCGTTCTGTTGCAGCTTCGGGCTGGAGATTTTCAGCGCCCAGGCGAGAAGCAGAATGAGATACATCCAGATGTAGTTTCGCCGGATACGACGGAAGAGTGCTTCGCGGTACGCCATCAGGAAGACGGGCCGTCGAAGGCTGGCCGCGATCGCCGCCGCCCAATCGGGTTTCAATTCGGCCTGCGGGCAGAGCGCCTGGGAGAAATAGTGCCGCTCGAGCTGGCGGACCCGCGCCCGGTAGACATCGAAGAAGCGATAGCGGCGCGCCTCGATAAAGAGGAAGACCGAGACCAGAAGCATGGCGAACAGCACCACGCCATGATGCGACGACGGCGTTGACAGCGAAACGGACAAAAGGCCCGCCACGACCGTCATAGACCAGTTCGTCGTTCGGTCTATCCGGTCGCGCCAGCTCGTCATACGACCGATCTCGCCCCGATAATAGTGGATGATCATGTTGGCCTTCTCGGCCGAACTCGCCGGCAGGGCCGGTGCGAGGCGCGCGGGCTCTGCGCTCTCCAGCGGCAGGATGCCGGACTTATCCTCAGACGTTTGTTCCATGCTTAGCTCCCTGATCAGGAAACACCAAGAGCCCCCGCAGTGTTCCGTTTGCATTGCCAAGCTCGGCCTGACCCGTTAGACGACCGGCAAAGGCCCGATGAGCGGCCGCGATAACAGGAGCCTTACATGGCCAAGATCGACGAAGAAGCCCTGGCAGAAGCCTATAACCGCGCACTCACCCTTGAGAAGGCAGGCGATATCGACGCAGCTGTCAAGGCCTATGAGGAAGTGCTGGCGATCGACCCCGATGACCACGGCGGCGCATCGGTCCGTATTGCTGCACTTGGCCGCGGCGAAGCCCCGCCCAAAGCACCCGACGCCTATGTCGAGACGCTCTTCGACCAGCATGCCGATGCCTTCGAGGACATTCTCGTCGAACAGCTCGGCTACACCGTGCCGATGATGGTCCGCCAGCGCCTGCAGTCGCTCGGTCTCGGCCCGTTCAAGCGCCTTCTCGACCTCGGCTGTGGCACAGGCCTGACCGGCGGCGCGCTGCGCGACGTGGTGGACGACATGACCGGGATCGACATTTCCGAAAAGATGGTCGAGATCGCCCATGAAAAGGATCTCTACGAGACCCTCTATGTGGCCGAACTCGAGGATTTCCTCGAGGACAATGACGACGAACCCTTCGACCTCGTGACCGCAACCGACGTGCTGCCCTATCTCGGCGCCCTCGAACCGCTTTTCTTTGGCGCTGCCGAGAACATGAGCGACGGCGGGATCTTCGTCTTCTCGTCCGAAACGATGCCGGACGACATCATGGCCGGGAGGCCCTTCATGGTCGGCCCGCACCAGCGCTTCGTACATTCCGAGACCTATGTGCGTGAACGACTGGCCGCGACAGGCTTCGAAGTGGTCGAGATCACCGACATCAACGTACGCATGCAGGACGGCAACCCGTCGCCAGGGCATCTGGTCGTCGCGAAAAAGACCACAACCTAAACCCAAGGATGTATTTTCCACCCAGGGCTGCATACGATTAGTAGCCAAGAAGCGCCCGATCCCTAGGCTTCCCCTGACAAAAAGGGGGAAGTCATGCAAACAGAAGTTGCCACTGCGCTTGGCGGGAGCGGGCCCGTCATCTGGACGCTTATCTTAGCGTTTGTAATCTCTCTGGTGACCGTCTTCGCCTTGATCTTCGGGCGATACGAGATCAGGTTGCGGCGTTTGCGCCTCATCCGGGACTACGTCAAAACCTTTCCGGTCGTCGATCAGGCTGAGGATGCGACGAGCCCCTCCTTCGAGTTTGTCCGGACCAAATATGCCGCCGATGTGAGAGGCAATGGCGAGAACGGTGACGCGAGCTCGCATCACACAGGACGATCTCCGGAAGACATCATCACCGAGATCAACGAGACGATCTCACAGACACGGTTTTTCCTCAATCGCGGTGACATGAGACTGCTCGTCGCGGCCCTTCCCTATTCGCTGGTCGTCTTTGCCGGGTTTACGCTGACCCTCTCAGGCTTTGGATGTCTTGCACCGACCGGGGACTGCCCAAGCATTCCGACCTTCAACCTCCTCACCGTCGGAGGAATGAATTTTGCGGCAGATACCGCCGCAACCGACCTCAGGCAGCTCGCCGAAAACGTCCTGACTGTCGCAGCGATTACATTTGTCGGCGCCTACCTGTCCTCTCTGCGCTATCTCATCCAGGCGCTCGCGGTCTTCGATCTGAACGGCTACACGATGATCAGACAGGCGGCGATGATCGTGATCTCGGTGCTTGCCTCGGCCGCACTCTATCGAGCCTTGCCGGATCTCAGTGCGGTCCAGGAGGTGATCAGCATCGAGAGAACCGCGCCCGTCACCGAGCTGTCCTCTCTCTGGATCTTGCTTGGCTTGGCCTTCGGCCTGCTGCCCGGCAGCGTGCTGCAGTTCATCCTCGTCAAGGTCGGGAGCCAGATCAACTGGATCAAGCAATCCGACAACCGCTTCATCGAGTGGACAAGGGTCGTGCCGCTCGATGCGATCGACGGCATCGATTTCTTCACGCGCTTCCGGTTGGAAGAATGCGGCATCTCCGATGTGCAATCACTCGCCACCTACAACCCGATCATGCTGCACATCGAAACACCCTTCGGCATCTACCAGACGGTCGACTGGATCGCCCAAGCCCAACTGTGCTGCGTCGTCGGTCTCGATCGTTTTCTGCTGTTGCGCCAGTTCAACGTCCGCACGATCTTCGACCTGGAACGGGCCCTGAAACAGAACCGTAACAGCGACACCTCAACGGAAGAAAAGGCGATCGATGCCTTTGACCGCATCTATGCAGCAGTTCTTCTGGCCCCGACCGGGCCGATGAAGCACGTTCAGGAAACGAGTACGGCAAAATTCCTGATTCCCGGTGCAGACGGGCAGATCAAGGAAGTCGATGCGCGGGAATTCAGCATCTGGGCACTGACGACCATCAGTGAAACGCCGGAGATGTCCTCGCGCGCCATCGAGCATCTGATGGACTGGATCGGCGACGACCTCCATGTTCGCCGTCTACGGCGATTGTGGAACGAGATATCAAGCCGTCTGGGCAAGATGAGCCTTGAACTGACCCCGGACGATGAGATCCGTCGGAAAGCGGCTGCCCCCGACACTGCCCGATAATAGTAGAAGGCCTTTCAAGGCCACGGAGCTTCGACTATGCATGTCTCATACCGCAAGGCAGGAGAGACGAAATGGCAAAGGTCGCATTCATCGGTTTGGGCGTGATGGGTTTTCCCATGGCAGGACACCTGAAGGTCAAGGGTGGCCACGAGGTAAAGGTCTATAACCGCACGACGGCCAAGGCCGAGGACTGGGTGGCGAAGTTCGGTGGCAACCATGGATTGACCCCGGCTGAGGCCGCAGAGGGCGCAGAATTCGTCTTCACCTGCGTTGGCAATGACGACGACCTGCGTTCGGTCACGTTGGGCGAAAACGGCGTGATTGCCGCCATGAAGCCGGGCGCGATCCTGATTGACAACACCACCGCCTCCGCCGAGGTTGCACGCGAACTCGCCGAAGCCACCGCGGCCAAAGGCTGCGGCTTCATCGACGCCCCGGTTTCGGGCGGCCAGGCAGGTGCGGAAAACGGCGTGCTCACCGTGATGTGCGGCGGCGAACCGGACACCTTCGAGGCCGCCAAGCCGATCATCGACTCCTTTGCCCGCATGGTCGGCCTGATGGGCCCCGCCGGCGCTGGCCAGTTGACCAAGATGGTCAACCAGATCTGCATTGCAGGCCTCGTCCAGGGCCTGGCCGAGGGCGTGCATTTCGGCAAGAAGGCCGGCCTCGACATCGAAAAGGTGATAGAGGTCATCTCCAAGGGGGCTGCCGGCTCCTGGCAGATGGAAAACCGCCACAAGACCATGAACCAGGGCAAATACGAATTCGGTTTTGCCGTCGACTGGATGCGCAAGGACCTCGACATCGTGCTCTCGGAAGCGCGCCGCAACGGTGCGAACCTGCCGGTCACGGCGCTCGTCGATCAGTTCTACGGCGAGGTGCAGAAACTCGGCGGCAACCGCTGGGACACATCTTCCCTGCTGGCCCGGCTCGAAACAAAATGATCGGCCCCTCCTCCACCGCAGCCGAGATCATCGCATACTTGCGCTCGATGCGGTCGGAGGAGAACATAGCCGGCTTGGCGCGCTACGGGATTGTCACCGAGGATGCCCTTGGCATCGGCAATCCCGCTTTGCGGCAGATGGCCAAGGTGATCGGCCCGAATCAGGCGCGCGCGAAAGACCTCTGGGCATCCGGCATACGAGAAGCGCGCCTGCTGGCGATCTGGACTTTCGTTCCGACGCTGCTGTCATCGGACGACATCCGGCGGCTCGCCGACGAATTCAACTCGTGGGAAATCGTCGACGCGGCGGCCGACCTGCTGACCGGGACGCCCGGCTGGCGCAAACTGGTTGAAGACTTCGCCGCCGACGACCGGGAGTTCATCCGCAGAAGCGCCTTCGCCATGATCGCGGGCGCGACTGTTCACAACCGGAATGAGCCGGACGCGACGTTCCTCGAATGGCTGCCATTGATTGAGCGGCACGCCACCGATCCCCGCAACTTCGTCAAGAAGGCTGTGAACTGGGCCTTGCGCAACACGGGCAAGCGCAGCCGCGCCTGCCACACGGGTGCGGTCCTTGTGGCTCAAAAACTGGCGGGAAAGAGCGATGCCACAGCCCGCTGGATCGGCAAGGATGCCTTGCGGGAAATGCGCGACCCCAAGCGGATCGCGAAGCTCAGGTAATCGCCACCGCGGTCTATTCTTCGCCGGCTTTATTATTGTCGAGGACCATGTAGTCGAGCGGCAACTCGGTCGTGTATTTGATCCGCTCCATGGCAAAGGCAGAGGACACGTCACGGATCTCGATCTTGGCGATCATGCGCTTGTAGAAGGCATCATAGGCCGCGATGTCAGGCACGACGACGCGCAGCAGATAGTCGACATCGCCACTCATGCGGTAGAACTCGACGACTTCCGGAAACTCGGACACCACCTCGGAGAACCGCTTCAGCCATTCGATCGAGTGACTGGACGTGCGGATCGAGACGAACACCGTTACCTTCGTGTTGACCTTGGCCGGATCGAGCAAGGCCACGCGCCGACGGATGACACCGTCCTCTTCCATCTTCTGGATGCGGCGCCAGCAAGGCGTCGTGGACAACCCGACCTTTTTGGCGAGATCGGCAACGGCCAGCGTCGAATCTTCCTGAAGAATACGGAGAATTTTGCGATCGAGGCGGTCCATGGCAAACCCTATAAAAACTGATTTTTCTTGATATAGCCGATTTGATAAAAATTATGGAAAATCATTTCAAGCTATCAACAAGGAAACCTCTCGTCGCAGCACCGGCAGCACCTCGGCCTCGAACCAGGGGTGACGTTTCAGCCAGGCCGTGTTTCGCCAGCTCGGATGGGGAAGGGGCAAGACGCGTGGCCCCTCGCGATTGGCGAGAAGGAAGTCCCGCCAATGGGTCACCGTCTCGGTCATGGTCTTGCGGCGCAGCCGTCCAAGATGCCAGGCCTGCGCATATTGCCCGATGGCGAGAATGAGCTCGACCCGCGGCATGGCATCCATCACCGTCTGTCGCCAATGCGGCGCACATTCCCGGCGCGGCGGCAGATCGTGTCCGTTCTCGTCATAGCCGGGAAAACAGAAGCCCATCGGCGCAATCGCCAGCTTGCTGCGATCATAGAAGGTGTCGCGATCAATGCCCAACCATTGGCGCAGGCGGTCACCGGAGGCGTCGTTGAAGGGGATGCCCGTCTCATGCACCCGAAGCCCCGGCGCCTGCCCGGCAATCAGCACCCGTGCTGTCGCCGAAAGCCAGGCGACCGGTCGCGGTTCATGCGGCATCCGCCGCTCGGGACCTCCGGCCGGACAATCGCGACAAATGCGACAGCGGGCGATTGCGCTCGACAAGGCGTCGATCGTCGGCGGCACGTCACCGCGGGGCATGCTCGGCAGCGAAGGATTGTCAGCGGCCATTCTCTCTTTCGTCCTCAAAACCAATGTGTCAGCCATCGCGGCGGTAACGCCTCGACCCAACCCGTGAGTTCCGCTTCATCGATCTGTCGCTGTCGTCGCCAGTCGGCTGGGCGCTCGAAATCGCCCCGCCAGATCCCCTCGCCTGCCCGTCGGGCCTCTGTCTCACTCGCAAGGTAACGTCCATCGGCAACGACAGACCCGGTCCGCACGAGTATCTCCCCGAGATCGTCGAGGCCCCGCTTGCAGACCACGAGCAACCGGCCGTAACGATCACGGCGTGTACCTGTGCATTCGAAGCCACGCCCGGACACGAGCGCAATCAGGGCACGGCGCGCCTCCTCGCCGCAGGCATAGGGTGCCCCATCCGCCGCCTTGCAAACCTGAGAAAGTTCGGGTGCATCGATCCCTTCGATGCGCAGCCGCTCGCCGTCTGCGATGAGCGTGTCGCCATCGATCACTGAGAACAAGCCGGAAAAGCGCAGCGCCTGTTCGTTCTCGAGCTTGGCGATGACAAGCAATGCGAGCGCCAGGATGGCGAGCCCTAGCACCAGGTCGCGCAGGCGCCGAACGTGTCTCGTCACATTTCCACCCACTTCAACAACAGATCCTTTTTACACATGGCAAACAAAACCTTCCAAGACAGGATCTTCTTAAGATTTCCCCGCTAGGGTTCACCAAGGCGCGGAAGACTGCAACGCAATGAGTAACGGCGTAGATACATCGGCGGACAAAAACGTTCTCGACCTGACGCGACACAATCGCAACAGGGCAACGACGCGCGCTGTCCGGACCACCCGCGAACGTCTTCAGACGGGCCCGGGCACCTCCCCGGCCTTCGATGCAGAGATCCTCGCGATGCATGTCGGCGCCTGCCTGCAGGGTGCGGCCGTCATCCCGATCACGATCCTACTGATCGCGGCCTCCGGTGCCTATTTCACTGCGCAGCCGCATTTCATCATCTGGGGCCTCTTTGCGCTCACGATGCATGCAATCGGCATCCTGATCGTCAGGCGCGCATCCAAGACCGAAATCTCGCCGGAAAACCAGATCAGATGGCGTCGCATCCTGCTGGCCGCGCAGGCAGCCATGGGACTGTCCTGGGCGATCTTCGTCCTGCAGGACTGCGACACCTGCAACCCGACCGCCTTCACCTTCTACAAGGGTGCCGTGCTGCTGGTGGCCCTTTCCATTACGGCCATGGCCAGCATGCTTTTGCGTCAGGCCGTGCTGTTCGGCTTCCTGCCCACGGTGGCCGCGCTGACCGTCGTGTCGATCACCGGCCGGAATATCCTCGACATCGGCCTGACGGCGGTTTTCACCACGGCGCTGATCTTCTTCATCTACATCACCAACCGACTGCATCAGGCCAATCTCAAGCTTCTGTCCTTCCAGACGGAAAAGGACGACCTGATCGCCGAACTGGAAGTCGCCAAGTCCCTGTCCGATGAGGCAAGGCGTCGGGCCGAAGAGGCCAATATGGCAAAGTCGCGCTTCCTCGCCTCCATGTCCCACGAACTGCGCACCCCGCTCAACGCCATCCTCGGCTTTTCCGAGGTCATGGCGACGGAAGTGCTCGGGCCGCTGAACAACCCGCTTTACAAGGAATATGCTGGAGACATCCACCGCTCGGGAAGCCATCTGCTCGAACTGATCAACGAGATCCTCGACCTGTCGCGGATCGAGGCCGGCAAATACGAGCTGAGCGAAGAAAGCGTGTCTCTCCTGGAGGTCGCCGAAGACTGCATCGGCATGATCCAGCTGCGCGCCAAATCGAAGAACATCCGCATCGACCAGCAATTCGAAAAGGCACTGCCGTCGCTCTGGGCTGACGAAAAGGCTTTGCGCCAGGTGATCCTGAATCTCTTGTCGAATGCGGTGAAATTCACGCCTCAGGGCGGCGAGATCATGGTCAAGGCCGGCTGGACCGCCGGCGGCGGACAATACATCTCGATCAAGGACAACGGCCCGGGCATTCCGGAAAACGAAATCCCCGTCGTCCTCTCCGCCTTCGGTCAGGGCTCGATTGCGATCAAGAGTGCCGAACAGGGCACGGGGCTCGGCCTGCCCATCGTCCAGGCGATCCTCGCCAAGCATGGCGGCGAATTCAAGCTGAAGTCGAAGCTCAGGGAAGGCACGGAAGTCATCGCCATCCTGCCATCGAGCCGCGTGCTCGAAAGCCTGCCGGCTGTCTCGGAAGTCAAAGCCATCGAACCGCGCCGCCGGCAATTCGCCTGATCAGGCGAGAAACAGCCGGCTGATGACGACGTAAGCAGCAAAGGCGCCATTGGCCATGATCAGGCAGAAGACAGCAAAGGATCCTAGATCCTTGGCATTGCGGCCGACCGTCGAGATCTCCGGCGAGATGCGGTCGACCAGTTCTTCGATCGCGGTGTTGAGCGCCTCCACCGAAAACATCAGCATCATCAAAACGACGAAGCCGAGGAATTCAAAGAGGCTCGCACCGACGAGAACGAACACGACCAGACCGCCGACAAATGCCAGAAGCTCATGCCGGAAGGCCGCTTCCTGTATCAGACGTCGAAATCCCTGAGCCGAATACTGAGCGGCGGCAAAGAGATGCGCGATACCTGTCTTCTTCTTGATGACTTTAGAGGCGAGCGGCTCCGCATCGCCGGGCTTTGATGTGCGATCACTCATGCGACTTGTTGGATACCCCAGCCTGTTCGAAGGTTGCCATGCCGGAATGGCACGCCGCCGCAGCCTTGACGATGCCGGCCGCGAGGGCGGCTCCAGTGCCTTCACCGAGCCGCATGCCAAGCGCCAGAAGCGGCGTCTTGCCGAGGCGTTCGATTGCGCGCAGATGACCAGGCTCGCCCGAAACGTGGCCGATCAGGCAGTGATCGAGCGCGGAAGGATTGGCCGCCTTCAGGATCGAGGCAGCGGCGGTTGCCACATAGCCGTCGATCAGGACCGGGATCTTTTCCATACGGGCTGCGAGGATCGCGCCGGCCATTGCCGCGATTTCGCGACCGCCGAGGCGTCGCAACACTTCCAGCGGATCGGACAGATGTTCCCGGTGGAACTCGACCGCCTGCTTGACGGCGGCCACCTTGCGCGCCAAAACGTCGCCTTCCGAGCCAGTGCCCGGACCGACCCAGTCCTCTGCCTCGCCGCCATAGAGCGCGAGATTGATCGCGGCCGCAATCGTCGTGTTGCCGATGCCCATTTCACCGATGCAAAGAAGATCGGTTCCGCCGGCAATCGCCTCCATGCCGAAGGCCATGGTCGCGGCGCAATCGCGCTCCGACAATGCCGCTTCACAGGTGATATCGCCCGTCGGGTAGTCGAGCGCGAGGTCAAAGATCTTCAGGCCGAGATCATGCGTCACGCAGATCTGGTTGATGGCAGCGCCGCCAGCTGCAAAATTCTCGACCATCTGCTGGGTAACCGATGGCGGGAACGGCGTGATGCCATGCTTGGTAACCCCGTGATTGCCGGCGAAGATCGCGACCAGTGGACGATTGACCGCAGGGGCCCGTCCACTCCAGGCGGCAAGCCACATGGCAATCTCTTCGAGCCGTCCAAGCGCGCCCGGCGGCTTGGTCAGCTGCTTGTCGCGTTCGCGCGCCGCCACGAGCGCCGCAGTGCTGGGTCCCGGCAGGTCACGCAATAGCGTGCGAAAATCGTCGAATGGCAGGCCGGTAACGCTCATGGGTCGGGCTTCCTTGTATTCTTCCAGCAAATCAGGCTTTGTGGCCTCTCTCTTAAAGACCGGACCCGCACCGCTCAACTCAAAAAAGCGACGCAGTCGGTCGAGGACAAAACGGAAAGGAACCATGCAGGTCGTCGAGAACCTAGTCACGGAAACGGCGCGTGCCATTTCCTTCCTCAGCCGCCTGTCGGTACCGGATCGCTTCTTTGCAGGCCATGACGGAAGCCTTAGCCGCACGGTCGCCGGTTTCCCGCTGGCTGGCCTGATCATCGCCCTCCCCGCTGCCTCGATCATGGCACTCCTGTCGGCCTCCGGTGTCGACCCGGTGCTTGTGGCTCTGATAGGTATCGGGCTGCAGGTCATGCTGACCGGCGCCCTGCACGAGGACGGCCTGTCAGACACCGCGGACGGGCTCGGAGGTGGTCGCAGCCGCGAGAAGGCGCTGGCGATCATGAAGGATAGCCGCATTGGCACCTATGGTGCGCTGGCGCTGATCCTGTCGATCGCGCTCCGTGTCGCGGCGCTCGCGATCCTGATCGAAACCCTACCACCGCTTGCCATGGCCCTTGCCTGGCTGGCTGCAGCAAACCTCAGCCGAAGCCTGATGGTCTGGCACTGGTCCGCCCTGCCCTCGGCTCGGCCGGATGGCGTGGCTGGATCGGCCGGCGCCCCTGATCCGGAGGCGACGCGCATAGCCCTCTTTCTCGGTGGCGTATTGACGGCCGGCATCGGCCTCCTTGCCCTCCCGTTCCACGCGTGGTTTGCCGCCGGCCTGTTTGCGGCCGGCATCGTGGCGGCCTTCACGCGCCACTGCCGCAGGCGCATCGAGGGGCATACCGGCGACACGATCGGCGCCAGTCAACAACTCTGCGAGATCGCCTTCCTCGTGGCCCTTGCCATCATTCTCTGAGCGACCGATATAGGAGCGAAACCAAAGGGCTCGCGATGGAATCTCCCTGCATTCTGATCTGTTCGATCGATGACAAGACCGGCTACTGCTTCGGATGCGGCCGAACGCGCGAAGAGATCGGCCTGTGGACGAGCTATACCGGCCTCGAGCGGCGATCGATCATGGCTGAACTGCCCGCGCGCCTCGAAAACGTCGAGCGCAAGCCCCGCCGCGAAACGCGCCGAACGCGACTGGTGCGCGAACGCGAGGGCGGCTGATGCGGTTTGTTATCGGCATCGCCATTCTTGCGGTCGGCCTCGTCATTCTCGTGATGAACCACGATAGCGGCCAGAGCTTCGGCCTGGACAACGAAGCCTTCGGCCGCCTGGTCGTGGCGCTACCAATCCTGCTGATGATCTCAGCCGGGATTCTGGTCGGCCGGCGCAATATGGGCCAGAGCCTGCGCCAGATGGCGATCTGGGTACTGATCGCTCTCGTCCTCGTCACCGGCTATCTCTATCGCGGCGATTTTCGCAGCGTTGGCGAGCGTGTTCTCGCAGGCCTGATCCCGGGTCGGGCCATTACAGTCACGACAGCGGATGGTTCCGCCGAAGTGATCCTGCACAAGGCGCTCGGTGGGCATTTCGAGACCACGGTCGAGATTGGAGCCGTCGCAGTACCCGTGCTGATCGACACCGGAGCGAGTTCCGTCGCACTGCGTTACGAGGACGCCATGCTGATGGGCATCGATCCCGGCGAGCTTAGCTTCACCCGCACGGTGCTTACCGCCAACGGCCGCGCCTCCGCAGCCCCCTTGCGCATTCCCGAAATGCGGCTCGGCCCCATCGTTCGAACAAACGTGGATGCCGTCGTGCTCGAAGAAGGCCTGCTCGACCAGAGCCTTCTCGGCATGAGTTTTCTCTCGACGCTGAGTTCCATGCAGATGCAGACCGACGAACTCAGGCTGCGTGATTGACGGATCGCTTCAGGGTCGGAGCTTGTAGCCCGTCTTGAAGATCCAGGCGAGGAAACCGAGGCATGCGGCGAGAAAAATGCCGATCATGCCGAGGCTGATGAGCGGATGCACATCCGACACCTCGAAGAAGCTCCAGCGGAAACCGCTCACCAGATAGAGCACCGGATTGAGATGGCTGACAGCCTGCCAGAACGGCGGAAGCATGTCGATCGAGTAGAAGGTACCGCCCAGGAAGGTGAGCGGCGGCACGACCAGCGACGGCACGAGGCTCAATTGCTCGAAGTTCTTCGCCAGAATGCCGATGATGAAGCCGGCGAGGCTGAATGTGATCGATGTCAGCACCATGAAGAACAGCATGAGCGCGGGATGGGCAATTTCGAGATCGACGAAGAACATGGCCGTTGCCAGGATGATGAGGCCAATCATCATGCCCTTCGTGGCGGCAGCTCCGACATAGCCGATCAGTATCTCCGTCATCGCCACCGGCGCCGAGAGGATTTCATAAATCGTGCCGGTGAACTTCGGGAAATAGATGCCCGCCGAACCATTCGACACGCATTGGGTGATCAGCGCCAGCATGATCAGGCCGGGCGTGATGAAGGCGCCATAGGAGACGCCGCCGATCTCTTCCATGCGCGAGCCAACGGCTGCCCCGAAGACGATGAAATAGAGCGCTGTGGACAGGACGGGCGAGATCACGCTCTGCAGCAGTGTGCGGCGCATCCGTGCCATCTCGTAGACATAGATGGACTTGATCGCTTCGATGTTCATGCAGCCTCTCCGATCAGCGAGACGAAAATGTCTTCCAGAGACGTCTGGCGCGTGGAGACATCGCTAAATTTCAGGCCGGCGGCATCGATCGCAGCCAAAAGCCGGGCAATCTCACCGTCTTCGCTTCCAAGTTCATAGTCGTAGACGAGTTCGCGTCCGTCTTCGCCGAGTGAGAGCGAATAGCCGGCGAGGTCTGCCGGTATCGCCTGGATGGGTTCGGTGAGCACGATGGTCAATTGCTTGCGCCCGAGCTTGCGCATCAGCGCATTCTTCTCCTCGACCAGCAGCAGCTTGCCACGATTGATGACGCCCACACGATCTGCGATGCCCTGCGCCTCCTCGATGTAGTGGGTTGTGAGGATGATGGTCACACCCGTCTTGCGCAGGCGTTCGACGAGTTGCCACATGTCCTTGCGCAATGCCACGTCGACGCCGGCGGTGGGCTCGTCGAGGAAGAGGATGCGCGGCTGGTGCGACAGCGCCTTGGCGATCAACACCCGCCGCTTCATGCCACCCGACAATTCGCGAAGCGCATTGTCGCGTTTCTCGTAGAGGCTGAGATCCCTAAGGATCTGGTCGATATAGGCGGGATCGGGCTTCTTGCCGTGCAGGCCCCGCGAGAAACTGACTGTGTTGAACACCGTCTCGAACATGTCGGTCGTCAGTTCCTGCGGCACCAGACCGATCTCGGCCCGGGTCTTGCGAAAGTCCTTGACCACGTCATGACCGGAGACCGTCACCTGCCCGCCACTGGGATTGGTCATGCCGCAGATGATCGAGATCAGCGTCGTCTTGCCGGCGCCGTTGGGACCGAGAAGTGCGAGGATCTCGCCTTCTTCAATGTCGAAACTGACGCTGTCGAGCGCCTTGAAACCGTTGGAATAGGTCTTGGAGAGAGAACTGATAGAAATAATGGGAGGCATTTGACTCTCCGGGCTGCGGATGGTCGCACACATATGGGCATACGCCCGCGGCACGACCAGAGCGCAATGGAATTCAGGTCAGGAAAGCATGGTCTCGGAATAGACACGGTTCCGGCCGTAGCTCTTCGCGAGGTAAAGCAACTGGTCGGCCGCTGCGAGATAATTGCTGAAACTCTCCCGTCCGGCGATTTCCGCAAGCCCGATCGAGATGGTCACGTTGATATCCTGGTCGTCGAGTGCCACTCGCAGGCTCTCGATCTCGCGCCGCAATGTCTCGCAGAGCGCTGATCCCTTTTCGACATCGAGGCCCAGCATCAAGACACTGAACTCCTCGCCACCGAGCCGGGCCATGAGGTGACCGCTGCCGTCGAGCCGGCGCGCGAGCTTGGCACCGACCGCCTGCAGAACCCGGTCGCCGATTTCATGGCCATAGGTGTCGTTGAGCTTCTTGAAATGATCAATGTCGAGCATAGCGATGCAGCATGGCTCGCGCCGCTCGAGACGTCCTGCCACTTGCGACGGCCCCTCGTCGAAAAAGTAGCGACGATTGGGAAGACCTGTCAGATAATCGCTGAACGCGGCCACGCGGAGCTGCCTGAGCTGCGCAAGCGTTTCGATATTGTGCTGGATACGGCACTGCAACTCCTCGATGACATAGGGACGATAGACAAAGTCATTCGCGCCGGCCTTCAGGAAGCTTGCCGACAAGAGGCGGTCGGCGGACGAGGAAATGCCGATGATCCTCAGACGGTCGCTATTGTGGTCGCGACGGATTCGTCGCGTCAGTTCATAGCCGTCCATGTCAGGCATGTTGTAATCGGTAATCACGAGCTCGATATGCGGCTGCCGCGTCAGGATATCCATGGCCTGATATCCGGTCGACGCCTCGTAGACTTGGAACTTCTGCACACGCAGGAGATCGGCCAGCATGGCCCGGGCCGAAGGCAGGTCGTCGACGACGAGCACGCCGACCTGTCGATTGCCAAGGAGGCGCAGGACCGACGAGACGACGAGGTCGATCGCGCCTTCATTGTTCTTGACGTGGTAATCGGCAACGCCTTTCTGCAGCAGACGCTCGCGCAGGTCACGATTGAAGTCGGCAGTGAACACGACCGCCGGAATTCCTTGAGCGATCACGGCATCAAGAATTTCGCCGTCCGATGCACCGGGCAGGTTCAAATCGACGACTGCGACGTCGAACTTCTCACCGCCGCGCATCACGTTGCGAAAGACGTCTGCCGAGGCGCATTGGGTCACCTGACAGAAGAAGTCGTTTTCCAATCGGTGACGCATCACCTGGGAGACCGCGCGGGAATCCTCGATGATCAGGACTCGGCCCTGCTCCGCGCGTTTTGAACCCACGACAGCGGGCTTGGTGTCAAACTGCTCAGAAAAATACATAAAATATCCACCGAATTCCCGAGATCGCTCAACAAGCGACCTCCTCCCTCGGCAGAACACTAGCGACCTTAATTATAAGTCGCACCTATTTTTTGCGGGCTTGCGCAGCTTTAATCTGAACGAGCGTGTCCAGGTTCTGGTTCACGCGGCAATAGAACTCTTCGTCGATGAAGGGACGCAGCATGAAGTCGTTTCCGCCAACCTTCAGGAAGCGTGCCGACAGCAGTCGGTTGGTCGACGACGAGACGCCGATGATTCGCAGTTCATGCGACCCGCGCACCGAACGGATGCGTCGCGTCAGTTCGAACCCGTCGATATCGGGCATGTTGTAGTCTGTGACCACGAGGCCGATATCCGAATTGGCCTTCAGGATCTCTATCGCCTTGGCGCCACTCTCGGCGAGGCTGACGCGGAAATTGTAGCGGCGCAGGCGGCTCGACAGAAGAGCGCGTGCGGTCGGGCTGTCATCGACGATCAAAACGTGGTGACGGTGGTTGGTCAGGAAGCGATAGACCGACTCCGCCAGCATTTCGACGGCAAAGACATTGTCCTTGAGGATATAGTCGACGATGTCCTTGGCGAGCAGCTTTTCGCGCATCTCGTCCTGGAAAGTCCCTGTGAAGACCACGGTCGGGATGTTGCAGTCGATCAGGTATTCCAGCGCTTCGCCGTTTTCGGCGCCCGGCAGGTTGATGTTCGAGATCGCCAGCACCACCGGCTCCTGCGACAGCTCATTGGCCATCTGCAAGTCCTCGAACGTGCGGCATATCTCGATGTCGACACCCATCAGCTCCTTCAGGCGCTGACTGATCATCTGCGTGAAGACATTGGAGTCCTCACCGAGAACAATCCGAACGTCGGGAAAAGTCTCTCCCGAATACTGCATTCCAGAAATGCCGAGAACTGCCATGACCAGCCTTCACTGTCTTGTTTATTTGTAAGACATCTAACAAAGGCCCTTTGCGGAAGCGTTAACTCAGGCACTTGGCCCGTATCAACACTCCCGCATAGTTAAGCATTCAAGAATATCCAGGTATCTCGGCGAGCAGCGTCAAAGCCGTTCACTTGATGGTGGCGATACCATCCTTGATTTCGACGGTTTCATCACCGGCGAGCCCGATCCGGTCTCCGTTGGGCAGCGTAAGGAAACACCCGGATGCGCAGATCGTGTCGGAGCCCCCGGCATCGAGCGAAATCTCGGTTCGTGTGCCTTCTTCGACCACGACGATAACCACGGCGGAGCTGCCGGTGTTCAGCACCGAGGCTGCCAGTGTCGGCCCCGCCAACAAGCTGCTCACCACCACGACAACCAGCTGCGCATAGAACTGCTTCATGCCGATAGCGGAGCCAAAGGCTCCGTCCTCTCAATCGCGCCCGGTACATTTCCGACCGCTCCTGCCCCTCTTGTGCCCCATTTTGCCTGAATGGCGGCTGAATGCGGCGTTCATGGCAGGAGTTTGTCATCATCCGGGTCCGGAGACAATTCCTCCGCCACCTCGGGACGATCGTCCGCCCGTTTCTTGCGCCGGACAAGAGCTTGCCGGTCATGCTCCTGGAGATGAAGCATGACGTCCTGATGCGGGTAAGGCATGACGATGTCGCGGGCGCGGAAGCGTCTGAGGATTTCGATACGGACTTCGTTGCGCACCCGCAGACCGTCGGCGATGTCACCGAGGTGGAAACGAAGTTCGAAATCGAGCGAGGATGCTCCGAAGCGCAAGAACTCGACATGCGGTTCGGGATTGCGCAAGACGTCGGTCCGCTCGTTGACCACGGCCAGCAACACGTCAATCACCTCCTGCGGATCGGCATCATAGGCCACGCTGACCGGCACTTCGGAGCGCTGCATGCGGTTGCGATGCGTCCAGTTGCCGAGCGGCGAGTTGATGAGCTCGGAATTCGGCACGATGATCGACTGGCGCCGGAAGGTCTCGATTTCGGTCGCACGGACCGAGATTCGCTTGACAATGCCTTCATTGACCCCGGTGATCACGTGGTCGCCGACCTTGAAGGGTCGCTCGACCAGCAGAATCAGGCCGGAGACGAAGTTGGAAACGATGTTCTGCAGGCCAAAGCCGATACCGAGAGACAGGGCACCGGCAACAAGCGCCAGGCTGGAGAGATCGATACCGGCTGCGGAAATGCCGATGATGCCGGCAATGCCGGTACCGAGATAACCGACACCGGTCTTCACCGAATTGCGCACGCCGACGTCGATATGGCTGCGCGCCATGACATTGCCGTCCAGCCACTTCTGGAACCAGCGCGTCACGAACAGGCCGGCAGCGAAAAGCAGGATACCGCCGAGAATTCCGAAGATCGAGATGCGGATCGTGCCGACATTGATCTCGGTAAAGAGGTTGAAGAGCCAGAGCTGCAGATCGCGCGGCTGGAACCCCCAGGACATCAGGATGAGCGGAATGCCGGTCACGAGCGCAAAGGCGTAGATGACCAGACCGGCGCCGATACCGCTCTGGTCCAGCACGACAGCCGAGAGGCGGAAACGGCGGCCGATGAACCGACCGACCCTGGTTTCACCGAACTGATTGGGAGCGGAAATCGCCTTGCCGGTCAGGATGCCGATATACATCGTCGCCAGAACCGCGCCCGTGAGAACGATCTGGGTCGCGAGGAAACGCGCGAGCCCGACATAGCCGATGGCAGCAGCGAGGATCAGGACGGCGCCGACAATCCGAAGCGTGATCGCCACCGCCCGTGGCCAGGGCCGTCCCCGGACAGCGGGATCGCCTGACTCGGCGAGCACCGGCCGCAGGAAGGACACGAAGAACAGCAGCAGGCCGATGACCACGGAGGAGGCAAAGCTGCGCATCACCGTCAGCACGACTGGCGAGCTGTAGCTCTCGTTAATGACGGACACGACGTAATCGAGGCCGTTGACGAGCGCCATCAGGAAGATTGCGATACTGAGGTCGCGCGCTCCCTTATTTGAAAGCTTGACCAACCGCCAGTTAGGCGCCGCGGGCGCAAGCACCGCTCTTGAAATGGCCATGACGAAAAAGACAAGACCGATCAATGCAAAGACCGATGCAACGATCGGAGCGATGTCGGTTCTCAGCACATTGAACGTATCGAGCAGGAAATAGGTGGAAGCCAGAAAGAAGCTCAGTGCCAGAGACGGCAGGATCGTCGAGAAGAAGGCGACCGAGAAGCGGCTGAGATAGGAGGGGGCTTCGTTGGTCGGATCGCGCCTGTTGATCCGTCCGAACAGACGGTACTCGACAAACAGGATCAGCGAAGCCAAGGCCATCGATAGAAATACTGCAATGGCCAACTGCAAGGCCTTGAACTTGATGACGAAGCTCAGCCAGCTCGTGATGCTGCGCTGAACCCGCGCCGCATCGGCGGAGAAAGACTGGAGCGCCTCCTCGAGCACACTTCCATTGATTTCGGTATGCTCGAGCAGCCGGCTGGTAAACAGTGCCCGACGCGTGTCCGAGACCCGATCGGACAGCGTCTTCGCCTCGATCGACAGATCCTCGGCCTGGCCGGTGAGCGCATTGACTTCCGCCCGCGCGGCATTGAGCCGCGACCTCTCCTCAGCGACGCTCGCGCTTTCGGCCGGCTGCCCATCGGCGGGTGGCTCGCCCAGTTCCGTCAACCGACCCTGAATGGCATCGATCCGCGGACGCAAATCGACGGTAATCGCAAGCGCTTCCCGCCCGAGAGCATCGGACTGAACCTTGAGATCTGCAAGGACGCCGTCTTCCTGGAGGTTTTTCTCGACCTGATCGCGCAGGCCGGTCAGGCGCGCTCGCGCTTCCTCGACGCGCTTCTCGGCGGCGACGATCTGCTCGTCACGTTGCGGCGGCGGCGCGACCGGGGCAGCAGCCGGCGCCGATGTTTCCGGCTGCAGCTGCGGTCCCTCTGGCGCGTCAACCGGGGCCGGCTCAGTCACCGCCGGCGTGGCATCGGTGTCCTGTGCCAGGACAACACTTGGCGTAAGCAGGAAAGAAGAACCCGCCGCCAGCAGGCTGAGGGCGACGGCGAAAGAAATCGAACGGAATCGGATCAAAACGTGGTCCAGTGCGTGGATGAAAGCCGCAGGACAATAGATCCAGTTAAAGGCAAAAGAAAGAAGGGCTTAATGGAAGAACCCGCCGCCCCTGATGGACCGGCGGGCAAAATTCATGCGTCAGGCGAAAGTCTGTCGCAAAGCTTCGAAACGCGCGACCTGATCTTCCAGGAGATTGCGCTCCTTGTCGCGACGGACGAAGACCTTGAACATAGCCTTTCCGTCGGCATTCATGAACCAGACAGAACAAGACCGGCGCCCATGGAAGCCGCGATCGACGAAAGCGATCGAGTCGCAACGTTCCTTGCGGATGTGACCGCCGATCGGACTGTCGCCATGGATGTTGAACCAGCCATGCCCCTCGCTGCCTTCGGGCAGACTGCCCTCGACTTCGAGCACGATGTCTTCGGTGTGGACGATCATCAGGATCTCGCCCCAGGATGTGAGGTCCTTCCAGATCGGCTCCCACTTCTCGGAAGGCACCAGCACAGCGGCCCCTTCCGGGAGGATGGCGAGCACGTCGGCAGGTGTCACCTCGGCCTTGGCGGCGATCTGTTCGATGACACCGTCAGGCTTTTCGGCGAGCGCCGCCAGCGCCCGCTCGCGTCTTTCGCCGTGGCTTTGCGTCAACGTGTCCATCTAGGCCTCACGCAGCTTCCGAAGCCGAGCGCTTGCCCGAGCGGTCTTCGTGGATGATGACGTCGAAGCCCTCAAAATGCGGACCGGAGAGATATTGAACCTTGCTCTCGCCAGCGCGTGCATGGGCGGCGCGGAACTGCTCAGACTTGGTCCAGGCGACGAAATGGCCATGGGTCTCCCACACGGTATGCGAGGCATACAGCGTATGGTCTTCGGCCTTCGGACCCTTCAGCATGTGGAATTCGATGTAACCCGGCATTTCGGCCAGTCGGCCTTCGCGGGCCTTCCACTGGTTCTCGAAGGCTTCCTCGAAGCCCGGGACGACGCGAAAACGGTTCATGGCGATGTACATGGGTCTGCTTCCCTCTTTGCAAGACAAGATCTGATCGTCGCGATCGGGCATGCGCTCGGCTGGCGAGTTTACCTCGAAAACCGGCGTTCTGGAACGACCGCGCTCTGTTGCCTTCCTATTTAAACTTGTGTAGCACAGTCAAGTTAAATGTCGGGAGTTCCCCGCACATGCGTATTCTCATTATCGGCGATCCGGAGACGGCTTTGTGCCTGCCTCCGGGCGCCCGGATCATAGGTTCGAGCACATCCATGTTGTCCCTTCGCCCATCCCGCCGAAAGCTCCTCTCCGCCCTCGCCTTCTCGCTTTCTTTGACGCTTGTTCTGCCGCAGACGGCAGGGGCCAAGGATGCCGAGCGGATCGTCGCGATTGGCGGCACCGTGACGGAGATCATCTATGCGCTCGGCGAGGGGGACAGGGTGGTCGCCGTCGACACGACGAGCCTTTATCCGCCGGAGGCAAGCTCCAAGCCTGATATCGGCTATGTTCGCCAGGTCTCGGCAGAAGGTGTCCTCTCCCAAAGACCCGATCTGATCATCGCGGAAGCCGGTGCCGGCCCTATCGATTCGATCAACATCCTCAAGGCGAGCGGCCTCAGCTTCGTCAGCATCCCCTCGCCCCCTGAAACATCGGCTATCCCAGCAAAGATCCGCGCCATCGGCCAGGCAATCGGGCGCGCGGAAAAGGCAGACGAACTGGCAAAGTCGGTCGAGGCCAGCCTCAAAGCCATTGAAGACAAGGTGAAGGCGGCAACAGGGCCGAAGAAGAAAGTCCTGTTCGCTCTCTCCCTCGCCAATGGACGCGTCATGGCGGCCGGCAGTGAGAGCTCTGCAGACGCGATGATCCGGCTGGCCGGTGGCGAGAACGCCGTGTCCACGATCTCCGGTTACAAGCCGCTGACCGATGAAGCGGTGATTGCCGCAGCCCCCGACGTTATCCTCGTGATGAGCGGCGGCGCCCAGCATCTGACGGCCGAAAAGGCCTTTGAACTCCCCGCCCTTGCAGCAACCCCGGCCGGCGCGAACAAGGCCTTCCTCACCATGGACGGCCTCTATCTCCTCGGTCTTGGACCGCGTGCTGCCGACGCCGCCCGTGACCTGAACGCCATGCTCTATCCGGAAGGGCAGTAATCGTGAACACGCTGGCCCTGATGTCGACCCTCGGCAGGCGTGACGGAGATCGCTCCGCTCTCGGGTTTATCGTCGTTGCCCTGCTGGCAGTTCTGCTGGCGATCGCCGTCTTCGTTTCGATCGTGATCGGTCCAACCGGCGTCGGCCTGCCGCATCTGATCGCCTATGTGACCGGCGATCATGCGAGCATGGACCAGCAGAACCTGATCATCCTGGAAGCTGTGCGCCTGCCACGCACCGGCATGGGCCTCCTGATCGGCGCAGCACTGGGTGTCTCCGGCGCCATGATGCAGGGCCTCTTCCGCAATCCGCTGGCCGACCCCGGCATCGTCGGGGTCACTTCCGGGGCAGCACTTGCCGCCGTGATCGCCATCGTGCTTGGGCCCACACTGCTATTTCCGTTGCAGGTCGTGTTCGGCGAACAGTTTCTGCCGCTGATGGCCTTCCTCGGTGGTCTCGGCAACACTTTCCTGCTCTACGTCATCGCCACCCGTAACGGCCAGACATCGACGACAGCCCTGATCCTCTCGGGGATCGCGATCGCCGCCATGACAGGGGCTGCCACCGGCCTCCTGATCTTCATCGCCGATGACCGGGCGCTGCGCGACATCACTTTCTGGTCTCTCGGCTCATTGAGCGGCGCGACGACGGACAAGATCATCGCCATCCTGCCCTTCGTTGTCTTCGTGCTGGCGATCATCCCCTTCGTCGCACGCGGCCTCGACGCACTGATCCTCGGTGACGCCGCAGCCTTCCACATGGGCGTGCCCGTGCAGCGGCTGAAGCGTCTGACGATCCTCGCCGTGGCAGCCGCCTGTGGCGCAACCGTCGCCGCTGCCGGCTCGATTGGCTTCATCGGCATCGTCGTGCCGCATCTGCTGCGTCTCGCGATCGGTCCGTCGCATCGCTTCCTGCTGCCGGCTTCAGCGCTCGGCGGGGCAGCCTTGCTGCTTCTCGCTGATACGGTCGCCCGCACCATCGCCGCACCGGCAGAACTGCCGATCGGCATCATCACCGCGATCCTCGGCGCGCCCGTCTTCCTGATGCTTCTGCTCGGCAAACAGGGCCGCCAGGCCATGGAGGGTTTGTAATGATCCGCGCACACGACATCACGATCAGCCGCGGTGGACGCGTTCTCGTCGACAAGGTCAGCCTCCATCTGGAAGCGGGCAAGGTCACCGTGATCATCGGCCCCAACGGGGCGGGCAAGTCCACCCTCTTGAAGACCCTTTCTGGCGAGATGCGCCCCGACCACGGCGACATCCTTTACCAGGACCGGCGTATCGCCTCGCTGAGCCCCGTGGAGCTCGCCCGAGAGCGGGCAGTGCTGCCGCAATCCACAGCACTATCCTTCCCCTTCACGGCGCTTGAGGTGGTGCGCATGGGCGCCGTTGCGCATGGCAGCCGCGATCCGAATCTTGCGGGACGCCAGGCGCTCATCCGTGTGGGGCTGAGTGGCTTTGAGGGGCGCAGCTACAACGCGCTATCAGGTGGCGAACAACAGCGCGTGCAGCTGGCCCGCGTGCTGGCACAGATGCCCGAGCCTGTTCTTGACGGTCGTCCGCGCGCGATCTTCCTCGACGAGCCGACGGCAAGCCTCGATATCGGTCACCAGATCTCGGTTCTTGAGCTCGCCCGTGACTTTGCCCGACGCGGCGGTGTCGTCCTGGCCATTCTGCACGACCTCAACCTTGCCGCCGAATTCGCAGATCATTTGGCCGTCCTTCACCACGGCAAACTCATCCGGGAAGGCCACCCGAAGGAAACCATCGACGATGGGACCATCGCGCATGTCTACGGCATTGCTGGCAGTGTCGGACGGCTGCCGAGCGAGGCGATACCCTATGTCTTGCCCCAGGCCCGCTTCAACGCGACACGCTGAGCCGGCTACCTCGGTTGTCCACAGTTATCCACAGGGCAAAACCAACGAACGCGCACAAAAAACCGCAACGAACCAGGAACACACGCGACCAGGCGTGAGAACGCCTAGCGAACATCGGCGACCAGAGCGACAGATGTCCGCCCGCTTTTTCCAGCGACTTTTTGATAGCCGGCTAAGCTGGTTTGTGACTCGGCAGGAAGGGCTTGCCGAACGACCAGTCAGGTTGATTATCGCCATCCAGGCACGCCCTGAAGACACCAACAAACCCGAGGTGCGCAGAACTGCGCATAAGGCCAACATATTGTTTTGAAGAAGAAAATGGTGGGTGATGTAGGGCTCGAACCTACGACCCGCTGATTAAGAGTCAGCTGCTCTACCAACTGAGCTAATCACCCGCCTGACACCGTTTCCGGTCTCGTCCGCCCCGTTTCTGGTGGCGTGACCGGGCGTATAAACAGGATCTGCGACCTTGTCTAGCGCCGCTGCAAAAATTCTTGGCCGTTTGGTCAAAAAAATTTCAAAAACCTGGAAATACCCAATGTTTTCAGAGATCCAGCATGCCCGTGGCCAAGCGGACGGCCTGACCACCGATCCGCGCCCGCGAGACCGCGCCGTCTTTCACATCGATATGCAGGTGAATGTAGGAAGGGCGTCCCATCTCCACACCCTGCTCGATCATCATCGGGTGATGACCGTCCGGCAGTGCGTCGAAATGATGGATGGCGCCTGAAAGCGCTGCCACGGCAGACCCAGTCGCGGGATCCTCGTGAATGCCCATATCGGGCGAGAACATCCGCGCATGGAATTTTGCGGCATGATGCACCCCGCCGCGACAATAGATGTAAGCTGACGTCAGCCGTCCCTCGCTCATCGGCGCCACGCGTTCCCACAGTTGCGGCTCGAATTCGACGCTCTCGATCGTCGCCACATCGTGCAGAGGCACGAGAAGAAACGGGACGCCGGCACTCCACACCATCGGCACATGGTTTTCAAACCCTATGGCGCTGGCCTTGACGGACAACGCATCGGCAAGCCCCTGCCGATCCAATTGCAACTCATGGCGGCTCGATAGGCGCGGCAGGTCGAATTCGGCGAAGCTTGCCTCCCCCGGCCTGACCCGGACGGCACAGCGCACAGGACCAATCGTCTCCTCCAGCACGGAAACGAGATCCATGTTGGCGGTCTCGCCGCTATAGGCGCGCTCGGCCAGCGCAATCGCGCTACCCACCGTCGGGTGCCCGGCAAAGGGCAGTTCTCGGCCAGGGGTAAAGATCCGGATCCGGGCGGTGTGCGATGCGTGATCGGCGGGCTGGACGAAAACGGTCTCCGAGAGGTTCATCTCTCCGGCAATTGTTTGCATCATCTCGTCGGACAGGCCGGCACCGTCGAAGATCACAGCGAGCGGATTGCCCGCCAGTTTGCGGTCGGTGAACACGTCATAGATGGCATACTGTCTCGCCACGGGCCTATCTCCGTTGAAGGTCACGCTCGCGGCACACACTGCCCGAGGCGAAACGGCAAGGCAAGCCGAGCCCCGATCATCCTCGATCCTGAAAATACCAGCCGAGAATCGGCAGCATCGCGGCCCCGTAACGCTGCGCTGCAGGATCGCCAGAGCGGATCACGATCGCACGGGAGATTTCCGGCTCCGAACAATCGCGGGCAAAGGCGTCGATCCGATCGGCAAGAGCCTCCGCCGTCTCCGAAAACGTGAAGACGCGTGCCAAGGTGAGGCGTCGCGAGCGATAGCTGGCGTAAAGCACAGGATCGGCATGCGCCAGATCAAGATCGAGCCCTGTCTCCTCCATCACCTCGCGCCGCATGTTGCCCTCGATGTCGCAGGCCCCGTCAACGACATCGGACAAGTCGAGCGAGCCCGCCGCAAAATAGACCTGTCCGGGATTGGCGGTGTGCGGCGCCATCTCGACCGCGACCAGCGCCCCGTCGGATGAGACGATGACGGGATAGCCGAACAGGTGACAGGCACCGGCAAGCTCCGGCTGGCGCCGCCACCAGAGGAAGGTGGCAAAATTCGACACATGGCCGAGTGCCTCAAGATGCCCATCGCGATAGCGGATCTGACGCTGCAGGATCATCCGGCCGTTGAAGAGTGCCGGGTTCGCCGTCACCTCACGCTCCCAGTTGGCAGAGATGGCAGTGCTCTGAGTGAGGTCCAGCGGATGCGGATCGGCTGCCACCCTGAGCGCCAGCGAGCGAACCGGATACAGGCTGCCATCGGTCGGCAGGCCAACCTCGTCAGTCAAGAGATCGCTCATGGCAGATGCAAGGTGATGGCAATCGGGCAGTGGTCGGATGCCTTGGGCCGGTCCCATCCGGTACGCGGATAGCGTTCGACCTCCTGCCCCGGCGGAAAGGGTGTGCGGAATGGCTGACCGTTGCGGATGACCTCTGGTAGCGCCTGCGGATTGGCCTGTGCGAGCCCTTTGGAAAGCCAGATATAGTCGAGCTGACACAGGTGCTGCTCTTCGGGTCCGCGCGAATGATAGAGCGTCCAGCGATCGAGCGGGTCCCGCCGCAGCATGGGGTTTTCGGCAAAACCGTCATGTGAGAACACATCGAGGGCACTCGGCAGGTCCGGCCGGTGGACGTAGTCATAGCCCGAGCGCCGATCGCCGATCACGTCGATGCGCTCCTGATAGTCGTTCATGTCGCCGCAGATCACGAAGTTGTGCCGCGAAGCACTCTCTGACCCGAAACGATTCTCGATGATGTGCCGTACCGCCTTTGCCTCGGCCTCGCGGATCGGCATGGTCGAGGTGCGGCCATCCATTCCATCACGGCCATTGGTCATCGACTTGAAATGCACCACATAGACCGTCAGTGGCCGACCACCAACGCGCAGGTCGAGTTCCAGGCAGTCGCGTTTGAAGATCCGGTCATCTGGCCGGATCCGCTCCCCGAGCCCCGGATGATAGAGGCCGAGATCGTGATAGGTGAGCGCTGCATGGCTGGTGACGTCGCGCAGCTCGATCGGCTGACCGTCGCGGGTCTTCTCCCGCATCAGCACGGCAACGTCGATGCCGCGGCTGTCATTACCCTCGACCAGATATTTCTGCCGATAACCCGAGCCGATCATGCGGAAGAGATAGCCGTATTCGAAGGCCTTGAGCGCCTCCATGTTGTCGACCTCCTGCAGGCACAGGATGTCGGCATTGGTGTCGGCAATCGCCAGCGCCGAGAGCTGCCGGGTGTCGTCGGTGGAGGATACGACCCGCGCCGCTTCGAGCCGCTGGTAGTCGGCTTCCGACTTGATGTCGAACAGCTTCAACACCCGATCGGATTTCAGCTGGTTGCGATAGCCGGTGAAATCGAAGCGGGCGATCAGGTTTTCGATGTTGAAGGTCGCGATGCGAATGGACATGAACACCTGACGGGAGGTCGGTTGCGAAAGCGGCGGATCGACGGCAGTCAATCACGCCCCTTCCGTATCCGCAACCCAAAGCAGGCGCGCCTAAAGCCGTCAGGCCGCCTGGGCCAGCGCATGCCCGACGAGCCGGCCCAGACGACGAATGCCCTCCTCGATCATCGCTTCGTTGGCGCAGGAATAGGAAAGCCGGATCGTATTGGCACCGGAACGATCGGCAAAGAAGGCTTGGCCCGGCACGAAAGCCACCTTTTCCGTCTCGACCGATCGCGCCAGCAACTCCGCGCCGTCCATACCCTCCGGTAGCGTGACCCAGACGAACATCCCGCCCTCGGGCCGCGTCCATTCGGTTCCATCAGGCATGTATTTTTCCAGCGCCGCCAGCATGACATCGCGGCGCGCCACATAGGCTGCCCGTATCTTCGCAATCTGTGCCGGAAAGTGCTTTGCGGCCACCTCGGCCACGACCATCTGGTTGATCGTCGAGGAATGCAGATCCGCCGCCTGCTTCATCAAAACCAGCTTGCGGATGACCGGCTTGGCAGCCACGACATAGCCGACGCGCAGACCCGGTGCCAGCGTCTTGGAAAAGCTGCCGCAATAGATGGTCCGGCAGGCGTCGATGCCGCCGCTGCGGGCAATGTCGAGCGCAAGGATGGGCGCGATGGCCTCGCCGTCATAGCGCAGATGTTGATAGGCCGCGTCTTCGATCACCGGAATGTCGAGCTCGTCGGCCAACGCCAGGATCTGGTGCCGCTCCTCAAGGCTGACAGTCTGACCCGTCGGATTGGCGAAATCGGTGGAGAGATAGGCAAACTTCACGGCACTCCCCTGCGTCGCCGCCTCCGCCCTGTAGCTCTCGGGCGTCCGGTTTCCGATCGACAGCTGATCATAGGCAGGCTCGTAGGCATTGAAGGCCTGCAACGCGCCGAGATAGGTCGGCCAGGTCACAAGCGCCGTGTCGCCGGGCGACAGAAACAGCTTCCCGAGATAGTCGAGCGCCTGTTGCGAGCCTGACGTGATGAAGATGTTGTCGAGCTCGCAGGCGATGCCCAACCGCCCCATTTCCTCCTTCAACCAGGCACGCAGCGGCAGATACCCCTCAGACACCGAATACTGCAGCGCGCCGCCGGCCTTTCCATCGGCAAACAGGCCGGCATAAGCCTCGGCAAACTCCCGTTCGGGAAAAAGTGCCGGATCGGGAATGCCGCCTGCAAACGAGATGATGTCAGGCTTGTCGAGGAGCTTCAGGAGCTCTCGAATTTCGGAGGCGCGCATGCGGGACGAACGCGTGGCAAAGACATGATCCCAGTTCAGCATCGGTGTTTCCTCAAGACTTGTTGTTATCTGAGGCAGCAGACCATGAAAACCTCGATAGGTCAACAATGCTGACCTATCGAGGTTGGCCGCGGCACTTTACAGTTTGGCAACCATGTTGCTGCTGTTTCTTCAGGCAAGCCTAAAACGCGAGATGATTCGCTCTATAGTCTCCGCAACAGTGAAAGGATCCGCCACTTGCCGATGCAAAAGCTTACCCTGCCGATGGTCGGCATCGACAATGAAGCGGATCCGCCCTGGGAGCATCTGAGCACTCTCTTCCATGTATTCCCCCACATCGTCGCAGCCATCGCGATCCTGTCGGCCGCCATCCTCCCATATATGGAGGGTCGGACGTTCGAGGTCCTGGTCGTGTTTGCGATCCTCTCCCTGCAGGTGATCATGCGAGGGGTTGCCGACCTTGGCTTCCGGCGACGGCATCCATCCGACACGGCGCAGAAATGGCTCAAGCGATTCACCCTTGTCTCGGTCCTTTCGGGCGTCGCCTGGGGCGCTTCACTTGCCATCCTCTATAGCGGCGGCAGCCCCGACACGCAGGTGGTCATCCTCGCCATCGGTTGCGGCATCCTCCAATCGAGTGCGGCACGCGCCTATATGGCGCCCCGTTCTACTCTGCTGGTCATTTTCGTGATGATCGCCGCGATCAACCTGGTCGCGGTCCGCGAGGGCAACTGGATCATGGTTCCGATCTGCCTCGCCTATGTCGGCTTTCTCGCCAGCTACATGATCCGGCTGATCGCCATGGACGAGAGACGCCTGGCGGCAGAGACGAAGACCCGAACGCTGGTGGCAGCCCTGGCCGAAAGCAACGAGAAACTCACCTATGCCAACGAGCAATTGCGCCGTCATGCCGAGACCGACGCCCTGACGGGCCTTGGCAACAGGCGTGGCTTCGACGTGCAGTTAAGCCATCGTCTCGGTCGATACCGCAATGACCGCGAACCTCTGGCGCTGCTCCTGATCGACATCGACCACTTCAAACTCTTCAACGACACCCGGGGCCACCAGGCCGGGGACGCTGCACTTCAGGTGGTGGCGGAAGTGATCGCTGCATGCATGCGGGACGTCGACGGCACGGCTGCACGCTATGGCGGAGAAGAATTCGCCGTCGTCCTGCAGGGCAATCATGCGCTGCAGCCGGCTGTCTTCGCGGAAGATCTGCGCAAACGCGTCGCGTCCCTGTTCCTGCCGACGGCCGATGGTGGATCAGCGGACCTGACTGTCAGCATCGGCTTGGCAACCGCTGGCCCTGAAGACGATGAGCGCAGCCTGATCGCCCTTGCCGATCGCAGGCTATACGATGCCAAGGCCTGCGGCAGGAACAGGGTCTTTGACACCGACCATGAGGAAAGGCTCGTGGGCTCCGCCTGAGCACGCCACACGGATACGAAAAAGCCGGAGAAGTTTCCCTCTCCGGCCTCTCATTCATCCCTGAAGATGAAGATCAGTTGCGGGCCTTGTCGACCAGCTGGTTCTTGGCGATCCACGGCATCATGCCGCGCAGCTTGGCACCGACTTCTTCGATCTGGTGGCTGTCGTTCATGCGGCGGATACCCTTGAAGCGGGCAGCACCGGCACGGTATTCCTGCATCCAGTCCGAGGTGAACTTGCCGGTCTGGATGTCGTGCAGCACGCGCTTCATTTCAGCCTTGGTTTCAGCCGTGATGATGCGCGGACCGGTGACGTATTCGCCCCACTCGGCGGTGTTGGAGATCGAGTAGTTCATGTTGGCGATGCCGCCTTCATAGATCAGGTCGACGATCAGCTTCACTTCGTGCAGGCACTCGAAATAGGCCATTTCAGGCGCGTAGCCGCCTTCGACCAGCGTCTCGAAGCCAGCGCGGATCAGCTCGACGAGGCCGCCGCAGAGAACGACCTGTTCGCCGAAGAGGTCGGTTTCGCACTCTTCCTTGAAGGAGGTTTCGATGATGCCCGAACGGCCGCCGCCAACGCCACAGGCGTAGGAGAGAGCGAGTTCAAGCGCGTTGCCCGAACCGTTGTGATGGATTGCTACGAGGCAGGGAACGCCGCCGCCCTTCTGGTATTCGCCGCGAACCGTGTGGCCGGGGCCCTTCGGAGCGATCATGACAACGTCGACGGTCGACTTCGGCTCAATGAGGCCGAAATGGACGTTCAGGCCGTGCGCGAATGCGATGGCGGCGCCGTCGCGGATGTTCGGTGCGATGTCGGCCTTGTAGATGTCGGCCTGGAGTTCGTCCGGGGTCGCCATCATCATCAGGTCGGCCCAGGCGGCAGCTTCGGCAACCGTCATGACCTTGAGACCATCGGCTTCAGCCTTCTTGATGGTCGGCGAACCGGCCTTCAGGGCAACGACGAGGTTCTGGGCGCCCGAATCCTTGAGGTTCAGCGCATGGGCGCGGCCCTGCGAACCGTAGCCGATGATGGCAACCTTCTTCGACTTGATCAGGTTCAAGTCGGCATCACGATCGTAATAGACGCGCATTGTAGTGTCCTTCCCTATGCTTTTCAGTTGTGGTGGATGTTGTTGATCGGAGAGCCGGAACGGGATGCCCCATCCAGGCCCGCCAGTACGCGGTCGGTCCCGTAGAGAGCGAGAAAGGCGGAAACCGCCTTCGCCGCCCGGGCGCCGAATTTGTGGGTCTGCGGCGCCTCGCCGAGCAGCATGCGGACATGCAGATCGCTGACGATCAGGCCGTAAAGGGTACGGTACGCGTCCTCGCCATCGCCGAAACGCAACAGGCCGTCTCGCTGGCCGGCATCGAGCAGCGCCCTTGCCCGGCGATCGATCTGGCGCCGACCACGCTCCAGAAGCAACGTGCCGAGCTTCGAACCGTCACGGCTCGACTGGCCGATGGCCAGCCGGTTGAGGGCGAGCGAAACATCGCCGGCGAGAACCTCGAGCAGATCCTGGGCAAAGACCTCCAGATGATCTGTAAGGGTGGCAACAGTCAGGCGCTCACCCGGCCGCTCAAACGTCCGTACCTTGCTGGCTTGATAGGAAATCATCGCTGACAGCAGACCATCGCGGTCGCCGAACCATTTGTAGAGGCTTTCCTTGGAGCAATTGGCAGCGCGCGCCAGACCGGCCGTGGTGACTGCCTTGTCGCCGCCCTCCACGAGGAGACGCAGAGCCTCCGCCAGAACGGCGTTCTGACGCGGCGTGAATTCCGAGGTCTGATTGTCGATGGACATGGCCGGCTCCTGGTACCGTACGGTACGGTTCGCACGCTTTATGTACCGCGGAGGCGGGCGGGTCAAGAATGAATTTGCGAAAAAAGCAAGCAGATGCCTCAGGAAGGAGATCCTGTTTTGAGCATCACCCCCTCCCCTTTCACCCCACCAAGTTGTCACAAAAGGGTGATTGTGACAAAAAATAATCGTTGTATGTCATAGTTAAATGACGGTGCATTTGCAGCCTAACCCGCTGTTTTTCCTCACCTCACCCTTCAAGTATCCTCCGTGATACCGGGTACTCTCACCGAACCAATCAGTTCGATTGTGCGCAAAGGGGTATTGATTTCTCCAGCGCCATACGCCAAATACATCTCATCGAACCGAGCAGTTCGATAAAGCAAGGTTCTAAAGGCTTACACACTATGAAGACCATCGCAGCAGCACTCCTGACCACCATCGCAGCCGCTTCGGCCGCTTTCGCGATCGAGCCAGTCCCAGGCTCAATCACCTATGGCGGTGCGCAGCCAAGGCTCGAACAGGCCCCCGCCGGTTCGAACTTCTTCCACACCTTCCATCTCAACGGCACGGAAGTCCATGAGATCTACAAGGTGAATGCAGACCGGACCGTCTCCATCGTCTCCCGTTCCATGGCGAACGACTGACGGCACGCAAGACGATCCCCATCACGGGTAGATGCTACCCATCAATACAATCTAGAGCTGAACGCCTGAGGCTGAGCTCAATTCAAGATAAGGAACTATGACCATGAAGACCATCATCTCTGCCGCCCTCATCACCCTCGCAGCCGGCTCGGCCGCTTTCGCTTCCGTTCAGCCGATCCCGGGCTCGATCACCTATGACAACGCCAATGTTCAGCTCGAGAAGGCACCTGTTGGTTCGACCTTCTTCCACACCTTCTCCAACGGTGACGGCCGCGACGTTCGCGAAGTCTACAAGGTCAACGCCGACCAGACGGTAACCCTGGTCGATCGTCAGATCTCCAACGCTTCGTAATCGAAGCGTTCAACCCAACACGCCTCCCAAGACGTGAAGACCTCCAGCGGCAGGCTCGACCCTCTCCACCGCCCCGAGCCGCCGCCCACAAAACGCTACACAAGGAATACGACCATGAAGACCATCATCTCTGCAGCCCTCATCGCCCTCGCTGCCGGCACCTCCGCTTTCGCCTCCGTCCAGCCGATCCCGGGCTCGATCACTTATGACAATGCCAATGTTCAGCTGGAAAAGGCCCCGGCCGGTTCGACCTTCTTCCACAACTTCACTGACGGCAGCGGCCATGACGTCAGCGAAGTCTACAAGGTCAATGCCGACAAGTCGGTGACCCTCGTTAACCGCCAGATCTCCAACGCTTCGTAATCAGCGTCTCCCAGGACGCAAAACCCTTCGGCGGCAGGCTCGGCCCCTCCCCCACTGCCACTGAGCCGCCGCCAACCCAACGCTACACAAGGAATATAACCATGAAGACCATCATCTCTGCAGCCCTGATCACCCTCGCAGCCGGTTCGGCCGCCTTCGCTTCCGTCCAGCCGATCCCGGGCTCGATCACCTATGACAACGCAAACGTTCAGCTGGAAAAGGCACCTGTTGGTTCGACCTTCTTCCACACCTTCTCAGACGGCAGCGGTCGTGACGTCAACGAAGTCTACAAGGTCAACGCCGACCAGTCGGTGACCCTCGTCACCCGCACGATCTCCAACGCTTCGTAATCAGCGCGCCTCCCAAGACGCGACACCCTTCGGCGGCAGACTCGGCCCCTCCCCCTCTGACACTGAGCCGCCGCCAACCCAACGCACAAAGGAATATAACCATGAAGACCATCATCTCTGCAGCCCTGATCACCCTCGCAGCCGGTTCGGCAGCCTTCGCTTCCGTCCAGCCGATCCCGGGCTCGATCACCTATGACAACGCAAACGTTCAGCTGGAAAAGGCACCTGTTGGTTCGACCTTCTTCCACACCTTCTCAGACGGCAGTGGTCGTGACGTGAACGAAGTCTACAAGGTCAATGCCGACCAGACGGTGACCCTCGTCACCCGCACAGTTTCCAACGCTTCCTGATCCAAGGGTGCGTGGTGGGCCTCGGGGCATCAGTCCCGGGGCCTTTTTTTTGCATTTGCGATAGTGTCCAGACTTGGTCATTCCCAGCGCCAAAGGTGATGGGTATGGTGCGGCGAAATCTAGGAAAACACCATGCGCACCAAACACCTCCTCATCTGCCTTGCCCTGACACTTGCCGGAACCTCGGCCCTCTCCGCCAAGGAAAACCGCTGCGGCTGGATACAGAATCCGACCCCCGGAAATTACTGGCTCGATGATGGCGAAGGCTCATGGATACTGATGACGCAAGGCTCCGAGATCGAGCCGCTCGGCATGGAGAACATGCCTGATTTCACCACAGGGGATTTCGTCCAGACGAACGGCTACTATGGCTATGCCTGCGGCTGTATCGAGGCTGAAACCGAGCGCAGCAGCGATTTTGGTGACAGCTTCCTCGGCAGGATCTCGGCCATCTACGCCGTGAAGCAGTTGCCGATCAGCCAATGCCGCGCCGACAAGGCCCTGCCCTCGCCGGAATAATCACCGCGCGTAATCGACAGGAACGGCCAGCCCCTGCTTGAGAATTTCCATAGAGATTGATGCCGAAACGTCAAAGAGTTCGACGCGCTTCACCAGCCGGCGATAGACGACGTCGTAATGCTCGACGCGCGGCAGCACCAGCTTCAGGATATAGTCGTAATGCCCCGTCAATCGATGGGCTTCGACAATCTCCGAGATATCGCTGATCGCGCGGCGAAACTCCTCGATCCAGTCGTCGGCATGATGGGCTGTCTTCACCAGGGCATAGACCGTGGTCGGCACACCGATTCTCTCGCGATCGAGGACGACGATGCGCCGGGCGATATAGCCCTGCTCCTCCAGCTTCTGGATCCGCCGCGAGCAGGCAGACGTTGACAAGGCCACGCGCTCAGCGAGATCCGCAACCGCAATGCTCGCATCCTGCTGCAGCAGATCGAGAATCTTCCTGTCTCTTTCGTCAATCACGCCACATCTCCCCGGCCCAAACCCATGAATGCGCAAATAATCTGCGCGATCCCCTCATATCGCGCCAACTGCCATGCGCCAAGGGCTGTTCTCTATCCGATCATTGCAACCCAATTGCGCCGAATTCGCATCATCATCTTCGCATCAAATGACGGAGACGAGACATGAAGACGATTGGCTTGATTGGCGGGATGAGTTTCGAAAGTTCGGCGGTCTATTACCGCCAGGTCAACGAGGCCGTCCGCGCCCGCCTCGGCGGCCTCACTTCGGCAGAGGTCCTGATGCACTCGGTGAACTTTGCGGAGATCGTCGCACTGCAGAAGGCCGGCCGCTGGGACCTTGCCGCGAAGCGTCTGGGCGACGTCGCAACAGGCCTGGAAAAGGCCGGCGCGGACTGCGTTCTGATCTGCACCAACACCATGCATCTCGTCGCCGACGAGGTGCAGGCACGGATCGACGTACCACTCATCAACATCATCGATGAAACCGCCCATGCATTGAAGGCCGGCGGCGCAAAACGCCCGCTGCTGCTCGCAACACGCTACACCATGGAACAACCGTTTTACGCCGAGCGCATGAAGCGCCACGGCATCGAGATCATGGTGCCGGATGCGGAAGGGCGGACCGTCACCCATGATGTCATCTTCGAAGAGCTCTGCGCGGGCCGGGTTCTCGACACGTCACGCGACAAGCTGAACGGAATCATCGAACAGGCCAAGGCTGAAGGTGCCGACAGCGTTATCCTCGGCTGCACGGAGATCTGCCTCATCCTCGACCCGACGACACTTCAGCTGCCCGGCTACGACTCGACGACCATCCATGCCGAAGCGGCCGTTACCTTCGCACTGCAAGGCGATCGCGACATCCGGGCTGCCTGATTAGTGGCCTGCGTTCAGATCGTCTGGCCGCAGGCGCGGCAGAACCGCCGGACGGTTTCGGCCATACCGTATTCCAGGGCATCGGCGGTCAGGCCGTGACCGATCGAGACTTCGGCAAGATGCGGGATGCGCTTGACCAGAAGCGGCAGGTTGGCAACCGTCAGGTCGTGCCCGGCATTGACGTCGAGCCCCTCGGCGCGGGCGGCATCTGCCGTCAATCCGAGCAGTTCGACCTGGCGCAGAGCCTCATCCGGATTGTCGTAGCAACCGCCATAGGGGCCGGTATAGAGCTCGACGCGCTCGGCACCGGTCGCCTTTGCAAGCGCCATCGGTTCGGACCGCCCATCGCCATCAACAAAGAGCGACACCCGCATGCCCTTGGCGCGAAGCCGCGACACGACACGCTTGAGAAAATCCTGATGCGCGACAAGGTCCCAGCCATGGTCGGACGTCGCCTGCGATGGGTCATCAGGCACCAGGGTGACCTGCTCCGGCTCGGTTGCCTCGCAGAGCGCCAGGAAATCCTCGCTCGGATAACCTTCGATGTTGAACTCGGCCGTGGGGAACGCGTCGTCGATCAGAGCCCGCAGCACCGGCAGATCGCTGAAGCGGATATGCCGCTGATCCGGGCGTGGATGCACCGTCAGGCCACTGGCACCAGCAGCAAGGGCAATACGGCCGAGACCGGCCACGTCAGGCCAGGGAAGATCCCGGCGGTTGCGAAGCATGGCGATGGCATTGAGGTTGACGGAAAGCTTGGCAGGCATGGCGGCATGATCCGGCGATGAAGAGGTCTGGGGCATCCTTACGGCATCGCGGTATCGAAGGCCAACGAGAATCGCAAATGCTCCGATGCGGGAAATTGATGAATGGCAATCGCGTCCACCCCCTAGACTTTAAGGTATTGACGCCTGGCCCCCATCCTTTAGTCAGGTCTCGATTGTGACGGATCGCACAATGCGCACTATCGGATGACGGCGCAGGCGTCCCCTGCGGCGGTTGGAGCAAGCATGTTGACGGAAACCGGGATCGATGGCGAGCAGGTTTCGGACGCTCTGCAGCGGGTGTTGCGGAGCAGGACATTCGCACGCTCAGAGAGGCTGCGCTCCTTCCTCAAATTCATCGTCGAGATGGAGCAACTCGGCCTGTCGCATCAGTTGAAAGGCTACACGATCGGCATCGATGTGTTCAGCCGCAATCACGGCTTCGATCCGGGCACAGATCCGCTGGTCCGTGTCCAGGCCGGAAAGTTGCGCAAGCTGCTGAACCAGTTCTATGCCTGCGAGGGCCGCGATGATCCGCTACGCATTCGCATTCCGCTCGGCGGTTATGTTCCGGTCTACGACCGCGTCGCATCGCAAGCCAGCATGGTCCGTGAGCGCGACCTCGAATTGATCGAGACCACCTTCGCTGATGTCGAGAGCCCTGCTCTCGCCGACGACAAGGCCTCAATTCCAAGGCTTTTCATCCGCCGCCCGGACGGCGACGATCTCATCGCCTCGATCTTCGTCAATGCGACCCGGCTCTGGAGCACGAGGCTCTGGGCGGTCTGCATCGCCGGCCCGAGTGAAAAACCCAGTTTCGAAGGCGGAGCACCGCATCCCCTCCATTTCGAATTGAAGGCGCATAGTCTCGGCACCGAGCTCAAACTCGGCCTGCGCCATCTCCGCTCCGGCAGCGAGGTGCCGATCAGCATGGGCGTCTGCGAGACTTCCGGCGACAGTCTGGAAATCGGTGCGCTGGCGAACGGCTTTGCCGGAGCAAACCTCACGATACCGGGTTCGATCTATCGCTTCTGCCACAAGAACGATCTATCGACGGGACAGATGCAGTGCCTCGACGCCACCTATCGCTATACGCTGGAGCGTTCGGATGCGAGCTATATCACTGCCCGTCAGTCCCAGCAGCAATGGGCCGGCCTCGGCCAGAGCAGCGAGATCATCACCGAGATGACGAGGCTGATCGCCCTTTCCTCCCTGCCACGCTGAGCCACGCGTTCCAGACATGAGGCGCAATTCCCTTTTGCGAAAACTTATTTTAAGGATTTCAAATATACTATAATCTTCAATCAGACGGCGATTCGAGATGCAGCGGGGTCAGCGAGACAGCACAGCAAAAGAGGAACTATCGGCTTCAGCAGACGCGTTGGCACTGAACATGGAGGGGTACATGCCGCACGGAACACACCATCTGCAACCGATCACCAGCGTATCCAGTCAGCCTAACAAGGCATTTCTCTTGCCGGACCTCGTCCAGACGAGAACCCCACCGAAAGAGCCGGTCGCGATTGCCGAAATGGCAGAGTTCTTCGGCGTCACCCACCGAACGCTGCATTTCTACGAGGAAAAGGGCCTGCTCACCGCCCGACGCATGGGCCTGATGCGGGTCTACGGATGCGATGAAATCGCCCGGATGGCGCTGATCAATGTGTGCCGAGAGGTCGGCATGTCGGTCTCGCTCATCCAGGACCTGTTCGAAACACTCTCGACCGCCACCTCGACAAGCGAAGCAAACCTGATTCTTGAGGAAGCCCTGCTCGGCCGTCGCCGTGAACTGGCGTCAAACCTTTCGACGGTCCACCGTCAGCTCCAGCAACTCAATGCCCTGCTCGACCACGAAGAGGTCGAAGCCGGTCAGTTGAACACGGAACAGAAGGGGCCAACCCTGACCGAGACGGAAGCCCGCTGCCTGCAGTTGATGGTCGAAGGCTATACGCCGATCCGGATCGCGCGGACGCTCGAACTGAAAACCGAAGAGGTCAGTACCGTGGAGGCGAGCATCGTCGGCAAACTCCAAGCGCAAAACCGCTTCCAGGCCGTGGCGAAAGCCGTTCTTCTCGGTTTGGTCGCCAATTGAAGACCAGCCCTGGTCTTGTCCATCATCAATAGTGGAGGAAGTTTAACGGGACAGCGGCTGCAGCTGGAGCTAGGAGCGGGTCATACCCAAAGACTGAGGTCGCCCCATGCCGAGTATCCTGTCCCGTTATGCAACCCCCTTCACCACCGGCCTGTTCCTGATCTCACTGATCTCCGGGATAGCCCTGTTCTTTCACTACGGCACGACCGCCTTCCGCGAGATGCATGAATGGCTGAGCCTTGTTCTCATTCTGCCTTTCGTCCTGCATGTCTGGAAAAACTGGCGCCCGTTCCTCGCCTATTTCAAGCGCCTGCCGATGACCCTGTCGCTCGGCCTCTGTCTGGTCACCGGCCTCGCCTTCGCCTGGCCTGCCATCACAGGTTCGGCAAGCGGTAGCGGTGGAAATCCGGCTTTTGCCATGATCAATATCATCGCAGCCGGCACGCCGGGTGAGGTTGCACCTCTGCTCGGAAGATCTGAAGCCGAAGTGGTCGATGGGCTGAAACAGAAGGGCTTTGCGGCAGCGGATGGCGCTACGAGCCTGTCGGAGATCGCCGAGGCGTCCGGCAAGGACAACGTGGAGCTGATGGCGACGCTGACCGCCCTCAAGGCGAAGTGACCTAGTCAGGAGCGCTCATCTGACGATGGTGAGCGTCTCTGCCGCGCGGGTCACGGCGGTATAGAGCCAGCGCTCGCGTGTATCGCGAAACGCCCAGCTCTCGTCGAACAAGACAACATCGTTCCACTGTGAGCCCTGGGCCTTGTGCACTGTCAATGCATAGCCGTAGTCGAACTCGTCGTAACGCTTGCGCGTCGACCAAGGTATCTCCGTCTCGATATCCGCGAAGGCGTCCTTGAGCAGCTTGATCTTGGCTGCCCCGCGATCCATGTCGTCGTCTTCTGGCTTGATCAGGAGATTGATGCCGGGCTTCACCGTCTCGCGCGACGACGTCATAACCTGCCAGAGCGAGCCGTTGAGCAGGCCCTTCACCTGATCGTTCCTAAGGCATACGAGCTTGTCGCCGGCCTGCGGATAGTCGACGGTGAAGCCTTTCAACTCGCGCAGCCGCATATTGTAGCGCCGCCGTGTCTTGTTGGTGCCGACCAGAACCTGATCCGCCCCCAGCACAAGATCCTGCGTCACCTGGTTCTTCGAGATCACGCGTGCAGTATCGCCGTAATCGCCATACATGATCTCCTTGCCCTCACGGATATGCATGGCAAGCTGGATGATCGGATTGTCGCGCGCCTGGCGATGGATATCTGTCAGCAGATAGTCCGGCTCCTGATCGGTGAAGAATCCGCCGCCGGAAACAGGTGGCAACTGGCCGGGATCACCCAGCACCAGGATCGGCGTGCCGAAGCTCATCAGGTCGCGTCCCAGCGCCTCATCGACCATCGAGCATTCGTCGATGACAATGAGTGCCGCCTTGGCGACCGGGCTCTGGCGGTTGATCGAGAACATTGGCGCAATCGAGGTCTTGCCGGTTTCCTCGTCCTCCACCGCCTCCTCGCCGCGCGGGCGATAAATCAGCGAATGGATGGTCTTGGCATTCGAGGCGCCACGCGAGCGCAGAACCTGCGCCGCCTTGCCGGTGAAGGCGGCAAACAGCACCTCGCCATCGACATGCTCGGCAAAATGTTTGGCGAGCGTCGTCTTGCCCGTACCGGCATAGCCGAACAGACGGAAGACGGGGGTCTTCCCCTCCTTCAGCCATTTCGAAACGGCCTTGAGGGCCTCGTCTTGCTGGGGCGCGAATTGCATGACCTAGGTCATGCGCGGATTCGTTGGCCCGATGCAAGGCCAAAGCCGGGAAAGTCAGAACAAATCGTGGACATCAGCCCTTGAGCGGATCATTGGCGAGCTCGATGGGCGTACCATGCGGCGTCGCCTCGGCCGCCCGCTGCCAGCTTTCGCGCAAGGCCTCGACGGTATCGCGATCGGCCAGCCCCTTGCGCTCCAGCAGCCCGGCCAATGCTGCGACCCAGGCGTCGAAATAGTCGGAACCGTCAGTCGCCCGCTCCGGTCTGTGGACTTCGGCAGACAGGCTGTCCGCCCATTCGGTCCAGCTGAACACGCCACGTGCGTGCAGATGCACGGTCATGGCAAAGGCCTGCGCGTGCCAGGGTTCGGCGAAGACGGGCGCGCCTTCGGTCGAGCGCGGCAGGCCCGGCGATGCCGCCAGATCGGTCACCGTGTCACACACGCTCAAGATAGCTCTCCCATGCATCGATCGAGATGGTCAGAGTCGGATCCGCGCCCTTGCCCCAGATCTCCTCTCCCGTGAACACGACCGTATAGACCCATTGCGGGTTCTCGCCCCGTCCATGGGCATTATCATCAGGGAAAACGAAGCTGCCTTGGACGGCCTCGACCACACCCGTTTTCGCCCGGGCATAGCGGGGTAGACGCGTGTGGCCGGTCGGATGGAAATTCTTCGTCCGCACCCGGTCACCGACGGCAAACTTCGGCTCGGTCTCGACGGGCCGGTCGCAAGGTCCGCCACGGGCCAGCACACCTTCGACCATCTCGGCCTTCAGGACGCGCTTCGGCGCTCGGCCCAGCTCCGCGTGCTGCCCTGTTGCCAGCTCTTCGGCGGTGGCAAAACCATGCCGCTCGAGCAGCATGTCGATCCCGCGTATCCACACTTCGTAATAGCTCGCCGCCAGATAACTCGCCGGCGGAATATTCTCGCGCGCATGCCGGCTCTCGTCGATGGACCAGGCACCGAACGCGCCGCAGGAGAGCGTGATGCCGAGCGCCCGCTTCTCCCATTCTGCATGGAAGTAGGGTTCGCCTTTCTCAGGCGCGACCGGACCGAAGCCCATCTGCCCGCCAAGATCATGCGGCCCGTTCATGACAGGACCTCCGACGACAACGCGAGACCAGTGCCGATCATCGAGTCGCGCGTCACGAGCTTGGCGAGTGCCTCTTCGTCCAACCCTTCCGTCCCTGCAGGACGCAAGGGCACTACGAGATAGCGAAGCTCCGCCGTGGAATCCCAGACGCGGATCTGCATCTCCTCCGGCAAGGTCACCCCGAATTCGGCAAGCACACCGCGCGGATCGATTACTGCTCGGGACCGATAGGCCGGCGCCTTGTACCAGACCGGCGGCAGACCAAGCACCGACCACGGGTAACAGGAGCACAGCGTGCAGACGACGAGATTGTGGGTGTCGGGGGTGTTGAAGACGGCGCGCATATGCTCGCCCTGCCGGCCCGTATAGCCGAGGCTCGCGATCGCCGCCGTCGCATCGCGCGTCAGCCAGTCGGCGAACTCGGGATCGACCCAGGACTTCGCCACCACCCGCGCGCCATTCCTCGGTCCCACCTTCGTCTCATAGGTCTCGACGATGGCGTCGATCGCCCCGGGATCGATCAGGCCCTTTTCCGTCAGCAAAGTCTCGAGCGCCCGCACGCGGGCCTCCATGTCGGAATACTGGTTGTCATGGTGGTGATCATGCCCGTGATGATGATCATGATCTTCATGGTGGTGACCAGACATCGAAGTTTCCTAGTTGAGCATGGGCCAAAGGCTCAGCACCAGCAGCAAGGCCATGGTGATGTTGAACCATTTGAGCCGCACCGGGACCGACAACCATTCCCGAAGAGCCGAGCCGAAGCCCGCCCAGGTGGATACACTGGGAACATTGACGGCCGCGAAGACCAGCGCGACGATCCCGACAGTCAGAGCATAATGCTCCGGGTTAGGATAGACCGCCATGGCGGTTACGGCCATCACCCAGGCTTTCGGATTGACCCACTGGAAGGCGGCAGCCCCCAGGAAGCTCATCGGTCGTGCCTTGGCCTCACCCTCACCCATCGTGCGTGACGAACCGATTTTCCACGCGATCCAGAGGAGATAGAGCCCGCCGGCAACCTTGAGCGCGATGAAGGCAGGTGGATAGGCCGAAAGAATAGCGCCGAGACCGAGGCCGACACCGATCAGCAGCGAGAAGAATCCGGCACCGATGCCGAGCATATGCGGAATGGTCCGGCGGAAGCCGAAGTTCACCCCCGACGCAAACAGCATCATGTTGTTCGGCCCCGGGGTGATCGAGGTCGCGAAGGCAAAGACCACAAGCGCCAGAAGCGTATCGGCCGACATGGATGTTTCTCCCGGATTTTTATGTCAGCCTATCTGTCCTTTGAGCCCACGCCATCACCATTCTTGTTATGGTGACACGAAGGAGCGGGACTTTGTCGCTTGCCTCGCGGGACCGCCTCGCTATCCTTCGCACAGCCCGCCCCGAGGAGCTCCACCATGCATGACACCATACCGACTGTCACCCTGCCGGGCGGCGCAGAGGTCCCGAGCCTCGGCTTCGGCACATGGATGATGGGCGAGGATCGATCCGCCGCGAAAGCCGAAGTCGATGCCATCAGGCTGGCACTGGACCTTGGCATGACCGTGATCGACACGGCCGAAATGTATGGCGATGGCGGCGCCGAACGCATTGTCGGCGAAGCGCTGAAGGATCGGCGCGAAGACGCCTTTCTCGTCTCCAAGGTCCTGCCCTGGAATGCCAGCTACGACGGCACGATCAAGGCCTGCCATGCCAGCCTCGACCGGTTGGGGAGCGATCATCTCGATCTCTATCTGTTGCACTGGCGGGGAGAACACCCACTCGAAGACACGGTTGCGGCGATGGAAGAACTGAAAGCTGCGGGCAGAATTCGCGCCTGGGGCGTCTCGAATTTCGACCTAGATGACATGGAGGAACTGTTCTCGGTGGCCGATGGCGAGAACTGTGCCGTCAATCAGGTCCTCTACAATCTTTCCCGCCGCGGCATCGAATTCGACCTCCTGCCCTGGTGCCAGGAGCACCAGATCCCGGTCATGGCCTATTCGCCGATCGAGCAGGGCCGCATCCTCCAGCACGCTGAACTGATCCACATCGCCAAGGCCTATCAGGCGACTCCGGCACAGGTCGCGCTCGCCTTCCTGCTGGAGCGCGAAAGCGTGATCCCGATCCCGAAGACCTCGAACCTGCGCCGCCTGCAGGAAAATCGCGAGGCGGTCGATCTCGACATCTCCGATGAAGACTGGGCGCGTCTGGACGTGGCCTTCCCGCCACCGTCCCGGAAAGTAGCGCTGGCGATGTTGTAAAGGGGAGAGAAAGCAGGGCGCCCGATCCTCTCCCATGCATCGGAAAATCGCGATCTATCCACAGGCCCAGCATTTCCAGCACTTTACGCCAGCCCCTCAGGAAATTAGGAGATTGCCTAATTCGAGAATTGCGGAGAAAGAGCCGCACGACTGAGGGACCACATGGCAAAGCGCGGAAAAACCGAAATACATCCGGCAATGGACAAGATCTCGTCCCGCGTCTTCCACGCACTCGCCTCCGATCCACGCCGCATGATGCTGGTGCACCTCGCCCAGTCGACGCTGACCGCCGGCGAGATCGCCGCCCGCTTCGACATGGCCAAGCCTTCGATCTCCCAGCATCTCTCGATCCTCGAAAATGCCGAACTGATCGAAGGTGAGAAGAAGGGCCAGTATATCCACTACAGCCTGAGGCCAGCGGCCCTGCGGCATGCACTGACTGCCATGCTGACCACGACCACGGCACCAGACGACGAGGCCGAAGTGGAAGCGGCAGCGGATGTGCCAGCGCCGCCGAAAAAGTCTGCCAAGAAGAAGAACGACGCAGCCGAGACCGCCCCATCGGTAACGAAGGCCGAGAAGAAAGCCAAGATGAAGCCGGCGAGCGACAAACCGGCCAAGGAAAAGCCGAAGAAGGCAGAGGCCGATCCGCCCCCGGCGCCGCAACAAATGGGCCTTCTCGATCTCCTCGGCATGAACTGAAAGGCCGGCAACAAAAAAGGGCGACCGCGAGGCCGCCCTTTTCACTTCGGGAATTACCGAATTCCTTACATGCCCTGCGGGCCGCGGTTCATCGCAGCAATGCCGGTGCGGCAGATCTCGTTGAGCCCGAGCGGCTTCATGATCGAGACGAACTGGTCGATCTTCGATGACTTGCCGGTGATCTCAAAGATGAAATGGTCGACCGTCGCATCCACGACCTTCGCCTGGAAGGCATCGGCAAGCCGAAGCGTCTCGGCACGCATTTCACCGGTCGAAACGACCTTCACCAGCGCCACCTCACGCTCGATCGGCCGCTCCTGGCCGAGCTCCTTAGCGCGAACCGTCAGGTCGAGGACGCGGTGCACTGGCACGATGCGCTCAAGCTGCGCCTTGATCTGCTCAAGCACACCAGGCGTTCCACGCGTCACGATCGTGATGCGCGACAGATGCGCCTCGTGCTCGGTCTCCGAGACCGTCAGGCTCTCGATGTTGTAGCCGCGACCGGAGAACAGGCCGATGACGCGGGCGAGAACGCCGGGCTCGTTGTCGACGAGCACCGAGAGCGTATGGCTCTCGATGGCGGAGGTTTCCTTGGCGATGAAATAGGCCGAACCGGTCGGCTGAAGATGAGCGTTCATGATCTTTTTCCTCCCGGTCAGACGAGCTGACGGCCCTTGGCATCAATGGCAGTGGCAACCGCTTCGTCGGTCGCCTCGTCCGGCAGCAGCATTTCGTTATGGGCCTTGCCCGACGGGATCATCGGGAAGCAGTTGGCGAGATTGGCGACACGGCAGTCGAAGATGACAGGCTTCTTCACGTCGACCATCTCCTGGATGGCACCGTCGAGATCGTCGGGCTTTTCGCAACGGATGCCAACCGCGCCATAGGCTTCCGCCAGCTTGACGAAGTCAGGCATGGCTTCCGTATAGGAGCTCGACAGGCGGTTGCCGTGCAGCAGCTGCTGCCACTGGCGCACCATGCCCATGTACTGGTTATTGAGGATGAAGATCTTGACCGGCAGCTCGTACTGGATGGCGCAGGACATTTCCTGAATGCACATCTGGATCGAGGCATCGCCCGCGACATCGATGACCAATGCGTCGGGATGTGCGACCTGGACGCCGATTGCGGCCGGCAGGCCGTAACCCATCGTGCCGAGGCCACCCGAGGTCATCCAGCGGTTCGGCTGCTCGAAGCCGATATACTGGGCCGCCCACATCTGGTGCTGGCCGACTTCCGTCGTGATGTAGGTGTCGCGATGCTTGGTCAGCTCATAAAGCCGCTGCAGCGCATATTGCGGCATGATGACGTCCTTGGACGGCGTGTAGGCGAAGGAGTTGCGAGCCCGCCACTTGGCAATGCTGGCATTCCATTCGGCCGTCTGCGACGCCTCAGGCTTCTTCGGCAGGGCGCGCCAGGCGCGGACCATGTCTTCGAGAACGCGACCGACATCGCCTGTGATTGGTACGTCGACGCGGACATTCTTGTTGATAGACGACGGATCGATGTCGATGTGGATCTTCTTCGAGTTCGGCGAGAATGCGTTCAGACGGCCGGTGATGCGGTCATCGAAGCGCGCACCGATGCAGACCATGACGTCGCAGTCATGCATCGCCATGTTTGCTTCGTAGGAACCATGCATGCCGAGCATGCCAAGCCAGTTCTTGCCCGAAGCCGGATAGCAGCCGAGCCCCATGAGCGTCGAGGTGATCGGGAAGTCGGTGAGACCGACCAGTTCACGCAGCAGCTTGGTGGCTTCCGGACCGGAATTGATGACGCCGCCACCCGAATAGATGATCGGACGGCGAGCCGTCGCCATCAGCTCGACGGCAGCCTGGATGGCGCGGGCATCGCCCGAAACCTTTGGCTGGTAGCTCTTCAGCGCCTTGTGCGCATCCGGCGGAGTGTAGGTGCCGGTGGCGAACTGGATGTCCTTCGGGATATCGACGAGGACCGGACCCGGACGGCCCGTCTGGGCGATCCGGAAGGCTTCATGGATGATCGAGGCCAGCTGGTTGACGTCCTTGACCAGCCAGTTGTGCTTGGTGCAGGGACGCGTGATGCCGACGGTATCGCATTCCTGGAAGGCATCCGAACCGATCAGCGAGGTCGGAACCTGGCCGGAGATGCAGACGAGCGGAACGCTGTCCATCAAAGCATCCTGCAGCGGCGTCACCGCATTGGTGGCGCCAGGACCTGACGTGACCAGCATGACGCCGACCTTGCCGGTCGAGCGCGCATATCCCTCAGCTGCGTGGCCGGCACCCTGCTCGTGGCGCACGAGGATGTGCTGGATGTCTTCCTGCTGGAAGATCTCGTCATAGATCGGAAGCACGGCGCCGCCGGGATAGCCGAAGATATGTTCGACACCGTTATCCTTGAGCGCGCGCAGGACGATCTCGGCGCCGGTCATCTGATTGTCTTTACCCGTCATGCTGTGTTTCCATCTGCCTTCTTGGTTTTTGGGGCTGATAACCCGGTTTAGGGCATAAAAAAAGGCCCCTTGAGGAGCCTGTCATCTAGCGCATGGGTGGCTATCGCCGGATGGTTACACCATCCTGCCCATGCGCCGTCCCACCACGATAAGTGCAACCGAGTTTTTCATGGGTCGAAGTGTTAGCCAGAAAGCCCGCAAGCGTCAACGCATCTTTTGCAAAATTTCCGACGCCAAAGCGAAAGTTTGTTGCGCAGACAATGATAAATCATCACCGCCAGCCTAATGCGTTACACGAAATTTTAAGCGCGCCCCCATAAGCTTGCGCCAGCAGGGAGAATGCGCTTGTTGAATGATGATCTTCGCAAGTCCGGCGCAGCCGGAGATCAAGACCGCCGCGATGGCATGCGGCCTGGCAACCGGATGCTCGGACGCGTCGTCGCCTGCAACGGCGCGCGTGCAACGATTGCAGCCGTCGCCGAAGACGGCGGCACGGATCTCACGGAGCTCTGGTCCGTCGGTCGTCTGATCTCGATCACCGTTGGCAAGAACCGCGTCGTAGCACTCGCCTATTCCATGCAGACGGAGGGCAAGGACTGGGGCGAAGGGGCTGACAACCAGTTTCTCATCGAGGTCGAACTGCTCGGCGAAGTCTACGTTCACGAAGACGGCCAGGAACTCTTCTCGACCGGCATCTCGCGCTATCCCTATCTCGGAGCCATCGCCCACCGCATTCGTGCGGCCGATCTTCTGCGCATCTACGACACCCGCCTCGGCGACACAGCAGTCATCGGCAAGCTCACCCAGGACGAAACGATCGACGCAACGATCCATGTCCCGTCCATGCTGTCGAAGCACTTCGCCGTGGTCGGCTCGACCGGCGTTGGCAAATCGACCGCCGTTTCGCTGCTCTTGCGCAAGGCGATCGAAAGCGATCCGAAGCTGCGCATCCTCATTCTCGATCCGCATAACGAATTTGCCGCCGCCTTCCCCGAGCTTGCCGTCGTCATCGACACCGACACGCTCGACCTGCCCTTCTGGCTCATGCGCCTCGACGAATTTGCCGAGGTCCTGTTCCGCGGCCGCCCTCCAGTTGCCGAAGAACTCGACATCCTGCGCGACCTGATGCCCGAAGCCAAACGCGCCTTCCGTGGCAACGAGAGTGCCCTGATGCGGCGCATGGCCGACAAGAGCTCGATGACCGCCGACACACCGGTGCCCTACCGCATCGCCGACCTGCTCGCGCTCATCGACGAGCGCATCGGACGCCTCGAAGGTCGCGGCGAAAAACCATTCCTGCGCTCGCTGAAAATGCGCATCATGTCGGCGGTCAACGACCCGCGCTATCACTTCATGTTCTCCAACAATACGATCAGCGACACGATCATGGAGACGATCGCGCATATCTTCCGCATCCCGGGTGACGACCGCCCGATCTCGACCTTCCAGCTTGCCGGCATACCGTCGGAAGTCGTCAACTCGGTTGCTTCGGTTCTCTGCCGCATGGCCTTCGAACTGGCGCTCTGGTCGAACGGCGCGATCCACATGCTCGTCGTCTGCGAAGAGGCCCACCGCTACGTGCCTGCCGACCCCACTCTCGGCTTCTTCCCGACGCGCCAGGCCATCGCCCGCATCGCCAAGGAAGGCCGGAAATACGGCGTCTCGCTGGGTGTAATCACCCAGCGCCCGGGCGAACTCGACCAGACGATCCTGTCGCAGTGCTCGACGCTGTTTGCCATGCGCCTTGCCAACGACCGCGACCAGGAGATCATCCGCTCGGCCATCCCCGACAGTTCGATCTCGACCACCAGCTTCATTTCCTCGATCGGCAACGGCGAAGCCATCGCCTTCGGTGAGGCGATCGCCGTTCCCATGCGCATGCGCTTCACCCGTGTGGCGGAGTCGGCGCTGCCGAAAGCCAACGGCGTCAACGCCAAACAGACCGAAGAAACGCCTGACACCGTCGATCTCCGCACCATTGTCGGTCGTATGCGTGCCATAGCCGGGCCGGACATCTCAGCCTTCCAGCAGAGCTTCGAGACCACTTTCGGCGGCATGCCGTCTGCGCCGGAAGGCCTCTATGACGATGAAGAGTTCGACGACGACGGAGCCTTCGAAACGTTGCGCCCGTCGCCTGCCCCACAGCCACCGGCGCGACCGACCGCAGCCTCTTTCCCGATGACATCACCGTCACCCGTGACGCGTCAGCCTTTCGAGACGCCGCCGCAGCGACAGGCATTGCCAGCCTCGGAGACGCCGACGATCGAGCCCTACCGTCCGGACATGCTGCCCCGTTCTGGTAGCGACGATGCGCCTCGCCAACGCATGGAAGCCCCGGCTCCGGCTCATACCGCAGCTGCCGATCCCCCATCGGCAACTTTCGGCTCCCAGCCCTTGCGCCGCGAAGGTGGTTCCTCCCTGCGCGAGAGCATTCTGAAAAAGCCGCTATCGAGCCTCTACAAGCGCGACTAAACGTCAGCCGATCCGGAAAACTGCCGGGTCGACCCTTTCCCAGCTTTCATCCATCTGGTTACGGAACCAGGTCATCTGGCGCTTTGCGTATTGGCGCGTCGCTGCAGACGCGCGATCGACCGCCTCGTGTCGGCTGATCCGGCCGGCAAGCATTTCGGCGATTTGCGCCACGCCGATCGCCTTCATGGCAGGCATCTCCGGCTTCAGGCCAAGCGACAGAAGCGCTTCGACCTCCTCGATCGCCCCCTCATCCATCATCAGCTCGAAGCGCCTGTTGATCCGGTCGTGCAGCACCGTGCGATCTGGCAGGACCACGAGCTTGCGGGCGCGATCCGGATCGACCAGCTGCGGTCCGGACTGCTTCTGAAACTCGGCGATCGACCGTCCTGTCGCCCGGAACACCTCGAGCGCCCGCACGATCCTTTGACCATCGCCCGGACTGAGGCGCTGCGCCATCGCCGGATCTACCTCAACCAATTCCCGATGCAACGCATCGGCACCCTCGGTTTGAAGCCGCTGGCGGATCTCCGCCCGCAGGTCGGCCGGGATTGCGGGCATCTCCGAAAGCCCACCGGTCAGCGCCTTGAAGTAGAGCCCGGTGCCGCCGACGAACACCGGAAGACGCTTCTCGTGCTTCAACTGTTCGACCAGCGCACCCGCTTCACGCAACCAGTCGCCGGTCGAATAGGTCCGGCCGGCCGGGACATGACCATAGAGCTCGTGCCGCACGCCACCCATCTCTGCCTCGCCCGGGCGGGCAGTGACGACGCGTAGCGTGTCGTAGACCTGCATACTGTCGGCATTGATGACGACTCCGTTATGGCGGCGGGCGAATTGAAGCGCGAGCGCAGACTTGCCGCTGGCGGTCGGCCCGGTTATCAGGATCGCGTCGTTGTTCTTGTCAGGATCTTCCATCATGGCCTTGGTTGCCACGCTTGTCGCCAATCCGTCAAACCCTGTTCTGAGCCGGGCCATCGCCGAAAAGGCCACCGAGGCCGTCGCGTCCTCGCGCCTCTACTGGCTGGCCGACGGGATCGCCTGCGACATACCCCTTCCCGATGGCACTGATCCGATCGAGGCCGAGCGCGCCCTGCGGCAGGCGCTGGAGGGTCAGCCTGTCGATGTCGCGGTCCAGGATGCCGATACCCGCCGCAAGTCCTTCCTGATCGCCGACATGGATTCGACGATGATCGGCCAGGAATGCATCGACGAACTGGCAGCCGAAGTCGGTCTGAAGGACAAGGTCTCCCAGATCACGGCTCGGGCCATGAACGGCGAGATCGCCTTCGAGCCCGCCCTGCGCGAGCGCGTGGCGCTGCTGAAGGGCTTGCCGATCTCGGTCGTCGGCGAGGTCATTGAAAAGCGCATTACGCTGACGCCGGGCGGCAAGGAACTGATTGCGACGATGAAGGCGAAAGGCGGCTACACCGCACTCGTCTCCGGTGGCTTCACCGTCTTTACCGGACCGATCGCCACCATGCTCGGTTTCGATGAGAACCGCGCCAACATCTTGATCGAGCAGGACGGCGTCCTGACCGGCGAGGTTGCCGAACCGATCCTCGGCAAGCAGGCCAAGGTGGATTCCCTGCTCGACATCGCAGGCCGTCTCGGCATCAGCCCGAACGAGACAATTGCCGTCGGCGACGGCGCCAACGATCTGGGCATGCTCGGCATCGCCGGCTCCGGCGTCGCTTTGCATGCCAAGCCGGCCGTAGCCGCCGAGGCGAAGATCCGCATCGACCACGGCGATCTCACCGCGCTTCTCTACCTGCAGGGCTACCGCAAGTCGGACTTCGTGACCGAATAAGGGTTGATCATGCTGATCGTCGAGACGGAGAGGCTGATCCTGCGCAACTGGCAGGACGAGGATCGCAACCTGTTCTACGAGATCAACCGCGACGAAAAAGTCATGGAGTTCTTCCCGCTCCGCCGCAGCCATGCCGAATGCGACATCCTGTTCGACCGGAACCGGGACATGATCAGCGAAACGGGTCTTGGCTTCTACGCGCTGACCGATCGTGTAACCAACGAAGCGATGGGCTTCTGCGGCCTCTCACCCGTGGACCTTCCCGGCATCCTGCCCGAGGGAGCAATCGAGATCGGCTGGCGGCTGGCCACCCGCTTCTGGGGTCGAGGCTACGTTACCGAAGCGGCATCTCGACTGATTGAATACGCGCGCGCCGACCTCCGCTTGCCCGACGTCCATGCCTTTGCCGTGGACCGCAATCATCGCTCGATCGCTGTCATGCAAAGGATCGGCATGCAGCGTCTGATAGGCCAGGATTTCGATCATCCCAAGGTCCCCGAAACGCATCCGCACCTAAAGCGGCATGTATTGTTCAGAACACAGTTCGAATCCATCGAGATCCGAACAAGGTGATATTCCTAATTTACTGAGACTTAAAATGTATCTGCTACGAACTTCCGTATGCAGAAGATGTTTTCCGCGTATGTCGCGGCACCGATTGCGAACCTGTACGACCGCTTCCTGCGCCTTGGTGAAGGTGACCAGACGGCGGAAGAGGCAGAACGTATCCGCGCAGTCCGACTGTCGGTCGTCGGCACCAGTACGCCGTGGATGATGGCGGCCAACCTCTGCAACGCGGTCCTTACAGTATTTGCCTTTTACGGCAGCCCGTCCGCGACCGAAGTCTATGTGATCTGCGGCCTGATCCTGACTGTCGTGGCCTTTACAACCCTTTCCTGGTGGCGCAATCGCAAACGCGGCATGCGCGAGCGGGCAAGCCTGCGCGGAACAGTTCGCGCGATCATTTATGCCGCGATCCTGAGCGGCCTCTGGGCAGCCCTCGATGTGGCCGCCTACCACACAGCCGACGAAACGCAACGCATGGTCCTGATCGCGCTCACAGTCGGCATGGCCGGCGGCGGCGGCTTCGCCCTGGCGACCATCCCGCCAGCATCGATCGTCTTTTGCGGCACCGTTGCCGTCGGGGCCGCGATCGCCCTCTCCCGCGATCCGACCATTGTCGGCGCCTATCTCTTCGTCCTCTACCTGATCTTCGCCGCGATCATCATCCGCTCGTCGCTCGCGGTCTGCCGAAGCCTCACGGAGCGCGTCCGGGCCAAACTTGCAGCCGACGAACAGCGAGACGTCATCAATCTCTTGCTGAACGACTTCGAAGAGAATGCGGCGGACTGGTTGTGGGGCACCGACGAAGATATCAACCTGGTTCGCGCCTCCAACCGTTTCTACGAACAGATGCAGGTCCCCGAAGCCATGGTGATCGGCAAGCCGCTCGCCGCGATCATGCCCTTCGCAGCCGTCGGGATCGAGGGCATGGACTGCAGGGAGAACTTCATCACCTGTCTGGAGACGAGACAGTCCTTCCGTGATCAGGATATCTGTGTCGAACTGGGAGGGGAACTGGCGATCTGGTCCTTGACGGCAAAGGCAATACAGGACGAGGAAGGGCAGTTCTGCGGCTATCGCGGAGTAGGTCGCGATGTCACGGCAAGCCGCGAAAGCCGTCTGCGCATCGAACACATGGCCCGGCATGATCCGTTGACGGAAGTCGGCAACCGGGTTCTCCTTTCCGAAGATTTCGAACGCGCGGTATCGCGTTATCAGCGCTTCGGCGACCCTTTCTCGGTCCTGCTGCTAGATCTCGATCGTTTCAAGCACATCAACGACAATTTCGGCCATGCCGGCGGCGACGAACTGCTGCGCGCCATTGCCAGCATTCTGAGCCAGATCCGCGGTGAGACGGACACCCTGGCGCGCATCGGCGGCGACGAATTTGCGATCCTCCATATGTCTGGCGACGATCCGCAAAGCGCTGCGGGCCTCGCCTCCCGCATCATCGAAAAGCTTGGCAAACCGATCAGTCTTGGCTGCGGCACGGCCCATGTCGGCGTCAGCATCGGCATCGCCTGCGCTCCGATCGACGGCACCGATCCGGACCAGTTGATGCGCAACGCCGATCTTGCCCTTTATCGGGCCAAGACAGACGGACGCAACCGTTACCGCTTCTTCGATAGCTCGCTGGATGCCGCTGCGCGACGCCGCAATCTGATCGAACAGGAACTCGCGCTTGCAGTTGCCCAGGAGAGCCTGACCGTCAACTTCCAGCCGCTCGTCGACGCCCAGAGCCGGCAGGTGGTCTGTGCCGAGGCATTGCTGCGCTGGAACCATCCGACGCTCGGCCCCATCAGCCCTGGCGAATTCATCCCGATCGCCGAAGAATCCGGCCAGATCGGCGCAATCGGCAGCTGGGTTCTGCGCCAGGCCTGCAAGCACGCCGTCAACTGGCCGGACCACATCCGCGTGGCAGTCAATCTGTCCTCACGCCAGTTTCTGAGCCCGGGGCTCTTGCCACTCGTTGAAAGCGCGCTGAAGCAGAACCGCCTGCCCGCTCACCGTCTCGAACTGGAGGTGACGGAAAGTCTGCTGATGGAAACCACGATCGGGGTCGAACAGACCCTTGCCTCCCTTGCAAGGCTCGGGCTTCGCATAGCGCTCGATGACTTCGGCACGGGCTTCTCATCCTTGAGCTACCTGCGCCAGTATCGCTTTGACAAATTGAAGATCGACCAGTCGTTCATATCCGACCTTGAGACCAATGCCGACAGCCGCGCCATCGTCGACTCCGTCATTCGCCTGGCGCGCGATCTGCGCATGAGCGTCGCCGCAGAAGGGGTCGAAACCCGGGGTCAGTTCGACCTGCTTCGGCAAATGAGCTGCGGCGAGATCCAGGGCTTCCTCGCCGGCCGACCGATGCCGGTCGACCAGTTCGAGGAATATCTGAGGCAGAACAGCACCTCGGTCGAGAGGCTCTACGCCTGAGCTATTCCAGCGGGACCGCCACCAGACGGAGATTGCCGTCCTTGTCGGCGATCATCAGATAGCCGCTGCGACGCCCCTCGCCTTTGATGTTGGTGAGCTTTTCCGCAACCTGCTGCGGCGTCTTCATGAATTCCTGGGCGACCTCCACGATCACCTCGCCGACCTTCAGCCCCTTGCCTTCGGCCTTGGAGCCGGGAAGCACGCGGGTGATGAGAACGCCTTCGACACCTTCGGCAATCGAGAAGCTCAGACGGTTCGCATCGGTAAGTGCCGTCAACTCCACACCGATCAAGCCTTCCGTCACGGGCGCGCTCTGCTGTGCCTGATCGGGCGCAGCCGGAGGCACGCCCTGCTCGTTTCCGTCAGGGGCCTTCTCGCCGGCCGGAGGCTCTGCAGGCGCCTGTTGATCGCCATCGGGTGCCGTGCCCTCCTCATTGGGCTCGACGGTGGTTTCGGGATCCGTCTCGTTGCTTGCGACCTCGTCATCATCAAGACGCCCAAGGGTCACCTTCACCGACTGCTCCTGCCCGTCCCGCAGAATCACAACGTCGAGCGGTTCACCGATCGGACTTTCGGCAACGATACGGGTCAGGTCGCGTGTTTCGGAAATCGCCCGTCCATTGAAGGTGGTGATGATGTCACCGACCTGGATCGGCCCGTTGGCGACAGGGCCACCCTCGACGATGCCGCTGATCAGCGCGCCGCGGGCTCGGTCGATGTTCAGGCTCTGCGCCACCTCGTCGGAAACCGGCTGGATGCGAACCCCAAGCCAGCCACGACGCGTTTCGCCGAACTCGATCAATTGATTGACGATGTTTTCAGCCAATTCCGTCGGCACGGCAAAGCCGATGCCGATCGAGCCGCCGCTCGGCGATATAATCGCGGTGTTGATGCCGATGACCTCGCCGTTCATGTTGAACAACGGTCCACCGGAATTCCCCTTGTTGATCGCCGCATCCGTCTGGATGAAATTGTCATAGGGGCCGGCATTGATGTTGCGGCCGCTTGCCGAGATGATGCCGACGGTCACCGAGCCCCCGAGGCCGAACGGATTGCCGATGGCCATGACCCAGTCGCCGATTCGCATTGTCTTGGAATCGCCAAACTTCACCGATGTCAGCGGCTGCGGCGGCTCGACCTTGAGAACGGAAAGGTCGGTCTTCGTGTCGGTGCCGACCAGCGTCGCCTTGAGCTTCGAACCGTCGGAGAAAATGACCTCGATGTCATCGGCGTTTTCGATCACGTGATTGTTGGTGACGATGAAACCAGTCGGGTCGATCACAAAGCCGGACCCCAGTGAATTCACCTTGTTGTTGGTCCCGCCGCCTTCGCGATTCCGATAGAAATCCTCGAACAATTCCTGAAAGGGCGAGCCCTCCGGAACCTGCGGAAGCGGACCATCGCCCTCGTCGGCAACGCTTTGCGACGTCGAGATATTGACAACGGCGCCGAGCAGGCCGCCTGCGAGATCGGCAACGGATTGAGGCCCTTGCTGGGCGACCACCGGGTTCGGTGCACTCACGGTGCCGACGATCAGGGCCGTCCCCGTGAGAAGCGCCGAAAGAATCATTCGCGACGCGCGGGCAGGTTTCATCATCGGCTTCCTCACTGGCTTGTCTGGGGTCGTAGTGAACATAAGGCGGAATGGGCTGAGGGAAAATCACAATTGCCGGAAGAGATCTAACCTCGACTTGCGACCAGATCTTGTCAGCCGCGCACCCACCACGCGATTGCCACGCCCGTGGTAATCGCGGTGAGGCCGAGCAGACGCAGCTGATCCTCCGGGATCTGCGGCAGGAGCCGGGCCATGCGCACAAGAAAACGAGGGGCCAGCGCATAGGCCAGCCCCTCGATGATCATGAATATGGCGATCCCTGCGAGCAGGTCGTCCATGGTGTCAGTTGCCGGCAGGCGCCGGCGGCGTAGCCGGTTGCGGGGCAACCGCTGGTGCGGGTGTCGGTGTCGCCGAGTTGCCCGTGCCTGCTCCGCTGTTGAAGAAGCGGAAGAAGTCGCTGTCGGGCGACAGCACCATCGTCGTGCCCTGGTTGCTCATGGAAGCAACATAGGCGCGCATCGAGCGATAGAACTCGAAGAAGCTCGGGTCCCGCTGGAACGCGTCAGCGAAGATGTTGTTTCGCTGGGCATCGCCCTCACCGCGCAGGATTTCCGAATCGCGCTGCGCTTCGGCCTGGAGTTCGACGACCTGACGGTCGGCGATAGCCCGGCGACGCTGGCTTTCTTCGTTACCGCGGGCGCGGATGAATTCTGCTTCGGCCAAACGCTCAGCCTTCATCCGCTCGAAGGTCTGCTGCGAGACTTCCTGCGTCAGGTCGGTACGACGAATGCGAACGTCAGTGACCTGCAGACCGAGGCTTTCAGCCGCCGCCTGGAGATCGTTGCGAACGTCGGACATCATCGAACCACGCTCTTCGGAAAGCGCCGCATCGAAGTTCCGCAAACCGTAGACGCGGCGGAGCGCTGCATCGAGACGGGTGCGAAGACGCGATTCGGCAGCTTCGCGGTCCGCCGACACCGTTTCACGGAAACGGCGGGCATCGCTGATGCGATAGACGGCAAATGCATCGACTTCATAAAACGCACCGCCACGGACCTGAACACGGATGTCAGGCAGATCGAAGCGAAGCGCGCGATCCTCGACATACTGGACACGATCAGCATCGATGAAGGCAAAGGGCAGCTTGAAATAGATGCCCGGCTCGCTCTTCACGTCCTGGATCTGACCGAAGCGCAGAACGATCGCCTGTTCACGCTCGTTGACCACGAAGATCGACGAGTAGACGAAGAACAATGCGACGCCGAGGGCGACGAGGAAATAGGGAAGACGGTTCTGCATGTCAGTTCCCTCCCGTCGTAGACTGGCCGGTCGTTTGGTTGCCCGGCTGGCGCATGAGTTCATTGAGCGGCAGGTACGGTACGACACCCTGCTGATCGCCCATGATCACCTTGTTCGAATTGCGCAGGACGTTCTCCATGGTCTCCAGGTAGATACGCTGGCGCGTCACATCAGGCGCCTTCACATATTCGTCGTAGATCGAAATGAAGCGCTGCGCCTCACCCTCTGCTTCCTTGACGACCTGATCCTTGTAGGCGGCTGCCTCTTCGCGGATCTGTGCTGCCTGGCCTCGGGCCTGACCGAGACGCTGGTTGGCGTACTGGTTGGCTTCTTCGACGAAACGATCTTCATCCTGCTGGGCGCGCTGCACTTCTTCGAAGGCTTCGGCCACTTCACGCGGCGGTGCCGCATCTTCGATCGGAACCGCGTTGATCGCGATGCCGGCGCCATAGGTGTCCATGGTACCCTGGATGATGTCGCGAACCTGCGTCGAGATCTCTTCGCGGTTGTCGCGGAAGACGTCCTGGGCAGGACGACGACCGACCACCTCACGCATGGCGCTTTCGGACACCTGCTGCAGTGTCTGCGTCGGATCTTCGAGGTTGAACAGATAGGACTGCGGATCCGACACGGTGTAGAGCACCGAGAACTGGACGCTTACGATGTTCTGATCGCCGCTAAGCATCAGGCCGGCGCCGGGATTGTTCGATGTCGGGCGGCTGCCGACGTTCTGCTGCTGTTCGGTGACCTTGACGATCTCGACCGCTTCGATCGGCCAGAGATGGAAATGCAGGCCCGGCATTGCAATTTCTTCCTTCGGCTTACCGAAGCGAAGTTCCACGCCGCGCTCGTCCGGCTGAACCGTGTAGACGGCCTGCATCGCCCAGAAGGCGACCAGCACGATACCGACGATCACAAATGCACCGCCGTTGAACCCGCCGGGCACGATGTTTTTCAGTCGATCCTGACCTCGGCGGATCAGATCCTCCAGATCCGGGGGCTGGTTGCCGCCACCGCCGCCGCCGCCGTTTCCACGCGGCCGGTTTGGCCCCTGCCCCCAGGGGCCCTGATTGTTACCGCCGCCACCGCCGCCGCCCCATGGACCGCCGCCGCCGCCGTTTTGATTGCTCCAGGGCATCAATACCTCTTTGCTGTAAAAGCTCCCAAGTCCCCCGCCCGCTGGCCGATCGGCCGACATGCATGAGGTTCCAGAGGGTTATAGGTATCGCGGTCACTGCTTTCAACGCGAGGGGGGCAACTTCTTCTTCGGAAAGGGCAAATTTTGCGTTATCAGGCGCCCCTGCGACGGTATATCGCGTAGCGGGTCGGGTAGTTGTCCTTCTCGCCGGCAGGAACTGCCGTTTCCTCGATCAGTTCGAACCTTGCGGGATCGATGGATGGAAATGACGTGTCTCCCGCAACGACAGTCTCCACATGCGTGACATGCAGGATGTCGGCAAGCTCCAGTGCCTGGCGATAGATCTCGCCGCCGCCGACCACGCAGAGCTCATCGACACCGGTCTCCGCAGCGATCTGGCGTCCCCGTTCGAGGGCCTCGTCGAGGCTCGTCACGGTTTCCACGCCGGTCATGTCGAAACGCTGGCTGCGGCTGACGATGATGTGCGGTCGCCCGGGCAACGGCTTCGACCCGACGGATTCGAAGGTCTTGCGGCCCATCACCAGCGGCTTGCCCATGCTGAGCGCCTTGAAGCGCTTCAGATCCGTCGACAGCTTCCAGGGCATATCGCCATCGCGGCCAATGATCCCGTTTTCCGCAACGGCCACGATGATGACGATCTTGATGGGATGCATGCCCTGTTCTGCCTTTGCTTCGCCTCAGACGGCGATCGGCGCCTTGATGCTGGCATCCGCCTCGTAGCCGATCAGCGTGAAGTCCTCGTACGTGAACGAGAACAAGTCCTTGACCTCCGGATTGAGCTTCATGACCGGCAGCGCCTTCGGCGTCCGCATCAGCTGCAGCTTCGCCTGATCGAAGTGATTGGCATAGAGATGGGCATCCCCGAGCGTATGCACGAAATCGCCCGGCTCCAGACCCGTCACCTGCGCGACCATCATCGTCAGAAGCGCATAGGAAGCAATGTTGAACGGCACCCCGAGGAAGATGTCGGCGGAGCGCTGGTAGAGCTGGCAGGAGAGCCGGCCATCGGCGACGTAGAACTGGAACAGGCAGTGGCACGGCGGCAGCGCCATGTCATCGACCAGCGCCGGGTTCCAGGCCGAAACGATGTGACGGCGCGAATTCGGATTGGTCTTGATCCCCTCGATCAGGCGCGCGATCTGGTCGATCTGGCCGCCCTCGTAATCCGGCCAGGAGCGCCACTGGGCGCCATAGACCGGCCCGAGATTGCCGTTTTCATCGGCCCACTCGTCCCAGATGCTGACGCCGTTTTCCTTGAGATAGCCGATATTCGTGTCACCCTTGAGGAACCAGAGGAGCTCATGGATGATCGACTTCAGATGCAGCCGCTTGGTGGTGATGACCGGAAAGCCGTCGCCGAGGTCGAAGCGCATCTGGTAGCCGAAGACAGACCGGGTGCCGGTCCCGGTGCGGTCACCGCGATCGCTGCCGGTCTCCAGAACATGGCGCAGAAGGTCGTGATACTGGTGCATGGGTCCATTCATCGAGTCGTTGTCACCCACATCATATCGCCGCATGCGCCCCAAACCAATGCGGCATGCGCTGTTATCCCCGCCAGAGCGGCGGCAGCAGCAGCCTCCCCGGCCGATTATGCGCCGGCCCTCTTTTCATCGGGATCGGAAACACCTATATCACCTTTGCCGGGGCTTGCTCCGGCTATGGCAATAAACGGTCGGTGTAATAAACCTATTGGACCCGGGGGCGGTACCCGGCGCCTCCACCAAAAACCGGTCGGATCTGATATTTCTTCAGACCGGCTTTTGATGGGGGCGAAATAGGATCGACAAGGGCGTAAAGATCGAACTTTTGCTCGGCATGATACCGCCGTTATCGGGTCACAAGTGTAGTTGCAAACGACAACAACGCTAAGGGTTACGCTCTCGCTGCCTAATGGCGGTGCGGGAAACCCGCTCTAAGTCCTTAGGGTTAGCCCCTTAAGGCGGGGTCCGAAGGCACCTGGCAACAGAAGCCTTCACCTACCTCCTACGCACAAATAACCCTCAGTCTTTCCCCATGACTTTGCTTCGGATTTCGCTGCTACCAGCAGGCAGAGATTTGATGTACATTGCGCGAACCAGTTTCACGCGCCGGGGCTTTTCCGCGCCGCCGCGTCGTGGCATAAGCCGCTGAAAATCGGCATGATAACGAAAGCAGGGATCTGATGGGGCACGACCATATTCGCTACGACATTCTGGCCCAGGACGCACTCCGTGGCGTGATCCGCAAGGTCTTGGCCGAGGTTGCCGCGACGGGGCGCCTGCCGGGTGACCATCACTTCTTCATCACCTTCCTGACCGGCGCGCCGGGCGTACGGATCTCCCAGCATCTCAAGGCGAAATATGCCGAGCAGATGACGATCGTTGTCCAGCACCAGTTCTGGGACCTGAAGGTAACCGACAGCCTCTTCGAGATCGGCCTCTCTTTCTCCGACACACCGGAAAAGCTCGTGGTGCCCTTCAACGCCATCCGTGGATTCTACGACCCCTCGGTGAACTTCGAACTCGAATTCGACGTGCCGCTGGCGGACGAGGAGGAAGGCGAGGCCGAGATCACCGCCTACCCGCTGGAAGCCGTCGCCAAGACGGAAGAGACGGAAGCCGGAAAGACGGAAGAAAAGAAGGAAGGCTCCGTCGTTTCGCTCGACGCTTTCCGAAAGAAGCAGTGAATAGATGACGAACGGCCGGGCCCCTGCCCGGCCTTTTCCCGTGGAGTTGAGACCATGGCCGACATCGTCAATCTCCGTCAGTTCCGCAAGGCGAAAGCCCGCGACGAGCGGGAGAGCGTGGCCGAACAGAACCGCATAAGCCATGGCAGAACCAAAGCGGAAAAATCGCTGACCAAGGCACGCAACGACAAGGCAGCCCGGCAGCACGAACAGGGGCGGATCGAGAAGCCCGAGCAGGATTGATCCGAAAAGATGCCTGGGCGCATCGGGACGGCCATACCTCGAACATCCAGACGGTGACCGCCATGATCCGCAAACGCTCGATCACCCTGCACGGACACCGCACCAGTTTTTCGGTCGAAGATCCCTTCCTCGACGAGTTGAAGACCATCGCCAGGAAACGCGGTTTGAGCTTTGCTGCCCTGATCGCCGAAATCGACGAAAGCCGGCCGCTCGACTCGAACCTCTCCTCTGCCCTCCGCCTGTTCGTGTTGCGAGAGTTCAAGCAGGCGGTTGAGGAGGCGGAGGAGAAGGTCTTGGGACGACCGGCAGAGGCGAACTTCCAACGCAATCCGGTCAGTTGACCCCAGGCAGTCCCTCGAACCGCATCTCTGGCAAGGGCTGACGGATCACGCGCTCTTCCGGTGAGACCGGCAAAACTGGTGCAACGGGCACCGTGTCCGTCGTCAGGGGCTCCACCGGTGTGGCCGCCGGCGCCTCAGGTTGAGCAACTGCTTCGGCCTCTTGCGCAGCCTGGGCTTCCGCTTCCGCTTCCGCCTTGAGCCGCGCTTCCTCTTCCAGCCGCAGGCGTTCCGCTTCTGCCCGCGCCCGCTCTTCGGCACGCGACCGCGCAAGTGCCGCCTCACGCCTCAGCCTCTGTTTTTCGAGAACGCTTGCCTGCAGCGCCTCAACCCTCCGCCGCTCGGCCTCGAAGGCGCGCAGAGAGACAAAATTGGTAAGTTCCGTAACGTCAAGTGACTGACTGAGCGAGAGCGCGTCACCCTGGAAGAGAAGCCGGAAATTCGGCTCTCCCCCCTCCATGGCGGCCTCTCCGGCGTTCAGGGCGACACCGATTTCCCCGTCGAGCAGGCCGGATCGCAGATCGAGCCTGAGCGCACCGTCGAGCTTGGCCGCATCCGCCTGGTGGCTCGCCGCCTGAATGCGCAGCGTACCGTCTGACAAGGCAAAGGGCATGACCAATCCCCTCAGTTCCGTTCGGCCATCCTCGATCAGACGATCGGTGATATCCCGAACCTTGTCCTCACTGATCTCCGTTCCCAAAGCATCCACCTCGGCAATAAGTGCCGGCATGATGTCGAGCTGCAGCCGGTCGAGCGTGAGGCTGTTGAACCGCGCCTCGCCAGAGCCACTGGCCGTACCGATCAACTCAGCCGGCGTCTTGCCGGCGCCTTCGGCAACCAGCGTCACATCCATGCGGCCGGCGGGCGTTTCGGCCTCGGTCATTCCGCGTCCGATGCGAAGTGAATTGACCGTTCTCAGCACATCGCCCCCCTCGAGATCGAGGCGGGCTTGCAGGAAGCCGTTTCCGTCGGTGTTGGCCACCGAGATCCGACCCTTGGCCTTGCCGCCTAGCCAGTCACCAGCAATGTCATCGAAGCTTAGTTCACCGGCCTTGTTGCGCAGCGTTCCGGACACATCCGTCATGGCCTCTGCCGCACCTGGCCAGAATTGCTTGACGGTCAGGCCGAGATCGAGATCGAAGGGCAAGCTGACGACGCCAAGAGCCGCCTCCGATAAGGCGCCATCAACCGGATCCGTGAGCGGGCCGATCATGGTCGCCGCAAGCCAGTCGAGATCGAGTTGATCGAGGCTCACAGTGCCGGCAATCGACGGAACGGATCCCGTCAGGTTCACCTGCAACTCAGCCTCGACCGTTTGTCCACCGATCGTGCCCGTCATGCTTTCGATCGCAAGCTGATCATCGCCAAGCGAGAATTGCGTCTCTCCTTTGAGCGGCAGACCGGTTGCCGCGTCGGGAAGGCTGAGACCAAGCGCCATCAGATAGGGGCCGATGTCCTGGCTATCGAGCTGCACATCCCACTTGCCATCCAGCATGCCAGGCGTGTCCATAGCCGTCAGCTGCGCCGTTGCCTCGAGCGTGGTGACAGGCCCGGCAAATCTGACGACGGCATCGGCATTGCCTTCACCTGCGGCATTCACCGTCAAGGTCAAGACACCACCTTCACCGGTGGTCCAAGGCAGCGGATCAAAACCTGCCTGCCCGAGCAGGACCTGTGCCTCTTCGTTCTCCAGCCGGATTTCTACACTGCGCTGCCCGCCGCCCAAAAACGCAGAGATCTCGTCAGCCTCGGCTGTCGCGGCAAGCGCTGTCTGGTTGACGCGGCCAGTCAGGCCGAGCGTCATGGCACCCGCCTCCGTCACCTGCAACCTGCCCTTGACGTCAGTGTCGGCATACCATTGCGCGCTCTGGGCTAAGCGATCGACCAAAGCGTTGGCCGGCAGGCGTTCCCGCAGCAGTGCAAGGAACGGGCCTGGGTCGTCAGAGACGAAACCGATCTCCGCTTCACCTACTGGAGTAGTCTCTGTCTCTCTCAGCGCACCGCTCACCCGGATCGCGCTGCCCGCAACGCTACCCAGATTGAACCGCTCGATCGAAAGCTGCCCCGCCTCGTATGTGGCGATCGCTTCGACATCTTCCGCGCTGACACCGAACGCGCGCAGGGTGCCGAGCTTCAGACGGGTCGCGACCCGTTCGGCGAGCAGCCGCTGTTCGGCATCCTCGCCAACGACCAGGGCGACGATCGCCCGAGCCGCATCGAGATCAAGACCGTCTCCCGTCAGATCGATGGAGAGGCTCGCCGCTTGACCGATGGGCGATTCTCGCTCGATCCTTCCCTTCAGAGGCTCCGCGCCGATCGCAAGCTCCAGGTTTTCGAACCGTTGCAGTTCGGGCGTCAGATTGACCGAGGCCGAAAATCCGGCCGAGGAAAGGCCTCGGATCGACGGATCGACGCGCCCCGCAATCCAAGTGGCGAGGCCTGACGGCTGGGTCGATGCGATCAGGAGATTACCTTCGAAAGATGGCGTGCCGACGAGCGTCAGCCGGCCGCTCGCCTCGACCTGAGTGCGGCCCGGCAAAAGGCCGACGGCCTTTTCCACGGCCCAGCCGTTGCCTGCGGGGCGGACGTCGAGCTGCAGGTCGCGAAACACGGTATCGCCCGCGACAATCGCCGGCAGGCGCAGCGTGGCACGGCCAGGAACCTTGGGGATCGGGATCTCTGCAGCGCTGGCGAGCAAGAGCGCCAGGCGCTGCTGGACCGACACGCTGCCATTGCGCGAGGTCTTGGCCCGGCTACCATCGGCTGCCAGCCTGTTGACGTCGACCTGCTGGCCCTCGGCCGTCAGCAGGAACTCCGGATTGGCACCGGTGTCGAGCTTGGCTTCGCCCGAGATCACATAAGGGTCGACGACCTCGCCGAGTTCAAGGCGGTAGCTCGGAACCGTGATGCTGTCATTGGCAAGCTTGAACTCGCCGCGCATCCGAGGTGCCGGCACAGGTGTCTGCCCCGGCTCCAGCGCCTCCGCAGGTGTCGCGACTTTCCAGGTGGACGAGAAGCTTCCGGCATACTGCGGCTTTCCCTCTTCCAGCGCCAGTTCGCCTTCGAGCATCAGGTCGAAGGGACGCGCTTCAGGTTCGATCCGCAGGCGAAGCGGCAGGGCAACGCTCGAAAACTCCGAGGTCGTCAGGCCGAACTGCGCCGCTTCTCCGTCCAATACCGCCCTGCCCTCGACCGACCAGGGGCCCGCAAGCGTTCGCGCCGAAAGAGCAGCGTCCAACTCGGTGAGCATGCGATTTCGCCCCGACTGCTCATCGATGAACTCGACACTACCGCCGGTGACGGAGACCTTCTCCAGAACGACCGTGCGCGCCGGAATGCTGGGTCTGCTGCCGCGCAACCAGTCAAGCGTCCCATCAGGCAAAAGCCGGATACGCGCCTTCGGCTCCTCGATGCGCATGTCGAAGATGCGCGCCTCGCCAGACAGGAAGGGCGCGAGCTCCGCATCGAGCGAGAAGCGGGCGATCCTGACGAGCGGCGTACCGTCCACGTCGGTCCCGACAGTGACATCCTCCATGGTGACGGACGGGAACGGTAAGAGCCGTGCCGAAACCTCGCCATTGACCACGACCTTCTTGCCGAGCAACTGGCTCGCCTGATCCTCGAAGTCACGGCGGAAATTGGTCCAATCGACGAACAACGGCGCAAGCAGCGCTGCAAAAAGCGCAACCACGAGCAGGCCGCCAAGCGTTACCAGTATGCGTCCGAGCACCGAATGCCACTCCCTTGATTACGGCCCGAAGGTAACGCAATTCACCGCAGGGGCAACCCGCAAGCTCTTGCAGTCACAGCCGAAAGATCTTGCCGGGATTGAAGATATTGTCAGGATCGAGCCCAGCCTTGACGGCGCGCATCGCCGGCAGTGCGGAGGCCAGTTCCTGCTCCAGATAGCTGATCTTGCCCTGTCCGACCCCATGTTCGCCGGTGCAGGTGCCTTCCATGGCAAGTGCCCGCCCGTTCAGCCGCTCCAGAAAGGCTTCGGCCTTCTCGACATCAGCGGCGTCCTTGTCGTTGAACAACAGCAGGACGTGGAAATTGCCATCTCCGGCATGACCGACAATCGGGGCCAGAAAGCCATGTTCGCGAATATCAGCCTGCGTCGCGGCCACGCATTCCGCGAGACGCGAAATCGGCACGCAAACATCCGTCGACAGGGCCGAAAGTTCCGGCGCCAGTGCCCGGCTTGCCCAATAGGCATTGTGGCGCGCCTTCCAAAGCTGATTTCGCTCTTCCGCATTGGCGGTATAGGCAAATTCTCCACCGCCGAACTCGGCCGCGATCTCGCCGAACTGTTCTGCCTGGAGCGCCACGGTCTCTTCCGTGCCATGGAACTCGACGAACAAGGTCGGACGCTCGGCATAGGAAAGCTTCGAATAAGCGTTGCAGGCGCGGATCTGCATCTCGTCCAGGAGTTCGATGCGCGCCACGGGGATGCCCATCTGGATCGTCATGATCACGGCATTGCATGCGTCTTCGAGCGTCGGGAAAGCCACGACACCGCCGCTGATCTTCGCCGGAATGCCTTGGAGCCTGAGCGTAACCGAGGTGATCACCCCGAGCGTGCCTTCCGAACCGACGAACAGCCGGGTCAGATCATAGCCGGCCGACGACTTGCGGGCCCGCTGCGCGGTGCGGATCTCCTCACCATCGGCCGTCACCACCGTCAGCGCCAGCACATTGTCCTTCATCGTGCCATAACGCACCGCATTGGTACCGGATGCACGCGTTGCAGCCATGCCGCCGAGCGACGCATTCGCGCCCGGATCGATGGGGAAGAAGAGACCGGTGTCGCGCAGATAGGTGTTGAGATCCTCGCGCGTCACGCCGGGCTCGACCGTGCAATCCAGATCTTCGGCATTGACCGCGAGGATCCGGTTCATGCGGCTGAAATCGATCGATATGCCGCCGCAAGGTGCGTTCACCTGCCCCTCCAGAGAGGAGCCCGTGCCGAAGGGCACGACCGGCACGCGATGCGTGGCGCAGATCCGCACGACCTCTCGAACATCCTCGCTGCTTTCGGCGAAGACGACCCCATCCGGTCGTTGTGACGGCAGATAGGTGGTGGTGTGGCTGTGCTGGTCGCGAAACGACTGACCTGTCTGGAAGCGCTCCCCGAAACGCTGCTTGAGGAGCGGCAAGGCCAGAGCGATGCCTTCTTCATTGCGTTTGCCGTCGATCACATCCTTGCGGGCCATCCGCGACCTCCCGAATAATAGCCTTGGGACGCACCGGGAAATCGGTGCGTCCCTGCTATGGGATAGGGCTCGGAGATTGTCCAGTCGTCAGACAGCCGCACAGGCACGCTCTTCCTGTTACTCGGCCGCAACCCTCGGCGGCACGCCGCGATCATTGGCGATCTTCAGCGTGGCATCCTCGAGTTCCGTCTTCAGGCGCGCCTCTTCCTGGGCATGCGGCTTGGAGAAGCGGGCAAGCAGGAGATAGGCGACCGGCGTGATGTAGAGCGTCACGAGGGTCGCAAAGCCGAGACCGCCGACGATCACCCAACCGAGCGCGATGCGCGCCTCCGCACCGGCGCCCTGCGCCAGCACCAGCGGCACGCCACCGAGCACGGTTGCGATCATCGTCATCATCACGGGACGAAGACGGATGGTGCAGGCCGTTTCGATCGCCTCGCGAACGGATAGCCCCCTGTCACGCAACTGGTTGGCAAATTCGACGATCAGGATGCCGTTTTTCGCCATGACGCCAACGAGTAGCACAAGGCCGATCTGACTATAGACGTTCAGCGTCGAGCCAGTGACAACAAGCGCAAAGACGGCACAGGCAAGCCCGAGCGGCACCGTCGCCATGATGATCAGCGAAGACACAACGCTTTCGAACTGCGCGGCGAGCACCAGGAAAATGATCGCGATCGCGAAGCCGAAGGTCAGCGCCATGCCATAGCTGTTCTCCTCCAGCGTCGCCGCTTCGGACAGCGGGATCAGGCGCGAGCCTGGCGGCAGCAATGGCTGCGCAATCTGTGTCACCATCTCGACAGCATCTCCGAGCGCAACGCCGTCGCCAAGGCCTGCCGAGAAGGACACCGAGGCGAGCTGCTGATCTCTGTTCAGCGTCGGCGAGACGGCATTCTCCTGGAGCGAGGCAATCGTCGACATCGGAACGACGCGACCGTCGGATGTAGTGAGGAAGATGTTTTCCAGATCCGTCGGGTCATTGATCGGCTGCGTGCTCGACACAAGGCGAACCGGGATCGAATTACCATCGACAAAGACATCGGTGACCGAACGTCCCTCGAGCAGCGCCTGCAACGACGTGCCGATGGCGCCGATATCTATGCCAAGATCGGAGGCCCGTTCGCGGTCGATCGTCACCGAGATCTGTGCCTGGGTCGGCTCATTGTCGAGACGCGGTGTCTGGAACTCCGGACGGTCACGCAACTGCTCGACGATCTGCAGAGCCGATGCTGCCAGCGTTTCATGGTTCGAACCGACGACCGCCATCTGCAGGCCGCTGCCGGCACCACGGATTCTGAGGCTGTTGGTCTGGAACACATTGCCACGCAGCGCCGGCACCAGAGCGGCGGCGGCGTTGACGTCCTGAACGATCTGGTTCTGACTGCGTTCACGCTCCGACCAGGGTGCCAGCGTCATCACCATGAAGGCGCTGTTGGATGAGCCCTGACCGGAGATCGAGAATATGCTGACAATCTCCCCGCTGTCACGGAGCGGCTTCAGGTTCTCCTCCACCCGCTGCACCTGATCACGCGTATAGGCAAGGCTCGACCCCTGCGGGGTGGAAAGCCGCATCAGCACAACCGAGCGGTCTTCGCGGGGCGTGATCTCGCTCTGGATTGACGTAAACGCGAGGTAGGCGGCGCCGGAGAACACCGCAGCAACGACGCAGACGATCAACGGATTTGAAAGGCAGGCACGAAGCGTTCGGCCATAAAAGCCGGCAAAGCGCTTGCCGAAAGCACCGAGCAATCCCCGGTCGTCATCGGCTTCCCGTTTGAGCATGCGCGATGCCATCATCGGACACAAGGTAAGCGCCGTGACCGACGAGAGCAGAACCGCAAAGGCCAGCACGAAGCCGAATTCGCGGAAGAGACCACCGAGCTGGCCCGGCAGGAAGGACAAAGGCACGAAGACTGCAGCGAGTGTGGCCGTGGTCGCAAGGACCGCAAAGAAAACTTCCTGTGTTCCGAGCACTGCAGCCGCGCGCGGCCCCATGCCCTCAGCCCGGCGGCGGACGATGTTTTCGAGAACGACGATCGCGTCGTCCACGACGAGGCCGGTCGCGAGAACGATTGCGAGCAGTGTGAGAATGTTGATCGAGAAGCCGACCATATAGATCGCAGCCAGCGTGCCGATCAGAGCGACGGGCATGGTGAGCGCCGGGATCAACGTCGCGCGCCAGTCGCGCAGGAACAGAAAGAGGACCACAAGCACGATTGCGGCGGAGAGCCCGAGCGCGATCTCAACCTCGTGTAGAGCGCCCTGAATGAAGACCGCATCGTCGCTGGTGACGATAACCCGCGTACCCTCCGGCAGGGCGCTCGCCATGCCCTCGACGGCACCATGGACGCCGGCGGAGATGTTCAGCGTGTTGGACTGCGCCTGACGGATAATGCCGAGACCGACACCCTGCACACCATTGGAACGCAGCGAGGTCGAGCCATCGTCGGGCCCGAGCGTCACGGTCGCCACGTCGCGCAACCGCACGCGCTCACCGATCAACACATTCTCGAAATCGTCGACCGTGGCGAGGCTGGCGGTCGCCCGCACAACGATGTCCTGCGTCTGTGATTCGAGCGAACCGGCGGGAACGTCGAGCGAGGAGTTCTGCAAGGCGGATGCAAGGCTGGCCACACTCAAGCCACGGCTGGCGAGTGCCGCCTGATTGACGTCAATGCGGAAAACCTTTTCCTGATCACCATAGATCTGGACGTCGGCGACGCCCTCGACGGCGGCCAGCCGGTCCGAGATCTCGTTGTCCACCAGCAGCGTCAGGTCTTCCATCGAGAGCGTGGTGGAGGTCACGGCGAGCCGCATGATCGGCTGCGAATCAGCGTCCGCCTTGACGATGCGCGGTTCGTCCGTGTCGTCGGGCAACTGGTTGCGCACCCGACCGAGCGCATCGCGCACGTCGTTTGCGGCGACGGCCAAGTCGACATTGTCGCTGAACTCGAGCGTCGTACGGCTCTCGCCGAACTGGGAGCGCGACGACATGGATTTGAGGCCGCTGACGCGGGCGACTGCGCCCTCGATGATGCGCGTCACCTCCTGGTCCATGGTCTGCGCGGAAGCACCGTCATAGTCCGTGCTGACCGTGATGACAGGCTGGTCGACGTCAGGCAATTCGCGGATTTCGATGCCGGCAAGGGCAGCCAGACCTGCAACGACAAGCAGTGTATTCAGCACCGCCGCCAGAACCGGGCGGCGCACGAAAAGGGCGGTAAAGCTGCGCCCGGACTGTTCGGAACCGTTCTCACTCGCGCTCATCGAACAGCAACCTCCTCGGCATCGGCGCGGGTTTCGCCGGCAATTTCGACGGTCCCACCCTCACGCACACGCTGGAGCCCTTCGACGGCGACCACGTCGCCTTCCTTGAGCGGTGCTTCGACGAGGATTTGGTCAGAATTGCGCTGCACGATCGTCACGCGCGTCTTCACGGACTTGTTGTCGACAATTTGCCAGACGAAGGAGCCCTCACCGTCCCATTGCACCGCGAGCGGGTTTACGGCCGCATAGCTGTCACCGGGAAACCGCATCGCAACAGCAAACGACATGCCGGCGCGCAGCACATCGTCGGGATTGTCGATCTTGGCGCGAATGCGGATCGTGCGGCTCGCCTGATCCACGCGGCTATCGACCGCTTCGACCGTGCCTTGGAAAACCTGGCCTGGACGCGAGACGGACTTGGCTTCGACCGGCATGCCCGGCCGCACGGCCGCGACGAAACGTTCGGGAGCCCAGAAATCGACGAGCAGCTGGCTGCGATTGTCGAGAGAGACGATGGCTGTCGTATTCGTGACATTGTCGCCGACACTGACGCCAACGATACCGATCACACCATCGATCGGCGCCACGATGTCGCGGCGCTTCAGGTTGAGTTCGGCGGTGGTCAATTGCAGCTGCGCCTGCTCTTCGGCAATTTGCGCGTCGAGCACGTCGAGCCGCGAGAAGCTCTGAAGATTGCGGTAGGATTCGGCCTTCTCCTTCGCACTGCGAAGCGCAACGGCCGCCTGATCGCGCAGGATGACCTGCTCCTCACGATCGAGCCGGGCGATGAGGTCACCCTTGCTGACCTTCTGGCCGGAAGACACGAGGATCTGGTCGAGGGTTCCGGACGCCTGCGGCATGACAGTCACCGCCTCGATCGCCTCCCCGTCGCCGATGGCGCTCAGGCGGTCGTTGACGACACCCATGGCGACTGGCTGTGTAGCCACGAGAATGGCCTGATTGCCGCCGCCACGCCGGTTTCCTTGGCCCTGCCCGCCCTGGCCCTGGCCACCGGACTGAGCCTGCTGCCCGCCCTGCCCCTGGCCCCGCTGTCCCTGCCCTTCACCTTCTGCCGTGCCCGACACCAGCGCCACGGCCGAAGCGGGCACCCCCATGGAAACGAGCGCCTGCCCCACCCCGGGTGAAAAATAGACGAGGGAACAGAGACCGACGAAAAGAACGGCGAAACTGATGGCGAGTTGCTTCCAAACCGGCATGCAAGGCTCCAAAATGTAAAACGGAATGTCAGCGGTTAAGTATCGGGCGCAAACAGTCAGTGGCAATGCCAGAACGTCAAGCTTACTGATTTGTAATCTCGCGTCTTTTCACGCCGCCGTGATCCCGCAACCCCTGCATGCCGGGCGAAACCGTTCGGCCAGGAGCCTAGCACATCCCACAGCCTGAAGCCTGCCGAAATCCGTGCGCAACACGGCGCAAGGAATAAAACCAGAACGCCGTCACTGGCCTTTCCGACCCGAATCACTACATTGAGCCGCATGAGTAACGGTTTCGACGACATTCCCTTCTTCGACGAAGAACCCGCACCGCGCAAGCCTGCCGCGTCCCCTGCCCCCACTTCTGGCGCTCCTGCTGCCGGTGGCCTTGGCATTGCGGCCCGCGCTATGGCTGCCCGTGATCAGGCTCGTGCGCCCGATTATCTCTCCGGCCTGAACCCGGAACAGCGTGAAGCCGTCGAAACCGTCGATGGTCCGGTACTCGTGCTCGCAGGCGCCGGCACCGGCAAGACCCGCGTGCTCACCACCCGCATTGCCCATATCCTGGCAACCGGCAAGGCCTTCCCGAGCCAGATCCTGGCGGTGACCTTCACCAACAAGGCTGCCCGCGAGATGAAGGAGCGTATCGGCCATCTTGTCGGCGGCGCCGTCGAAGGCATGCCCTGGCTCGGCACCTTCCACTCGATCGGCGTCAAGCTCTTGCGCCGCCACGCTGAACTGGTTGACCTACGCTCCGACTTCACCATCCTGGATACCGATGATGTCGTGCGCCTGATCAAGCAGATCATCCAGGCTGAAGGTTTGGACGACAAGCGCTGGCCGGCCAAGCAATTTGCCCAGATGATCGACGGCTGGAAGAACAAGGGTCTCGACCCAAGCCAGATTCCCGAGGGCGACGCCCGCGCCTTCGCCAACGGCAAGGGCCGCGAGCTCTATATCGCCTATCAGAACCGTCTGAAGACCCTGAATGCCTGCGATTTCGGCGACCTGCTCCTGCATCCGATCCGCATGTTCAAGGCGAACCCTGATGTCCTGAAGGAATACCACCAGCGCTTCAAATACGTGCTGGTCGACGAGTATCAGGACACCAACACCGCCCAGTATATGTGGCTCAGGTTGCTCGCCCAGCGCCCGCCGGGCGTGCCGCAGAATGTCTGCTGCGTCGGCGATGACGACCAGTCGATCTATGGCTGGCGCGGCGCCGAAGTCGACAACATCCTCCGCTTCGAGAAGGATTTCCCCGGCGCCAAGGTCATCAAGCTCGAGCGAAACTACCGTTCGACCGAGCATATCCTCGGTGCCGCAGGTTTTCTGATCGCGCACAATGAGGGCCGCCTCGGCAAGACCCTCTTTACTGACCGCGTCGATCCCAACGACGACAAGGTCGTCGTCCATGCCGCCTGGGATTCTGAAGAGGAAGCCCGCGCCGTCGGTGAAGAGATCGAACAGCTGCAGCGCAACCAGCATCCGCTGAACAACATGGCGATCCTGGTCCGCGCTTCCTTCCAGATGCGCGAATTCGAAGATCGCTTCGTCACGCTGGGTCTCAATTACCGCGTCATCGGCGGCCCGCGCTTCTATGAGCGCCTCGAAATCCGCGATGCCATGGCCTACTTCCGCCTCGTCTGCCAGCCGGCCGACGACCTCGCCTTCGAGCGCATCGTCAACACGCCGAAGCGCGGTCTCGGCGACACCACGATCCGCAATCTGCACGACTATGCCCGCGCCCGCGACATTCCGATGCTCGCGGCAGCAGCAGACATCATCGAAACCGACGAGCTGAAGCCCAAGGCCCGCAAGGCGCTCTTCGACGTCGTCACCGATTTCCGCCGCTGGCAGACCCTGCTCGAAAACACGCCGCATACCGAACTTGCCGAGCAGATCCTCGACGAGAGCGGCTATACGGCCATGTGGCAGAACGACAAGTCGGCCGAGGCACCGGGACGTCTGGAAAACCTGAAGGAACTCATCCGCTCGATGGAAGCCTTCGAGAGCCTGCGCGGCTTCCTCGAACATGTTTCGCTGGTCATGGATGCCGAGACCAACGAGAACCTCGACGCCGTGTCGATCATGACGCTGCATTCGGCCAAGGGCCTGGAATTCGAGACCGTCTTCTTGCCCGGCTGGGAAGAAGGCTTGTTTCCCCATCAGCGCGCGCTGGACGAAGGCGGACGCTCAGGCCTCGAGGAAGAGCGCCGGCTCGCTTATGTCGGCATCACTCGCGCCAAGCGCCGTTGCCACATCTGGTTTGTCTCGAACCGCCGCATTCACGGCCTCTGGCAATCCACCCTGCCCTCGCGCTTCCTCGAAGAGCTGCCGCCCGCCCATGTCGAGGTCGCCGAAGCCGAGACCTCCTATGGCGGCTATGGCCGCACCCCCTATGGCCAGTCCCGCTTCGACAAGCAGGAGCCCTTCCAGAACAGCTATTCGACGCCAGGCTGGAAGCGCGCCCAAGCCAACAAGACCGACGCCACACGCGACAACTGGGGCAACCGCTCCGGCCATGCGGTCGAGCGCATCGGCTACGGCGAAAGCGGACCACGCGCGAAGACGATCGATGGCGAACTCGTCGCCAAGTCCACGACATCGGAACCGTCACGCTTTTCCGTGGGCGACCGCGTTTTTCATATCAAGTTCGGCAACGGCAATATCTCGGCCATCGAAGGCAACAAGCTGACCATCGATTTCGACCGCGCCGGCCAGAAGCGCGTGCTCGACGGTTTCGTCGAGAAGGCCTGAGACGACAGGCACTATTGACGCTTTCGTGCGGATTGCGCAGAAGGCAGGCTGTTCGACCCTGTCATTGGAGACAGCTTTGCAAGTCCTTCCGGAAAGCCGCCTGAACCTCGCCGTCTACCTGATCAACATGGACGGCGCGGAAGATCGCATGGAGGTGATGAACCGCGAGACGGCTGCCGCCGGCATCGTCGCGGAGCGTGTCCCGGCGGTGATCGGGCGCAACCTCAACTTCCCGATTCCGGAATTCTCCGAACTCTCCTACAAGCTGCTGCATGGCCGTCGCCTGAAACACGGCGAGGTCGGCTGCTATCTGAGCCATGTCGATTGCGCACGCCGCTTTCTCGCCTCCGACGCGGATCTTTGCCTCATCCTCGAAGACGACGTGACATTCGAGCCGGACTTTCTCGAAACGATCGATGCTGCAGCGAAGAATGCCGACGCCTGGGACATTTTGCGCCTCACCACAGTCAGCAGCGGCCGGAAATTCCCCTATCGCAAGCTGACGGACCGTCGCTCGCTGGCAATTGCCCTCACCCGTGAGAAGGGCTCGGGCGCCTACATGATCAACCGCAAGGCCGCCCGCTGGATTGCGGAGAAACTGGTGCCGATGCGCCTTGCCTATGACATCGCCTTCGATCTCGAATATCTATCAGGTCTGAAGGGCGCCTTCGTCAGCCCATTGGTGGCGAGCCAGGATTCCGATTTCGAATCGCAGATCCAGGGCAACATCAACGCCCACAAGCTGCCGCGCTGGCGTTATCTCACGGTTCTGCCCTACCGGGCCTATCTGGAGCTGAGCCGGGTTCTGGCGCGCGGCGGACTGCTGCTCTGGCAGAAGCTGGTCAACCGGAACGGCTGACAGAAGCTGGTCAACCGGAACGGCTGACGCTGCAAATGCTCACTTGCTGGCGGTAACTTCTTCCGCGGCGAAGGCCAATTGCCAATGACGGCGGCAGAGAGAGGTGTAGGTCTCGTTTCCACCGATCAGCACCTGCGCACCGTCCCGCTGTGCCTTGCCGTCTTCGCCGACGCGAACGACCATGGTCGCCTTGCGGCCGCAATGGCAGATGGAACGGGCCTCGGTGAGTTCGTCGGCAATCGCGAGCAGCGCCTTGGAGCCGGGGAAAAGTTCACCGCGGAAATCCGTTCTGAGACCATAGGCCATTACCGGGAGGTCGAGCACATCGACGACCCGTGCAAGCTGCCAGACCTGATCCGTCGTCATGAACTGTGCCTCGTCGATGAAGACGCAGGAGAGCGGTGAAGTCTCGTGATCGGCCTTGATTGCTGCGAAGAGATCTTCTTCCTGACCAAAGGCATCGGCCTCGGCCTTTAACCCGATCCGCGACCCGATGAAGCCCTTGCCCGCGCGATTGTCCAGCGCGCTGATCAGCATCGCCACCCGCATGCCGCGTTCGCGGTAGTTGTACGCAGCCTGCAAAAGAAGCGTCGATTTGCCAGCATTCATGGTGGCATAGATGAAATGAAGTTTGGCCAAGGCTGCGCTGCTCGAACTGGAGTGATGCTGGCGCCGTCATACCGGAGAGATGAGATGGCGGACAAGCACCGGCCAGCGTTGCCAACAGGAAGTATCGCGCCTGACCTCGGGCCACTCAGCCCTGCGCGGCTTCCTCGCGATGCAGCCACATCAGTTCGACCTGGACGGCCGCCTGGAAGTCCATGATTTCGGCCCGCATCTCGTCTTCCGGGCAACCGAGTTCGAGAAGTTCGCTGCCGAGCCGGCGGCATGTCGTCTTCCAGAATTCCGTCGCGGCATAGCCATTCAGGCGGTCGAGTTCGATCGCGGAACGGCGCACCAGATCCCGGCGGCTCGCGAGCGGAAAGAAGGCGATTGTCGTCGGGTTGGACTGGCCGTTCATGGCTTGGCTACTCATGCGAAACATCCTCACGTTACGACATGTGTGTAGAATCACATGGTTAACGTTCCGTTTCGCAGCAAGGCCAGACACGCTGAAGTGTGCCGAAAGTGAACCCGCCCGCGATCGCGGGCGGGTTCAAGGCTATTGAACCATGGTCAATCGGGCAGCGTGTAGGCGATGATATAGTCGCCCGGATCCGTGCCCACCGAGCCATGACCGCCAGCGACCATCACGACATACTGCTTGCCGTTGTCGAGTGCATAGGTCATCGGGGTCGCCTGGCCACCAGCTGGCAGGCGGATCTCCCAAAGCTGCTCGCCGGTCGTCAGGTCATAGGCACGCAGGTAGTTGTCGACGGCTGCACCGAGGAACACCACGCCGCCCTTGGTGATCATCGGACCACCAATACCGGGCACCCCGACCTTAAAGGGCAGCGGCAGCGGCGTCATGTCGTAAATCGTACCATTGCGCTTCTGATAGGCGATATCGCCCGACCGCAAGTCGACGCCGGCAATGGTGCCCCACGGCGGCGCCTGGCATGGAATGCCGAGCGGCGACAGGAACGGCCCCATGACGACGCCGTAAGGTGCGCCCTCGTTGCGATTCAGTCCCTGCTCGGACCCTGTTGCGCCTTCTTCCTTCGGCGGAATGTCGGAACGCGGAACCAGCTTCGATGTAAAGGCGAGATAGGTCGGCATGCCGAACATCACCTGGCGCTCCGGATCGACGGCGACCGAACCCCAGTTGAAGGTGCCGAAATTGCCGGGATAGACGAGTGTCCCTTCCAGCGAAGGCGGCGTGTACTGACCCTCGTATTTCAGCTGATGAAACTGGATGCGGCACATCATCTGGTCGATGATCGTCAGGCCCCACATGTTGCTTTCAGTGAGTGTCGGCGGACGGAAGGTCAGATCCGAGATCGGTTGGGTCGGCGCAGTGAAGTCTTCGGGGATCGCACCACCCGGTGCCGGGATCTCGCGCACCGGAATGATCGGCTCGCCCGTCCGGCGGTCCAGCACATAGATGTCACCCTGCTTCGTTGGGCCAATTAGCGCGGGTGTCACCGCACCCTCGGCATTCGTCAAATCCAGAAGCACGGGCTGTGCCGGCACGTCCATGTCCCACAGATCGTGATGCACGGTCTGGCGCACCCAGCGATCCTGTCCCGTGTTGACGTCGAGCGCGACGATCGAAGACGAGTATTTCTCCACACTCTCGCTGCGCCCCATGCCGAGCTGGTCAGGAACCTGATTGCCGAGCGGGATATAGACGAGGCCGAGTGCTTCATCGACCGAGAAGATCGACCAGCTATTCGGAGAATTCGGCGTGTAGGCCTCGTCGGGGCCGATCGGAGCAGTTTCCGTCGGGTTGCCGCTGTCCCAGTTCCAAACCAGTTCGCCCGTGTTGACATCGAAGGCGCGGATCACGCCGGACGGCGACTGCGTTGAGTAATTGTCGTTGACGGCACCCCCAATGATGATCTTGCCCACAGCAATGACGGGCGGCGACGTCGAGTAGTAGTAACCGGCCGGATTGTAGGGCATGTTCTGCTCGAGACGCAGCGTGCCGCCATTGGCGAAATTCTCGCAGATGGCGCCGGTTCCGGCATCCAGCGCGATCAGACGCGCGTCCGAGGTCGGCAGGTAAACGCGTTCGGCACAAACAGTGCCTTCAACGGCTGTCGGATCGCGGTAGTAGGTGACACCGCGGCAGGTCTGGTGCTGGCGGTCGGGTTCGAGGCCGGCATTCGGATCGAACTTCCACTTTTCCTGCCCAGTCTCGGCATCCACTGCGATCGCCCAATTGTGCGGCGTGCAGAGGTAGAGCGTATCGTCGACCTTGAGCGGAGTGACCTGATAGGTCGTCTCGCCAACATCCTCCGGCAGCTTGACGTCACCCGTCTGATAGGTCCAGGCGATCTTCAGATCCTGAACGTTTTCGGTATCGATCTGGGTCAGCGGCGAATAGCGCTGCCCGTAGGGTGTGCGACCATACTGGTGCCAGTCAGCGTCGGGCACGTCACCACCAAGCGCCGGCGCTGCCGCCACCTGTTCGGTCGGAAGCCGACCATCGCGGTCATACGAGTTGGTAAACAGCGAAATGACAGCGACCACCGTCGCAATCAGCACGGGCACGGCGACCGGCAGGAGACCCGCCGCCACACGGCCACGGCGATGGGCCGGCCCCAATTGCCGGCGAACCGCCGGAAGCATCAGCCAGAGGCCGAGAACGACGATCAGTCCACCTCTCGGTCCAAGCTGCCACCAGTCGAGCCCGACTTCGGACAGCGCCCAGACGAGGCTGCCAAGAATGAAAAGGCCGTAAAGCCAGAGAGCCTCGACCCTGCGCAGGACAAGCAGCAAGGCCGTCCCGAGAAAAACAAGGCCGGCGATCAGGAAATAAGGGCTGCCGCCGAGCAGCAAGAGCTGTGCGCCACCGATGCCGAGCACCAGGCCCAGCACGCCGAATATGACAGCGGTGATAGTGAGAAACATACCGGTTCCAATCGTAATGCGAGATGGAAAATTGGCCCTGACCTTTTGAGGTAAAGACAACAATCACCAAGGCCGAACGTGGCAAAAGCGTGATTGTTCCATTTTCTGAAACCTCTTCGGAAACCGTGGAATGCTCTTGATCCCGCCGCTATCGATTGCCATCTTGCGCCGCACAAGAATGGGAGTGCGATCATGACCAAGGCCCTGCTGCTTATCGACATCCAGAACGGTTTTTGCCCGGGCGGCAATCTGCCGGTTGAAGACGGCGACGCAGTCGTGTCCGTGGCAAACCGCCTGATGGCAAACGGCACTTATGATCTGGTCGTTGCCTCGCAGGATTGGCACCCTGCAAACCACGGCAGCTTCGCTTCCCAGCATCCGGGCAAGAAGCCCTTCGACATGGGCGAACTCTCCGGGCAGCCGCAGGTGATGTGGCCGGACCATTGCGTGCAGGGCACGCAGGACGCGGACTTTCACCCCGATCTCGACACAGACCGCATCGATTTCGTCCAGCGCAAGGGCGAGAACCCCGCCGTGGACAGTTATTCCGCCTTCCGCGACAATGACAAAGCCGCACTCACCGGTCTGGCCGACTGGCTGAAGGCAAAGGCTGTGACCGAACTCCACGTCATGGGACTGGCCACAGACTACTGCGTGAAGTTTTCAGCTCTTGATGCCGTGGACATGCTGCCGGGCGTCAAGGTCCGCCTGATCGCCGATGGTTGCCGTGGTATCGATGCGAAGGGCGTGGAGGACGCAATCGAGGCCATGCGCGAGGCGGACGTCGAGATCATCGACAGCAGCCGAATCGGTTTCTGAGGAAGTTTCTGCAAAGGATTCGTGCGATTGCCTTTTTTGACGGCAAGCGCTAGAGCCGAGCCAGTGAGAAGACAGGGAGGACGCCGGTCATGGAAGTCGTCACCACGATCGCCGCTTTGCGACAGAAGCTCGCGCCCCGCCGCCGCGCCGGCCAGACCATCGGCTTCGTGCCGACCATGGGTTATCTGCATCAGGGTCACCTGAGCCTGGTCGGCCGCGCCAAGTCCGAAAACGACGTCACGGTCGTCTCGATCTTCGTCAATCCGCTTCAGTTCGGCAAAAACGAGGATCTGGCGAAGTATCCACGCGACCTTGCCCGTGACAGCGCCATGCTGGAACAGGCCGGCGTCGACTATCTCTTCGCGCCGGGCGTGGAAGACATGTATCCCGAACCGATGCAGACGGCTGTCGATCTGCCGAAACTCGGCTCGGAGCTCGAAGGCGAGGCTCGTCCGGGCCACTTCGCCGGTGTCGCGACCGTGGTCACCAAGCTCTTCAACATCGTCCAGCCGGATGCCGCCTATTTCGGCGAGAAGGACTACCAGCAGGTCACCATCATTCAGAAGATGGTCGAAGATCTGGCCCAGCCGGTGCGCGTCGTACCCGTGCCAACGGTCCGCGAATCCGATGGCCTCGCCTGCTCCTCGCGCAATGTCTATCTCTCGCCCGCCGAACGCGCCGCAGCGGTGATCGTGCCGAAGACTCTCGCGGAAGCCGAAAGGCTTCTGCTGACCGGCATCCGCGACGTCGCGACCCTGGAAGCCAAACTCGTCGAGTTTCTGCAGACGGAACCGCTGGCAGAGCCGGAGGTGGTAGCCATCCGCGATCCGCGCACGCTCGAGCGCATCGAGACGGTCAAGGAGACCGCCCTCGTGCTTCTTTACGTGCGCTTCGGCAAAACAAAGCTTCTCGATAACCGCATCATCGGCCAAGCGGCCGCCACCGGCATGGAGGCCGCCTGAACATGAGCACACCACCCCGCCAGAAGCGTTTCACCCCGGCCGACATCACCGCCCTTAAAGGCGTCAGGCCGATCGTGTCGCTGACCGCCTACACGACCCCCATCGCCCGCATCCTCGACCGCCACTGCGACCTGCTGCTCGTCGGAGACAGCCTCGGCATGGTACTCTATGGCATGGACACCACCGTCGGCGTCACAATGGACATGATGGTCGCCCACGGGCAGGCCGTCATGCGCGGCGTGTCGCGTGCTTGCGTCATCGTCGACCTTCCCTTCGGCTCCTACCAGGAGAGCAAGGAACAGGCCTTCCGCAATGCTGTCCGCCTTATGAAGGAGACCGGCTGCGACGGCGTGAAGCTCGAGGGCGGCGCGGAAATGGCGGAAACCGTCGAATTCCTCGTCAGCCGCGGCGTGCCGGTCTTCGGCCACATCGGCCTGATGCCGCAGCAGGTGAATACGTCGGGCGGCTATCGCTCGAAGGGGCATAGCGAAGTCGAGCAGGACAAGATCCGCCGCGACGCCAAGGCGATCGATGAAGCCGGCGCCTTCGCCATGGTGATCGAAGGCACTGTCGAGCCGCTCGCCCGCGAGATCACCACCACGGTGAAGGCAGCAACCATCGGCATCGGCGCCTCGCCGGCCTGCGACGGCCAGATCCTCGTCTCCGATGACATGCTGGGCCTTTTCAATGAGTTCAAGCCGCGTTTCGTCAAGCACTACAGCGAACTTGCCGAGGTGATCGAGAAAGCCGCAAGCGACTACGCGGCTGAGGTCAAGGAGCGCATCTTCCCTGGCCAGGAACACACATTCCAGATCCGGCCGAAGAAGTAGTCACGTCTCCGGGATGCGCTCCATTTCGTAGAGCGCATCGTTGACCTGGTCGACCTGTCGGGCAAGCAGCGCCTGCGCATCGCGCAGGCCCTTGTTGTAGTAGTGCGTTCCGATGAGGCGGGCGACCAGATCGACCAGCGACTCGACCTCGAATCGACCGATCTCGACCTCCGCCTCTTCAGAAAGATGGTGCTGCACCTTCTGCAGAAGCCGCTCTTTGTCTTCGCGGCTGATCAGATCCTTTTCCATCCCATGCCCTCCCTGACCGGCCGTGCTCGCCGCGACTTTTCGACAAGACCCCGCCCAACTTTATGTGGCAAGGCCCATTCATCAATGCCGATGGTCGTTCCATCAGCGGAATTGGTTTGTCGGACAAGCCGACAGCGGCTAGCCAGCAGAGAAACGTGAGAAACTGCGCCATGTCCCGATCAGAGTTCACCGTGGGTGCATTGAAGGCCCTCCCCGTCATAATATCAGCGGGGCCTTTCGCCGTGCTGTTTGGCGCCGTGGCAGTGGCAAACGGCCAGACGGTCGCCGAGGCCGCCCTGATGAGCGCGACCGTTTATGCCGGCGCAAGTCAGTTGGTCGGCATCGAGCTCTTCGGCCAGGCCGTGCCCATGTGGGTCGTGGTCCTGTCGATCCTCGCCGTGAACTTCCGGCACATCCTCTATTCGGCCGCGATCACGCCCTTCATGGATCATTTCACGCTGCCCCAGAAAATGCTGAGCTTCTTCCTGCTCACCGATCCGCAATTCGCCGAAACGCTCGCGCGTGGCGAAAGTGGCCGCGGCGTGTCCTTCCCCTGGTATCTTGGTTTCGGTGCGATGATCTATGTGCCCTGGGTCGCCATGACAGCCGTTGGCGGACTGGTCGGCAAGGCGATGGGCGACCCGGCAGACTGGGGCATCGACGTCCTGCTGCCGATCTACTTCCTCGGCCTGGTGCTCGGATTCCGCAAGCGCGGCAATTTCCTGCTGATCGTGGCGGTCAGTGCGGTGGTCTCCATCATTGCCCAGCATCTGATCGGCTCACCCTGGCACATCAGTGTCGGGGCACTCGCCGGCGTCCTGCTCGCGGCCCTGCTGCCGCTGCCCGAACCTCCGGTCGAGCGCGAGGAGGCGAGCCGATGAGCACACTCTTCACGCCCTACATGACGCTGTTGATCGCGGCCGCCGCCGCTGCGACCTTCGCGACCCGCATTGGCGGCTATATTCTGGTGAAGCGCTTGAAGCACATGCCGCCCCGACTTGAGGCGGCGCTGAACGCGGTTCCGGCAGCGGTTTTGACGACCCTTGTCGCGCCAGCCTTCTTCTATGGCGAGATCGACGTGAAGGTCGCCATGGCGGCGGCCTTCCTGATCGGCTTGCGCTTCGGTGCAATCCCGATGCTGATCGGCGGTTGGGCCGCCGTCATGCTGATGCGTCAGTTCGTCGGCTGACGCTCAGCGCCCAAAGGGCGCCGTTGCCTGTTCCAGCCACTCCCGGGTCGAAGCGTCCCGGATCAACGGCAAGAGCTCTGCGCGCGTCTTGGCATGATAGGCATCCAGCCACTGCAACTCGTCGCGCGTCAGCAGGTCCTCGACTATGAGCGCACGGTCGATCGGCACAAAGGTGAGCGTCTCGAAGCCGAGCATCGGCTGATCACCACCTTCGATCGCCTCGGCCTCGCGCACATAGATCAGGTTTTCGATACGAATACCGAAACTGCCGGGACGATAGTAGCCGGGCTCGTTCGACAGGATCATGCCGGGCAGCAACTCCTGGGTCGAAAGCCGGGCAATCCTCTGCGGCCCCTCATGCACCGAGAGATAGGAACCGACGCCATGGCCCGTGCCATGGGCGAAGTCGGCTCCGGCCTTCCAGAGAGCGATACGCGCCAGGGGATCGAGATCGCAACCACGCGTGCCCTTGGGGAAACGCGCCGTGCTGATCGCGATCATCCCCTTGAGCGCCAGCGTGAAGAAGCGCTTTTGCTCCGCCGGAACCTCGCCGACAGCGAGCGTGCGGGTGATGTCGGTGGTTCCGTTCACATACTGCGCGCCCGAATCGATCAGGAACATCTCGGCCGAACGGATCTGTCGGTCGCTTTCGGTGGTGACACGGTAGTGCATGATGGCGGCGTTCTCGCCGGCACCGGAGATCGTGTCGAAGGAAATGTCCTTGAGGGGGTTCTGCATCCGCTCGCCAACCGCTGCGCGCACCGCTTCGAGCTTCTGCGCCGCCGCAGTTTCCGTCAGGCTGCCATGCGGCTGTTCGTTGAACCAGTGAAGGAACTCGACCATCGCCACACCGTCCTGCAGGTGTGCGGCCGCCGAACCGTTGAGCTCGACCATGTTCTTGACCGCCCGACCGAGCTTCGCCGGGTCGTTGCCCTCAACGACCTCGCCACCGCTCTCGCGGATCATCCGCGAAAGGGCGTAGGGCGTGAGGTCAGGATCGACCAGAATGCGCGCACCGTCACGCGCCACTCGCTCGATGTGTTCGGCCAGAACCGCCGGATCCACCTGCGCGCAGAGATCGCGCAGATAGCTTTCCACTTCGAGATTGGTCTTTGCACTGTCGAGAAAGAGTTCGGCCGAACCGTCTGCCTTGATGATCGCACGCGAAAGCGGATGCGGCGTATGCGGCACGTCACTACCCCGCAGGTTGAAGATCCAGGCCACCGACGAGGGATCGGCAATCAGCACAGCCGCCAGGTTCTTGTCGCGGAGATCGGCGGCAATGGTTTTCAGCTTGTCGGCGGCAGAAACACCGGCCTGGTTCAGCGCCTGGATCATCACCGCGCCCTTGGGCTCGGCCGGACGGTCGGTCCAGAGGCGATCGACGGGATTGAATGGCAGGAACACCAGACTGCCGCCCTTGTCGGCCAACGCCTTCTCCAGCCGGCGGACTTCCGCTCCCGTATGGGTCCAGGGGTCGATGCCGAGGCGGAAACCCTTCGATGCGCGGTTTTCGATCCACTTGTGCGGCGGCTCGCCGACGAGGTCGCCCGGCGTGAACACCGATGCATCCACCTGCTGGGCAAGCTGCGTGACATAGCGGCCGTCGACGAAAACGACGGCGAGCGTTTCGGTTACCATCAACATGCCGGCGGAACCGGTGAAGCCCGTCGCCCAGGCGAGACGCTCAGCGGACTCAGGCACATATTCTCCGAGATACTCATCCGAGCGCGGCACGAGCAGTCCATCGATCTGAAGTTCGGCAAACAGCGCGCGAAGGGCTGCGATCCTGGACTTGCCGTGATGCGGCGTGGACTTGACCTCAAAGGACTGAAACATGGCATGGCTCGCGATGGGTTTCGGAATCTGTCAGGGCTTATAGCAAGGCCGCATCGCCCCCACCACCACCGCCGCACGCTTTCGCAGCATATGCGCGTCAGCAGCTATTGTTATGCCGCAAATTCAGGCAGAGCTTATGCTGCTATGCAGCATTCGCAAGTCTCCCGTGCTTTAGCCCCTCTGACTGAACAAGCGAGTACAGACTATATCAGGGTCATCGAGGACGCGACAAACCAGCGTCCACAACGGAAAAGGAACCGAGAGATGGCCAAGTCTTTCCTGCGCACCGCCCTCAACAATCTCGTCGAGGCACGCCAGCGCCGTGCCGATCTCTATACGACGGGCGCTCTCCTGTCGCTCGATGACGCATCGCTGGAGGCCATGGGCCTGAAGCGCGAGGAACTGCGCCGTCGTCCGCACCAGCACTCGATCATCTGATCACTTGACGGTCTGAACGTCCGTACAGTCTAGCATCCGCTTGAGCGCTCCTCCCACGCTCGCGGACCTCGGCGCGGCATGATGCCGATGCCAAAAAGGCGGCTCCTTGCGGGCCGCCTTTTTTTTGTATTCTTCGTTGGCTGACGTAAGGAGTCAGCCCTTCCCTTGCGTGAAGTGGATCGTCACCCAGCCATTGCGCCAGATCGTCTTCACATGCGACAGGCCCTGGCCGCTATAGGCCGCAATCACCTTCCAGCGCTGCTCGGCAAGGATACCGGAGAGGATCACGGAGCCACCCGGCGCGAGATGGGCGACCAGCTGCGGTGCCATCTTGATCAGCGGCCTCGCGAGAATGTTGGCAATGACGAGATCGAACGGACCATGCTCGCGAAAAGCCGTCGAGTGAAACCCGGGCGCCGTGCGGAAGTCGATACCCTCGACGATCTGGTTGCGATGCGCGTTCTCCTTGGCGACGCGGACGGCGATCGGATCGATGTCCGTCGCCAGCACCGGTACCGGGAGCAGTTTGCGCACGGCGATTGCCAGCACGCCACTGCCCGTACCCAGGTCTAGCGCATTGCGGACCTTGCGAGAGCGAACCACCTTCTCGATGACTTCCAGGCAGCCTGCCGTTGTGCCGTGATGACCTGTCCCGAAGGCCTGGCCAGCGTCGATCTCGATCGCGACATCATGCATCTGCACTTTGTCCCGGTCATGGGAACCATGCACCAGGAAGCGACCGGCGCGCACCGGCTTCAATCCCTCGAGCGATTTGGCGATCCAGTCGATGTCCGGGATAACCTCCCGCACGATCGTCGCATCGGAGAATTCCTCGGCGAGCAGGTCCTCGACACGTGGCCTGACCTCCTCTTCCTGGTCCGCCATCATATAGATGGACGCTTCCCAGACATCCGCCTTCTCATCGACCTCGGTGGTCGCGATCGCGAAATCCTCTTCGCCGAAAGCAAAGCTCATCAGATCGAGGATCCGGTTGGCGTTTTTTTCGGTGGTGCTCACATAGAGGCGAATTTCGCTCACGGTCGTCTTCCTCGAAGGTCTGGGCGGTCAGGCGTTGCGGTACAACGCAAATGACGCCATGGCAACCTCCGGCGAAGCAGCTGAGATCAGCCCTTCATCAGGTTTTCAAGCTTCTTGACGGCCGTATCCGGGTTCTCGCCATAGGCGATCGTGCCCTTGAAGCGCCCCTCGGCATCGAGCAGGAAAATCGAAGCAGTATGATCCATCGTGTAGTCACCATCGGGCTGTGCCTCATCGAGCGGGACCTTCTTCGCGTAGACCCGGAACCCCCTGACGACCTCTGCGACCTTGTCGGGTTCCCCAGCAATCGCCTTCACCCGATCCGTGACGTTGGAGACATAACGGCCGAGGATCTCCGGTGTATCCCGCTCGGGATCAACAGTCACGAAATAAGCCTGCAGACCCTTGGCGTCGGGATCGACCTGCTTCAACCAGCCATCCAGCTCGAAAAGCGTTGTCGGGCAGACTTCCGGGCAATGGGTGAAGCCGAAGAAAAGCGCCGTCGGCTTGCCGCGGAACGCCTGTTCGGTGATCGGCTGGCCGTTCTGGTCGACGAGCTCAAACGGCACGCCGAAGGGCGCCTCCGCTGTCTTCTGATCCGACTGCGTGACCGAGTAGGTCAGCCAGCCGAGAACACCCGCCATGACGACCACCGCCGCCCACAAGATGACCCTGACCGTTTTCATGATGGCATTCCCTTGAAATCGAACTTCTCGCCCAGCCGGATAAGCCTCCCGGCGAAAGAAGGCAATTCAACTCGCTGTAAATGCTGGAACGAGCGCTGATTTGTCACGGACCACGATGGCTAGAAGCAATAGGCCAGACCGGATTCGATCAAGCTTAGGAAGATGTCCGAGCCATAGTGCAGCCAGCCCAGGAAGACAGTCACAGTGAACAACGTCCCTGCAAGCATGAGGGCGGTCAGAGGCAACCATTTCTGTGAGCGCGCGAAATCGGACATGACGCCATGATAGCGCAGTTCCTTCAGGATGAAACGCGAGAATTTGAACTCCGGGCCTTGCGATTTGACGGATATCAAGGAACACACGTGGTAGTTTCTGACAGATTGTCGCAGCACCGCATGTCTTGGGAGGGACGCATGGAACAGCAGGCACTCGATCGGGGCTCTCTGCCGAAGCTGCAGATCAACCGGCTGCGCATGAGCGATATCCGTGCCGCCTTTTCCGACGGGTGGAGTGACTTTCGCACCTATCCCGCCTACGGCCTGTTCTTTGGTGCAATCTATGCGGCAGGCGGCATCTTCATCGCCGTGATGCTTACTTACTACCACCTGCCATGGATGATCATTCCGGTCGCGATCGGCTTCCCGCTGATCGGACCGTTCATTGCCGTTGGTCTCTACGAGATCAGCCGCCGGCACAGGCTTGGCGAACCCGTCAGTTGGAAGGCGATCCTCGCTGAAGTCTTTCGCCAACGCGAGCGGCAACTGTCCTGGATGGCCTTCGTCGTACTCTTCATCTTCTGGATCTGGATCTACCAGGTTCGCCTCTTGATGGCGCTGTTCCTCGGCTTCCGCGTTCCCGCAACCCTCGACGCATTCGTCAATGTCGTGCTCACCACCCCGGAAGGTCTGCTCTTCCTCGCCGTGGGCACTGTGGTTGGAGCAGTCCTTGCAATGATCCTCTTCAGCGCCACGGTCATCTCGATGCCGCTGCTTCTCGATCACGATGTGGATTTCGTCACCGCCATGCTGACCAGCATGCGCACGGTGATCGAGAACGCAGCCCCCATGCTCGTCTTCGGACTAATCATTGCCGCCTTGGCCATACTCGCCATGGCGCCGCTTTTTCTCGGGTTGCTGGTCGTCTTGCCGGTCGCAGGACACGCGACATGGCACCTTTATCGTCGCGCAATCACAGCCACCTAACTCGCGAGACACAAAGAATTCGACCGCTGGCTGCATTATTAGTTCCTGATTAACTAATATTAGAGATTCTGCATCGGCGTTTTGGCTCAAATGAGCCAAGCGGACATGATCGTCCGCCGGGATACTCCTCTCCGGATTGCGCATGACACGTCACCGGCGTGCAGGGGCAGTCGGGACAAGGGCTGGGGAGTTTCATGGTCAATCTCATCACGGGTAAAGACCTGTCCGTCAAACAGCGCCTTATGACGCTGGGCGCCGCGGCAGTGCTGGGCATCGGCTCGATGCTGGCAGTCGGTTGGTACCAGAACGCACGCATATCGACCGCAATCCACGACTCAATCGAGATCAAGAATGAAGTCGAGCGCATCAACGAGATGCGCCTGGCCAATGCCAACATGGTGCTGGCGGCCATGGACACGATCATCGACAGCGGGGAAGGAAGCATCCAGCCGGAGCGTGTCGAGATCATCAACGCCGCTGTCGCGCTCCTTCAGGATGGTGCGTCCGTCCTTGCTTCTGTCGCTGCAGAAGCCGGTTCGCCGGGCGAAGTGGCTAGCTACGAAGCCGACCTGAATGCCGTCGCGCAAGCCATCCAGGTCGACCTGAAACGCATGGTCGAGACCGGCGCGCCGGAAGAAGAATACGCCGCCATCGACGATGCGATCGACGGTGCGGGCGAGCGTCTGGGCAACGTGCTCAACAACCTCTCGGCCCTCGGTGGCAATCTGGTCGAGGACTATGTCAACGAGGCGACACGCCGAAGCAATCAGGCGCTGACCTTCCAGCTTGGGCTGGGCAGTATCGCCTTCTTCTCGGTGATCGCACTCCAGCTCATTCACGGCAACTCGATTGCCAACGGCATCCGGCTCGTTCGTACGAGCATGCAACGCATCACGGATGGCGACTACCAGACGGAAGTCGCCGGGACTGACCGGCATGACGAAATCGGCGGCATGGCCCGTTCGGCCGATATCTTCCGCAAGGCGGCTATCGAAAAGCATGACCTGGAGGAAGCAAGCCTTTCCCAGCGGCGGCAGAACGAGGCTGAGCGCGAGAGCCGCACGGCAACCATGGAAGCCGATACACGCGCCCTCAAGCTCGCGGTCGACGCGCTCGGCGAAGGACTGACCCGCCTGTCTCAGGGTGATCTCTGCGCAACCATCGCCGGCCCCTTCCCGCAGGATCTCGAGCGGCTCAGGATCGATTTCAACGAAGTGGCCATCAACCTCAAGCGGGTCATGACCGAGATCGCGACCAACAGCAGCTCGATTCGCGCCAACGGCCAGCAGATGAAGAGCGCCGCAGACGATCTTGCGCGTCGCACCGAGCAGCAGGCCGCCTCGCTCGAGGAAACGTCCGCCGCCCTCTCCGAGATCACCGAAACCGTCAAGAGCGCAACCGACCGGGCCGAAGAAGCCAGCCATATGGTCGACAATGCGAAGGACTACGCCGAAAAATCCGGCGCAGTCGTCAATGACGCCATGTCCGCGATGAACCGCATCGAGGATGCGACCGACGAAATCGGCAAGATCATCAACGTCATCGATGAGATCGCCTTCCAGACCAACCTTCTTGCCCTGAACGCGGGCGTCGAGGCGGCCCGTGCCGGCGACGCCGGCAAGGGCTTCGCCGTCGTGGCGCAGGAAGTCCGGGCATTGGCCGGACGCGCTGCCGATGCGGCGCGCGACATCAAGACCCTGGTCACCCGTTCCAACGACGAAGTGCGCTCCGGGGTGGAGCTGGTGACGGCGACCGGACAGGCGCTGCACCGGATTGGCGAAGATGTTTTACGAATTAACGAGCACGTTAAGGCAATCGTTACCAGCGCGAGAGAACAATCAGTTGGACTGAGCGAGATCAATTCGGCCGTCAGCCAGATGGACCAGGTCACGCAACAGAATGCCGCGATGGTGGAGCAGACCAATGCGGCGAGCCACACGCTGGCAAGTGACGCGGAAAACCTTTCGCGACTTGTCGGACAGTTCAAGGTGAACTTGGGCGAGGCTGCTCATGACCAATATCAGGAGGCTGCGCGCGCCGCCTCCCCTCAGAGACCGTCTCCCGCACGGGCGCTGATGAACAAGGTTGCGGGATCGTTCAACCGTACCGCCACGGCAACAGCCTCTGCTGCCGCAGCACAGGAACACTGGGAAGAGTTCTGAACATGAGTAATGCCATCAAACAGTCGGGCGCCTATCTGGAAATCGTATCCTTCCACCTCGGCGATCAGGAATTCTGCATCGACATCATGGCCATCCGCGAAATCCGCGGCTGGGCACCGGTCACCCCGATGCCGCATACCCCCCCTTACGTTCTCGGCCTGATCAACCTGCGCGGCGCCGTCATCCCGGTCATCGACATGGCCTGCCGTCTCGGCATGAAGATGACCGAACCGTCGGAACGCGCAGCGATCATCGTCACCGACATCGCCGGCAAGCTGGTCGGTCTCCTGGTCGAACAGGTCTCGGACATGATGACGATCAAGAGTGAAGACCTGCAGCCGGCACCGGAAATCATCCCGGAAGCCCAGCGCGCCTTCTGCCGCGGCATCGTCGCACTTGAGAAGTCGATGGTCTGCTTCCTCAACCTCGACACCGTTATCGCCGACGAGCTCGCTCAGGCCGCCTGATCAAATCTTATTTCTTCCCAGGAAGGAGCCTCGACATTGTCGGGGCTCGTTCCCGTTTGCGCAGCAGACAGGCCCGCTGGATATCCGCCTGGGCGAGCGGGACTACAAGTTATAGTCAACACTTATTTTACCAAATACGGAACCGTCGCGGCATTTTGACGTTTCTCCATGACTTCCGACGACGCGGAAGTTTCTGAAAAGAAACCAAGGAGAAACATCATGAATAATGCAGTAAAGCTCGCGCTCGCCGGTGCTATGTCTATCGCCTCTGTCTCGGGCGTTGCTCTCGCGCAGACCGCTACACCGATGGTCGACACGACGACCACCACCAATTCCACGACGATGGCTGAAGGCGTGAACATCGTTTACCTTGACAGCCTGAACAATGATCAGAACCGTCAGCAGCATACGCGCCTCGAAGCCATGGTCAACGACCAGAGCGCCCTGTCTGAAGCGCAGGCTGAAGCAAGCGCTGATCCGGCTATCATGGCAGCTCTGCAGGAAAAGAGCATCGAAACCATGAACGTCATCGACGTCGAGACGGCCGCAAACGGTGGCAAGGTCGTCTACGTTAAGTAAGCTCGCTTACGTAACGTTCAATAACGCCCTGGATCCGCAAGGCTCCAGGGCGTCTTTGTGTGGAGAGTTGAACAGGATGCTCTCCGTCCGGCTGCGAAATTGGGGGTGACGCGGAGCCGGTTCAAAATGAATGACCCACTGCATCGCACCGTTGAAGTGACAGATGTCACACCGGGCATGCCGATCCCGATTCTCCCCAAAACTGGTCTGTCAGTTCGGCTTGCCCGATGTCCAGACGACCGTCTGATTGAAGAGCGGCACGGTCGAGATCGCCATCTTGGCCGAGCCTTCCACAACCTGTCGCGAATGGGCAAGATAGATCAGCGTATCGTTCTTCTTGTCGTAGATGCGATTGACGACGAGCGACTTCCAGATGATCGAGAGCCCCTCCCGGAAGACCTCTTCGCCATCCTCCGAAAGATCGATATCGCCGATTTCGATCGGTCCAGTCTGGCGGCAGGCAATCGAGTTGTTCGAGGGATCCTCGAACCAGTTGCCTTTGGACAGCCGATCTATAATCGAGCGATCGAAATAGGTGACGTGGCAGGTAACGCCCTTCACTGCGGGATCGGTCATCGCTTCGATGACGATGTCATTGCCGACCCAGTCCACGCCGACCTTGCCGACGACTTCGGACGATGCGGGGATCGCCGTCGAGGCGAGAATGGCGGCAGCGGCGGCGGCTTTGCGAATCGACATGGACTTCACTCCTTCGTGATATCCCTGAAGATAGGATGCCCGGTCACGCTTGCAAGGCGAGCGATTTCTTCTTCGGCTTGCGGGCAAAGGAGCAGGCATCATAGCCATGCCGGTGCAAACGCCCCGGATTGAGCCCGAGCGTCACAGCGAGATCGAAGAGGTCTTCAACCTCGGCCTCCAAAGCCATGGCAAGGCAGGCTTCGGCGCAGATGCGCGCATCTTCGGCGGCATTGTGGTGCAGGAAGCTGAAGCCGAGATGCGCGGCCAGCACGTTCAGCCGGTGCGATCCGAGCGAGGGCCAGTGGCGCTGGGCGAGCTTGACGCTGCACAGATAGGACAGCTCCGGATACTCCAGTCCCGAAAAATCGAGGCAGGCCCTGAGCACCGAAAAATCGAAGGAGGCATTGTGGGCGATCATACGCGCGCCCTCGAAGTCACCGGCGAACTCTGCCATCACATCGGGAAACTCGGGCGCATTGGCCGTATGTTCGGGACGGATGCCGTGAATGGCGACGTTGAAGGGCGAATAGCGGTTCTCCGGCGGCCGGATCAGGCGCTCCTCGACGCGCACGACACGGCCGTTCTCGATAAAGGCGAGGCCGATGGAGCAGGCACTGGCACGCGCCTCGGTCGCGGTCTCGAAGTCGATGGCAATCGTCTTGCCGGAGAATTGGGTGGTGGACATTCGAAAGCCTTAAAACCTCAAGCGGATTCGGACAAGGGTCCGGGCGTCGCTCTTGACCGACGCCTACGCCCTCTCCATCATATGCCTATGGCTAAAACTTACTCGACCACCTCTATGACCCTTCATGTGATCCCCCTTTGCAAGGGTGTCCGGGTCAGGTCGCGTCTGTAGAACCTACTTATCCCGAACGCCCTGCGGTTGAGCAGGCGTCCGGTTCGCTCTCCCGCCCACGACATGGAGAGCAAGAATGCCGCAATCACATCCCGTCGCTTCCCGCGAGGAGCATCCCTGGCCAGAAGGCCTGATGATCCGTGCGCGATCTCAAGTCGACGCCGCCGCGATCGCCGACCTGCACAATCTGCAAGGCTACCGCTGGGGCACCATGCGCCTCCCCTATCACAGCGTCGAGGAAATCAGGCGCGGCATAGAACAGCAGTCCGGCGATGCCCGATACCTCGTGGCCTTATTCGACGGCACGGTGGTCGGCGATATCGGTTTGTCGCCGGCAAAAGGCAGGCGTGCCCATGTCGCAACGCTCGGCATGGGCGTGCATGACGACTTTACGCGACGCGGGATCGGGCGCGCGCTCCTCGGCGAAGCCGTCGGCATCGCCGATGACTGGCTGAACCTGCGACGCCTTGAACTGACCGTTTATGCGGACAATTCCGCCGCGATCGCCCTCTATGAGAGCTTCGGCTTTACCATGGAAGGGAGGATGGCGGACTACGCTTTTCGCGGCGGAGCCTATGTCGAGGCCTTGGCCATGGCGCGGCTTCGCTGATGACGTGTCCGGGTGGTGCGAGGCCTATGGTTCACCATAGCGCAGCGTTTTCGTTCCCTGCCCCTCGACTTTCTGGGTCGAGACGGGTAGGAACAGCGCCAACATACCCGCAATCGGCGGGCGCGGTGCTTTGGCCCGCATCATCCATCACATTCGAAAGACCACTCCATGACTGATTTCGACGCCATCGTTCCGGCGATCGCTGAGGCCTTGCGCAAGCGCGGCTACGATACCCTGACACCCGTGCAGCAGGCCATGATCGACCCCGAGCTGGAAGGTCGCGACGCGCTCGTCTCCGCCCAAACGGGCTCCGGCAAGACGGTTGCCTTCGGTCTCGCCATGGCCCCGACGCTGCTGCCGGAAGGCGGTCGTTTCGAGCGCGCCGGCGCACCGCTGGCTCTCGCAATCGCACCGACCCGAGAACTGGCCATGCAGGTCATGCGCGAACTGGAGTGGCTCTTTGCCGAGACCGGCGCCATCATCGGTTCCTGCGTCGGCGGCATGGACATTCGCAATGAGCGCCGCGCACTAGAGCGCGGTGCCCATATCATCGTCGGCACCCCGGGACGCCTGCGCGACCACATTACCCGCCGCGCGCTCGATCTGTCCCAGATGCGTGTCGTCGTGCTCGACGAAGCCGACGAGATGCTCGATCTCGGCTTCCGCGAAGACCTCGAATTCATCCTGGAAGAATCGCCCGACGATCGACGCACGCTGATGTTCTCGGCAACTGTGCCGCGCTCGATCGCTGACCTCGCCAAGAGCTACCAGCGCGACGCACGCCGCATCGAGGCCGTGTCCGAACAGAAGCAGCATGTCGACATCGAGTATCGTGCGCTCGCCGTCGCCAATCCCGATCGCGAGAATGCGATCATCAACGTGCTGCGCTTCTATGAAGCCCGCAACGCCATTGTCTTTTGCTCCACCCGTGCTGCCGTCAACCACCTGACCTCACGCCTGCACAACCGCGGCTTTTCGGTCGTGGCGCTGTCAGGCGAGCTTTCGCAGAATGAACGCACCCATGCGCTGCAGGCCATGCGCGATGGCCGTGCGCGCGTCTGCATCGCGACCGATGTTGCCGCCCGCGGCATCGACCTGCCGGGCCTCGAGCTCGTCATCCATGCGGACCTGCCGACCAATTCCGAAACCCTTTTGCACCGTTCTGGCCGCACAGGCCGCGCCGGCAACAAGGGCGTCTCGGCGCTGATCGTGCCGAACAGTGCCCGTCGCAAGGCCGAGCGCCTGCTTGGCGGCGCCAATGTTCGCCCGACCTGGGCGCTTCCGCCCTCCGCCGACGAAGTTCAGGCCCGCGACGATGAACGCCTGATGGGCGATCCCATGCTGACGGAAGTGATCACCGAAGACGAAGCACCGATGATCGCATCGCTGATCGCGACCCACGGCGCCGAACAGGTGGCCGCTGCCTTCCTGCGTTTGCAGCGCGGCAAGCGTTCGGCACCCGAAGATCTGATCCCCGTCAGCCTCGAAGCCGGCAAGGCCCGCAAGGAGCCGGACTATGCCAACCCGGCCAACTCGGCGACCAAGCCGCGTGGCGATTTTGGCGCCAGCGTCTGGTTCTCCGTTTCCGTCGGCCGCCGCCAGAATGCCGAGCCGCGCTGGCTGATCCCGATGCTCTGCCGCAACGGCAACATCACCAAGAACGAGATCGGCGCGATCAAGATGCAGCCGGAGGAAACCTTCGTCGAGATCGCTGAAAGCGCGCTCGACACGTTCCTGGGCGCGCTTGGCCCGAACAAGGCGCTTGAGCGCGGCATTACGCTGTCACAGCTCCCCGGCATGCCGGACTTCAACGCGGCTCCGAAGGAGCGCGCCCCCCGCCCACCGCGCGAGGAAGGCGATCGCAAGCCCTTTGGCGACAAGAAGCCTTATGGTGACAAGAAGCCCTATGGCGAGAAGAAGGCCTATGGCGACAAGGCACCCTATGGTGAAAAGAAGCCGTTCGGCGACAAGAAGCCCTACGCCCGCAAGGAAGACGGCCCTGCCCGGCCACCGCGCGACGCCATGGCGGTGACGGACTCGGAAGTCTGGGGCGACGCGCCCAAGCCGAAGCGTCCCGACTGGAGCGACGACAAGCCCGGTTTCAAGAAGAAGCCGAAGGGTGCGTCGAATTCCTGGGACAAGCCTGCCAAGCCCGACTGGGCCGGCAAGCCGAAGGGCGACAAGCCCGCCTTCACCGGCGCCGGCAAGCCCAAGGGCAAGTTCGACGACCGTGGCCCATCGGCAGGCCCCAAGAAAAAGACCTTCAAGCCGAAGGGCTGATCGGCCCCTGGCCGCAGGACGTGTACATGCAACGCTCCTGCCAGACATGAACCGGTTGCCTCACGGCAGCCGGTCAACCTCCCGCCAGACGGAACAACCACCCCCATTTGCGCATTCCCTGCGCGGCAAGGGACGGTGGAACAATGGCAGAAGTCGCAGATGAACGTCACGAATCGGCACGGGTAAGCCGGTTTCTCGTCGGCCTTGCACGCGGGCTTGCCGGTGCCCTTCTCTTCTCCATCCCCATGCTGATGACCATGGAGATGTGGTTCCTCGGCTTCTACATGGACCGAGAGCGACTTCTTCTGCTGCTGGTCCTCAACCTGCCTCTCCTCGTCGGACTTTCCCACCGCATCGGCTTCGAACGGACCGCCACATGGCGCGAATCGGCCCGCGACGCGATCGTCGCCTATGGCATGGGCGTCGCCGCCAGTGCGCTGATCCTTGTGCTGCTCGGGGTGATCACGCTCGATATGGCGCCGCGCGAATGGGTCGGAATGGTGGCACTACAGGCAGTACCGGCAAGCATCGGTGCATTGCTCGGCCGAAGCCAGCTCAGCATGCAGGACGAGGATGCCGATGACGAGCAGGACGGTGCCGATCCAAGCCAGGAGGCCAATACCGGCTACCTCACCGAGCTCTTCATGATGGCCGTGGGTGCACTTTTCCTGTCGCTCAATCTGGCCCCGACAGAGGAGATGATCCTTCTCGCCTACAAAATGACCATCTGGCATGCGCTTGCCCTCATGGCACTGTCGATGATGCTGATGCATGGCTTCGTTTATGCGCTCGCCTTCAAGGGCGGCCACAGTCTTCAGGAGGAAACGCCGGTCTGGCATGCCTTTGTCAGGTTCACCATCCCCGGTTACGTTGTCGCCCTCGCCGTCAGCCTCTACAGCCTCTGGACCTTCGGTCGGCTGGATGACCTCGGCATGGCAGAGGCCCTTCTGACGCTGGTCGTGCTCGGCTTTCCGGCAGCGATCGGCGCGGCCGCCGCCAGACTTATTCTTTAAGGAGGCCCGACATGACCCGTGACAATGCCAGCAAAGCGACCGACCCAATACGCCCGCATTGGGTGGAATGGCTCACCGGCCTTGCGGCAACCACCATTGTCGTGGCGGTGATCGGCTGGATGGCATTCGAAGCGATGACGAGCGACGATCGCCCACCGGAGCTTGCCGTCCTGATCCTCGCCATTGATCCCCAGCTCTCCGGCTGGCGCGTCATGATCGAGGTACGCAATTCAGGTGATCAGGCGGCCGCTGCGGTGGAAATAAAGGCGGCGCTCCTCGACGGACCTGAGCTGGTCGAGGAAGCGGGAATGACCTTCGACTACGTCGCTGCCGGGTCGACTTCCCGGGGCGGTCTGCTTTTCGTCAACAATCCGTCTCTCCATCAGCTGCAGGTTGTCCCATCCGGTTTCACTGAGCCGTGAACGTCTCGGATCGGCACGCGGCCATATGCAATCCAGGGTTTTGGATTCATCGAACCTTAATTTTTAGGGGATTAATACTAGTATAAATGAAAATGAACTCTTTACGGCCAGGGTTGCATTCGGCACCTTGACGTAAGACGGTCGCAATGTTTGCGAGCAAACATATTTCATGACAGCAGACGGCGGCAGATAAGCTCTCGCGTCGACTGATCGATTTTCGTTTCAAGTCATTCTGTATGGTCAAAACCTATGTTGAAGCAACGGATTGAAGCGTGGGTCATCCGCGATATTGGGCTCACAGAATTCGACAACTGGGATGCGGTAATCCGCTTTGCGACCAGACTGTCGATCCGTAACTCGATCATCGCCTGCTTCATGGTCGCAGGCATCTTGCTTGTCCTGCATGCCTTCGATGTCTTGCTCAACCCGTTGTTGCGCGATCTGGCAATCGGCTGCGGCATCGCCATGATTGTATCCTTCGTCCTGACGATGCTCTGCTCGCTCTACATGGGCTATGCGGTCATTCACCTCGCCAGAACACGGCTCGAGTTCCGCCAGTTGAGCCGAACCGACATGCTGTCCGGCCTTCTCAATCGCCGCGCCTTCATCGATGATCTCTCTCAGGTTGAGCGCGGGCATCTGCTGATCCTGGACATCGACCGTTTCAAGCAGATCAATGACCGCTATGGCCATCTGGCCGGCGACGACGTGATTGTCTCGGTAGCAAGAACGCTCTGCGAAATCACCGGACCCGCCCATCTCGTCGCGCGTATCGGCGGGGAAGAGTTCGCCATCCTCTTTCGGGATGCCGAGTTTGCCGATGTCATCGCGATGGCGGAAAAGCTACGGCGAAACATTGCCAACCGTCTGGTCGAGTCCATGCACCAGTCGATCGCCGTCACCATATCCGGCGGCTTGGCCGACATCACACCGCTTCGCGATTTCACGGCTGTCTACGCCGCAGCCGATCAGGCGCTTTATCTCGCGAAGTCGTCCGGCCGCAACAGGATCGTGCTCGAACGCGATCTGCCGCGCACGCCCTATCAGCCGGAACCCGTTCGGCTCGACCTTGCGGAAACGGCGATTACCGCAGCCTGACCTCAGCCGCCGATCAGCGCCAACCACTCGTCTTCGGTCATCACCTGGACGCCGAGCTCACGGGCCTTGTCGAGCTTGGAGCCGGCACCCGGCCCCGCGACCACATAATCCGTCTTCTTCGACACGGAGCCCGCAACCTTGGCTCCGAGCCCTTCTGCCCGGGCCTTCGCCTCGTCACGCGTGAAGCGCTCCAGCGATCCGGTGAAGACGACGGTCTTGCCAGCCACGGGACTGTCGCTTGCGACCGGCGCCTCGGCGTCCACGGGCGTCACTTCACTCAGAAGGCGCTGCACGACTTCGAGATTGCGCGGCTCCTTGAAGAACTCGACGATCGAGGCGGCGACCACCTCGCCGATCCCATCGATGCTGTTCAACTCGTTCCAGGCGTCGCCAAACTTTGGCGCTGCCGCCTGCATGGCTTCCGCAAAGGCTGCGTAGCTGCCATAGGAGCGCGCCAGAAGCTTCGCCGTGGTCTCGCCGACATGGCGGATGCCGAGCGCGAAAATCAAGCGGTGGAGCGCGATCTCGCGCCGGGCATCGATCGCCTCGAACAGCTTGCGCACGCTGACACGACCAAACCCATCGATGTTTTCAAGTTTCGTCAGCGACTGGTCCTGACGTGCCTTCAGCGTGAAGATGTCGGGCGCCGTGCGGATCATCAGCGCCGGATCGTCGCTTTCGAAGAAGAAGTCGACCTGCTTCGTCCCGAGCCCTTCGATGTCGAAGGCATTGCGCGAGACGAAGTGCTTGATGTGCTCAACAGCCTGCGCACGGCAGACGAAACCGCCGGTGCAGCGCGTGACAGAATCAAGCTTGCCCGTCTTCTCGTTCTTCTCCCGCACAGCATGGCTGCCACAGACCGGGCAGGTCTTCGGGAAGACATAGGGCGCCGAGTCTTCTGGCCGCTTTTCCAGCACCACGTCGAGCACCTGAGGGATGACATCTCCGGCGCGCTGGACGATCACGGTATCGCCGATACGAATGTCATGGTCGTCAGGCCGGATGCGGTCGCCGGAATTGCCGATGCCCTTGATGTAGTCCTCGTTATGCAGCGTCGCGTTGGTCACGACGACGCCTCCGACGGTGATCGGCGTCAGACGCGCGACAGGCGTCAGCGCACCCGTGCGGCCCACCTGGATGTCGATGGCTTCGACCGTGGTGAAGGCCTGCTCCGCCGGGAACTTGTGCGCCGTCGCCCAGCGCGGCGATCGGGACCGAAAACCGAGGCGCGCCTGAAGATCGAGCCGGTCGACCTTGTAGACGACACCGTCGATATCGTAGTCGAGATCTGGACGCTGCAGCCCGATCTCGCGGTAATGGTCGAGTATGGACGAAATCGACGTCAGACGCTGCGTCAGCGGATTGATCGGGAAACCCCAACGGCCGAAGACCTGCACCATCTCCCATTGCGTCTCTGCCGGCATCTGGCTCATCTCGCCCCAGGCATAGGCAAAGAAGCGCAGCTTGCGGCTGGCCGTCACCTTCGGATCGAGTTGACGCAGTGAACCGGAAGCCGTGTTGCGCGGATTGACGTAGGTCTGCCGGCCCTCGGCCTCCATCTGCGCATTGAGCGCCAGGAAGTCGGATTTCGCCATATAAACTTCGCCGCGCACCTCGACGACATCAGGAGCATCCGCAGGCAGCTCGGTCGGGATTTCCTTGATCGTCAGGATATTGGCGGTGACGTTTTCGCCCGTCGTCCCGTCGCCGCGGGTCGCGGCCGTTACCAGTTTACGGTTCTCGTAGCGCAGCGACATGGAGAGCCCGTCGATCTTTGGTTCGGCGGTGAAGGCAATGGAATTGTCCGGCAGCTGGCCGAGGAAGCGATAGACCGAGGACACGAAGTCCTGGACGTCCTCGTCGGAAAAGGTGTTGTCGAGCGACAGCATCGGGCGGGCATGAACGACCTGCGCGAAGATGCCGGCAGGGGCCGCACCGACACGCTGCGAGGGACTATCGGTCCGCACCAGCTGCGGAAACTGCGCTTCGATCGCATCATTGCGCCGCTTCAGCGCGTCATAATCCGCGTCCGAAATCTCCGGCTTATCCTTGCCATGATAAAGCGCGTCATGATGGGCAATCTCGCTTGCCAGCCGTTGCAATTCGGCCTTCGCCTGTTCCTCGGTCAAGGTCTCGACAGGAATGGTCTTAAAAGCCATGGCAACCTCCGCATTTCTTCAGTCGGGTTTAGCGGAAAATCGGCGAATGAAAAGAGCGTGCGCTCACTCCTCCACCTTGCTGAGATCGAGCCTTGCCGTCAGCGGCAGATGATCGGAAGCAAGGCGAGCAAGAGGTGTATCATGGGCCGTCAGATCGGCGATCAGGCCAGACCGGTTCGCCATGATCCGGTCGAGCGAGAGAACCGGCAGACGAGCGGGAAAACTCGGGATTGGTGGCGGTAACGGCCCAAAAACCGGCTCAAGCCGTGTCAGCGCCGAGCCGGGCCCCAGCCGCCACTCGTTGAAATCCCCCATCAAGAGCGTGGCCCGCTCGGCGCGGTTCTGCAAGAGATCGAGAATGACATCCGCCTGCTGGCGGCGCGCCCAGCGCAACAATCCAAGATGCGCCGCAATCACACGCAGCCCGGCCCGGCCTTCAATATCGATTTCGGCCACCAGAGCGCCCCGCGGCTCAAGACCGGGCAGTGCCACCTGATGCACGTCACGCACAATCCCTTCGCGAAACAGCAGCACATTGCCCCGCCATCCATGCGACTTCGGCCCGGTGAGTACCGGTACCGGCAGAAGGCCTGTCTCCAGCCGCAGCCGATTGAGATCGAGAAGCCCGGAGCGCTCGCCGAAACGCTGGTCTGCCTCCTGCAGTGCGATCACGTCCGGACCGATTTCCCTGATAACGTCGATAATGCGCTCGGGATCAAATCGGCCGTCTGTGCCGACGCATTTGTGCACATTGTAGGAAGCGACGGTCAACGAACCATCGACCTGTGCCTGGACCACCCGCTCCGCTGGACGCCATCTGCGATTGCGAATGGATGTCACCATCGTGCGGGCGAGGCTCGGCTTAGTCTTCTTCATCACACCTGTTGCATCCGTCGTCGGTTGGGCCGGGGGCCGGTTGCGGTTGAGGCCACGCACTAAACGCCGTCCTCGATCAAAGATAGGGCGATCCGAGCCAGAACAAGCGATCAATCATCCGATTGGGCAGAGATCGTGTGCGGAGTGTATCAAGAGTGACCTGCCCGGCGCTGGACAGGCTGCGATCGATCCGGTCTTCGATCTGCGCCGCAAGATCGCGATCATAGACCTCGAGATCGATTTCGAAATTGAGCCGCAGCGAACGCGAATCGAGATTGGACGAGCCAATGAAACACCATTGCCGATCGATGACCATCAGCTTCGAATGATCGAATGGACCATCCGCCAGATGCACCCGGCACCCTTCGCGCAGGATCTGGTCGAACTGCCCCATCATTGCACGCGCAACGATCGCCAGATTGTTCTGCGAGGGCACGATCACGTCCACCTGAACGCCCCGACGGGCAGCCGTGTTCAGTGCCGCAATAAATGTCGTGTCGGGCAGAAAGTATGGAGAGACGATCCGGATCGACCGTTGGGCCACGGAAAAAGCGCCGAGCAGAAGCCGATGATTCGTCTCGATATGAGTGTCAGGGCCGGATACCACCGCCCGAACAGCGGTCCCTGCCCCCGGCACCGCCTCATCGAGCCGGACGCCCCATTCCGGCCCCAGCAGCACTTCGCCGGTCTCGAAGTGCCAGTCTTCGGCAGCAACCGCCAGAATGTCGGCGACAACAGGTCCGGTCACCCGAAAATGCGTGTCGCGCGCGCCATCCGGCCCGGTGAAACCCGCACGGATATTCATGCCGCCGACAAAAGCGGTGGCCCCGTCCGTCACCAGGATTTTCCGGTGCGTCCGCAGATTGGCGTAAGGCAGCCGCAGGCCCATGATGACCTGCCCGTTGAAGACGGCGACCGGAACGCCCCCCTCTTCGAGATAGCCGATGATGCTGGGTACGCTGTAACGCGCACCGACGGCATCGACGATCACCCGGACGGCGACACCACGCTGATGCGCGGCGATCAGGCAGTCGGCCACGCGTCGGCCGACGACATCGCGATCGAAGATGTAGGTTTCGAGGATGATGCTGTGTTGCGCGGCTTCGATTGCCTGGCACATGGCATCGAAGGTCTCCTCCCCGGTCGAGAGCATCGCGATATGGTTGCCCGACGACAGAGGATGCCGGGTTACCCTGTCACCGAGCAGTTTCATCGGTCCGAATCGATCACCGAACTGGGCGGCCACGGTTTCGCGGTCGATGCTGTAGAGCGAAAGGCTGCGCCAGATCTCGTCGAGTTCGAGCGCGCGTCTGGAGATCAGCGTTGCGCGACGGATGCGGTTGATGCCCGCGACCGCGTAGATCATTGCGCCCACCAGCGGCGACAGGATGATGATGCCCACCCAGCCGAGCGCCGAGCGCACCTCGCGTTTCGTCATCGCCGCATGGGTGGCCGCCACCGTGCCGAAAACGACTGACAGAACGGCAAGGGTTTCGGCCCAGTAGATCTGGATCAGGTCCATCATGATGCGGCAACGAAACAGGTTTCAGGGTGGAAGGCAACCACGGCCGGATGGATGTGGCTCACTCGCCGGCGGCAAGCAGTTTGGCGGCTGCCGCCCGCGCCTCATCGGTGACGGAAGCGCCGGCAAGCATGCGGGCGATCTCTTCCTTCCGATGCTCCGGCTCCATGATGGCAACCCGGGTCGCGATCTTGTCCCCCGCATCGCCGGTCGGTCCCTTGGAGATGAGGAAATGCGCAGAAGCGCGAGCCGCAACCTGCGGCGCATGGGTGACGGACAGCACCTGAACCTTGGCAGACAGGCGCTTCAGCCGCTGACCGATGGCATCGGCCACCGCACCGCCGACCCCGGTGTCGATCTCGTCGAAGACAAGCGTGGGCGCCGAACCGCGATCGGCAAGCGCCACCTTGAGTGCCAGCAGGAAGCGGGAGAGCTCACCGCCTGAGGCCACCTTCATGATCGGGCCTGGTCGGGTGCCGGGGTTGGTCTGGACGTGGAACTCGACCGTGTCGATACCGTCCGCAGTCGCATTGTCGGCGTCGGCTGAGACCTCGACCATGAAGCGCGCACGCTCAAGCTTCAACGCAGGCAGTTCCTGCATGACGGCATCGGCAAGCGCCTGGGCGGCGTTCTGCCGTTTGCCGGACAGTTGCAGCGCCAGATGGTCGTAATGCGCCCGGGTTTCGAGGACGGCTGCCTCCAACTGGCCAAGCCGCTCTTCTCCGGCATCGAGATCGGCGAGATCGGCCACCATCTTTTCGGCAAGTGCCGGGAGATCTGCCACGGCAACCGAATATTTCCGGCCCGCCGCGCGAAGCGCAAACAGACGCTCCTCGACGCGCTCCAGCTCGCGCGGATCGAACTCCGTGCGGCGCAAGGCGGCTTCGACTTCCATCTGCGCTGCAGACAGCGTGTCGAGGGCCGTGCCAAGCAGCTGCACGGTCTCTTCCAGCAGTCCAGGAGCCTCGTGGCTCTTGCGCTCCAGTCGGCGCATCAGGGATGCGATATGCGGTACTGGCGAGGCATTGCCATTCAGGAATTCGGAGGCCTCGGCGATATCGCCGGCGATGCGTTCGGATTTCTGCATGGCGGAGCGCCGCTCGGCGAGCTCGTCCTCCTCGCCATCAAGCGGCGAGAGACCCTCCAGCTCCTCGACGGAGGCCCGCAGGTAATCGGCTTCGCGTGCGGCCGCCTCAACCTTCGCCTTGTGGGTCTTGTAGGCCCGCTCGGCCTCACGCCAGCGGCGATAGCTGTCCCCGAGCTCCAGCGCTTCGTCGGTCAGACCGGCGAAGGCGTCGAGCAGCATGCGGTGGGCATTCGTGTCGATCAGCGCACGATCGTCGTGCTGGCCATGGATCTCGACCAGCAACTGGCCGACCTGGCGCATCAGCTGCACGCTGACAGGCTGATCATTGATATAGGCACGGGTGCGGCCATCGGCGGATTGCACGCGGCGGAAGATGAGGTCGCCGTCGTCATCGACGCCATTCCCCTTCAGCAGTGTCCGGGCCGGATGGCTGCCGCCGACATCGAAGACGGCAGTGACCTGCCCCTTGTCCTCGCCATGGCGCACGAGCGAACCGTCGCCGCGGCCACCAAGGGCCAGCGAGAGGCTGTCGAGAAGAATGGATTTTCCGGCCCCGGTTTCCCCTGTCAGCACGGATAGACCGGTCTCGAAGGCAAGATCCAGCCGCTCGATCAGAACGATATCGCGGATCGACAGCTGGACCAGCATAGGCTCAGTTTCTCACTTCGTGACTTAAGACCATCAGGTCCCGATCAGCAGCCTGCGACCGGCGCGGGTGATCCACGAACCGGAATTCTCACGCGGTTCGAGACCGCCTCTCTGCAACAGCGCATAGCTGTCGGCATACCACTGGCTGTCCGGATAGTTGTGTCCGAGCACCGCCGCCGCAGCCTGAGCCTCCGAAACCACGCCCATCGCGTAGTAGGACTCGACCAGACGGGCGAGAGCTTCTTCGATCTGGTTGGTGTTCGGATACTGCTCGACGACGACGCGGAAGCGCGAGACGGCTGCGAGATATTCCTTACGCTCCAGATAGTAGCGTCCAACCTGCATTTCCTTGCCGGCGAGCTGGTCACGCGCGAAGCGCATCTTCGCCTGTGCGTCATCGACATATTCCGAATCGGGGAAGTCGTTGACGACGCGCTGCATCGCTTCGATCGTCTTGACCGAATTGCGCTGATCCTGCGTGACGTTGGAAATCTGCTTCCAGTAGGACAGACCGACGAGATACTGCGCGTAAGCCGCATCCTCGGACTTCGGATAGAGGCTCAGGTAGCGGTTGCCGGTCGCAATCGCGTCGGCATAGCGGCCAAGGCGGTATTTCGTGAAGGTGCTCATGACGAGTGCCTTGCGCGACCATTCAGAGAACGGGTTCTGGGCGTCGACCGCGTCAAACTTGCGGGACGCTTCGCTCATGTTGCCAGCCTTGATGTTGGCAAGGCCCTGATTGTAGAGCACTTCCGGCGGCTCGGTCTCGGCAGCGAGCTTGCTGATGTCGATATCAGGGTCGCTTTGGCATCCCGCGAGCACGGCGCCGAAAGACAACATCACGCTCAGGCCCGCAATACGCACGGCATTCTTCACAACGACCGATCCCACTTGATTCATTCGAAAGATCCCGATTGCAGCGCCGCTTGAAAACCGTCGCCTTCAACTGGCGTTTCTAGCCACAAAAGCGGCACTAGGGCAACGCAGTGATGTGACTTTAACGCATTTTTGTGGCAGGGCACCCAGAAAGTGCCATTCTGCCTTTATCCTTGCCTGCTCAGCAAAACGCCGGCCTTCAGGAAGAAGCCGGCGTTGAACTTTGATTGACCTGTCTTATACTTACGCCGACCAGGGCGCGAATTCCGAAACCTGAACCGGAACGAATTCCCGGGCGCGAACCTGGTGGCTGCGGCTCGGCGCTTCCACGACCTCATAGGCGGTCGGGTCGCTGAGCAATGCCTTCAGTGCATTCGCATTCATCTTGTGACCACCGCGATAGGAACGGTAGCAGCCGATGAACTGGGCACCGGCGAGAGCGAGGTCACCCACGGCATCGAGCGTCTTGTGACGGACGAATTCGTCCTTCTCGTAGCGCAGGCCTTCGACATTGATCACGGTATCGTCGTCCGAAATGACGACAGAGTTTTCAAGCGAAGAGCCCAGAGCGAAGCCCGCAGCCCAGAGGCGCTCGACATCGCGCATAAAGCCGAAGGTGCGCGCGCGCGACAATTCGGTCTTGAAGGTTTCGGCCGTCAGGTCGCCTTCCCACTTCTGTCGGCCAATCAGCTTGCTGTCGAAATCGATTTCGACCTCGAAACGCGTGCCGTCATAGGGGCGGAACTCGGACCATGACGCACCGGCCTCGATGCGAACCGGCTTGGTGACGCGAATGTAGCGGCGCTTGACGCCGAGATTGGTGATGCCGACCTGTTCGATCGCATCGATGAAGACTTCCGAGCTGCCATCCATGATCGGCATTTCAGCGCCATCGACTTCGACGACGACATTGTCGAGACCAAGCGCATAAAATGCGGCCATGACATGTTCGATCGTGGCAACGGACCGCGTCGGATTGGTGCCGAGCACGGTGCAGAGATCGGTATTGCCGACATGCGCAGACACTGCGCGATACTCACTGGTAGAACCGTCATCGTGTTGGCGGACGAACACGATACCTGTACCGGCTTCAGCCGGCTGGAGGGTGATGGAGACCTCGCGGCCGGAATGAACCCCGATACCCGTCAGCGTGAGAGACGCTGCGATCGTGGTCTGAAATCCGAGCAAAGCAATTGCCATTCCGATAGCCTTAAAATGAAGCGACGAGGCGGTGGATCGTTTGCTTCCCGTCGCAATCTCTTGTCAAAGGGCTGATAGGCCCTGTGTTCGATCACATACATACGTGTGACCGGGACGTGAGCCAAATCACTGATTCTTTCGCTTTGTAACGAAGGCAGTCCCTTGATTATCCTCAAGAATTCGACGTGTTGTCACAAAGTGTGAGACGCAAAAAACCCGGGCCTCTCGACCCGGGTTTCTCGAAGGTGAGTCGTGCTTTCCTTAGCTCGTCTGGCGACGCAGGAAAGCAGGGATTTCAAGCTGATCGTCTTCGCTGGTGGCGCGTGCCGGCGTGGCACGGCCCTGATCGTCGAGCTGGCCACGACGCGGAGCGTAGAGGCTGGCTTCGGCCGACAGCGGACGACGCTGCTGCGACGGAGCAGCCGGCGCAGAACCGGTCATGTCACCCATGACAGTCTCTTCGTCAGCCTGACGACCGAGCGAATTGGTTATCCGCTTTAAGAGACCCATCGGGCCGCGCTCGTCCTGGGCAGCGGGTGCTGCCGGCTGGGCGCGGTGGTCGATCTCGGCGCGCAGCACCGGCGGGAAGTCTTCCACCTTCGGCATGCGGACGGGCTCAGCTGCCATGCGCGGCTCTGTCATGACAGGTGCCGGAGCGACCGGCGCCTGCATGACCGGAGCGGGCTGCTGCATCACCGGTGCCGGCTGGCTCATGACGGGAGCCGGAGCAACCGGCTGGACCATCTGCGGAGCGGGAGCTGCTTCCGGAGCCGGCGAAGCGAACAGACGGCTTGCCGGACGGAATTCCTGCTGCGAAGCGGGCTGCGGCTGGCTCATGATCGGCTGGCGGGCAGTTGCGATTTCGAGTTCCCGTTCCATGGCTGCTTCAGCCGAACGAATGGTGTCTGCGACCGGATCCATGGTCGGCTTGGGGGCCTGCGTCATTGCAGGCTGATATGCGGCCGGTGCCGGAGCAACGGCCGCGGAGGGACGCATAGCGGGCTTTGCCAGCGGAGCGGCTTCGAAGCCCTTGGAGGCAAGTGCTGCACGGTCGATACCGGTGGCAACGACAGACACGCGGATGATGCCTTCGAGCGCTTCGTCGAAGGTGGCACCAAGGATGATGTTGGCGTCCGGGTCGACTTCTTCGCGAATACGGGTCGCAGCTTCGTCGACTTCGAACAGGGTCAGGTCACGACCGCCGGTGATCGAGATCAACAGGCCCTGAGCGCCCTTCATCGAAGTTTCGTCGAGCAGCGGGTTGGCAATGGCGGCTTCGGCAGCCTGCATTGCGCGGCCTTCACCCGATGCTTCGCCGGTGCCCATCATCGCGCGGCCCATCTCGCGCATCACGGAGCGAACGTCCGCGAAGTCGAGGTTGATCAGGCCTTCCTTGACCATCAGGTCGGTGATGCAGGCAACGCCGGAATAGAGCACCTGGTCGGCCATCGCGAAGGCGTCGGCGAAGGTAGTGCGGTCGTTGGCGATGCGGAAGAGGTTCTGGTTCGGGATGACGATCAGCGTGTCGACCGACTTCTGCAGTTCTTCGATGCCGGATTCGGCAAGCCGCATGCGGCGCGCACCTTCGAAGTGGAACGGCTTGGTGACGACGCCAACGGTCAGGATGCCCTTGTTGCGGGCAGCCTGGGCGACAACCGGAGCGGCACCGGTACCGGTACCACCGCCCATGCCGGCGGTGACGAAGCACATGTGGGTACCATTGAGATGGTCGATGATCTCGTCGATGCATTCTTCAGCGGCAGCGCGACCGACTTCCGGCTGCGATCCTGCGCCGAGACCCTCGGTGACATTGACGCCGAGCTGGATGATGCGCTCGGCCTTGGTCATGGTCAGCGCCTGGGCATCCGTGTTGGCAACGACGAAATCGACGCCCTGCAGACCAGCGGTGATCATGTTGTTGACGGCGTTGCCGCCACCGCCACCGACACCGAAGACGGTGATGCGGGGCTTCAGCTCAGTAATATCTGGCTTCTGCAGCTTGATGGTCATGGTACCCGTTCCTTCTTTTTCCGGCCGCATCGCCAAGCCGGCCATGTCATTTCAACAGATTTCCCTTGGCCGAACCTTGTGTCCGGCCGGGTAAACTCAAAAACTCTCTTTCAGCCATTGGCCCATGCGGGCGAAGCGGCTGTTTCCGTTGCCGAAGGGCGAGAACAACCCGCCCTGCCCGGCATGTGTTTCCTGATCCGCCATCTGCGGATAGATCGTCAGCCCGACAGCCGTCGAGAAGGCCGGTCCCTTGGCCGCGGCCGGGAGGCCGGACACACCCATCGGACGACCGATACGCACGTTCCGGGCCAGAATGCGGCGGGCCGCTTCCGGCATGCCGGTGAGCTGGCAGGCACCACCGGTCAGAACCACGCGCTTGCCAACCACCGGCGAGAAGCCCGACTTCTGAATCCGGTCGCGCAGCATCTCGAGGGTTTCCTCGATCCGCGCGCTGATGATCCGGGTCACAAGTGCCTTCGATACCTGGGTCGGCTGATCACGATCGTCTTCGCCGATCGGTGGAACGGACACGACCTCACGATCATCGGCGCCGTTGGCGACAGCCGAACCGTGAACGACCTTCAGACGTTCCGCATCCTCGATACGGGTCGAAAGCCCGCGCGCCAGATCGGTCGTCACATGGTGACCACCAATCCCGATGGCGTCCGTATGGATCAGCTTGCCTTCGGCGAAGACAGAGATGGTGGTCATGCCACCGCCCATGTCGATCGCCGCGCAACCGAGCTCCACCTCGTCGTCGACCAGGGCTGCAAGGCCGCTGGCATAAGGCGTGGCAACCACGCCCTCGACGGTCAGATGAGCCCTGTTGATGCAGAGCTCCAGATTGCGAAGCGCTGCACGTTCGGCCGTGACCACATGCATGTCGACGCCGAGAACGTCGCCATACATTCCAAGTGGATCACGGATTCCCCGCTCTCCGTCAAGAGAAAAGCCTGTGGGAAGCGAATGCAGGACGGCACGGTCATTGCCCTGGGACTGCTGACCGGCGGCAATCAGCACCTTGCGCAGATCGCCGGATTCGACTTCCTGGCCACCGAGATCGATGGACGCGGTGTAGACGTCGGAACCGATGCGACCGGCAGAAACGTTGACAATCAGGCTCTCCACGGTGAGGCCTGCCATGCGCTCGGCAGCATCGACGGCCAAGCGCACGACATTTTCAACAGCGTCCAGATCGGCAATCACGCCGGACTTGATGCCGTGCGAGCGCTGATGACCGAGACCGATGACCTCAACATTGTGCGTACGACCCGGCAGGACAGCAGACTCGCGGCGCGGTGTGAGGCGCGCGATGATGCAGACCACCTTGGTCGAGCCGATATCGAGCACCGACACAACATGCGCCCGCTTCGACGAAAGCGGCTTGGTGCGCGGAAAACCAAAGGAAGAGCCACCGAAGATGCTCATATCTTCTGCTCCAGTTTCTTCAGAGCCTTGCGACGCTCTTCGAGGGCAACCGTACGGCGCTCCTGCGCGCCGACGGTCAGCCGAACGGCGACACGATCGGGCAGCCGCAGATCAACGACTGCGATGTCGCGCGACAGAACCTGCTGCTCGACGTCAAAACGGTTGAGCAGTGCGAGGGCACCCGGGACGTTCTCTTCCGGCAGGCGAACGACAATGCCGTTTTCCAGGTGAACATCCCAGCGACGGCCACCAACACGTACGAAGGCCTTTACCCGCGAGGCAATCGCCGGCCACTGGGAGAATTCCTCATCGATGGCTGCAGCTGCGGTTTCGGCATCGCGACCGACGAAGAGCGGCAGCGATGCGAACTTGTTGTCACGCAGCGGCGCGATCACCGAACCGGACCGCTCGATAAGCGAGAGATCATTACCGTGCTGCCAGATGCCATAGGCCTGACGCTCACGCAGAACAACTTCGACGGTCGACGGATAGACCTTGCGGACCTCGGCCGATTCGACCCAGGGGAGCTCGGAGAGCGCCTGGCGCGCAGCAGCAATGTCGAGGCCGAGCAGGCTGGTCGACCCATCAAGACCGAGCAGCTGCAGGATATCGATTTCCGACGTATGCTGATTGCCGGAGACCCGAACATCTTCGACCGCAAAACCAGCCGACGCCGTAACGGTCTGCATGACGATCGGGCCGTGGCCACCGACCACAGCTCCATGCAGACTGACCAAACCATAGAACGCCACCAGACTGACCTTGCCGAGATGGCGCGGCAGCGCGATACGGCCCGAGCACAAGGCAAGCACAAATCGCACCAGGCGGCGCAGCGGACGCGGCAGCACCTTCGTCTCACCCGACGCAATCGGCGCAGCCGGATACACGCCGGACCCACCCACCAATTTGTTGCCGCTCAACGAGAACAAGAAGCGTCCTCCACCATCCAACGTACGAATTCACCAAAGCTGTAGCCCGCAAGGGCAGCCATTTCAGGCAGCAACGAAGTGGGGGTCATGCCCGGCTGGTTGTTAAGCTCCAGCCAAATCAGATCACCATCCTCGGAGAAGCGATCGTCATAGCGGAAGTCGGACCGACTCACTCCGCGACACCCGAGCGCCTGATGTGCCTTCAGCGCTAATGATTGTATTTTTTGGTAAATTTTCGGTGAAATTTGCGCAGGAAGCACGTGCTCCGAACCACCCGCCGCATACTTGGAGTCGTAATCATAGAAGCTGTTGCCGAGCGGCACGATCTCGGTGACGCCGAGCACCTTGCCATCCATCACGCCGCACGTCAGTTCGCGACCCGCCACATAACGCTCGACCATCACGAGATCGCCGTAACGCCATTCACTTGACGTCAGGATCTGCGGCGGGTGCGCCATGTCCTCACGGACGATGACGACACCGAAGCTCGACCCCTCACGAACCGGCTTCACGACATAGGGCGGCGCCATTGGATGCGTATTGCCGACGTCGAAGCGGTTGATGACCATGGCTTCGGCGACAGGAATACCGGCCTGCGCAGCCACGATCTTCGCCTGCTTCTTGTCCATTGCAAGCGCCGACGCAAGCACGCCGGAATGGGTGTAGGGGATTTCGAGATATTCAAGCACGCCCTGAATGGTGCCATCTTCGCCATAGGGACCATGCAGCGCATTGAAGGCGACATCCGGCTTCAGATCTTCGAGAACACGACCGATATCGCGACCGACATCAACGCGCGTGACCTTGAAGCCCTCACCCTCGAGAGCCGAAGCACAGGCGCTGCCAGAGGACAAGCTCACAGGCCGCTCGGAGGACAATCCACCCATCAAAACCGCGACATGCTTGCCACTCATCTACGCCTCGCAAAATCTAAAATTCGACCGGCAATCGCACCGACTGATCCGGCTTTGTCAGATCAGTTGAACAACATTAAGGTTAATGAACCGTTTACTTTCGTTAATTTGGTCGCGAAAGCGCCTGCCCTGCAAGCCAAACAAAGACTTGAGGTTATCGGTCGAAGCCGATGAAAAAAAAGAGAAAGTTAACGGATGAAATCAATCAGGCGCTGAGCCGCGACAGGTTCACGGCGGATTGACCATCGTCAGAAACCGGAGCTGCGAAAGGTAACACAGGGAGCTCTTTCGCATGCACGATTCGGTTCCGCCCGCTGGCCTTGGCGAGATAAAGGGCGCGGTCGGCGCCTGAAAACAGCTCGCTGAAGCCGAGTTCGGCGACGCCGTCGGAGACCCCGGCAGACACGGAAATCGAAACAGGCCGCCCTGAAATTTCCAAACCCATGCCTTCGACAGATGCGCGGATCGCTTCGGCGATCTCCATCGCTCGCTCCGTCCCCTGCCCGGTCAAGAGGACGGCAAACTCCTCGCCGCCGATGCGGGCAATGGCCTCATCCGGGCCGAGGACATTCGTCAGGCAGTTCGCCGTTTGCACGATGACGTCGTCACCCGCTTTGTGACCGAGAGTGTCATTGACCAACTTGAAACGATCGATATCGAGCAGGATCAGAGCCACCGGCCCACGCGCGGCCTCGAACGTGTCGAGGAATGCCCGACGATTCATCAGACCGGACAGCATGTCGGTTCGGCTCAATGTCTCGAAACGCTGGCGCGATACGCCAAGGTCATAGATTGCAAGGCCGACAACCGAATAGGCAATCACGGCGACGATGAAGGAGACGGGCGGCGTCAGCATGGTCGCGACGACCAGCGCCGGCCCCAGAGGATATGGCAGAAGCCCGAGACCGACGAGGATGAAGTGACTCAAGACGTTGAGGCCATAGGCAAACACGGCAATCTTGGCTGCCATGGCCACGGCCTTCCACAGCACCGCCTGCCGCGAGGAAAACTCGCCAAGCGTGAGCTGCCGGATTACCCAGACATGCACCAGATCAAACATGAAACTCCCCGAACCTTCGGGGAGCTTAACCGAGCGACGTTAAAACTTCGTAGGAAAGAGGCCGAAGGCTTAGGCCTCGGCGACGCCCATGAACGGCTTCACTTCGCGACCGGGCATGAAAATGCCGAGGCGTTTGATTTCCCATTCAAGCTTGATGCCGGAGGTTTCGAAGACCCGCTGGCGAACGGTCTCGCCGAGATATTCGAGATCGTAACCCGTCGCATGGCCGACATTGATCATGAAATTGCAGTGGAGCGACGACATCTGCGCCCCGCCGATCATCAGACCGCGGCAGCCTGCCTCGTCAATCAACTCCCAGGCCGAATGGCCCTCGGGGTTCTTGAACGTCGAGCCACCGGTCTTTTCCTTGACCGGCTGTACCGTCTCGCGATGGTGACGAACCGCATCCATGTCTGCGCGGATCTTCGCCTTCTCTTCCGGATAGCCTTCGAAGAGCGCGCTGGTAAAGATCAGGCCTTCGGACGCGGCCGAATGGCGATAGCTGTAGCCCATGTCGGCATTCGACAGGACATGCACATTGCCCTTGCGATCGACGGCCTCGACCTCGATCAACCGGCCGGCCGTGTCACCGCCATTGGCGCCCGCATTCATGCGGATCGCGCCGCCGATCGAACCGGGAATACCGTAGTAGAAGTGGAATCCGCCGATATTGTTGTCCATCGCCATGGCGGCGATGTGCTTGTCCGGGCAGATCGCTCCGGCACGGATGCGGTTCTCGCCCGCCAGCTCCACCTGTCCGAAACCCTTGGCAGACAGGCGAACAACAACACCGGGAATGCCACCATCGCGCACCAGAAGGTTCGATCCGACGCCGATTACGGTCAGCGGCACCTCTTCCGGCAGAAGCTTCAGGAAACTGGTGAGGTCCTCGACGTCATGCGGCTGGAACATCAGCTCCGCCAGCCCGCCGGCCTGGAACCAGGTCACCCGGTCCATTGGCGCATCAGGCGTCAACCGCCCCTTGAGATCGTTGACCCCCGGGCCGAGCGACGCCAGAAGCTTTTCCCCATCCACCTGTTTCATTCAAGACTTTCCCGCAATTGCATCTAGTTCCGTCGGCAAGGCAGCAGCCCACTGGGTAATGTTGCCGGCCCCCAACAGGACCACGAAATCACCCGGTTGTGCAATGCCTGCAACGAGAGAGGCGAGCTGATCCGGCGCGGCCAAGTAACGCGCGTCGCGATGACCGCCTGACTTGATGCGCGATACCAGCGTTTCTGAATCGATACCCTCGATCGGATCCTCACCGGCTGCATAGACCGGCGAGAGGAAGATCGTGTCGGCATCGTTGAAGCAGTTAGCGAAGTCGTCGAAGAGGCTGGCAAGTCGCGAATAGCGATGCGGCTGATGCACCGCAATGATCCGCCCCTGGCAGGCTTCGCGGGCCGCTCTGAGCACAGCCTTGATCTCCACCGGGTGATGGCCGTAATCGTCGAACACCTGCACGCCATTCGATACGCCCGTCAGCGTGAAGCGCCGCTTGACGCCGCCGAAGCCGGCAAGTCCCTTGCGGATACTCTCTTCCGAAATTTCGAGGCGGTTCGCGACAGCAATTGCGGCGCAGGCATTGGAGATATTGTGCCGCCCGGGCATTGGCAGCACCAGATCCTTGAAATTGAAAACCCGGCCGGTACGACGACGGCGGATTTCCACGTCGAAGATCGAACGGATGCCGTCGAGGCGCACATTCGAGAAGCGCACATCGGCCTGCGGGTTCTCGCCATAAGTGATGACCTTGCGGTCCTCGATCTTGCTCACCAGCGCCTGAACTTCCGGATGGTCGAGGCACATCACCCCGAAGCCATAGAACGGGACGTTCTCGACAAACTGGCGGAAAGCCGCCCGCGCATTGTCGAAGGTGCCGTAATGGTCGAGATGTTCAGGGTCGATATTGGTGACAACAGCGACATCGGCCGGAAGCTTCAGGAAGGTACCGTCGGACTCATCAGCCTCGACCACCATCCACTCACCCTCACCCATGCGGGCATTGGTGCCATAGGCATTGATGATGCCGCCATTGATGACGGTCGGGTCGAGATTGCCAGCTTCCAAGAGAGCGGCAACCATCGAGGTCGTCGTCGTCTTGCCATGCGTGCCGCCGATTGCGATCGCGTTGCGGAAGCGCATGAGCTCGGCGAGCATTTCGGCACGCCGGACAATCGGCAAGAGCTTCTCGCGGGCGGCAATCAGTTCCGGATTGTTCTTCTTGATCGCGGTCGAGACGACGACGACTTCGGCATCACCGAGGTTCTCGGCCTTGTGGCCGACAAAGACTTCGATGCCCTTGGCGCGGAGACGCTGAACATTGGCGCTCTCGGCCTGGTCAGACCCTTGCACCTTGTGTCCGAGATTGTGCAGCACCTCGGCAATCCCGCTCATCCCGATGCCGCCGATCCCGATGAAATGGACGAGGCCGATGGTTTTCGGCATTTTCATTGTGTGGCTCCCTTCGACTGGGCAATGCCCTTGCCGGCGGCAATAGCCTCTACGAGGTCTGCGAGCAAGCCGGCAGCGTCGGGCTTGCCCGTGCTTTTCGCGGCCGCCGCCATGGTTGCGAGCCGCTCCGGGCCCTCCATCGCCGTCGTCAGAAGGTCAGCAATGCGCTCGGCAGAAAGCGCCGACTGGGCGATCACCTGCGCGCCGCCCTGCGCCGCGAGTGCTGCGGCATTCGCCGCCTGGTCGTGGTCGAGTGCATGCGGATAGGGAACAAGCACGCTCGGGCGACCGATCACCGCGAGTTCGGAGACCGTAGACGCGCCAGAGCGGCAGATCACGAGATGGGCCGTTGCCATACGCTCCGCCATGTCGGTGAAAAAGGGCGCGACATCAGCGCGAATGCCAAGCGTCGCATAGCTATCGATGACCTTCTGGCGGTCTTCGGGCCTGGCCTGCTGGGTCACCACGAGGCGCTGACGCAGCGCGTCGGGGAGAAGCCGGATGGCGCCCGGAATAGCGTCGGAGAAGAACTGCGCGCCCTGGCTTCCACCGAAGACCACGAGGTTGAAGGTTTCGCCGGCGCCGGACGCGACATAGGGCTGGGCGGCGGCCCCGATGACGGCCGGGCGTACCGGATTGCCGGTCAGCACCATCTTGGCCTTGTGTTCGCCGTCAGGTGACAGAAAACCACCAGCGATCGCCCGCACTCGCGAGGCAAGCAGCTTGTTTGCCCGTCCCATCACGGCATTCTGCTCATGCACCGCCGTCGGAACGCCGAGACCGGAGGCCGCGAAAAGTGGCGGCACGGTCGGGTATCCGCCGAAGCCGATAACGGCCTTCGGCTTCAGGCGTGACACCAGAGCTCGCGCCTCGCGATAACCGCGCCACAGCGAGAGAAACGCCTTGACCACGGCGACCGGGTTCTTCGAAGCGATCGTCGCAGACGAAACGGTGTGGATCTCATCGGCCGGGAAGCTTCCGGCGTAACGTTCGGCACGCCGGTCGGTCACCAGATGCACGCCATAGCCGCGCGCCTTCAATTCATGCGCCAGCGCTTCGGCCGGAAAGAGATGGCCGCCGGTTCCCCCGGCGGCGAGAAAGACGATACCCTTGGTCATTACGCTTTACTCCGCAGGCACGCCCGCGACCGAACGGAACAGGCTGCGCTCCTGGGCGCGCTTTTCCGGACGGCGGCGGGTCAGCGCCAGGATGAAGCCGGCCGTGACACAGATCGCCGTCATCGACGATCCGCCATAGGAGATGAGCGGCAGCGTCATGCCCTTGGCCGGCAGAAGTTCGAGATTGACGCCGATATTGATCATCGACTGGACGCCGAGGAGCAGAACGAGACCGGACACGGCGAGACGGTTGAAGTCGTTGCGCTCCTTGTAGGCATGGCTGAGGCCGCGCAGAACAAGAAAGGCGAAGATCGCGACCAGCGCCATGCAGAAGACGATGCCGAATTCTTCCGCAGCGACCGAGAAGATGAAGTCGGTATGGCTGTCGGGAATGATGCGCTTGACGATACCCTCGCCCGGCCCCTGGCCAAACCAGTCGCCACGAATGATCGCTTCGCGGGCGGTATCGACCTGGAAGGTATCGCCCTCGCCGGTCAGAAACCGGTCTATTCGTCCGGCGACGTGCGGCAGCGTCAGATAGGCCCCGAAGAAGCCTGCACCGCCGAGTACGCCGAGCACGACGATCCAGAGCCAGGGCATGCCGGCCATGAAGAACATCGCCCCCCATACGCTGCCAATCAGGATGGTCTGCCCGAGGTCAGGCTGGGCGATCAGGAGGGCTGCGGCAATTCCGAAGAGCAGAATGGCAAAGAGATTGCCCGGGATCTCAGGCTGGCGCGCATGTTCGGCAAACAACCAGGCGCAGATCACGACAAAGGCCGGCTTCATGAATTCCGACGGCTGGATCGACATGGAGCCCAAAGACAGCCAGCGGCGGCCGCCCTTGACCTCGAGACCGATGAAAAGCACCAGCACCATCATGATGAGCGAGGCCGCAAGGATCAGCATGGCCATCCGCCTGACCTGTCGTGGCGACAGGAAGGACAGTCCGATCATCACCCCGAGTGCCGGCAGCATGAAAAAGGCATGACGCTTGACGAAGTGGAAGCTGTCGAGATTGAGACGTTCGGCAACCGCCGGCGAGGCTGCGAAAGAGAGCATCAACCCGATCCCCATCAGGAGAACGAAGGTGATCAGGAACAGACGGTCGATCGTCCAGAACCAGTCTGCGACAGGTCCTCTCTCTACGCGGCTTACCATCTCATTTGCCTCCTGTCGGCAGGTCGATCAGCATCGTCACTCCGTCCAGATCTGCGACATGCGAAACAAAGGCGTCGCCGCGGACCTCGAAATTCTTGTACTGGTCGAAGCTTGCGCAAGCCGGTGAGAGCATCACGGCCGAAGCTTCGCCATCCCGATCGGCATCATCAGCGGCATGCGCCACGGCGCGCTCGAGGTGGTCCGAGATCTCGTAGGCCACGCGGTCGCCGAGCTGTGCCGCAAAGGCGGAAGCAGCCTCGCCGATCAGATAGGCCTTCACGATGCGCGGGAAGAGTGGTGCGAGGCTTGCGATGCCGCCTTCCTTGGGCAGACCGCCGGCAATCCAGTAGATCCGCTCATAGCTGGAAAGGGCGGGTGCTGCAGCATCCGCATTGGTCGCCTTGCTGTCGTTGACGAAAACTACGTGACGTCGCCGCCCGACCGGCTGCATGCGATGCTTGAGGCCGGGGAAGCTCTGAAGGCCCTTGCGGATCTCGTCTTCCGAGACGCCTGCTGCCAGGCAGGCGGCAATCGCGGCGCAGGCATTCTGGGCATTGTGGCTGCCACGCAGCGTCTGGATCCCATCGAGATCGACCAGAGGAGCAGATGCTCCGTTCTCGGCCCGCATGATGCGCGAGCCGTCGGCATAGAGGCCATCGGCGAGCGGCTGCCGCTTCGAGATCCGGATGACCTTGGTCCCGGCACGTTCGACACGGTCGCCGATCAGCTCGCAATAGCTGTCATCGGTCCCGACGATCGCAGTCTTCGCTCCGGCGACAAGACGCTCTTTCACCTCGGCATAATGCTGCATCGTGCCGTGGCGATCGAGATGATCGGGCGTCAGGTTGAGCAGGATGCCGGCAGTCGGGTTCAGCGTCGGGGCAAGGTCGATCTGATAGGACGAGCACTCAACGACGAAGAAACGGCCGTCCTTCGGTGGATCGAGCGTCAGAACCGCACGGCCGATATTACCGCCAAGCTGGGTGTCGCGGCCACTCGCCTGAAGAATATGGGCGATGAGAGCGGTGGTCGTCGACTTGCCGTTGGTACCTGTGATCGCGATGAATGGGCCATCCGGCGCCTGAGCCCGCCGTTCCCGCACGAAGATCTCGACATCGCCGATAATCTCAACGCCGGCATTGCGGGCAAAACCGACCGTCCAATGCGGCTTCGGGTGGGTGAGCGGTACGCCGGGCGAGAGCACGAAAGATGCGACCGACGACCAGTCGATCTCGCGCAAGTCCCGGGTCGGTACACCTTCGGCTTCAGCCCGCGCAACGCTGTCGGGATTGTCGTCCCAGGCAATGACATTTGCGCCACCGGCCTGAAGAGCCTTCGCCGTGGCGAGACCGGATCCGCCGAGCCCGAACAGCGCGACGGTCTTGCCCTTGAATGTGTTGGCCGCGATCATCGCCGCCTCACCGCAGCTTGAGGGTGGAAAGGCCGAGCATGGCAAGGCCAACCGCGATGATCCAGAAGCGGATGACCACCTGGCTCTCGGTCCAGCCGAGTTTTTCGAAATGATGGTGGATCGGCGCCATCAGGAAGACGCGCCTGCCCGTCAGCTTGAAGTAACCGACCTGGATGATCACCGAAAGCGTTTCCATGACGAAGAGGCCGCCGATGATCGCCATGACGATCTCATGCTTGGTGGCAACAGCGACGGAGCCGATCAGGCCACCAAGGGCAAGCGAACCCGTATCTCCCATGAAAATGGCAGCCGGTGGGGCGTTGAACCACAGGAAACCGAGCCCTGCACCGATCACGGCACCGAGCACCACCGCAAGTTCGCCCGTGCCCGGCGTGAAATTGATCTGCAGGTAGTTGGAGAACACCGCATTGCCGGCGAGATATGCGATCACGCCGAAGGAGGCAGCAGCGATCATCACAGGCACGATGGCAAGACCGTCGAGACCGTCCGTCAGGTTGACCGCATTGCCGGCGCCGACGATGACGAAACCGCCGAACAGCACGAAGAAGATCCCGAGATCGATCAGGAAGTCCTTGAAGAAGGGAAAGGCGATCGAGGATCCGAAGGTTGAGCCTTGAGGCCCGGAACTCAGCGCCGTCGACATCATGAAATAGACGGCGATGCCCGCAATCACGAATTCGATGCCGAGGCGCGCCTTGCCGGAGAAGCCCTTCTCCGTCTGCTTGGTCACCTTGAGATAGTCGTCATAAAAGCCGATTGCGCCAAAGCCGAGCGTCACCAGCAGTGTGGCGACGACATAGACGTTGGAGAGATCAGCCCAGAGCAGTGACGACACGACGATGCCGGCCAGGATCATCAACCCGCCCATCGTCGGCGTTCCCGCCTTCTTAAAATGGGTTTGTGGTCCGTCGGCGCGGATAGGCTGTCCCTTACCCTGGCGCACGCGCAGGGACGAGATGATGGCCGGGCCGAACAGGAAAACCACCAGCGCCGAGGTGAGGAGAGCAGCCCCGGTGCGGAAGGTGATGTAACGGAAGAGATTGAAAAACTGAAGGTTATCCGCCAGTTCCACAAGCCAGATCAGCATTGGAGCCCTTTCCAAAAGCCCGGATTAAAAGTGGCGCTCCGTGTCGGTGAATGCCGGATGCTTGTCAAGCAGAGCCGAAACGATCTTGCCGAAACCGATGCCGAGAGAAGATTTGACCATCACGACATCGCCCGCGCGGACCTCGGCGCTGACGAAATTCGCGAGCTCCTGCGTGGTTTCGAGATAGACGACGTGAACCGTTTCCGGCAGGGCGTCGCGCAGCGCCACCATTTCCGGGCCTGCGAGCCAGACATGTTCGATCCCGGCGGCCAGCAGAGGACCTGCGAGCTCCGCATGAACGGAGGGCGCGAATTCGCCCATCTCCAACATGTCACCGAGCACGGCGATCCGCCGCCCCTCGCCTGTCGGCTGGGAAGAGGCAAGCACGGCAATGGCGGCCCGCATCGACGCGGGGTTGGCATTGTAGCTCTCGTCGATCAGCGTCAGGATGCCATCGGGCATCTGCAGCCTGTGGCGTTCACCGCGCCCCTTGACCGGAGCGAGGTTTTCCAGGGCTTCGATTGCCGCATCAATGTCCGCGCCAACCAGCGATACGGCTGCCAGAACCGCCATGGCATTCTCTGCGAGATGCCGGCCCGGCGCTCCGATCGTCACTTCACGCGTCTCGCCACCGAAGGACACCCAGACGGTGGAAAGTTCGGCAGCACCATCGAATTCCGCCAGCCGGAACTCGGCCTTGGCATGCTGACCGAAGCTGTGGATGTTTTCGACACCCTGGGCGAGCGCCGCCTGCTCAAGGCGTTCGTAGTAGGGATTGTCGCGGTTGAGGATCGCATCCCCACCATTGACGACACCCTCGAAGATCTCGGCCTTGGCGTCCGCGATCTCGTCGACGCTGGCGAAATTGCCGAGATGTGCCGGCGCGATCGTCGTGATGACCGCCACGTCCGGACGCACCATGCGAGACAGCGGCCCGATCTCGCCGGAATGATTCATGCCCAGCTCGAACACGCCGTAACGGGTGTCGATCGGCATGCGGGCGAGCGTCAGCGGCACGCCCCAATGGTTGTTGAAGGACGCGACGGAGGCATGCACCTTGCCGGATGGCGCAAGTGTTACGCGCAGCATCTCCTTGGTCGTCGTCTTGCCGACGGAGCCGGTGACCGCAATGACGGTCGCAGGCGTGCGATCGCGGGCGGCCATGCCGAGCTTCTGCAGGCCGACGAGAACGTCTTCGACCACGATCATCGGGATAGTCAGCCGACCGAGCGCCGGCAGCTTGGCTTCGCTGACGACGAGCAGGGCAGCCCCGTTGGCGATGGCGATACTGGCATAGTTATGACCATCGACGCGGTCGCCCTTGATGGCGAAGAATGCTTCGCCAGGCGTAATCGTCCGACTGTCGATCGAAATGCCGGTCACACCTTCCGGCAGATTGCCGAAAGGCCGGCCGCCCATGGCGACAACCATTTCACGCGCGGTCCAAAGCAATGTCAACGGTCGAACTCCCCCAAGGCTTTGCGGACTTCCTGGTGGTCCGAGAACGGATGCGTCTCGGAACCGACGGTCTGTCCTTCCTCATGCCCCTTGCCCGCCACGATCAGCGTATCGCCCGTGGAGAGCATAGCCACACCGGCGCGAATGGCCTGGGCGCGATCACCGATCTCGATCCCCCTGGGCGTTGCCGCCATGATCTCGGAGCGGATGGTCGCGGGCACTTCCGAGCGCGGATTGTCGTCGGTGACGATGGCGATGTCGGCAAGCCGCGAGGCGATCTCGCCCATGATCGGCCGCTTGCCCTTGTCGCGATCTCCGCCGCAGCCGAATACGACGATCACACGACCGGTCGTAAAGGGGCGCACCGAGGTCAGCACGTTTTCCAACGCTTCCGGCTTGTGCGCATAGTCGACATAAGCGAGCGCGCCAGCCTTGGTCTGACCGACCAGTTCGAGACGGCCGGAGGCCCCCTTGAGATGCTCCAGCGCCTTCAGCGCCACGGCCGGGGCAACGCCGGTCGAAATGGCAAGACCGGCTGAAACCAGCGCATTGGCGATCTGGAAATCGCCGGCCAAAGGAATGTGAACTTCGAAGATTTCGCCCGCATGATGCACTTCGGCGACCTGCTTGTGGCGGAAATGCTCGACCCGCTTCAGGCTGAGGAAATCACCCTTGCGGCCAACCGTGCGCACATCGTGGCCGCAGGCCTTGGCGACCCGGATCGCCTCGTCAGACCAGGCATCATCAGCGAAGATGACTGCAGGGGCGCCCTTCGGCAGCAGCGTTTCGAAGAGCCGCATCTTCGCCGCCATGTAATCTTCCATGGTCGGATGGTAGTCCATGTGGTCACGGCCGAGATTGGTGAAACCCGCGGCCGACAGCACCACGCCGTCGAGACGGCTCTGATCGAGGCCGTGGCTGGACGCTTCCATTGCCGCATGCGTGACGCCCTCATCGGCGAGTTCGCCGAGAAGCGTGTGGAGTGCGAGCGGATCGGGCGTGGTCAGCGAGCCGTAGTCGTTGCGGTTCGGCGAGATGACGCCTGTGGTGCCGATCTGGGCGGCGGCATGGCCGGCCTCGGCCCAGATCTGACGGGTAAAGGAAGCGACGGACGTTTTTCCCGCCGTGCCGGTCACCGCGACCATCGTCTCAGGCTGGCGCCCGACGAGGCGGGCTGCGGCAAGCGCGAGGAACCGGCGAGGATTATCGACGATGACGACAGGTACAGTGGCGTCGAGCGCATGCGATGCGACAACAGCCACGGCACCCTTTTCGACCGCCTGGGCTACATAGGCCGAACCGTCCGCCCTGGAGCCGGACAGAGCGAAGAACACGGTGCCCGGTTCGACCTTGCGGCTATCGGCTGAAAGTCCACGAACCTCGACGCCTGCAGCACCACTGGCTGCCACCTGTTCCCCAAACTCCTCGCCAGCCAGTGCACCCAAAAGCATTTTGCAGTCCATCCTTGAGGGGCAAGTTACGCGAATCGCCCCGCCTGTAGTCGATCTGATCAATAAGAGACGAGCAACGCTGAGCCGTCTTCCCCGTATTTGGGTTCTACACCAAGAATTGCGGCGCTTCTGCGGATGATCTCGCCGACGATGGGTGCGGCGGTAAGACCGGCGGTCCGACCACCACCCTCGCCCGTCTTCGGCGCGTCGATGAAGCTCAGCACAAGATATTTCGGATCATCCATCGGGAAGGCGCCGACATACGAGTTGAAATTCTGATCGTCGGAATAGCGGCCATTGATGACTTTCTCGGCCGTGCCGGTCTTGCCGCCGACATTGAAGCCATCAACAAGCGCATACTTGCCGGAACCAGCCTTGCCGTTCATCCAGAACAGATGCCGGATATCATCGCTGGTCTGTTTCTTCACCACGACCTGGGCAATCTGATCGGCCTGCTCGCGGTCGCGGGTCAGGAAGGTGGGCGGCAGAAGCTTTCCACCGTTGACCAGCGCCGCGGCTCCAACCGCAGTCTGCAGCGGCGTGGTCGAGACGCCGTGGCCGAAGGAAATGGTGATCGAGTTGATCTGCTTCCATTCCCGCGGCTGCGACGGTGCCTTCACTTCCGGCAGTTCGGTTTCCAGTCTGGTCAGGAGACCCAAGCGTGTCAGGAATTCCTGATGGCCGGCGGTCCCGACGGCTTCGGCCATGCGGGCCGTTCCGATGTTCGAAGAATACTGGAATATCTCAGGCACGGTCAGCACTCGGTGCTTTCCATGGAAATCCTTGATGGTGAACCGGCCGATGCGGATCGGATAACGGGCATCGAAACTGTCATTCATGGTCACTTTGCCCGAATCGAGCGCCATGGCCGTCGTGAACGTCTTGAAGGTCGACCCCATCTCGAAGGTGCCGTTCGTCATCCGGTTCATCCAGCCTTCTTCGGCCCCTTCCTGAGGCCGATTCGGGTCGAAATCGGGAATCGATGACATGGCGACCACTTCACCGGTGTGAACGTCGAGAACCACGGCTCCGGCGGCGATCGCTTCGTATTTTGCAACAGCGTTGACGAGCGCATCACGCAAGATGTTCTGGACACGGATGTCCACCGACAGCCGGACCGGTTCCAGCGGCGCATCGCTGGTCATGCCAAGCGCTCTCAGATCCGCCATGCCCTGATTGTCGATATAGCGCTCCATCCCGGCCATGCCGCGATTGTCGATATTGACGTAGCCGACGATATGCGAGGCAGTCGCGCCGCCCGGATAGAAGCGTCGCTTCTCAGGCCGGAAGCCGATGCCGGGAATGCCGAGCGCCAGGATCTGGCTCTGCTGCTTCGGGGTCAGTTGCCGGCGCAACCACTGGAAACGCGAATTCGACGAAAGCTTGCGATACGTGTCCCGGACATCAAGGTCCTTCAAAACGGTCGACAGGCGTTCGACCGCCTCGTCCGCATCGACGATCTTGTGGGGCTCGGCAAACAGCGAGACGGTGCGGATATCGGTGGCGAGCACTTCACCATTGCGATCGAGAATGTCGGGGCGCGAGGCCATCAGCCGGTCGGCCGGCAGGATGCTGGACACGGTCTCAGGCTGCGCATGACCGTATTGCACGAGACGCCCACCGATCACGGCATAGGCGACGCAAAAGGTCGCGATCATCAGCCCGACGCGGGTCTTGGCCATTTCCGACTTGCGCTTGCCGGTCCCCTTGAAGGTCGCTCCGTTCACGACGGCACCGCCACGCTGCACATCGGTCGAGAAATGCGCCTGGCTCTTCAACAGCATGATTCGCGAAAGAAAGGTCATCAGCGGTCCACCGATCCTGTCGTGATGAGGTCCTTGATGGGATCTGAGGGTGCTGTCGCACTCACGGTTCCCTCTTCGCCTTCCGGCAAAGGCACCAACTCCTTGAGCATGGGAAGCTCCATCGGCTGCGCCAGCTGGCTCGGCTCGGTCGGCACAAGCTGCAACTCGGCGGCATAGGCCTGAACCAGGCGTTCAAGCCTGTTCGGCTGGGTGAGCAGTGCCCTATCGGCCTTGAGCAGGTCGATGGTGTCCTTCTCCAGCTTGATCTCGGCCTCAAGGCGACGGACTTCCGCTGCCTTGTTATCCGTGTTGTGCTTGATCTGGTAGGTCACCGTGGCTGCGGCCAGCATGGCTCCGATCATCAGGAAGTCGAAGGTTCTCAGCACTGTCAGCCTCCGATCTTTTCGAGAGTGGCGAGGTCGGGCAGATCGAAGATCGACATGTCGGCCCGCTCGGCGGGCGCCGAGGTGCGGATGCCGGCGCGCAGCTTCGCGGAACGGGCGCGGGGATTGATCTCCGCCTCCTCCTCGCTCGCCGCCACCATGCCCTTGCCGACCGGCTCGAAGGTTGCCGGCCGCGCTTCCACCATGGGAAGATGGCGCGAACCTGACGCCTTGCCGGACCGCTCGGAGAAGAACTTCTTGACGATCCGGTCCTCCAGCGAATGGAAGGTTACCACCACCAGGCGACCGCCCGGTTTCAGCGAACGCTCGGCGGCAAACAGCGCCTGCGCCAACTCGCCGAGTTCGTCATTGACGTAGATGCGCAGCGCCTGGAAAACGCGCGTCGCCGGATGGATCTTGTCCTTGGCCTTGCGCGGATTGACTGTCTCGATGAGGTTGGCGAGATCACGCGTCGTCTGGAAAGGCTCGATCGCGCGGCGCTTTTCGATGGCGCGCGCAATACGCCCTGCATGCTTCTCTTCGCCGAGGAAGCCGAAGATGCGGATCAGATCAGACACCTTGGCACGATTGACGACATCAGCGGCCGAAACACCGGAGACCGCCATGCGCATGTCGAGCGGCCCGTTGCGCTGGAACGAGAAGCCGCGCTCGGCCTCGTCGATCTGCATGGAGGAGACGCCGATATCGAGCACCACACCGTCGAGACCCTCGTCGGGAGCAAACTCAGCAAGATTGGAGAATTCCGTATGATGAAGGGTCAGCCGCTCACCGCTGGCCTCGACGAGCGCCTTGCCGCCGGCAATTGCGTTCGGGTCGCGGTCGAGCGCAATGACGTCGGCGCCCTTGACCAGGATGGCGGAGGTGTAACCACCTGCACCGAAGGTCCCATCAAGGATGACTTTGCCAGCCTCGGGCTCGAGAGCCTTCAGGACTTCGGAAAGAAGAACCGGAATGTGGCGAACTGGTCCGCCATCGGCATCGGAAAAACCTTCGCCAAAGTTCGCCGCCATTCCGTTTCTCCGTCTTTCTAGGTGCGCAGGCCTCGCTGCCTGACCACCTCTCTGGCTCTCGCCTGCGCCTCGTGAAACGCCTGCGGTTGCCACACTTGAAAATGATCCGACCGACCGACGAAACAGACCTCCGAGGAAATCCCCGTGAAATCCCGGATGAAATCCGTCACCGCCAATCGCCCTTCGGCATCGAGTCGCGCAAAGACGCCGCCACCATGAAGCAGCAGCGACATCTCGTTTGCCTCCAACGCAAAGGGATCCTCGGCTGCCATCTTCCGCTCGTACCGCTCGAGCAGATCCGGACCACCGATGTTGACCGCCGGATAGACGAAATCCTGGAGACAATAAAGCTCCTGAATTCCGCGCTGCACCAGCACGGCACGAAACGCCGCAGGGACGGAAACCCGCCCCTTCGCATCGATCCTGTTTGTCGCGTTGGACAGGAAGCGGCCCATCACTGACAACCGGCCTCCCCTTGGATGCAGGGTCGATCAGAGACCCCGGAACACACCTGATTACGCCAACCGTCGAACCCGCAACACACCCGCCTGAAATGCGAGAGGAAGCACCTGCTTCACGAGATTTCGGGGATGAAACGACCCCCGCAACGGCATGCAATTGGGATACCATGGGACAATATGGGCGTCAATGGGAACGGCCGGGATGAACCTCTTCCGCGATTCAAACATTGATAGGCGGTTAAGCTTAACGAATGGTTAGAAACTGCTGTTTTCGGTGCGCAATTCGACAATCGTTGCCGCAAATGTGATTCGCCGAACCCGAGGCCGTTCCACCTGAAATTTCAGGTGCTTCGCCGAAAAGTCGAAAAAGGGGAAATTTGCCAGTTGGCCTGTAAGCCGGGTTCTGTATGGCCCCGGTTTCCCGGAACGTGGCAGCCATTCATCTGGGACAGCGTTTACACGCTGCCTCGCGCAACCCACCCGGATGACTGGCCCGGAAACAGGCTGTAGCGGTGCTTTCGCACCACCCGCGTCATCCCTATTCGGTCTTGCTCCCGGTGGGGTTTGCCGTGCCGTCCCTGTTGCCAGCGACGCGGTGGGCTCTTACCCCACCCTTTCACCCTGACCTCGCAAGCGAGGCGGTTTGCTTTCTGTGGCACTTTCCCTGAGGTCGCCCTCGCCGGACGTTATCCGGCACCGTGTTTCCGTGGAGCCCGGACTTTCCTCACCTTACCGCCTTTCGGCATTGGTAAAGCGCGGCTGCCCAGCCAACTGGCAAGGCGTCCTTAACCGACCCTTTGCCCGATTGCCATCGAAAAGCGAGCATCGAGGACCACTTGGGCGCTTTTGGTGAATCAGTCTCTGAAGACCGGCCGGAACACGTCGCCATAGGCCTCGTCGATGATTCGGCCGTGCTGGAGAAGCTCTGCACCCAGCCGCCCGATCTCGTCGGAGCTCTTGGCCGCCGCGCCACAGCCGCCCGTGAGTACTGCAATATGCTCACTCGCAAAACCGATCGACGGATAGTTCTCCGGGGTGAACGAGGTCACACAGGCCGCCATTGAAATCGGCGCATCGGCCAGGGTCGGCACGAGGCCGGTGATGATCCGATGCAGGTGATCGCGCGTGGTCAGTCGACCACCCCGCCTGAACCAGGCCCGAATCTCCGGCTCCGTCTCGAGTTGCAGATCGTCAGGATCCCCGCCGATCTTGAGATAGGTCTTGCCGTCGGGATAGCGCACCGGCGGCAGAAGATAGATGTGGTCGGTGGGATCAGCCGGCTGATGGATGAGTGACGGCATGCCGGAATAGGTGGCAAGATCCTCATCCGGGACCTCGAAGAAGGCGACAGTACGCGCATAGACCTTAAGGTCGACGGGACGCGGCAACAGGTTTTCGTTGATCGAGAAGCCGCCGGCCGCGATCAGCACGCGCTCGGCCGAGTAGACCGCGCCATCATCGGTGGTGACGATGGCAAGACCGCCCTCCTCCCGGACGGAAACCACCGTCTGACGAATCACCCTGGCACCGGCTTTCTCCGCAAGCAGGCTCTGCGCCTCGACGAGCCGACGCGGATTGACGTAACCCGCATTGCGCTGCTCGTAGACACCCTCGCAATCGGAGCCGAAATCGAAATAGCGAAACCGCGACTTGAGCGCAGCGTCTGACAGCATTTCGACGGACACCCCGAGCTCTCGTGCGGCAGCCTCGACCTGGCCGACATAGGGATCGCGCCCGCCTCGCTTCGGCCCGACGATCAGGCATCCGACCTCATCATAAAACGCGATGCCGCTTTCCGCAGCGATCTGGCCGTAGCGCGCGATCGAGCGATTGGCGAGCCGGGCCCAGATGGGGTTCGAATCGATCGTCCGGGTAATCCGGGCCTCGTCGTAGTGGCTCGCAAAAACACCGTGATGGCTCGACCAGTCCTTCGGCTCGTCGGGACCGATGACGGCGACGCCCTCTCCCGAAAGTGCCAGGTACCGGGCCGCCGCAGCACCCATCATGCCTCGACCAACGACTATCGACTTGAACCGCTCAATCATGCGTCACCATCCTTACGTTGCGTCCGGTGATAGCATGGCAAGTCCCCGTGTCCAGTGACAGGAACGGCAAGGGCACAGCTCTTTCTCAGTTTCCGATCAAGGCGATAACCTTGCCGCAATAGCGCTTGGAGATCGGGTTCATGCGCTTGGCGCCATGGCCGGCATTGTAGCGCAGGATGGTGCCACAGGTCTCGCCGCCCCCCAGTTCATGGGCCATCGAGAGATACTTCATGCCGTAGCGGATGTTGGTCTCCGGATCGTAGAGCCCCTTGGTCTTGCCGCGATAGCCCATGGCTCGCGCCGTCGCCGGCTTGATCTGCATCAGCCCTACTTCGCCGGCACTGCCACGCGCCTTGGGATTGAAATTGCTCTCGACGCGAACGACGGCATGGGCCAGATCGACCGGGACGCCGTAGCTCTTCGCATATTTGGTGATGATCGCGCTGTAGGGGCTTTTCGAGAAGGAAGGCGCTGCCGGATAACCGGCGTCGCGAGTGATCGTCTTGAGGGGCTTTTTGAAGCGGCGCTCCTCGCTGCCGGCAAGCGCGGACTGGGCGTTGGTCAAAAGCATTGCAATGCATGCCGCGGCAGCAACAAGTCGTCGTGTCATGAGAAGGTTCAGTCTCCAGTCGAGCCACCGGTATCCACGCGCGTCAAAGCGGGCGCAGTTAAGCGCCGCGAGCCCCTGTCAGGCCGCCAGTTCCGGGTCTCTCAAGTTGATGTTTGCGCCAGGTCCGTCTGCGAACCATCGGCGCTGTTCAGCCCGTCCTTTAGAGCCGCCCAATGAGGAATTCCTGTGGCACCGCAACAAATCGTCGCCAGAGGCGTTGATTTCCTTGGTCCGAAAACACCGTGGGATGGGATTGGATCAGCCGAAACGCGGCAGGCTGGTCAGCAGCCTGTGCAGGGTCTCGATGGTCGAGCTGTCGGCAACCCCATCAACCTTGGCTTGCCGGAAATGTCGTTGGAATGCGGCGACCACGCCTTCCGTCTGAGCGCAGAATTCGCCTGTAATCTCAAGACCGTAACCATAAAGCGACAGCATCGACTGCAGCGCCTCGACGGGTTGCCCCCGGTCACCGCGTTGGAAGAAGCGACCACCGCCGATCGGACCAGGCTCAACCCAGTGTCCGACCCCTGCCCGATGCAGCCGATCCCAGGGGAAATTTTCACCCGGATCGACCTTGCGAATGGGGGCCACATCGGAGTGGGCAAGCACCCTTTCAGGGGCAATACCATGCCGTTTGACGCATTCGAGACACAATTCGATGACGGATTCGATCTGCTTTTCGGGAAAGTCCGGAAGGCCGCCCGGGTGTCCGGCATTGGCGATTTCGATGCCGATCGAGCGGGAGTTGATATCGGTCTCGCCGCCCCAAATGCTCTTGCCCGCATGCCAGGCACGCCGCTCTTCCGGCACCATCTGAACCACGCGGCCGTCCTCATGCACCAGATAATGGCTGGAGACCTGGCTTTCCGGCGCACAAAGCCAAGCCTGCGCGCCCTCGGCGGAAGGCATGCCCGTATAGTGCAAAAGGAGAATATCCGGGCGATCGACGCCGACGCGTTCGCCGTGATTGGGCGAAGGACAGACCTCCGCGCGCTTGAAATCCCCGGTGAACGAACTCATGCCGCCCGGCGCGCCTTCTCGATCGCCGAATAGGCCTCGTTGAACTTGGCCATGCGATGGTTGGCGACGCTGTGGAATTCCGTCGGAATGCCGCGCGCATGCAGTCGGTCGGGATGATGTTCGGCCGCCAGCGCCCTGTACTTCTTGCGAATCGTCGCAAAATCGTCGGACGGCTGCACGCCGAGAACCCCATAAGGATCGCCGTCGAGATGGATATGCCGTTCGGTGATCATCGCGAACCGTTCTTCCGAGATTGAGAAGATCTCGGCGATGCGCGACAGGAAGGCGAGTTCCTTCTCGTGCACGAGGCCGTCCGCCTTGGCGATGTGGAACAGGGCGTCGATGATATCCTCGAGCACCGGGCAATACTCGTCGCAGGTCCGGCACATGCCTGCGAGGTTCTTCGCATAGGTCTCGAAACCCGCGACGTCCTGGCGGGCGAGATTGTAAAGCCGGGCCACATTGCGGGCCTCTTCCGGCGGAAACTCGAAGATCTTGCGGAATGCTTCGACTTCGGCATTCGAGACGACGCCATCGGCCTTCGCCATCTTCGCGGAGAGCGCGATGATGGCAACCGAGAAGGACACGCGACGGCGCGTTTCCGGATCGCCTTCGAAGGCCGTGCGCACGGCCTCGACGATACTGCCGATCACATTGCCAGCCGCATCACCGATCGCGCCGAGCAACCGGTCCCAGAATGACGATATTTGTTCGCAGGCAAAATCGAAGATCATGTTGAAAGCTTGACCAAATATACCCAGAAAAAGCAAGGAGCCGGGCCCAATAGCGAGGATTAAAGTTTCTTCATCTTGAATCCATTTCGCTGAACTCGCACTGCCCCAACGCCCGGCACGGGCTCCAATCGATTATCCACAGAAGCCATCCCGTCACCCGGCCGCGATTGAAACGATTATATTCGGATTTGAAGCTCGCATGGTTGCGAAATGCCCGATTTCCTTGATTTTTTGGCTTTACAGGCCGCCGCGCCTATCGCATCCATTTGCCACCTGAACACCCAAGTTGCACGGGCGATGAAGCGTCCGAGGAGGATCGATGGCCAAGCAGAAAGTCGCGATGTTGACCGCCGGGGGCCTCGCGCCCTGTCTCTCGTCCGCTGTCGGCGGATTGATCGAGCGCTACACCGACATCGCACCCGAAATCGAGCTCATCGCCTACAAGTCCGGCTTTCGCGGCCTGCTGATGGACTACAAGATCGAGATAACCAAGGAAATGCGCGAGAAGGCGCATGTGCTGCATCGCTATGGTGGATCGCCGATCGGCAACAGCCGCGTCAAGCTTACCAATGTCGCCGATTGCGTGAAGCGCGGCCTGGTCAGGGAAGACCAGAATCCGCTCCGCGTCGCAGCCGAACGGCTCGCGGCAGATGGCGTCACGATCCTTCACACCATTGGCGGTGACGATACTAACACAACCGCTGCCGACCTCGCCGCCTATCTCGGCGCCAACGGCTACGACCTGACGGTCGTCGGCATGCCCAAGACCGTCGACAACGACGTCTACCCGATCAAGCAGACGCTCGGCGCCTGGACGGCCGCCGAAGTCGGCGCCCGATTCTTCGACCATGTTTCCAACGAACAGAGCGCTTCGCCACGCACGCTGGTCATTCATGAGGTCATGGGCCGCCACTGCGGCTGGCTGACAGCAGCCACCGCCCGCGCCTACATGCAGCGCACGCAGCACAATGAATACATCGAAGGCTTCATGATGAACCAGGAGCTGAAGAACATCGACGGCCTCTATCTTCCCGAGACCCATTTCGACATGGAGGGCGAAGCCGCCCGCCTGAAGGACATCATGGACCGGACCGGCTTCGTCACGCTCTTCGTTTCGGAAGGAGCCTGCATGGACGAGATCGTCGCCGACCGGGAGGCGGCCGGCGAGGAAATCAAGCGTGACGCCTTCGGCCATGTGAAGCTCGACACGATCAATGTCGGCAACTGGTTCCAGAAGCACTTTGCCAAGCTGCTCGATGCCGATCGCTCGATGGTGCAGAAATCAGGCTACTACGCCCGCTCTGCCCCCGCCAACTACGAAGACCTTCGCCTCATCCAGAGCATGGTCGATCTCGCGGTCGAAAGCGGTCTGAACAAGGTGTCGGGCGTGACCGGTCACGATGAAGATCAGGGCGGACGCCTGCGGACCATCGAGTTCCCGCGGATCAAGGGTGGCAAGCCTTTCGACCTCGGCACGCCGTGGTTCAAAGAAGTGATGGACTATCTCGGGCAGAAGTACCGCCCCATCCATTGACCTGACCGCCGAAAGCTGGCTTCCTCTCCTGGAGGAGTGAGTGTCATGCCCCATTCTACCTGGATCCTGTTCGCAGTCGTCGCCGCGGCCCTTCTGGTCGTGCCCGGCCGGTCCAAGCGCATGGTTCTGTCCTATGCGCTGGCCCATGGCCGCAAGAGCGTCTTCGCGACGGGAACGGGCGTTGCACTCGGCACCGCCGTTTCGGTCGCAGCGACACTCGCCATCTCATGGGGCCTGATCTCCCTGTCGACGCTGACGTTTTCGATCTTCCAGTGGATCGGCCTGTTCTGGCTGATGCTCTTCGGGCTTGGCCTCGCGCGTGCGCCTGCCGGCATCGAACCGGTAGCCGACAACGACAATCTGCCGGAGGAGAAGCCGCTTCGCGTCATCGCGCATTGCTTCGAAAGCGAATCCCGCGACCCGCGCAGCAGCCTGCTCGTTGCCGCACTTCTGCCGCAATTCCTGACGCCGGCCGCTCCGTTCATTCCCCAGGCGATCGCGCTTGGCGCCACCTTCGTTGCCCTCTCGGCCTTGTCCTGCATCGTCTATGCACTGTTTCCCGAACGCGTCCGAAAAATCGTTAGGAAACATGCAGTTCGCCGTACTGTGAACCGTTCCGGCCGCACCGTCCTGATTGCGGCAAAGGCGGTTACGGCCGGCTATCGAAAGATCGCGGCCTGAGCCGCGGGACGCGTCTGCGAAATGCCCCCGAGGTCGCAAGCTTGCCGCAATGCTGGGCATAGATTAAGAAACGGAAACGAATAGTCGGCTGATTTGCCGGTGACCTCGCGTGCATCTCGTAACGGATAGTGGCATGAACGTCAGAACTGACCGCGGCATCGCTCTCTGCATGGCTGCCTTACTGTTGGCTGGACTGGGTGGATGCACCGCGATCGATGAAAGCGTGAAGGCAGATCTCGCTGCCGCACCGGTCGCCAATCCGAAGTCTCCGGAAATGCAGGCTGCCATGGCTGCCGAGGCCGCCACGAATGGCACAGCCGGGGCCCAGGCGTCGTTGATGACGCAGGCCGAGCTCGCAGCCGCAAACCCGGGCCCTGCACCACTCATTCCCGGCACGGAAACCGCAGCGCCGATCCCGGCCTTGAAGGCCTCGGCTCTCTCCCCCACCACGCCGCAGACAGCAGCCACCGATGCACTGGCCATGGTAACGACGCCTGTTGCCGCAGGGAGCCAGCAGATGACGGCTGCGGCAGCTTCGACCGAAGCGACGCTCACCCCTCCTGGCGTTGGCGCAAGTGCAACACCTGCACCGGCAGCCGCGACGGCGCCAACGACGGGACAGGCTCCCGTCGTCCTGGCTTATGCAGCCCCCCTGCGCGCGACGGCGCTCACCAGCTTCGGCGACCCCTTCGACGTGTCGCCTCCGGGCGAACCACCAGCACCCAATGCGGGCCGGAAGCCGGATACGGTCGGCCCTACGCGTCTCAACGCGCTTATCGAGAAATATTCACGGCTCCACGAAATCCCGATTGATCTCGTCCACCGCGTCGTGCACCGGGAAAGCCGCTACAATCCGGCCGCCTATAGCAAGGGCAATTACGGCCTGATGCAGATCCGCTACAACACGGCGAAGGCGATGGGTTACGACGGCCCAGCCGACGGACTGTTCGATGCCGAAACCAACATCAAATATGCGGTCAAGTATCTGAAGGGCGCATGGGTCGTCGCCGACAATGATCACGACCAGGCTGTCCGCCTCTATTCTCGTGGCTACTATTACGATGCCAAGCGCAAGGGCCTGCTGCATCTGATGCAGTAATCCGTCTCGTCAGCTTAGGCCATCACGTATGGCCTGCAGGAGCCTCTGCGGTCTGTAGTCGAGGCGGCGCGGTGTAAGCCCGAGCCGGACGACCACCAGTCTCTCAGACGGAATGACGGCAATCGACTGTCCGTCATGGCCGAGCATCCAGAGCGTCTCATCGGGCAGCGAAAAATTGCTGTCCTTGTCTCCGGGACCATTCTGCCAGGCCTGCCCTCTCGTATAGGCGCCGTTGGACGCAGCAGCCGGTTCATAGACGCGTGCCATGACGGACGGATCGACGAGCTGACGGCCGGACCAGCGTCCGTTCTCCGCAATCAAGAGACCGAACCGTGCCCAGTCGCGGGCCGTCGCGTACAGATAGGAACCGCCGACAAAAGTACCGGTCGCATCCGCTTCGAGCACCGCGCTGCGCATACCGATCACATCGAACAAGGCTGCCCGCGGGTAGGCGAGCGCCGCCTCCCGGTTCGAAAACCGCGACATCCAGTAACGCGAGATCAGCACCGTTTCTCCGGAGGAGTAATTGAAACGCGTGCCCGGCCCTGCCGCCGCAGGCAGCGACGCCGCATAGGCACCCATATCGCGTTCGAGATAGAGCATGCGCGTCACGTCAGTCACGTCGCCATAGCTCTCATTGAAACTGAGACCGCTTTGCATGGCGAGTAGATCCGAAAGCGAGATCTCGGCGCGGCTGTCACCGTTCCATTCGCCAAAGAGGTTCGTCGCATTCTCGTCGACCCGTCCCTCCCCCTTGAGGATGCCGACCAGCGCGGCCGTCACCGTCTTCGTCATGGACCAACCCAGAAGCGGTGTTTCCGCATTGAAACCGGGACCATAGGCTTCACCGACGATCCGGCCGTCCTTCACGACGACGACTGCACGAGCACTCGGCCCGAGAAGGTCGGGATCGGAAAGCATGGCCTGGAGCCGCGGATCGTTCTGCGCCACTGCGTCACCATCCGGCCAGGCCCGGGCCGTGTCGACTGAGCCCGCTTCGGCCGGCGGAGCAGACAGGCGTCTTGCCGCGTCGATCTCGGATTCGTTGACTGCAGCACAGCCCAGGCCGGTGCGATGCAGTGCGGCCGATGGTGCGACGACACCGAGCAAGGCTGTTTTCACCAGGCCCTGTTCGAGATCGACCTCGGCGCGCACGAGTTTGAGCAAGGGGTGCCCGGGGGCCTGCACATCGTCGCGCAGCACTTCGTCGGCGTCGCGACCGGCTATGAACACGTTCGAGCAGACGATCTTGGCGGCATAGCCGGTGCCGACCCTGAGAAGTTCGGGCGGAAATGCGACGATCCAGGCTGCGGCCACAGCAACGATGCCGACCAGGGCCACCGCCACCCGTGCGCCCCACTTCATCAGTCTCCGCATAAGCCTCTCCTCCTGTTGCCGCTATCGAAGCAGGAATGGATGACAGGCGAAAGATGAGCAGGCCGCGTGTCTGAAGTTATCCCGCGACTTTCAACCGACGGGCGCTGCGCGTTGCGCGAGCCGGGCCTGCAGGTAGTTGAGCGCCTCCGCAGCTGCAACGGGTCTTGAAAACAGGAACCCTTGAGCCTCGCCGATGCCGAGGCGCTTGACGAAATCCAACTGGCTGTTCGTCTCGATGCCCTCGATGGTGGTCCGGATCTGGAAGGTCTCCGACAGCTTGTGCATCAGGTCAACGAGTTTCGCACCCTGGCTGGTCTCGAGCATCTGTTTCGCAAACGAGCGGTCGATCTTCAGTTCGTCGAGCGGGAAGAGCCGCAGATTGTTGATCGACGAGAAGCCGGTGCCGAAATCGTCGAGCGCGATGCGCACGCCGCTCGAGCGAAGCTCGGCGAGACTGCGGCAAACAAGATCGATATCGACGGAAAAGACCGCCTCTGTCACTTCGATCGTCAGCCGCTCGGGCGCCAGCCCGGTATCCACCAGACAATCGAGGATATGCGTCACGAAGTTCGGATCCTTGAACTGGTCGCCCGACACGTTGACGCTGACGCCCGTCGGTTCCGGCCAGGTTACGGCTGCGGCGCAAGCCTGTTGCACGACCCATTTGCCGATCACCTGAATGATGCCGGTCTTCTCTGCGAGAGGGATGAAGATGTCAGGCGTGATCAATCCTCTCGTCGGATGGCGCCAGCGCAGAAGCGCCTCCAGCGATCGCACGTCGCCATTCTCCACGGCAACAATCGGCTGGTATTCAAGATAGAATTCCCCGTCGACGAAGCCGCGCGCAAGGTCGCGCTCGAGCTCGAGGCCTTCCCGCACTTCACGGGCGAGACTTTCATCGTAGAAGGCATGGGCGGGGCCGAAGACCTCCTTGGCGCGATAGAGGGCAAGGTCCGCTCGCTGCAACAAGGCCGTGACGTTCCGGTCCTCGGGCGAGATGAGCGTCGCCCCGATGCTAAGCCCGGCCATGACGCGGCCCTGCTCCAGTTCGAAGGGGCGGGCGAGCGCGTCTTCGATCGCCAGGCAGACGAACTCTGCCACCGGGCGGCGCAGTGCTTGCGGTAGGATGACCGCGAACTCGTCGGCCCCGAGACGAAACAACTGCGCACCCTCGCCCGAAGCCTGGCGCAGACGCTCGGCCACGACGACCAACAGTGCGTCGCCAGCCGCATGTCCCAGCGTGTCGTTGACATATTTGAAGCGGTCGAGATCGATGAGCAGAAGCGTACCGCCGGAAGGACCACGTGCCGCCAGCAGGGCTTCGAGTGCCTCATTCAGCGCCTGGCGGTTTCCAAGCCCGGTTAGACGATCGAAACGTGAGGCAGCCTCAAGCGCCGTCGCACCACCTTCGAGGCGACTGATGCGCTCATGCAGCATGGCCTCCCAGGAGGCGATTCGCCAACCGACTGCGGCGCCGACAAGCGGCAGGCTGATGGCCGCAAGTGAGGACCATTCACTCAGAAAAGCTGTGGAAAGACCGACAAAACCGGACTGCACCACAACGGGTAGAGCCATGGCTGCCGGAGCCGCAGCGCCGCCCAGAAACCCCGCAAGACCGTAGCGCAGTCGCCTCCCAAACGGGATTTCACTTAACATCATGTTAAACACCCCTAAAATAACTGAGGACAATTTGTATAAAATGCATTGAAATTCGGTTACCGCCGCGCCGTCAACGACGTCATCAAACTGTAGCACCCGGGCGCTACACGCCGTGAAACCCAACAAGAGGGCGGATCGACATGACTGAGCTTGCACCCGATGCCGGATTTCGCGGAAACGAGAAGCTGAAGGGTGCATTGCTGCAACATGCCGCCCTTTCGCCGGCGGGCCTTTCGGAACGGCTTTTCGGCCTGCTGTTTTCCGGCCTCGTCTATGCGCAGATCTGGGAGGATCCGGAGGTCGACATGCAGGCCATGGATCTTTCCGAAGGCCATCGCATCGTCACCATCGGCTCGGGCGGCTGCAACATGCTCGCCTATCTCAGCCGTCGCCCGGCCTCGATCGATGTGGTCGACCTGAACCCGAACCATATCGCCCTCAACCGTCTGAAGCTTGCCGCCTTCCGCCACCTGCCCGACCACGCCTCCGTCCGTCGCCTGCTTGGCGAAAAGGGCGTCAGCACCAATGTCCGGATGTATGACCGCCACATCGCGCCCAACCTGGACACAGCGACTCTGCGCCACTGGGAAGCGCGCGGCTTGACGGGTCGCAAACGAATTTCCGTCTTCAACCGCAACATCTACCGCACCGGCCTTCTTGGGCGGTTCATCACCGTCGGCCACCTGATCGCCCGCAGCCATGGCGTTCGCCTGGAAGAACTTGCCGAAACCCGCTCCTTGCGCGAACAGCGGATGTTTTTCGACAGCCGCATCGCACCGCTGTTCGACAAGCCGCTCATTCGCTGGCTGACCCGCCGCAAGAGTTCGCTCTTCGGCCTTGGCATCCCACCGCAGCAATATGACGAGCTCGCATCGCTGGCCAACGACGGGACGATCGCTCCCGTGCTGCGCCACCGCCTGGAAAAGCTCTGCTGCCATTTTCTGCTGCGCGACAACTATTTCGCCTGGCAGGCATTTCTCCGCCGCTATCCGAAGCCGGAAGAAGGCGTTCTGCCCACCTATCTGCAGGAACAGCACTACCGCGCCATCCGGGACACAGCGGATCGCGTGACCGTTCACCACGCCAATTTCACCGAACTCCTGGCGAAAAAGCCAGCCGGCAGCGTCGATCGCTACGTGCTGCTCGACGCACAGGACTGGATGAACGAGCGACAGCTGAACGAGCTGTGGACCGAAATCACGCGTACCGCCTCTGAAGGCGCCCGCGTCATCTTCCGCACCGCGGCGGAAGACAGCATCCTGGACGGAAAGCTCGCACCCGCCCTGCTCGACCAGTGGCATTATCAGCCCGAACGCTCGCATACCCTGAACACTCAGGACCGCTCCGCCATCTATGGTGGCTTCCACATCTATGAGAAGCGGCCCGCATGAGCGAGAGCCCTGCCGCCCTCGCTGCCACCACCAGCCAGGACCACGCGGACCGCATGAACCAGATGTATCGCTATCAGCGGCATATCTACGACCTGACGCGGAAATACTACCTGCTCGGTCGAGACCACATGATCGCAGGTCTCGATCTGCAAAACGGCGGCTCACTCCTGGAAATCGGCTGCGGCACGGGTCGCAACCTTGCCCTTGCCCGGCGGCACTTTCCGCATGCAAACCTCTTTGGCCTCGACATATCGGCAGAGATGCTCGCAACAGCCCAGGCTAAGTTCGAGGGCAAGGCATCACGCCCAAGGCTTGAGGTCGCCGATGCCACGACATTTTGCGCCGCCGATTTCGGACAGCCGCATTTTGACCGGGTGATGATCTCCTATGCCCTGTCGATGATTCCCGACTGGCAGGCGGCCATTGACCGGGGCGTCGAGGCGCTCGCCCCTGAGGGATCCCTGCACATCATCGACTTCGGCCAGCAGGAGCGCCTGCCCCAGTGGTTTCAGAAGGGTCTGCAGGCCTGGCTCGCACGCTTCCACGTCAGCCCCCGCCCGGACTTGAAAAGCGTTCTCGAAGAGCGGGCGGCGGCAAAGGGCTTGCAGTTGCGATTCGAGCCCCTCTGGCGTGGCTATGCCTGGCACGCCGTCCTCACCCGCTGACGGCCTCGCGCAAGCAAGATTGCATCTATTCCGGATTTGACGATGATGGGCGACAACGGTCGGCTCCCACGCGTGTCGTTGTTGCACCTTGTGGGGCAACTTGCCTTAATCATGAGATCACGGACCCTCGATGCGGTGGCTTCCCACACTTCTTCTCCCGCTTTGCCTTGCAGTTTCAGGCTGCACCGCGAGCTCTTACGACCTGTTGGAAACAGCCTCCCTCTCTCCGCGTTTCCAGGACACCGATCCCCAGCATTTCGATGGCAAGACACCGCATCGTCACGAGGTGCATGGCATCGACGTCTCCAAATGGAACGGCGACGTCGACTGGCGCCAGGTGAAAAAGTCGGGCGTATCCTTCGTCTTCATCAAGGCGACGGAAGGCAAGGACATGCTTGATCCACGCTTCCACGAATACTGGAAGGGCGCGAGCGATGCCGGGATCCCGCACGCTGCTTACCACTTCTACTATTTCTGTTCGACGGCCGACGAGCAGGCCGACTGGTTCATCAAGAACGTGCCGCGCGATGCCAACCTCCTGCCACCGGTGCTCGACGTCGAGTGGAACCCGACCTCCCCGACCTGTCGCCTGCGGCCGGATCCCGCAACGGTGCGCAGCGAAATGCAGCGCTTCATGCAGCGCATAGAGGCCCATTTCGGCAAGCGTCCGATCATCTACACCTCCGTCGATTTCCACCGCGACAACCTAGAGGGCGCGTTCAAGGATCATCACTTCTGGGTCCGGGCCGTCGCGCAGCATCCAAGCGTGATTTATCCGGAACGGCGTTGGTCCTTCTGGCAATACACGTCGACAGGCGTCATTCCCGGCATCCGCGGCGAAACCGATATCAACGTTTTCGCCGGCACCCAGAAGAACTGGCAGAACTGGGTCGCTGCCGTCTCGAAATGATCGCAAACGGAGCCTAGAGGCTCTGAGAAACAAACCCATGCCATCGCATGCCGGCGCAAACGCGGCCTGCGGCGGCACGCAACCCGAAGGACTGATCGATGAACAAAGCCCTGCGTCATGCGCTCCCTCTCGCCCTCATTCTTGCCTCAGCCGGTTTCGCCCAGGCGCAGCAGCAATGCGGCGGCGATCTCGCGACCTTCCTCGAAGGCGTGAAGGCGGAAGCCATTGCCGCGGGCTCGCCTCCAGAGATTGCCGACAAGGCGCTCGCGGGTGCGGCCATCGACCAGAAGGTTCTCTCGCGCGACCGTTCGCAGGGCGTTTTCCGCCAGACCTTCCTGGAATTCTCGAGCCGCACCGGCAGTCAGGCGCGCCTCGACACCGGCCTTAAGAAGATCAGGGAATACGCCGATGTCTTCGCACGCGCCGAACAGGAATATGGCGTACCGGCCGGCGTCATCACCGCCTTCTGGGCCAAGGAGACAGACTTTGGCGCCGTGCAGGGCGACTTCAACACCCGCAACGCGCTGGTCACGCTCGCCCATGACTGCCGCCGTCCGGAACTTTTCCGCCCGCAACTACTGGCGCTCATCAAGATGGTCGAGCACGGCGATCTCGACCCTGCGACCAACACCGGAGCCTGGGCCGGCGAAATTGGCCAGGTGCAAATGCTCCCTGAAGACATCATCGCCTTTGGCGTGGATGGCGATGGCGACAACCATGTGAACGTCAAGCAGAGCAGCCCTGACGCCCTTCTCACGGCTGCGCGCTTCATTCAGCATCTCGGCTTCAAGCGCGGCGAACCTTGGATCCAGGAAGTCAGCATTCCGGAAAACCTGCCCTTCGAGAAGTCGGGCCTTGGCGGCACGATGACGGCAGGTGAGTGGTTTGCGCTCGGCGTTCAGCCTCGCGATGGCGAGACAGCTTTCTCTGCCCTGCCAGCCTCGCTGATCCTGCCGCAGGGCCGCAAGGGACCGGCCTTCATCACCTATCCCAACTTCAACATCTATCTCGAATGGAATCAGTCCTTCATCTACACGACTTCGGCGGCCTATTTTGCCACCCGCTTTGGCGGCGCGCCTGTCTATCAGAAGGGCAATCCGGAACCGGGCCTCGACACCGACCAGATGATGGCGCTGCAAACCAAGCTGCAGGGCCTTGGCCACGACGTCGGCAAGATCGACGGCATCCTCGGTGCCGGCACGCGCGTCGCGGTGCAGAAGGAGCAGCAGCGAGTCGGCCTACCCGCCGATGGCTGGCCGACACCGGCACTGCTGGCCGCACTCTGATATCCGCATCAAAGACCACATGATCGAGCCGGGGCGCCTCCACGCCCCGGCTTTTTTGTTTCGAGCAACTGTCGATCTGGTGATGCTGAGGATTTCAGCGCCTTGAGTCGGCCCTACAAACGCTCACGGAAATTAAACTTCATTAATAGCGCGAGACCTGAAGCAAGTCGTTGAAACGAATAGCTTATCGAATGTTAGGCATACGTTATCCACTGCAGAATGACGCAGCGCAGCACAGATTTACCCTTGCGCCGACACAAATCAGACATAATATCTAACGGTCAACGCAAGGAGGCACACATGGGACTGACTAATTCAATTAATGTCCTGATCGTCGGTGCAGCGTTTGTTTTCATCGCAACGATGCTGTTTATCTGACACGGGTCTGAGTAACTGAAACCCATGAGTTGGCCTAGTTAGGCCTCTCCAGCAGATATGATTTCAAAACGAATAAAAGGCGCATGACACGGACCGTCATGCGCCTTTTCTCATGCCGACGGCGACCTCAGATCAAGCAGCAGCGCTGGAAACCTTGGCGGCCTTCGCCGTGATGCCGAGCCGGTCCAGGGTCGCAATGGTCAGCGGCGCCCGGTTCATCGTGTAGATGTGAAACTCCTCGATACCGCGACGCGCGAGATCGGCGATCTGTTCCGCCGCAATGTCGGCCGCAACGGCGGCACGCGCCTGAGCATCGCCCTCGGTCCCCTGGAAGCGCTCGTCGAGAAACGACGGGGTGCTGGCGCCACACATAGAAGCGAAACGCTTCAGCTGCGTCAGGTTCTGTATCGGCATGATGCCGGGCACGATCGGGATGGTGATCCCCGCCGCGCGGACACGTCCCAGGTAGCGCTCGAAGATATCGTTGTCGAAGAAGAACTGCGTCAGCGCGCGCGTTGCTCCCGCATCCACCTTCTGCTTGAGCATGTCGAGATCGACGTCGTCGTTTTCGCTTTCCGGATGGCGCTCGGGATAGGCGGAGACGGAGATCTCGAAATCGCCGAGGTCACGCAGACCGGAGACGAGGTCGGCAGCATTGACGAAGCCACCCGGATGCGGCGCATAGCGGCTGCCGACGCCCCCTTGTGGGTCGCCACGCAGCGCCACGAAGTGGCGAACGCCGGCGGCCTGAAACTCTTCGACGACCGCGCGCACCTCGTCACGCGTCGCACCCACACAGGTGAGATGCGAAGCAGTGGCAAGCGGGGTCTCGGCAATCAACCGCTTGACGGTCGCAAGGGTCGGCTCGCGCGTTGTACCGCCGGCACCATAGGTCACCGAAACGAAATCGGGCTGGTAAGGCTGCAGGGCCTTCACCGCCTGCCAGAGCTGATCCTCCATATCGGGCGACTTGGGCGGGAAGAACTCGAAGGAGATCCGCGCATCAGGGGTCTTGGCGATCGGCCGTTCGGGCATGGTCATCTATCTGCTCCCGGTCAAGGCAAGGGGTTGTACTGAAGTGGCCCTGCCCGCAGCGCTCCCGCGCCGGGCAAGCCAGATGGTCACGGTGAGCCCGCGCCCCGCCGCAGTTTCCGGCGGCAGATCGATGACGTCCTCGACGGCCAAACCCTGGCGGTCGAGCCATTCGGCCATGACGCCATGGGAGAAGCCGAGGCGCACATGGGCGTGCTCGTCCCGGAGATATTCATGGGCATGGGGTGCGAGATCGATGATCGCGAGCCGACCACCCGGCTTCAGCATGCGCGCAGCCTCGGCGAGAGCCAGTTCCGGCTCCTCAAGGAAGTGCAGAACCTGATGGATCGTGACAAGGTCGTAGTCGCCGGCATCGAGCGGCAGGTTCAGGATGTCACCATGACGCACGCTGGCGGACAGGATGCCTTCTTTGTCGAGGTTGGAGCGGGCGACCGCCAGCATGTCGCGGCTGGCATCGATCCCGATTGCGCGGCGGTAGCGTGGCGAAAGCAGTTGCAGGATACGGCCAGTGCCTGTGCCGAGGTCGAGCATGGATTCGACCGCGTCGGTTCCAACGATCCGCAGCAGAGCCGCTTCTACATCGGCATCATTAACATGCAGCCGGCGAAGCTCATCCCATTCGGAAGCGTTGCGACTGAAATAGGCCTGCGCCTTCTCAGCCCTCGCCCGCTTGACGCTGGCCAGGCGATCCCGGTCACGCTGGAGGACAGGATCGCTCTCCTCGGCAGCATCCAGCAACAGTCGAACCAGTGCCGCGCCCGAGCCTTCCTGCTTCAGCCGAAAATAGGCCCACGCGCCCTCCTGATAGCGATCAATCAGATCGGCTTCCGCGAGCAACTTCAGATGACGGGAGATTCGTGGCTGCGACTGACCGAGAATTTCGGTAAGATCGGTGACCGTGAGATCGCCCGCAGACAGAAGCGTGAGGAGACGCAGGCGGGTTGGTTCACCCGCCGCCTTCAGCAATTCCACAAGAGTATCGACACCGAGTCTCATTCACACCACCGCAATAACGACATAAAGATATCTTTATGTCCTTTTTCGATGTGATGCAAGCCTTAATCCGCGGCCACCGCTAGCTTGACGGTGAAAAGGAAAACGGCCGCCTCTTCAGGCGGCCGTCGCGATATCAGTGAGACACTCGTCAAGCGACTGACAGAAGCCTCAGAACTCTTCCCAGCTCTCGCTTGCGAGCGCGGTATTGCCGGACACAGCGGGTGTCACTCGACGGGGAGCAGCCTGCTGTGCGGCCGGAACAGCAGAGCGTGCTGGTTGCGGCGATACCGGAGCCATCGAACGCGTCTGGCGCGAAACCTGAGCAGCCGAGGCCACGCCCTGCCCCGTCCGGAAACGCTGCAACAGCTCCGCAAGGCTTGCGGCCTCCTGAGCGAGACCCGCGGACGCCGCGTTCATCTCCTCCACCATGGCCGCATTCTTCTGGGTCGCCTGGTCCATGTGGTTGACTGCCTGATTGACCTCGCCGAGACCGACCGACTGTTCCTGCGCGGCAGAGGCGATGGCATCCATATGCTCGTTGATCGCCTGAACCAGGCCGGCGATCGCCGTCAGGCCGTCGCCGGTCTCGTTGACCAGTTTCACGCCTTCGCTGACAGCGACTTCGGAATTCCCGATGAGGGCCTTGATTTCCTTCGCCGCATTCGCCGAACGCTGCGCGAGCTCGCGAACCTCCTGCGCCACGACCGCAAAGCCCTTGCCCGCCTCACCCGCACGCGCGGCCTCGACGCCGGCATTGAGCGCCAGGAGGTTCGTCTGGAAGGCGATCTCATCGATCACGCCGATGATCTGGCTGATCTGCTTGGAGGCATGCTCGATGCGCTCCATCGCAGTGACCGCGTTTCCGACCACCACACCGGACTGTTCCGCACGGCTGCGGGTGTTTCGCACGATGTCGCGCGCTTCTCCGGTCCGCCGCGACGTGGCCGTCACGTTGGAGGTGATCTCTTCGAGCGCCGCTGCGGTCTCCTCGAGCGAAGCTGCCTGTTGTTCCGTGCGCTTGGCCAGATCGTCGGAGGCATGTGAGATCTCGCCGGAACCACCGCTGACGGCATGGGCCGAGCGGCCGACCGAGACCAGAACGCCACGCAGCTGTTGCACCGACGTGTTGAAGTCGTGACGCAGAGCTTCGAACTGAGGGGCAAACTCCTCCTCGATCTCGCAAAGCAGATCGCCCGATGCCAGCCGCTTGAGACCTGCGGCCAGCGTGCCGGTTGCCTTTGTCAGGCGTTCCTCGGCATCGGCCTCAGCACGCGCCTGCATCTCGGCACGCTCGCGCTCGCTGCGAACCCGACTTTCGGATGCTTCGGCTTCCAGCTCGGCATTGCGAATGGCAGCCTCACGGAAGACCTCGACAGACCGGGCCATCGCCCCGATCTCGTCAGTGCGCTCGGTGAAGGGGATGGACTGCAGCGTATCGCCATTGGCCAGTCCGATCATCGAACTGCTGACACGCCCAATGGAACGGGACAACGTGCGGGTGATGGAGACGCTGAAGGCCACGACCAGCAGGATGAAGCTGGAAAGACCGACGATGACGGAAATCATGCTGAAGCGCGCATCGGCCAGACGATCATTGATCGCCTCGAGGAACGCCGTGGCGTTGTCGCGGATGATCGCGGCCGCAAAGTCACGGCGCTTCGCCATGCTTTCGGTGAAAGGCTTCGGATCACGCGCCCCAGCGTAATCCTCGAGGCTTTCCATCGCCTGGAGCGTTTCGTTGATCTGCCTGCCCTCTGCCGTATCGAAGAAGGAATAGAAGCGGCTGATCACATCCGGGCGCGCAAGCTCACGGAAGGGACCGTCGAAGGTCCGTAGCTGGCTCTGCAGCGCGCTGAACCGGACAAGCTCGGCTTTCCCGAAGGCGCCGTTGTCGATGTAGAACTGGCCCATGCGATTGAGACCGAGATAGGCTTCATTGACCTTCATCAGCGCATGATGCGCACGGATGTCGGACGAGAGCGTCAGATCCTCGGTGAGGTTCGCCGTTCTGAGCGTCAGTTCAAGTCCGGCTGCGGCGACTGGCTGGGCGTAACGCAGCGGCAGGATCGGATCCTTGTCGCCGGCATCGAGTTTCTGTCGATACTCCGGCATCCGGGCATACATCTTCTCCAGATTGGCCCGGAGCTGCAGGGTGATCGGATCGCCGTATCCCATCCGGTCGAGCTCGGCCATCTGATCCATCATGGCCTGATAGATCGCATCCGATTGTTTGCGGATCTCCATGCGATTCGGCGCCGTCTCCAGCGGCATGATCATCATCAGCTCGCCGCCTTGATAGGCGAGCTCTGCGAGCGCCGCTGCGCGTGTGAGCTTCTGATACTCCAGATAGCTGTTATAGCCAGCCGCGCCACCAAGACCGGTGACGGCCAGCAACGGCACCAAAGCGATCAGGGTCAGCGCTTTTTGAAACGAAATTTTTCCCAGGATAGACACCTGTCAGTTCCCTCCAGACAGAGAAGGCGGACCTGATGTCGTCTTCTGCCAATTCCCCACTGCGCCTGATGCGCGGCTCCCGGAACTGGTATGGTACACAAACTGTTTAAATTCAGTTTATCGTGATACACGAACGTCTTGCACTCGATGCGACGATGGACAGGCCAAACGAAATGTGGCCCGCAGAGATTGCGAGCCACATTGAACCAGTTTGACGAGCAACAGGGAAAGCCTGTCTCGATTTAGCGCGTCAGGCGCTTGTAAGCCTGGCTGCCCGGGTTGAGCGCATCCGGGCCAAGGCGGCGGATCTTGTCCTGCTCGTAGTCTTCGAAGTTGCCCTCGAACCATTCGACATGGCCATCACCTTCGAAGGCGAGGATATGCGTCGCCAGACGGTCGAGGAACATGCGATCGTGGCTGATGATGATGGCGCAGCCGGCGAAGTTCTCGAGTGCCGTTTCCAGCGCGCCCAGCGTTTCCGTGTCGAGGTCGTTGGTCGGTTCGTCGAGCAGAAGAACGTTGCCGCCGGCCTTCAACATCTTGGCCAGATGCACGCGGTTGCGCTGACCTCCGGAAAGGTTGCCGACCTTCTGCTGCTGATCGCCGCCCTTGAAGTTGAAGGCGCCGCAGTAAGCGCGGGAGTTCATGTCGAACTTGCCGAGCTTGATGATTTCGGCACCGCCCGAAATTTCTTCCCAGACGGTCTTCGAACCATCCAGCGCATCGCGGCTCTGGTCAACATAACCGAGATGGACAGTATCACCGACGCGGATCGAACCGGCATCCGGCTTTTCCTGACCGGTGATCATCTTGAACAGCGTCGACTTGCCGGCGCCGTTCGGGCCGATGATGCCGACGATGCCGCCCGGCGGCAGCTTGATCGACAGGTCGTTGATCAGCGTGCGGCCTTCAAAGCCCTTGGTGATGCCGTCGAGTTCGATGACGACCTGGCCGAGACGCTCGGAGACCGGAATGATGATCTGCGCATCACCGGGACGAATGCCTTCAGCCGCATCAACCAGCTGTTCATAGGCCTTGATACGGGCCTTGGACTTGGCCTGACGGGCCTTCGGGCTGGATGCAATCCATTCCTGTTCGCGCGAGATCGCCTTCTGGCGGCCGGCCTCTTCGCGGTTTTCCTGAAGCATGCGCTTGGCTTTCGCCTGCAGGTAAGCCGAATAGTTGCCTTCGTACGGAATGCCACGGCCGCGGTCGAGTTCGAGGATCCAGCCGGTGACGTTGTCGAGGAAGTAGCGATCGTGGGTGATCATCATCACGGCGCCCGGGTAGTCGCGCAGGTGCTTTTCAAGCCAGGCGATCGTCTCGGCGTCCAAGTGGTTGGTCGGTTCGTCGAGCAAAAGCAGGTCCGGCTGCGAGAGCAGCAGACGGCAAAGCGCGATGCGGCGGCGTTCACCACCGGAAAGCAAGGTGACGTCGGCGTCCTTTGGCGGGCAGCGCAGCGCTTCCATCGCCATTTCGACCTGCTGTTCGAGATCCCAGAGGTTCTGGCTGTCGATGATGTCCTGGAGCTTCGCGCCTTCGTCGGCGGTCTCGTCGGAATAGTTCATCATCAGTTCGTTGTAACGGTCGAGCACGGCCTGCTTGTCGGCCACGCCTTCCATGACGTTCTCGAACGCATTCTTCGCCGGATCGAGATGCGGTTCCTGCTCGAGATAACCGACGGTCGCACCTTCGGCGAGCCAGGCTTCACCGGTGTATTCCTTGTCCTGACCGGCGATGATGCGCAGCACGGTCGACTTACCCGCACCGTTCGGACCGAGGATACCGATCTTGGCATCGGGATAGAACGAGAGGTGGATGTTCTCGAGAATCTTCTTTGCGCCGTAGGACTTGCTAAGTCCCGACATGTGATAGATGAACTGGCGTGCCATGGGGTCTTGCTCCGGCGGGAATGGGAATTTGCCGCTATGTAGGCGAATTGCGTCCTTGGGGCAATGCGGCGCACAAAAAACTGCCGAGAAATACAGCAGTTCTCGCAAGTTTCAGATCATTCCACATCCCCGCCTCGCCGGCCGGGGTCGCTACTCGCCGGCTTGTTCGCGCATCCGGCGTCAAGCCACTGACGCTATTGCGCATGGCAGAGAAATGACCTCCTATCGCGCCATCGGGGGAACCAAATGTTTTCAGATCTTGCCTTTCACCAATCGCCATCAGGCGCCCGTCTTGCCTACCACCACCAGCCATCGACGATCGCGCCGCGCGGTATCGTCCTCATCTGCCATGGCCTGGCAGAACATTCGCGGCGCTACGAGGGGTTCGCCTCGGCTCTGGCCGCCCATGGCTACCACGTCTTTGCCCATGATCACCGCGGACACGGCGAGACGACGGCACCGGACGCTCAACTCGGGATATTCGCGCGCCGCAACGGGGCCGAAAAGGTGATCGCCGATGTCATGGCCATGCGCGAGCTTGCCGTTGAAACCTATCCGGGGCTTCCGGTCATCCTCTTCGGTCACTCCATGGGCGGCCTGATCGCGCTCAACGTCGCTAATGAACATCCACAAGCCTTCCATGGACTGACGATCTGGAATTCCAACTTCAATCCCGGCCTTGCCGGACGCTTCGCCCAAGCCGTGCTTTCTCTTGAGCAGATGCTGAAGGGCTCCGACGTCCCGTCACTAGTCCTGCCAAAGGCGACCTTCGTTGCCTGGGGCCGCGCAATCAAGGGCCATCGGACGCCATTCGACTGGCTCTCGCATGACGCGCGCGAGGTCGACGCCTATATCGCCGATCCGCTCTGCGGCTTCGATGCCAGCGTCTCCATGTGGCGCGATATCTTTCGCCTGACTTTCGCAGGCGCCGCCCCCGAACGTCTTGAGCGCCTGCCGCAACGCCTCCCCGTCTATCTGGTCGGCGGCGCTGAGGACCCCGCAACCAATATGGGCCGCGAGATACGCTGGCTCGGCCAACGCATGCTCGATGTCGGCATGACGGATGTCGAAACCACGGTCTATGACGGCATGCGCCATGAGACGCTGAACGAGATCGGTCGCGAAAAGGCGATCGCCGATTTCCTCGCCTGGCTCGGCAATCTCAGCCCTTGATCTGGCCAGATCTTGCCGAAACGGAATGATGCCATGAGAGAATATCAGGTGCGAATGGCAAAATGGGGCGATATAGCTCTGTCGATAGCAGTTCTTGTCATGGCAGGAGATCCAATTTTGTCGGATCGCCGAACCTGACGACGCCGCACAGGATCGCGCAATGACGCCCAAGCCATCATCCCCTGCCCCGCTCACCGGCATCCGCGTGATCGAACTGGCCCGCGTACTCGCAGGCCCATGGGCAGGCCAGATGCTCGCCGATCTCGGTGCCGACGTGATCAAGGTCGAAAACCCTGATGGTGGAGACGACACCCGCGCCTGGGGTCCGCCCTTCGTCGAGGGCGCCGATGGCGAAAACCTCTCGGCGGCCTATTACCACTCCACCAACCGCAACAAGCGCTCGATTGCCGTCGACTTGAAGACCGAGGAAGGCCAGGCAATCGTCCGCCGCCTCTGCGCCTCGGCCGATGTCGTCATCGAGAACTTCAAGCGCGGCGGCCTTGAGAAATACGGTCTAGATTACGCGAGCCTGAAAGCGATCAACCCGAAGCTCGTCTACTGCTCGATCACCGGCTTTGGCCAGAACGGCCCCTATGCCGATTTCGCCGGCTACGACTACATCGTCCAGGGCATGTCCGGCTTCATGTCGATAACAGGCGAAAAGGACGGCGAACCGATGAAGGCAGGTGTCGCGATCGCCGACATCTTCACCGGCATCTATGCGGTGACCGCGATCCAGGCCGCCCTTATCCACGTTATGAAAACAGGTCAGGGCCAGTTCGTCGACATGGCCCTGCTCGACGTGATGTCGGCGGTGCTCGCCAACCAGAACATGAATTACCTGATCTCCGGCAAGCCGCCGACACGCCTCGGCAATGCCCATCCGAACATCAGCCCTTATGAAGTCGTGCCGACATCAGACGGCCACCTGATCCTCGCCGTCGGCAATGACGGCCAGTTCAAGCGTCTTTGCACCATCCTCGGTATCCCCACAGCCACTGAAGACGAACGTTTCGCCACCAACAAGGCCCGTGTCGCCAACAAGGTCGAGGTCCGCCGCATCGTCACCGCAGAAACAGAGAAATGGCAGAAGCGCGATCTGCTGTCCGCCTGTGAGGCGAATGCCGTGCCCGCGGGACCGATCAACTCGATCGAGGAAATGTTCGCCGACCCGCAGGTCCAGGCCCGCGGCCTCAAGATCGATTTGACCGACGACAAGGGCACGGTCATCCCAAGCGTGCGCACGCCGATCGTGCTCTCCGAGACACCCCTGCGCTACGAGCGCCCGAGCCCGCGCATTGGCGAGCATGGCGAAGACATTCTGGCCGAACTGGCCGAGCTGGAAAGGAAGATCAAATGAAGAGAACCGGCGGAGCCCTTGTAGTCGAAGCCTTGAAGGCCAACGGCGTCGAGCGCGTGTCCTGCGTTCCCGGCGAAAGCTTTCTGGCCGTGCTCGACGCGCTGAAGGACAGCGGCATCGAGACGCTGGTCTGCCGCCAGGAAGGCGGCGCGGCGATGATGGCCGACACCTGGGGTCGCCTCACCGGCAAACCCGGCATCTGCATGGTGACCCGTGGTCCGGGCGCGACCAACGCGTCTGCCGGACTGCATGTCGCCAAGCAGGATTCGATCCCGATGATCCTCTTCATCGGTCAGATCGGTCGCGACATGAAGGAGCGCGAAGCCTTCCAGGAAGTCGAATACCGCCGCGCCTTCACCGAGTTCGCCAAATGGGTCGGCGAGATCGATGACGCCCGCCGTATCCCAGAATTCGTCACCCGCGCCTTCGCCGTCGCCACCTCAGGCCGTCCCGGCCCGGTCGTGCTGACGCTGCCAGAAGACATGCTGCTCGACGAAGTCGAGGCCCCGGAAGCAAAGCCCTACACGGCCGTAGAGGCCCATCCCGGCCAGAGCCAGATCGCCGCCCTCGGCGAACTGCTGAAGACCGCGAAGCGCCCGATGGTGGTTCTCGGCGGCACGCGCTGGAGTGAGGCATCCGTTGCCGGCATCCAGGCCTTTGCGGAAAAGTTCAAGCTGCCGGTCGGCTGCTCCTTCCGCCGCCAGATGTTGTTTGATCACCTGCATCCGTCCTATGCCGGCGATGTCGGCATCGGCATCAATCCGGCGCTCGCCAGGGAAGTGAAGGAGGCAGACCTCCTGATCCTGCTCGGCGGACGTTTCTCGGAAATGCCGTCCTCCTCCTATACCCTGATGGACATCCCCTACCCGGCGCAGACGCTCGTCCACATCCATCCGGATCCGTCCGAGCTTGGCCGGGTCTACCGCGCCGATCTGGCGATCTGTGCCGCGCCTGAGGAATTCGTCGCAGCACTCGCATCGCTCGATGCACCCGCCGCCCCTGTATGGGCCGAGCGCACAGTTACCATGCACGCCGCTTATGTCGCCTGGTCGACACCGCCGAAGGCCGGCCCCGGCGCCGTCCAGATGGGGCCGGTCATGGAGTGGATCGAGGCCAACACGCCGAAGGATGCGATCTTCACCAATGGCGCCGGCAACTATGCCACCTGGCTGCACCGCTTCCACCGTTTCCAGGCCTTCAACACCCAGGCCGCCCCGACCTCCGGCTCCATGGGCTATGGCCTGCCGGCAGCCGTCGCTGCCAAGCAGCTCTTCCCGGAGCGTGAGGTCATCTGCTTTGCCGGTGACGGCTGCTTCATGATGCATGGCCAGGAATTCGCGACCGCCATCCGTTACGACCTGCCGATCATCACGCTCGTTATCAACAACAGCATGTACGGCACGATCCGCATGCACCAGGAGCGCGAATATCCGGGCCGCGTCAGCGCCACTGACCTGACCAACCCCGATTTTGCAGCCCTGGCCAAGGCCTATGGCGGCCACGGCGAAACCGTCGAGAAGACGGAGGATTTCGCCCCCGCCTTCCTGCGCGCCCGCGCCTCCGGCAAGCCTTCGATCATCGAGATCAAGCTCGACCCGGAGGCGATCACGCCGACACGGACTTTGACTCAAATTCGCAACAAAGCCTGACAGGCGGTTGAATCAAAACAAGATGGCCGGCTCGTCCCCGGCCATTTTTCTGTTCGGCCAGAGGTCACGGCGCGACAGAGGCGATCACGAGGGGCGTGGCGACGAACTCCGTTTGATCGCCGTCGGCGGTCGTTTGTACACCTCCTGAAAGACGGCATTGAACCGCCTGACGCTTCCAAACCCCGCCTGCAGCGCAATCTCAGTGATCGTCATATCCGTACCGGTCAGCAGGCGCTTGGCGCGCTGAACACGCGCCGTTTTTGCCACCTGCAGCGGGCTTGCGCCGAGATGCTTTTGAAACAGCCGCGTCAGATGTCGCCCGCCGACGCCAACCCGGGCAGCAAGCACCTCGACGGTCGCGCCGGGTGCATCGAGTGCGCCTTCCTCGCGGATCAGTCTTGCTGCCCTTTCGACGATGGCAGCACTGCCCTTCCACGCCGGGCTGAACGGCGCCGTTTCCGGCCGGCAGCGCAGGCAGGGGCGATAGCCCGCAAGTTCGGCCGCCGCCGCACTCGGCAGGAATTCGATATTGCAGCGATAAGGCTGGCGCACCGGGCAGACACAACGGCAATAGATCCCGGTCGTTCGAACGCCGATGAAGAACCGGCCGTCAAACTCGGGATCACGCGCAAGCCATGCCTGTTCACATTGGTGGATATCGAGGCTCATGATCAGAGAGTACATCAGCGTTCGGCCCCTCAAAAGGACAGAGTCCGAATCCGGCGAGCAAATCGCGGTTCGGCGCGCCACTCATGTCCATCAGATCAAAGCTGGAACCATCGCATGCAGACGAACCAATCCATGGGCCTCACAGACTGGGCTCTCCTCCTGACACTGTCCGTGCTGTGGGGCGGCTCCTTCTTCTTTTCCAAAGTCGCCCTCTCCGAGCTTCCGCCGCTCACGGTGGTTCTGGCCCGCGTGGCGATCGCGGCATTGGCTCTGTTTATCTATCTGCGCATACGCCGCCAGCCCATCCCCGCAGACGCCACCATCTGGACCGCTTTCCTGGGCATGGGTCTCCTCAACAATCTCATCCCCTTCACGCTTCTCTTCTGGGGGCAGACCCAGATCGCCAGCGGTCTCGCCTCGATCCTCAACGCGACCACTCCGATCTTCTCGATCCTCGTCGCGCATGTTCTGACATCGGACGAAGGCATCACGCGCAACAAGCTCGTCGGCATCGCCCTTGGGTTCTTGGGTGTCGCAGTGCTGATGGCCGGAAACCACGTGAAGACAGAGGCCATTCCGCTCCTGCCCCTCCTCGCCTGCCTTGGCGCAGCCCTGTCCTATGGCTTTGCTGGCGTATTCGGCCGGCGCTTCCGGCGCATGGGCATCTCGCCGGCAACCAGTGCATTCGGCCAGGTATCGGCGACGACGCTGATGATGATGCCCGTGGTCGCCCTGGTCGATAGCCCATGGCATCTGCCGATGCCGGGAATGACGACCATCGCTGCGCTTCTCGGCCTCGGGCTACTCTCCACGGCGCTTGCATACATCCTCTTCTTCCACATCCTCGCGGTCGGTGGAGCGATCAACAGTTCCCTCGTCACCCTGCTCATTCCCGTCAGCGCCATCCTGCTCGGCTATCTGTTCCTCGGCGAAAGGCTGGCACCCAACCATTTCGCTGGAATGGGCCTGATCGCGCTCGGATTGCTCTCCATCGACGGGCGCCTATATCGCTGGCTCCTTGCCAGGAGACACAAGTCCGCCAGCCCGTGAGCCCTGAGCAACCGGCGGAGAAAACGAAAAAAAGGCCGGGATCGCTCCCGGCCTTTCGCATTCTGTGCGTTGCCCTGAAAAATCAGACAGCAGCTGTGACGATGAACTCGACCAGATAGTCCGGCGTCGCGAGCGGCGCACCGCTGGTGGCGCGGGCCGGCGGGTTGGCCGGATCGATCCAGCCTTCCCAGACGGCATTCATTTCGCCGAAGGTCGACATGTCGGAGAGATAGATGATCGTCTCCAGGATCTTCGACTTGTCCGAACCGGCGGCGGCCAGCAGGCGGTCGACTTCGGCGAGCGCCGACTTCGACTGCTCGGTCACGGTAGAGCCTTCACCAACCTGGCCGGCGAGGTAAACGGTGTTGCCGTGGACGACGGCGCCGCTCATGCGCTTGCCGGGCTCGATACGCTTGATGCTCATGGGATAACTCCTGCTTGAGGCTGGTTTAGAAAACAGACAGGCCGGACGCGAACGTCCGGCCAAGGATAATGGAAAAGACGCGTCAGCCGCGCTGGCGCTGTGCGTGTTCGTAGGTTGCGTTCGAACGGGCACCGGAGCGGCAATAGCCGAGCATCGGACGTTCGAATTCTTCGAGCGCATCGACCATGTCGGCGACGGCATCCGGCGTGACACCACTCGGCCCGACGGGCACATGCTTGATCTTGAGGCCGAGTTCTTCCGCGCGCTTGGCAACGGCTGCAAATTCAGGCTGGCCGAATTCTTCACCATCCGGGCGATGGCAGACGATCGACTTGAAGCCGAGCGCCTTGATCTCGTCGACCTCGTCGACCGTGATCTGGCCGCTGACCGAATATTCCTCGTTGATCTGGCGGATGTTCATCGGGGCTCCTCGTCAATTTCCTTAGGGCCAAACATCTACGACGGGCATCCCTGAGCGTCAATCGTAGGGGGAGCACCGATCGGTCGTCAGACGAAGGAAAATGCAAGTCCGTAGTCCCGGCTTTCGCCCGGCTGCAGGATATTGAATTCGCCCGCCGCCTCGAGCTCGGCACGCCCCTTCCAGCGATGCGAGACCGGCTCGATGCCGAGCACATGGGCAGGCAGCCTCTGGTTTCTCCACACCTGCAGATGCGGCAGTGTATCGGTTCGGAAACGGACCTTCAGCCGCTTGCCGCCGATCGTCGCGATCGGCCCCAGACGCAGTTCTGCCCAGCCGCCATGACCAGCGGGTACGCAGAAGATGCCACCCTCCGCTTCGCCGAAGGTCCAGGGAAAACCACCGCCGTCGAGCATCGCCCCTTCGAGCTGCGTTTCGTCGTCGAAGTGCTTCGCGCCCAGATTCATGTGATACATCAGAAAGGCCGGAAAGGCGGTTTCGCCGACATTGGCGACCGTATCCGAAAGCTGCACCTCGCCGCTCTCGGCCTTCAGGCGCCACTGCCGCCGCAACTGCGCGTGGCCGCCAGCCGCGAGTGTCACATCGACCACGGCCCGCGCCACGAGATCCTCTCCCTCGACCGCCATCTCTATCGAATGCGCCGGGTTGGCTGAAAAGGAGCCGTGCAGAGGATAGTGCCGGTCCGTACCGGCGATCGGTTCGCGGTGACGGATATGGTCGGGCCCGCAGGTAAACAGGAACCCTTCCAGCGAATGGTCAATCCGCGGATCGCCGTCATCAGGGATCGCACGGCCGGGTGACAGATCGACGCCCTCGACGATGCACGAGCCGATATCGAATACCGAGCTTTCGTCCAGTGCCAGACGCGGTCCCCTGGGACCGGAAAAAGTGATCATGCAAGAGGTTCCTCGGCCTGCCGTTGCGGGGCCCTGAGGTGACCGGTGGAGATGAGATCCTCCAGGCCGATGAGCCCGCTGTCGAGCGAGGAGAGATAGGCGATGTTGACACTGCGCTCAAGCCACTGCTGGAAAGCCCCAGCCTCGTCCGCGAGCCGTTCGAACCTGTGCTGCCCCTTGAGCGTTAACGACAGAAGTTCAAAGCGCCGGTCCGATCGATCCTTTTTGCGAATGAGATATCCTTTGTCCTCTAGGACCTTCACGGCACGACTGATTTTTGTCTTGGAAAGACCCGAATGGGAGGAGATGGCCTTCGCCGTTGTCGGCGTGTGTTCGCCGAGCGACCAGAGAACCTGCCATTCGGACCATGACAACTCGTCTTCCGGGCCGCAGAACTGCATGAAGCCGTGGTCAACGCTTTCGGCCACGCGTAAAAGCCGAAAGGGCATAAATGCCTCCATCCTCAGTCTATCCTGCATTGTCCCCCCTCAACCCGGCGCTGCGACCCTGCATCCAGCCCGGTTATCTCTTCCGCCCCCACAGCGAGTTAACTCTCAATTCATTATGAATTCACCTTTTCCACATTAGTGTCAAATTTATCGCGTTTGTCGCCGGCTCAGACGAGGAAACCGAATCGTGTTCGACTTCAGGAAATCTAGCTTGATACTTGCGGTTTTGGCCGCCGCCTCTCTCACATCTGTGAGCCTAGCCTCGGCACAATCGGTCTATGACGGTCGCAACGCCCAGATGCTGCTCGTCTCGCCGGAGGGCGATATCCTCGACTATGTGCCGGAAGCCGGCGAAGTCATGATCAGCCGAGACCGAATGGGCCGCACGGTGCTGATCGACCGCATGGGCAATCTGGTCGCAACCGAGATTCCGGCGGAAAGCTATTATCCTCCCCGCCAGCGTGGCGGAAACCGAGGCCTGCCCGGCGTCTACGATCCCTATTCCGAACCCGCACCTGCGCCGCGTGGCTGGGACGACGACGTCACGACCGCATCGATCCCCGACGTCGACCCGCGTGACAGCCTGCCGCTCGACGGCCTGCCCCAGGACATGCCGTATGGCGGCCCGGATCTGCCCGCACCTGCCGACACGGCCCCTGCCCGCACGGTGACGCCTGAAATCCCGGTCAAGAGCAATCTCTCCCGCCTGGAGATCACCGCCCTCCAGGCGTTCCTCGATCGTGAAGGCATTTCGCCCGGCGTCATCGACGGCAAGATGGGCCAGAACGTCAACAAGGCGATCGTCGCCTGGGAGCAAATGACCGGCGAAACGCTCGACCCGAACAATGCCGACGACATCCTGGAGCGCCTGCGTCTCTCCGGCGGCCTCGCGATCAAGAGCTACACGATCACCGCCGGCGATGCCGCCGGCCCCTTTGTCGCGTCGATCCCCGACGACTACGCACACAAGGCACAGCTTCCGGCCCTGTCCTACACCTCGACGGCGGAGATGCTCGCCGAGCGTTTCCACATGGATGAGGGCTATCTGCGCGAACTGAATCCCGGCGTCGACTTCTCGATCCCGGGCACGACGATCAAGGTGGTGGAGCCCGGCCCGTACAAGAAGGGTAACGTGGCACGCATCGTCGCCAACAAGGGTCTGAAGCAGGTCTTCGCCTATGGCGAGGATGGCGGCCTGATCGCCGCTTACCCGGCCAGCATCGGCTCGGCCGATACACCCTCCCCGTCGGGCACCGTCACGATCGAACGCATCGCGCTCAACCCGGGCTACACCTACAATCCGAAGATCAATTTCCAGCAGGGCAACAACACCCAAGTCCTGCAGATCCCGCCAGGGCCGAACGGCCCCGTCGGCACGGTCTGGCTGGCGCTGTCGAAGCCGACCTACGGCATCCACGGAACCCCCGAGCCCTCCAAGATCGGCCGCACCCAGAGCCACGGCTGCATTCGCCTCACCAACTGGGATGCGACGGAACTGGCAAAGATGGTCAAGTCGGGCGTGACGGTGGAATTTGTCGAGTGACAGCTCAGGCGCTCGCGAGTTTGCGGGCTTCCCGACACTCTTCCGCGAGGGCGAGAGCCGTCACCAACCGTTAGTGTTTCTGCATGGCAGCAACCAGGATGAATTCTCACTTCTGGACTTTGCCAGGGAGGCAGCACCCGCTCATCCGACGTACTGTCCGCGAGGTCGCGAGCCATCAGATGCGTCGTTCACGTTCTTCAGAAGACGGACGGACAGGTCGATTGATGAGGTGAACCTTACCGACAGGGCTGCAGAACTGTCGCAACTGCTCTTGATCATCGGGCAGAGGCATGGAGAGCCGGCCCTGCTGATCGGCTTTTCGAGCGGCGCGATAATGGCAGCAGCCCTGACTGCACGTCACACGGCCTTGCTGTCAGGCGCCGTATTGCTTCGCCCAGAAAAGCCCTTCACCCAGAACTGCTTTCCCGATCTTGCCGGAACACCATTCCTTCTCGTATCGGGAGAAAATGACGAAAGGCGCGAACGATTAGACGCAGTCGGGGTTGTCGACCAGCTGAGGGCCGCCGGTGCTGCGGTCGAATGGCACGAGCTGGCATGCAGCCATGGCTTTGACCCTGAAGGTGGCGACAGAATGTTAACCCGCGCTTGGCTTGCCAAACGCGGGTTGTAGTGTCGAATTTGGGGTTATCAGGCGGCTGAGCGCACCAGACGGAACAGGCGACGCGGCTCGCTGGAGCGGATCACCTTGACCGGCAACAGGCGCATGACCTCGGAAGCGAAGGCCTTGGCATTGTCCTGAGCCTTGTCGAGATTGCTGATCTTCGCCGTATCCATCGAATACAGCGTGCCACCACAGTCGAAGATCTCGCGGTAAGCACTGCGTTCAGCAATCGGCGTGTTGATGACATTGACGCCACGAGCCGCCAGAAGCCCCTTGATCGTCAGAAGTGCGCGCGTGGTCACCATCGAGGTGACGCGCGTGAGCACGACCGAATGTGGAATGACGAGGTTGCCGGCATCCTGCATCAGCTTGATGAGGTCGAGGATCTGCGCGCCGCCCTTGGCGTCCATGGCGCAACCCTGGACAGGGATCATCACGTGATCGGAGAGACCGATCGCAGTCGTCACCATGGCGTCGCGCGCACCGGCCAGATCCATGATGATGTAGTCGTTGCTGCGCGACAACTCGCGGATATGTCCTTGCACGGAAGCGACCGTAACCTCGGAGACCACCTCGATGTTGCGCTGCGGACCCGAGATCTCGTGCCACTGGGTGATCCAGCGCTGAGGATCGGCATCAAGGATGGCGACGCGGTATCCCTGATGGGCCAGTTCGGTGGCGAGAAGAAGGGCTGCGGTGGTCTTGCCGGCACCACCCTTGGCATTGGCAAAAGAAATGACTGGCATGCTGTTTCCTTGGGAGGTCAGATCCGAGCGGCTCATCGCTCTTTGGCAACCTGCGTCATCGGTGCCACATGCTGTCATCATGGCGCAAACATGGTTAACAAACTGGAAACGCGTGCGAGGTCCCCCTCCCCCTTATTGGGGAGAAGCGACGGAAATGCCTAGTATATTCGCTGATAGGAATGGGCAGGCAGAAGCTCGACCCGACAGCATGGCTGCAGAGGCCCCGGCACGACATGCCGGGGCCTTTCAAGCGAGCGACGCGTGAGATCAGAAGCAGTCGGCGAAGAGCTGCTTGGTGTTTTCGAGCGTCATCTTGACCGGATTGCCGCCGGCGCTGGGATCCTCGATCGCCATGGCCGAGAGCTCATCGATCCGGTCATTGGCAATGCCCATGGCCGTCAGGTTGGCCGGGACGTTGAGTTCGGCGCGCAGGGCGAGCACATAGTCGTAGAAGCCATCAAACCCTCCCGCAATGCCGAGATAGGCAGCCGCCCGCTCAATCCGCTCCTCAATGACGTGACGGTTGAACTTCAGGACCGGCGGCATGACAACGGCGTTCGTCATGCCGTGATGGGTGTTGTAGACGGCCCCGATCGGATGCGACAGCGCATGGATTGCGCCGAGCCCCTTCTGGAAGGCGACGGCGCCCATGGCAGCCGCCGACATCATGTTGGTTCGGGCTTCGAGGTCAGTGCCGTCCTTGTAGGCACGCGGCAGGAATTCCTTGACGAGACGCATGCCTTCGAGCGCGATGCCCTGGCTCATCGGATGATAGAAGGGCGAGGAATAGGCTTCCAGGCAATGCGCGAAGGCATCCATGCCGGTGCCGGCCGTGATCATCTTCGGCATGCCGACGGTCAGTTCCGGGTCGCAGATGACAACGCCGGGCAGGAACTTCGGATGGAAGATGATCTTCTTCACATGCGTCACGGAATTGGTGATGACCGAGGCACGACCGACTTCCGAACCGGTGCCGGCCGTGGTCGGCACGGCGACGATCGGGGCGATCGCATCGGAATTCGCACGGGTCCACCAGTCGCCGATATCCTCGAAGTCCCAGACCGGCCGTGTCTGGCCGGCCATGAAGGCCACGCACTTGCCAAGGTCGAGGCCCGAGCCGCCGCCAAAGGCGACAACGCCGTCGTGACCGCCATCCTTGTAAGCCTTGATGCCGGCTTCGAGATTCTTCTCATTCGGGTTCGGATCGACATCGGCAAAGAGCGCGCGACCGAGACCGGCTTCTTCCAGCACGTCGAGCGCAGTCTGGGTGATCGCCATCGGTGCGAGGCCCCGGTCGGTGATCAGCAACGGCTTCTTCATGCCGAGCGATTTGCAGGCGTCCGCCAGTTCCTTGATGCGGCCACGTCCCATCTTGATGGCGGTGGGATAGCTCCAATTGGCGACGATGTTCATTTCGTGACTTTCTTCAGGTGGTAGGATTTCGGACGGGTAAGGTTCTGGAAGCCGAGCACGGAGAGCGAGCCGCCCTTGCCGGTTTCCTTGACGCCGGTCCAGCAAAGCGCCGGGTCGAGGTAATCGGCGCGGTTCATGAACACGGTGCCGGTCTCGATCTCGCGGCCGATGCGGGCGGCGCGCTCCGGATCCTGCGTCCAGAGCGAGGCGGTCAGACCATAGGGGCTGTCGTTCATCAAACCGAGCGCCTCGTCGTCGCTCTTCACCTTCATGATGCCGACGGCCGGACCAAAGGTCTCGTCCTTCATGAAGGCCATGGAATGATCGACGTTCACGAGGATCTGCGGCATGATATAGGCGCCGCCGTCATCGGCCGGGAAAAGCTTCGGATCGACCAGCGCCTTGGCACCCTTCGACACGGCATCGGCGATCTGCTCGCGCACCACCTTGGCGAAGCGCTTGTTGGCCATCGGCCCGAGCGTTGTTTCGGCATCCAGCGGATTGCCTAGCTTGTAGTTCGACACCCAGGCGACCGACTTCTCGACGAAGGCGTCGTAGAGGCTCTCATGCACATAGATGCGCTCGATGCCGCAGCAGCACTGGCCGGAATTGTAGGTGGCGCCATCCATCAGCGTATCGACGGCAGCCTCCAGGTCGGCGTCTTCCATGACGTAACCGGGGTCCTTGCCGCCGAGCTCCAGGCCGAGACCGGCAAAAGTGCCGGCAGCGGCCCGTTCGATGGAACGCCCGCCTTCGACCGAACCGGTGAAGTTGATGAAGTTGAAATTGCCAGCCGCGATCAGCGCCGAGGTCGTAGCGTGGTCGAGGAAGAGGTTGATGAAGACATCATCGGGAACACCCGCTTCGACAAAGGCGCGCACCATGCGCTCGCCGACCAGCAGCGTCTGGGTCGCATGCTTGATGACGACGGTGTTGCCCGCCATCAGCGCCGGCGCGATCGTGTTGATCGCGGTCATGTAAGGGTAGTTCCACGGCGCGATGACGAAGACCACGCCATGCGGCTCGCGCTCGATGCGGCGCTCGAAACTGTCACTTGCTTCCACGACCAGTGGCGCAAGCGAGTCGGCTGCAATCGCCGCGACATAGTTGGAGCGCTCGTTGAAGCCCTTGTATTCGCCGCCGTAGCGCACCGGACGGCCCATCATATGGGCCAGTTCCGGCACCACTTCGTCCGCCATCTCGTTGAGGCGGGCAACGCCCTTCAGCACCAGCTGAACGCGGTCCTCAAGCGGCCGGCGCGCCCAGGCCTTCTGCGCCTTACGGGCGCGGGCCACAGCCTCGGTCGCCGCTTCCAGGGACATGGCCGGTCGCTCGGCGTAAACCGATCCGTCGATCGGCGAAATGCATTGGATCATGGTCATGATCGTCTTCCTGTTGTTCTAGAACGAGATGACAGCGGCCGCAGCCGCTGTCCTTGTTTCCACCCATACGCCGGGGATCGTGGCGGGCTCAAGGCCGCCTTTGGTCACGCCCGCTCGAAGCCGCGCGCGACCTCCCAATCCGTGATCCGGCGATCGTATTCCTCTTGTTCCCACTCCGCTGCGCGAACGTAGTGATCGACGACGTCATCGCCGAAAGCTGCCCGCAGCATGGCCGAGCCACGAAGCGTCTCTGCAGCCGCCCTGAGCGTCCTTGGAATTTCACGCGCGCCCTGCGCACCATAGGCATCACCAGAAAATTCCGGCTCCAGCGCCATCTTCTTTTCGATCCCGTCAATGCCGGCGGCCAGAAGCGCCGCCATGGCAAGATACGGGTTGAGGTCAGAGCCACCGACGCGGCACTCGACGCGGATACCCTTGCTCGCTTCGCCGCACAGGCGGTAGCCAGCAGTCCGGTTGTCCTTCGACCAGATCGCCTTGGTCGGCGCAAAGGTGCCGGCGACGAAGCGCTTGTAGGAATTGATATAGGGCGCAAGGAAATAGGTGAACTCGCCGGCATGGGCGAGCAGCCCCGCCATGTAATGCCGCATCACCTCCGACATGCCGTATTGACCGTTCTCGTCAAAGAACAGTGGCGTCTTGCCATCGGCAGACCACAGCGACTGGTGGATATGCGACGAGGAGCCTGCGGCATTGTAATGCCACTTGGCAAGGAAGGTGATCGCCTTGCCCTTCGACCAGGCAATCTCCTTGCAGCCATTCTTGATGATCACGTGCCGGTCGGCCATGGTGAGCGCGTCGGCATAGCGGACATTGATCTCTTCCTGACCGGCGGATGCCTCGCCCTTGGAGTTTTCGACCGGGATGCCCGCCCCCTGCAGACCCTTGCGGATCGCCCGCATGACGCCCTCTTCCTTGGTTGTCTGGAAGATGTGGTAGTCCTCGTTATAGCCCGAGACCATTTTCAGGTCGCGATAGCCTGAAAGCCGCGCCTCATCATAGGTCTGGTCGAAGAGGAAGAATTCGAGTTCGGTGGCCATGAAGGCCTTCATGCCCATGGCCTCCAGCCGGGCAACCTGCTTCTTCAGGATGGCGCGCGGGGAGTGCGGCACCTCGGCGTGGGTTGCGTGGTCGAGCATGTCGCAAAGAACAAGCGCTGTACCCTCAAGCCATGGAATGCGGCGGAGCGTCGAAAGATCGGGCTTCATGGTGTAGTCGCCGTAGCCTTTCTCCCAGCTCGTCGCCTTGTAACCGGAGACGGTTTCCATCTCCATGTCGGTGGCGAGCAGATAGTTGCAGCTATGCGTTTCCTTCCAGGCGCTTTCGACAAAGAACTCCGCCTGGAAGCGCTTGCCCATCAAACGACCCTGCATGTCCACCTGACACGCCAGAACCGTGTCGATGCGCCCTTCTGCGACGTCTTTTTTCAACTCTTCGAATGTGTACGTGGTCATCTCGGTGTTCCCAGGGCAGCGATTGGTTTATGCCGTCTTGTTTTGTGGAGGCGACCCGGCCGAAGCCGGATCGCCATGTCGGTTCAATCAGCCGTAACGGTAGGGCTTGCCGGCCTTTTCCATATCGCCATTATACTTCTTCAGGATTTCGACGACCTTGCCGGTGCGCGGTGTCTGCTTGGCAACCTCTTCCCAGAACACGCGAGCCGCATCCTCGACCGTCTTCCATTCGGCATCCGGAATGCTGGTGAGCTCGAGGCGACCGCCTTCGGCACGCAGACGCGCTTCGCCGCCCCAGTACCAGTGCAGGCGCTTGTAGTGGGAACTATCCATGCACATCTGCCAGAGGGTCTGCAGGTGCGGCGGGACTTCGTTCCAGCGGTCGGCATTGGCAAAGAACGAGCCTGCCCAGCCGCCGGAGACATTGTTGGTCAGGAAGTACTTGGTGACATCAACCCAGCCCGAGGTGAAGACTTCCGTGATCCCCGACCAGGCGATCGCGTCGATTTCGCCCGTCTGCATGGCAACCGGTACGTCTTCGAACGGAATGGTGACCGGCACGACGCCGAACTGCGACAGGAACTGGCCGGCCGTCGGGAAGGTGAAGACGCGCAGGCCCTTGAGATCATCGAGCTTGGTAATCGGCTTGTTGGTGGCGAAGTTGCACGGATCCCAGGCCCCGGCCGAAAGCCACTTCACGCCGACTTCCGTATAGGCCTCATCCCAGATCTCGGCGAGACCATATTCGTAGAACAGCGTCGGCACGTCGAGGCTGTAGCGCGAGGCGAACGGGAAGTAGCCGCCGAACACCTTGATATCGACAGGCGAGTTCATCGAATCGTCGTCGGACTGGACAGCGTCGATCGTGCCGGCCTGCATGGCGCGGAAGAGTTCGCCGGTCGGTACCAGCTGGTCTGCCGTGAAGAGCTGGATTTCCATCTCGCCGTTTGCCGCCTTGTTGAAGGCGTCAACCGATGGCCGGATGACGAATTCGGCGAGTGCTGCACCGGCATAGGTCTGCAGGCGCCAGGTGATCTTGGCGTTCTGTGCCTTGACATAAGGGGCTGCCAGAACGGCAGGGGTCGCCATGGCGGCCGTCTTCAGGAATGAACGTCTGCTGTTGGTCATGTTGTTTCCCTCTGTTCTTCGTTTCTTTTGAAGCCCGCAGGACCTGAGGTCCGGCGGGTAGTCCTTGTGCCGGGCCCGTTTGCCGGGCCTCTTTTCATTCGAACGCTAACCTCTGAGATAGATCTGGCTCGGCAGCCATGTCGCGATCTGTGGAAAGATCATGATGATCACCATGCCGAGCATCATGATCAGGACGAACGGGATCACCGACCGATAGATATCTATCAGCCTGAAATCGGGTGGCGCCATCGCCTTCATCAGGAAAAGATTATAACCGAAGGGCGGTGTCATATAGGCAATCTGGCAGGTGATCGTGTAGAGCACGCCATACCAGATCAGCGGGTTTTCGATGCCCAGATCCAGCTTGCCGACGAGCGGAATGTAAAGCGGCGCGACGATGACCAGCATGGCCGTATCGTCGAGGAAGGCCCCCATCACCAGGAACGACAGCTGCATCATGATCAGGATCTGCCAAGGGGTCAGACCGATGTCATTGACCAGTAGCTTTTCGATCGCCCTGACCGCACCCAGTCCGTCGAAGACGGCGCCGAAGCAGAGGGCTGCCAGAATGATCCACATGAACATGCAGGAAATGCCGAGCGTCTGCTCAAGCACCCGGTTCCAGACCGCCTTGGTGAGCCGTCCCTTGTACCAGGCCGCAAAGAGAGCCCCGAGCGCACCGACCGCCGAACTCTCGACGAGGCTGGTGATGCCCATCAGGAAGAGACCCATCATCAGGAAGAATATGAGGAACGGCAGGATGCCCGCCTGCAAGAGCTTGAGCTTCTCGCGCATCGGCATGTCACGCTCTTCCTTGGGAAGGGCCGGACCCAACGCCGGATTGAGACGGCAGCGGATGATGATGTAGAGGCAGAACATCGTCGCAAGCATCAGTCCGGGGAAGACGCCTGCAAGCCAGAGCTGGCTCACCGGCTGGCGGGCAATCATGCCGTAAAGTACCAGCACCACACTCGGTGGGATCAGAATGCCGAGCGAACTGCCGGCCTGGATGACGCCGGAGACCATGATCTTGTCGTAGCCGCGGCGCAGCAGTTCGGGCAGCGCGATAGACGCCCCGATCGCCATGCCCGCGACGGATAGGCCGTTCATCGCCGAGATCACGACCATCAACCCGATCGTGCCGACCGCCAGACCGCCCGGCATGCCACCGAACCAGACATGGAAAGCCTTGTAGAGGTCCTCTGCGATGCCGGATTCCGACAGCATATAGCCCATGTAGATGAAGAGCGGCAGCGTCAGCAGCGGATACCACTTCATCAGCTTCATGCCGGCCGAGAAGCCCATCTCGAAGCCGCCATTGCCCCAGAGCACGGCAGCCGCCACGACGCCGACGAAGCCGATGGTCGCAAACACACGCTGCCCTGTCAGCATCGACATCATCATCGATGAGAACATCAGGAGCGCGATCATTTCGTAGCTGAGGAACTCAGTCATGCAAGCGGCCTCCCCATGGCAATGGCAAGGTCCTTGATGAAGATCGAGGTCGCCTGCAGGAAGGTGAGGAAGATACCGACAACCATGACAATCTTCACGGGAGCCATGTAGGGCGACCAGGAAGAATAGCTGGTTTCACCATATTGCAGTGCGTAGGTGGTGCTCGAGACACCGCCCCAGAGCAGGAAGAACAGGTAGACGAACAGCATCATGATCGTGATCACGTCGACGATCGCCTTGGTCTTCGGCGACCAGCGACCGTAGAGCAGGTCCATACGCACATGGCTGTCGAGTTGCAGCGAATAGGCGCCACCCAAGAGATAATAGCCTGCCATGACGAACTGCGCCATTTCCAGCGTCCAGTGCGCTGGCAGGAACAGGCCTTTGGAGATGGACGAATAGAGCAAGATGCCCATCATGACGAAGACGCCATACATGACGATCCGGCCGACGCGGCGATTGAAGGCATCGACGATACGCACGTAGGTTTTCAGGGCTTGCGGCATCAGTCTACCGCCTGCCCGGACCGCATAAGCGGTCTTCGTCTCATGATCTCGTATGCCGGCATCCGTTCCCTCATTGATTTTTGGTTTGCTCAGCGTTTTGAATAGTTATGCGACCCTTTCGAGCGCTCCTGAAATCAAGTCCGCGAGATAGGTGGAGATGGCCTTGAGGCCTGCTTCATCGCGAACCAGGTCGTTGCGCACCTCGATCATCACATTGGCGAAGCCTTGCGGCAGCGCATGCAGACGCAGCGTATGGGTCACGCCGTCTTCGGGTCCGTATGGCGAGTTGCGCTCAACACGGTAAGGACCACCGGCCGCGGCCTCAAGCATGGCATCCGCCAGGCGACTGTCGGTATCGTGGAGGATGCCGATCTCGACCTCGCGCGGTTTGCCAAAATAGACCGGCGTAAACGTATGCACGGTGACGATGACGGGCTTGCCGCCCTCCCCGGCGACCCGCGCAATCTCGGCAGCAATCCGGTCGTGGAAGGGGACGTAGAGCGCCGCCGTCCGCGCATAACGCTCCGCCGGGCTGAGGTTCAGATTTCCCGGGATCGCGTAGATCTCGCTCTTTTCCGGCATGGCCGCCGGCGATTCCGGCGGACGATTGCAGTCATAGATCAGTCGCGAGAAACGCTGGTGGACGAGCAGGCCGTTGAGCGAGGTCGACAGGCGCTGGGCGATCTCCAGAGCGCCCGGATCCCAGGCGATATGGCTGGACAGTGCCTCCGGTGAAAGACCAAGATCACCTGCCGATGGCGGCAACACGGCAGATGCGTGCTCGCAGACAAAGACGAGACCGCTCGCCGCCGTCGCATTATCGACTGCAACCACCTCACCGTCCGACGCTGTCAGGATCCCCGACCTCAAGAGCATGCTGATTGTTCCCCAGGGCTCGTTGGCCCAACTTATTTTCGAAGAGAATTCTTCACGGTTAAGCGTCTGTCAATCCGCTACTGAAAAATTCTCTTCAATGGCCAGTTGACTCAATTGTGACAGCGAGGCTTAATCCGAAAAAAGCTGGCGACAGACTGGCTTGAGGGGAGTCAATCGGTTCTTGATGAATGCGTCGACCACGGTGTCGGACGTGATACATGCCCATTTCGACGGGCTGACGCGTGCCGAACGGCAGCTGGCAGAAAGCCTGCTGCAGAACTACCCCGTCTCCGGACTGGGCAGCATCACCACCGTTGCCGAGAATGCCGGCGTCTCGACCCCGACAGTCGCCCGCATGGTGCAGAAGCTCGGCTACAAGGGTTATCCGGAATTCCAGGCGCATCTCCACCAGGAGCTTGAGGCGACGATCTCAAACCCGATCGCCAAGCACGATCGTTGGGCCGCCAACGCCCCCAATCGCCATATCCTCAATCGCTTTGCAGAAGCCGTGATGGCCAATCTGCGCAACTCGCTGGGAGAACTGCGCACGGCGACCTTCGATGAAGCCGCCCGCCTGATCGGCGACCGCCATCGCAGCATCTATTTCGTCGGCGGACGCATCACGGGGGCGCTTGCCGAATACTTCTTCACCCATATGCAGGTCATCCGTCCCCGGACGACCTTGATGTCATCGAATGCCAGTTCATGGCCGCAGCACGTCCTCAATATGCAGGATGGCGACGTGCTCGTGATCTTCGACATCAGGCGCTACGAGGCGGATCTGACGACGCTCGCGGAGGTCGCGCGCGCCAACGGCGTGCAGATCATCGTGTTTACAGACCAGTGGATGTCGCCGGTGGCACAGCATGCCCGCCACTGTTTCAAGCTCCATATCGAGGCGCCGTCGGCATGGGACAGCTCCGTCGTGACGCTGTTTGTCGTCGAAGCCCTGATCGAGGCCGTGCAGAGCTCGTCCTGGGACGAGACGCGCGAGCGAATGAACACCCTCGAAGGACTATTCGAACAGGCACGCCTGTTCCGAAAGCCCCGACATGGCTGAGAGAAGAAACCGGAGGATCGTTCAGGATACGGGCCAATATCGATAGACCAGGCAAGGCCGATATCCGTCACATAACCATAACAAAGGCCACATAAGTGAACCGCATCGCTTCCAACACAAGAGGAGAACTACAGTGACAACCAATCTTCGCAAATTCCTGTCGCTCACGACCGCGCTGGTCATGACGAGCTCGGCCGTCGCCTATGCCGAGCCGAGCGCCGAGCTCATCGAAGCTGCCAAGAAGGAAGGCATGCTGACCACCATCGCCCTGCCCCACGACTGGTGCGGCTACGGCGAAGTCATCGCCGCCTTCAAGGCGAAGTATCCGGAAATCACCGTCAACGAACTGAACCCGGATGCCGGCTCGGCCGACGAAGTCGAAGCCATCAAGGCAAACAAGGACAACAAGGGCCCGCAGGCTCCTGACGTCGTTGACGTCGGTCTCGCCTTCGGCCCGCAGATGAAGGCCGAAGGCCTGCTTCAGCCGTACAAGGTCTCCACCTGGGACGAAATCCCTGATAACATCAAGGACGCTGAAGGCTACTGGTACGGCGACTACTACGGCGTCATGTCGCTCCTGGTGAACAAGGACCTCGTCGCCAACACGCCGAAGGACTGGGCCGATCTTCTGAAGCCGGAATATGCAGGCCAGGTCGCTCTCGCCGGTGACCCGCGCGCCTCCAACCAGGCTATCCTCGGCGTTCTCGCCGCCGGCATGGCAACCGGTGCAGCTGCCGGCAAGGACGCCGGTGAAGCAGGCCTGAACTACTTTGCCGAAATGAACAAGGCCGGCAACTTCGTGCCTGTCATCGGCAAGTCCGGCACGCTCGCCCAGGGCGCGACCCCGATCGTCGTCATGTGGGACTACAACGCGCTCGCCGCTCGTGACACGCTGGCCGGCAACCCGCCGGTCGAAGTCGTCGTTCCGGACAAGGGCGTTCTCGCTGGCGTCTACGTTCAGGGCATCTCTGCCTATGCACCGCACCCGAATGCAGCCAAGCTGTGGATGGAACACCTGTATTCCGACGAAGGTCAGCTCGGCTGGCTGAAGGGTTACTGCCACCCGGCCCGCTTCAACGCCATGGTCAAGGCCGGCAAGGTTCCGCAGGACCTTCTCGACGCCCTGCCGCCGGCTGAGTCCTACGAAAAGGCCTACTTCCCGACGCTCGAAGAAGTCGACGCCAACAAGGCTGCCGTTACGGCGGGCTGGGACAGCGTCGTCGGCGCCAACGTTCAGTAAGTCGAGACCTTGATGTGCCGCCCCGATCTTTTCTAAGGTCGGGGCGGCGCTCGCATTTTAAGAAGATCCGTCGAAACACGGACAGAGGGGCAGATCGAATGTCGACAGAGGCGGTGAGCCCGGGCCATCAGGCACGGCCACGAACGAAACTTCCACTTCACTGGCTCGGGGTCTTGCCCTTTGCAGCTTTCGTGATTCTCTTCCTGATCATGCCGACGATGAAGATCGTCATCGGCGCATTTCAGCGTCCGGACGGCTCGTTCACCTTCGACAATGTGCTTGGCCTGTTCACCCCCTCGATCATGGCCGCCTACTGGATCTCCATCAAGATCAGTCTCGCCTCGGCAATTCTCGGCTGCCTGATCGGATTCGGCGTGGCCGCCGCGGTCATTCTCGGCGGACTGCCTGCCTGGATCCGCAGCCCGCTGCTGACATTTTCCGGCGTTGCCTCGAACTTCGCCGGCGTGCCGCTCGCCTTCGCCTTCCTCGCGACGCTCGGCCCTGTCGGTATGTTGACCGTCTTCCTCAAGACCCAGCTTGGCATCGATCTGCGCCTTCTCGGCTTCAATCTCCTGTCCTTCTGGGGACTGACGATCACCTATCTCTTCTTCCAGATCCCGCTGATGATCCTGATCATCGCGCCGGCACTCGACGGCCTGAAGCGCGAATGGCGCGAGGCGGCCTCGATCCTCGGCGCGACCAATGCGCAATACTGGCGGCTCGTGGCCTTCCCGATTCTTTTGCCCTCGATCCTCGGCACCATGGCGCTGCTCTTCGCAAATGCGTTCGGCGCTGTCGCAACCGCGATCGCACTGACCGGCTCTTCGCTGAATATCGTGCCGATCCTGCTCTTCGCCCAGATCCGCGGCGACGTCCTGGGCGACCCCCATCTCGGCTACGCGCTCGCCTTTGGCATGATCGTCGTCACCGGAATTGCCAATGGCCTCTACATCTGGCTGCGCGCCCGCAGCGAAAGGTGGATGAAATGAAACGTCTCTGGGCTTGGGCCGCGCTGATCTTCGGCCTTCTCTATTTCATCCTGCCGCTGATCGGCATGACGAACTTCTCGCTGAAAATGCGCCGCGGCGAGTATTCCTTCGATGCCTATGCCAAGGTTCTGGCCGATCCGCGCTTCCAGGAAACCTTCAGCTATTCTGTGACGATGGCTCTGACGACCATCATCTTCGGCGTATTCCTGATCGTACCCACGGCCTATTGGGTGCGGCTGAAGATGCCCGGCCTTCGCCCGTACATCGAATTCGTCACGCTGCTGCCGCTCGTGATCCCAGCGATCGTCGTCGTGTTCGGCTATATCCGCCTCTATAACACCTCGAGCTGGCTGCCGCTGACCGGCTCCTCCACCGGCACGAACATGCTGCTCATGTTCGGTTATGCCACGCTCGGCCTGCCCTACATGTACCGCGCGGTTGATACGGGCTTGAGAACCATCGACGTCGCCACCCTGACGGAGGCAGCCCAGAGCCTCGGAGCGGGTTGGGCGACGATCATCGGCCGCATCATCCTGCCGAATGTCTCCGTCGCCGTCATGTCGGGCGCCTTCGTCACCTTCGCCATCGTCATGGGCGAATTCACGATGGCCGCCCTTCTCAACAAGCCAGCCTTTGGCCCCTACATGCAGCTGCTCGGCGCCAACAGGGCCTATGAGCCGGCGGCTCTCGCCGTGATCGCGTTTTGCATCACTTGGGGCTGCCTCGGCCTGATGCAGCTCGTCTCCCGCCTCCAGAAAACAGCCCCCCGCCAGGCTTGAGGACATCAATTCATGAGCTTTCTGACCCTAAACAACCTCAAGAAATCCTTCGGTGCAACGCAGGTCGTGCACGACTTCAACATGGCGATCGACAAGGGCGAATTCGTCTCCTTCCTTGGCCCGTCGGGCTGCGGCAAGACCACCGTGCTGCGGATGGTGGCCGGTTTCGAGACCCCGTCGGCCGGCTCCATCGTCGTCGATGGCAAGGACCAGACGAACCTGAAGCCAAACCAGCGCAACATCGGCATGGTCTTCCAGGCCTATGCGCTGTTTCCCAACATGAACGTCTTCGACAACGTCGCCTTTGGCCTGAAGATCGCCGGCATGCCGAAAGCCGATATCGAGGCGCGCGTGAAGGAGATGCTCTCCCTCATTCACCTCGAACATCTGGCCGAGCGCTACCCCTACCAGCTGTCTGGCGGACAGCAGCAGCGCGTCGCACTCGCCCGCGCGCTTGCCCCCAAACCCCAGGTCCTGCTCCTGGACGAACCGCTTTCGGCGCTCGACGCAAAGATCCGCGTGTCGCTGCGCGAAGAAATCCGCCAGATCCAGCAGAAGCTCGGCATAACCACTGTCTTCGTTACCCATGACCAGGAAGAGGCGCTGTCGATATCCGACCGCATCGTCGTCATGAATGCCGGCAAGGCCGACCAGATCGGCACGCCCTTCGAGATCTACAACCGCCCGACGACCCGCTTCGTCGCCTCCTTCGTCGGCACGCTCAATGTGCTGGATGCCGTCGTCGCCGATCAGGGCGCCGGCATCGTGCAGATCGGGGACAAGACGCTGGCGATCAAGGAGACGATCCCCACGGCGAACGGCCAAACCATCCAGCTCGCCATGCGACCGGAGGCCGGCACGCTCGCAGGAGCGGATGAAGCCACGGTGCGGGGCCAGGTTACATCGAGCCAGTTCCTCGGCTCGGTTATCCGCACACGCATCGATGTTGGTGGCAAGACACTGTCCTTCGACACCTTCAACGACCCCGGCACCAGACCGCCGACCGTTGGCGATACCGTGGGCGTGAAGATCGACCCGACTGCCTTGATCCTGCTCGCCGACTAAGGCAAACGACGTCCAAGGGCAATTGTGTCGGAATGCCGTCCGCAAGGGCGGCATTCGCATCTGGAGGATATCCCATGCGGGCGATGTATTTTGAAGCATTCGGTGCAGCACCCGAAATCCGCACCCTGCCCGATCCGACGCCGACCAATGCCGGTGTGGTCATCTCCGTCAAGGCGACAGGCCTCTGCCGCAGCGACTGGCACGGCTGGATGGGCCACGATCCCGATATCCGCCTTCCCCATGTCCCCGGCCACGAACTGGCTGGCACGATCTCGGCTGTCGGCCGTGACGTGCGCCGGTTCAAGGTCGGCGACCGCGTGACAGTGCCCTTTGTCTCCGGTTGCGGCCACTGCATGGAATGCCGCTCCGGCAACCAGCAGGTTTGCGAGGAACAGTTCCAGCCGGGCTTCACCCATTGGGGCTCGTTTGCCGAATATGTGGCAATCGATTATGCCGACCAGAACCTCGTGCATCTGCCGGAAGAGATCAGCTACGAGACGGCGGCAAGCCTCGGCTGCCGCTTTGCCACCTCTTTCCGGGCCGTGGTCGACCAGGGCCGGCTCCAGGGTGGTGAGTGGCTGGCGGTCCATGGTTGCGGCGGTGTTGGCCTCTCGGCCATCATGATCGGTGCAGCGCTTGGCGCCAATGTCGTCGCCATCGACATCGCCGAGGACAAGCTGGCACTCGCCAAGGCGCTCGGCGCATCCGTCACCATCGACAGCCGCTCGGTTGCCGATGTCTCCGAAGCAGTGCGTGATGTGACCGGCGGCGGCGCGCATGTCTCGGTCGATGCGCTCGGCCATCCCCAGACCTGCTGCAACTCGATCCTCAACCTTCGCCGACGCGGTCGCCATGTTCAGGTCGGGCTGATGCTGGCAGATCACGCGACACCGGCAATCCCGATGGCGCGCGTCATTGCCCACGAACTCGAGATCTATGGCAGCCACGGAATGCAGTCCTGGCGCTATGATGCCATGCTGCGCATGATCCTCTCCGGCAAGCTCTCACCCGATCGCCTGATCGGCCGTCGCATCACCCTTTCGGAAGCGGCCCCTGCGCTCGCCACCATGGACAGCTTCCGCGAAAACGGCATCAGCATCATCGATCGCATGGTGTAAGAACCCAGGCGCGCAAGCAGTTTTCATCTTATGGTGTGATAGCGTTAACCCGTTTGTGGTGAAATTCGGCGGCACGAAACCGGCAACGGATCGAGAGCAGCCATGGCCGCCAGGAAGACATCGACGGAGATTGACGCCAAGGGTTTCATGGCAGAGTTCATGCGCCTGAAACGTGGCTCCGTCACGCGTCGTCATTTTCTTGCTGTCACCGGGCTCGGAATGGCCGCCCTCGTCATTGGAGGAAGCCGCAGGACCAGCGTGGCAACGTCGGAAGGTTCGCCGCTCGGCAAGAAGGTTTCACTCGCGACCTGGCCGAACTACCATGATCCCACGACCTTCGAGAACTTCACGTCCCGCTACGGCGTCGAGGTCGACGTTTCGATCATCGGTTCCAACGAGGGCACCTTGCTGGCCCTTGAAAGAGGAAGGGTCTGGGACATCATCGTACCCACCCAGTATGCGATCGCGCCCTATGTGCAACGAGACATGCTCGAGCCCCTTGAACTCCGGCGCCTTCCGAATTTTGATCTGGCCGCGCATGCCGATCGCTTCATGAAGCCCGGCGTCCGGGCAGGCGCGATCTATGGCGTGCCAAAGAACGCCGGTACGACTGGCATTGCCTACAACAGCCGTGAACTTGAGCCGGTGCAGACCTGGCGCGATTTCTTCGATATCGCCATGACGGAGGCTTCGGGCAGGACCATCGTGCATGACTACCAGCTGACCGCCATCGGCAATGCTCTGGTCGCCCTCGGCCACAACTTCAACTCACTTGACCCAGTTGAACTGCAAAGCGCTGAAAAGCTGCTTATTGAGGTCAGGCCGCATCTGCTGGCGGTCGACAGTGATTATCAGCCTGCCATGCGCACCGGCGAGGCCTGGATGACCATGTGCTGGAGCAATGACGCCTCGCAGATGCACCGAGATGTGCCAGAGATCGCCTATTCCATCGCGACCGATGGCGGCGAGATCTGGACGGACTATTACGCGATCCCGGCCAAAGCACATAACAAGCCGGGCGCCCATGCCCTGATCAACCACCTGCTCGACCCGGAGATCGCAGCCCGCGAGCACATCGTCCATGGCGGCACGGTAACCGATCGACGCGTCCGTGCGCTTCTGCCGGAAGAGATCCTCGCGGACGAGATCATCTATCCGGATGAAGCGAGACTTTCACCGCTCGAATTCGGATTGGCCGTCGCAATGACGGACCCGACCCGCGCCGAGATCATGAGCCGCTTTCGCGCCGCCCGCGGCTGACGCCAACCTCCTGCCATGCTAGGCACGAAACGCGCCGGATACCTCCGGCACGACGTTTTCAGCGCGAGGCCTTCATGCCACAGATTTCCATCATCGACACCATTTCAGACCCCGGCAAAGACACGAGACCAAACGAGGATCGCCTCGGCTACAACAGGCATGCCGCTTTCGTCATCGACGGCGCGACAGGCCTTGGCGACCGCCAGTTCATGGATGGCTTCGGCTCGGACGCCGCCTGGATCGCGGAATTCGCAGCACTCCGCTTCGCTGAACGCCTCGATGGCGGCGCCGATCCGAAAGCTGTCCTGCGAGAGGTCTCAGAAGAGGCGCGTGATACATTCACGACAATGGCTGGCGACCAGCCGCGCTACGCCTGGCCGCTCTGCAGCCTGACCGCCCTGCAGGCAACGTCATCAGGCCTCCGGTGGTTCGGCCTCGGCGACAGCTGCATGTACATCCTGCATGACAACGGACAATCCGACTTCGTCATCCCGATCCGAGGCGCCTATGAATGGGAGCAACATCGGGCGGCAGAGCACATCGCCCGCCTCGGCGGCATCGGCGCGGCCGGGGTCGCCAATGACGACCCGCAGACGCTGGAAGACCTGCGTCGTGGTCGCGCCTTGCAGAACACGCCAAGTGGCTCGACCTGGACCTTCGGCGTGGTCCCCGAAGCCGCCGATCACCTCGCTCTGGTCGACGTCCCCGTTTACGGCGGCGGCGCCACCGCCCTCCTCTGCTCCGACGGCCTCGCCGATCTTGTGGCTCTCTACAAGCTCTACGACCCCGCCACGCTCATCCAGCGCGCCGCGACGACAGGGCTGAAATCGCTGGTGTCAGAACTGCGGCATATGGAGCGTGAGGTGGACCCGGACGGATTGAAATATCCGCGTTACAAGCAGAGCGACGACACGACAGCGATCCTGCTGAGGCTGGAGGCGTAAAGGCAATGAACGGTCATCCTGTTGTGACAAAGGAAAGCTAAACGCACGTCCGGGCCGGAACGAGGCGGCGCCACATGATAGAAACCGAACGCCTTCTTCTGCGCCCGCCCAACACTTCGGATCGCTCGGCATGGACAGCATTCCTCTCTGATCCGAAAGTGACGCGTTTCATTGGCGGACCGCAGGATGAGGCTGGAGCTTGGCGCAATCTGTGCCTCTTTGCAGGTGCCTGGAGCATCCAAGGATACAGTAATTTCTCCGTCATCGAGAAAGCGTCTGGCCGATGGGTCGGTCGCGCTGGTGCATGGTACCCGCCCGGCTGGCCCGGGCGAGAAATCGGATGGGCGTTTCATCGCACCGTCTGGGGAAGAGGATATGCGACGGAGGCTGCGACAGCCTGCCTTATCTGGGCGTTTGAGGAACTTGGCTGGACCGAAGCAATCCACGTCATTCACCCTGAGAACCTCGCCTCCATCGCGGTCGCGAAAAGGATTGGAGCGGTCCCCCAGGCATCCGAGACTGAAGAGAGAAATCTCGTCTATATCAGCCGTAAAGAAGCCTTTGCTCTCAGGCAGGCTAAAGGCAGCAGGCGCGAAGGCAATTAGGAATCTGCCTCAATAACTTACCGCCTGATTCGGAATCGGTTTGTGAGGAAGGTGAAGGAAAGGATGAGCCCTTCATTCCCGGCGCAACGAGTTGCGCCTCACCCTTCGGGCTCCTTCTCCCCGCAAGCGAGGAGAAGAAGACGCAGCCACAAAGAGACGGCCGCACGCAGGCAACTAACGGTAAAGCTAAATCAATCTTCTGCGTGCATACTTCGCTTGAATTTTCGAACGTGTTGAGGAAATCGAGTGAGGCCGCCCCGGTGATCAGCATTGAAAGTGCCTCGGCAAGCCGGTTGGAAGCCAGAAAAACGGATCGCGTTCAGACACAAGAGCTGAAGACCGGCGGGGGCGAGGTTGCCGTCCACGCAACAGGCTCCGAGCCTGATCACAATCTGCTTTCCGGCCTGGAAGAAGCGCTGACCGAGACACGTCGCAAGATCGCGGAAGACCGCCTCGATCGGGCTAAGGAGGAAATGCGGATCCTCCGTCAGTTCTCCGTCTCGCCGGCCTTTCTGGCGCAACGTGCAGCGGCCATCGGGAAGGAGCTTGGAAACGCAGCGACAGACTATACCGAGCTCGTTCGCGACAGCATGGAGACCGCACAGAGAGATCCAGGTTCCACTGCCGTCACCAATGGCATTGTGAGTTCAGAGCCTCCGTCAACGGCATCGCCTGTTGAAAACGCCTCCATCGCTACTCTGACGGAGCGCGACCAGGACACCCTCGATACCTTCCGCTCGGCAATCTACCAAGCACGGGCGCTACTGGATCTGTCCTTGGAGGACCTCATCCGGGAGAACGACCTGCAGGCCACCGACGAGCGAACTGCCGGTAGCTCCAGAGAGGTCATGCAATCCGCACTTCATGCCATCGACAATCTCAATCCCTTGAACGTTCTGCGCGCTCCAGCCTTCCACATCTGAGCGGACGCCCGCAATCACTCTGCAGCCACCGCCTTCGGCACATAATTCAACACCGGCCCCAACCAGCGCTCGACCTCGCGCACATCCATGCCCTTGCGCGCCGCATAGTCCTCGACCTGGTCTCGCTCGACCTTTGCAACGCCGAAATAGTAGCTGTCGGGATGGCCGATATAGAGGCCCGAGACTGAGGAGCCGGGCCACATGGCATAGCTTTCGGTCAGCGTCACGCCGGTCGCAGCGGTGGCATCGAGCAGCGAGAACAGCGTCACCTTTTCCGTATGGTCGGGCTGGGCCGGATAGCCGGGCGCCGGCCGGATGCCGGCATAGGTCTCCGAGATCAGCTCCTCGGGCGCGAAGGCCTCGTCGGGCGCATAGCCCCAGAACTCGCGGCGCACCTGTTCGTGCATGCGCTCCGCAAAGGCTTCCGCAAACCGGTCGGCCAGCGCTTTGACCAGGATCGAGGAATAATCGTCGTTGGCCCGCTCGAAACGTTCAGCAATCGCCACTTCCTCGATACCGGCGGTGACGACGAAGCCGCCGACATAATCCGGAACGCCGGTCTCTAGAGGCGCGACGAAATCGCTGAGCGCCACATTGGCCCGGCCCTCGCGTTTGGCGATCTGCTGACGCAGCGTGAAGAAGGTTGCGAGTTCTTCCTTGCGGCTATCGTCCGTGAACAGACGGATATCATCACCAACAGCATTGGCCGGCCAGAAGCCGATGACCGCACGCGGCCGGAACCAGTTTTCCGCAATGATCTTTTTGAGCATCGCCTGCGCGTCGGCAAACAGCTGTCGCGCCGCCTCGCCCTGCTTCTCGTCCTCGAGGATCGCAGGATAGCGCCCCTTCAGCTCCCAGGTCTGGAAGAAGGGCGTCCAGTCGATATAGCGGGCGAGTTCGGCGAGGTCATAGGTCTCAAACACCTTGGTGCCCGTAAAGCTCGGCTTGGTCGGCTTGTAAGCGCTCCAGTCGACCTTGACCGCATTCTCCCGGGCAGACGCCAGCGGCTGGCGCTGCTTCTCGGCTTCCGCCCGCGCATGGGCCTCGGCCACCTTGGCATATTCGCCCTTGATGCCCTCGACATAGGTCTCGTTGCCATCTTCGGCGAGCAGCGCGGAGACGACGCCGACGGCGCGGCTGGCATCAGTGACATAGATCGCCTGCCCCGCTCTGTACTGCGGATGGATTTTGACGGCGGTGTGCACCCGGCTCGTCGTCGCGCCACCGATCAAAAGCGGAATATTGAACCCCTGCCGCTGCATCTCGGAGGCCACATGCACCATCTCGTCGAGCGAGGGCGTGATCAGGCCGGAGAGACCGATGACATCGACATTCTCGGCTTTCGCCACTTCGAGGATCTTGGTGGCCGGCACCATGACGCCAAGATCGATGATCTCGTAATTGTTGCAGGCGAGAACGACGCCGACGATGTTCTTGCCGATGTCATGCACATCGCCCTTGACGGTCGCCATCAGCACCTTGCCTGCCGCCTGGCGCTCACCAGTGCCGCCATTCAGGCGCTTCTCTTCTTCCATGTAGGGCAGCAGCACCGCCACAGCCTGCTTCATGACGCGGGCCGATTTCACCACCTGCGGCAGGAACATCTTGCCAGCGCCAAAGAGGTCGCCGACGACATTCATGCCCGCCATCAGCGGCCCCTCGATGACATGCAGCGGACGGTCGGCCTTTTGGCGCGCCTCTTCCGTGTCGATGTCGATGAATTCGGTGATGCCGTTGACAAGCGCATGCTCCAGCCGCTTTTCGACCGGCCATTCGCGCCACGTCATGTCCTGCGTGCGGGTCTTGGCCTCGCCGGTGCCGCGATAGCGTTCGGCAATCTCCAGCAGCCGCTCGGTCCCGTCCTTGCGGCGGTTCAGCACCACGTCTTCGCAGGCCTCGCGCAGATCCTTGTCGATGCTCTCATAGACCGCGAGCTGGCCGGCATTGACGATGCCCATGTCCATGCCCGCCTGGATGGCGTGGTAAAGGAAGACGGCATGCATCGCCTCGCGCACCGGCTCGTTGCCCCGGAAGGAGAAGGAGAGGTTCGACACCCCGCCGGAGATATGCACCAGCGGCATTTCCTGCCGGATCGTCCGCGTCGCCTCGATGAAGTCGACGCCGTAATTGTCGTGCTCCTCGATCCCTGTCGCAACCGCAAAGACATTCGGGTCGAAGATGATGTCTTCGGGCGCAAAGCCCGCCTCTTCCGTCAGGATCCGATAGGCGCGGCGGCAAATCTCCACCTTGCGCTCGTAGGTATCCGCCTGGCCTTTCTCGTCGAAGGCCATGACGACGACGGCAGCACCGTAGTTGCGGATCAGTTTGCCCTGGGCGACGAAATTCTCCTCGCCCTCCTTGAGCGAGATGGAATTCACCACCGCCTTGCCCTGCACGCATTTGAGGCCGGCCTCAATGATCGGGAACTTCGACGAGTCGATCATCACTGGCACCTTGGCAATGTCAGGCTCGGCCGCGATCAGGTTGAGGAACTCGACCATGGCCTTTTCCGAATCGATCAGGCCCTCATCCATGTTGATGTCGATGATCTGCGCGCCATTCTCCACCTGGTCGCGCGCGACGACGAGCGCTGCGGAATAATCACCAGCCGTGATCAGCTTGCGGAACTTGGCAGAACCGGTGACATTCGTCCGCTCGCCGACATTGACGAAGGGAATGTCCTTGGTCAGCTCGAAGGGCTCGAGCCCCGAGAGCGACATGAACGGCCGATGCTCGGCAGGCGCGCGCGGCACCCTGCCCTTCACGGCCTCGGCAATGGCGGCGATATGCGCAGGCGTGGACCCGCAGCAGCCACCGACCACATTGACGATGCCCTCTTCGGCAAAACCGGCAACGAGCTCCGCCATCTCTTCCGGGCTCTGGTCATATTGACCAAACTCATTCGGCAGACCGGCATTCGGATAGGCCGAAATGAAGGTGTCGGCGACACCGGACAATTCCTGCAGATGCGGCCGCATCGCATCAGCGCCGAGCGCGCAGTTGAGGCCCACCGCAAACGGCTTGGCATGGCGCACCGAATTCCAGAAGGCCGTCGGCGTCTGGCCGGAGAGCGTCCGGCCTGAAAGATCGGTGATCGTGCCCGAGATCATCACAGGCAGGCGAATGCCCTTGGCGAGGAAGCGCTCCTCGCAGGCAAAGATCGCAGCCTTGGCGTTCAGCGTATCGAAGATCGTCTCGATCAGGATGAGATCGGCACCACCATCGATCAAGCCGTCGATCTGCTCGCCATAGGCAAGGCGAAGATCGTCGAAGGAGACGGCACGGTAGCCGGGATTGTTTACGTCGGGCGAGATCGACGCCGTACGATTGGTCGGCCCGATGGCACCGGCCACGAAACGCCGCTTGCCGTCCTCCCGCTCGGCGCGCCAGGCCGCCCGGCGCACGAGTTCCGCACCATGGCGGTTGAGGTCGTAGACCGCCCCTTCCATCTCGTAATCGGCCTGGGCAATCCGCGTCGACGAAAAGGTGTTGGTTTCAAGAATATCCGCACCCGCCATCGCATAGCGGAAATGGATGTCTTCGATGGCATCAGGCTGGGTGAGGATCAGGAGGTCGTTATTGCCCTGCTGATGGCAGGCGCAACCGAGGAAGCGTTCGCCGCGAAAGTCGTCTTCCGTCAGGCCAAGACCCTGGATTTCGGTACCCATCGCGCCATCGAGGATCAGGATACGCTCGCGCGCTGCTTGGTTGAGCGCCTTCAGGATCTCCGCCCCGTCACGGTTTGCGCCCTCGCGGCCGAACAGTTGATCGAGCATCTGCGAACTCTCCTATTGCGTATGCGACACGCCCAAATCACATAAAGATATCTTTATGTCAACAATTGATCCACTTGTGCGTGACAAAGGCCAGGCGGTGGAAGCGGCGTCGGTGATCGGCTATAGAGGCTGCAACGCTGCTTTCAGGGAGGAAGAAATGTCGGAAAATCAATCACAGCTGCTGCCGTCCACCCCCTGGAGCGCCCGCCCCTATCATCGCAGATGGCTGCTGGCACGCGCCGACGAGCTCTTCGGTTTCTTCACTGGCCCGGCCATCAACCCAAAAGGCGGCTTCTACGACCTGTCGCGCGACGGCAAGCCGCTCAGCCTCGACAACCCCGCGCGTGGCATCCATGCCAGCGCCCGCATGGTGCATTGTTACGCCATCGGCCACCTGCTCGGCCGGCCGGGTTCGGCCGACATCGTCGATCACGGCATGCGTTATCTCTGGGAGCGCCACCGCGACGAAAAGAATGGTGGTTACTTCTGGCAGGCTGATGACACAGGCGCCGCCGACGACACGAAGCAAGGCTACGGCCACGCCTTCGTCCTGCTCGCGGCCGCCTCGGCCAAATGCGCCGGCCATCCGCTCGCTGAGGCCATGCTCGCCGACATCACAGAGGTGATCGACGAAAAATTCTGGGAAGACGAGCACGGGGCCATCGCGGAAGAATTCTCACGCGACTGGCAGCCGGTGCCCGGTTATCGCGGCCAGAACTCCAACATGCATCTGACCGAAAGCCTGATGGCTGCCTTTGAGGCGACCGGTGAGAGGCATTACCTCGAAAAGGCCGAGCGCATCGCCGACCTGATCATCAACCGCCGCGCCCGCGAAGAAGCCTTCCGCGTCGCTGAGCATTTCGATAAAAACTGGGTGGTCGACCGCAACTACTATCATCCGAACGAAATGTTCCGCCCGGCCGGCACCACGCCCGGCCACTGGCTGGAATGGGCCCGCCTCATCCTGCAGCTCTGGGTACTCGGCGGCAAGCGACAGACCTGGATGCCGGGGGCGGCACGCGGCCTGTTCTTCCAGTCCATGGCGCTCGGCTGGGACAAGGACAAGGGCGGCTTCTTCTATACGCTCGACTGGGAAAATGCCCCCGACAAGCGCGCAAAGCTCTGGTGGCCGCTCTGCGAAGGGGCAGCGGCTGCCCACTTCCTCAACCAGCATCAGGAAAGCGACTTCCACGAGGAGAGCTACCGAAAGATCTGGAACTACATCGCCGGCAACAGCCTCGACCGCGAGTTCGGCGGTTGGCACGAGGAACTGACCGAGGACGGCAAGCCGTGCAACAGCCTCTTCCCCGGCAAGGGCGACATCTACCACGCCCTGCAGGCCTGCCTGATCCCGCTTTTCCCGGCCGACGGCAGCCTGACCAAGATGATTTCGGAACACCCGCTCGACGTCTGACCGTCGGCGAATGCAGCAAAGACAAAAGGGCCGGAAGACCGGCCCTTTCTCATTCTCGCAACAGCGTTGGCGCTTACTGCTCGATCGCATAGGTGACGTTGACGGTCACCGTATAGAGGTTTTCGCCGGATGCGATCGGCACCGACTCGTCCGCCATCTTCGCCATCGGCGCCGCGGCATACATCTGCGGCATCGGTCGGGCGAAATTCTCCGAGATCTCAACGACACGGCCGAGTTTGACGCCGGCGGCCTCCGTCAGCGTCTTCGCCTTGGCGGCGGCCTTCTCGACCGCCTGCTTGCGCGCTACCTCGATCGCCGTCTCCGGATCATCATTGGTGAAGGTGATGCCGCCACCCTGGTTGACGCCGAGCTTTACCGACCGATCGATGATCTCACCGAGCTTGGCAAGGTCACGCACCCGAACGGTCAAACCGTTGCTGACGGTATAGCCGACGATCACGGGCGCCTCGTAGGTGCCATCGGTTCTGGTTTCCTGCTTGTATTTAGGCTGGATCGAGAAATCCGTGGTCTGCAGGTCCTTCTCGGCAATCCCTTGCGCCTTGAGATCTGCCAGCACCTCGCTCATGGCAGCACTGTTGGCCGAGAGCGCCTCGCCAGCAGTCTCTGCGTCGCGAACGACGGAAAGCGAAATGACGGCCATATCGGGCGCGATCGCAGCCTCACCCTCACCCGAGACCATGATCGTCGCCTCGCGACGCTCGCCCTCAGCAGCCACGGCTTGGGCAACAAAGCCGCTCGAGAGAACCGAACCCGACAGAGCCGTGGCCATGACGAGCGCGCGTGTAAATTTCAGCATGAAATGTTTCCTTGTGTCCCGCAGCGCCGGCGGACCTCTTCGTCTCACCCGGCACAGATGCCCTTCCGACATCTGTGATGACGCGTGATTGTGAAGCCAATGCGGCAGAGGCTTGTCGCATACCTGAAATTGCGTTAGAGCCCGTGACCGGTGCGGGGTGACCATAACCCGCCCGACGGCATCACGCCGGGCTGGGCCTGTAGCTCAATGGTTAGAGCCGGCGGCTCATAACCGCTTGGTTGGGGGTTCGAGTCCCTCCGGGCCCACCACTTCTGCTTTCCAGCATTGTTTTTGCATCATTTTCTCCTTGTATTGTCTCACTGAATTCCCGACCCGCCGAAAGTGGGACATTCCGCCGGGCCACGTAGCTTCTCCGCCGCTCAAAACCAGCATCGATAACGCGCTTCGACTGCGCTGTTTTCGTGTAGTGCTGAGCCATCTTCGAATCGGACCAGCCGAAAATGGCCATGAGCTGATGTTCAGTGGCACCCGCTTCTGCAAGGATTGTGGCCGAAGCTTTTCGAAGTCCGTGAGACGAGCATTCCGGTAGCCCGGCTTCATCGCACCATTGGCGCATCTTGTTGCCGAAACCGTTGGACATGAACGGCTTGCCGTATTCCGTAACCAGGAAGGTCGGCTTGTCATGAGTGATGGTATTCAAAGCATCGTTGAGCTCTGCGGTGACCGGCAAGCTCAAAAACTGCGCATATTTGCCCGCGCCCTTTTGCGGCACGAACTCGATGCGATCGCGAAACAGGTTGCGCCAACCAAGCTTTACAAGGTCCGATCGCCTGACACCGAGGTTCACCATCAGCTCGAATGCCAATCTCGCCGTCGTCCCAAGTGGATAGACGGTGCGAAACCGATCAAGTTCGATCTCGCTCCACGAATGGAAACCGTCTGATTTATGAATTTTTGTTACGCCTTCCGCGGGGTTGAAGGTCGCGATACCTTCCTTGATCGCCCAATTGAACAAAGCCTTCAGATACTTGACGAGTTTGTCGGCGGCTCCAGGCGTCTGACTGCGCTTCATCTGGCTTGCCTCAACGTCCGACTTCCGCATCTTCTTGAACGGCAGGTCTCCGACAAGCGCGCAGTAGCGGTTAAGGACACTCTTCTTGTCGTTCTTCGTCGCAGCCGAATAGGTCTGGAAAAGCTTTGACCGGTAGTAGGTCTCCACCAGCCAGAGAACCGTCCCCTCTTGAACACGCTTTGGAGGCAATGGCCTGCTGCCACGATCGCCGGCAATAACGCGATGATACTCTTCAGCGAAGGCTACCGTAATGCTGCCTCGCTCATCGAGATATGGCGCCGTCATCCGGTATTTCGACAAGCCTGGAATCCGGACGTAGTAGCGCTCGTTGCCAAACCGGTCGACATCGCGATTGCAATAGCGAAACGGCGTGCTGGCTCTACCCAACCGTCTTGTCGAAGGGGTTTTCGAGGTCATCTTCGACGTCTCCTTCCTGGTGCGCATCAACAAGGTCGTACCAGCACGCCCGAAGCTGGCCAGCATCCCAGCGGCGTAAACTTCCAATCTTGACCCCTTTTGGCATCAATCCCTGCCTAACCCAATTGTCGAAAGTGCCGGGCGACACATCAAGGAGTTTAGAAGCTTCCAGCCTGCCAACGGCGAAACGCAGAAGAGGCGGATCTGAACTACGAGAAACATGGGTCTTCATCCTAAGTCTCCAGCTTTACTCGATTTCAAACAGGGCAATCGGATCAAAGCGCGACCGCTCATGTTGGAATTGCCCAACGACGAGCAAGGGCGCCTTCAAGCGGTCGCAAACGGCAATAATCGGTTGCATTACCCGGCCCGTAAACAGACAAATTTGTCGTGATTGAAATCCCGGCAGCTCTTGTCTGCCCCGCCCCCGTTGAGCCTTCGCGTTCTATTGAACGCAGCCTTCGAGGCACGTTGCACTACGGAGAAAAGGTCGGAAGACCAATGCGGGCCTAGACGCAGGACCGCTCCTACTTCGCTGCATCTGCGATAAGATAACGCATGATTTCGAGCATCTGCATGCGTTCATCGTCGCCAAGTTGATCTAATGCCATACGGATTGGGTTATCCAAAGAAGTTCCGCGCAAAAGGTCAATGATTGCTCGGGCAGCGTCCAACGGTCGATCCCCAGATGGAGGCCTCTGGCTGTCGGGATCGCAGGCCTTCTCATCCCATGGCCATCCTGTCCCACGGAGGAAATGCAGGCGAGCCATTTTTCTAACTGCCACGTCGCGGCTCTCGGTCACTTCATAGACCTTGAACACGGAAAGCCCCGTCTGACGCGAAATGTCAGGCACACTGATATTCATAGCGCGAAGCCGTTTGGCCTCTTCTTCCGTGGCGTTCAAAAGCGCGCTCCTCGACAAAGCTTCCACTCACACCACGGATACCGCGCAGATCCTTAAAGTGGTCTTCCCGAACGGCAAACGCCGAGACGAAAAATGTCCGGCGAACAACCGATATGATCGCCAAGGCCCTGAAATGTTTGCGTATGCATCACAACCGATAAGGGTCCTTAAGCGAAAATTAGCGCCTAGTGAGCGACGCTACATCCCTCGCCGGAGTTCCAGATGCATTTATCGCCCAGACTTCCTTCAGTTCTCGTCTCAGCACTTTTCGCCTATGCCGGGATCTCACATGCAAGCGAACCGACGCCAGTTCTAGAACTGGCGAATGCGCCCGGCTTCACTGAGCGCTACGCCGGCAACACTCAAGTCAACGGACAGTTTCTCTCTGGCCTGTCTTATGTCAGTGGCCTGCCAACTGGGGCTTTCAAAGACCTCAAGGTTGCATTTATTCGAAGAGATGATGCAGCACCGCAAACACTTTGCGTCCGATTGACGTCTGACGATGGGCGCTACTGGGCGGCCAACATGTATCGTGCGACAGGACTATTCAGCGTGCCGCCAAGGGTGCCAATCCCAACCAAGTATCAAGAACAGCTGGACCTCTACGGCGCAAATAGTCTCCTCATGCTTGCGACAGTTGCAACCGACTGCGCGGAGACAGCCGAAAAAATTTATGTTCCGGGAATCATTGGCCAAAGCGATGAAGAGCAGTTGCTGCTGGCGCATGTCAACGTCAGCCAGAGCAAGGTGCTGGCGAGACTTGAGGCGGAGGACCATAGCGTCCTCCAATCTGGAAGCTGCAAGAAACCTGCAGGCGGTCCGCGTGTGACTTACTCCCACATCTGTCAAGTTGCGATCCCAGCAGCGGCCAGAGGCAAGCCAGTCAAGCTCGTCATCGGCGTGAAGGGATTGACCGGACAGGCGACCGAACAACGTTACGCAATTCATGTTGACTAGATTCAAGCGTCTCTGCCGCAATCCGATTGCTGCATCGTTCGGCGTGGCGGCATTGCTCGCAACGGCGGCCACCTCCGCATTGTTCTGGTTCTCTGCCAACTCGACAACGCTGACATCGATCAAGGCAAACACCGAAATCGTCTCGTTCAGCGTCTTCAATCCTGAACTCGCAATCATCTACGCGCGAGGCTTAAAGGTAAGCACTTGGCCTGATGATGAGAGCCGGGAGAACCAGTGCTTTGAAGGCGCATTTCTACCTGGCGTCGGTGCTCAAGTAACATATTTGCGCACTGAAAACGGCCCCCTTCAAATAACTATTGAGGGCCGAGGCGAGCTTCGCAGCCCCCAGGGCAATGTTGTACCGTTCGACGGCGAGTTGCTACTTTTTCGAGATAACGAAGAATGTGGCACACTCCAAGCGGAGCGCTTTCCCGTCTGGGGGCCGGGTCAGATTGGATCGCCCTTCTCAATGCGTGGCGACGGACCAGGACCGATCCTTGTTTCTGGATCTCTCGACGTTTTTGGTCGCACCCTGAACCTCCCTCTGCTTGGCGATGGCGGCTCTCTTTACGCCGCCATCGAGGGGATGGCTGTACCGCCAGGCAGTTTGATTGAAACGAACGTTAGACAAGGCGTTCCAGGGAACGACGATGCCGAAGCCGCCATGTTCGGCTTCATAGAAGTGAATGAGACGGATCCGGGTTTTTCCCTATCAGTATCCACTGAGTCACGAGAACTGCGCCTGACTCCCCCCGGGGCGCGCGCTGACAGCAGCAGAATTGACCTTGGCTTGTTCGTTCAAGCGCTGAACGACCCCGGCTTCCTGAAAATTCAGCTGTTCTTCATTTTCATGTTTGCACTTTGGCCGTTCGCCATTGAGCTAATTAGGTCTGCATCATCAGCAATCAGTAAGGCCGAAGATGAGAGCAAGGATACTGCCGGGCCCAAAATCGGTGAAGGCTGAGAGAAAGATGACAACCAACACCCGCCAACTCTGCACCACTGCCTTGGTAGGCCTCGCGCTTTCACTATCGCAAGTTTCAGCGACTGCGGAAACAGTGATGCTATCCCGAGGAGATGACACTTTCGGCCAAGGATGGCTGTTCCTGGATGGCTCGGGAAACTGCCGCATCGCAACCCCCAGGCATGTGATTGAAGCGGCTGATGGAACGCTGACGACCCCGGACTTGCTCGACAGTTTCGGCCGTCTTCATCCAACGGCAAATCCTGTGCCTGCGTTAGATGCAGATCTAGACCTGGCGTTTCTGACTGTCGGCGGGCCGATCACGCAGGAGCCGTGTAGCAGAGACCGGGTCCAAGCGACGCCGCTTCAGCCCATCATCGATCGCATCAAGCAGGCGACGCTGGAAATCACGACGCCGACGGAACGGCAATCGATCACCGTTGCCTTTCGCGCTTTGTCACGAGACAGCGAAGGTGGCAAGATCATAGCACTGTCAGCCACTGATGCTGGGGCATCGCTGCAAAAAGGGATGAGCGGCGGCACGATCATGAACAACGGCAGACCGATAGCGATGCTGTACGAGGTCGATCCGGACGAAGGTATCGGTGTCGCCTTGCGCTATGATCAGATTGCTGTCGAACTGCAGAAGATCTCAGGCGGCGTGAAGCCCCAGATACAGCACAACCTCCCATTTCAGAGCCTGATGCTTACTAAGGGACGCATCTCGAAACGCGACAGCAGCATCGGCGCCTTCCTTGCGGAGAGATCCCCGCTTTATCTATCGCCGACAGACGATCGTGTGACGCTGCTTGTCGAGATGGATCGGCTATCCAACATCAGCGGCATACGCTTGAGCGGACAGGGGCTGTCAGGTCAAGGTGCGCTGATCGTTGAAACGGACACAGACGGACAGGGGTTCGTTCCGGGTACGCGCTGCGAGCTATCAGACGAAACCATATGCGGCATGTCAACCAGACGTGTGTCACGCCTTCGACTGACGCTAACCGGCCCTAAAACAGCAAATTATATGATCAACAGTATTGAGCCATTCAGCGACGATCGATAGCCGCCAAATACCCGAAAATTTCTCTAGTCCTTGCTCACAGGCTTATCGCTATCAAAAAGGTGCAAAACGACCGGAAACAAAAAGCCTTTCTCTATATTGCAGCTACCAAACCCGTGAATAGTAAATCCATCGTAATCATCGAATTCAAAGCTACAAATTTTTGTTTGAGCCTGGAAATTAAATGGAACAACCACCGTAATCAATCCACCTCGAATATTTCCGGAGCCACGAAAATCTTCAGATTGCTCCCTATCATTCAAAAGTTTAACTTTAAACTCAAGCGAATTACTTCCCGGATAATCAGATGCTAAACTAAATTGGTACCCACGCTCATTGAAATATCTCACAAGATCACTTTTTCCAACTTCGTCTATTACTTTCTTGTCACCACTATCGACCGCGTCCTGCATTTTCTTAGGGAGAGAAGCCGTGATGACAAAGGTGTTGAAACCAGCAAAATGTGCACGAAGCGCCAGCGAGCGAACGTTCGGATCTTCGACTGAGAATGCTGTGCGGATTGCGAGCTGAACCTCGGTGGCGTCGCCTTTTTTGAGGATCTCATCTAGCTGGGCCAACCTCATCACCGGATCGGGATCGTTGATTGCATCAATGACCGCCTGAAGTTCACCGTAGCGGGCAGTTGCATCCGCAAACACCGGGCTTGATATCGACAACGAACAAAGTGCTGCAGAGACGAACAACTTGGAGAAAAATGTCATTGGGGAGCTCCTAGATTACGTCACAGCATTATCAAGCGTTTGATAACCTAGGGTTAAGTCCCTGCGCGATTTGCTCGTACACGCCTTGGACCCGCCGGACATCACGCGCGCTCTGAGGCCAGATTAACGGCAGATCTCCTAAGGCTGCGTCAGATCATTTCACCCCAATGCTTCAAACGAACCGCTACACCGTTCAGGCCATTTCAACTGACAGGCCCAGACTGCTCCAGTATACGGCGTGCAACGTCTGACGCGCGGCAGATGCGCATGAGCTGGTGCTTCTTGCGCGCTCAAATCCGCTTTCCCGACCCGCAGTCGATGTTCGGCCGAGCGCAACGTACAGTCTCACCACGGAGAGGTCCTCAGCTGAACCCATAGCTTTTTAGCGAGCAACTTAATCGAAACGAAACAGCGAGGTTGCATCATCAAAGGAACTCGACGTGCCCATGTTATAGACTGTTGGCTCGGCACGAAATCCAGACTTTCCGCCGCGCCTCACTGAAGAGAATGGTATTTCATGAAGCTCGCATACTCTTCCCTGATCGCTTTTTCTCTGCTTATCCCGGCCGCAAATGCCGCGACACGAGAAGAATTCAGAGGCGGATGGTCGCGACCGTGCGGAGAAGAACAAATTTGCCGGTTGGATATCGATGACATGAAGTCGCGCAAGACAGTCGAGATCAAGTTCTCGGTTGAAGGCAACGGACAGAATTGTAGTTGGTCCGTTGATGCGGTCTACGACAAGAGTTTGGGCGGACCGGTCGCCATGGACCCCTATGGCAACTACGGCTTCTACCTGGCTATCCTTGCCGACGGACGCCTTTATTCGTCCGGCACCATGATACAAATCTGCGGCCCTCAGCCGCTTGACCAGTACTACACCTCGGACGTGCAACATCTGATCGACTACCGATCTGTTTTCGACCACAACGGTTCCGAGATGGACGTCGATCCTGAGGCCGGCACAATCCTTTACAGGGCACCAAAGCCGGCCATAGCGGGTACCGTCAAACCACGAACCCTCCTGTTCAAGGCTGACCGCCCCTGGGACGTTTACGACGAAAAGTCGGTGGTGGAAGGAACTGCGTATGTGTTCAAGAAGGGATGCGAGCCCGCCCCTTATCGCGTTTCAGGACGCCACGAAGGTTGGCATACGCTAATACTGCAAGGTCCCGCCCCCATTCGCGAGAAGAACGGCTGCAGGGTGATCGGCTACAAAAACAACGGGAACTCCACACTGAAATTCGTCAGCTTGGGCGATTGATTGCACCCACTTTTGCTTGCCTCGGCGCCCAAGGGCGACAGAGTCGCGGGCACAACCAACTACCCCGTCAGATTCGGCACACGATCATCTCAGGGAAATGGACATGCGTCACGTTGCTGTCCATGTCCACGTACTTTGAGGTCATCAACTGTGCGTGCGAATCAAAGCGCTAGGGATATGTCGAAGTTTTGATTTTTACCGGCAGAAATATCCAGTTTCCATGCCTTCGGCTAAACTACAGCTTCTGCTTCAATCTCGACTTCATAATCGCCGACCAGAGCGCCAGCCTCGATCAAGGTATTCGCCGGAAGAACCTCGGAAAAGAAACGGCCATGGGCACGCGAGACCGGCTCCCATTGTGACGCATCCTTGAGATAGATGCGCGTGCGAACGACATCATCCATCTTTCCGCCAAGCGCGGAAATGGATGCTGCAATCTTGTCGAGAATATAGGTCGCCTGAGCGCCCGGATCGCCGGGTGCCACACAACGGTTACTTCCGTGAGTCGCCGTGGTCCCTGATACCAGAATTCGATCGCCAACCCGCACGGCCCGGCTGTAACCGGCAAGCGGCTCCCAGATGCTACCGGAGGATACACGGAAGCGATCCTCGCGCCCCGGCACGGGAACCGACTTGTAGACAGACGGGATCGCATCGAGGTGATGACTAAGGTCACCAGATGCCGTCAGGAATGGCGGCTTTCGATACTCATCACCGCAATCGCCGGGAATAGGTTTAGCTTTTGCAAAGGCTCCGTCGAGCAGAGCCCGATCATCACCATCCAGTTTGAAGCTGAAGACCTTCAGATTGTCATCGCGATGCTCGTTTTCACCGAGCCGTGCCCCGATGATCGTGGCGGCAACGGCCGGATGTTCGAGAACCCAGCGGCTGGCCACGTTGGACATCGAGACGCCGTGCTTGCGGGCAATCACGGATGCTGCCCGCAGAATATCCTGGTAGACGGCCCATCCGCCGGCCGTATCGATGAAGCGCTTGTATTTCGAGCGGCTCCAGTCGGGGATGGACGCAGGCTCCGGTTTATCCAGCCACTTCTCTGACAGGAAGCCGCCACAGAGCGTACCATAGGCTAGAAGCTTTACGTCCCGCCTCAGGCAGAGTGCGGACAAATCGTCCGCAGCCCGCCTGTCGATCAGGGAGAAGGAGACCTGATTGCTGGCAATCTCGATCCCGTCTGACAGTGCGAGATTGAGATGGGCTGCATCAAAATTGGTGAGGCCAAGGGCGCCAATCAGTCCCTCCTCCTTCATCGCCTGCATTTCATGCAGGGCATCGAGCCACGCCGGGTGTTCGAAGGTCCACCAATGGAATTGCAGAAGGTCGACCTTGTCGACGCCAAGTCGATTAAGCCTGTCCTCCACGCCCCGGCGCACCACATCGCGCGTCATCGGACCGGGCTCGGGACACCATTTGGTGAAGGCCACCGGTTTCTTCTCACCAGCGCCATAGCGTTTCAGGAGATGGCCAGTGATGATCTCCGCCGATCCGTAATGATCGGCCATGTCGAAACTGTCGAACCCGGCCTCCGCATAGGCCTGAAGGGCATCAGCCCCCTGCTCCGGATCGACCGTAGCGCCATTCTTTTCGATATCGGCAACCTGCCAGAGGCCGCAGACGAGACGGCTGATCGACAGGTCCGGGGTGAGATTGATGCGTTCGGGATGCTGGGACACGGGGATCATTCCTCGATGGTCAGGATGGTTTGTTACGGCTCAGGCGTGCGAGCGGGCTCACCTCGCCGAACAGGCCGCGCGGGCGCAGTAGAAGCATGAGGCATAGCCCGACGCCGATGGCGACAATCTGCAAGGCGGCGGCCCGTGCCTGTTCCTCGGGCGGTACGAAGGCGGAGACGGCAGCGGCCGTGAGAGCCCAGAGCCCCCAGACGAGAATGGCCCCGGCAATGGCGCCGCGATTGTTGCCGGAGCCGCCGACAATCAACATGGCCCAGACCTGGAAGGTGAGAACCGGCATATAGTTGTCGGGCGCGATAAAGCCGATGAAATGTGCCTGGGCGGCCCCTGCTAGGCCCATAATGGCGCCGCCGACGGTGAACGCCTGCAGGCGAAAGCGGACGGGCCGTTTGCCAAGCGCCTGGGCGGCCACCTCGTCTTCACGGATCGCCCGCAAGACGCGGCCCCATGGGCTGCGCGACAAATGCTGCAGCCCGAGATAGAGGCCCAGCACGACAAGGGCCATAAGTCCGCAATTGGCGAGACTAAAGAGCAGCGCATTGCCCTGCAGATCGGCGAAGGGGCGTGGAATGAAGCCGATCCCGAAGGCCCCCCCAGTGACGCTCTGCAGGTTGAGCATGCAGAGCTGGACGGTGACGGCGACGCCGAAGGTTGCGATGGCAAGGTAGTCGGATCTCAACCGGATCGTCAGCGCACCAACGGCCCAGGAAAGCGCTCCCGAGACGACGGCAGCCCCCAACCACCCAACGAAAATCGGCATGCCAAAGCCGCCAAAGCGCTCTGCCGTTTCAGGTGTAGTCAGAATGGCCGAGGTATAGGCACCGACCGCGACGAAGGCGGCGATACCGACATTGAACAAACCCGTCATGCCCCACTGAACATTCAGCCCCAGGCAGATGATTGCATAGGTGAAGGCCATGGTCAGGAAGAAGGCGCCATAGGCGATAAGGTCGATGCTCATGTCGATTTTCCGAACAGGCCGCGGGGGCGGACGAGAAGAACCGCAATCAGGATGGCAAAGGATACCGCCGCCCGCCATTCAGCCCCGATAAGCTGGACCGTAAAGGCTTCGGAAAGGCCGATGAACAGGCCGGCGATCATAGCGCCTGGAACCGAGCCAATACCGCCAAGAATGGCAGCCGCAAACAGGGGCAGCAGAAGGTCATGCCCGAGATAGGGGCGGATCTGGATGATCAGGCCGCTCATGATGCCAGCTATGCAGGCGAGTGCGGCGCCCAGGAACCAAGCCGTTCGTATGACCCGGCGGACATCGATGCCGGCGATACCGGCAAGGCCGGGATTCTCGCTGACCGCGCGCATGGCCCGGCCGATATCCGTCCGCGTCATGACGAGATGAACTGTGATGACAGAGACCAACGCCACGGCCAGCATGGCCAGCTGGTCCGGCGTTGCTCTGAGACCAAGACCCAGCTTCATGGCAATCTGCAGCGCCTGGCTAAAATAGGCGGGCTTTGAGGTGAACAGGAATTCGAGCAGGCTGCGCAGAGCAAGCGACGCGCCAAAGCTTGCCATGACCATAATGATGATGGCGCTGCCGCGTCGTCGGAAGCTCGAAAATAGTGCTGCGTCCACGGCAAGCGCCAGGAGCCCCGTCAATGCGACGGCGAGCACCGCTGCGATCGGAAGCGACCAGCCAAAGGAAAAAGGCCCAATCGGGATGGTCAGCCCCGCTGCCAGGACGCCAAGCGCACTGCTGATGCCGAGTGCGAGATAGGCACCCCAGGACAGAAGTTCTCCATGCGCAAAATTCGAGAAGCGCAGGATCGAATAGGTGAGCGTCACACCGACCGCGCCGAGGCCAATAATTGCGCCAGCAATCAGTCCGTCCATCAGGAATTGCGGGTTCATCGCGCTACCTCACTGGCTGCGCGACCAGTCGTGCCGAGATAGATCTTGCCGATGAGGGGATCATCGGCGAGATCGGCAGGCGTCCCCTCGTGGCGGATCTGCCCTTCGGCCAGAATGACAGCGCGATCGGCAATCGCCATGGCCGCCTTGACGTTCTGCTCGACCAGAACGATCGTCACACCCTCACCATTGATGCGCTTCAACATTGAAAAGACCTCGCCGACGATCTTTGGCGACAGCCCTGCAGATGGTTCGTCGAGGATGAGAACCGGCGGATTGAGCGCAAGAGCGCGCGCCACTGCCAGCATTTGTCGCTGACCGCCGGAGAGCGCGCCGGCCAGCCGTTTCGGCTTTACGGCAAGATCCGGAAATCGGGTCAGCATCGTCTCGATTGCAAGGTTACGCTCTGATTTCGGCAGGAGCGCCACGGCGATCTGGAGGTTTTCCAGAATGCTCATGCTGGCAAAGACATTGTCCGTCTGTGGGACGAAGGCCAGACCTTCGGCCAGTTTACGGTGCGGAGCGACATCCGTGATGTCCCGGCCTGCCAGATGAATTCGACCCGAATGCACCGGCACCATGCCAGCGATCGCCTTGACGAAAGTGGATTTGCCAGCGCCGTTCGGCCCCAAGAGGATCACGAGTTCGCCCTGTGCGACGGAAAAATCCACGCCGCGAACAATGGGAAGGTCCGGCTCATAGCCAGCGACCAGCGCTGCAGTGTTGAGAACCGGATCGGTCATGCGCCACCGCCAAGATAGGCTTCGACGACTGCAGGATTAGCGGCAACGTCAGCTGGCGCGCCCTCGGCAAGCAGCTTGCCAAGCGCCATGGCCACCACCCTCGAGCACAGCCTCGATACCATGTCCATGTTGTGCTCGATGAGCAGGATAGACTTGCCCTCAGCATTCAACGCCACCACCCGCTCCATGATCACTTCAAGCAAAGCGGGGTTTACCCCCGCGGCCGGCTCGTCGAGGAGGATCACCTGCGGGTCGGCCATCAGAACGCGCGCGAGTTCCAGAAGCTTGCGCTGCCCGCCGGACAGCACGCGTGCGGGCTCATGGGCAAGCCGCGAAAGCGTGACGAACTCCAGGATCGCATACGCTTTCTCAAGTGCTGCCTTTTCTTCGCGACGCACCAGACCAGCTTTGAGGAAATTGGCAAACAGGCCTTCGCCCGTCTGCTTTTGCGCCCCAACCAACAGGTTCTCAAGCACGCTCATTTCCAGAAAAGGGCGTGGGATCTGGAAAGTCCGTGCGACTCCATGGGCGATGCGCTGCTCCGGCGCTTGGCTGGAGACTTCAAGACCCTCGACCCAGATCTCGCCAGAACTGGGCTTGAGGCTGCCTGCCAGCAGATTGAACATGGTGGTCTTGCCCGCACCATTCGGGCCGATCAGGCCCAGGATCTCGCCCCGAGCGAGATGGAGCGACATGTCGGAGACTACGGTCAGCCCATCGAAATATTTCGTCAGATGCCGTGCTTCGATGGCAGGCGGTGCTGCGGCACTCTGAAACGATCGTGATGGTTGGGAATGGGCGGCAGCCATCTTCAAAAATGAGCCTTGATTTGATCCGTGATGTTTGATCAAACTTTACGTGGACGCGAAAATCAACCGATATTTCCGGGAGGCTTGGAGGCGGGATGACGGACACGATTGGCCAATCGGACGACTTCCTCACGCCTGTCGGCCGCGAGACTTTGCAGGACCGCGTCTACGACCAGCTGCGCCGTACGCTGATCAACGGCGGCTTTGCCGCAGGCGACATGCTGCGGATCGTCGACATGGCAGATCGGCTCAAGACGAGCACTATGCCGGTGCGGGAAGCGCTCGGCCGGCTTGTATCCGAACAGGCGCTGGAAGCCCTGCCCAATCGCTCAGTCAGGGTCCCGCTGATCACCCGCGAACGCCTCGATGACCTGGAGCGTGCCCGCATCCTCATCGAGGGGCGTCTGGTGGCGCTCGCCTGTGACAGGTTGACGGCGGAAGACATCGAAAGCCTGAAACAGATCAACCGGGATTGCGAGGCAGCTTTCGAGCGGCATGGCCAAGACGTCGGCCCAGTCACCTCTGAAATCAACCATCGCTTCCATTTCCAGATCTATCGCGCCGCCTCCTCACGTGTCCTGATCCCGATGGTGGAAAGCCTCTGGCTCCAGTCCGGCCCGGTGGTTCGGGCCGCCGCCCATATCCACGACGAACAAGGCGGATTGGCTGCGACGAACCATCACTGGACACTCATCGAGGCACTCGAGGCGCGCGACGAAGAGGCTGCGGTCAACGCACTTTCCAATGACATCGGGCGCTCGTTCGATCTCGTGCGAGGGCGTCTCGACGCCGGCGAAGAAGCGGCGTGAGGGAAGACACTGATGAGCGGAACGGACGACACATTCGAGCTCTTTGACCTGCGTGTCGAGGTGGTGGTCCCCGAAAATGGTACCGTCTACTGCGGCGCCAAGCCCGGCGACTATTTCGAGCTTCAGGGTGAAATGCTCTATCTTCCGCCGGGACAGGGAATATCGATTTACTCCCTCGCCTCCGTCCTTCCCTTGCTGGCCGCCAAGCAGCGCCCGACCCATGCGCATGACTGGATGACGACGGATGCGGACATCGCCTGTCCAGATCCCAATTGCTCCACCCGATTGCGAATTCGGCGCACGGGCCTTCGCCGTTTCAGCCATGCCGCCACGACAGCCGTGCCCCTCGAAGGAAAAGAGTAACATGCAGCGTATCTCCATCGCCCCCGGTTACGAGATCTCCCGCGTCATTCGCGGCGGATGGCAGCTTGCCGGTGGCCATGGTGCCATCGATGAGGAGATGGCCATTGAAGACATGATGGCCTTCGCCGACGCCGGCATCACCACCTTCGACTGCGCAGACATCTACACCGGCGTGGAAGACCTGATCGGGCGCTTCCGGCTGCGTTACCGCGACATGCGGGGCCAGGCGGCCCTCGATCGCATTCGCGTCCATACCAAGTTCGTACCCGATCTTGGCGTCCTGCCGACGATCACGAAGGCCTATGTGGAAGGCGTGATCGACACGTCGCGCAAGCGGCTGAACATGGAGCGCCTGGATCTCGTCCAGTTTCACTGGTGGGACTACGAGATGCCTGCCTGGCTCGACACCCTCGGCTGGCTGAAGGAGCTTCAGCAAGACGGTCGGATCGACAAGATCAGTGCCACAAATTTCGACAGCGACCATGTCACGGCAATCCTTGATGGCGGAATCCCGTTGACCTCGCTGCAACTGCAATATTCGCTGCTCGACCGTCGCCCGGAAAAGCGCATGGTGGAACTCGCGGCCCGCCACGACTTCGCGCTGTTCTGCTATGGCACGGTCGCCGGCGGCTTCCTCTCCGACCGCTGGCTCGGCCAGGCCGAACCGGAGCATCCGCTCGAGAACCGCTCGCTGACAAAGTACAAGCTGATCATCGATGACCTCGGTGGCTGGGAACTGTTCCAGGTACTGCTGTCAACGCTTCGCAAGGTGGCGGACCGCCATGCAACCGACATCGCAACGATTGCCAGTGCCGCCATGCTCCGCCGGCCAGGCGTGACCTCAGTCATCGTCGGCGCGCGCAATCGCGATCACCTCGCCTCCAACCTCGCCATCTCCAATGTCGTCCTCTCGGACGCCGATCTCGCGGAGATCGACACCGCCCTGGCCGGCGCCCGCGAACTGGAAGGCGACGTCTATACGCTCGAGCGGGACCGCAGCGGGCGCCACGGCAGCATCATGAAATATAATCTCAACAAAGGGGAATGACATGAACAAGGGAAATCAGATGAAACGCCTCGTCCTCGCGTCCACCATGCTCGCGGGCTTTGCAATCGGTGCAGCACCTGCAGCGGCACAAGAATGCGACATCACGGTCGGCGTCGTCATGGAACTGACCGGCCCTGCCGGCGAGTATGGCAAGGCCGGCGCGAAATCAGTCGAGATGGCCTTCCGTGACTTCAACGAGGCGGGCGGCGTTGACGGCTGCAAGCTCGTCATGGACACACGCGACAGCCAGAGCCAGGGCAATGTCGCCGTGGATCAGGCCACACAGCTCGTCAACATCAAGAAGGTGCCTGTTATCATCGGCGGCATCATTTCTTCCGTCTCGATCCCGATCCTGACCTCGGTCACGGCACCAGCAGGCGTCGTGCAGGTTTCGCCTGCATCCTCCTCACCGACGCTGACAGCCCTTGGTCGTGACGGCAAAACCAATGGCGTCTTCTTCCGCACCATCACCTCGGACGCGCTGCAGGGAACGGCTGCCGCCAAATACGCGCTCGATCAGGGCATGAAGAAGATCGCCATCATTCACGTCAACAACGACTTCGGCAACAATCTGATGCGGGAGTTCACCGCCGCTTACACCAAGCTCGGTGGCACGATCACCTCGACGACACCGTATAACGAAAAGCAGGCGAGCTATTCCTCGGAGGCTTCGGTCGCCATGGAAGGCGAACCGGACGCGCTTTACCTCATTTCTACACCGGTTGACGGTGCAACGATTGCCCGCGCCTGGATTTCTGGCGGCGGCGTGCAGAAATTCCTGTTCAACGACGGCATGAACTCCAAGGACTTCATCGCCAGCGTCGGCCCACAATATCTGAACGAGGCCTACGGCACATCGTCGGGAACGACGCCGACGACATCGACCGAATACTTCAACGCCAATTACGCGGAATTCTCCGGTGGGATTGAACCGTCTGCCCCGGCGGCCGATCGGTCCTACGATGCCGGTGCCATTGTTGCGCTCGCCATCGCCAAGGCTGGCAAGGCCGACAAGGACGCGATCAAGACCGCGATTTCGGATGTCACAGCGCCTGGCGGCACGCCGATATACGCTGGCAAGGCGGAATTCGAGAAGGCGCTCGGCCTGCTCAAGGACGGCAAGCCGATCAAATATGAAGGCGTCATCGGCCCTGTGAGCTTCGACCAGTATGGCGACATCACTGGTCCGTTCAGGCTCTGGAAGATCACCGATGGCGAGGTAACAACCGTGGGCCAGATGGAATCGTCGGAAGTGGCAGAAATCAAGGCTAGTCTGGCGAAGTAGCCACCAAGGCGAGCAAAGAAATGGGCGGGCAGTCGACGCCCGCCAACGAATAGAAGCAAGTCAATAAAGATCGAAGCCAAGACGGATGTCGATCACTCTCAGCCGCCAGTCATATCCGGGCGGCTGAGACATTCAAATGCCCATCGAAAGTCCTTTAATCTGACTTCTAACCAGTTCATATTTCCTGGTATTGGCGGCCTCCTTCGCCTGATGCGTAATTCGCGCCATCTCGGCCAGCCGTGCCAAATCCCTCCTCTCTGCCTGTCTCCTCGTCAGCTCGATTAGGTCCTTATGGCGCAGATCGTCGGTTCCAAACCGCTGCCTCATCGCATCGGCGACCGCCTCCGCCTCCTCAAGCGCCCGCCGCCCCTCCGGCATCCCGACAAGCTTCTCCAGAAACGCAGGCTTCTTCGCACGCTCGAGTCCATCCAACTGCCTGAGTATCTTCTCACTCTGGGCGCTTAAGCCCGGCACCTCGATCACATCCTGTTTCTCCCGCTTCCACTGTTCGGACTTCACCGCCTCCTCATATCGCCTCGTCCAGTGGCGTGACGCGCGTCCGACATGGGCACCTAACGGGCCTGCCAGTTGACGCGCTTGCCTGCGCTCCCGATTTTCGCCCAGGAGCCCAGCCTTGCCAAGCAGCGCACCGAATGCCTCCGGACTTTTCGCCACCGCGTCAGCCAGATCAGCGACATCACCGTTGCGTTCACGGAGCGTCTTTGCGACCAGTCCGGCAAATTGTTCTGGATTGGCAAACACACCGCGCCCAAGTGAGCGCACACCACCGAGTACCTGTTCGAGATGCCGCGATACCTCTGCCAACGCCACCTCCTCGATCGTCTGGGCATAGTGGGTGATCACCGGCACAAGCGGCTGGACCTTGCCGTCTTGCGCATCGGCTGACGGACCATTCTCCGTCCGATGCGCCTGCCCTATCTCTGCCCTTGCAGTCTCCTCGAAGGGCTGCCGATCGGCGGGCGGGCGAACGCGCTCACCCAAAGCGCCGTAGTGAGCCGCCATCCGATCGTCAGCCCGCTGTGCCGCATCCCGTTGTGGCGTTGGGCCCATCACGATCTCACTCGTGACACCAATGCCCTCCCCAAGCCCGCGCCGGGCAGCGAACGCATCGGTGTAGTCAAGCACCGTCTCCTTGGCGCCGGATCGACCAAGACTGGCGGAGAGTGTCTTCATTTCCTTCAGCTCATTGCGGCCGGCATAAAGCGTGACTGCCTCCCGGTGCCTGGTCATTGCGACATAGGTCAGATGCCGATCCATGGTGGCGGATGCCATGACGAAGGCACGATCAACCGTGGCCCCTTGAGCCTTGTGAATCGTCGTTGCGTAGCCATGGTCAAAGCTCTGGTAACTTCTGACCGGTATCGAGATGACACGGGCAGCATTCTGCCCTGCGCCGTCGAGCCTTAACTGTAGTGCGTCAGGCTCGACGGCCGTCACCGTTCCCAGCATCCCGTTCTTCACGCCAAGATCCCGGTTGTTCTCCAGGAGCACGATGCGGTCACTTGGCGCAAAGCCGCGCTTGCCGTCATTCGTCTGATAGACGATCTCCCGGTTGACGCTGTCAGCCCCCTGCCCTTGACCTTCACGGATGCCTTGCACGAAGTCTCCCAGAGCAGCTTTCGCCAGATCTCCCCGCGCCTGCAATGCTGATCGAACCGCATCGTTGATGGCCCGGACATCGATACGCCGATGCGCCAAGGCAACGCGTGAACCCTCCGGCCGTGCATCCCGATCGGCGAGATAATCCCGCATCAGCGCTTCGCGTGCACCCTCCCGGTTTTCGGCAAAGCGCACCTGGTCGCGTTCGGCATAGGCGGACAATCCCTCGCCTGTCCGATGGGTGGCAAAGGCAATCGAGGCCTGCCGCTGCCACTCCTCTTTCTGCCGGCGGATCTCCGAGAGTTCTACCGCACCGATCCGCTCTGCAATCGCCCGGAACGGAGACCCCGCCCCAATCGCCTGCAGCTGTTCGTGATCGCCGACCAGCACCAGTTTTGCGCCGCGACGCTCGACCTCCTCGACGAACCGTCCGAGCTGTCTGCTACCGACCATGCCCGCCTCGTCAATGACGAGGATGTCACCGGACTGGAGCTCCGCCCTGCCCGCCTGCCAGCTGTGCTCCCAGGAGGCGAGCGTGCGGGAGGTTATGCCGGAGGATTCCTCCAACCCTTCCGCCGCCTTGCCGGCAAGAGCTGCTCCATGAACGCGGTAACCTTGTGCTTCCCAGGCTGTCAGCGCTGCTGCCAGCATGGTCGACTTGCCGGCGCCTGCAAAGCCGATGACCGCGGCAATGCGCTCGGGACCGGTGACATGCCGGACCGCAAGCCGCTGCTCTTCGCTCAGTCCTCCTGGGGGAGTGTAGCGGGACGTGACCCAAGGGACAGTTCGCATTTGCCGTTCAACTGTCCGCGAGCTCGAGCCATCTGTCATTGCCCTGATGGCCTCGTCCTGTAGCCTCAAGGCACGGTCGACATGATGTCGGTCGACGCCATGGCCACTCCCATTACGGGATGCGTGCGAGCCGGCCTGCGAAGGTGAGTGGCGGCTCATGCGATCCGCACGCACGGCCATGGCGTGCTCGATCTCCAGCATCTCGCGTGTCGTATAGCGGGCAAGCTCACCACCCGTCTCCTTGCGCAGTTCTACCAGGGCCTTCGAGCCCATCACCGCGGCGAACGCATTGCGGAACTGGCCGGCATCGTCGATGTAGCGGTGGAGTGCCCTCGCGACATCGTATCGATCGAAGACGCTCTTCTCGCCGGTGATGAGGGTCAGCACCTGCTCCGGTTTCTCGCGGATCAGCTCGGCATTGCGCCGTGCCGCTTCCGCATCGATCCGTGTGCGGGAGACAGATCCTCCCCGCCGGTCGATCTCGGAGGCATGCACACCCATGCGCTCGGTCGGCTCGATCTCCAGCCCACGCTCCAGATGCGAGCGATGATCGATCCTCACCTCATGGCCTGCCAGCATCAGTGCCCGGTTGGCATGCGTCTCCCAGGCGTGGCGGATTTCCCGCAACTGCATCTGCGCCGTCGGCAGGTCGTGGTTCAGCAGCCATTTGTTCTCCCGCTCGATCAGCGTCTTCTCGCCAAGTCCTGATGCCTCGACTTTGCGCGTCGTCATCATCACATGGGCATGGCTGTTGCGGATGTCGCTGTCGCCGCCGGGCGCATGAATGGCAAAGTCGACGGCTGCCCCATGTCGGTCTGCAAGATCACGGGCAAAGGCACGAACCAGCGTCAACCTCTCTCCCGCATTCAGCTCATGCGGAAGCGCCACCTCGAACTCCCGCGCCAGCCGCGCATCCTTGCGCTTCTCGGCAAACTCAACCGCATTCCACAGCACAGATCTGTCGAGCGCCCACCTCGCCTCCGAGCCCTCGGGAAGTACGATCTCCACATGCACGACGCCGGCCTTGGCTGTGAAGTCATGCACCAGGCCGTCGCGCTCGTTGACGATCCGGCTTGCCGTTCGATAGGCGATTGCGGCCACGGCACTGCGGCCGCCCGAGCGGCTCACCGGCTTCATGCTGCAATGGTAGATCGCCATTCGCAGTCTCCAGCACGTCGCGGGGTCACCTGAGCACTGAGTTGCGCCGCAACTCGTAAGTGCGCCCTTGTTGCTTTCTTCGCTTCGCTCATAAGCCACCGGGATGCAGCTTCGCCGCGTGTCGCTCACGGCAACAGATTTGTACCTTGTGCGATTTTGCCCTTCCGCGTCGAATTAAGTCTTGTTTCGAAAGGACGAGGCGATGGCGAGACGCAGCATTCAGGAAAGACTGAGACAGCTCGAAGCCCGCAAGCAGGTACTGGTGGCGCGATTGGGCAAAGAGCAGAGAGCCCGTGACACAAGACGCAAGATCCTGATCGGAGCGCTTGTGCTCGACCGGATCGAACGGCAGCCGGAGCGATACCTCAACGGCCGGCTCGATGAATGGCTGAGGGCCGAACTGCCGGGCTTCCTCACCCGCGACAATGACCGGCAGCTGCTCGACGATATCCTTGAGCTCGAGAAGCTGGAGCAACAGGAGAAGCCGAACGAGCTGGCCGACGGGGAGGAGTAGCCATGACCCTGTTCACGCGCCTTCGCCTGCTGGCAATCGGCATCAAGCTTGCCGTGATCTACCTGTTCCTCGGTTATCTCGTGGTCGGCATCATTCTCGGCATCGATGTCGTCATCCAGCACAATGCAGAACCCGGCGAAGAGCGTGGTTGGCTGAGCAGCAATCTGCCCGATGTGCTGAAGTATGTGCCCCTGATTGCGGCGACCATCGGACTTCTCATTCCCTTCCTCGCCCGGGCTCGTGCCTCATGGATCCATGGCACGGCGGAATGGGCAACGCCCAAGGAGCTGAACAGGCTGACCAGGGGCACTGATGGGCTGCTGATCGGTCGGGACCTGCACTCTGGAAAGCTGCTGCACCATGATGGACCGGGCCATCTCCTCACCATGGCACCGACCAGAACCGGCAAGGGGGTGGGCACGATCATTCCCAATCTCCTGACCTCTGAGCGCTCGGTCATCTGCATCGACCCGAAGGGCGAGAATGCGAGGATCACGGCACGCGCCCGGCTGAGCTTCGGCCCGGTCTACGTACTCGATCCCTTCGCCGTCACAGCCTTCAACACCTCTGCCTTCAATCCTCTCGACCGTCTTGATCCCGACAGTGTCGATCTCGCTGAGGATGCAGGAACGCTTGCCGATGCCCTCGTCTTCGATGAACCGGGCATGGCAGGAGAAGCACACTGGAACGAGGAGGCAAAGGCGCTGATCGCAGGACTGATGCTGATGATCGTTGCAACAGCGCCACCCGACGAGCGGCATCTTGGAACGCTCCGCCGCCATCTCACCGCCGACCCGCATCGGTTCACAGATCTGCTAAAGGAAATGCAGCAGATACCGGAAGCAAATGGCCTGATTGCCCGGGCTGCCAATCGCCATCTCGGCAAGGCAGACAGGGAGGCGGCCGGCGTATTCTCGGCCGCTCAACGCCACACGCACTTCCTCGACAGTCCGCGCATGGTGGAAGTGCTGAAACGATCGGATTTCCGCTTTGCCGACCTGAAGCATGAACCCGCAACCGTCTTCATGGTCCTGCCGCCGGATCGGCTGTCGACCTATTCGAGATGGCTCCGACTGCTCGTCACCCAGAGCCTGACCGACATGGCGCGCGATCCGACAACACCGGCAAAGCCTGTGCTCTATCTGCTCGACGAGTTCGCGGCCCTCGGACATCTCGCACCTGTCGAACGGGCCATGGGCCTGATGGCAGGCTACGGCGTCCAGCTCTGGCCAATCCTGCAGGACATGCATCAGCTGCGTGCGACCTATGGACCGCGAGCTGGCACCTTCCTCTCCAATGCCAGCGTGCTACAGGTGTTCGGCGTCAACGACATCGAGACGGCAAGCCTGATGGCAAGAACCATCGGCCGGATGGACGAACGGCACGTCACGCAATCCTGGAACAGTCCCAACCTGCCGTGGAAGCCGCCCAGCATCACATCGAGCGAGCATATCGTTGCCCGTGACCTGATGACTCCGGATGAGATCATGCGGCTCCCCGACGAAGCAATGATCCTGCTCAACAGGGGGCAGAGACCGGCACTCGCGCGGAAGATCCGCTACTACGCAGATCCAGAGTTTCGCACTCTCTTCGACCCGTCTTGAGCAACAAACTCCGCACGAAGCGCACATAGCGAGCAGACCGCACCCGACGCCCGAGACCGACCCGGATCAAAGCCGCGCTTGCGCGAGATCCGGGTCAAACAATGAAGAACATCGGAGCGTTCAGCATAGCGGCGACCGCAGGGCGCGAACGCGGGAATTCTCGTCACGTCAGGGCCGGAAGAAGCGAAGCCGCAGGAGCCTGAGCATAGCGACCCCCAATTGGGGTCAGGCGGGACCGACTTCGCCCGGCCATTGCGTTCCGCTTCAAGGAGGCAGTGGGCTAAGTGAGCGCAGTAGCCCACACCACGTCCCTCACCTGCCCGGCCTTCCCAGCGTCCGGGCAATATCGATGATGTCATCACGGGCGGCCGTCGGATCATCCTTGCTCCAAGCGACACCAAGCCCGATCTTCAGATCGATCCCCGTCACCTTCTTCAGCACCACGTCCCTGCCCGGCAGATCTGCCGTCCATTCTGGCGCAAAGCCGACGCCAAGACCTGAGGAGACAAGCGAGATCAGCGAGAAGGTGTCATCACAGGTATAGGCGATATTGTCATTCAGCCCGTGCTCGTCGAAGGTCTCGGCGAAATAGCGCTCGGTGAAGGACAGGTTCTGTCGTTTGAAGGCGATGATCTTCTCGGCCCTCAGATCCTCGATCGTCACCTCGTGCTTCGAGGCAAGTGGGTTTCCCATCGGCACGGCCAGCAGGTACCGCTCATGGGCGATCGAGAAGAAGCGCAGCGAGCCGATGTTCTCGACCGGTCGAATAAAGCCGAGATTCAGCTTGCCGCATTCCAGCTGCCGGATGATTTCTGATGTCGAACCATTCGAGACATGCAGACGGATGTCGGGAAACTTCCGGCCGATCCGGGCAAGGAATGCCGGGAGTACGCCAGTCGTTGCCGGATAGATCGTGCCGATCCTGATCTCCCGCATGGTTCTGCCCGCTGCAGCCCGGGCCATCTCCGCCGACAGATCCAGTTCTCCCAGCATTCTGATGCAGCGATCATAGAACACCTCCCCTGCCCGCGTCAGTTCGACCTTGCGCGTCGAGCGCGTCAGCAACTGCACTCCAAGCCCCTTTTCCAACGCCTGGACCTGTGTGCTCAGTGCCGGCTGGGCAATATTTACCCGCATGGCGGCACGACCGAAGTGGAGCTCCTCGGCAACCGCGACAAAATAGGAGAGTTGGCGGAGTTCCATCGGGCAGCTCCTGCGCTCGCGCAAGTGGAAATGAACGGCAGGCCACACCATAACTACATTTTGTTCTCTTGTCACTCCGTATCGTTCATGGTCGGAGCTGTGTGATTGGGGAACATATTGTTCCCATGGATCTCTTGGCAAATAAGCTTCGTGAGCGCGCTAAACAGTTGGGCATTTCCAACGCGGAGGCAGCTAGACGTTCGGGTTTGGATGAGCGCCGTTTTGGACACTATGTGTCTGGGAGACGCGAGCCGGATTTAGCTACTCTTGTAAGAATCGCCGAGGCGCTCGGGACGACACCTAACTGGCTACTGGGTGTGCCATCTGCAGATGCCGCGGCCCCAGAGACGATTGGCCTAATCGATCGTTTTGTGAACGCTTCTAATGGTATGAATATGCGAGAACTTGAACTGCTGGTCATCCAAGCGGAAGCGGTATCTGCGAGCAAACGCTAAGTGCGGATCGTCTATAGGCATTCGGACTAGCAGAGATTTGGGACAACTGAACGGACACGGCCCCCGCAGTTATCTCAAGCCAAGTCATTGATATAAATTAATAAATCCAGAAAAATGTCATAAGCATAATTATGGAACCAAAGAAGCCAGTTTGCTCCACCGGCTATTCTACACACTGGCTGGTTTCACGTCACTACATTCAGTTTCTTTGGTTCGCAGGGAAAAGGTCCGCCATGGTGTCGGCGGTCCCTTCACAGGGTGCCAAGACCAGGCATTCACGCTGATCCTGGAGGAGTCGGGCTGGCGGAAAGCGATCCTGATCCGGCGCGTCGTTCCGTCATGACCGTGCGATAGTTGGCCAGCACGATGATGGCACCGCCAAGGAAAACCCAGAGGTCGATCGCCTCGCCATAGGCATAGGAGCCGACGACGGCCGCCATCGGCACGCGCAGGAAATCAATCGGCATGGCAACGGAAGCGTCGAGGCGCTTCAGCGCTTGCGCCTGGCAGTAATGGGCACAGAGAGCTCCGAGGCCGGCAACCACCATCCAGGGGATATCCGCCACATGCACCGGCCGCCAGTCGGTCAGCGAAGCCACGAGGCCGAGTGGCAACTGGATGACGATCATCCAGACTACGATCGCAGCCGGTGAGACGTCGCGCGTCAGTCTTTTGACGAAAATCAGAGAGAGCCCGTAACCGGCGGCGGCAATCAGCACGAGACCTGCAGCCGGGTCGGCCATCGCGATACCGGGACGGATGATGACAAGCACCCCGATGAAGCCGCTGATCGTTGCGAAGATCCTTGGCCTCGTCATCTTCTCGCGCAGAAACAAGAAGGCAAATAGGGCAACCCAGATCGGCATGGTGAATTCCAGCGCGAACACGGAAGCGAGCGGCAGCATGACGACGCCGATCGTCCAGAGATACTGGGCCATGAAATGCACGAGGTTGCGCGCGATATGCAGTTTGAAGAGCTTTGCATGACGCAGTTCCGGCAGCAGCATCCGGCCGAAGGCGACGATTACACAAAGGCCGATCAGCGCGCGAAAGAAAAGCACCTGTTCGATCGACAGTGTGCTGGCAAGCTCTCGCGATCCGACGGACATACCTACGAAAGAGATCATGCCCAGGGCCATCCAGATGAGCCCCTGGATGAAATCGGAATGTTGAAACTGCTTGATTTTCTGCATGCTCGGTTCTTTCAGGTCGGACGCGTGCGCGGGAAGAGCACGCGTCCGAGAGATTGATGGAATGGCAGTCAGGCCGCCGAAGGACCCGGATCGTCGGGACTGTCCGAAGCACCGACAAGTTGATCGTGACGTCCATCCATGCCGCCCGGCACGAGACGCAAGTGCGGTCGCTGCAAGCTCGTGCCCGCCTCCTGACCAATCATCTGCCGTTCCCGCCGCGATGCCTCGGGCTGGTATTCGACTGCTTCCAGCAACATGGTCTCCGCGAGACCATTCGAGTTTTCAAACTCGATCTTCTGGCCTGCGCGAAGTCCGAGCAGAGCGAGGCCACGCGGTGTCGTGATGGGCAGGAACAGGCCGACCGGGCCAGTTGCCTGGCCGGTCGAGATCACGCGGATATCGCTCTCGCCGGCATGGGCGCGAAAGCGGACACGGCTGTTGATGCTGGCGACATCCCCCGGAAGATCGTCGCGGAACACGACGATGGCCTTTTGGATCTTGCGCCGGCAAAGCGCGACGAGCCGATCATTGCGGCCCTGCCAGTTGTCACACAAGGCTTCGAGTATGGTGAAATCCTTTGTGGTCAGAATGTAAGTGTCGTTCGACATTTCGCAGTTCTCCATCGCGCTGTCGCCAGCGCGTCCATCGACATGAGCGGGAGATACCCCTGCACGAACATCGCGCAGGGGAGGCTATCCTGCGATGAGACAACCTCCCCGGATTGCGAGGCGGGAAAATGCAGGCAACATCATGCCGGATCGATCACTGCAGGGGATGCGACCTCTTCGACATGGAGGCGGTGCAGACGCCCGTCACGTGCCACCCAATCGATGGACTGACCAGTCGAAAGACCGATCAGTGCCGCTCCGATTGGCGTCAGGATGGAGATCTTGTCAGCCGCAATATCCGCTTGAGCCGGGAAGACCAGCGTGACGCTGCGATCTTCTCCGAGATCGCTGGTGAAGCGGATCCTGGATCCCATGCGTGCGACATTGGCACCTATCTTGGTGTCCTGAACGATACGCGCACGATCGAGCTCGCTAAGAAGCTCCTCGGAAACATCAGGATTCCGGCCGGCATAGGCCTCCGCGAGACGGTAAAGCCTTTCATGATCGGTCCGGGTGAGGATGATTGCCGGCTTGCGCTGCCGTTTCTTTGCGAGAGCCATGCTCGGGCCTCCTGTACAAGACGCGCGGCCGCGCATCCGGCGCACCGCTCTGAAACAAAAAACTGGTATTGAATGTCGCTTCGTAGCCCATTGTCCCCTCGCGGGGACCGCTACCCCTGCCCCACGACCTTATCGCGACGCGATTGGCCGGGGGTCAGATGCCTGCGATGAGGCACATCCGTGTGCGGATGTTATGGAAGCGTTCGATCAACATGCACGAAAGATGGCCGGCTCGGACACGGAAGTCAAGCAAGGCCGGTTGCCGCCTAGCCAGTATCACAGCGCGGGCGATCTGATGCCGAAGAAACAGACCATCTGTGGGGACGAACTCGACCTCGGAGCTTTTTGACTTCTATCAATTGGACACAAGGGCTAGCTTCCCATGTACGTATGTCGAATCGAGCGGAATTAGCGCAGATCATTGCGCCATCTGCATTGTTTTGGCTGATTGTGTGCGAAATCAGGGGCGAAATGGACGACGTGCAACGAAATGAAAGACGATTGCTCCCCAATTCCTGGGGTTATGTCGTTGCTGTTCTCGGAACGGTCGCGATCGTCGGCGTGCCGCTTTTCGTCATGGGCGCCGCCGCTTCGCAAGCGCTCTCCCTGCTCGTGCCGATCCCGGTCATCGCCACAGCTATGATCGGGGCGCGGGTCCGGCTTTGCTCGCGGCTGTCTTCGGCCTCGCCCTTTGGCTTCTCAATGTGCATTCATCAGGCTCGGAAATCGTCATTGCCCAAGCAGTCGCGTTCGCCGTCCTGGCGACGTTGATCGTCTGGTTTGCCAAACGAAGAGACGAGGATCGGGAGACCCTAGCAGGGCTCAGGGAAGCGCTGGATGATCGCGAGGCCCGGATGGGGTCTATCCTCGACACGGTTCTCGATGCCACCATCGTCAGTGACGAAAACGGAATCATCATCTCGTTCAACTCCGCAGCCGTCCGCCAGTTTGGCTATTCCGAAGCCGAAGCAATCGGTCAGAACCTGAAGCTGCTGATGCCTAAGCCCTACCGCGTCGAGCACGATGGCTACATGCGTCGCTACATGGCAACGGGCGAAAAGAGGATCATCGGCGTCGACCGCGTTGTGGTCGGCCAGCGTAAGGATGGCTCGACCTTTCCGATGAAGCTCGCGGTAGGCGAGATCAAACGTGGCGGAAAGCGGTTCTTCACCGGGTTCGTTCGCGACCTCACGGAGCGAGAAGAATCCGCCGCCCGCCTACAGGAGATCCAGACCGAGCTCGCAAGGCTCGGCCGATTGAACGAGATGGGAGAGATGGCGTCGACGCTGGCGCACGAGTTGAACCAGCCATTGTCGGCCATCGCCAACTACGTACATGGCTGCGCGCGCCCGCTGCAAAACGCGGTTGGCGACCGCGACATCCAGGTCCGCGACGCATTGCTGGAAGCGGGCGAACAGAGCATTCGCGCCGGGCAGATCATTCGACACTTGCGCGAGTTCGTTACCAAAGGCGAGACGGAAAAGCGGACGGAGAGCCTGCGCCAACTCGTCGAAGAGGCCGGAGCGCTCGCTCTCGTCGGCTCGCGGGAAAAGGGCGTGCGCACCGTGTTCGATTTCACTTCGGACAACGACCAGGTCTTCGTCGACCGGATCCAGATTCAGCAGGTGCTGACCAACCTCATGCGCAATGCGATCGAGGCGATGAAGCAAACCGAGAAAAAGGAAATCCGGGTCAGCGTCTGTTCCGACAAAATGGGGCTCCTGACCGTGACGGTCGAGGATTCCGGTCCCGGAATTGCTCCAGAGGTTGCCCAGGATATCTTCAAGCCGTTCACGACGACAAAGGCAGGAGGCATGGGGATCGGGTTGTCGATTTCCAGGCGCATCGTCGAGGCCCATGGCGGCGAGATGACCGTTTCCAAGAGCGAGCTTGGCGGTGCCTCCTTCTGTTTCACCCTTATCCAGCACGACGAGGACCAGAATGCAGCCTGATGACTTCACCGTCCATATCGTTGACGACGAAGAGGCACTTCGCAAATCGCTGGGCTTCATGCTCACGGTGAACGGTTTCGGCGTGAGGCTTCATGTGTCCGCAACCGCCTTTTCGGAAATCGCCCCGAGCCTTCGCAACGCCGTGCTGGTCACCGACATGCGCATGCCGGACATGAGCGGCCTCGATCTGGTGCGCAAAATCTCGAGCATATCGCCGCCGATACCCTCGATCATCGTCACGGGGCATGGCGATATTCCCATGGCTGTCGAAGCGATGAAGGCGGGTGCCGTGGACTTTATCGAGAAGCCGTTTGAGGAGGCCGTCATCATCGAGGCGGTGCGGCGCGCGGCCGAGAGGCTGGCAGACTCGTCGGCGGGCACGCTCAGCGTCGATGACATCCGCTCGCGCATTGGCAGCCTTAGCGAACGCGAGCGGCAAATTCTGGCGGCCGTCGTCGCCGGCCAGCCCAACAAGGCCATCGCGTTCAATCTCGACATCAGCCCGCGAACCGTCGAAGTCCATCGCGCAAATGTCATGACGAAGATGAGGGCGCGCAGCCTACCCGAACTGGTGCGCATGTCACTGACCGTCAGCGTCTAGCCAATATGTCGCGCAATCCGACGTAACGCTTGATCCATGACAAGGTGGCGCGTCGGCCAAGATGCGATCTGCAAGCTTGGTGAAAGATCACGACCGAGCTTCTGGGATCCCATTGTCCACGCTGTCTGCAATTGTTGCTGTTGTCAAAGACCCGGCTTTGTTGCGGTCGATCAGCTTTGCGCTCAACACGCATGGACAGGCGGTAGAACAGTTCAACGACTGGGCCATGGCGAACGAGGCGATCAGCCGAGCGGAATGCGTCATCCTCGACACCTGTCTGCCGCCTGCCGATCTGACGGCCGGCCTCAGTCTTGCCAGCCGGGGCATAAAGCTCGTTGTTCTGGCGGAGGACGACAGAGATTACGGCCGGGGAAACAGGCAAGACATTTGCGTACTGTCCAAACCGCTTAACGGGCCTGATATTGCTAACGCGGTATCAGCCCTACGTAGAAATCCGTAGTGGAAGAACTCAATAGCGGCCAAGCTCCCAATTCAACATGATCCCTTCAACCAAAGGGGACATGCCGATGCAAACCGCAGCTTCCATCGCACAAAATTCGCATCTCTCGCCCCCGCCGCGTGCACGCAGCCAGACGCATATCAGGCCGGTGACCTTTCACGCGCCGGACTGCGTGATCTATGCCCAGGGCCAGCGCTCGCGATCACTTTACCAGATCGAATACGGGGCTGTGCGGATCTATCGCCTCCTGGCCGACGGCCGCAGGCAGATCGTCGCCTTTCATCTTGTCGGCGACACCTTTGGCTTCGAGATCAATGAGACCCACAGCTTCTATGCCGAGGCCATGGTGAACACAGGCCTGACCACCGTCGAACGCGCAGCCGGCGGCCAGCTCAACGACCGCCTGGTTGGCGTCGCATTGAAGGCGATGGTTCGAGCTCAGGAGCACCTGCGTGTCGTCGGCCGCCAAAGTTCACTGGAAAAGATAGCCGTTTTCCTGGTCGATCTGGCTGATCGCCAAGGTGGCACTGAATTAATCGACCTGCCCATGAGCCGTATCGACATAGGCGATTATCTCGGCCTCACCATCGAAACAGTCTCGCGCACGATTTCGAAACTGCGCGACATGGGCATCGTCAAGCTTCACAATGCGCGCAGCATAGAAATCATCAAGCCTGAAAAGCTTCGCATACTCAGCAACTAGTCCACCTGCGCGGCTTGGGAAAATGTCAACATAGAGCTGGGTTTCCCGATATTTTGATCGCATGGCTGCCGACACCCGCGCCGCAGCGACAGGACCCCCGACACAACCAGTGCGATATCACGAATCATCACTTTCCTTGACAGAAGAGTGAACACTCCGCACACTTGCGGCGAGGAGTAGGAGGAGACCCCGTGCATCACAGCATCGAGAATTCGACCCCGCTACCTGCCTCGGACCGTCGTATACGGCGCCGATCAGAGCTTGTGACATTTTTTATCCTCGCCTTTGGCATCTGGCCGATCCTTGCGGTAGCGGCCGTTGGAGGCTTCGGTTTCATGGTCTGGATGTACCAGATCATCGCCGGTCCACCCGGTCCTCCAGCTTAAGCGAGGAGGCCATGGTGACCTCACTTTCGCGGCGAGCCCTCCTTCGAGGACAGATCAGGCAAGAGCTCCGCATCCTGCCACCGGGTCTCTTACGTCCGGTGGAAGAGACCTGCGATCAATGCAGCGCATGCGTTGATCACTGTCCGCAGTCGATCATCTCGATGCAGTCCGGCATACCGGCACTGGATTTCTCATCCGGCGGATGCGATTTTTGCGGCCAATGTCGCGAACACTGTCCGCACGCGGATGTCTTCTTCGGCGCCGAACTCTCCATTCCCCACAAGGCACAGGTGCAACCGCATTGCCTGGCGCTCAACAGCGTCGACTGTCAGTCATGCCGCGACCATTGTCCGACTGACGCAATCCGGTTTCGTCCACGCGCTGGCGGACCATGGCATCCTTCAGTTGTAGAGGATGACTGCACCGGCTGCGGAGCCTGCATCAGCCACTGTCCAACGAACGCAATTTCCCTATCGGGGAGGAGTGGCTTTCATGTCGACGCGCAACCCTGAACGCTTCCATGTTTCCAGTGCTGTCGTTCTGACCTCTCCGGCCGCCGCTGGTCGTCTTGTCGAAGCATTGGCAGAGATGCCGGACGTCGAAGTTCATGCCGCGGAACGCGGCAAGATCGTCATCGTGATCGAGGGCAGATCCAGTGGAGAGATGGGCGCGACACTCGCTGCCATTTCGGGCCTTCCGGATGTCATGGCGGCAAACATGGTTTTTGAGCATGCAGAGAATTTGGAGGAGGGTTTAATCAATGGACACAGACCTGACGCGGCGTAGTCTGCTCAAGGCCCATGCTGCCGCGATTGCGGCAGCCACCGCCGGCATCAGCTTGCCGGCCCATGCCCAGTCCGTTCCCGGTGGCGTGGAAGCGCTCGAGATAAAATGGTCCAAGGCGCCCTGTAGGTTCTGCGGCACCGGCTGTGGCGTCATGGTTGGCGTCAAGGAAGGGCAGGTCGTCGCCACACACGGCGACATGCAAGCCGAGGTGAACCGCGGCCTCAACTGCATAAAGGGCTATTTCCTCTCAAAGATCATGTATGGCGAGGATCGCCTGAGCACACCGCTCCTGCGCAAGCGTGGCGGACAATATGACAAGGACGGCGAATTCGAACCGGTAAGCTGGGACGAAGCGTTCGATATAATGGCCGAGCGATGCAAGAAGGTTCTGCGCGAAAAGGGACCAACAGCGATCGGCATGTTCGGCTCCGGCCAGTGGACGATTTTCGAAGGCTATGCCGCCACCAAGCTGATGCGGGCGGGCTTCCGTTCCAACAACCTCGACCCTAATGCCCGCCATTGCATGGCATCCGCCGCATATGCCTTCATGCGCACCTTCGGCATGGATGAACCCATGGGCTGCTATGACGACTTCGAACACGCCGATGCCTTCGTGCTCTGGGGCTCCAACATGGCGGAGATGCACCCGATCCTGTGGACACGCCTTGCAGACCGGCGCCTGGGTCACGAACATGTAAAAGTCGCAGTGCTCTCGACCTACACCCACCGCAGCATGGATCTGGCCGACGTTCCGATCATCTTCAAGCCGAGCACGGATCTGGCGATCATGAACTATATCGCAAACCACATCATCTCGACCGGTCGAGTGAACGAGGACTTTGTCCGCGCCCACACGACCTTCATGAAGGGAGTGGACGATATCGGATATGGTCTTCGCGCCGACGATCCGCTCGAGATGAAGGCGAAGAACGCAGGCGACCCGACCAAGATGGAGCCGATCGACTTCGACAGTTTCAAGGCCTTTGTCGCAGATTACACTTTAGAAAAAGTCGCCGAGCTGACTGGGTCCGATCCGGGCTTTCTGGAGCAACTCGCTGAGCTCTATGCCAATCCCGACACCAAGGTCATGTCTCTTTGGACCATGGGGTTCAACCAGCACACGCGCGGCGTCTGGGCAAACCACATGATCTATAATCTGCATCTGCTGACGGGGAAGATCTCTGAACCGGGCAACGGCCCCTTCTCACTGACAGGCCAACCATCGGCCTGTGGAACGGCGCGTGAAGTCGGCACATTCGCGCATCGCCTGCCGGCAGACATGGTGGTGACCAATCCGGAGCACCGACATCACGCAGAGGAGATCTGGAAGCTCCCGGAAGGTCTTCTTCCCGACAAACCAGGATACCATGCCGTAGAACAGGACAGGATGCTGAAGGACGGCAAGCTGAACTTCTATTGGGTTCAGGTCAACAACAACGTCCAGGCGGCCCCCAATACCAGCAACGAGACCTATCTCGGCTACAGGAACCCGGACAACTTCATTGTCGTCTCCGATGCCTATCCCACGATCACCGCCATGTCTGCCGACCTCATTCTTCCGGCCGCCATGTGGGTCGAGAAGGAAGGAGCCTATGGCAATGCAGAGCGCCGAACACATGTCTGGCATCAACTGGTCAATGCGCCAGGAGATGCGCGCTCGGACCTATGGCAATTGGTGGAGTTTTCCAAACGGTTCACGACGGATGAAGTCTGGACCGAGGAGATCTTGGCGCAGAACCCGGACTACCGCGGCAAAACACTTTTCGAGGTGCTGTTCGCCAATGGCAAGGTGGACCGATACCCACTCTCAGAGGTGGACGCCGACTATGCCAATCGCGAAGCCGAAGCATTTGGCTTTTATCTCCAGAAGGGCCTCTTCGAGGAATATGCGGAGTTTGGGCGCGGACATGGGCATGACCTGGCACCTTACGACGTCTACCATCAGGAACGGGGCCTTCGTTGGCCGGTCGTCGACGGCAAGGAGACCAAATGGCGCTACCGGGAGGGTTATGACCCATATGTCAAACCCGGCGAAGGGGTGCGCTTCTACGGCAAACCCAATGGACGTGCGGTCATCCTGGCTGTGCCCTATGAACCGCCGGCCGAATCGCCGGATGAGGAATACGATTTCTGGCTGGTAACAGGCCGGGTGCTGGAGCACTGGCATTCCGGTTCGATGACAATGAGGGTGCCAGAACTCTACAAGGCCTTCCCCGGCGCCCGCTGCTTCATGAACGCCGACGACGCGCGAAAACGCGGGATCAACCAGGGGGCAGAGATCACCATCGTTTCGCGTCGCGGCGAGATGCGGACACGCGTCGAGACCCGCGGCCGCAACCGCATGCCACCTGGCGTGATCTTCGTTCCATGGTTCGATGCCAGCCAGTTGATCAACAAGGTGACGCTTGACGCTACCGATCCGATCTCCAAACAAACGGATTTCAAAAAATGCGCAGTCAAGATCGTTCCCGTGGCCTGACAAGAGGCCAACTTGGTGCCGCTGCCCTGTTGGCAACCTGTCTCATCGGTGGTGGCGTGGTCGCTCAATCGGTTCCGCAGTTGTCCGGCCCGCCCCAACAGATGGAAAGCGTTCCGGCAAAGCCCCTGCCGAAATGGAATGTGGATGACGTGCGCAAGATGCGCGCCTATCCGGACCAGCCTCCCATCATTCCACACTCGATCGAAGGCTACCAACTGTCGGTCAATACCAACCGATGTCTCTCCTGCCACAAGCGCGAGTTCACGGAAGGGTCCGGTGCGCCCATGATCAGCGTGACCCATTACATCACGCGGGAGGGACAGATGTTGGCAGATGTCTCGCCGAGACGATATTTCTGCACAGCCTGTCACGTCCCCCAGGCGCAGACCAACCCCTTGGTCGGCAACACCTTCCGCGACATGAGCGACATGGGGGTCAAGCTGATGGGCGAGGAGCATTAGAAATGCAGAGGCTCCGCAACCTGCTCTCATGGACATGGCGCGTTCTGACGACGCCAGCGGCAACGCTCAGCCTCGCCTTCCTGACGCTCGGCGGCTTTGTTGGCGGCGTCATGTTCTGGGGTGCGTTCAACACAGCACTTGAACTGACTAATACGGAGGAGTTCTGCGTCAGTTGTCACGAAATGAAGACCAATGTGTATGAGGAGATGACGAGGACCGTCCACTTCTCCAACCGCTCCGGTGTCAGGGCATCCTGTCCGGATTGTCATGTGCCCCACGAATGGACGGACAAGATTGCCCGAAAGATGCAGGCCTCGAAGGAAGTCTGGGGCAAGATCTTCGGAACGATCAATACACGTCAGAAATTCCTCGATGAGAGATTGCGGCTGGCGCAGCACGAATGGGCGAGACTGAAAGCTAATGACAGTCTTGAGTGCAGAAACTGCCACTCCTCGGTTGCTATGGACCTGTCGAAACAGACGGAACGTGCAGCTGAGATCCACACGCGTTATCTTCTGAACGGCAAGGCGACGTGCATTGATTGCCACAAGGGCATCGCCCACGAACTCCCGAACATGCAGGGAATTGATCCCGGTTGGCGGATGCCGGAAGAACTGGAAGGCGAAGAGCTTCCCACCGCATCTCCGGTCGACGAACTACGCAATGCCATCGACCGAGCGCATAGCGGCCTGCTGGTTGATGGCGGGATCTGATCCCTGCCACGGCCGACCATCGAGGCAGAAATGGCGACGCCACCGGGGTTAGCACCCTGGCGGCGTCGACCAAGCAATATGAACGAGTGGGCAAATCTACTGGGCCGAAGCGACGGCTGCATCAATCCGCTCGCGCGCCTTCTTCGGCAGCTTTGCGGCGTTGAAAGCATCGAGATTGGCGGCGGGCGCATCACCGACGAGGATGGCGGCGACCATGCCCATGCCAACATGCGGCGCGCATTTCACGCCGTAGAGACCGGGAACGTCAAAGGTCACCTTGATCGTCTCGTTCATCTTGCCCTTGAACTCCGCCGCACCGTCCGGAATCATGCCCTTGATGGCTTCGGCATTGTGGCTCTTGTCGGTAGCGACGAAGGTGACGGTGTCGCCGGGGGCAATCTTTAGACCGGCCGGTTCGAAGACCATGGCACCCTCGGCGCCCTTGTTCAGCATCTTGACTTCGAAATCAGCAGCGATTGAGAGGGTTGGGGCCGAAAGTAAGATTACGGCTGCCATTGTTAAACTACGAAGTTGCATTTTCATCTCCTTAGACAGAACACCTCGTTCCGTTGCAAAAGAGATAGGCCAGGATGGGCGAGCCTTCTTTGCTCAATATCAAGTAAGAGAACGCTTCATCCAGTTAGCGACGTTCGGGGAGAGAATCCGCCAGCGATGCCAATTCAGCCATATCGCGCACAAGGAGTTTCTGCCGACCACCTTCGATCAGGCCCTTGCTCTCCCAGGAACTGAATATGCGCGAGACCGTATGGATTGTCGTTCCGGTCATCTCGGCAATATCCTGCCTAGAGATTGGAAAATCGATCCGTATTCCCGCAGCCTCTGGGCGACCAGCCTTCTGTGCCAGCCGCAATACGGTATGTGCTACTCTCTTTTCGACTTCTTGCGTCGACATTTCGCGAATGCGGACATGGGCTTCCTCGAGCCTTTGTCCGATCGTCTCCATTGCACTGACAGCGAGCCTTGGATTTCGCTCTACGAATTTTGGCCACATCTCTGTGGGCCACGACAGAACTATGCTTTCGGCAGCAGCAAGGGCTGTTCCCGGATAGTCTTGTCGCTGCAGCGCCTTGGCGAAGCCGAAGAGGTCACCGGGGTGCACCACGCGCACGATGATCTGTTGACCGGCGCTGGTGACCTGGGTGACCTTTAGGCGGCCATGCAGGAGGAGAAAGAAATAGGCGGCAGGCTGGCCTTGCTCGAACACGGACTCGCCGATCGGCAATCGCTTCGTCTGAGCGGGAACAAGTAGCGCGTCCAACTCGTCATCGGTCATCTTGTCGAACAATGACAAAGACTTGATGATCGTCCGATCAAGTTTCAAAATATATCCCTCTCCCGCCACCAGCCCACATTCTCAGGGCTCGAAGAGCCCAATAGTGGCCATTGTGGCGAGTGTGCCATTCGAGGGGTAGCCTACCTCACAAGGCACCGATCGAAAAGAGCAAAGGAGCGTACCAGCGACGATCTTCGACCAGCCGGAAACCGACATGGTCAGGGGGAACTCCGACAGAGCAGCCTCCGCTTTTCGGGTCTCGGATAAACGAGCTTAATGGCGATCTGTGTTTGCCAGCGGTGATGTAGACGCCGCAGGCTTCGGTTGTGACCGGCTGCCCTCCGTTGACGAGGTCGACACGCCGATTGCAGGTCGTTGTCCACTCCCAGATATTGCCGGCAAAATCGGCAAGCCCATGCTCGTTCTCGCCGAAGCTTCCATGGGCAAGCGGTGCCGGTTCCTTGGATCTCTTGCGAGCCGCCTCGCGCTCATAGTCGGCGAGCCAACGCAATGCCGGGTTGCGATTGTCCGGGTCGATACCGAGGGCGTCATCCGGAAACTTCTGACCAGCGGCAAAGGCCAATTCCACGTCACTTGGCAGTCGCCAGATTCCACCACTCTTTTTCGAAAACCACCGGGCAAACATTGTCGCGTCGTCGTGGCTGACGCCGGTTACCGGCATGTCAGAGCGCGATGGAGTGACCGATTCCCGAGCCGGGCAGGCTCTATCGGCCACGCAGGCATCGTAGTCCTGGGTGCTGACCTGATACTTCATAATCGTGAGAGGAGCCGTCATCACGTATTCTGCCTTCGGCCCATCGACGGCGTATCCGGCGCGGTAAAACTCGCCAGGTTGACGGTAGGCGAAACGTCCCGCCGCCACCGAAATAGTTTGAGGTGGTGGCAGATCGGCGCCACCACTCATCTGCACGATGCCCGATTGAAACGCGATGGCGGTAGACAGAGCGCTTACGAGCAGAAGCGGCAGCAGCACCGAGCCGACCGAATTGGGCTGCCTGGGAGTGAGAACGGCGCCGGACATGGCGATTTCCAACGAGTTTGAGAGGAAGTCCACGGGGTGCTCATCGAGCACCCCGTACATTCGCAAGGATCAGCTTTCCGGCTTGACCACGGCGGTCATCAGATCGTCATTCCAGTCGCCGGTGACCTTGAAGTGAGCGGCCGCACCCTTTTCGAAGGCTTCGATCAGGTTGTGGTTGACATAAGCGTAGATGCCCGGCTGCTGGAAAGTATAGTAGGCTGCACCCGCAGCGCCTCCGGGGATGAACCAGGTTTCCTGATCGAGTTCCGGCGGGTTGGCGAACTTGCCGGTTGCCCAGACATAGTCGCCATGGCCACCGATCAGGTGCGGACGGGTATCACGATTGGCCTGCGAATGCAGGATCAAGACCCGGTCGCCGACTTCTGCCGTCATCGCATTGTCGCCCGTCAGAGCTCCGACCGCACCATTGAAGACAATGTGGCTCGGGGTCAGCGTGTTCATCACTTCGAGCACATCCGAATAGGCGTCGCCGGCACTCTCGTATTTCTTGTAATTGCCGTCGGCATCCTTGGGGACATAAAAGTCCTGCTCGCCGACATAGTATACCTTGTCATAAGGCAGATCATTGCCCTTGTGGTCCTTGAGACCGTCGCGCGGCAAGACCGTGATCGCGCCATTCATGCCGGCGGTCACATGCCACGGCACCATTCCGGGAGGTGCGCAATGGTAGACGAAGACCCCGGCCTTGGTAGCCTTGAAGCGCAAGACGGCTGTTTCGCCCGGATTAACCAGGGTCAGAGCACCGCCGCCTAGCGCACCAGTTGCCGAATGGAAGTCGATATTGTGCTGAAGGCTGTTGGTATCGGGGTTGATAAGCGTCACCTCGACATAGTCACCCTCATGGACGACCATCATCGGACCGGGGACCGAGCCGTTGAAGGTCATGGCATGGACCTCGGTGCCTGCATCGTCAACGACGATCTTCTTTTCCTCGATGGTGAGCGTGAACTCAACGACCTTGGGCGCGCCTTCGGCCTTTTGGCTATGCGCATGGACGAAGGGAGGTGCGACGAGATCGACCTTCACCCGCTCCAGCTTGGCGATGTCACCGGCAACGGCGGCGGCATTCGTTTTAATGTCGCCACCTTCGGCGCGTGCCACAGTCCCTGTCAGAACAGGGATAAGCGCGCTTGCAAAGACAGCCCCCGCAAGCATTGTTCTTCTGGTCAAATTCAGGCTCTGGGTCATAATCTTCTCTCCTTGTCGTGCAGTGAGCGTTTCGCCCGAACTGTTGAGACTGTTTTACTTGATGGCGCCCAGTTTTATTTGTTCCAGAACAAAGAACTCATGAGGGAGAGTGCGTCATTGAGCCGCGTACCAAACAATAGAATTGCCGGCGCCCTTTGATCGAGATCAATTACTTTGCTTGGAAATCATTGCGCAGGAACGATCGAGTATTTTGGAGAGCTGTTTTTATGAAGGATAAGGAACGACCGACGAGTGGCGGGATCCCGCGGGGCCTGAGGCGCGACGGCCTCGTCCTGCTGTCTTATGGGTTCCGGCCATTTTATCTCGGGGCGCCTCTATGGGCCATCGCGACCATCACAATCTGGATTTGCGCGATGAACGGCTGGCTTGAGGTGGCGCAAGTCTACGGCCAATCCGCCTGGCATGCGCATGAATTGCTGTTCGGCTTCATGCCAGCGGTCCTCGTCGGATACTTGATGACAACAGTTCCAAACTGGACCGGTCGCTTTCCACTGTCCGGTAGCCCGCTTGCGGGACTTGCCTTCATCTGGATCGCGGGTCGCATTTCCATGCTGTTGATCGCAGATACATCGGCCCTCATCACCCTCCTGATCGACTGGATCTTCCTTCCACTCTTCGCCTATTTCTGCGTGAGAGAAGCCTGGGTCGCCAGGCGAATTGCGGATGCGAAGCCCATCCTTTGCCTCACGTGTCTCGCCCTGATCAATGGCGGGTTCCACATCGTTGCCATGGACGGAGGGGATGTGGGGGTCTGGGCGCGGGCAGGCCTTTCCGTCTATATCCTGTTGATCACGGCGACCGCGAGCAAGCTCATCCCGAGCTTTACAAACAACTGGCTTGCCCAGGCAGGCAGGTCACGCCTCGCGCCTACCAGTCGCATGATTGATCGTTTTGTCCTGATCGCCACTATCCTTGCAGCGATGATCTGGACCTTTGAACCGTTTGGCCCACTCACCGCCATCATGGCCCTTGTCGCAGCCAGCTTACACCTCGTGCGCGCAGCACAATGGTTCAGGCCAATCATTCTGCGATCGTCCATGATCGCAGCGATGCAGGTGTCTTACGGCTTTTTGGCTATCGGGCTGTTGGGGATTGCAGCAACAGCGCTCGGCATGCTTGGCCCGCTCGCTGCAATTCATCTTCTGGCCATCGGTGCCGTGACGGGAATGATGCTCTCAATCATGATGCGTTCGATCCGGCTTCATACCGGTCGAAATGAGAAATTCTCCTGGTGCCAGCGGCTGTCCGTTCCATGCCTGCTCATCGCGGCAAGCTTGCGCATAACAGCCGATTTCATTCCCGGATACTATGCGCCGTTGATGTCTGCGTCTGGACTGTTCTGGATTGCCGCCTTTGTCTTCTTTCTCGCCGACAATGCTGGTCTACTTTGCCAAGTTCAGCGGCAAGCCGGTCGTCAACCTTCACCGCCCACGCGGATCAACATGCGATAGGCACGCTTTGACGTATCGAGATTGCCGACCCATTGGTGACCGCGTTTTTCCAGCTCCGCGCCGAGAAAGCGCGATTCCTCAGAAAATACCGCGAAGAGCACTTCGCCCGGCTCCATGAGCTCGATCAGCGAGAGAACTTTTTCCATGGGAGCCGGTGGCTGTTGTTCTGTCAGGTCGAGCCGCCACAATGGATCGGGCCAGGCCGCCGCTTCCTCTGCACCGATCGAATGGAGAATTTCTGCAGAAATGTCTGGCGCCGGGATGAACAGAACCTCCCACTCGCCGCCATCCAACTCCTTGAGTTCGGCCGAATAGCCGCGGCGCGCCATGACGCTCAACAGCGGCATCGGGCGAAACGTTGCAAGCAGGCGCAAACCTTCCCCTGGCTTCAACGACTGAACCGCATGCATGATCGCAGGAAATGGCTCACCTCCGTCACGAAGGATGGGCCGCACGTCGAGTTCTTTGAAGTTGGCTGTTGTCGACACGTGACCTCCCAATTTTCGACTTCACCTGTCCGATCACGATGAATGTGCATGGGAGCGGCCGCTGTCGACAGGTCGCTCCCATACAGTTCAATGACCACCACCGCAGTTGCAGTTGCAGCCTTCGTGTTTCTTCCGGCGAATGCGGACTTCCCATATCTCCGGACCGCGGGAAAGGTATTCCCACCCGAACACCCCATCATAATGCATCTCGAGATGGTAGTAGAGCGGAACCGGATCATGATCGACGGTCAAGATCAACTGATAATCCGGAAGCAGCGAATTCAACATTCCGAATATACGAGGATGCCTTTCCACGCGCGGAATTTCGCGCACGTCGAGCTTGAGAATATGATCGTCTACAACAGTCATTCGCTGGCTTTCATCGATGCGGGTTTGCGGGGTCGCATGCAGCTCGGCTGCACCACAGGATACTGAAACACCCGCGCCTAGGCATCGTTGTGCTGTGACAAGCAAATCCCCGAAAGCCTGTCCTCTTTGCCTTTCGACAACGAAGTCCTTCGGCGAGCGGCTATCGTTGCGGCATGAAACCGGAGCGATATCATGAACGCAGAGATTATCCGCCGTTACGGCGAAAGCCGCTTGCCCCGTTACACGAGCTATCCGACCGCCCCCCGCTTCTCGCCCAATATCGGAGCCGGCACCTATCGGGACTGGCTGGCCGCGGTGCCGAAAAGCGATCCGGTGTCACTCTATCTTCACGTGCCCTTCTGTCGATCCATGTGCTGGTATTGCGGCTGCCACACCACCATCACCCAGAAAGATGCGCCAATCCTCGACTATCTGACAGTGCTCAAACAGGAAATCAGATTGGTGACGAAAGCCATCGGGCGACGACAGGATGTCAGCGACATTCACTTCGGCGGCGGCACTCCGACGATCATGACGCCAGAGGAATTCCTCGACCTCACTGCGACGCTCGCCGCAGCTTTTGGCATCGGCGGCGCGACCGAATTTGCGGTGGAAATAGATCCCAGAACACTGACCGTAGAAATGTCGGAGGCACTGGGGAAGGCGGGGATAACTCGGGCTAGCCTTGGCGTTCAGAGTTTCGATCCCAAGGTGCAGAAAGCGATCAATCGCATCCAGTCAGCAGAACAGACCGAAACAGCCCTTTCGAACCTGCGCAAGGCAGGAGCCAGAAGTGTCAACTTCGACCTGATCTATGGTTTGCCGCATCAGAATGTCGACTCTGCGATTGAAACTGCCCGTGTGGCCTCGGCCATGCGCCCTGAACGCTTCGCCGTCTTCGGCTACGCCCATGTCCCGGCCTTCAAGAAGCATCAACGCCTGATCGACACGGCAGCGCTCGGCGATGCCCATGAACGACATGCGCAGGCGGAAGCCATCGCGGCAACCCTGTGCGAAGCCGGGTATAGACGGATCGGTCTCGACCATTTTGCGCTTCCTGAGGATCAACTTTCGATCGCCGCCGATTGCCAGGCGTTGCACCGCAATTTCCAGGGATATACGACCGACATTGCATCAACGCTGATCGGGTTCGGTTCCTCGGCGATTGGACGCCTAACGGAAGGCTACGCGCAAAACGACGTTGCCATCGGACGCTATGCAAGTCTTATCTCATCCGGTGAACTGGCCACGTCGAAAGGCTATCGCCTCACCCAAGAAGACCGCGTCCGAGCCTGGATCATCGAACGGCTGATGTGCGACTTCCAGGTGGATTTTTCAACCATGCCGGATGGCTTTGAACTTCCGGACGAGGGCTTTGGAAAAGCCAATTTACCGCTGAAGACCTTGTTGGAGGAAGGCATTGTCACCTGGCGTGGCGATGTGCTGAGCGTGGACACAAAGCACAGGTTCCTCGTTCGAACGGTGGCGTCGTGCTTTGACGCCTATCTCGGCGAAACGGGCAGAACACACGCCACGGCGGCCTGAGACAAAGCGACGAAATAAGAGAAAGCCCGGTCCGATCGCTCGGTCCGGGCTTTCCCTTTGCGCGTTCGCGGATCAGCGGACGAGCGCGCGGTAGATCTGTGGCAAGGCCGCTGGAAGGCGGCGAATGTCGGGAACGACGGCATAGCCATGGTGGCCGAATACAGCCGGCACATAGGTTTTAGCGTCCTGATCGACCGTGACGCCGAAGACATGGATGCCACGCCGCCTTGCTTCGCTCACTGCCCGACGTGTGTCTTCAAGCGCAAAACGTCCCTCATAGTGATCGACATCATTCGGTTTTCCATCGGTCATGACAAGAAGCAAGTGCTTGCGATTGGGACGCTCGGCAAGTTTGGCCGTCGCGTGGCGTAGGGCTGCTCCCATGCGGGTATAGTAACCGGGCTTCAGCGCGGCGATGCGATGGCGCACCAACGCACTCATCGGCTCATCAAAGTCCTTGATCGTCTCAACGCGCACCCAGTCCCGCCGTCTCGACGTGAAGCTCAAGATAGAATGCATGTCGCCACAGGCGGCCAGCCCTTCGGCCAATACCAGAAGCGCCTCCTTCTCGACATCGAGCACCCGGCGGTCGTTGAACCAGGCGTCGGTTGACAGCGAGACGTCGACCAGCAGGGTCACCGCAAGATCATGGGCCTGCGGCCGGCTTGCCATATGGATGCGATCCGAGCATTCGCCGCTCGCAGCAAGCTCGGTGCGGCTGCGCACGACCGCATCGAGATCGAGATCGGCACCGTCGACCTGTGCACGCAGCAGCTCATGGCGCGGACGCATCGCTTCGAACTGCCGCCGCACCCGGCGAATCATCGCCTTCATCTCGGACGACTGGACCGGCGCCATGTCCTGTTCGCAGGCCGGACCGGCAAAGACCCGGCAGTGGTCCTTCAGATAGACCCCGTGTCTGTAGTCCCATTCCGGATAGGTCAGTTCCGCTTCGATCGCGGAATGGATGAGCGCCTCGGGCGGCAGGTCCAGGTCGAACCGAAATTTCGCGGCAGGCCGGCCCTTGCGTTCTCCAAGCACCATCTCGTCGAGTTCGTCGGCGGCTGACGCATCGTGATCGTCGCTGTCGTCGGCGGGACGGTCGACATTGACCATCTCGGCCATGGCAAGGATCTTCTCGAAGCGGTTGAGGATGAAGGGACTGCGCTCACCCTTGGCGGCAGAGTCCTTCTCACGGATCGCCACATGGCGTCCGGCCGCCTGCGCATCCGCCTGGCTGGAGCCGACCGGCTGGTCTAATTCCTGGCGACCGGCCCATTCCTCCCTAAGAACTGCCTGCGGCCAGAGCGGCACGGGCAACATCGGCAGATAGCCCGCAGGTGCCTGCATAGGCATTTCATTACCTGCAGAGAGCGGGGCAAGCCCCGCGCCACGGCGCAGGAGATCAATGATGCAGTCCTCCAGCAGCCCCTCAACCCGAGGCAGCGAGCCGCGGCGGCGCTCCGACAGAAGGGCGCGGCAAAGCCGACTATAACGATCGACCAGACCGGGGAAGGTCTCCAGGACCTGTGCTTCAAGCGCCGACGCCGCGTCCAAAAGTGCAAGATCTGCCTTGAGGGGATCAGTCTCGGTCATCGGTTGAAGCGGCATCACGGCCATGGCGGCGGCCAGCCAGACATAAAGGTCAAGATTGAGCGACTGCTCCGGCATGAGATCCAAGACTGGGGGCAACATCACGCTAGCTTCGTCCCGCGCCGGATGAATGAGCTTTTCTTCGCCCAGCCCCATGCGTTGCCGGAACTTCAGCCGGTGTTGCGAGGTCTTGCCCCGCGCCGGTACCAGTTGAACCGTCCGTTCACCGCCGAAGCCACGAAAGCAGACAGAGAGTACCGGAAGCACGTCCTCCAGCAGGACAGCCGCTTCGGGATAACGCGGCCAGGTGCGGGTATCACCTGCCAGCCTGTGCCAGGCGCGCCCGACCGTCTCCTCAAGCTCCAGAAAGTCCAGCATGACATTCTCCTAGCGGATGACCGCCTGTGCCAGTTCAAGGAGTGCGGTACGCACGTCAGGTTCGTCGGTCAGCGGCTCTATCATGGCGGCACGAACGGCGTCCCGTGGCGCAAGACCGGCATCGATGAGGCTCGCGCAGTAAACCAGCAGACGCGTCGAGACGCCCTCCTCCAGGTCATGACCTTTCAATGCCCGCAGCCGCCGCGCCAGTTCGACCAATGGCTCTACAGCCGTGGCAGGCAGTCCACTTTCTGCCGAGACAACCTCGATCTCCCTCGCCTTGGGCAGGAAGTCGAACTCGATGGCGACAAAACGCTGGCGAGTCGAGGGCTTCAACGCTTTGAGGAGGCTTTGATAGCCAGGATTGTAGGAGACAACGAGCATGAAGGCCGGCGGCGCTTCAAGCTCTTCGCCTGTCCGCTCCAATGGCAGGATGCGCCGGTCGTCGGTGAGCGGGTGGAGCACGACGGCGACATCCTTGCGCGCCTCGACCACCTCGTCGAGATAGCACACACCGCCCTCACGGACCGCCCGGGTCAGCGGTCCGTCGACCCAGACCGTCTCACCTCCCTTCAAAAGAAAACGGCCAGTGAGATCGGCAGCCGCCAGATCGTCGTGGCAGGAGACGGTGGTCAGCGGCAAGCCAAGCTTTTGCGCCATATGACTGACGAACCGGGTCTTTCCGCAGCCTGTCGGTCCTTTGAGGAGAAGCGGCAACTGCCGCGTCCAGGCTGTCTCGAAGAGAGTGCATTCGTTGCCGGCTGGAGAATAGGCCGGGATATCCGGCTGAATGTTGCGGGCGATGATATTCATGTTCCTGATCCTCAAAATTGGGGAGAGCCCCGCCGCTTTTTGAAACAGCGGGGCCGCTGTTTCACTCGGCAGGCTCGACATAGCCGCCGAAGGCAGGCTCTTTTTCCTTGCCCGGCATCAACACGGCCCAGACGAACATCAGGGCCGAGACCAAAACGACCGCACCGGAGCCGAGGCGCACCCAGTAGAACAGCGCCAACTGGTCCTGGACGGCCATGTAGCTTTCACCCAGCACGCGCTGGAGATGCACCTGCAGAACACCTGCGAAGGTGAGCGCAAAGGTCATTACCGACATGGCCGTGCACATCATCCAGAAGCTCGCGATCGACAGCCACTGGTTATAGGGCTGGCGGCCGCGCATTTCCGGAATGGCATAGGCCATGATCGCAAGGTTGAGCATCACATAGGCGCCGAAGAAGGCGAGGTGCCCGTGCGCTGCCGTCACTTGAGTCCCATGGGTGTAGTAGTTAATGGAGGACAGCGTGTGCAGGAAGCCCCAGACGCCAGCACCGAAGAACGCCATGACCGAGCAACCGATCGACCACAGAAGAGCTGCCTTGTTCGGGTGCTTGCGGCCGGCCTTCCAGGTCATCACGAAGGTGAAAATGACCATGGTAAAGAAGGGGGCAACTTCGAGGGTCGAGAAGAGCGAACCGATCCACTGCCAGTAGCCCGGCGCGCCGATCCAGTAATAGTGATGGCCCGTGCCGAGAATGCCGGAGAAGAGCGCCAGGCCGATGATGACATAGAGCCACTTCTCGACCACTTCGCGGTCGATGCCGTTGAGCTTGATCATCAAGAAGGCGAGCACCGAGGCCATGATCAGCTCCCAGACGCCTTCGACCCAGAGGTGGACGACATACCACCAGTACATCTTGTCGAGTGCCAGGTTCGTTGGGTTGTAGAAGGCAAAGAGGAAGAAGATCGCCACACCCCAAAGACCGAAGATCAGGATGTTGGTGACGACAGTCTTGCGGCCCTTCAGCGATGTCATGGTGACGTTGAACAGCAGCATCAATGCGACAATGACGATGCCGATCTTGATGATGAAGGGTTGCTCCAGAAATTCGCGGCCTTCATGGATGCCGAAGAGGTAACCGACGACGGCGGCGGCGGCGGCGATTAGAAAGATCCAGAACTGCACGATGGCGAGCTTTGGGCTGTAAAGCTCCGTCTCCGCCTCTTCCGGCAGCAGATAATAGGTCGCGCCCATGAAGCCCATTAGCAACCACACAATCAGGGCGTTGGTGTGGATCATGCGCACGATGTTGAAGGGCAGGAGTTCCGAGAGCGTATTGGGCAGGACGTAGATCGTGCCGGCAACAACGCCGAACAGGACCTGGGCAACGAAGAGGCCAAGCGCGCCGTAGAAATACAGCATCGCGACCTTCTGGCTTTGATATTTCATAGGTTTGTCTCCTTGGGTCACGAAGGGCTCAGCCCGCCTCGTTCGGCGGCCAGTTCTGCGTCTTGATCTTGCTGGTCCATTCGAGGAAGTCGGCGAGATCGTTGATCTCTTCGTCGGTCAGGTTGAATTGCGGCATCTGGCGACGACCTTCGACACCAGAGGGCTGTGCAGCCATCCAAGAACGAAGCGTCTCACGTGCACCGTCGCGATCGTCCTGGCCACCCCAGCGCGTCCAGACGTTGCCAAGTTCGGGCGCAAAATAGGCGCCTTCACCCAGGATCGAGTGGCAGTTGATACAGGAGTGCTTTTCCCAGATATGCTTGCCGCGCGCGACGCTGTCAGTCAGTGTCGTTTCGTCGGTCGATACCGTGCGGATGTAGTAATGGCTGTGGGCGGTGAGCCCCACGAAGATCGCAAAAAAGAAAATGGAGCCGCCATAGAAGACGTTGCGCGCTCCGGTCTTGGTCAGGCGCTCTGCCATGCCCTTGTCCTTCCGTCTGCCGGGCTAAGAAGGCCCGACCTGGTTTCCCCGCCTCGAAGGCTCCAGCGATCCCCTCGCCGGCTCTGCGGGATGTCCTTTTCATAGAGAGTGAGCGGAGTTGTTCTTTGCGCTTTGGCAAGCAACGGTGCGAATGTTCATCCCAACAGAAGGACCACCAGCGACCGAGACAGTGCGGCGATCAGAATGATGCTTAACCAGCAGATCAGTGCGATCCGCATGGGATGATGTCCGCCCCTGAGTTCGAGGAAGTCGAGAACCACAAGCCGTCCCTTGGCAAAGGCAATCCCAAGAACGGCGGCAATCGGTACGATCGTTGGACCAGCGAGCGCCGTAACAATTGCGCCGCCAATCGCGAAGGTCATCAGCATGGCGAGCACACCCACCAATTCCTCGTGTTGTCTGCGGGTCATGGGACGCCTCACGCGAGATAGAGAATGGGAAAGATGACCAGCCAGACGAGGTCGATCACGTGCCAGAGTGTGGCGATCAGAACGAGGTTCTCACGTGCCGGGCGCCAGGCGACGAGAAGAAGCGCAATGGCGCCGAAGAAGACATGCAGGAGATGAAAGCCGGTAATGATGAAATAGAGCTCGAAGAAGGTGTCGAGCGTTGCATCGTGGGCGTAGCGAACCTCACCCCAGTATTCGAAGAGCTTGACCGCCACGAAGCAGAAGCCGAGCAGGGCTGCAATCGTCAACGGCCGTTTCACCGCCTCGAGATCAAGCCGATTTCGCATCGCCACAGCGACAAAGTACCCGCTCACCAGCAGAACAAGCGTGTTCGCGCCGGCGATCCCCGGCCTTAAATGCAGACGCGCCAGTTTGAAGGCTTCTGCATCGAAGGTCGAGACGACGAGGAAGCCAAGGATCAGGATGCCGAAAGCGATCAACTCGCTCCACACCAGGATCCAGAGCAGCAGGTGGTCGTCCTTTGCCTCTTGCTGGAGGCTCGTTTGCATGGCCATCGTCAGTTCTCCCGTTGATCGGGATCGTTTCTAGAGAAAAATCCGAAGCGCTCTTTGTGGGAGCGCAAAGAAGACTGACGAAAGACAAGGCAGAGTGCTTCCACAACAGAAGGGAATGACTGAAATGACGGATGCACAAATCGGCCTTGTCGTTGCGACACCTGTCATCGTGGGCTTTGCCCTGATGCTGAAACGCATGGGGGTGCTCCAGGGCGGGGGCACTCTAGCCGCCGTTCTGACTTCGCTTGCGATCGGCGTCATCCTGTTCATCGGCCAATAAGGGAAAAACCATGGAAACGACTGGATCCAGCCTGACGGCCTCCGAGGTCAGGGCGCTTGAGAACAAGCACCGCGATCTTCTCATTCTCTGCTTGAAGCTGGAGGAATTGGCCGCGGACTTTGACACGGGTGAGATTCCACGTGGTATCCAGAAGGTTGCCAAGCACATCGAACCGTTGGTCGCAGCCGCCCACACTCTGGAAGAGCAAAAGTTCTACCCCGACCTCGAGCTGCATGCCGGCTCCTGCTTCGGCTCTCTTCTTCTCGATCAGGTCAAGTCCGAACATCGCGTCGACCGTCGCGCGGCCCGTGAGCTATCTCTCACTTTGGCCGCTGTCGCTCGCAAACGATGCAGACTGAGCCTGGAAACGGTGGCCCATATGGTTCGCGGTTTTCAGGAAGCTGTCCGGCGCCATATCACTACGGAGCAGATGCTGCTGCAACAGCTTCTAAACGTGGAACCCGAAACGCAGGTGTTCCCAACATGAACCAGATCGTTCTTGCGCTTGTAGCCTTCTTGTTGTTGCATTCGGTGCCTGCCTTACCAACCATCCGGGGAAGGCTAACCGCAGCGCTTGGATTACGGCTCTACCTTCTAGTCTATTCGACAACATCCGTAGCACTCCTGATATGGGTCCTGCATGCCGCCTGGAACACCGAGTATGTAGAGATCTGGCGGCCGGATTCCCGGAGCATCCTCGCCAATCTCGTGTTGTCGCCACTCGGGCTCTTTCTGGTCACGGCAGGCCTAATCAGTCCCAATCCCGCATCTATCAGCTTCATGACAGGCACTACACCTGGCGCGATTACAACTCTCACCCGCCATCCGGTCTTGTGGGGATTTTTCCTCTGGTCTCTCGGCCACCTCGCAGCAAACGGTGATACCAGATCGCTCCTTGTCTTCGGTGGCCTCGGTCTGTTTTCTGCTGTCGGTATCCTTGTCGCGGAAAAGCGCGCGAGACGCAGGATGGGAGAAGACTGGTTACCAGTCGAGAGATCAACATCCATATTTCCGTTGATCGCCCTGCTCTCTGGACGCGCCAAGCTGCGTCTGGATGGACATCTGGTAGCCGGGTTCGCCGTGACGCTGCTTGTCACACTCTGGCTGCTCGCGGGAGGCCATGCCGCCCTGTTTGGCGCAGACCCGATTCTCGCGCTCGACATCTGAGAACGATTCCAGCCGGCAATTCCACACACTACTTGCTCTACGTCAAACATCCGCGCGCGGACGGCTATAACATGAGTAAATAAATCAATTTTCGGAGAGCGGGATGCCCAACACCCTGAAACAGGTCAGCGAGACGAATATCATTGAGGCCGACGCGGCAGGCTATGCAACAACCCGTCGCACTTTATGCGCTGGCATCGCAGCGACCCTTGCCCTTCCCTTCCTCAACACACGGGCACGCGCTTCCTCCCTCGACCAACTCGTCCTCTTCGGCCCTCCTGCCGGACCATCGATCACGCTGGCCTATGCGGTTGGCAAAGGCCTGCTGCGCAACGTCGCAGATAAGGTGGAGTTTAGGGTCTGGCGCACGCCCGATGAAATGCGGGCGGGCCTGTCGTCCGGATCCATGAGAGCCGTAGTCATGCCGACAACGGCGGCGGCAAATCTCCATACGCGCGGCCTTGGCCTGAAACTGGCCAGCGTAATGACCAATGGCCTTCTCTATATGGTGTCGCGCAACGATAAGATCGCGGCTTTCGCAGATCTCGAAGGTCAAAGCGTAACCGTGCCATTTCCCAATGACACGCCGGAACTTGTCTTCGATGCGGCGCTTGCCCATCATCGGATGACCGGCAAGGTCAAGGTAGAGCGGGCCGGCACGCCGATCGAAGCTGTGCAGATGCTGCTCGCAGGGCGTATCGACACGGCGCTCCTACCCGAACCGGCAGTCTCTGCCGCCATCTTCAAGGCCAGTACCGGTGGTCAGGCGCTTCACCGCGTCATCGACATGCAGAAGGAATGGGGTAAGGTCACCGCAAGTACGCCGGTCCTGCCCCAGGCAGGTCTCGCCCTGACGCAAAACTTCCTGGACGATCATCCGGAACAGGCGACCGCGCTTCTTGCGGGACTTGCACGGGCAGCAGTCGAGGTGAACGCCAATCCGGCAGCGGCTGCGAGCCAGGCCGCATCGGCACTTGAACTCCCATGGCCTGTTCTGGAGGCGTCGATCCCCTATTCGAACCTCGTCGCCATTGCCGCTCGGGACGCTCGCGGACCGATCGAGACCCTGCTCAAAGCCGTGGCACAGAGGCATCTCGATATGGTGGGCGGTCGCATGCCGGACGCGTCACTTTATCTGTAGGGCGGGATCATCATGAGCCTAGCTTATCGTGCGGGAAGGGTGGCGCGCTTCCTCTGGTCCGGCTGGGCGGGTTTCAGCGGCCTTGCCGTCTTTGCAGCCGTTTGGCAGCTCGGAGCCGAAGCCTATGGCAGCTTCGTGTTGCCAGCACCGGCCGAGACGATCCAGACCCTGTTCAAGCTAGCAGCAGACCCCGACAATCAGATGTTGGTGCTGTCGACGAGCTTGAGGGCGCTCGGCGGCTTTTCACTCGCCGCCGTGTTTGGAACGATGGCAGGCGTGGTGGCCGGATACCATCCGGCGATCATGAGGCTTGCGCGTCCGCAAGTAACCTTGCTGATCGGCGTCCCGCCAATCGCCTGGATCGTCCTTCTGATGATCTGGTTCGGCATGGGGGCCGGAACGGTCATTGCCACTGCGGCTATCGCCGCCTTGCCGCTTGTCTTTGTTGGTGCAGCCGAGGCCATCCAGACACGAGACCGGGGATTGGAAGACATGGCCCGTATGGCCGGCCTGTCGTGGCTGGCCCGCCTGTTTCAGATATCCCTACGGCAAACGCTTCATGCGTTATTTCCTGCTTTGGTCATGGCACTGGGCACGGCTTTCAAGGCAGCAGTCATGGCCGAGTTGCTGGCCAATGCCGGCGGGATAGGAGGCGCGCTCGCCAATGCCCGTTCCGCACTCGATGTGGAAGCAGCTCTTGCGTGGATCCTCCTGTCGGTCATTGCGCTGATCAGCGTCGAATATGGAATTGTTCAGCCTCTGCGCGCCGAAGCCGAGGCATGGCGGGAAGCCGCCCAACCCTGGGGCGTACGCCGATGACCCTCCTCCAGCTCAAAGCCGTGGGGCACGTTTTTCTCGGCCGCCCCGTTCTCGAACAGGTCAGTCTGCAGGTCAGCCAGGGGGAAATGGTCGCGCTGGTCGGACCATCCGGTTGCGGCAAGAGCACGCTTGCCCAGATCGCCGCCGGGCTGATTATCCCCCGCCACGGCCAGGTCGAGCGAGGCTATGCGCGCTGCGCTTTCGTCTTTCAGGAACCGCGCCTCCTCCCATGGGCAACGGTCGAAGCCAACGTGGCACTCGGCCTATCTGGCCTCCCAGTGGCGCGGTCCGAGCGAAGGGTAAGAACTGCAGCGGCCTGTGATCGCGTATCGCTGGAAGAGAGCGACTGGCAAAAGTTTCCATCGCAGTTGTCGGGTGGCATGCGCCAGCGCACGGCGCTTGCCCGTGCGCTCGTCGCCGACCCCGATTTCCTCTATTTCGACGAGCCCTTCACCGCACTCGATGCCGCCTTGCGACGACGGATGCAGGATCTCGTTGTCGCCACGGTCTCGAACAGCGGCAAGGGCGGGCTCTTCATCACCCATGACATCCATGAAGCGCTGCGGATCTGCCACCGGATCGCGGTTCTCGATCGCTACGGCCATGGAATTCTCGACTGCGTCGCTGTTCCCGAGACACCGGGGCATCGCAGTGAGGAGATGATTTTCGAGACGGCGCGAAGGCTCATCTCCGATCATCCGCTGTTTGCCGTCGTGGAAGAACATGACGAGCGGAGGCTGGCATGAGTGTGCTTCCAGCCATACGCATGCTTCCCTCGGCCGATCTTGCCAGGGCAATGTCCGCCGAAGGTCTGAGGTTGATGTTTCCACTTGCCGCCTTGCATGCGGCACTCTGGCCGTTTCTCTGGGTGGTCGTTTGGTCTCTCGACCTGCCATTTGCTTCCTCGTCTCTTCCCGCCCACTGGCACGCGCAGGAAATGCTGGTCGGCTCCTTTGGAGCCGCGCTTTTAGGCTTCCTCACCTCTGCACTGCCGGAATGGACGGACACGCGGCGGATTAGCGGCCGTCCACTTTTCCTGTTTGCGGGCCTCTGGGCTGGCGCACGAGTGCTCGGCTTGCTTGCCGTCGAGAGCGGCTGGCTGATCGGTCTGATGTTCGATCAGGCCTGGATGCTGTTCCTGCTCGCCTATGCGCTGCGCCTGTCCTGGAGCAAGAAGAGCACAGATCTCCTGGGCTTCGTCTTGTTCGTCACCGCCTTTGCTGCGGCTGCGGCCATGCTGCGGATCGCAATGGCCTTTGAACTCTACGATCTGTCGGAAAGCGCGATCAGAATTCTCGGGTTCGCGCTTCTCGGCCTGCTCGGTCTCGCCCTTGCCCGCATCACCGTCCCAGTGACCAATCTGATCCTTGATCCGACGGAAAAGACCTCGCCCTACAGACCGCATCCGGGCCGGATCCATCTCTCAGCGGGGTTGACCATGCTGGTGATCGTGGCAGAGGCGGCCACGCTCTCGGACGCCGTGCGCGGCTATTTGATGTTGGCTGCCGGTGCAGCCTTTCTTGATCGGGTCGCCGAGGGGTTTGTGGGGCGCGAAGGCTTTTCCTTCGAACTTGGCGGTCTTTGGCTGTCGAGTGCGCTGGCTGGCACCGGCCTTCTTGTCTGCGGACTTTCCCTGATTGGCCTGGACCTGCCGTGGCTGGGCGGACTGCATCTGGCATTAATGGGGGGCTTGGGTCTCGGCGTCCTGCAGGTTCTCTCGATTGCAGGCCTGCTGCATACCGGTCAACCGCTGCTTTTTTCGAAGACAACCCGGATGGCGATCCTGCTTCTGGTCCTGTCGGTTCTTTTGCGGATCCTCTCGGAGTTCGCGCCGTCGCTCACCCTGCCCTTCAGCGCTTACGGTTTCTCCTCTGCGCTGTTTTCGCTTTCCTTCCTCCTCTGGGCCAAGGCCTATATTCCTCTGCTCTGGTCGCCGGCAACGGTGGATCAGGAAAGGTGCTGACATGACCACAATTCCCGGCCCCTCCATCCCGCAGCGTCTTCTGTCTGGCGGGTTCCGTCTGTTCTTCCCGGGCAGCGCGCTTTTGGCCGCCGTCTCAATCGCTATCTGGGTCCCGTGGTTCCTCGGCTTCATGCATGTTCCGACCCTCTTGCCCCCGGTTGCCTGGCACCAGCACGAGCTTCTCTTCGGCTTTGTCCCGGCCGTGATAGCAGGGTTTCTTCTCACCGCCGTGCCGAACTGGACCGGCAGGCCCGGTTTGAAGGGCATGCCGCTTCTGGCACTGTTTCTTCTCTGGATCGCCGGGCGGCTTGCCATCAGTCTCTCTGAATGGACGGGCATGCTCGGCGCGACACTCGTTGCGCTGGCCTTCCTGCCAGTGCTCGCCATCTTTGTTCTGAAAGAACTTGTTGCTGCCTCGAACCGACGCAACTACAAGATCGTCGCCGTTCTCGCGCTCCTGAGCGCCGCTCAGATGTTTTTCCATCATGAGCTCGATCGCTACGGTCGCGTCGAAATGGCCGACCGTCTGGCTCTGTCTGCGATCCTCATCCTCATCTCTCTGGTTGCGGGGCGCATTATTCCGGCATTTACCGGCAACTGGCTGAAGGCGAACAATCCAGGGCGGTTGCCGCAGAATTTCGCCCGTTTCGATCTCGCCGTCATGATCCTTGGGAGCCTTTCACTGGCGATGTGGATCGCTGTCGGCGGCGGTCTTGAAAGCCTCCAGTTTCCCACGGGGCTGCTGATGCTTGTCGCCAGCCTTGCTCATCTCGTGCGACAGGCAAGATGGTGCCCCGAGCGCACGCTTGGGGAGCCCCTCGTGACGATCCTGCATGTCGGCTATCTCTTCATTCCCGTAGGCTTTTTGCTGACCGGCCTGTCGATGCTGTTGGACCACTCCGGCTTCGCCTCGGCAGGCATCCATGCCTGGACGACAGGTGGGGTCGGGGTCGTGACGTTGGCGGTGATGACCCGCGCCACGAGAGGCCATACGGGCCAGGCTTTGACGTCCCCGCACTCGACAACCTGGCTCATCTATGCACCAATCATCCTCTCGGCACTGCTGAGGATTTCGGTCGCAATTTGGCCGCAGCACACCATGCTGCTATTGCCGATCGCAGGGATCGCCTGGATCGTGGCATTCTTGGGTTACGTGGTCTTTTACATGCCGTTGATAGCGCGAAAGGGATAGGAGGGAGCCATGAGCGCCCTCACCCTCTCCACTCCGGTATCAAGGGTGCGTCCGTCAACCCGAGCAGATCCACGGCACGAGCCGCAATATGAGCGACGAGATCCTCTACGCTCGCTGGATTGCGGTAGAATGAGGGGACCGGCGGCATCACCACGGCCCCCATCTCGGTCACCGCCGCCATGTTGCGCAGGTGCCCGAGGTGAAGCGGCGTTTCGCGGGTAAGCAGAACCAGCCTGCGACGCTCCTTGAGCTGCACATCGGCGGCGCGAGTGAGAAGATTGTCTGTGATCCCGGTCGAGATCGCTGCAAGAGACCGCATCGAACAAGGGGCGACGATCATACCGGCCGTGCGGAACGATCCGCTGGCAATCGATGCACCGATATCGCTTTCCGAATGGAAATGAGCGGCGAGCCCGATTAGCCGCCCCAGCGCCTCGTTGCCCGCCTCATGTGCGATTGTCCGGCGCGCTGCTGACGTGACGACGAGATGCAGTTCAACATCATCCATGGCCGCCAGGAGCCGGCCGACCTGAAGACCGATCGCCGCCCCCGAAGCACCGGACATGCCGAGAATGACACGCTTCATCATGGCTCACCTTCCCTTGTCTTGAGGGATCCAAGTCCAAGTTCGCGCCAGATCGCATCGACGCGCGCCGAGACCTCCGGCGTCATTTGCAGCACGCGGCCCCATTCCCGATCGGTTTCTGCGCCAAGCTTGTTGGTGGCATCGAGACCGAGCTTTCCACCGAGCCCAGGCTTGGGAGAGGCAAAATCGAGGTAGTCGATGGGTGTGTTATCCACCACCACGAGATCGCGGGAGGCGTCGAACCGCGTGGACAGCGCCCAGATGACATCGCTCCAGTTTCTGACGTCAACATCGGCATCGACCACGATGATGAGCTTGGTGTAGCTGAACTGCGGCAGCATCGACCAAAGCCCGAGCATGATCCGGCGGGCTTGCCCCGGATAGCGCTTGTCGAGCGAGACGACGATCGCCCGGTAGGAACAGGCTTCTGGAGGCAGATAGAGATCGACAATCTCTGGAAACTGGCGCTTCACGAGGGGAAGGAAGAGAGCATTCATTGCCTCTCCGAGCACAGAAGGTTCATCCGGGGGGCGGCCGGTGAAGGTCGAGAGGTAAACCGGATTCTGCCGCATCGTCATCGCACTCATGTTCATGACGGGAAACGGCTCGACAGAATTGTAGTAGCCAGTGTGGTCGCCATAAGGCCCCTCGAGCGCAGTCTCCGCGATCGATACGGTCCCCTCCAGCACGATTTCTGCAGTGGCTGGAATATCAAGCGGCTGGGTGAGCGCTCGCACCACATGGGCGCGCTTGCCTCTGAGCACACCGGCGAATGACAGCTCGCTCATGGTCTCTGGCAGCGGCATAACGGCTGCGAGGATTGTCTGAGGATCAGCGCCGATCACGACCGCAATGGGCATATGCCGCCCCACGGCCTGCCACTGCCGGAAGTGTTTTGCAGCACCACGATGGGCAAGCCAGCGCGTGATCAGTCGCCTGCGATCCAGCGCTTGCAGCCGGTAGACGCCGACATTGACATCCCTAGGGTCGGAGGGCGATGCGGTGACGACAAGCCCCCAGGTGATCAGCGGTGCCGGTTCGCCGGGCCAGCACCACTGGATCGGCAGTCGGTTGAGATCAACGCCCTCGCCTTCGAACACGATATCCTGGCATTCGGCGTGAGACACCCTGCGGCATCCCAGCGCCATGGCGGAGCGAAGCACAGGCAGCTTCTTCAGGGCATCCCGGAGCGACGCAGGCGGCCTCGGTTCGCGCAATTCGGCCAGAAGGTCCGCGAGATCGCCAATCTTGCCGCCAGGGATGCCATAGCCAAGTTCGATCCGCTCGCGCGTGCCGAACAGATTGGCAAGCAGCGGTATCTCTGACACTGCACCGTCCGACCGGACCGGGCGCTCAAAGAGCAAGGCCGGGCCTCCCTCTGCCAGGACGCGCCTGTGGATTTCGGTTACCTCATGAACAAGGCTCACCGGCTGCGCGACGCGGAGAAGCCGTCCCTGCCTTTCCAGTTCGGTCATGAAAGCTTGAAGACCGTCGTAGCGACGAGGCGGTGCGTTCTGTGTCATGCGGACCGCTATGACCTTTGAATTCGGTTGCGTCTTTGCGCTGGAGCAATCTGGATTGTCGGCCGTTCCCATAGGTTTGCGCCGGTTCAAACCACTCAAATTGGCGCAATGCAGATAACATCCATTCTGGCTCTCCCGCTGAAAGCCGTGCCGCTCATGCCGCTCGTATCAATTGAGCTCGTGGCAAGTCGCCTCTTCAAGCTCCTGCTCCTAGCTCATGGCGATATGTTCGAGCGCCTTGGCACATACAAAAGCTGCCGCTTTTCGTTTGCCCCGACTGATCTGCCCTTAGTCTTCCTGATCGAGCCTCACCTCCTCCGTCTCAAGGTGGTGCGCCAGAGCGAGGCATTCACAGCGGATGCGGGTGTCGAGGCCCCGCTGGTGATGCTGCTGGCGCTCCTTGAGGGGCGTTGCGATGCTGATGCGCTGTTCTTTTCCCGCGACCTAAAGGTGATCGGGGACATGGAAGCGATGCTTGCGATGAGAAACGCCCTCGATGACTGCGATATCGATCTTCCGCGTGATCTCGCACGGATCGGAGGACCTGCCGCGCCCATCGTTCACAGGCTAGCCGAGGAAATCCGACGCCAGTCGCTGAGGGGGATCCAGTGATGGAACTGATCTGTCCGGCGGGAACGCCAGCAGCCTTTCGTGAAGCCGTCGATGCAGGCGCTGACGCGGTCTATTGCGGCTTCCGCGACGAGACCAATGCCCGCAATTTCCCCGGCCTCAATTTTAGCCGAGAAGAGTTGCGAGGCGCGATTGTCTATGCCCGCAAGAAAGGCTGCATGACATTCGTCGCCCTCAACACCTTCATGCGGGCTGGCGACGAAGAGATCTGGTATCGTGCGGCCGCCGACGCGATAAGGTTCGGTGCCGATGCGCTAATCCTGGCGGATTTCGGTCTCATGGCCCATGTCAGGGAACACTATCCAGAGCAGCGCTTGCATGTTTCGGTCCAGGCGTCTGCTTCCAATCCCGAAGCGATCAATTTTCTCGTCGAAGCCTTCAACGCAAAACGGGTCGTCTTGCCGAGAACGCTGACGATCAGCGACATTGCCCGCATTGGTCGCAAGGTCAAATGCGAGATCGAGGTCTTCGTCTTCGGCGGGCTTTGCGTCATGGCCGAGGGACGCTGCTCGCTCTCCTCATACGCCACCGGCAAATCGCCCAATATGAACGGCGTCTGCTCTCCGGCGAGCCATGTGCAGTACCGACAAGACGGCTCCGACATGGTGTCGGAGCTCGGCACTTATACGATCAACCGGTTCAGCCATGGGGAGGCCGCCGGCTACCCCACACTGTGCAAGGGACGCTTCGACATCGGCGATGCCCGTGGCTACGCCTTCGAAGACCCAGTGTCCCTCGATGTCATGGGTGAAATCGAAGCCTTGAAGGATGCCGGCGTCTCTGCCTTGAAAATCGAAGGACGCCAGCGCGGCAAAGCCTATGTGGCCGAAGTCGTATCCACGCTGCGCCAGGTACTCGCAACCGCCCCCTCGGGGCGTGGCCCGTTGTTGACCCGGCTGAGGGCGCTGAGCGAAGGGCAGAAGACCACGGTCGGAGCCTATGAGAAGCGCTGGAGATGAGCATGACTGAACTGACACTGGGCCCTGTATACTATCTCTGGGACGGCCCGAAATGGCGGGATTTCTATTATCAGATCGCAGACGAAGCGCCCGTGGATCACATTATCCTCGGCGAGACTGTCTGCTCCAAACGGCAGCATTTCATCGAGCCATACTTGGCAGACGTGGTGGAGCGCCTGGAACGGGCGGGAAAGTCGGTGGCCTTTTCCTCGCTGGCGCTAATCACCTTGGAGCGAGAAAGTCGGATCGTGAAAGAGCTGATCGAGACGTCGGACTACCCCATCGAGGTAAACGACCTCTCCGCCATCGGCCTGATCAAGGGCCGCCGACACCTCGTCGGCCCCTTGGTCAATGTCTATAATGGCCCAACCGTGCGCTTGCTGGCACAACGCGGGGCAGACCGTATCTGTCTTCCGCCGGAACTTCCCTTTAGCTCGATCGCCAGGATCGCCGCCGACGCGCCGGATGTGGCTCTCGAAGTGATGGTATTCGGTCGCATGCCGCTTGCCATATCGGCTCGCTGCGCCCATGCCCGTTCCAAGGGCAGGATCAAGGACAATTGCCAGTTCGTCTGTGGCGAAGAGCCGGACGGCCTGTCAATCAAGACACTCGATCGCCAGTCATTCCTGGTGCTTAATGGCGTGCAGACAATGTCGCACACGTGCCAACTCCTGCTCAGCGAACTGAAGGAGTTGCAAGAGGCCGGGGTCACTGGCTTCCGTCTCTCACCACAGGACTGCGACATGGCGCGCATCGCCGTCATCTTCCAGGAAACGCTGTCGGGCAGCATGGAACCCCAAGAGGCCGCCGAGTTGATCGGGCATACTTATCCCACAGCCAAGTTCTCGAACGGCTTTCATCACGCGCAAGAGGGAGCGGCCTGGGTATCGCGGGCAAAAAACAATGCCCACGCGCCCTGATGCGCGAGGGAGTACGAGCACATCTTGTTTGCGAAAGCGCAACGACCGGATCGGCATTCCTCACCATAGTCGGCACCACAGCGGTAACGCATTAAAGCGCAAAGCAAGGTGAACTCGATGAAACTTGACGCAAGCCAGACGGTCGGAAAGATCGCGACCTCCCTCCCCGGTGCAGCCGCACTTTTCCGCGGTCACGGCATCAGCTTCTGCTGCGGTGGCTCTGATAGCCTCGAGGTTGCGGCCGAAGCCGCAGGACTCTCGCCGGAAACCTTGGTGGGCGAATTGCAGGGCCTTGTCGATGCCGCCTCGACAGAAGCACCGGATGAAACTGTCGATCTGATCAAGCACCTCAAGACACGCTACCACGACACCCACCGTGCGGAACTCAACTCTTTGATCCCTCTCGCAGCCAAGGTCGAGCGGGTGCATGGCGATCACCACGATGCACCGATCGGCCTGGCAAATCTGCTCGAGCGCATCCAGAGCGACCTTCACAGCCACATGCATAGCGAGGAGCTTATGCTCTTCCCACTCATGGAACGCGGCGACCATAAAGCTCTGACAAGACCCATTGAACAGATGCGCCACGAACATGACGTCGAGGCAGAGCATCTGACGGAACTCGAGCACGTGACGGGCGGATTTCATCTACCGGACGGTGCCTGCAATTCATGGCGCGCGCTTTACACAGGCGTAAAGAAGTTTGCCGACGATCTCGTCCAGCACATGCACCTGGAAAATGAAGTCCTCTTTCCACGCTTTACCGGCGGGACCCTCTAAAACAAATCTATTGAAGATGAGGAATCATGTTGAAGAGCCAGAAGCCGGACCGAGGCATAGACCGCGACAGGTTTGTTCCTCCGGTCGTCTTTAGATCGCGGCGTGAGCGAGTCTGTGACACCGTCTGCGACATGCATGAATGCGTGATCCGTGGCTGCGCCGGACCCGAGACGGTCGCCTATCTCATGGACCGGCTGCTGTCACTTGATCCTCGATACACAGGCGACAGACGATGATCGGCCCCTCCATGCCATCCGCTCAATTGCGCCTGGAGTTTGCGCGTAAATGTGCAGTTCGCGCTTCAAATCCCCACCAAACCTGCATTGGGTTGACGCACGCTGAGGTTTATTTTTTCGACGCTTGGCATTCGTCAAACCGAGCCAGAATGCGTTAGGCAGGTTTTTACCTCATCACATCAATTCTAGCTAAAATTCACATCGTATCATGATGTTACGATATTCGGCATGATGCCCCAGCTCAGGACAACCTGCAGATGCGCATCACCGACTTTTCAATCAGCAAACGCCTCTGGCTTGCGATCATGATCCCCCTGGTTGCAGCACTCACCCTTGCCTCGATGGAGTTTCTAAGCTCTTGGGGTTCCTACCAGCAGATGCAGACCGTGGTCAAAGTGAGCGAGAACATCGCGGCGATGGGCGAGCTGATCCACGTCCTTCAGGGAGAGCGGGGGCAGAGCGCTGGATACATCGGATCAAAGGGAAGTGCGGACAAACAACCGCTTGTGACAGCGCGTCAATCGACGGATGTGGCTCTGGCAAAATTGCCGGATCTCGCTGATGCCTTGGCGGAATTCGAAAACACAGAGCTCAACCGTCGCTGGAGCTTCGCTCAGGACACATTGAAAAGCCTCGCCGACACAAGACGATCTATAGACAATCTGTCCTTCACCGGAAAACAGTCCTTCGACTTCTATAGCGGCCTAATCGGTGAGCTCTCGGGCCTCGCCTCGGAACTGTCCCTCCAGGGTGTCGGGTCGAGGATCGCGGCCGAAATGATCGCCTATAACCTGCTCATGCAGGCAAAGGAGATCGCAGGCCAGGAACGCGCTACCGGCAACGCCTTCATCACGTCCGGGGATATCGACCCCGAGCGCATTGCTCCCTTTGCCCGCATGGCTGGCGCGCAGAATGTGTTGATCGATAACTTCCTCGCCCTGCAACAGAAGGAACGGCAATCCGCCTACGCTTCGCACCTATCCATTCCAGCGTCGCAGGAGATCGAAACTACAAGGTCGACCTTGATTGGGATGGGTCCAACAGCGGCCAGTGATTTGAGTGCTGATCGCTGGTTTGCAGCCGCCAGTCAGCGCATTGACGCAATGAAGGCTCTGGAAACGGCAAGCCTTGAACGCCTCGGCAGCGAGGCTCGCGCCATCGCCGCAGGCGCATTCACTCGCCTCGGAACGGTTCTGCTCCTTTGTGTCGCTGGAGCAGTTCTGGTCATCGCTTCGTCGATGCTCCTGGCACGCACCATCAGCCATCCACTGAAGGCGCTCGTACTGTCAATGCGCAGATTGGCGGAGGGGCACCTTGAGACAACGGGGCAGTCTGCCGACCGGAAGGACGAAGTCGGAGACATGGTCAAAGCGGTGGAAGTCTTCCGGCTCTCTGCGATCCGCAATCGCGAACTGGAGCTTGAGGCAGAGCGTGCGCGCGAACAGGCCGAACGCGACCGAGTTGACATGCAAATCGCAGCAGAGGCAGAGGCCGAAGCGCGTATGAACAAGGCGACGGGCACGCTTGCCCAGGCCTTGAGGAAACTTGCTGCTGGCGACCTTCTTTGCGAGGTGACCCAGGCTTTCGCGCCGCAGTTCGAAGACCTTCGCCATGACTTCAATCGCTCGGTGGTGCAGTTGCGGCAAGCGCTGGTTGGTGTTGGCCAATCGGTCACGACCGTCACCGGCGGAGCATCCGAAGTTTCTTCAGCATCGGATGACCTGTCGAAGCGCACCGAGCAGCAGGCCGCCTCGCTTGAAGAGACGGCCGCTGCACTGGAACAGATCACAGCAAATGTGACAGCCACGTCCAGACGCTCAGATTTGGCCCGCAGCGTGACGAAGCGCGCACGCGAAAGGGCAAATCGATCAGGTGAAGTGGTACGAAACGCCGTGGCGGCGATGGACAAGATAGAACAGGCATCGAGCCAGATCAGCCAAATTATCGATGTGATCGACCAGATTGCCTTCCAGACAAACCTGCTCGCTCTCAACGCGGGCGTCGAGGCAGCCCGCGCCGGCGAGGCCGGCAAGGGGTTTGCCGTGGTTGCGCAGGAAGTCCGGGAGCTGGCACAACGTTCGGCACAGGCAGCGCGGGAAATCTCGGGGCTGATCGGTAATTCTGAACTGGCTGTTCGCCAGGGGGTCGAGCTGGTCTCCGAGACCGGTACCGGACTGGCCGAGATTGACGAGCTGGTGCAGGAAGCAGCAAGCCATGTGGATGCCATCGCCATTGCAGCCCAGGAACAGGCGGTCGGCCTTTCGCAGGTCAATGTGGCGGTGAACCATCTGGATCAATCGACACAACAGAACGCGGCCATGGTGGAAGAGATGAACGCTGCTGGCGCAGCCTTGGCCAGCGAAAGCGCCACTCTTCAGAGCCTGCTTCTTGGCTTCCGTTTGACCTCACCTTCCGACGGCAACATCGTGCCAGGAAGGATGAGGGCCTGAGTCGATGGAGAATACACTATCCTCATACGGGACGGACGACACGGCGGTGCGCAGCCGACATACATGGCGTTCGTAGTTCCGCGCGCGGGCCCTATCTTGCAGACGCCATCAAATTTCTGCTCGAGCGATCCCGCGGGCCATCGCGGCGATGAGGTCGGTTCTGGTGACGATACCGATGAGTTTGCCGTATTCCAGAATGGGCACGGCATCAACATCTGTGTCACCCATCAACGGCAACAAGGCTCCGAGCGGCGTGGTCGCAATAGCGCGAGGGACCGTGACACTCATGATGTCGATTGCGAGGACTGGCTTATCCCTTTCGGGATCGATCAGCCTTCGCAGGGCGGGGATGAGACCTCGATCGAGACGAAGTGCGTCTTCTCTTGCGCGGCTGATGAGATGCATCTGGAAGATAATGCCTAGAAACCGCTGCTTCCCGTCAACGACGGGTAGCGATGTGAAACGATGACGCCGGAAGAGATCCGCGACCGTGCCCAAATCTGTGTTTGCCTTCACAGTGATCAGGTTCGAGGACATGATGGCGCCCGCCGTTGGAGTACCGGTCTGGTGCGCTGCTGCCTGGAGCTCTGCTGCGCCGATAAGGCGTGCCAAATCTTCAACGCCGAGGTTGAATGACTGCCGATAGCGTTGAAGGATGTCGCTTAGCTCAGCCTCAGAGAGCCCCAGCCGTTCGACGGCGATCCTGTCAGCTGTGCCATGCCTGTTTTGCTGGTCGAATTGACGAAATGGATAGCGACGCCCTGCGAGCCTGGCATAGGCGATCGCAATCAGGACGAGGCTTGCAGTGCCCGTCGCAATTGGCGCAAGCGCAAACCAGAAACCAAGGCGCTCCACAGCTTCCGGGCTCATGGCAGCTGTCATGGCGACTGCTCCTGCCGGCGGATGAACTGCCCGCAGCATGATTGTCACAAGGATCGCCAGCGAGACAGCAAGGGCGATCCGTAACGTCGGCTCGTGAATGAATAGCGAGATTGCCACGCCAACAAGAGCCGCGACCGTATTGCCGACAACAGCAGACCATGGCTGAGCAAGCGGACTGTTGGGAACGGCAAACAGGAGAACGGCAGTCGCGCCCAGCGGTGCGACAAGGTAGAGGCCACTTTCGAGATCAACGCCGGGGGACAGCAAGAAATAGCCGGACAGCCAAAGCCCGATAAAAGCTCCAATGCCAGCGCGCAGAGCCTCCATTGGAGCCGTGCCAGTCACTGCCGGCCCAAATGAACGTAAGAACTGCAATTGAATATTCCCGATCGATTGAAAGCACAAACTTTCAGCAAATGATCAGAATTTCAACCGGCCACCAGCGCTCCGAGCCACCGTAATTCGAAGATGGGGCCATATGCCGTCCATGGGACAGGTTTAAGGGCCAATTCCGCTCCTTAGAAGCTGTGTGACCTCGCGCTATTGACGTGATGAGCTCAGTCTTGAATCCTTGGGGCGGATGCCCTGCTTTCAGTGATGCTCATCCGTAGTGCTCTTGAACGGATACGAACCGCCGACCCGCCATCACGTCGGATGCATGCAGGCAGGAAAACGAGGCAGATCAAGCATCTGGTTTAGTTGAGATGTCCGGAAAGGGGCCGTGGGCGGTCTGTCCGGTTCTGTCGCGTCGGCGCCGGTAGCGGACTAACACTTGCTCAGTATCACGGTCGGAGACCAGGAAAAGCGGTCCAGCACCTTCCTGTCGGCGTCACAGAACCGTGCGTTCCATTCGACTATCCGGGCCAGACATCAAATGAATCGTGCTCACTCGGCTCAGCGGCTTTGAGAGTTCGAAGCCCTGCAGGTGATCGCATCCCAGCGAGGTGAGCGCTAAACGTTGGTCGGCGGTCTCGATCCCTTCCGCCGTGGTCTTCAGCCCCTTATGGCGTGCCATCTGCACGATGGCTTCGATCAGCGGCATGCCCCCACCTTGATGGATTTGGTCAACGAAGATCTTGTCGATCTTGATCCGATCCACATCTAGCTTGAGAAGCTGCCCAAACGACGAATTACCCTTCCCAAAGTCATCAACGGCAAACCTTACGCCCGCTTTTCTCAGGTCCCGGATCGCTGCCGCTGTTTTGCCGTTGGTGTCTGTCGCAACGCTTTCGGTAATCTCTATCTCGAGCCGGGTCGGCTGAAGTCCATACTTTGCCAGCATCGTCAGGACCCGCAACGCGTAGCCGGAGGACATGAGTTCTACCGCAGAGGCGTTGACTGACATGCCCAAGTCGCCATCGGGGACCTCAGATAGCAGGCTGCACGCTTCCTCAAGGACGTACAGACCCAGTTTCTGGATCAGCCCGCATTGCTCGGCGATCGGAACGAACACGTCGGGCGAGATTTCACCGAACGTGGGATGCGTCCAGCGGCAGAGTGCTTCCATTGACGATACCCGCCCATTTTGTGCCGAGTACACCGGCTGGAAGTGAACCGCGAGTTGGGTGCCTGTCTCGAGTGCGGCGGCCAGGTCGCTCTCCAAGGCGCGTCTACGACGCAAGACCTCTTCCATGTGGTTGCCGAATACCGCAAAAGTATTCCTACCCGCCGCCTTGGCATGGTAAAGTGCAATATCGGCACGCCTCATGATTTCGCTCGCCTCAAGCCCGGGTGCCGAGAACGAAAGTCCAATGCTTGCGCCGATCGTTATCAGTCTGCCGTCGATTTGGAATGGCAGGCGGAGCAGGGCTATAATCTCTTCGGCGAGCCGTTCGACATCCGCAAGATCTCCGGCCTCTTGAATAAGCGTGAACTCATCCCCGCCGATCCGGGATACAAGCGCCGAGGATCCGAGTTCGAGCAACCGGTTTGCCACCTCTTTGATGAGGATGTCTCCGACGGGATGTCCGAAGGTATCATTGACCTCCTTGAAGTGATCCAAATCCACGAACATGACGGAGACGTTGTTTTCAACCGTCGCTTTTTCAAGACGCTCCGAAAGGGCAGCGTGAAACGTCGTTCGGTTAGCAAGTCCCGTCAGAGGGTCATGCATGGCCAATTGCCTGAGGTCCTGTTGGCTTTCAGCCAAGCTTTGCGAGCGCCGCCAGATCGCATGGCCCAGGAAGCTCATCAGAAGAAGGGCCGAGCCCCCTACAAGCAGGATCACTGGATAAACAGACTTGATGACGCTCGCTCCAGGAGTGAAAGGCTGCCATTGGAAATAGCCTATCAGCTCACCGGATTTGGCTCGCAGAGGGACACGGGAAACATCGGCAGCGAGAGTTGAGGAACGAGCGAACGCGAGGTCTTGGAATTGATAATTCCGCCCCAATTCGGACAGCAGCACGCCGTCTAGATAGCGCACGGCGATATGGAGGTTCTCTGTTCCCGGTGCCTGCTCGATCTCTCCGGTGTCGGAGACGATCGGCTTCACACTTACGATTGCGGCACGGCCGTTGAGGTCGAGAAGATCGCTCTCGCCGATCGACAATATGGTCGTGCCGGTCGCAGTTTCGCCCGCGGCAAGCCGCTGCCGGAGCCTTTCCACCAAGGGTTTCGCCAGCTCAGCAATCTCTGCGCCTGACGCTGATGTGGAAGGTTCAGCAATGAATTCGTAGACGAGGCCATCGCTCGCATTGAGAACCAGCGCCGCATCATGCCGGAAATAGCTATGCATCCACTCACCGAGGTTGGACGCCATCCACTCGCTGTTTCGCTGGCGGACCTCCACGACGGCGTCATCCCAGACAGTTGCGCTCTCTTGGTTGTGGGCCACCTCTTCTTCCAGATTCCCCACCACAAGGTTCAAAAGACCCTGCTGACGCTGAATTGCGGCTTGATCTGACTTTGCTGCAGACAGGAGCAGCGCACCAAACAGCAAGCCGATCGTCAGCGCCGTTACCGCCATGGGGAGCCCCAGTACGAGAAATGGCTTCTGTCTAAAAACTTGTTTCATACGGAACTCACAGACAAACAGCCATCTCTTCTATTTGCATCTGCCTAATTTCTCGGGAACTGCATACATTAGATTTCGCACTGTGGTCATTTGCTAACGTCAAACGCCACCTTCAAAGGCCGGCAGCCGATGCGGCTCTCCGAGCTGCGGATGGGAAGCTCAACTCTGCGGGACAAATCGAGCCTGGTGTCCAGACATCAGTCAAGGGGCGTCACAAAACCGCAGCGTTCGATCTCGGGTAACGCCCCTTGACAGCAGCATGGCTAGTCGCCCGACCGCCCTTTGCCATTTCCGCCCGAGTTCCCATTGCCGTTTCCGCCGGAGTTCCCGTTGCCGTTGCCACCAGAGTTCCCGTGGCCGTTGCCACCGGAGTTCCCGCTGCCGTCGCCGCCCGAGTTGCCGTTGCCACCGGAGTTCCCGTTACCCTTCTCGCCAGATTTGCCCTTACCATCGGAGCTGCTGGTCTCTTTTCCAGCATCGGCGTCGCGCTCACTCTTAGCCTGCTGATCTTTTTTCGCAGCCTCGACTTTTTTGCTGATTGCTTCATCGATCGCCTGTGCCGCCCTCGCCCCATTTGACGTGGTATCCCGGGCAGGCGCATCGCGAAAGGCAAAGCTGGCTTTGATCGATTGAAGAGAGAATACCGCGCGCGTAATGGCAGGCTGCTGTATACTACCATCGACTGTCATTCCTGTTTCGGTAACTGCAGCATTCTGCCCAGCCGTCAAATTGCTCCGTTCGCTGGTCTTGAAGCCAGTAACCTCTACCACGCCTTGATCGACTGCGACGGCTGCGTTGGCTTCACCAACTGTAACGGTAAATTGTGTGCCCTTGACAACAGCAGCCAGGAAAGGCGTCTGGACGGTCGTGTGTGGCTTCTGGCGTTTTTCTATTTCAAGAACTATTTCCCCGACCTGCTGGTTAACCTCGGTTTTACGATTATGATCCGTACCCCGAGTCACGACGGAAGCCAGTGTATTGGGTTGAAAAGCAATACTCTCGGTTCCACGCACCAGCTGCAAGCGCCCACGCGCTCCTGTCGAGATCCAAGCTTTGTTAGGGACAACCATACCCTGGCGAAGAGCCAACCAGGTTTTATTGTCAAGGGTATAACGGACCTGATCCGTTGCCCTTGCTGCCGTCCACTCCCCATTTGCCGCCGCCGGGGCCGCCGAAAGGCAGGCGACGAATAGACAGATCAAAGCCGAAAAGATGGTGCGCATACGAGTACTCCTTCGACCGCTAGATTGCGCACGCCCGCCTTAAGATTTCTCTCAAGCAATTGGTTAGAATTTATCAAACAGGCTCGCCTGCTGCCGGTTTCTTGGGCACCGAATTAGGTGCTTCCAATGAAACTTGAGCGAAGTTCAGCCGCGAGTACAAGCCTGAGCAAGGAAGTTGGTCAAGGAGCGTGGGGTTACACTGTGGCGCAGGCGTCCGGCGATCTTCAGAATGATGAGCATGTCTTACGCAAGGAGCTCAGACTCTTCGCATAACTCAAAATTTGAACTGCCCTCGCATTCCGGGCGGAGTGACGGCTTAGGATTGGGTAGCGTCTTTAGCCATGAGCTACAGAGACCGGCAACCATTCCCGTTGTCGATGAATGACTGCTTACAAGATCCAATTTTTTCTCCGAACGGCAGGAGTGACGGCGCAAAGCGGATTGAGTCTTTCGAGAGGCTCACGCAAGAAGCGGGCGCGGCCCCGCAACATGCAGGGCCGCCCCCTTTTAGATTTCGGTCCGTTCGGCCAGTTCTAGTGCATCCTCAATGTCGACGCCGAGATACCTGACTGTGTTCTCGATCTTGGTTATGGCCAAGCAGGATCTGGATCGCTCGAAGATTGCCGGTGGCCTTGTAGATCATGGTAGCCTTCGTTCGCCACAGGGAATGCGTCCCGTAATCCTGCCGACGAAGCCCGATCGCCGTCACCCACTCATCGACCAGTCGGGCGTATTGCCGAGTGCTGAGATGACCAGCGTGGCCGACGCGACTGGGAAAGGCATAGTCATCGACTGTTCCTCCCCTTCGTTGAAGCCAGGCAAGCAGACTAGCTCTGACCTCCGTCGTGATTTCGAACTGCACGGGTCGTCCAGTTTTCTGCTGGACGACCATCGCCCGAGTTCGAATTTCGTGGCCGGTGACAAGTGTCCCGATTTTCAGTTTTACCAGATCGCAGCCCCGGAGCTTGCTGTCGATGGCAAGATCGAAAAGCGCCCAATCTCGCATCCTTCCTTCACGGTCCAGGAAGAAGCGGACTGCCCAGATCTGGCGCTGCTTCAGGGGCTTCTTGACGCCAACTTGCTTGCCTGCATTCCAAGCCGGTCGACCCAGCGCGCGGACATGTTGGCGATATGCAGACCTGCGTCGATGCCTGCCGCAAGTGTGCTCAAAGCTGCGAGCGCATGGCTGCATAACAAAGAGGCGGGAAAAGGATCGAACCTTCTCCCACCTCTTCCTACCTCAGTCAAAGAATTTCAGTGGGTTTCGTGTCCGCCGTGCCCAGCTTCCGCCGTGCTAGCCGGTTGAACCTTGAAGACCTCCTTCCGCTCGTCCCCCTCGACGACCAGCTTGCCCACGAGGCCACGCGCTGCGCGTGAAAGAGCGTGGTCCACGAGCATGTACTCACCGGGAACGTCCATGGTCATGTCGACAACCGCAGCGCCGCCGGGAGGAACGGTGATGGTCTGCACATCCGTCAGTGGCTCGGTTGTCAGAGATGCCAGTTGATAGGCCCTGTCGAAGATTTCCCCGATTACGTGGAAGCTCGACGTCTTGTTGGGGCCGCCGACACCGAAGTAGATGCGAACAGTCTCGCCGACCTTTGCGGTCAACGCATTGTCACCGGTCAGCGCGTTCGCTGCACCGTTGAACACATAGTATTCCGGCGTCTCGTCCATCAGCCTGTCGAGGCTCTCAGTCAGTTTGCCCTTCGTTCCATAGGCCTGTTTCGTGTAAACCTCGCCTTGCATCACGTAGAATTCCCTGTCGACCGGAGGAAGGCCAGCTTCAGGTTCCACCAGGATCAGGCCGTACATCCCGTTTGCAATATGGTGGGCGGCCATCGGCACAGCGCAGTGGTAAACGTAAAGGCCCGGTTTCATTGCTTTGAAGGTGAAGCCCCTAGTCTCGCCGGGTGCGGCGTCCGTCGCCTCAGCTCCACCTCCCGGTCCCGTGACTGCATGGAAGTCCACGCTGTGGCGTTCACTGCTATCGGCAAGGTTGGTCAGTTCAACTTCGACGGTGTCGCCGACCCTTGCCCGAACGAAAGGACCCGGAACCTTCTTGTTGAAGGTCCAGTAGTGGTAGGTCGCGCCGTCCGCTAGGACGCCAGTAACTTCGACCGTGTCGAGCTTCACCTTGATCGTTTCCGGTCCCCTCGCACCTACTGGCGGAGCAAGGTCTGTCGCCGCCCGTACGATATCAAGGGGAGCGGCAGCGGTCCCGTTCGCCGCCGGATGATTGTGGGTGGCGTCGGCCAGCACCGGCATTGCCGTCGCCGACAGGAGTGTGACGGAAAGGGCGGCGCGGAGAAGTGTTCTGCTGGTCATAATTCTGGTCCTGCTAGTAATGTCTGCGTTGCCTGTTATTGGACACCGCGTCCGTCGAAGCGTCCTTGCGATACCGCAAAGAGAAGGTTCGCTCGCATCTTCGTGATGGCCTGCAGGTGTCGGCTCCGGGTTACCGCGTCGGCTGAACGGCACGGAAATGCGCAATCGCTCCGACGGTCATCTTCGTCACGCACCAGTTGGCGTAGAACCCACCCCGCAAGCGCCCCAGCAGCCTATTGGGGAGACGTGTGGGCAGGTTGTACTCGATCCTGACGCTCAGGCTGCATCCCGATCTGGCGGGACTGATCCTGAATCCCATACGGTAGGAACCGATGATGTGGGAGACGCACCGTTCCGCGCGTCTCCCACGTCTTTGAGAGCGGAGGATGCCGTTCCGTCACGACTGCCTCCACGGAGAGCGCCCGGCCGAGTATCAGCCCCGTCATTTTGAAGACAGAGCCGACGGCACGTCCCTCCGCGTTGTCGACTTGGTACGTCATGGAAGTCCCCAGCCTCATGACTGAGGGCTCTTCCATGTGCGCACCGAGGACAGCCGGATTGTCGAGCAACTCGAAGACCTGTTCGGCCAATGCCGACAAGGCTACAGTGCTCGATGCCGACCGCTGGTAGGTCACGGCCGATGATCCTTGTGGCCGTGACCGCCATGTCGATGAAACAGGTGCATCAGCGGGCAGGCCAACAGGACCAGGTAGGTGACGTAGCCCAGAACGTGCACCCAGTGCTGACGAAGGATGTAGAACACCAGGATCAGGGCCAGGGATGCGCCCTTCAGCAGGAGCGTGCGGTTGGCTGTCATATCTTCATGCTCCTCAACCTGAGAGAGTTGGCGATAACACTGACCGAAGACAATGCCATTGCCGCCGCCGCGATGATCGGTGAGAGCAACAGACCGAAGATGGGATAAAGGACGCCCGCCGCGACGGGTACGCCTGCCGCATTGTAGATGAAGGCGAAGAAGAGGTTCTGCCGGATGTTGCTCATCGTTGCTCGGCTCATCTGCCGTGCCCGGACAATCCCCTGCAGGTCACCCTTCAGGAGAGTGACGCCTGCGCTTTCGATGGCAACGTCGGTTCCTGTTCCCATGGCAACACCCACATCTGCTGCGGCCAGTGCAGGAGCATCATTCACACCGTCGCCCGCCATGGCAACAATCCTGCCTTCACTGCGCAGCCGCGAGACGATCTTGCTCTTGTCCTCAGGCAGGACTTCCGCTTCCACCTCCGAGATGCCGAGGCGGCGTGCTACGGCAAGAGCGGTCGTCTTGTTATCGCCCGTCAGCATGACGACGCGAATACCGTCTTCGATGAGCGCCTTCACCGCATCCGGTGTCGTCGCCTTGATGGGATCGGCAATGGCAAAGAGACCTGCCAAGCGGCCATCAATAGCAGTGAAGATGACCGTTGCGCCGTCATTACGAAGCTCTTCTGCCTTCGCAGTCATCGCGGTAACGTCGACACCTTCTTCCTCCATGATGCGGTGGCTGCCGAGGATCAGCCGCTTGCCTTCGACCACGCCCGTCGCGCCTTTGCCCACAGGACTGTCAAAGTCGGTAGCATCTCCCAGAACGATGCCACGGTTGTTGGCCGCATTGACGATTGCCAGTGCCAGCGGATGTTCGCTTGAACGCTCGACTGTGGCCGCGAGCCGCAGCAATTCGGATTCTGATATGCCTGCGACCGCGGCGATCGCTGTCACCTCGGGTCGCCCCTCCGTCAAAGTGCCTGTCTTGTCGACGACAAGCGTATCGACCTTCTCGAAGCGCTCCAGGGCCTCGGCGTTCTTGATCAACACGCCAAGACTTGCTCCGCGACCGACGCCGACCATGATCGACATTGGTGTTGCCAGCCCCAGGGCACAGGGGCAGGCAATGATAAGAACGGCAACGGCCGCCACTAGGGCGTGGGCGAAACGAGGCTCCGGCCCATAGATCATCCAGACAGCGAACGCGACGAGTGCCACCCCGATGACTACCGGAACGAACCAGCCCGAGACTTCATCGGCGAGGCGCTGGATGGGCGCGCGCGAGCGTTGGGCCTCTGCGACCATGCGGACGATCTGTGAGAGCATGGTGTCGCTCCCGACCTTGCCAGCCTCCATGACGAAACCACCGGTCTGGTTCATGGTCCCGCCGATCAGCTTCGACCCGACATCCTTGGTGACGGGCATCGATTCGCCCGTAATCATGGATTCGTCGACGGAGCTTCGGCCCTCCAGAAGCAAGCCATCAAGTGGCACCTTCTCTCCCGGTCGAACCCGCAGGCGGTCGCCAACAGCCACGGCGTCGAGACCGACATCCTCATCTATACCATCGGCGCGCACGCGCCGTGCGGTCTTCGGTGCCAGATCGAGAAGCGCGCGGATGGCACCGCCCGTCTGTTCGCGCGCCCTCAGCTCCAGAACCTGACCAAGCAGGACCAGGACCGTGATGACGGCAGCAGCCTCGAAATAGACGGCGACCGAACCTCCCTCTGCGCGGAACGTGACCGGAAACAGTCCAGGCGTAACGGTCGCGACAACGCTGTAAATCCACGCAGCACCCGTTCCCATCGAGATCAGGGTGAACATGTTCAGGCGGCGCGTCACCAAGGATTTCCAGCCGCGTTCGAAGAAGGGCCAGCCCGCCCAGAGGACAACAGGTGTCGCGAGCACCAACTGCAGCCAGTTCGACGTCTGTGGCCCCAGTATCATGTGGAGGTTCGCGAGATGGCCACCCATTTCCAAGGCGATCACCGGGACGCTGAGGACTAGGCCAATCCAAAACCGTCTGGTCATGTCCGCCAGTTCTGGACTTGGACCCGTTTCCAAGTTCGCCACTTCCGGCTCAAGCGCCATTCCGCAGATGGGGCAATTGCCGGGTTCCGTTTGGCGGATTTGGGGATGCATGGGGCAGGTGTAGATCGACGCTTTGACCACACCCGGACCACCAGGCTTGGATGAAGAAACTGCCGGATCGTGTGAATGTCCGTGATGGTGGTGATGCGCGTTATTTGCGTTGTTCATCTCGCCCTCCTTCAGCCCTGCTGGACATAGTCGACGAATGTCATCATGCCTGTCGCCATATGATAGAGATGATGGCAATGCAGCGGCCAGCGGCCTGGATTATCCGCGTCGAACTCGATCGACACCTGCGCCATGGGCGGCAGCATCACAGTGTCCCGCATGGCTCCGGAAACAGCCTTGCCGTTGATTGACGTGACCTGGAAATGATGGCCATGCAGATGCATCGGATGCGCCATCATCGACATGTTGTGCATGGAAATCCGAATGCGCTGTCCGCTGCTGACTTCGATCGGGCCGTCGGTATCGATGGACCAGCGATAGGTTGCCATATCACCGCCCAGCATCAGCGCAAACTGCCGATCAACAGCGCGCCGTGCCAGAGGTGTCAGGCCTTGAAGGCTTTGCTCGAGCGAAAGGTCAAGAACCGGTCCCTTGGCTGCCGCGGTGGTTTCAAGCTTTCCCACTCGTGCGGAGGCCGTGGCGAGGATCACGCCAGTGCGCTCAACGGCCCCTTCCCGCAAAGCCAGTATAAGATATGCCCCGTCGGCAGCCGGCAAGGCCACACGGATGTCGGCCCGCTGGCCCATCGACAAGGGGAACTGTCGGCCGCGGACCGGAACGACGTCCATCCCGTCGACAGCGATCAGCTCGCCCTCGAGTTCGCCCGTATCGATCGTGAAGGCGGTTGCCGTTGCGCCATTGATGATGCGAAGCCTGATGCGGCCGCCCCGTTCTACCTTGACGATCTCGGGGTCATCGAGCGTCCGGTCATTGGCGAGATAGGCGTCATATTCGATGTCGTTCAGGTCCATGCCCATCATCGTGTGAGGCGCGGCCGAAGTTTCAGCCGAGCCCATCTGATGGCCACCATGCATGTTCATCATGGAGGACATATCTCCGTGTCTAGAAGGCATGGCATGACCGCCACCGCTCTGAAGGTCGGAAAGCAGTTCCTCGGGCGACTTGAAGGAGAAATCATGCAGGAGCACGATGACCTCTTGCTCGTCGCGGGCAAGATCCTCGGCGGTTCGGATGATCAGGGGTGCCGCGAGCAGGTTCTGCTCCTGCAGAGTGTGGGCATGCATCCAATGGGTGCCGCCTCTCCGCAAGGGAAACTTGTAGGCCCGGCTTTCCTTAGGCGGAAGCAGTGCAGCCGGATTGCCTGGCACCCCGTCCAACTCCCAAGGCGGCGTAAGCCCATGCCAGTGGATGAGCGTCTCCTCGTCGCTTTCGTTGCGAAGAAGAACGTCGAAGTCCAAGGGCGCGTTGAGGACCAGCCCGGCTTTCCCGGCCTTGTCGGTCAGTCCGAAGACGGAGGCAGCCTTGCCGTGGACGTCCAGGGTCCGTTTGCCGATCACAAGCTCGCTGGTTTGTGTTGGGGAGTATGCCCAGGCATGCCCGAGGGGGGACAGGGCCACGGAACCCATGGCGAGTGTTTTCAGAAAGTCTCTGCGATACATGATGTTTCTCTCGATCCGGTCGTTGTGACGACCATGCTGTTGACAGGAAGATCGCGCATTAAGCGCGTTTGTCAGGCAGCAGATCGAGGGGGATGACGTCCTGGAACGGGAAGCTGGCCATGCAGTCGAGACGGCGGTTCAAGGTAGATCGGTCTACGCCCGAACCCTTCCGGGCTGTAGAGCACTAGGGATGAATATGCGACACAGAGCATGCAGTCATTAGCGCAACATGCCTCGGCCAACGAACCTGATGCCGCCAAATCTTCCGTTTTCTTGTGACTGGCTTGGTGGGCATGAGCGACATGAGTCGAACAGGATTGGGGACCAGCATGCGAGGCAGTAGAGGCGAATAGAAGGCTTATCGCCAGTGCGGCGAAGACCGCCATGGTCCATATCCGAAGCTTCAAGTCATTGCTCATCGCCGTCTCTCACTTGATGAAGCCACATTAGCCGGATTCCCGCCGTCGCGGATTGATGTCAGTCAAACTTGAGCAAGCGTGCACCTTCCCACACTGGCGAGGTCAAGCGCTCTTTAGGGGAATTTGGGGCATGGATGTGTGATTACCCTGCCCGCCTCCGCCTCGCCTCCAGAAAAGGCCTACAGAGTTGGCGCAGCATATCGCTCGGCCGATGGCTTAATCTCGGACGCGGAGATCTCTCTTTGGCGGGAAGAGTGGCGAACAGCTTCGAGGCTGTCGCCCGCCACTCTTTTTTTTTCAATGTGATTCACCAGAGCGGTCGTTGCGGTAGTGAATCCGGGCCACATTCGGCTTGAGCAACTGCTGCAACTATGAATTGGTCAAAGTCCGGCGCCTTCAGCGCCGGGACGATCACAACTCTCGCCACAACTATGGCGCTGCAATAAGACCACGAAGAGCTGCTGCAAGATGGATTTCACTCAGGCCGTCGGGATGAAGGGTAACCCGCTTCTGCTAGCACAGCTTCGATATCTCCTGGCGCTGCAGATGTCTGCACCACAAGTTTACGCTTCGCCGGATCGGCTGAGATCTCTGCGGTCTGGTCGATTGATAGGATCGCTTTGGTCACACTCCGGGCACATCCGGAACAGGTCATTCGTTCTACATAATACTCCACACTTCGCCTCCTTTCGATTTTCAGGCGAAGATAGAAATGGTCGTTTCCAGTGTGGGAAGGTCAAGCCGTATTCGCAGTTTTCTCACCTTCATTCATTCGCGGCAGCACGTCTGAGCACGTCTGAGCAGGGACTACTGCTGGATACACGGCCGAGGTCAGCGAAAAGATGAAGATCGAAGAGCTCCACGGAGTGGTCCTCAAGAAGGAACCTGCGGACTTAATCTGGCTTACCGCCGCATTGGACTGGCCCCTAAGCGCTTAACGACGCTTCGCAAAGGTAGGCAGGATGGTCCGCTATACGGTACCGTTCTATTTCAGCCAAACGGCAACAATAAAGGCGCAAAGCGGAAATCATTTCCGTAAAGGAAACGTCGGACAAATGGCAAACTTCGATAAGGAGAATGGCGATAGCCGTCTGACAACGGTTTTTTCATGGAACATTACCGGCAGCTTGGAAATGTGTGCAGTCGCCACGCGCGCCAAGTCCGACGAAAGCATTTGATTAGCTTTCACGCGGCCCCGCCCATACTATGGGTTGCTGTGGCACCCTTTCCGAGCGAGGTCTTGAAGCGAGATACGAGGCCGTAGAGGTCGCGGGCGCCGTCAGCGAGCGAGGCTGCAGCGGCACTGGCTTCCTCGACAGTGGCAGCACTCTGTGGCGTCACCTTGTCGAGCATCCCGATCGAGCCGTTGATCTCGCCAATGCCTTGGGCCTGGTCGCGGGCCGCAATAGAGATCGCGACGCCATGGCGGACTGCCTCCGCCGATCTTGCGATCAGGCCCTTGATGTCCTTGGCCGCACTTGCCGAGCGCTGGGCGAGGTCACGCACTTCCTGTGCCACAACGGCGAACCCCTTCCCGGCCTCTCCGGCGCGGGCCGCCTCGACGCCGGCATTCAGTGCCAAGAGGTTGGTCTGGAGGGCGATTTCGTCGATTACACCGATGATGTTTTCGATCTCGCGTGAGGAGCCGGCGATTTCGCCCATCGCGGCAGTTGCCTGGCCGACGACAAGACCGGACGCCTCAGCATTCGAACGGGTCTCACTGACGAGGCGCGTGGTGGCAAGCGTTCTGCTCGTCGTATCCTTGACCGTCGAATTGATCTCTTCAAGCGCGGCTGACGTCTCCTCCGCGGTGGCGGCCTGACGCTCACCATTGGAGGCGATGCTCTCAGAGACGTGGCTGATAACCGCGGCGTTCTCCGACAGAGCCTGTGCCGCAGCCACGATCCCCGCCATGGTTTCGTCCAACGCCTGGGCGGCCGTGTTGACATCCAACCTAGTGTTTTCGAGGACAGGGTCGAGGACTTCAGTAAGGCGGAGGGTAAGATCCCCGTCTGCCAAACGCTTGATCGCCTGGCCGATGATCTTGACCGCGCGCATGCGCGGGCTGATGTCCGTCGCGACCTTGATGACCTTATAGACTTTACCGCGGGAGTTGAAGACCGGCGTATAGGTAGCCCTAAACTTGCGCGCCGCTGTCAAAGCGTTGGTTTCCAGGGAGAAATGCGCCCAACCGGCGTTGCGCATGGAAACCAAAACTACAGGATCCCCCACGCTCGAAACCTCCCCCTGCCCGTCATCTCGCGAAGACCGAGTTCCTGAACGATCCGCCGCGCTCCTTGCGGCGTCACCTCGAGCGTCTTTGCCACCATGCCGGCGGAGATCAGCGGCCGCGCCATGACAAGCTCAACAAGCTCCGGCAGCCTGGATGACGTCCGCCGTCCCTCCAGTTTGCGCATCATCATCTGCCGCGCCAGCACCAGCCGGTCATGCTCCTTCAGCCCCGTCTCGGCGGCAATCGTCAGCGCCCGTGATATGGCTAGCAACCGCGTCTCGCGATCACGATGCCGACGCCGATCGACGGGGATGGCTTTCAGCCCGAGATTGATCGCCGCGAGATGGATGCTTGTGGTAACGCCGCCCTCGCGCAGGACCGAGGCGGCCAGCAGTCGACCGAGCCAGGGTGCATGCTGGAGCACGGCGATCTCGTTCCCGAGGGCCACGATTGCTTGGCAGACCGGTGGAAGATCCTGGGCCCGGGCAAGGACGGCTTGCCACTCCTCCAGCCGCTCGTCCTCATCCCAGTCGAGATCGTAGACAAATGGATCCTTTTCGGTAGCGTTTTTGGTGCGCCCCGGCTTCTTCGCCTCTTCGATCGCGGCCTCCGACCGGGCGAGCACCGCATCGATCGCGGCAAACGCATCACTCAGACCGTCGGCCTCCGCTACCCCAGCCCGAGTGTCGCTGACCTCAACATTCCCATCCGGCAAACCCTTCCCGTCGTTACCCGATGATGCTGCAGGCAACGCCTGCCCGCGGAGAGAGGCGAGGCCTTGACCAGAGAGCGCCCAGGCCGGGGGATGGGCGGCGATGCGACGGCGGGTTTTCAGGATGTCGCGGGCGATGGTGAGTTCGTGGGTGGGTGCGCGGATGTCTCGAAGCGCGTCATGCAGGACAAGGTCCTCGAGATGGACGAGTTCTCCATCAACCCACAGCGAGGCATGCGCCTCGAGAAAATGCGAGCGCTCAAGAAAGCCCTCGCCGACCGGAGAGCGGGCGATGCGCTCATCGAGACGGGCAAGCGCGACGGCGGCCTCGGAGATCGGCCGCAGCAGGCTCGGGATGGGCAATTTGGCGAGATCGTAAGACATTGAATTTATATTAAATTATTCGTTAAGCGAGAGCTATATACACAATAAGGCTCTGCACTTCTCACAAACGCGCCGCGGTGGCTTACCGCCGATAACTAACCCTTATCGAAAATAATATCTATTCATTCCGATTATCGCCAGAATATATCAGCTATATAAATTTATACTCTTAGAACGACGCACAACACGTTAATCTCGGAAAAAAAGGGCGAACGCGCATGATAATTTGCATCGCGTTGCACAAAGGGCGGCTAACGAACAGAACCATGAGCATTACCGCATCCCCTCAGTCCACCAAACCGAGAACATCACAAACTAACCATCGACGACAGCCATCCCGCCCCCGCGCGCCAACTCCAGTGTCGCCTGCGCCAGCACCTGGCAGCCGGTGACAACATCCGACGGCTCGACATATTCTGCCTCGTTGTGGCTAAGCCCATCGCGACACGGAACAAAGATCATCCCGGCTGGCGCGACGCGATTGACAAACAGCGCATCGTGAAACGCCCCAGATAACATCCGCACACTCTCGACCTTGCAGGCGGTCGCTGCTTCTTCGATCACTTCACATAGTGTTTGAGAGAATGCACAAGGGGGCATATCGAAGGACCGTGTGATCTGAACGCTACAGCCCTGCCGCTCCGCCTCCTGGCCGATCCGCGATTTCACAAGCTCCTCGATCTCGTCCAGCCGCCCTGGATCGGGATGACGCATATCGACCGTACAGCGAACCTCCTCGGGGATAGCATTGACCGACCCTGGCTCTGCGGAAATCCGACCAATGGTGAAACGGGCGTCCGGATCGCCTGGCATAACGGCTGCGTAGAGGCTCGACAGCGCAGCGGTCAAAGCGCGAAGTGGGTCGCGACGCCAGGCGAGACCTGTCGTGCCGGCATGAGCCGTCTGGCCCGTAACCGTCACATCCAGCCACCGTGTTCCCTGGATGCCTTTCACGACACCGATCGGAATCCCAGCTGCCTCCAATGACGGCCCTTGCTCGATATGGACTTCGAGATAGGCATGAACCGGAAATCCGAGCGGCAGCATGGCTGCCTCCGGCAGGCTTTCGATTGTGAGAGCCAGCTCTCCTGTGAATGCTGCACCATCCGTTGCGACCTTGTCCTGCCACGTGGGCGGGATCGCGCCTTCAAAAAACGCCATGGATCCCATACAGCCTGGCGAGAAACGGCATCCCTCCTCGTTCGTCCAGGATACCACGGCAACGGCGCGCTCGGTCGCCGTCCCTGCATCTTCCAGACTTTCCAGGACCTCAAACGCAGACAGAGTGCCCAATGCGCCATCGAAGCGGCCACCCGCTGGTTGGCTGTCGAGATGGCTACCGATCAGCAAAGGAGGAAGTGCCTCGTCGCGGCCGTTGCGCCAGACGAAGAGGTTGGCCATAGGGTCCTGGAACACCCGAAACCCCCGGGCCCAGGCAAGCTCAGCGAGCATTCGCCGGGCGCTTCGGTCGCCGTCCGTCAAAGCCTGGCGATTGACGCCGCCTTTCGCGGTTTCACCAATGGCGGCAAAGGCTTGAAGGCGAGAGTTGAGACGATTGCCGTTGATGGTGAGCATGACGGGTTCCCTCAGAGGTAAAGTGCGTCGTGGAACGCGATCTCGAGCGACTGGGCCCGACCGAAAACGCCACTCAGACGTGACCGCTCGGAGGCACTCATGTCATCCCCTGCTCTATCCAGCTCAGCTTTCAGCCAGAGGGCTTGAGCCGCAAAATCCGGATGGGCATGCAGGTCCACCCACTCCTTCAGCAAGGGATCGCTGATCTCAAGTTGTGCCGCCTGCTTAGACCATGTCCAGTACATCCATTCGGCAGCAAACATCGCCGCAACCGTATCGAGATAACCACCGTCGCGCGCGATCGAAAGCATGCCATCCCGAAAATTCGCCACCTCTGCCACCGAGAGGTTGAAGTCGCGAGGATCGATACCCCGCGCTGCGAACGTCTTTTCGAAATAGACAATCTGCTGATTGGCGAGCGCATCGAGGACGGCGACCAGCCAGCGCTTTTGAGCCATTGTTTCGGCCTTGGCTGTCGCGAACGCAAAGATAGAGATCGCGGTATCGACAAAGGCGCCTTCAAAGACGAGGTAGCGCTCGAACACGTCCTTTGGGAGACGGTCAGCCTTGATGTCATCGACAAAGCGATGCCCGAGCATCTCTTCGAGGACTTCAGCGTTTTCACGCAGGATCTGCTCAGAAAGCGTCTCTGCCATAATCAGGCCTCCAGCCCCGGGCGTGCAGCCTCGACGAAAGCCTTGACCCGTGCTGGTTCGACCGGGTTCCACCAGACGCCACCTTCTTTCAGCGAGGAGGCGACGATCACACCATTTGTTCGCTTCAGGATTTCGAGGATATTGTCCTTGGTGACACCGGATCCGACCAGAAGAGGCAGATGGGTTGCAGCACCAATGGTTTCGATCTCCTCGACAGTCGCAGAATTGCCGGTCCGCTGGCCGGTTGCGATGATGACATCAGCGTCAAAGAAAGCGAGGTCACGGGTCAATTCCTCGATGCTGCGATCGGCGGTAATGGCGTGAGCCCCGTGTTTGACGTGGCTGTCTGCAAAGACCTTGATATGTTCGGCACGCAAGGCCGAACGATAACGCATCGCTTCGGCGGCGCGCCCCTCCATGAAGCCTTCATTCGCCACATAGGCATTTGCCCATTGGTTGACGCGAATGAAGCGCGCCCCACCGGCCATGGCAATCGCGAAAGCCGGGATCGGCGCGTTGGCCAGCACATTGATCCCCATTGGCACGCCCGTTGCACGGCCGATACGATCGGCGACAACAGACATGAAGGCGGATGTTTCAGGTCCGATATCTTCAGGCTTCGAGAAAGGGATATCGCCGTGATTTTCGATGATCAGACCGTGCAGGCCGCCTTCGATCAAGGCTTCAGCATCGCGCATCGCGACATCGTAGATTGCGTCGACTGATGTTCCCCGATAGCGCGGGGCGCCTGGAAAGGGCGCGCAATGGATCATCCCGATCAGCGCCTTGTCAGTGCCGAATATTTCCCTTATGGCGCTTGAATTGTTATCCGAAATCGTCTGCATTTTCATTTCCTTCCGAAGGCCAGCAATGCCTGTCAGTGTTCGTGCTCATGTGATCGGTAACGTCGCTGTCGACGAAACCATTTCCGTTTCGACCATGCCGGAAGCCGGGGCTTCCATCCTCGGTCGCGAAGAAACGCGTGACCTTGGCGGCAAAGGTGCAAACCAAGCGGTGGTCATGGGCCGCACGGGTCTGCCCACCATCCTGGTCTCAGCCGTGGGCGAGGATTTCCGCGCCCAGACCATTCGCAATCAGCTGGCGCTAGAGCCAGTCGAGACCAAGCTCATCACCTTGGCCGGTCGCTCCAGCGACTTTTCCATCATCTTCACAACCCCGGACGGCGAAAACGCCATCGTGACTACCACCGATTCAGCAGGCTCATTGGCGCCAGAAGAAGCCATCGCTGCCCTCGACGGTGCCACCGCTGGCGACCTTTTAGTCCTGCAGGGCAACCTCAGCGAGGCGACCACCTTTGGTCTGCTGCAGGAAGCCCGCCGTCGTAAACTTGTCACCGCCTTCAACCCCTCGCCGCTCAGGCCGTATTTCGGGGCGTTCTGGCCACTGATCGACATCGCATTCTTGAACCGGGGCGAAGCAGAGAGCCTCACTGGTTCTTCAAATGACGCTGCGACCGAATGGCTGCTCCAGTCGGGCGTCCGCCACGTCGTGCTGACGCTTGGGGGGGATGGGGCGCTGCTGGCAAGCCAAAGTGAACCGATTGCGACCATCCCGGCTGTTTCCGCCAGGGCCATCGACACCACCGGCGCTGGCGACACCTTCATGGCCGTGGCTCTGGCTTCGGCAGCCTTGCGCGGCGTCGAACTTGACAAACGCGCCATCAGCCATGCGGCAGCAGCTTCGGCTTTGACCGTCAGCCGCCGCGGCACGCGTTCAGCCTTCCCGACCAGCGAAGAAATGCGGTCCATCCTGGCGTGTTGAGACCCGCTTGGATGAACCGCAATTGCCTCAACCCTTTTCGCTGAGCCAACCCAGGATGTTCTTCCAAAGTCGGCCATAGCCCTCCCATTCGCAAAATGCGGGCGACAGCCAGTGGGGACCGATGTCAGATGTCCAGGCAGCGCTTCTTCCCTTGCCGAATTTGCCCGTGACCAGCAGAGCATGGCTGCCCTGCTCTTCAGGGAGACGAGCGATCACCTCGACATCGGCACGGTCACGCACTTCAACCTCGTTGACGCCGAGAAGTACGGGCCACTCGCCTTCCATACCCGCCACCGTTGGATGGTCGGCCTTGACGATGACGGCACCCGTTCCCTCCGGGATCTCGACACGATCGTCATAGGGTAGGCACGTCACCGGTAGGACGTCTTCGACGGGGGTCCGACGCCAACGGGCCTTGCCGTCGATACCCTGGAACGAAAAATAGCCGCCGACCATCAACAGGCCACCGCCTTTTTCAACCCATGCCTTGATCAGCTTCAGCCTGTTCGGCACGGTCTTGGAATGCAGCCACACCGCTGGTGGGAGCAACAAGGAGTTGGCGCCGATGTCCGATAGGATGATCACGTCGTAGGCGTCCAGTCCCTCCATTTCGAAGGGGAATTTCTCCACGGCATCATGGGCAGTCATATAGGTCAGATCAAACTCACTGCCCTCAAGCGCTTTGACCAGCGGCTCTGCGCCGAGATGGAACGTCACGCTGCCAAACTGGTCAAAACCCTTGTAATGGGTGGCCGAACTGACCCAGCTTTCACCGACGAGTAGAACTTTTTTTGTCATCTTATCTTCCATGGTTTGTCGTCTGTCGATCAGGCCGTCGCCTCGAAGACCGATCTTGGATTGTCACGCATGAGGATCTCGAGCTGGCGATCGCTCAGGCCGTGACGCTTCAGTCGCGGCAGGAAATGCTTGAGGATGTATGCGTATCCATTGCCGCCATAGCGGGTCAGCATCATCTTCACGAAGACATCGTGGGAGAGCAGGATACGGTCGATGAGCCCCCTCTCGACCAGCTTGACGATGGCGCGCGCCGCTTCCTCGTCGCTCGGGCACTGGACCTGCTGGTCGGCATAGAAGAAATCCATGCCGATCATGTCGTATTCCAGGAAGGCTCCACGGATCGCGAGCTCCTGCTGGTAAGTAAGATCGTCATGTGAGGGGTTCATGTGGCAAAGCACGGTATGACGGAGCTCTGCCCCCTCCTCTTCGACGATATCAAGCACCTTGTGCCCAAGGCGGAACCAGCCAGGAAGATGCACCATCAACGGCAGCCCCGTGCGCCTTTGCGCCCGCGCTGCTGCCCGCAGTGATTTTTCTTCCTCAGCGGTGAACTCCGAGGAAACGCCGATCTCACCGATCAACCCGATCTTGATATCGGTGCCGTCGACGCCGACAGTCGCCTCATGGACAATCTCATCGGCGATCTGGTCGATCGACATGTCGGCCACCTTGGCCGGATGTGACGAGCCAAGATAGTAGCCAGCACCCATGACGATGTTGAGACCCGACGCCTCGGAGATGCGTCGCAGCGCTCGGGGATCTCGTCCAATGCCCTGGCATGTCGGCTCGACGACGGTCCGACCGCCATGGGCGGCGAAGTCTTTCAGTTCAACGATCGCCAGAGGCTCGTCATCCAGTGTTATGTTGTGTTTGTTGACGAAGGGGTCCTGCCGCAGTTCAGATAGGATCTCGATGCAGACAAAGCAGTCGGCCAGATACTGGCGTTCCGGCGTTTTGGGGGCGTGCCACCAGCATCGGCAATCATTGAGGATATGCTCGTGCATCAGGGTGACACCGAGCGCGGATGCGGGGATGGCACCAGCCACCGTCATGACGTTGCCCGAGCGGATATGCGCCTCAGATAATTCGTTCATTGCCTTCACCTCGCTTTTGCGCCGAAGCGAAAATTGGTTGTGAAGATCTTGGTGTTGAGCCAGATGGCCACGAGAATGATGGCGCCTGTGACGATCTGCGTGAAGAACGGCGATATATGCATCAGGATCAAGCCGTTCCCTATGACGGCGATGGTCAACGTGCCCAGAACCGTTCCCAGGATGCTCCCGCGCCCACCCATCAAGGATGTGCCCCCCAGAACCACAGCAGCGATCACCTGTAGTTCGAACCCCACCGCAGCATTGGATGAACCTGAGCCAAGCCGTGCGGCGATCAAAAGCCCCGCCAGGGCGCAAGCGATACCAGAGACCATGTAGACGGAGGCAACGATCCATTTCGCCGGCATGCCGACACGCCGTGCCGCCTCGAGATTGGAGCCGACAGCGACCACTTGCCGACCATATTTGGTGTAAGCGATGATCACATACCCGATCACCGCGACCAGCACCGCGATCAGTGCGGGTACAGGGATGCTGAAAAGCTCGCCACGACCAAGCCAGAAAAAGCCCGGCACGTCTTTGATAGGGATCGAATACCCCTGTGTCAGCCAGAGGGCAAAGCCCCTGAGAATAGAGAGACCGGCCAGTGTCACGATGAAGGCCGGGATGCCCTGATAGGCAATGAACCAGCCCTGCGCGATGCCGAGCAGTGCTCCGAAGGCGACCATGCCGGCCAAAACCAACGGCCACGGGTAGCCCATGGCAAGCAGGATTGCGGCAACCGCATTGACGAGTGCCACCTGCGAGCCGACGGAAAGATCGATGCCACCGGTGATGATCACCAGCGTCATGGCAACTGCAACGATCAGGATCGGCGCTGCCTGACGGAGGACATTCAAAATGTTGCCGAACGTCAGGAAGGTATCGGTCATGGCCGAAAAGAAGACGAGGCAGGCGACGAAGAAGACGGCGATGGACATCACCTGTGCATGTTCAGACACGAAGTCTGCAATCGGCGATCCAGACGCGCGTTCAGTATAGGTGGTCAATGTCTCTGCCCTCCGACGATCAGTTGCACGAGGTCCTGGAGGTCCGTGTTGGCGATGTTGCGTTCAGCAACCTTGGTGCCTTCATACATGACGGCGATCCGGTCACAGACCCGGAAAAGATCCTGCAAACGGTGCGTGATCAAAATGACGGACACACCCTTTGCCTTGACCCGGTTGATGAGATTGAGCACGGCCTCGACCTCAGCCACGGCCAGAGCCGAGGTCGGCTCGTCCATGATCAGGACCTTGGGATTGAAGGACGCAGCGCGCGCGATTGCAATGGCCTGGCGTTGACCGCCTGAGAGTTTCTCGACCTTTGCGCTGAGCCGCGGGATCCGGATTTCGAGCGCGTCCAGCATTGCACGCGCCTCGGTCATCATGCGAGTCCGATCAAGGAACAGACCCTTGGTCAGTTCTCGTCCGAGGAAGAGGTTACCGACAACATCGACATGATCGCAAAGGCTAAGGTCTTGAAACACCATCTCGATGTTTCGATCGCGCGCATCGGCGGGCCCACTGAATTGAACTTTTTGGCCGTCGACAGTGATCGTGCCGTCATCCGGGATATAGGTCCCGGAAATCACCTTGGTCAGGGTCGATTTGCCCGCTGCATTGTCACCGACCAGGCCTAAACATTCACCGGGATAGATATCGAGATCGACGCCGCGCAGAGCCTGATGCGATCCGAAATTCTTGCGGATGCCCTGTAGTGAAATACGGGGCTGGCGAATAGCGCTTTCGCCGGATCGATGGGGGAGGATTTCTCCTCCCCCCGACCCTGCGACAGCGGTTGGGTGCTGTCTGTCAGAGATCATTTGAAGACGGCCCGGTAGGGTTCGAAGTTCTCTTTGGTGACGATGGTGATCGGGACCGAAATCGTCTTCTCCACCGTACCACCATCCGAGATTGTCTTCAGCGCATCCACGGCTGCCGCACCCATGGCTGCAGGATCCTGCTGAATGACTGCGGTCACGTAACCAGCATCGATGCCGGCGATGGCCTGGGCGGTCAGATCCCAGCCAAAGACCTTGACGTCAGCCTGCTTGCCCTGGCTCTCCACGGCAGCAATGGCACCCATCAATGCGGGTTCGCCAGTCGCATAGACGGCCGTCATATCCGGGTTGGCGGTGATGAGGTTCTCGGCTGCGGCGAGCGCAGTGTCCTGGACGTTCTGACCGTCGACGACGCCAGCGGTGGTCACACCTTCGGCAGCCTTCACCGCGGTCTCGAAACCTTCCTGGCGGACATTCTGGATGGCAGAGTTCAAGGCACCAACGACGCCGTACTTCACGGAGCCGCCCATGCTGTTCTTCACATAATCGACGAAGAATGCGCCCATATCGGCACCGGCCTTGGCGTTATCGACACCGATCTGCGCCATTTGCGGCCCTTCTGGCAGGATAGCATCGATGGCAACCACCGGAATTCCGGCGGCGGCCGCTTGCTGGACGGCAGGCATGATCCCGTTCACGTCAATTGCGACGACGGCAAGACCGTCGACCTTCTGCTGGATGTAGGTCTCGATGGCACTGTTTTGTGCCGCCGGGTCGTTGTTGGCGTTGAAGATCACCAATTTCGCGCCGGCGGCCTCGGCCGCCTTTTGCGCGCCCTCATTCATCTGGTTGAAGAACAAAGCCTGCTGGTTAATTTGAATCAGTGCGAAGGTTTTTTCGGCCGAATGAGCGATGGAGCCGAATGAGATGCTGGCAAATGCCGTTGCCGCAAGTGCGGCAGTCACTGTTCTGCGTGTAAGATGTGTCATGTTCTTATCCTCTGGTTCGGTTCAGCTTCGTTGCTTTATTGTTTCGCCGGCGGTGCAACGGAATGCCGCACGACGATTTCGACAGGCAGCAATTCTTCGGAAGCCAGGCTGTCCGAGTTCTGCCAATTTGTTTCGAGAAGTAGCGCCAGCGCCCGCTCGCCCAGCGCCCTGACAGGCTGGCGTATTGCAGTGAGCGATGGTGAAAAGAGATGGAGAGGCCCGACATCGTCGAAGCCGATCACCGAGATCTCATCCGGGATGGAGACGCCCTGAGCTCGCAAGACCTCAACCAGTCCGATCGCGATCTCGTCGGAGCTGGCAAAGATTGCCGTTGCCGGCATTCCTTCTTCGATGAAGCGCCTAGCTGCCTCGCGGCCGAACTCGACGGAGAAACTGCCTTCGTAGCGGGTCACGTCGAAGGGCATACCTGTCTCAAGCAGCGCCCTCTCCAACCCCCTGTAACGACGGCGGGTGCTGATCATGTCCTGCGGACCGCCGATATAGACAATTCGCCGATGACCATGCTCCGCAAGGTGGCGCCCTGCCAGATATCCGCCTTCCTCGTTGTCACAGAAGAGCTTCGGAACAACAGCATCGGGCACGTCTTCATCGACGATCACGACTTTGCCAGTCTGATTGATCAGACCGGCCAGAACGCCATCGTCGGGGTGATTGGTCACAAAGATCAGTCCGTCGACATGATTGCGGGCAAGCGCAGTCACATAGGAAATCTCGCGCCCTGGACGATTGAGGGTGACATGCAGCGACAGCGACAGCCCACGCTTGTCGGCCTCCTGCTCCACTGCAGCAACAAGCGTTGCGAAGAATGGGTTGGCGATATCTGGAACGACGAGACCGATTGTATCGGAGCGACCGCGGCTGAGGCGGCGCGCATGGGGATTGGGCTCGTAGCGCAAGTCGCGGATCGCAGTTTCGATCCGCTCTCTGGTCTCTGGCGGCAGTTGGAGCGTACCGTTGAGCAAGCGGGAGACTGTGGCCACCGAAACGCCGGCGGCTTCCGCCACGTCCTTCAGGCTTGTCGCTCCAGTCCTTGCCATCCCGTTCAACACCCCTATCGCCGATCAGGTAAACCGCTTTAGTAAAACGCTTTACTAAACCGCTTTACAGTGCCACCGGCTTTTGGCTTGTCAAGAATAAATTTGAAGGACACACCGAGGTAACTGCTTCTTTTTTGGGCGAGCCTCCCCACTGACGAAAACTAAGTCACGTCATGGCCGCCGGGAAGAACATGGCTCACCGCCAACGACCCCTGGCTGGCAACTCACCCACCGAAAATCCTGTGGGACGCCGGCTTTGCCGGTGCTGAAGTCCCGGCCGACCATGAATTGGTCAAGGCTGCGGCCTCATCGATTGAGGCGATCTGCGGCTTCAAACCCTGGATCAATCCGATGCATACAGGCTCTGACATACGAAATCCGATGGTGCAGAGGAACATCCCGACGATAGGTCTTGGGCCGCTTTGCGGCAGTCTGACTCAGAACGGCGCAACTGACGAATGGGTCGACAGCGAAGATCATGTGAGATTTGTCGCAACGACGGCAATGATCATTGCGAAGTGGTGTGGCCTCGCCCGCTCGGGGACTGTTTCGACCCAGCATTAAACATAAGTTCCCCGAACTGACGGCGATAGCTGCGATTCGAGGTGCTCCAAGTCTATCGACCTGCTAACGCATTTCCAGAGCCTAAAGCAAGGAGACCAAAATGCTGACCATCAAACGCTTAAGCCTCACCGATGCCCGCGTGCTAATCGAAGGCGCGCGCAACAAGGCCGAAGAGATCGGCGTACCAATGTGTATCGCGGTCACCGATGAGTCGGGGCAATTGATTGCCTTTGAACGCATGGACGGCGGCAAAATCACCAGCACGATTATCGCACAAGACAAGGCATATACTGCCGCGGGTGCAAAGCGTACGACAGAAAGCTACGGTGTCGCGAGCCAGCCAGGCAGTCCCGCATACGGCATCAACTCGGCGATTGGAGGCCGATTGATGGTAGTTGCGGGAGGCCTGCCCGTAGTCATAGACGGTGAGGTAGTCGGCGCAATTGGCCTGAGCTCAGGCACCCCGGCGCAGGATAGTGAATGTGCTCAAGCGGGAATAACACACCTGATGTCAAAGCTTTGATGTGCTGCGGGAGCGACAGAGATGCTGCCGGATAACTTCAGAAGCAGCCGGCCTCTCGGACACTGAGGATGTTATATTTTGGCTGCTTGCGCGCCTTCCTGTCCTTCCTCTGCAGATCGGGCCCAGATCGCAGATGGGGGCAATATTCCACTAGGGAACGCGGGAGCTCGCTGCTTTTGTCAAGTACTGCATCGCGGCATTTGGTGTAGGACATGGTCCCTCCACTGATGTAAGAGGGTGCCCGCTCAACGACTGCCGCTCGTATGCGAACAGGGGGCACCCGAAAATATCTTCGGAGCCCCCGATTAAGATCGGACAATTTATTTTTGCCGTCAGCATTAGTCTGGAGCGGACATATCAGTTCCAAACAAATACATCGGAAGGCCACAGGCTGGCTTTTCAGCCGCCGAAGCCAAAGCCAACCGGCATATCCTCCAGAGTGATGCCGAAAGTCTCAAGGCTCTTGAGTATCCAAGTTTGGTTGTTACCGATGCGGCGATTGTATTCTGCCCAAGCCGACACAAAGCTCTTAAACGTTTCGTCGGCACCATAGTTCAGCGCAACGACCGACGGCGTCGACAAAATAGGCGTGGGAACCTTGACGACGCCGATGGTCGGGGCCTTCTTGGCAATCACCAGGCCATTTAGCATCGTGTTCACCAGCCCGTCAGCCTTGCCAGTAGTGACGGCAACAATTGCTTCATCACGGGTTTTGAAGCGAAGGATATTCGCCTTGGGAAGGTATTGCTGGGTGATAAGATCCTGAGCGGAACCGAGGTCGACGGCGAAGGTGAACTTGGGATCGTTCAATTCGCCCCAGGTTTTGCCCGTCAGCTCTTCCTTTGCCGATACGAGCACAAAGCTGTTGTAGTAGGTCGGATCGGAAAAAGAGACAGACATGGCGCGAACCGGCGTTGCAGTCACGGCAAATGCCATGTCGACCTTGCCACTCTGAACATCGAGGATGGCATTGGCCCAGCTGGATTCCACCACTTCCAATTCGACGTCCAAGGTCTTGGCCACGTCATTTGCCATGTCGATCACGAAGCCCTGCCACTCGCCGGTGCGGGGATCCTTAGTAAAATAGGGCGTCTCGTTGAGGATTGCGGGAATTCGAAGCACACCGCGGGAGCGAATGTCCTCGATGGTTCCGGCCGACGCTGCGGTACCTGCGAGAAGCGAAAGCGCCATGGTCGCCACGCCGCAGATCTTATTGAGCAACTTCATGTTTATTCTCCTTTGTTCCCCAGAATCTCTTTTTTGCCTGTCGCCGAAGCCCATTTCAGGACTTTCATTCCGACCGGACGAAGTCAGCCTAGCCGCGATTTATCAGGGAACAATGCTAGAGAGTCCGAGCCACTTATCGGCTTTTTTGTATGTCGACGTCACAGAGGTGGCGGGACGAGTTCGCTGCTGCGTGGTGGGTCGAGCACGGGGCCGACCAACTCCCTGCGACAGTCCTCGAAGAGCTGTTGCACCATAGGGTGCTTCTGCAGAAAGCCAGCATTTCCGAAATAGACGCGAACCTCTGGAAGATTGCTCAGCTTTGTGCTGCGGATCGATGCGTCTTCCGGGCCAACACACCAGGATGGAATGATCGAGAAGCCAAGCCCCTCCTCCACACAACGCTTGACGCTAGAACTCCCCGAGGTGGAGATCGTCGGCTGAATGATGGCCCCGTCACGGCCAAGAAAATCGACCGCCAGGTTGCGCAAAGTTTGGCCAGGCTCGTAGGTGATGAACGATCGGCCTGCAGACCATGCAGGAATGTCCTGTTGATCGGGCGGTTCTCCCCAGGACTGCGGATAAACGAGGCTCAATCGGTAGCTCCCCAGCAGGCGCTGAGGAACGACGGGATCACCGAAGTAGCGCTCCGAAATACAGACATCCAGACTGCCATTCTTGACCAATTCGGCCAGCACGGTGTCGCGCTCGTAGACGGCGAACTCTATGTCGGGGAAGGCTTCTCGAAAGCGAGAGAGAACCCTAGGGAACAGATAGAAGAAGATCGCCTGAGGCATGCCAACACGCAGCGACGAACGCTGGTTCTCGATCAGCTTCGTCAGCCGTTCCAGCATGATGTCCAGTTCGGGGTGGAGGAGATTGAAGAGTGCCCGCCCCCTTGGGGTGAGCGAGATGCGCTTTGCCCCTTGCTCGGAATCGATGAGCTTTCCCTGCAGTATCTGCTCCAAGCGCCGGACATGATTGGCGGCCGACTGATAACTGAGGTTGAGATCGCGCGCCGCAGCCGAAAACGAACCGTGGCGCGCCACCTGATAGAAGGTCTGGATAAGTGTGAGGCTGATTTTGGCCATGGCGCTGGTCCCCCTTCTTCCCTGTTAAGGGGTCAGAACTTTCTAGCGGATACAAATTTCGTGAACAAGCAAGCCCATCATCTTGTATCGACGCTTGTACCTCGCCGCCGTCAATATTGGCCCACAACCAATCAGGTCGGCTCCAAACCATGCAATCGCGTTCACCGTCCAGTGCCATAGTCGTCGGTTCCGGCATCGTCGGAGCAGCAACCGCCTACTTTTTTGCCAAACGCGGCATTGCCGTGCGCCTCGTTGATGCAGCAGCTCCCGCTGCCGAAGCAACGGGGGCTGCCGATGGCGCCGTTTCTGTTGCAAGCAAGAAGCCCGGCCCGATGATGGCTGCGGCACTTAAGGGTGTCCAGCTCTATGCCGAACTGGCAGAAGACGGAGTTTTCGCCGGTGCTTTCAAGAGGCGCTCGACTTTCATTGTTGCATCCTCCGACGAAGAAGGCGCCGTACTTGAAGCGCATTCAAGGGCTCTTGCAAGTGCAGGCGTTGAGGTGGAAACACTATCGGCTTCCAGCTTGCGCTCTGCATTGCCAGCCGTTTCGCCAGCGGCGACCCTAGCTGTCGAGGTTCGCGGCGAAGGGCATGCAATCGGCTATCAGATCGTTCACAGGCTGCTGACGACAAGCGGCATCATTGTCGACAGAAACCTGCGTGTCGATGGATTGGTGCTGGAAAGTGGCGGTTCTCGTGTTGCAGGGATTGCAACCAGCCGCGGCTCACTGTCTGCAGACGTGGTCGTCATTGCGGCCGGCAACGGTTCGGCGGGTCTTCTCGCCCTCTCTGACGTCCTGACACCGCGCAAGGGTCAGTTGCTGGTCACAGAACGAGCACCAGCGCTGAACGGCGCTATGCCGGGCGCGATCATGTCCGGCCGCTATCTGCTCAGCAAGGGAAGCCAAAAGGCCGGCAATGCGCCTACACCGCGCGGCTTGGGATTGGTCATCGATCCGCTAGTAACCGGGCAGTTCCTGATCGGTGGTACCCGCGAGGATCATGGCGACCGCGAGACCAATGACATTGATGCCGTCACCCGTATTCTCAGCGAAGCCGTTGCTCTCGTTCCCCAGCTCGCCAGCCTGAGATTGCTGAGGAGTTTTGCCGGAACGCGCACCGCAGTGGTCGATGGCCTGCCTCTGGTCGGCCAAATCCCGGGCGTTGCCAACGCCTACGTAGCAACCGGCTTCGAGGGAGACGGCATTTGCCTTGGGCCAGTCACTGGCAAGTCAATCGTCCAGTTGATCTGCGGCGAGACGCCGGACATCGATATCTCATTCTTCAACCCCGCCAGGTTCGCCCACCTTGAGGTCTCCGCATGACCAATCAGACCTTCCACTGGCAGGGACATGCCATACCGTTCCGCACCGGTGAGAGCCTGGCTGCAGCGCTTGAAGCTGCCGGCGTCGTCAGCTTCGGTTACGGCCCTCTTGGCGAGGAGACCCGATATTTCTGCGGCATCGGCGCTTGCCAGAACTGCCTGTTGCGTGTCGACGGGCTCATTCGGGAGGCCTGTATCACTTCGGCACGTCCGGGCATGCAGGTCGAGGCACTGGAGAAGTCGAATGATTGAACTTGATGTCCTGGTCATCGGTGGCGGTGCAGCGGGCCTCTCTGCCGCCGTGGAAGCGGCGCGTTCGGGCTTTAAGGTCGAGGTCATAGAACAGCGCGAGACACTTGGTGGCGCGATCCATCGGCAGCCGATCCCCGGCCTTGCGCCTATCCAACAGTCAGCAGCGAGTCATGCCGATTGGAAGGCGCTTGAAAAGGCCTTCTCCGACGCCCGTATTCCCGTACGTCATGCTTGCGTCTTTCTCGGGGTCGACGGCGACGGGCTCGTGCTTATCGAAAACCGACACTCCGGCAGTCTTGAGCAAGTACGCACCAAGGCCCTCATTGTCGCGACAGGCGCAGTCGAAAAGGTGCGACCGCGTGCTGGCTGGCAGCTGGCCGGTGTTTCAACCGCCGGTGGGCTGCAGCTCACGATGAAGGAAACCGGACAGCCACCGAAAGGTCGCGTCCTGATCGGCGGCACGGGCCCGCTGTTGATTGCCGTCGCCGCTCAAATGACCAGGCTGGGCAATCCGCCTGTCGCCATCATCGAGGAGGGAGACCCGCTCAGGCTGCCAGGCGCAGGCATCCGCATGCTTGCCTATCCAGAAATTCTGCGGGAAGCGGCCGGCTACCTCGTGGACATTTATCGACACCGCATCCCCTGGCTGCGTGGCACTCGCATTGAGGCGATCGAACGAACTGATCGAAATCTGCGTGTCCTAATTGTGCGAAAAGATGGCGAGAGGCAAAACGTCGATGTCGACCGCGTCGGGCTTCATGACGGCATTCAACCCAATGACTTCAGGCTCCCGAATAAGGCGATGCAAACCAACCAGCGGCCGATCATCATCAGAGCGGGTGATTGTCGCGAAGCGCTTGGGGTCTTTGCCGCGCAAGCCGATGGACGTCGCGCCGGTCGGGCGATCGCGGGAATACTGTCCCGCTCCACCGACGGGGTCCTAGTCGACCGAACGGTCGAACGCGCCCGCAAAGCCCAAGCAACTCTCTCAGCACTCTTTGCACCTGTCCAAGGTGAGGCTCTGCTCTCAAACCTCCCTGACGACACCATCCTCTGCCGCTGCGAAAGCAAGACGGTCGGTGATCTCCGCCAACTTTGCGACCGCGCAGACAAGCTCACGGGGCGCGAGGTCAAGCATAATGGCCGCTTTGCTATGGGCGCCTGCCAAGGTCGCTTCTGTGCCGCTAACACCGCTCAACTAATGGCCGAGATCATGCCGGAGGTCCGCCAGCCATCGATAGATGACCTAACGGGTCGTCGCTGGCCGCTGCGCCCGGTTTCCATTGCTGCGCTGACTGGCGCCAGCCGATCAAGCACCAACCACGAATGACGAGGTACACCGACATGATGCAAGCCCAGCGCCGAGCACTCGACACCAGCAATTCAATTGCTGTCCGCAACCCCTTCAATGGGTCCTTGGTCGGCGAAGTTCCGACCAATTCGAGCGCAGAGATTACTGCAGCCGTGGTGCGTGCAAAGGCAGCCCAGCGGGAGTTTCGTTGCTCGACGCCGGCGGTACGCCGCGCCATGCTGAATGCCCTGGCTGCCGAGATTGCTGCGGACGCCGAAAACCTTGCACACATAATCTCCACGGAAATGGGCAAAACGATTCGCGAGGCGCGAAACGAGGTACGTCGTGCACAAAACACGCTGAAGCTCTCCGGCGATGCAGCAACATTCCTTGACGGGGAAGCACTTCATTGCGCAATCGTGGAAGGCGGCGCTGACCGACTCGCGACGATTACGTATGAGCCAGTTGGTGTCGTCGGAGCGATAACTCCATTCAACTACCCTCTTAATTTGCTCTGCCACAAGCTGGGACCAGCGATTGCGGCCGGTAATGCGGTAGTTGCCAAGCCGTCACCCAAGGCGCCGCTGGCCGCCGCGCGGTTGCACGAACTTGCAGGCAGAGCTGGATGGCCAGCCAACCTGTTCCAGATCGTGCACGGCGCGGCGGAAGCTGCGGTGTCGCTTGCGAGGTCACCTATCGATCTTTTGTCCTTCACTGGCGGGCCTGCGGCAGGGCTTGCGCTCAAGAACGCCAGCGGACTGATCCGCTGCCTGATGGAACTGGGCGGCAACGACCCCTTATTCGTGATGCCGGACGCAGATCTCGACCAAGCGGTTGCCACAGCGATCGGCCATCGCTTCGAGATCGCCGGGCAAAGCTGCGCAGCCGTGAAGAAACTCTATCTTCATCGGGATATCGAGAAGGCCTTCACCGAAAAACTGTTGGCCGCTGTGGACGCGGTCGAATTCGGTGATCCTTCGCAAGACGACACGGACATGGGAACCGTGATTGACCTTGCATCGGCCAAAACCGTTGCTGAACGCATCAACGCAAGCGTTTCTTTGCATGGGGCAAAACTGCTGACTGGCGGCACGCATAATGGCACGGTCTTCTCTCCGACCGTGATTTCGCAAATCTCAGCTGACGCGCCGGTGATTGCCGATGAAACCTTTGGCCCCGTGATCGCGATCAGAAGCTTCACCGATCCGCAGGCAGCGATCGCGGAAGTCAATGCGGGCGAATACGGTCTTCAGGCGGGAATCTTCACCAATGATCACGCGCTAATCAAGATCTTCTCCCGCGAACTGCATGTCGGTGGCGTGATGATCAACGAAGGACCCGACTTCCGTGCGGAGCATGTGCCATTCGGCGGCATCAAACGCTCGGGCCTTGGCCGAGAAGGTGTCCGCATTGCGCTGCGCGAGATGTCGGAAACCAAGGTCGTAATCGATTGAGGAGACCCCTTATGCGGATCGCCGTTATGGGAGCCTCGGGTCGCGTCGGGACACGGCTCATGGAGTTGATCCTTGCCAACCCGGGCCTGGAGCTGGCCGCAGCTTTGGTGCGTCCATGCTCCAAGTTTGTCGGCGTGCCCATCTCCGGGAGCAGCATCGAATATCGAGCGACCGATGCTGAAATGAACAGCCGTTGCGACGTGATGATCGACTTCTCCCAAGCCTGCGCGAGCCTTGAGCTACAGGAGCAGATCGGCTGCAAATCCATTCCGATGGTGATCGGTACGACCGGCTTCACCGCCGAAGAGGACAACCGACTGAGCATTTTCACGCGTCACCGACCGATGCTGATCAGCGCGAATTTCGCCCCGGGCTTTGAAGCCTTCAAACGCGCAGCAGTGGATTTTACCAGACGCATCCCGGACGCCGAAGTGGCTATCAGCGAAACCTACCACCAACGCAAGAAGATGGCCCCGTCCGGCACCTCTCTGCTTCTCGCACATGAGCTCTGTGAAGCACGAAGCCGTGCCATGGGGTTCTCAACTCCTGAACCAGCCATCACAGTCAAACGTGAGGGCGAAACAGTGGGCATCAATGAGGTGCATTTCCGAATGGGTTTAGCGGAAACCACACTGATCTACCGTGTCGAAACGCTCACAGCCTATGCCGCAGGTGCCATCACTGCTGCGCAATGGCTGGTTTCCATCCCTCGTCCCGCTGGCCGTTACAGCCTGGCGGACAGCTTGAATGACTGATGACAACAAAGAGGACTTTGACCATGCAGGCTCTTGCACATCGCTTTAACGGCGTTTTCACTGCCCTGATTACCCCTTTCAAGGATGGGGGTGTCGACTACGTCGCCTATGACGCTCTTGTCGAGCGCCAGATCGAAGCCGGCATCGCAGGTCTTGTGCCGGTTGGTACGACGGGAGAGGCTGCGACCTTGTCCGACGATGAAGCGGATGCGCTGATCGAACGTACCGTCGGGCTTGTAGCGGGACGCGCGTTGGTAATGGCTGGTGCAGGCGCCAACGACACATCAAAAACGATCGAAAAGGTGAAGCGGGCAGAACGGGCGGGTGCTGATGCCGTTCTGATCGTGACCCCCTACTACAACAAGCCAACTCAGGCGGGCCTTCTTGCGCATTATGGTGCAGCGGCGCAAGCGACCACACTCCCGGTTATGCTCTACTCCGTCCCAGGGCGCTGCGGGGTGGAAATCTCGCCAGAAACCTGTGCTGCATTGGTCGGGAGGCATGAGAACATCATCGCCATAAAAGAGGCGGGCGGATCAGCAGCCCGCGTCACCCAATTGCGCGGTGCCTGTGGAGACCGGTTGATCATCCATTCCGGCGACGATGGGCTCACCCTGCCCTTCCTGTCGCTGGGTGCTGTCGGTGTTACAAGCGTAGTCGCCAATGTCGCGCCGCGAGAAATGGTGCAACTGGTTGAGGCCTGGAAGCGCGGTGACACGGCGCGTGCACTTGCTCTGCATGAACTGATCGCCGAGCTGACCGACAGCATGTTCATCGAGTCGAACCCGGGGCCCGTCAAGGCGGCACTTGCATTGTCCAATCTTGCCGGACCTGAAATGCGCTTGCCCATGGTTCCAGTTTCACCGGCCAACCGCGAACGGATCGCTGGCATTCTCGGTCGATTCACCTCGGCATCGGCCGCCTTCCAAGAAATGCGCTAAGCAGAGACATTAGCTTTGCATTGTCGGCTCAGGACGGACGTAAGACTATCGATTGCATCAGCAACCGTCCCTTCCGCAAGCAGGTCGATGGATCAGGGGAACAGATATGACAAGCAGGATTGAAGAAGACGGTTGTCCCTGGAGCGGTGAGCCATCGCCTGACGGACCGTCCAGGACAGAAGGAGGCGATCAATGAACTATAGCTGGGATTTTCATTCCGTCTGGCAATACTGGGACCTCTTCCTCTGGGGGCTTTGGATCACAGTCCTCTACACGTTTGGTTCGATCTTCTTCGGCGTACTGATTGGTTTCCTCACCTGCGCTGCGCGGCTTTCGGGTTGGATGGTGCTGTCTGCCACCGCGCGCGTTTATCAGGAGATCTTCCGTTGCACGCCGTTGCTGGTTCAGTTGCTATGGTTCTACTACGCCTTTCCCCTGCTGGTCGGCGGGTCAATAGATAACCGTGTCGCAGCGATGCTCACACTTTCACTTTATGCCGGCGCTTTCTACGCAGAGATATTTCGCGGAGGGATCGTATCAATCGACAGAGGCCAGCGTGAAGCGGCAGCGGCTATTGGTATGAGTTCCTGGCAATCGATGAGCCGGATCATCCTTCCCCAGGCCATGAAACGTGTCCTGCCATCCTTCATCAACCAGTCGGTTATCCAGTTCAAGAACACCTCTCTGGTATCGGTCATATCGGTCGCCGATCTCGCCTATATGGCCGCCGTAGTGAACGGCCAGACCTATCGACCACTGGAATCCTACACGCTGATGGCAGGCCTCTACATTGCCATGCTGCTGCCGCTCACCCAGGTGGCGGACTGGGTGGAACGACGTCTCAGGGTCAGCGATTAACGGAACGGATGCAAGGAAATGACACAGAATTCCAAGACAAGCCCACCTGTCATTGAAGCGTCGGGCCTGCGCAAAAGCTACGGTACGCTCGAAGTGCTGAAAGGCCTCGATCTCAGCCTTGAGCGTGGGGAGGTTGTCGCGTTGATCGGTCCATCGGGATCGGGCAAGTCAACTTTCATCCGCTGCCTCAACATGATGGAACGCCCGACAGGAGGCACCATCCGCTTTCGCCAAAAAACGGTCGGCGAGCACTTTCGGGACCGAAATGAGGAGATTGGCATCGGTACGCTGCGGCGGCATGTTGGCATGGTTTTCCAGCACTTCAATCTGTTCCCCCACAAGACTGTGCTGCAGAACGTAACTGAGGGACCGATCGTGGTCTGCCGGCGTCCCAGACGCGAGGCCGAGGAACAAGCCATGGACCTGCTTGCCCAGGTCGGGCTTGCCGAAAAGCACTCAGCCTATCCAAGCCATTTGTCGGGCGGGCAAAAACAGCGTGTGGCGATCGCCAGGGCCTTGGCAATGGAACCCGAAGTCCTTTTGCTGGACGAGGTAACGAGTGCGCTTGACCCAGAGTTGGTGGGAGAGGTCCTCAGTGTCATACGCGGACTTGCCGACAAGGGAATGACAATGGCGATCGTCACGCATGAAATGGCTTTCGCCGCAGATGTCGCGAGCCGTGTTCTTTTTCTCGACCAAGGCGTCATCGCCGAAACCGGGACTGCGAATGATGTGATCCTTAACCCTCAGAATCCACGCCTCCAAGGCTTCGTTGCTCGGTTCAAGAATTGAGAGCCGGTATGGTGCCTCTTAAAATTACAATCGTCGGTGCCGGCAAAATCGGAATTGCCCTAGCGGCAACTCTGGCAGGAGCCCCGGCATTCTCGGTCGAAGTGATCGATCGCTCTGAAGATGCGCTGGATCAGCTTCGTGCGATGAGAATTGACGTCTCCTCACGCCTGTACCGTCATCCCGATGAACTGAATACGATGCTGTCGGAGCGTGATGTTGCGGTCGCTGCGGTTCCTGAAAGCGCTGTCAAAACCGTAGCCATGGCAGCGGCCCAAGCCAATGTGCACTATCTCGACTTCAATGGTGCTCGGCCTGAATTGAGGGAACGTCTCCAGGACCTTTCTACTCGGCGGGCCATTTTCAATGGCTGTGGTGTTTCACCAGGTCTAATTGCCAATATCGCTTGGAGTCTCCTGTCAAGATGCTCGGCGGTCACGGACCTAGTCATTCGCGTTGGCTCGATTCCCCGTTACCCGACAAATCGGCTTGGTTACGGACAGATCTGGAATGTTGACGGCCTCATCGACGAGTACACGCGACCAAGCGCAGCAATCCGGGATGGGAAGGCTCTTACCCTGTCACCCCTTGAAGATCACCGTACACTGAGCATCGATGGTGTCGGCTATGAAGAGTTCATAACCGCGGGCGGGATCGACGACCTTTCGATCTTCTCAGAGTTTTCTCCGAAAAACGTCACGTTCAAAACGATCCGCTATCCGGGCCACCTCGACTATATGAGATTCCTTCTTGATGATCTGGGACTTCGTAATCGCCGGGATATGTTGCGATCGCTGCTTTGCAATGGGTTGCCTGTGATCGAGGACGACGTATTGATGCTCATGGTTACCGCCCGCGGTGTCCGTGAACATCAACCGAACGAGAAAAGTCACTTCCTCCGCTTTTCACCGAGAAGGTCGAATGGCGGCTTCAACGCCTTGGTTTCAGTGGCGACGGGGTATGCCGCTACCCTTCTATCGCTGCTGCAGCAAGGGCAAATACCGTCTCGCGGTTTTGTTGAGCACTACCGGCTCGACACGGAAGCATTGCTCTCTGCCGCCTATCTCAAGCCCCTGCTCGACCTTGATTGGAAGTGAGTAGTGACCGCTGAGATTAAAGGACATTCGCCCCACCAGAATGGGTTCAAAATCATTAGTTCGCGAATGAAATGCACCATTAAAGGGGTTACATCATTCGTCTTGCCAAATACCTGCAGCAGGCACTGGTATTGGACGCTCCTCGGAGGATGGGCAAGTCTAATGCCTCTCCCAAGCCCAAGGCATGAGCAGCCGATTTGATACTCCTTGTAAGCATGGGAGTGGCACGAATGCTATCGTTGGCCAAGACTGCGAGTGAACAGACTTCAGCACTAACTCAGGTGGAAATTATAGGACGTTTGGCGAAACAGAAGTCACGCGACCTTGCCACTACTCGGCCTGATCAGGACTTCTGCAGATATACCCAATCGGGCGTGAAGTTTGCGGATCATGTCGATCGACAGGCTTCGCTTGCGGTTTAGGACATCTGCTACACGGTTACGCGGCCCAATCATCGGTTCGAGATCCTTGCGGGTCAAACCTTGCTGCTCCATCCGAAACCGGATTGCTTCCACCGGATCGGGGGGATCCATGGGATAAATCTTTGCTTCGTAGGCGTCGATCAGGGTCGCCAGAATATCCAACCGGTCTCCCTCTGGGGTGCCAGCTTTTGCTCCCCACAGGATTTCGACCTCGGCAAGAGCTTCGTCGTAATCAGCTTCTGATCGGATCGGTTTCAGATCAGCTACCATGTTCGATCTCCTTCACGTCGATCTTGTCGTATGCCTTGTGCGTCCCGATCCACTTGATCCAGACTATGCCTTTTTCAAAATCTGCCGCGACAACCAATCGATGATCGTTGCCTTTGATGTTGAAGACGATCCGTTCCGCGCTGACGATGCTTGCAGTTGCATACAGCCGCCGCACGTCGGCGGAACTGGTCCATTGCGCCTTGCAAACTTCGTCGAACCACGCATCAAGCGCAGCCTTCACAGCTGGCTGTCCCTTGTCGCCAGCCAGCCGGTCGACATATTCACGGAGGGTGCGCCTGGCTATGATCCTCATAGCGCACCTATAGCACGGGACCGAATTGGTCTCAATTCGCTTTCTCTCGATTGTGCATCGATGGTCCCTTCGCGGCTCGCAGGTGCTCCATCACGTCGGCGGCTGAAGAAACTAGTCCAGCTCCCTGAATTCGGACCCGATTCAGCAGGAGGCCAGTGACCCGGCAGCAAATAGCCTGTTTTCCCGTTTGCCGTAGCGCGAACTGAAAGCGTATCGAGCGTTCCAAGACCGCGAGATCCCAGCCATTTTTGCCATTGGTGCAATTGCTCGATTTTTGTGTCTGCCACGAAAATCGCAGGCACCGCAGGCTGCTGATTGCCAGTTATCGAGCGCTCCTCGCGCGCGTTAGGTATATATATTTTTTCTTTCTCTGGATTAGGTGGACATATCTGACCGCCTTTGCCGGACATATCTGACTGCCTTTGTGGACGGATCTGACCGCCTTGGCCCGCGCGAAGGGTGACAATTCTGTCCGTCTTTTCACGTGCCTCGCATGCTCGTAGGATCGAAAACGCAGAGGGACTATATTCCGTGTTGTGCCCTATGCCATTCCCGCGCCGGACATCGAACCACTCTTTGTCTTCGAGTTCCCGGATCGCACGCTGGATGGTCTTGACGCTCTTGCCGGTCGCGTCGGCAATCGTTTGATAGGACGGCCACGCCTTCTCGGTGTGGCCGTTCATGTGTGTGGTGACAATGTAAAGAGCTATCGACCGAGCGTTATCGCTCAGATCCTTGTCGCAGCTTAGTTGCTGGAGCCACTGTAGCTTTACTTCGCGGAATGGTCGATAGGCACTCATACGACCCTCCCCACGAGCGCGGGAAACGCACTGAGTTTGGTCCAGAAAAGTGGGACAGAGAAATTCTTAAGCGCTTGATTTTCCTCACACCGGAAATTTGCCCCAAGTGCACATAACAGGTTGAAATCATTTAGATTCGGCAGGCCCTCCGGGCCCACCATTTCGTTTAAAATCAATGCCTTAAATATTGGATTTTCTTGGGGGAGACATCCAAGGGGAACATTGGTTTGTTCAATCCGTCCTATCTCGTGAAGTCGCGATGCGGTGTTTTCTATCTGCGTTGGCCGCTACCGAAGCAGGTACATCCACAGGAAAAATCGACCACGCTTAAGCTTTCTCTACAGACCCGTGACCCACGAGAGGCACAGGAATTCGCCACACAATGGCTATGGACCTACAACAACGAACGGCCTGATATGAGCATCGGCGGCATCACACCCGCACAGAAACTGAAAATGGCTGCGTGAATTCTACTGCAGACCCCCATTAAAATGGGACATTAACACTAACAATTCCATATTCTCGGTAAATTAGCCTGAAGAGACTGCCTATTGACAGTTAAAACCTATCAAAAAAGATATTTCACTCCATAATAACCAACGGATTGCTTGTAAATGAAGCAATGCATGCTCTCCATATATTATAGATGCGCATCTATAAAGAATTTTCCGTTAATCGAATCGTCAGATAGACAGGAAGACGCGTAGTCCGCCCTCCTCGCTCGTGCATGCAGCCGCACTGATCGTACCTCGCCAACCCAAACCCATTTTCCTGTCCTGAGGATCAAGGCCGCGTCATCGCCGCGTCATACGCATGCGCTATCCATGATTCATTCGAATGAATCATGGATAGCGCATGCAAAGAGACACTTGGCAAATCGTCAAAGACCATCTGGCCAGTGACATCGCCTCAGGCAAACTTGCTCCCGGCACGCGGCTGCCGACGGAGCCCGAGCTTTGCGAGGTCTTCGGCGTTGGCCGCCACTCTGTCCGGCGTGCAGTATCGGCGCTCGCGGTCGAGGGCAAGCTCAGGGTTGAACAGGGGCGCGGCACCTTCGTCGAGGCGACCCGGCTGATCAACTACCAGATCGGGCGCAGGACGCGTTTCCGCGAGAACCTGACCGGACAGGGTTACAAGCCCTCCGCCGAGCACCTCTCCTCAACAATCGTGCCGGCGCCCGACCGTGTAGCGGAGGCGCTAAGCATCGCACGCGGGGCCGAGGTCCATCGGATCATGAGGCGGGGTCTGGCCGACGACATGCCGATCAGTCTCGGCATCGCCTTTCATCCGGTAGCGCTCTTTCCGGACCTAGGCGTGCGCCGTGAGGCTGGCATTTCCGTGACCGAAATCTATCGTGACCACGGGGTCACCGACTATTTCCGCAAGAGCACCACCATCTTCACCCGCCGCGCCGAGCCGGAGGAATCCAGACTGCTGCGGCAACACCCAGATCATCCGGTCATGGTCGTCACAAAGATCGACGTCGATGCCAAGGGCACCGCGCTTGGTTATTCCGAGGCGGTCTGGGCAGGCGACCGCGTCCAGTTTTCTTTCGACAGTCTCGACGACCCCTTCGTGGGCGAGGAGGGCAAGGCCCCATGACAACACAGTTCCAGCATGCCGGTGCGCCGGGCGACGCCCACGCCCGCCGGCTCGAAACCCTTGCGCGCGCCAATACAGCCGCGCTGAAGGCCTTCGCGGAAGAGCTTCTTGCACCGCTCGGCGCGATCGACGTCATTCAGAGCCGCACAGGGCTCGCGATGCTGCCGATGCGCGACACGGTAAAGGGCACAGATTTTCATCTCGGCGAGGTGTTGGTGGCAGAGGCGCATATCCGGCTCCGGTCCAACGGCACTGAAGGCTATGGCATGATCGTTGGCCGCGACCTCGAGCGCGCCATGGCAATGGCGATCGTGGATGCAGCCGGATCGATCGAAACCCTCGCCGCGCGCATCAGTGACTTCGTGGAAGATGAGGCCCTGAAGATCATGGGCGCAGACACAGAGCGCCTTCGCGCGGTCGAGGCGACCCGTGTAGACATGGAGACCTTCTGATGGATGCCTCCGCCCTTATTGCTGTCCCCGTTCCAAACGACCTGGAGCGGCTTCACAATGCCACCTACGACGCCCTGATGTGGGCGCTCGCCCGCCCCGGCACAGTGCAAGCACTGCCGCAACTGGGCCTGGAGGCCATCGTCAAAACGCTGATTGACCGCGAATGCCGGGTCTTTTCGGGCCATAAGACGCTCCTGCCGCTGATCGCCTCGACCGGAGCGGCGATTACCGGCGCACGCGACGCCGACCACGCCTTTATCGATCTGGAAACTGAGGCGGGCCTGCGCGATCTGGCCGTCGCGCCCGCGGGGTCGCATCTCTATCCCGATGATGGCGCCACCGTGTTTTCAGGGGCGAGGATTGGCGAGGGACAAGGGCTTCGCCTGCGCGGCCCCGGCATCGAAACTTATGAGGATATCCGCCTCGGCGGCCTCAGGCCTGATGTTTGGACGCTTCGCGCGACGCGTTGCCTCTACCCGACCGGGTTCGAACTCTTCTTCGTCGATGAAGACCGTGTTGTCGGTCTGCCACGCTCAACCACGGTGGAGGTGCTCTGATGGCCTATGTGGCAACTCGAGGCGGTGAACGCGCCATTGAACAGTCTGAGCGGCTCTACCGCGCCGAAATGGGGACGATTGACATGGAGCGCGTCGCGGACGTCCGCGACAGCCTGCCTTACCTGATCGACCGCGTGATGGGCGAGGCCTCGCTCTACGACCGTGATCTGGCAGCGCTTGCGCTCGCCCAGGCCGGCGGCGACCTTTACGAGGCGGTGCTCCTTCTGCGTGCCTGGCGCACCACCCAGCCGCGCCTTGCGATCGCCGAACCGGTGACGCAGGACAGCCTTTTCACGCACCGCCGAATTTCCGCTGCCTTCAAGGATATTCCTGGCGGCCAGGTGCTCGGCCCGACGCTCGACTATTCACACAGATTGCTGGCGACCGGCGTGCTGGAAGGCCAGGCATTCGAGCCGACCCCGGTCGAACCTGCGGCAAGACCCGCACCGGCGCGCCAGCCGTCGCTTGCCGCTTGGCAAAAGGCGCAAGGACTGATTGCAGACATCGCCGCCGACGAGGTCGCCCCTGACGACATTCCAGACCTCACCCGCGAGCCGCTTCTCTTTCCGGCCAAGCGCGCCCATACGCTGCAAAGCCTGGCTCGCGCCGACACAGGCGGTGTGCTGGCACTCGGCTATTCGGCGATGCGCGGCTATGGCAATGCGCATCCGACCGTCAACGAGCTGCGTCTTGCAGAAGCGGAGGTGCGTGTGCGCCATCCGGCGGGCACGGTTTTCTCGGCTGGTCGCGTTCGCGTCTCGCAGGCGGAAGTCACGAGCAAAGGAAAAGGCGGCCAGCTTCAGCTCGGCTTCTGCGCCACACTCGGTTGGAACGAAATCAAGACCATCGCTGGCGCGACGCTGGATCTCAATTCCGCAGCGGCGGATCAGAATTCACCCGTCAACGAGGAATTCTTCCTCTACCACACCGAACCCGTGGAAGCCTCGGGTTTCTGCATCCATTTCAAGCTGCCGCACTACGTCACCTTCCAGTCTTCGCTCGACGCCTTGCGCGATGCGAAGAAGACGGCGGCCCCTGCCGGTGCCGTGACGAACACACATAAGCCCGTGAAGGAGCCGGCATGAGCCTTTCCGCACTCACAAAGCCATGGGAAGCCTTCAGCTACGGCTTCCTCGATGCCTCGGCCAAGCGCGAGCTGCGCCGCAAGATGCTGAAGGCGATTGCCGTACCCGGCTGCCAGATGCCCTATGCCAGCCGCGAGGTGCCGATTGCGCGCGGCTGGGGCACCGGCGGCCTGCAAGTGACGCTGACCCTGATCAAGCCCTCCTCCGTGATCAAGGTGATCGACCAGGGCGCCGACGACAGCGTCAACGCCGCCTCGATCCGCCGATTCCTTTCGCGCGTATCCGGCGCCGGTGAGACCTGGGACACGCAGGAGGCAACGATCATTCAGAGCCGGCACCGTATCCCTGAGGAAAAGCTGCGCGAGGATCAGATCCTCGTGCTGCAGGTGCCAAATCCCGAACCGCTGCGCCCGGTCGAACCCAACATGTCGATCGCCCGCCAGATGCATGCCGACGCAGATTACGGCCGGCTGTGGCTGACGCTCTATGAGCAGATCGTACGTTCGGGCCGCATCATGCAGGGCGCGTCCTATCCTTCGCTGGTCAACGGCCGCCATGTCATGACCCCCTCGCCGATCCCGCGCTGGGACGTGCCGAAGCTCGACATGGCAAGGCACCTGACCTTCCTCTCGGCTGGGCGCGAAAAGCGGCTCTACGCCGTGCCACCTTTCACGCGGGTCGAGCCGCTGGTCTTCTCCGACGTGCCCTACAAGGTCGAGGACCATGCCGACCTCACCTGCCACCGCTCGGGTGTCAGAGGTTATTTCATGAACGAGATCCCACAGGACGACGGCGGCTCGCAATTCGAGCTGTCCGACAGCAATTTCGGCATCAAGGCGATCCGCCGCACCGAGGGGCTGAACGTGGAACAGGGCGAGACTTGGTACAAGAACGGAGAATTCCGCCCATGATCGGAGAACTTCTGGCTGAGCTGCTGCAGAACGCGCCGCAACTGATGACAACCCCGCCGCTTCTGACGATGACCGACGTCAGCAAACGCTTCGGCAAGGTGGTCGCGCTTCAGGACATTTCCGCCACCGTCTATCCCGGCGAGGTACTCGGCATCGTCGGCGAAAGCGGCTCGGGCAAGTCCACCCTTCTGAGGATGATGAACCTTGAGGACACGCCCGACAGCGGTGACTATCGCCTGGCCCTGCCGGAGCTCGACGCCAACCTGTTCGATCTCGACCGCTTCGCCCGCCGCATGCTTTGCGCACGCCATATCGGCATCGTCTATCAGAACCCGCATCTCGGCCTGCTGATGGGTCATACCAGTTCCGGCAACGTGGCGGAGCGACTGCTCATCGCTGGCGAGCGGAGTTTCGCCGAACTGCGCTCAAAGGCGCAAGAGGCGCTCGATGCCTCTGAGTTCCCCTTAGAGCGTATGGATGCGCGGCCAATCGAACTGTCCGGCGGCATGCAGCAGCGCGTGCAGCTCGCCAAGGCGATTGCGCTCGAACCGGCATTGTTGCTGCTGGACGAGCCGACCACCGGCCTCGACGTATCCGTTCAGGCGCTGGTTCTCGACACCTTGAAACGGCTGCAGCGGGACCGCGCGATCACCATGGTCATCGTCAGCCACGATCTCGGCGTGATCCGTACCATGGCAGACCGGGTCATGGTCATGCGGCGCGGTCGCGTGGTCGAGCAAGGCCTGGTCGATCAGATCTTCCAGGATCCGCAACACGAATACACCCAGCAACTCGTTCATGCCAAATTGTGAGGCCGCCATGCAGCCCGTCCTGGAGGTGGAAGGCCTCTCGAAAACCTTCCACATGCACCATCTCGACCAGAACCTTCACGCATTTTCAGGCATCGGGTTTACGCTGAACCCCGGCGAGTTCCTGCTTTTGAGAGGGCCGAATGGCGTCGGCAAATCGACGCTTCTGCGCACCCTCTATCGCAGCTATCTGCCGCGCGCGGGGCATATCTGGTACCATACAGCCGAGGGCCGCATCGACCTTGCCAGGGCAGCCGATGTCGATATTGCGTTTCTGCGCCGGCGTGAGATCGGCTTTGTCACGCAATTCCTGATCGCCCGTCCGCGGGTTCCTGCCGAGGATATCGTTGCCGAACCCTTGCGCCAAGCGGGCATGCAGCACGAAGAAGCGCTCGTCGAGGCACGGCGCTGGCTGGAGGCCTTCGGCGTCAAGCGCAATCTCTGGAAAGCCTATCCCACCACCTTTTCCGGCGGCGAACAGCAGAAGGTGAACCTCGCACGAGCGCTCATCCTGCCGCAGCGGCTGCTGCTGCTCGACGAGCCAACGGCCTCACTTGATGCCGGCGCTCGCAAGGCGCTGGTCGACCGTCTCGCCGACCTCAAGGCGCAGGGTGTCGCCATGATCGGCGTCTTTCATCATCCGGGCGACGTGGCTGGGCTCATCGACCGGGAAATCGAACTTCAAGCCTTTGAGGAACTTGCCAATGTGGATCTCTGATTGCCGGGTGGTGCTGCTAGACCGCGTGCTGCCGAACGGTGCGGTGCGCATCGAGGACGGAATGATCGCCGAAATCTCGGAAAAACCTGTCGCCAATGCCGATATGTCGGCGCAAGGCCTGATCCTTATGCCGGGCTTCATCGACATGCACGGCGACATGGTGGAACGCGAGGTGGAACCACGGCCGAATGTGCGCATGCCGCTTGAGCTCGGTCTGCGCGATCTCGACCGCCGGCTTGCTGTTTCTGGCGTCACGACCGCCTATGCCGCGCTATCCTTCAGTCCTGCCTCGACCTACGGGCACCTGCGCAGCTACGAGCACACCAGCAGCGTCATCCGCGCGATCAAGACCATGCGCGGCAAGCTCCTGGTCGATCACAAAGTCCATGCCCGCTTCGAAATCACCTTCCCCAAGGCGCTCGCCGTGATCGAGGAGCTGATCGCCGAGGGTTCCGTAGATCTGATCTCGCTCAACGATCATACGCCGGGACAGGGGCAGTATCGCGATGTCGAGCGCCACATCGAAAAGCTCGCTCGCGAAAAGGGTATGAGCCTCGAAGAAGCCGCGCAGTCGATCGCGCGGCGCATCGAGGAGCGCACCCAGCCGGCTGACGTAATGACGCATACGCTGGATGCTATCTCCAAAGCCTGCCATGCCCATGGTGTGGCGATCGCTAGCCATGACGACGACACCGTCGCCAAGGTTCAACTGATGCATTCGCTTGGTGTCCTGATCAGCGAGTTCCCGGTCACCCTCGAGGCCGCCGCCGCGGCGAAGAAACTCGGCCTGATGAACGCCATGGGCGCGCCAAACGCGCTGCGCGGACAGTCCTATTCAGGCAATCTTTCGGCGCGCGACGCTCATGCCGCCGGACTGCTGGATATCCTGGCCGCAGATTATCACCCGTCGGCCATCCTGCCGGCGGTGCTGGAACTGGCAAAGACCGACAAGCATGGCCTTTCCGGTGCCTGCCGGCTGGCGACGTCCAATCCAGCTCAGGCGCTCGGGCTTGCCGATCGCGGCGAGATCGCGGTCGGAAAAAAAGCAGACCTTCTTGTCGCCGACGATAATGGCATCGGCCATGTCCGCTGCGTCTTCCGGGGTGGCCGCAAAATCTATTCCGACGGTTCGCTCACCTTCGCTCAAGCGGCGTAAGATCGCTAAAGAACCTGTCGCCGTCTGACGGGCCGTGCATTGCACGGCCCGTTTCTCTTTCGCCCTTGTCTACAGGGCTTGGAGCGCCGCTGAGGCTGCTACAGAACTGTCGCAAATCCTCCAAATTAAATTCATTCGGATGATATGTCGCTGTCACAGAGGCGCTCCATGATCGCTTCATGGAAAAGAACACACTCTCCCTTCGCAAGCTCGGCCGCACCTTTGGCCAGACCAGAGCCGTCGGCGGTGTCAGTCTCGACATCGCCGCCGGAGAGTTCGTCGGTGTCATAGGCCGATCTGGCGCCGGCAAGTCCACGCTTCTGCGCCTCATCAATCGGCTGATCGATCCAACCGACGGCAGCGTCCATTTTGGTGACCGCGAGATCACGTCGCTCAATGGACGGGCGCTGCGCCAGTGGCGACGTGAATGTGCGATGATCTTTCAGCAGTTCAACCTGATTGAGCGCCTTGACGTTTTGACCAACGTGCTGGTCGGCCGCATCTCGTCGCATGGTTTTGCGAGTTCTATGGCGATGCGTTTTTCCGACGCCGAACGGGCGCTGGCGATCCGCGCGCTCGACCGGCTCGATCTCGCGCCCCAGGCCCTTCAGCGCGCCGGCACGCTTTCAGGCGGACAGCAGCAGCGCGTCGCGATCGCCCGCGCTCTTCTGCAGGAGCCGCGCATCCTGCTTGCCGACGAACCCATCGCCAGCCTCGATCCCGGCAACGCCATGCGCGTCATGGAAGCGCTGCGCACCATCAACACCGAGGACGGCATCACCGTTATCGTCAACCTGCACACCCTCGACACCGCGCGTGCCTATTGCGACCGGATCATCGCCATGCGCTCCGGCATCGTCATGTTCGACGGCAGCGCCCGCAATCTTACCGACGATGTCGTTCGTGACATCTACGGCGGTTCCGGCCTCACCGAGTTCAACGAATCCATCACCTCGACCTCCATCCGGTCGGCGATTCCGGCCTGATCAACCTCTGGGAGAATACCAATGCGTCTCATCGCCGCCACAGCCCTCCTCACGCTTTCTTCCCTGCCGGCCATCGCTGCCGACTGGAAGTCCGACTACAAGGTCGTCCGCTTCGGCGTCCTGTCCGGCGAGAACGAGAAGGATCGCGTTGCTCGCTACAAGCCTTTCGAGGCCTATCTTGAAAAGACCCTCGGCATCGACGTCGAACTCTTCACTGCTGGCAATTACGACGGAGTCGTCCAGGCGCTCGCCGCCGACCAGATCGAATTCGCCTTCCTCGGCTCCTCCGCCTATGCCGCGGCCTATACCGAGACCGATGGCGGCATCGTTCCGCTCCTGACCGCAGTTCAGGAAGACGATTCCACCGGCTATTTCTCGGTCATCACGGTGCGCTGCGACAGCCCCTACAAGAAGATCGAGGACCTGAAGGGCAAGGTCCTGGCCTTCGCCGATCCGGATTCCACCAGCGGCTATGCTGTTCCGAACTACAACCTCGTGCAGCAGGGCTTCGAGCCTTCGACCTATTTCTCGGCCACGCCCTTCTCCGGCAGCCACGAGGCCGGCGTTCAAGGCGTCGTCAACGGACAGTTCGATGCCGCCGCGACCTATATCAACAACGAGAAGAGCGGCATTCCGCAGCGCATGGTCAGCAAGGGCATGATCAAGGAAGGCGAGGTCTGCAACATCTGGAAGTCGCCCGAGATTACTTCCGGTCCGTTCACCGCCCGTGCCAACCTGCCGGCTGAACTGATCGCCGACATGCAGGCCGCCGTAAAGGCTGTTCCGGAAGCCGATCCGGCAGCCCACAAGGAAATGACCGGCGCGGAAAACTCGACGGCCAAAGGCTATGTCGAGGTCGACCATGACCGCTACCAGTGGATCGTCGACATGCGCGCCTGGCTGAAGGCCCAGCGCAAGAGCTGATCCCACGCAAACGCAGATGGGGCGATCTCGACAGGGATCGCCCCTTTTTTACAGGGAAACGCCATGACCTTCGCCCCTGCCGCATCCCCTTCCGAGGCGGTGCAGGATTTCGAACGCGCCTATGCCCGCCAGCGCGCCCGCGGCCGGCTGACCTTCCTCATGGTGACGGCGGCGCTACTAATCGCCTTTGTTGTGACAGCCGATTTCTCCAATCTCCTGAAGGTCAGCCAGATCACGCTTTCTGACGGCAGCAGAGCCGAACGCTGGATCCTGCTCGCAGGCTTGCCACGGCTCGGCGAATATCTTGCCAAGACTATTCCTCAGCTGTCGTGGGAAACGCTTGGCGCAGATCTCGCTGCTTGGTTCTGGCGGTGGAAGGTCTGGGGCTGGCTCCTCCTCGAAACCGTGCTCATTGCCTTCATGGCAACCGCGCTTGGGGTCGCGGGCGGCTTCGTTATGTCCTTCCCGGCAGCGCGCAATCTCTCCCCCAGCAGGTGGCTGCTCTGGCTGTCGCGTCGCTATCTCGAGATAGCCCGCACGGTGCCGGAGCTGGTATTCGCGCTGATCTTCGTCTTCTGTTTCGGCGTCGGCCCGATGGCGGGCGTGGTGGCGATCGCGCTCCACACCTGCGGGGCGCTCGGCAAACTCTATTCCGAAGTGAACGAGAACATCGACATGCGCCCGCTGGAGGGCGTCAAATCGGCGGGCGGCAGCTGGGCTGACCAGATACGCTATGGCGCGGTGCCGCAGATCCTGCCGAACATCATCAGCTACACGCTGCTGCGTTTCGAGATCAATGTGCGTTCGTCCTCGATCATCGGCTATGTCGGCGCCGGCGGCCTGGGTCAGGAGCTTCGCACTGCCGTATCGTTGCAGGAATACACCGATTTGTCGGCGCTCTTCATCATCGTCTTCGTCACCGTCTTTGTGATCGACTGGGGCTCGGAAAAGCTGCGCCACCGGATCATCGGCATGGAAAGGATCCACTGATGACAACCGTTACCCGCACGGAAATCCTGGCGCTGCGCCAGTCCATGCCGCTTGCCTTCCGTCCGTCCATGCAGACGCGGCTGAAGCGCTGGAGTTTGATGCTCGGCTTTACCGCGCTGTTTGCCTGGTGCCTCTATGATTTCGGCTTTACGCCGGAACGCATCATCAACGGCCTTAGCCGCCTCGGCCGCGTTCTCTCCTTCATGTTCCCACCGCATATCTGGACCGAATGGGATCCGTTGAGCGATATCCTGACAGGCCTCGGCGAAACACTGGCCATGGCCTTTCTCGGCACGCTGCTCGGCGCCGTCTTCGCCTTTCCGCTTTCCTTTCTCGGCGCCAAGAACATCAACCGCTTCGCCTTCTTTCGCTTCGGCGTTCGGCGAGGTTTTGACATCATCCGCGCCTTCGAGACGCTAATCCTGGCGCTCGTCTTCATTCGCGCCTTCGGCCTCGGCCCCCTTCCCGGAGTGCTCGCGATCGCAGTGGGCGAAATCGGTGTTCTCGCCAAGCTCTACGCCGAGGCGATCGAGAACATCTCCAAGAAGCCCGTCGAGGGCGTTGTTGCCTCCGGAGGGTCTCGCTCCCAGGCCATCCGCTTCGGGATGCTGCCACAGGTCTGGCCGGTGCTTCTTTCAATCACCCTCTACAACTTCGAATCCAATGTCCGCTCAGGGACCATTCTCGGCATTGTCGGCGCCGGCGGCATCGGCTTCATCCTCTCCGACCGCATCGGCGCCTATCGATGGGACGAGGCCTGGTCGATCATCTTCCTGATCATCGCCATGGTCTATGTCATCGACGCCATCTCCGGCGCAATCCGCGAGCGGTTCATCGGCAAATGGGAACACGCGAAATGACAATGCTGTCGGAAGCTCCGACCATCCATGAAACGGCGACGGTCGTCGGCTGCGAACTCGGCAAATGGACCGAGATCCAGGCCCATGTGAGCATGCGGGAAAGTCAGTTCGGTGACTATTCCTACATCGTCAAGGGCGGCAACGTCGTCTGGTCGACCTTCGGCAAGTTCTGCTCGATTGCCGAAGGTGCGCGCATCAATCCCGGCAACCACGCCACCTGGCGCGCAAGCCAGCACCACTTCACCTACCGAGCTGCACAATACGGGCTGGGCGAAGACGACACCGACTTCTTTCAGTGGCGTAAGGATCACTGGGTAAACATTGGCCACGACGTGTGGATCGGCCACGGCGTCACAGTACTTGCCGGCGTGACGATCGGAACCGGCGCGGTGATCGGCGCCGGTGCGGTCGTCTCGAAGGATGTCGAGCCTTACACGATCGTCGGCGGCGTTCCCGCAAGGCTCATCAAGCGGCGCTTCAGCGAAAAGCAGGCCGAAGCACTGCTCGATATCGCTTGGTGGGACTGGCACCATGACACGCTGCGCGGCCGCCTGCCTGACATCCGCGCACTCGCGATCGACGCCTTCATCGAAAAATATCGCCAGGACACGGCCTCCCCCATGGCATCGACTTGAACCAGGCGGCCCTCTGTTGCCCTGCCTCTTGGACTGCTGGTTGCGCCGCACTCGCATCTCTGCAAGGTGAGGCAATGATCGGCAAGCCACACGACTGACCTGACGCCTACGGCTCCGCTCAGACGTCGCGCTTAGAGGTTTTCCTTGAGCAGGATCTCGATACGGATCTTTTCCTGTGCAGCCAGCGGCTCGCGGGCATCCGATCGGGCGCGCATGATACGAATTGCGCTGCGCACAGCATGGCCCGGATCTTGTGCGATGACGGCATCGATCACGTCGTCACGCAGCGCCTGTTCGGTAAAGGGCGTTCGCTCGTGTACAACCACCGCAATTCTGCTCAGTTCAACATTTCCAGAAGCTGCCAGGATCGGCACGCGAGCCTCTGCGCTCAGCACGTAGATGCCGGCCACGTCGCGATTGCCAGCCAGCACGCGGCCAACCACCTGCCGCGTGCGTGCCTCATCGGCATGGGTTTCGATCGAAGGCAGGCAGGTCAGATGCGGAAACATCTGGTTGATGACCTGGTCAAAGCCGAGGCGGCGCTGGATGCTATCGAGCGATTGCATGGTTTCTGCAATCACCAAGACTTTCCCAGGCTGTGAACCTGCCAGCATGCCCATCAGCTTGCCAGCGGTTGCTCCAGCCGCAAAGTTATCAATGCCGACGAAATCAGCCTCAGGCAGTTTCTCCTGACCGGAAAGAAACTGCACAACCTTGATATTACGCTCAAGCAACCGGGCCATGGCGTCACGCACCTGCGGGGACTCGGGCGCCATTAAGGCAACACCGTCAACGGTCTCCCTGTCCAGACCGGAGAGGAGCTTTGCGATGCCATGTGCATCGTCGGTCGCGATCTGACGGCAGGTGATTTCAGTGAGGTCGCCTTTCAACGCAACGGTCAGCTCCTCCACATGGCGTAGGAGTTCAGTGAGGTACAGATCGCCGCTAACCGGCAGCAGAAACAGGAAGCGATATAGTTTGCTGCGGGCCAGGCTGACGGCTGCCGGGTTGCGCACAAAGCCGATCCGCTCGATCGCGTCGTTCACCAGCCGAGCAGCCTTCGGGCTCACATTTGGCCGGTCATTCAAGACACGGTCGACGGTCGCAAGGCTGACGCCCGCAGCCTCCGCCAGATCCTTCGCTGTAGGACGCATAAAGACTTCCTGCTGATTTCCCCCTGGCAGAGCTTTCCTTCAAATCGCGGCAAAACGCAAGAAATGATGTGCGCACCTCAAAAACGACTTGCTTTGAGGTGCGCACATCAATTAGCCTTGTACGTGGTTCAGGTCGGCGCAAGCAACGCCGCCCGTTCCGCTGGAGGAGGCCGGCCTGGATGAGGGTCCGGAGCCGGCATTTGGCCCGAAAGGGCGTTTCGCCATCCGTTGGAGACCGGACGGCGCTGGGAGGATGACATGATGAAATCCCTTTATGTGAAAGGCCTGCTTGCTGCCGCGACAGTCGGATCTTCAATGAGTTTCGGCGCTGTCGTGGCGCATGCCGATGAAAAGGAACTGACACTCTGCTGGGCCGCCTGGGATCCGGCGAATGCGCTGGTCGAACTCAGCAAGGATTTTGAGGCCTCGTCCGGCATCAAGATGAAATTCGAGTTCGTGCCGTGGCCGAACTTCGCCGACCGCATGCTCAACGAGCTCAATTCCGGCGGCAAGCTCTGCGACCTGATGATCGGCGACAGCCAGTGGATTGGCGGTGCCGCCGAAAACGGTTGGTACGTGAAGCTCAACGATTTCTTCGACAAGGAAGGCATCAGCATGGATGCCTTCGTGCCGGCAACCGTCACAGGCTATTCGGAATGGCCGAAGAATACCCCGAACTACTGGTCGCTACCGGCCTTTGGTGACGTGGTCGGCTGGACCTATCGCAAGGACTGGTTCGAACGCCCGGAAATCCAGACAGCCTTCAAGGAAAAGTTCGGTCGCGACCTGACGCCACCGGCAACCTTCGACGAACTCAAGCAGGTCACCGAATTCTTCCAGGGCCGGGAGATCGATGGCAAGACCGTCTACGGCGCCTCGATCTATACCGAGCGCGGCTCGGAAGGCATCACGATGGGCGTGATGGACGTGCTCTACAGCTATGGCTTCAAGTACGACAACCCCGAAAAGCCCTATGAGATGGAAGGCTTCGTGAATTCGGAAGGCGCCGTGAAGGGCCTCGAATTCTACAAGTCGCTCTATGATTGCTGCGTCGCGCCGGGCACGTCGAACACCTACATGGGCGAAGGCATTGACGCGTACAAGTCGGGCCAGGTCGCCATGCAGATGAACTTCGCCTTCACCTGGCCGGGCTTCGAGGCGGATCCGAATGTCGGCGGCGGCAAGACCGGTTATCTCGTCAATCCCGCGGGCCCAGGCGGCGAGAAGTTCGCCCAGCTCGGCGGCCAGGGCATTTCGGTCGTCGCCAATACCGACAACATGGACGGCGCGCTGGCCTACATCAAGTGGTTCGCCCAGAAGGATGTGCAGGACAAATGGTGGTCCATGGGCGGCTTCTCGTGCCTTCGCGCCGTGGTCGAAGACCCGAACTTCGCCAAGAGCCAGCCCTATGCACAGACCTTCCTCGACAGCATGGCAATCGTGAAGGACTTCTGGGCCGAGCCGTCCTATGCGTCGCTCCTTCAGGCATCGCAGAAGCGCTTCCACGATTATGTCGTCGCTGGCAATGGCACCGCCAAGGAAGCGCTTGACGGGCTGATCGCCGACTGGACGGAAACCTTCGAGGACGAAGGTAAGCTCTGACATAGGATGAGCTTGATGCCCGGACCCGGGTAAGCCCCCTACTCTCTCCCTCGGCAATGCCGAGGGAGAGACACAGAGCCAGCGCTGCCGCCGGCACCAATCTTTAAAACCCTTGAAGCCTGCCGGCTGAAGCTGAACCTTGCCTCTTTGCGACAAGGCACAAGGACCCGGCTGCCCATTTGGAAACGTCACACGGATCGGGACGATGACCGACAAAACTGCAGACCGCCTCGCCCGCGCAACACCCGAACCGGTTGCAAAACGTATCCGGGGACTGAGCGATAGAGCCATTGCCTGGATTTTTGTCGCGCCGACGATCTTCCTGCTTCTGTCGGTCAACATATTTCCGCTGATCTGGACCATCCGCCTGTCCTTCACGAACTTCGCCGCCAACAAGCCGAATGCGGAAGTGCAGTGGGTCGGGTTGCGCAATTACATGCGCATCCTGACAGACGCCGACACCTGGGCGAACATGCAGACAACCGCCCACTTCCTCATCTGGACAATCACCTTCCAGGTGCTGATCGGCTTCTCCCTGGCATGGCTGATCAACCGCAAGTTCAAGGGCAATGACCTGGTCACGACATTGATCGTCATCCCGATGATGCTCTCGCCGGCGGTGGTCGGCAATTTCTGGACCTTTCTCTACCAGCCGCAAATCGGCCTCGTGAACTACGCCGTCGAATTCCTGACCGGCATTCCGGCCGACAGCTTCTCGATGCTTGGCCCCGGCGGCTGGGCACGCTGGGCGATCGTCATTGTCGACACCTGGATGTGGACGCCCTTCGTCATGCTGATCTGCCTGGCGGGCCTGCGCTCCATTCCCGACTACATCTATGAGGCAGCGGAGGTCGACCGCGCATCGAAGTGGCGGCAGTTCTGGACGATCACCCTGCCGATGGCGCTACCGTTCCTGATGCTTGCGGTCCTGTTCCGCGGCATCGAAAATTTCCGGATGTTCGACCTCGTGGTCCTTCTGACCGGTGGCGGACCGGGGGACGAGACACTGCTCGCCTCGATCGATCTGAAGCGAGAGGCCTTCGAAAAATGGCGGACCGGCTATTCCAGTGCCTATGCAATCATCCTGTTCGTCACGGTATTCGGCCTCGCCTCCATTTACGTCAAGGCACTGAACAAGGTTAAGGAACGATGAGCGCACATTCCGTCACCGAACCGTCGCCTGCCTCCAAGTGGATTGCAGGCATCCTTGTCGGACTTTACGCGGTAATCACGCTGATCCCGTTGCTGTGGATCATTTCGACGAGCTTCAAGTCCGGCCCGGACTCGATCAGCTATCCGCCGAAAGTGGTCTTCCAGCCGACGCTTGAAGGCTATGTGAACCTCTTTACAACACAGTCACGCCCATCGGCACAGGACCTTGCCAAACTGCCACCGCCTACCACCTGGTATGACAAGATCACCCGAGACAGAGGCATGATCATCTCGGGTCCGTCGCGCTTCGGTCAGAGGTTCCTGAATTCGGTCATCATCGGCTTCGGCTCGACATTCCTTTCAATCTTCCTCGGAACGCTTGCCGCTTATGCCTTCAGCCGCTTCAAGGTGCCACTCAAGGATGACCTCCTGTTCTTCATCCTGTCGACCCGCATGATGCCGCCGATTGCGGTCGCGATCCCGATCTATCTGATGTTCCGCCAGCTCGGCCTTTCCGACACCCACCTCGGCATGATCCTGCTTTATACGGCGGTCAACCTGTCGCTGTCGGTCTGGCTGCTCAAGGGCTTCATCGATGAAATCCCGCGCGAATATGAGGAAGCGGCACTGATCGATGGCTATACCCGCTTCCAGGCCTTCTACAAGGTCGTGCTGCCGCAGGCCGCAACTGGCATCGCCTCGACCGCGATCTTCTGCCTGATCTTCGCCTGGAATGAATATGCCTTCGCGGTCCTGCTGACGAGCGGCAATGCCCAGACGGCACCTCCCTTCATTCCAACCATCCTCTCAGTCGGCGGCGGAATCGACTGGCCAGCCGTTGCAGCGGCTGCGACGCTGTTCTTGCTACCCGTGGTCGTCTTCACCGTTTTGTTGCGCAAGCATCTGCTGCGCGGCATCACATTCGGAGCCGTGCGCAAATGATGAACTTCCTTACCCGCCTCAGCCGGTTTCGCCGGTCCGAATGGGAAATGATCGCCTCGGCCTTGATTGCGCTCGGCGTGGTCATGCTCATGCAGCCGCTTTCGCTGACGCTCTTTACCTTCTCCTTTCCGGTGACGCTGATCGGAACCGTCATGTTCATCGTCGTCAGTCATTTCCCGGAGTAAGTGATGGCTCAGATCCGCGTTCAAAACCTGCGTAAAGACTTCGGAGCCTTCAATGCGGTGAAGTCGTCGACCTTCACCGTCGAGGACGGTGAGTTCTTCATGCTGCTCGGCCCGTCCGGTTGCGGCAAGACGACGACGCTGCGGATGATGGCTGGCCTTGAACTGCCGACCAGTGGCGAGATCTATATCGGCGGCGACGAGGTAGGCATGAAGCGCGCGAGCGAGCGCGACATCGCCTTCGTCTTTCAGATGTTTGCGCTTTATCCGCATATGAATGTGCGCAAGAACATCTCCTATCCCCTGGTGAGCCAGGGCGTGCCGCGCGCAGAAGTCGATCGCCGTGTCGCCGAAGTCGCCCGCATCCTACAGATCTCATCGATCCTCGACAAACCCGTCGGCGGGCTTTCGGGCGGCGACCGGCAGCGCGTGGCGCTTGGCCGTGCGATCGTACGCCAGCCGAAAGCCTTCTTCATGGACGAGCCCCTCGGCGCACTCGATGCGGAGTTCCGCGAACATATGGCCGAGGAGCTGCGTGCCCTTCATGACCGCATGGGGGCGACCACCGTATATGTCACCCACGATCAGCTGGAAGCCATGCAGATGGGCGACAAGATCGTCGTCATGAACCATGGCGTGATCGAGCAATTCGGCAAACCCCAACAGATCTACGACTGGCCGGCAACCAAGTTCGTGGCAAAGTTTATCGGCTCGCCGCCTATGTCCTTCCTTGAGTTCGAAGGCGCGATTGAAGAAGGCGGCAATGCAGTGGAGATCGGTGGATCGCGCATCGAGCTTCCCACATCCAGGGAAGGCTGCAAGGGTGCGCTGACACTAGGGGTGAGGCCGGAACATGTCCGCCTGTCGGACGCGGCCGGCCTTCGCGGACGGGTGGCCGCCGTTGAATATCTCGGCACCACACAGATCCTCACGATCGAGACCAACCACGGAGAGATCAAGGCGCGGACAGCATCAAGCGATGTGATCCGAACGGGGGCTTCCGTTGGGCTTGAATTGGATCGCCGCTCGCTCACCCTTTTTGATGCGAAAAGCGGGAGGGCACTGGTGTCCGAAGCGAATGAAGGAGTACTTGCTCGTGGCTGACGTCGTCCTTTCCAGCATCAGCAAGTCGTTCGGCGCCACCCGTGCGCTCGATGACGTGACGATGACCGTTCCGGATGGCTCGTTCGTGGTACTCCTGGGGCCCACCGGAGCCGGAAAAACTACCCTTCTGCGCACGGTGTCCGGCCTCGACACACAAGACAAAGGCGACGTCAGGATTGGCGGACGCTCCATGGCAGGACTGACACCAGCACAGCGCAATGTCGCGATGGTCTTTCAGCAGTATTCCCTCTACCCGCACATGACGGTGCGGCAGAACCTCGAATTTCCGCTGAAGTCGCCGCTGCTGCGCACGCCGCAGGCGGAGATCGACCAGAAGGTCAAGGCAATTGCCGAGGTCCTGCAGATCTCCCACAAGCTCGACAACAAGGCGACAGCCCTTTCGGGGGGAGAGATGCAGCGCGTATCGATCGGTCGCGCGCTGGTCCGCAATCCGCAGATCTATCTGATGGACGAGCCACTCAGCTCGCTCGACGCGAAACTCCGCGCGGATCTCCGCGTTGAACTGAAGAACATCCAGGCTCAGTCGGGCGCCACGTTCCTCTATGTGACGCATGACCAGATCGAGGCGATGACCATGGCGACCCATGTCGGTGTACTCAAGGAGGGTCAACTCGCGCAGTTCGGATCGCCGCGCGAGATCTATGAAACGCCGGTCAGCATCTATGCAGCAACCCGGCTTGGTCAGCCGCGCATCAACGTGCTCCCCGCAAGCCTCTTCCCCGGCGCACCGGTCAGGGCCCATTCCATTGGGCTGAGGCCCGAGCATATTCGTGCGGGAGAAGGCCAGGAAGCTCAGGTCACCCGGGTCGAACATCTCGGCGATCAGACGCGCCTTCATCTCATGCTCGGGGAACACCCGATCATCACCGTCACCGATGCCCATACCGCTCTCAAGGGCGGCGACATCATCAAAATCCAGCCGCACAAGCCGCTTTATTTCGATGCGGCCGGAATGCGTCTCGTCTAAGGGAGGGTCTCATGCCACAATTCCTCAACAGCAGGGAAAATGCCGTCACCGAAGCAATCGACGGCGTACTCATGGCCTCAGCCGGAGCCTTGAGCCGCCTGGATGGCTTTCCGCATATTCGCGTCGTGGTGCGGTCCGACTGGGACAAGTCGAAGGTGGCGATCGTGTCGGGCGGCGGATCCGGCCATGAGCCGGCCCATGCAGGCTTTGTCGGACGCGGCATGCTGACGGCCGCTGTATGTGGTGATGTCTTCGCCTCCCCGAGCGTCGACGCCATTCTGGCTGCAATCCTTGCTGTGACCGGCCCGCTCGGTTGCCTGCTGATCGTCAAGAATTATACTGGCGACCGGCTGAACTTCGGCTTGGCGGCCGAACGGGCCCGCGCCTTCGGGCTCAATGTCGGCATGGTAATCGTAGACGATGACATAGCGCTTCCCGACCTGCCGCAGTCACGCGGGGTCGCGGGCACGCTCTTCGTGCACAAGATCGCCGGTGCGATGGCCGAAAACGGCGCAAGCCTCGATGCCGTCATCGACACTGCACGCCGCGTGATCGCCAATATTCGCTCGATCGGGATTTCGCTAGACACCTGCACCGTACCAGGCTCGCCCAAGGAAGCGCGAATTCCCGAGGGCCGCGCTGAACTCGGCCTTGGCATCCATGGTGAGGCGGGCGTGGAGCAGATCGAGTATGACGGCGTGCGTGGCGCTGTGGCAGCGATGGTGGACCGCCTTGCCGTGGGCATGGAAGACAAGCCGCATGTCGTACTGATCAATAATCTTGGCGGCACCTCCGTGCTTGAAATGGCCGTGGTCCTCAACGAACTTGTCCAGTCGGCGATCGGCGAACGGATTTCGCATATCGTTGGTCCTGCCCCATTGATGACCTCGCTCGACATGCAGGGCTTTTCGATCTCGGTCATGCCGGCGGAAAAAGCCGACCTCGACCTGCTTGCGAAGCCGGTCGATCTTGCAGCATGGCCAGGCGTAACGGCTATCCGGCCGGTCAACCTCATCGCCCTGCCCGACGGATTGACCCCGATCGCGCCACTTGCCTCGCAGCATTTGCCGACCCGTCAATTTCTCACCGAGTGCTGCAAGCTTCTGATCGAGGCTGAAAAGGACCTCAATGCACTTGATGCAAAATCCGGTGACGGCGATACCGGCTCGACCCTTGCAAGCGCCGCACGGGCCCTGATCGAGGCTCTGGACCGCCTGCCGCTTGCTGACCATACCCAGTTACTGCGCGCCATGGGTCAGGAGCTTAGCCAGACCATGGGCGGTTCGTCCGGAGTGCTGCTCGCCATCTTCTTTGCTGCGGCAGGCGATGGAGCCTCAAGTGGGCTCGGCATGCGCGACGCGTTGAAGGCCGGGCTTGCCCGCATGCAGGAAATCGGCGGCGCTGCGCTCGGCGACCGAACCATGATCGACGCACTTTCGCCTGCGCTTGATGCCTATGACAAGGGTTTCGCGGCAGCAGCAAGTGCTGCACGCGCAGGCGCCAACCTCACCGCCACCTACGTCAAGGCCCGAGCCGGGCGGGCCGCGTATATCAATGCTCAGCAGCTCGAAGGACACATCGATCCAGGTGCAGAGGCTGTCGCGCGTCTCTTCGAGTTCCTGGCGCGACGCCATGGCGGCTCTCAGGGCAAGGCAGCTGAGTGATGCACTGAACCAAGGACGGGTGCGGTGGATGCCGTGCATCCGCACCGTCTCTGACGCGCCAATTTAAAACTGTCTTCGGACCGGGACTTCAGGCTCGAACGCGCAGACCAACCGAGACATCGCGGGACCCTGACTGTCAAAGCGACGTGACGATCGATCATGGCCTCAACGTTTCCAACAAACGTGGTCTTCTAGGCGCGCAAAACGTGCGTCCCGATCGGGAAGTTCGGCTACCGGCCGAAGAACACATAGCCTCAGAGTTCAGGCAAGCAACACACTGGTGCCGGCTGCAGCCATAGCCTCGGCAATGTCCGGTGGAGGCTGTACATCGGTCGCAAGCTCAGCGATCGCCTCAAAGCCACAGACACGGACCAGACCCTCGCGACCGAATTTACTCCGGTCCGTCACAACCAGCGTGCGTCGTCCGCGCGTGATAACCGTTCGGGCAAATTCCGCCTCATCCAGATCGTAATCCATCATCCCCTCTGAATTCACGGCACCCGTCGAGATGATCGCGTGGGTTACGGAAAATCGACTGATGAAATCGATAGCCGTACTCCCGAACGCCGCCCCGTTGTCGCTGCGCAACTCCCCGCCTGCCATGTAAACTTTGTTGTCATTCAGCGTAGCAAGCGTGCGCGCGATGTCGGAAGAGTTTGTCACGACGGTCAGACGCCGGTGACCCAGGAGTTCCCGCGCAAGGAAGCTCGTTGTCGTGCCTGTGTCCATCATGATCGAGTCCCCGTCACGTATGGTCGCTGCAACAGAGGCCGCGATGGCCCGCTTGGCCTCGCTGTTTTCACGCATCCGGCGTTCGAACGGCGCCTCGCCGACCATGGAAGTCAGGCTCACTGCGCCATGCATCCTGATCAGACTGCCACCGTTTGCCAACGGTTTAAGATCCCGCCGAATAGTCTCCAGCGATACACCGAGTTTGCGCGCAAGGGCCGAAAGGGCCACGGTTCCCTCGCGATCCAGAACACGCAAGATCTCTCGCTGCCGTGTTGAAGGGGGCATGACCATCTCCATCCTGCTCGTCACCGCATCGTTAGCTCGCGGCAACACCAGCTTCAAGTAGACACCACATAATCGGTCAGAAAATCACAAAATGCCACAGATTCGGATTGACAAGCTCTCTCGCTTGACCCGAGACTGCGGACATACACGCGGTCGTCATCAGATACGAAAAGTACGGGGAACGGCGACCGGGTGCCTTGCCAGATTTAAGCAATCTCAACGGGCTCTACTGGGAGAACTCGAATGCTTCACCATGACCGCATGCCGAGAACTATCGCAGCCGCATTGCTGATGACTGCCGCATTCTTCGTCACACCGACATCAGCGCAGGAATCCACCGATCCGATCAAACTGACATTACATGACTGGACAGGCCAGTTGATCACCACCCAGATCATGGGCGAGGTGTTGAAGAAGGCGGGCTATTCCGTCGAGTTTGTTCAGGCCGACTATCTGGCCCAGTTTGCCGGTCTCGAATCCGGAGACCTCCATGTTGCCATGGAAATCTGGGAAACGACCGGCCGCGAGGCGATGGACGCAGCCACGGCAACGGGCAAGGTCGAAAACCTCGGCGAAACCGGCATGCAAGCCAAGGAAGAATGGTGGTTTCCCGAATACATGAAGGAGAAATGCCCCGGCCTGCCGAACTGGGAAGCTCTGAAGACTGAAGCCTGTGCCGAAGCCTTCTCGACGGCGGAAACAGCGCCGAAAGGCCGCTATCTCGGCGGTCCGGTCACCTGGGGCGGATTTGATGACGAACGTGTCGAAGCGCTCGACCTGCCCTTCGAGGTCGTGCATGCCGGAACCGATGCGGCACTCTTCGCAGAGCTTGAAAGCGCCTATCAGCGTCAGGCACCGATCCTCCTCTGGATCTACGCGCCGCATTGGGCCCCGGCCAAATACAAGGGCGAATGGGTCGAATTCCCGCAATACACCAAGGAATGCTACACCGACGCCGCCTCGGGCTCCAACCCGGACATGGCCTATGATTGTGGCAAGCCCTTCGGTCCGATCTGGAAGGTCGCCTGGTCCGGTTTGAAGGACAAGTGGCCCGGCGCCCATGAGGCCATAAAGGCCTTCAACGTCGGCAACGACGAAATGGGCGCGATGATCACCAAGGTCGATCTCGAAGGCAAGAAGGTCGAGGAAGTCGTCGCCGAATGGGTCGGCGCCAACGAGGCCAAATGGTCGGAATGGATCAAGAAATAGCCGGACTGGCTTCGGTCGCCCGCGCACTCCCTCGGCGCGGGTGACCGTTCTTTCGAGCGGCCCCTGCGGGCTATCCGTCCTGCGATCCAGCGGAACTGCCATGTCGACTGAAGCCAAACTCGTCTGCCGCAATGTCTGGAAGATATTCGGTGCGGGCGCCCGCGATGCCATGTCCTCCAACGATGGCAAGCCTGACGCCGAGACGCTGTTAGATTCCGGCCTGGTCGGCGCCGTCAGGGACGTCAATCTTGCGGTGAGAGCCGGCGAAATCTTCGTGATCATGGGGCTCTCAGGCTCTGGCAAATCAACACTGGTGCGCTGCCTGTCACGACTGATCGAGCCGACATCTGGCGAAATACTCTTCAACGGGGAAAACCTGCTCTCAGCCAGCGAAGCGCGGATGATCGAGATCAGGCGCCATCAGATGGGCATGGTCTTCCAGCATTTTGCGCTACTGCCGCATCTGACGGTGCTCGACAATGTCGCCTTCCCCCTGGAAGTCCAGGGCATAGACCGGCCGACGCGGGAGGGTCGCGCCAGACGCATGGTCGAACTGGTCGGTCTCGCCGGCAAGGAGACCGCCTTCCCGCGCCAACTCTCCGGTGGCCAGCAGCAACGCGTCGGCATTGCCCGCTCGCTCGCGGTCGAACCCGAACTCTGGTTCCTGGACGAACCTTTCTCGGCGCTCGATCCGCTGATCCGACGCGAAATGCAGGACGAATTCCTGCGCCTGCAATCGGTGCTGAAGAAGACCATTGTCTTCATCACCCACGACTTCGACGAAGCGATCCGGCTCGCCGACCGCATCGCGATCATGAAGGATGGCGAGATCGTACAGGCCGGCACCCCCGAAGAACTCGTTCTGGCGCCCGCCACCGATTACGTCGCCGAATTCACCCGCAACGTCGCCCGTTCCAAGGTCGTTAAGGTCGCCTCGCTGATGACGGCCGCAACCGGGCCCCTGCCCGCTGCCACCACATCGCCATCGGCTTCCATCTCGGAAGCCGCACCCCTGTTCGCCTCAGCCGGGGACACACTCGGCGTCGTCGATGCAGATGGCCGGACGGTTGGTCTCCTGCGACGCAGCGATGTCGTTGACGTCATGATGCAGGGCTGAGCCGATGAGCGCGCTATCCGCCCCGCCATTCCACGCCGACGAGACCGGAAGCGCGCCGTCTGGCAAACGCTTCGTGGATATCGCCGTGGCGCTTGCCGCCTTTGCCATGCTCATGGCCTGGTGGCTCGGCCCGTCGATCGGAAAATGGGCCTTCGACTATCCACGCGCCTGGCAAATCCCCGCGGCTCGACACATCAGCGGCTGGATGAAATGGCTGGTCAACGAAGCGAGCTTCGGCCTCTTCTCCTTCACTGATCTCACGCGCTTCATCGCAGACCTAATCGACATTCCCTACACGTTTGCGCTCAGCCTGCTCTCGACCGGCTTCCTCTCGGGCCAGGGATCCGCCGCAGTCCAGATCGTGCCGCCGATATCCTACCTGGGTGTCATCGTGCTCGTCGGTCTGATGGGATACTATGCAGGCGGCACCAAGTTGGCGGCACTGGTCGTCACCTGCTTCGGATTCCTCGCCGCATTCGGCCAATGGTCGAGCGCCATGGTGACGCTCTCCTCCATCCTGGTCGCTGTTCCGATCGGTGTCATTCTCGGCCTTTTACTCGGGCTCGCCGGCTACCGCTTTCCGTGGATAGAACGGGCGATCTCGCCACTTCTCGACTTGATGCAGACCATCCCGATCTTCGCCTATCTCGTGCCGATCCTTTTCCTCTTCGGTTTCGGGCCGACGGCAGCCATCGTCGGGACCATTATCTACGCCATGCCGCCCATGGTGCGCATCACCCTACTGGGCCTGAGAGCCGTTCCGTCAGAGATCCGCGATCTTGGCCAAATGGTCGGCTGCTCGCGCCGCCAGATGACCTGGAAAGTGATGGTGCCCTCGGCCGCCGACGCGCTGATGGTCGGCGTCAACCAAGTCATCATGCTCTCTCTCAACATGGTGATCATCGCATCGATGATCGGCGCTGGCGGCCTGGGCTTCGATGTGCTGGCAGCGCTCCGTCGTCTCGACATCGGCGCCGGCTTCGAGGCGGGTTTCGCAATCGTCGCACTCGCCGTCGCCCTCGACCGCTTGAGCCAGGCCTTCGCGCGAAAGGCCGGCGTCCCGTCCGTCATAGCGACCAGCGACCACAACCTGATGCAGCGCCACCCGTATCTGACCGCAGGCCTTGCCGTGATCGTCTTCAGCCTCGTCGCAAGCCTGATCTCGCCTGCTTTCGCCACCCTGCCCGACAGCCTCACCCTGTCGACCGGCACCTTCTGGAACGAGGTGGTGAAATGGATCAACATCAACTTCTTCGACGCGCTCGAGGCGATCCGCACCACCCTCCTCATCCACCTTCTGGTACCGATCAAGCGCTTCCTGGCCGAGTTGCCCTGGCTGGGTGTCGTCGCCGTGTTGGCCATCGCCGGCTACCGCCTCGGCGGGCTGCGGCTCGCTGTCCTGGCCGCCACGCTCTCCTTCCTGATCGCCGCGACTGGCCAATGGGAAAAGGCGATGGTGACGGTCTATCTCTGTGGCATCGCGGTGATCATCGCCTGCCTGATCGGTATTCCAATCGGCATTCTCGCAGCAGAGCGTGAGCGGCTCTGGCGCTGGCTGCAGGTGGTGATCGACACGCTGCAGACGCTACCTTCCTTCGTTTATCTGATGCCGGCCGTAATGCTCTTCCGGGTCGGCGACTTCACAGCTCTGATCGCCATCGTTGCCTATGCCGTGGCACCAGCGATCCGCTACACGGCACTCGGGATCCAGCGCGTCGATCCGAGGGTCGTCGAAGCCGGACGCGCCATGGGGTGCACGCCCTTTCAGATCCTCACCAAGATCAAGTTGAAGCTCGCACTTCCCGAACTCATGCTCGGCCTGAACCAGACGATCATGTTCGCCCTCTCAATGCTCGTGATTACGGCCTTGGTCGGCACCCGCGATCTCGGCCAGGAGGTCTATATCGCTTTGACCAAGGCCGATACCGGCCGCGGCATTGTCGCAGGCCTCGCCGTTGCCTTCATCGCCATCATCGCCGACCGGTTGATCTCTGCCGGCGCTGCTCGTCTGAGGGAGCGGATGGCATGACCGACACCGCCCCGAACCCAGTACTCGAAGATCGCATCGCGTCCCTGCCCTGCTGGAATGGAGCGCTGGAGATCTCCGTGCTCAAGGGCGGCCTAAGCAATGAGAGCTTCCTGGTGGCCGATGCCTCTGGCCGCCACGTCGTGCGCTTCGGGACAGATTATCCCTTCCATCACGTTTCCAGGACCCGCGAACTCATGACGGCCCGCGCTGCCCACGCGGCCGGCTTCGCTCCGAAGGTGGAGTATGCAGAATCGGGCGTTATGGTGTCTGCCTTCCTCGACGCGAAGACGTTTTCGGCAAACGACGTCGCGGCCGAACGTGAGCGCGTGGCGCTCCTTCTCCACCGGTTTCACAAGGAAATGCCACGCCACGTAACCGGTGCGGGCTTCATGTTCTGGCCCTTCCACGTGGTGCGCGACTATGCCCGCACGCTCGAGGCAGGCAACAGCCGGATGATCCCGGAGCTGGCCCAATTTCTCGTGCTGGCGCAGGAGCTGGAATCCGTGCAGGCGCCGCTTCCCATCGTTTTTGCCCATAACGACCTCCTGCCCTCCAACATTCTCGACGATGGCAAAAGGCTCTGGCTGATCGATTTCGAATATGCCGGTTTCTCGACGCCCATGTTCGACCTCGCCGGTGCGACCTCCAATGCCGGCCTGACACCCGACCAGTCGGAAGAGTTCCTCACCGCCTATTTCGGTGGTGTGCCCTCGACCGAGATCCGCCACTCGCTCGCCGCCATGCAATGCGCCTCCCTGTTGCGCGAGGCGATGTGGAGCATGACCTCCGAACTCTACCTCGATGCGCCAGGGGCCGACTATGTCGGCTACACGGCCGAAAACCTCACGCGCCTCCAAGAAGCGCTGGACCACTACAACTCAGTCTATGGGAACCATGCGTCATGACCCTGCCCTCCCACGCCCAGATCGTCGTCATTGGCGGTGGCATCATCGGCTGCTCCACCGCCTATCATCTCGCAAAGGATCACAAGGCAGACGTTCTGCTCCTCGAACAGGGCGCCCTCACATCGGGTTCGACCTGGCATGCGGCCGGTCTAGTCGGCCAGCTGCGTTCGTCCGCCTCGATCACACGCGTGCTGAAATATTCGGTCGAGCTCTACAAGGGGCTGGAAGCCGAAACCGGGCTCGCAACGGGCTGGAAGATGACGGGCTGCCTGCGGCTTGCCACCAACCAGGACCGCTGGACCGAATTCAAGCGCCTCGCAACCACTGCCGGCAGTTTCGGAATGGAGATGCATCTCGTTTCTCCCCAAGAGGTGAAGCGGATGTGGCCGCTGATGAATGTCGATGATCTCGTCGGTGCGAGCTGGCTGCCGACGGACGGTCAGGCGAGCCCCTCTGACATCACCCAGTCGCTGGCCAAAGGCGCCCGCATGCATGGCGCGAAGATCGTCGAAAACGTTCGGGTCATCGGCTTCGAGATGAAGGACGGCCGGATCACAGCTGTGAAAACCACGCTGGGCGACGTCGCCTGCGAAAAGGTCGTCAACTGTGCCGGCCAATGGGCGCGCCAGGTCGGCGAAATGGCCGGCATCAACGTGCCTCTACAAGCGGTCAAGCACCAGTATATCATCACCGAGAAGATCGACGGCCTTTCGACCGACGCACCGACCATCCGCGACCCTGACAGGCGGACCTACTACAAGGAAGAGGTGGGCGGCCTTGTCATGGGCGGATATGAGCCCAATCCGCAACCCTGGCTTACCGGCGACCTGCCCAATGACTGGGCCTTCCGCCTGTTCGATGACGATTACGACCATTTCGAACAGCACATGATCCAGGCCGTCGAACGCGTACCAGCTCTGGAGACGGTCGGCGTCAAGCAGATGATCAATGGTCCGGAGAGCTTCACGCCCGACGGCAACTTCATTCTCGGCGCAGCCCCCGAATGCAAGAACATGTTCGTCGGCGCCGGGTTCAACGCCTTCGGCATCGCGTCCGGCGGAGGCGCCGGCTGGGTGCTGGCGCAATGGGTTGTCGACGGCGAAGCGCCGCTCGATCTCTGGGTCGTCGACATCAGGCGTTTCGCCGGCATGCATCGCGACCGCCAATGGGTCTGCGACCGCACGCTGGAAGCCTATGGCAAACATTACACAATTGCCTTCCCGCACGAGGAATATGAAAGCGGCCGCCCGCGTCTTGTCTCTCCGCTCTACGACCGCTTGAAGGCATCAGGCGCCGTCTTCGGCTCAAAGCTCGGCTGGGAGCGCCCCAACTGGTTCGCACCATCAGGCATGGCACCGAAGGACGTTTACTCCATGGGCCGGCAGAACTGGTTCGGGCCTGTTGGCGAAGAGCATCGCCACGTGCGCGAGGCGGTCGGGGTCTTCGACCAGTCGTCCTTTGCGAAATACGAGCTTTCAGGTCCCGATGCCCTCAAAGCACTCGACTGGATATGCGCCAACGACGTGAACAAGCCCGTCGGTCGCCTGACCTACACACAGCTTCTGAACACTCGGGGGGGCATCGAGGCGGACTTGACCGTCGCGCGCTTCGCCGAAGACAGATTCTACATCGTCACCGGCACCGGCTTCCGCACCCACGACTTCGGTTGGATATCAGACCATATTCCTGCCGGTCTGGACTGTACGCTCTCCGACATTACCGAAGACTGGGGCACGCTGTCGCTGATGGGACCAAGGGCCCGCGAAGTACTCGCCGGCGTCACCGCCGCAGATGTGTCGAATGCGGCATTCCCCTTCGGCCATGTGCGAGAAATCGGGATTGCCGGCGCCACCGTTCGGGCGCTCCGGGTCACCTATGTCGGCGAACTCGGCTGGGAACTGCACATACCGATCGCCGCACTCGGAGAAGTTTATGATGTCCTGATGGCAGCGGGCAAAACCCATGACATCCGCCCCATCGGTTATCGCGCACTGGAATCCCTGCGCCTCGAAAAAGCTTACCGTGCCTGGAGCTCCGACATCACGCCGAACGACACGCCCTTCGAGGCTGGACTAGGCTGGGCGGTGAAACTCCGCAAGAACACCGATTTCCTTGGCCGCCGAGCGCTGGAAGGCCTTGCCGGTCAGCCGCTCAAGAAACGGTTCATGGGCTTCACCGTCGACGACCCATCGATCGTGATCGCGGGACGCGAGACGATCCTCAGGAACGGCGAGGCCGTCGGCTACCTGACCAGCGGCGGCTATGGCTACACGCTCGGCCGAAACATTGGCTACGGCTATGTTCGGAACACTGAGGGCGTTAGCGACGACTATCTGAAGAGCGGAACTTACGAGCTCGTGGTCGCGGCGGAAAAGACGCCGGCCACCCTTCACTTCGGGCCGATGGTCGACCCGGCCATGGACAAGATCAAGGCCTGAGGTTTCCCAATGCCATTCCGCGCTGATCGTCATGTCCACATTCTCATCATCGGCGGCGGCGCAATCGGCACCTCCGTCGCCTATCACCTCGCCCGCGACGGGGCGAAGGATGTCCTGCTGGTCGAAAAGGCCATGCTCACCCATGGCTGCACCTGGCATGCGGCAGGCCTCGTCGGCCAGCTTCGCGGCAAGCGCAATCTGACCCGGCTGATGCAAAATTCCGTCGCGGTCTTCGATCGCCTGGAACAGGAAACGGGCCAGCACATTGCCTGGAAGAAGGTGGGCTCGCTCAGGCTTGCCGGAAGTCCTGAGCGCTGGAGCGAAATTCGCCGTTCGATGACCCAGGCAAAAAGCTTCGGCGTCGAATGCTACTCCCTCTCCGCTGAAGAGGCAGCGAACCGTTTCCCTTACATCGTCAAGGAGGGCATCGAGGGTGCCGCCTTCATACCCGGCGACGGCTATATCGATCCCTATTCCCTGACCATGGCCTATGCCAAGGGCGCGCGGATGAACGGCGTGAAGATCGAGGAAGGGGTGACGGTCGAGGAGATTGTCATCGAGAACCGCCGGGCCGTCGGCGTGGTGACGAATGGCGGGACGATCTCCTGCGATATTCTCGTCAATTGTGCCGGCCTCTGGGCGAAACGCGTCGGTGAGATGGCCGGCGTCCCGCTCGCGGCAGGCGTCGTGGAGCACCAGTATTTCCTCACCGAAAAAAAGCTCACTCTACCCCCGGATCTCACCACCCTGCGCGATCCCGACAACAATTTCTATCTGAAGCCGGACACCGGCTCCTTCGCCATCGGCGGCTGGGAGGATGGCACCAAGGGTTGCTGGCGTGGCAAGCCGCCGCTCGATTTCGGTCGCGAACTGTTCGAGCCGAACTGGGACCGGTTGGAGCTCTTTGCCCTGCCGACCGCGACCCGCATTCCCGCCCTCAACGAGATCGGCATCCAGACGGTGATCAACGGCCCGATCCCCGTCTCCTTCGACGGCGAGCCGATCATGGGGCTTGCCCCGGGCCTCGACAATTTCTACGTCGCCTGCGGCTTCACCGCCGGCATCGCCGCTTCGGGCGGAGCCGGCCTTGCGCTTTCCAACCTCATCCTGCACGGCGATGCCGGCATGGATCTCTGGCCTTTCGACGTCCGTCGCTTCGGCGCTGTCCATGCCCAGGGACGTTATCTGGAAGAACGCGCCATCGAGGCTTACGGCGCCTACTACAAGGTCCATTGGCCAGGCGAGGAAGCGCAGGCCGTCCGAGGTCTGCGCCGATCGCCGCTGCACGATGTCCTGGCGAGAAATGGCGCCGTCTTCGGCTCGAAATTTGGTTGGGAACGGCCCAACTGGTTTTCGCAAGCGGGGCCGGAAGCCAGGGACATCCCCTCTTTCGAGGGCAAGCCGAACTGGTTCGACACCGTCGGCGGCGAGGTGAAGGCGATCCGCGAGCGGGTGGCGCTCATCGATCAATCGTCCTTCTCCAAGTTCGAGATCAGCGGTCCCGGCGCCTGGGCAGCCATGCAGCGGATCGCGGCCAATGATCTGTCCGGCCCGCCGGGCAAGGCCGTCTATACCCAGCTCTGCAATGAGCGTGGCGGCATCGAGGCTGATGTGACGATCGTCCATCTCGCCGACGACCTCCTCTACCTGATCACCGGATCTGGCTTCGGCGTCCGAGACGGTAACTGGGTTTCCCGCCACCTGCCGGCAGGCGTCTGCCTGCGCGACGTCACAAATCGCTTCGCCACCCTCAACATCTGCGGACCGCGGGCGCGTGACGTCCTGCAAAGCATCTCCGACGACGACCTCTGCAATGATGCGCTGCCCTTCCTGACCGCAAGACGCATCGACATAGGCTCAGCCTCGGCGCTTGCGGTCCGCATCGGTTATGTTGGCGAACTCGGCTATGAACTCTATATCGACCAGGAATACGCCTCCCATGTCTACGATACCCTGAAAACGGCCGGACAAGCCTCAGGCATCGCCGATGCCGGATACCGGGCCATCGATGCGGCCCGCATGGAAAAGGGCTATCTCTACTGGTCCGGCGACATCACGCCCGACTACAATCCGTATGAGGCTGGTCTCGGCTTCTGCGTCGCGCTCGACAAAGGCGACTTCATCGGCCGGGAGGCCCTGGCGACGATCAAGGCGGACGGCGTGAAGCGCAGGCTCGTTTCCTACACCGTCGACGGCTTCGCCCCCTTCCACGGCGGCGAGGCGGTTCTACTCGATGGCAAGGTCGTGGGCTCCACGGCCAGCACCGGTTACGGATATACGCTCGGCAAGACCATTGCCTTCGGTTACCTGCCAACTGAGATTGCCACAGGCGAGCACTTCCAGATCGAGGCCTTCGGCAGGACCTATGAAGCCCGTCGGGGCGCCCGCACCCTCTATGATGCGAAGATGGAGAGGCTGAAGGCATGAACGAAGAGACCGAGATCGCGCTCGCCCGGGAAACAGTGAAGACGATCCCCCTGCTGGCCGGTCATGACGGCCCGATCGAACGCCTGGGCGGCCTCACCAATCTGGTATTCCGCGTTGGGGACCACTGCCTGCGCATCCCTGGCAAGGGCACAGAGGAATACATTGATCGCGCCAACGAGATGATGGCGACAGAGGCAGTCGCCTTTGCCGGTGTCGGCCCGGACATTCTCTTTGCGGACGCGACAAGCGGCATCTTCGTCTCCCGTTTCCTGGATGGGGCAGCGACCATGACACCGGAGCGGTTTCGGTCGCGAGCCGGCGCCCCTGCCAGGGCAGGCAAGGCCTTTCGCAAACTGCATGACAGTGGCGCCATCTTCCCTGCACGCTTCGAACTCTTCGCGATGATCGACAGCTACCTCGGCATCCTCGCCACGAAGGATGTCGACCTGCCGGAAGGATATCATGACGTCCTAAGCGAGGCGGAGGCGGTGCGGGCAGCGCTATCGGCCCATCCGCTGCCGAATGTCGCCTGCCACTGCGATCCGCTTTGCGAAAACTTCCTCGACAGTGGTGAGCGCATGTGGATCGTCGACTGGGAATATTCCGGCATGAACGACCCCATGTGGGATCTCGGCGATCTCTGCGTCGAAGGCGGTTTCGGGCCGGAGCAGGAGGAAGAAATGATCCTTGCTTATTTCGGCGGTGAGCCCACTGCCGCCGAGCGTGGGCGCATCATCATATATAAGGCAATGTGCGACCTTCTATGGACACTCTGGGGCTTAATACAGCTCGCAAACGACAATCCTGCAGACGACTTCCGCAGTTATGCCGATAGGCGCTTCGCCCGTTGCAGAGCTCTGATGGGTACAAGCCTCTTCGCCGAGGCATTAGAGGCGGTTGCGACGTCCAAGTCGGCCGACACATGACAGCCCAAAAGGGTCTTTTGCCCAACGGTTATCGACAGACTCTCCGATACTGAACCATCACAAAACGCGGGGGGACGCGGGCATCCGACGGCAACTGGATCAGCGCGTCCTGATGTGGAGAAGGCTCCAGCCCTTGCACTGGTAGCGCGATAGATCTGTCTGCAGTCTTGTTTAAAGGAAGGCTTACGGCCCCTCGGCAATCATCTCAGCCTGTGCGATCGGCGTTCGTCGACTATGAAAAAATTTCGGCCCGTCGCTCGAATGTTTTCCTGCCTTTCTTTAGACCCATCAAGGCGGGCGCGATGCTGCCGAAAGCCTCATCTTCCAAAGTGGCATCAAGAACGATCAGATCTGCGAAATGGCCCGGCGCGATGCCGTAAGCGTCGATACGCATCAGGCGCGCGGCATCCCCCGTGATCATATCGAGGCATCGGGAGAAACCTTCGGGTCCTATGTGCATGAGGTTTGCGTAGAGATTGGCCATGCGAAGCAAAGAACAATCCCCGTAAGGCGTGAACGGGTTCATCACGTTGTTCGTCGCAATCGACGTCGTAAGACCTCGATCCGCCAACAGGTGCAAAGGTGCCACGCCGCGTACGGCACGAAACCCCTTGTCGCGCCCATTCAGATAGAGATCTGTCGAAGGCAGGGCGGTAACCGCAACGCCGGCAGCCAATAGCTGGGTGACATGCCGCTCGAAGAGCGCCTCCTCCATTGCAGCCAGCTTGGTGACATGGCCGATCGCCACCCGCCGCTGCCAGCCCTTGGCTTCCGTCAAGCGACAGATGTCATCCATATGGGTCCAGCTTGGATCAAGATCGAAATCGAGGTGGAAGTCGAGATCGACGTCATGGCGCTCTGCCATGTCAAACAGACGCTCCATATGCGCTCTAGGATCGCTGTCGGTATAGGGGCAGCCGCCGAGCAGATCCGCACCACTGTCTAGCGCCTGCTCCAGCAATGCCTCGGTGCCGGGATCGTTAAACAGGCCCTCCTGCGGAAAGACGCAGATAGAGAGGTCGATGGCGAAGGCATAGTCGCGTTTCAGTCGCTGGATAGCAGCAAGGCTTCGCAGACCGACACGCGGATCGACCTCCACATGCGTGCGCATGTGCATGGTGCCTTGCAGGATAGCCATTTCGATGGTTCGGGCACCACGGCGATAGACATCTTCTTCCGTGAATTCCTGCTTCAGCCGCGACACTGCAGCAACTGCGCCTTTCAACCCTCCCCCAACACCCCTGCAGCATGCAAGAAGACAGGATTTGTCCAGATGGATATGAGTATCGATGAAACCCGGCAAAACGAGACGGCCACCGACATCCTCTACGACATGAGCTTTATCCTCCCCGCGCTGCGCAACAGGAATGATCGCGGCAATGCGCCCATCACGGATGCCGATGTCCGTCAGGGCCACGCTCCCCTGCAGGGCGGCGTTCCGGATAAGGGTATCGAAGGCGGGAATGGAACTCATGCTTGAAGCCAAAATAGGAATTGAATAGAGAAACTGTATGCAGTTTAATGTCGATCATGGCAACAGACGGGGATAAAAAATGAACGACCTTGCGCAGCGCGACCTTCAGGCAGTCAAAGATTACCTGGAGGCCTCCATGGCGCCGGACCCCGTACGGGCAGCCCGATATGTGGATGCAAGCTTCGTCTGCAGGTTCACAGGCAACCGGGTGTTCGATAGCCCAAGCGGTCCCACGGGCTTCAACGCCACTCGCTACAAATGGGTCAAGAAGCGCATCGAGCGCTATGACGTCGTGCCAGGCGACGGCGAGACGATCGTCTACAGCCTCGGCTACCTATACGGCGAATGGCCGGATGGGCAACGCTTCGACAACAATCGCTATGTCGACCGCTTCGTCGTGCGCAACGGGCTCATCGTCGAGACCGACGTATGGAACGACAGTGCCGAATGGATCCTCGACCCCTCCTGTGCACGGCAATGAGATGCAGGTGTGGACAGTTTCAATCGGCGTAGGGCGCAAGGATATTCATCAGATCCCTGCTTCTGGCGCCTGAGCTTTGCAACAGCGCCCGAGATGCGACAGCCTCCAGGTGCTCATCCATCAACATGCAGGCCCGCTCGGCGGGTCCCTGCTGGATGGCGTCGATCAACTCCAGATGCTCGCTGACAGCGCAGTCGGAGGAATGAGGACGCGCAAAGGCGGACAGGGACAGGCCGGCGCGGTAGCAGATCTCTGTCACGTAGCGAATGAGTATGGGCTTGCCAGTCATCTCCGCAAGCCGGACATGGAATTCCGTCGCCAGCCGAATTGACGTGCCTTCTGCGCCATGGCGCGCTTCGTGCTCTGCCTCAACAATGGCCTTCAACTGCTTGACTTGGGTGTCCGTCAGCTTACCCGCGAGATGACGCACCACCTGCCGCTCAAGGTCGACCCGGATGTCGAAAATATCTCTGGCATCCTCGAAGGAAGGCGTCGCCACGACGGCGATCCGATTACGCCTCAGATCCACCAGACCTTCGGCTGCCAGCTGACCAAGCGCGTGCCTGGCGATCGTGCGGCTGACGCCAAAACGTTCACCAAGTGCATCTTCGGGCAGCCGGTCACCCGGCAAGAGCGCGCGCTCGATAATCGCCGTGCGCAGAGCATGACAAATGCCCTGCACGCGATCGATTTCGCTCCGCGGCTGACGCTTTTCAGATGCCATGACGGGCTCCCTTCATGCTGCTCTGGATAATCCACCCAATCCGCTTTTTCAACTCGCCCTGATGCTGCCATAGCAAGCAAATTGCACAATTTAATTGCATGCACTTTTCGCATGGACATTTTACGAAAATGAAACTGCTATGATTTCCGGACTTCGCCTTCAGTGAGCCGATTTGGCACGCCTGTTGCATACAGTTTCGCAACAACTGAAGGTGAGGTGCATGATCGATTTTTCAGACACGAGAGACAGGCATCCCGTGGCGGTGGAGCTGTCGCAGGCGGCCGTATCCTTTGGCCGCGGAGAAAGAGCCGTCGCGGCCCTGCAGGAAACGAGCCTCAAGATTGCCGAGGGCGAGTTTCTCGCACTCGTCGGCCCGTCCGGCTGCGGCAAGTCTACAATCCTGAAACTGGCCTCCGGCCTTTTGCAGCCGAGCAGCGGTGCGGTGATCGTCGGCGGCAAGGAAGTCAGCGCCAAGGCTCTGCGCATCGGCATGGCCTTCCAGAACCCAACGCTCCTTCCCTGGCTGACCATCGAACGCAACGTCATGCTGCCTTTGAAGATCGTGCGCCCGTTCCGCTCGCAGTACCGTTCCAAGAAGAATACGGAGTACCGCGATCGCGTCCACACCCTTCTGGCCGACGTCGGGCTACAGCGCTTCGCAAACCACTACCCCTGGCAGCTGTCCGGGGGCATGTTGCAGCGCGCCAATCTTTGTCGTGCCCTGGTCCATGAACCGAGCCTTCTCCTGCTCGACGAACCCTTCGGAGCGCTCGACCAGTTCACCCGCGAGGAGCTCTGGGCGACGATGCAGTCGCTCTGGATGAAGCGCAAACCGACGGTTCTGCTGGTGACGCATGACCTCAAGGAAGCCGGCTTTCTGGCATCGCGCATCTGCGTGATGAGCGCCCGCCCCGGCAGGATCATCGACGACAGCACCGTCGACTTCGCCCGCCCCCGCACGGTCCCGATGACCTTCGAGCCGGAATTCACGGCGCTTAACCAGCGCCTGCGCGAGCTGATCATCGATGCCCGCACCGACGTCGCTGAGGAGGCCTGAGATGTCCTACACCATTCGCCGCCGCTTCTGGGCAGCATTCCTAATCTTCGCCTTCTTTGGCCTCTGGGAAATCCTCTGCATCGCGCTACAGGTCTCCGACCTCGTCCTGCCCCGTCCCTCGCAGATCCTGGCGACCTTGGTGGGCCGCTTCGATGTCCTTTGGCCTCACATCCTGCAGACCTTGTGGACCACGATGGTCGGCTTTCTGCTGGGCGTCACGGTTGGACTCCTGATCGGCGCCTGCATCGGAACCTCCAGGATTGCCTATGATACGGCCTATCCCCTGCTGATCGGCTTTTCGTCGATCCCCAAGGTCGCCGTCGTTCCGATCTTCGTTCTCTGGTTCGGATCCGGTTCCGTGCCCGCGATCCTCACGGCGCTCGCCATGTGCTTCTTCCCGATCGTCGTCAACATCGCGACGGGACTGGCCACCACCGAGCCGGAACTTGAGGACGTCCTGAAGTCGATGGGCGCCAGCAAGCTGGACATCCTGTGGAATGTCGGCCTGCCGCGCACCATGCCCTTCTTCTTTGCCTCTCTGAAAATCGCCGCGACCTTTGCCTTCGTCGGCTCCGTCCTGTCCGAGACCGTCGCCTCCAATCGCGGCATCGGCAATGTGATGATGACGGCATCCTCGAATTTCGACGTGCCGCTGGTCTTTGCCGGGCTGTTCATTCTCGCAGTGCTCGGCGTGCTTCTCTACGCCGCCTTCTCTCTCGTCGAAATGCGTGTCGCCGGCTGGGCGAACCGCCGCAACGATCTCACCACCACCGCCTGACCCCTCGAACAATCGGAGCTCAACATGCTGAAGACATTTCTCTCCACCGTCGCTCTTGGCCTTTGCCTCAACAGCGCGGCGCTTGCCGACACCGCCATCAAGTTTACGCTGGGTTGGAAGACGCAAGGATCGGACGCTGCCTTTCTGCTCGCCAAGGAAGCAGGCTACTTTGAAGCGGAAGGTCTCGACGTGACCATTGACCAAGGCGAGGGCTCGGCGGCCACCGTCACGCGCATCATGTCGGGTACCTATGATGCCGGCTTCGGCGACATCAACGCCATCATCCAGAATGCCGCGACCCGCCCCGATGAAGCCCCGGTCATGGTCTACCAGTTCTGGAACAAGCCGCCCTTCGCGATCGTCAGCAAGAAGGAGACCAATATCAATACGCCGGCAGACCTCGTCGGCAAGACGCTCGGCGGCGCACAGGGAACACCGACCACGCGCCTGGTGACGGTCCTCGCCACGCTCAACAAAGTCGACCTGGCTCAGGTCAAGATCGACAACATGGGTCCGAACCTGCAGGAACCCATGCTGATCAAGGGCGATATCGACGGCGCACTGGTGTTCAACATCACCAGCTGGTTCAACCTCATAAACAACCGCCAGGATCCGGCAAAGGACTATAACTGGCTGCTGTTCGGTGATCACGGCCTCGACCTCTACTCGAACGGCCTCATGGTGTCGCAGAAGCTGATCGCCGAGAACCCGCAGGCGGTTGCCGGCCTGGTCCGCGCGGTCAACAAGGCCGCAATCGAAATCGGGCTCGACACCGAAAAGGGCATGGATTCCGTCGTCGCTTACGACAACCTCGTCAAGCGTGACCTGGAGCACGACCGCCTCAAATTCTCCTACGAGAACCTGATCGTCTCCCCGGAAGTCGAAAAGCTCGGACTGGGCGATCTCGATGACAGCCGCCTTTCTCGCTCCATCGACATCGTGGCCGAAGGCTATCAGCTGCCGTCCAAGCCGACGGCCGAGCAGATCTTTGACCGCCAGTTCCTGCCGCCGCTCGAAGAGCGCAAGCTCACCTACACGATCAACTGATCCAATGGCCCGGCCGGCGGCATCCTGCCGCCGGCCACAAATCCCGCGCGAGCAAGATACATGCAGCCAACACGTGCCCACCGACTGGAATCAGGGATGGTTGTGAGCCCTCACCCGCTCGCAACGGAAGCCGGCAGGGCCGTGCTGGCACGCGGAGGCAACGCGATCGAAGCGGCAGTCGCAGTTGCCGCGGTGCTCGCGGTGGTCATGCCCCATTTTTGCGGCCTGGGCGGCGATGCCGTCTGGTTGGTCTGCGACCGGGAGGGGCACCGCCGCTGCTTCCTCGGAATAGGCCAGGCTGCTGCCGGGGTCACCGTTCCGAAAGACGCTATTCCAGCGCGCGGCCCATCCTCCATGCTGACCTCCGCCTGCGCTGTCGACAGCTGGGGACATGCCCTCGCCTTCAGCGCTGCGAACTGGGCCGGTCGGGAAAGCTTCGCGGATCTGATGTCTCCCGCGATCGAACTGGCCGATGGCGGCTATATACCAAGCGCCTCCCAGGATTTTTGGCTCGACTTTCGCGGGCAAGAGCACCCCGTATGGCCCGGATTTGCAGCAATCTTCGACCATCGCAGCGACGCGGGACTGTTGCGCCAGCCTCAGCTGGCTGCAAGCCTGCGGTCCCTTGCGAACGAAGGATACCGGAGCTTCTATGATGGCTGTCTGGCGGAAGCGATCGCCGACGGCCTGGCGAAAGTAGGCTCGCCGCTCAACAAAGCGGATCTGGCAGCCACCCGCACGCGTGAAGTCGATCCGCTGGCGCTGGATTATCGCGGAACGCTGCTGCTGGCGCCGCCGCCCCCAACGCAGGGCTGCTCGACGCTTGCCATCATGGGCATTCTCTCCCGGTTTGATCTCGTAGAGACGACCCCAGGAACCGCCGCCCGGATCCATCTGCTTGTCGAGGCGACCAAGCAGGCTTTCCTGAAGCGTTCATCGATCGCCGATCCGGATTTCGATACTGGAAAGCATGACCCGGCCGCAGCCATGCTCGAAACAGGCACGCTCGACGCCGCAGCGGGCAGGATCGATCCCGCATCCGCCATGGTGTGGCCTCATCCGGTCAACAGCGCAGATACCGTCTTCTTTGCCGTCACGGACCCTCAGGGACGTTGTGCCAGCCTGCTTCAGAGCACCTATTTCGATTGGGGCAGTGGCGTCATCGTTCCCGGGACAGGCATCCTCTGGCAAAATCGCGGCGCAGCCTTTTCGACTGAACCCGGCCACCCGAATTGCCTGGCGCCCGGCAAGCGGCCCTTCTACACCCTCAACCCGGGTATCGCGATCCGGGACGGCGAACCCTATCTGCTCTACGGCACGCAGGGCGCCGATGGTCAGCCGCAGACGCTGTCTGTGCTACTGACCAGCCTGCTCGACGACGCCATGACACCCGAGCTGGCGCTGGCCCAGCCACGTTTCCTCTTGGGACGAACCTTCTCCGACAGCCGTGACAGCCTGAAGATCGAGGGATCGATTCGGCCTGAAGAGGCCGAAGCACTTTCGGCCCTCGGCCATGAAGTCGCGATGCTCCCTGCCCTTTCACCGATTTTCGGACAGGCAGGCGTGATCCGGCTGTCTGGCAATGGACGTGTGGAAGGTGCCCATGATCCACGCGGCAACGGCTCTGCGGCGAATGTTGCCTTATCGCCGGATCAGAACCGATGACCCATTCAGGAGAGCTATACGCGACCCACACGATAGGCGAGCCTCGGGGCCCGCAACAGAATCGTCGCATCCGCTGGAAAGACGGGGTCATTACGGCTGTGGAAGACGCAAGCCCTGCAACGGCGGGGAACCAGCGCACGCTGGTAATCCCGGCACTGGCCAATGCCCATGATCATGCGCGGCCACTGCCAATGTCATCCTTCGGGACCGCCTTCCTGCCCCTGGAGGCGTGGCTGCCGCGCACGATCCTTGCCACGCCGTCGGATGCCTACAAGGCCGCAGTGGCACCGCTCGCGCGCGCAGCACTGTCTGGCTGCGGCGCGGTCATGGTCCACTATACGCGGCCAAGCGGCAAACTCGATCCAGTCGAGGAAGCCTGCGAAGTTGCAAGGGCCGCACGGGACGTCGGTGTCAGGATTGCCTTTGCCCCGGCGCTGAGAGACAAAAATCCGCTCGTCTATGGTGACGAAACGGCCCTGCTCGACAAGCTTCCGGCCAGCACCGCGGCTCTGCTGCGGGAGACCTTTTGCCGGCCATCCCAATCTCCCGAGCGCCTGATCGAAACGACGGAACAGATCGCCGAAGCCATCCAGGGACCGATGGTCGACGTGCAGTTTGGACCGGCTGGCGTGCAATGGTGTAGCGATGAACTGCTCCAGGCGATCGCGCGACGGTCTGCCGAAACCGGCCGCAGAGTTCATATGCATCTCCTCGAGACACCCTATCAGAGGCGGTGGTCGGATCTCACGTTTCAGCAAGGGATCGTCACCTATCTGAAGGAAATCGGCTTGCTCTCGCCGCGACTGACCCTTGTGCATTGCGTCCACGCCCGCCCGCACGAACTGGACATGATCGCGGAGGCAGGTTGCCGCATCGTCACGAACTCTGGATCCAATCTGCATCTCCGTTCCGGGCTCGGACCCGTCGCCAGCGCTTGGCAACGAGGCTGTCATGTCGCGATCGGTGTGGATGGTCAGGCCTTCGACGAGGACGACGACATGATCCGCGAGATCCGTCTCGCCAATGCCCTGCACGGCGGTATGGGCTTTACGCAGAGCTGGTCGCGGCAGGACTTCCTGTTGCAAAGCATTGCTCATGGACGGCAAGCGATCGGCATGTCCGGGACCGGCAAGATTGCAGTCGGAGAACCGGCCGATTTTCTTGAGCTCGACTATGACCGCCTCGATCGGGACAGGATCATGGAGCTTGAGCCTGTCGACCTCTTCTTTGCACGCGCAAATGCACGACATGTGCTGCAGGTGATCGTGGCGGGAAAGACCATCGTCGCGCAGGGACGTTTACCCGGCATAGACCTCGATGCCCTGGAAAACGAATTGCGCAGCAGCTACCGACAATCTGTCCGACGATTTGACACATTGCGTCGGGACTGGCCCCTCATCGAGACGGCGCTCGCTGAGTGGAACCAAGCCTATAATGGCTGCTGCTAGCCAGGCCGGCGCTTTAGTGGAGGCCGTTCTTTCGGAGTCGGTACTCGAGCTTCGCACGCGAGATGCCAAGGCTGCGGGCGGCAGCAGAGACATTGCCACGATGGGTGGTGAGGGCCTGACGGTAGAGATCGAGCTCGGCCGCTTTGATGTGTGAAGAAGATTGCAGAAAATCCGGAGTGACTGCTGCAGGTGACAGGGTGACCTGGCCATAGGTCAAGCGTCCTTCACGTGTCAGCGACGGATGGGACGGGGCCAGTGGTTCATTGGCTGTGAATATGTGCTGCAGATCGATAAACCCGCCCGGATCGGCAAAGATCACGCCGCGCTCGATCAGATTTTGCAGTTCGCGGATATTGCCCGGAAAATCATAGGCGAGCAGCGCATCCATGGCGCGGCGGGTCAGGCCTACCACTTGGCGGCGGTGCCGCTCGCGGAACAGACGCAGGAAATGGTCGACGAGCAGGGGAATGTCGTCCCGCCGCTCGCGAAGCGGCGGAATGGAAATCGGGAAGACGCAAAGACGGAAATAGAGGTCCTGGCGGAAGCGCCCCGTCCGCACCTCGTCGGCTAGATCGACGTTCGAGGCGGCGATAATCCTGACATCCGCCGCAACCGTCTTCAAACCGCCGACACGCTCGATGACCCGCTCCTGGATGGCACGAAGCAACTTGCCCTGCGCGGCATACGCCAGTGATGCGATCTCGTCGAGGAAGAGCGTTCCGCCCGCCGCGCGCTCGAAATAGCCCGGTCGGGACGCTACAGCGCCGGTGAAAGCGCCCCTCTCGACGCCAAAGAGTTCCGATTCTACCAATGTGTCGGGAATGGCCGCGCAGTTGAGTGCGACAAACGGCTTGGTCGAGCGCTGGCTGAGCCGATGCAACTGCTGGGAAAACAGTTCTTTGCCGACACCGGATTCCCCGACCAGCAGAACTGTCGCCTCCGTGTCGGCCACCTTCTCCACCATCAGCCGCGCACGCAGGAAACTGGCGGAAACGCCCACGACCGGGTCGCCACCGGTGCTCGCCGTCGGGTTCGCCGAGGCGGGATCACCGCTTCGTTGCGTTTTCTCCGAGCGGCTGCGCGAAGTGCGCCGCGATCGTGGCCATTCGAGGCCGAGATACGCTCGTTCGGGTGCGTCCTCTCCCCATTCTTCGGCGTTCTGGCCAACGACATAACAGCGTGACGCCCCCATGCCCGAGCACTCCATCTCGCGAAAAATCACAGGCCGGCCGAAGAGCGTGCTGGTGTAGCCGCTGGGATAGCCGGTCTGCATCCAGCAGACGGGCTCGCTTGCCAGGCCATGATGAACGATGTGTTCGCCCGCTTCGGAGGAATCGTACCAATAGAACTCGCCGAAATAGCGTCCCTTATCGCTGTCGAATTCGAACTGCTTGGTCTCGACCTTGACGAAACCCTCCAACGTATGGACGCGCGGTCCTGCGGCGAGAGCATGAGTGAGATCCTGATGCGGAAAGCGTTTCAGGATCAGCTCGGCATCCCGGACGCCCTGCATGTAGCCAACACGCATGAAGATGCCCTTTGCCGCCTCCATGCCGAAGGCCTCGATGATCTCCTGACGCAATCGACCGAGAACCTGGCTCTGCATCAGTACCATGCGCTGGTCGTTGAGCCAGATCCGGCCATCGCCCAGGGCAAAATGCAGTGCCTCGGTCAGTTCCGACAGTGTCGGCGAGGCACCTGTATCGAGCTCGCTGAACGCCCCCTTGGACAACATCTTGCCCGTCGACTTCGACACATCGGCCAGAGAAACGAGCTTAGGCGGTTTGGTAGGGGTCATATCGACTTCATGCGTTTTCAGATTTTTCCCATGATTTCACCATTTGATGAAATCTGCAATCCAAGTCGACGCTGGAAGCAGTTTCGAATGAATGCCAGCTATTCCATTGTAGTTTCGAGATTTTTCGAAGCCCAGAAGTGACATGCAACTGCCAAGGCAGCAACTGGCACATCCCTTGCGATGATTTGTTCGAGCCACTTGAGGAGGTGGCACGGAGGACGCATCGATCAGCTGAGATGGGATGAGCGGTTCAACACGGGCCGACCTCATGACGGCGAAGCTGTGCGCGGACCTCCCCAACCAAGGGAACTGGAGGCCCTGAAGCAATGAACATGCACGCGCCCAATTTTCTGGACACCGCTCGCTGGGGCGGGCTGGCCTATATCTCCGAGTGGCAGGAGACCATGGCAGGAACGCTCAATGTGACCGATCCCGCCAATGGCAATGTCCTGGCAGCCGTCGGCCTCTGCGGCCCGGCCGATGTCGCCCGCGCGGCAAAACAGGCCAAAGCCGCACAGAAGGCATGGGCCAAGACCTTGCCGGCTGAGCGCGCGGCGATCCTCACTCGTGCCGCAGACCTTTTGGAGCAGAACGGTCAGGAACTGGCGGCCTGGATCATGCAGGAATCCGGCTCCATCCATCCGAAAGCGATGATCGAGATCGAACACGGCGCCCTCTTCATCCGCCATGCCGCATCGCTGGCAACCCAGCCGTCCGGCATGTTTTTGCCTGGCATGGATGATCGGACCAACTATGCCCGGCGCGTGCCGCATGGCGTGGTCGGCGTGATCTCTCCGTTCAATTTCCCGCTCGTTCTGTCCGTGCGCTCGATCGCGGCTGCAATCGCGCTTGGAAATACGGTGGTCCACAAGCCGGATCCGCGAACGCCGATCTCAGGCGGCATCATCATCGCCCGCATTTTCGAAGAGGCTGGCCTTCCCAAGGGCGTCCTGCATGTCGTGCCTGGTGGTGCAGATGCCGGTGAAGCCCTCTGCAGCGATGAGAATATTGCCATGGTATCCTTCACCGGCTCGGCCCGTGGTGGCTCCAAGGTGGGTGAGGTCTGTGGTCGCCACCTCAAGCGCGTTCAGCTTGAACTCGGCGGTAAGAATGCGCTTGTCATTCTCGATGACGCCGATCTTGATGTTGCAGCCTCCAATGCCGCCTGGGGCACCTTCCTGCACCAGGGCCAGATCTGCATGGCAACCGGTCTCATCCTGGTCGATGAAAAGATCGAGGCCGCCATCACCGAACGCCTCGTCACCAAGGCACAACACCTGCCGGCCGGCGATCCCTCGACCAAGCAGGTGGCGCTCGGCCCGATCATCTCCGACAGCCAGGTCGAAGCGATCCAGAAGATCGTTGACGATGCCGTTGCCAAGGGGGCGAAGCTGCTCGCCGGTGGCACCCATGACGGTCGCTTCTATGCCGCAACTGTGCTCTCCGGCGTCAAGCCGGGCATGCTGGCCTTTGAGGAAGAGATCTTCGGACCGGTGGCCTGCATCGTCTCGTTCAAGACGGATGAGGAAGCGGTCGAACTCGCCAACCGCTCGGAATATGGGCTGGCGGCCGGCGTGATCTCGAACAATCTCGGACGCGCCATGGCCGTCGGCGACGAGCTGAATGTCGGACAGCTCCACATCAACGACCAGACGGTCAATGGCGGTCCCTATGCGCCCTTCGGCGGTCGAGGAAAATCCGGCAACGGCACCCGTGTCGGCGGCCCGGCAGACATCGAAGAGTTCACCCAGTGGCAATGGGTCTCGGTGAAGAAGGCCGCGACGCCCTATCCGTTCTGATCACTCCGCTCCCCCAACCGAGCATCGGATCACCGTCCGCCTTGATGGCGGACGGATTTCATCCACACAAAACCCAGGGAACAAGACCATGACCCTTGCAGGAAAAACAATTGTCATCACGGGCGTCTCTTCGGGCATCGGCGGTGAAGTCGCCCGCCTCGCCCGCTTTCGCGGCGCAACCGTCATCGGTGTCGATCGCAACGACGCCATGCTGACACTCGACGGCTTCATCAAGATCGATCTCGCCGATCCGAACGCCATCAATGCAGTGCTTGCCCAGTTCCCTACCCGCATCGACGCGCTCGTCAATGCTGCGGGCGTTCCCGGCACCGCCGACAAAGACCTCGTCGCCCGTGTCAACTATCTCGGTCTTCGGCATCTGACCGAAGCCTTGATCGAGCGCATGCCAAAAGGTTCCTCCATCGTCAACTTCGCCTCGATCCTCGGTGCAGAATGGCCAAAGCGCGTGGAGCAGCATAAGGTGCTCGCCGACACCAAGAGCTTCGCCGAAGGCCAAGCCTGGCTTGCAGCGAACCCGGTCGCTCAGGAAACCTGCTACCAGTATTTCAAGGAGGCCCTGATCGTCTGGACCATGAAGCGCAGCCAGGCCCTTTTCATGGAGCACGACATCAGGATGAATTCGGTGGCCCCCGGTCCCGTGTTCACCCCGATCCTCGGCGACTTCGTGACCATGCTTGGCCAGGAACGTGTCCAGGCAGACGCCCACCGGATGAAACGCCCGGCGCTGGCCGATGAAATCGCAGGTCCCGTCCTCTTCCTCTGCTCGGAAGATGCCCGGTGGGTGAATGGGGTGAACCTGCCGATCGATGGCGGTCTTGCAGCAACCTACACCTGATCGCCGGGCTTTATCTGGCTCTTTGCCGAAGGAAGCCTGACCCGACCGGCTGCAGAACCTATTTTCCGGGCGCCTGCTGAGAGGACGTGAGCACCGGCTCCGGCGCGGCAAGGATGAACCGCCGCGCCAGCCACGCACAGAGCATCAACTGGATCTGGTGAAAGAGCATCAGCGGCAGCACGATTGCGCCAACCGACTGGCCGGCGAAGATGACGCCGGCCATCGGCACACCACTTGCCAGACTTTTCTTCGAGCCACAGAAGATCGCGGTGATCCGGTCCTCCCGGCTGAAGCCGAACAGTTTCGATCCGAACGCCGTAATCAACAGCACCGCGAGAAGCAGGGCGACATCGAGACCGATCACCAAGGCCAGGTCCGCGGTGGAGAATTCAGTCCAGATGCCCTCGATTACGGCATTGGAGAAGGCGAGATAGACGACCATCAGGATCGAACCGCGATCGACGGGCGCAAGCAGGGACTTGCGCGCCCGGATCCAGTTGCCGATGAAGGGCTGCAACAACTGGCCAAGGACGAAGGGTAGAAACAGTTGCAGCATGATCTTCCAGATCATGTCCAGCGACACCCCGACATGACCTCCCGCTGAAAAGAGTACCGCAACAAGCGCCGGCGTCAGGAACATGCCTAGAATGTTCGACGCAGAAGCAGCACAGATCGCGGCCGGCACATTGCCTCCGGCGATCGATGTGAAGGCGATGGAGGATTGCACTGTCGATGGCAAAACGCAGACATAGAGAAGGCCAAGATAGAGCGCCGGCGGGATCAACCATGGCGATAGGAACCCCATCAAGAGACCGAGCAGCGGAAAGACCACGAAGGTGACCGCGAGAATGAAGCTCTGGAGCCGCCAGTGCAGGAAGCCCGCCACGACCACATCGGTCGAAAGGCGTGCGCCATGCAGGAAGAAAAGCAGCGCAATCGCCAAATTGGTCGCTAGCCCAAACCATTCCGCAGGCTTGCCGGAAATCGGCAGTAAAGTCGCAAGCACGACCATGGCGATAAGCAGCAGGGTAAAGGTATCGGGAAGAAAGCGTTTCATCTGAGGCATCCAGCTAGACAGAGTCTTGAGACTAGTTATCGTCAAATTCGATGCAAGAAATAACAGTCATCGGAAAACGTGATATGCTCGATCTCGTTCACTTGCGCAGTTTCGTGTCCATCGCCCAGCGTGGCAGCTTCACCCTTGCCAGCCAGAAACTCGGTTTGCGACAATCGACCGTCAGCCAGCACCTGCAGCGCCTCGAAGAGGTGCTCGGCCGGCGCCTGCTTGACCGCGACACCCACGGCGTGCGCCTGACGGTCGACGGCGAAGCCCTTCTTCCGCATGCCCGTCAACTTCTATCGCTCGAACGGCAGACGGCGTCCCTCTTCGAGGCTGCCCAGCCTCGCGGTCGGTTGCGGCTCGGCATCTCCGAAGATCTGGTCTCCGGCCAGCTTCCGGCACTCCTGCAGGACTTCATTGCCGATTATCCCGCCGTTGAGCTCCACCTTACGGTGGCGCTCTCCAAGGATCTCGCGGACATGCAGGACAAGGGCGACCTTGATCTAGTCTTTGCCAAGCGTCGCCTGGGCAATCGCCGGGGCGAGGCGATCCTGCGCGAACCGCTCGTCTGGCTCGCCGCAGATCCAGACGCGGTTCTGGCGAAACCCATCCTGCCGCTGATCGTCTTTCCACCACCGAGCCTCACCAGAACACTCCTGATGGAGGCGCTGGAACGCGCCGGGCAACCCTGGCGGATCGTCTGTTCCTGCCAGAGCCTGAGCGGCCTAACCGCTGCAGCGCGAGCCGGAATGGGCGTCCTTGTCCAGCCGCGCAACCTCGCTCCATCAGGGCTGCGGGAACTGCCTCCTTCCGCCCTGCCGACGATCGAGGATGTCGAATTCATCCTCGTGGCATCTCCCGCCGCAGATCGCAACACGATCGCGGCCTTCACCCGCCTCGTCCGGGAAAGGGTGGCAAACGGCCTTCACCCCGCCCGCTAAGCCCCTCGTCAGCTTTTGATCAAAAAGCGCTTGACGGCTCTCAATCACGATGTTTGGATAAGTGGATACAAAAATCCAGTGAGCCAAACATGCCGATTTCGACCGCCGCCACGGCGCATCTTGCCTCGACGGCCGAGCAGGAGGCCTATCTCCACCTGCAACGCGCCCTGCGTGTCGGTCGCTACAAGCCGGGCGAGCGACTGATCCCTGAAGAGATCGCAGCTGAGATCGGCATGAGTCGCATGCCGGTTCGCGAGGCCTTTCGGCGGCTTGCGGCTGATGGTTTGGTGACGCTGCGCCCCAATCGCGGTTGCATCGTCGCCGGACTGACGCTCGACGAAATCCATGAAACCTTCGAAATTCGCTCCGTGCTTGAGGGCCTTGCCGTTCGTCTCGCGACACCGCGCATGAATTCGGAGACATTCGAGGAACTGGATCGGCTGCTGGAGCGCATGGAACGCGCCGGACAGTCGGGCAGCAGCGACTGGGTCCTGCGCCATCAGGAATTCCACGCGCTCATCTATAATCTGAGTGGTCGCCCGAAGTTGATCCGACAGATTACCGCGCTGCATGTGGCGATCGAGCCCTACATGCGCATCTGGTTCGACTATGTCGACAAGCCGCTCTCGGCCCGTGAGGAGCACCAGAGGCTGATTGACGCGCTGCGGTCTGGTGATGCCCGCCATGCCGAGGCGGTCATGCAAGAACACATCATCGAAACGGCATCCATGCTTGCCGATTACGCCAGTCCCGGGCGGCCTTGAGCCCAGCCTGAAGATATGTCCGTAGCCGGGGGAACATCCGGCGCGGACGGGGAACCGCCGTTATCCACGGCACATTAACGAAGAGGAAAAGTCATGACGATCCATCGCATGGCAGCGCTTACGGCTGTCTTGACTACACTTGCACTCGCCCAGCCGGTTCTGGCCCAGGATGCGCAGAAACCGATCAAGATCGCGACCGAAGGCGCCTATGCGCCCTGGAACTTCACCACGGCGGACGGCAAGCTCGACGGCCTCGAAGTCGAACTGGCAAACGATCTCTGCGCCCGCATGAAGGTCACTTGCGAGATCGTTGCCCAGGATTGGGACGGCCTCATCCCCTCGCTCACCGTCGGCAAGTTCGATGTCATCATGGCGAGCATGTTCATCACGCCAAAGCGCCTGGAAACCATCGACTTCACCCAGCCTTACGCCGTCGATCCCTCAGGCTTTGCGGTCGCCAAGGACAGCGATCTTGGCAAGCTCGGCGTCTCCACCGAAAAGTTCAAGCTGGAGGATGAAGCAGCGTCGATCGCGGCCATCGACACGCTGAAGCCGCTGCTTCAGGGCAAGATCGTCGGTGTGCAGGCTGCCACCACCAACCTCGACTTCGTTAAGAAGTACTTCGGCGACATCGTCGAGATCCGCGAATACAAGACCACCGAACAGCACGATCTTGACCTTGCTGCGGGCCGCATCGACGCGCTCTTTGCCCAGCAGACGGCACTGGCCGCCACGCTCGCCAAGCCGGAATTTGGCGACTACACGATCGCTGGCCCGGGCTTCGTCGGCGGCGTTTTCGGCCTCGGCACCGGCGCTGGTTTGCGCAAGGAAGACACCAAGTTGAAGGACATGCTGAATGCGGCGATCGACTCCGCCATCGCGGATGGGACGATCAAGCGTATCTCCGAGAAATGGGTCGGCACCGACGTCACCCCGGTCAAGTAACCAAGGCGGACCGACTGCAGCCGGAGTTCTCGCAATTCCGGCCGCAGGAGTGACATAAAGGGGTTCGCCCGCATGCTTGAAAAACTGCATCTGCTCGGTTTCGCCGAAGGTGGCTGGGGTGCGGCACTTCTCGGCGCAGCCGCCATGACCCTGCTGCTGTCGGTGCTGGGCTTTATGCTTGGAGCCGTCTTTGGCGCGCTTGGCGCCAGCGGCGCTCTATCGGCGAAACGTATCCCGAGATCCCTTGCCGCAGCCTATGGTACCGTCTTTCGTGGCATTCCGGATCTGCTGACGATCTACCTGTTTTACTATGGCGGCAGCGTTGCCCTCACCGCGATCGCCAAGAGCTTCGGTTCCGACGGCTTCGTCGGTCTGCCCTCGCTTGCAACAGGCGTCATCGCGATCGGCATCATCTCCGGCGCCTACCAGGCCGAGGTCTATCGCGGCGCCTATCAGGCTGTCGAACGCGGACAGTTCGACGCCGCGAAAGCCTTGGCCCTGTCGCGCCTGCAGATGCTGCGCCTTATCATCATCCCACAACTCTTGCGCCACGCGATCCCGGGCCTCAGCAATGTCTGGCAGCTGGTGCTCAAGGATTCCGCCCTGATCTCCGTCATCGGTCTCGTCGAACTGATGCGTCAGGCACAGATCGGCGCCGGCTCGACGCGTGAACCCTTCCTGTTCTATCTCGCCGCCGCCGGCCTCTACTTCGCCATCGCCGGCATCACCGGCCAGGTCTTCCGCGCCGCCGAGACCCGCGCTTCCCGGGGGATCATGCATCGATGATCGACATCGGCTTTTTCCTTGAGATCATCCCGAAGCTTCTTTCTGGCATGCCTCTGACCCTGCAGCTTGCCGGCACCGCGATCCTGCTCGGCTTCGCGCTGGCTCTGTTGCTGGCGCTTGCCCAGCAGGGTGAACACCGGTTCGTCGTCTGGCCCATCAGAACCTTCGTCGCCGTCTTTCGCGGCACACCCCTGCTCGTCCAGATCTTCCTGATCTATTACGGGCTTGGCCAGTTCCGCCCCTCGCTGCAGGCGATCGGGCTGTGGGGGCTGTTTCGCGAACCCTACTGGTGTGCGATCCTCGCCCTCACGCTGAACACGGCCGCCTATGGCAGCGAGATCCTGCGCGGCGCCATCAAGAACGTCCCGCGTGGCCTCGGCGAAGCAGCCCAGGCGCTCGGCATGTCACGCCTTCTGACCCTGCGTCTCGTGATCCTGCCAATCGCGCTGCGTCAGGCGATACCGGCCTATGGCAATGAAATCATCCTGATGGTGAAGGGCACCTCGCTTGCCTCGATCATCACGTTGATGGAGGTGACCGGCATTGCCCAGGGGCTCATTTCACAGAGCTACCGTGCAATCGAAGTGTTCATTGCGGCTGGCGCCATCTATCTTTTCATCAACTTCCTGATCGTCCGGGCACTAGCCTTCCTGGAGATCCGCATGACACCATACAGATCCCGCGGCTGAAGTCGTGGCACAAGAGAATACGAGGAGACTGACAAGGATGCGCAATTTCGAGAAACCGACGCGATCGGTGGCCGTCTCGGCCAAGGCCATGGCCGCGACCTCCCACCCCTATGCCACATTAACGGCCATCAGCATTCTGCAGGCCGGTGGCAATGCCATGGATGCAGCGATTGCTGCCTGCGCCGTGCAATGCGTGGTCGAACCGGGCTCAACCGGCATCGGTGGCGATTGTTTTGCGTTGTACGCTCCGAAAGGCGGCGCAGAGGTCATCGCCTACAACGGCTCCGGCCGCACGCCGAAAGCGCTGACGATCGACTGGTTCGAAGAGCGCGGCTTGACCGAAGTCCCGCGCCAGTCCCCATCCGCCGTCACCATCCCCGGCGCCATTGACGCCTGGACCCGACTGCATGCCGACCACGGGCGCTTATCCTTCGCCGAGGTTCTTGCACCCGCCATTCGCTATGCCGAAGAGGGCTATGCCATTTCGCCGCGCGTCCATCGCGACTGGAAGAAAGAAGAGAAGCTTCTCGCCGCAGACAAGGCAGCAGCCGAGATCTTCTTACCCGGCGGCCGCGCACCGCGCATCGGAGAAACGCACCGCCAGCCGAAGCTTGCCGCAACGCTCCGCAAGATTGCCGCCGAAGGCCGCGACGGCTTCTACAAGGGATCCGTCGCCGAAGACATGGTGGCGCATCTCAACGCCCATGGCGGCCTGCACACTCTGGAGGACTTCGCGACAGCCAAGGGCGAATACGTGACCCCGGTGACCACCGACTTCCGCGGCTACACCGTGCACGAATGCCCGCCGAACGGCCAGGGCATCATCGCGCTGCTGATCCTCAATATCCTTTCCTGCTTCGACAATTCGCTCGCCCCCCAGTCACCCGACCGGCTGCATCTGGAAATCGAGGCTACCCGCCTCGCCTATGCCGCGCGCGACGCCTGGATCGCCGATCCGGCCAAGGCAAATGTGCCAATCGATGAACTCCTTTCGGCCGACTTCGCGCGTGGACTAGCCGAAAAGATAGACCTGACCCGGGCACTGACCGAACTGCCTGATTTCGAGATGCCGCTGCATCGCGACACCGTCTACATTTCGATCGTCGACGAAGACCGCAATGCGGTCAGCTTCATCAATTCGATCTTCGACAGCTTCGGCACCGGCCTCGTCGCGCCGGGCTCGGGCGTCATCCTCCACAATCGCGGCCAGAGTTTTTCGCTGAAGCGCGGTCATCCCAACATGATCGCGCCGGAAAAGCGTCCGCTGCACACCATCATTCCCGGCATGGTGACACGCGACGGCCGCACGGAAATGTCCTTCGGCGTCATGGGCGGCTACTACCAGGCCATGGGCCATGCCCATCTGATCTCGAAGGTGGTCGACTACGACATGGACATGCAGGATGCGATCGACCTGCCGCGCCTGATCCCGGTTGGCGGCAAGGTCCCGCGCGTCGAGGCCGAGCATACCGTTCCCTCGGAGACCAAGGCCGAGCTGACCCGCCGTGGCTTCGAGATCGTGCCGGCTGAAGATCCGATCGGCGGCGCGCAGGTCGTGCGGATCGATTGGGAGAATGGCACCCTGTTGGGCGCATCTGAACCCCGCAAGGATGGGATTGCTCTGGGCTATTGAGAGCCCGCAGGCCATCTCATACCAAATGTCGTCATCCGCAACGGATCGCAGAATACCACAAGGCCGGGGAACTCCCCGGCCTTGTTCATGTTTCAGCTGTTGAGATACTCATCCGCGCTCACGACATTCGTATAGGCAAATGCAAGCGCCGCCATGAAAGACGCATGGACGTCGGCTGCGGAGACCGTCCCGCCGCCAAGCTCCAGATCACGGGTTGCGATGGCATCATGGACGACAGTCACGCCATAGCCGAGGTCGGATGCGGCACGCGCCAGCGCATCGCGATCGCCCGCGCTCTATCGCTTAATCCGAAAGTCATCGTGGCCGACGAAAGCGTGTCGGCGCTTGATGTCTCGATCAAGGCGCAGGTGTGCAACTTGCTGATGGACCTGCAGGAAGAATTCAATCTCGCCTTCCTGTTCATTAGCCATGACATGGCTGTGGTCGAGCGGATCAGCCACCGGGTTTCCGTCATGTATTTAGGCGAGATCGTCGAGATCGGCCCCCGCGCCGCGATCTTCGACAACCCGCAGCATGACTACACAAAAAAGCTGTTGGCAGCCGTGCCGGTTCCCGATCCCGAGCGCCGTGGCCTGAGACGCAGCGCGGCCATCGATGAATTGAAAAGCCCGGTTCGGCCAACCGGCTACACACCGCCCCGCCGCGAGTACCGCGAAGTCAGCGAGGGGCATTTCGTGCAACTGTCCTGAACGGCAAGGGCGACCCCCATTATCACATGGGCCCTTCCCGGCTTCCTACACGTCAATCAGTGGGACTTATGTGTTCGTTCACGCCGAGAAGAAACCGTTGGCGAAACGGAACCCGCTCAGGCGACCTTGCCACCTACTCGGCTTGATCAGGACTTCTGCAGATATACCCAATCGAGCGTGAAGTTTGCGGATCATGTCGATGGACAGGCTTCGCTTGCGGTTCAGGACATCTGCTACACGGTTACGCGGTCCAATCATCGGTTCGAGATCCTTGCGGGTCAAACCTTGCTGCTCCATCAGAAAACGGATTGCTTCCACCGGATCGGGGGGATCCATGGGATAAATCTTTGCTTCGTAGGCGTCGATGAGGGTCGCCAGAATATCCAACCGGCTCCTTCTGCAGTGCCAGCTTTTGCTCCCCACAAGGTTTCGATCTCGGCAAGAGCTGCGTCGTAATCCACTTCTGATCGGATGGGCTTCAGATCAGCCGCCATACTCGATTAAGCCACTGATTTTCCTCACACCTGGAATTTGCCCATGCAAACATAACAGGTTGAAATCATCTAGATTCGGCAGGCCCCCCGGGCCCACCAAATCTCCCATCAGCCAGGGACGTCCTCAGGCGTCTGCCGTCTCCCGCACATCGTCGAGCAGGAAATGCACGATGAAATGACGCGTCGAATAGCTGCGACCACTGTCGGAGACGCTATCGACTTCACCGCCGTCTGCGGGATGCCACTGGCTGTAGTGGGGATTGTTGACGATGAGTGTGATCGCCTTGCCGGCATATTGGCCCTGCAGGCGATAGCGCGCTTCCGCAAGTGGCCAGATGCGCTCGAAGTCGGCCTGCGTCAGGCGCACCTTGAGGGCCTGACGACGGATCGCTTCGCTGTGCGAGCCGTCCTCACGGGTTCGGGCGGGACTGGTCAGCGTGACCTCCTCCGCACCGTCGAGCAACGAACTGAACTCCTCCGGCCACATGCGTCTCATTGATTTGCTCCTCCCAAAGCCCGTCTATGGTGACAAGGGGAGTGTAGCGCGTCTTGCGCCGGACACAACGCAAGATCGGAGGATCAGTGTAAGAAGAGTGCCGGCTGCTATTCGGTGCAGCCGGTGTCCTTCAGTGCCTGGGCATGAAAGCGGCGCAGCGCCGCCTCGATATCGGCCTTGCTGGTCTGGTGTCCGGCGGTCGCCAGATCCCGCGACAGCCGCGCGATCACGTCGCTGTCACCTGCCACGACATGATCGACGGCGTGCAGATCCCGGGCGTAGCGCCCGAGGTCGTCGCCGGTAAAGCCGATCAGCGAGCCCGCCCAGTACCCGGCGAGCAGATTGCGCCGGGCACGGATGCTGCCAAGCCCGTCCTCTTCATGCGGGTGAGCGGATTGGGCGGCGGCTTTAACAATGGTGAGCGGCATGGATCGATTTTCCTCCTCGGTCATGAATCAGGCTTCCGCGTCCGCGGAGATGAGATAGCCGGCAATGGGCGCGCAAGCCGGGTTGTCGGCATCGAGCAATTCCGCCGGGCTTGTAAGGCCGGTTGTCACCGATATCGCCGTCGTGGCAGCCCACCACAGGTCCCCGCTCGCGCGGTCGACAAGCATGGGACCGGTGGTGCGAAGACAGTCACCCACCTGGGCGACGACCTGCACGGGCGCCTGCATCTCCTCGAGCCTCTGGCGAATATCTGCCTCGACAGGATCGATGACGAAGGCGGCAAAAAGCGCTGCAATCCATTCGCCGATCATCGGGCGGTCTCCGACCTTGCCGACGACTGAGCAAGAGGGCTCGGCAGAGCAATGCGCGGCTTCGGCATGCCCGGGCGCGGATGAGCGGCGTCATGTGCCGGGAAACGACCCGGTGAAATCAGGATGGAGTGGTGGTGTCTCATGGATTGGTCCTTGGACCGGCAGCGGTGTCGAAAAAGGTCCGACATCGCAAGAGCGCCGGAGGCTCTTGCCAGAGGGGCCCGGACCAGCGGGTTGATGCTGATATGGCAATCGATTCGGGCGTCTTCAAGGCATCGGGATCAACCGATATGAAAAAGTCGGGCCATGCAGCCGGGGTCTTGTCTGGCCCCTTGTTGCATGGCCCGGGCAGCGGGCGATCAAGGCTCAAGCGTTCGGGCGAAAGCCGATCGGCTCCGCAGCCATGGCGTCAGTGGCGAATGACCGGGCAGCCGCGGACATTGGCGAAGACCATCCGGTCGCGACCACCGTGACGGACACCGGCGACCACCACGCGCCGCGGCGTGACATCGGCGATGAAGGCCCGGCGCAGACCGTTCCAGCGCGCCTTTTCCACGGCCTGATGCGGACGGCATTCACCGCGACGGGGCCGATCCCAACCGGGCCGATCCCAATCCGGGCGGTGCCCCGGGCGATCCCAGCCGGGGCCGCCATGGCGTGGACCTTCGATATAGACGCCCCAGCCGAAGCTGTCGGCCGAAGCCGTGCTGGCAAGGCCCGTGGTCGCCATGACCGAGACGATGGCTGCGAGACCGATTTTCCGAAGCATGCCGATCATTTTCTCTCTCCTAGGACTGGCGCATCCCGGCGCCTTGGTTTCCATCCCGCCGTTTCGAGCGATTGAAGAGAGAATAGATTCGGCTGGCTGAATGCAGTCCGAATCCGTCATTCAGCGACTGTTCACCTTGCGGGGCAGAGCCACTCCGACGTCTCAGACATGCAAGACGACCTCACGCCGATGCGGGTTGTCGCGGTGTTCGAAGAGATAGATACCCTGCCATGTCCCGAGCAGCAGGCGCCCGTCGCAATACGGGATGGAGAGCGACACCGGCAGAAGCGCAGCCTTGATGTGCGCCGGCATATCATCCGGCCCTTCGTCGCGATGAGTGATGTAGTCCATCGACGGATGCGTCGTCGGTGGCACGAGGCGGCGGAAAAAGGCCTTGAGGTCCACCTGCACCGAGGGATCGGCATTCTCCTGGATCAGCAGCGAACAGGAGGTGTGACGCACGAAGACGGTCATGACGCCCTCTTCCAGGCCGCTGGCAGCAAGGAACGAATGCACCGCCTCGGTGAACTCGTAAAGTCCCTGCCCGCGCGTGGCGATCATCAGTCTCTGTATGGTCATGCCCATCCTTTCGTGCTTCGGCGGGGAGAACCGACGTCGGCCCCTAGCCTATCCGGACCACCCTCTATAGTCTCGCGCCGACAAACGGAGGAGCACCGAGATGAGCCTGATCGAAACCATCGAGAGACAGGAAAGCCTGCTCGTTTTCAAGAGCTTCGATGAAAGGGTGGCGCTCGATGTCGGCCAGCGCATCGTAGACTTGGCCCTGTCGCAGAAGGCGCCGGTGGTCATCGACATCCGAACGCCCGACCGCACGCTGTTTCACGCCGCCCTGCCTGGCGCCTCGCCCGACAATGATCATTGGGCTCGCCGCAAGAGCAATGTGACGCTGCGCATGCACAAGGCATCGCTTCGGGTCGGCGAGCTCAATCGCGCCCGTGGCCGCAGCGTGTCAGCAGACATCGGCCTGGATCCCATGGACTATGCCGATCACGGCGGCAGCTTTCCAGTCCGGGTGGAAGGCACCGGCGTCGTCGCCGCAATCACCGTTTCCGGTCTGAAGTCGGAAGAGGACCATGCGATGATCGTGACGGTCTTGGAAGCCTATCTCGGCACCGGCTGAAGAGAGCCTCGCTTAAGGGCGCGTTCCCGCATAGAGGCTGAGCCGCAGGAACAGATCGCTCTCGCGCTCAAGCACGAGGACGGCTGGCAGGGCATAGGGGCCCTCGTCGCCGTCCACCCCGCCGTCGGCGTCGCGGCGGTCCGAGCCGTTCAGCGTACATTCCACCGCAACGCGAAAGCCCGCGGCATCCACCATCACCACATGATCCGACAGCGTGATGCCATGGCGCAGAACATAAGCCGCCAGCGTGTCCCGGAAGGATGCATGGCCGATCACCCGGATGCCATCCGGCAGATCGAGCACCGCCTCTTCCTCGAACATCGAGAGAAGCCGATCGAAGTCATGCCGATTGAGGGCATCGATGACGGCAAGTGTCTGTTCTTTCAGGGACATGGGCCTCTCCTTCTTCTCAGACAAAATAGGCCTGTCAGCGCGGGAAGCAAGATGCCGCCCCGGGCGGCCCGGCGTCACCGGATTGGGCGCAAGACACGGGCGGACGCGCGGATCACGGCTTCGGTGACCGGTTTCATCGCCCCGGCCACGGAGCGGCTGACGTGCCAGTAGAGCGGCACGTCAAGCGGCTTTCCCGGCACAACTTCACGTAAACGTCCGTCGGCAAGAGCGGCGCCGGCAAGCAGTTCGGGGTTCATGCCCCAGCCGAGGCCGGCAATGGCCGCATCGACAAACGCGTGGCTGGAGGGCAGCCAATGCGAGGGACCAGTTGTTGCGACACCCAGCGCCTCCTCCGCCCAGCGGACCTGGAGCCGGTCCTTGGAGTTGAAGGTGATGACGGGAGCCCGGCCGAGGCTGGCCGAGGTCACGCTGTCACCCTCGAACCATTGCGCCATGAACCGAGGGCTTGCGGTCGCCAGATAGCGCAGCGTTCCGAGCGGTCGGCAATCGCATCCCTGGACCGGTTTGGCCGAGCCGCTGATCGCAGCCCGCACCTCGCCGCGCTTCAACCAGTCGGCACTGTGATCCTGATCGTCGATGACGAGATCGAACAAGACGCCCTCGATATCCTGCATGGCTGCCACGAACCAGGTCGCAAGGCTATCGGCATTGACGGCAAGCCGCAGCGTTGGGAAGCCGGCGGCGTCGCCGCCTGTGCGAGTAGAAAGCCCGAGATCGCGGCCCACTCCCTGTTCCAGGAGACGCACCTCTTCGGCATGGCGAAACAGGCGTTCGCCGGCCTCTGTCGCCCGGCATGGCTGCGAGCGAATGACGAGCGATGTGCCAACCTGTTCCTCGAGCTGCCGCAGACGCTGGGAAATTGCCGATTGGGTCACATGCAGCATCTGGGCGGCACGCTCGAAACTGCCCGCCCGAAGAACGGCAGACAGAGCGGCAAGCTGGGACGGATCAAACATCAGAAACCCTTATCCTGCATTAGACTTATTAGCTTCTCTAATTTGCCGGAGGCGACTAGTCAAAGCGGCATCGCCAACGGGAGTTCGCCATGTTCACTGCCGCCACCGCCGGGTTCCTGCTCGGTCTCAGCCTCATTGTCGCGATCGGCGCGCAGAACGCCTTCATCTTGCGTCAGGGTCTGCGGCGGGAGCATGTGCTGCCGCTCGTCCTCACCTGCGCAATCTCCGATGCGATCCTGATCGCGCTGGGTGTCGCGGGTTTTGCAACGGTTCTGTCGCGCCTCGACTGGCTGGAACCGGTGATGCGCTATGGCGGGGCCGCCTTCCTGATCGTCTATGCGCTGCGCAGCGCCCATTCCGCCTGGGCCGGGGGTGCGAGCCTCAGGGCGGGAGAGACACCTGCGATGAGCATGAAGGCAGCCTTTCTCACCTGCCTCGCCTTCACCTGGCTCAATCCGCATGTCTATCTCGATACGGTCGTGCTTCTGGGCTCGATCTCGACCCGCTACGCCGGACAGGAGACCGCCTTTGCGCTCGGCGCGATGACCGCTTCCTTCACCTTCTTCTTCAGCCTGGGTTATGGCGCGCGCCTGCTTGCCCCCTTGTTCGCGAGGCCCGTCGCCTGGCGTGTTCTCGACGGTTTGATCGCCTTTGTCATGGCAGCCATCGCGCTCAAGCTGATCCTGTAACCTTGTGCCCGCTTCGACTTGGGCGACGGCCCGCGATGGTATAGACCGGACGCGCAGTGTCATGAGGAGGGACCGATGTTTCTGACCAACCGCGATGTGATCGAGCTTCAGGCTTTTCGGCACGAGCTGCACCGCCATCCGGAAGTGTCAGGCGAAGAACGGGAGACCGCCCGCCGCGTGGTTGAAGCATTGCAGCCACTCGCACCCTCCCGGATCGTCACGGATCTCGGCGGTCACGGCGTTGCGGCCGTCTTCGACAGCGGACTGACGGGCCCCACGCTTCTCATCCGCGCCGAACTCGATGCCTTGCCGATCGAGGAGAAATCCGCAGCCCATCATCGTTCAACCACTCCAGGTAAGGGCCATCTCTGCGGCCATGACGGTCACTCGACCATCCTTCTGGCGCTGGCGCGGGGCCTGTCCCGGCAACCCGTCGGCAAGGGACGCGTGGTACTGCTCTGGCAGCCGGCAGAAGAAGACGGAAGCGGGGCCGCTGCCGTGCTCGCAGATCCGCGTTTTGAGGAAATCCGGCCTGATTTCGCCTATTCGCTTCACAACATGCCGGGCCTTGCCTTCGGCACCGTGGCGCTGAAGAGCGGTCCGGTGAACTGCGCCTCACGCGGCATGAAGATCAAGCTATCCGGCAAGACCGCTCACGCCTCCCAGCCGGAAACCGGCATCTCGCCGATGGCGGCCATGTCCCGTCTGATGCCGGAGCTCACAGCACTCTCGCATGGAGCACCGCCATCGACGGACTTCACGCTGGCAACAGTCACCCACGCATCACTTGGCGAACAGGCCTTCGGGATTGCGCCGGGCGATGCCGAGATCTGGGTCACACTGAGAACCCTGGTCGACGAACGAATGGCGGATCTCTGCGCCAAGGCCGAACATCTGGTCGCCGAGGCTTCACAGACCGCCGGGCTCCAGCACGGCATCAGCTATCACGACATCTTCTTCCACTGCGAGAATGCTCCGGAAGCCGTAGCGCATCTGGAAGCGGCACTGCAGGCGGAGGGGATCCGCTCAGATGAAGGCAACCTGCCGATGCGGGCGTCAGAAGATTTCGGCCGTCTGCGCGCCGTCTGCCCCTCGGCGATGTTCTTCCTCGGCGCCGGCGAGAACCACCCTGCCCTGCACAATCCCGACTATGACTATCCGGATGACCTGACCGCCATCGGCGCGCGCGTGTTCATGGCGGTCATCCGCAAGGCGCTCGGCTAAACGCTCCGCCCTCAGCTGTCCGGAAAGCCGCGCTCCGCCCATTCCGCGCGCGGAACAGCCTTGCCCACCGACAGCGAGAAGCGCACGACCTCGGTCGCGTCGTCGTCAACCTCGCAGCGCACGGCAATGTTGATCCAGGACCCGTTGACATCGCGGAAGGCCGCGAGCGGCACGTCGACCACATTGCCCTCCCGCAGGCGCAGGATCGGCAGGAAATAGGGCACATAGGCAGGTGTGCCGTTGCGAAGCTGCTGACTGAGTTCGGTCCCGCACAGCTGATCCCCGCGCTCCTGACGCGTCAGCCCGGCCATGGCCGTCATCGCCGCCCGATCCCCTGAAATCGCCGAGGAAAAAAGTTCGGCTACATCCCGCGGCTCAAGCTGCGCCTCGGAGATTGCCGCGACCACGGCAGGGTCGGTCGCTTCGTCCTGAGTGCTGGCTTCGGCTTCGCCTTCCCCTGTAACCGTCTCCGCCGCGGCCTCCGGCAGGGCCCCATCGAGTGGCGGAGCTTCCGGCAGCGTGAGCTCGGGCTGCGCCAGCGTCGGCGCGGCATCGGCAACTTCATCCGCCTGTTCCTCAGCCTGCGCCTCTTCGGCGGCCTCGTCCTCGGCTTCGGTGCCCCGGGCAATTTCCGGTCCGCTGTCTCTTTCACCAAAGCGCACCACCGGCCGAAGCACGGGAATGGGCGCAGACGCTGCGTCGGGCAGTTCCGGTTCGGGCACGGGTGGTTGCTCGACGGGGTCCGGCTGCGGTTCGGGTTCGACTTCCGGTTCTGGTTCCGGTGTTGGTGGCTCCGGCTCGGCCGGCAGCGGCTGGGCCTCAGCCGTTTCCTCGGGCGGAGGCTCCGCCGCCTCGGGCTCGGGCTCGGGCTCTGGCTCTGGTGCAGGCTCCGGCTCCGGTTCAGTCGGGGGCGCAACCAGCGTCACCTCGACCGCCTGTTCTTCAGGCGAAAGCTCGACAGGACTATCGAAACTCAACAGGAAAACGGCCACTGCAAGCCCGTGCAGCAGCAGAGAAAGGGTCAGCCCTCCCCCGAAGCGCCGCCAACCTGTCGTCTTGGTATCCGTCATGATCCGATCCATAGCGACGATTGCGGCAAAAAGAGAGGTTTAATCCAATCCCCGTGCAGAACTTAGCGGCACGAATTCTTTTCTCCGGCTGCAGATAGGATTATGATGAAGATAGTTCCAGTAATCCGTGTTTGGGAGCGGCCCGCATGACAACCGTAAGCATTGCGACCGCTAAAGAGCGTCTGAGCGATCTCATCGCAAAAGCCGAACAGGGCGAGACGATCGAGATCGAGCGTCATGGGAAGGCGGTTGCCCGACTCGTGCCTGCCGATCAGGCTCGCGAAGCGATCGATGTCGTCTGGCTCGACAGTGTGATCAGGCAGATGCCGCAGACAGCCGATAGCGGCATCCGCCGTCTGCACGACGAAGACCGCTATTGATGGCCTATGTCGACACTTCTGTTTTAGTCGCGCTTCTAACGAACGAGCCAGCAGCGGACCGTGTATATGCGTGGCTACGGGATCAGGAATCGGGCTCACTCCATATAAGCGTTTGGACCATGACTGAATTCTCGTAAGCCCTGTCTCTTAAACTGCGCACAGGGCAAATCGACATGACGCAGAAGGCACAAGCTCTCGCCGCATTCAATCAACTCGTCACCCGCTCGCTGGTCATGTTGCCAGTGTCATCATCCGACTACCATGCCGCCGCCAGGCTCTGCGATCGGACCGAATTGGGCCTGCGAGCCGGCGACAGCCTCCACATTGCCATCGCTGTCAGCCATGGCCTCACGGTGGCCACGCTCGACAAGGTTATGGCTACAGCTTGCAGCACGATTGCCCATCCGATCATTGCGATCTGACAAAAACAAAAAACCCGCCGGATCGCTCCGACGGGTCCTGATGTCAAACACCCATGTCTGGATCAGCTGTCCAGGAAACTCCGAAGCTTCCTCGACCGGCTCGGATGCTTCAGCTTACGGAGCGCCTTTGCCTCGATCTGACGGATACGTTCGCGGGTGACCGAGAACTGCTGGCCGACTTCTTCGAGCGTGTGGTCGGTGTTCATGCCGATGCCGAAGCGCATGCGGAGCACGCGTTCTTCACGCGGCGTCAGCGAGGCGAGAACGCGGGTTGTTGTTTCGCGCAGGTTCGCCTGGATGGCGGCGTCGATCGGCAGAAGCGCGTTCTTGTCCTCGATGAAGTCGCCGAGATGCGAATCCTCTTCGTCACCCACGGGGGTTTCGAGCGAGATCGGCTCCTTGGCGATCTTCAGGACCTTGCGGACCTTTTCGAGCGGCATTGCGAGCTTTTCGGCCAGTTCTTCCGGCGTCGGCTCGCGACCGATTTCGTGCAGCATCTGGCGCGATGTGCGAACGATCTTATTGATCGTCTCGATCATGTGCACCGGAATACGGATCGTGCGGGCCTGGTCGGCGATCGAGCGGGTGATCGCCTGACGAATCCACCAGGTCGCATAGGTCGAGAACTTGTAGCCGCGGCGATACTCGAACTTGTCGACCGCCTTCATCAGGCCGATATTGCCTTCCTGAATGAGGTCGAGGAACTGCAGGCCGCGGTTCGTGTACTTCTTGGCGATCGAAATGACGAGACGCAGGTTCGCCTCGACCATTTCCTTCTTGGCGATACGTGCTTCACGCTCGCCCTTCTGGACCATCGACACGATGCGGCGGAACTCGGCGATCGAGATACCGGTTTCGGTGGCAAGGTTCTGGATTTCGCCACGGATATCGCGGATCGTCTGGTTTTCCTCGCGCGCAAAATCCTTCCAGCCACGCGCCGAAAGATTGGCGATCGACTTCATCCAGTTCGGGTCGAGTTCAGCACCCTGATACTGTTCGAGGAACGAGTCACGCTTGACGCCATAGCTTTCAGCAAGACGCAGCAGACGGCCCTCGTTCTGCATCAGGCGCTTGGAGATGTCGTAGAGCTGCTCGACGAGGCTGTCGATTCGGTTCTGGTTGAGCGACAGCGACTTGACCGCCGTGACCAGCTGATCCTTCAGCTCCTTGTAGCGGCGCTCCTGGCCTGATGACAGCGTGCCGGCACAGGCAAGACGCGCCTCCACCTGCTGGTCCTGCAGCTTGCGCAGCTTCTTGTAGGTGTCGGCGATTAGGTCGAGGGTCTCCATGACCTGCGGACGCAGTTCCGATTCCATCGCGGCCAGCGACAGGTTCGATTCGTCCTCGTCCTCTTCCTCTTCTTCCGGCGGCATGCCTTCGCCGCCGATGGCGGTGATGTCGTCGTCGTCACCGGAAGCGGCCTGCGGACGGCGCTTGGCGCGCTCCTTTTCCTTCTCTTCGGCTGCCTTGCGGTCGGCCTCGATCTTTTCCGGGCTCTGGAACTGCGGTGCCGCCTTGGCTTCCGGACCGGAATAGGTGGTTTCGAGATCGATGATCTCGCGCAGAAGCGTCGTGCCTTCGTTGAGTTCGTCGCGCCAGATGATCAGCGCCTGAAAGGTCAGCGGGCTCTCACAAAGGCCGGAGATCATCGTCTCGCGGCCGGCCTCGATGCGCTTGGCAATCGCGATTTCGCCTTCGCGCGACAGAAGCTCGACGGAGCCCATCTCGCGCAGATACATGCGCACCGGATCGTCGGTACGGTCGGTCGGCTCTTTCTTCTTGGCGGTCGCCACAGCAGTGCCAGCCGTCGGGGCCAGTTCGCCGCCTTCGCTCTCGCCTTCTTCCTCGGCGTCGTCTTCCCCACTCTGGGCTTCATCGACGTCTTCATCTTCGATGACGTTGATGCCCATGTCGGAAAGCATGGCCATGGTGTCCTCGATCTGCTCGGAGGTCACTTCCTCCGACGGCAGAACCGAGTTCAACTCGTCCATGGTCACATAGCCGCGTTTTTTCGCGGCCTTGATCATCTTTTTGACCGCGTCATCGGAAAGATCGAGAAGCGGACCGTCCGGCGCGCCGTCGCGTTCGCTGTCGGCTTCTTCGTTTTCTTTGACTTTCGATGCCATTTATCTTGTCGCTTTCCCTGACGTCTGATCATGCGGCTTGCCGCCGGAGGAATGGGAGACGAACCACTCACCCGGGCGGATAGCTGTCACTGACCTAACGGAGTGTTGCTTAATTCCTGCTTAACTATGGGCATTGCGGTCGCAGCGCCGAAAACTCGTTTGTCTGCATGACCGGTCACCATACCAGAGATCCGTCCGAACCCACTTCACCCTTGTGTGCTTGGATTGGTGATTCCCACAATTTTTCCTGACGTCAAGCCTTTCCGGCGGCTCGACAGGGAAAATCAACAAAACAAGCCGTTCAACGGCGTCTTTATCACCGATCTTCGCAGATGTAGGACGTCACGCCCGAGAAACAAGAGGCAAAACCCGCAAGAGCCGAGTCATGTCGCGGTGAGAGACTCACTCTTGACACCCGTCAGGAACCAGACCCGCATCAACCCCTTGCCCTTGACATCGATCTCACCACGCAGCTCGAAATCGAAACGGCTCTCCAGGCGCTGCTTCAGGCAGTCGGCAACCTGGATACGACCGGCAACGCCATGGGATTCCATATGCGCCGCCGTATTCACCGTATCGCCCCAGACATCGTAGAGAAGCTTGTTAGTCCCGATCACGCCGGCCACCACCGGCCCCGCATCAAGGCCGATGCGAACCTCCACCACCTCGCCCACCTGTTCCGAAATCTTGCGGCAGCAGGCGATGATATCGAGCGCCATCAGGGCGACGGCTGTCTCGTGATCCGGCTTCGGTTCGGGAAGGCCGCCGGCCACCATGTAGGCATCGCCAATCGTCTTGATTTTCTCCAGGCCATGCGCGTTGGCAATCGCATCGAATTGCGAGAAGACACGCCCTAGGAAGGCAATGACCTGTTGCGGCTGCCAGCGTGCCGCCCTCGGCGTGAAATCGACGATATCGGCAAACAGGATGGTGGCAGACGGGATCTGGTCGGCCACGACCTGCGTCCGGTGATCGCGAAGCCGGCTGGCCACTGCCTGCGGCAGAATATTCTGCAGCAGCCTCTCCGAGAATTCGTGTTCTGATTCCAGCGCCATCTCCGCCTGGGCGGCTTCCTTGAAGGCAAAGAAGGAGGTGGTAAAGATCAGCAGGAAGGCAAAGGGTACCGTCAGGTAGTAGAGCGTATTCAGAAAAATCGGCTCGACCCGGATGAAGTCGAGCGGCGCCACGAAGAGGATTTCGGTCGCAAGGAAGGCAGCCAGTCCGACAATGGTGACAAAGGCGGAAAGCAATAGCCGCTCTGCCCCGAAAACGAGCATGGATGCCGCCGCCCCGGGCAGGAAATAGAAATGCAACCCCGAGTCCCGGCCGAAGAACATGCAGTAGCCGATCCCGAAGATCAGCCAGATCGTGCACAGGTAAAGCGCCCCAGAAATCGGTCCGTAGCGGTGAAAATAGGGGGTCAGCGCGTAGAAGATCACCTGCGGAGAAAAGGCGATGATCGCCGGCAGCAGGCCATACCAGTCATAGGCCACGTAGAGCAGCACATAGGGAATGGTCATCAGGCTGACCATCGCGGCGATGATGTTGGTGACGGCGAGCCTGCGGCGAATACGCGGCGGATAACCGGCGGTTCCGATCCTTGCCACCCACCAGACGGCATTCGGCAGGCGCCAGAACGAGCGGAGCTTGCGCCCGTTGCGGGCTATGAAATCGAACTCGTGCTGCGCCACTCTTGTTTCCGGTAACAATGGAACAGGACCTGAATCCCCCATTTGCCGCCGCCGTGCAACAGGTTTATGCAAACGATTACATCAGGCGTGTCCGGTCGCCGGCCCCTTGACGCGTCCAGACATCACGCCAAAGCCATCGATGATGGCTTCCTGGTTTTCCATGCGCGTCACTTCGAGCTGCACCTCATGCAAGGCGCTGATCACCTGCTCGATGCGCGCGCCATCGTCAGTTTCGGTCGCTTCCGCAATCTCCCGCTCCAACTCCATGCGCTGACGTTTCAAGGCCCTTGCCCGCTTGTAAAGCGCGAGCGCCTGGCGATAGCCCTCACGGGCATCCTCGGACGCAGCAATTTCCGTGGCGATCCAGAGCCGCGCATTGCGGATCTGCTGGTCGAGATTACGCAGCAGCGTGCCGTGACCATGGGCCTCAAGCTTCTGGATCAGGATATCGCGGCTGAGCGCAGGGCCTGCTTCCGCCACAGCCGTCAGCAGCGACGACCACAGTTTCTGTAATCCCGCATGCTCGTAATCGATCGCGGCAACCTCATCATACTCGCCCTCGAGAAGCTGCGGATGATTGACGATGGTCAGCGCAAGCACGCTTTCCCTGAGCGTCGGCTGATCGAGCGCGCCGCGCACGAGGCCTGATCGCGCCAGCCGGTCCGAAATCGTGCCACGGCTTGAGGCAACGGGCCCCGGAGGACGCCCGCCGCCATTTCGGGCACCCTGCCCCTGCCCGCGGCTGCCGCCCTGGAAATTGCCACGCTCTCCGCGGCCGGGCTGACTGCCCTGGAAGAAGCCATAGAGGCGGTCACGCACATCCTGCTGATAGTGGCGACGGACGTTTTCGTCGGCAATGACGTTGACGATCTGCTTGAGCTTCGCTTCAAGTTCGGCGCGCTTTTCCGGCGTATCGAAGCCACCGGCCTGGGTTTCGCGCATCCAGACCATTTCGGCGAGCGGACGGGCCTCGGTCAGCACACGGTCGAACGGCTGGCGCCCATCTCGCTTGACGAGATCATCCGGATCCTTGCCGTCGGGAAGCATGGCAAAGCGGAGCGACTGCCCCGGCTTGATGTGTGGCAGAGCCAGATCCACCGCCCGGAACGCTGCCCGCTGGCCCGCGCCGTCACCATCGAAGCAGAGGACCGGCACCGGCGTCGTCTTCCACATCAGTTGCAACTGGTTTTCGGTCAGCGCCGTGCCGAGCGGCGCGACAGCGTTCTCGATCCCGGCCTGGTAGAGCGCGATCACGTCCATGTACCCTTCGACCGCAATCAGGGTATCTGCGCCGTCAGCCCCCTGCATCGCCCGGCGAGCGCGGGAAAAATTGTAGAGAACATTGCCCTTGTGAAAGAGCTCCGTCTCGTTGGAATTGAGATACTTCGCCATGGCATCGGCCGCCATGGCACGCCCGCCGAAAGCGATGACCTTGTCACGTGACGACAGGATCGGGAACATGATGCGATCGCGGAAGCGATCATAGGAGACCGGGATATCAGGGCCATGCACGACGAGCCCGCAGGCCTCGATCTGCTCCTTCGGCACCCCCTTGGAGGCCAGATACTCTTTCAGCGCATTGCGGCTTTCCGGCGCATAGCCGAGCCTGAAGGTCTCGATGGTCCGCCCAGAGAGGCCGCGCTCACGCAGATAGGCGCGTGCCCGCGCGCCGCTCGCCGTCTGCAACTGGTCCTGGAAGAACTGCGTCGCCATCTCCATGACGTCCTGCAGCGTCGTGCGTTCCCGCTCGCGCCGCTCTGCTTGCGGATCGGGCTGCGGCATCGCAATCCCGGCCATATCGGCCACCTGCTGCACCGCCTCAACGAAGCTCAGTCCTTCAAGATCTGTCAGGAAACGGAAGTGATCGCCGGACACGCCGCAGCCGAAGCAATGATAGCGGCCCTTGCGATCTTCGCAGTGAAAGCTTGGGCTCTTCTCGCCATGGAAGGGGCAGCACGCCCAGTAGTCCTGCCGCGACACATTGGTCTTCTTGCGATCCCAGGTCACGCGGCGGCCCACCACGGCCGAAATCGGCACGCGGTCACGGATCTCGTCGAGGAAGTCGCTGGAAAAACGCATCGGTGTCCTTGGGAAGCTGATCCTCCATATAGGCACCCACTGGCCAGAGCGCCAAGGCTTTCGCGCGGAGTGCCCGTTATTCACAGAGGTTGAACATCATGACGTTTGTATATACACTTGTAGCCGACGGATACGAGAGCCGCTGCCATGCGAAGCCTGGACGACATTCCGCAGGAAGAATGGGCCTTCGAGTGGGACGAGGTTAAACGGATCAGCAATCGCCACAAGCATGGAATCGACTTCGATGACGTTGTCTTGGCACTGTCCGAACCTCGCCTTGAAACACAGACCCTGACCAACGGTGAATTGCGGATTCTTGCGACTTGCCCAGAAAGCGGCCGATTGATTACCGCCGTCTACACCATGAGAGGAAACGTCTGTCGGATCATATCCGCCCGCGTTGCGAGAAGAAATGAGCGAAGAGAATATCACGCGCACTACCATCTCTGAGATTCTGGAAAAACGGGCGCGGGGTGAAAAAAGCCAGACCGACTGGGCGCGCGTCGATGCGATGACCGACGAGGACATCGAACGCGCCATGCGCGACGATCCCGACTGGCAAGACTACATGGACATCGACTGGTCCAAGGCCAAGATGGTCATCCCCGACAGAAAGAAGGCGATTTCGATCCGCCTCGACCCTGACATCATCGATTTCTTCCAGGAGACCGGCAAAGGCTACCAGACCCGTATCAACGCGGTCCTGCGCCACTTCGTCGACGAGCAGAAGCGCTCGAAACCCTGAAACGCAAGACGCCGCCCGGAGGCGGCGTCGAACATACGTGAATGATGCCAGGCAGTTACTTCAGGAGGTCCTTGACCACGCCCGAGGCCTTGCCGAAATCCATCTGGCCGGCATAACGTTCCTTCAGCGCATTGATGCACTTGCCCATGTCGCGCAAGCCTTGCGCGCCGGTTTCGTTGATCACCGCAGCGCAGAGTTCACGCACCTTCTCTTCCGAGAGCTGCTCGGGCATGAAGGACTTGATGATGACGATTTCCTCGCGCTCCTGGGCAGCCAGTTCCGGGCGGTCATTGTCGGCATAGATCTTGGCGGATTCGTCCCGCTGCTTGATCATCTTCATCAGGATCTGCATGATCTCGTCGTCGCTGACCGGATCCTTGCCGGCACCGCGATGCGCAATGTCCCGGTCCTTGATCGCGGTCTGGATCAGACGCACGGTCGACGTCCGACGGACATCCTTGGCCTTCAGGGCTTCTTTCAGCGAGTTGGCGAGCGTGTCGCGTATCATTTTCTTCTCCGGGGAGCGGCCGCTTCGCTCTTGGCGATTGTGGCTTTTCCGTGTTTGTTGAGTGGTTCTCATAGCCAGACATTTGCTGCGGCGCAAACGAATTGAGCAAACCCTTGAAACGGCTTGGGAGAAATCCGTCCCGGAAACAACTCCGGAATTGACCTCTCCCTGCGATGCGTCTATTGCTCGGCACCTGCACGCAAATTGTCATCAGGGCCGAAAACGCGCGACTTCGCGCGCCCTCGATCTACAACATAAATGGTCCTGCGAGGTCGCTCCGACAAGGGGCCGGCACGCGGGCGAACAAGGAACGACCATGACCGCGACAGCCCCCTGGACGACCCGCAAGCCGACCGCCCTCCTCGTTCTCGCCGACGGCACCGTCATCGAAGGCCACGGAATCGGCGCGACCGGCAAGGTCCAGGCCGAGGTCTGCTTCAACACGGCACTCACCGGATACGAGGAAATCCTCACCGATCCCTCCTATCTCGGCCAGATCGTCACCTTCACATTCCCGCATATAGGCAATGTCGGCACCAATGACGAAGACATCGAAGACCTGACGCCGGCAGCACGCCACGGCGCGGTCGGCACGATCTTCAAGGCCGATATCACGGAGCCTTCAAATTATCGTGCCGCAAGCCATCTCGACGCCTGGTTGAAGGCCCGCGGCATCATCGGCCTCTCGGGCATCGACACCCGCGCCCTCACCGCCTGGATCCGTGAGAATGGCGCCCCGAATGCCGTCATCGCCCATGACCCGAACGGCGTCTTCGACATCGAGGCGCTGAAGGCCGAAGCCAAGGCCTGGAGCGGTCTCGAAGGCCTCGATCTCGCCAAGGTCGCGACCTCGGGCCAGTCTTCCGTCTGGAACGAGAAGGTCTGGTCCTGGACCGAAGGCCATACGACTCTCGGTGCGGACGACGCCAAGTACCACATCGTCTGCGTCGACTTCGGCGTGAAACGCAACATCCTGCGCCTCTTTGCCGGCCTCGACTGCAAGGTCACGGTCGTTCCCGCCACCACCTCGGCGGAAGACATCCTGGCGCTGAACCCGGATGGCGTCTTCCTGTCGAATGGTCCGGGAGATCCGGCAGCAACAGGCGAATATGCCGTGCCTGTCATCCAGAACCTTATCAAGACCGACAAGCCGGTCTTCGGCATCTGCCTCGGCCACCAGATGCTGGGCCTGGCGCTCGGCGGCCAGACCGAGAAGATGCACCAGGGCCATCACGGCGCAAACCATCCGGTGAAGGACTTCACGACAGGCAAGGTCGAAATAGTCTCGATGAACCACGGCTTCGCAGTCGACTCGAAGTCGCTGCCGGAAAACGTTGAAGAGACTCACGTTTCGCTGTTTGACGGCACCAATTGCGGCCTGCGCCTCAAGGGCAAGCCGGTCTTCTCCGTTCAGCACCATCCGGAAGCCTCACCCGGCCCGCAGGACAGCCACTACCTCTTCCGCCGCTTCATCAACATGGTGCGCGAAACGAAGGGCGAACCGGCACTTGCCGAGCGCTGAGACGCTTCAGTCAGACTGGATATTGGCGGCCCGGGTTTATCCCCGGGCCGTTTGCATTTCATGCCGGACCTTAAGGTAGAAGCGAAGGCTCAGCATGACGGCAGCGCTCGCAAGTCCAAGGCAGAAGCCGTACCAGATGCCGATACCACCAATCCCGAGCGGGAAGGCCATGAGCCAGGCGAGGAAGAAGCCGATCGGCCAGTAGGAAACGAGCGCCAGGATCATCGGTACGCGCGCATCTTTCAGCCCGCGCAAGAGCCCAGCCGCAATTGCCTGCAACCCGTCGACCAGCTGGAAAAGCCCCGCGACCATGACGAGCGGCCCCGCATAGGCCAGCACCTCGGCGGCGGCCGGGGCATTCTCGTTGATGAACGCGGCAGACAGTTGGTTCGGCACGAGCAGGAACAGGATTGCGCCCGAAAGGGACATCAGACCGGCAATGCCAAGCACCGTGATCGATGCCCGCACCAGCTCCGGATAATTGCCGCGTCCATGCGCAAGGCCGATCCGAACGGTTGCGGCTTGCGCCAATCCAAGCGGCAGCATGAAGGCAATCGAGGCGAGTTGCAGTGCGATGCCATGGGCGGCCAGTTCGATCGTGCCGATCCGCCCCATCAAAAGCGAGGCAGCGCTGAACAGGCTGACTTCCGCAAGCACGGTGACGCTGATCGGCATCCCGAGATGCAGCACTTCGCGAAACGCCTGCCAGTCCGGCCGCCAGAAGCGCACGAAGAGCTCGTAACGCCGCGTCTCGTCCCGGGTCTGGATGTAGATCACCATGGCGACGAAGCTCACCCACTGCACGATGACCGCAACGATCGCCGCCCCGGTCATGCCGAGCGCCGGCAGCCCGAAGTGCCCGAGCACCAGCGCATAGGCGAGGATCGCATTGAGGACCAGGATGCCGAGCGTCACCCACAGCACGATCCGGGCCCGGCCCGTCGCACTGACCAGCGCACGCAAGACGGCAAAGAGCAGGGCCGGAAGCAGGCCGAGCTGGATGATGAAGACATAGTTTGCAGCAAGGCTTGCCACCTCGGGCTTTTGCCCCAAGGCGAGCAGGATCGCCTCCGCATTGAAGAACAGCGGCATCGTCAGGATCACGTAGAGGATAGAGACCCACATGCCCATGCGGATCGAGCGACGGACAGAGACGACGTCACCGCGTCCATATGCCTGAGCGACCATGGGCATGACAGCCATGGAGAAACCGGATCCGAAGATGAAGATCGTGAAGAAGAACTGCCCGGCCAGCACCATGGCTGCGAGCGGTACCGCTCCAAGCTGACCGACGATGACCACATCCGTGGTGTGAATGCCGAGTTGCGCCAGCTGCGCGCCGATCAGGGGAATACCGAGCGACAGTGTCGCCCGGATATGCGACATCCAGGAGCCGGCGCCGACAGGCGCATGGCTTGAGGTTTCGATCGTGACAGCATCGGTTTGCATGGCTTTATTCCAACGAAAAAAGCCGCTTCCAGAGCGTACTGGTGAGCGGCATGTCACATCGGGATAAGCGGCAACCTGCAATCCAGCAAGGTGAAATCGACAACCTGCAAAATTATTGCGCGATACATCAGCAAGATTGATGAAAATCAGCGCTTAAACATCAGATCCGAACCGAAATCCTCTCGAAAAACAGGGGAAGCTGCCTGTTGCCGCGCAAAACGGCCTTTCTTACGGCCGCAAACCGCCCATAGGGTCAACTCTCTATTTCTCGATCACCAGGACGGATGAAGCATGTGGGAACTGATCTGGCGCGGCTCCATCATCGGGATCGGCGCAACACTTGCCATGGACCTCTGGGCCATGTTTCTGACGCTCGCCTTCCGCCAGCCGAAGGCCAACTGGGCTCCCGTCGGACGTTGGTTCTATCACCTTAAATTCGGCACGGTGTTTCATCAAACGATCGCAGATGCTGCACCCTACCGCCACGAACAGGCACTTGGCTGGATCGCGCATTATGCCGTCGGCATTGCCTACGGGATCATCCTCGTCCTCGCGCTCGGCTCAAGCTGGCTTGCCGGACCAACCCTGCTGCCGGCCTGGATCTGGGCGATTGCCACAGTTGCGGCCGGCTGGTTCCTGCTGCAGCCGGGCCTTGGGCTCGGCTGGGCCGCCTCGAAGACGCCGAACCCGAACAAGGTCCGCGCCCTCAATCTCTTGGCCCATACCGCCTTCGGTCTCGGCCTGTGGCTGACCGCACTGCTGATCCGCTGAAAGAACCGGCGCGTCAGATCGCGCCGGAGAAGGTGTCGCAGGCACCGACATTGCCGCTGTCATAGCCACGCTTGAACCACTTCATCCGCTGCGCAGACGTGCCGTGATTGAAGGCGTCGGGCACGACATAGCCCTGGCTGCGCTTCTGCAGTGTATCGTCGCCGATCTGCTGTGCGGCATTCAGCGCCTCCTCGAGATCGCCGTCTGAAAGGATGCCCTCCTTGTCGGCGGATTTGGCCCAGATCCCGGCATAGCAATCGGCCTGCAGCTCGACGCGCACCGACATCTGGTTTGCCTCGCGCTGCCCCATCGAGCGGCGCTGGCGGTTGAACTCCGGCAGAACACCGGTGAGGTTCTGCACATGATGCCCGACCTCATGCGCAATCACATAAGCCTGGGCGAAGTCGCCGGCCGCATCGAACTGCTGCTCAAGCTGGTCGAAGAACTCCGTGTCGAGATAGACCTTGCTATCGGCAGGGCAATAAAACGGACCGGTGGCTGAGGACGCCTGGCCGCAGGGTGATGACGTCGAGCCAGCAAAGAGCACAAGGGTCGGCTCCCGATAGCGTTCGCCGGAGGCCGTAAAGATTGCATTCCAGGTGGTCTCGGTCTCCGCCAGAACCGTCCGCACGAAGGCCGTGGTGTCATCACTGGACTGCCCCTGAGGACGCTGGCCGATCGATTGCTCGTAACCCGATCCGGCGCCCCCGACATTGCCCTCACCAAGAACCTGCAGCATGTCGATGCCCATGGCCTTCAACACGAAGTAGATGACAACAAGGAAAATGATGGTGCCGAAGCTCAAGCCACCGCCGCGCCGCCCGCCCATCGGGAGTTGAATGCCGGAGCGCCCGAACGGGTTGCGGCCAAGGCCACCGGAGGACTGCCCACGCCGGTCCTCGACATTGTTCGACTGTCGCCGGCCTCGCCATTCCATGATGTTGTCCCTCCACGCATCTGCCCCTGACAATGAGAAGATAGCCGAACTGTTCCACGACACCAGCGACAAGTCGCGTGTTTCAGGTTCCCGGCCTGAAATGCCGGGGGGATTTGCGCAACCACCACTGAAGCGCCGCCACGAGGAAGAGTAGCAAACCGATCGCAAACAGATGCCCCTGCCCCTGTCCTTCGCCGAACAACAACTTGTGCATCAGCCGTCCGGGAAGCAGCGTGAAGGCCCCGGCTGTCAGCAGTGCAAAACTGTAGAGGTTGCCCACATGCCGGCGGTGTTCGGCGATGCGCCCCGCACGTGCTGCCGCCACCGCTTGCCAGCTGCCGATCAGTGTGAAGACAGACAAGATGTGGATGGGACTGAAGCCAAAATAGAGCCGCAGTGACTGAATGAAGAAGCTAGAGAGTGCAGTGATCACCATCATCCCGATCCAGAGCCGCCCGAGAAGCCGGTGCGGGCCAGTTCCCTTGCGGCCGACCAGCAGGGTAGCGCCCAGGAGAAGGGCAAAGACGGCTGAGGCGACATGGATCTGGATGGCGAGGGAAGACTGCGTCAGCAGAGAAATCGACATGGGGCTTGCCTTGGAGAAAATCGCGGTTTCAATGGATCGTGTGCCGCTGTTCGCTCGCAAGGCGCCGCGAGACAAATGCTTTGCCGTCGATGTCGAGAGAAATTCGTGAACAGCACCACCCTGCAGTCTGCGCTTCGTGAATGGACCATGCTCATCAGCGCGCCGCGCCTCTGGGCAACATTCGCCATCGTGGTTTCGGTCTTCGTGGCGATCGGCCCATCGGGCACGATGGAGGACATGGGCGTCCTCGAACGCGCCGCCTTCTGGACGCTGCTGCATGGAGCCGCATGGACGATCGCGATTGTGGTCATCACGCTGGCGGAGATTTCGTTTGCCGGACGACTGCACAGCACCCCTCTGCTGCTCGCCATCAATGCCCTGATCGCCGCACCCTTCGTCGCTGCTGCGGTGGAGCTGATCCGTTGGTCATGGCTAGGCGCTGCGCCAAGCCTTCCAGCCTATGGCCGCCAGCTCGTCGTCTGCCTTCCACTCTCGGTGCTCTTCAGTCTCCTCACGCATCTGACGCTGTCGGCCACCACTCCCGAACCAAAATCAGGTAGCGACGCAACGGCTGCGCTCAAACCGCCGAATGACGCGGCCGAGCCAGCGCCGCTGACTGCTCGCCTCAAGCCGGAATTGCGCGGTCCGCTTCTGCATTTGACCGTGGAGGATCACTACACCGTCGTCACGACAACCCGTGGCCGGCAGCTTCTTCTCCTGCGCTTTTCCGATGCCTTGCGCGAAATCGGCGCGACCGATGGCGTTCAAACCCATCGATCCCATTGGGTCGCGGCGAACCATGTCACAGGCCTGGAAAGAGACCGCAGCCGTCTTTTCCTGCGGTTGACCTCTGGCGCCACGGTGCCTGTCAGCCGCAGCTTCACCGAAACCGTGCGCAAGCGTTTCGGCAGAAGCTAAGCCGTTTCAGCTCTTGGCGTAACCGTAGTCCCCACCCCGCGACAGCGCGCGTTGATAGGCGGGGCGCGCGCGGATCCGCTCGATCCAGCCTTTCAGCACGCTCACATCCTTGCCCCCGGCAATTCGGGTCAGACCGGCCTCGACCGGAAAGCTCATCGCGATATCGGCCGCCGAAAATTCCCGGCCCGCGAACCAGCCGTCCTTGCCGACTTCGTTGATCCAGAGGTCGAGATGGTCGGAGAGCTGCGGGTCGAGCAGTTTGCGCGACACGCCCTGGCTGATCATTTTGGCCACAGGCCGGATGAAGAAGGGTACCTGCCCCGGAATGCGCGCAAAGATCAGCTTCATCACCAAAAGCGGCATGGCCGATCCTTCGGCATAATGCATCCAGTATCGATAGCGCAGCCGCTCCTCGGTGCCGGCGGCAGGCCGCAACCCCTCCCCGCCATAGGTCTCGATCAGATATTCCATGATCGCACCGCTTTCCGCGACAACGCGCCCCCCATCCTCGATGACCGGCGACTTGCCGAGCGGATGCACCGCCTTCAGCTCCTTCGGCGCGAGGTATTCCTTCGTCCGATGATAGACCTTGACCTGATAGTCGAGGCCAAGCTCCTCGAGCAGCCAGAGAATGCGGTGGGCGCGCGAGTTGTCGAGATAGTGGACGGTGATCATCAGAGACGGCCCTTTGATTGTCGTTGCTTGAACTGTCTAGCGACCAGCCCGACCGCCGTCGAGGCTGACAGCTCAACTTTGTCGGTGATGGGAAGACAGATCGCACGCGCTGACGGCTTGGCAGCCCTGATCCTGCATGCAAATCTGCAAAGGCAGACAATGCTTTGGGAGGAGTGACTGATGAAGGCGATGCGACTGGAGGCGACGGGCCAGCTTTTCACACGGGAGGTGGAAAAGCCAAAGGCAGGACCGGATGATATCTTGGTGCGCGTAGAAGCCTGCGGCGTCTGCGGCACCGACCGGCATCTCTACCACGGTGAATTCCCCTGCACGCCACCGGTCACCCTCGGCCACGAATTCAGCGGCATTGTCGAAGAGATCGGCAGCGCCGTCACCGGCTTCAAACTCGGCGATCGCATCACGGGGGACCCGAACATCGCCTGCGGTCGCTGCAGCCACTGCGTCAACGGCCGGGTAAATCTCTGCCGGAACCTCAGAGCCATCGGCATTCACCGCGACGGCGGTTTCGCCGACTATGTGGTCGTTCCACACCGTCAGGCCTTTCTCCTGCCGCCAGACCTCGACCCGATGCACGGCGCCTTTTGTGAACCGCTTGCATGCTGCCTGCACGGCATCGATCTCGCCGAGATCAAGGCCGGCTCTTCTGTTGTCGTGCTCGGCGGTGGCGTCATCGGCCTCCTCACGGTACAGCTCGCCCGCTTGGCAGGCGCAGCCACGGTCATCCTCGTGACCCGTCAGGCCGCCCGCCGCAAGCTCGCCGAAGAGCTCGGCGCAACCGCCAGCGTCGACCCTGCCGCAGGCGATGTCGTCATGCAGATCTCCGGCGAGACCGGTCTCGTTCCCGGCGGCGTGGACGTTGTCCTCGAATGCGCAGGCGTCGGCGAAACGGTCATTCAGGCGACGAAGCTCGTCCGTCCGGGGGGCACCGCCGTCATCCTCGGTGTGATGGCGCAAGGGGAAAAGGTGGCGATCGAGCCCTTCGACCTGCTCTTCCGCGAGGTCAAGCTGGTCACCTCCTTCTTGAACCCCTTCACCCACCGCCGCGCAGCCGACCTGATCGCCTCGGGCAAAATCGAGGTCGAGAAGCTGATCTCGCGCAAGGTCTCGCTCGACGATGCGCCCGATGTGGTCAGCAATCCGCCGCAACCGGGCGAGGTCAAGGTGCTCGTCGTGCCCGGCCTGTAAGCGGGGCGGTCAGAGCGGCGGGCGTCTGTCCTTCCAGGGTGCCGCCTGCTCGAGCTGGCCGGCAAGCGCAAACAGCGTGTCTTCGTCGGCGAAACGACCGACGAACTGCATCCCGATCGGCAAGCCCTCTGGCGACCAGCCCGTTGGAACCGACATGGCCGGCTGGCCGGTGACGTTGAAGACAGGTGTCCAGGGAATAAACTCGAAGGTCTGGGCAGCCAGCTGCTCGGCAATCCCGAGCTTCTTCAACAGCCTGCCGCCGCCGACATAGCCGAGCACCGTCAAGAGCTTCTTCTCGATGGCGCTCGGCTGCAAGGCGCCAATCTTGACTGGCAAGGTCGAAAGCACCGGCGTCATCAGCACATCGACATCCTCGAAGAAACCGAGGATGGAGCGGGCCGACAGCGTGAGATAGCGATGGGCGGTGATCAGGTCGGACGCGGTGAAACCCTCGCCCAGGAGCCCCATGCCAAAGGAGGACGCATCGTAGTCGCCGGGACGGATCTTTACCCCGAAGGTCTTCGCCGTGAACTCGATGTCGGCGCGAAGCTCACCGGCAAGAGCCGTCAGGAAGGCCATGGAAAAGGCCTCGCGCTCCACAGGAGGCGCCGCCTCGATCACCTCGTGACCGAGATCGGCCAGAAGCTTCACCGTATCATTGAAGGCAGCCACCACCTCCGGCGCCACGGCCTTGCCGAGCATCGGCTGGCGCGACACCGCGATCTTCAGCTTTCCGGGCGCGCGCTGGCAGGCATCCAGGAATGTGCCTTCCTGCGGCGGCAGCGGATGAGGCGAACCGCGATCCGCTCCATGCGTCGCGTCAAGGACGGCGGCACTGTCGCGCACCGAGCGCGTCAGCACATGCTCGATGGCAAAACCGGACCAGGCCTCGCCGATGAAGGGTCCGGCCGGTGTTCGTCCGCGCGTCGGCTTCATGCCGAAGACGCCACAGGCAGACGCCGGGATGCGGATAGACCCGCCCCCGTCGCCACCGGACGCAATCGGCACCATGCCGGAGGCTACCGCCGCACCCGATCCGCCCGATGAGCCGCCTGGGGTGCGCGTGAGATCCCAGGGATTGCGTGTCGGGCCATTGGCGCCTGGTTCGGTATAGGGTGTCAGGCCAAACTCAGGCGTGTTGGTGCGCCCGGCGATGACGAGGCCGGCCGTCTCCCATCGGCTCACCAATTCGCTATTGCCCTTTGCGACCCGCGTTGCCCAGAGCCGATTGCCATTGCCCGTCGGCACACCGTCAATCTGCGCCAGGAGGTCCTTCACCAGAAACGGAACACCGGAAAACGGGCCGTCCGGCAATCCCTTCGCGACCCGCTGCCGCGCCCGATCGAAAAGCGGTCGGACAACCGCATTCAGCTCCGGATTGACCGTCTCGATCCGCGTTACCGCCGCCTCAAGCACCTCGCCAGCCGAAACCTCTTTGCGCTTGATCAGGTCGGCCAGCGCCAATCCGTCGAAGTCAGCATACTCCCTGAACACTTTCACTCCCCCACTGCCGACTCGTTTGATGGCCCTCACCTTCCGGTCAAACCACACGCCGATCAAGCAAGATCGGATCTAGCGGCCCACCCGAATATAAACACCTACTTAACCATGCAGGGGTAATCTCACCCTGAAAGGCCGGAACAACACCGGCGCGGTGGACGCTGTTTGCCGCAACGAAGTCATAGGCTCATGAGGGAACGGCCCATGTTATTCAAATCTGCAACCAGCAGGAACATCTTCTCGACGGTGGCACTCGGCGTCGTGACGACCATCGGCGTTGCCGCGACAGTGGTGGGCGTCAGCTATGGTACGATCCGTGGCGCCGGTATCGACAAGATGCAGACAGCTGCGTCAGAGGCCGCAGCAGAGGTGAACAAGACGCTCAGCGTCGCACACCAGATGGTCGTTGGCATGGAAGCCTCGATTGCCGCCCTGCGTGCAAAGGGACTGGCCGACCGCGACACAGCCATGGCCGTCATGACGACCACCTTGGAAGGCTTCCCCGGCGCCATCGGCGTTTCGAGCGGCTGGGAACCGAACGCCTTCGACGGGAAGGATGCAGACTTCGTAGGCAAAGCGGCCCACGATCAGACCGGCCGCTTCATGCCCTACATCTACAGGTCGGGTGGAACGATCAAGAGCGACGTGCTCGTCGATTATGACAAGCCAGGCGCCGGCGACTACTACATCCTGCCCGTTACGACAGGAAAAACGGTTCTGCTCGAACCCTACGTCTACCCGGTCGACGGCAAGGACGTCCTGATGACGACGATCTCGATCCCGGTGATGGAGAACGGCAAGGCACTCGGCTATGTCGGCGCCGATATCGACCTCGACAAGACGGCTGCCGATCTCGGGGCAAAGCGCCCTCTTGGCGACGGCTACATCGCCCTCTTGTCGTCCGCCAACGCCTTTGTCAGCCATCCGGACAAGGCGGCCATGGGCAAGGCGCTGAAGGACAGCGGTCTGAACGCAACCGCATGGGAGAGCCTGCTGAAGTCACCGGGTTCGGTCGGCACCATGGTCGACAAGGACGGCATCGAGCGCATGGCCATTGCAGTCCCGATTGAACCCTTCCCCGGCGCCATCTGGAACGTCGTGGTCGCCGTCCCGAGCGCAACCGTGCTCGGTGTCCTGACGGAGACCCTCTGGACCTCCGCTCTCATCATAGCCGGCGCAACCATCATCCTCATTGTTGTCGGCTGGCTGCTCGCCCGCCGCTTCATCGGTCGCATCAATCGCGTCATCGGCCAGACCACCGACATTGCTGCCGGCCGCCTCGACGTCGAACTGACCGACAAGGACCGTCAGGACGAGTTGGGGGATCTCTCCCGCTCGCTCGGCGTCCTCCTGGAGAGCAATCGCAAGAAGGTCGCGCTCGAGAAGGAGGCGGAAGCCCGCTACGAGCTCGAAGAGGTCGAACGCGTCGAACGCTCCAAGGGGCACAAGGCCCGCGAAGAGGAAATCCGCTTCGTCGTCGACGAACTGCGCGCCGGCCTCGCCCGCCTTTCGGACGGCGACATGACTGTCCGGCTCGACAAGGCCTTCTCGCCGGCGCTCGACGAGATCAGGGGCAACTTCAACGATTCGATCGAGAAGCTGCGCGCTGCGATGATCTCGTTCCGCGACAACGCGACCACCATCGAGAACGGCTCGAACGAAATCCGCTCGGCAGCCGACGATCTGGCGCGCCGCACCGAACAGCAGGCGGCTTCCGTCGAGGAGACGTCCGCGGCCCTTTCGCAGATCACCCGCTCCGTCAAGGAATCGACCCAGCGCGCCGAAGAAGCCGGCCAGCAGGTCAGCCGCACCAAGGAAAGCGCCGAACGCTCCGGTGAGGTCGTTCGCTCAGCGGTCGATGCGATGAGCGCCATCGAACAGTCGTCACAGTCGATCTCCAACATTATCGGCGTGATCGACGAAATCGCCTTCCAGACCAACCTGCTGGCGCTCAATGCCGGCGTCGAGGCAGCCCGCGCAGGCGAAGCCGGCAAGGGTTTTGCCGTCGTCGCCCAGGAAGTCCGCGAGCTTGCGCAGCGCTCCGCCAATGCCGCAAAGGAAATCAAGACCCTGATCACGGCCTCCGGCGAACAGGTCAAGCACGGCGTCTCGCTTGTCGACCAGACCGGCGAAGCCCTCTCGGCCATCGTCGCCGAAGTGCAGCAGATCAACACCAACGTCCATGCGATCGTCGAGGCCGCACGCGAACAGTCGACCGGCCTTCACGAGATCAACTCGGCCGTCAACATCATGGACCAGGGCACCCAGAAAAACGCCGCCATGGTCGAGGAAACCAATGCCGCGTCCCACACCCTCGTCTCGGAAGTGCAGGCCCTTTCGGCCCGCCTCGCCCAGTTCAATCTCGGCTCGACCCCGCACGCATCGGCAGCGACTCATGCGCTACGGCCCCACAGCGCTCCGGCTTCGACCCACACCCGCTCAGCGTCTCCTGCCCGTCCGTCGCCTGTCAGCGAAGCCGCCCGTCCGGTAACATCCCCGGCGCGTGCGCTGGCCGGAAAGATCGCCTCGGCCATGGGCGCGAAGCCCGCCCCGAGTGGCGCCGAGTGGGAAGAATTTTGATCGCGCAGGCTCGTCCTGATGCAAGGGATGGCGGGCTCCGGCCCGCCATTTTCGTTTCCGCTTTGCGGTTCACTTCGGCTCGAAGACGAGAAGCTCTTCGAAGTGGTTCATGTCGTCGAAGGCACAGAATGCCGGTGCCCGAAGCTCGATCACCGGCGCACGCCGACGGATCTCCGTTGTGACTTCGTCGAGAAACGGCACCCAGGCCGCCATGGTCTGATCGTCGAAGCGCTCGATCATGTAGGCGAAGGTGATGTGGAAGACATAGGTCTCGTGATCCGGATGCCGGTAGCCGAGCAGATCCGCCAGGCGGTTCCGCCAGTCTTTCAGGATTGCCCGGTCGCGTTCCGTCACACCATCAAGCGTCAGGCCATTCGGGGTGGCATGCGTCACCTCCATGGCAAAGGTGTCACCTGGCTCGAAGCGCGCCAGGCGATCGATGAGGAGCCCCGTCATGTCGTCGACTGGCGTTTCCACTGGCACGTCGGACGGCCAGTAGGGCAGCGCCCGCCGCGTCTCGATGATCCCCTGAAAGAGGGTCATGTGCAGGCTGGAGGCGGCCGTGAAGGCGAGCTTGTCGGCACCGGGCATCTGCGTGAACCGCGAACGTGCATCGGTGATCGCAGCCGCCGCTTCGGACCCCTCGACGAGGTGGCACACGACGGTGTTGCCGCGTTCGCGAAGGAAGGTGCCGGCGGTGTCGTAGCGTTGCCCGAGATGGGGGATCGGGCCCGACATCAGATTGCGAGAGAAAGGAACAAGACGGTCGGGAAGATCTGAGAAAACGTGGGTCGACATGGCATCCTCTGGTTATGGATGCCATTGCGATTAGCAATCGGCTGCAAACGGAGTATGACGATTGCGACTGCGAGCCTCAACGATTGTTCCGCCAGCGCTCCTCGAGTGCATAAACTAAGCTCAATCTTTGCCGTCGATCAGCACGGCTTGCGGGGATCGGAACTGACTACGGGCTTCCCAGCTTTTCAGTAACCCATGGGCGAGCGCGACCACCACGACCGACACGTAACCATCGATGGCATAATGCCAACCGAGATAGACCGAACTGACGACAATCAGCATGGTGTAAGCGGCCGCCAGCCAAGCCAGCTTCGGAAAACGATCCGACAGGAATAGTGCATTCATCGTGATCAACCCCACATGCACGCTCGGAAATGCCGAGATCCCCGAACCAAAGCCGGCGCTCCCGTTTTCATAGATCTGCCACAGATAGAGCTGAAACGACCGAGCCTGGCCGTCCGCGAGGAATGCCAATTGGTCTGCGAAGCGGGAATGATCGCCGGTAACTTCCCCATAGAAGGCGGGCCCAGCAGACAGGAACAAACCGGCCAGCACATTGCCGCAAAAGACCCATACGAACATGAACATCAGCATGTATCTAGTCCGGATACCGTCTGCCCAGGCCGAGGTGGCGACGAAGAACAGCGATGCAAAGCAGATCACGAACCATAGGACGCTGTAGTTCCATTCAAGGATCGCCAGCACGATGGGGTGGCCTGCCAGTGGATAGAGCAGTCGCCAAGGGTCGTAGCCAAAATGGATATAGCGGTCGATGTCGGCATGCAGCGTGTCGTAGCGGAAGCCGTCAGCCAGAATCGGCAGCATGTTCTTGAGAGAAGTGAAGCTTCCTTGAAAGATCATCAGGGCCATGAGCAGAACCATCCCTGCAAACAGCCTGGCGAGCCGCTTCGCCCCGAAGAAGCGCCGATAGGCGCGGCCCCGGTTGCCGCCAAACCGATGGATCCCGCAGACAAGATCGAACGTGATCGCCATCATCGGCATGAACCAGAGAAAAAGTAGCGGCCATTGTACGAAATAGAGAGTGTGGGACGACTGGTCCCAACGGCCGTAAAACTGCAGCACTCCGAAGCAGATGAGCGTGTAAATTGCCACGCAAGCATACACGGCACCATCGCAGCGCATATGCGCCAGCATTTCTCGCCAAAGAGCGAGTAGGCGGCTTTTGACAGTGGTATTCTCAGGAGCTGAAATCATCAGCAATGATAAGCATTCTTTTGCTGAAAATTCCGTAATCGACGGCGCGTCAGGCGCCTACGCGGGACCGGTCGTGATGCCCCTCCGCCGCACGCTGATCGAGTCTCGCCAACGCCATTCGGACAGCGACGCGATTTCCTGTCGGAATCGTCAATTTCGGGGTTCCTTCCCGGCCAACATTTCCCTATAAGCCGCTTCTAGCCTGAAAAGACCATCTCTCTGCGCCCGGCCGGTGACCTCCCTCACCCAGGCCGGTTTTTCGCGCAGGTCAAAGAACGGATAGAGCCCATGCCCAAGCGCCAAGACATCAAGTCCATCCTCATCATCGGCGCGGGGCCGATCGTCATCGGTCAGGCATGTGAGTTCGACTATTCCGGCACCCAGGCCGTCAAGGCGCTGAAGGAAGAAGGATACCGGGTCATCCTGGTGAATTCCAACCCGGCGACCATCATGACCGATCCGGGTCTTGCCGACGCCACTTACGTCGAGCCGATCACGCCTGAAGTCGTCGCCAAGATCATCGCCAAGGAGCGCCCCGATGCGCTGCTCCCGACCATGGGCGGCCAGACGGCGCTGAACACCGCGCTCTCCTTGAAGCGCATGGGCGTGCTCGACCGCTACAATGTCGAGATGATCGGCGCCAAGCCCGCCGCCATCGACATGGCAGAAGACCGCGCCCTCTTCCGCGAAGCCATGACCCGCATCGGGCTCGAAACCCCGAAGTCGATGCTCGCCAACGCAACCGAGATCAAGGACGCCGACCGCAAGACGCATGAAGCCGCCCGCAACGAGCTGAAGGCGAAACTGTCGGGCGCCGAACTCGACAAGGCCCTCGACGAGCTCGAGAACCAGTGGAACCTTGGCGAGACCGACCGCAAGCAGCGCTACATGGGTCATGCCATGGCGATTGCCGCCCAGGCCCTCGACCATGTCGGCCTGCCCGCCATCATCCGCCCGTCCTTCACCATGGGCGGCACCGGCGGCGGCATAGCCTACAACCGTTCGGAATTCTACGAGATCATCAATTCCGGCCTCGACGCCTCCCCGACCACCGAGGTCCTGATCGAAGAATCGGTCCTCGGCTGGAAGGAGTATGAAATGGAGGTCGTCCGCGACAAGGCGGACAACTGCATCATCGTCTGCTCGATCGAAAACATCGATCCGATGGGCGTCCACACCGGCGATAGCATCACGGTCGCCCCAGCGCTGACGCTGACCGACAAGGAATACCAGATCATGCGCAACGCCTCGATCGCGGTTCTCCGCGAGATCGGCGTTGAGACGGGCGGCTCGAACGTGCAGTTCGCCGTCAACCCGGCTGACGGCCGCCTTGTCGTCATCGAAATGAACCCGCGCGTCTCGCGCTCGTCGGCGCTTGCCTCCAAGGCCACCGGCTTCCCGATCGCCAAGATCGCCGCCAAGCTCGCCATCGGCTACACGCTCGACGAACTCGAAAACGACATCACCGGCGGCGCAACCCCGGCCTCCTTCGAGCCGTCGATCGACTACGTCGTCACCAAGATCCCGCGTTTCGCCTTCGAAAAATTCCCCGGCGCCGAGCCGACGCTCACCACCGCGATGAAGTCGGTCGGTGAAGTCATGGCGATCGGTCGTACCTTTGCCGAATCCCTGCAAAAGGCGCTGCGTGGCCTGGAAACAGGCCTCACCGGCCTCGACGAAATCGAGATCCCGGGCCTTGGTCAGGGCGACGACAAGAACGCCATTCGTGCCGCCATCGGCACGCCGACGCCTGACCGCCTGCGCATGGTTGCCCAGGCACTGCGCCTCGGCATGTCGCCGGAAGAAGTCCACGAAGGCTGCAAGATCGATCCGTGGTTCATCGCCCAGTTCAAGGCGATCACCGACATGGAAGCCCGCGTGCGCGAGCATGGCCTGCCAGAGGACGCCGAAAACCTGCGTATGCTCAAAGCCATGGGCTTCTCCGACGCCCGCCTCGCCTCGCTGTCCGGCAAGCGCCCGAAGGAAGTCGCTGAACTGCGCAATGGTCTTGGCGTGCGCCCGGTCTTCAAGCGTATTGATACCTGCGCGGCCGAATTCGCCTCTCCGACTGCCTATATGTATTCGACCTACGAAACGCCCTTCGTCGGCGCGCTGCGCTCCGAGGCAGAGGTCTCCGACCGCAAGAAGGTCGTCATCCTCGGTGGCGGCCCGAACCGCATCGGCCAGGGCATCGAGTTCGACTATTGCTGCTGCCATGCCGCCTTCGCGCTGAAGGACGCCGGCTATGAGGCCATCATGGTCAATTGCAATCCGGAAACCGTCTCGACCGACTATGACACCTCCGACCGCCTCTATTTCGAGCCGCTGACCGCCGAAGACGTGATTGAGATCCTGCGCGCCGAGCAGGAAAAGGGCGAAGTTGTCGGCGTCATCGTCCAGTTCGGCGGCCAGACCCCGCTGAAGCTCGCCGAGGCACTCGAAAAGAACGGCATCCCGATCCTCGGCACCGCGCCCGACATGATCGACCTCGCCGAAGACCGCGACCGCTTCCAGAAGTTGCTGATGAAGCTCGACCTCAACCAGCCGAACAATGGCATCGCCTACTCGGTCGAGCAGGCACGCCTCGTCGCCTCCGAGATCGGCTTCCCGCTGGTCGTGCGCCCTTCTTACGTGCTCGGCGGCCGCGCCATGCAGATCATCCATTCGGAATCGATGCTGCAGTCCTACCTGCTCGACACGGTTCCGGGTCTGGTCCCAGAGGATATCAAGCAGCGTTACCCGAACGACAAGACCGGCCAGATCAACACGCTGCTCGGCAAGAACCCGCTGCTCTTCGACAGCTACCTTACGAATGCCATCGAAGTCGATGTCGATGCGCTCTGCGATGGCGAAACGGTATTCGTCTCCGGCATCATGGAGCATATCGAGGAAGCCGGCATCCATTCCGGTGACTCGGCCTGCTCGCTGCCCTCGCGTTCGCTCTCCAAGGCAACGCTCGACGAGCTGGAACGCCAGACGGCCGCCATGGCCAAGGCGCTCAATGTCGGCGGCCTGATGAATGTCCAGTACGCCATAAAGGACGACGTGATCTACGTTCTCGAAGTGAACCCGCGCGCCTCGCGCACGGTGCCCTTCGTAGCGAAGACCATCGGCGCCCCGATCGCGAAGATCGCCGCCCGCATCATGACCGGCGAAAAGCTCGACGACGCGATCGCCGCTTATGGCGAAAAGCCCGATCCGCGCAACCTGAAGCACATCGCAGTCAAGGAAGCCGTCTTCCCATTTGCCCGCTTCCCCGGCGTCGACACGCTGCTCGGCCCGGAAATGCGCTCGACCGGCGAAGTCATCGGCCTCGACACGGACTTTGCGCTCGCCTTCGCCAAGAGCCAGCTCGGAGCATCCGTCGAACTGCCGCGAGATGGCACGGTCTTCGTCTCGGTCCGCGACGAGGACAAGGCCCGCGTCCTGCCCGCGATCCAGATCCTCACCCAGATCGGCTTCAAGGTCATGGCAACGGGCGGCACTCAGCGCTTCCTCGCCGAAAACGGCATCGACGCGATCAAGATCAACAAGGTGCTTGAGGGACGTCCACATATCGAGGACGCGATCCGCAACCGTCAGGTCCAGCTGGTCATCAACACGACCGACGGCAACAAGGCGATCTCGGACTCCAAGTCGCTCCGCCGCGCAGCCCTGATGCAGAAGGTGCCCTACTATACGACCATGGCAGGAGCCCTGGCGGCCGCCGAAGCCATCCGGGCGCTGAAGAGCGGCCAGCTCGAGGTTCGCCCGCTTCAGAGCTACTTCTGAGGCGCACGAAATGAGCAAGCCGCTCCACTTCACCGCGCACGCAAAAACGGTGATATTGGAGCGGCAACTCGAATTCGACTGGATAGAGCGAACGGTTCGCAATCCAGATTGGTCTGAAAGCGATCCATCAGGCCTACCGACGGAACGACGATTTGGCCGTATTCCTGAACGCGAAGACCGCATCTTGCGGGTAATCTGCTTGGAAAGCGAAACAGAAATCCGTATCATAACGGCGTTTCTCGATCGCAACGCACGGATGCCGAGATGAAGCCCAGACTGGAATATGATGCAGCTGCCGACGCTGCCTATATTCGTTTTTCCACGGAGGCCGTCCTGGAGAGCGAAGAGGTCTCCGAAGGCATCATGCTTGACTACGACCGCGATGGTCGGATCGTCGGTCTCGAAGTGCTCAATGCACGCGCCAATCTGCCGGCCGCTGCACTCGAAGATGCTGCTTGAGCCCTTGAAGATATCAGGATAATCTTTGCTTTAAGGACGAAGTCAACGCTGGAAAAGCGTGACTGCTGCCTATCTATTATCCGGTTGATGATAGTGGTCCGGCACCGGAGGCAGGCTTCCCGTCATGTTTCTCGATCTCAAGAATTACACGCCGCCGCCAGAGCCACCACCGAGCCGGGGGCCGCAGCCACTGACACCGCGCCAGCAGAAGGCGCTGGCCTGGATCGTCGGGTTAAACATCATCCTGCTGTTCATCGCGCCCATCGGTGGGGCAACGGTCATTTCGGGATTGCTCGCATTCTTCAACTAACCAAGCCGAATCTCGACGCGTTCAGGCCTGCCGCTTCTGCTTGGCGAGGATGGCGAAGGCGATGCCGCCAATGACGAAAGCTGCCGCCACGACAAAATGCAGCGTCAGCCTCTCATTGAGGAAAAGGATGGCACCGAGCGCCGCAATCACCGGGACGGACAGCTGAATGAGCGCCGCCTGGAAGGTGGTGAGCCCGCGCAACGCCCTGTACCAGATGGAATAGCCTAGGCCGGAGGCAACGATGCCAGAGCCGAGTGCAAGAAGGATGCCCGCGAGCGTCGCCGTCTCGTAAAGCAGCGCAAAACCCGCCAGCGGCAGGCAGAAGACGGAAGCTCGTACAAAATTGCCGGCGGTCTCGCCGATCGGATCGCGTGAGCCTCGACCGCGCAGCGTATAGACAGCCCAGGCCATGCCCGAGGCGATCATCAACAGGCTGCCAACGAGATCCGGTCGTCCCACGCCGGGCAGGATGAGATAGACGAAGGCGCCGAAAGCGATCGCAAACCCGATCACCTCCCTCAGGCTTGGCCGATCGCCCTTGAAAAGTCCGAAGGCCAGCATGCTCGCCTGGACGGAAGAAAAGAGGATCAGCGCCCCGGTCGCAGCACCAAGCGAAAGATAGGCCGCGGAGAATGCGATGGCATAAACGAAAAGAGCCGCAGCCGCCCACCAGTCCCCCGGCAGGCGTCTGTCAACCGATGCGGACTGAAGCGGCCCGCGTCGCATCAGGCCGTAAAGCACAAGCGCGCCGGAGACGATCCGGACAGCGGTATAGCCTGCGGCCTCGATCGACACTGTCCCCAGCGCTTCTCGCGCCAGAAGCGAATTGGCGGCGAAGGCCAGCATGGCGATGGCGGTCAGTACGAATGTCGAATGCAACTGAAATACCCCTCCTGAACCCTGCCGTGTCGCGAGACTATCCGGCCGGGTCTGCCACGTGTTAAACGCGAAGCCCCCCACATTGGCAAGCTGTGATCGTCTGGAGGTTTTTGATGGAAAAGCTGCACATTGTCACCGAACGTATCTTCGACGTTCCGGCCGAAACCCTCTTCGCCGCCTTTTCCGATCCGGCAACCCTTGCCCGCTGGTGGGGACCGCACGGCTTCACCAACGAAATCACCCATTTCGACTTTTCGCCCGGCGGTGACTGGCTGGTCACCATGACCAATTCCGACGGCACCGGCTTTGCCAATCACTGGACCTTTCAGGCGATAGAACCGCCGTCACGGATCCTGGCGCTCCACCATGAGCCGATGCATGTCTTCACGCTCGAAGTGACGTTCGCCACGGAGGCCGAGGGAACACGCATGACCTGGCTTATGCAGTTTGACGACACGCCGGAAAACCGCGAAATCGAGCGCTTTATCGCAGCCGCCAACCAGCAGAACTTCGACCGACTAGAGGCTGACCTCGGTCTCTGAAGAGGCCATGTTCGCAACCCGTCAACATCGGATCGGCCTCTTAATCCTGTCGATTGCCTTCCTTGATCTATCAATGGACCTCTTGGTCCTGTTTCTCGGCATGCCAGCGATCGTGACCCGACCTCGATCCTTCGGCCACCTAGCCTTTACGGATCGACGACATCTCCAGCTTGATGGTCGCCGGCTTTCTCGACACCCGTTGGGCGACCGCTTCGGTCGGCGCAAGGTGCTTGCTGAGCGGTGGCTTCTTGCGGCGGCATTTCCCACTGCCGTGCGGCACTCAAAGCCACCTTCCAACCGCTCTGACCAGCAGAAAAAAGGATGCCGGCGGCGAGCGGCCCGGTTAGAGAAGAATGACCTCGTCTCAAATCATGACAGCGGCGCACGATGAAACGCACACGACTTGACCTATCCCTGCGTTATGTGACCCAGCTGCGGCTGGCCTTTCTGGGTCTGGCCATCCCAACCGTCATCCTTGCTTTCGCCGGCTGGTATGTGCTGAACGAATCCCAGTACCGCGTAGAGCGCGGGCGGATTGCCCACGACATTTATTCAGCACTCCTCAGTTTCGATCTGGAAAAGGCGGCACTTCGCAACTGGAGCTTCCGCAGATTGCTGAATGAACCCGGAGACCCCGCCCAGCGCAGCGCAATCCTTGAGCGCATGGATGGCCTGATAGCGCGGGTGGCGGAGAAGGCCAGCCTGGCGCGTGACATGGATCGCGCTCGCCACAAGAACCTCGTGGAGCATGAAGAAAGAACGAAGCTTCTTGCCTTTCTGAAGGATGTAGTCGCCAGCCTCAAGCTGGAGACAGCGTCCCTGCTGACATCCCCCTCGCCCACGGTCTCGCGTATGGCCGAGGTCGATATCCAGTTCGGCCAGGTACAGGGGATTTCGCCAGCCCAGGCCCTGAAAAAGGCGCTTGTCGCCGAGGAAATGGCGCTGGAGGCGGAACGGACGCGGGCCAATGCCGGGTTGGCCACCGCACGCCAGCTCTTTCTGTTCGCCGGCGGATTTGGACTGTTTGCCACCTTTGTCCTCGCCACCTTTCTGGTCAGCCGCTTCCGTCAACCGCTGGAACAGCTGGAACAGGGTTTGAGCGCCTATCAAAGGGGCAATTTCTCCTATCGTTTTCAACGCTTTCGCGATCTCGAATTCCGCCACCTCGGCGACCAGCTGAACAGCATGGCGGGTGAGGTTGAACAGTCCCGCAACCGCGCCACCGAAGACCGGATTGAGCTTGAACAGCAGGTAGCCACCCGCACCGCCGAACTCAGCCGCACCGTGGATGAACTTGCGGCATCGGAAGGGGCACGTGCCCAATTGCTTGCCGATATCGGCCATGAACTGCGCACCCCGGTCACCGTGATCCGCGGTGAAGCCCAAGTGGCCCTTAGACAGAAAAATCCTGTCAGCAGCGCCTATCGTTCCGCCTTGGAACGGATCGTCACGGTCTCACGCCAGATGGGACACCTGATCGAGGATCTGTTGGTGCTGGTGCGCGATCCGAAGGCCCGGCCGGTGATCGAGAGTTCAGAGCTGGTACTTGGTGAGGTGCTTCATGCGGCCCTGGAGGCTGCCGGCGCCATGGCGGCCGAACGGGCCGTTCAGCTCAAAGGGCCGGACCCTCTGCCAAAGGATGTGGTCGAGGCTGATCCCAACCGGCTCCGCCAGGTTCTGGTCTGCCTCATCGACAATGCCATCCGCTATTCGCATCCCGGTGGCGAGGTCCAGGTAAGCGTCACGAAAGCCGCGGCTGAGCGTATTGAGATCGACATCATCGACCAGGGCATCGGCATCAGCGCCGAAGACCTGCCCCATGTTTTTGATCGCGGCTGGCGTTCAAGCAAGGCTCGCACGCACAGACCCGATGGTCTCGGACTTGGTCTGGCCATCGCATGGCAGTTAACCGAGGCCCAGGGCGGCAGCCTGATGATCTTGGAATCGCCACAGGGTACCGGCACGCTTGCACGCCTGACCCTGCCGCTGTCGCCGCCATTGACGGATGAGGAGCCTCAATGAACATTCTGCTGATTGAGGACGATGTCCGGGTTGCCGATTTTCTGCAGCGCGGCCTGCAGGCCGAAGGCTATACCGTCACCTGGATCCGAAACGGCCGCGAGGGCCTGGCCGCCGCCGAGACTTTTGCCCGCACCTGCGCGACGGAGAACCTGGCAGGTGTTGTCATTCTTGATGTCATGTTGCCGGAACTCGATGGATTGAGCCTCTGCCAGATGCTACGCCAGCGCAACCATCAGGTCCCGGTGCTGATGTTGAGCGCCATGGGAGAAAGCCAGGAGCGCGCTGATGGCTTGCGACGCGGGGCCGATGACTATCTGGCAAAACCCTTTGATTTCGATGAATTGCTGGCCCGAATTGAAGCGCTGATGCGCCGTGCAAAGCCCACCACTGCGCCCAAGCTTTTGCAGATTGGTCAGATTACGCTGGATCGGCAACTGCCGGGTCTGCGCAGCGCAACTGGCGAGGTCCTGCTCAGTGGATTGGAAATGGCAATGATCGAACTGCTGGCCGCACAGGCCGGGGCAACGGTCAGCCGAGAACGCATTCTGGCGCGGGTCTGGGCGGCCGATCGTGATCCGCTGACCAATGTCGTCGATGTCTATGTCAGCCGGCTTCGGCGTAAGCTTGCCAGTCTGGACCCCGATGTGAAAATCACTGCCATCCGGGGCCTAGGCTATCGCCTGACGGCGACGCGCCCCTGAGGAGTGCTCAGGGGCGCGCAACACAACCAGACAGGCTGAGGTTTGCTGATCGGAAGTGTTAGTTGACGGTATAGGGCAGCGAGGAGTGATGCAGGACGATCCGCAGATTGCCGGCATCGTCAAGCTGATAGCCCCAGGTCTTGTCGACTGTGGTGACCTTGCCTTCGGCATCGGAGATATGGACCTTGCCAATGGTCTGCGCAGTCTTGCCGCTGATGAAGATTGCCGAATTCTCGATCTTGACCGAGGTCCAGCCCTTCAGCGCAAAGCCGGTATCGGCAGGGTAGTTCGGATCATGGCCGACGAAATAGGCGAGCGCCCCTTCGGCCGTCGGCCGGAAGGTCTGCGGCTCGACGGTCAGAGTCGGCTTGAACAGCACCGGGCCGAGGTTATAGCCATAGGCTCCGTCAATCACCGCCTTGGCCGTTGCCTTGGCCTTGTCGATGCCGCCGTCCTTGTAATCCGTGGCGATCTTCACGAGCGCGTCGCCCCAGGCAACCTGGGCGGCCTCGACCTGGGCCTGGGTGATGGTGCTGTCGATGATCGTTGCCTTGACCGGCATCTCCGCCTGGGCGGAGAAGGCAATCATCACAGCAGCAAATGTCGAAACGGCAAATCTGAACATTTCTTGACCTCATTGGCGACGCTGGGACCATCCCAGTGCGTTGGCATGAAGATGGGTCGCGAAGCTGAAAGCTGCATGAGCCGAACATGAACGGAAGATTAAAGGGAGAGATTGCGAGCGGCGGCCACTCCGGCAGTCGCGGGAGCCCGGTCGATCAGCGCTGAGAGTTCGCCGCAAGACGGGAAAAGAAGCCGCCCCTTGGATCGGCATGGCGCGCGACAGCTTTGCCGGCGGGTTCGCACTCTGTTGCGCGCTGGCGACGGCGACGCTCCTCCTGCTCGCCGCCATTGCGACCGATTTGTATGTGCGAACGGCAGTCGAAGAAAGCCGCATCGACGGCCACAGAAGCACCTCGTCAAAGGGCTGGCAGCGTGTCGAAAAGCCGCCGCACGCCTTGAAGATCCGACCGAAAGGCCTCTAGGCTGCGCGCTTTCAGATCCTCGTCGGGCATCCTGAGGATCGCCGCTGGATGCGTCGTGACAAGCAGCATTCGGTTGTCCTGCATCGGGATCGGCATGCCCCGCACCTCGGCGATTGGACGGCTTTCGCCCGTCAGAGACAGATAGGCGGTCGCACCGAGCGCCACGACGATGCGCGGCCGGATGATCTCGATCTCCTTTGAGACCCACCAGCGGCAATGCGCCACCTCACCGGCTTCCGGACGCATATGGATCCGCCGCTTGCCGCGCCGCTCGTATTTGAAATGCTTGACGGCATTGGTGACGTAGACCTGAGTACGGTCGATCCCTGCCGCCGCCACGGCCTCATCGAAGACCTGGCCAGCCGGACCGATGAACGCCTTTCCCGCCAGATCCTCGGTATCGCCGGGCTGCTCCCCGACGAACATGATCGCCGAATCCTCCGGCCCCTCGCCGAACACCGTCTGTGTCGCATGGCAATGCAGCGGACAGCGCGTGCAACTTGCCGCTTCCTCCCGCAGCCGTTCGAGCGGCGGCAGATTGACCGACTCCTCCTCGTCTTCTCGTTCACGCCACTGCGCCTGTAGCCGCTCGTGAAAGGCCGGCGGCTGGCTCGCCTGCCTCTCTGCCATCTCGGCGACCCGCCGCTCCGCACCCGCAATCAGGTCCGGAATGAGCGAGGCCTCCGGCATGTTCTTCCAGTATTTCTTCGGCATTTCCGACTGCATTGCCTTGATCTTCAACCGCGCCGGATTGAAGATATTGGCGAAATAGGTCCGCCAGAGCTCGTCGGTCTCATCCTCCGCTTCCGGCCGGGCGGCCGGCTCGCGCGACGTTTTGAGCTCCTGCCCGTTCCACGCGGCCGAGCCCTTCGGCGTCGCGATCAGCCAGTCCATGTCGGTGAAGCGCCGCTGGAAGAAGCCGGCAGTGCGCGACACTATGAAATGCTCCGGCTCGAACCAGGCAACGAAACGCCGCCGTCCCGCCCGCACACCCTCGACTTCGCGGAACCGCACGAAGGCCTTCATCTTGTGGCTGTCGCGCCTGATATTCTTGATCAAGCGGATGAGGTCCGAGACGTCAGGATCGGAGCTAACCTGCAGAAGGCTGCGTTCCGCCTGCAGCCGCCAGAGAATGCGATAGAGAAGTGAAAATCGAGCCGGATCCGTATGGCAGATCGCCGCCTCCGCCGCCTCCATGAAGCCCTTCGGCACGACGATCCCGGAAGGCACATCGACAGGCCCGGTCTCTGGCGGCATCGCGCCTAAGAGATCGCCCCCCTCGCCCGAAAGCTGCCAGCGAACCTGATCGGGTGTCACCCGATCAGCCAGGAGCGAACGTGCAGCATCGCGCCACTCGGCGAACGCCCCTCGCCCTTCGAGCGTGACGGTTCGCATCAGAATAGCGACAGCTGCTCGGCCGGTGGCGCAAACACCGCTCGCAAATCGGTCCGATCGAGGCTGCGATTCGGCGACCATCCCTCGGCGACGATGAAGGACCGTACCTTCTTGAGCGACACACCAAGACGCGTCAGGTCCTCGATCCGCACGCGCCGATGGCGGCGAGCCGAGAGCAAGCCGTTCACAGTCTTCGTCCCAAAACCCGGGACACGCAGTAGCGTCTCCCGATCCGCCTTGTTGACGTCAACAGGAAAACGATCGCGGTTCGCCAGCGCCCAGGCAAGCTTGGGATCCAGCTCAAGATCGAGCATGCCACCCTGCCCGATCGACGAAATTTCCTCGACCGAGAAACCATAGAAACGATAAAGCCAGTCCGCCTGATAGAGCCGATGCTCGCGCATCAAGGGCGGCTTGATCAGCGGCAGGTTTTTCGAGCTGTCGGGGATCGGGCTGAAGGCGGAGTAGTAGACACGCTTCAACCCGTAACTGCTGTAGAGCCGCGCGCTGGAGCCGAGGATCGTCGCATCATTGGCGCCGTCAGCCCCGACGATCATCTGGGTACTCTGGCCGCCGGGCACGAACTTCTTGCGCCGTCCGGTGAGCGTCGGCTCGCGCGCCTCGTCGATCTTCAGCCTCAGATCCGCCATCGAGCGGCGGATGTTGACCGGACGCTTCTCCGGCGCATAGCGCTCCAGCCCGTGATCGGTCGGCAGCTCGATATTGATCGACAGGCGATCGGCATAAAGCCCCGCCTCCTCGACCAGATGCGCGGATGCCTCAGGGATGGTCTTCAGATGGATATAGCCGCGAAACTCGTGCTTGGTGCGCAGGTCCCTGGCGATCTTCACCATTTCGGCCATCGTATCATCCGAGGATTTGATGATCCCGGAGGAGAGAAACAGGCCCTCGATGTAATTGCGACGGTAGAATTCGATCGTCAGCCAGACGACCTCGTCCGGCGTGAACCGCGCCCGTTCGACATTGCTCGAAGAGCGATTGATGCAATAGGCACAGTCATAGATGCAGAAATTGGTGAGCAGGATCTTCAGAAGCGAGATACAGCGGCCGTCAGGCGCGTAGGCATGGCAGATGCCCGACCCCTCTGTCGAGCCGAGACCGCCAGAGGCGGACGAGTCGCGTTTGGTCGTCCCGCTGGACGCGCAGGAGGCATCGTATTTCGCAGCGTCGGAGAGAATGGCGAGACGTTCTTTGAGCGACTTCTTCATGGAAATGTTCTCTATACGTTCCCATGACAATGGTCAAGTTTCCGCCTTGCGACATTGCGTCCACCGGGCATCATGATCGTTGATTTCGCTGATTTTTCTTGCCGTCAGGTCGGCTTTAGGAGGCGCCCGACGAAAACTCTGGAAATTGCGCAAAGCATTCTGCTATAGTCTGCCGTAACGTGATTTGTGACTGGTTCCGCAGCTTTGCTTCGGAACCTGTTTTCTTTTGTGCCCGCGCTCGCGGCCATGAAGACGAAGGAAGAGGAAATGGTAGACAAAGTACCGATGACGCAGAACGGTTTCGAAAAGCTCAGCGAAGAGCTGCGCTGGCGTCAGCAGGAAGAGCGTCCGCGCATCATCGAGGCAATTGCCGAGGCGCGCGCTCATGGCGACCTTTCCGAAAATGCGGAATATCACGCCGCCAAGGAAGCACAGAGCCACAATGAGGGCCGCGTCGGCGAACTGGAAGACCTGATCGCCCGCGCAGAGGTCATTGACCTCTCGAAGATGTCTGGCTCGAAGATCAAGTTTGGCGCGACAGTCAAGCTGATGGACGAAGACACCGAAGAAGAGAAGACCTACCAGATCGTCGGCGACCAGGAAGCCGACGTGAAGGCCGGCCGCATCTCGATCTCCTCGCCGATCGCCCGCGCGCTGATCGGCAAGGAAGCTGGCGACAGCATCGAAGTCGTCGCCCCCGGCGGCTCCAAGGCCTACGAGATCCTCGCGGTCAAGTGGGGTTGATCTAGGCCGGAAGGGCTCCTCTGTGGCGCAATCCCTCGACGACATCACGGTGATTGCGCCGCATTTCAAGCGGCGCCTCTCCGGCGTGACATCGACCGTGATCCAGCTCGTGCCGGAACAAAGGCGCCAGGGTCTAGGCATCCTGACGCTTGGTCCCGGCCTGCCCGGTCACCTGCCGAAAATGCGCTGGGCCGAGCTACCCGGCCTCTGGAAGCGGCCGAACGCTACCCCTGCCCGCGTCTGGCATGCCCGTCGCAACAACGAGATGCTGGTGGGCCTGATCCTCCGCGACATCTTCCGCATGCCCCTGAAGCTGCTCTTCACGTCTGCGGCCCAAAGGCATCACAGCCGCTACACCCGCTGGCTCATCTCGAAGATGGACGGCGTGGTTGCGACGAATGGAAAGTCCGGTTCTTTTCTCAAGGTCCCGCATCGCGTCATTCGCCACGGCGTGGACCTTCAGCTGTTTCATCCGTCGGACAAGCTCGACACGAGCCTTCCCGAAGATCTGAAGGGCCGGCATCTGGTCGGATGTTTCGGTCGGGTGCGCCATCAGAAGGGTACGGATCTCTTCGTCCACACCATGATCGAGCTCCTTCCGGGCAATCCGGAATGGACGGCCGTGATATCTGGCCGGATCACCGCGGAACACACGGCCTTTGCAGACAAGCTGAAGGCCGACATCGCCGCTGCAGGCCTGACAGACCGCATCCGTTTCCTCGGCGAAGTCGATGACATCAAGCCGTGGTATCGCCGTCTGACGCTCTACGTCGCCCCCTCGCGCAACGAGGGCTTCGGCCTGACGCCGCTCGAGGCCATGGCTTCAGGCACCGCCGTGGTTGCAAGTGACGCCGGCGCCTATGCCGAGATGATCATCGAAGGCGAGACCGGCTCCGTCGTGCCGGCCGGTGACTATGGGCGCCTGCGCGATGCCATCTCGACATTTCTGGAGCCGCAAAAGGCAATGGAGGCCGGTCGACGCGGGCGCGAACACGTCGAAGCGGCGTTCGGGCTGGAACGCGAAGCGGATCAGCTGGCCGACGTTTACGCAAGCCTGCTCGGGACTACCCTGCCCCAGGCAAGTGCCCGCCCCAAGCCCGCAACATCCGGAACAGTTTGACCGATGGCCGACCGCGATCTGCTCGACATCCTCATTGTCAACAAGGACAACAGTTTCGGGCTGACACGCGACACGTCGCTGCTGATCGAAGCACTGGCCTCCATCGGCCGCTCCGAGGGTGTGGCAACAAAAGGCATTCGGGCAAGAAAGTTTTTCGACCGGATCCTCGGCCGCAAGCAGGCCAAAACCATCATCCATATCGAACGCGCCTTTCCGCACTGGTTCAGCGCCAGCAGGTTAAACTTGCTCTGCCCGAACCAGGAGCGCTTTCCGCGCCGCCACATTGGCCGGCTGAAGAGTATTGACCTGGTTCTGGCCAAGAGCCGCCATGCCGAAGAGATTTTCCGCAGCCTCGGGGCCTCCACCGCCTATGTCGGCTTCACCTCGGAAGACCGGCTCGACGAGAGCATTGCCAAAAACTGGAACAGCTTCTTCCATCTGGCGGGCGGCAGCACGCTGAAGGGCACGGAAGACGTTATCGAATTATGGTCCCGTCATGCGGAGTGGCCGGAACTGGTTCTGGTCCAGCGCGACCCGCATCCGAAGGCCGCCGGGATCCCCAATATCCGTGTGGTCAGCGGCTACACCACCGATGCCGAACTCAGGCAATGGCAAAACAGTTGCGGGATCCACCTCTGCCCGTCTCGCTCCGAAGGCTGGGGCCATCATCTGGTCGAAGCGCTCTCCGTCGGGGCGGTCACCGTCACCACCGACGGCCCGCCGATGAACGAGCACGTGACCGCCGATTGCGGCATTCTCATTCCCTATGGACGCACGGAGCCCAGACATCTGGGCACCAATTATCTCGTTGATCTCGAGGCGATGGAAAAGATCATCGAGAACCTGCTGACAATGGACGTGGCAGAAAAACAGGCGCTGGGCAGTGCTGCGCGCCAACGTTTCGTCGAGATCGACACAGGCTTCCGCACGAGATTGGCAGAAGCGCTGAAACCTTTCTGAGCGGGCCGCTCAGATCTCCACCAAACCAACCTTCTTCACCTGCCGGATCGTCAACATCGTCCTGACTGTGTCGACATGTTCGTTGGCCGTCAGCACTTCGATGACGAAGTCCTGGAAACGGGTCAGATTTTCCGCCACGCAATGCAGCAGGAAATCGCTGTCACCGTTGACCATCCAGGCCTGACGGACGATCGGCCAGCTGTCGGTCGCCGCCGCAAAGGCCTTCAGATTGGCTTCCGACTGGTGCTTCAATCCCACCATGCAGAAGGCAACGAGATCATAGCCCAGCCGGCTGGCATTCAGAATGGCGTGATAGCTTTCGATCACGCCGGCCTCCTCGAGCTTGCGTACCCGGCGCAGGCAGGGCGGCGCCGAAATGCCGACACGTTCGGAGAGTTCCACATTGGTCATGCGCCCGTCCCGCTGCAATTCTTTCAGAATGCGCAGGTCGATGGCGTCGAGTTCTACCTTGAGCACGGTCGATCCTTTTGAAGATGTGTGCGATATCTACTCTTTCAGACGTAATTGGCAAGAATCCTCCGCGTTCACGCACAATTATTGCGTGGACGCGCAAAGCTCTGTTGCTAATGCCGGGCCATGCCTTGAATTGCTTGTCGCTTCGATCCTAAATGGGCGACAGTTGCGCAACGGTCGGGTTTGCCTGCGCTTGATACCCCCGATCGAAGACGAAGACCGCGCATTGAAAGGAAGCGACATGACTGCCCGCCACACCAAGGTGCTGATCATCGGCTCCGGCCCTGCCGGCTACACCGCTGCGATCTATGCCGCCCGCGCCATGCTGAAGCCGGTTCTGATCGCCGGCATGGAACAGGGTGGTCAGCTGATGATCACCACGGATGTGGAAAATTACCCGGGCTTTGCCGATCCGATCCAGGGCCCCTGGCTGATGGAACAGATGCTCAATCAGGCGGTCCATGTCGGCACGGAAATCGTCAGCGATCTCGTGACAGAGGTGGACACCAGCCATCGTCCGTTCACTGTGAAGACCGACGGCGGCCAGATCTGGACCGCTGACACGCTGATCATCTGCACCGGCGCCAAGGCCAAGTGGCTCGGCATCGAGAGCGAGCAGCATTTCCAGGGCTTCGGCGTATCCGCCTGCGCCACTTGCGACGGCTTCTTCTATCGCAACAAGGACGTCATCGTCGTTGGTGGCGGCAACTCGGCCGTCGAGGAAGCGCTCTACCTCTCGCATATCTGCAAGTCGGTCACCGTCGTCCATCGCCGTGATAGCTTCCGTTCGGAAAAGATCCTGCAGGAACGTCTCTTCGCCAAGGAGAACATCCGCGTCCTCTGGAACACGACAGTCGAGGAAATCACCGGCGCCCCGGCCAAGCCGCCGATGCCGCCGTCCGTTTCCGGCGTCAGGCTCAAGGATGCGCTGACCGGTGCCGTCACCGACATGCCGATCGACGGCGTCTTCGTCGCCATTGGCCATGCGCCGGCCGTCGAACTGTTCAAGGACAAGCTGAAGCTCAAGTCCAACGGCTATCTCTGGACCGCGCCGGATTCGACCGCAACCGACGTGGCCGGCATCTTTGCCGCCGGTGACGTGACCGACGACGTCTACCGCCAGGCGATCACCGCCGCCGGCATGGGCTGCATGGCAGCGCTCGAGGCCGAACGTTTCCTCTCGGCCCTGCCCGTCGAGACACAACAAGCCGCGGAATAGCCGCCATGAGAGGGGGCGGCATGCCGCTGGACTGGGACAAACTGCGCATTTTTCATGCGGCCGCCGAAGCTGGGTCCTTCACCCACGCGGCCGACAAGCTGCATCTGTCCCAGTCGGCGATCAGCCGCCAGGTCTCCTCCCTGGAGCAGGACATCGGCGTCAAGCTTTTCCACCGCCATGCGCGCGGCCTGATCCTCACCGAACAGGGTGAACTGCTCTATCGCACCGCCCATGACGTTCTCCTGAAGCTGCAGACGGTAAAGATGCAGTTGACCGAGACGACCGAAAAGCCGTCCGGCAAGCTGCGGGTCACGACCACCGTCGGCCTCGGCCAGGGCTGGCTGACCGACAAGGTGCAGGAATTTCTGCAGCTCTACCCCGACATGTCGATCCAGCTGCTCCTCGACAACGAGGAACTCGACGTCAACATGCGCCATGCCGACTGCGCAATCCGGCTCCGCCAGCCACAGCAATCGGACCTCATCCAGCGCAAGCTGTTCACGGTGCATATGCACGTCTATGCGGCACCGTCCTACATCAACCGCTACGGCGAACCGCAGTCCATCGAGGATCTCGACAACCACCGGATTATCACCTTCGGCGAACCGGCACCGAATTACCTGTTGGACGTCAACTGGCTGGAAGTCGCCGGCCGGTCCTCCGACAATCCGCGCATGCCGCATCTGCAGATCAACAGTCTGACCTCGATCAAGCGTGCCTGCCTGCTCGGTATCGGCATCGCCATGCTGCCGGATTACATCGTCGGCCGCGATCCGGGTCTGCTGCAGTTGGTCACCAGTGCCGACGTGCCTTCCTTCGACACCTATTTCTGCTATCCCGACGAGATCAAGAACGCCGCAAAGCTGAAGGCATTCAGGGACTTCATCGTCGCCAAGGCCCGAAACTGGAACTTCTAAGGCAGCCTGACGGCTGCCCTTTTAGTAGGTTGCGCACACAGACTTGCGCATCATGCATGCCTGACATGCATAAAAATGCATTGTTCACTGCACAAAAAACCACCATATCGCACACAGCTGATGCACATGGTGGCTTTTTCCTCCCAGTTCCACCGCAGCAGCTGTTCCCCTCTGGAGGTTTTTGACCTTCACAATTCAAAGGGCCCTGGTTATTCCGGTGGCCCTCTTTTTTTGTTATTTTGTTGGAACAATAGATCCTTCCAGCCGTTACAGCGTCTGGCGGAACTGACGCCGGGCCTCTCGGCCCCAACGGCAGAGATCTCTCCGCAGCAGACTGAAAATGCAGACGATTTGGAGGGGAAATGTTCCTAGAGGACGTGATGAAGGCGCTGGCTCACCCGGCGCGCATGGAAATGCTGATTTGGCTCAAGGATCCCAAAGAGTACTTCGGGGTGCCCAAAGAAGACGCAACCGACGGCATTAGCGCCGGTCAGTTCGAGCGATCCGGCCTGTCACAATCCGCGGTTTCCGCCCATCTCGCGACCCTTCAGCGCGCGGGCCTCATCAGTTCCAAGCGTGTCGGCCAGCGGGTTCTCTATCGCCGCAATGAAGATGCCATCGCGGAGTTCGTCAAGACCTTGAATGGAACACTCTGAGGCCCCACATCGGGATCCCCAATGAACCTTCCCATCATTGGAAACTCCCGAGAGGTTTCATGTCCAAGCTTTTTGAACCGACGTCCGTCGGCACCATCCCCGTTTCGAACCGCATCGCCATGGCGCCGCTGACCCGCAACCGGTCACCGGGCGCGTTTCCGAACGATCTCAACGTCGAGTACTACCGCCAGCGTGCGACTGCGGGCTTGATTATCAGCGAAGGCACGGCGATCACCCACCAGGCGCAGGGCTATGCCGACGTTCCCGGTCTCTACAAGTCCGAAGCCATCGACGGTTGGAAGAAGGTCACCGACGCCGTGCATGCAGCAGGCGGCAAGATCGTCACCCAGCTCTGGCATGTCGGCCGCATCTCGCATACGAGCCTGCAGCCAGAGGGCGGTGCCCCGGTCGCGCCCTCCGCCATCGCGGCGCAGTCCAAGACCTATATCCTCAATCCCGATGGTTCCGGCGCATTCGTCGAGACCTCCGAGCCGCGTGCTCTGGAAACGGCAGAACTGGCCGGCATCATCGAAGACTACCGCAAGGCGGCACGGGCTGCCATTGAAGGCGGCTTCGATGGGGTGGAGATCCACGCTGCCAACGGCTACCTGCTTGAGCAGTTCATGCGTTCGAACAGCAACCAGCGCACGGATCAATACGGCGGCTCGATCGAAAACCGCATCCGCCTGACGCTGGAAGTCGTCGAAGCCGTGACCAAGGAAATCGGCGCAGAGAAGACCGGCATCCGCATTTCCCCGACCACCCCGGCGAACGATGTCTCCGACCCCGATCCGAAGGCCGTCTATACGGCACTCGTCGAGGCGCTGGCCAAGTTCGACCTCGCCTTCGTGCATGTCATCGAAGGCGCGACCGGCGGTCCGCGCGACGTCCTGCCTTTCGACTGGAAGGCCCTCAAGGCCGCCTATCGCAATGCTGGCGGCAAGGGTGCCTGGATCGCCAACAATGGCTATGACCGCGCCTCTGCGATCGAAGCCGTCGAGAGCGGCTATGCCGACCTCGTCGCCTTCGGCCGCCCCTTCATCGCCAATCCGGATCTCGTCCGCCGCCTGAAGGAAGATGCGAGCCTCAACCCGCTGGATCAGGCCACGCTCTACGGCGGCGGCGCGGAAGGCTACACGACCTATCCGGCGCTTGCCTGACACTAAAAGGGGCGCCCGCGACACCGGGCGCCCTTCCCCTGGACTAGAAGGAACCTCGATTGTGAGGCTTCAAGCGTCTGACAAGCTGAAGAGCGACCAGCGCCATCACCAGACCGTTGACCGGATGCAGCGCCCCGAGAAGCGGCAGTGCGCCACCAAGTGCGGCAAGCGTCACTTGAGCGAGATAGAGGGCGAACAGCATGCCGGCGATACCGCGGTATGCCCGCAGTCCTTGCGACAGGGACATCAGGAAGAGCCCGATCAAGGGCACACCCAAGGCCCCGCCCGTCGCCGCATGCGCATCCCAGCCCATCCCGGCGCCGAAGACCGTCATGCCCGCAAGGAAGAACTGGACGACGACCCCTGCGAGCACGGTGACCGCCAGCCCCCTGAAGACAAGCACCGCAATCGGAGCAGCAACCACAGCCCCGCTCATTGCTCACCTCCCGCAAGACGTAGCACCGGCTCACCCCTAGCCGCAGTTTCGGCCTGCGTCAGGCAACCGAGGCTCAGAAGTGTCGCGGTGACCGCGACATCGACCGGGGTCTGTGGCTCTTCCCCGAGAAAGTCGACGAGCCGGGAATTGTCGAGCCGGATCGTTTCACGCCAGAGATAGCGCATCTCGTACAGTTCCCGCATCAGGGGCATGAAAGGCCGGGCAAGTCCTGCCAGACGCCAGGGAAAGCCGAAGGAGAATATGCCGGGCCGGCCCACGGCACGGCCGATCGCCGCCACCATCTCAGTGCCATCGGCATCGTAGAAGCCATCCATGTGAAACCGCGCAAAGCGCGGCAGTTCATCCGCACGATCGAGCAGTCGCATGAAGGTCTCAGCGACGTCAGGCAGATAGGCCCAGGCATGCCCCACACCCTTGCGCCCGGGATTGACGACGAAGCGCACGGGTTTGCCGGGCTGCACGAGGCCCTGCGCGAACCAGTTGTTGCCGGCATCAGGCCCGAAGAAGTCCCCGGCGCGAACGATCAGCACGGGCACGCCCTCCGCCGCCGCCTGTTCCAGCCGCCGCTCGAGCTCCACCCGGATGCGGCCCTTCACCGTTTCCGGTTCCTGCCGACTGTCTTCGGCCACGAGCGGAAAGGTATCGCGGCCGAAATTATAGATCGTCCCCGGCATCAGGATTCGCGCCCCGACGGCGCGGGCAGCGGCAATCGTGTTGTCGATCATCGGCAGGACGAGCTCGCCCCAATTCCGATAGCCCGGTGGATTGACGCCGTGCACGATGATGCTTGCGCCTTCCGCCGCCCGCAAGACATCCTCGGCCCGCATTGCGTCACCCCTCACCCACTCGTAAGCCGGACGAGCAGATGTTTGGCGCTCCGGTGCGCGGTGCATGGCACGAACGCGGTAGCCGCGCTGCAGAAGAGCTGTCGCCAACGCTCCCCCGATGCCGCCCGTTGCCCCGAGCACCAGTGCAAGCGGTCGCTCCAGCGATGTCATTGTCCTTATCTCTGTCATGCTCATCTCCTGTGATTGAAACTGGACTGAGTGTGACAGCGACTAACGATATGCAGAATTGCCAAAGATCGTTCAGTCGATATACAAATATGAATGATCATCGATCAAATCAGCTGGGATCACTACCGAACCTTTCTCGCCGTCCTCGAGACCGGGTCGCTGTCGGCCGCCGCTCGCAGACTGGGTTTGACCCAGCCCACGGCCGGCCGACATATCGAGGCTTTGGAACAGGCCTTTGGCGCGCCGCTTTTCCTGCGCAGCCCACAGGGTCTGCTGCCCACGGAAAAGGCGCGCGCCATGCAGGGACATGCGCTTGGCATGGCCGCGATGTCGTCGGCTCTCGCTCGCATTGCGTCAGGCGACATGGAGGCGGTACGCGGCACCGTGCGCATTAGCGCCAGCGAGGTGATAGCAGTCGAAACTCTGCCCCCCATCCTCGCCCAGCTACAGGAGAAGCATCCGGGGCTGGAAATCGAGCTTTCGGCCTCCGATGCGGTTGAGGATCTGCTTCAGCAGGAGGCAGACATTGCCATTCGCATGGTCCAGCCCAGACAGGCCGCCTTGCTCAGCCAGCGGATCGGCAAGCTATCGCTCGGCTTTCACGCCCACCGACGCTATCTGGACCGCCATGGCTTGCCGACCGCCTTGAGCGATTTTGCAAGACACCGCCTGATCGGCTTCGACAGGCAGCTCGCCTATATCAGGGACATCCTCAAGGAGCGGCAGGATCTGGCTGGCATCGGCTTCGACTTCCGCGCCGACAGCAACCTGGTCCAGCTCGCCGCCATCCGTGCCGGACTCGGCATCGGCATGTGCCAGCACGCCATCGCAGCCCGCGAACCAGACCTTGTGGAAGTCCTGCCAGGAACACTCGATATATCGCTCGAAACCTTCGTTGTGATGCACGAAAATCTGAAGGCCGTGCCGCGCTATCGCGCCACCTTCGATGCTTTGGTTTCCGGCCTCAACGACTGGAAGAGGCTGTCTTGCGACGCTCCGGCCGCCACCAAGACAAGTGGACTCACGACGTGAATGAACGACCTTAAACGGTTGAAAAGAATCACGTTCTTATACGGGCCATCAGGCAGGAGGTCTCTGTTCGTCGACAAAGGTATCGACGATCTCGACTTCCGGACGATCGCCGCCATCGCTGTATTCCTCGCGCCAGCGTCCTGTTTCATCCTGATAACTGATGGTCACCGGCTCGTCGCCGACCTGCTGCTCCAGCATGACGATGCGTGCGGCTTCAAGGGCCTGGTCATGGGTCGGGAACGCTTCCGAATAGGCGCCACCGAGCCGATAGGCCCAACCGCCATCATGAGGAACGATCTCGTAGATGATCTTCACCATGGCCTTCTCCTCCTAGGCTGAGAAGGAGTATTCCATCAAAACGGCCCCGGCGCAAACGGACGAGCGATCGGACGGGGAAGGACGACGACGCCGGTCCAGACCACCAAGGTCGCCATGCCCCTGGTCGCAGCCGTGATCAATCTCAACGATGGCGAGACGAATGCAATCGAAGGCATGACCAATTTGGTCCTCTTCGCCACCTTCATCATGCTCGCCTTCCTCGGGCTCTGAACACGCATGATCAGCTCTGACTGCGGCATCCGACCACGGCTCCGTGAGCAATCAGGCTCGGAACTTTTGTCAAAAACCGCCGTTCCCTCCGCGAGGATCGGCCCCGACTGGGCCTCCCGCCGCATTGTCAACATGGTGCGGACGATGATCGCCGCCGCGGGTGACCAGGCGGCCAACTCGGGAGTCAAACGTGAAGAGATTGGACGTGATCGATGGCATGCGGGGGTACTTCCTCGTCTTCATGCTGATCAACCATTTGGTATTCACCGGGGGCCTCTGGCTCGTCGAAATCAACCACCGCAACCTCGCCTTCGTCGAAGATGCCCAAGGCTTCGTCTTCCTGTCGGGCCTGCTGACCGGCATGGTCTACAGCCGCAAGATGATGAAGGACGGCTATACGGTCGGCCGCGACAAGATCTGGACGCGGGCGCTGGAACTCTACCGCTATGCCATGGCGATCATCCTGATCGTGCTCGCCCTGCAGCTAGTCCTGCCGGGTGCAATAGCAGCCTGGAAGAACTGGTTGGGTGACGCAAGCCTGCTCGATCCGAGCTCGCTCGCGCCGGTCGCCACTTTCCTCGTCCAGCCGACCTTCATGGACATCCTGCCGCAATACATCGCCTACATGGTCTTCGCCCCGATCGTGATCTGGCTTTGCCTGCGCGGCCATTGGCTCGGCGTCGCCATCGGCTCGCTCCTGGTCTGGCTGGCGGCTCAGCTTGGCCTGCACCGCATCGTCACCTATCCGCTCGATGCCTGGCTCGCCGGCGCCCCGGACAAGGAAGGCCTGCGCGTGTCCTTCAACCTTCTCGGCTGGCAGATCGTCTTTTTCGCCGGCATCATTGCCGGCACCCTGACCTCGATGAAGAAGATCGAGTGGCAGAAGGTCTTCGACCCCAAGCGCACGACGCTTGCCTGGACGGCACTTGCGGTCACCCTCTTCTTCCTGCCACTCCGGATAGCAACCGCTCACGGCTTCATGCCCGGCTTCGTGCTCGAAAAATTCGGCCTGATGGAGGTCCGTGCCGATTTCGGTCCGGTCTACCTCATCAACTTCGCAGTCGTCGCCTATGGCATGGCCTGGATCCTGATCGCCGGCCCGCGCCACGACAATGCTGTGATCCGCAAGATCGCCGCGACTTTGACGAGCCTCTTCACCCTGAACTTCCTGCAGCTTCTCGGCCGTCACTCGCTGCACATTTATGTATGGCACGTGCTGATCGTCTATGCGGTCTACTACATCGACGCCCGGACACCGGAACTGTCACATTTGACCAAGACGGCCGTCACCATCGGCGCGCTCGCCATCCTCGCCTTGCCGGCCTTGTGGCGGGACCGCGAGAAAGTTTTCGCCAACGCACCCTATGTCGGCAGTTGGATCAAAACTCCGGCATGAGCAAGAACCGTCAGCGCGGGCCACCAGGCCCGCTCTCTCGTTGCGGATGAGACCTCTCCTCACCATCCGATAAAGAGAACTTGATCTGGCACGCTCTACCGAGGCGGAGCTTTCGGACCACTTCAGGCGTTGAACGGGTCCAATCATTCGACCAGGAGGAATTGATGAAGCGTATACCCCACATTCTTGCCGGAACCATGCTGAGCGTCAGCCTCGTCTCCCTTCCCGCCCTTGCCCAACAGGCCGGAACGCCGGTCGAGACCCAGGCACCGAACGCACCGAACCAGGAACCGGCCTTTTCCGGTCAGACAAGAGCCCCGCAGCCACCGGAGGTTATCAACATCAAGACCGAGGTCGTGGCCGAGGGCCTGCCGCATCTCTGGGCGATGGAATTCCTGCCCGATGGCCGCATGCTTGTGACCGCCAAGCAGGGTGCCATGCATATCATCGGCACTGATGGCACGGCCGGCCCCGAGATCGCAAACGTTCCGGAAGTCCTCGCCGATGGCCAGGGCGGCCTGCTCGATGTGGCTCTTGCGCCCGACTTTGAAAGCTCGGGCAGGATTTTCTTCTCCTTCGCCGAACCTCGGGATGACGACGGCAACGGCACATCGGTTGCCTCTGCACGCCTCGTCGCCGACGACCAGGGCGGCGGCGCCCTCGAAGACGTCACCGTGATCTTCCGCCAGACCCCGGGCTATGACGGCAACAAGCATTTCGGCTCCCGTCTCGCCTTCGGTCCGGAAGGTGAGCTCTATGTGACGGTCGGAGAGCGCTCCGATGCCGAGCCTCGCGTTCAGGCCCAGAACCTGCAGAGCGGCCTTGGCAAGATCTTCCGCATCAGCCAGACGGGTGAAGCCCTGGAAGGCAACCCCTTCATCGGCGAGGACGGCGCCCAGCCGGAAATCTGGTCGCTTGGTCACCGCAACCTCCAGTCAGCCACGATTGATGGTGAGGGCCGACTGTGGACGGTAGAGCATGGCCCCAAGGGCGGCGACGAGCTGAACCTTCCGGAGGCGGGCAAAAACTATGGCTGGCCGGAAGTCACCTACGGCGTCGAGTACAGTGGCGCCGCAGTGGGCGACGGCATCACCCAGATGGCCGACACCGAACAGCCAGTTTATTATTGGGACCCCGTCATCGCGCCCTCCGGCATGGCCTATTACGATGCCGACGCTATCCCCGAATGGAAGGGCGCTTTCCTCGTCGGCGGTCTCGTCAGCCAGGGCGTGGTCGTGCTGCACATGGAGAATGATCGCGTGAAGTTCGAGGAGCGCGTTGATCTCGATGCGCGTATCCGCGACGTGAAGGTTGGTCCCGATGGCGCAGTCTACGCCGTCACCGAACAGCGTGGCGGCGGCAACTCGACGATCATCAAGCTGACCAAGGGTTGATCATTATTGTCAAAGCAAAAGGGCCCGCAACGCGGGCCCTTTTCTTATGGTTTGAACCAGAAAATTGCTTACTTCAGCGAAGCGCAGAAGCGCTGGATGCGGCTGCAGGCCTCTTCCAGCTTGGCATTCGAGGTCGCGTAGGAAACGCGGAAGTTCGGGCCAAGACCGAAGGACGAGCCGTGAACGGTCGCGACACCTTCGGTCGCCAGCAGCTCCATGACGAAGTCTTCGTCGCTTTCGATGACCTTGCCCGACGGGGCGGTCTTGCCGATCAGCGCAGCACACGACGGATAGACGTAGAAGGCGCCTTCCGGCTTCGGGCAAACGATGCCGGACGCCTGGTTGAGCATCGAGACGACGAGGTCACGGCGCTCTTCGAAAGCCTTCTTGGATTCCGTGATGAAGTCCTGCGGACCATTCAGCGCTTCGACGGCCGCCCATTGGGCAACCGAGCAGGCGCCAGACGTCTGCTGGCCCTGGATCATGTCCATCGCCTTGATCAGCGGCAGCGGGCCGGCTGCATAGCCGATACGCCAGCCGGTCATCGCATAGGCCTTGGACACGCCATTCATGGTCAGCGTCCGCTCGTAGAGTTCAGGCTCGACCTGGGCCGGCGTGTAGTAGACGAAATCGCCGAACACGAGATGTTCGTACATGTCATCGGTCAGGACCCAGACATGCGGGTGCTTCATCAGCACGTCGGTCAGCGCCTTCAGCTCTTCCTTGCTATAGGCAGCACCCGACGGGTTGGACGGCGAGTTGAACATGAACCACTTGGTCTTCGGCGTGATCGCCTTGTCCAGCTGCTCGGCGGTCATCTTGAAATTGTTCTCGATCGTCGTCTCGACAGCGACCGGCGTGCCGCCGCACAGCGCGATCATTTCCGGATAGGAGACCCAGAATGGCGCGGGGATGATCACTTCATCTCCCGGATTGATCGTCGCCATGAAGGCGTTGAAAAGAATCTGCTTTCCGCCGGTGCCGACGATCACCTGCTCCGGCTTGTAGTCGAGACCGTTCTCGCGCTTGAACTTGTCAGCGATCGCCTTGCGCAGCTCCGGAATGCCGGCGACCGGCGTGTACTTCGTCTCGCCACGAGCAATGGCGGCAACGGCCGCGTCCTTGATGTTTTGCGGCGTATCGAAGTCTGGCTCGCCGACGGAGAGCGAAATGACGTCTTTCCCCTGCGCTTTGAGTTCCCGGGCCATCTGCGTGACGGCGATGGTCGCGGAAGGCTTGATGCGGGAAAGGGCGTCGGCAAGGAAAGCCATTGTGCAGGTCCTGAGCTGATTGAACATCGACCCCGCTCTCCGGGGCCTCAGGTCCAAGCTCTATGGCGAAAGAGCCCCGGCCTTTCAAGCCAAAAGCACGGATGGCGCAAGAGATTTGCGTCACCATTCCAATGCGTCTGTGGGCACGATTTCCCAAGCACCGCCGAAATCACAATTCGAGTTGGGAAACGCCACAATTTCGTCGCCATGACGACGCGATCACACGGTTTCATGCGGTCAGGACAAGAATGAAGGTGCCTGTCATGGATTATGAATTGGAAGCATGCACGCCACCCTCAAGGCGAAGCCGTTCACTGGCCTGGCTCGCCGCTGCCAGCGGCTTGGCTTTGGCTCTCTTCATGTTCGGAAGCCCCGGTGCCGCCTCGCCGCCCAGCCAGGACAAGGTCATCGTGGCCCCGTCGGCTTCCACCGTCTCGGCAGATCGCCTGACCACCGGAAGCATCGTCCCAGCGGCCCCTGTCCGACTGGTCGATGTCCCGACCTCAGCAGTTGAGCACCTGCCCCTCCCGCAGAAGGAGCGCCATGTGCTGATAATTCTCCTCTTCGCCTGCTTCACGGTCATGGCAGCCGGCGGCTTCGCCCTTTGGAAGCGCGGATGGCAGGAAATCGTCCAAGGCGAAAACAGCGATCAGCGGTAAGCGGCAGGTCGAACATCTGGATCTGGAATGCCGACGCCAGCTGCACACTTCGCCTTCAAAACTACGTCATGAGGCGGGCGCCGGCTGTGAAACGCCTTGCCAGCTGCATTTCAGTCCCCATCTTCTCGACGAGCAATCGATGGCTGTGAGGAGATGATGATGCTGAACCCCTTCGACAGAATCGCACGGCTGTGCGTGCCCGTCCTTGCCATATCGGTTGCGACGTCCGCATTGGCAGAAGAGCCCCGGGAGATCCGGGCCGGAGACGTCACCATCGAGGTCACCAGCATCGCCGAGGGCCTCGAAAACCCCTGGTCTGTTGAAGTGATGCCGGACGGGGCCTTTATCGTCACCGAGCGGCCCGGCCGCATGCGGATCATTCGTGATGGTGAAGTCGGTCGTCCGCTGGGCGGCTTGCCGAGGATCGCAGCCGTTGGCCAGGGTGGACTGCTCGACCTCGCCCTCTCTCCCGACTTCGCCGAAAGCCGCCGTCTCTTCTTTACGGCAGCCGCCCCCGGTCCGGGTGGACAGGGCACTGCTGTCTTCTCCGCGCGCCTGAGCGCAAACGAACGACGCCTCGAGGAGGTCCGTCGGATCTTTCTCATGAACAAGCTGACTGGCGCCGGCCAGCATTTTGGATCCCGGATCGCTGTCGCCGCTGATGGCAGCCTGTTTTTCGGCATCGGCGATCGTGGAGAACCGGACCGCGCCCAGGATCAGGCCGATCACGCCGGCAAGATCATCCGCATCAATGCCGACGGCACCCCTTCTTCCGCCAACCCCAGCGGGCAACTTCTTCCCGAAGTCTGGTCCAGCGGTCACCGAAATCCCCAAGGCATCGTCATCGATCCCGCCGATAACAGGCTTTATACCGTCGAACATGGCGCGCGCGGCGGTGACGAGATCAATGCACCCGAAGCAGGCAACAACTATGGCTGGCCGGTCATCTCCTATGGCAAGCACTATTCCGGCGCCGAAATCGGCATCGGTCAGACTGCCGATGGCTACGAGCAGCCGCTTCACTACTGGGACCCGTCGATCGCGCCGGGAGCGCTAGCAATCTACCGCGGCGCCATGTTCCCGGAATGGGAAGGCGACTTCCTGGTCGCCGCATTGAAATATCAGCTGATTGCCCGCATCGAGCGCAACGATGACGGCTCGATCGGCAAAGAAGAACGCATTCTGCAAGGCGACTACGGCCGCATTCGCGACGTGAAGGTCGCGCCAGACGGCTCCATCCTGCTGGTGACCGACGAAGAGGATGGACAGCTTCTACGCCTTACCCGTGCTGGCCAGAGTTGAGGAACGCCGCGAACCTGTTATCCGCCGGGCATTTGCCCCATGTTTGGGGCCAATTTGCCTGACAAGCTTGGCCCCCGCAGGATGCGAGACCGTCGAACACGGAAAATTTTCACCCGCAAATTTCCGTGTTCGAGAGGGGTTTTGTCTCAATCTCCATCGCAAGCGATGCAAATTTTCTTCGAAATGGCGTGACGAGGCCTTGCGACGGTAACGAATCACTCCATTCACACTGAAAACAAAGGAGTCTCGCCCCGGACAGGGTTAAAACTTTCGCTTGCCAATTTCCGACAAACCAAGCAATCTTCGCGCGTTCGGGCAATTTTGCGAGCATGGGAAGACCTATAAATGAGTGCGCGCCGGGGACGCTATAACAACCCCGGGCAGGCTAACTTGACAGGATGGAAACATCGTCGGGAGTTAGACTGCGGTAACAGGGCCCCTTTCCTCTAATTTCGACAAATGCCTGTCGCTCACCCGCTTGCGGGTACATTGCAATGCTGCCCCGCCGAATATGGGCAGAGAGAAAAGGACCTGACGCATGGCCGAGACTGGCACTGTAAAGTTTTTTAATACCGACAAGGGCTTTGGCTTCATCAAGCCCGACAATGGCGGCGCGGACATCTTCGTCCATATCTCCGCCGTTCAGGCATCGGGCCTGTCGGGCCTGACCGAAAACCAGAAGGTCAGCTTCGACACCGAACCCGATCGCCGTGGCAAGGGCCCTAAGGCCGTAAACCTGCAGATCTCCGGCTGATTTTACCCGGTTTTCTACGAATTGCGGCCCGGCATTCATGCCGGGTTTTTTCGTTCAGCCTGCGTTCAGGCAAAGCCTCCTAGATTACGATCATCGCCGATGGCCCGAACAGCCACACCGGCTCAGGTAATTTCGCAAGGTCGAGGAACGACGTCATGATGAAATTCGCGCAACACGCACTTCTCGCGGCTGCAGTCACCCTGACGCCGATCGCCGCGGCAAGCCAGGCCGAAGCCGGCGACCGCCATTATCGCCACCGCAGCGACGATGCCCTGGCACTGGGCGTCATCGGTCTCGCAACCGGAATGATCGTCGGCTCCGCACTCGCAAGCCCGCCGCCGCAGCGCCGCGTCTACATCGATCGCCCCGTCTCGGTCTATGACGAGCCCGGCTACTACGTCGATGATTATCCGCCGCCGCCGCGCCATACCTATCGCCCGCGCCCAGTTTACCAGCAGCCGCGCCCGGTGGTTCAATCCTATGGCGTCGAGCCCTGGACCGGCGCCTGGTATGACTACTGCTCGCAGCGCTATCGGAGCTTCAACCCGCGGACCGGCACCTTCGTCGGTTATGACGGCAGAACCCACTTCTGCACGGCCCGCTAAGGGCCGTAACCGCACCGCAGAATGACAAAAGCGCCGGTCACCCGGCGCTTTTTCTCGTTCAGAGCCCCTGGATGAAGGGATTGGATCGGCGCTCGTCGCCGATGCGGCTCCCGGGTCCGTGGCCGCAGATGAAGCCGACATCGTCCCCGAGCGGCAGGACCTTGTCGCGGATCGAGTTCATCAGGGTCTGGTGGTCGCCACCCGGCAGATCGGTTCGCCCGACCGAGCCGCTGAACAAGACGTCGCCGAGATGGGCAAACTTCTGGTCGCGGTTGAAGTAGATGACATGCCCTGGGGCGTGACCCGGGCAGTGATAAACCTCGAATGTGTGGTCGCCGAAGCTGACCGTATCGCCGTCTTCGAGCCACCGGTCGGGAAGCACGCTGCGCAATCCCGAAATGCCGTAGCTCGCCGCCTGCGTCTCGATACGCTGAAGAAGCGGCAGGTCGTCCTTGTGCGGTCCGATGATGGTCAGCCCCGTCTTTTCCTTGAGCTCGGCAGCACCTCCCGCATGATCCAGATGCCCGTGCGTCAGCCAGATCGCCTTGAGGGTCAGTCCATTCTCCGCGATCACCTGCAGGATGACATCCACGTCCCCGCCCGGATCGACGATCACGCCCTCGCGCGTTTCATCATCGAACAGGATCGTACAATTCTGCTGGAAAGGGGTAACCGGGATGATGCCCGCCTGTATCTGTCCCATGGGCTCGCTATCCTTCTGATCGTGATCGACATGCGCTCTATCATGTCAGATCGACGAGAGAAACCGCGATGAACTCAAAGGGTTTAGGCTTAACGGGACAGGCCGTAGACCTGAGAGACAGGTGACGCCGGAAGCAGGGAAGCCTGGGCAACGAGAAAGCTCGCCACCATCAGCTTGGCGGTGAACACGAAGATCGCAACGGGACGAAGGCTGGGGCTTGCAGTAATCTGGGCGGTACGGTCACGGTTCATCATGGCGCGAATCCTCTCTCCTTCGGCAAAGCCTGGCCGAAGCTGCTTGTCCGGAACTTGTGATTGATCAGTGCAGTGGTAACGAGCGTGGCGGCCATAGGTTTCCCGACCGTCGCCTAACCTGTGCGATCAGCGTAAATTTGTTGGAAATTTGCTACACTTGCGCATAGTTTTGCCGGCAATCCCCGTCAGGGAGACGAGGAAGAACGGTTAGTCGCTCCACGCGGCCCGGCCTTCGGGAAAGCATCGCCCCTGGGCGATGAGGGTAATAACCGGCGATGGCGCTCGCGTCTGCGCCGGAGGAAAGGAATGACGAGCGTGGCCCGACAGTCTGCGACGAAGACTGCCAAGAAAATCCTGCCGGATCTGCCGGTGGTCGATGACAAGTCGATCGACTTCGAAACCATCGAAAGCCTGTTTTTTGCCTATCGTGATTTCGTGTCCGATCCGGATGCCATCCTTGCCAAGCTCGGTTACGGACGCGCCCACCATCGCGTCGTACATTTCGTCAGCCGCCGTCCTGGAATGACGGTCGCCGACCTCCTTGGCATCCTGCAGATTACCAAGCAGAGCCTGGCCCGGGTTTTGAAGGAACTGATCGACAGCGGCTATATCAGGCAGATGGCGGGTCCCGCCGACCGCCGCCAGCGCCGACTTTATCCGACGCTTGCCGGGCGCGAACTGTCGCTGGCGCTCTCCGATCCCCAATCCCGTCGCATTGCGCATGCGATGGAGGGCATGACATCGGATGAGCGCGCGACCGTGCGGCGCTTCCTCGAAGGCATGCAGAAACAGACCGTGACCCAGCCTCTCGAAACGGATGGAGCAGACTGACGTGTCGAAGAAGATCGAGCTGACCGACGACGCCCCACATCTCCTGGTGGTCGACGACGACACGCGCATTCGCGACCTCTTGCATCGGTTCTTGACGGAGAAAGGCTTCCGCGTTTCCGTCGCTGCCGATGCCGCCGAGGCGCGCCGCAAGCTTGAAGGTCTGAGTTTCGACCTCCTCGTCCTCGATGTGATGATGCCGGGCGAATCCGGCCTTTCGCTCACCCAGAGCCTCTCCGACGACAAGCGCGCGCCGGTCATTCTGCTGACCGCCCGCTCGGAGGCCGACAGCCGCATTGCAGGCCTCGAAGCCGGTGCTGACGACTACCTCGCCAAACCCTTCGATCCGCGGGAACTGGTGCTCAGGATCAACAATATTCTCAAGCGCAACATGAACCCCGATGCACCAAAGATCGAGCAGGTCATGTTCGGTCCCTACACCTTCTCGGTCCTGCGCAAGGAACTGCGCAAAGGTGCGGAGGTCATCCGCCTGACAGACCGCGAACAGGACATCATGTATCTCTTCGCGACGCGGGCCGGCGATACGATCCCGCGCCACGAACTGGTCGGCAACGACGCGGAGGTTGGCGAGCGCACGATCGACGTCCAGATCAATCGCCTGCGGCGCAAGATCGAGGATGATCCCGCCAACCCCGTCTGGCTGCAGACGGTGCGCGGCATCGGTTATCGCCTCAGCATGGACTGAGGCCGCGGCAACGGCGCGCGATGCGCCGAGGAAGTGTAGCATATGACGCTGTTCGATCAGATCCGGCGAGATCACGACCGCAGCCCGGCGACCGGCCTGAAGGGCTCTCTCCGCTGGCTGCGTCATCGGCTGCCGACCGGCATCTATGCCCGCTCGCTGCTGATCATCATCCTGCCGATGCTGATCCTGCAGACTGTCGTTGCCTTCGTCTTCATGGAGCGTCACTGGCAGCTGGTGACGGAACGATTGTCCGCAGCGGTTACCCGCGACATCGCGGCCGTCATTGAGCTCATCGAGCTCTATCCGGACCGCGAGGATTTTGACAAGATCGTCAACGTCGCGGCCAGTCGCCTGAACCTTATGGTCTCCCTGGAGCCTGGCACGGAATTGCCGTCGCCCCGGCCGCGCCCCTTCTTCTCCATTCTCGACCAGATCCTCTCGGACGAAATCGCCGCGCAGATCCGCCGTCCCTTCTGGATCGACACGGTGGGGACATCTCGCCTCGTCGAGATCCGCGTCGTCCTTGACGACCAAACCCTGCGCATCTTTGCGCCGCGCAATTCCGCCTACGCCTCGAATACCCACATCTTTATCGTCTGGATGGTCTCGACGGCGCTGGTGCTGATCGCCATTTCCATTCTCTTCCTGCGCGGCCAGATCCGCCCGATCATGGCCTTGGCCAACGCCGCCGAGAGCTTCGGCAAGGGACAGCGTCCGCCGGAAGACTTCTCGCCGCGCGGAGCAGACGAAGTGCGCCGCGCCGGCCTTGCCTTCATCCTGATGCGTGAGCGCATCGAGCGGCAGATGGAACAGCGTACCGCCATGCTGGCCGGCGTCAGCCATGACCTGCGCACCATCCTCACGCGCTTTCGCCTGCAGCTGGCGCTCGCCGGCGACGGGCCGGAAATCGACAGCCTGAACCAGGATATCGACGACATGCAGAGCATGCTCGAAGGCTATCTCGACTTTGCCAAGGGAGAGGTCGAGGAAGACGTCGGTACACTCGATCTTCGCGACCTCTTCGAGCGCGTCGCCGCTGACTTCAGCCTGCACAACCGCGCCTTCTCCTGGACACTGGAGGGCGAGGCTCTCGTCCATGTGCGTCCCAACGCCTTCACGCGTCTGGTGACCAACCTCGCCTCCAATGCACGACGCTACGCACACAGGCTCGACATCGACGCCCGGCATACGGCCAAGTGGCTGGTGATTGTCTTCGACGACGACGGCCCTGGCATTCCGAAGGAAGCGCGCGACGATGTTTTCAAGCCCTTCTATCGCCTCGATGAAGCGCGCAATCTCGATGCCTCCGGTACGGGGCTCGGCCTTGCGATCGCCCGCGACATCGCCCGCAGCCACGGCGGAAATGTCACGCTCGAAGACAGCCCGCTCGGCGGTCTGCGCGCCATCATCCGGGTTCCCGTCTGAGATTGTTCAGACCAAGAAAAAGGGGCCCTTAGGCCCCTCGTCACATCAACTTCTTGCCGTTCGGCACCGGCTGCTCGACGGCCGCCAGCACGATGGCGCCATTTTCGTCCTCGACTCCGAGCGTCAGAACCTCCGAGCGAAACGGTCCGATCTGGCGAGGCGGAAAGTTGACGACCCCAAGCACCTGGCGTCCCATCAGCGTCTCCGGCGTGTAATGCACGGTGATCTGCGCCGAAGACTTCTTGATACCGATCTCGGGACCGAAATCGATCTTCAGCTTGAAGGCCGGCTTTCGCGCTTCCGGGAAGTTTTCGACCTCGACAATCGTGCCGACGCGAATGTCGACCTTCTCGAAATCGGCAAAGGTGATCTCGGAGCCGCTCACTGGGCGAGTTCCTCGGCCCGCTTGCGCGCCGCCTCGATCGCCTGATCGAACAGCGGCTGCATCGCATCATCAGCCATCAGCACAGAGAGGGCTGCCGCCGTCGTCCCACCGGGCGATGTGACGTTCTTGCGCAATTGCGAGGCAGGGTCGGGGGACTGGTGCAACAATTCACCAGCCCCCGCGACCGTTTCTCGTGCGAGGCGCATGGCGAGGTCCGCCGGCAGGCCCGCTTTCCGGCCTGCCTCTGCCATGCATTCGACGAGGTAAAAGACATAGGCCGGTCCGCTACCAGAAAGGGCGGTCACGGCATTGATGTCGGCTTCGCTCGAGACCCATTCGACCGGGCCGGACACCTGAAGAAGACGATGCACGACGTCGCGCTGCTCTTCGGAGACGGCAGCATTGGCAAAGGCGCCAGTGACGCCACGGCCGACCATTGCCGGCGTATTTGGCATGGCGCGCACCATGGCCGCCTTGCCGAGATGGCCTTCCATCGAGGCGATGGTCTTGCCGGCGGCAACGGAAACCACCGTCGTCTGCGGCCCGACGAGAGACTTGAGGCCCGGCAGGACCGCGTCCATGACCTGCGGCTTCAGGGCAAGAAAGAGGATATCGGCCGTCAGACCTTCCGGCGGCGTGACCAAGTGCCGGGCACCGGCGTCACTGATCGCTGCCATCATCTTGTCGGATGGACTGGGGTCGAGCACCGTGACGGCATTGCCCGGAACACCGCTCTTCAGCCAGCCGGCCAGCATCGCGCCGCCCATATTGCCAGCACCGACGAGGACGATCTGTCCGAATGCGGCATTCGTCATGCTCAGGCTTCTCCGACCGTCTCGAACAGGACGGCATCCATGGCGCTCTTGGCGTCCATGCCGGACCAAACCACGAATTGGAAGGCCTGATAGTAGGCTTCACATGCATCGACAGCGGAGGAGAGAAGCACCTCGACCTGACGATTGGTCGGCTCTGCGCCACCGGCGAGCAGCAGAGACTGACGGAAGATCACGACGTCTTCGTTCCGCCACAGGTCGAAGTGGCCCATCAGCACCTGCCCGTTGACGTAAGACAGAAGCTTGATGACTTCGTTCAGGCGGTTTTCAGGGATCTTCAGATCGAAGGCAGAAGCCAGATGCAGCGCCTCGAACTCCTCCATCCAGGAGAAGGAGACATGGTAGTCGGCCCAGCGCCCCTCGACGGTCATTGCGATTTCGTCTTCGCCCGAACGCTCGAACGACCAGTCATTGGTCGCCGCGACAAACTCGATCATATCGACCGGGTTGGATTGGCGTTCGACTTCGATTTCCATGAGGCTCATGCATCACCTTCTTGACCGGAATGAATACGGGCGCCCGGCGAACCGCCGGGTCACTCGGACACCTGAACCGGAAACTACTGAAAACGATTCCGAAGGACCCCAGGGTAGAACACGCACCCTGCCCGAAACTTACGCGGCCCCCGCTCAGAATCATCGTTGAAAATCAGTGTATAATCGTCAGGGGCCAGCACCAGCCCCCCTCGTCATATTTGACTGTGTGACCTGTGGATGGCGCTTTCAGAATCGCCTTTGCATCACCCCATAAGCGACTCTGCCGATTGGCTTTTTCGCAGCTGTCCACAAGCTGCAATTTTTTCGTGGGTTCCGGCCTGAGCGACACCCGTCAAGGTGCTGAAAATACAAAAAGACCCAAAGCCACAGGCAATGGGTCTTGCTAAGCCTTGCGGCGTCTCGCGAAGCTGTTTCGAAACGGAGCAGCGATTACTTCGGCTGGGGGGAGAGCTGAGCCTCGAGAGCCTCGATGCGCTTCAGCAGCGCATCGTTCTCTTCACGCGCCTTCAGCGCCATCTCGCGAACCACGTCGAACTCTTCGCGCTTGACCAGATCCATGCTGTTCAGCCAGCGCTCCGCCTGAGCATGAAAGGCTGTTTCCACCTCTTTTCGAACGCCTTGGGCTGCGCCCGCGGCGTCCGTCATCAACTTGGCGAAATCATCGAGAATACGGTTGGGGCCGGTCGACATGGAAAACTCCTCTGAAGCAGACTGCGGACTGGAAAATCGGTACCTGCAGATGAGGTAGGACCAGACAGCCCGGCACGCAAGACGCGAAGGACAGATAAAGGTGGTTGACGGTGTCGCAGCCGCCGCGATTCCATCTTGACCGTGCCAGTTCGCAACGCCATTTTCCAGCAGCATTAACGAAAGTACTCCATTGTTGTCAGTCCTGGACCTTTTCGCCGCCGTATCCTTTCCCGCGATCGACCCGGTCGCTTTCTCGATCGGCCCGCTGTCGGTCCATTGGTATGGCCTCGCCTATGTTGCCGGCATCCTCCTCGGCTGGCTGATAGCCCGCGATCTTCTGAAGCGCCCGCATCTGTGGCCGAACGGCCAGGCGCCCGCCACACTGCAACAGATCGACGACTTCATTCTGTGGGTCGCGATCGGCGTCGTTGCAGGCGGCCGTCTCGGCTACATCTTCTTCTACGACTTCGCCTCGGTGGCGGCCAATCCGATGCGCGCGATCGAGGTCTGGAACGGCGGGATGTCCTTCCATGGCGGCTTTATCGGCGCAACGCTCGCCATGGTCTATTTCGCCCGGAAACATCAGATCCGCCTCTGGAGCCTCTTCGACCTGGTCGCCAGCGTCGTGCCCCTCGGGCTGCTGTTCGGCCGCATCGCAAACTTCATCAATGGCGAACTCTGGGGCCGGCCGGCCGATGTACCCTGGGCAATGGCCTTCCCCACTGGCGGCCCCTTCCCCCGCCATCCGAGCCAGCTTTATGAAGCAGCACTCGAGGGTCTCGTCCTGCTCATCGTGCTGCAGATCCTCGCCCGCGCATTCGGCGCCCTCCGCGCCCCCGGTCGCATCACCGGCATCTTCGTGGCCGGCTATGCCTCGGCCCGCATCTTCGTCGAATTCTTTCGCGAGCCCGACGTGCAGCTCGGCTATCTCTATGGTGGCTGGATGACCATGGGCATGGTGCTGTCGCTACCGATGGTCCTGATCGGGATCTGGATTTTCGTGCGGTCGGGGCGTCAGACCCCCGCGACCCAAGGCTGAGGAGCCAAGATGGCCACACCGCTCGCCGAAAAGATCAAGTCACTGATCTCAGCCAATGGCCCGATCAGCATCACGGACTATTTCGCCCTCTGCCTCGCCGACCCCGAACACGGCTACTATCGCACCCGCCATCCGTTCGGCCGTGCAGGCGATTTCGTCACGGCGCCCGAGATTAGCCAGCTGTTCGGCGAGATGCTCGGCATCTTCATGATCAACACCTGGCAGCGCCATGGTGAACCGCGTGACGTGCGCCTTGTCGAGATCGGCCCTGGCCGCGGCACCATGATGGCCGACATGCTCAGGGTGATATCCCGTGCGGCACCGGAGCTTTACGAAACGGCGACAATCCACCTCGTCGAGACCAGCGCCCTCCTGAAGCTCACCCAGATGGAAACGCTCTCCGGCCACGGTGACAAAGTCTCGTGGCACGAAAGCTTCGACGGCGTGCCTGAGGGATTTACCCTGCTCGCGGCCAACGAACTCTTTGATGCGATCCCGATCCGCCAGTTCGTCAGGACGTCAGACGGCTTTCGCGAGCGCATGGTTGGCATCGACGACAACGGCGAGCTGTGCTTCACGCTCGGCGTCGCAACGCTCGACCCGGCAATGCTGCCACAGGGCATCGATGCGCCTGCCGACGGCGAAATCTTCGAAGTGGCCCCCGCCCGCCAGTCGGTCATGCTGACGATCTGCGAACGTCTGAAGCAAAGCCACGGCACCGCTCTGATCATCGATTATGGCCACATGGTCACCAATTTCGGCGACACCCTTCAGGCGGTGCGTGCCCACGAGTATGATCCGCCGCTCGCCAATCCGGGGCTCGCCGACCTTACCAGCCACGTCGACTTCGAAAATCTCGCCCGCACCGCCCTTGCCGCAGGCGTGCATCTCAACGGCTGCATGCATCAGGGCGACTTCCTCGTCGGGCTCGGCATCGAGCAGCGCGCCGCTTCGCTCGGCCGCGACAAGGACGAGAAGATGCAAGCCGAAATCGTCGAGGCAGTGCATCGCCTCGCCGGCGCCGGCAATGGCTACATGGGCGAGCTTTTCAAGGTCATGGCGGTCTCCATGCCCGTCGTCCACTTGTTGCCATTCAAGTCCAAGCATTGACAGGAGGGGATGCGATCTGCACGATCGCGCCCGTTCCAGACGGCTCGAACTTGAAGAAAGCCGATTGAATCCAATCGTTTCGCAGTATCCGCATTGCATACGCGTGATTTGCCAAGGCTCAGGAGACAAATCATGAGCACAGCCGACCAGCCACGCCCCATCCTAGCAGAGAGCCTCGACGCCACGACTGCAGCCGGCATCCGCCACGGCTTTTTCACCCGCGACGGCGGCGTCTCGGAAGGCATCTATCGCGGCCTCAATGTCGGTATCGGTTCGAACGATGAGCCTGACAAGGTGCGCGAGAACCGCCGCAGGGTCAGCGCCTGGTTTGGCCTGCCGCACGAACGGCTCGCCACCGCCCATCAGATTCATTCGCCCGACGTCGTGGTGGTCGGCGCCGATTATGACGGCAGCCGGCCCCAGGCCGATGCACAGGTCACGGCGAGCCCGGGCGTGGTGCTTGGCGTATTGACCGCCGATTGCGGCCCGATCCTCTTCGCCGACCCTGAAAATCGGGTCATCGGTGCGGCCCATGCCGGCTGGAAGGGCGCACTGGGTGGCGTGCTCGAAAACACCGTTGACGCCATGATCGCGCTTGGCGCTCGCCGCGAGGCCATAAGGGCGACCCTCGGCCCCTCGATCTCGCAGAAAAATTACGAGGTCGGTCCGGAATTCGTCGACCGCTTCCTCGCCGCCAATCCGGAATTCGAGGCCTTCTTCACCCCCTCGTCGAAACCTGGCCATGCGATGTTCGACCTGCCCGGCCTCACGATCATGCGCCTGACGCAAGCGGGCGTCATCGCCGACAGCACTGGCCATTGCACCTATGCGGCCCCTGAAACGTTCTTCTCCTATCGTCGAACAACCCATGCGGGCGAACCCGACTATGGGCGACAGATATCCGCGATCGCGATCATGGAGGACTAAGATGGCCCTGCACTTTACCGAAAGCGAATTTTCCGCCCGTCGTACCCGCCTGATGGCCCGCATGGCCGAGGAAAAGCTCGACGCCCTGCTGCTCTTTGCGCAGGAGAGCATGTATTGGCTGACCGGCTACGACACCTTCGGCTATTGCTTTTTCCAGACCCTCGTCGTCAAGGCCGACGGCAGCCTGACCCTGCTGACCCGGACCCCCGACCTGCGTCAGGCCAAGCAGACCTCGACGATCGAAAACATCGTCGTCTGGGTCGACCGGATGAATGCCGACCCGGCCGTCGATTTGCGCAACCTCCTGAGCGATCTCGATCTTCTCGGCATGCGCGTCGGCGTCGAATACGATACCCACGGCATGACCGGCCGCGTCGCGCGTCTCGTCGACAACCAGCTCACCAATTTTTGCGAAGCTGTGGATGCCTCTTACCTTGTCAGCAATCTACGCCTGGTGAAGTCACCGGCCGAGATAGCCAAGGTGACCGAGGCTGCCGAACTGGCCGACCGCGCCTTCGACGCTGCCCTGCCCCTGATCGGACCCGATGCCGACGAAGCGGAGATCCTCGCTGCGATGCAGTCGGCAGTGCTGGCTGGCGGCGGCGACTATCCCGCCAATCCCTTTGTCATCGGATCGGCCGCGGACGCTCTTCTCTGCCGCTACAAGTCGGGTCGCCGAAAGCTGTCGGCCAACGACCAGGTGACGCTCGAATGGGCCGGCGTCGCCTCCCATTATCACGCCCCCATGCTGCGCACCGTCCTGATCGGCGACGTCACCTCCCGTCACCGCGAACTCTTCACGGCGGCGATCGAGGGCATGCGGGCGATAGAGCAGGTGCTGCGCCCCGGCCACACCTTTGGCGAGGTCTTCGACGCCCATGCCAAGGTCATGGACGACCGTGGCCTGACCCGCCATCGCTTCAATGCCTGCGGCTATTCGGTCGGTGCGCGTTTCGCGCCGTCCTGGATGGAGCACCAGATGTTCCATGCGGGTAACCCGCTGGAGATCGCAGCCGACATGTCCGTCTTCGTGCACATGATCATCATGGACAGTGACAAGGAAGCGGCGATGACCATCGGCCAGACCTACCTGACGACGGAGACCGGCCCGCGCGCCCTCTCGCGTCATCCGCTCGACCTGATCAGCGTCTGACGGCCGCGATCTGGCACCATTTGAGGAGCATGGCGCGGTTTTGCCAGTCTGTTCAGGGAATTGACAGGCTGATCATGCTAGTCACATTAGTTGTGACAGGATCAAAGCGGAAGGACCCGCCGTGGTGAGACGTTCTCGCAGGATGACCACGAAACTGGCCGGTATCATCGGCCTGCTGGCACTGATCTCGGGCTGCAACAGCACGGATGTGCTGACGCCCCCGGCCGATGTCGGCAATGGCAGCCTGCCGGCGACCTATTCACAGGAGCTTGCGGCCCCGGCTGGCGGAACCCAGCCGGTTGAAACCGCACCGCTCGGTCAGACCGGCGTCTATACAGAGCCGGTCCGCGGCCCGCAGAATTCACTGGAGGCTCAAGCCGCGGCCCTCGCACAGGGTGGCCGCAATCCAGCAGCCTCAGCACCACTTGACGGCGCGCCTGAGCAGGCTTTCCCCAGCGCACCACAGCAGCAGGCCGCCACCCTACAGGCGACACAACCCGCACAGCCCGCTCCGCAGGCGGTTCAGTCCCAGCAGGCAGCCCTGCCCCCGGCCGTACAATCGACGGGCAGCATCCGCTTTCTGCCAATCATCGGCGCACCGGTTCAGGCGGTCACGCCACTCTCCCGCCAGCTCGGCGCCGAGGCGCGTGCCCGTGGCCTCACCATCAAGAGTGCCAGCGACGCTTCGAGCGAACACATCCTCAAGGGCTACTTCTCCGCCTTCTCCGACAGCGGGAATGTCACGATCACCTATGTCTGGGACATCCTGGATGGCAGCGGCGGACGGCTGCACCGCATCCAGGGCCAGGAGGTGGTGCCCTCGGGCGCGCAGGACCCCTGGGCCGGGGTCCCGGCCTCCGTCATGCAGCAGATCGCAACCAAGAGCATGGCCGAATATGTATCATGGCGGAACAGTCGTGCAGGTTGACACCCGAGCGACTTCCGCCCTGTAAAACCGCAAAACATGCGCCCCATTTGGCGCATCAACCGAAAATATGGGCCTAGCCGTCCAAACCTCTTGCATTCAGGGGGAACGGCGCTAAAAAGCCCGCATCTCAGCATGGTAACAGGCGGGCCAAGATGAAGGTTTTCGCAGGTAATTCGAACCGGCAATTGGCCGAAACGATCTGCTCCTATCTCAACGTACCACTCGGCAAGGCCAGCGTCCGCCGTTTCGCAGACCAGGAAATCTTCGTAGAGATCCAGGAAAACGTGCGCGGCGAAGACGTGTTCGTCGTTCAATCGACGTCCTTCCCGACGAACGACCACTTGATGGAACTGCTGATCATGATCGACGCCTTCCGTCGATCTTCAGCACGCCGCATCACGGCGGTCCTTCCCTATTTCGGCTATGCCCGTCAGGACCGCAAACCCGGTCCCCGCACGCCGATCTCGGCAAAGCTGGTCGCCAACCTGATCACCGAAGCCGGGGCCGACCGCGTTCTGACGCTCGACCTGCATGCAGGCCAGATCCAGGGTTTCTTCGACATTCCGACGGATAACCTTTATGCGGTGCCGCTCCTGGCGCGCGACATCAAGGACAAGTATGACACCAACAATGTCATGGTCGTATCGCCTGACGTTGGCGGCGTGGTGCGTGCCCGTTCGCTTGCCAAGCGCCTCGACTGTCTGCTGGCGATCGTCGACAAGCGCCGTGATCGTCCGGGTGAATCCGAAGTCATGAACGTCATCGGTGAGGTCACCGGCAAGGACTGCATCCTGATCGACGACATCGTTGATTCCGGCGGCACGCTCTGCAACGCAGCCGAAGCACTGCTGAAGAACGGTGCGACCAGTGTCACCGCCTATATCACCCATGGCGTGCTCTCTGGCGGTGCAGTGACCCGTGTTGCCTCCTCCAAGCTGCGCGAACTCGTGATTACCGACTCGATCCAGCCGACAACGGCCGTCCAGTCGGCGCACAATATCCGCGTGCTCTCGACGGCAACGCTGCTAGGCGAAGCCATCAACCGCACGAGCCAGGAAGAGTCGGTCTCCAGTCTGTTCGACTGAGACCGATCCTTAACAGTTAAGATTAAGAGAGACAAAGAAATGTGAGCGGTGTCACAGCCACTTGCAGAGCCTCTTTGCTTTGCATACAGCTTCGCGCGCAATACCCCTTTTTGGACCCGCCCCCGGCTTTTGCGCGTGAGTTGATGTCACTCTCGGTTGAACGACTTCTGGCCAATACAGATCTGCATGAAACGGTCCGGGACCAGTCCAGGGCTCTGCTGCGCGTAAATGAGGAAAGCCCACGGCTTGCCGCCGTGTTCGGCACCCAACAACGTTGGCTGCTGGGTCATCTGGCGATGAGCCACTATTTCCAGGAGGTTGCCCGCGGCAATCCGGAGCCCGTCATCCTGATGGCCCGCTATCTGGAGCAGGTGAAGACGCTGGGCATATCCTCGGTCAACACCGCAGACGCCTTCATCAAGGAAATGCTGGTCTACGGCATCGCCCAGCACGGCCAGACGCCAGACCGCCGCAACCGCCCCTTCGTGCCGGCACCGATCACGATCGCAGCGACCCGCCGCTGGGTCTTCATCCATCTCATCAGCCTCGATCGGCTGGACGGCGGCAACAGGCTGGATGCCTTCGAGGCGGACGAAACGATCCTCGCCCGGCTGCATCCGGAGATCACCCGCCTTGCCATGGTCTCGCCGGAAATCCGCACACCGCCTCAGACCTGGTCGCTGTTCACCTGGCTGAATAATGGCGGCATCGTCATGGATTGGCTTATGGTCGGGGTAGACCCGGTCGATCCGGCGATCGAACGCGTGCCAACACAGGTGCGCTCGGTGCCGGAACTTGCAGAGAACTTCCGGCTCTCCCGCACCCATCTGACGCGCAAGCTGCGCGAAGCGGAAGCCATCGGCAGTGTCGGCTGGGAAGGCAATCGCGGTCGCTCGACGATGTGGATTTCCCGTGACTTTCTCCAGGAATACCTCGCCACGCAGGCCGTCAAGCTGGCCTTCATCGATGCCGCTTGCGAGACGATCGGCCTGCGCTGACGAGCGGCTGCAGCCCCGGTAACCTTAATCTGCCGGTAAGCAAATCAGCTTAGCCTCCATTCGGGATATTTTCTGGAGGAATGGGTGTGACGGGTTCGAACGGAACGAATGCGCGTACAAACGTGCTGTCGTCGGTGAAGGCAAAATTCGCAGGGCTGGTGGTTGGAGCGACGCTAGTGTCCTGTATGGCTGTCGGCCTGTTGAGCTACCAGGTCGGCAAGAGCGGACTGATCGATGCCAGCAAGCTGCGCCTCGAAAGCGTTGCCGCAACACAGGCCAAGGTGCTCACCGCCTATGAAACCCGCATTCAGCAGGCGCTTGGCGAACTCGCACAGAACACCGCGATCGGTGAAGCCGCCGACTCTGTTGCGACGGTCATCAAGATCGAGGAAGCAAAGATCCGCGAGGTCTTCCAGGATCCCGGCAAGAACTCTGAGGAACGCGCGTCCATCGACGGATCAGGCCTCAAGCTGCTTTACGGTGTCCGCCACGCCTCCATTCACGGCGCCATTGCCAGCACGCGTCAGAACACCAATGTCAGCGATATCTACGTCATCGATAACGCTGGGCAGATCATATATTCGGTCACCAAGGGCGACGCATTCCTGACCAGCGTCTCAGATCCCTCCAATGCCGCGTTGAAGGCGGCCTTCGATGCGGCGCAAGCTGGCGACGTCTCCCAGGTCCACGCCATTGGTTTCACTGACATGCAGGCTGAAGACGACGCGCGCTCGGCGCTGGTCGCCCAGCCCCTGGCGATTTCGGTCTGGGGAGAGGTCGTCCGCAAGGGGGTCATCGTGATGCGTGTGGGCACAAGTCGCTTGACGGCATCGATCACGCCCGACGGCATGGGGCAGAGCATTGATGACAGCGTTCTGCTGGCCGAGGACGGCAGCCTGCGGGCAGGAACCCTTTCCGGCGGCGCCAATGCCGCCGTGCCACAAGCACTCGTGACAGCAGCACGCGGCGGAGCCAAGGGTTCCGACTTCGCAGCCTCCGGTGATCGCACCCTGTTTTATTCCTTCACGCCCGTCACCCTGTTCGGCCAGAAGAACCTTCTTGCGATTGGCCAGGACGAACGCGGCATCCTGGCATCTTCCAATGAGCTGGCCAAATGGGCCCTGGTAGCAACCGTGGCCGTTCTCGTTGTGATGGGTGGCATCGGTATCGCCGTTTCCTCCAGCCTCACGCGCCCCCTCACCCAGTTGGCAGGCCTGATGAACCGTCTGAACAACGGCGACACCGAGATCGAAATCGACGGAACCGGACGACGCGACGAGATCGGCCTGATGGCGCGGGCCCTCGACAGCTTCCGCCGCAGCGCACTGGAAAAGGAGCGCATCGAGAAAGAGGCCGAGAGCCGCGATCTCGAGATGAACGCCGAACGGCGCGAGCGCGAGGCTGAAAAGCAGCGTAGCGCCCAGGAACTTCAGGAAGCCGTGACTGCTCTAGCCGCGGGCTTGAAGAACCTGTCGGACGACAAACTGCACCTGCGCATCCACACACCGTTTGTGCCGGAGCTTGACCATTTGCGCATCGACTTCAATGGCTCCCTCGACAAGCTTGAGGAGACCATTCGCGCAATCATGGCCAGCGCTGACACCATTCGTGGTGGTTCGAACGACCTCAAGGGCGCATCAGCCAACCTTGCCCATCGCACCGAACGGCAGGCCGCATCGCTTGAGGAAGCAGCCGCCGCGCTGGGCGAGATGACCGGCAGCGTCAACGACGCCTTGCGTCGCTGCGAAACAGCCGTACAGGTCTCGGCTGGTGCCCTGAAGGGGGCAAAGGCCTCCTCTGAAGTGGTCAACGAAGCCATTGTCGCGATGCAGCGGATCGAGGAGTCCTCCTCCAAGATCCGCCAGATCATCGATGTCATCGACCAGATTGCCTTCCAGACCAACCTTCTCGCGCTGAACGCGGGTGTCGAGGCGGCCCGTGCCGGCGAAGCCGGCAAGGGCTTCGCGGTCGTTGCCCAGGAGGTGCGTGAACTCGCTCAGCGGTCCTCTACCGCAGCCCGCGACATCAACGGACTGATCAACGCCTCGACAAGCAATGTCTCCGATGGCGTGGCCCTGGTTCTGCAGACGGGAGAACGCCTGCACACCATCGAGGACAACATCGCCGCAATCAACGATCAGATCGGCGCAATCGTCGACGCATCAAGGGAACAGTCCGCCCGACTTTCCGAAATCAACGCCTCAGTCAACGATCTCGACCAGATGACCCAGCAGAACGCAGCCATGGTCGAGGAAACGACGGCTGCCGCCTTCGCACTCGCCCAGGAAGCGGACGGCCTGACCGAACAGGTCTCACGCTTCACCATCGGCCAGCGCGAGGGCTCCGCCCGCCGCGCCGCCTGATCGCCTGCATCCACAATCCAACCTGACCCGCCGATCTCAAGCGGCGGGTTTTTAGTCTGCAGAGACTTCAGGTCGGAAGACTGCAGGCATCGCCCCCGGAAAACAGCCGCGAGCGTGTGAGAAAGCGCCGCTCACGGCCATTGTCGAGCGAGAACATGCCCCCTCGCCCCGGCACCACGTCGATGATCAGCTGGGTATGCGCCCAGACGGCATACTGGCTGCCGCTGATGTAGAACGGCACGCCGCCGATCTCGCCGAGCTTCACATCCGTTTCGCCGACCCGGTAGTCGCTCGCCGGATAACACATAGGCGATGACCCGTCGCAGCATCCACCGGACTGGTGGAACAGAATGTCTGGATGGTCCTGTTTGATCTCGGCGAGAAACGCGAGTGCGGCTTCGGTCGCGATGACGCGGGGTTCACCTGCATCGGTGTTCACAATAATCCCTCCAACGAACTCGTCACTAAACCTGTCGAGGTTCGTGCCTGGAGGAGGCGAAAACGATCATGGTCGAGAACCGGAGCGGAGCGTACTTGACGTACGTGAGCACCGGAAGCGCAGGACATGAGCGTTTGCAGCCCCTCCAGACACGAAGATCGGCGGATCAGAAGAAACCGAGTGCCTTCGGGCTGTAGGACACCAGCATGTTCTTGGTCTGCTGGTAATGGTCGAGCATCATCTTGTGTGTCTCGCGACCGATGCCCGACTGCTTGTAGCCGCCGAAGGCCGCATGGGCCGGATAGGCATGATAGCAATTGGTCCACACACGACCGGCCTGGATGTTGCGGCCGAAGTTGTAGCAGGTATTCGCATCGCGGCTCCACACGCCGGCACCGAGGCCATAAAGCGTGTCATTGGCGATTTCGAGCGCTTCCGCCTCGTCCTTGAAGGTGGTGACGGAGACAACAGGCCCGAAGATCTCCTCCTGGAAGACGCGCATCTTGTTATGGCCCTTGAACACGGTCGGCTTGACGTAATAGCCACCGGCCAGTTCGCCTGCGAGATTGTTGCGCTCGCCGCCGATCAGCACTTCGGCGCCCTCCTGGCGACCGATGTCCATATAGGACAGGATCTTTTCCAGCTGCTCGGACGATGCCTGCGCACCGATCATCGTCGACATGTCGAGCGGGTCACCTTGGCGGATAGCCGCAACGCGCTTCAGCGCCTTCTCCATGAAGCGGTCATAGATCTTCTCATGCACCAGAGCGCGGCTCGGGCATGTGCAGACCTCGCCCTGGTTAAGCGCGAACATCGCAAAGCCTTCAAGCGCCTTGTCGAGATAGTCATCGTCCTCGCGCATGACGTCTTCGAAGAAGATGTTCGGCGACTTGCCGCCGAGTTCGAGCGTCACTGGGATCAGGTTCTGCGATGCGTATTGCATGATCAGCCGACCGGTTGAGGTCTCACCGGTAAAGGCGATCTTGGCGATCCGAGGGCTGGTAGCCAGCGGCTTGCCGGCTTCGAGGCCAAAGCCGTTGACGATATTGAGCACACCAGGCGGCAGAAGGTCACCAACCAGTTCGATCCAGACGAGGATAGAAGCCGGTGTCTGCTCGGCAGGCTTCAGCACGACGCAGTTTCCGGCAGCCAGCGCCGGTGCCATCTTCCAAGCCGCCATCAGGATCGGGAAGTTCCACGGAATGATCTGACCGACGACACCGAGCGGCTCATGGAAGTGGTAGGCGATCGTGTCGTGGTCGACCTCGCCGATCGTGCCTTCCTGGGCGCGAATGCAGGAGGCGAAATAGCGGAAGTGGTCGATGGCGAGCGGAATATCGGCAGCCATGGTCTCGCGCAGCGGCTTGCCATTGTCCCAGGTCTCGGCCCGCGCGAGCAGTTCGAGATTGTCCTCCATCCGCTGGGCGATCTTCATCAGGATGTTGGAGCGTTCGGTCGACGACGTCCGGCCCCATTTGTCCTTGGCGGCATGGGCCGCATCGAGCGCAAGATTGATGTCGTGCTCATCGGACCGGGCGATGTCGCAGAGCTTGCCCCCGGTCACCGGCGTCGTATTCTCGAAGTAACGACCATTGACCGGCTCGCGGAATTCACCGCCGATGAAGTTGCCGTATTTCAGCTTGAACGGCGAAGCCGCAATCGTCTGGACCTGAATGTTCATCTGTCATCCTCCCTGTGAAAGGACCCCTCCTCGGGTCCTGATGGCAGGATGATTGCTGCGTTCCGGTGCAGGAGATAGTGGCGCGAAACAGTGCTGCAGCGCACAGTGTTTCAGGAATGCGACACCTATCGGCCCGTCAGTGCAGCTGGAAGCGCTTCATCTTCCGATGCAGTGTCGCGCGGCTTATGCCGAGCATCTGGGCTGCTTGTGAGACGTTGCCATTGGCACGTGAAAGCACGCGGCGCAGAGCCGCCCGCTCGGCATCCTCGAGGTCGCTGGTCGCTTCGCCGCGCGTCTCGCGCAGCGCATCGGCAGCCGGAAGTCCCTGCGCGATCAGCCCGTCATCGAGCTTCAGGGCAAGACGCGCCGCCTTGGTCGCGCCGAGGATCAGGTCGTCCCCATCGACCGCAATCAATGCGGACAGGGAGTTCGCCTGGGGCACCATGACGATGCGCGCGCCGGCAAACGCCTGGCGGAAGAGATTGCTTTCGACCCGGGCTGCGGCATCCCGCACGGCCTGCGAAAGCACTGCGAGCGTCATGTCCGAAACATCGTTGCGGCAGGTGGATACATCGAGTGCTGCCGTTAGCCGGCCGAGATGGTCGCGAATCGGCGCGGTCGCGCAGGACAGACCGATATTGGCGCTCATGAAATGCTGGTCGCGGTGGATGACGACGGCACGCTCGTCGGCCAGCGCCGTGCCGATCCCGTTTGTCCCGACACTCGCCTCGCTCCACAGCGTCTGCTGCCAGAGCCCCAGCGCCCGGAACTCGACATCGTCACCGGGCGCACCACGCCGGTCGACCACGATGCCGTTCTGATCGGCGAGAATGATGCAACAGCCGGATTTTCCGACCAACTGATAGAGCCGGTCCACCTCGTCGGCGGAGCTGCCGATCAGCCGCTCCATGCGCTCGCGCGCTTCGCGATACATCGCCTCTTCGACCAGAACCGGCTTGCGCGCCTCTTCGGGTTGCAGGTGGTAAAGGTTGAGGCAACGGCTCCACGAGGCAGCGACCGGCGAGGTCACAGCGGCCGATGCCTTCTGCGCCGTCGAATACACGAGTTCGGAATGTCTGAGATCCTGACGCATCTGCTCCTCCCAAAGCACGGGCTGCAGTATGCGCCTTCCGGCTCCAGAGGCAATCGCTCATGTAACCGGCAAATGATCAGCCAACATTTCGTCGCCCGGAATGGCGCAAATCTGCGACACTTTCAAAATGCGTCTATTTCGGGCGCTCAGGCCGCCATATCGGCAGCGCCGCCAGACTTGAGAGGCTCCCCGCTCGGCACCGAGGACAGCGCGGGATTGACGATATCCTGCAGTTCCGAGAGCGGCTGCGGTTTGCCATACAGAAAGCCCTGAACCTGCTGACACCCCTCCTGCTGGAGGAAGCGCAGATGCTCCGCATTCTCGACGCCTTCTGCCAGCACGGGAATGTCGAGGCTCTGGGCCAGAATGAGCGTCGAGCGGACGATGGCGGCCGACTGGCGGTTCTCCACGACGCTGTCGATGAAGCCCCGGTCGATCTTGATCTTGTCGAAGGGGAAAAGCTGCAGCGTCGAAAGCGAAGAATACCCAGTGCCGTAGTCATCCATGGCAATGTTGACACCAATCGCCTTCAGCTGGCGGATGATATGCAGTGCATGCTGCTGATCATCAATAATCCCGGACTCGGTGATCTCCAGTTCGAGGCGCGCCGGATCGAGACCCGACTCATCGAGAATTTCGCGCACCCGCTCGGGCAGCGCTGAATTGGCCAGCTGCTTGGGCGCAACATTCACGGCGATCTTGAGCGGGTTGCGCCACTGCACGGCTTCCAGGCAGGCCTGACGCAGCACCCAGTCACCGAGCTCGCCGATGAATCCTGTCCGCTCCGCGATCGGAATGAATTCGGACGGCGGAACCATGCCCCGTGTGGGATGAGACCAGCGCAACAGAACCTCGAAACCGACCACCTCGCCGGTCTGCGTGTCGTTCTGCTTCTGGAAATAGAGCTGAAACTCGTTGCGCAGGAAGCCGGCCCGCATGTCCATCGCGAGCGCGCTCCGCTCGCGAGCGGCCTGATCCATGGACTTGTCGTAGAAGCAGACATTGTTCGAGCCGGCCGACTTTGCGCGATACATGGCAATATCCGCCTGCGCCATGAGGTCGTCGATGTCATCGGCGCCGTCCGGGAAGGTGGTAATCCCGATGCTTGTCCCGACGGACAGTGTCAGCCCCTTCCATTGGATCGGCGACACCAGTTCGGAAATGATGCCCCGTGCAAAGGCCTCGGCAGCTCCCGCGGTGAACAACCGGGGACTGACCGCGATGAATTCATCCCCTCCGATGCGGGCCACGAATTCACCCGGTTTCAGGCTCTCCGACATGCGCTCGGCAACCACGCGCAGCACGTGGTCACCTGCCGCGTGACCGTGCACGTCATTGATCTCCTTGAAACGGTCGAGATCGAAGGAGAAGATGTAGATGCGATCGTTGCGCGCAGCCGGGCGATCCATGAGATGTCCGAGACGCTCCATGAATGCCATGCGGTTCGGCAAGCCGGTGAGCGCATCATGCAGCGACAGCTGGCGATAGCGCTCGACCGCCGAGCGGTTCGATTGCCGGTCGATGACATAGGTCATCGCGCCGATCACCAGGATCAACAGCGTGACGAAGATAAGCACCACCGTCATCACGCTTTCGGGCAGCATGTTCACCGGCAACGAAGCACCAAAATTCGGCTCGACGGTCAACGCTGTCATGCCGATGAAGTGCGTCGACGCAATGGCCAGCACGAGTGCGGCGCCACCGCCATAACGGCAGAATCGCGTGACGGGCCGAGCCACGCGATTGGTGGCCAGGGCGCCGAACAGTCCTGCCGCCACGAGAGACGCCCAGACATAGTTCATGTTCCAATGCAGATCCGCCTGAACCTGATAGCCAGACATGCCGACATAATGCATCGATGCAATGCCCGCACCGACGAGCGCTCCACCGGCTTCGATGAGGAAGCTGCGCGTGGTCACGGCGGCAATGAAGAGACCCATGCCCGTGATCACGATGGCGAGCATCAGCGAAAGCAGCGTCGCGGTCGGCTCATAGCCGGCAAGGGCATCGGCCTCATAGCCCATCATGGCAACGAAATGTGTGGTCCAGATGGATGAACCGCCAATAATGGACGTCAGTGCAATCCAGCTCGCACGCACCGGACCCCGCGTACTGCGGACGCGGCTGAAGAGGCGCATTGTGAGAAGCGATCCCAACACGCAGATAAGAACAGCGGCGATCAGTGAAACCGGGTCGTGATCGACAGCAATGCAGGTTAGAACGGCGAGCATGGGCAAGAACCAGTTTGAATTGACGGCCAAACCTAGCAGTGGTCAATTTCAAAATGCTCACCGCGCATGGTTACCAGACTCTGTTTCACGCCCCGTTGGCGAGCAGCCGGGTCACAAGCGCGTTATGCGGCGGTTTCTCCCGCATAACCTTGCTATTCCACTGCATCTGGTCTATAGGCGCCCGATCCGCACAGACACCCTTGGAGGCAATGTGGATGGGACCGGCAACGGTCTCCGGTTCTGGCATGACCAAGATGCGTCGCCAGGGCTCTCCAGTAACTTGAAAGGTAAAGCCATGAGCCACGCTTCTTACGAGCTCAAGGCCGTAGCACGCGAACGGGTAGGTAAGGGGTCCTCCCGCGAACTTCGCCGCAACGGTCTCATCCCGGCTGTCATTTACGGTGACAAGCAGGCCCCGATTGCGATCTCGATCAACACGAACGAGATCACCAAGCGCATCCACGCCGGCGGTTTCATGACCACCGTCGCCGTCATTGAAGTCAATGGCGAAAAGATCCGCGTTCTGCCGAAGGACTACCAGCTCGACGTCGTTCGTGATTTCACGATGCATGTCGACTTCCTGCGCGTCTCGGCAAACAGCCAGGTTTCGGTTCAGGTCCCGGTTCACTTCATCAACGAAGAGAAGTCCGCCATCAAGACCGGCGCCGTTCTCAACATCGTTCGCCACGAAGTTGAACTGCACTGCCCCGCTTCGGACATCCCGGAAGCGATCACTGTTGACCTCGCTGGCCTCAAGGTCGGCGATGCGATCCACATCTCGGCCGTCAAGCTGCCGAAGGGCGTGACGCCTGTAATCGCCGACCGCGACTTCACGATCGCTACGATCGTTGCTCCGGCTGGCGGCATGGAAGAAGAAGGTTCGGCTGAAGCCTGATCGATCTGATCCATTTGACGGATTGAGCCCACCCTTTGCGGGGTGGGCTTTTTTGTTGCTTACGCGCGGCTGTAGAAGAGACTCGAATCCAACTATTTCTCTTTAGGCAAGTTTAAAGTATTTCGTGAAACGCTCCGCCTCTCAATCATTGCGTGAGGGAGCACTGAGCAGCATGCCGCATCATCCCGCGCCGCTTGAGGCGGACCGTTGATGACCCGTTCGGTGGAGAGCCGCTTCCTGGCGATCGTGGGAACGACGATTTTTATCCTCGTCGTGCCGCTCTTCGCGTTGTTCCTGTGGCTGGCGACGGAACGCGCCTCCGACGAATTGCAGCAGAACCTCGACATCCTGCTCGCCGCGAATGCGCAGGCGCTCGCCAAGCCGCTCTGGGACTTCGACCAGGAAAGCGTCGAACAGATCACCGCCACCATCGTCTCGAACGGCCCTGTCAGCCGCGTCAACGTCAAGGACGTCTCGGGCGGCATTGCCGTCTCCATGCCCGCACTGCCGAAATGGCCGAAAAACGGCCTGGAATCGATCACCCGCGAGATTTTCTACCAGGCGGTCGAAGGCCCCAAGCTGGTCGGCACCATCACCATCTATTACAGCCGGATCGACATCTTCTCCTCGCTGCGCCAGGCAGAGGTCATGCTGATCGGCATCTTCATGCTGGCAGTCCTCTGTGTCGTCGGCGCGGCCATCATCGGCAACCGTCTGATGGTCATGAAGCCGCTGCTCAAGCTCACCGCTGCGATCGAGGCGACCCGCCGCCTGGGCTCCCGTCACAATGTGGACTGGCAGTCCAACGACGAGATCGGTCGGCTCGCCCGCAGCTTCAACGCCATGCAGATCAAGCTCGAGCAGGAGGAGGACGAGTTGCGGCTCGCCCATCGCCGCGCGACCGACATCTACAATACCACGCCGGCCATGCTCTTTTCGCTCGATGAAGAAGATCGCATCACTGGCGTCAGCGACTACTGGCTGCTCGCCACCGGCTACCAGCGCCAGCAGATCGTCGGCCGTCGCTTCATCGAACTGGTGCCGCCAGAAGCGCGCGCCGCCTATCTGGAGCGTAAGAAGACGCGCTCCATCGCCGACGTTCTGGAAGCGACGACCCAGTTCGTCTGCGCCGACGGCATCGTGATGGACGTCCTCATCGCCGAAGCAAGCCGCAAGATCGAGGGCGCCGAGGAAGACCTCTCCCTGTCGGTCATGACCGATGTAACGGCGCTGAAGCAGTCCGAGGAGCGCAACCATCGCCAGGCGATCACCGACCATCTGACCGGCCTACGCAATCGCAAGGGCTTTGAAACAGCCCTCGACAGCGAGATCGTCGCCACGGACGCCGCGGGCGAAGAACTCGCCTGCATTTTCGTCGATCTCGACCGCTTCAAGTGGATCAACGACAATCTCGGCCACCAGGCCGGCGACCTCGTGCTGTGCCGCTTCGTGGAGCGCATGCAGGAACAGCTTCCGAAGGGCGCGATCGCCGCAAGGCTGGGCGGTGACGAATTTGCCATCCTGTTGCGTGGTGTCGCGATCGAGGACGCGGCGACCGCGATCAGCCGTGCACTCTGCAACATCTTCGTCGACCCCATGTCGATCGAGGGCTCGACCGTGCGCTTGAGCGCCAGCATCGGCATCGCCCTTTATCCGCGCCATGCCGCCAATGCCACCGAATTGCTGCAGAAATCCGACATGGCGATGTACAGCAAGAAGCGCGACGGCAAGAATGGCGCGCAGCTCTACGACCCGCAGATCCAGGATCACACCCGCCGCCGTGCCGAAATCGAACATGACATCGAGGAAGGTCTGAAGGAGGACTGGTTCGATGCCTTTTTCCAGCCGATCGTCGAGATCGAGAGTGGCCGGACGGTCGGCTATGAAGCCTTGATGCGCCTCGTCCACCCGCAGCGCGGGGTTGTGCCACCGGCAGAAATCATCGGTGTAGCCGAGGAAACCGGCGCGATCAGCCGTCTCGGCGGCCATGTGCTTGAGAAGGCTCTTTCCAACCTTGCCCGCCTGAGTGCGGCCACCGGCAACCACGAGGCCTATCTCGCCGTCAACTTCTCGCCGTTGCAGTTCGATGCATCACTGCCGGTAAGACTGGCAGCCCTCACCGCCCATTTCGGCATTGAACCGCGCCGGATTGTCATCGAGATCACCGAAGCGACGCTGCTGCACGACAATCCGCAGATCCGCACCATCCTCGATGAGTTCAACCGCTATGGTTATCGTCTCGCGCTCGACGACTTCGGCACGGGCTATTCTTCGTTGAGCTATCTTAACCGCTTCCCCGTCGACATCGTGAAGATCGACCAGTCCTTCATCCGATCGCTGACCGAGGACGAACCCGAACTCCGCCACAAGAGCCGCATGCTCGTCGAAGGCATCACCGCCATCTCCCACAAGATGGAATGCACTGTCGTCGCCGAAGGCATCGAGACGGATGAACAGCGCCGCATTCTGGAAGAATTCGGTGTCGACTATGGCCAGGGCTACCACTTCGCCCGTCCACAGCCGCTGCCGAAGCTGATCGAACTCGCCCTGTCCGCCCCGACCAACCTGCCAAAGGTGTCCGCAGGCTGACATCATCAGAAAGAGGGAACCGCAATGAAAGTCTTTACCATCATGCTTTCACTTGCGGCGGCCCCGGTCGCCGCCGCAGACATCGTCCATTTCACCACGGAAGATTACCCGCCCTACAATTTCAGGGTGGGAAGCGAAATCCGCGGAGCCGGTTACGACCAGGTTCTTCTGATGATGAAGGACATCAACGTCCGCTACACCATCGAAATGATGCCCTGGGCCCGCGCAATCGCGCTTGCCGAGAGCGAACCGATGCACTGCGTCTTCACCACAGCCCACATCCCCGAGCGGGACACGCGCTTCAAATGGGTGGAGCCGATTGCGGTTGGCCGCAATTTCATGGTCTCGCACAAGAATTCCGGCATCAAGGTCGCCAATATCGAAGAGGCCAAGCGCCACATCGTCGGCACCCAGCGCAACGACTACACCCAGACCCTGCTGGAGAACGAGGGCTTTCCGAAGATCGACCTCGCCACCGACCTGAAGCTCACGCTGAAGAAGCTCGAGAGCAAGCGTATCGACCTGATGCCGATCTCGGAGCAGCATTACATCGAGCTGCAGGAGAAGGGCGTCGACCTCGAAGCCCAGTTCGTGTTCTCCGAGCAGAAGTTCGCCATCGCCTGCAACGTCAATTTCCCTGAGGATCTGCTGGCCCGGATGCAGGGCGCGCTGGACAAGCTGATTGCCGACGGCACCCAGGCCGAGATCTTCGACACCTACAATCTGCGCTATTCGAATATCGGTCAGGTCGCCGCCAAACCCTGACGGCCCCGACATCAGTCTTGACTTTCGAACCGTTTCGCTGTCGGGAAAGGCCATGAACCTCAAGACGGATCTCGGGCAATGATCATCCTGGCCGGCCTCGGCAATCCCGGTGCGCAGTATCAGAAGAACCGGCACAATATCGGCTTCATGGCGGTCGACGCGATCCAGCGTCGGCACGCCTTCTCGCCATGGGCGAAGAAATTCAAGGCCGAGATCTCCGAAGGCACGCTGGCCGGCGAGAAGGTCATGCTGATCAAGCCGCAGACCTTCATGAACCTGTCTGGCGAAAGCGTCGGCGAAGCCATGCGCTTCTACAAGCTCGGCCCCGAAGACATTGTCGCGATCTATGACGAACTCGACCTCCAGCCCGGCAAGGCCCGCATCAAGACCGGCGGCGGTCATGGCGGCCACAACGGCATCAAGTCTATCGATGCCCATTGCGGCCTGAACTACAGGCGCCTGCGCCTCGGCATCGGCCATCCCGGCGACAAATCCAAGGTGCACAACCACGTCCTCGGCGACTTCGCCAAGGTAGATGCCGAATGGCTCGATCCGCTGATCGAGGCACTGGCCGACAATGCCGAGATGCTGGTGCGCGGTGAAGACTCGCAGCTGATGAATAAGTTCGCGCTCGCAACCGGCGGCAGGGCCGAGGACGAAAAGCCAGCAAAGGCGCCGAAGGCCCCGAAACCCGCCCAGTCCCATATCCATCAGGCCCGCAATTTCAACCAGCCGAAGGAGCTTCCCGAGAGCGGCCCAATGGCCGAGATGCTGAAGAAGATGTTCGGCCCCAAGGGCGATTGACCACACCCTCACGGGGGCGCCCTGCCCCCGCCTTTCACCGATAGCCGCGCAAACGACCGGAAAACGCCATGAGCCACGACATCACCACCGACCTCGTCACCCTGCGCGACTACTGGCGTTATGCCATCTCCCGCTTCAACGCCGCAGAACTGAGCTACGGCCACGGCACACACACCGCCATCGACGATGCCGCCTTCCTCATCCTCGACAGCCTCGACCTGCCGATCGACACGCTCGATCCCTTCCTCGACGCCAAGCTTCTCCCCGCAGAACGCCGCCTGCTCGCCGACCGCATCGAGACGCGTGTCGCGACCCGCAAGCCCTCTGCCTATCTGACTGGCCGATCCTACATCCAGGGTCTGCGCTTCTTCGTCGATGAGCGCGTGATCGTGCCGCGCTCGCATATCGGCGAAATTCTCTTCAACGAATATGGCGGCGAATTCGGCTCAACCTTCCTGCCCGATCCATTTGCGGTCGAAAGCGTCGTCGACATCTGCACCGGCTCAGGCTGCCTCGCGATCCTCGCCACACGCTTCTTCCCACTCGCTGCAGTCGATGCCGTCGATCTCTCCGCCGATGCGCTGGAAGTGGCCGAAAAGAACCGCCAGGCCTATGGCCTCGAAGACCAGCTGACGCTGCACCAGGGCGATCTCTTCACGCCACTTGCCGGCCGCAAGTTCGACCTGATCATCACCAACCCGCCCTATGTCGATCACGAGGCTATGGACGCGTTCCCGGCCGAATACCGCGCCGAGCCCGCCATGGCCCATGACGGCGGCGAAGACGGGCTCGACCTCGTCCGCACGCTTCTCGCCGAAGCGCCGAAGCATCTGAACCCGGGCGGTGGCATGCTCTGCGAGATCGGCCGCGGCCGCGACATCCTCGAAGCCGAATTCCCCGACCTCGACTTGCTCTGGGTCGAGACGACGGAGGAAGAAGACGCGGTGTTCTGGATCAGCGCGGAAGCGTTGGGCGTGAAGGCAAGCAAGGGCAAGTGAGGCGAGGCTATCACCACTCGAAGGTTTTGACCCGATACCAGAAGAGATCGACGAGTGCTGCGAGGCCCCAGTCGATCCAGTAGGCCGTGACCTTCGAGGCATCGGGGACGAGCAGCAGCACGATGGACCCGCTCAGCATGGCCCAGCACACCGCAAGCCGCAGATTGTGCAGGCTGTCGAGGCGGTAATAGCCCGCCTCGTCATACTCGGTCTTGAAGACCATGTCGGTCCAGCTGTAGCCGTCGCTGATCACGAGATCCATCATCGGCCGGTCCGACAGGCGGTCCGGCAAGATGTTGAAAACGGCACGCGAAACATGTCCCAGTGCACCCATCAGGGCGAGCACAGCCAGCGCCACGGCATAGTGCCAGGTGGCCGCTTCGGCGAGTGTCTGCGGGTCGGGCGTCATGGTGGAAGTCTAGTCGGCAGACGTAATAATTTGGTTTCAGGCCTCAGGTTTGGCCGGCCTGCACCGGCTTCGCCAGAAGCCCCTCAACAAGCACCCGGAACGCCTCCTGCGCTTTTGGCAAGACACTCTCGGGCTCCGCGCTCGCCGCGATCCACATCGCGGCATTGAGCGCGGCACCGCTGATCAGCCGCGCGGCCGCCTCCGGATCGACCGGCTTCAGGATGCCTTCCGACATCAGGTCCTCGACGGCCTGACGGGTCACCTGAAGGCAGGAATTCTGGCTCGGCCATAACGAGGGATCACCGAGCACCGCAGGCCCGTCGAGCAGCACGATGCGCTGCACCTCGGGGTCTAGCGCCATCTCGATATAGGCTGCCCCCTCGGCTAGGAGTGCATTCCACCCCTTTCCTGCCGCCGCACCTCGCGCCTTGGCGCGCTCGGCCATCTCGCTGTCGATCTGGTTGACGACGGCGGCAAACAGCCCGCGCTTGTCGCCGAAATTGTGGTAGAGCGCGCCCCGCGTCAGCCCAGCCTCTGCGGTGAGCGCATCCATCGAGGCATCCGCAACGCCCTTGTCCGCAAAGGCCTTGCGCGCAGCAGCGATCAGCTTGCTGCGATTTTCCGCCATGCTTTCAGACCGTGTGCGCTTCACACTATTCTCCTGACTTCACATACATTGCGTATATGAATTTGACATACGACCCGCATGCGAGTAGCTCTACATACGCGACGTATATGAAATTCTCAGCCTGCAGCCAAGCGGCATTTCACCGACCCACCCTTGGGCGGAACGATGCCGCATGCCCGAAAGGATACCCATGACCAAGCCTGAACCCGTCTTCCCCGCAAACAGACACGCCCTTTACGAACAGCATGGCTATTCCGCCGCCATCCGCACCGGTGACCTTCTTTTCGTCTCCGGCCAGGTCGGCAGCCGCGAGGACGGCACAGCCGAACCGGACTTCGAGGCCCAGGTCCGCCGCGCCTTCGCCAACCTCGAAGCGACACTCGCCGCCGCCGGCTGCTCACTTGCCGACCTCGTCGACGTCACCACATTCCACACCGACCCGGAGACCCAATTCGCAACCATCATGAAGGTAAAGGCGGAAGTCTTCCCCGCCCCACCTTATCCGAATTGGACGGCAATCGGCGTCAACTGGCTCGCCGGCTTCGATTTCGAGATCAAGGTGATCGCGCGGATTCCTAGGACGCCGGCAATCTGAGGTATCGCCCCTCAGGGCCGCGTTGCCAACGCGGCCTTAAGCATCTCGCCGGCATGCATCTCGAACCACCGCAGCATGTCGGCGGTGCTGGCAGCTTCTCCGATACCTGGCTTCGCGCCACAGAGTTCGGCGCAAGCAGCAGCCATCGCCGTCAGGATCCGGGCGGTCTCCGGCACATAGGCGAGATCGTCATCGGTTTGATGACGCCGACGAATGATGGCGTAGCGCATGGTCTCCGGATAGGTCCATGCGCTCGTCAACACATCCTGCACACTGACGGCCTGGCCATTGACGACCGCTATCGCATCACGATCGGTCTCGCGATACCCCGCTGTCTCGACCTGTTCGCAGAAGTCGATGGCAGCCTGCATCATACGTCTGACAAGGACCCAATCGGTCTGCGCAGGTGCATTCGCCATCTGCCTCACTCCTCCGGTTCGGCCGTGAACAACAGCGGCATGCCCGCTTCCTTGGCGAGGTCCATGGCTTCCGTCACCTTCGTCTCGGCGATCTCCCGCGTGCAGACAACGACCACCGCCGAGCCGAACTTGTGCGCCGTCATCATCACCCGGTAACCCGTCTCCTCGCTCATCCGGAACACGACCTTCAAGACGATCGTGACGAATTCGCGCGGCGTGTAATCGTCATTGTGCAGGAGCACCTTGTAGAGCCGTGGCTTCTCCACCTTGGGCTTGGTCACCGTCTTCGGCGTCAGTACCGTATCCTTCGCCATGGGTTCCTTCCGGATCTAGAGGCCGCATCAGGGCCGCAACACTTGACCATGCCCTTCCTATACCCCATAGGCGTGGGCAACGAAAATCCATCCCGAGCAGGTATATAGAGCCATGGGCTTCAAATGCGGTATCGTCGGGCTGCCGAATGTCGGCAAGTCCACTCTTTTCAACGCGCTGACCAAGACGGCGGCCGCCCAGGCAGCCAATTATCCCTTCTGCACGATCGAGCCGAACACCGGTGAAGTGGCCGTTCCCGATCCGCGCATGAAGAAGCTGGCCGACATCGCCGGCTCCAAGGAAATCATCCCGACCCGCATCTCCTTCGTCGATATCGCTGGCCTCGTGCGCGGCGCCTCGAAGGGCGAAGGCCTCGGCAACAAGTTCCTCGCCAACATCCGCGAAGTCGATGCCGTGGTCCACGTGCTGCGCTGCTTCGAAGACGACGACATCACCCATGTCGAAGGCAAGATCGATCCGGTCGGCGATGCCGACACGATCGAGACCGAGCTGATGCTCGCTGACCTCGAAAGCCTGGAACGCCGCGTAGAACAGACCCGCAAGCGCGCCGCCTCCAAGGACAAGGAATCGACCGCCCAGCTGCCGATCATGGAGCAGGTGGTGAAGCTGCTCAACGAAGGCAAGCCCGCCCGTCTCCTCCTGAAGACGCTTGCAACCGACGAGATCGAGATCCTCAAGACCCTCAACCTCCTCACCTCGCATCCGGTCCTCTATGTCTGCAACGTCGCCGAAGGTGACGCCGCAACCGGCAACAAGCACACCGAAGCCGTTGCCAAGATGGCCGCTGAACAGGGCGCCGAATGCGTCGTGATCTCGGCTGCCATCGAAGCCGAAGTGGCCCAGCTGCCGGAAGAGGAATCGGTCGAATTCCTCTCCGCACTTGGCCTCGACGAAGCCGGCCTCGACCGCCTGATCCGCGCCGGTTATCACCTGCTCGACCTGATCACCTATTTCACGGTCGGCCCAAAGGAGACCCGCGCCTGGACCATCGTCCGAGGCACCAAGGCACCTGCAGCTGCCGGCGTCATCCACACCGATTTCGAACGCGGCTTCATCCGCGCCTTCACCATCGCCTATGACGACTACATCGCCTTCAAGGGCGAAGTCGGCGCCAAGGAAGCCGGCAAGGGCCGCGACGAAGGCAAGGAATATGTCGTCCAGGACGGCGACGTCATCCACTTCCGCTTCAACACGTAAGCGGAACAATCAGAACGACGAAAGGCCGCGATCACTCGCGGCCTTTTTTTGTTGGATCAGGGAGGTGGGCGTCAGGCCCGTTTCACCGGGCAGGTCGAAAGGCCCATGATCGAATAGAGCGGGCAGCTCGACATCAGACCGGTCGCAAGCGGCACGATCCCGATCAGGGTGAAATAACGCCACGACGCATCCGGATAGAGGAAGAAGAGCGACAGCAGCACGAGGCCTGCGACGATCCTGAGGATGCGGTCGAGACCGCCGACATTCTTGGCAAACATGGTAATTTCCCTCCGTTGTTTTGACGATGGCATGAGACTAGCGCGGCCTTGCCACCGCGTCGGTGACTTAGTCACGGGCTTTGCAAAGTCTTAACCGTCAGCAGCCCGCGCCATGCGGGCAAGCTCGGCGCGATTGATGATACCGATCTGCCCGCGTTCATTTGCAACCACGCCCTTGGAGACCAGCGCCTCCAGCCGCCGCGATACCACCTCTCGTGCCGTACCGATGATGACGGCGAGCTCCTGATGTGTGAGAGCGACATGCCCCTCCTCGTCGGCCCGTTCGATCAGCGCATGGGCCAGTCGCTGCTCCACCTTCACGAAGGCCACCTGCTCCAGCACGAACATCAGGTCGCCCAGCCGGTCGGCAAAGGCCTTGAAGACGAAACTGCGAAAGGCGGTCGACTCCGCCATCAGGGATTCGAAGATGGCAGGCGGCACCATCACCGCCACAAGGTCGCTCTCGGCGACCGCCTCGCCCGAATAGGGCGCACCGCCGAGCACACCGAGCGTTGTCTGCACGCAGGTCTCCCCCGGCGTCACGGAGTAGAGCAGCAGTTCCCGTCCGTTTCGACCCGTCAGATAAACGCCGATGCGGCCGGACAGGAGAATGACAAAGCTCTGCGCGGCATCTCCCGGCCGGAATAGCGTCGTGCGCGCGGGCACATGCATCGGCTTCAGCGTCTCCAGCGCCCGCCGCGCATCCGGATCGATCTCCGCCAGAAAGCTCGCCTGTTCCGCCCAGCCCGCCATGGACCACCTCCCGATTCCCGCTTATGAACCATAGATAGCACCGAACAGGGAAGGGAGAAGACGACGCATGCAGGATGACAGGCTTCACTACGAGGACTTCACGGAGGGTCGAAGCTTTGCGCTCGGGCCGCGTCTCGTGACAGCCGAAGAGATCATCGAATTCGCCCGCGAATTCGATCCGCAGCCAATGCATCTCTCGGAAGAAGCCGGCAAGGCAAGCATCCTCGGAGGCCTCTCCGCCTCCGGCTGGCACACGTCCAGCCTGTTCATGCGCCTGATGATCGACGCTTACGTTCTCAAAGCCGCGTCCGAAGGCGCTCCCGGCATTGAATTCATGCAGTGGCGCAAACCCGTGCTGGCTGGCGACACGCTGTCCGGCCAATCCATCGTCGAAGAGGTCCGCCTCATGCGCTCCCGCCCCCACCTCGGCATCGTCACCTTCGGCCATGAACTGCAAAACCAGCGCGGCGAAACGGTCATGAAGGCCCGCAACGCAGTGATGATCCGCCGCCGCGAGTCCTCGGAGGTGCCGGCATGAAGATGCTCGACCTCTATCCGGCCGGCACCCGCCTTGAGCTCGGCTCGGTCACCTTCACGGCCGAAGACATCATCCGCTTTGCCGAGAAGTTTGATCCGCAGCCCTTCCATGTCGATGCTGAGGCCGCAAAGGCTTACGTCTTCGGTGCGCTCTGTGCGTCCGGCTGGCATACCTGCGCCAACTGGATGAAGAGCTTCATCGGCTTCATCGGCCGCGAGATGAAGCGCCTGAATGCCGAGGGCATCGCGCCGCCAATGATCGGCCCCTCCCCGGGCTTTGCTGAGCTGCAATGGCTGAAACCCGTCTATGTCGGCGATACCATCACCTACTTCATGACCCCGCTCGAAAGCCGCACCGTTCAGGGCCGGAACCGCTACATCCTGAATTCGGCCCTCTCGGAAGGGGTCAATCAGCACGGTGAAACAGTCTTGCGCTTCAAGAGCAATCTGATCGAATTCTTCCCCGACGAGGAGCAAGCCCAATGACCGTTCACGATTTCGCCATGACCGCCATCGACGGCACCGAGCGCAGCCTGAAGGACTATGCCGGCAAGGTACTATTGATCGTCAACACCGCGAGCGCCTGCGGTCTGACACCCCAATACGAAGGCTTGGAGGCCCTCCACAAGGCCAATCTTGATCTCGTGGTGCTCGGCTTCCCCTGCAACCAGTTCGGCGCCCAGGAGCCCGGCACGGAAAGGGAAATCGCGCTCTTCTGCGAAACCCGCTTCGCCGTGACCTTCCCGATGTTCGCGAAAATCGAGGTGAACGGCGCAGGCACCCACCCGCTCTACGCCTTTCTGAAGGCAGAAACCCCGGGCGCAGAGCAGGGACAGGAAATCGGCTGGAACTTCGCAAAGTTCCTCGTCGGCCGCGATGGCCAACCGATTGCCCGCTATTCGCCGCGCACGGCCCCATCGGAGCTTGCCGACGACATCGCCAAAGCGCTCGCCCACTGATCCGCCATGGCCGGCTTCCGCTTCCATCCGACATCTATCATCGGCCTGGAAGCGGTCTCGGCAACAAGCGCCCATGTCTTTCCCAAACACAGCCACGACACCTATGGCATCGGCTTCCTTTCCGCCGGTGGTCAGATCTCGTCCTCGGGGCGCGGTCAGGTGGAAGCCGAAGCCGGCCAGCTGATCACGGTCAATCCGGGCGAAGTGCATGACGGCGCCCCGATCGGCCGGACGCCGCGCAGTTGGCGCATGCTTTACCTGACGCCGGCCCTCGTCACGGACAGCATATCCGATCTGGTCTCCTCGACCTCGGACCTGGAATTCGAATGTCCGGTCTTCGCTGACACCGATATACGCAATCACCTCGCGGCCCTGCATCACCGGTTTGACCATGGACCGCAAGACCATCCAGCGGACGCCCTAAATGAAGTGCTCGTCCTCATCCTTGGAAAGGCGCTGCTTCGCCGCCGCGAGGCACCACCTCCCCTGCCCGCCAGTCTCGCCCGTGTTCGCCAACGCCTGGACGAGGATCCGACAACCCTTGCCGATCTCTCGGGCCTTGCCCGCGAAGCCTGCCTCAGCCGCTTTCAGCTGATCCGCGCCTTTCTGCGCCACACCGGCCTCACGCCCCATGCCTACCGCATGCAGAGCCGCGCCAACCTGGGCCGCCGCCTGCTGATGCAAGGTCTCGTCCCCGCTGAGGTCGCTGCGGCCTGCGGTTACGTCGACCAGAGCCATATGCACCGCGAATTCCGTCGCCGCTTCGGCCTTACCCCCGGCGCCTATCGCAGCGCCTGGCTCGGCTGCAATCCTGTACAAGACGAGAGCACCTGACACCGGCATGCTTGCTCCAGCAACGCAGGAGATAAGCATGACCCTCGATTTCCTTTTGACGACCCTGATCATTGTCGCAACGCCCGGCACGGGCGCGCTCTTTACGCTGGCAGCAGCCCTCGGTGGCGGACGCCGCAACGCCCTGATCGCCGCATTCGGCTGCACGCTAGGCATCGTCCCGCATATGCTGGCGGCAGCGCTGGGGCTCGCCGCCCTCGTCGCCGCCGAATCGCGTCTCTTCGAGGCGATCCGCTATGCCGGCATCGCCTATCTGATCTGGATGGCGATCGGTCTCTGGGAAAGCGGCCTCGTCCAGGAGCAGACGGCCGAACCGAGCGGTGAGGCCTGGCGGATCATCCGCAAAGCGGTGCTGATCAACCTGCTCAATCCGAAGCTCTCGCTCTTCTTCCTGGCCTTCCTGCCGCAATTCGTCGATACGGCCGATCCGAGACCACTGACCACCATGGCGGCCTTGAGCCTCGTCTTCATGGCCGTGACCTTCGTCGTCTTCGCAATCTACGGCCTTGCCGCAGCCGCGATGCGCCATGGCATCGTGGAGCGTCCGCACAGGATGCGGATCATCAACCGGTTGCTCTCATGCGGCTTCTTGGCAATGGCGGGGAGATTGGCGCTGGCTGAGCGCTAAGGGACCAGTGAGGGGTCGACCGGGCGGCAGCGCCCGGTCGTTGTAAAAAGGTTCAGTGCCCCTCGAATTCTACGAGCGTTCGAACCTCGACACCGAGCGCCTCAAGCTTCTTGCGGCCACCAAGCTCCGGCAGGTCGATGACGAAGCAGGCAGACACGACGTCAGCGCCGATCTGGCGCAGCAGCTGTACGGCGCCCACGGCCGTGCCGCCGGTGGCGATCAGGTCGTCGACCAGAATGACCTTCTCGCCCGGCTTCACCGCATCCATATGGATTTCCATCTCGTCAACGCCGTATTCCAGGCTGTAGGCGATCCGCACGGTCTCGTGCGGCAGCTTGCCCTTCTTGCGGATCGGCACGAAGCCGGCCGAGAGCTGGTGCGCGACCGCGCCCCCGAGAATGAAGCCACGTGCCTCCATGCCGGCAATCTTGTCGACCTTCAACCCCACATAGGGCTGCACCAGCTCATCGACGGCGCGACGAAACGCCCGCGCGTCGCCGAGCAGCGTAGTGATGTCGCGAAAGATGATCCCGGGCTTGGGATAGTCGGGAATGGAGCGGATGGCTGCGGCGAGTTCGGGAGCGATCTTGGTCATGGGGCATCCGGAGTGTGACAGGAGGATTTCGCGGGACCTTACCAAGATTGGCATGGCCCCCCAACAAAAAAGGCGGCCCGAAGACCGCCTTTTGCGTGAAACGTCATCCCGAAGGATCAGTGTTCCTTGGTCGAGTAGACCGACTTCTTCGTCAGGTAGATCAGCGCGGTGAAGATCGCGAGGAACACCATGACCATGAAGCCCATGCGCTTGCGGTCTTCGAGATGCGGCTCGGCGGCCCACATCAGGAAGGCGGAGACGTCGAGCGAATACTGCTCCATCGTTTCCGGCGCACCGTCGTCATAGGTCACCTGGCCGTCGGAGATCGGCTGTGCCATCGCCAGCGACTGGCCGGCAATGAAGTAAGGGTTGAAGTAGGTGCCATCGGCAACTTCAATACCTTCCGGCGGATCCTGGTAACCGGTCAACAGCGCGTGGATGTAATCCGGACCGCCCTGCTGATACTGGGTGAAGATGTCGAAGACGAAGGTCGGGAAGCCGCGGGTCACACCGCGGGCCTTGGCGATCAGCGAGAAGTCCGGCGGAGCCGCACCACCCATGGCCGCCGCTGCCGCTTCCTTGTTCGGGAAGGGTGACGGGAAGTGGTCGGAAGCAACGGCCGGGCGCATGAACATTTCGCCGTCGGCGTTCGGCCCGTCTTCGACTTCGTAGTTTGCCGCAAACGCCTTTACCTGGGCTTCCGAGTATCCGAGATCTTCCAGCGTGCGGAAGGCAACCAGGTTCATCGAGTGACAGGCAGCGCAGACCTCGGTGTAGACCTTCAGGCCGCGCTGAAGCTGGCCCTTGTCATACTTGCCGAAGGGGCCGGCAAAGGACCAGTCCATCTGCTCGGGCTTCAGGATCGGATAGTGACCGGTCTGCGCAGCATGATGCGTCATTTCGGCCAGATCGCCGCCTTCTGCCGCGATGGCCTGGCCGGAAAAACCGGCCATGGCTGCGATCAGAGCGATGCTCGTGACAAGCTTTTTCATTGTTATCGTCCTCTCACGTGCTCAGGCTTGTGCGGCCGCGGACTTGCCGCTTTTTTCGAGAACCGCTTCGGTGATCGAGTTCGGGATGCGCCTTGGCGTCTCGAACAGTCCGAGCAGCGGCATGATCACGAGGAAGAAGCCGAAGTAGTAGGCGGTACCGGCCTGCGACAGGATAACGTAGATGCCTTCCGCCGGCATGGCACCGAGCCAGCCGAGCAGCAGCGAGTTCGCCACGAAAATCCAGTAGAACAGCTTGTACCAAGGGCGGTAGACGGCCGAACGAACCTTCGACGTGTCGAGCCACGGCAGGAAGAACAGCACGATGATCGCGCCAAACATCACGAGGACGCCGCCGAGCTTCGAGTCGATGAAGAGGATGTCGAACGTGATCGCGCGCAGCATCGCGTAGAACGGCAGGAAGTACCATTCCGGAACGATGTGGGCCGGGGTCTTCAGCGAGTCAGCCGGGATGTAGTTGTCCGGATGGCCGAGATAGTTCGGCATGTAGAAGACGAAATAGGCAAACACGAGCAGGAAGACCGAGAGGCCGAGCGCATCCTTCAGCGTCGCATAGGGCGTGAAGGGAACGGTATCGGTCTTCGACTTGACTTCAACGCCGGTCGGATTGGTCTGACCGGTGACGTGCAGCGCCCAGACGTGCAGGATGACCACGCCGGCGATCATGAACGGCAGCAGGTAGTGCAGCGCGAAGAAGCGGTTCAGCGTCGGATTGTCGACCGCAAAGCCGCCGAGCAGGAACTGCTGGATGGTTTCACCGACAAACGGGAAGGCGGTGAAGAAGCCGGTGATGACGGTCGCACCCCAGAAAGACATCTGGCCCCAGGGAAGAACGTAACCCATGAAGGCGGTTGCCATCATCAGAAGGAAGATCACCACGCCGAGGATCCATAGGATTTCGCGCGGCGCCTTGTAGGAGCCGTAGTAGAGACCACGGGCAATGTGCAGGTAGACGGCGATGAAGAAGAACGATGCGCCGTTGGCATGCATGTAGCGCAACAGCCAGCCGTTGTTGACGTCGCGCATGATCTTCTCGACCGAGTTGAAGGCGACGGTCGTCTCAGCAGCATAGTGCATGGCAAGCACGACACCGGTCAGGATCTGCACGAGCAGCATGACGGTGAGCATGCCACCGAAGGTGTAGGCATAGTTCAGATTGCGCGGAACCGGGTAGGAAACAAAGCTGTCATACATCAGACGCGGCAGCGGCAGGCGCGCATCGATCCACTTCTCGACGCCGGTGGACGGCTGGTAACTCGAATGGCCACTCATTGTGTCTTATCCCCTCAGCCGATCGTGATGACAGTGTCGGATGTGAATGCGAAGGTCGGCACCGGAAGGTTCGTCGGCGCAGGACCCTTGCGAATACGGCCCGCCGTATCGTAGTGCGAGCCGTGGCAGGGACAGAACCAGCCACCGAAATCACCGGCCTGGCCAAGCGGCACGCAGCCCAGATGGGTGCAGGAGCCGATCATGACGATCCAGTTTTCCTTGCCTTCGCCGGCCGATCGCGCGAGGTCGGTCGCTTCGGCTGTCGCATCGACGTTGTCGTTGCGGGCAACCGGATCCTTGAGGTCAGCAAGCGCAACGGCGTTGGCTTCCGCGACTTCCTGTTCCGTACGGTTGCGGATGAAGACCGGCTTGCCGCGCCACTTGACGGTCAGCGACATGCCCGGCTCAAGCGCAGACACGTCCACTTCGATCGAAGCGAGCGCGAGCGTCGATGCATCCGGACGCATCTGGTCGATGAAAGGCCAGGCGAACGAAGCCGCACCAACCGCGCCGGCAATACCGGTCACCATGTAGAGAAAGTCGCGGCGCGTAGGCTCGCCCGCATGTTCTGTCGTTGTCTCGTGTTCGCTCACGGTCACTTTTTCCTCTCGCAATCCTGCGACACACCGCATTTGCCCCCGCAGCGGGAATCACAATCCGGCCACTGTGCAGCCACAGATTCCCCGCCAGATTGGCGCGTTCTAAGCCCGATATTCTATTCTGTCCAGTCTTCGTCGGACAAGGAGCCACGTTGTCGCGGATTTCCGGGATACCATCCCCAAAAGCTTGATTTAACGCAAGTGTGAGCGACAGTTTATCAAGCAATGCAGCGCGTTGGACGTCCAGGAAAACACGGCCGCAGGCATCAAGCCGTTACCAGCTGGTCCCGCGTATCGAGGAAGCCGCCCGATTGCCGCGCCCAGAGCTCGGAATAGAGCCCGCCTTGCGCCACCAGTTCCTGGTGGGTGCCCTGCTCGATGATCCGCCCCTTGTCCATCACAACAAGTCGGTCGAGGGCGGCAATGGTCGACAAACGGTGGGCGATCGCCAGCACCGTCTTGCCCTGCATCAGCCGGTCGAGATTGGACTGGATCGCCGCCTCCACTTCCGAGTCCAGTGCCGATGTCGCCTCATCGAGCACGAGGATCGGCGCGTCCTTGAGCATCACGCGGGCGATCGCGATGCGCTGCCGCTGGCCACCGGAGAGCTTGACACCCCGCTCGCCGACATGGGCGTCGAAACCCTTCCGCCCACGCTGATCTTCCAGCCGCTGGATGAAGTCGAGTGCTTCGGCGCGCTCGGCGGCCTTCAACAGCATCTCGTCACTCGCATCCTCGCGACCGAAGAGAATGTTGTCGCGGATCGAGCGGTGCAGAAGCGCCGTATCCTGCGTGACCATCCCGATCTGGGACCGCAGGCTTTCCTGCGTGACGGTCGAGATATCCTGTCCGTCGATCAGGATACGGCCACCTTCCAGGTCGTAGAAACGCAGGAGCAGATTGACCAGCGTCGACTTGCCCGCGCCTGAGCGTCCGACGATGCCGACCTTCTCGCCGGGCTCAATGGTCAGCGTCAGATTGTCGATCGCACCGGTCTTGCGGCCATAATGAAACGTCACGTCTTCGAAGCGGATCTCCGGCGACTTCACCTGAAGCTTCGCCGCATCCGGCTTGTCGGTGAGCCCGATGGGCTTCGCCACCAGTTCGGCCGAATTCTGGATCGTGCCGATATTGCGCATGATGCCGTTGAGCTGCGTCATCATCCGGCCGAGCAGCATGTTGAGGCGCAGCACCAGACCGAGCGTGAACGCCACACCACCTGCGGTCACCGCCCCGGCAAACCAGAGATCGACGGACAGAAGCGCCACCATCAGAATCATGAAGCCGGAAAGAATCGAAAGCGAAGCCCGCACACCGGTGAGCAGCCGCGCGAAGGGGCGCAGCGTGTCCTGGAACCGGTCGAAACCAGCGCGGATATAATGGTCGTTCTGCCGCTCGCGGGCAAAAAGCTTCAGGGTCTGGATGTTCGAATAGCTGTCGACCAGACGGCCGTTCAGCATCGACGATGCCTCCGCCGTCTCTCTTGCGTGGTGGCGGATCTTCGGCACGAAATACCGGGCCAGCACCAGGAAGATCGCCACCCAGGCGCCGATGATCGCCGCCAGCCGCCAGTCGAGTTGTGCAACCAGCGCCATGGTCGAAATGGTATAGATCACCATGAACCAGACGACCTGCAGCAGCGACGTCAGCAGATCCCCGGTCGATTGCCCCGCCGACCAGACCTTGGTGACGATGCGCCCGGCAAAATCGTTCTGGAAGAAGGAGAGCGACTGACGCGCCACATGCGCATGCGCCTGCCAGCGCACCAGGTTGAAGAAGTTGAGGACGATCACCTGTTCCTCGACGAGGGCACCGATCGTCACGACGATAAAGCGACCGATGAGCACGATCAGCGCCATCGCTAACAACTCGCCGCCATGCGCTGCGATCAGCCCGTCCCACCCGGCATCCTTGGGCACGGTATCGAGCAGGTCGACAAGCCGTCCGACGAACCAGAACAGGCCGGCTTCGAGCATGGCCACGGCACCGCCGAAGATCGCCATCAGGAAGAAGGCCATCTTCGCCTGGCTGACATAGAACCAGACGAAGGCCCAGATCTTTTCCGGTGGACGCAGATTGTCCGATCGGGCGAAGGGATCGAGCCAGTTTTCGAAGAGGCGGGCGACAGCTTGAAACATGGAAAGCGATATAGGCCGATTGCCCGGGAGGGCAAAGCCTCAAACAGCATCTCGACCATTACAATTTGGTCAGACCCGATCGCGCCGGCGCCTGTCCGCTCATGCTGCGGGAAAGGCGCTCGCCGTCAGCGCGTGTAGCGGGTGAGGTAGATGCCGAGAAGGATCAACGCCACGCCGGCCGGCTGGCCGATGTGGAACTCGGCGGTACCGCGTGCGAGATCGATAAGAAGGCCGGTGATCATCTGCCCGCCGATGATCAGAAGCCCGGATCGCGCCGCACCGATGCGCGGAAAGACATAGGAGCTGATGACCACGAAACAGGCTCCGATCACGCCGCCCGTCAGGTAGAAGACCGGGACATCGGCGATAAGCGGCAGGCCGATGCGGTGAAAAAGCAGCACATAAACCGTCAACAGCAGGAAGCCGATCCAGTGGTTCCAGGCCGAGGCCGTAAACGCGCCGCGGTCCATGGTCAGCCGCCCGTTGATCGACCGGCTCATTCCGACGGCAGCACCGCCGGCGAGTGCGATGAGAACAGCGCCCAGCATTCACGCCCCCTTTGAGAAGATGAGCAGCGCGCTGCCGCCGATAACGCATGCTGTGGCCAGGAAGTCGAACCGGTTGAGCCTGCGCTTCGGCGTGCCGAACAGCCCGAACTGATCAGAAAGGAGCCCGAACAGGATCTGCCCGACAAGCAAAAGCGACAGGCCGCCGGCCAGCGCCAGTTCCGAATTGACCGCGATCGAACTCAAGGCCACCGCAAAGGCGCCGGGCGCACCGCCGAGATAGGACCAGAGGGGTGCCTTGCCATTGGCCGGAATGCGGCCCGCCCGACGCGCGACGGCACCATTGGCCACCAGCAGGAGAAAGGCGACCACGCCGCCGACGCCGTGCACCACCCAGGATGCGGTGAACGGTGTGGTCAAAGCCGCAAGACCGCTGTTGATGGTCACCATGACGGCGAGCAGGGCCCCGGCAAGGATCGCCCAGATCCAGTCGATATGTTTCAGCATGTTGCTCCTGAGTGGAACGCGAGGGCGCGCGTGAAGGTATCGGCCCGTCTGTTCGAAGTCACCGCATAGCGGCCTCGCCATCCCGCCGACAAGCCAATTCGGCAAATGAACCGATCAGCCAAATGAATGCCTGGGGGCGACCGCCTGCGACAAACGCAAAACGGGGCATCCCTGCCCCGTTTCTTGGCCTCCGGATCCGATATTCAGGGATCTCAGAACTCCGACCACTCCACTGCAACAGCGGCATTGCCCTTGAAGGCACTGGCAAGCTTACGACCGAGGGCGCGCGCCGGTGAGGCCTGCGGCTGGCTTGCGCCTGGCGCCGGAGCAATCCGCGGGGCGGCCATGCGCTGAGCCTCCTGGCCAAGGCGGAACTGACCGAGCAACTGCATCAGCGACGTCGCCTGCTGCGCCAGGCCATGGCAGGCGGAGGTCGACTGCTCAACCATGGACGCATTCTTCTGCGTACCCTGATCCATCTGGTTTACGGCCGCGTTGATCTCGGCCAGACCGGTCGACTGCTCGCGCGCAGACGTGACGATCGCGGCGACGTTCTGGTTGATCTCCTGCACCTGCCGGACGATGGCTTCGAGCGCCTGACCGGTCTCACCGACCAGCGTGACCCCGCTCCTGACCTGCTCGCCGGACGCCGTGATAAGTCCCTTGATTTCCTTCGCCGCATGGGCCGAACGCTGGGCGAGTTCACGCACTTCCTGGGCAACGACGGCAAAGCCCTTGCCGGCGTCTCCGGCACGCGCGGCTTCGACACCCGCGTTCAGCGCCAGAAGATTGGTCTGGAACGCAATCTCGTCGATCACACCGATGATGTTGGAGATTTCGCTCGACGACTTTTCGATCGCATGCATCGCATCCACCGCGCGACGCACGACTTCGCCCGAACGCTCGGCGCCGACCCGTGTCCGCGATACGAGCGCCCCAGCCTCCTCGGCCCGCACGGCACTGTCCTTGACCGCAGTCGTCACCTGCTCGAGCGCTGCTGCCGTTTCTTCGACGGAAGCTGCCTGCTGCTCGGTGCGCTTGGACAGGTCGTCGGCTGCTGCCAGCATTTCGCTCGCACCGGCGTCGATTGCCTGGGCATTCTCGCCGACGGCGCGCATGGCATCGCGGAGCCGTTCGACGGAGTGGTTGAAGTTCACACGCAGCGGATCGAGGTGATCGGCAAAGCGTTCGCCGATTTCAACCGCGAGGTCACCATCGGAAAGATTCTGCAGTCCACCGGCCAGACGATCGACGGCAAACTGCACCTCAGCCGCTTCGCGCGCCTTCTGTGCTTCGCGCGTCTGGCGCTCCGTTTCGCTCATCGAACGGTTCTCCTGGGCCTGGCGCTCCAGGGCCGCACGCTCGATCGCATTGTCGCGGAAGACGGAAACGGCTGCCGCCATCTCACCGATCTCGTCCCGACGATTCGCGAAAGGAACCTCCGCTTCGGTGTCGCCGCCGGCAAGCGTCCGCATCGAACCGGTAATCGCGGAGATGGGGCGCGCAACCCGCAGGATCGACACGACCGCTGCACCGAGCGCCATCAGCGCGGCCAGCACGAAGGCCGCCAGCGACAGGCGCATGGCAAGCGTCGCAGACGCATCGGCATCCTGACGAACCTGCACGCCGGCAGCCCGGTTGATGTCCTTGATTTCCCCCAGGCTCTGTTCCGCGGCGCTGCCGAGCGGCACCATCTGGGCCAGCGTGTCCTTCGCCTGATAGAGCTTCGAGGCCATGGCCTGTTCGACGAAGCTCTGGCCCAGGCCATTGAACTGGACGACGGTCGCCTTGAAACTGTCAAAACGCTGCCGGGCATCGGGGAGAACGATCGCGGCGTCAAACTCGGCGATCGCGGCATCCAGCCGCGTGCGCGCGGCTGCGAGATCCTCGACCAGCGTCTTCTTGTCGGCCGAGGTGGCGGCCGTCAGGATCATCAGGTTGAGACGGCGAACGTCGCCGAGGACGGAATCGATCTCGGCAATCATCATGGACCGATCGAGGCGCCCGCCCAGCGCTTCCATCTGACCACTCATGTCGGTCACGGAGCGGACGGCAATTGCACCCTGCCCGAGCGACACGATCACCATCAGACCGAAGAGAAGCGGCAGCAGAAGTTTGATCTTGAGATTTTTCACGACTGAAATCCTGGATTGAAACGGAATGAGACGACCGGGAAAAAATGCCGGCAGACTTCCATGCCAATCCGAATTCTAACAAAGCCTTACGCGCCGAAGGGCAGTTCTCGCCTCATCCACAATCCAGTGCGCAAGCACCGACAAAAAAAAGAGGGGCATGTCTGCCCCTCTTCTTCGCATCCTCTGGAATGCAGTGCTTAGAACTCGGACCACTCTGCCGCCACCGCCGTGTTGCCCTTGAAGGCATTGGCGATCTTGCGGCCCAGTGCCCGTGCGGGCGAAGGCTGCGGCTGGGCGGCCGGCGTTGCCGGGGCGACCCGCGGCGATGCCTGATAGCCGCTCTCGCCCGTCTTGAACTGCGCCATCAGCTGTATCAACTGACCGGCCTGCTGAGCCAGACCATGGCTTGCAGCCGTGGACTGCTCCACCATGGCGGCGTTCTTCTGCGTGCCCTGGTCCATCTGATTGACGGCCATGTTGATTTCCTGGAGGCCGGTCGACTGCTCGCGGGTGGAGGTGACGATCGCCAGAACATTTTGGTTGATCTCCTGCACCTCGCGCACGATGGTCTCCAGCGCCCTGCCGGTTTCATCCACGAGGCTGACACCATTGCGGACCTGTTCGCCAGACGTGGTGATCAGGGCCTTGATCTCCTTCGCCGCATTGGCCGAACGCTGCGCAAGCTCACGCACTTCCTGGGCAACGACCGCGAAGCCCTTGCCGGCTTCACCAGCGCGAGCCGCTTCGACGCCGGCATTCAGCGCCAGAAGGTTGGTCTGGAACGCGATGTCGTCGATCACGCCGATGATGTTCGAGATTTCCGAAGAGGATTTCTCGATTGCCTGCATCGCAGCAACCGCACGGCGCACGACCTCGCCCGAATGCTCGGCCCCTTCCCGCGTGCGGCTGACCAGCTGACCGGCCTCGTCGGCACGCACAGCGCTGTCCTTGACGGCAGTCGTCACCTGCTCGAGTGCTGCCGCCGTCTCTTCGACGGAGGCTGCCTGCTGCTCGGTCCGCTTCGACAGATCGTCGGCGGCAGCCAGCATCTCGTTGGCGCCGGCATCGATCGTCCGGGCATTTTCGCTGACGGCGCGCATTGCGTCCTTCAGGCGGGAGACGGACTGGTTGAAATTCAAACGCAGCGGATCGAGATGATCGGCAAAGCGCTCGTTGATCTGCGCGACGAGATCACCATCCGACAGACGCTTCAGACCGGAGGCAAGCTGGTCGACGGCAAACTGCACTTCGGCCGCTTCGCGAGCCTTCTGGGCTTCGCGGGCCTGTCGTTCGGTTTCTCTGAGCGAACGGTTTTCTTCCGCCTGACGCTCGAGCGCGGCACGCTCGATGGCATTGTCGCGGAACACGCTGACCGCAGCCGCCATCTCGCCGATTTCATCCTGACGACCGGCAAACGGGATCTCGGTCTGTGTGTCGCCGGAAGCAAGCGTGCGCATCGAACCGGTAATGGCCGAGATCGGACGAACGATCCGAGCAAAGCTGAAGAAGGCGGCACCGGCGGCAATCAGCGCGCTGATCAGAACGGCGGTGATCGTCGTGTTGATGGCGGTCGTGGAGACATCGTCGGCAGTCGCGATCGCCGCGTCGCTGAGTTGTATATTCGCCTTGATCGTCTCGTCCATGAGCTGAACAAGCGAGCGCGCATTCGTTGCCATGGCACCGTTGAACACGGCCTTGGCCGCAGCCTCACTGCCCGTGCGCTTCAATTCGACCATCTGCAAGGCAAGGCGATCATATTCTGCGAGCGCTGCCTTCATGCTGTCAAAACGTGCCCGGGTTGCAGGCATGGTGATCATCGGCTCATAGGCGGCGAATGCCGCATCGCGTTCCGCAAGCGCCGTCTGAGTGGCAGACACGACCGAATCCAGCTCTGCCGGTTCCGCATTCAACAGCATGGCGTAGTCTCGGCGCACCTCGGCGAAGGAGGCGTTCATGCGCGCGACGGCCAGCGTGCGCGGCAGGCGCTCACGGCCGATGACATCGACCTGCTCCTTGACGTTTCCGATGAAATTGATGGCCAGAATGCCCTGGCCAATGCCGAAGGTCAGCACCACGGCAAACAGCAACGGCAACGCGACTTTGATCTTGAGATTGGACATGAATGTCTCCGGGGGGAGGAAAAACACATTCCCAACCGGGCGTGGGAGGTCGCCAGGTGTAAGGACAAGACATCGTCCGGATAGGTCGGGATGAAATCGTTCTAGAATGCAACAAATGAATATTTTACTTAGATTGCAGACAACCTTTGATAGCGCCAAAAATGGGGAGTTTCCGAATAGCTGCAGCCAAAAAAAGGTCGGCGGCAGATTGCTCCGCCGCCGCCAGTGTTCCAGCAATCGTCTTGACCGCGCCTGCGGCGAGTTACTCGGCTGCCGTTTCCTGGACCTCGTTCGCCCCATCGGCCTGATCGGCGAGGAAACCACCGGACTGGCGGTTCCACAGATCGGCATAGATGCCGCCATTCGCCACCAGTTGCTGATGCGTTCCCTCTTCGACGATCCGGCCCTTGTCGAGCACGATCAGCCGGTCCATCTGCGTCAGCGTCGACAGCCGGTGCGCAATCGCGATCACCGTCTTGTCCTCGATAAGTTTGAACAGGCTTTCCTGGATCGCCGCCTCCACTTCTGAATCGAGCGCCGAGGTCGCCTCGTCAAGCACCAGGATCGGCGCATCCTTGAGGAACACGCGGGCGATCGCGATACGCTGCCGCTGGCCGCCCGAGAGTTTCACGCCGCGCTCACCGACATGCGCGTCGAGCCCCGTCCGCTCCTGCATGTCGGATAGCCCCTGGATGAACTCCCAGGCATTGGCCCGTTTCGCCGCTTCGATGATTTCGGCATCGGTGGCGTCGGGACGACCATAGGCGATGTTGTCGCGGATCGAGCGGTGCAGAAGCGACGTATCCTGGGTCACAACGCCGACGAGTGCCCGCAGACTGTCCTGACTGACATCAGAGATATCCTGGCCATCGACAAGGATCCTGCCCTTCTCCAGGTCGTAGAAACGCAGAAGCAGGTTCATCAGCGTCGTCTTGCCAGCACCGGAGCGCCCGACGAGACCGACCTTCTCGCCCGCCTTGATGGTCAGCGAGAAGTCCTCGATCACGCCCTTCTGCTTGCCATAGTGGAAGCGCACGCCGTCATAGACGATCTCGCCCTTCGGTGCGGCGAGCGCCTTGGCAGCCGGCTTGTCGACGATGTCGTGGGCCTTGGTCATCATGCCCATGCCGTCATAGACGGTGCCGATGTTTTCGAAGAGGGCTGCGACCTCCCACATGATCCACTGCGACATACCGTTGATGCGCATGGAAAGCCCGATGGCAACCGCAATCGCACCGACGGTCACCGTGCCGTTCAGCCAGAACCAGATGCCGAGTGCCGCCACGAAGAACTGGACGATGGCATTGTTGATATCGACGCAGATATTGAGCAGCGAAATCTGCCGCATCTGCCGATGTACCGTGCCGAGAAAGGCATCCATGCCCTCCTTGGCGTAGGTCTCTTCCCGGCCGGCATGCGAGAACAGCTTCACCGTCGCGATATTGGTATAGCTGTCGACGATACGGCCCGTCATCATCGAGCGGGCATCGGCCTGTTCGCTGGAGAGCTTGCGCAGCTTCGGAATGAAGTTGCGCAGGATCAGCGCGTAGATCGCCAGCCAGAGGACGAGCGGCACGCCGAGGCGCCAGTCGACGGACGCAACCAGCGCCAGCATCGAGACGAAGAAGGTCGTCGCATAGATGAAGACGTCGATGATCTTCATCACGCTTTCGCGGACAGACAGCGCCGTCTGCATCACCTTGGTCGAGACGCGACCGGCGAACTCGTTGGCAAAGAAGGTCATCGAGTGCCGGAGCAGAAAGCGGTGCATCTGCCAGCGCGCGATCATCGGGAAATTGCCAGCCAGCACCTGATGCATGGTGATCGTGTGCATCACACCGAGCACCGGCAGGCCGATCAGCAGCAGGCCCGCCATCCAGGCAAGCGTGCCGCCTTCCGTCTGCAGGAAGGTCGAACGTTCGGCCGTCGACAGCCAGTCAACGATATTGCCGAGGAACTGGTACAGGAACACTTCGGCGACCGCGATCAGGCCGGAGCACAGGCCGAGCAACGCCAGCCACCAGCCGGCGGGCTTGGTGTAGTGCCAGCAGAAGGCGACAAGGCCCTTGGGCGGCAGGACCGGGTCATCGGCCGGGTACGGATTCAGGCGGCTTTCGAACCACGAGAACATGAAACGTCTCCAGAAATGGCGCGCGCGACACCGGACGAAGGTGGCGCAAGGACGCGAATATTCAATGATTGGGGCCACTTATGGCCGCAGGATGAATCAGTTTGGGAAAAGAGGCGGAGGTGACGCCCTCAGGCGGCAACAGCCATAAATCGGGGATGGCGCGAAATACCGAATAGATCCATCGATGGCCCTCCCGCTTTAGTGTTGAAGTAGAGCTTCCTTCTATCGGCGGACAGGGGAATTTTCCAGCCGGCTTTCGCGGCGATCGAGACATTCGCCCGCAACTGTTGCACACCGATCACAGCCGGCAGTCAGCAAGACAGCGACCGCCTTGAGCGACGTGCCCCGATCGCATAAGACCGGCCCATGACCGACTTGCGCATCGCCCTTTACCAGCCAGACATTCCCGGCAACACCGGAACCATCCTCCGGCTCGCCGCCTGCCTCGGCATGAAGGTCGACATCATCGAGCCGGCCGGCTTCGTGCTCTCCGACAAGAACCTGAAGCGCGCAGGCATGGATTATCTCGCGAGCGTCGCCATGACCCGCCACGTCAACTGGGAGCGCTTCGACACCTGGCGGCTTTCGGAAGGACGCCGCCTCGTGCTCGCCTCGACCAAAGCCGCCCTGCCCTACACCGAATTCGATTACGTCGGAAACGACATCCTTCTCTTCGGGCGCGAAAGTGCCGGTGTCCCCGATCAGGTGCATGACCGGGCCGATCACCGGATCATTATCCCCATGATCGAGGGCCAGCGTTCGATCAATGTCGCGATGTCGGCGGCCATGATCACCGGGGAAGCGCTGCGCCAGACCGGCTTCTGACTCCGGATCGGCAGGAACCAGACATAGATCAAGGCGCCCACAGTCGCCCTCGCCTAGGATAGCGAGACGTTAGCGATGCGCCGCTTCAACGGCAATTGCTAATTCAACCGTGTCGCGCTATGCTGCATTGCAGCAAAATAGGGAGATGGAGTCATGTTCGAGACAGCATTCGCCCTGGGTCTCACCCAGTTCGCCCGATCCTTGAGCTTCCCCGAGCGCTTGAGCCAGCGCCCGGTCCGCAACGCCGCCCTGGAGCCCTGGCGTCTCCGCAATACGGGCATGGACGCGCTCTATTATGATGTTAAGGCCCTCACAGCCGACGAGACCTTCTACATCAGTGACAGCTTGGCCTCTGAAGGCCTGATCATGATCGTTCCGCCCACAGGCGCCGGGATGCTGACGCTCTGCGACAGCGTCGAGGAATTCCGCCTGCGCGGTGGGCGCGAGGTGCGCGCCATGGCAGTCGCCGGCATCGGCGGCTCGGCGATCGGTGCCGCCGCCTTCGCGCGCAACGTGGCCGACGCGATCGACGCCCCCGTGGCAGCCGTTGTGTCGGGCTACGGCCTTGGCGACATCGTCAACGAGGCCATCGGCGGCGCCTTCCTCTTCGGCTGGCTCGGTCATGTCAGAAGCAATCTCGAGGTGATCGACGACGTCGTCGGTCGGCCGAAGCTCGGTGCCTATGGCAAGCGTGACGAGGAAACCGACACCAATCGCCGCACCGGCCTCGATGCCGATACGGTATCGACCTTGCTTGCCGATCCCACGCTGTCCTTCACCCTGATCGCTGGCCATTCCCGCGGCAACCGCGTCATTGCCGACGCCCTCTACGCCTTGAAGGCCAGTGACCCGGGTCGGTTAGAGACGCTGGCCAACACCGCGCGGATCGTCACCTTCGGTGGCCGGATCAAGATGCCGGAAGCCTTCACCGAGGTCATCGACGTCGTCGGCGAACTCGACTGGTTCGGCGAACTCAATTCGCGCCCGAAGATTGCGACCGACATCAAGGTCTCCTTCTGCGGCCATTCGACCAACACCGACCTGCCGACGGCCTTGAAGGTCACCAAAATCATCAACGACATCCTGCGCGGTGAAGCGCCCGCTGCAGAAGCACCCGTTGAGGCGACAACCGCAACACCCGAGACGGTCGCAGCCAGCCTCGTCGAAGACACCGTCGCAGAACCGGTCACCATCCAAACAGAACCGGTCGAGCCGGAAGCCATTCCCGTGCTTGCCGCGGAGGCGCGACTTCCAGCCGTGGTCGACGTTGAACCACCAGTACCAGACGAGCCCTTGCCGGAGGCTTCGGCATCACCGGAGGCGGCAGATCCGACCGTCGATCCTATTGCGACAGCGGCCGCCCCGGAAAAGGACACGGACTTGCCGAAGAAGGCCGGAAAAGCCGCGACCCCCATCATGGTCCCGCTGCCGCGCGGCAAGGCAAGGCGTCCCCGCGCCAAGAGCTGAACGAGACCAGGTCAGCTGCCGAGAACAGCAAAAGGCCCGCTCAAAGCGGGCCTTTTCGATTCACAAACAGCAGCTTGAGCTCAGAGCTTCAACCACGACGTCATCGAAACATTCGCCATGTTGAGCGCGGAGGACTGCAATTGGTCCTGCACCTTCTCTGCTGTCAGCCGAACCCGCTGCTCGTTGAGTTCCGTATCGACCAGTCGGCTGACACCGAGTTCGGACATCCCCTGCAAGCCTTGCAGAAGCACGCCGCCGCCCGTCACCTGGCTGCGCGTCTTGCTCACCTCGGCACTGGCGCTCACCATATCGATCAAGACCCGATTGAGGGTCGAGATCATCCCGTCGATCTCGTCGCTGGTCGTGCCGCTATCGAGCCTGATCTCGCGGGCCCCGGCCTCTGCCGGTTCGCGCGATTGCGCATCCATCAGGTAGTAATTGTAAGGCACGCCGCCGAGGCTGGTGCCGGCATAGGCCCGCGTCAGCACCCCGTCGCGCGCCTCCTGGCGCGAGACGAGCGTCGACTTGGCAGTGTCGAAATCGACCATATTGATGGACAGGCCACCGTCATCGCCGGTGGTGACCGAGGCGAGGAGCGAGGCGACCTTGGGCCGCCCGCCGGCCTCAACCATCAGCCAGTTGTCGCCGTTGAATGTGCTGTCCTCAACGACGGCACCGAGATCGACCTTCATCTGCGAGATATCGGCATTGATCGCATTGCGATCGGCGCCGATAGCCTTGGCAAGCACGAGCTTCTGCTGGATGCGTGCGACGATATCCGTCGCCTGCTCCAGGCCGAGTGCAGCCGTATCGGAGACCGCGGCCGCAATCTCGTTCGCTTCCTGCACGCTGCCAGCCGACAGGCTGCCGGGCCGCATGGTGGTGGAAATCGACCAATAGCTCGATGCAGCCGCATCTACCTCGGCGACAGGCGCTGCCACCGCGCGCGGTGTTGCCCGGTCAAGGGCGGACGCGGCAGCGCTCGCCATCGAAGCCTGACTGGCAATGGATGGGTTGAACGAGGCTACAGTCATGGGAAAACCTTGTGTCGCATGTCATGTCGATCCGAAGCCGGCATCATTCCGGCTGTATAGGGATCACCCTAGCGACGAGGCTTTGTGATTGGCTTTCGAAGATTGTTAGAATTTTAGCGAATTGAGGTTTCGCCTTCGGATCGCACCTGAGCAGGGCGCGTCAGTCGGCCGAAGGCAGCCGGCGCATGGTGAACTCGATCTGGTCTTCGTCGAGCTGCCGCCAGCTTTCTACCTCGGTCCAGTAAGCCGCCTTCGGAAAGGCGTCGAACCACTCGCGCGCCTTGGCTCGGGCCTCTTCGCGGGTCAGACAATAGGTCTCGCGCACGAACTGCCCGCCCAGACGCCCGGCCGTTCCGGCGCGGTGATCGGCAATACGCTTCCTGAGACCTGTAAATGGCGGCGGGCCAGGTATCTTCGTCATGAAATCCCTCGCATGGACGAGAGATTAATCCACGCAAAACCGGAAGGCGAGTCGATTTTACGGGGACACCCCCGCCCCCATATGGCCGCCCGCGATTTCACCTGATATTCGTTTGCCTGAAGAAGTTGAGGGGGACGACATGGAGCGACCGGTTCTGCCGAAAGGCTTGCCCGAGGATATCGAGGAGAAGAAGGACGCCGCCCGCGCCTGGTTCGAAAGCCTGCGCGACACGATCTGCGCTTCTTTCGAGACGCTGGAAAACGAGCTCACCGGCCCGATGGCCGATCGCGAGCCGGGTCGTTTCCAGGCCAAGGACTGGCAGCGCGAAGAGGGCAAGGGCGGCGGCGGCCGCATGTCGATGATGTATGGCCGCGTCTTCGAGAAGGTCGGCGTGCACACCTCGACGGTACATGGCGAGTTTTCACCCGAGTTCCGCAAGCAGATGCCCGGCGCCGAGGAAGACCCGCGCTTCTGGGCTTCAGGCATTTCGCTGATCGCCCATCCCGTGAACCCGCATGTGCCGACGGTGCACATGAACACCCGCATGGTGGTCACATCGAGCCAGTGGTTCGGCGGCGGCGCCGACCTGACGCCGGTGCTCGACCGTCGGCGCAGCCAGGACGATCCGGACACTCGTTTGTTTCACCGCGCGATGGAAGTCACCTGCGAACGCCATCCCGCCGTCGCCGACTATCCCGCCTACAAGAAGTGGTGCGATGAATACTTCTTCCTGCCCCACCGCAACGAGGCGCGCGGCATCGGCGGCATCTTCTTCGACTGGCTGACGGCAGACGAGGACAAGGGCGGCTGGGCCGCCAACTTTGCTTTCGTCCAGGATGTCGGCCGCGCCTTCAATCTCGTCTATCCGAAGATCGTCCGGGGCAATTTCAACAATCCCTGGACGGACGAGGACCGCGAGGAACAGCTTGTCCGTCGCGGCCGCTATGTGGAGTTCAATCTGCTCTACGACCGCGGCACGATCTTCGGCCTGAAGACCGGCGGTAACGTCGAATCAATCCTCTCCTCGCTCCCGCCGCTCGTGCGATATCCCTGATCGCACGGGTTACCGCTGTCACGGTTATCCACACGTCAACTCACGAAAAAGAATGAGCGGTGATTCCCGCCGCTTACGACAAAGTGTGTCGCGAACTTGACAGTTTGCATTGCGCTCGCGCCGGACGGGAGGCATTCTGCGGCCTCACGCAGTATCGAGGAGGAGATTGCGATGACCCCATCCAGCTCAGTATCCGTATCCCGCGTCAGTGACCCCACCGATCGTGCGCTCAAGGCACCCGAATTGATCGATCGGCTGGCGGAGCAAATGCGTCAGTCGAGTGATGTCGACTTGCCCCATTCTTATTTCGTTGAGCAGGTGCGCCTCGGTCTGGCCGGCAAGGATCTCGCCGACCGGCTTGCCGCAAACGACATCGAGACTGGCAGCCATCGGGGCAAGCGCCAACCCGCGCGCTCCGTATTCCATGCCTGGGCCATGCCCGATTGATCAGTCCGAATCCACCGCGTCGATACCCTTGGCCCGCCTCGTGCGGGCCATTTTTTTTGCTATCCGCCGAACAATCGTGGCATTCTGCGGTTACGGCAGAGTTGAGACGACGAAGGAGGAGACGATCATGAAACGCTTCGAATGCGGAACTCTTGTCCCCGGCTGCGATTGGCACACGCGGGCCGACGAGGAGGCAGAAGTCGTAAGACGGGCCGTGGAACACCTGAAGGTCACCCATGGCGAGGAGATCATCCGTCCGTCCATGGTGGACCACATCAAGGAACGGATCCGCAACGACCAGTCCCAGACGGCCTGAAACCTCAGGCGACACGGCATGAACGGCAACGGAGCCCGACAGGCGGGCTCCGTGTCCAGGACGAACCTGCGTGTCTTAGCTGCTCGGCAGCATGACCTTGTCGATCACGTGAATGACGCCGTTATCAGTGCGTATGTCGGCGGATACGACGTTTGCGCCATCGACGGTCACGCCGGCGCCAGACTTCGACACGGCGAGCGTCCGGTCACCGCCGCTCTTGATCGTGCGGACATGGATGGTGCGGCCCGGCAGCATCGTCGAGGTCAGTTCACGACCGACGACGTGGTAGCTCAGGATCGCGGCCAGCTGATCCTTGTTTTCCGGCTTGAGCAGGTTTTCGACCGTACCGGCCGGAAGCGCTGCGAAAGCCTCGTCCGTCGGGGCAAAGACCGTGAGCGGACCGCCGCCCGAAAGCGCGTCAACGAGACCGGCAGCCTGAGCGGCGGCCAAAAGAGTTTTGAAGCTGCCCGCCTGCTGGGCGGTCTCGACAATGTTGGCGGAATTCGCCGAAGAAGCGGCAAAGGTCATGCCTGCGGCAAGAAATGCGACGGCAATGCGTGTCATGGAAATCCCTCCTATGAAAGGCCAGACCGACGTCATGTCGATCATCTGAAGCCGGGAGAGATACGCTCCAGGGATCGCCGCTGGATCGCGGACAAATGGACACTCTTTGTTGAGCGGGGCCTGATGAACCGAACCCGCTCTCGGGCGTATCATCCTACCTCGATGCGCCGAACTCTCAAGCTTTCGCCAGTGTCTCCAGCCGGGCCAGCAGATCTTCGCGGCTGAGATTGAACTGCGATGCGATCCAGCCTTCCTCGAGCTTGCCGAGAATTTCCCCGACCTTCGGCCCGGCAGGGATACCGGCGGCAAGCACGTCGGAGCCCTTGATCGGCAGCACCGGCCGCACAAAGCCCTCGGCACGCTTCAACAGCGAAAACAGCCGCGCACTCCGCGCCATCGCCTTCTGGTCCCCCTCTGCACGGGCCCGGGCGGAGGCAAGCTCGAGCTTCAGCATCGAGATCATGCCGTCCTTGCCGAAGCGGTAGAGATCGCGGTCGAAGGCGACGTCGGTCACCGTCTCCTGCGGCTTCGGCGCCCGTGCGAACCGGTCGAGCGCCAGCGCCTCGGCATTCGACAGCCGCAATCGCTCGGACAGCGTCACAAGCCGCGCCGCATCCTTCGGCACGATAGAGCAGAGACGAAGCAACGGATCAGGATCCCAGCCCAATGCCTGTTCGGCTGCGATCAGACCGGGGATCGCATCGATGCCCCATTTCTCCGTTTCAGGCAGGATTTCGGTCAGCACGCCCGATTGGCGCATCCAGAGGAGCGCCCGCCCCGGATCCCGCGCGGACAAGAGCTTCTTGATCTCGCTCCAGACGCGCTCGGCGGAGAGCGATTTCAGCTGGCTCCGCGCCCTAGCACAGGCCTTCAACCCGTCCGCATCGGGACGGCCGCTGCCGTAATGGGCGAAGAAGCGGAAGAAGCGCAGGACGCGCAGGTAGTCTTCTGCAATCCGCTGCTCGGCATCGCCGATGAAGCGCACTGTCTTCGTTTCGATGTCCTTCAGGCCGCCGACGAGATCGATCACCTCACCATCGACACCGACATAAAGCGCGTTGATCGTCAGGTCCCGCCGGTCGGCATCTTCCTGCCAACTCGCACCAAAGGCGACCTGGGCATGGCGACCATTGGTCTCGACGTCACGCCGGAGCGTCGTCACCTCATAACCTTTGCCATCGACAACAAGCGTCACCGTGCCGTGCTCGATCCCCGTCGGCACCGCCTTGATGCCTTTCGCCGCCGCCCGGCCGCCCACCTCTTCCGGCATCAGCGTCGTGGCAAGGTCGATATCGCCCACGGGCAAACCCATCAGGCTGTTGCGCACCGCGCCGCCGACCACCCGTGTCTCCGCGCCACCGCTGTTGAGCAGCGTCATCAGTTTCTTGAGGGCAGGCTCCTGGAACCAGTCGCGATCGGCCAGATTGGTCATGCATAGAGCCTTTCGTAAAGTGTCCGGATGATGCCGGCCGTAATGCCCCAGATATGCCGCTCCCGATAGGGCATCACGTAGAAATGTCTGACGGAGCCCTGCCACATCCGGCTGTCCTGCCGGTGATTGGATGGGTTCATCAGGAAGGAAAGTGGCACCTCGAAGACGCTGTCCACCTCGTCGGGATTGAGCGTCAATTCGAAGCCGGGTTGCACGACGGAAAGCACCGGCTGGATGCGGAAACCGGTTCCCGAGAGATATTGCGGCAGCCGCCCGACCGTCTCGACGAAACGACGGTCGAGGCCGATCTCTTCCTCCGCCTCGCGCAGCGCCGCTTCTTCCGGCGACGTGTCCGTCGCATCGATACCGCCGCCCGGAAAGGCGATCTGCCCGGCATGTTGCCGGAGCTTGCTGGTCCGCTGCGTCAGGATGATGCGCGCCTCGTCCGGATCGTCGATCACACCGATCAGCACCGCCGCGTCTTTCAGCTTCAACTGCTCGTATTGCAGGATGGTGTCCGGGTTCAGCGCATGGTCGCCATGGTCGCGCCAGGCATGCTCAAGCGGTGCACCCACCTGTTCCAGCGCCCGGCGACGGAAGTCCTCTGCGGTAAACGTCATTGATGTCATCGGGACAGGCGATCGAGTTCTTCGGCGGGCATGATCGGAAATACCGCGCCGCGAGAGCGCACGGCAAACATCGCCTTGCCCTCGATCTCCACCACCTCTCCCCGCTCGACGAGCTCATACATGACCGCTCGCGAGACAAGCGCCTCCAGACGGCCACGGACGGCCAGGTAAGGCTTGAGCTCGTGATTGTCGCCAACGATCTCGAAGCGCAGCGGATGCTCAGGCCCCGCCTCGACCACATCGCCGACATTGGTGCGGAATGTCAGCACCGACTCACCCGCCTCTTCCGTCACGCTCATCTCGACCGCGACGAAATGGGCGTCCTGAACACGAATACCGACCTTTTCCACAGGCGTGACGAGATAGGTCTTGCCGTACTCATCCTTGCGCAGAACCGTCGAAAACAGCCTGACGAGTGGCGCCCTACCGATCGGCGTGCCCATGTAGAACCAGGTCCCGTCAGCCCTGATTTCCATGTCGAGATCCCCACAGAACGGCGGTTCCCAGCGTTCCACCGGCGGTAGTGATGCCTTTCCGCCCGATGTTTGCGCTGACGCGCGCGAAATCAGCGCGGCGAGCCCCGCCGCATCTGTAGTCGCCTTCAGCGTATCGCCTGCCATCTTTGCGTCCCGGTTTTGTCTTTAGCTTATAACAGTCACGAGATAGTCATTCGAAACGTCCTTGTCAGCCGTCCTCTCGCCAATAAGTTAGTTTCAGTAACATGCACCTTACGCGTCCGTTCGATTCGCCGGACTCGGCCAAAACCAATTGGAGCAGACCATGGGCATGATGCCAAATCCCGATGTTGCAATGGACGAGAAAGCGATCGTCGCCGAGGCCGAGAAGGCGCTCGCAGATATCGCGGCGATCCGCCAGGAAGTGGCCAAGGTGATCTTCGGCCAGGAAAAGGTCGTCGAAAACACCCTCCTCGCCATTCTCTCCGGTGGCCATGCTCTTCTGGTCGGCGTTCCCGGTCTCGCCAAGACCAAGCTCGTGACGACGCTCGGCTCGGCCCTTGGCCTCGATGCCAACCGCATCCAGTTTACGCCCGACCTGATGCCCTCTGACATCATCGGCACGGAAGTCATGGACCAGGACGAGACGGGGCGTCGCTCCTTCCGCTTCGTCAAGGGTCCGGTCTTTGCCCAGCTGCTGATGGCCGATGAGATCAACCGCGCAAGCCCGCGAACTCAGTCCGCTCTTCTGCAGTCGATGCAGGAGTACCACGTCACCATCGCCGGCCAGCCCTATCAGCTGCCCGCCCCCTTCCACGTGCTTGCAACCCAGAACCCGCTGGAGCAGGAAGGCACCTACCCGCTGCCCGAAGCCCAGCTTGACCGCTTCCTGCTGCAGGTGGACGTTCTCTATCCGGAACTTGCCGCCGAACGGCAGATCCTGCTGGAGACGACAGGCGTCGGTGACCGCCGCGCCAGTGCAGTGATCAACAGCGCCCGCCTGCTGGAGATCCAGAAGCTGATCCGCCAGATGCCGGTCTCCGACACCGTGGTCGACGCCATTCTGACGCTCGTCCGCTCGGCACGTCCGGGCCACGGCAACGACACGACCGACAAGAACATCGCCTGGGGTCCGGGTCCCCGCGCCGGACAGGCCCTGATGCTCTGCGCCCGTGCCCGCGCCCTCTATGAAGGCCGCCTCGCCCCCTCCATCGACGACGTATACGCACTCGCCGAACCCGTGCTCGAACACCGCATGGCACTGACCTTTGCGGCGCGTGCCGAAGGCATGACCGTCCGCGACGTCATCGCGGGTCTCGTTTCCGACCTGCGCAAGTAAGGGAGGCCTTAACCGCGTGGCATCGATCGGCCAGATCGTCGAGCAGACAGCCGGCAGCGAAGTGCTGAAGCGCGCCCGCCAGCGCGCCGTGCTCGTGCCTGACTGCATGGTCGAGGCAAAGCGCATCGCCAATACCGTGATTGCCGGCTGGCATGGCCGCCGCAAGCGCGGCATCGGCGAAAACTTCTGGCAATTCCGCCCCTATGCAGATGGCGAGAGCTTCTCGCGCATCGATTGGCGCCGCTCTGCGCGCGACGACCACATGTATATCCGTGACCGCGAATGGGAAGCGGCCCACACGGTCTGGCTCTGGGCCGACATGTCGCCCTCAATGATGTACAAGTCGACGCTTGCCTCTGTTTCCAAGGAAAGCCGCGCGCTTGTGCTGATGCTGGCACTCGCCGAAATCCTCGCGCGCTCCGGCGAACGCATAGGTTGCCCTGGTATCATGGAGCCGATCTCCGCCCGCAACGCCGCCGAGCGTCTTGCGACCGCCATCATGCATGCGCCGCTGACCGAAGGCCTGCCCGACACCCGCATGATCCGCGGCGCAAGCGACATCGTGCTGATCGGCGACTTTCTCGACGATGCCGACCGGGTGATGGAGCGCATCACGCCGCTCGCCCGCCGCGGTCTTCGCGGCCACGTGCTCGAGGTCGCCGATCCGGCGGAAGAGACCTTCCCCTATACCGGCCGCACCGAGTTCACCGATCCCGAAACCGGCGAAAAGCTCACCTCCGGCCGCGCCGAGACCCTGCGCGAAGACTACCAGCAGGCCTATCTCGCTCGCCGAGGATCGATGTCGGATCAGCTCCGCCGCATGGGCTGGAGCTTCACCCACAACCGCACCGATCGCCTCGCCTCGGAGGCCCTCGTCGCTGTCCACATGCACCTGTCGGGCATGCCGCCCGCCGTCAACAGGAGTGCGGGCTGATGTTCGGCATCCCCCTGGCCTTCGGCGCTCCCGCCATTCTCGGTGCCTTGCTCGCGCTGCCACTGATCTGGTGGCTGCTGAAGCTCACGCCGCCGCGCCCCAAGGCGGAAGTTTTCCCGCCGCTGAAGATCCTTGCCGGCGTCTTGAAGCGCGAGGAAACGCCCTCGAAAAGCCCCTGGTGGCTGACGCTGCTGCGCATGCTGATGGCCGCGATCGTGATCTTCGCGCTGGCCGATCCGGTACTAAACCCGCGCAACGCCACCCTCTCCGGCGACGGTCCTCTACTGCTCGTTGTCGACAACGGCTGGGCAACCGTCGGCGACTGGGATCGCCGCGTCGAGACCGCGACCGCCCTGATCGGCGATGCCGCCGACCGCAGCCTGCCCGTCGCAATCGTCTTCACCGCCGATCCGACCCATGACGCGATCCCCGGCACCGCAGCCGTGGCGCTGGAGAAGCTCGCCGCCGCGACACCCCATCCGCAGCGCCCGGATCGTATCAGGACCATCGAAGCGCTCCGCACCACCTTCTCGTCGGAACGCCCCGGCACGCTCGCCTATGTCTCCGACGGCATCGCCCGCGACGCGGAAGATCCGTTCCTGTCGGATCTCGCCAGCCTCTCGCCCGCCGAATTCCGCATCGTCGAGGGCGATGGTGCAGCAAGCGTCGCAATCACCGTAGCAAACAACGGCTCGGATGCGCTCACCGTCACGCTCTCGCGCCTCAACGCCTCGGAACCTCGCAGCCTCATCATCGATGCTCAGGACCGCCAGGGTCGCATAATCGCCTCCGGTCAGGTCGATTTCGCCCCCGGCACGACGGAAGCGTCCGGCGAGATCGCAGCGCCCTTCGAACTGCGCAATGATTTCGCCCGCCTCTCGATCGCAGGCGTCGCCTCGGCCGGCGCCACCCACCTGCTCGACGACGGCTTCCGCCGCCGCAAGGTCGCGCTTGTTTCCGGCGACAGCGGTGACGGCTTCCAGCCGCTGCTCTCGCCGCTCTATTACATCGAACGCGCGCTTGGCCCCTATGCCGATGTGGTCAAGCCCGGCCAGACCGACCTTGCCGTCGCCATTCCGGAAATCCTCGCCCAGAACCCGTCTGCCCTCGTGCTTGCCGATGTCGGGCGCCTGCCCGCCGACGTCTATGATCCGCTGCAGGCCTGGATCAACCGTGGTGGCACGCTGATCCGCTTTGCCGGCCCCCGCCTTGCCGCCGCCCCCGCAGACGACCCACTCGTGCCGGTCATCCTGCGCCAGGGCGAACGCGCGCTCGGCGGCGCACTCTCCTGGGCCGAGCCGCAGCCGCTTGCCGACTTCCCGACCTTTGGCCCCTTTGCCGGCATGCCGCGCCCCGAGGGCATCCTCGTCAAGCGACAGGTGCTCGCCGAACCGACACCGGATCTCGCCGCCCGCACCTGGGCAAGCCTTGCCGACGGCACGCCGCTCGTCACCGTCGAGGACAACGGCGCCGGCCGCATCGTGCTCTTCCACGTCAGCGCCGAGGCTACCTGGTCGGATCTGCCGATTTCCGGCACCTTTGTCGACATGCTCCGCCGTATCGTCCAGCTCACTCGTGTCGGCGCAGCTGAGGCTCAGGCCGGCCAGGCGACCGCCCCGTCGCTTCCGCCCTTCCGTCTTCTGACCGAACGCGGCGCGCTCACCGCCGAGGCGGGCACCGCAAAGCCCCTGTCGCTCGGCCCGGACCGTCCAGAAGCCGCGACCCTCGACAATCCGCCGGGCCTCTACGGCACGGAAGACGGCTTCACGGCACTCAACCTCCTGCCATCGGATGCCACACTGCGCCCGCTCCCCTCGCCGGCAGGCCTCACCGTCGCCCGCGACCCGATGGCCGGCACGGCCGCCACCCCGCTGAAGCCCTCCCTGCTGACGCTCGCCTTCCTGCTTCTCGTCATCGACAGCCTGATCGTCCTCTTCATGGGCGGAGCCTTCTCCCGCATGCCGAAACGCGCACCGGCTGCTGCCGCCTCAATCCTGGCGCTTGCCGTCGCGCTCGCTGCGGCAACAATGCCCGGTCAGGCGCTTGCCCAGTCGACTGATGCCAAGCCCGGCGACGAGCAGATCCTTGAGCGGCTCGACAACACCCACCTCGCCTATGTCATCACCGGCGAAGCCGAGGTTGATCGCCTTTCCGAGCAGGGTCTCGCCGGCCTCACCGACTTCCTCACCTACCGCACGACGCTAGAGCCCGCCCCGCCCATAGGTGTCGACATTTCGAAGGACGAACTCTCCTTCTACCCGATCATCTTCTGGCCGATCTCGGCCTCCGCCCCTATGCCCTCTGCCGCTGCCATCAGCCGCATCGACGCCTATATGCGCGCCGGCGGCACCGTGCTCTTCGACACGCGTGACCAGGGCTCGACGCTCGGCAACGAGGTCGGGGCCTCTCCAAACGGCGAACGCCTGCAGGCGATCCTTGCCAATATCGACATCCCGCCGCTGGAGCCGGTTCCATCAGACCACGTGCTGACGCGCGCCTTCTATCTGCTGCAGGGCTTTCCCGGCCGCTACAGCGGCAGCCCGCTCTGGGTCGAGGCCCGCCAGGAAGCGCTCTCCAGCAACAGCGGCGTCGCCTCCTCCGGCGATGGCGTGAGCCCGATCATGATCACCGGCAACGATCTCATGGGCGCCTGGGCAATCGATGCCAATGGCGCAAGCGTGCTCCCTGTCGTCCCCGCCGATGAGATGCAGCGCGAAATGTCCTTCCGCTCCGGCGTCAACATCATGATGTATATGCTGACCGGCAACTACAAGGCAGACCAGGTCCACGTGCCTGCGCTGCTCGAACGACTGGGGCAGTGAGACCATGACGCTCGAATTCGCCCCCTTCATCCCCTGGATCGCCATCGCCACCCTTGCCGTGCTGGCCGTGGTGCTGTCCGTCCTCGGTTTCCTGCGCGGCGTACGCGGCACCGCCATCCGCCTGGCCGCTTCGATCGCCGTACTTGCAGCCCTTGCCAACCCGCTCCTCCTTCAGGAAGAGCGCGATCCGCTGACGACAGTCGTGCCCGTGATCGTTGACCGCAGCCAGAGCCAGCAGATCGCCGGCCGTGTCGAGCAGACCGATCAGGCACTGCAGGGCATCCGCGACCGCCTCGGGCGCTTCCCCAATATCGAGCCGCGCATCATCGAGGTCACCGATCCCGGCGACAGCGACGCCCCGTCCACCAAGCTCTTCGAAGCGCTGGCTGCGGCAACGACGGACGTTCCGCCGGCCCGTGTCGGCGGCGCAATCTTCGTCACCGACGGCCAGGTGCATGACATCCCCGCCGAAAACCAGGCGCTCCCGTTCGATGCTCCGGTGCATTCGCTGATCACCGGCAAGGCCGACGAGTTCGATCGCCGTATCGAAGTCCTCCGCGCTCCGCGCTTCGGAATCGTCGACGAGGAACAGGAACTGACCTTCCGCGTCTTCGACGACGGCGAAGCCTCGAACCAGCCCGCGGATGTTTCGGTCAAGATGAACGGCGAAGATTTGGGGGTCGTCCCGGCCGTTCCCGGCGCCGAGACCTCCTTTGCCTTCCGCGTGCCCCGTGGCGGCAACAATGTCCTCGAATTCTCCGTCGCCGCCACACCGGGCGAAGTCACTGACGTCAACAACCGCGCCATCCACCTGATCGAGGGCATCCGCCAGAACCTGCGCGTGCTGCTCGTGTCCGGCGAACCGCATGCAGGCGAGCGCGCCTGGCGCAACCTGTTGAAATCAGACGCCTCGGTCGACCTCGTCCATTTCACCATCCTGCGCCCGCCGGAAAAGCAAGACGGCACGCCGATCAACGAATTGTCGCTGATCGCCTTCCCGACCCGCGAACTCTTCGTCGAAAAGATCAATGATTTCGACCTGATCATCTTCGACCGCTACCAGCATCGCGGCGTGCTGCCGATCCTCTATTACGACTACATCGCCGAATATGTCAGGAATGGCGGCGCGCTGCTGATCGCCGCCGGCCCGGAACATGCCGGACAGGACTCGATCGCCCTCACACCGCTCGAGTCAGTGCTTCCGGCCACCCCGACCGGCGATGTCCATCAGGCCGGCTTCTATCCCCGCATCTCGGAGCAGGGCAAACGCCACCCCGTCACCCGTGGCCTCGATGGCTCCGCCGTGGAGCCGCCACAATGGGGCCGCTGGTTCCGCAGCGTCGATGTCGGCCGTACCGATGGCGAAACCGTCATGACGGGCGACGGCGACCGTCCCCTGCTCGTGCTCAACCGCGCCAATGAGGGCCGCGTCGCCATGCTGCTCTCCGATCAGGGCTGGCTCTGGGCCCGCGGCTTCGAAGGCGGCGGCCCGCATGTGTCGCTCTATCGCCGCATCGCCCACTGGCTGATGAAGGAGCCGGAGCTCGAGGAAGAGGCACTGAAGGCGCGCGCCACCGGTCGCACGCTGGAAGTGACCCGCCAGACCATCGGCGACGCCCCCGGCCCCGCGACGATCACCACGCCCTCAGGCGAAACGATTGCGTTGAACCTAAACGAGATCCAGCCCGGCCTCTATCGCGGCGAACGCCGCATGACCGAGACCGGCCTGTTCACCATCACCAATGGCGACTTCTCGAGCCTCGTCCATGTCGGCGCCGTTGACGCCCCCGAATTCCGCGCAATGATCTCCAGCACGGACACGCTGTCGCCGATCAGCGAGGAAACCCGCGGCCTGACCGCCCGCCTCGACGACGGCGACGCTTCCGTCCGCATCCCCGACATCCTGCCGGTGCGCGGCGAAGTCCGCGTCGCCGACGACCGCCGCATGCTGATCAAGCTGACGGACGAAACGGTGCTCAAGGGCGTCAACACAATGCCCCTGTTTGCCGGTTTTGCTGGCTTGGGGATCTTGCTGTTGGCAGTCTCGGCCATGTGGTGGCGCGAGGGGCGGTAGCACCACCCGCCCTCTGCTACTTGCTGACGCCGCCTAACCCTCTCTCTTTGGATAGTGCCGATACACCAGATCCTCTGGCGCGGGCCGAGCCGCTGTCCGGTCCAGCACGGCGCCGAGCCGCATGGCAAGGCTCCCTGACCTCACATTCTCAGGATCGACATAGCTGACGAGGCTCGGCAACTGCCGCACTTCTCTCGCCCAATGGAGCAGCGCTTCAGCCGCCTCATGGGCATAGCCCCTGCCTTCAAATTGAGGATATACGAACCATCCCAACTCGAACTCCGGGAACAGCGGCCCCGCATTGATCCCCACCTGTCCCACACAGGCACCGGTCGCCCGATCGTCGATCATCAGCGCCCCGCAACCAAACAGGTCCCATTGGGCATGGTCGCTGCAGAACATGCCCCAGGCTGCAGCATCCAGGAACGGGCCACCCATGAATTGCGCCCGTTCCGACGCCATCAGCTGCTTGTACGAAGGCCAGTCCTCCTTGCGCATGGCGCGTAGAACGAGGCGACCTGTTGTGAATGTCGGTATCGGATGCATCGGAATTCTCACTGCAAAATCGGTAGCTGGGCGGACCAGATCTAGCATATTCGACGGCGGACCAACGATGCATCGTCGACCAAGCCCCCTGAGGAAACAGGCACTTTGCGGCTGTGGTCACTCGGAATCCCCCCATGACCGATGTGGGCCAGCCGACCAGCACGTGGACAATGAAGCCAACGCAGCCTAACCTTCGCCCATGCCTCCATCACTCCCTCCCGCCGACACCGTCCCCGAAACCGCCCGCGACGCGATCCTCGCCAGCATCAAGGCCCACAACGAGACCCTGCTCGGCCCATCCGATAGGCGCGATCTCTTCATTCCGATTCAGGCAGACGACGGCTCCGTCGACGGTGGCCTCGTCGGCTATACCGGTCGCGGTTGGCTTTATGTGGAATTGCTCTCGGTCCCTGAGCGCCTGCGCGGTCAGGGCATGGCCGGCAGATTGTTGACACTCGCCGAAGAAGAGGCGAAGGCGCGCGGTTGCATCGGCGCTTATATCGACACGATCAACCCGGCTGCCTGCCGTGCCTATGAACGTGCCGGCTACCACGTCTTCGGCCGCATCGAGGATTTTGCCAAGGGCTATGATATCTGCTGGCTGATCAAGCGCTTCTGAGCTTCTGCTTCGCCCGATCGCCCATTGTTCGGATCACCGCCAGCACATGCGGGCCAAGAATGGATCGGAACATCGAGCCCTCCCCACTGTTCCCAGTCTAGGGTGCCGGCATGGCCCCAGCGACTTTTGGCGAACAAGGGGCAATTCACATGAACCGAACGGACAGAGCATCAGGCCGCAATCAAGCGCGGGATAGAGGCGTCTCGATGCGCGTCCTGTCACTCGGCGTCCTCGCAGCGGCGCTCATCCTTTTCCTGGTTCTTTTGCCCGCAACGCTGCTGATGATCTTTGCCGGGCTCCTGCTCGCCGTATTCTTTCGGGCTGGAGGGCTCTGGATTGCCCGGCATCTGTCGCTGCGCCCGGCATGGGGTGTGGCGATCTTCCTCCTGCTGATCGTCGGCGGCTTTGCAATTGGCGGCACGGTCGCAGCGCCCGCCGTATCGACGCAGATCGACGAGCTGTGGCGACAGCTCCCCGAAGCGGCACAGAGCCTTGCCGAGCGCATCGAGCAATATGCCTGGGGCCGCGAACTCCTCGATCGCATGGAGCAGACCGATCTCTGGTCCGGCGCGTTCGGCGGCGCCGCCACGCAGGCGCTTGGTTCCGCATTCGGCTATCTCGGCAACAGTGTCCTGCTGCTCTTTATCGCGCTCTATGGCGCGTTCGATCCCGGCACCTACAGAAGAGGCTTTCTGCGCCTGTTTGCGCCGTCGCTCCGTCCTGAGGCCGGCAACGTGATCGACGAGAGCATCGCGACGCTGCAGAGCTGGTTGTCGGCACAGTTGATATCGATGTCCGTCGTCGGCATTCTGACCGGTCTCGGTCTCTGGCTGATCGGCATACCGCTCGCCTTGGCGCTTGGCCTCATCGCCGGCTTGCTCGCCTTCATCCCGAATGTCGGCCCCATCCTCGCCGCGATCCCAGGCTTGCTGCTCGCCGTACCCGATGGGACAAATGCGGTGCTGATGGTGCTTGCCGTCTATATGTTCGTCCAGACACTGGAGAGTTACGTCGTCACGCCGATCGTGCAGAAGCAGAAAGTGTCTCTTCCTCCCGTCCTGGTGATCTCGTCGCAACTTGTCTTCGGAACGCTCTTCGGCCTGATTGGGCTCGCCATGGCAACACCGCTCACTGCCTTGCTGATGCAACTGGTGAACCGGGTCTACATTCGTGCCTGTCTCGAACGTGAGGTTGAAAGCGTCCACCCGATGCGCGAACGGCCGTGCCTTCCCTGGGAGCAGTCGCCGCGTCAGGCGGAGGCGTAGCGTTTCGAACCGTCGGCCGCATCCGCGGCCTCGACGGGACTTGCGTCCCGCCAGGCGATCACACCCTTCAAACGGTCATGCACGTCGCCCACCAAAGGCACGACCAGCACCCGGTTCGGATCGACTGGACCGGGAAAGTCGAGCGCCTGGTAGGCGACCTTCTCGAAGCCGAGCGGCATGTAATAGGGCGGATCACCAATCAGGATGACGCCTTCCGACCCCTTGCGCCGCGCCGCCTCGATGGCGATCCGCACGAGTTCGCGGCCAATGCCCCGGTTCTTGTGGGAAGGACGAACCGCAAGCGGCCCCAGCAGATGCCCCTTCACATCCCCGGCCAGAACCGGCGTCATGCGCACGGAGGCAATCGTCTCGCCATTATCCGCGCAGATGAAGGAAAGCGACCGGTCATGCGGCCCCTGCTCGCGGATGCGCGCTGCCGCACGGGTGTGCCGGCCGGGACCAAAAGCTTCTTCGTTGATGAGTTCAATGACAGCGTCGTGCGACGCATCCTCGGTGAGGTAGACAAGGCCGGAGTGAAACATGGATGACCGAAACCAATAGACAGACAGCGATAGGGTTCACGCGCACGAATATCGTGCGTTCGAGAGCTTCAGCGTCGTCGTGGGTTCCGTGCGAGGGTCATCGGGGCCTTTAAATCTTGAGTGTTGTTCCGATAGCAGCAAAATTTCTGTCCGTCCAACGGAAAACGCACTGTTCAACCCATCGCCCCTCGCAATTGCAGCCGACAGCCGTATCTTCCGGGTCAAGTTCAAACGAGAAGGAAGCGACCATGGGTAGACTGGTGGATGGCGTCTGGCAGGACGTCTGGTACGACACGAAATCGACCTCGGGGCACTTCAAGAGGGCTGACTCGAGCTTCCGCAACTGGGTGACCGCAGACGGCTCCGCCGGCCCTTCCGGCAAGGGCGGTTTCAAGGCAGAGGCAGGTCGCTACCACCTCTACGTCTCCTATGCCTGCCCCTGGGCGCATCGCACCCTGATCTTCCGCGCCCTGAAGGGCCTCGAAGACCTGATCTCGGTTTCCGTGGTCGATCCGCTGATGCTGTCGAACGGCTGGGAATTCCACGACCGCGACGGCGCCACGCCGGATCATCTCTTCGGCTCGAATTTCCTCTGGCAAGTTTATGTCAAAGCCGACCCGACCTTCTCGGGCCGCGTGACCGTACCGGTCCTCTGGGACAAGCATCAGAACACTATCGTCTCGAACGAGAGCTCCGAGATCATCCGCATGTTGAATTCGGCCTTCGACGGCCTGACCGGCTCGGGCCTCGACATGCACCCCGAAGATCTCCATTCCGAGATCGACGAGGTGAACGCCCGCATTTACGACACGGTCAATAACGGCGTCTACAAGGCCGGTTTCGCCACAACCCAGGAAGCCTATGAAAGCGCCGTCTATCCGCTCTTCGAGACACTCGACTGGCTGGAGAAGCGACTGACCGATCAGCGCTACCTCTTCGGTAGCGGCATGACGGAAGCCGACTGGCGTCTGTTCACCACGCTGGTGCGCTTCGACCCCGTCTATGTCGGCCACTTCAAGTGCAACATCCGCCGCATCGCCGATTATCCTGCCCTGTCGGCCTATCTGCGCGACCTCTACCAGACGCCGGGCGTGGCCGAGACGGTCGAGATGCGCCACATCAAGCATCACTATTACCGCAGCCACACCATGATCAATCCGACCGGGGTCGTGCCGGTTGGCCCTCATGAGGACCTGATGGCGCCGCACGGTCGAGAAAAGCTCGGCGCCTGACCCTCACCAGTGATGCGCCGGGGAGATTTCCCCGCGCAGTTCCGCGATCCGGCGCCGCGTCGCCTGGGTCACGCCCTCCGGCAGAGCGTCGAAGTGGAAGAAGCCAGCCTCGGCAATCTCCCGGTCTGCGGGGCGGACCATCGTCTGCCGCACGTTGACACGGTAAAGCAAGACATGGTCACGCCGGCTGATCCGGGCATTGAAGTAGACATGGAAGAGTGCGGGAGCATCGACGGGTTCAAGATTACCCTCCTCCCGCATTTCCTTCAAAAGCGCTTCGATCGCCGTCTCGCCGCGCTCCACCCCGCCGCCTGGCATATGCCAACCGGGCACATAGGTGTGGCGGACCAGGAAGATCCGCCCCACGTCGTCGAAACAGGCGGCACGAACACCAAGCGTCATGCCACGATTGATGGCGAAATAGACATGCAGAAGGCGAACAAGGAACCTCTTCGGCCATCCGAGCCTTTCGCTATCGGCACCCGTCCCGGCACCACCCGCTGGCGTCATTTTCCTTGCCCCTCGGTTTCAGCGTCGTTAAGAGAAGCGCCATGTTCAAGCTCGCCCACATCTCCGACGTGCATCTCGGCCCGCTGCCGAACCTGACGATCCGGGAACTGGCCTCTAAGCGGATTACGGGCTATGTGAACTGGCATCGCAACCGCCGCAAGCACCTTTTCCCCAATGCGTTGGAAATGGTCCTGGAGTCGCTTCGTACCGAAAACCCGGATCACCTTGCCATAACGGGCGACCTCGTGAACCTCGCCTCAAAGCTTGAGGTCAAGCTCGTTTCCGAATGGCTGAAGGAAGCCGGTGCACCGCTCGATACATCCGTTGTGCCGGGAAATCACGACGCCTATGTGCCTGGCGCCCACGAGCGCGTCGTGCAGGCCTGGTACGACTACATGCGCGGCGACGACGATCCGCTGATCTTCCAGGACGTTCACAAGCTCTTCCCCTATATCCGCCGGCGTGGCCCGGTCGCGCTGATCGGCTGCTCGACCTCCATCGCCACCCCACCCTTCTCCGCCCAGGGCTATTTCAGCGGTCGCCAGGCCCGCGAGACCGCAGCACTTCTAAAGGCCGCCGGCGAGGAAGGTCTTTTCCGCGTGGTGATGATCCACCACCCGCCAATCCGGGGAGCGGCTCCCCAGCACAAGCGGATGATCGGCATCCGCCGTTTCGCCGCCGCGATCCGCACCGGCGGCGCCGAGCTCGTGCTGCACGGCCACACCCATCTCAACACGCTCTACTGGCTGACGGACCGCGAAAAGAAGGTCCCCGTCGTCGGCATTGCCTCGGCAAGTCAGGGCCCCGGCGCGAAGAAACCGGCCGCCGGCTACAATCTGTTCTCGGTGGATGGCGAAGCCGGAAACTGGCGTCTCGACTGGCAACGTTACAAGATCGAGAGCGAAGATGCCCCTCTCAAGCTCGATCACAGCGAACGGCTGCTCGGTTGAGCCGCTAGAGCAATTCCAGCAAAAGTGGGAACCGGTTTTGCGATCGGAATTGCGTCAAAGCAAAGAGATAGAGCATTTCAGGCGATTCTAATTCCGCCGGAAATGTTCTATCCTTCAGCCATCGCCGCCCGGATCGCCACAGCCACCCTATCCGGCGCCTCGTCGATCAGCATGTGGCCTGCAGTCTCTATCAGCGTGACCTCCGCGCCCTCCCAGATGTTTTTTGCCTGCGCGACCGGCAGGATCGGATCGGCCGTTCCCCAGAGCAATCGCGTTGGAATGCCGAGATCGGAGAATGAAGAGAGCGGCAACGTCCCCTGCCCGATCCGTTCGTCGGTTTCCACGAGGAAGGATTGGAGGATCTCCATCAGTCGATCCGTCGCCCCGGCAATCCGTCGAGCAGTCGCGAGCCGATCGAGAGCCGCTGCCTCAGACGCAACACCCTGGGCAGCCATTGCGGCCAACCCGACAGCCAACTCGTCTGGTTCGACGGCCAAACCATAACGCCGCAAGGCCTGATGATCGATCTCAGGACCAAAGCCACCTGGCGCCACAAGTGTTAGGGATGCCACCCGATCCCGCGCCCTGAGCGCAATCAGGCTGGCAATCGCCCCACCCATGGAATGACCGCAAAGATGAAAGCTCGAAATGCCGCGCCGGTCGAGATCCGCCAGCATGGCCTTGGCCATCACGCCGGCATGCCCGACACCCTCGGCATCAAGCGAGCGCCCATGCCCCGGCAGGTCATAGACGACAAGCGGCTGGTGTGGCTCGAGCCGCTCGATGACCGGCGCCCAGGAGGCGCCGATCCCGCCAAAACCATGCAGCAACGCAAGTGGGGCCTTCGCCGAGGACGGATGTCGAACCTCGGCGAAGAGCGTCATCTCATCAGGCTTTCTTCTGCTCGTCCAACACACGGTTGGCGGCCGAGACGATCGCCTCCAGCGAGGCCGTCACGATGTTGGTGTTGATGCCAGCCCCAAACAACTTGCCGCCAGCATGGGTCATTTCGACATAGGCGATGGCAGCTGCATTCGAGCCATGCTGCAAAGAGTGCTCGGAATAATCCTGCACCGAGAGGTCGATGCCGAGATAGGTCGAGAGCGCGTTGACGAAGCCGTCGATCGGGCCCGTTCCCTTGCCTTCGATCCGCTTTGTCTCGCCATTGTCGGTAATCTCGGCGGCAACCACCCGAATACCCTTCTGGTCAGTCCCGGCCGGATAGGTGTGGTGATCGACGAACTTGATGCGCGCGCCGGTCTGATCGACGTACCGTTCGATGAAGCGGTCGTAAATCTTCTTCGACGGCAGTTCCTTGCCTTCTTCGTCGGTGATCCGCTGAATGTCCTCGCGGAACTCGATCTGCAGGTTGCGCGGCAGGTTGATGCCGTAATCCTCCTGCAGGATGTAGGCGATGCCGCCCTTGCCCGACTGCGAGTTGATCCGGATGATCGCCTCATAGGTGCGGCCGACATCCTGCGGATCGATCGGCAGATAAGGCACTTCCCACACCGGATGATTGGCGGTCTTGATCGCCTTCATGCCCTTGTTGATGGCATCCTGATGCGAGCCGGAAAAGGCCGTATAGACCAGTTCACCGACATACGGATGGCGCTCGGGAATGACCATCTCGTTGGAATATTCATAGACCGCCTTGATCCGCTCGATGTCGGAACAATCCAGCTGCGGGTCGACGCCTTGCGTAAACATGTTGAGCGCCAGCGTCACGATATCGACATTGCCGGTGCGCTCGCCATTGCCGAACAGCGTGCCTTCGACGCGGTCGGCACCGGCCATCAGGCCCAGCTCGGTCGCAGCGATGCCCGTGCCGCGGTCATTATGCGGATGCAAGGAGATCAGCACGTTTTCGCGGTTGTCGATGTTGCGGCACATCCATTCGATCTGGTCGGCATAAATGTTCGGCGTCGCCATCTCGACGGTCGAAGGCAGGTTCAGGATCAGCTTGTTGTCAGCCGTCGGCTTCACTTCGGCGATAACGGCGTTGCAGATCTCCAAAGCCACTTCCAGCTCGGTGCCGGTGAAACTCTCAGGCGAATATTCGAAGCGATAACCGCCACCAGCCTTCGCCGCCATGTCCATGATCATCTTCGCCGCATCAACCGCGATCTGCTTGATGCCAGCGACGTCCTTGCCGAACACCACGCGGCGCTGCAGCTCGGAGGTGGAGTTGTAGAAGTGGATGATCGGGTTCTTGGCACCTTCCAGCGCCTCAAACGTCCGCGTGATCAACTCCGGCCGGCACTGCACCAGCACCTGCAGCGACACATCGGCGGGCACGCCGCCCTCTTCCACGCACCAGCGGGCGAAGTCGAAGTCCGTCTGGGAGGCCGAGGGAAAGCCGATCTCGATTTCCTTGAAGCCCATGTCGAGCAACAGCTGGAACATGCGCGCCTTGCGGTCATGGCCCATCGGATTGACCAGCGACTGATTGCCGTCGCGCAGGTCGACCGAGCACCAGATCGGTGCCTTGTCGATCACCTTCGACGGCCAGGTGCGGTCCGGAATGGCGATTTGCGGATAGGCGCGGTACTTCTGCGAAGCGTCCGGCATGCCCTGCTTCACGGTATGGGTCTTCAAAATCATCGTCTTCGTCTCTTCTCGTCCCTGGCGGCTGCCATGGCTGATAACAAATCAGCGGAGCTTTGGCACGTCCGAACAGGCCCTATTCAAGGGATGGATTGCATTACAAAAGGGGATTTCGAGGAGCAATCGCCAAACGGCTGACCCGGCCGCCGGGCGCTCCTCAATGGACCCGGCAACCGCGGATAAGGCCGAGAAGAAGAAGCGAGTTTGGCACCGACGCGACGAAGCGGGCCGCAGTGCGGGCCGTCATTTCAGTCGCAGCAATGGTCGTGCCGTTGATCTTCATGGGGTCAGGAATAACGCGATGAATTGAATCGCGCAAGGGTGTTATTCGGCGGCGGATGGACTTGCCTCGTCCAGCTTTTCGCGCAGCCAGTCTTCAAGCAAGGAGTCAACGGATACGCCGAGTTCCTTTGCTTGACGCTCCAGCCTAAGCTTCGTTCCCAACATGACCGTCACGGTCAGCTCAACCGGTTCGAGATTGGGACGTCTGGCCGTGGCCAGGTTGAAGTACTGCAGCACATCTTCTTCGCCCTCATCGAACAGGCGATCCAGCTCTTCAGCGCTGATTGTCTTCATAGAAACGCCTTTCCTGAATTCTTGCCCGGCGAACGGAAATGATCCGAACGCGCTCGTCACGCAGAACGTAGATACCTGCCCACAAGAGACCAAAGATCAGGCCTATTCGGATCCGCCTTGGTTCGGCAGCATACCCAGCATTCAAATCTAAGGATCATACCGCAACTCCTGCGCCGCCACGAAATCGATTCCGTGCTTCGCCTTGTTCGCCTCGCTTTTGACCGGATCGAATTCGAACTCCATGCGCAAAACCTAGCGCAACCCTTACGACTGCACCAGATCCGGCACACCCAGATCACCGCCGCCCGAATTGGGCAATGACGGCCGCAGCCAGGAAGGCGAGCGCGATCACGCCCCAGACCATCCCGCCATCGGTAACATTGCTGCCATCGGGCGTGACACAACTCGATTGCGAAGCCGCGATGCAGTCCCGCCAGATCCAGTAGCGCGTGTAGAAGACATAGCCGAAGAAACCGGCAAAGAGCACAAAGATGATGGCTTTGATGCGCAGCCGTCTCACGTGCGGTTTCTCGCCAGCTTGACCAGCCCCAGCATCGCCACCCCGGCGATCAGCCCCCAGAATGCCCCCGAAATCCCGAGGATCGAAATCCCCGATGCCGTGACAAGAAACGTCACCGCCGCCGCCTCCCGCGTCTCCGGCACCTGGAACGCCGCAACCGATGACCCCGAAAAGGCCCCGATCAGCGCCAGTCCCGCCACCGACTGGATGAGGATCGGGGGCGCCAGCGACACGAAGCCGGTGACGGCACCGGCGGCCAGCCCGAGCAGCACATAGCCGATCCCAGCAATGATCGCCGCCCAGTAGCGCCGCTTCGGGTCCTGGTGCGCGTCCTCGCCTGCACACATTGCCGCTGTAATTGCCGCAAGGTTCACTGCATGGCCGCCGAGAGGTGCCGCGAGTGCCGAAAAAAGACCGGTCACGGCAAACATCGGCCCCGGTTGCGGGTCATATTTGTTGACCTTGAGGATCGCGATACCAGGAATGTTCTGCGAGGCCATGGTGACGATGAACAGCGGCAGTGCGATCGACACCAGCGCCGGCAGCGTGAAGACCGGCAACACGAACTCCACCGGCGGCGCAAGCGATGCCGCCCAGCTGGCCATAGCCCCCTCCGGCAAGTCCACGCCGAAGACGATGACAACAACAAAGGTCAAAAGCGCAGCCGGCACCGCGTAAAGCCGCTTGAAGGCCGCGACCACCGCCCAGACCACGAGTATCGGCAGACCGAGCAAAGGATCGAAGGCGACCGCCTTGAACGGCGCGAAGCACAAATTCAGAATGACACCCGCCAGCATGGCATTGGCAATCGGCGCCGGAATGGCGGCAACCGCCCGCCCGAAGGGCCGGATGAGGCCGGCGAGCACGATCAGCGCCGCACAGACCAGAAACGCCCCGACCGCCGCAGGAAACCCGCCGACCGGAATCCCCGCCGTCACCATCAGCGCAGCACCCGGAGTCGACCAGGCAACGGAGACCGGCAGCTTCGTCCACACACTCAAGACGATCCCGCAGAGCCCCATGGCGACCGACAGCGCCATCAGCCCGGAGGCCGCTTCGTAATCCGTCGCGCCGACGCCTTTCAGCCCCTGGAGCACGACGGCAAACGAACTGGCAAAACCGACAAAGGCGACGAGCACGCCCATGAAGGCCGCCTGGGGAGAAAAGTCTTTGAGCATGATGGACTCGCCAAAAAACGAACCTGGATGGATCCAAGGCCAATCAAATTACGGTCGCTGTGGCAAGCCGCCGCTACGGCAAAAGCGTTCGCCCTCCCGCGGTTCAGACGGGTTTTGCCACCATTGGCATATCGACCTCCGGGAGGCGCATATCATGTGCCGCGGTCTCGAATCGCGCCAGAACGACCCGATTGCGGCCGCCGCGTTTGGCGGCGTAAAGCGCCTCGTCGGCGCGGCCGATGAGCTGCATGATCGACATTGCCGTTGGCGCCACAGCCACGCCGGCACTCAAGGTCACCGCAATCTTCGTCCCCTCGTGGAAAATGGTCAGCGCGGCGATCGAGGCGCACAACTGCTGCGCCGTTTGCATGGCATCAGCCTCGTTGGCAGCCGGCAGATAGAGGCCGAACTCCTCGCCCCCCATACGCGCCAGGATGGCATTGCGCCCCAGCTGTCGTGTCATCGCCTGCGCCACCGATGTCAGCACCTCGTCACCCGCCAGATGACCAAGACGATCATTCACCTGCTTGAAGTGGTCAATGTCGATGATCACATAGGCACTGCCGACCGGCGCCTCGCGCGGCAGACGGTCCATCATCCAGTGGCGATTGCGGATGCCCGTCAGGCTGTCGGTTTCGGTGAGGGCGATCAGTCTCTGTTCTGCCCGCTCCTGCACCAGAATCAGCACAAACATGGCGATGGCAAACTGGGCGAGGATCAGCACGAGAAATGCCGCCGCCGGCGTCATCTGGACGCTATCAGGCACGACGAGCGCCACGAAGGTTACGGCAGCGGTGACGGCCTTGGCGCCGAAGGCTGCCGCAAGCCCGAAACGGCTCGTCAGCCTCTGCCTTTTCGGATCCCACATCACCAGTGCAGCGGAGGCGGCCGAAAAGCCGCCCATGCAGGTGAGGAAAACTGCGCCGCGGTAGAACCTTTCCAGCGGAAACGCGGTCACGAGGGCAGCGACCGCGATGCCAGCAGGCACGAGCAGCGCCCACCAGAGCCTGCCCGCACGGTCTTCCGTGATCACGTCGCTCAGCCCCACAAGCATCAGAACATAGGCAACGGGGGTGACGATCGTCGTGAGATAGGTCCAGGTCTCGTAAGCGACGAAGCCCTGCTCGGAGGCGCCCGCCAGTACCGAGGCGACAGCAAGCACGAGGGACGCGACGGCCATCTTGCCGAGCCCATGGCCGCGCCGCGAGCCAAAGCGCAGATAAAGGAAACACAGCGCGCCGACCGTCAGCGACAGCGGATGCAGGATCAGGATGGTGGCGAGGTCGAGATGCATGAGGCGTCCAGGCAGAACCGATACAACCTGGCTTAGCAACGCAAAGCTTGCCGATTGCTGAACGAAGCCCGCCGCCTCACGCATGGCTGCATTCCCGTCCACGCAAGACGGCCTTGTGAAACGGCCGGGTTGATCGTCATCGCCGTTTCACCATGTCAAGGCAAACAGGAGGAACGGGGGAGATTCCCTTGAGCATATGCTTGCCTTTTGACCCCCTTTTGCCTATGGGACCCCTCCGACGCATTCGGGGCGTCCCGTTCACTTCCGCCAGATATGGCTGGGTTCACGAAGGATAGAGCCTTGATCCAGACTCCTTATTACCTGATCGACAAGTCCAAGCTGCTCCAGAACATGGAAAAGATCGCGACCTTGCGCGAACTTTCCGGCGCCAAGGCGCTTCTGGCGCTGAAATGCTTCGCCACCTGGTCGGTCTTCGATTTCATGCGCGATTACATGGACGGCACGACCTCCTCCTCGCTCAACGAAGTCCGCCTCGGCCACGAGCGTTTCGGCAAGGAAACCCATGCCTACTCGGTCGCTTACGCCGATTACGAGATCGACGAGGTCGTCTCCCACGCCGACAAGATCATCTTCAACTCGATCGGCCAGCTGACCCGTTTCGAGAGCCAGTCCTCCGGCATCATCCGCGGCCTGCGGCTGAACCCCGGCGTCTCCTCCTCGACCTTCGACCTCGCAGACCCTGCCCGCCCCTTCTCGCGGCTGGGCGAATGGGATTTGAAGAAGGTCGAGCCGGTCATGGACCTGATCTCCGGCTTCATGATCCACAACAACTGCGAAAACGGCGATTTCGACCTTTTCGATCAGATGCTCGGCGATATCGAACAGAAGTTCGGTCCCCTCCTGAAGAAGGCCGAATGGGTCTCGCTCGGCGGCGGCATCCATTTCACCGGCGAGAACTATCCGCTGGAGAAGTTCGCCGAGCGCCTCAAGCGCTTCTCCGGCGAGTTCGGCGTCCAGGTCTATCTGGAGCCCGGCGAAGCCTCGATCACCAAGTCGACCACGCTCGAAGTCACCGTGCTCGACAAGCTCTATAACGGCAAGGACCTTGTCGTGGTGGATTCCTCCATCGAAGCGCATCTCCTCGATCTCCTGATCTACCGGGAAAGCGCAAAGGTCCACCCTAACCAGGGACCGCACCGGTACCAGGTCTGCGGCAAGTCCTGCCTTGCTGGCGATATCTTCGGCGAGTTCAATTTCGAACAGGAATTGAACATCGGCGACCGCATCTCGCTGCAGGACACCGCCGGCTACACGATGGTCAAGAAAAACTGGTTTAACGGCGTGCAAATGCCGGCAATCGCCATCCGCGAACTGGATGGCAGCCTCAGGACGGTCCGTGAGTTCGACTACACGGACTACGAACAAAGCCTGTCTTGAAATCCTTCAAGCCCAGGTTCTGACGATTGGACATAGGAGTTGGTCCCATTATGAAGAAGAACGTGCTCATCATCGGCGCCGGCGGCGTCGCGCAGGTGGTTGCCCACAAATGTGCGCAAAACAACGACGTGCTCGGCGACATCCACATCGCCTCACGCACCAAGGCGAAGTGCGACGCGATCATCGCTTCGGTTCATGAAAAGAAGGCGATGAAGCAGGAGGGCGTTCTCGAAGCCCATGCGCTCGACGCCCTCGACATCGAAGCCACCAAGGCCCTGATCAAGAAGCTGGGCACTGAGATCGTCATCAATGTCGGCACTGCCTTCCTCAACATGTCGGTGCTGCGCGCCTGCATGGACACAGGTGTGGCCTATATCGACACCGCGATCCATGAAGAGCCGAACAAGATCTGCGAGACCCCACCGTGGTACGGAAACTACGAGTGGAAGCGTGCGGAAGAATGCGCTGAAAAGGGCATCACCGCCATCCTCGGCGCCGGCTTCGATCCGGGCGTGGTCAACGCCTATGCGCGTCTCGCCAAGGACGAATATCTCGACAAGGTGACCGATGTCGACATCGTCGACATCAATGCCGGCAGCCACGGCAAGTACTTCGCCACCAACTTCGACCCGGAAATCAACTTCCGCGAATTCACCGGCGTCGTCTATTCCTGGCAGGGTGGCGAATGGCAGGTCAACAAGATGTTCGAGATCGGCAAGGACTACGACCTGCCGGTCGTCGGCACGCGCCGCGCCTATCTCTGCGGCCATGACGAAGTGCATTCGCTGGCCAAGAACATGGACGGCGCCGACGTGCGCTTCTGGATGGGCTTCGGCGATCACTACATCAACGTCTTCACCGTCCTGAAGTCGATCGGCCTCCTCTCCGAACAGCCGATCAAGCTCGCCGACGGTTCCGAAGTGGTGCCGCTGAAGGTCGTCAAGGCCTGCCTGCCGGATCCCGCCTCGCTTGCCCCCAACTACGAAGGCAAGACCTGCATCGGCGATTACGTGAAGGGCTTCAAGGACGGCAAGGAAAAGACCGTCTTTATCTACAACGTCGCCGACCACAAGGAAGCCTATAACGAAGTGGGAAGCCAGGGCATCTCCTACACGGCGGGTGTCCCGCCGGTTGCTGCGGCCATGCTGGTCGCAACCGGCGAATGGGACGTGAAGAAGATGGCCAACGTCGAAGAACTGCCGCCCAAGCCCTTCATCAACCTCCTGAACAAGATCGGCCTGCCGACCCGCATTCAGGACGAGGATGGCGATCGGGCTGTGGAGTTCTAAGAGCGCGGATAGCGCTTGAGGATTGAGGGAATGCGGACCCCGCCGGAGAAATTCGGCGGGGTTACAAGTTTCTGCAGTTACGCAAATGGGTTTAGCGGCGTCAAAATGGCAAGCGTCACGCCAGATCACACATGTTATGCTGTGATGCAAAATGGGAAAGATCAACATGAAGACCGTGTATACCATCGGCTATGAGGGCACCGACATTGATCGCTTCGTTCAGACGCTTAAAGCGGTCGGCGTTCAATCCGTTGCCGACGTTCGCGCTGTCCCTCTCTCTAGAAAGAAAGGATTCTCAAAAAACGTTCTTCGAGATCGGCTTGCGCAAGAAGGTATTGCGTATTTGCCGATGCAAGATCTCGGAGATCCGAAAGCAGGGCGAGAAGCAGCAAAGGCTGGCAACTACGAGCTATTCCGGAAAATCTATTCTGCCTATATTGATCAACCCAATGTCATTTCCGTAGTTGAAGATTTAGCCGACAAAGCTGACGACAGCATTACCTGCCTACTTTGCTTCGAGCGCGATCCTAAGACATGCCACCGCCTTATAGTGGGTGAGAAAATGGCGATGTTTGGATATCAGATGATGCATCTCTATGCCGACGATCCAAATCGGTACGTTCGAAACAGAGATCGACTTGCGGTTAAAGCAGAAGGCCTTGCTTTGCATGAGGTGGGTATATGAGGCTAATTAGAAGCCACTGATCCTGAAAGCGATGCTGGTTACCCATCAGAAACATAAGGTCACTTGAGGGAATAGAGACCTCTAGCTTGTTGCGGAATTTCTCCTCCCAATTGTTCCCATAATTCTTCCTGCATGTCCAAAACAGGGCACCGACTTCCCAGTCGACCAATTTGTGACGAAAAGATAGAATTCCGGACGGCAATGCGCATTCATATCGGTAGTAAAAGTCGAAGGGTAGCTTCCTTAGCCGCCGAACCGATTGATTGTCTTCATCGAACAAGCTTGCTTGTTTCTGCGCTTGTTCGAGCTTAGCAATCTCATCTTTTGTCCAGTCCGGTTCGGAAACAGGTTCGATATCGAGACCCAAAATTCGGGATGGCTTCAAAAGAGCTATTGAGCTTTTTGTTTCTGCCTGATGGGATCGAACGTCATCAAAAGAAGAGAAAAGCTTTAGACGGGAAAGCAAGTTACGTCTTGCAGCCCATTCATTTTTTGTCGGCACCGTCGCGCCCGGTACGATAGTTTCAACTTTGATCGAGTAACTTTCCGGACGATGATCACTCCGCGCCTTTTCAACTTTAGCGTCAATCCACTGCCACTTACGAAACTGATGCTCTTCTGCAATATGGCGAAAAGGAACTGGGAAAAGTCGGATGAACTCTCCACTTTCAAGCATCCCGGCAACACAGGACAGTTCGGCGTACCTACCGCTAGGCGAGGGATAAGTTTTACAGAGGATAAGAATCTTTTGATCGAGAACTGGCATTCCCCCTCCACGAAATGATTGTTGTTCGGATCTGCAAAATCGATTTTTGATTGCAAATCTAGAGTGAATGCAATCTGAAAACTAGATACCCATGTTGCACTAGTATGAAGGAAATCCGGGTGCGGTTCGGCAAACAGGTCTGGCGTTTCGCCTTCGCCTTTGATCCGTCCCAGAGCGCCATCATCCTCTGCGGCGGCGACAAGCAGGGCATGAGTCAGACGCTGTTTTACAAGTCCCTGATCCGCAAGGCCGATACCCGGTTTTCAGCCTGGCTGAAGGAGAAACGCAATGGACACTGACTGGAAAACACTGCGCGCCGAACTGCCGCACGACGTCCGCGCACGCCTCGACGCCAAGCGCAACGAGCGGCGGCTGGGCAAGGCACTGGCCGAGGTCCGCAAGGCCATGCAGGCCACCCAACAGGATGTCGCAGCCCGGGCCGGTATGACGCAGAACACCGTGTCGAAAATCGAACGCGCCGACGACGTGCTCCTCTCCTCCGTGGTCCGCTACATGCGCTCCATCGGCGGCGGCGTCGAACTCGTGCTCAAGACGCCGGATGGCAAGGAAAGCCGTGTCGATCTGACGCCAGAGCCGAACTGAGCATATCCACCCCGCCCTCACCATGCTACGAGGCCGCCACACACCATCCCACACTCGCCGAGACACCCGCCCATGCCCCCTGCCCTCCACACCGACCTCACCGCCGCCCTCCGCCCTCTCCTCACCGAACTCCACCAGTCTCCGGGCCTCTTCCAGACCTGGGAAGCCCATCTGGAGCTTGTCGCGGCCGGCGGTCTCGTCGTGGTGAAGTCGAAGCGGGCCAAGGGGCTGGTCGACAGCCTGTTCTGGGGCCGCGCGCCCGGCTCGACCGAGAACAGGCAGCTGCCGGACGCGACCGCCTTTGCCGCCATCGATCGTTTCCTCGGCCTCGGCGCCCATCTGGCGCTGTCGGATGCGCTTCCCGAAGGTGCTGTGCTGGACGAAGCTTTTCCGCATTGCGCGGTGAAGCTCGCCTATCGCAAGAAGGGCGCGCCGAAGGCGAAGTCGCTGTCGATGATCTTTATCGGCTTCAACGACGAGGCAGATGCGATCGCCTATGCGGAGCGTGCGGAGGGTACCCTGCCGCTGGTGACATCCAGGCCGCTGATGGCTGACAGGCTGCACGAGTGGCGCTGAAAGCCGGCTCATCCGCCTGAGACGAGGGAACTTTCGGGCTCCGTGCGACTTTCCTCGCCAAGACATCAAAGGAGCCCCATAATGTCCGCCAAGTTCCTGCGCGCAGCGCTCGTCACCACGCTCGCCCTCGCCGGCCTTCCGCTCGCCGCCCCCTTTGCCGCCCCGGCTTCCGCGCAAGGGATTGAACTGCGCATCGGCCCGGATGGTGTGCGCCCGATCATTCGCGAGCGCGAACCCGAGCGTGACCGCCGCGACCGCAATCGCGGCTGCAGCCCGCGTGAAGCCCAGCGTGCGGCGACCGAAGAGGGTCTGCGCCGCGCCGAAGTGGTGCGCGTCACCGATCGCAGCATCACGGTGCGTGGCTTTACCCGTCGCGGGCCTGAACAGCTGCGTTTTGCCAATCGCCGCGGTTGCCCGCTGATTTGATCGAAAAGCCTAAAACGACAAAAGCCGCCGGATCGCTCCGGCGGCTTTTTCAGGTCAATCTCAGGCGAAAGCCTCAGCCGATGTCGGCGTGGCTCTCGATGATCCGGCCGACCAGGCCATAGGTGACGGCGTCTTCGGCCGAGAGCCAGTAGTCGCGGTCAATGTCTTTCGCGATCTTCTCCTGGCTCTGGCCGGTGGCCTTCGCATAGATCTTGATCAGGCGTTCGTTCATCTTGATGATTTCGCGGGCCTGGATCTCGATGTCGGAGGCCATGCCGCGGGTGCCGCCAGACGGCTGGTGCATCAGGAAGCGGGTGTTCGGCAGGGCCAGACGGCGCTCCTTCGGAACCGCTACGAAAATCAGCGAGCCGGCAGAGGCGGCCCAGCCGGTCGCGATTATGAAGACCTTCGGCTTGATGAAGCGAATCATGTCGTGGATCGCATCACCGGCTTCGACATGGCCGCCCGGCGAGCAGACGAACACACGGATGTCTTCATCCGAGGCAGCAGCAAGCGCGACGAGCTGCGTGCAGACCTTCTGCGCCAGCTCCATGGTGATGCCGCCATAGATGAAGATCGAACGCGACTTGAAGAGGTTCGCTTCCGTTTCCTTGCCGATCGGCAGTTCCTTGCTCTTGTCGTCTTCGTCTTCGTTCATCACAGGGGACAGTCCTCGTTGGTTTGGCTTATCCGCACATAGTGCGTCTCATGGCTTAAGACAATGCGGGAAAAAGACAAGCATGGAAGGAGTGAACAGGAGGTTGCCATCACAGGCGTTTCGTATGTGAGGATATCCGAATTATCTACGACCCCTTAACTCTTAAGGGTTAAATCTGGCAGCGACGGAGATACACATGCTCGCACAGATACGCCTCGCTGAACTGATTGGTGCCCTCAGCCACGCACTCGACCTGACCGGCGGACAGATTGCCGGACACTGCATTCGCACCGCCCATATCGGTACGGCCATAGGTCGCCGCCTGGGCCTGCCGGAAGAGCAGTTGCACGATCTCTATTACACCCTGATGCTGAAGGATCTCGGCTGCTCGGCCAATGCGGTGCGCATGTGTGAGATCTTCGATACGGACGATACCAGTTTCAAGGGCGACTTCCGCCGCGTCGATGGCACGCTGCCCAGCTTGCTGCGACAGGTCTTCCGCCACGCCGGCGCCCGTCGCGGTGTTGCGGGCAAGGTCAAGGCTGTCATTAAGGCACTGCGTTCAGGCAAACATGCGGGAGAACTGGTCGGCATCCGCTGCCACAGGGGTGCGGAAATCGCACGCCAGATGCGGTTCTCCGAGGATGTCGCAGCCGGCATCCGCGAGCTCGACGAGCATTATGACGGCACCGGCCGACCAGACGGCCTCAAAGGGCAAGAGATCCATCTTTTCGCCCGCATCGCACTGGCAGCCCAGGTGGTCGATGTTCATTCCAGCCATGGCAGCCCGGAACAGGCATTGCGTCAGCTCAGCGCCCGCCGGGGCACCTGGCTCGATCCCGCAGTCGTCGATGCCTGCCTCGCCGTGCTGGCACAACCTGGCGTCTGGGACGATTTGAAGGCGCCGGATCTCCAGCTGAAGGTGCTGGCAGCAGAGCCGGGTCAGACGGTCATCCTGGCAGACGACGACTATCTCGACGATATCGTGGAGGGCTTCGCCCGCGTCATCGACGCAAAAAGCCCATACACCGCCGGCCATAGCGACCGCGTCGCGGAAATCACCGTGAAGATCGCCGAAGAACTCGGCCTTTCTGCGTCCGAATGCCGGAGCCTGCGTCGGGCAGCCCTGCTGCACGACATCGGCAAGCTCGGCGTCTCGGCCCGGGTGTTGAACAAGCCCTCCGGTCTCGATCCCGAGGAATGGACGGAAATGCAGGCCCATGCAGCGCATTCCGAGCGCATCCTCTCGCAAATACCCGCCTTCGCGGAACTGGCGGAGGTCGGCGGCGCCCATCACGAGCGGCTCGACGGCAGGGGCTATCCGCGTGGGCTCACTGGCGACCAGCTCTCGCTCGCAACCCGCATCGTTGCCACCGCCGATGTCTTCGATGCCCTGACGGCCGAAAGACCCTACCGGGCTCCGATCACCCCGGCAGAAGCACTCGCCGTCATCCGCAAGACCGCAGGGGTGCATCACGACCCGCTCTGCGTCGACGCCCTCGAACGCGCAGTCGCCCGGGACAACGCCCTCGCGGCTGCGTGATCGCGCGACCGCCGCAGCGATACCCGTTCTTAATCCCATTCCTTCAGACTGGAGCAGTCAAAGCAAAAGCGCGAAGCGCGCTTTGCCTCCGGAATTGCAAGAAAACAAGAGGATAGGGCATGGATGCTACTCCGTTTTCGCCGGAATTGGTCTAACGGGAGGAGAAGGCGCCATGACCCAGACCATCAGGCTTGCGGAACTGATCGAGGCACTCAGTCACGCGCTCGACATGACGGAAGGTCAGCCCGCCGGCCATTGCGTGCGCTGCTGCTTCATCGGCACGCGGATCGGCCAGGCGCTCGGTCTTGGCGAAGAGGCGCTGCGCGATCTCTATTACACCCTGCTCCTGAAGGATCTCGGCTGCTCGTCCAATGCCGCCCGCATCTGCGAGCTCTATCTGGCCGATGACCTGAAGTTCAAACACGACTTCAAACTGGTCGACGGCTCCTTCCCGCAGATTCTGAAATTCGTGCTCTCCCACACCGGCATGGAAGCGGGGCTTGCCGAACGCTTCCGCGGCATTCTCAACATCTTCAAGAATGGCGGCGAGATCTCGACCAGCCTCATCCAGACCCGCTGCCAGCGCGGCGCGGAAATCGCCCGCCAGATGCGCTTTTCCGAAGAGGTAGCACGCGGCATTCTGGATCTCGACGAACATGTCGATGGCGGCGGCCTGCCTCAAGGTTTGAAGGGCGAAGAAATCCACCTTTTTGCTCGCATCGCTCTCATGGCGCAGGTGATCGACGTCTTCTTCGTCCATCAGGGCCCGGAAGCAGCTCTTATCGAGGTAAAGAAGCGCGCCGGTGGCTGGTTCGATCCGGAACTCGTCACTATCTTCGAAGCATTGGCCACCCCGGTGTTCTTTGCCGAACTCGGCTCCGAGAATCTCGAAGCCTATGTGTTGGCGCTCGAACCGGGCCGCCAGGCGGTGATGGCCGACGAGTGCTATCTCGATGATATCGCCGCAGGCTTTGCCCGCGTCATCGATGCGAAGAGCCCCTACACGTCAGGCCACAGCGATCGCGTCGCCCTCTTCACCGACCTGATCGCCGAGGAAATGGGCATGGCATTGCCGGAACGACGCCGCCTGAAGCGTGCAGCCCTGCTGCATGACATCGGCAAGCTGGGCGTCTCCAACAGCGTGCTCGACAAACCCGGCCGCCTTGAAGGCGAGGAATGGGAGCAAATGAAGCGCCACGCGGAATTCTCCGAGACCATCCTCTCGCGCATCGCCGCTTTCGCCGATCTCGCCTTGATTGGCGGCACCCATCACGAAAAACTCGATGGCTCCGGCTATCCGCGCGGCCTGAAGGGCGACGAGATATCTTTCGAGACACGCATCGTCGCCACCGCCGACGTCTTCGATGCACTGACCGCCGACCGCCCCTATCGCGCCGCCATGCCGGTCGAAAAGGCACTCGCCATCCTCTGGGAAGGGGCCGGCCGCCACCATGACGAAACCTGCATCGCAGCACTCGAACGGGCACTGGCAAGGGCGGAGCTGAAGGCGGCGTAGCCAAAACCCAGTTAGGGAATTACCGAAACCTCTGACCCATTGCTCTGCGGCGGCTCGTTGCTCATCTGCAAGGTGAAGAGGTCTTTACCTCTTCGTGCCTCATCATGATTGAGCCCGATCGCGATGACTGTCGAAAACTGCTCCCACTCCGCACGGAGCTCAAAGCTACCATTCTCCAGCGACCGGATCTCGGCACGCCATTCGGTCTGTCTCGGACAATCCTCAACGCCGTTTCGCCAGGTAACTTGAAAGGTGATCGTCCGCTCGATGATGCGTCCGTGAAGCGCGTAAGGAAGGCCGCGACAACCCTTACCCGGTGAATTGTTGATGAGATAGCCTTGCAACACCCCGTCACGCTCGCGATCGAGGACCAATACTGAACCGTGTCGGCTGATCCATGTCGAGGTGCCCCCTGCAATCTCGAGGGGCGCGCCCTCCTCGGCGGCTCGCGCTGCAGGCAGGCCGGTCTGCCAGAGAACCGATGCAAGCAGAAGTGTAACAATACCCATCCCAACCCCCAGAACGATTAAGACAAGATAACGAAATATGGTTTATTAAGGGTTTACAGATGAAAGAGTGGTTGCGGTCTTCATCGCGAAATCCGCGTCGACAGAATGATCGACGACAGTGTCCGCTCGACGCCGGACAATTCGCCGATCCGGTCGATCAATCGGTCGAGCTCGGAAATCGACGGGGCGGCGACAATGGCGATCAGGTCGTAGGGACCGTTCACCGAATAGAGTGCGGTCACCTCGCGGATCGCGTTCAACTCTCCGGTCACCGCGGTCAGCGCCTTCGGCGCGATGGTGATCATCACATGCGCCCGGATCAGCCCGCTTTGATAGGCATCGGAGAGCCGCACCTGGTAGCCGGCAATCACCCCTTGCGCTTCCAGCCGCTCCAGCCGGGCCTGAACCGTGGTGCGTGACAGATTGAGCCGCCGCGCGAGTTCCGCCACCGGCATCCGCGCATTCTCCGAGAGCAGCGAGAGCAACTCCCGATCCTTGTCCGTGATCTGCATTTCGTCCACTTTGCTCGTCAATACGTTCGTATTGATACCGCAATCTGATCAGATCGTCACTTGGAATCGACAGGCTCCGCCCGCAAACTGCTTTGACAAATGACATCTCGTCCGAATTGCGGACATCAGGCATGCGAGGGGCAACCATGAAGAACATCACCATCATCGGCGCGGGCAAGATCGGCGGCGCAATTGCCCGGATGCTCGCTGAAACCGGCGACTACGCGGTCACAGTCGCGGACCGCAGCGCCGAACAGCTGACAAAGCTCGATGCACATACGGCCGTGAAGACGCTCGAACTCGACATATCAGACGCGAACGCTCTCGACGCGGCCCTTTCCGGCCAGTTCGCCGTCCTCTCCGCCGCTCCCTTCCACCTGACCGGCGCAATCGCCGAAAGTGCCGCACGCACCGCGACGCATTACCTCGACCTAACGGAAGACGTGGCGACGACCCGCAAGGTGGAAGAGCTCGCCCGCGGCGCACGCTCCGCCTTCATTCCGCAATGCGGCCTTGCCCCCGGTTTCATCTCGATCGTCGCCAACGACCTGACCAAGCATTTCGACACGCTGGATACGGTCCGCATGCGCGTCGGCGCCCTGCCGCAATATCCGTCCAATGCGCTGAACTACAATCTCACCTGGTCGACCGACGGGCTGATCAACGAATACATCGAGCCCTGCGAGGCGATCGTCGAAGGCAAGCTGACTGTCGTGCCGGCCATGGAAGAGCGCGAGGAATTCTCGCTCGACGGCGTCACCTACGAGGCCTTCAACACCTCCGGCGGTCTCGGCACGCTGGCCAAGACGCTCGAAGGCCGGGTGCGCACGATGAACTACCGCACCATCCGCTATCCCGGCCACCAGGCGATCATCAAGGCACTGCTCAACGACTTCAACCTGAAGAACCGCCGCGACGTACTGAAGGACCTCTTCGAAAACGCCCTGCCGGCCACCATGCAGGACGTGGTTGTCGTCTTCGTCACGGTCTGCGGCTGGAAGGATGGCCGTTACCTGCAGGAAACCTATGCCAACAAGGTCTATGCCGGCGTGGTGGCTGCCAAGAAGATGAGCGCCATCCAGATCACCACGGCTGCGGGCATCTGCACCGTGCTTGACCTGCTCGCCGACGGCACCCTGCCCCAGGCAGGCTTCGTCCGCCAGGAAGAGATCGACCTTCCCGCCTTCCTCGCCAACCGCTTTGGCCGCGTCTACGATCCCGACGTGATGAAGGTCGCCAAGGCGGGCTGAACAATCCTGCTGAATAGTCTCCGGGGGGAGGTTGGACCGTTAAGGTCCAAAGGGGCGGTTCATCGGCAGATGGGCCGCCCCGCACCTTCTACGGCCCGACAGGCTTCGCAACGAACAGAAAGACTTGATGATCGAGATACATGGTTTCTTTAGTGGGCTAAGTTAGGGTATTCTGAATTTCAGCCTCCGGACGCACTTGGATCACCGTGCCAGAGAGGCCTAACCGGGGCCCCGAAGGGACGATTTGGCGAATGATGTTCGGCAAGGCCAATCAGGAGGACAAGGCGGATCGTGTCATCCGGGTCTATCAGACCGTGACGCTTGCCGTGGGTGGCGTCGCGCTGTTCTGGTCGCTGATATTTCTGGTCAAGGGCTACACCTTGCTGGCGCTGGCCGAGTTCTTTCCGGTTCTCGCCGCCCTTGTCTGCTTCGCGCTCGTCACCCGCCGCCGGCTCGATCTCTTCCTCCTTGTCGCGCAGATCAGCTTTCTCATTTTTGTCATCGGCTTTTGCCTGATGTTCGACGTACCGCAGAATGGCGCGCCGCGCGTGACGCATCTTTTCCTGCCTGTGCTCGGCATGCTCGCCTACATCAATTATCTGCGCCGACCATCCCGTCTCCAGCTTTCGGTGATCGCCGCAAGCCTCGTCTCCTTCGTCGTCCTGCATGCGGCCGATCTGAGGCTCCCCTTTGCCCAGCCGGTTCCCCCGGATCTGCACCGCATCGGCGTCTGGCTCAATCCGACCATGGCCGCCCTCATCTTCTGCACTGCCATTTACGCCCTGCAGCAACGGCTCTCGGCGCCAGGCGGCATCGCCCGAGATCTGGTGGCAGCCCTCCGGCATGGCGAGCTCAGCCTCGCCTACCAGCCGCAGGTCGATGCGAAGGGCGAGATCATGGGTGCTGAAGCCCTGCTGCGCTGGCACCACCCAGCCAAGGGCCCGATACCGCCTTCCACCTTCATCCCAGCCGCCGAAGAAGTCGGACTGATGACGCTCGTCGGCAATTTCGTGCTCGAAGAGGCCTTGGCGACACTTGGTCGCTGGCAGGCCGATCCGAGGCTCGGGCGCCTCACCCTTTCGGTCAATGTCAGCGCCAGCCAGTTCAACGAGGGCGATTTCGAAACCACGCTGCAGGACTTGCTCGCCCGCCACCGCATCGATCCAACACGTCTGAGGCTTGAACTCACCGAAAGCGTCTTGATCGCCGGGCTCGAACCCGTCGCGGAGAAAATGGTGTCCCTGAAGAGGCTCGGCCTCACTTTCTCGCTCGACGATTTCGGCACCGGCTTTTCCTCGCTGGCCTATCTGCGCCGCCTGCCAGTGAGCGAGCTCAAGATCGACCGCAGCTTTGTCGCAGCCGTCGCCGAAAACGACCGCGATGCCGCCCTCGTCCGCTCGATCAGGGCGATCGCCACCGATCTCGGCCTCGAAACCGTGGCCGAAGGGGTGGAAACCCCGGCCCAGCTCGCCTTTCTCGAGACGACCGGCTGCCGGTTCTTCCAGGGCTATCTCTTCGGCCGGCCTATGCCGCTCGCCGATTTCGAGCTTGCGGTGCGGGCCCCGAAGCCGAAGCCGGCGCTTGCCCCCGAACGGCAGTCCCCCCGCCTTGCTGCCGGCTGACCGACAAGCCTGATCAGTCAGCCGAAGCGCCCGAGCAGTTTCAGCATCCATTGCGCCATCCGCCCATAAGGCGGATAGAGGAACTTCACGCCAGAGATCGCCGACTGCTTCAGCACCGGCTTCTCCTTGCTGAGCGCCAGGAACCCCACTTCGCCGTGATAGGCGCCGTAACCGGAGGCACCCACGCCGCCAAAGGGCAGATCGTCCTGGGCGAGATGCAGGATCGTGTCGTTGACCGTGACGCCACCGGCAATCGTGCCGGCCAAGACCCGCTCCTGCGCCGCCTTGTCTTCGCCGAACCAGTAGAGCGCCAGCGGCCGGTCGCGGTGGTTGATATAGGCGATCGCATCGTCCAGCGTGTCATAGGCAACGATTGGCAGGATCGGCCCGAAGATCTCCTCCGACATCACCGCCGTCTCATCCGGCGCACCGATTACCGCGACCGGCGAAAACACGCGGGCGTCAGGATCATGCGGACCGGCAAGCTCGACCACCTCGGCGCCTGTTTCGCGCGCCTCCTCGACGAGGCGGGTGAGCCGCTCGTAATGCCGGGGGATGATGATCGTGGTGTAATCGGCATTGGCAGGCAGACCAGGGTATTGCCGCGCAACCTCTGCCTTCACGGCGGTGAGGAAATCCTGGACCCGCTCGCGCGGCACCAGCGCATAATCGGGCGCCACACAGGTCTGGCCGGAATTCAGAAGCTTGCCCCAGACGAGACGCGGCACGGCCTTGTCGAACTGCACGGAGAGATCGAGGATGGCGGGCGACTTGCCGCCGAGCTCGAGGGTAACAGGCGTCAGGTTCTTCGCCGCTGCTTCCGCCACCTTGCGACCGACGGCGGTCGAGCCGGTAAAGATCAGATGGTCGAAGGGTGCAGCGGTAAAGGCGGTCGCTACATCCGGCCCGCCTGTCACGACAGCCACCTCGTCCTCGGAGAACGTCTCGGAGATGGCTTTTGCCAGCACCTCGGAAAAGGCAGGCGTCAACTCGGACGGTTTCAGGATCGCCCGATTGCCGGCAGCAAGGGCGCCGACCAAGGGCGACAGCATCAGATTGAGCGGATAGTTCCAGGGGGCGACGATCCCGACCACGCCGAGCGGCTGGCGCAGGATGACCGCCGAGGCCGGCTTGCCGGTCCAGGCGAGCGAGACGCGACGCGGCCGCATCCAGCGTTTCAGATGCCTGCGCGCATGGCGGATCGCGGCCCGCACCGGCACGATATCGGTGAGCGTGGTAACGACGGCGGGCCGATTGCCGAAATCCTCAGAAATCGCCGCGGCAAAACGCTCCTGCCAGGCCTCGACCATCCGGTCGAGCCGCACTAGCCGATCGTCGCGGGTGGCATGATCAGGCGTGACATCCGTCGCCCAGGCCGCCTTCTGGACGGCAAGCAGGGACGCGATACGCGCGGCGGGATCCGCGATCTCGGATTTCGGCGATACCTGTCCGTCCATGGCGGTTTCCTCTCGTTTTTCGTCTCTCTCAAGATGGGCAGTTTACGCCCATTTGTTCAAGGGAGAACAAATGATTTTTGAATTCTCCTCTCCCCTTTGTGGGAGAGGATATAAAATCGAGGGCTTAGCCCGATCAGGGCTAAACCTCAGATTTTGTTGGTGAGGGGATCGGTGATGGTGGCACGACGAACGGCCCCCCTCACTTGCGATTTCAGATGTTTAGGCGGCTTGCGCTCGCCTAATTCATCGAAATCGCTTTCTCCCCCACCAAGGGGGAGATGGCCTCCGCGCTTGCGGCCCGCTCTCCCCCCTCCAGGAACTGAACTGTCAAAATACGCATGCTCGGCCACCGGTCGGGATCAACTCCCTCCGGGTCGGTCATGCTTGTCTCGGACGAGGCGCCAGAAGCAACCTGTCTAAGTAGTTTATGTGGCTCCTTCCGGCGCCTCGTTCGGCGTCTATTCCCGCTGCATGCGTCTCTCTGGCAAGGCGGCGACGGTCCTTGGAACTTGCGTCCCGAGGAATGACCGGGCGCGGGTCCGGCTTTGGCAGCGTCTTCCCAAGGGAATGTCTGCCATAGCCTGGCCGGTGGCCCGGGAGGTTCCCGCCGGATGGTGCACCATTCCGACCGGGACCCTCGCCCGGGGGATGAAGCCTTGGTCATCGACCTCGGCTCGCATCCCCGCCGTTTTATTCGCCCCGCTGTCTGGATGTTCGCGACAGCATTGGCGCCTTGTCTGTGTGCCTCTGAGGCACGTCCTTCCGATCAGGGGTTTCAGGCGTCGGGCATCCGACCGTCCGCCATCACTTCCACCCCTTCGTCCGGAGGGAGACCGTTGCAGCGGGCCGGGGATTTGTGCCTGCGAGAGCACGCCACCCCGGCGCAGGCCCCGCCTCGCCTGACATCGCATCGTCAGGTGTATCCGAGGGCGGGACGGGGACTAGGGTAAAACAGGGGAAATGGGCGGGGATGAAAAAAATTTGTTTTGTTGATTTTGTTGAGGGATTTTCGAGATTCATCCCCCTTTTTGCGGGAAATGCCGAGTTTGTGGCTTTGCCCCTCACCCTACCCTCTCCCCGCAGGCGGGGAGAGGGAGGCGCAAGCGGTGGCCGTTCTGGCCTTCTCCCCGCATGCGGGGAGAAGGTGCCCGAAGGGCGGATGAGGGGCTGAAGTGATTGGGATAAGGGGCAATGGCGTCTTGCGCGACGCCTATCTCCCCCCTTGCGGGGGAGAAAGCGATTTCGATGAATTAGGCGAGCGCAAGCCGCCTAAACATCTGAAATCGCAAGAGGGGGGCTCGGTGATGTCAGTACCAACGAAACTGTGCCCCTCTCCAGGAAAATCTGAAGTTTAGGCGACTTACGCTCGCCTAAGCCTTCGATTTTCCGTCCTCCCCCGCATGGGGGGAGGTAGGGCCGCCCCTAGCCGTCCTTCCTTGATAGGCAAACCACGGAGCTTGAAGCCTTGGGCCGCACCAACTTGGGAACGAAGTGAAGATTTGCGCTATTTCCAGGTTCGATACGTCACTCGAATCCAACGCCCGCAGGTTGTCGTCAGATCGAGCATCGACTACCTTCGACGGATAATGCAACAAACTGTGGCTCAAACATGCATCAGTTCACGCAAGTTGACTTCGTCCGTTTCAAAGCATTCAAACGATTTACGCTGAAACTTGGGCACTTCAATATACTGGTGGGCCCGAATAACGCTGGGAAATCCACGATACTAGCGGCCTTCCGTATACTTGCGGCAGCGATGCGCAAAGCGAATGCCCGAAAGGCGACAGCCGTGAAGGGCCCCGGCGGTCTGACTCTAGGGTACGACATAGAGCTTTCGACAATATCCGTGGCTGAAGAGAACATTTTTTACAATTATGATGATGATGAGGCAGCAACAGTTACATTTCAATTATCCAACGGAAACGCTTTAACGTTATACTTTCCTGAACAGGGTGTATGCTTGTTGATACCCGACGCCCAGGGCAAGCCCTACGGATCTCCCACAAATTTCCCGAAGCAATTTAACTGCCCAATTAGTTTTGTTCCAATTCTTGGCCCTGTAGACCACCACGAACAGCTATACGAGAAGGAAGCCGCACGCCTAGCGCTATTCAGCTACACAGCGGCGCGAAATTTTCGCAATATATGGCACCATTACCCAGAACGATTTGAGGAGTTTAGAGATTTACTTCGACAAACGTGGCCAGGGATGGACATCAATCCACCAGAAATTGACAGGACCCATCAAAAGCCGCGACTTCATATGTACCGCCCCGAAGAACGGAAACCTCGAGAGCTGTTTTGGGCAGGCTTCGGATTCCAAGTTTGGTGCCAGATGCTAACCCACATTATACAATCAAAGGACGTTTCACTTTTCCTCATCGATGAGCCAGACATTTACCTTCATGCGGAACTGCAGAGGCAGTTATTAGAAATATTGAAATCCATTGGGCCAGATATACTACTCGCAACACACTCGACGGAGATGATCACAGAGGCGGAAGCCAACGACATTCTTTTGGTCGCCAAGGGGAAAGCCGCAGCTCGGCGCATAAAAGACCCCGGACAACTAACGAGCGTATTTTCGGTCATAGGGTCAAGTTTGAATCCTGTTCTAACACAATTAGCCAAGACACGAAGGGTGCTGTTCGTGGAAGGCAAAGACTTCCAGATCCTAGGACGTTTCGCGCGTAAACTTGGTGCAGAGTCGGTTGGGAATAGACGTGATTTTGCTGTTGTACCCGTGGATGGCTTCAATCCAGAGAGAATCCGCAATCTCAAGGCAGGCATGGAAGCAACGCTTGGCGGCAGGATCCGAGCGGCCGCCATATTGGACAAAGACTATCGGAGCGCAGACGAGTGTGCACACATAACCGAGAAGTGCATGGAATTCTGCGACTTAGCGGTATTGCACAACTGCAAAGAAATCGAGAGCTATGTCCTCCATGCGACCGCTATAGAGCGCGCCGCACGCCACCGACTTGCGGAACATGCAAAGCGTTCCGGGAACGCAATGCGAGACTCGGAGCGTTTGGATGTTGGCGCAGTACTTTCATCGTTTTGTGACGAGCGCAAAACTTACGTATCAGCCCAATACCTTGACTTCCGGAGCCGTTTCGAAAAGGAGAACCCGTCGGGACGACATCAAGCTACTGTCCATGAACAACTTCTAAAAGAATTTGAAGAACAATGGAAAGACAAGAATGCTTGGCACAGACTCGTTCCAGCTAAAGACGCGCTTAGCGCAGTCAACAAATATCTCTCTGACAACTTTTCAGTGAGCGTAACAGCAAATGCGATCATTGATGCAATGCACGTCGGTGAGGTACCTGACGACATGCAAGAGCTCGTGCGCAAACTCGCTGAATTCGGCAAAATGCAAATTGAGTGACCAAAGCCCCGACAAAAAACCCGCCGGTCTCCCAACCGACGGGTCCATTCCCCCCTGAACAAACCGCCCTGCCCTCAGCTGCGCGGCTTCAAGTTCTCCGGATCATACAGCGGCTTATACCCCACCGCCGCGACCTCGACCGGGAAGCTCTCGGCGAAGTATTCCACATTCAGCTTCCGCCCCACCTCGCAATAGTCCGCCGGCAGATAGGCCAGCGCGATGTTCTTGCCGATCGTCGGGCCAAAGGCCACAGACGTCGTGTAGGAGCGCCGTCCGAGGCTGTCGATCAGGACTTCGCCGGTAGCGGGGTCCATCACCGGCATCGAACCGACCGGGTAGCGGGCGGTGCCTGACTTGTCGACATTGTCGGTCATCACGAGCGTGCAGAGCATCGCCGGCTGCTTATCGCGGGCCTTGTATTCGAGATGTTTGGCCTTGCCGCGGAAATCGGCTTCCTTGACCTTGGGACGGGCGAGATCGGCTTCGATCAGGTTGTACTGGGTAAGCAGGTCGCCGTTCTGCAGGCGCAGGCTCTTTTCCATACGCCGCGAGTTGGCATAGGTCTCGACGCCGAAGGCCATCACACCCGTCGCACGAAGGGCATCCCACACAGTGAGGCCGTCCTCGTATTTCATGTGCAGTTCCCAGCCCTGCTCGCCGACATAGGAGATGCGGAAGGCGGTGACCGGCTTGCCGGCGATTTCGATTTGCTTGATCGCGGCGAAGGGGAAGTTTTCGGGGTCCAGACCAGCCGGGTCGGCCACGGCCTTTTTCAGCGTCACGCGGGCGTTCGGGCCCCAGATGCCGATGGTGATGTATTTTTCCGAGGTGTCGGTGATGGTGACATCGAGGCCACGATCTTGCGCCACGCGCTTCATATAGTGGAAGTCGCGCGGGCCGGCATCGGCGCCGTTGACCAGGCGGCAGCGGTCGGCGAGGCGGAAGACGGTGAAGTCGGCGCGCACCATGCCCTCGTCGTCGAGGAAGTGGGTGTAGATGCCCTTGCCGATATTGCCGTCACCGCCGATCTTCGCGGCGCAGAGCCATTCCAGGAGCTCGACATGGTCAGGACCTTCGATGTCGACCATGTGGAAGTGGCTCAAGTTGACGATGCCGCAATCCTCGCTCATCGCCAGATGTTCGGCATTCGAGACGCGCCAGAAGTGGCGGTTGTCCCATTCGTTTGCGCGGACCGGAACGCGATCACCATATTTCTCCAGCAGGTGCTCGTTGGCGGCGTAGCCATGCGCACGCTCCCAGCCGCCGAGTTCCATGAAGTAGCCGCCGAGCTCGACTTCGCGCTCATACATCGGCGAGCGCTTGGCGCCGCGACCGGATGCATAGGGTTCGCGGGTGTGAACCGCGGGGAAATAGATCTTCTGGGCGGCCTCGTAGCAGCGGCCGGCGATGAAGTCTTCGGTCAGCTGGTGCGGATAGAAACGGGCGTAATCGATCGAATTGTGGTCGATCTCGGTGCGACCGTCGGTCATCCAGTCGGCGATCAGCTTGCCATAACCCGGGCCGTCCTTGACCCAGATGGCGACGCAGTACCAGAGGCCGCGCACCTTCTGGCTTTCGCCGCAGGACGGGCCGCCGGCAGCGGAGACCTGCAGGAGGCCGTTGAACGAATGGCTCTCGTTATAGCCGAGTTCGCCGAGGATCGGGGTGAGCTCCATGGCGCGCTCGAGCGGCTCGATGATCTGCTCCATGTCGAGGTCGCGCTGCGAGGGCGAGAGGCGCGCCTCGTGCTTTTCGAGGAGCTCGCGCGGATGGCACATGCGCGGATTGTGCTGCTCGTAATAACCCCATTCGATTTGGCCGCCTTCAGACGTCTTCGGGTCGCCGGTGTCGCGCATATAGGCGGAATTGCCCTGGTCGCGCAAAAGCGGATAACCGATGTCCTTGCCGGTGCCTTCGAACTCGTTATAGGGGCCGAAGAAGGTCAGCGGATGGTCGACCGGCATGACCGGCAGGTCTTCGCCGACCATTTCGGCAATCAGGCGGCCCCAGAGACCGGCGCAGACCACGACGTGATCGGCCATGATCGTGCCGCGATGGGTGACGACGCCCTTGATGCGACCACCCTCGACGATGAGGGACTGGGCCGGCGTATTGGCAAAGGACTTGAGCTTGCCGGATTGTTCCGCCGCATCGACAAGCTTGCCGGCAACGGTCTGGGAGCGCGGAATGACGAGGCCGGCATCGGGATCGAACATGCCGCCCATGACCTGGTCTTCCTCGATCAGCGGGAAGAGCTTCTTGATCTCGGCCGGCGAAACATAATGGGCGCGGGTGCCGAAAGCCTTGGCGGAGGAAAGCTTGCGCTTGATCTCTTCCATCCAGATGTCATCGCCGGTGCGGGCAACTTCGAGACCGCCGATGCGGGCGTAGTGGCCCATCTTCTCGAAGAAATCGATCGAATACTGCGTGGTCCAGACCGAGAGATAGTCGTGGGACGTGGTGTAGCAGAAGTCCGAGGCATGCGCGGTCGAGCCGATGTCTGTGGGTATGCCCGACTTGTCGATGCCGACGATATCGTCCCAGCCGCGCTCGATGAGATGATGCGCGATCGACGCGCCGACGATGCCGCCTAGACCGATGATGACGACTTTCGCCTTGGTCGGAAACTCTGCCATAGCCTTGTGAACCCTGATGTCTGGGAGTGGATGATGTAGCGCCGATCTTAAGAGGCGGGCAAAGACAATTGCAGCCTGTCTGCGACATTCTGCAAGAGACGCACGACCCGTTTGCACTGCAAAATCCGTCTGATCGCGGCGGGATGGGCAGAGAGGATGTCGCGTCGGGAACGAGATGGGGCGCCGACTACAGTCGACGCCCCATCTCGCAGCTGACGGACCTGGAGATCAGACGCGGATCACGCCATTGTCCTCGCCATCCCAATACTGGATGTTCTCGGCATGCACCTTGATCATCACGAGGCCCGGTGTGTCGATACCTTCAGGGAACCAGCGATCGAGATCCTTGGTCCAGTGGGCCTCGAAGACGGCCTTGTCGGCAATCAGGCTGCCGCGCCCGGAGACGGCGACGAAGATGCCAGGCTTGCCGAGCAGGCTGGGCGGCGCGGTAAACGTTAGCGACACGGTCGGATCGGCGGTCAGTTCACGGATCTTGCGGGTGTCGGTATAGGAGAAGAAGTAGCTGTCGCCGTCATAGTCGACATCGCCGTTATTGCTCATCGGCCGACTGGCGATGGCGCCGAATTCGGACTTGGTGATCATCATGCAGAAGTCGATCTTCTGCATCTTCTTGGCGAGGTCGGGAAGGGTGAGTGTCATGGGAGGCCTCCTGCTTGGGTGTCCGGGACAAGCGCCGAACGGGGCGAATGTTCCGGCAAGGGAAGCCCGGCGCGACGTCGTTTCCCCTTGGGCCGATAAGCCGGTGGATCGCCACCTTGCCGCCTATCTTCAGCCTCAGTTGGATCAATCTTTGCCGATAGGCGTTGTTCCACGCTGCCCGAGAAGCCGAAAACGGCCAACCTCCCCGCGGGCAGCAGAACATGGAAGGAGAAATCCCATGAAGAAATTCGTTACGCTCACCCTCGCCGCCCTCCCCGTCCTCACCTCGGCCGGCATTACCGCCGCCGCAGACATGACCGGCGCGGCTCCTGCCCCCGTCGTCATCGAAAGCGACCGTGTCGGCGGTGTGCGCATCGGCTACCTGGATTGCCAGATCGGCGGCGGCTTCGGCTATGTCCTCGGCTCTGCCAAAACAGCCGATTGTGCCTTTACCTCCGTGATCGACGGCGAGCCGCTCGACACCTATTCCGGCTCGATCAAGAAGTTCGGCGTCGACCTCGGTTTCACCACCCAGAGCCGCGTGATCTGGGCCGTCTTCGCCCCGACTGCCGGTTACCACAAGGGCTCGCTCGGCGGCCTTTATGGCGGCGCGACCGCAGAAGCGACCGTCGGCGCCGGCATCGGTGCCAATGTGCTGTTCGGCGGCACCTCCGGCTCGATCCACCTGCAGCCCGTCAGCATTTCCGGCCAGATCGGCCTGAACATCGCAGCAACCGGCACCTCGATGACGCTGCAGCCGTCGGCAATCTGATCGGCCGCATCCGTCACAGAATTGAAAAGGCGCCTCGCATGGGGCGCCTTTTTTTTCGTGCTGCGCGTCAGTCGCCGCCGTGAGGACCAACTCAGGTCCCGCAGAAGGTTCGCGTGACCCGCTCCTCTGGCGTCGGGGGCACGCGCAGGTCCGCGGTGTCGGGATCCTCCGCGTAAGGATTGGCAAGCGCCTCGACCAGCCGGTGGAAGAAGGAGAAGTCGCCGTAGACGGCAGCGGCGATGGCCTCTTCGATCCGGTGGTTGCGGGCGATCAGCGCCGGATTGACCGCTTCCATCGCAGCCTGCCGCTCGGCGGCGGTGCGATCATCATCGATGCGGGCCCGCCAGCGGGTGAGCCAGTCGGACAGGCCCGACTGTGGCACGATGAAGAGATCGGTGAACGTCTCGACGGCCGCCCCGCCAGCGACCTTCGAAAGGGTACGGAAGGTCAGCGTGAAATCGGCCTCGCCCTGATGCATCAGTTCGAGGAAGTCGGTGATCAGCAGCCGATCGTCAGGCCCCTCGCCCGCCAGACCGAGCTTGGACTTGAAGAGCGCGAGCCACGCATCCTGAAAGACGTCGCCGTAGGCCTTGAGAACACCGTTCGCCGCCTCGATCGCCTTCTCCTCATCCGCATCGAGCAGCGGCAACAGGCATTCGGCAAGCCGGGCTATGTTCCACTGACCGATCCCGGGCTGGTTGGCATAGGCATAGCGGCCGCGCTGGTCGATCGAGGAGAACACCTTGCGCGGATCGTATTCATCGAGGAAGGCGCAAGGGCCGAAATCGATGGTCTCGCCCGAGATCGCCATGTTATCGGTGTTCATCACTCCGTGGATGAAGCCGATCGACAGCCAACGGGCGATCAACCGCGCCTGCCGTTCGGCGACCAGTGTCAGCATGGCAAGGTAGGGATTTTCAGCGTCGCGCGCCTCGGGATAGTGGCGATCGATCACGTGATCTGCGAGAGTCTGGACCGCCGCCTCGTCGCCTTGCGCTGCAAAGAACTGGAAGGTTCCGACCCGGACATGGCTCGCCGCGACGCGGGTGAAAACCGCACCGGGCATCATGGTCTCGCGGACGACCTGTTCACCCGTCGAAACCGCGGCGAGTGCCCGGGTGGCCGGCACGCCGAGCGCGGCGAAAGCTTCCGAGACGATGTATTCGCGTAAGACCGGGCCAAGAGCCGCCATGCCGTCGCCATTGCGCGAGAAGGCGGTCGGCCCCGAACCCTTGAGCTGGATGTCCCGCCGCCTGCCCGCACGGTCGATCACTTCGCCGAGCAGCAGGGCACGGCCATCACCGAGCTGTGGATTGAAATGGCCGAACTGGTGACCGGCATAGGCCTGGGCGAGCGGCTCGGCGCCAACCGGAATGATCTGCCCGCCAAAGACCTGCGCAAGCCGCCCCTCGTCGGCGTCAGCGACATCGAGGCCGAGTTCATCGGCCAAGTCCTTGTTGAAGCGGATCAGCTTCGGAGCGGACGCGGCAGCGGGTCTGGCAGGCCGGTGGAAGGTCTGCGGCAGGCGGGCATAACTGTTGTCGAAGGAAAACAAGATGGCACTCCTTGTCCGCGAAGGAGCGGACATGTGTTTGGCTTTCCTCTGATATGGGACTACCCTGTCACGAGACAAGCCGAACCGCGGCTCAGCCCGCGGGTTCTGACCGGCGCGCTGCCGGTCTTTCCGCGGAGAGCGGTGCCGGTGGGAAGGAGCGGCGCGTTCAGGCCGAGAAAGGGCTCGGCCCAGGCCGGCAAGCCGCCAACCGCCGGGACCAAGCGAAAACGGCCGGAGAGTCGATGGACTGCAGCCCCGCAACGTCCCCGCGACGTGATTGAAGGGCAGAACACTCGCCATGCGAAAATCGGCATAGAAGAGGCAGCTGTCGGGAAAAACGCAAGCGGTCCAGCCCCATCAGTCGACACGACCAGGATTGGACCAGAGCTTCTGCCCGACAGGGCACCACACCATCTTGCGGGCCATGACCCCGACGCAGTACGACTGACGACCTCACCACGCACCCGTCTTGCGAGAACCAAATGCGCCCCGCCCGAAACCTGATCGCCGCTTTTCTTCTGCCGCTTACGCTGCTTGCCGGCTGCACGACGACGGAGGATGCCAATCGCGCCCTGCAGTCGCGCTGGATCGGCCAGCCTGTCGAGCGCTTCTTTGCAGCCTATGGTCCGCCGGAGAGCGAATATCCGCTGTCATCCGGCAAGATCTATACTTGGCGCGGCGGCGACAAGACACGCTACATCCCGCCGACTTATTCAAGCCCGGAACCGGACCGCACCATCGTGCGCACGGAAACCCGCACCGACGGATCCGGCCAGACGGTCGTGACCCAGACACGCGTCATGACCCGAGATCCATTCTGGGAACCCGAGATGATCACGCCGCCGCAGTATCAGCAGCTCTTCTGTGAGTTGCAGATCAACAGTGACACCTCGGGCGCAATCACCAGCATCCGTGCCAGCAACGACACCGATGGCGACGGCTTCAGCCTGTCGCGTTGCGCGGAAGTGCTGGGCGTGGAGAAGTGAAGACGCGCGTGCGTCTTCAACGGATCGAGTGGAATTATTGAACACAAACAACTGAAAGGCCTGACTGTCGGGTCATGGCGAACGGCGCCGCAGCGGCGCCACTCCTGATGCAGTCGGAAAGGGCTCAATTGGCCGAGGCGACCACTGTCGTCTCGGCCCGATCGTCCTGGGACGCCTTGGGCAGATAGACGTCGCAGGCGCCCTTGTGGCCGGTCAACTCCTTGACCAGATCATAGGTTGCATCGGCGAGTGTCCAGCGAACCGCGGCCTGCAGGCCTTCCTGTGACTTCGTGCCGATCTTGATGTCGAACAATTCGTCGGAGAAGAAGCGGAAGACGGAGGCGAAGACTTCGCGCCCGACGGCCTGCTTCGAATAGGACTTGGCCCTGACGATGCGCGTAGACTTGGTGTCGGTGACCCGGATGTCGACGGCCGCCGTCACGGCAAACCGGCGGGCGCCACCGCCGCCGCCACCCACGGTTGCCTCGATGCCATCGGAATAGGTGTTGAAGTCGAGCTGCGTGATCACACCATCGATGACATAATCGGAGCCGCGCAGCGCACCCTTGACGAGCGGGCGGAACGGCAGGCTCTCATCGCCGACGACGACATTGCCGCCGTCGCCCAGGATCTGCTCCCGGGCGCGGGCGATTTCCCATTCGGAAACGGCCGTGTTCGACCGGTTTACCTGCTTTACGCCAGCCTTCTGCAGCAGCGAGACCATCATGCCGGCGCTGTCGCGCGGCAGGTAATTGCCGGCTTCTTCGGACGAGTAGCGGCCGGTCTGGTCGGTGATGACGTGCACGGCAAACATGCGCGGATAGCGCTGCACCTCGGGCGTCTTGCTCAGGCATTCAAGCGCTGCGTCGACCGGCGTGCGCGTCGCAATCGGAACGGGCCCGAGGAAAGGCTCCTTCGGCGCCTTCTCGGCGGTTTGCGACTGGCATGCAGCGAGCAACAGGAGGGGAGCAAGCAGGAGGCTGCGAAGTTTACCAAAAGTCATGCCCCAAGCCTCAATTGTTCAGGATGGAATTGTTGCTGTCGGTCTGGGTGATCGTCTGATCACCGGAATTGTCCTGATCGACAGTAATCGTATTTCCAGAGCCATTGATCGTGATGGTCGTGGCATTGCCGGTCTGCTGCGTGCCGAGACCGGCAGCCGATCCAACGCCGGTCGCCGGGAACTCGCCCTGCAGTTCGAGGCGGGTGCGCTCAAGATTGAGAAGCACCTGGCGCTCGTTGGGCGTTCGAAACTGGTAGGGGCGATCCTCACCGAGGCCGTTCGCGACGGCAGCAGCAGGGCTTATGAGACCCAGCGCAAGAAGCCAGGCGACATGCCGAGAATTGATCATAAAACCCCCATAAATTTATAGGTTACCCATCTCATTCCACCCAATAACCAAGGGTTTGGATAGCACTAAAGCCAGCGAGAGACAGCGGAAATCTACATAAAAAACAACAGAGCAGTTAAGTGACCGCAAGTTCGTTGCTTAAAGACAACACCGCCGCACAACAACGGACACGCGAATCACAACGCTGGACAATAGAAGATGGATGAAGCAAGAATCTTTAAACGACAAGCGATTGTATAGGCGATTCCAATGCGTAAATTTGCATATCTGACACTTGCAGTGGTCCTTGGGGCCTCACCGGCAGCGTCCGAGACGAACGCAGTGGAGAACATGGTGCGTGCCATGGTGGAGCTGAAGCGAACCGGCGCGACCTGCGAAACCTACGTCCGCGGCTCGCCGCAGAGCGTCATGACCGGGATAGACGCCTACTTTACCGCCCTTAACCAGCCCGTGCCGAATACCGTGGATCAGGGCGCGAAGGACAGTATAGGCAAGCTGATCAAGCAACATGCCGCCTATATCTGCTCGACAAAACTGGTGAAGGCGCAGAATAACTACCTCCGTGCGGCCGCGTCCTACATGGAGACGAAGCCGACACAATGGCCCGACGCACCATGGATCGAGTTCCCGCAATGGTGCCAGGACCCGGCCTGCGCGGATTATTGATCTCACTGAAATGGTAGATCACCGCCTGGACGACGCGCGATTGCTGAGCGATTAGCGCTCGATCACGACCGCATTGCCGGTCTGAGACACGGCGCCGGCATTTGCCCCCTGGACGGTCTGGCCATACTCGGCGGACTGCAGCACATCGACCACCTGCGACGTGCCGTCCGGCAAAGCTTTCTTCAAGACGATCACGTTGACATAGTTGTTCGAATTCTGGGTGATGTTCGGCGAAGTGATCGTCTGCGTCAGACCATCGAGCGTGACCTGCTCGACCCGGTTGTTGACGATCTGCTGTCCATTGCTGGATGTCTGGCGGAGATAACCGATGCTCTCGGCCTCGATATAGTTGGCAATATTGATGCCGTTCTGGCTGATCGAACCCCAGCGCGCGCCATTTTGGAGCGTCACGACATTGTTGATGACCTGATCGCCGGAGAAATCGCGCACCACCTCATCGACATTGCGCGCGATAATGATGTTGCCAAGATTGGTGCCCTCCTGGACAATCGCTCCGCCGCCACCGGCCCCGGTGATGTTCAGTCTGTTGTCGACGACCTGCTCGGCCTGCTTGGTGAAATTCTGCGAACTCAGCGCCACCGACTGCTCGGAATAGACGAGGTTCATGGTGTTGAGGCCAGATTGCCGCACCGTGTTCGGCAATTCAGGCAGGATCAGATGGTTCATCGCGTGCTGCACGGAACCGTCGGCGAAATATTGCTCGACATTGCCGATATCGCCGCCGATCACGGCATTGCCGATATTGGAGGCATCCTGCTCGATCGACTCAAGGGCGGCAACGGTATTCAGCACGATTTCATTCAGCGAAAGCTGCTTTCCGTCAAAATCCTGACGCACACTTTTCAGCGCCTTGTCATTGATGTCGACAACATTGCCCGCATTGCTGGCTGTCTGCCGAACCCCAACCGCCAATGACGGCGCCGTCCAGTTCAGCACCTGCGTCGCGTCCTGCTGACCCGCGAAACGCTGGATGATCTGGGTAGAGCGCGAAGCCTCGTCAGACGCGAGCAGTTCGAGAGGTTCCGCGGCCGGAAAGCCGGGCACCACAATGGCGACCCCACAGGCAACTGCGAGGGAAACTCGCAAACTCCGGAACATGAAAACACGCATCCCGGCTCATCATGAACCGGACCCCCTCAGACAACTGTTGGAAAGAAACGGGGGCGAGTTGAAACTCGCCCCCATCCAGACAAGTCATTCGCCCGAAGCGATCGCCCCGATCGAGTTGGCGACATTCGTCGCGCTCTGGGTGATCTTCGAGACGTTGTCGAGCGCGCCGACATAGTTCGCAGCGAGCTGGCCGGTGGTAAAGGTCTGAACGATGTTCAGATCGTCACTGACGCTGCCGAGCGAGACCAGGTTTGCGGCATTCAGGGCCGTCTGCGTGACATCATAGATGTCATCGCTGCCGTAACCGCCCTTCCCATGCTTCCAGCCATAGGAACCGACACCCTCAACCGCATTCAACGCGGCCTGGCCGGCGGTCGTCGTCTGTGTGATCGAGCCGGTCACGGAATCGACGGTCAGCGAGTTCAGGACGTTCGTCGCCGACTGCGTGACATCCGACAGGTCTTCGGAGAAGTTCACATAGTTGGCCGCCAGCTGTGCGCCAGCTGCCGTCTGCGTGACAACATCGAGTTCCTCATCAGGAAGGTTGATCAGGTTGGCAGCATTCAGAGCCGTCTGAGTGACGTCGTTGACGTCTTCGCCACCTTCGATCTTGTTCAGCGCGGCCTGGATACCCTGGAACACCTGATTCATGTTGATCTCAGGCGCCGGAACCGGCGGCGGCGGCGAGCCCCAGCCACGCGCCATTGCGGAAGTGGCCATCAATGCAATGACCGAAGCTGCGAGAATAGTTTTCATAGTTTCTCTCCTCTGTTTTAATCTATCGCCCCGATTTCAATCCGTACTCAACCACCTCAGACAGAGATTAGGCCGTACAAGACAACAGAGCTTAACACCCCCCAGACTATTCTGGAGAATCTCTATGTATATTTTGATTCATTCAAAGTCGCCGTTTATCAACGGAAACAATTCAACGACATATCTCTCGATATAGAAGCAGCGCCGAGCGCCCCCAAAGCCGTTACAAACGCCACGATAGATATCGAATTATATTTATATATGTAGCGCAATACTAAAGCCTAGGAGACAACCAACCCAACGAGATAGAACCACACCCTCGTTGCTTCGGTCAATACTTTATTAACACAAAATTAGTGATGATTAATGACACTGGTGGACGGTCAAAAACGGTTTTCGAATCAGATGCTTGAATACCAATGGTTGCAAGAGCCACCATTCCTTCGGCAAAAATCCCCAAATTTGGCGTGGCACAGGTCCGGCATTTCGGCACCCAGAGCCCCCAGCCGCGACCGTAGACGATCGGTTTCAAGTATTTGTGACATTTTACTTCAGGCCGGAGGGGGCTCTGACAGGGCGGTGGCGCCCAGTCTCAATGACAACGAGAAGTGGGTTGCGATCATTGAGATTTGGGATGTGACCTCCGCTATCCGACGTAGATTTGCGCTGTGTTTCCCTTGGACAGCGGCAAACCACTTGCGCGAACGTCGTCCATCATCGCCAACTGCCGATCGGCGGGACCGAATATCCGGACGCTCTGGCTCAACCGAGCAAGAGGGACACAGCAGGCTTGGTCTGGTGACGGTCGCCAGCGACGCTCTGATCGTCTTCGGCTGATCCCGACCCATTCCAAGAGGCGCAGATGCGAACGGCGGCACCTTGGCCGCCGTGTTTAGGTATGTGTGCTGACAGGACTACCGCAGAGGCTGGCCTCATTCCGGCGGATCGGTGACGAAGGGCATGATATCAACGCCATCACCGGGAAAGACGGTGAGATGCGGATGGTCTTCGAAAAGCCGGGCTGCCGCCTCTGCCGTTTCCGCTTCGACAATCAGATAGCCGCAGATCCCATTTGTCGCCGGGGCAATGCCATCCTTGGTGACGCGCGTGGTCTTGCCAACCATGCCGCCTCGATTGACGATGGCGGCAGCGTTGCGTTCCTCCCAGGCCATCCACTTCGGAATGCTCTCGTCATCGATCGCATCCTGCTCGGCCTTGGGCAGGTTGCGAAAACGCGCGAAGTCCTCGTGCTTCATCGTATAGACGGCAAGAAACTTTGGCATGTAGGGCCCCCGATCCGGATGCGACGGGCCGGAGGCTAGCGCTTCGGGCGCGGGAAGTCATCCGAAGCGTTTGAGATCAACCGCGTCCGCGATAGGTGGCGACGCCCTGTTCGGGGAGCCAGACGCCTTTTGGCGGCTCGCCGGTCTGCCAGAAGACATCGATCGGAATGCCGCCGCGCGGATACCAGTAGGCACCGATGCGGAGCCACTTGGGATCCAGAAGTTCGACGATGCGCTTGGCGATATAAACCGAGCAATCCTCGTGGAAGGCACCGTGATTGCGGAAGGCGAAGAGGAAGAGCTTCAGCGACTTCGATTCCACCAGCCAGTCGCCGGGGATGTAGTCGATGACGATATGGGCGAAATCCGGCTGGCCGGTCATCGGGCAGAGCGAGGTGAATTCGGGTGCTGTGAAGCGCACGACATAGTCAGTGCCGGCATTGCCGTTCGGCACGCGCTCGAGAACGGCAGTCTCGGGGCTGGTCGGGGCATCGACGCTCTGGCCGAGCTGGGTCAGCCCTGAAGTATCGGTCTTGCTCATGATAGGATCCTTTGAATTTTAGCGCCCGAGTTCGATGCCGGCGCCATGCGCCATCTCGTTTTCGGGTTCAACGTGAATGGTAACGCGCGTGCCGGGCACGGCCTTGTGCACGGCCATTTCCAGCCGGTCACAGATCACATGGGCGTCGCGCACGCTCATCTTCGAGGGCACGACCAGATCGAAGGCGACGAAGGTTGCAGCCCCTGCCCGGCGCGAGCGCAGGTAATGGACGCCCAGCGACCCTTCCGAATTCTCCTTGATCGCCTGCCGGATCGCCTCGGCTTCCTCGGGAGAGACGGCGACATCCATCAGCCCGGCGACGGATTGCGCGATCACCTTCCAGCCCTGCCAGATGATGTTGAGCGCAACAAGGATCGCAAGCACCGGATCAAGGATTGCATAGCCGGTCGCCAGCACCAGCAGGAGACCGATGATCACACCGACGGAGGTGACGACGTCCGACATGATGTGCTGACCATCGGCCGAAAGCGCTGGCGAACGGTGGCTTCTGCCAACGCGGATCAGAAGCGTTGCCCAGGCCGCGTTGATGACGGCGGCAAGGCCGTTGATCGCGAGCCCGAGGAAGGGTGCGTCGGGCAAGGTCGGGTTCTGAAGGGCCGGGATCGCCTCGCGGATGATGAGCAGTGCCGCCACCACGATCAGCACGCCCTCGAGAACGGCCGAAAGATATTCCGCCTTGTGATGGCCATAGGGATGATCGTCATCCGCCGGCTTCTGCGCATAGCGGATGACGAAATAGGCAAGGAAGGCGGCAATCACGTTGACGGTCGATTCCAGCGCATCGGACAGCAGCGCGACCGAACCCGTCACCCACCAGGCGCAAAGCTTCAGCCCCATGACCCCGAAGGCGAGCGGAATGCCGAAGAGGGCGAGCCGCCGAACGAACGTGTTGTTGTCAGCCACCATGGCCTTTTCCCTGCAGATGCGAGCGAATTGCAGACGCAATTCCAGAAACGACAAAACCGCCCGGCAAAGCGGGCGGTTCGTTGAAGTGTGAGCGTAATGCCGAAGGGTTGAGGAAAGGTCAAGGCAGGAGATGCTCTCTGCACACAACCGGAAGGCCGCACCGTGAACGGCGCGGCCAATTCCTTCGTCAGGATGTTATCAACGCCTAGAAATCAAAGGAGGCGGAGAGCATGAATGTCCGGGGTGCGCCGGCCGCGAGGAAACCACGCGCGGACGATGCCCAGTAGTTCTCGTTGAAGACGTTCTCGACATTCGCCCGGATTTCGATCGGCTTGCCGTTCTCGCGTTCGAACTTGTAGCGCGCACCGAGATCGACGCGGGTCCAGCCATCGACCTTCTGCGTGTTTGCCTGGTCGTAGAAGGTACTGCCACTGTAGACGAGGCGACCGGTGAGCGTCAGGTTCTCGATCGATGGCAGGTCATACTCGCCGTAAAGGCTGACCATCGTCTTCGGCACCCCCGGCGCGTCCTTGCCGTCGAAGGCGCCATTCCGGGTTCTTGCCAGCTCAGCATCGAGGAAGGTGACACCACCCAGGAGCCGCAAGCCGTCGATCGGCTCACCGAAGGCTGACAGTTCGACACCACGGTTTACCTGCAGACCGTCAACCGAATAGATGTTCGTGGCTGCCGTGGTATAGCCGCTGGCCTGACGGATCTCAAACAGGGCGGCGGTAAACGCAACACTGCCGAGATCGTATTTGAAGCCGATTTCCTTCTGCTCGTTGACGAAGGGCTGGAACACCTCGTTGGCATTGGCAGCGGCGGCCGGGGCAATCGCCCCTTCCGTCAGCGCCTCGACATAGTTGGCATAGAGCGAGAGGCCGTCCATCAGGCGCAGATTGGCGGCGACGGCCGGGCTGAACCGCGCTTCGTCATAGTAGTAGTTCTGCACGCCAACCGTCCCGCGATCGGGCCGGGTGTTGAAGCCCCTCTGGCGCATTTCCTGGTAGCGGCCGCCGAGCGTGACCTCGAGACGTTCGTCGAAGAAACCCAGGGTGTCCGAAAACGCGACGCTGGTGGACAAGAGGTCGGCAAACAGCGGCAGGTTGTCCGATGTCGGCAGATTGAGACTACTCACGGCGCTACCGGGCAGGTAGCTCGGATTGTAGATGTTCATCGAATAGGACCCGGGCAGCCCGAGTGCACCGGGTGCAAAGCCGCCACGGTAGTTCTCGTTGAGGCTCTTCTGCACCGAGAGATTGACCTTGTGGTTGACCGGGCCTGTCTCGAACTCTGAACGGATGCCGATTTCCCCGGAATAGCCGTCGATCTGCTGCGGCTGGATCGCAAGCTCAGAGGTCGCATTGCCGTTCGCATTGTTGATCGTATAGGACGAGGTCAGGAAGTCCTCGCGATAGCGGCTGGCGCCCACGGCAGCATAAAGCGTCGTGTTGTCGAGCAGATCATATTCGACACGGGCAGCCGCCATGCTGTGGGTGCTGTCGTGATACTCAAACGGGCTTGCCGTGTTGATGCGGCCATCGGGAGCATCCGGGATCGCAATGCCGGAGGCTGCCGCATTGAAAAGCGATGTCGGTGCATCGATCTGCTGGTCGGAATGACTGAGATCGAGCGAGGCGCGCACGTCTTCACCCTCGTAGTCGAGACCGAGCGAGGCAACGCCGACCTTGATCTCGTTGCTGTCCATGGCGGTATCGCCGAAGCGGTAGGAGCCATTGGCGCGAATGCCCCATTCGCCGGCCGCGCCGTAGCGGCGACCGACGTCGAGATGGTTCCAGAACTGGCCATCGCTGATATAGGTGGTTGTCAGGCGGGTCAGCGGCTCGTCGCCGGCGCGCTTGGGGATGAGATTGACGGTACCGCCGACACGGCCGATGCCGCCGTTGACGAAGGCAGTCGGCCCCTTGAGAACCTCGACCCGCTCGATGCCTTCAAGGTAGCTGCGACGCGGATTGGCGATATAGGGCAGCCCGTCATAGAGCACGTCCAGATTGACCACCGAGAAGCCACGGATGAAGAAGGAATCGCGTTCGCTGAAGGCAGGCGCATCCGAGCGCACGGAGGGGTCGTTGAGCGTGATGTCGGCGACCGTGCGCGCCTGCTGGTCGCGGATCAGCTTTGCCGTATAGGCCGTGATGCTGAACGGCGTTTCCATGATTGAACGATTGCCGAGCGAACCGAGGCGCGCACCCTTGGCCACCTGGTTGCCGGCATAGGCTTCCGGCGGCTGGCCGACCGTTCCCGTGGCTGGCGGCTGGCCTTCGGCCGTCGTCGTCACCACGATCGGCGCAAGCCTCGTATCACCGTTCTCGTTAGCGCCGTCTTCGCTGGTCGCATCCTGGCCATGCGCCGAAACGACCGAGATCGCCAGAAGCGAAACGCCTGCAACAATGCTCCGCCTGCTCGCCTTCAGGCTTCGCGTGTGAGTTCCCCTCGACATGTGCATAAAAAGTCCCCTGTTACCAAAACACGATCAGCAGCGTCTAAGCCTTGCCGCAAAGCGCAGTCCCTCGAACCGAGGCTGCGCGCATGCGGCCGCTTCACCGGGTTCAACGCTCACCGAAGCCGTCCAACGATGGGACCATGAGCATGGAGACCACCGGCTCAGACGCAGGCTGCCAAAGGAAAAACGATCGGGTCAGAAGGATTTTTCAGGGGGAAGAAAAAATCTTGAGAGTTTTTATCATTATTCGAGAAGGACGGGTGAAGACGCGGGTCATCTGTTTGAGTGCGCGATGGCAAACATGGCGCAATCAATCCAGAAGAAGGGTGTCAGCCGCAGAGTCATTTCTCCGGAAACAGCGTGGCTTGGCCTGCAAGGAACTGCCGAAGCCTATCCACGCTTCTCTGGCCGCAAGTGTCGCGAACGTCGATGATCAATATCTGGTCAGCAGTCGCCACATACAGCAATGCAAAGTGCGTCCCGCGGATGTGGTATTCTCGAACACGCTCGAAATCCTCGAAGCGTGGAGCGCTCTCGGGATGATTGACGATCGTCCGCTCCGCTGTGGCCAAGGCTGCCGACGCCGCCACGATGTCCAGTTGCGGATGACGCTTGTAGTGGTCGCGCATCCATCGAAGGCCAGGCTCGGCAGTCGGAAGGTAGCGGAGATGCATGGACTTCAGCGCGCCGCCGGAAAATCGTCCTCGTCAGACATCAGCCAGCGGTGCACCTCTGCACTGTCCACGGCCTTGACGTCACCTGCGTCAACGAGACGAAGTCCATGACGTACCAGTTCACGCGTCGCGACGCGCTCCTCCACAAGATTGCGGATAGCCTGATCTGCTAGGTCGGAAGCCGAGCGTTTGTCGAAACGCGCGATCTCTTCAAGCGCCTGATTGAGACCGGCGTCGATTTCAGTGGTCAAAACGACCTTGTTCATCGGATCACTGCTCCTTGCGGCTTGGCTTCAGGGAATAGTGTAACGGAGTGTACATGCTGTCAAACAGCAACCTAACGGCAGCTCCGTCGGAAGAGCCGTTAGCCCCCCCCCGGACACGGATCTGCGTCTATCGCCGAAACAATTCGGGGCGCCGAAGCGCCCCGCTTATTCCCTCAAGCCGCTTGCACCTTCGCCCGTTTCGCCAGATGCGCCACCACATTCTCGATCATTCGCATGCCGGCATCGCCGCCGAGCGTCATGATCGATTCCGGGTGGAACTGGACGGCGGCGACCGGTTCCTTGGTGTGCTCTATACCCATGATCGTGCCGTCTTCGCTTTCTGCCGTGATCATGAAATCGCGCGGCAGCGTTGCCGGATCGGCGAAGATGGAGTGGTAGCGACCGACGGTCACTTCCCTACCGAGGCCTGAGAAGACGAGGCCGGGTTCGAGCACGCGGATGCGCGACGGCTTGCCATGCATGGGAACCGCGAGCTGGCGGAGTTCGCCACCATAGGCTTCCGCCAGCGCCTGCAGACCGAGGCAGACGCCGAAGATCGGTAATTGCCGAGCGCGCGCCTTCTTGATTGTCGCCTTGCAATCGAAATCGGCAGGCGAGCCGGGACCGGGCGACAGCACAACGAGATCGGGCTTCAGGCTGTCGAAGATCTCCTCCGGCACCGGCGTGCGCACGGTGTTCACGGTGGCACCCGTCTGGCGGAAGTAGTTGGCCAGCGTATGGACGAACGAATCCTCATGGTCGACGAGCAGGATGTTGACCCCCTCACCCACGCGGGCGACGCCACGCTTGGAGGAGGCATCATTGCCGCTCTTGGCGTCACGGATCGCTGCAATCATGGCGGAGGCCTTCAGTTCGGTTTCGGCTTCTTCTTCCTGCGGGTCGCTGTCGTTCAAAAGCGTCGCACCGGCGCGCACTTCGGCAATGCCGTCCTTGATGCGCACCGTGCGCAGTGTCAGGCCGGTATTCATGTCGCCATTGAAGCCGACCATGCCGATCGCACCACCATACCAGGCGCGCGGGCTCTTCTCATGCTTTTCGATGAAGCGCATGGCCCAGAGTTTTGGCGCACCGGTGACGGTGACAGCCCAGGCGTGGGACAGGAAGCCGTCGAAGGCGTCCATGCCGTCGCGAAGCCGCCCTTCAATGTGGTCTACTGTGTGGATGAGGCGCGAATACATCTCGATCTGGCGGCGACCGATGACCTTGACCGAGCCCGGCTCACACACGCGGGACTTGTCGTTGCGGTCCACGTCCGAGCACATGGTGAGCTCGCTCTCGTCCTTCTTGGAATTGAGGAGCTTCAGGATTTGCGCCGAATCCTCGATCGGATCGGCACCGCGGCGGATCGTGCCGGAGATCGGGCAAGTCTCGATGCGGCGGCCATTAACGCGGACGAACATCTCCGGCGATGCGCCGACGAGATATTCCTGATGGCCAAGATTGATGAAGAAGGAATAGGGCGACGGATTGATTTCCTTCAGCCGCTTGGAGATCTGCGACGGCTTTGAATCGCAGCGTTCCATGAACTTCTGACCCGGCACGACCTCGAACAGGTCGCCCTTACGGAAGCTTTCCTTGGCCTTGGTAACCAGCTCGGCATATTCGCCGGGACGATGATCGCCGCGCGGCGGGATCGTGTCGGTGTGCACAAAGGGCTCCGGCGCGATCTCCTCCGACTGGCCGATGGTGGTGACGTCACCCTTGGTGAAGTCGTAGCGGTCGATCCAGGCCTTGGCGGAATAATGGTCGACGACGAGGATCTCGTCCGGCAGGAAGAGCACCATGTCGCGCTGGTCATCGGGACGGGTGAGTTTCAGGTCGATGGCGTCGAACTGGAAGGCGAGATCATAGCCGAAGGCGCCGAAAAGGCCGATGGCCGCGTCTTCTTCCGAATAAAACAGCGCCGTGATGGCACGCAGCACGGTGAAGACCGTCGGCATCTTCGAGCGTTCTTCCTCGGTGAAGACGCGAGACGGCAGCTTGACGTCGAGATCGAGCCGGGTCGCGGTGCGGGCGCCCAGTGCCAGATCGTCAACGGAGGCCAGAGCGTCGGCGATCATCGCCAGCAGCGCTTCGCCGCGACCGTTGTAGGCCTCGATCCAGACCTTGCGACCGAAGGAGGAAATGCCGAGCGGCGGATCGACGATCGCCGTATCCCAGCGGGTATAACGGCCCGGATATTCGTAGTTGGACGAGAACACGGCACCACGGCGTTCGTCGAGCTTGTCGACATAGGTGGAGATGGCATCGCCATAGGGCGTCGGCCGGCGCCTGCGCGTGACGGTCACGCCGCCGCGCGTCTGATAGGCTTCCGAGCCGTCTTCCTGCAAAATCGTCGACATATCCGTCCTTCTCCACTCTTCGAGGCCCGTCTCCTGAGGCCTTGAACACGAAAAAGCCGCCTCAGGAAAGTTTCCGGGCGGCTTTGGGGTCAATCGTCTGAAGACATGACTGGTCAAGGCCGCGTTAGCGTGCCCACCACCAAGCAAAGGTCTTCGAAACGATCTTCATGGGCCAACGAATACCGTGGAGCCGCTGCCTTAGCAAGGGCGTTTTGCTGGGCTCAGTTGATGAACTTTTCGACGGCTCGCGCCTTTTGACCCGGGGACTGGGGAACAGGGAAACGAGATGACGAAGACGAGAACGCCGACACTGATCGGTCTCCTGCTGGCCTTGCCGATCGTGACCGGCCTTACCCTGCCCTCGCGCGGCCCCCTGCCGCAAATGAGACCACAGGTGGCAACGCCGGCACCGGACGCAGAGGCGAAAGCGAACGACGGCGCCCAAGCATCCGCTCCCCTCGAGGCTCCCACACCGCAGAGCAAGCCCGAGACGGCGGCCGATGCAGAGGAAGGCACAGAGCCGTCAAGGCCTGCGGAAACGGAGGCAGCAAAGGACAAGGCGAGTGAAGAGACCAAGCCTGATGGGGATGAGCAGAAAGCCGCTTCCCTTGATCCGCCGCCGCCGGTCGAAGACCCGAAGGCTCTTGCCGCCTGCCTCGCCGATCTCAAGGCGATCGGTGCGCGCTTCGAGACGGACAAAGCCATCGATGACACCGATGGCTGCGGCATCTCGGCCCCGATCACGCTGACAAAGCTGCTCCCGGACGTCGCCTTGGAGCCGGAGGCGACGCTTCGCTGCGAGACGGCATTGCAACTGGCACGCATGACACGCGACATGCTGAAGCCGGCAGCAGAAGCCGCCTTCCCCGACAAGCCGAAGCTTGCCGCCATCCGCCACGCCTCGGGTTATGTCTGCCGCAACCGAAACAGCGTAGAGACCGGCAAGGTGTCGGAGCACGCCTATGGCAACGCCATCGACATTGCCGGCTTGCGTTTCGGCGACGACGACATGGCCGTGATGATCGCAAAACAGGATGATGGCACGGCCGAAGCCGCCTTCCAGCGCGCCTTCAACGCCATCGCCTGCCTCTATTTCACGACAGTGCTATCCCCCGGCAGCGACGCGACACATCAGGATCACATGCATCTGGATGTCGTCAAGCGGAAGAGCGGCTTCCGGTATTGCCGGTGACGCAAGGCAAAAGGCGGCGCATCGCTGCGCCGCCTTTGTTGTGGATTTAGCTCAGCTCAGAACTTCTGGGTGAGCGAAATTTTGAAGGTACGGCCGGGTTCAGAGTAGAAGTCCCGCGCCTGCGTCGATGAATTTGTACGGACCGATGCGTAATCGAAGTAGGTCTTGTCAAAGACGTTATAAACCCCGGCGGTGATCCGCATGCCATTCAGCTGTTCCGGCTCCCACCATGCATTGAGGTCAACGACACCGTAGCCTGCAGTCCTAAAATAGGAAGTGCCAGCCGTGCCCTTACCGTCGTCGGCTCTCGATTTTTGCGCCGCGACGAAATCGGCACCAACTCCCCAGAATTCAGTGTCGTAGCCAATGCTGGCCACGACTTTAAGCGGCGCAACCGAACGGATAAAGGTGCCACGATCAAGATCATTGCCCTTCACATAGGCAAGGCCGCCCGAAACGCGGAAACCGTTGTCGAACACTTTATGAGCTGAAAGATCTACGCCGAACATCTCAACATCGGAGATATTGGAATAGCGGGTCCTGCCTTGAGGGTAAGTACCGGTGAAACCAAGTGCGGCGGCCTCGGCAGCAGTGATCGAGGTGACGTCAATGAAATTCTTGTATCGATTGTAGAACACTGAGGCACGTGCGCCCATCTCTTCGTCACCGAGATCGACCCCGAACTCGAAGCCATTGCTCGTTTCGGATTGGAGATCGGCATTGCCAACGCGCAGATAAGTGCCGGATCCGCCAAACGCGCTGTAGAGTTCGCTGGCCGTAGGCGCACGAAACGCCATCGCCCACTGACCGTAAAACGTCACGTCAGGCTGCAGGTCATATGCCAGACGCAACTTCGGTGACAATCCCGCATCCTCGAAGCCGTTCGGCAGTGCCGGATTGAGATAGTTGCGGTCATACTCGGGTGTCATTTCCGGAGAATGCTTCACCCAATCAAAACGCAAGCCTGGAGTTACGGTCACACCCGACGAACCGACCTCGATCTCGTCATCAAAATACAGTCCAACCTTGCTGCTGTTGACTTTCGGCGTATCGGCCTGGTTGGTGTGCAAGTTTAGGCACGTTCCGGTTCTAGGCGTTGTGCAGTTATCGTAACCGCTTGAATATTGATCCGAAACACCGAAGGCAATGTCCAGACCATAATTGAAGGTATGGTTCAGCTGACCAGTCGTAAGCTCGGATTGCGCGGCCCCAATAAACCCGATCGTCCGCTCGTTGTTATCGTTTTCGCGCCCAATCGCGCCGATCGGAGTGGTCTGCCGGATGGCATCATAGCCGTCCATGGTCCGCTGATCCATCCAGTACAAGGATGCCCATGCATTGGAAACTATGGCGTCCTGTGACTGGGCTTCATACTGGTAGTCCAACGAGACGCGATCGCGATCGGTGTCTTTTTTGCCAGTATAGTTTCCAGGCCGGAAGGTGGTGGTGTTCTGTAGGCTTCTGGAATCAGTTACACGATCCTTGCGGAAACGCTCCGCCGTTAGACCAAGTGTATGCCCACCTTCCAGCTGCTGTTCCAGACGGAACAGGAGATTGTGCTGGTCGTACTCGGAAGGATCAGCCTTGGTCCGCGTGGTGCCGAAGGTATCAACGGTACCATTGCTTTTGCGCTCATGACCTTTTTTGTAAGATCCCTGGAACATAACCGAGGTATTCTCCACTCGCTTCGCGATGGCGGCGGATCCCTCCCAGCTGTTGTCGGAACTGTCATAGGTCGTTTTGGCAACCCCGCCCCAATCCTTATCATCTGAGATAAGGTCATCAGGCGTAAGCGTCCGGAGGGCTAGAACGCCCCCCAACGCACCCGATCCGGCTCGGCTCGAGTCGGCTCCACGCATGACATCAACTGCCGAAAGTGCCGCGAAGTTGAACGCGTCAACGCCCCCGCTTGCGGCACGCGTCGCGTCGAAGATGTACGGTACAGGAATGCCATCTAAGGTCGTGAGCACGCGCGCGCCCTCGAGACCTCTGATGTTCACGGCTCCGCTGGAGCGGTTAAAGTTGACACCCGGCTCTGCCACGCGACCGAGATCTTCGATGCTCGTGATCTGCTTGGCCTCAATCTCCTCCGCCGTCGTCTCCGTCGCCAGCGGCGTATCCGCAACCGACCCCACCGGCACCCGCTTCCCCTTCACCACGATCGTCTGCAGCTGCGTCTCGCCATTGGCAGTCGTCGTCGTTGCGGCGGTCTGGGCCTTTGCGGGGGCAAGCGAGGAGATGGCTGCGAGGGCCGTGCAGGCCAGCAGGATGGGGCGGAGGGACCGGGAGCGCATGCGTGTCGTCCTTTCAATGGCCGCAGTTGGGGGATCCCGCCTCCGGTGCGGGAAGCGGGTCGGCCGAATGGGATTGCGTCAAAAACGTGGCAGGACCGTTGTTCCCGCCGCAATCACGCCCTATAAAACATGATGTTATGAGTCAACATATAAAACATGATTATTTTCATCATGAATTGTGATCGCCGTCACCGTGGCGAAATTATCACAAATTCCGGGTGCAAATTCGGGCTAGAACAGGCCCTCGATAGCGCCGTCCGAATTGAGCCGGATCTTTTCCGAAGACGGCACGCGCGGCAGGCCTGGCATGGTCATGATCTCGCCTGTGATCGCAACGATGAAACCGGCGCCGGCCGAGAGCCGCACCTCGCGAACATGCACTTCATGCCCCTCCGGCGCGCCGCGTAGCGTCGGATCGGTGGAGAAGGAATACTGCGTCTTCGCCATGCAGACCGGCAGCTCGCCATAGCCCTGCCGCTCCCAATCGGCCAATTGCTCACGCACAGCCTTGTCGGCGGTCACTTCGCCGGCCCGGTAGATCTCGGCCGCAATGCGCTCGATCTTGGAAAAGAGTGGCATGGCATCGGGATAGAGCGGATGAAACGCGGACGGTGTCTCGGCAATCCGGACCACCGTTTCGGCAAGCTCGGTGATCCCCGCCGAGCCGTCAGCCCAGTGCCGGCAGAGCACGGCTTCTGCTCCGAGGCCTTCAGCGACCGCCTTGACCGCGGCAATCTCGGCTTGGGTATCACTGGTGAAATGGTTGATCGCCACCACCGCCGGCACGCCGAACTTGGCGAGGTTTTCCAGATGGCGCGCGAGATTGATGGCACCGCGCTCGACGGCGGCGACATCCTCGCGGGAGAGATCCTCCTTGGCCACGCCGCCATTCATCTTGAGCGCCCGCACCGTCGCCACGAGGACGACGGCCGAGGGCGTGAGCCCGGCCTTGCGGCACTTGATGTCGAAGAATTTCTCTGCGCCGAGATCGGCGCCGAAGCCCGCTTCCGTCACGACATAGTCGCCGAGCTTCAACGCCGTCTTCGTCGCCACCACCGAATTGCAGCCATGGGCGATATTGGCGAAGGGGCCGCCATGCACCAGCGCCGGATTGTTTTCGAGCGTCTGCACGAGGTTCGGCTGCAGGGCCTCCTTGAGCAACACGGCCATGGCGCCGTCGGCCTTCAGATCGCGGGCAAAGACAGGGCTCTTGTCGCGCCGATAACCGATGATGATCGCGCCGAGCCGCCGCTCCAGGTCTTCGAGGTCGGTCGCAAGGCAGAGGATCGCCATGACTTCCGAAGCAACTGTGATGTCGAAGCCAGCCTCGCGCGGAAAACCGTTCGAGGCGCCACCGAGCGACGTCACGATCTGGCGCAGCGCCCGGTCGTTCATATCCATGACCCTGCGCCAGGTGATGCGACGCGTGTCGATGTTGAGCTCGTTGCCCCAATAGATGTGATTGTCGATCAGCGCCGACAGCAGATTATGGGCCGAGGTGATCGCGTGGAAATCGCCGGTGAAATGAAGATTGATGTCCTCCATTGGAACGACCTGCGCATAACCGCCACCGGCGGCCCCACCCTTCACCCCGAAACAGGGACCGAGCGAGGGTTCGCGGATGCAGATCACGGCCTTTTTGCCGATCCGGTTGAGGCCATCACCGAGGCCGACGGTCGTGGTTGTCTTGCCCTCACCTGCCGGTGTCGGGTTGATGGCCGTAACCAGGATCAGCTTGCCGTCCGGCCGATCCGAAAGCCCCTTGATGAAGCTGGCGGAGATCTTTGCCTTGTCGTGGCCGTAAGGGATCAGGTTTTCGGAGGGAATGCCGAGCTTGCAGCCGATCTCCTGGATCGGCTTCTTCTTGGCTGCGCGCGCAATCTCGATGTCGGATGGTACGGTCATGTGTCCCTGCCCCTTATGTGTGCCGAGAAGATCGGACGGCGCAGCCCGGCTGGCAAGCAGGGCAGAGGACTTTTTTCACAGCGAAGAGTATGGGGCTGAATGCGACATGAGACCTCGCGCTCCCGCTTAGCGGCAAGGCCCCTCTGCCCTGCCGGGCATCTCCCATACACGGGGCGATTTCGGAATGCGGCTGACCTCGCAGCTTTCCGAAATCGAGCTGTGACGTTACATCGAGCCGGCGGCAGGCACCCACTCTCCCCCCGTGTGTGGGAGATGTCACGCAGTGACAGAGCGGGGGGTGCCTCAGACCGCAGCGATTGCGACAGCCGTCGCAAACCTCACCCCTCGCCAATCGCGATCAGGCTCGCGTTCCCGCCGGCAGCCGCCGTATTCACCGAGATAACCTGCTCGACCGCAAAGCGGCTCAAGTAAGCCGGTCCACCCGCCTTGAAGCCGGTGCCGGACATGCCGGAGCCGCCGAAGGGCTGGGTGCCGACAACAGCGCCGATCATGTTGCGGTTGACATAGATGTTGCCGGTGTCGAGCGCTTCGGTGACCTTGCGGATCGTCGCCTCGATGCGGCTGTGCACGCCAAGCGTCAAGCCGTAGCCGGTGGCATCGATCGAGGCGATGACCTGGTCGAGGGCCTTGGCCTTCCAGCGCACGACGTGAAGCACGGGGCCGAAGATTTCCCTGGTCAGCGCCTCTGGCCGATCCAGCTCGACAATATGTGGCGCGAAGAAGTTGCCGGTCGCGGGCACCTTCCCGGCGTAACGCACCTTCTGGCTACGCTTCATCTCGGCGATATGGCTCTCCAGCATCGCCTTCTGCTTCTCGTCGATAACAGGGCCGATATCCGTGGTGATCTCCAGCGGATTGCCGAGATTGAGCTCACGGGCCGCACCTTCGATCATCTCCAGCATGCCGTCTGCAATGTCTTCCTGCAGATAGAGGATGCGTAGCGCCGAGCAGCGCTGGCCGGCCGAGCGGAAGGCCGAGAGCACGACATCGTCGGCCACCTGTTCGGCAAGCGCGGTCGCATCGACGATCATCGCGTTCAGACCACCGGTTTCGGCAATCAGCGGCACGATCGGGCCGTCCTTGGCGGCAAGCGTCCGGTTGATCGCCTGGGCGGTTCCCGTCGAGCCGGTAAAAGCGATGCCGGCGAGCTTTGGATGGGCAGCGATCGCGGCCCCGACATCGCCAGCACCGGGCAGCAGCATCAGCACGTCTTCCGGAACGCCGGCCTTGTGGAAGAGCTTGACCGCCTCAAAAGCGATCAGCGGCGTCTGCGGCGCGGGCTTGGCGATGACGGCATTGCCGGCGACCAGGGCGGCCGAGACCTGGCCGAGGAAGATGGCCAGCGGGAAATTCCACGGCGAGATGCAGGCGAAGACGCCACGACCGCGCCAGGAGAGACGGTTGAGTTCACCGGTCGGGCCCGGCATGACTTCGGCCTCGCCGAACTGCTTGCGCGCTTGGGCTGCATAGTAGCGGCAAAAATCGACAGCCTCGCGGATTTCGGCAACACCATCGTCCAGCGTCTTGCCGGCTTCGAGCGCCAGAAGCGCAAGCAGACGATCACGATCGGCTTCGAGCAGGTCGGCCAACTTGTCCAGCGTTGCCGCGCGCTCTTCCACCGGGGTCCGTGACCACAGGGCAAAGCCCTGACGTCCGGCAGCGAAGGCGCGGTCGACATCGGCGGGCGTGGCATTGCGCACGGTACCGACCTTGTGGGCGCGATCGGCCGGCGACAGCACGGCCTCGTCACTGGTCGCGCCGGTTGCCCCTGGAACCAGCGGACGGGCCGCGATTTCGGAGAGCGGCTGACCGATGCGGGCCATCAGCCGTTCCAGATAGTCGCGATGGCCGAATTCGAAGCCGGCGCTGTTCTTGCGGTCGCCGTAGAGAGCGAGCGGCATGGGAATCTGGCTGTGGCGGGCGCTCTGACCATTGCCGAGGCCCAGCTTTTCCGTGGGCCGCTCAAGCAGTGCGGTGACCGGAATGTTCTTGTCACCAGCAACGGCGACGAAGGACGAATTCGCACCGTTTTCCAGCAGGCGGCGGACGAGATAGGCGAGCAGGTCGCGGTAGCCGCCGACAGGCGCGTAGATGCGGCAGGCAATGCGATCATTGCCGGAAAGCAGCGTGTCGTAGAGCGCCTCGCCCATGCCATGCAGGCGCTGGAATTCGAAGCCGGAGCGATCGGCACCGGCAAGCTCGATGATCGTCGAAACGGTAAGCGCATTGTGGGTGGCAAACTGCGGGAAGATGCGCGCCCGCTTTTCCATCAGCTTCGCCGCACAATGCAGATAGGAGAGATCCGTCGCCTGCTTGCGGGTCCAGACAGGGTAGTCGTCGAGACCGCGCTCCTGAGCGCGCTTCACTTCCGTATCCCAATAGGCGCCCTTGACCAGACGCACCATCATCCGGCGACCATACTGCTGGCAGAGGCCGTCGATGTAATCGATCACCTGCGGCGCGCGCTTCTGATAGGCCTGGATGGCGAGACCGAAACCGTCCCAGCCTGACAGCGACGGATCGGCAAAGACGGCGGCGACCACGTCGAGCGAGAGTTCGAGACGGTCGGCCTCTTCGGCATCGACGGTGAAATTCAGCTGATGGGCTTTCGCCATCTGCGCGAGCTTCAAGAGATCCGGCACCAGTTCACGCATCACCCGGTCGCGATGGGTGGCAAGATAACGCGGATGCAGCGCAGACAGTTTGACCGAAATGCCCATGCGGTTCGGCAGAAGCTGGCTCTTGCCGTGTTTTGCCATATGCGCGCCGATCGCCTCGATCGCCATGGCATAGGACTGGAAGTAGCGCTTGGCGTCTTCGGCCGTCCGCGCCCCTTCGCCCAGCATGTCGAAGGAGTGGCGATAACCGCGCTCCTCGCTCTTGGCCGCACGCGACAGCGCGTCCTTGATCGTTTCGCCGAGAACGAAGTGATGGCCAAGGAAGCGCATGGCCTGCTTGGTGGCCGAGCGTACGGTCGGGAGGCCAAGGCGCTTGACGAGACCGCGCATGACGCCTTCAGGCGTCTCGCCCGGACGGATGACGCGGGCGGAGAGGCCGAGCGCCCAGGCAGAGGCCGAGACGAACCAGCTGTCGCCGTGTGCCTCGTGTTCGCTCCAGCCGCCCTCCTTCAGCTTGTCCTCGATCAGACGGTCCTGGGTGAGCGCGTCAGGCACGCGCAAGAGCGCTTCGGCAAGCACCATGAGCGCCAGACCTTCACGGGTCGACAAACCGTATTCGCGCAAGAAGTCCTCGACGCCGCCGACCGAGCCGGAATTGTTTCTGATGGCATCAATATAGGTCGTGGCGCGCCGGTCGATGGCGCCGTTCTGGCTCTCGGAGAGCGACAGGCGCGAAGCAAAATGGCGGATGAGCTGGTCGTCGTCGCCGGCATAGGGGGCTTCGAAGCGCGGGAAATCGGTCGTGGCTGGCTTGATCATTGTCACCTCCGTGGTATCGGCAACATATCTTCGCATTTACCGAATTTCCCACTATTCTTTGGTCACTTCTCTGGCATATTCACTAGGAAAATGGAGTTTGGCAGAGAATGAGCAAAGAACTGGATCGCCTCGACCGAAAGATCCTGCGCGCGCTTCAAGCCGAGGGTCGCCTGAGCAATATCGAGCTTGCCGAACGGGTGAATCTGTCGCCCACCGCGACCGCGGAGCGGGTCCGCCGCCTGACCCGGGAAGGCTACATCACCGGTTACATGGCGATGCTCTCGCCGCAGAAGCTTGGGCGCAACCTGTTGGTCTTCATCGAGGTGAAGCTCGACCGCACCACCGCCGATGTCTTCGACACCTTCGCGGCGGCCGTGAAGCGATCGGACGACGTGATGGAATGCCATATGGTGGCAGGTGGCTTCGACTATCTTGTCAAGGCACGGGTCGCCGGCATGGAGGCTTACCGGCAGTTCCTCTCCGAGGTCATTTTGCCGCTTCCCGGGGTGCGCGAAACCCACACCTATGCAGTGATGGAAGAGGTCAAGGCAGGATCGGCTCTGCCCGTTTAAATATCAGCATAACAGGCAGTTGCCATTTTGATCGGCAGCAGTCAGACATTAGTCATATTAATCGTGACAGACCCTGAAAAACTGCTAGCTTTTCGTTTGGACTGATATATTGGTCTTAAACTTCCGAATTGATGTCAACTTTCGAAATTGATAAAATGTTTCCAGAAAGACAGGCACTCTTGAGCGAGCACATCGGGAGCTGTCAGAGCCGCGCCGAGCTGATGGACAGTTGGTCCCGGGCAGCGCGTGAATACGGCCTCGACTATGTAAGCTTGGCAGCAGCGCCCACGGCTCAGGACAAGCTGTTCGGCCCGCTCGTGCGGGAGACGACTCTTCCCGCCGATTATTGCCGGGAATTCGATCGTCTCGAATTCCTGAAGCATTGCCCGACGGTCACGCATATCAGCCGGTCGATCATGCACAATGACTGGACGATCGGACCGGATGGGAAGGCGGCGACATTTGATTGCCCGCCGGAATTCTCCGCCCTGATGCTGAAATACCGGCTGATCACCGGCATTCTCTTTTCGATGAATTCCGTCGATGGCAACCGTTTCGTCGTCCGCTATGACGGCGACCGCAGTCCGCTTGCGATGCCCGAAATCAACGAGCTGTCGATGTTGAGCATCCAGGCCTTCGATGTCTTCGACCGTCTGCGCCGCACCACAGGCAATTCGAACGTCTTGTCGGCACGCGAACTCGAGGTCGTTCGCTGGACATCGCAGGGCAAGACCTCGCTCGAAATCGGCCAGATCCTCTCGCTCTCCGACCATACCGTGAACGCCTACATGACCAATGCGATCCGCAAGCTCGATTGCGTCAACCGCACGCAATTGGTCGCCAAGGCGATACGCATGAAGATCATCAACTGATTGCACCAAGCAACTGAAAACAAAAGGGCCCGGTCTCGCGACCGGGCCCTTTTTGCATGCGGCATGGAGAGAAGGCCCCGCCGTCTCAACGATCAAGGATGGCGCGAATCTCGACCATGTTGGAGCGGACGCGCAAAATATAGAAGCCCATGGTCGCGAGATGCGTCGGCATGATCCAGCCGTCTTCGCTGCCATTCGAGATGATTGCCGGCCGGATGCGCAGCGAGGCTTGCAGCTGAAGCTCGAGCTCGGTCCAGATGGCAGTCAGATTGCGCTCACGGATAACGTCGCCGAAATCGGCGCGGGTCGCCCGCAGGATTGCATACTGGGCATAGAGCTGACCATAGGCGAACCAGAAGCGGTCGTCGGCACGGGTATCGAACCAGCCGGCGTTGAACTCTTCCGAACGGCGGCGAAGAATGTCGGAGGTATTGCCGAGGTCGCTGGCCATACCGTCGAGCAGCTGCAGCAGGTTGTCGGAGCGGGTATCGAAGACGGATTCGCAATTGGCAAGCGAGGTGTTAAAGCGGTTCCAGCTCTCGACAGCAGCCCTGTAGTAGCTCGGGGTCGGCGTCTTGAAGCCGAAGGGATCGGTACCGAAATACCAGGTTCCCTCGTCGAACTGGATATTGCCGCGCGCATCCTGCAAATCGTTGTTGATGCCGGAGGTGCCGCGCACGCGGCCCAGATTGTCGGCGAGCTGAATGGCAGTCCGGCGCACCACCTGGTTCACGCCGCGCTGGAACGAAGCCTTGTTGTCCATGAACGGCGTCGTATCCCAGTCGAGCCCGAACAGGCCGAGCTTGTAAAGAAGCGTCGAGGAGACCCAGCTGTTCTGATTGACATTCTGGTCGGTCAGCGCGGCACTCATCATCACCACGGCCGAGTCCTGGCAACGATTAGCCTCCCCCGGCAGCGGCGAGCCGGCCGGAACCGTGCGTTCCTCAAATTTGTAGGCCTGGACGAAGGCCGGGTCGAAGGCGTGCCACACCTGGGTGCGATAGATGAACTGTCCATAGACGATCACCAGCAGCACGAGGACGGCAAGGATCGGTCCCTTGATGATCCAGCTGCGGTCGCGATACCAGCCATGGGCGGCGAGGAACGGCCAGAGGAACCAGGCGACCACCATGCCGATGCCGCGCCCTATGGCGGCGAAGACGCGCTGGAAAAACGCGATGATGGGATCAAGCATGGTCATCTCCTAGTCCATAAAGGCGTTTGCGGAAGGCGGCCTTGTCCTTCAGATAAGTGTCGGACAGGCGGGATACAACATAATCGCGATAGGCTTCCGGATAGCGCTCGTAAGCGCGGTAGAAGCCCTGCTTGTCGAAGACGAAGCGCGAGACGAAATCGTCTGCCGTCAGATGCGCGATCAGCCGGTTTGTCAGCCACTGATCGGGATGATCCGGCTCGGCGCGCACCAGCCACAGCCGCAGCTTCGGATCGATATCCGCCATTCTGAGGTTTCCGGTGCGCGCGAGCGTCCGCAACGCCTCTTGCAAGAGCGGATAGATGCCGCGATCGCCGATCACCTTGGCGTTCCGGTGCAGAAAAGTCTGCATCCAGACCGCATCGATGCGCGCGAGATCCGGGACAGGATCGAGCGTGGCGGCGACCGACAGAAGCGCCATCTCCAGCCGGTGCGCAAAGAGACCCGAGCTTTCCACCCAGCTGGCACGCGGCAGTTCGAGCCGGCCGGTGCGCGCCAGGAAGTCGGCGACCTGGGCGGTGTCATCGATCGAGATGTAGCTCACCTGCCAGGGCCGCGACCGCCGGAAACCCGGGGCTTCGGGATCGCAGATGACGGTGGTGATCTTCTCGTCGACAAAGACGAAGACACCGCCGAAATGATCGGCCCAGAAGGCATCATGGCGGAAGACGAGTTTATCCGGCACCAGCGTGTTCTGCCGGATATCGCCGGTCTCTTTCGCCAGCGACACCATGCGCTCCAGCATCGCGTCGTCGCGCCAGCCATCCGGGCTCGTTACCAGCGCGTCGCAGAGTTGCCGCAGTTGCCCCGCCTTGCCGAGCAGGTCCTCGGCCGACAGCACCTTGAACTTTACCTCGTTGATCGACAGCAGGTCGTCGAGCGTCTTCACCTCGGAAACACTGTCCTCGATCTCGCCATAAAGCGTATCCTTCAGCGTGATCGCATGGATCGCGCGGGCATTGGCCGAAAAGAACTCGTGCATCAGGCCGGCGGTGTTGGAAAAGCTCGTATGCACCACCGGCAGACTGTCCTGCTCCGGGGTCAGGATGATGAAGCGCCGGTTGACCTTCAACGGATCCAGATAATCGGGATCGCCCAGTTCTGCCGCCACCTGTGGCGAGAAACCGGTGATGTCGATGTCGAATTCGGCGAGCGTGGTCTCGGGCAGGTCGAAGGCGGCAAGTGCCTTGTTGTAGCGCGCGACCAGATGCGGCTCGCGGATCGCAAGCAGGCGGCCATAGATGAGTTCGGCTTCGAGGAGGCGGTTCATGCGGTATCTGTGACCTTCCTGCCCTCGTGCCGCCAGTAGAGGTCATCGAGGTCGAGCTTCAAGACATCGGCGATCGCTTTGAGTGTTGCGACACTGCCGTCCTTCTTGCCTGTTTCGATCTCGGACAGATAAGCGGTGCTGATTCCGGCAGCGGCAGCAAGGTCCTTGGCCGCCATACCGCGAAAATCGCGCCAGACGCGGATCGGGCTTTCACCTTCACCCATCCGGTTGACGTACTCGGCAGGGATCAGCTCTTCCTCGCCCGCAGCTAGCTTCCTCTCGAAACCAACGACAGCCAGACTGTCTTCCAGATCCTCGATGCGCTCGATCAGTGCTTCGTAGTCTTTGCGGCTGAGTACGATCATCTCTTCGCCATTTGGCGTCGTAAACGATGATGCGATCGTCATCAGAGCTCTCCCTCATAGGCTTCACCGCGTGCTGCCACACGCACCACGTCGACGACGGTTCCGTCTTCACGGAAGATCACGCGCCAGTCTCCGATCCGCAGGCGATGGTAACGGCTGTCACGTAACTTTTTGACATTGTTGGCGAGTGAAGCCGGGTCGGCGGCATACTGAAGAACCTTAGACCGGATACGTCGCGCCTCGTTTGCCGGCATCCGGTTCAAGCTACGAATGGCATCCTTGCTGTAGACAATGTCCCGCACATCCTAATCCTCAACCCCGATCTCGACAACCAAATTCGCAAATAGCGAATTTCACCATCTCCCCTCCCCCTTCATCTTCTCGATCTCGCCGATCGCCCGCTCCCGCTGACGCTCGCGGCGGATGATCTCCTTGACTGCAGCATCATCCGACTTGTCGGCGTAGCGGAATTCCGAGTCGGCGTAGCGGTTGATTTCCTGCAGGATCATCTCCATCGTCACCGGGCCGCGCAGTTCGGAGATCATCGCCTTCTTCTCGTCGTAGCTCTTGTGGACGAAGGCGTCAGGCTTTTCGAACCAGGCGTCGGGCAGTTCGACGTCCATCGCCCGCATCTTGATCGCATCGGTGATGTTCTTGATCGCCCGGCCGGTAAAGCGCGGTTCGACGAGCTTGATCGCATGCAGATAGCCGCCGACATCGGCGAGCGTCTCTATTCTGCCTTCGGTCTTCTCGTAGCGTTCCCAGACCGCAACAAGCCCGTCTTCCTTCGGGCGGTCATGCTCGCCATAGGAGCGGCTGACCGCCTGCTGGATCTGCTGACCCGCGAACAACTGGTGTTCGCCAAGCGGGATCTGATGGTTCTTGCCAACGAGCAGCGAGAAGATGTCGATATAGTCCTCGCGGCTCTGCGGCCCGTCGACCAGCCAGCGGGCCCCAGCGCGCTGGCGAAGCGCATCATCGACATTTTCAGGATAGTTGGAGAACATGCCGAAGGTGGCATTGCCTCGCACGACGGTCGAGGCGCCGGCAAAGCTTTCCATCAGAACGGCCGTCACCTCGTGCTGGCCGGATGACGCCCGGTCGTCGGAGCGCTTGGCCGTCACCTGGTCGACATCGTCGATCGTGCCGAAGCCGATGACGCGCGGTTTGAGCACGTTGTTGACGAAACTCTTGGCATTCTGGCCTGACTTGCCCTGATAAGACGAAATCTGGTCGACGCCGAAATTCTCGTAATGGAAGGCATAACCCGCCATCCGGCAGTAGTCGTTGAGGAGACCTGCCAGCATCTGGATCAGGATCGTCTTGCCAGTACCCGGCATGCCATCACCGATGAAGGTGAAGAGGAAGCCGCCGAGATCGACGAAGGGGTTCATCTGGCGGTCGAAATCGTAGGCCATCAGCATCTTGGCGAGCTTCAGCGCCTGATACTTTGCGATGTGGTTGCCAACAATTTCTTCCGGCTTCTTGAAGCTCATCGAAAGCGGCTTCGATTTCACGCCCGGCGCGGCATCGAAACCGTCAAGAGTAAAATCGTCCTGATCGACGCGGATATGGGCGTTTTCGAAGACGCCGAGATGCTCGAAGCGCGCCTTGCGGGTCAGAAGCCCGTCGAGCGCAAGATCGGCCAGACCGCGCACCCGGCCGATCAGCGTCACATCGTCGCCCGCCCCCTGCACGGCTGCGTCAATGCCGGCGACCATGCTTTTCAGCGCATCCTGAGCAGTATCGAAGAGGAAATCCGGCGCGCGGATGCCGTCGAGCTGCTCGCCTTCACCCGCGACGGTGGATTTCAGATAAGCGGCAAAGGCAAAGGCCGCGACATAGGCCTGGGACGCGAGCAACGCCTTGAAGCGGGCGGCTTCCTCGCTTTGCAACGGCGCGCTGATGTTCCGCGCCTGCAAAGGCTCCAGCTCGCTCTGCCGGGCAAAGACATCCGATATCGCAAGCGCCACCTGCGCGCCGCGCCTGACGCGGTAGAGCACGGTATGCTGGGCAGGCGTCAACAGCGGATCGGCAGCGCCGGTCGCCTGAATGGTCTTGGAAAGTTCGATTTCGCGGGTGCGTCGCACGGAGCCCGTTGAAACAGTCGAGACGAAACGCCGCCCTGTACCAGCAATCGGGGCACCCGAAACACCTTCGCCCTGATCGAGCACCACGATGCGTGTCACCAGCCCCTGAGCAACGGCCAGATGCTTGGCGACATCTTCTTCCCGCAGCGTCGTAAGGCCTGCCGTCAGTTCACTCATGCTCAGACCTCGCTCACGACCTGATTGCCGGAAATCACGTGAACCTTGAAATTGCCGAAGATCGGTTTGATCTCGCCGGCGGCATAGAGCGCCTGATAGGCGTCATGCGGCACCAGCGCGTGTTTCTCATAGGTGGAGACACCCATGCGCGCCGCTTCGAGATCATGCGTTTCGATATGGAATTCCTGGGAAGCCGGTGTGGACGAAAAGAAGCCTTTCACTGCCGGCTGCTCGCGCCTGGAAAACACCTCCTGCACCGTCCAGGTCATCACCCACGCATTCTCAGGCCTGCGGACCCGGTCGAGGATCTCGGTGACACGGCCGGAATTCTGGGTAAGCCCCGTGGAATAGAGCGGCCCGAGCACAATGCGGCGGACCGACTTCGGATGCAGTGTCGGGAAATCGCGGTCCATGTTGGTGGCGATGGTCGCAGGCGTCAGGGAATAGGCGGAATTCCTGGCACAGAAATCGTCGAATGTGCGGGCGAGCTCGGGATTGAGCAGACCACCCACAGGAAGCGGGATTTCGACCTCGTCATTGAGCTTGCCCTCAGCCGTCACAAGGATCTTTGCGACATTCTCGGAGGAATCCTCGACCGTCGCCAGATAGATCATCGGCAGGGTGCTGACCCCGTCGAAGGCGGCCCAGCTGACAAGATAGGAGGGCCGGCGCGACTGCGGATTGACGCTGACGGCAACGGTGGTGGGAAGCACAAAGGGAGAGAAGATCTCGCCGGCACTCACCTGCTCCAGATAGAGCCGCTCGGCGATCTGCTGCTGCAATGCCGTCGGAAACTCCTTCTGCCGCAGGATGAAATCGACCATTTCCTCGCGCAGCTTGGAAACGGCAGGAATGGTGGAAAGCCGTGTGGCGGCGCCCGCGCGGTCGTTCTCAAGTTCCAGCACGTTCTGGAAGATCGGAAAGCCGCTCTCGGCCTGGGCGATCTTGAACTGCCCGGTAAAACCGATGCGGTTTTGCCAGGAAGTGAAGGAGTTTCTCAAGCGGTCGAGGTAGGGCAGCAGGTGAAGCGCTGGCGGCCCTTTCTCGCCGAAGCGGCGATCGGACTGGCCGAAGAACTGCTCGAGCCCCGAAAATGCCGAGGCCATGGTGGTGAAATAGTGCGTGACGGCACTGTTGCGATCGACGGCGTTCATACCCCTCCCCCCATCGAAGCGACCGCGCACCGCGAAAGCGGCACGCGGCCGGATGGCCGCGTCCACATCAACGACATGCTCAAGGCTTCACGTAGTCGGCCGCATTGTGCTTGTCGAGAACCGCCTGGAAACGCCGGGCGAAGGCCTCGTCGGCGAGCTTCTTGCGGCGCTGGATGTCCTGAGTCGAGAGCATGTTCTTCTCGTGCAGCTCGAGGAGGTCGCCGATATGCCGCTGGGCGGCAGCACCGATCCCCGCCATCGTTTCTTCTGCGGCCGTGTCGACCTGAGAGCCCAGCGTGTTGATCCGGTGCGCAACTTCCTGCTGGGCAGCCGTCTTAAGCGAATCCTCGAGCGCCTTGTAGAGCACGATGCGCTGCTCGGTATCGATGCTCAGCTTGTTGATCAGCGTATTCTGCGCCGCGATCTGGTTGTTCAGACTGTCGACGAAGGTCTGGAACATCGAGGTATAGCGTTCGAGTGTCTGGCTTTCGGCCAGCAGTTCCTGTTCGCGGGCCTGGGCCTGATTATAGTCCGTGGCGAGCTTCGAGCGCTCGGCCTCAAGCGCCGTGCGGTCAGAGGTATCGGTCGAGGCTGCGATCTTGTTTTCGATGTCGAGCAGCGCCGGATTGAGCGTCTCGATCTTCTTCTGGGTCTCTTCGAGATTGGCAATCGTCTGCTTGCGCCGCTCGATCACCTGCACGAGGCTCGCCTCGGAGGTCTTGTAGCGCTCCTCAAGAACCGTCTTCTGTTCCTTGAGGATGCCGACGATGCTGTCGGACTTGGCGAGCAGTTCCTGCAGATTGCCGGCAAGCGACATGTTGCGGACGCGCTCGGTGCGCATGCGCTGCGCTCTCTGCTTGGAGAAGATGCCGATGAACTTTTCCATGCCGGAAAAGCTCTTCATGCTCTCGAACTCGGCGCCGAAGACATTGGTCGCGTCCTCCAGCCCGATGATCAGGTCGGCGATATTCGCCTCCATAACCTTCTGCTGGTTGAGGACATCCGAGATCCGGGCGTTCTCGATGTCGAAATCTTGGCCAACCAGCTTCGAATCGCTTTTGGCCAGCGTATCCAGCACCACGCTCGACTGGTCGATCTTTCCACGCATCTCCGAGACGATCTTACGCGTCTTTTCGATCTCAGTGTCGAAGCCTTGCAAAGTCGCCATGTTGTCTCCCTGTCCCTCATGCCGGCGGCTCGCCGGTCTCGTCTCTTGCCACCATAGCGCGTTTCCCGACGCGGGAAAGTATCGCAGCGCACAGCACCAGTCGCCCTCCCCCGATATGGAGGGTCCGAACGCCCACACAAGAGGCGCTATCAGAGAAATGCGACAGCCGCGAAACGGCCGTCGCATCAAGGAGTTGCGAGGATCTTACTGACCGCCGGCGGCAGGATCCTTGAGATAGGCTAGGATGTTGGCGAGGTCATCGTCCTTCTTGACCCCGGCATAGGCCATCTTGGTGCCTTTCACGACGGCCTTTGGCGCCTTCAGATATTCGGAAAGCAGAGCCTCGTCCCAGACCTTGCCCGCACCGAATGCGGTCATTGCCGGCGAATACTTGTAGTCGGCGATCGAAGCGACCGGGCGGCCGACGATACCCTGCAAATGCGGGCCGACCTTGTTCTTGGCCTCGGTCGCGACATGACAGGCCTGGCAGGCCTTGAACGCCTTGGCACCGGCAACCGGATCGCCATCGGCGAGAGCCGGAAACGGAGAGGCCGCAAGCGCGAGCAGCATGATCATTGAAGACGTCTTCATCGAAACTCCTGTATGCATCCAATTGGCGCAAGTGCGCGCCGCCGCCATGGCATCACCTCATCGCACAACAGGCAAGCACTTGCTTTGACGCCCATCAAGCACTCGAACTTTTTTCCGCCGCCCGAGTTCCCTGCCCTGTAGGGGCTAGAGGTCGCAAACAGGGACGGTGGTGCGACGCAAACGCGCGGGCATCCTTGCAATTCTCCGGTATTGAATGTTGACTTGGGAACATCAATAAGAAAACCGGGAGCCTTTCAATGACGTCACTTCTCATTTGTCGCCGCACCCTTGCGGCCGCTGTATCGCTGATCGCCATCAGCGCCATGCCGGTCTCCGCCCAGGAAGCCGAAAGCTGCTCGACCGTCCGCTTCTCGGATGTCGGCTGGACCGACATCACCGCCACCACAGCCACCGCCTCCGTTCTGCTGCAGGCGCTCGGCTATGAGCCGACGACAACGGTCCTCTCCGTGCCGGTCACCTATTCCTCGCTGAAGAACAAGGATATCGACGTCTTCCTCGGCAACTGGATGCCGACGATGGAAGCCGACATTGCGCCCTACCGTGAAGACAAGTCGGTCGAGGTCTTCGGCCCGAACCTCGAAGGCGCGAAATACACGCTCGCCACCAATGCCAAGGGCGCCGAACTCGGCATCAAGGATTTTGCCGACATCGCCAAGCATGCCGACGCGCTGGAAGGCAAGATCTACGGCATCGAGCCGGGCAATGACGGCAACCGCCTGATCCTCGACATGATCGACGCCAACAAGTTCGAACTCGGTGACTTCGAAGTCGTCGAATCCTCCGAACAGGGCATGCTGGCCCAGGTCGCCCGCGCCGAAAAGGATGGCCAGCCGGTCGTCTTCCTCGGCTGGGAACCGCACCCGATGAACGCCAACTTCAAGCTGACCTATCTGTCCGGCGGCGATGACGTCTTCGGGCCGGACTTCGGCGGCGCGACCATCTTCACCAACACCCGCGCCGGCTACACGGCCGAATGCCCGAATGTCGGCAAGTTCGTCACCAACCTCAAGTTCTCGCTCCAGATGGAGAACGAGATCATGGGCAAGATCCTGAATGACGGCCAGGATGCAGAAGCCGCTGCGTCCGATTGGCTGAAGGCCAATCCGGCGGCTGTCGAGCCCTGGCTCGCTGGCGTCACTACCAAGGATGGCGGCGATGGCCTCGCGGCCGTGAAGACGGCACTGGGCCTCTAAGCCCTGTCCATCGATCGTGGAACCGCGCGACCGGAAGGGGGATCCGGCCGCGCGGCCTCCCAGGCATTGAACCTGTGGCCAATCGGGGACGAACATGGATTTTCTGACAGACAACAAACTACCCATCGGGCCCTGGTCGAAGAGCTTCGTCGACTGGCTGACCGATAACGTCGATTTTGTATTTGATTTTATCGCAACGATTCTCAGCGCGTCGATCAACGCGATGCTCTTCGTGCTTCAGGCACCCTTTCTCAAGGGAACAGCGCTGGAAGCCTTCTATCCGCTGTTCATGATCGCGCTGTTTTCGCTGCTCGCCTGGTTCATGCGCCGCTCGCTCGGTGTCACAGCCTTCACCTTTTTCGGCCTGCTCCTCATCTTCAATCAGGGCTACTGGAAGGAGACCATGGAGACACTGGCACTCGTACTGGCGGCAACCGGCGTGTGCATGGTCATCGGCGTACCGATCGGCATCGCCTGCGCCAGACGCCCCTGGCTCTATGCAGTGGTCCGCCCCATTCTCGACCTGATGCAGACGATCCCCACCTTTGTCTATCTCATCCCGGCGCTGATCCTGTTCGGCCTCGGCATGGTGCCCGGCCTGATCGCGACCGTGATCTTCGCGATCGCCGCCCCGATCCGCCTGACACGCCTCGGCATCATCTCCACCCCGCCCTCTCTGGTGGAAGCGGCCGTGGCCTTCGGCGCGACCCCGACCCAGGTGCTCCGCAAGGTCGAACTGCCCTTCGCCATGCCGCAGATCATGGCGGGACTGACCCAGACGATCATGCTGTCGCTGTCGATGGTGGTCATCGCCGCGCTCGTCGGCGCAAGCGGCCTCGGCGTGCCGGTCGTTCGGGCTCTCAACACCGTCAACATCGCGCGTGGCTTCGAGGCCGGTCTCTGCATCGTGATCCTCGCCATCATCCTCGACCGGATGTTCCGCATTCCCGGAGAAGAGACATGACCGACGCCGTAATCTTCGACAATGTCGACATCGTCTTTGGCGACAATCCCCAGCGTGCGCTCGAAATGCTCGATCAGGGCAAGAGCCGCGACGAAATCGGCGCTGAGACTGGCCTCGTGCTCGGCGTGGCCGGCGCCTCGCTCACCGTCAAGGAAGGCGAGATCCTCGTGCTCATGGGCCTTTCCGGCTCGGGCAAGTCGACACTGCTGCGCGCCGTCAATGCACTCGCCCCAGTGGTACGCGGAAATGTCAGCGTGCGCACGGAAAACGGCTATGTCGATCCCTATAAGGCCTCTGCTCAGGTGCTGCGCGACCTGCGCATGCACACCGTCTCCATGGTTTTCCAGCAGTTCGGCCTCCTGCCCTGGCGCACAGTGGCAGAGAATGTCGGCTTCGGTCTCGAACTGGCCGGCGTAGACGAAGCGGAGCGCAAGGAGCGCGTCGCGACGCAGCTCGAGCTCGTCAACCTCTCGACCTGGGCCGACCGTAAGGTCAACGAACTCTCCGGCGGCATGCAGCAGCGCGTCGGCCTTGCCCGCGCCTTCGCGACAGGTGCCCCGATCCTTCTCATGGACGAGCCCTTCTCGGCGCTCGACCCACTGATCCGCACCCGTCTCCAGGACGAGCTTCTCGAATTCCAGGCGCGGCTGAAGAAGACCATCCTCTTCGTCAGTCACGACCTCGACGAGGCCTTCCGCATCGGCAACCGCATCGCCATCATGGAAGGCGGCCACATCATCCAGTGCGGCACGCCACAGGAAATCGTCCAGAACCCGACCAACCAGTATGTCGCTGATTTCGTGCAGAACATGAACCCGATCAACATGCTGGTCGCCTCGGACGTGATGCGCTCCGGCGTGACCGGCGAACAGCGCCAGGTTACCGGCACCACGGCGCCGGCAACACCGCTCGTCGACATCCTGGATGCGCTGTCGCGTCAACCTGGCACGATCGGGGTCGTTGACAACGGCGTCGTCATCGGCACGATCGACGCTCAGGATGTGGTGAGCGGGTTGACCAAACATCGCCGCAAGGCGTGACGTGCCCTGCCCCGCATCGATGACAGGCGCATGCGGGAGACGGACATGAACGACAAGCCCCAGGTAATCCGGGATACCGACGACGATGCGCGCCGCCAGGCGCGCATTTTGCTGCGGGGCGCGCGATTCGCGGCGATCGGCGTGATCGATCCGGAGACCGGCTTTCCTTTCGTCAGCCGCGTGCTGCTCGGCATGGACAGCGACGGCGCCGCGGTCATTCTCGTCTCCGGCCTGTCCGCCCACACGACGGCCCTGCTCGCGGATCCGCGTGCCTCTCTTCTGACAGGCGAACCAGGCAAGGGCGACCCGCTTGCCCATCCGCGCCTGACGCTGCAATGCACGGCCGAAACCGTCGAGCGCGACAGCGATACGCACCAGAGGCTGCGCAGCCGCTTCCTCGCCCGCCATGCGAAATCGCAGCTTTACATCGACTTCCCCGACTTTCGATTCTTCCGGCTGAGGCCCGAACGGGCGAGCCTGAATGGCGGATTCGGCCGTGCCTATCATTTGAGCAGCGCGGATTTCTCGATCTCGCAAATCAATGATGATTTGTTTGAGTGTGAGGCGGCCTTACTGCGAGAATTAGGGGGGCGGCATCCGGAGCTCGCAACGCGCATCGCGACAAAAATTCACGGCGCCCCTGAGGGCGACTGGCGCATTGCCGCCATCGATTCGCACGGATTAGACATCGTTTTCAAAGACTTGCTGATTCGCCACGAGTTTGTGACGCCGATCACAAATGCCCAACATCTGCTATTAGAGTTACCTAAATCAGTATACGCAGTACCTTAAATTTAGGCATATACAAATTGGATGATGCTGGTAGAGTTTAGCCTCCAATTAAGTGATGGATTTTCAACGACTGCCACTCCCCCCAAGGGCGCTCGACCAAAGAAAGTTGAACTGAGATGAAAACGAAAGCTTTGTCCGAACAATCGACCGTTGCTGCAGGCTTGCTGTCCGCCATGGCAAACCCGAAGCGACTGATGATCCTCTGCAGCCTCGTCGAAGGTGAGGTTCCCGTCGGTGTTCTGGCGACCCAGGTCGGCCTGAGCCAGTCGGCTCTGTCCCAGCACCTCTCCAAGCTTCGCGCACAGAAGCTGGTGAAGACGCGTCGCGACGCACAGACGATCTACTACTCCTCGACATCGGAATCGGTGATCAAGATCCTTGCAACGCTGGAAAGCATCTATTGCCCCCCGGCAGCGAGCAAGACTGCCGCTTGATGACAGCGCTGCCAGAAGCGCACTGATTGAGGGTGGGAGGCGATCAGGTGAACATCCGCTCGCGCGGATGAAGCCTCTGGCATTCGATATTTCAAAGCCCTGGACGGCATCGCCGCCGGGGCTTTTTGCTTGGCACCGACGGCACGCGCCTTTTCAGCAACGGGTCGTCGATGCATCGCGCTTCCATCACCCGAATTCAGCGATCCATGACCTTTGTTGATGCGCCCCTGCCGGTGGCTTGACCATGCCATGCGCCCTGATAACGTGACGGCGCAATCAACGGAGTTCGGCCCTTGCAGCCGACATCAGGGAGAATGGCCGCCCGCGACCAAAGGGCCATGGAGAACACGATGTCTAACCGCCTCAATTCCACGCCGAACGACCTGCGCGCCTTCTGGATGCCGTTCACCGCGAACCGCCAGTACAAGAAGGAGCCGCGCCTCTTCGTCGGCGCCAAGGACATGCACTACACCACCCATGACGGACGTCAGGTGCTCGACGGCACCGCGGGCCTCTGGTGTGTGAATGCCGGCCACTGCCGCCCGCTGATTACCGAAGCAATCCGCGAGCAGGCCGGCGAACTCGACTATGCGCCGGCCTTCCAGCTCGGCCATCCCAAGGCTTTCGAACTGGCCAACCGCCTGATCGATCTCGCGCCTGACAACATGGCGCATGTGCTCTACACCAATTCCGGTTCGGAATCGGTCGAGACGGCGCTCAAGGTGGCCCTCGCTTACCAGCGCGTGAAGGGACAGGGATCGCGCACCCGTCTGATCGGTCGCGAGCGCGGCTATCACGGCGTCAATTTCGGTGGCATTTCGGTTGGCGGCATTGTCTCCAACCGCAAGATGTTTGGCACGCTCCTGACGGGCGTTGACCACCTGCCGCACACCCACCAGCCGGCCAAGAACGCCTTCACCAAGGGCATTCCGGAGCATGGCGGCGATCTCGCCGACGAGCTGGAGCGCATCGTCACCCTGCATGACGCCTCAACCATCGCCGCCGTCATCGTCGAGCCGGTCTCCGGTTCGACCGGCGTTCTGATCCCGCCGAAGGGCTATCTGCAGCGCCTGCGCGAGATCTGCACCAAGCACGGCATCCTGTTGATCTTCGATGAAGTCATCACCGGCTTCGGCCGCCTCGGCGCGCCGTTTGCTGCCCAGTATTTCGACGTGAAGCCCGACATCATGGTCACCGCCAAGGGCCTGACCAACGGCGTCATCCCGATGGGCGCGGTCTTCGTCACCGCCGAGATCCATGACGCCTTCATGCAGGGACCCGAGCACATGATCGAGTTCTTCCATGGCTATACCTATTCCGGCAACCCGATCGCCTCTGCAGCCGCGCTCGGCACGCTCGACACCTACAAGGAAGAGGGCCTGCTGACCCGCGCCTCGGAAATCGCCCCGTATTGGGAAGAGAAGCTGCACTCTCTGAGGGATTGCCCGAACGTCATCGACATCCGCAATCTCGGCCTGATCGGTGCGATCGAGCTGAAGCCGATCGATGGCGAGCCGACGAAGCGCGCCTTCAACGCCTTCCTCAACGCCTATAACGACGGCCTCCTGATCCGCACCACCGGCGACATCATCGCGCTGTCGCCGCCGCTGATCATTACCCACGAGCAGATCGACGAGCTGTTCGACAAGCTGCGCAAGGTGCTGATGAACAACATCTGAGGCCTGCACTCGGAACCAGATGCAAGGAAGCGGCCCGCGTGGCCGCTTTTTTGTAGCTTGCGCGAAGCTGACCATCGATTTCACTCGCGCTTGTCGCTTGTCGCACCATCCCGTATCTTGTCGAGAATCGCACGTTCGATCCTGGCGCAGATGATCGCGAAAGGCTCGGGCGACGACTTCAGCACATCCGCAATCGTCATCACCGACATCACGTCGCAAAGGGCGCAAGCGGATCTGGTCCCTGGAGGAAATCCGTGGTTGACCTCTTCAAGCGTATGTTCGGTAAAGACGTTTCCCTCGCAAACTCACCCGCAAGGGCAGCCCCGGAACCCGAGGCGATCTCCGCAGCGCGCGCCGACGAAGCCCGCCTTGCCGCTCGCCGGGCGCAGATCAGCAATGATCTCTTCGAACTTCAGCAAATCGCCATGGCCGAACTTGCCTTGCGCAAGGAACAGGACGCAGCCGCCGCCAAGGCCGGCTTCGAAGCCGAAGACGGCGTTGGCGGCCGTATTCTGACCGTATGAAGACGGGCCTTATCGTCAGGCCATAGGCTGCCCCGACAAAGCTGTGGCGTGATCGCACACCACGGCATCGGGTCTTTTGCTGCTCGTCGTTTTTGTCTAAAGCGATCACGGGGAGCAACAAAAGAACCCGAATGGCGCTGAAACCGACATAGATCGGTCGCGCCGACCCAAGGAGCAGGACATGAAATTTCAACTCTTCGCAGGCGCAGCCTTGGCCGCGCTGATCGTTAGCGCCCCCGCTGCCCGTGCCGAAATCGTGCTCGGCCTGATGGCGCCGCTGACCGGCCCGCTGGCCGCCGTCGGCGCGCAGATCAAGAACGGGGCCGAAACCGCCGTTGAGGAAATCAACAAGAAGGGCGGGATCAACGGCGAACAGGTGACCCTGAAGATCGCCGACGACGCAGGTGAGCCGAAGCAGGGCGTCTCCGCCGCAAACCAGCTGGTCGGTGAAGGTGTGCGTTTCGTCGTCGGCCCGGTCACCTCGGGTGTCGCCGTCCCCGCGTCCAGCGTTCTCGCCGAAAACGGTGTGCTCATGGTCACCCCGACCGCGACCGCCCCTGACCTGACCGCCCGCGGCCTGACCACGGTGCTTCGTACCTGCGGCCGTGACGACCAGCAGGCGGACGTCGCCGCCAAGCTCGTTCTCGGCGCCTACAAGGACAAGAAGATCGCCATCCTCGATGACAAGGGCCAGTACGGCAAGGGTCTCGCCGATGCCTTCCAGGCAGCCCTGAACGCCGGCGGCGTCACCGAAGTCTTCAAGGATTCGCTGACAGCAGGCGAAAAGGATTTCGGCGCGCTCATTACCCGCCTGAAGGCCGAAGGCGTCGAGGTCATCTACTTCGGCGGCTACCACCCGGAAGCCGGCCTGATGGTCCGCCAGATGAAGGATGCCGGTCTTTCGGCCCAGCTGATCGCCGGTGACGGCCTGTCGAACAACGAATTCGTCACCATCGGCGGCGACGCTGCCGAAGGCACGATCTTCACCAATGCGGCCGACGCCCTGAAGAACGATGACAGCAAGGCCGCCGTCGACGCGCTTGCCGCCAAGAACATCCCCGCAGAAGCCTTCACGCTGAACACCTATGCCGCCGTCGAAGTCATCGCCGCCGGCATCGCCAAGGCCGGAAGCACCGACGACGCGGAAGCTGTGGCCGCAGCACTGAAGGACGGCTCGGAAATCCCGACCGCCATCGGCAAGCTGACCTACGGCGAGACCGGCGACCTGACCTCTCAGAGCTTCGCGGTCTACAAGTGGGAAGCTGGCAAGACGGTCGCTGCCGAGTAAGCTGACACGCTATCTGACCTTGAAAAGGCGGCCCACGAGGGTCGCCTTTTTTGTTGGCAAACGAAGATTGGAGAGCACACCAGTGAAACGAACGACTGCGCGCGCGAAGTCCCGATACTTGGACAGCACATGATCGTGCCGATTTATAGTTTGATATCCTCGATCAAACTCGTTCGGCAAGTGTGCCAGAAAGCTTCGCTCAATGTTCGGCTGCAAGGAGTACTCAACTCAACCCGGTGGAACTCTCATGGCGCCCATTATACTGATCACCTTTGCAGGCCGACGCAATCGGATGGAAATCCTCACGAATTATGTGAAGGCAGCGCTTTCTGCCGGGATCATCGACGAGTGGCACGTCTGGGACTTCACCCGCTCCGAAGAGGACCGCCTCTGGGTCTCCGAGAACTTCGGTCCCGCGCGCTTCATGCATCCGGACACCCCCTACAATCCTGCAGGCGAGGTGACCGCCTTGTCGCCGTTCCGCATGGATGCGGGCATCGGCGGCGATCTGCATCTGGCATTGCTGCCGAAGAACGATCCGGACGTCTTCTACGAGTTCGTGGTCGGCGGCTGGGACAACCAGTTGAGCGCGGTTCGCAAGATGGGCCGGTCGGAACTCGCGACCTTCAACCGTGACACGGTTCCGCGGATTGCCGAATTCTCGACACCCGGCATCCTCTCCCCCAGCCTGCCCAACCCGGTTGCCCTGGCGATCGACCGCAATGGCCACCCTGTCCTGACAGTCAACGGCATGAAGATCGGTCCGATCAACGAGATCAATCTTTCCGGCGGCGCCGATGTGATGGTCCGTGGCGGCTGGGGTTCAGACCTCGAGATCCTCAATGTCAACGATAAGGTCCGCCGCTATATCGGTCCGCGGAACGAGAAATACCCCTACCACCACACCTACGCCTATTATTCGAAGCATGCGAACCGGTTCCAGGACGCCATCTTCATGAAGTGCGACGATGATATCGTCTACATGAACCTGGAGCGCCTGAGCGATTTTATCGCCTTCCGCCGGGACAATCCGACCCCCTTCCTGGTTTCGGCCAACGTCGTCAACAACGGTGTCTGCGCCCACTGGCAACAAAGGTCGGGCTCCCTTCCCATCGAAGTCGGCCACTTCGAAATGCCGCCGGGTGGCCTCAACGGCAGCCTCTGGGAAAGCGGAAGCCGTGCGAATGCGCTGCATGACTATTTCCTCCAGACGCCGGACAAGCGCATGCCACTTGTCCAACCGGTCGTGGAGGTGAAGGAACGGGTTTCGATCAACTTCATCTCATGGCTAGGTCAGGATCTGAAGCACTTCGGTTTCCGGCGTCTAGGCGACGAAAAGGCGCTGGCCGTCGACATGCCTCGAATTCTGAACAGGCCCGTGGCGATCTACTCCGATTTCGTCGTCAGCCACTTGAGCTTCGGGCCACAAGAGGCAGAACTGCATGTCGATCGGCTGGTGTCGGCTTATGGCGACCTGATGCGGTTGCAACTGGCGGCGTGATCGAGCGCCAGGCGCGGGCTCGAACGAGAAATTGAGCCCGCGCAAAACCGCCGAGACAAGGGTCGTCAGCCTAGGCTATTGCGAGGCTGAGCGACCCTTTTCAGCATTGGCGCCTCCTCACTCGGCGTAGATCATTTTCCGCGTCATGCCACCATCAAGCGTCAGCACCGATCCGGTCATGAAGCCGGCGTCGGCGAGATAGAGCACGGCTTTCGCGACATCCTCCGGTCGACCGACGCGGCCGGCGGGATGTTGGGCATGGTCTTCGGGCAGCAAGTCGTGGTCTCCCGAGATCCAGCCGGGCGCAATGCCGTTGACCCTGATCTTCGGGCCGAGACTGACTGCAAGGGCGTGGGTCAACCCGAAGAGACCACCTTTCGAGGCAGCATAGGCTTCCGTATTCCTCTCCGACATGAAGGCACGCGTCGACAGCATGTTGATGATGGACGCCCCCTCACCCATCAAGGGCACGGCAGCACGTGTCATCAGGAAGGCCGCCGTCAGGTGGCTGTCCGTGACCTTGCGCCAATCGTCGAGCGAGAGGCTGGCTATCGGTCCCCGTTCCGGACTGGCAATCCCGGAATTGTTGACCAGCAGATCGAGGCTTGTCCAGCCGAGTTCGGCGAAAGCGGCCGAAACGGCCGCCTCATCGGAGACATCACAGAGAACCGACCGGATGCCGGCCGGCCCCGCCTTCAGATCGAATGAGGCCACCTCATAACCGGCGGTCTGGAGAGCGGTGCAAACTTCTGCGCCGATAAGGCCGGCGCCGCCTGTGACGATTGCATGTTTCATGAAGCCTCAACGGCGACAGACGGGGAAAGTTTCGCTTAGAGTTCAGCCAGCGTTAAAGTAGCCGGTCGCGATACTCCGGTGCCGGCAGCCAGCAGCTTTCGCGCTTGCCGAAGAGCCGGTAGCGGTTTCTCGCGAGCAGAAGGTAGAGCGGGTCGCGGATGAACCGGGGGACGAACCGAAATACCGACAGGACCTTCCAGGGCCAGCCGAGGCCGGCATAAATCGACAACACGGCATCGCTGTCGCGCAGCATGTGCTCGCCGTCGACCACGATGATGCTGTCCGGATTGCCAGGATCGATGCCGAAGCGGCGGTAGAGCGCCGAGCCCACCTCGCCCTGCATCGAAGCCAGACGAAACCGCTTCTTGCCATCTTGCGAAAGCACGAATTGAGCATTCGCCGAACACAGGATGCATTCGGCATCGAAGAGGATGATTGGGCCGGTGGCGGGTATGGTGTCCATGGGAGGCAATCTAGGCGCGTCTCAGGGCAACGACAATGCGGCAAGCCGTCATTCTCGGCAACGCAGATCGTGACAGACGCTGCGACAGCGTTAGGATGGCGTCTGGCAACAGGCGGGAAGAGGTCGGGAGGATCGACATGAAGAAGGGCTACAAGGACTTGCTGGCGGAGGCGGAGGCACTGGTCGAGGCGGTGGATGCGTCGGAGGCAGCGCGTCTGCATTCGGCGAGCAACGTCGTCTTCGTCGATCTGCGCGACCCGCGCGAGCGCGAACGGGAAGGCACGATCCCGGAGGCCTTCTCCTGCCCGCGCGGCATGCTGGAATTCTGGATCGACCCGGAGAGCCCCTACCACAAACCCGTCTTTGCCGAGGGCAAACTCTTCCTTTTCTTCTGCGCCAGCGGCTGGCGCTCGGCGCTAGCGACGAAGACGGCACTGGAGATGGGACTGGAAAACGTCTGCCATCTCGAAGGCGGCTTTTCCGCCTGGCGCGATCGGGGCCTGCCGGTCGAGACGGTCATGGCGAAGACGAAGGGCTGACGGGCGACCAGCGACCAGCCGTACGTTGAATACCGAGGGCAATTGCTCTATCTTGAAGCGTGAAAGCCGCACGATCGCAACCCTCGCGCATGACGGCGACGAGGCTGGGTCGATGCTCCGCAACGACCCGCGCTCGCCTTGTCCGTGACAGGAGGTCATGGCAGGTGTTGTGAGGGTCCAGTCTCGTGAGGAGACGATCATGGTCGAACGCATCAGCCGCATCTCCAGCAGCGAAGCCTCCAGCCAGACGGAAGCCGGTTCCACCCTGAACCTCGGTTCCGACGCGCAAAACGCCTGGGTTGCGGCCCGCCAGTCGAAGATCAATCACGACCTCGAAGAACGGCATCAGCAAGATGCAGAAGAGAAGATCGGTCAAGATTCACCTGTGGAAGACGGCGGCGATGTTGAGGAGAAGCGCTTCTCCGGCGAGAGCGAGCGCATCGGCACCCAGAATTTCGATGAAAACACCCCGTTCGGCGAGCGTGTCGCGATCGTCTGAAAAGGAGCACCTCTTCAAAGGGAGAGCCAACGGGGAAAGCCCTGCAGAGCTCGGGAAGGAAGCTCGACACATCCGCGTCGCACTTTGCCGCCAATCCCTTTAGGGTGCGGCCAAACAGACGAGGACCCTTCATGCCCCTTACGATTCGCATCGCCAACCAGGAACTTGCCGTCGAGGTCTCGACGCTCGGCGCAGAAATGCAGTCGCTGAAGACAGCGGATGGCCGAGATTTCCTCTGGGACGGCGATGCCACCTGGTGGACGGGGCGGTCCCCGATCCTCTTCCCGATCGTCGGCAAGGCGCCGGACGACAGGCTGGCGATCAACGGCAAGACCTATCCCATGGCGCAGCACGGCATCGCCCGCCGGCGGGAATTTGCAATCGTCGAGCAGACGGCGACAGCCTGTCGCCATGAACTCGTCTCGAATGAAGAAACGCGCGAGGTCTATCCCTTCGATTTTCGCCTGACGCTGGAGCACCGCCTCGACGGACGCAGCCTGTCGGTAACGGCGACGGTCGAGAACACCGGCGACGGGCTTTTGCCCTTCGGCCTCGGTTTTCATCCGGCCTTTCTCTGGCCTTTGCCGGGAGCCGAGGACAAGCCGCATCATGTTCAGCTCGACAATGGCGCCGAACCTGCGGTCGTGCAGCTCGAAGCCGGCCTGATCGGCAAGCGCCTGCCCTCTCCCTTCACGGCCGGGAGGCTCGATCTGAACCATGCGCTCTTTGCCAATGATGCACTGGTCTTCCCCGAAGATGCGGGCACCGGGCTGACCTATGCCGCAGAAAATGGGCCTTCGATGCATTTCACCTTCGAGAACCTGCCCAATATCGCCCTTTGGCAGAAGCCCGGCGCCCCCTTCCTCTGCGTCGAACCCTGGCACGGCATGGCCGCCCATGCGGGTGGGACCGCAGAACTGGTCGAACGGCCCTATACGTTGGCCCTGCCGGCAGGGGATGTCATGCGCTTCGGTTTTTCGGTGGAGATCAGGGGGTAAGGAAAAAGGTCCCATGCGACCCGGAGCAAAAGCGCGCCTGGTAATCGATGGCGGCGGTCCTCTCCGGGAAATTCCCTTGACTGCGCTTCGAGACCAGCGCCCGAGACACCTCTTGCTCGCTGCCATCCTTCGGCTACTCTCCACGGGTTACCAACCGTGGAGAGGGCAACCCCAATGTGCAATCATTGCGTTATCGAGAATGTGAAGCAGAACATGCTGTCGCGGCGCTCGCTGTTCAAGGGCATGGCCTTTGCGGGCGCGGCCGTCGCCGCCGGCGGAGTTTCCAGGCCGGTTCTGGCGCAGCAGAGCCCGAGCAAGGTGGTGGACCTGACCCACGCCTATGACGAGACCTTCCCGACCTTCGACGGCAACCCGGGCATCGAATATGAATGGGCGGTCGAATTTGAGGGTAACGGCTACCAGCTTCACAAGCTGACGATCTTCGAGCACACGGGCACCCATATCGACGCCCCCTTCCATTTCAGCGCCGACGGCAAGAGCGTCGACCAGATCGAACCACAACAACTTGTGGCCCCACTCGCGATCATCGACATCACAGACCGCGCCAAAGAAGACGCCAATGCGACTGTCGAGGCGGCAGACGTCGAGGCCTGGATCAGCGCCAATGGCGAGATCCCTCGGGGCGCGGTCGTGGCACTTCGCTCCGGTTGGGCGAAGAAGGTGAGTGAACCCGCCTTCCGCAACGACGGTGAAGGCAAGTTCGCTTTCCCCGGTTTCGGCAAGTCGGCGACCGACCTGCTAGCCACGCTCGACGTGGCGGCAATCGGCGTCGATTCGCTGTCGCTCGATCCGGGCAATTCGGCCGACTTCGCCGTGCACAACAGCTGGCTGCCGGGCGGGCGCTACGGCATTGAATGCCTGAACAATCTGGAGGAGCTTCCGGTCACCGGAGCGACGATCATGGTCGGCGCGCCGAAGCACAAGCGCGGCACCGGTGGGCCGGCCCGCGTCCTCGCGCTGATTTGAGGACGACCACATGGCTGTCCTCCCTCTCCTCAGCGACGAGCAGGCGAGCGCGGAAGCGCTCGCCGTCTTCAACGATATCAGAACAAAACGCGGCACCGATTACGTCAACAACTTCTGGCGGGCGCTCGCCCATGATCCGGACGAACTCAAATCCGTCTGGGACCGGCTGCAGACAGTGATGGCGCCCGGCGCCCTCGACCCGCTGGTCAAGGAACTGATCTACATCGCGGTGTCAGCGACCAATGGCTGCGCCTATTGCGTTCACAGCCACACCGCCTCCGCAAAGTCCAAGGGCATGACGCCCGAAATGCATGCCGAACTCCTGCAGGTCGTTGCCATGGCAAGCCGTACCAATGCGCTGGCGGTGGCGCTCGGCGTGCCGGTGGATGAGCGGTTTGAGGCTCATTCCGCCAGCAAGGGTGATTGAGGATCAGCGTCGCAGATCGAGATCGCGGCCCTTTCCCTCTACCCGTCCCAGTCGCTACAGTGCCGGGAACAACAGAATCGGAGACGCTGCATGACCGACCTCGAACGCCGCATCGATCAGGGGACCGGCCGCCAGCCGGCGGATCTCGTGTTGAAGGGTGGGCGCTTCTTCGATCTGGTCACCGGCGAACTGGTTGCCTCCGACATCGCGATATCAGGCGAGACAATTGTCGGAACCGTCGAGGATTATGAAGGCCGCGAGGTCATAGACATCACCGGCAAGATCGTCGTGCCCGGTTTCATCGATACCCATCTGCATATCGAAAGCTCGCTGGTCACGCCGCATGAATTCGACCGTTGCGTACTGCCCTATGGCGTGACGACCGTGATCTGCGACCCGCACGAGATCGCCAATGTGCTGGGCACCGAGGGCATCCAGTTCTTCCTGGATTCCGCAGAGCAGACGATCATGGACATCCGCGTCCAGCTTTCGTCCTGCGTACCGGCGACACATCTGGAAACGTCGGGTGCCGACCTGCCGATCGAAAGGCTCCTGCCCTTCCGCGATCATCCGAAGGTGATCGGGCTTGCGGAATTCATGAATTTTCCGGGCGTGATCCACAAGGATCCGATCTGCATGGCGAAGCTCGAAGCCTTCCAGGACGGCCATATCGACGGTCATTCGCCGCTCTTGTCGGGCCGCGACCTGAACGGCTATCTCTCTGCCCGCATCCGCACCGACCACGAATGCACGAGTGCTGCGGAAGCCATGGAGAAGATCCGCAAGGGCATGCATATCCTTGTGCGCGAGGGCTCGGTCTCGAAAGACCTGCACGCGCTGATGCCGATCCTCACCGAGCGGCTGTCGCCCTTCCTGGCGCTCTGCACCGACGACCGCAACCCGCTCGATATCGCCGAGCAGGGCCATCTCGACTATCTCATCCGCGAAGCAATCAGACACGGCGTGGATCCCATCGCCGTCTACCGCGCCGCCTCGATTTCGGCCGCCCGCGCTTTCGGACTTCGCGATAGAGGCCTCGTGGCACCGGGCTGGCGGGCCGATCTCGTGGTCATCGACAGCCTCGAAAACTGCAAGGCCGAGATGGTGTTTGCCGGCGGCCGCCGTGTGACAGACGCCCTCTTCGCCACCCGCAAGCCGGTCGCCCCCGTCGGGCTCGACAGCGTCAAGGCACGGGAAGTGAAGCCTGCGGACTTCGGCGTGCCGGTCGCAGAGGGCGAAACACCCGTGATCGGCGTCATACCCGGCAAGATCATCACTGAACACCGCCGCTACCGCCTGCCGACCTCGGGCAACCAGACATCCGTCGATCTCGAAAATGACGTGATCAAGGTCGCCGTCATCGAGCGTCACGGCAAGAACGGCAACCACGCCAATGGCTTCGTTCAGGGGTTCGGCCTGAAGAAGGGCGCCATCGCCTCGACCGTCGGCCATGACAGCCACAACATCTGCGTCGTCGGCGTCTCAGAAGAGGACATGGCGCTCGCCGCCAACAGGCTCGGCGAAATCAAGGGCGGCTTCGTCGTGGTGGAAGACGGCAAGGTCACCGGCGAGATCCCGCTGCCCGTCGCCGGCCTGATGAGCCTCGAGCCCTATGAGAGCGTGCGCGACACGCTGCATCACTTGAGACAAGCCGCCTATGCCCTTGGAACGCAACTCGAAGAACCCTTCCTCCAGGTCGCCTTCCTGCCACTGCCGGTGATCCCGCATCTGAAGATTTCCGACAAGGGCATGGTCGATGTCGACAAGTTCTGCCTGATCGGGTGAGGATTGGCAGCGGACCATAGAAGCCTTATGTTTGAAGCGAGGATGAAGCCATGACACGTCTCGAACGTCTTGTAGAAATGGTCCGCGAACTGTCGCCTGAGGAGTTCGACACCTTTGCGGCCTCGGTGGAAGAACTGCGCGCCGAGCGCTGGGATCGAGAGATCGAACACGATTCGGCAGCAGGACAACTGGACAAACTCATCGAGGGCGCGTTGGCATTGGCATCTCACGCGGGTGCGCGAACGCGGCCGCTGTGAATCACCACACGACACCGGAGTTCTGGGCTTGTGACAACCCTCTTCCAGAAGCGGTTCGCAAACTCGCCGACCGTAACTTCGATCGCCTGAAGGCCGATCCCCAGAATCCATCTCTGCACTTCAAGCAGATCGGCAAGGTCTGGTCGGCGAGGGTCGGCATTGGACATCGGGCGCTTGCCGTCCGGTCGAGCGAGGACTGGATCTGGTTCTGGATCGGCTCTCATGCGGATTACGATAAACTGATCACTCGATGATCGCTGTGTGCTGGAGGCATGTGGTCCCGCCGCATGACCCAGGAACACAGGGTCGTCTACGCCGTTGTCGGCATGGGAGAAGACCAGACGCTGGTCGTCCTGCAATGCCGCTACCATTACTGACGAGGGCCCATGGTATCCGAGACTGAAGGCAATCGAATCAAGCCGTTCCGCCAGCGCCTCGTTCGCCTCTACTACGGCCGCGATACCGCCGCGATCCGCTTCCAGTTCACGCTGATGGTGATCGACATCGCGATCATCGGCTTCTTTCTCGCCGGACCCTATCTGCGTGATCGTCCGAGTTACCTGATCCTCGACTACATGATTGCCGCCTGGATCGCGGTGGAGCTGATTGCCCAATGGTCGGCGTCCTGGTCGACGCGCCGCTTCCTGATGCGGCCGATGACCTGGATCGATCTTTTCGTGCTGGGCACGCTGCTCTTCCCGCAATGGCTGTTCAACTTCGCCTTCCTGCGCGTGGCGCGCATCTGGGCCGTCGCCCAGCGACCGGTCTTCAAACTGATGCTGAACCGGCTTGGCCTGAAGGAGCAGACGGATGTCGTCACCGCCTTCATCAATCTCTTCGTCTTCCTCTTTCTGGTAACCGGCTTCGTCTACACCTTCTTTTTCTATCGCGAAGATCCCGGCACCGGCTTCATTGATGCGATGTATTTCACCGTGGCGACCGTGACGACGACGGGTTTCGGTGACATCACGCTGCCCGGCACCTTCGGCAAGTTGACGTCGATCGTCACCATGATCATCGGTATCTCGCTCTTCGTGCGGCTCGCCCAGGCGATCGTCCGCCCCAACAAGGTGACCTTCCCCTGCCCGCAATGCGGGCTTCAGCGACACGACGTGGACGCCGTGCACTGCAAGGCCTGCGGCCATGTGCTCAACATTCCCGATGACGGCGCCGTCTGATCGTCAAAGCGACTTGCGGAAACAGACGACCCGCTGGGTCTCTTCGAAGCCCAGTGCCGCATGCATGGCATGGGAGACGGTATTGTGGATCTCGGCATCGGAAGCGAGTTCGCTCAGGCCTTCATCCTTCGCCCAATCTGTAACGGCCGCGACGAGGCTCGCCGCCACGCCTTGCCGACGGAAAGACGGGTCCACCACAATGCCCTCCAGGAAGGCCACCGGCGAAGTCTCGCAGCCATTGACATGGTCCGACCGCACACTGGCCTCGGCTAGCCCGATTGCGTTGCCGGTGGCACTCACACAAAGGAAGGCGACAAGCTTCTCCGGCTGTGCCAGCGCATCGACGATTTCCGTCCGGTGTCCCTCAAGCGACAGATGCGGCCAGAGCTGATGGCGAAGGGATGCCCAAGCGTCGAGATCCTCTTCTGTCGCTCGCCGAACCCGAAACCCGGTCATGACAATCGCGCGCAAATGCCATCCAGCGGCCCGAGGCGGATCTCTCCGTCGACTACCGAGCCGGTCAGACCGGGCATCGGAAACACCTCGCGCACGCCATGCCCCTTAGGCAAGCCGATCTCCTGCGGGCCCCGGCGGAGATTGAAGACGAAGAGCAGCCGGTCGTCGCCCTTAGAGCGAATGAAGGCCAGCACATCCTCATTGGTCGCCAGAAACTCCATGTCCCCGTCGATCAGCGCCGGATGGCTTTTGCGGAAGGCAAGCGTCGCCCGGTAGTGGGGGAGCACCGAGCCGCCGTTCCTCTCCTGCACATCGACCGAAAGCGCCTGATGCTCCGCCGGCACCGGAAGCCATGGCTTGCCCGTGGAAAAGCCGGCCTGCGTCTTGCCCTTCTCCCAGACCATCGGCGTGCGGCATCCATCCCGCCCCTTGAAGGCAGGCCAGAAGCGGATGCCATAGGGATCGCGCAGATCCTCGAAGGCAAGCTCTGCCTCGGGCAGGCCAAGCTCCTCGCCCTGATAGAGGCAGATGGAGCCGCGGAGAGCCGAAAGCACTGATATGGCGAGCCGCGCCACAGCCTCCCGTTCCTGCGGCTGCTGGACGAAACGGCTCACATGCCGCGTAACGTCGTGGTTGGAAAAGGCCCAGCAGACCCAGCCGTCCTTCACCTGTTTCTGGAAACTCTCGACGCAGTGGCGGATATGGCTCGGCGTGAAGTCTGGCCCCAGAAGGTCGAAGGTGTAGCACATGTGCAGCTTGTCGCCGCCGGAGGTGTAGGCGGCGACAGTCTTCAGGGAACGGGCGCCATCGCCAACTTCGCCCACGGTCGTGCGGTCCGGATACTGGTCGAGCAATGCTCGGAAGCGCTTGAGGAACTCGATATTCTCAGGCTGCGTCTTGTCATAGAGATGGCTCTGCATGCCATAAGGATTGACGTCGGGCGCATCGAGCCCGGCATCCTCGCTGTCGGGCACATGCGGAGGGTTGTCGCGCAGTTCCTTGTCGTGGAAGTAATAATTGACCGTGTCGAGCCGGAAGCCGTCGACCCCACGATCGAGCCAGAACCTTACCGCGTCGAGCACGGCATCCTGGACCTCCTTGTTGTGGAAGTTGAGATCAGGCTGCGAGGCGAGGAAGTTGTGCATGTAATATTGCTTGCGCACCCCGTCCCACTCCCAGGCGGGGCCACCGAAGACCGAGAGCCAGTTATTCGGCGCGGTACCATCGGGTTTGGCGGCCGCCCAGACATACCAGTCGGCCTTCGGATTATCCCGGCTCGCGCGGCTTTCCTTGAACCAGGGGTGCTGATCGGACGTGTGCGAGATCACCTGGTCGATGATCACCTTGAGCCCAAGCCGCTTCGCCTCCTTCATCATCGCGTCGAAATCGGCAAGCGTGCCGAACATCGGGTCGACGTCGCAATAATCCGACACGTCGTATCCCATGTCGGCCTGGGGCGACGTGAAGAAAGGCGAGAGCCAGATGGCATCGACGCCGAGCGAGGCGATGTAGGGCAGTCGCTCGATGATGCCCTTGATGTCACCGATGCCGTCGCCATCCGTATCCTGGAAGGAGCGCGGATAGACCTGGTAGATGACGGCGCCCCGCCACCAGTCGGCCGCATTGGATCGGGGGGATTGAGCGGGTGACTTCGTCATGGGCGGATCCTTTGAGCGGGAATCGTCAGGTCGCGCCTAGGGAATCGGGTTCGGAGACCGATGTCAAACACCCCTTCTTCGACTGACATCAGACTGTAATATTGGACCCGCATAAGGCGGTCAGAGCTTCAGAGGGTGAATCGCCGCTCCGGCGGCCGTTCGGATGAGGGCGGACACGCCATGCCGAGACTGACCATCGTGACCGATGCCTGGCACCCTCAGGTCAATGGCGTTGTCCGCTCGATCGAGACCACCAATCGCGAACTGCAGAAGATGGGCGTCGAGGTCTCGATGATCACGCCGGCACCCTTCCGCAGCGCCCCAATGCCAACCTATCCTGAGATCCGCCTGTCGCTCGTCACACCGCGCCGCATCGGCCGGATGCTGGAAGAGCAGCAGCCCGACTACATTCACATCGCCACAGAGGGCCCGCTCGGCCTGATGGCCCGTCGCTGGTGCCTCAAGCACAAGCGTGCCTTCTCGACGACCTATCACACGCGCTTTCCGGAATATGTAGCGGCCCGTCTGCCGGTGCCGCTTTCCTGGCTCTATGCCTATGTCCGCTGGTTTCACAATCGCGGCGGCGCCTGCATGGTGGCGACCGAAAGCCTCAGACGGGAACTGGCAGCACAGGGTCTCAACAATCTTTGCCTCTGGAGCCGTGGCATCGATACTAGCCTGTTTTACCCCCGCGAAAAATCTGAAAAACCTTTCGGCCTGCCCCGTCCGATCTTCATGACGGTCGGTCGCGTCGCGGTGGAAAAAAACCTGCCGGCCTTTCTCGATCTCGACCTGCCGGGATCCAAGGTGGTGGTGGGTGACGGCCCTGCCCGTGCCGACCTTCAGGCGCGCTATCCCGACGTGCATTTCACCGGCATGAAACATGGCGAGGATCTCGCCCGAGCCTATGCCGAAGCCGATGTCTTCGTCTTCCCCTCGAAGACCGACACCTTTGGCAACACCATCCTCGAAGCGCTGGCCTCCGGCGTCCCCGTCGCCGGTTATCCCGTGACCGGCCCCGTCGACATCATACCGTCCGGCTCCAATGCCGGCGCCATGGATCGCGACCTGCAAATCGCCTGTATCGCGGCCCTTCAGGCCTCGCCCCAGGCCGCACGACGGCTGGCCGAGACCTATTCCTGGGAAGCGGCCACTCAGCAGTTTTTCGACAATGTCGTGGAAGCGAAAGAGCAGCGCCGCAGGCGTGGTCTCAGGCAGCGCTTCGGGATCCGCCCGCAAGACGCGGACAGCTATCAGGCACCCGCAACCGAGTGAGACTGCCGATCAGCGGCGCCGCTTACGGCCCTCGAACGGGTTCTCGCCCGCCTTGAAGTGGATGCGGATCGGCACGCCCGGCATATCGAAATCGGCGCGCAGACCATTGGTCAGATAGCGCACATAGCTTTCCGGCAGCGCGTCGGGGCGCGTGCAGGAAATCATGAACGCCGGCGGACGAGCCTTGACCTGCGTCATGTATTTCAGCTTCAGGCGGCGGCCGGAAACGGCCGGTGGCGGATGCTGGGTCGTGACACTATCCAGCCAGCGATTGAGCTTGGCCGTCGAGATGCGCTTGTTCCACACCTTGTCGGTGTCGACGATGTTCTGCATCAGCTTGTCGAGGCCGTAGCCGGTCTGGCCGGACATCGGCACGGCGCGGATGCCGCGGGCCTGCGGCAGAAGCCGCTCGGTCTTTTCACGCAAGTCGGCCAGGACCGCCTGCGTATCTTCGACGAGATCCCACTTGTTGAAGGCAAGCACGGCGGCACGACCTTCGCGGAGCACGAAATCGACGATCTGGATGTCCTGCTTTTCGAAGGGAATGGTCGCATCGAAGACGATCACGACGGTCTCGGCGAAACGGACGGCGCGCAGCGTGTCGGCGACCGAGAGCTTCTCGAGCTTTTCCTGCACGCGCGCCTTCTTGCGCATGCCGGCGGTGTCGAACATCTTGATGGTGCGGCCGCGCCAGTCCCATTCCACCGAGATCGAATCGCGTGTGATGCCGGCCTCAGGCCCGGTCAGCAGACGATCTTCGCCGAGGAAGCGGTTGATCAGCGTCGACTTGCCGGCATTCGGACGACCGACGATCGCGACGCGCAGCGGCTTGGTGTCGTCGTATTCGGGTTCGAACTCTTCGTCTTCCTCGCCCTCACCCTCGGTCAGGACGACATCGGTTTCCGCCTCGTCGTCGGGCTCGGGGAAGGCGCGATCCTCGCCGATCGCTTCGACGATGGCGTCGCGCAGGTCGATCATGCCCTGGCCATGTTCAGCCGAGATCGGCACCGGTTCGCCGAGGCCGAGCGTATAGGCGTCATAGAAGCCTGAATCGGATCCGCGTGCTTCCGACTTGTTGGCAACGAGCACCACCGGCTTGCCACGACGGCGCAGCATTTCGGCGAGCGTCTGGTCGACGGGCGTCAGGCCGAACTTGGCGTCGACCACGAAGAGTGACAGATCCGCCTCGTCGATTGCCATTTCCGTCTGGGCGCGCATGCGGCCTTCGAGCGTGTCGGCGCCGGCCTCTTCGAGACCGGCAGTATCGATGATGGTGAAGCGCAGATCCACAAGCTTGGCATCGCCCGGACGGCGGTCGCGGGTCACACCCGGGGTGTCGTCGACCAGCGCAAGCTTCTTACCGACGAGGCGGTTGAAGAGCGTGGACTTGCCGACATTCGGGCGCCCGACGATGGCGACTGTGAAACTCATGGGAACGCTAGCTTTCCGGCCTTAAGAGGCCTTGTCGTTGTTACGGCGCCTTGCCGGAGGCCTTGATGTTGTCGAGCAGCATCTGGGCGCGGTTGGCGACATTGCGCGGGGTTTCCGCATCTTCACTGATCTGTTCGAACCATTCGCGGGCACGGACCATGTCACCGGCCTTGTATGCGGAGAGGCCCAGCGCTTCGCGGGCAGCGTGGCGCATGGCATTGGTCGGCGTTGCCATCGCCTCGACGACCGCCGAGACATCCTCGTAAGAGCCCGTATCCACTAGCAACCATGCGGCGCGAACCTTCGCCGTGTTGCGCACGGCCTCCGGGATCGAGGCATCGTCGCCAATCGTCTTGAAGGAGGCAATGGCGCCGGCCGGGTCACCCTTTTCGGCCAGAACAGAGGCGCCACGGAAACGGGCGAGCACGCCATAGGCGCCGTAGCCCTCCTGCTCCAGCGCCTGGAGTGCCGCTTCCGCCTCGTCGCGCTTGCCCTGGTCAGCCAGATTGAGCGCCGCGAGGAACTTGTCGCCGGCATCCGAGGCCTGGGTGCTGTCCCAATGCGTCCAGAGGCGATGACCGGCCGTGCCAAGCACGATGACGACGGCGACACCGATGATCCAGCGGCTGTAGCGCTTCCAGGCATTGCGCACCTGGTCGGAGCGAAGCTCCTCGTTCACTTCGCGGATAAAGCTGTCGTTCTGGTCAACCATTCATACTCCCGGACGTCGCCGGCCTTTCGATGCAGTCTATCATGCGTGAGCGGCCTTCTAGCCGATTTTTGCCCGCTTGTAAGGGGAAAACCGCCAACAGCCTTAAGCCGTCACATGGTGAGCGGCGCAACACCGATCAACAGTTTGTGCAGCCACATGGTGATGACGGCCCAAGCGACGATGCCACCGACCACGGCAATCGCATCGAAGCGCGCCGAGACGAAGGGCTTGAGCACCAGTTCACCCGCCCGCACACGGCGCTTGTAGCTGATGCGCAGGACGACGCCCCAGGCCAGAAGCGCGACGAACAACAGCACGGATGCGAGATCGCCATTGGCGAGCAGGTGAGCGGCGGCCCAGATCTTGATGGACAGCACGATCGGGTGCTTGGTCTTGGTGGCGATATGTCCGGCCGGCAGAAAACCGGCCACCAGACAGATCATCGCAAACAGCATCAGCGTCGTCGTAAGGTGGTTCATGCCCATCGGCGGGAACCACAAATTGACGACAGGGGCCGTGGCATAGCCCCAGATCAAGACGACGAGTGACACGAGGCTCATCACCGAATTGATCACCCGCCAGCCCGTCTCGCCGAAGCGGTCGATCATCGACATCCGGAAACCGGGCGCGACGACGCGGATGAGATGGGTAGCCAGAAACAGGATGATGCCGAGAATGAGAAGCGTCATGGGTCAGAACCTTTCAGGTCGAGTTGCCCAAAGCCTTAATGGTCCGGCGATCGAATTTCCAGAGCGTTCAAAGCTTCGCCGCATTTGGATGGGAGGCAACGAACCCTGTTGATTGCCGGGTAGTTGTTGATGTTTCGTAGCCTGATTGCCATTTCCCTCGCCGCAATGGCGACCACCGCGCTCGCCGAAGCGCCCGCCCCTGCGGCAAAAGGCGCGGATGAACAGAGGCCGAAACAACTGCTGCTCGTCTCCTTCGACGGTGCGCATGACAACAGGCTCTGGGCGCGCAGCCGCGATATCGCAAAGCGTGCCAATGCGAAATTCACCTATTTCCTCTCCTGCACCACCCTGATCCCGCGCGCCCGTGCCAGCGACTACAAAGCGCCAGGCATCAAGGCGGGGCGCTCGAATATCGGCTTTGCCATGAGCGCGGAGGAAGTCGGCAACCGGCTCGACCACATCTGGAAAGCGCGCGACGAAGGCCATGAGATCGCCAGCCATACCTGCGGCCATTTCGACGGCAAGGACTGGAGCAAGGCGGAATGGCTGACGGAGTTCGACGCCTTCGACCGGGTTCTGGCGAATGCGTGGAGGGATAACGGCTTTGCCGATCGCGAGCCGGATGGCTGGGCAGACTTCGTTGACAATGACATCACAGGTTTCCGCGCACCCTATCTCTCGGCACCCGAGAGCCTGTTTCAGGCCTTGCGCGAACACGGCTTCCGTTATGATGCAAGCATCGTCACCCACGACCCGACACTGCCGGTCGAAAAAGGCGGACTGGCCCGTTTCGGCCTGCCGTTGATTCCGGAGGGTCCGAGGGAGCGACGCATCATCGCCATGGACTACAATCTCTTCATCCGCCATTCCGCCGGAATCGACCACCCGTCAAAGGCAAACGAATTCGCCGAGCGCAGCTACCAGGCCTTCCGTGGCGCCTTCGACCGGCAGTATGACGGCGAGCGCATTCCCCTGCAGATCGGCCTGCATTTCGTCGAGATGAACGGTGGCGCCTACTGGATCGCGATGGAACGACTGGTAACGGAGGTCTGTCCCCTGCCCGATGTCGCCTGCGTTACCTATGCCGAAGCGCTCGACATGCTGGAGGGCCGGACCAATCCGGCGGCGGCACCCGGCGCCATGTGATACCCCCCGTGATCGTCATGTGATCGGCATGTGATCGCGTGACGCATTTACTTCGCGGCTGACAGACCCGATATGCCGGGGCAAACATCTCGGGGAAATCCATGAAAATCCTGTTCCTCCTTGCCTGCGCCTGCGTGATAGCCGCCACCATCGGCGCTGTCGCCATAGGTCTGTCGCTGTTCACCCAACCGGAAGCCTATGCCGCCGTGCCTGCGGGCTTCACCTCGCCGGTTTCCGTGTCGCCGAACTTCGGCTAACGACCTCCTTCATCGCAAACACAAAGGCCGCACCGGTTTCCCGGCGCGGCCTTTGCAACTTGGTCGCGTTGGCTCGGTCTCAGTAGGGCCGATCTGCGGCAATCTCGCCCTCTTCTGCCTCGCGCTCGAGGTAGCGCTGGTCGATCGCCGGCAGTGGGGCACCATCGATGGCGGCCTCGAAGGCGGCGAGACGCTTGTGGATCGAAAGCAGTTCGATAATCGTCGACCAGTAGCTGACAAGATACTGGAAGCTGTCCGTCACCTGGCCGAAAGCGGTGGCGATCTGCTGCCAGACACCCATGGTAATCTTGCCGGCGACGATGGTCGGGATCAGGATGAAGGTCAGGAAGATCGCGTCGAGCTGACCATAGGTGAAGCGTGCGACGTTGAAATAGGTGTAGTGCCAATACATGCGGAAGTAGTTGCGCCGCACGTTCGTGAAGAGCTCGCGCACGGTGACAGGTTGCGCACGCTCGGCATTGTCTTCGCCATAGACCAGCTCCTTGCGGAAGGCGGCTTCAACGCGCTGGTTGCGGAACTGCAGGCCCGGCAGCTTGATGCCGGCCACCATCAGCAGCACCGTGCCGAACAGCGACCAGAAGATCGCCAGCCAGAACAGCGCATGCGGCACGGCCCCAATGATCGGCAGTTCTGTGACATTCTCCGACATGCGGAAGAGAATCGGCAGAAAGACGACCAGCGTCATGACCGAGTTGATCAGCGCAACACCGAGGCCTTCCAGGATATTGGCAAAACGCATCGTGTCTTCCTGCACACGCTGCGAGGCGCCTTCGATGTGGCGCAACTGGTCCCACTTCGACAGGTAATAGTCGTTCATCGCATTGCGCCAGCGGAAGACGTAATGGTTGGTGAAGAAGGCGGTAAAGACGGAAAGCGTGACGCCGACCATGCCGATTTCGAGGAAGCGCAGCTGCAACTCGTAGAGCTGGCCGGCAGTGACCGTACCGTCGCCGTTGAGCGCCTTCTGGAAGAGATCGAAGAAGGGGCCCCGCCAGTTGTTGACCGCCACCGAGATCTGCACGCTGAAATAGGCAATGAAGATGATGAAGGCCGATCCCCAGATCGACCATTTCGTCCAGGGATGATCCTTGGCGAGGACCTGCCAGACACCACCGAACATCACCACGAAAATAGTGAAGTACAGGTAGAACCAGAGGTTGTCGGGCGTAAAGAAGAAGGCGAGCCCGACGGGCGGCTGCTGCCCTTCTGCCAGCGGCGGCAAGCCGATCGCGGCGCCGATCTGCGGGCCGACGGTATACCAGACGATGATGCAGACGAGCGTCCAGACAGCGGCTGAGGTGAAGAACAGCTTGGGCTGCGGAAAGAAGGAGTGAAACACGCGGAAAACCTTCGTGTGGGAGAAGTCCTGTAGAGCCTGGCGGAACCTAGGGCAGAAGGTTCCGCCCAGCAATGGCATCGCCAAATTGTGGCAGAATTACCCCCGCCAAAATTAAGGGTCTGTAAGGTTGGCGTTAGGTGATGCGGTCTCAAGCTTTTCTTGCCTCCTGCCCAAAAATCGCTAGGGAAGTCGCAAAGCTTATTCAGGAGTGCCACATGAGCGATCTCAGCCTGCAGCAGGCCATCGACAACATCTACACCTCGATCAACAACGACAACGAAGAGATCGATCTTCACATTGCCGCCCTGAAGGCCGCGATGGCGAAGGAAGGCGTCAAGGAAGCCGTGTTTGAACCGTCCAAGCTCGCGCAGTCGAACCGTCAGGGCCGCAAGATCATGCAGTCCTATTTCAAGAAGAAGGGCGTCGCCGTCGCCTTTTCGAAGGCCGATTAAGACGGAACAGAAGCCAAGGCGCTCGCCCTAGTCGGCGAGCGTCAAAACCAGTGGACCATTCTTGGTCACCACGATCGTGTGTTCGAACTGCACGGTCGGCGCGCGTGGCTCGCTGTAGAGCGTCCAGTTGTCCTTGTCGCCGTCCTCGGCCCATTGTCCGCCGAGCGAGAGAAACGGCTCGACGGTAAACACAAGCCCCTCCTCCATGATCCGCGTCTCATCCGGATCCGGCCAGGTCGAAAGCTCTGTTGGTTCCTCATGCAACGAGCGGCCGACGCCGTGGCTCGCAAGATTGGTAATCAGCGTGTAGCGGTTCTTCTTGGCAAAGGCGCCGATCGAATTGCCGATATCGGCGAGCGGACGGCCGGTCTTTACCTGGTTCAAGCCCACCCAAAGCGCCCGCTTTCCGTCGCGCAGCAACCGTTCCTGCTTGGCTGTGCCTGGTGGCACGATGAAGGACGAGCCGGTATCGCCGAAATAGCCGAGCTTTTCGCCCGACACATCAATGTTGACGAGATCGCCGGCCTTGATCACCCGGTCGCCCGGAATGCCATGGGCGATCTCTTCATTGACCGAGATGCAGGTCGCACCGGGAAACTGGTAGCAAAGCTCAGGCGCAGACTGGGCGCCATTGTCCTCGAGCACCTTGCGCCCGATCAGATCGAGTTCACGCGTCGTGATACCCGGTTCAAGCGCTGCAGCCATCGTCTTGACTGCCGTTGCACAGATCCATCCGATGTCTTTGAGACGCGACAGGTCCTCTTCGGTTTCAACGATCATGGCGTTCCTTCAACGGCTCTTCGACGGGGATAAGCGCTGCCTTAGGCGGCAGACGCTGTCTCCGTCAACGCTTTCCGAACCAGCGGTGCGACTTTTGTTCCGAAGAGTTCGATCCCGCGCATCAGTTCCTTATGCGGCATCGGCCCGATCGCCATCTGCATCAGGAACCGGTCATTCTTGAAGATGCCGTGCATGGCGACGATCTTTTCGGCAACGGCTTCCGGATCGCCGACGAAGAGCGCTCCACGCGGGCCGCGCGAGGCATCGAACTGCGCCCGGTTGGTCGGACCCCAGCCGCGCTCGCGGCCGATCCGGTCCATCACCACCGCCTGCGGCGCGTAGAAAATGTCGGCCGCAGATTCGGTCGTGTCGTGGATGAAACCATGCACGTTGATGCTGGTCTTCAACTGCTTCGGATCGACACCGGCCTTGGCGGCACTCTGACGATAGAGATCGAAGAACGGCGCAAAGCGATGCGGCTCGCCGCCGATGATGGCAAGGCCGAGCGGCAGGCCGAGATAACCGGCGCGCGCTGCCGACTGGGGCGTGCCGCCGATTGCGATCCACAGCGGCAGCAGATCCTGCAGCGGACGGGGATAGACGCCCCGCGCTTGAAGCGGCTTGCGGGTCTGGCCTTCCCAGGTCACCACCTCGTTTTCACGGATTTCCATGAGCAGCTGCAGCTTTTCAGCAAACAGCAGGTCGTAGTCTTCAAGGTCGTAACCAAAAAGCGGAAAGCTCTCGATGAAGGACCCGCGACCGACCATCATCTCGGTCCGACCGTTGGAGAGCAGATCGACCGTCGCATATTGCTGGAAAACACGCACCGGATCGTCCGAGGAGAGAACCGAGACGGCGCTGGTCAGCCGGATGTTCTTTGTCTGCACCGCAGCAGCCGCGAGGATCGTCGCCGGCGAGGACGCCATATAGTCCGGACGGTGATGTTCGCCCAAGCCAAAGACATCGAGACCGACCTCGTCCGCCAGCCGGATTTCCGCCAGAAGCTCGTCGACACGGCGCTTGGCATCGGCCCCCTTGTTGGCGGCATTTGGGTCGACATCGGCAAAGGTGTAAAGTCCGAGTTCCACGGGAAGACTCCTGATTGCGTGTGTTGGCTCAGACATAGAGATTTGCGGCTGCACACAAAAGGGCCCGCCATCGAACAGTGTGTCTCCCCGCAATTGCTCTGCAGCGATGAACGGCGTCGGCTGCGTCAAAAGGTCGTTGCGCCGGAACTTCCTTTAGGACTAACCTTTCCCTTCGCGGGCGCAACATCACGCCCGTGATCCATCGGCATCCGTCGAGAAGGAAGCATTCACATGAAAAGAACTGTTGTCATTACCGGCTCCACCAGTGGAATCGGCCTTGGAATCGCCCATGCCTTTGCCGCTGAGGGGGCCAATGTCGTGATCAACGGCTTCGGCGACGCCGCCGAAATCGAGAAGGCCCGCAAGTCTCTGGAAGCGCATGGCGGCAATGCGCTCTACCATGGCGGCGATATGACCAAGCCGGCCGAGATCGCCGACCTGATCGCCACCGCCGAGAAGACTTTTGGCGGCGTCGATGTGCTCGTCAACAATGCCGGCATTCAGCATGTCTCCCCGGTCGAGGATTTCCCGATCGAAAAATGGGACCAGATCATCGCGATCAACCTGACCAGTTCCTTCCACACGGTGCGCGCGGTCGTCCCCGGCATGAAGGCGAAGAAAAAAGGCCGCATCATCAACATCGCCTCGGCACACGGCCTCGTCGCCTCGCCCTACAAGTCCGCTTATGTGGCAGCAAAGCACGGCATTCTTGGGCTGACGAAGTCGGTCGCGCTCGAAGTCGCCGAGTTCGGCATCACCATCAATGCGATCTGCCCGGGTTACGTGCTGACACCGCTTGTGGAAAAGCAGATCCCCGATACGGCCAAGGCTCGCGGCATCTCCGAAGAACAGGTGAAGACCGAGGTCATGCTGCGCCTGCAGGCAACCAAGGAATTCGTTTCGATCGACGAGGTCGCTCAGACCGCCATCTTCCTGGCCAGCGACGCTGCCCGCCAGATCACCGGCACCTCGATCTCCATCGACGGTGGCTGGACCGCACAATAGACTTGAAAGATAACGCTGCGCCGCCCACCATTGGCAACATGGTCGGCGCAGCGCCGACGTCCACAGAATGGACGTCTCGAGGGGGACAAAAGACATACATGGCAGACCGCATTCGTTTCATCCTGAACGGCGAAGACATCGCTCTTGCAAGCCTCGACCCGACCGAGACACTGCTCGATTTCCTGCGCCTGAAGCGCAGGCTGACGGGCTCCAAGGAGGGCTGCGCCGAGGGCGACTGTGGCGCCTGCACGGTGCTGGTCGGCCGGCTGGTCGGCGGCAAGTTGAGTTATGAGACGGTCAATGCCTGCATCCGCTTCGTCGGCTCGCTGCACGCCACCCATGTGGTGACGGTCGAACACTTGGCGGCAAAGGACGGCACGCTGCACCCGGTTCAGCAGGCCATGGTCGACTGTCATGGCTCGCAATGCGGCTTCTGCACGCCGGGCTTCGTCATGTCGCTCTACGGGCTTTGGCTGACCTCGGAGAACCCCAGCCGTGCCGAGATCGAACGTGCACTGCAGGGCAATCTCTGTCGCTGCACGGGTTATGAGCCGATCGTCAAGGCGGCCGAACAGGTCGGCCAGATCCGCCCGTCCGCCCTCTTCGACCCGCTGGAACGCGAGCGCGCCAACATCATCGCGAGGCTGGAAGAACTTGCGACCCGCGAGACGATCGCGATCACAGGCCCCGATGGCCGGCGCCTCGTCGTGCCCGGCAGCGTCGAAGGTCTGGCCGAAACGCTCGCCGCCCATCCCAAGGCGACAGTGGTTGCCGGTGCGACCGATGTCGGTCTCTGGGTGACCAAGCAGATGCGGGTGCTCGACCCGGTCGTTTTCATCAACCACATGGAAGACCTGCAGAAGATCACCGTCACGCCCGAAGGCATAACAATGGGCGCCGGCGTCAGCTACTCCAGCGCTCTGGACGTCTTGAGAAAAGAGATCCCCGCATTCGGTCGCCTGATCGAGCGCATCGGCGGCCAGCAGGTTCGCAACATGGGCACCATTGGCGGCAACATCGCCAACGGCTCGCCGATCGGCGATAGTCCGCCAGCCCTCATCGCGCTTTCCGCCACCGTCACGCTACGCTCGGCCTCCGGCACCCGCACCATGCCTCTCGAGGACTATTTCATCGACTACGGCAAGCAGGACCGCCAGTCGGGCGAATTCGTCGAAAGCATGTTTGTGCCCCGCCCGAAAGCTTCGAGTCACGTCGCCGTCTACAAGATCTCCAAGCGCCGCGACGAGGACATCTCGGCCCTCTGCGGCGCCTTCCATGTGGAAGCGGATACGGCCGGTACCGTGACCCATATCCGCATCGCCTTCGGCGGCATGGCGGCAACGCCGAAGCGCGCCCGCGCCGTCGAGGCAGCCCTTTACGGCAAGCCCTTTACGCAAGCGACCGTGGAAGCCGCACGCGATGCCTTCGATGTCGACTACAAGCCGCTCACCGACTGGCGCGCAACAGCCGAATATCGCCAGCTGACGGCGAAGAACCTGCTCACCCGCTTCTTCCTGGAAGTCTCGGGCACCCCGCAGGAACTGCAGCGCTTCGCGACGGAGGAGGCGTGATCATGGATAAGGCGACCTACGAGACGACGAAATACATCAAGGGGCCGATGCACCAGTCGCTGAGGCATGATTCAGCGCACAAACATGTCGCCGGAAGTGCCGAATATATCGACGATATTCCCGAACCATCAGGCCTCCTGCATGGCGCACTCGGCATGGCGGATCGCGCCCATGCGGAGATCCTATCGATCGATCTTTCGGCGGTGAAATCCCATCCCGGCGTCGTCTGCGTGCTGACGGCCGACGACATCACCGGCGTCAACGATGTCTCCTCCGGCGGCCGCCACGACGAGCCGCTGATTGCGACCGACAAAATCGAATTCCACGGCCAAACCATCTTCGCTGTCATCGCCGAGACCCGCGACGCAGCCCGCAAGGCCGCCCGCCTCGCCAAGGTGGAATATCGCGACCTGCCCTTCTGGACCGATATCGACGGTGCGCTGGACAATGGCAGCCCGCTCGTTACCCCGGGCATGACACTGAAGCGCGGCACGCCGGAGACCGAGCTCGACAAGGCGCCACACCGCATCCATAGCTCGATGCGCATCGGCGGCCAGGAGCATTTCTACCTCGAAAGCCATATCGCGCTCGCCATTCCCGGCGAGGACGACGATGTCACCGTCTGGTCCTCGACCCAGCACCCCTCGGAAATCCAGCACATCGTCGGCCATGTGCTCGATATCCCGTCGAACGCCATCACCGTAAACACACGCCGCATGGGCGGCGGCTTTGGTGGCAAGGAGACGCAGGGCAACCAGTTTGCGGCGCTCGCGGCACTTGCTGCCAAGAAGCTGAAGCGCGCGGTGAAATTCCGCCCCGACCGCGACGAGGACATGGGCGTCACCGGCAAGCGCCACGACTTCAAGATGGATTTCGACGTCGCTTTCGATGATGACGGAAAGATCCATGCGATCGAGGCCAACTTCGCCGCCCGCTGCGGCTATTCCTCCGACCTCTCCGGCCCTGTCACCGACCGCGCGCTCTTCCATGCCGATTCGAGCTATTTCTATCCGCATGTGAAGCTGACCTCGCAGCCCTTGAAGACCCACACCGTCTCTAACACCGCCTATCGCGGCTTCGGCGGGCCGCAGGGCATGCTCGGGGCCGAACGGGTGATCGAGGAGATCGCCTATGCGCTGGGCAAGGACCCGCTCGAGGTCCGCAAGGCCAATTTCTACGGCGAGAAGGGATCCGGCCGAGACGTGACCCCCTACCACCAGCAGGTGGAAGACAACATTATCCTGAAGGTCGTCGAGGAGCTGGAAAACTCCTGCGACTACCAGGCGCGCCGCCAGGCGATCATCGACTTCAACAAAACGAGCCCGGTCATCAAGAAGGGCATTGCCCTCACCCCGGTGAAATTCGGCATCTCTTTCACCATGACCGCCTTCAACCAGGCGGGCGCGCTGGTGCATATCTATCAGGACGGCTCGATCCATCTGAACCATGGCGGCACCGAAATGGGCCAGGGCCTCTATACCAAGGTCGCCCAGGTCGTTGCCGACTGTTTCCAGGTCGATGTCGACACGGTGAAGATCACCGCAACGACGACCGCCAAGGTACCCAACACCTCGGCCACCGCCGCATCGTCCGGTTCCGACCTGAACGGCATGGCAGCCTGGGACGCCGCCCGCCAGATCAAGGAACGCCTGGTCGCATTCGCCGCTGAGAAATACGGCGTGCCAGCCTCCGAGGTCGAGTTCCTTCCCAACCGCGTGCGCGTTGGCGACCAGATTTTCACCTTCGGCGATTTCGTCAAGCAGGCCTATTTCGGTCGCGTCCAGCTGTCTGCGGCCGGCTTCTACAAGACACCGAAGATCCACTGGGACCGGGCTGCCGGTCGCGGCACGCCCTTCTACTACTACGCCTATGGCGCCGCCTGCACGGAAGTCTCGATCGATACGTTGACGGGCGAATATCTGATGGACCGCACCGACATTTTGCATGATGTCGGCAAGTCGCTGAACCCGATCATCGACATCGGCCAGATCGAAGGTGGCTTCGTGCAGGGCATGGGTTGGCTGACGACGGAAGAGTTGTGGTGGGACGGCAAGGGACGCTTGAGGACCCATGCCCCCTCGACCTACAAGATCCCGCTCGCCTCCGACCGGCCGAAGATCTTCAACACGCGGCTGGTGCCTTGGTCTGAGAACGCCGAGCCCACCATCGGACGCTCCAAGGCCGTCGGCGAGCCACCGTTCATGCTGGCGATCTCGGTCCTGGAGGCGCTGTCGATGGCGGTGGCCTCGGTTGCGGATTACCGTGTTTGCCCGAGGCTGGATGCGCCTGCGACTCCGGAGCGGGTACTGATGGCCGTGGAAAGGTTGAAGCGGGCGTGAAAGCTCAGCGCAGCGCGGATCGCATCAGGTAGAGCATGGCTGCCAGGATCAGGATCGGCAGCACGAGCAGCTTGACCAGATAGGCCGTTGCAATGCCGATCGAGGCGGCAAACAGATCCGTCGAGATCGCGACGCCATCGCGGATGATCTGCGCATTCGCTGCCGCCGTGGCCGCCATGTCGGAAGCGGCCTGCAGGGTGCCCGTGAATGCCGTGCCGAGACGGTCAAACATGCCGTCCTCTGCCGGCGGGATCCGATCGGTGGGTGTAAGGGCGCCAGCCATTCCTGCGGCCTCGTCATCAAGGCCCACCGCTGCATGCTGACCGCGCATTTGATCGAAAACCTCGGTCGCATGGGTCCAGGCCCGATCCGTGATCGCATCGCCGGCATAGAAGGCGATTGTATAGGATGCCGGCAACAGAACGGCGCCGAGGACACCAAGCACCATGACCGACCGCGTCAGGCGCTCCAGCATCGGCGGTACCCGCCGGGCGGTCAGCGTCATGCCGGCACAAAACAGCGCGCAGGCCGCAAGGCCGATGGAGGCAACCTTCGCAACGGGCACCAGCACCAACGACAGGATGCCGGAGACGATGGCAAGCCCGAACAGCAGGTCGACCATCCGCTCGATTGTGTTGATCACGGGCTGCAGCAACTGGCCGGGGCTCGCGGTAACGGAGGCGACGCCCACCCCGCCGGTAACATCGGCATCGCGGGCCACGCTCATCACCGAGTTCGCAACCCGCAAGGTCGTGTAGAGCGCGCCGCTACCGAGCGTGACGTCGCGGCTGAACCGAGCGGCGACATCCGCCAGCGGATTGACGAGGAATAGCGCCCCGGCGAAAGCCGCCACAAGCAGCCAGACGATCAAGCCTTTGGTTCTGGTCATTCCCGCTCCCAAGCCTCTCATGCCGAACCATAACACGGCTGACATGTTACGGGCGTGCTTAAACCTTGGTGGATTAAACCCGAAGCCCCGCTGTCCAGTTCCCACTGCCTGGTGCTAGGATCAGCCCATGATCACTGTCGCCACCCTCCCCGCCTTCCTCGTCTCCCATCCTGACGCCATTCTCGTCGAAGTCGTCGAGGCCAAAGGCTCGACGCCGCGCGAGGCCGGCACGTTGATGCTGGTGGCCGAAACAGCACTCTGGGGCACGATCGGAGGCGGCTATCTGGAGTTCATGGCCATCGACTGCGCCCGCAGGGTAATGGCGGGTGAAACGGCGCAAACCGAGCTGGATGTGCCGCTCGGCCCTGAAATCGGCCAGTGCTGCGGCGGGCGGGTACGTCTGTCCCTCCGCAGGATCGATCCGGCCGTCCGGGAGGCACTGTTGCAACGCCTCGCCGGAGAGCGGGCGCATTTCCCCGAAGTCATGGTCTTCGGCGCTGGCCATGTCGGCCTCGCGCTAGCCCGGGCACTCGCCCCTCTCCCGCTGAACGTCACACTGATTGACTCGCGACCGCAGATCGATGGCGACGTACCCGAAGGCATCGCCTTCCGCCGCGTCGCAATGCCGGAGGCGGAGGTCGCGAAGTTGAAAACCGGCGGTGCCGCCGTCATCCTCACCCACGACCATGCATTGGATTTCCTGATCGCAAAGGAAGCGCTCGGTCGTACCGACCTCGCATATGTCGGCATGATCGGCTCAAAGACCAAGCGCGCCACCTTTGCCTCCTTCCTGGAGCGAGAGGGAACTGGCCGGGCGGCAATCGGCCGGCTTGTCCTGCCAATTGGTGGCAGCACGGTGAAAGACAAGCGTCCGGCGGTGATTGCAGCGATGGTGGCGGCCGAATTGCTTGCTGTGTTGCTCCCCTGAAGCGATATCCGAACAAGCGGAATCACATCTGCAGAATTGCGTGCCAACCTGCTCTATCCATTGACTTTCCATTCACAGGGCCCCGGACCGCATGCGATCGAGCAGCAGCCTATGTGACTCTTCCAGCCGACGCTGCATGTCACCCTTGGCCTCCAACCCCACGTCACGTCGCAGGTCATCCGGCAACGCGTCTACGGAGAACCGCCGACGCCGTTTCCGCCGCGAGAGGGTTTCCCGCAGCCATTGTTTGATACCCTCTGATCCGGGCATGAACCGTCCTATCGCGGACACCATCTCTGCCTCCACGCGCATCAATTCGTTTCTATCTGATGCGCAGATAGTGCCGCCGATTGCCCGCCGGATCCAATTCAATTACGCTGGCGATGGATAAAGAGAGTTGATCCATGAAGCTGTCGCGCCAACTGCCGCTAAACGCCCTTCGTGTCTTTGAGGCCGTGGCGCGCCTGTCGAGCTTCACAAAAGCCGGCGACGAGCTCGGCATGACCCAGACGGCGGTCAGCTACCAGATCAAGCTCCTGGAGGAGCATTTGGGAGAAAGGCTTTTTCTACGTTTGCCACGCCGGATAGAAATGACCGCCACCGGCGAACGTCTCCTGCCAAAGGTGTCCGAGGCCTTCACCTTGCTCCAGGAAGCGATGTCAGGCGCAGCACGCGGCGACGACGAGATCCTTGAAATCCACTCCTCGCCCACATTCGCGTCGCAATGGCTGGCCCGCACCCTCGGCGGCTTTCAGTTGCAGCATCCCAACATTGCCGTGCGCCTCTTGCGCGGATCAACCCTCACGGACTTCAACCGTCAGACGGCCGATGTCGCCATAAGAGTCGGACGGGGCCCTTGGCCTGGCCTCACCTGTCGCGAATTGATCAGGCTTGCCTACACGCCCATACTCAGTCCGAAGCTTGCAGACACGATAGGCGGGGTCAACGAGCCTGCAGACCTTCTGAAACTGCCATGGATCAGTCATGATGATCTGCGTTGGCGCTACTGGTTTCAGCTTGCAGGCCTTGAGGCACCGCCAAAATCCGCGCGCAGGCTCGATGCCCTCGGAGTGCTTGATCTCGAAGCAGGTGCCGCCCTTGCCGGCCACGGTGTGGCAATGCTGAGCCCGTTCTATGTGCAGGATGATCTGTTGTCGGGCCGTCTGATTCGCCCCTTCGACATCAGCTGGACCGACGACAACACTTATTGGCTCGTCTACCCACAGACACGCGGCAACCAGCCCAAAATCAAGGCCTTCGAGACATGGCTCACGGCCACGCTCGAAGCCGAAAAAGCACCCTGATTTCACAGACTTCTCGGCAAGAAAAGAATCTCTGCATAAATCGCCCTTCAAGGCCCTCCCCGTGTTCGCGAGGGCTTCCCTTGCAGCGCAATATTTTCCACACTGTCCGGCCGGGAGGACGAAAGGGGAATTCTCTGATGTATGAATACGCGATCGCCTGGGAATGGCTGAACTTTGCTGTCCGCTGGCTGCATGTGATCACGGCCATCGCCTGGATCGGCTCGTCCTTCTATTTCATCGCACTTGATCTCGGCCTGGTGAAGCGCCCGGGCCTGCCCGTCGGCGCCTATGGCGAGGAATGGCAGGTGCATGGCGGCGGCTTCTACCATATCCAGAAATATCTGGTCGCGCCCGCCTCGATGCCGGAGCACCTGACCTGGTTCAAATGGGAAAGCTACGCCACCTGGCTATCGGGCTTTGCCCTGCTGGCCGTGGTCTATTACGGCGGCGCCGATCTGTTCCTGATCGACCGCACGGTGCTCGACATCGAGCCCTGGCAGGCGATTGGCCTGTCGCTGGCGTCGCTCGCCGTCGGCTGGATCCTGTATGACCTCCTTTGCAAGTCGCCGCTCGGCCGCAACACCTGGGGCCTGATGGCTATCCTTTATGTCGTGCTGATCGCCATGGCCTGGGGCTATACGCAAGTGTTCACCGGTCGCGCCGCCTTCCTGCATCTGGGCGCGTTTACCGCCACCATCATGTCGGCGAACGTCTTCTTCATCATCATCCCCAATCAGAAGATCGTCGTCGCCGACCTGATCGCCGGCCGCACACCCGATCCGAAATACGGCGTGATCGCCAAGCAGCGCTCGCTGCACAACAATTACCTCACGCTGCCCGTCATCTTCTTTATGCTGTCGAACCACTATCCGCTGGCCTTCGCCACGGAGTTCAACTGGATCATCGCAGCCCTTGTCTTCCTGATGGGCGTCACCATCCGCCACTGGTTCAACACCACCCATGCCCGCAAGGGCAAGCCGACCTGGACCTGGCTGGTCACGGTGCTGATCTTCATCGTCATCATGTGGCTCTCGACGGTGCCAAAGGTGCTGACGGGCGAGGAGGAACAGGCGCGCCTTTCCACGCGTGAACAGACCTTTGTTGCAAACGGCCATTTCGAAGCGGTGCGCGATGTCGTACAGGGCCGCTGTTCGATGTGCCACGCAGCCGAACCCGTCTGGGAAGGCATTGCGCGGGCACCAAAGAACGTGAAGCTCGAGACGGACGGCGAGATCGCCGCCCATGCCCGTGAAATCTATCTCCAGGCCGGCCGCAGCCATGCCATGCCGCCCGGAAACATAACCGACCTCTCGCCCGAAGAGCGCAAGCTGCTCGTCGCCTGGTACGAGACGACGGTTGAAGGCAAATGATGACAACTGAGACCCTGATCCGCGGCCGCCTCCTCTCTTTCAACCGAGCACCTGAGCATGCCGGCGACCGCGAGAGCTATCTCTATGAAGAGGACGGCGCGCTGCTGGTCCGCGATGGCAAGATTGCTAGCGCCGGCGCCTATGCCGATGTGAAGCCCAAGGCCGGCGCTGATGCGACCGAAATCGACCATCGCCCGCATCTGATCCTGCCCGGCCTGATCGACTGCCATGTGCATTTCCCGCAGATGCAGGTGATCGCCTCCTATGCCGCCAATCTGCTTGAATGGCTTGATACTTATACGTTCCCCGAGGAATGCCGCTTTGTCGAAACGGCCCATGCCGAGCGCATCGCCACCCACTTCTTCGACGAATTCCTGCGCCAGGGCACGACCACGGCGGTTGCCTATTGCTCCGTACACAAGGCCTCTGCCGATGCCTTCTTCGCCGAGAGCCTGAAGCGCGGCACGCTGATGATCGGCGGCAAGGTCATGATGGACCGCAACGCCCCTCAGGGCCTGCTCGACACACCGCAGCTGGGTTATGACGAGACGCGCGCCGTGATCGATGAGTGGCATGGCAAGGGCCGCAACCACGTTGCCATCACCCCCCGTTTCGCGATCACCTCGACGCCCGAGCAGATGGCGATGACGCAGACGCTGGCGGAAGAATTCCCCGACCTGCATATCCAGACGCATCTGTCCGAGAACCACGACGAGATCCGCTATACCTGCGAGCTCTATCCTGACGCCAAGGACTATACGGACATTTATTCCCGCTACGGGCTGCTGCGGAAAAAGGCGCTCTTTGGCCATGCGATCCACCTGTCGGATCGAGAGGCGGATGCCATGTCGGAAAGCGGTGCGGTCGCGGTCCACTGCCCGACCTCCAACCTCTTCCTCGGCTCCGGCCTCTTTCCGCTGAAGGCGATGAAGCGCCGCGAAAAGCCCGTCACCGTAGCGGTCGCCACCGATATCGGCGGCGGCTCCAGCTATTCCATGCTGAAGACCATGGACGAGGCCTACAAGATCCAGCAGCTGCTCGGCGAGCGTATGAACCCGCTCGAAAGCTTCTACCACATGACGCTGGGCAATGCCGTGGCGCTCGATCTGGCAGACAGGATCGGCACGCTGGAGGAAGGCACGGATGCCGATATCGTCGTGCTAAATGCGGCCGCAACCCCGGCCATGCGGCTTCGCATGGAAACGGTCACCTCGCTTTCGGAGGAACTCTTCCTGCTGCAAACGCTGGGCGACGATCGTTCGGTGGTCGAAACCTATGTCGCCGGCAAGGCATCGAAGCCCCAATCCGGCCTTTGAAGTAGCCCCGAGGGAGGGTGCGGATCCATGCTGTTGACCAACCTCGCGCTCGGCACGCTGATGATTTCACTGACGGTGGTCATTCACACCTTCGGCCTGATGGCTGTTACACATGTCATGGCCTGGGTCACCGACCGCATCCGCTTACATGGCCACAGAAGCCATATGCTGGCCATGAACACGGTCGTCATCGGTGTCTTTGCGGTTCTCACAGCCGAAGTCTGGCTCTGGGCCGCCGCCTATAGCCTGCTCGGCGTCGTCGACGATTTCGAGACCGCCCTCTACTTCTCGACCACGACCTTTTCCACCGTCGGCTTCGGCGACGTGGTCCCGCATCCGGAATGGCGCATGCTGGCAGCTCTCGAAGGTGTCAACGGCTTCCTGCTGATCGGCTGGTCGACCGCCTATCTTATCGCTGCTGGCATGCGCGTCGGCCCCTTCAAATCCGGCGAGCACTTCTGATGGCCCACTGTCGTCAATCCCGAAAGGCATGAACTCATGGCTCCGATTCTCGAAATTTCCGACCTGAAGGAACTGGCTCGCAAGCGCGTGCCAAAACTCTTCTTCGATTATGCCGACAGCGGCTCCTATACCGAGAGCACCTATCGCGCCAATGAGAGCGACTTTGCCAGGATCAAGCTGCGCCAGCGCGTGCTGGTCGACATGAGCGGCCGGACGCTCGAAACGACTATGGTCGGCGAGAAGGTGAAAATGCCCGTGGCGCTCGCACCGACCGGCCTGACCGGCATGCAGCATGCCGATGGCGAGATGCTGGCAGCGAAGGCGGCAGAAGAATTCGGCGTGCCCTTCACGCTCTCGACCATGAGCATCTGCTCGATCGAGGACGTCGCCTCCGTCACCACCCGCCCCTTCTGGTTCCAGCTCTATGTCATGCGTGACCGGGACTTCGTGATGAACCTGATCGAGCGGGCCAAGGCGGCCAAATGCTCGGCCCTGGTTCTCACCGCCGACCTGCAGCTGCTCGGCCAGCGTCACAAGGATATCAGGAACAGCCTTTCCGCCCCGCCGCGACTGACGCCGAAACACCTCTTCCAGATGGCCATGCGCCCGCGCTGGTGCTGGAACATGCTGCAAACCCAACGCCGCACCTTCCGCAACATCCAGGGCCATGCCAAGAATGTCTCCGATCTTGCATCGCTCGGCGCCTGGACCAACGAGCAGTTCGATCCCAAGCTGTCCTGGAAGGATGTCGAATGGATCAAGAAACAGTGGGGTGGCAAGCTGATCATCAAGGGCATTCTCGACGTCGAGGACGCCAAGATGGCAGCAAAGACAGGCGCTGACGCGATCGTCGTCTCCAACCATGGCGGGCGCCAGCTTGACGGGGCGCATTCCTCGATATCAATGCTACCGAAGATCGTCGACGCCGTCGGCCACAAGATCGAAGTGCATATGGATGGCGGCATCCGCTCCGGCCAGGACGTCTTGAAGGCGGTAGCGCTTGGAGCACGGGGCACCTATATCGGCCGCCCCTTCCTCTATGGCCTTGGCGCCATGGGCAAGGACGGTGTGACCAAGGCGCTTGAGATCATTGCCAAGGAGATGGATGTGACCATGGCGCTCTGCGGCAAACGACAGCTTGCCGATGTCGACAGGTCGATCATCGCAGAAAGCCCGTTCTGAGCGGCCTCAGACGATCCAGCCGCTGGAGAGCGCACTGACCCAATCCATCATGCCATGGCGGCGCGCAAGCTCTGCCATGGCGAGATTGTCGTAGCGCACCAGCCGAAAGCTCGGCTGCCAGCCACGCGGCGCATTCTCCAGGATTGCATAGCTGGCAAAGGGCGTACCCGCCTGAGCCTTGTGATAGACAGGCACATCGTAGTCGAAGCCGGGGCAGCCGACACTGCCGGGATTGACGATCAGCCTGCGGTCGCTGAGTTGCACGGCACGCGGAATGTGGCTGTGCCCACAGAGCATAAGCGTCGCATCGATACCGTCCGCCAAGGCTTCGATCTCGGCCAGCGGCTTCAGGTGGAAGATGCCGTCGGCCGACAGCGTCTCGGTCCAATAGGTGTTGTCGTCCCCAGGCGTGGCGTGACAGAGAAAGACATCATCGCCGAGGCGCGCCGTTTCCGGCAGGCTCCTGATCCAGTCGAGATGCGCCGGCAACAATTGCGGATAGCTCGGCCTCTCCCAGTCCCCCATCGCCTCGAAGGGCCGATCGATGAGCGCTCGATCATGATTGCCGCGCACAGTCAGTGCGTTGAGAGGCATCAGCAGATCGGCGGTGAGCCCTGCCTCGAGCGGCCCCGAGAAACAATCGCCCAGGTTGACGACCGTATCGATCCCTTGAGCCTTGATATCCGCCAGCACCGCTTCGAGCGCCAGATGATTGCCGTGAATGTCGGCGATCGCCGCAAACCGCATACTCAGCTTCCGCGATAGGTGGAATAGCCATACGGCGAGAGCAGAAGTGGCACATGATAATGCGCCGTGGTGTCGGAGATGCCAAAACGGATCGGGATCACGTCGAGAAAGGGCGGATCCGTGAGCGTGGCTCCCGTCCCCTTCAGATAATCGCCGGCATGAAAGAGCAGCTCGTATTGCCCGATCTGGAATTCCTCGCCGATCAGCATCGGCCCGCCATCGACGCGCCCGTCGTCATTGGTGAAGACCGTCTTGATCAGCTCTGCCTCCTCGCCATTCATCCGCATCAGCTGGATGCGAAGTCCCTGGGCGGGCTTGCCGAGGGCCGTGTCGAGGACATGGGTGGTCAGGCCGGTCATATCTGGGGCTCCCGAATCACGAAGGGGGTCTCGAAGAAGAACTCCTCGAGATTGTTGCCGGGTCCGTCGCGATCCACAACCAGGAAATCGCTGACCTCGCCGATCGCCATCAAGGGATGGTGCCAGGTGTTGCGGCGATAGTTCACGCCCTGATGCGGCGCGGCGAGAAACACCTGCGGCGCACCGGGCTTGCCGTTCTCGTCAGGCGATACCGCGACAAGGAACTGTCGACCGGACAACGGTGAAAAGCTCTGGCTGCCGAAGGGATGGCGCTCCATCATGCCGATCTCATAGGGAAAGGCCCGCGGCTGTCCACGGAAGATGTTGACGATCACCCGCGCCCCCTCGCCCGCAGTCTCTGGCGAAAACAGGCCGTGAAACCGCTCGGTCGTGCCGCCATTGATCAGCCGCATGGTCGAGGGATCGGCTTCGATGACATCGCCGAAAGGCGCGAAACTTTGAGCCGTCAAGGGACGGATGGAGAGCTCGATGGGCAAAGGGGTCATTCTCCCTGGAGATGCGGGTGGCAGCATGTCGGCGGCAAGAGCTGTTTTCCAGCCATCGCGCACCTTGGGAGAATCAAGACTCGCCGCTCCTTCGTCAACCGACAATGCGCGTCAGGCTGTGGAATCGCCAGACCAGAGCCGATGCGGCAAGCGCAAGTGCGGATACGAAGCCGAGCCAGACACCTTGCGGCCCGAAGCCGAGCGGAAAGGCAAGAGCCCAGCCAAGCGGGATAGCCACAGGCCAGTAGGCGAGGATGGAGATCACCGAAGGGATTGCGGTATCGGACATGCCGCGCAGGGCACCCACAAGCGTCGACTGAAGACCGTCGACGACCTGGCTGAGCGCGAATACAAAGAAGAGTGCGGCAGCCAGTTCGATGACGGCGGGATCTGACGAGATCAGGGCCGCGACCTCGGCGCCATAGAGACCGAGCACCAAGGTCGCTCCGGTCAGCCAGACCGTCCCCATCCCGAGCGCCGCAAAGGTGACGCGGCGCACCCGATCAACGCGCTTTGCGCCCGCCGCCTGGGCGACACGAATGGCCACGGCTCCGGCAATCCCGAGTGGCACCATGTAGAGCAGAGTTCCGACGGAGAGCGCCACCTGATTGGCAGCGAGCGCAACCGATCCAAAGAGACCGATGAGCATGGTCGCAACCGCCATCGCAGCCGTTTCCGCGACATACATCAGGCCGAGCGGAGCGCCCTCCCGCACGAGGGACACCGTATCGACAGAGGTGCGATCGCTTCTCGTCCGCAACCGGACAGTCGACATCGACCATCGCCAGTAGGCAAAGGCCGCAAGCAGCGCAATGCTCTCGGCGACCAGTGACGCAATACCGGCCCCGACAAGGCCGAAGGCCGGCAGAGATCCAACGCCGTAGATCAGACAATAGTTGAGCGGAATGTTCAAAACACAGGCGAGCGCTCCGAAACTCACCCCCATCCAGGGGCGATCAATGGCCTCGAAGGCCGATTTGAAGATCGTGAGGACCGCATAGGGAATGAGAAAGGCGGCGATCAGATGCCAGTAGGGAGTGACCTGCGAGAGCACATCGGCCGGCTGTCCGAAATAGGGCATCAGAAGGAGCGAGGCACTCATCAACAAAGCCGCGCCAGCGCCAGTCACGGCCCCCAGCACCAAACCGGCCCGCAGGAAGGCCGCCACCTGACGACCCTGTCGCGCCCCGAAGGCCATCCCGATGCGGACAGAGATCACCGACAGAAAGCCGTAGATCGCCGCCAGCATGACGGTCGCAACCGCACCCGCAAGGCCCACGGCGGCCAGGGGCACATGCCCAAGCGGCGCAATCATCAGGGAATCCGTCACGGTAATCACGGCACCGGTGCTCAGGCCCACCACGATGGGCACGGCCAGACGCGCGATATCCTTGAGTTCAGTCAAAAAGCTGGGGGTCATGGGAATTGTGTCGTCACGTTCAGGAACATTCAAGACTGCCGCGTGCCTTCTTCAGCAGACGGTCAAGGTCTTCAAGTTCGTCGGGGGTCAGCGCGCGGGAAATACGCTCTGCTGTTTCGGCATAGATCGATTTTTCTTCTGCAATGAGCGCGCTGCATTTGGCCGTCGGTGCCAGAAGCACAGAACGTCCATCGGCACTGTCAGAGAGCTTGTCGAGATAGCCGCCGAGATGCAGCTTGCGCACCATCACCGATGCGGAAGCCCTGCTCACCCGCATCTGATCGGCCAGATCCGCAAGCCGCAGCGGCTTCTCGGCAGCAATCACCAGATAGAGATAGTCGAGTTCCGTCGCGGTCAGGTCCATGGAGCCGCTTTTCTGGGACTCTTCCCGCCATCGGAACCACATATGCCACTGCAGGCAGCGTAGACTTTCTTCCAGATCCATTTCGCACGCTCTATATAGTTAGACTAACTAACTATATAGAGCGTATCCGTTTTGCAAGCCCCTGCCCCAAGGATGGACTCGAACCAGCGCGACAAACGAAAACAGCGCCGGTGTTTCCACCGGCGCTGCAATCGTTGAACCTTAGCCTGAAATCAGGCGGCGTTCTTGGCGTAATCGGCCGTCGGCACTTCGGCGATCGTCTTCAGCACGACGGAAGCGATCTGGTAGGGGCAGCCCTGGGAGTTCGGGCGGCGATCTTCCAGGTAACCCTTGTAGCCGTTGTTGACGAACGAGTGCGGAACGCGGATCGAGGCACCACGGTCGGCAACGCCGTAGGAGAACTTGTTCCACGGAGCCGTCTCATGCTTGCCGGTCAGGCGCAGATGGTTGTCCGGACCGTAGACGTCGATGTGCTCCTGCCAGTTCTTGGCAAAGGCCGCCATGAGGGCTTCGAAGTATTCCTTGCCGCCAATCTCGCGCATGAAGGTGGTCGAGAAGTTGCAGTGCATGCCCGAGCCGTTCCAGTCGGTGTCGCCAAGCGGCTTGCAATGGAATTCGACGTCGATGCCGTAGGTTTCGCAGAGACGCAGCAGCAGGTAGCGGGCGATCCAGATCTGGTCGGCAGCCTTCTTGGAGCCCTTGCCGAATACCTGGAATTCCCACTGGCCCTTGGCCACTTCGGCATTGATGCCTTCGTGGTTGATGCCGGCTTCGAGGCAGAGGTCGAGATGCTCTTCGACGATTTCACGGGCGATCGAGCCGACATTCTTGTAGCCGACGCCGGTGTAGTAAGGGCCCTGCGGAGCCGGATAGCCCTGCTCCGGGAAGCCGAGCGGACGGCCGTTTTCGTAGAAGAAGTATTCCTGTTCGAAGCCGAACCAGGCGCCTTCGTCATCCAGGATCGTGGCGCGGCTGTTCGACGGATGCGGGGTGACGCCATCGGGCATCATGACTTCGCACATGACGAGAGCGCCGTTGGTGCGAGCCGGGTCGGGATAGATGGCGACCGGCTTCAGCACGCAATCCGACGAGTGGCCTTCGGCCTGCATCGTCGAGGAGCCGTCAAAGCCCCAGAGCGGCAGCTGTTCCAGGGTCGGGAAGCTGTCGAATTCCTTGATCTGCGTCTTGCCACGCAGGTTCGCTACCGGCTTGTAGCCATCGAGCCAGATATACTCGAGCTTAAACTTGGTCATGGTGCTCTCTCTTCAGTCTCGCGCCACTCATCGGCGCAACAGAGGGGTGATTCTCCGGGTGCCCGGGAGTCGAAAGATAAAAAGCAGGAAGCGTGCCAGTTTGCAGACGGACCGCGAAATGCGGCCATTTTGTCGCAGGCGACCCGCCAAATCGCCAACATTGCAGGCCTTTCTTTAACAGATTGAGCGCATACTCATGGAACAAGAGGCGCGTGTCCGGTGTTGTCAGGCCACCTAAGATCACGAAAGCGCTGTGATGATTTTAAATTCATCACTTTTTCTGCTTTCATATTGCCCACAAAATAGGCATTTTGCACTTTTCATGTGCATTTCAGTTTCAGACGTGGTAAGCATGAACCATCGAGACAACACTCGGTGAAACGAGAGGTAGTAGCATGACAACGAACATGGTTCGGGAATCGGCGAAGATCTACGAATTCCCGGTGCGTGACCTGGCCCGCCTCAACGCCATGCGTGAGCGCCAGACGCCGAAACCCGTGATCTATGAGAGCGGTTCGGCAAGCTGGTATCACGAGGAAGCGATCCGCGAAGCCGAACGGGCGCCGAAGCAGTAAGGGCGAAAGCCCAACAAGAAAGCCGCCCGCATTGCGGACGGCTTGAAGCATGCGACGAGCGGGCCATTGCCCGCTCTTTTCGTATCTACCCCTAGACTCAGGCCTTGGTGCCGAACAGGCGAAGGCGCATCACGCCACCATCCGGATGCACGCCGATCCGCACATGCGTGACCGGACCGATCTTCTCGAGCTGGTCGCCCTCATAGAAATGCTCGGCATCCATCTGCATCTTCTGCCGCGTCAGGATCGGCTGCCACTGTTCGGACGCCGCGATCTCCGCTTCGGAGAAGGTATCGCCCGCGTCAGGCAGATAGGCGCCAAGCAGCTCGCAGGTGTCGGGATAATTGCCCTTGTAGAAATGCGTATCGATCAGCACCCGGTTGATCAGACCAGCATGGCCGAGCCGGATGATCGCCCAGTCATGGCCGGGGCCACGGCGGCGCTTGGTTTCCCAGCCATCGCCCATATTGGTGCCGCGACCGGGCGACAGGATCTTGTCGGGATGGCCGTAATGGGCATCAGACCAGGCGTGCGACTTGGCGCCATGGAAGATATAGGCGAGATCGATTTCTTCCGTCGCGCCAACCTTCGACCAGTCGAAATGGGCAGCACCGTAGACGCGCAACCGCGCCACGCCGCCATCCGGATAGATGTGCAGGCGCAGATGCGTCCAGACCTTCGATGTGTCGGCATTGGCAAAGAAATGCTGGGCAGACGCGCCGAGCGGCGACTTGGCGACCAGTTCGGTCCAGACGGTCGCCTCGGTCGGATCGCCGCTTTCTAAGAAAGCCGCCTCGATCGAGCCATGCGGCGGGTAGTTGCCGGTAAAGAAGCGTGTATCGACATCGAAACCGAAGATTCGGCCCGGCATGGCAAGACGGATGATCGCATAGTCATGCCCCGGCACGCGCTTGCGACGGCTTTCCCAGCCATCCATGTATTTGCCGTTGTCGTCGTAGAGGTCCGGATCGAAGGTTGCCGGATCGTCGTTCAGCATGCGCGACACCGGCGCGAAGAACTCGTCGGTCGAGTAAATGCCCACGGCACCAAGGCGGGCCGAGGCGAGATTGACGGCACCGGCAGCGAAATCCGGCAGGACGACGGTGAGGTCTCAAGCATGTCAGTTTGTCTCCGGAAGCAGGGCTTCAAGGCGAAGCCTGGCGATTTTTTCCACCTGCTGGCAGGCAGCGTCGAATTCCTGATCGCGGCCATTGGCAATCCGCGTTTCGAAGGCGGCAAGAATGTCGTCCTTCGTCAGCCCTTTGACCGCGATGATGAAGGGAAAGCCGAACGTCTCGACATAGGCCGTATTCAGCTCGGTAAAGCGGGCATGTTCGTCAGCGCTCAACCGATCGAGCCCGGCGCCAGCTTGCTCTCGCTTGCTGTCTTCCGTCAGCTCGCCCGCAATCGCAAGCTTGCCTGCAAGATCAGGATGCGCACGCAATACGCCAAGCCGCTCATCCTGGCTTGCCGTGCGAAACATCGCAGCCATAGCATCATGCACGTCGAGCGCCGTCAGCGGCGCCTCGATCATGCCTGCATCGAAGGCACGCTCCGCAATGAAGGGCGAATGTTCGAACACCCCGCCGAAACGCTGAACGAAGTCCGCTCTGTCCATGCCGTCAATCCAGTATCATGTGAGGCCGCAGCTGTGACAGCAGCGGCAAGGAGGGCCTGCCCGCACATCCCGCGAAGCAGTTGATGACAAGGATTAGCCGAGCCCCCTGGTCTTGTCGAGTTTCCGAAGGCGACAGGCACTTTCAACGCAAACCCCAGGGTCCTTAGCTTGCAGCAGACCCGGATCGACCTATCTACAGCTTGCTCCCCCCATCACATTTGAAAGGATACCCCATGCCGATTGCCAAAGGCTATGCCGCAACGGATGCCTCCAAGCCATTGGTTCCCTTCACCTTCGAACGTCGTGAACCGAACGCGGACGACGTGGTGATCGACATCAAGTTCTCCGGCATCTGCCATTCCGACATCCACCAGGCGCGCAACGAATGGGGCAACTCGACCTTCCCCATGGTGCCCGGCCACGAGATCGCCGGCATCGTGACATCAGTCGGCTCGAGCGTTTCGAAATACAAGGTCGGCGACCGCGTCGGCGTCGGCTGCTTCGTCAATTCCTGCCTGCATTGCGAACGCGACCTTTACCGCGAACAGTATATGCCCGGCCTCGTCGGCACCTATAACTCCACGGAAGTCGACGGCGTGACCCCAACGCAGGGCGGCTATGCCGACTCGATCGTCGTCCAGGAAGACTATGTGCTGAGCATTCCGGACAACATACCGCTCGACAAGGCAGCACCGCTGCTCTGCGCCGGCATCACGCTCTATTCGCCGCTCAGCCACTGGAAGGCTGGCCCCGGCAAGAAGGTCGCCGTCATCGGCATGGGCGGTCTCGGCCACATGGGCGTCAAGATCGGCGCCGCCATGGGTGCAGACGTCACCGTGCTCAGCCAGAGCCTGTCGAAGAAGGAAGACGGCCTCGCCTTCGGCGCCAAGGAATACTATGCCACCTCGGATCCGGAGACCTTCAAGACGCTCGCCGGCGCCTTCGACCTGATCCTCTGCACCGTCAGCGCCGAGATCGACTGGAACGCCTACCTGAACCTTCTGAAGGTCGACGGCACCATGGTCCTGCTCGGCGTGCCGGAAAACCCGGTTCCCGTGCATGCCTTCGCCCTGATCGCCGGCCGTCGCTCGCTCGCCGGCTCGATGATCGGTTCGATCAAGGAGACCCAGGAAATGCTGGACTTCTGCGGCAAGCACGACATCACCCCGGAGATCGAGATCATCGACATCGCCCAGGTGAATGAAGCCTATGAACGCGTCATCAAGAGCGATGTCCGCTACCGCTTCGTCATCGACATGGCGACCCTCGCCAAGGACTGAGGCTGGTCGCGTTGACTGAACGCGAAGGGCCCAGTCTGCGCTGGGGCCTCTTTTCCTGGAGAGGCCTGTCCCCAAACGAGACGTCATCCTCGGCCTTGTGCCGAGGATCTACTGCGGTCGAATGCAATTGAAACGTCGCAGATGCTCGGGACAAGCCCGAGCATGACGACCTCACAGCTCAAGCCCGTCTTGCCAGGCCCTTGGCGGTATCAAACCTGCAACTGATACCCATTCCGCTCCGGAAACGGCCAGTCGGCGAGAAGCGCCATATCCGGTCGATAAATCTCCACCTTCAGCGGATAGCACTTGGCGACGTCGCTCGAATGGCTGGTGCTGCAATCTCCACCCGGACAGGCCGAGAGTGCGCCGAGCAGATCGATCTCCGCAAACATTTCGAGAAAATCACCCGGACGGACGGGGCTTGCCTTCATGAAATACTGCTGCGTATCGCGGGTGAAACCGGTGCACATGAAGACGTTCAACACATCATGCACATGCGGCTCGACCACCTTGATGTCAGCACCCGTGTGATGCGCCAGCGCCCGGCAGAGGTTGGAATGGCAGCAATGATGGTAGTCGCCGCCTGAGAGCAGCCGGTTGGTATAGGGATCGCAACGCGTGCCGATCACGTCATGCACGCCGCCACCGAATTCGTCGAATCCGTACCAGCCGAGCGTATCATGGCTGATCGTGGCCATGGGCCGCAGCGACGGCAGATTGCTCCAGAGACGGTTGCCGGTCGTCACATGCGTCGCATGCAGCGCCCGCGTCTTGCCGGAAAAGAAGCGCTCGGAAAGATCGTTGGCGTTCCACAGGTTGAGATCGCCGACTTGCGGTCCCTCGACGCTGACGATGCGGAAGAAATGCCCCTTCGGCACCTCGAACGTGTTGCCCTCGCGCGGCTCAACGATCACCTCGCCAACCTTCTCCATCGTCGCCCGCGCCCGCTCCAGAATGCTCATATCGGGTGCGACAAGCGACTCGACCGGATAGCAGACGACAGGCTTCACGGCGCGGCGGGCAGCCGCATCGGCGGGAACGGGGACGTTGGCGTTAAAGGCGGACATGGCGGCTCCGGGGTTCGGCATGGGATTGAGGCTTGCCGCAAGGTGCCCCACCTACCCCCCTCAAGACAACCGCCTCTCTTCTTGCCCCATGGCCAAGGCTGACTTAGTCATAAAGCCATGAAACTGCCACCACCCCCCACACTCCGCGCCTTCGAGGCCGCGGCTCGCCGCGAAAGCTTCCTGCAGGCCGCAACCGAACTCGGCATGACGGCAGCCGCCGTCAGCCAGCATGTGAAGGCGCTGGAGGATTGGCTGGGTCTCGCCCTCTTCGAACGCCGCTCGCGCGGCGTGCGCCTCACCGCCGACGGCCGCGAACTCGGCGCTGCCTGCTCGGAAGGCCTCGGCCACATCGCCCGCGCCGCAGAAAGACTGACCGCCCGCAAGTCCATGGCCCGCGCGAGCCTCGCCTGCATGCCTTCGGTCGTCACCCACTGGCTCGGCCCCCGCCTGCCCCGTTTCCGCGCAGCGCATCCCGAAATCCAGGTCTCGATCGTCTATCCTTTGGGGTCATTGACCCCGGATGAAGCCGGCGCAGACCTGCTGATCGGACACGGGACCCGCCCGCCGGGTCGGGCGGACCGCATCCTGGACGCCGCCACCCGGCCCACCTGTGCGCCCGCTTATCTGGAGCGGCACGGGCCGATCTCAACACCCGCTGACCTCCTGAAACAGGACCTGCTGCACGACGCGACCGAGGCCGCCTGGCAATCCTGGCTGGCGGCACGCAGGATCGAGGGCCCGACACTCGCAGGACCGCTCTATGCCGATTTCAACCTGCTGGTCAGTTCGGTGCTGTCAGGCCTTGGCATCGGCCTTTGCCCGACCGCCCTCATCACCGACCATCTGGCAGCGGGCACCTTGAAAGTGCTGTTCGATGAAGCCGCCGACGAGGACAAGGCCTATTGGCTGCTGTCAGGCGGGGATCTGTCCGAGCCAGCCGCGATCTTGCGGGATTGGTTGCTGGCGGAAGCCGCGAGTTCGGCTTCGATCGCCTGATACTCGACGCAGGCCTTCTCATACTCGGCACGGAATGCCGGGGATTCCATGAGCTTGGACTTGAGGTCGCCGAGTGTCGTCATCAGGCCCTCACCACGCCGGCTTGTGATGCTTGTGCCAGTGCTCTGCAATCTCAATGCGCTTCGGCACCCAGACCTTCTCATGGCTCGTCACATAGTCGATGAACCGCGCCAAGGCCGCCGCGCGCCCCGGACGACCGACGAGGCGGCAGTGGAGGCCGACGGACATCATTTTCGGGCTGCCGTTCTTTCCCTCCTCGTAGAGCACGTCGAAGGCGTCTTTCAGATAGGTGAAGAACTGGTCGCCGGTGTTGAAGCCCTGCGGCGTGGCGAAACGCATGTCATTGGTCTCGAGCGTATAGGGAATGATCAGGAAGGGCTTGCCTTCGAGATCCGGCACCCAGAATGGCAGGTCGTCGGAATAATTGTCGGAGGAGTACGTGAAGCCGCCTTCCTCCATCACGAGGCGCAGCGTGTTGTCAGAAGGCTTGCCCTGATACATGCCGAGCGGATGCGAGCCGGTCAGTTCCTTATGCAGGCGAACCGCCTCGCGGATATGCTCGCGCTCGACGTCTTCTGGAAAGTCCTTGTATTCGAGCCAGCGATAGCCGTGGCTGGCGATCTCCCAGTCGGCTTCCTTCATGGCGGCAACGGCCTCAGGGTTGCGCGCCATGGCAAGCGTAACGCCATAAACCGTCACAGGCACCTTGCGCTCGGTGAACATCCGCCACAGCCGCCAGAAACCGGCGCGCGAGCCGTATTCGTAGATCGATTCCATGTTGAGATTGCGCTGCCCCGGCCAGGGCTGGGCGCCGACGATTTCTGACAGCAGGTTTTCCGAGGCCGGGTCGCCATCGAGAATACAGCTCTCGCCGCCCTCCTCGTAATTCACCACGAACTGCACCGCGATCCGCGCATCGCCGGGCCATTTCGGATCGGGAATGTCGCGGCCATAGCCTATCAGGTCGCGGGGATAAGGAGCAGTCGTCATCGGTTCACCTCTCGTGTTTTGACGCGAGGCTATTGGCGAGGGCGGCGCCTGTCGAGATGGAAAACACGCATCTTGCTGCAGCGCACAGGTGTCAGGCGATCTTGCGGCTCGAAACCCGGCCCAGCGGATGCAGCGAATGTACGGTAAACGGCGCACCACGTTCAGTCTCGACAAACAGCGCGAGATTGGTCACCACGACAGGCTCGGCGAGAACCGGGTCGAAATGCGCCTTCAAGCCCTGCTCGATTCGCGGGAAATCTCGCGCCAGAAGCGGCCCCGTCAGTGTCATGTGGAAACGGTATTCGTCCATCACATAAGGATGGCCCCAGCGGCTGAGATTGCTGAACTGCGGCGCAGACAAGCGGTCGGGATTGCGCCGTTCGATCTCGACTTCGGAAAGCGGCGCACGAAAACCATCGAAGGCCTGCACAACCGAGGCCGCGAGATGATCGACCTCCGGGCAAGGCCGCTGCAGGATGAGCCCGAAGACGTCGCCGATCCGGCCAACCGAAAGCCCGCGCAATGCGACTGGCTCCATCTGGCCGGCGAAATGCATCAGGTCACGCAGGAGAGAGGCCTCGTTCGCACCTTCGCTCAAGCGGAACGGCGCCTTGAATGTCGCATGAAAGCCGAAGCGTCGCGGAAGGGCCGTGTGAAAGGCAATCTCGTGCACGCCAAGACCTTTCAGCCCCGGATGCTCCTCCGCCTCGCCGGAGAACACGTTGCGGCCGAGCCAGCGCGCCGCTGCATCGGCAAGCGGATCACGGGCAGGCGGCGTAAAGCAGATGGCATAGCGCATGTCGAGCACCTCACACTGGCTCGCGACGGCACTTTAGCAGTTGCCGTTACAACCCGGTGGATAGGTGATTTGCATGACAGTATCACGAAGCGCGCGAGGCAATTTCACGGCAGCTCCCCGAGCTAATCCCTGTGATTTCAGGGTAATTCGGTAAATTACTCATCACCTGCGCGACGCGCAGCCACCGAAACGTGATGGGCGAAGGCAAAACCGTGAGGCAACTGCAGGGCTCCACCGGCAATCGAATCGAGAACTGCATCCGCCAGCCGGTGCGCAATGCCGAAGCTCACCTTGAAGCCGCCGGCCAGCGCATGCACACGAGGATGATCGGGATGAGGGCCGACCATCGGATCCCGATCCACCGCCTTGGGTCTGAGACCCGCCCAACGCTCGACAATCTCCGCCCCGCCCAGCATCGGCGCAAGCTCGCGTGCGGCGGCAATCAGGTCTTCGAGTTGCCCATCGGTGGAAAACGGATGTTCGAACGTGTTTTCGCTGGTGCTGCCGATGGCGACCAGCTCGCCTTCATGCGGCACCACGTAGAGGCCGTCGAGATAGAGGAGCGGCAGATCCGTCGGCAGGTCCAGTCTGAGCAGCGCCGCCTGCCCCTTAACGCCCCTTCCGAGCGGCTTGCGAAGCGCCGGTCCGATGGCTTCGAGCAGCGGGAAGGACCCGACACCGGCTGCGACCAGCAGATCCCCGTAACCGATGACGGTCCCGTCGGCGAGCTTCACCTGGCTTGCCTGCGCATCGATCGATTGCACGGCGGCCCCGACCAGCAACCGTACACGCCCCGATCGTTCGAGACGCGCCCGGATCGTGGCCGTCAAAGCACGCGGCGAGACACGGCCCGCGAGGCGATCGAACACGACGCCAGCCTCCGAAAACTTCGGCGAGGGCCAGTCGGCAAAGGGACTCTCGTCAAGGACGGTCCAGTCGAAGGCCCTGCCCTCTTGGTTCCAGTTCGTTGCCGCCTCTGCCGAATGGCGTTGGGCAATCGGTCTCAGATGCGGCTTTGGCAAGGGGATGAGACGACCGCAGCGCTGATAACCAGCTGAGAGCCCGGTTTCGTCCTCGAGCAGAGCGATCTCTGCCTCGAGCGACAGCAGCCCCTCGAATTGCAACTGCTTCTTCTCGTTCCAGCGATCGGGCATATGCGCCATCAAAGCGCCGAGCAGGCCGCCGCTCGCACCGCTCGCAATACCGTCACCGTCGATCAGGATCGTATCGATGCCACGGCGCTCTGCCTTCAGAGCCGCCCAGAGGCCCATGATGCCGCCACCGACGATCACGAGATCGGCGCGCAATTGACCTGACATCGCAGCCGTTTTATCGGACATCACCATGACCCATTCAAATTATCCGCCAGGCACCGGCGACACCAAGGCACCGTTGGCCTGGCACGACGGCGATATGCCCTTTTCCACCGCCTTTGGCGATCATTTTTATTGCCAGACCGATGGCCGGCTCGAATGCGGCCACGTCTTCCTGGCCGGCAATGGACTTCCGGATCGCTGGCGCAATGCAGACGATTTCACCATCGGCGAACTCGGCTTCGGCACCGGGCTGAATGCCTGCGAGACCTGGCGGCAGTGGAAGGAGCATCGTGATCCCGGCGCTTACCTCCACTTCGTGTCCTTCGAGCTCTTCCCCATGCAGGCGGAAGAGATCGACCGCGCGCTCGCCCGCTGGCCGGAGATCGATGCCGAGCGGCAGGCGCTGGTCTCGCTCTGGCCGACAGCTCCTTCAGGCGTCGTTGAAATCGATCTTGATGATCAGACGCGTCTGTCCGTCGTCTGCGGCGATGCACTGGAGAACCTGACGGCAAGCATGCTGACCTTCGATGCCTGGTTCCTCGATGGCTTCGCGCCGTCGCGCAATAGCGCCATGTGGTCGGCCGAATTGATGCAGCGGGTCCACGACACGACACGGGTGGGCGGCAGCTTTGCGACCTATGCCGCAGCCGGCTTCGTCAGGCGCAATCTCGGCGCTGCCGGTTTTGACGTCGAGCGCCGACCAGGTTTCGCGGGTAAGCGTGAAATGCTGTGCGGCGTCAGGCGCTCGGCCTGATCAGCCTTCGGCGGCGATCCCGGTGACGGACCTGCCGCTCCATTGCTCGATCTTGCGCATCAGAAGTTCCGGCGAGATCGGCTTGGACAGATAATCGTCCATTCCCGCGGCAAGACAAGCCTCACGGTCGCTATCGAGCGCATGGGCTGTCACGCCGATGATCGGGATCCGTCCTCCGCCGCGCGTCGGCTCTTCCGCCCGGATCGCGCCGGTCGCCTGGTGGCCGTTCATGACCGGCATCGAGACGTCCATCAGAATGAGATCCGGCGGCTCGCTGCGCCAGGCCTCGACGGCCTCCTCGCCATTGCCAACGATGCGATAAGCGATGCCGCTTCCGGTGAGGATCTGCCGGAAGACGATCTGGTTCACCGCATTGTCCTCGGCGATCAGCACCCGAAGGGCACTGGCATCGCGAACGGCAACAGCAGCCGGCTTGCGCTCCAAAGTTACAGGGACGCGCGGAGCCAGTGGCGCAGGTGGCGAAAGCGGACGCAAGCGAGGCGAATTTACGCCATGAACGCGCGCCGTTCGCACCACATCGATGATCGCTCCACGCAACACATTGGCCCGCGCCGGCTTCATCAGATGCGCCTGGATCTTCAGGCTTTCAAACAGCCTGTCATCGCCGACCATATCCATCGAGGTCAGGAAGACGAGCGCAATATCGTCGAACCGACGATCGCTGCGGATCGCCTTCGCGACGTCGATGCCGTTCATATCGGGCATCTGGTAGTCGACGACGACGACGTCAATCACGAGCCCTTCTGTATGGGCTGCATCGAGAATATCGAGGCCGGTCGGTCCATCCGGAACCGCGAGCCCGTCGAAACCCCACATATCCAGTTGCTCGGTGATGATGCGGCGATTGACGGCGTTGTCATCGATGACCAGCACCCGCGCATCCTTGACCGTGGCTGGCAGTTCTTTTTGGCCGCGGCGCTCGGCAACGATGGCGAGCGGCAATTCGACGGTGAAGGCTGAGCCGCGCCCGACCTCGGATTCGACCTGCAGCTTGCCCCCGAAGAGGCGCACGAGACCGCCGGTGATCGCGAGTCCGAGACCCGTACCCTCGTGGCGACGGGTCGAAGATGTGTCAACCTGGGAGAATTTCTCGAAGATCTTCGCCTGCATGTCCTGGGGAATGCCGATGCCGGTATCCTCGATCCGCAGCTTCAGGATCGCCTGCCCCTCCGCCACAGCGTCCGCGGACACCTCGACATGCACGTGGCCCTTTTCGGTGAACTTGATCGCATTGCCGAGCAGGTTCGTCACGATCTGCCGGAAACGCCCCGGATCACCCATGAATGTGTGGCGCACCTTCTGCTCGCCGGAGACCACGAGTTCGATATCCTTCTCGGCAGCGGCGGCAGACAGCAGCGTCGCCACATCTTCGATGGCTTCCACCGGATCGAAGGGCGACTTGCGCAGCTTCAACTGTCCGGCATCGATCTTCGAGAAATCGAGAATGTCGTTGATGATGGTGAGCAACGCGTTGCCGGACTTCACCATGATATCGACGAAGGTCTTCTGACGGCTGTCGAGCTCGGACTTCGACAGCAGTTCCGCCATGCCGAGAACGCCATTCATGGGCGTGCGGATCTCGTGGCTCATATTGGCGAGGAAGTCGGACTTCGCCTTGTCGGCCGCCTCGCTGCGCGCCAAGAGCACTTCCAGTTCGGCTTCGCGCTCCTTCAGCTCGGTGAAATCGGTGAGCACGACAACACAACTGCGGTCGCCACCGAAGGTCGCTTCCAGCTTGACCCAGGTCTTGCCGTCGACGAGGAAATTGGTCGAGACTGCGTTTGCTGTCTGCACGGCCGATTGCCATTGCTGCAGAATGTCGTGCGCTTCCTCGCCGAAATCGCCACGCGCCGCGCAATATTCGAATATCGGCCGCCAGCTTTCGCCCGACGCCACCAGGTTTTCGGGCAGGTTCAGGATGCGGCTGAAGGAAGGATTGACCTCCGCGATCCGTCCCTGCTCGATCATCATCAGGCCCTGCGTCATCATCCGCATGGATTCCTGGACGAAGCGCCCGAGCCGCTCCAGCTTTTGCTGCGCCTCGTCGATCTCGCGTTCGCGCGCCCGCATCTCGGTGAGATCGGAATAGGTGAGCAGGATCTTGCGGTCATGCAACCGCGTGATCGTGGCCAGAACGAACTTGCCATCGTCATAGGCAAGTTCGGTGACATGCGAGCCTTCCAGCGCATCGAACTGCGCAAGACGGGCGCGATAGCCTTCCTCGAACTCGATCCCAGGCCAGGCATAGCCGAGCTTGTGGTTCATCTCGCAATAGGACCGGAAGGGCAGCCCGTTCAGCTGCATGTCAGCCGGCCAGCGCCAGATTTCCCGGCACTTCTCGTTGGCGAATTCGACCATGTAGTCGGAATTCATGATCACCACGCCGACTGGCATGACCTGCAACATCGAGACGATGTCGGCATAGAGCGACTCGGCGCGTGCCTGGGCCGCGACCAGAGCCTCCTGGCCCTTCTTGAGCATCGAGATGTCGTTGACCGAGCCGACGAGGTAATGCTTGTTCTGCGCCGTGGTGATCCGGCTCAGGCGCGTGATCACCGAGATTTCCTCGCCGCCGCGGACGACGACTTCCCGGTTCTTCTCGATCATTTCGCCGGTCGCGAAGATCCGGAGGTTCTCCTCCTTCATGATCTGACCGTTCTCCGGCCAGAGTTCTTCTTCGGTCAGCCCGTAGATGTCTTCCCGACGCTGGCCGTGAAGGTCCTCATAAGCCTTGTTCACATAGATCATCCGGCGATCCGGATCGCGGATGAAGACAGGCACCGGCATCTGCTCGAGCGCTGCGCGATAAAGCAGCGTCTCTTCTTCGCGCTGATAAATGTCGGAGACGTCGGTATAGGTCAAAAGAATGCGCCCGCCCTCAAGGCGGCGGCTTGCGCCGGCAAGTGCCCGCCCCGACGGCGTCTTCACGTCGATCAGCGGCCCCTCTGCGAGGCTGAGCACCTGTTCGATGCGATAGGCGACGCGCTCGTCGATTTCTTGTGCAGAGAGATTGGGCATTCTGCGGACCATCGCCAGCGTCAGAAAGTCCCGGTAGGACATGCCCTCCAGCTTCTGCGAGGCATCAAATTCCGTCATCTCGACGGCCGCCGCATTGGCAAAAGAGATCTGCAAATCGGGATCGAGAACGATGATACCGACCGGCAGCGACGCCATCAGGCTGTGAAGCTGCAACTGTAGCGCTTCCGATTCCTGTCGGACGCTTTCCAGCTTCTCCTGCTCGTGTCTGAGAGGAGACAGGTCGGTGATCGAGCCGACGATGTAGCGTTCGCCATCCGGCCCGGTGACGGCCCCGGTGCGGCTGAGGACGGGGATTCGCGTGCCATCGGCCCGCATGAAATTGTCCTGAAATTCCTCTGTCACGCCGCATTCGAGGACGCGCTGGTTGCCCTCGAAATACTCCTGGCCGAGCTCGGGAAAATTTTCCTGCTCGGTCCGCCCCAGGAGATCCTGGATGGGCCGTCCTACCATCTGCGAATAGACGCTGTTGGCAAAGAGCAGCCGGTGGTCAGAGCTGCGCACATAGGTCGCAATGGGATATTGCTCGAGCACGGCCTGGAAGAGGGCAACAGAGGGCAGCGTCCCCAAGACCGATGGGTCGGACGGTGTTACCGTTCTTTGCTCCTCCATGAAACCGAAGAGATAGAGCCGGTCGTCGTCGTCGAAGAAACGTTCGATATGCAGGACCCGCGTCGGTCCGCCGGGTTCAGCCCGCAGCTGCAGCGCTTCCTCTTCCCCGAACACCAGGACCCGCCGCTCGCGATCGTCGCGCAAGGCGTCCAGATCGCTTCCAAGGATTTCGCGATCGCTGCGACCGACGAAGCTTTCGGCCGACAGGTTGTGCAGGTCGGCGAAGGCCGCATTGACGGCGACGTAACGAAGCTCGCTGTCCTTCACGTAGGAAGGCAGATCGAGCACCGCGATCTTGTCGCAGACCAAGTCCAGCAAGTCGCTTCCCCGGATCAAATCAGTTTCTCCCTCCTCCGATCAATGACGCGGAATGGTAAACAGCGGGTAAGCGAAGCACCATCCAAAGCTTTAAAAGCGAAGCAGAATGAACGCGTATCCCTGACGGATCACTCCAGCCGCACCACTGTTCCAGATGAGCCGGTTTTTCGTCGCAAACGGCAATGCCTTTTGGCTTCCGAACCTGCGAGACTTGATGTCGAGATTGACACAATGGATCGACCATGAGCGACATTACGACCTCCGCCTTGTCCGAGACTGAAACCCTCTCTGCAGGCGGTGAACGCCGCAGGCGCACGGGCGGTCGGGGAGCCGAACGTGTCCGCACGGGTGCGGCCGGCAAGTATCGCAATCTCGTCAATCGCCTGACCAAGACCGAGCTTCTCGACCCGTCGGCCCTCGACGACATGCATGAGGCATCGCTCACCATTCTCGAAGAGATCGGCATGGACATCATGCTGCCCGAGGCGCGCGCCATCATGAAGGCGCATGGCGCAGAGGTGACGGAGGGATCCGACCGCGTCCGCTTCGACCGCGGCCTGATCATGGACATGATCGCGTCGGCCCCGCGCGAATTCCAGATGTTCGCACGCAATCCCGAGCGAAACGTCAAGATGGGCGGCAACAACCTGGTATTTGCCCAGATCGCCTCTGCCCCCTTCGTCGCAGACCGCGAGGGCGGCCGCCGTGCCGGCAACCAGGAAGACTTCCGCAAGCTGGTCAAGCTTGCTCAGTGCTACGACGTGATCCACACGACCGGCGGCTATCCGGTCGAGCCGATCGACATCCACGCCTCGGTGCGCCATCTCGACTGCCTCTCCGACATGGTGAAGCTGACCGACAAGGTCTTCCACTGCTACTCGCTCGGCAAGCAGCGCAATCTCGACGCCATTGAGATCGCCCGCATCGGCCGTGGTGTCTCCATGGAGCAGATGGAAAGCGAGCCCTCGCTCTTCACCATCATCAACTCGTCTTCGCCGCTCCGCCTCGATGGGCCGATGCTTCAGGGCATCATCGAAATGTCGTCGCGCGGCCAGGTCGTCGTCATGACGCCGTTCACGCTGGCCGGCGCCATGGCGCCCGTCACCATCGCCGGTGCGGTCGTGCAGCAGAATGCCGAAGCGCTGTGTGGCATCGCCTTTACCCAGATGGTCAAGCGCGGCGCCCCTGTCGTCTATGGCGGCTTCACCTCGAATGTCGACATGAAGACCGGTGCGCCTGCCTTCGGCACGCCCGAATATATGAAAGCCGTCATTGTCGGTGGCCAGCTCGCCCGCCGCTACGGCATCCCTTACCGTACCTCGAACACCAATGCCGCCAACACACTGGACGCCCAGGCAGCCTATGAGAGCGCCTTCTCGCTCTGGGCGCTGACGCAAGGGGGCGGCAATTTCATCATGCATTCGGCCGGTTGGTCCGAGGGTGGGCTGACTGCCTCCTTTGAGAAATTCATTCTCGACGTCGACATGCTGCAGATGGTCGCCGAGTTCTTGACGCCCCTAGACGTCAGCCAGGATGCGCTGGCGCTGGATGCCGTGCGCGAAGTCGGCCCTGGCGGCCACTTCTTCGGCACGGCTCATACGCTCGCCCGCTATGAGAGTGCCTTCTATTCGCCGATCCTCTCCGACTGGCGCAATTTCGAGACCTGGACGGAAGCCGGCCGCCCGACAACTTATGACCACGCCAATCGCGTCTTCAAGGAAAAGCTTGGCTCCTACGAGCGCCCGCCGATTGACCCGGCCGTCGAGGAAGAACTCGACACCTTCGTGGCGAAACGCAAGGCCGAGGGCGGGGTTGCGACGGATTTCTGAGGAATGGAATCCGACCAGGAAACGCGGAGATCCCGACAGACAAAAGCCCCGACCCGTTAAGGTCGAGGCTGCATGGTTTTGAAGTTCGAAAACGGGCTTCCTCCTGACGGAGGTCGCCTGCCCGCTATGCGGAGCGACGCATCCCGGATGCATAGCCTCTGTCGACTTGGGCATTGCTGTTGACGGCACTGATCTCGAAACGCTGAACCAGTTGGCGCAGGCGCGTACTTTCAGTGGCAAGGCCTGCACTCGCAGCACTCGTCTCTTCGACCATGGCCGCGTTCTGCTGAGTGAACTGGTCCATTTGATTGACGGCCGTGTTGACTTCGGCCAGTCCGGTCGCCTGTTCCTTTGCAGATGTGGCAATGGCGTTCATCTGGACGTTGACGGTCGTGATGAAGCTCTCGATCGTCTTCAACGCGGCACCGGTGTCGCTGACCAGCTTCACGCCTTTGGACACTTCCTCGGTCGAAACCCGTATCAGGTCCTTGATTTCACGAGCAGCTTGCGCTGACCGCTGTGCAAGTTCGCGGACTTCCTGGGCGACAACCGCAAATCCCTTGCCGGCGTCGCCGGCACGGGCCGCTTCAACGCCCGCATTGAGGGCCAGGAGGTTGGTCTGGAAGGCGATCTCGTCAATCACACCGATAATGTTGGAAATCGACTGAGACGACTGCTCAATACGTCCCATGGCTTCAACGGCGCTGGCAACTACGGTGCCGGAAGTCTCGGCACTGTGTGCGGCATCCGATGCAGCGGCGCGCGCCTCCTCCACGCGGTTTGAAGCATGACGGACATTGACCGTAATTTCGTCGAGCGCTGCAGCTGTCTCTTCGAGCGATGCAGCCTGCTGTTCGGTGCGTCGTGACAGATCATTCGTGCTGCCACTGATCTCCCGGCTACCAGTGTCGATCGAGTTGGTGGTGTGAGCGACGGCGGAAAGTGTCTCGGCAAGCTGCGAGACAGCTTCATTGAAGTCCTTGCGCAATGTCTCGAATTCCTCGGCGAAAGGCTGCTCCAGGCGGACCGTGAGATTGCCCTTTGCGAGTTCCGCCAGACCGCCTGCCAAGGTTGCGGTTGCCTGGGTCATCGTCTCGGAGCGAGCCTGATCCAGTCTTGCCCGCTCGGCGCGTTCGGCCTCGGTCAAGGATTGCTGCTGCTTCGAATCGGCCTCGAGTTTCCGGGCAGCGATTGCGTTGGCCCGGAAGACTTCCACTGCGGCGGCCATGGAGCCAAGCTCATCACGACGCCCCATCGCAGGAGTGTCGATGGCGGTGTCACCATCAGCCAGCTTGCGCATGGCGACCGTCATGCCGCGAAGCGGGGCTGCGAGGCTGCGTGTCAGGAGGATGCCCATGGCAACGGCGATGAGGGCAGCGGTCAGCCCTCCGGCAATCAGGGTCTTGGTACCCGTCTCGAACGCCGCGTTTTCCAAAGCTGTTCGCTCGTCGGAAACTTTCTGGCTCGCTTCATCAAGAGCAGTAAGCGCCTTGCGGATGTCGCTCAAGCGCGCGGTCGTCGCAAGGTTGCTGCGGGTCTCTTCAATTTTCGCCGGATCGCGTGCGTTGGCGACAGTCGCATCGAGCTGAGCATAGAACGTCTGTATCGCCTGGCGCGCCGGCGGGAGATAGGTTTCGGCTTCCGCTTTGCTGAGCTTCTGCTCAAGCTCAGTCATGAGCGGCGGCAAGGCATCGCCATACTTTGCCATGCGCTCGGTGAATTCCTCATTCAGACTGGCGACAAAGCCTCGCATGGCATTCTGGTGCTCGACCAGCGTCGCAAGTATCTGACTTGATAGTTTCAGGACCGACTGCGTCTGCTGATTGGCCAGCGTCGCCTCATGGATCCGCTGCATCGACACAAATGCCACGGAGCAGAAGGCGATGACAACGAACAGGACAGAGGCGAATGCCAAAGTCAGCTTGCGGGATACTCGGAGGTTTTTCATAGCCGTCTTTCAGAAGTTGCTTTCATACCTCCACCTATCGCCTCGACCCCTTAATATTTATGGAATTTAGGAGAACGGCATAAAAAAAATCCCGCTCCACAGCAAAACTCAGCTGAACTGCTTCAGGTACGCCTGATAGGTCTGATGGGGCTCCGGCTCGAAACGGTCCGGCATGACTTTCCAGTCCTCGACCCGGTCGAGGCGGAAGTCGCGGAAGCCGGCGCGCATCTCGCACCAGGCGGTCATCACCCAGATCGCCCCGAAGGCGGCGAGCCCCAGCGGCCAGACGACACGCTGGCTGCGCTCGCCGGGCAGCGAATGATAGGCGATCCAGACCTTGCGCTTGGCCGACAACGCAGAACGCACGTCGCCCAAACAATCCGGCACGACCGGTTGGGCCGATGAGCGGAAAGCGTGGATCGGCGCGGAGATCAGCCGCTCGGCATGATCCTTCGGCAGCATCGCCAGCATCTTGTCCTTCGCCTCGCGCGCCGCCTGGCCGAGCCTTGGATCCCCCAGCATCTCGACGGCGCGAAGCCCGAAGGCGAGCGCCTCCAGCTGCTCGAAGGTGAAAGTGAGCGGCGGGGCATCGAAGGCCTCGCGCAGCATGTAGCCGACGCCGCGCTCTCCTTCGATCGGGGCGCCCGAGGCGATCAGGTGGTCCATATCGCGGTAGATGGTGCGGGGTGCCACCTCCATCTTCTGGGCAATCTCGGCAGCGGTCATCGCGCGACCGGTCGAGCGCATCAGCTGGATGATCCGGAACAGGCGGTCGGCGGGGCGCATGCGTGCCTCCTTTAAAGATAATGGCCAGAAGCCTGTCAGTTGGTTCGTGTTAGGTCAAGCCGTCATCATCCACAGGAGCCCCTCATGACAAGCAAAACCGTTCTCGAAATCGCCGTCTGCACCATTGCCGACAGGCCGTCCGCCGAAGAGGCTCGCCGCGCTGCCATGGCGGCCGTCAAGGCCTATCCCGGCTTCGTCAGCTGGCGGGCGCTGACCTCAGTCGAACAGGGCGACATGATCGCTGACCTCGTCGAATGGGCAGACAAGGAGAGTGCCGATGCGGCGGCCGCGAAAGTTCAGGCCGATCCGGCCTTTGCCCCTTACATGGCAGCAATCACGGGTGTTACCCTGATGCAGCATTTCAAAACCGAAAACGTGATCTGACCAACGATGGCCGAGCCCTTGAAACACCTGATCGGCCACCAGACCGCCCGCGACACGGCTGATGCCGTTGCGCGGGCCTGGGGCGGTTTCAATCACCAATCCTTCCTCGCCGACACCCTGCCCCCTCTCGACGCGCTCGAACTGATGCAGCGCGGCCAATGCATCGCCAACGCCTTGCACCACCACCTGCCGGATGATTTCGAGCAAGCGGCCACGATCCTTCACGCCTGTCTGCCAGCTGCGGATCGCGAAGGCCTAAGTGGCTGGGCGCTGCTCTCCTTCAATCAGTACATTGCCGCCCATGGACGCGGACATCTGGAAACCGCCCTCGATCTGCTGAAGTCGCTCACACCACATTTTACCGCAGAATTCGGCGTCCGCCCCTTCATCGCCGACGAGCAGGAGCGGGCTCTCGCGATCATATCAGACTGGGTTACCGATCCGAACCATCATGTCCGTCGGCTGGCGAGCGAAGGCACCCGCCCCCGCCTGCCCTGGGCCATGCGCCTGCCCGCCCTGGTCAGGGACCCCGCTCCCATCCTGCCGATCCTGGAGGCCCTGGTTGACGACGAGGAGGATTATGTCCGCCGGTCGGTCGCCAACAGCCTCAATGACATCGCCAAGGACCATCCGGATCTGGTGGCTGACTTTGTAGAGCGTCAATCCGAAGGCGCCTCGAAGAACCGGCTTTGGCTGTTGAAACATGCCTCCCGCACGCTCGTCAAAAAGGGCCACGCCAAGGCGCTTGCCAATTTCGGCTACGAACCCCTGAGCGACGTCGCCGCAACACTGGAACTGAACAGCGAACACGTGGAGTTTCCCGGTGAACTCGGTTTCGTCGTTCACCTCGCAAACACCGGCAAGGACGCTGTGACCGTTCTCCTGGATTACGCCATCCACCATCAGAAGAAGGATGGCTCGCTCTCACCCAAGGTCTTCAAGGGCAAGAGCCTCGTTCTGAAGCCGGGCGAGAGGATGACGATTGACAAGCGGCACGCCCTTCGCCCGATCACCACGCGCGTCTACCATCCGGGCCTGCATCGGCTGGAGATCCTGTTGAACGGCAAGCCGGCAGCAAGCCACGACTTCAACCTCGCAATGCCTGAGGCAACCAAGCTGTGAGCGACAACGGGCCTGTCATCGACTTCGAAGCCGAGGTGCTGCGCTTCGAGGGCCCCGGCGGCTGGCACGGGGTCTTTCTGCCGGCGGAGGCTGCAGCTGCGGCCCGGTTCTTCGGGCGCGCCAATGCCCTCGGCGCCATCGCCGTCATGGTCGAGATCGGGAACACGACCGGCCGCACCTCACTCTTTCCGGACAAGCGGCGCGACAGCTATCTGCTCCCGCTGAACGCCAAGCTGCGACGGGCGACTGACATTGCAGCCGGCTCCCGCATCGCGGTCACCTTAAGGCTGATCGACTGACAGCGCGGAGTTCATCGCTTCCGCACTGCAAAAGAAATCCTTGACTTCCCGGTCAAATGGGGTCATTTGCACATCAGCTTTCACCTTCCGGCCGCCGCGTGAGCGAGCCCAGCGACATCTGAGACGCGAAGAGGGAAAGGCGCAAAGAGACTGCGGCGATCATCATCGCCGACGCGCTGGAAAGTTTTTCCAACTTACAAGTTCCCAAATCACGCGGGGTTCTTGACGCCAATGCCAACCGGCTCGCGAAGAACGCGTTCCGGGATTTGTGCATTTGGCGCCCCGAAAGGTATGACTTTGACAACTTTCGATGATCTTGGCCTCTCCAAGAATATCGTCGCGACGCTGACGACGCTTGGCTTCACGACACCGACCCCGATCCAGGAAAAGGGTATCCCCGTCGTTCTCGGCGGCCGCGACCTCATTGGTCTCGCCCAGACCGGCACCGGCAAGACGGCCGCTTTCGGCCTGCCGATGATTGAGATGCTTCTCAAGGATGAGAAGCGCCCTGATAACCGCACCACCCGCGCCCTCATTCTTGCCCCGACCCGCGAACTGGTGAACCAGATCGGCGACAACCTGCGCTCTTATCTGCGCCGCCTGCCGCTGAAGATCAACCAGGTCGTCGGTGGCGCCTCCATCGGCAAGCAGCAGTTGCAGCTCGAAAAGGGCACCGACATCCTCGTCGCGACGCCTGGCCGCCTGCTTGACCTGATCGCCCGCAACGCGATCTCGCTGCGCGCCGTGCGTTACCTGGTTCTCGACGAAGCCGACCAGATGCTGGACCTCGGCTTTATCCATGACCTGCGCAAGATCTCGAAGATGGTTCCGCCGAAGCGCCAGACGCTTCTGTTCTCGGCCACCATGCCATCGGCAATCGCCGATCTCGCATCAAGCTTCCTGACCGACCCGCTCAAGGTTGCCGTCTCCCCTCCGGGCAAGGCTGCCGACAAGGTCGAACAGCACGTGCATTTCGTCGCCGGCCAGAACGCCAAGACGGAAATGCTCAAGAAGATCCTCAACGACAACCCGGATGGCCGCTCCATCGTCTTCCTGCGCACCAAGCACGGCGCAGAAAAGCTGATGAAGCACCTCGACGCCACCGGCTACTCGGTCGCCTCTATCCACGGCAACAAGAGCCAGGGCCAGCGCGAGCGGGCACTCAAGGGTTTCCGTGACGGCGAGATCAAGACGCTGATCGCCACCGACGTTGCCGCCCGCGGCATCGACATCCCGGCCGTCTCCCACGTCTTCAACTACGACCTGCCGGAAGTTCCCGACGCCTATGTCCACCGCATCGGCCGTACGGCCCGTGCCGGCCGTGACGGCATCGCAATCGCATTCTGCGGTCCCGATGAAGGTCGCCTGCTGCGCGACATCGAAAAGCTGATGAGCATCGACATCCCCGTCGCCTCTGGGGAACCGCCGGCAAACCTCGCACGCCCGGCCCGTCCGCAGCGTCGCGCTGGCGGCGGTGGCGGCGGCAACAACCGCAACCACCAGGCCCCGGGCCAGGGTCGCGGCAAGTCCGAAGGCGGCGCCAAGGCCGACGGTCGTCCCGCCAAGTCCGGTCACCGCAAGGGTGGCAATGGCGGCGGTCAGAACCGCAGCGCCAATGGCGGCCAGGGTCGTCCGGGCAATGGCAGCGGCCAGGGCCGTCCAGCCCGCTCGGGCACTGCCGGCGGACGCCGTCGCGAAGCCTGAGCCACGGCTCGAGTCTGTTTGAATTTGAAATGGCGCGGTCCCAACCGCGCCATTTTTCATAGCGTCAGTCTTTGACGATGATCGGCTCGACCGCACTCTTGCGGTTGATCAGATAGACCCCGACCATGACGACGCAGGTGCCGACCATCATCGGCACGGTGAGCTCTTCGCCAAAGGCGATCGCCGCTTCTAGCGCCGCGAGCGGCGGCACGAGATAGATGAGCGACGCCGCCTTCGACACGTCCCCGCGGCGGATGAGGTAGAGCAGCAGCGCTACCGCCCCCATCGAGATGCCGACCACCGACCAGGCGAGCGTAGCGAAGAAACCGAGGCTCCAGTCGACTCGTAGGTTTTCCAGAGCGACGGCCGCCGGAATGGTGACGATCAGCGCACCGACATATTGCAGCGTCGCAACAGCCCTCAGATCGCCCTCGCGGACGAAACGTTTCTGGTAGAGCGTGCCGGCGGTCACGCAGGCCATAGCCAGCACGTTCACCGCAACCGCATAAGCCGGAATGCTCGTGGCATCGATGATCAACACCTTCGGCAGCACGGCGATTGCCACACCAAGGAAGCCGATGACGAGACCAACCCGCTGTCCGCTATTGAGATTTTCCCCGATCAGATAGGCCGCGGCAATCCCGGTCATCAACGGCTGCAGCCCTGCGATGATTCCGGACAAGGCGGCCGGCACTCCCTGCCCGATCGCCCACCAGACCATGCCGAGATAAAGCCCGTGCAAAAACATGCCGGATATAATGGCATGCAGCCACCCCGATCTCTGCTTCGGCCAGGAAACGCCGCCCAGCCGACAGACGACATAGAAGAGGACGACGGCCGTCCCGTAGCGCACCACGAGGAAGGTCAGCGGATCCGCGAAGAACGTCGCGTATTTGGCCGAGATCCAACCGGTCGACCACAGGAGAACGAAGAGGACGGGCGCAAGCCGGGCAAGGGTCATGGAGAACTGTCTTTCATGGACCGGATCGCAGCAGCCGGCAGCAAGCTTCGATACTGCGGCACCGGGCGGCGGTCAAAAGAGTTTTCATGCAGGCTGCCGTCAACTCCATTCAAGCATGCCGCAAAAAATCTCGCAGGCTCATCTGCTCATTTTTTCAGCAATCGCGACCAGGTTACGCTTGCCGAATTTCAGAAGATGCCAAATCACGCGGGAGTAGAGCCGTCTGGAACTGCAAAACATCTATCATTCTGCACAGAGTTTGCGCGAATGCTCTGATTTCAATCACATTCGGCAGACTGCAATTCTGCGACCGAAGCCAGTGATCCAGCTTGCATTGCCCAATTGGTTGTATTCAAATGAACAAAAAAGGGGATGGCGCCATTGGCATTTGATGAAATGATCACTGCGGACAACGATCCGCGTGCACCGTACCAGAACTACTTCGATTGGTATTCCAGCCAGGATCCGGCAAGGCTTTTGGCGAAATCGCGAGATGCTGAGAACATCTTCCGCAAGACCGGCATCACCTTCGCCGTCTATGGGCATGCCGACAGCGCCGAAAAGCTGATACCCTTCGACATCATTCCGCGGATCATTTCCGGCCGTGAGTGGCGCAAGCTCGCCCAGGGCATCGAACAGCGCGTGCTGGCCCTCAATGCCTTTCTCGACGACATCTATCACAAGCAGGAAATCATCAAGGCCGGCCGCATTCCCCGCGAGCTGATCGAGAAAAACGTCGCCTTTCTGCCCGAGATGATCGGCTTTCGCCCGCCGGGCGGCGTCTACACCCACATCGTTGGCACCGACATCGTCCGCACCGGCGAGGACCAGTTCTACGTTCTCGAAGACAATGCCCGCACCCCCTCCGGCGTCTCCTACATGCTGGAGAACCGGGAAACCATGATGCAGATGTTCCCGGAGCTTTTCCAGCTCAACAAGGTGCAACGCGTCGAGGACTATCCCTATCTTTTGCGCCAGTCGCTGGCCTCGCTGGCCCCTCCCGGATGCAAGGGCAAGCCGCGCGTCGCGGTGCTGACGCCCGGCATCTATAACTCGGCCTATTACGAACACTCCTTCCTCGCCGACATGATGGGCGTCGAGCTGGTCGAGGGCTCGGACCTGCGTGTCATCGATGGCAAGGTGAAGATGCGCACCACCCGCGGCTACGAGGCAATCGACGTACTCTACCGTCGCGTCGACGACGACTTCCTCGATCCGCTCACCTTCCGCCCCGATTCGGCGCTCGGCATCCCTGGCATCATGGACGTCTACCGCGCCGGCAACATCACCATCGCCAATGCGCCGGGCACCGGCATTTCCGACGACAAGGCGATCTACTCGTACATGCCGGAGATCGTCGAATTCTACACCGGCCGCAAGGCACTGCTCGAGAACGTGCCGACCTGGCGCTGCTCGGAAGCCGACAGCCTGAAATACGTGCTCGAGCACCTGGAAGAGCTCGTGGTCAAGGAAGTCCACGGCTCCGGCGGCTATGGCATGCTGGTCGGCCCGACGGCCACGAAGAAGGAGCGCGCTGACTTCGCCGAAAAACTCAAGGCGCGGCCCTCCAACTACATCGCCCAGCCGACGCTGTCGCTCTCGACGGTGCCGATTCTCGTCAACAAGGGGATCGCGCCCCGCCACGTCGACCTTCGTCCCTATGTCCTCGTCTCCGACAAGGTGCAGATCATTCCCGGCGGCCTGACCCGTGTGGCCCTCAAGCAGGGTTCGCTGGTGGTCAATTCCAGCCAGGGCGGCGGCACCAAGGACACCTGGGTACTGGAGGACTGACATGGTCATGCTCGGAAGAACTGCCAACGGCCTCTTTTGGATGTTCCGCTACATCGAGAGAGCCGAAAACATCGCCCGTCTGGTTGATGCGGGCCTTCGCATGTCGCTCACCCGATCCGGCGCCTCGGACGAGGATTGGGACGCCGTCCTGAAAAGCGCCGACGTGCGCCCGCTGTTTGCCGAACGGCACGGCAAGGTGACGGCCTCTGATGCCATCGACTTCATGCTGCGCGATCCAGCCAACCCGTCGAGCGTCATGTCCTGCATCGACGCCGGCCGCAACAATGCCCGCATGGTGCGAACCGCGCTCACCCGTGAGACCTGGGAAGCCACCAACGAATGCTGGATTGAATTGAAGCAGATGCTCGCCCGCAAGCTGAAGTCGGCAGACCTGCCCGAGGTCATCGACACCGTGAAGCGCCGCGCCGGTCTGATCCGTGGCGCCTTCCACGGCTCGATGCTGAGAAACGAGCTCTACAACTTCGCTCGCATCGGCACCTTCATCGAGCGGGCCGACAACACCAGCCGCATCCTCGATGTGAAATACTACGTGCTCTTGCCGGCGATCACCCATGTCGGCTCCTCGCTCGACAACATGCAGTGGGAATCGATCCTGCGCTCGGTCTCCGCCCATCGCTCCTATCGGTGGGTCTATGACGGGGAATACAAGGCGACGAACATCGCCGACTTCCTGATCCTGAGCGGTCAGATGCCGCGCTCGCTTGCCTATTGCTACGAGAAGATCGTTTCCAATCTCGGCTACATCGGCAAGGACTACGGCGAGCGCCTCGCCGCACACGAAACCGCCGATACGGTCTTTGCAACGCTTCGGGCGACCAGCATCGATCAGATCATGGATCAGGGGCTGCACGAGTTCCTCGACAATTTCATTGCCCTCAACAACAAGCTGGGCAGCGAGATCACCGAGGGCTACAGGTTCTACAGTTGAGCAGGATTGAGCGCATGCGTCTCCGGATTACCCATACCACCGAGTATCGCTACGACGATCCCGTTCAGTATTCGCTGCAGCGCCTGCGACTGAGTCCCCAGGATAGCCCGGGCCAGAAAGTGCTGTCGTGGAACATCGTCGTCGATGGCGCGAAGGTCGAAGCGGGCTTCAACGATCAGTTCGGCAACCACACGCACCTCGTCTCCACCGAAGGCGATAGCCACAGCGTTCATATCGTCGCTTCGGGTGAAGTCGAGACGGAAGACCGGGCCGGAGTCTTCGGCCCGCATCAGGGCTATGTGCCGCTCTGGCTCTATCTGCGTGATACGCCCCTGACCAAGCCAGGCAAGCTCATCCGCGAGCTTGCGCGCAGCCTGTCGGGCGGCGATGAACTGGCGAAGATGCATGACCTGATGGGCAAACTCAACGCACAGATCGCCTATGAAACCGGATCGACCGGCACGGAAACCACCGCCGAACAGGCGCTGGAAGCCGGCCACGGCGTCTGCCAGGACCATGCCCATGCCTTCATAGGCGCGGCACGGGCCTTGAGCCTGCCGGCCCGCTATGTCTCAGGCTATCTCCTGATGGACGACCGGCTGGAGCAGACCGCAACCCATGCCTGGGCGGAAGTCTATCTACAGGGCCTCGGCTGGGTAGGTTTCGACGCCGCCAACAACCACTGCCCCGACACCCGATACGTCCGGATCGCAACAGGCCTGTCTTATGCAGATGCAGCTCCAGTCTCCGGCATGCGCATCGGGCTCGCCGGCGAGGACCTCACAGTCAAGCTGATGGTCGAGGCGACGCAGAGCCAGAGCCAGTCTCAAAGCTGATCCTTCCTCTGACGGGTTCCTGCTGACGTGCAACGCAAGCCCCACACCACGTCGGGCTGCTCTTGTACCGAGAAAGCGCGGCGAGGTGACCGCAGCGGAGGTCTTGGCACGCATGCTGTTTGGAAAGTCGCTCTTCCAGTCGGTCGTTGACCGGCTCGACGCGGAAGCCGAGGAGCAGCCGCCGGCAGACGAACCCACCTTCCGGATCAACGGCCTGTCGACGAGCTTTCTGCCCGAAACGCCTGAGCAGGGCCCGGGCCCTTCTCTGTCGGAATCGGGCGCAGATCCCAGGCTCGATGCCTATCTGTCCCTGATGTCTGATGAGATCCCGCCGGCAGAGCCTGAACCGCCTGCCGAACCCCTTGAGACCCTCCCTCCGCCACCACCGGTCTGGCTCGCTCGGCTTTCTCCCGAGGAGGTCGTCGAAGATCTCGGCCTCGAGCCATCGGACGATCGCGAGCGACTTCAGGAGCGCAGGCGGGCATTCGCCCGCGACAATCATCCGGACCGTCTGCCCGCAGATTTCCGCGAACAGGCAACAATCCGGATGAAAATGGCCAATCGCCTGATCGACGAGGCGATCAAGCGATATGATCTGGGATTTGGACGCTGACTATCAGTCGTAGAGGCGCCTGAGGAGACGGTTCACCGTATCGCGCTCGGCAACGCCGCCAAGTTGCTCCAGCACCCAGCGCTCGTGATCGATCCAGATCGGCATCAGCTCTTCGAGATAGGCCTCGCCGGCCGGCGTCATGTAGAGCGACTGCACCCGACGGTCGGTTTCCGACTTGCGGCGCTCGATATAGCCCTTGTTCTCCAGACCATCGACAATCGCGACGAAGTTCGCCCGCTGGATGCCAAGCGCCTCAGCCACTTCGCTTTGCTTGGCGCCCTGGTTGTCGGTCAGAAGAAGCAGGGTTGCAAAATCGGTCGGCCGAAGACCTTTCGAAGAAAAGGCTTCGTTGAAATGCTGAAAGACGGCAAGCTGCGCACGCCGCAGTCGATACCCAACAGCATCGTCCATGACTGAAAAGTCTAGACCAGACGTGTTGGGTAACAATTCATCCATAGTAATTTCAGGCATTTCCCCGCCATTATCATTATTGCCCCTCGGGCGACCGCTGCCCCCGACAACGACCTTCCTGTAACGATACTAACCGTTTAAGCCGTTGCCACAAGGGCACAATCGGCTCCGGAACTGAGAGACGAGCAGTTTTTGAACGTCTAACGTTCATTCCCCCCAGGTTTGGTCTCGGTCACAAAGGCTCGGGCGAGCATTTGACCGGCATTCGCCCATTTCGCCCGCCTTCAAGCCGGCGCGTCTTGATTTGCCCTGAGCCGCCGGCTGTTTTTTCGGATTGAAGCGCGCGAGCGACTGCGCTATGACCGCTTCTGGAACGGCGAGTCACATCGCCTTCGGATGCACCCGTAGCTCAGCTGGATAGAGTGTTGGATTCCGATTCCAAAGGTCACAGGTTCGAATCCTGTCGGGTGCGCCATTTTCCACAAGCCGCAAGCAGTGTGTCAGCATAGCCAGTTTCAAGCATGGCTTCATCAGCGGCATGCAGCTGAATAACGCGGACGTGATGGGAAATCCCTGTTCCATGCGGCACTCCCCGGCCCCATTACTTTGCCAAGCCCCCGAAAACGCTGGACTTTGACCAAGGAGAAATCCATCCTCGACCCGTTAAAGGGAGCCGGAATCGCATATGCACCCGGCCCCGAACAGTGAAGCGCCGAAGAGCGCTCCGGGGGGAGACGATATGGAACACATTTTCACGCCGCCACGACCGTGGCTGGCGGCTTACGGCACAGGCATCCCGCAGGAACTGGGCGATTTGCGCTACCGCAGCATCGCCGAATTGGTGGATCGGTCCTGCGCCGAGAACGGCCCGCGCAAGGCTTTCACCTGCGTTGTACCGAACGGCATGAATGGCAGCCTGACCTATGACCAGGTCGGCGAGATGTCGGATGCCTTCGCGGCCTTCCTGCACCACGATTGCGGCTTGCGCGCCGGCGACCGGGTCGCAGTGCAACTGCCGAACGGCCTGCCCTATCCCGTGGTCGCCTTCGGTGTGTTCAAGGCTGGCTGCATTCTGGTCAACACCAACCCGCTCTACACGCCGAGCGAAATGATCCATCAGTTCAACGATTCCGGGGCCAAGGCGCTGGTGATCGTCGACATGTTCGCCGACAAGCTGTCGGAAGTCGTGCCGAAGACGGGTATCAAGACCGTGGTTCTCGCCGGCGTGCCGGAATTCTTCCCCAAGCTACCCGAGATCATCATTCGCGGTGTCCAGAAGGTCTGGAACAAGGTTCTCCCGCCTATCCCGAACATCGGCGTTCCCGTTCTGCGGATCAAGGAAGCGCTCGCCAAGGGCCGGATTCACGGCGCAGACGTGAAAGCCATGTGGGCCGCGTCGGGCCCCGACGACCTCGCCCTGCTGCAATATACGGGTGGCACCACCGGCGTCGCCAAGGGCGCCATGCTCACACATGGCAATATTCTGACCAATCTCGACCAGGTGCGCGCGGTATCGGGCGGTGTGATGGCCCGCGAAGATCAGGTGCTGACGGCGCTTCCGCTTTATCACATCTTCGCCTTCACCGCGAACCTGATGACCTTCTTCGAACTTGGCGCACGCAACATTCTGATCCCCTCGCCCCGCCCGGTACAGAACCTGCAGCGGGCGATCGAAAACTATCCGATCACTTGGATCACCGGCGTCAACACGCTGTTCAACGGCCTGATGAACGAAGAATGGTTCGCAGCCTACCCGCCCAGGAAGTTGCGCGCAGCGATCGCCGGTGGCACGGCGCTGCATGAGGCAGTCGCAACCCGCTGGCGGGTGATGACGGGGACCCCCATCGCCGAAGGCTACGGGCTCAGCGAAACCTCGCCGCTGGTCAGCTTCAATCCCCTCGATGATCGTGCCAAATCCGGCAGCATCGGCATTCCTGTACCAGGCTGCGACGTCATTCTGGTGGATGGCGACGGCAAGCTCGTTTCATCAGGCGAGCCGGGTGAACTTCTGGTTCGCGGCCGCCAGGTCATGCTCGGCTACTGGCAACGTCCGGACGAAACGGCGACGGCGCTCCAGAATGGCTGGTTCGCGACTGGCGACATCGCCGTCATGGACGACGAGGGCTTCCTGAAGATCGTCGACCGCAAGAAGGATCTGGTTCTCGTCTCCGGCTTCAACGTCTACCCCAACGAGGTGGAGGACGCGCTCGCCAAGATGGATGCGGTCCTCGAGGCCGCCGTCGTCGCCATTCCAGACGCCAAGACCGGCGAAGCCGTCCGGGCCTATGTCGTCAAGAACCCGGATCACGACGGCGAGCTCACAGAGGAGGCGATCCGCAGCCACTGCAAGACCCTGCTCAGCGATTACAAGGTGCCGAAATCCATCGTCTTCCGGGACACGCTGCCAAAGACGCCGATCGGCAAGATCCTGCGCAAGGATCTCAAGGCCGAAGTGCAGAGCGAATTCAAGAAGTGAGGGGCAGACAGCATGTTGACGGAACTTGAAACCACCCTTCTCGGCATCATGATGATGGTGATCATGCTCGGCATGGGCGCCTCCATGACCTGGCGCGACTTCTTCATCGCCTTTCGCAAGCCCAAGGGCATTCTGGTCGGGCTGCTCAGCCAATACCTGATCATGCCCTTCCTGGGTTATGCCCTGGCACTCGCCCTCGGCCTGCCGGCCGGCATGGCGGCGGGCCTGATCCTGATCGCCTGCATGCCAGGCGGCACCACCAGCAATATTTTCGCTTATTTCTCCAAGGGCGTGCTGGCGCTCTCGATCATGATGACGACGGTCTCGACGCTGGTTGCCGTGGTCACCGTCCCCTTCCTGCTCAGCTTCTACAGCGGCCTCGCCGGCCTCGGCGGGGACTATGTGATCCCGGCCGGCAATGTCGCCCAGGTACTCGTGGTGCTGCTCGTGCCGACCGTGCTTGGCATGTTCCTGCGCAAGATGAACGCCAATGTCGGCGCCACGATCGAGATGATCGGCTCGCTGCTCGGCGTTGTCGTCATCCTCTTCCTGATCGGCTCCTGGGTGCCGCGCAATTACCAGATGCTGCTCGACACCCCCTTCCCCGTCTATATCGCGGCAGTCGGGATCGGCCTGACGGGCATGCTGCTCGGCTACTGGCTGGCCAGGGCGCTCCGCCAGGACAGCAACCGTGCCCGCACGATCAGCCTTGAAACCGGTATCCAGAACGGACCGCTGGCAGCACTGATCGTGACACTCTCCTTCACCGGTATTCAGCAGCAGGAGGTTCTGTTTATCCCGATCCTCTACAGCCTGTTCATCGTCATCACCTCGTCGTTCATCACCATGTGGTATCGACGAAGCGCGACAGCCGAGGCTCTGGCCCGCGATGCCGCAAAGGTTCGCGTCTGACGCAGGAGGGCGGCTGGAGATACCGCCGACTGGGATACTACCTTCCCATAGCATCCAGAGTGACGCCCGCCAGCTGTCCGAGTTGGCGGGCTTTTCCGTGCCGCGCGAATACGCCTGTCTTCACAGGCACGGCGATATGGTCGCGCCCCCCAAGGACCACCTCGGCCAAATCTGAGAGAGCAGCCCAAAGGAAAAGCCCCACCGCAATGGGTGGGGCTTTCTAAAGTTATCTGTGAGAAGAGGCGCCGAGCGCCTCCCCCGATCAGAGCGACTGGTAGGCTGCGATGATCGCAACAACCTGCTCGTCGTTCAGCGCGTTGATCTGCGCCGTGGTGAACGATTGCAACTGATCGCTGCTCAGATCGTCGATGTCCTGTGTGGACAGACCGGCCAGCGCCGAGGTGCTGATCGCAGCAATGTCGTCGGTCGAGAATTCGGCCAGGTCTTCGCTCGCCAGGGCACTGATACCCGCCGAGTTCAGAGCCGCAACCTGCGTCGACGTCAGAGCTTCGATCTGGTCCGTCGTCATTGCAACCAGTTGGTCGGTCGTGAGGGCCGCAATGGCGCGGGTGCTCAGAGCCACCACCTGGTCGGTGCTGAACGAGGCGACATTATCGGTCGACAGCGAGCGGATCTGGCTCGAGGTCAGCGCGGCGATCTGGCCTGTTGAGAGACCGTCGATCTGGTCGGACGTCAGGGCACCCACTTGAGCGGAGCTAATCGCAGCCACCTGAGCGGCGCTGAGGCCGGTCAGTTGAGCCGAGGTCAGTTCGGCGAAGTTGTCGGTCGACAGGGCCGCAATGGTCCGCGTGCTCAGAGCACCGAGTTCAGCCGACGAGAAGGTCGCCATGTCTGCCGTTTCAAGGCCACCAATCGCTGCGGTGCTCAGCAATGCCAGCTGACCGGACGACAAGACATCGATCTGGTCGGTCGAGAGCGCCGTCACCTGCCCCGAGCTGAGGCTTGCGAAGACCCGGCTCGAGAGTGCTGCAATCTGATCCGTCGAGAAGGAGGCCAGATTGTCGGTGGACAAGGCAGCGATCTGGGCCGACGTCAACGCACCCACCTGCCCCGCAGTCAGACCGTCGATGTCATCCGTAGTCAGCACACCGATCTGGGCGGTCGTCAGGGAGGCAACCTGAGTGGTGGTCAACCCGGCGAGCTGCGTCGAATTGAGAGTAGCGAACTGATCGGTCGACATTGCGCCCAAGGCTCGGGTGTTGAGTGCCGCGACCTCCTCCGACGACAGACCGGCGATCGACATTGTGGTCACACCCGCAATACCTTGAGAGCTGATAGCGCCAAGCTGCGCCGTCGTAAGACTATCAAACGGTATCGCGGGCATTGCGATAATCTGGTCCGAGCTCCAGCTAGCGATACCGCCTGTGGCCAGGCTTGGGATCTGCAAAGAGGTCAGAGCGTTAATCGCTGCAGTCGTCAGAGCCGCAACCTGTGTGGACCTGAGCGCCGCAAGCTGGGTCGAACCCAGGCCAGCTACCGTGTCGCTTCTCAGCGTAGCAACCTGTGCAGTCGTAAGTGCGGCGATCTGGCCTGTCGTGAGACCCGAGAGCTGGGTCGAGGTGAGAGCCGCGAAGTTGTCGGTGCTGAGAGCTGCAATGGTGCGGCTCTGCAGGACGGCAAGCTCGGTGGAGTCGAGAGTTGCGAGGTCATCGGTTCCGAGACCGGCGACCGCGGCGGAGCTGATCTGGGCCAACTGGGCCGTCGAGAGGGCCGCAAACTGGTCCGTATCGAGTGCTCCGATCTGGGCCGAGCTGAGGGCGCCGACCGAGCGGCTGTTGATCGCAGCGACCTGGTCCGTATCGAGACCTCCGATCGCATCTGCCGACAGGCCGGAGATTGCGGCCGAGCTGATCACCCCGATCTCGGCTGCCGAGAAGGTGGCGATATCGTCAGACGACAGGGCAGCGAGGTCGGCCGAGCTCAGCGCGGTGATCTGGGCAGAGGTCAGTGCTTCGACCTGGTCGGTGCTCATCGCGGCGAGCTGTGCCGATGTCAGGGCGCCGATGGCTCTGGAATTCAACGCAGCAACCTGATCGGTCGACAACGATGCGATGTTGTCGGTCGACAGAGCGACGATCTGGGCGGATGTCAGTGCCGCGGCCTGGTTCGCCGAGAGACCATCGATCTGATCCGAGTCGAGGACACCAAGCTGGCCAGTGGTCAGGGCGACGATCTGGCCGGTCGTCAGACCGCTCAGCTGGAGCGAGTTGAGGGCGGCGATGTTGTCCGTCGACAGTGCAGCCAGAGCGCGAGAGTTAAGCGCCGCCAGATCGGTCGATTCGAAGACTGCCACGTCATCGGTCGCAAGCCCGGCAACCGCTGCGGATGTCAGGGCCGCAAGCTGGTTGGTCGTCAGCACACCGATCTGATCGGTGGACAGGGCAGCGATTGCGCCAGAGCCAAGGGCGCCGATGGCGCGGCTGCTGATCGAAGCCACCTGGTCCGTGTCAAGCGAGGCGAGGGCATCGGTGGTCAGCGCCCTGACCTGCGAGCTGGAGAGCATCCCGATGAGGGCGCTCGTCAGACCATCCAGCTGATCGCTGACGAGGGTCTGGATCTGAGCGGTGGTAAGAGCCGTCACCTGACCTGTCGTGAGGCCAGCCAACTGAGCCGAGTCGAGCAGTGCGAAGTTGTCGGTGGTCAGAGCCGCCAGAGCTCGGGAGTTGAGCGCCGCGAGTTCGACAGATGTCAGCGTATCGATGGCAGAGCTATCGAGACCGACGATGGCCGAAGACGTCAGGGCCGCAAGCTGACCGGTCCCAAGCGCGGCGAACTGGTCGGAGTCGAGCGCCCCAAGCTGGCTAGACGACAGGCTGGCGATGGCGCGTGAGCTGATAGCGCCGACCTGATCCGTGGAGAGGGAAGCAATCGCATCCGTATCGAGGGCGCGGATTTGTACACTGCTCAGTGTCGCGATCTGTCCGGCAGTCAGACCGTCGATCTGACCGGTCGAGAGGCTGCCGACCTGCGTGCTGGTCAGCGACGCCATCTGTCCGGTGGTCAGGCCAGCAATCTGGTCAGAGCTGATCAGGGCCAGATTGTCGGTCGACAGCGCGGAAATCGCACGGGAGTTCAGAACCGCGAGTTCAGCCGAAGTCAGGGTGCCGATGGCATCGGAGTTGAGGCCGCGGATGGCCGCAGACGACAGGACCGCCAACTGTCCGGTTCCAAGTGCCGCGAACTGGTCGGAGGTCAGCACGTTCAGCTGTTCCGACTTGAGCGAAGCGAGGGCGCGGGTGCTGAGGGCACCGATCTGGTCGGTGGTCATCGACGCGATGCCGGCCGTGCTGATGGAGGCGAGCTGCGAGGAGGAGAATGTGGCAACCTGCGCCGTTGTCAGACCGTCGATCTGGTCGCTGGTCAGCGAACCAACGAGCACGGTCGACAGGGCAGCGATCTGTGCGCTCGTCAGACCGACGATCTGATCCGATCCGAGGGTGGCGAAGTTGGCGCTCGTCAGGGCAGCCAACGAACGCGACTGCAGGGCAGCGATTTCGGTGGAGGTAAAGGTGGCCACGTCCTCGGCTTCAAGAGCTGCGACGGCGACCGAGGTCAGCGATGCGAGCTGCCCGGTCGACAGGGCGGCGATCTGATCCGAGGTCATGGCGGCGACCTGGGCGGACGAGAGTGCGGCCACGGCGCGGGTGTTCATGACACCGATCAGGTCTGTCGACAGTTCACCGATCACGTCGGTAGATATGCCGCGGATGGCTGCCGAGTTGATGATCGCGAATTCATCCGTGCTGAAGGTGTTGATGTCTTCAGAGGAGAGCGCCTGCAGGTCGGCCGACGAAAGGGCGGCAATCTGCGCCGAGCCGAGGGCTTGGATCTGATCACTCGTCATCGCCGTGAGCTGGGCTGCCGTCAGCGCACCGACCGCGCGGCTGCTGAGTGCAGCGACCTGGTCGGTGGAGAGGGAGACCACATTATCCGTACCGAGCGCGATGACCTGTGCAGAGCTCAGGGCTCCGACCTGGGAGGCGCTGAGGCCGTCAATCTGATCGCTGTCGAGCGCAGCCACCTGCGCCGTCGTCAGCGAGGCGATCTGGCCGCTCGAAAGAGCCGTCAGCTGGGCGGAAGTGAGGCTCGCGATGTTTTCGGTGGAGAGGGCTGCAAGCGTACGCGAATTTAGGGCGGCAAGTTCCGTCGACGTGAATGTCGCCAGATCTTCCGTCTCCAGACCCTTTACGGCGGCCGAGCTGAGCGAAGCGAGCTGTTGTGTCGAGAGAGCCGCCACCTGGTCGCTGCTCAGGGCAGCCACCTTGGCAGAGTCGAGCACACCGATTGTACGGCTGCTGAGCGCGCCGACCTGATCGGTCGTGAACGACGCCAGCGTATCCGTGGTCAACGACTTCATCTGGGCGCTGGTCAGGCCGGCAATCTGGGTGGGAGTGAGACCATCAACCTGATCCGAGCTCAATACACCGATCTGTGCTGCCGTCAGACCTGCGATTTTCGCCGAGGTCAGGCCGGTCAGCTGGCCGGAGCCCAGAGCCGCGAAGTTCGCCGTAGAAAGGGCGGCCAGGGTTCGGGAGCTGAGAGCGGCCACGCCGTCCGAGGAGAGCACAGCGACGTCGTCGGTACCGAGACCGGCAACAGCCACGGAGGTCAATGACGCGAGCTGGCCGGTGGTCAGGACATCGATCTGGTCGGTCGAAAGTGCAGCAACCTGCGTCGATTTCAGTACCGCCACTGCCCGGCTGTTCAGGGCAACAATCTGGTCGGTCGAGAACGAAGCGAGCGCATCGGTCGTGAGTGCGGTGACCTGGCGCGAGCTGAGCGCCGAGATCTGCGTTGCGTCCAGGCCGTCGATCTGATCCGAAGTCAGCGTTGCGATGGCAGCGGTCGACAGCGCGGCGATCTGGCCGGTGGTCAGGCCGGAAAGCTGGGTGGAGCTGAGGGTCGCAAAGTTGGCGGTAGAGAGGCCGCCGAGAGCGCGTGTGCTGATGACGGCGAGTTCTGCCGAGGTCAGTGTCGCGACGTCGTCGGTCTGGATGCCGGAAAGAGCGACGCTGCTCAGCGAAGCGAGCTGCGTGGGGGTCAGCGCCGCGAACTGCTCCGACGTCAGGGCCGTCATCTGGGTAGAGTTCAGCGCACCCAGCTGCCGGCTGCTCAGCGCCGTCATCTTGGCACTGTCGATGACGGAAAGCTGATCCACGGTTAGACCGCGGATGGCGACGCTCGAGATCGCACTGAGCTGAGCGGAGTCGAACTGATCGATGTCATCGGTCTGGAAGGCTGAAATCTGCCCGGACGAGAGCGCGGCGACCTGAGCGGAGCTCAGCGCAGCAACGTCGTCGCTCGTGAAGGAAGCGATGGTCGCCGTAGACAGCGACTTGATCTGGGTGATGCTCAGAGAAGAGATAATCGAGGTCATTTGACGCGCGCCTTCAACGTTAGCGATTGGCCGTTGCATTCCTTTGCCACCGGTCGGGGGAGCACGTCGGGTGCCTCACCGCGCGACCCGGGGAGCATCCTGCACCCCGAATGGCCACAATCCGAACGCAAACGCAGATCGATCGCGCTTGGCGTGCGGTGTCCTTGCGGACAAAAGTCTTTTGGTGAAACATGGCTCGAGCGAGCCTGGCGTTGGAGAGGGCATCATGCAGCAGAGCTAATCTCTGCTTCCCACACCTTTTGGAACGTCTACCCCCGTACCCGGGAGACGACCTTGGCTCATCATTCTGCAAACACAGAAATACGATGAGACGAGTCTTGCCCAGATGATTAGGGCGCACCCTATAATTTTCTATTAACGGACGTTCCCGGAACTTACCTGTCTATTCTTGGCAGAAAGCTAAGCCGGCGCCTCTTAACCTCGGATGCTATCGTCAATAGCGAGTGATTTGGCAAGTCCTAAGATAAGGCGGCCTGCCCCCACGCAAGCCCAAAGCAAGCTAGGCTGATTAGGAGATTTGTACACGCCGCTCCGCGGGAACGTAACCCGGCCCCTGGCCGATGAGAGATATCATGTCGATGGTGATACATACCGCATTCGCCCCGGAGCAGAACGCCCAGCTCGCAACAGCTCTGGAGAAATCGAGACGCCAGCAGCTTTCGCTGCTCGACGCCCTGCAGCTGGCGGAGCGGTGGTCGGCAGCGGGTCAGTTCGCGCTTTCCGCCGAACTCTACAAGACCTGGACGGCATTCAACGATCAAAGTCCGCTGCTTCACCTCGCCTTCTTCAACTATTCTGTGACGCTCAAGCAACTCGGCGACACCGCAGGCGCGGTCAACGCGTTGAAGGCGGCGCTGAAGGCTCAACCCATGATGGGCCAGGCGCACATCAATCTGGGTCGAACCTATGAGGACAGCGGTCTGGGCGCTCAGGCGATCCAGCAGTGGCGGAGCTACGTGGACTCGACCGCCGAAATCACTCCCGACAAATCGGTTCATCGTCTGATGGCCCTGCAGCATATTGGCCGTGTCATGGAAGGCGCCGGCCTTCTGGAGGATGCCGAGAACGCTCTCTGGCAGGCAATCGAACTGCGCCCCGACAAGCCGGAAGCAGGCCAGCACTGGATCTCGGTCCGCCAGCACCAGTGCAAGTGGCCGGTCGTCCAGGGATCGGAATATGTGACAAAGCGGCAGATGCTGGACTCGATCTCGCCGCTCCCGCTCGCCTGTTATGCGGACGATCCGCTCTACCAGATGGCCAAGGCCTTTCGTTACTTCAAGATGCTGGCCGGCCGCCCGGACGCAGCACATCTCAACAAGCCCGTCCCGCGCAAGAAGGTCGGCACCGGCCAGCGCCTGCGCATCGGCTACGTCTCCTCGGATCTGCGCGACCATGCCGTCGGCTTCGCCCTGAGTGAGGTTCTCGAACTGCACGACAAGGCGTCCGTCGAAGTCTATGCCTATTACATCGGCGAGCCGCGCACCAATGATGCGACTCAAAACCGGATGAAGGCCGTCATCGACGTCTGGCGCGACATCACCCCGCTTTCGGACCTCGATGCCGCCAAGCAGATCATGGCCGACGAGATCGACATCCTCATCGACGTCAACGGCTACACCAAGCTCGCCCGCACGAAGATCTTCTCCTACCGCCCTGCCCCCGTCATCGTGAACTTCTGCGGCTATCCCGGCACAATGGCGAGCCCGGTCCACCAATACATCATTGCCGACGAGCAGATCATCCCGCCCGGCAACGAACTCTACTACACCGAAAAAGTGCTCCACATTCCCTGCAACCAGCCGGTAGACCGCAAGCGCGCAATCGGCGCGCGCCCGACGCGGACCGAAGCCGGCTTGCCGGAAAACGCCTTCGTCTTCGCCTGCTTCAACGGCATGCAGAAGATCACCGCACCCGTCTTCGCCCGCTGGATGGCCATCCTGACAGCCACCCCCGGCAGCATTCTCTGGCTTCTCGGCGGCTCCGATATTGTCAACCAGCGACTGCGCGACCTCGCAAAGTCGGCAGGCGTTGACCCGGCCCGCATCTACTTCGCCTCCAAGGTGGCCAATCCGAACCATCTGGCCCGCATTGCGATCGCCGATCTCTTCCTCGACACCTTCCCCTATGGCGCCCATTCGACGGCGTCGGATGCGCTGACCATGGGCCTGCCCGTGCTGACGCTCCCGGGCAAGGGCTTCGCCTCGCGCTTCTGCAGCAGCATCGTCAAGTCGGCCGGCATTCCCGAACTGATCTGCGCAAGCCCTGAGGACTACGTCCGCAAGGCGGTGGCCCTGGCAAACGACAAGACGGAACTGGCAAGGATCCGTACCTCCCTGCAGGCCCAGCGTGACACCTGCGCGCTTCGCGACATCCCCCGCCTCGTCCGCCGGCTGGAAGAACTCTACTGGCAGATGCAGGGCGAGCGCGAGCGCGGCGACACACCTGTTCCGGATCTCTCCAACATGGAGATGTATTACGAAATCGGCTCGGAAGTGATGATGACCGAAGTCGAGTTCGAGGACGAGGCAGCCTATCGCAAGCGCTATCGCGACCGCATCTCCGCCTGGCACGATTTCCACCCCGTCCCGACCGACACACGTCTGTGGACGTGACGGCAGTGACGAAAGACTGCGGGCAAAGACCGAACTGGGCTGGGAGATAACTGTGGCGCCTGTAATACTAGTAACCTTTGCCGGCCGGGAACACCGGATGCAGATCCTCAACAGCTATGTCCGCAAGGCCATGGCCGACGGTCTGATCGACGAATGGCATATCTGGGACTTCACCCGCGCGGCTGCCGATCACGAATGGGTCACGCGTGAGTTCGGCCCGCTTCGCTTCATGGGCGACGCAGTGGGCTACCAGGCATGCGGGACAGCATCCGCCCGGTCTCCGCTGCGGCTCGATGCCAGGATCAACAACGACCTGCATCTGGCGATTTTGCCAAAACATGACGCGGACAATTTCTACGAGGTCGTCATCGGCGGCTGGAACAATCAGCAGTCCGTCATCCGCAAAGCACCCCGCGCGCGGCTCAATGATGCAGATCGAAGCGATGCCCCGACTGTCTGGGCGAAGCTGACCCCGAGCGTGCTATCGCCAGGCCGCGCCAACGAGGTCGTCGTCTCGATCGACCAATCCGGCACACCCGAACTGATGGTCAATGGCGTCGTGCTCGGCCGCTGGCCGGACATCGCACTGCCTGCTGGGGCCGACGTGATGGCCCGCGGCGGCTGGGGCGCCACGCTCGAACTCTGCCATGTCGACGCGCCGGTGCGCCGATACGTCGGGAACCCCGGCGAACAGATGCCCTATTTCCAAGCTTATCAGTATTACGCCCGCCGTCTGGCCGATTTCGCTGACGCACTCTTCCTGAAATGCGACGACGACATCGTCTACCTGGATCTCGACGGCCTAGCAGGCTTCATCGACCACCGCCGCAAGAACCCGCATTACTTCGTGACCTCGGCGAATGTCGTCAATAACGGTGTCTGCGCCTACTTCCAGCAGGTTTCCGGCGCGCTCCCCGCCTCGCTCGGCCATTTCGAGCGTCCGCCGGGCGGCTTTGGCGGCACCCTCTGGACCGATCCGGACAAGGCGAACAAGCTGCATGACTTCTTCTTGGCATCGCCCGAGAAAGAGTTGCCACTTCCCACCAAGGTGGTCGACTGGCAGGAACGCCAGTCAATCAACTTCATCGCCTGGCTCGGCCGCGATCTGCAGCACATGGCGCTCGCCAAGGGCGACGATGAAAAGATGCTGACCGTCGACCTGCCGGCCTTCCTGGATCGCCCGACATGCATCTATTCTGACTTCACTGTCAGCCATCTGAGCTTCGGACCGCAGGAGAACGGCGTCGACGTCAACAGGCTGATCGCCGCTTATGACACGCTCATGCGCGAAAAACTCTCAGCCTGACCACTTCATGGTTCGACCGGCGGGCAACCGCCGGTCTCTTTGCAATTGGGCGAGATGCGGCAGGCCTTGCGGCTGGAACCGCACCGCCCCTGAAAATCGAGGAACACCCACCGGATGGCACAGGGTCAGAAAATCGGAATTGTCGGCGCGGGTCTGTCCGGCGCCGTCATCGCACGCGAACTGGCAGAGGCCGGCTTCGAGGTCGAGGTCTTCGACACGCGCCCGCATATCGGCGGCAACTGCCACACAGAGCGTGATGCCGACACCGGTGTCATGGTCCACATCTACGGCCCGCACATCTTCCACACCGATGACGCGGAAGTCTGGGACTACGTGAACAGCTACCAGACCTTCCTGCCCTACAAGAACCGGGTGAAGACCACGAGCCAGGGCCAAGTCTATTCCCTGCCGGTCAACCTGCACACGATAAACCAGTTCTTCGGCAAGACCTTCCGCCCGGAAGAGGCGCGCGACTTCATCGAGGAACAGGCCGACAAGACCATCACCGATCCACAGACCTTCGAGGAGCAGGCGCTCCGCTTCGTCGGTCGCGATCTCTATGAAGCCTTCTTCAAGGGCTATACCGAAAAGCAATGGGGCTGCTCGCCGACCGACCTGCCGGCCTCGATCCTGAAGCGCCTGCCGGTGCGCTTCAACTACGACGACAACTACTTCTTCCACAAATTCCAGGGCATGCCGGAAAACGGCTATACCGACATGATCGAAAAGATCTTCGATCATCCGAAGATCAAGGTGACGCTGGGCCAGCACTTCGATCCCCGCGCGCGCCATGACTACGCGCACCTCTTCTATTCCGGTCCGCTCGACGGCTACTTCGCCTATGAGTTCGGGCGTCTGGGCTATCGCACGCTCGACTTCGAGCGCTTTACATATCAGGGCGACTATCAGGGCTGCGCCGTCATGAACTACGGCGATGCCTCCGTGCCCTATACCCGCATCACCGAGCACAAGCATTTCTCGCCCTGGGAAAGCCACGAGGGCTCGGTCTGCTACCGCGAATTCTCCCGCGCCTGTGGCGAGAACGATATCCCCTACTATCCGATCCGTCTCGTTGAGGAGAAGGCGCAGCTCGCGGACTACGTGGCCCGCGCCAATGAGGAAAAGTCGGTGACCTTCGTCGGACGGCTTGCGACCTACCGCTATCTCGATATGGATGTGACGATCCGCGAGGCGCTGGACACCGCCCGTCTCTTCCTGGCCAAGGCGAAGGATGAGGCAGCGATGCCAGCCTTCGTCCATGCACCGCTCTGAACGGAAATGACCATGACTGCCACGCCCATCCTCGTCGTCGGCGGCGCCGGCTATATCGGCTCGCACACCTGCCTCGCTCTGTCCGAGCGCGGCTTTCTGCCCGTCGTCTATGACAACTTCACCTCGGGCCATCCGGAATTCGTCAAATGGGGTCCGGCCGAACAGGGCGACATCCGAGACAAGGCGCGGCTGAAGGAAGTGCTTGCCAAATACCAGCCGAAGGCGGCCATGCACTTCGCCGGCCTGATTGAGGTCGGCCAGTCCTTCAAGGAGCCGGAGCACTTCTACGACGTCAATGTCTCGGGCACGCTCAGCCTCCTCCAGGCCCTCAGCGAAGCCGACATCCGCAACTTCGTCTTCTCCTCGACCTGCGCCACCTATGGAGCGCCGGAATATCTGCCGCTCGACGAGAAACATGGTCAGAAGCCGATCAATCCTTATGGCCGCACAAAGCATATCGTCGAGCAGGCGCTGGGTGACCTCAACCTCTGCGGTCGCATGCGCTCCGTCATGCTGCGCTATTTCAACGCCGCCGGTGCCGACTTTGAAGGCCGCATTGGCGAATGGCATTCGCCGGAAACCCATGCCATTCCGCTCGCCATCGAAACGGCGCTCGGACGCCGCGAATTCTTCTCGATCTTCGGCGAAGACTACGACACCCGCGACGGCACCTGCATCCGTGACTACATCCACGTCAACGACCTTGCCGACGCCCATGTGCGGGCGGTCGATTATCTGCTGAACGGCGGCGAGACGATCGCCATCAACCTCGGCACTGGCAATGGCACGACCGTCAAGGAACTGATCGCATCGATCGAGAAGGTCTCCGGCCGCCCGATGCCAATCAAGCGCACGGAACGCCGCCCTGGCGATCCCCCTGGCCTTGTCGCCAGCAACGCGCTTGCCCGCGAGGTGCTCGGCTGGGATCCGAAGCACGGCATCGATGACATCATCCGCTCGGCCTGGACATGGCACTCCACCTTCAACGGCCATTCCGATTGAGTACGGCTGCCTCGGGATCAAATTCTCCCTAAAAAAGGCGCGTCTAAGGCCAGTGTTGCAGCTTGGAACCCCTTGACGCGCTTTGTTCCTTCCGCTTTTCGTCCTGCAGATTTTGCAGGAACCAAAACCATGGCCGACAGACTAAAAACAATCCTCTCCTCGAGCGCGTGGGAGCGGTTTATCATAGCCGTCATTCTCATCAATTCGGTCACCTTGGGTCTCGAGACGTCACCCACTGTCATGCAGGTCATCGGACCGCTCCTGCATGCACTCGACCGCATCATTCTCGCGATTTTCGTCGTTGAGATCGTGGCCCGTCTCTACGCGTTCCGGCTTGCGTTTTTCCGCGATCCCTGGAGCATTTTCGACTTCGCCATCGTCGTCATTGCACTGATCCCGGCAACCGGCCCCTTCCAGGTGCTGCGCGCCCTGCGCGTGCTGCGTATCCTGCGACTGATCTCTGTCGTGCCCTCGCTGCGGCGGGTGATCGGCGGGCTCATTGCCGCACTTCCCGGCATGGGCTCGATCATCGTTCTCTTGTTCATGCTGTTCTACGTCTCGGCGGTCATGGCGACCAAGCTCTATGGCGCGACCTTCCCCGATTGGTTCGGCAATCTTGGTGCGTCGACCTATTCGCTCTTCCAGATCATGACGCTCGAAAGCTGGTCCATGGGCATCGTCCGGCCAGTGATGGAAGTCCATCCCTATGCCTGGCTGTTCTTCGTGCCCTTCATCCTGCTCAGCACCTATTCGGTCCTGAACCTCTTCATCGGTGTCATCGTCTCCGCGATGCAGGAGCAGAGCATGGCCGACACTGACGCAGACTTGAAAACACTGCATGTCGACAATGGCGACTTGCTGCGCGAAATGCAGGCGCTGCGATCCGAGATCGCTGCTCTGCGGGCCGAGAGAACGGCTGCTGGCGCCTAAATCGAAGTCGCTATTGGTTGCCGGGCTTCAGCTTCTGAGGCCCGGCGCCTCGTGGCCCGTGCGCTCGACATACTCAGTATAACCGCCGCCATACTGGAACACGCCTTCGGGCGTGATCTCCAGCACGCGGTTCGACAGCGCCGCCAGGAAGTGGCGGTCGTGGCTGACGAAGAGCATGGTGCCTTCGAACTGCGACAATGCCTTGATCAGCATTTCCTTGGTGTCCAGGTCGAGGTGGTTGGTCGGCTCGTCGAGGACGAGAAGGTTCGGCGGATCGAACAGCATCATCGCCATGACGAGCCGCGCCTTTTCACCGCCAGAGAGCACCCGCACGCGCTTGTCGATATCGTCGCCTGAGAAACCGAAGCAGCCGGCGAGTGCGCGAAGCGGCGCCTGGCCCGCGCGTGGGAAACTCGTCTCCAGCATCTCGAAGATCGTCATGTCACCGTCGAGCACGTCCATCGCATGCTGGGCGAAATAGCCCATCTTGACGCTGGCACCGATCGAAACCGTGCCCTCGTCGGGCTTGGAATCACCGGCAACGAGCTTGAGAAGTGTCGACTTGCCGGCACCGTTGATGCCCATGATGCACCAGCGCTCGCGGCGGCGGACCATGAAGTCGAAGCCGTCATAGATGACCTTGTCGCCGTAGCGCTTGGAGACGTTCTTGACGCTGACCACGTCTTCACCCGAACGAGGCGCCGGCTGGAATTCGAAGGCGACGACCTGGCGGCGCTTCGGCGGCTCGACACGGTCGATCTTTTCGAGCTTCTTCACCCGGCTCTGCACCTGCGAAGCGTGAGACGCCCGCGCCTTGAAGCGCTCGATGAACTTGATTTCCTTGGCGAGCATCGCCTGCTGGCGCTCGAACTGCGACTGCTGATGCTTCTCGTTCAAGGCACGCTGCCCCTCATAGAAGACATAGTCGCCGGAATAGCTGTTCAACTGGCCGGCATCGATCTCGATGATCTTGTTGACGATGCGGTTCATGAACTCGCGGTCATGCGAGGTCATCAGCAGTGCGCCTTCGTAACCTTTAAGGAACTGCTCGAGCCAGATCAGGCTTTCGAGGTCGAGATGGTTCGACGGTTCGTCGAGCAACATCACGTCGGGGCGCATCAGCAGAATGCGGGCGAGCGCCACGCGCATCTTCCAGCCGCCCGAGAGAGCGCCGACATCGCCGTCCATCATGCTTTCCGAGAAGGAGAGACCCGCCAGCACTTCGCGGGCACGGCCGTCAAGCGCATAGCCGTCGAGTTCCTCGTAACGCGCCTGCACCTCGCCATAGCGCTCGATGATCGCGTCCATCTCGTCCATCCGGTCAGGATCAACCATCGCAGCTTCGAGTTCGCGCAGTTCGGCCGCAACTTCGCTGACCGGTCCTGCCCCGTCCATGACCTCAGCGACAGCCGAGCGCCCGGACATCTCGCCCACATCCTGGCTGAAATAGCCGATCGAGACACCCTTATCGACGGAGACCTGGCCCTCGTCCGGCTGTTCATGCCCGATGATCATCCGGAAGAGCGAGGTCTTGCCCGCCCCGTTTGGTCCCACGAGACCGATCTTCTCCCCGCGATTGAGCGCGGCGGAGGCCTCGATAAAGAGGATACGGTGGCTGAGCTGCTTGGAGATGTTTTCGATACGGATCATGGACAAGGGCGCCTGCTGGAAATCGGCGCCCTTATGGCATGTCGAAGCCCCCCTGTCCCCTGCTTTTGTTGCAGAGCGGCATCGCGGATGCGCCGGATTGCCACGGGAACGCCACGCCGGTTGCAAGAGGGTGCCGAAAGCGCGAAAAGACCTGACGCAAGGACGACAGCATGAGTGACGAGACGATAACCCTCTACGAAGCCATCGGCGGCGACGCGACCGTGAAGGCGCTGACCCGGCGCTTTTATGAGTTGATGGACACGCTGCCGGAGGCCGCCCATTGCCGGGCGGTACACCCGCCGGACTTGAGCGGCAGCGAAGAGAAGTTTTACGACTATATGACGGGCTACCTTGGCGGTCCGCCCATCTACATGCGAAAGCGCGGCCATCCGATGCTGCGGCGTCGTCATTTCGTCGCCGAGATCGGCCCGTTGGAACGGGACGAATGGCTCCTGTGCTTCCGCCGCGCGCTGGATGAAACAGTCGAGCATCCGAAGCTGCGCGAGATCATCTGGCAGCCCATCGAGAAGCTCGCCTTCCACATGCAGAACAAGGAATAACGGGGATGGCAAGCGTGCAGAGTTACCGCTGGGCGACCGTCGCGGCGGGACTGATCGGGGCGGCCGGCGTCGGGCTTGCCGCGGCCGCAAGCCATGCCGGCGGCGAAGCGCTCCTGCGCCCGGCATCGACGATTTGTCTCGCCCATGCTCCGGCACTCGCAGCACTGTCCATAGCTGGCGACCGGATCAGACTGTCGGCACTGGCAGCGCTCGGCATGATGCTCGGCACAGTGCTGTTTGCTGGCGATCTGGTTGCCCGGCACTTCATTGGAAGCGGACTGTTTCCGATGGCGGCCCCGACGGGCGGGATGACGCTCATTGTGTCATGGCTGCTGCTGAGCGCAGGAGCCCTGCTTCCGGGACGCGACTGACGCCGATCAACCTCTGCAGGACGAGGCCCCGACACCGACGCCTCGACATCACTCTGATGGCAAGTTCAATGGGCCATGCAGGCCGAAACGGTACCGCCGAACATCAGCAGGTTGCCGTGCGGGTCGCGGATGTGAAACCGTAGGCTTTCACCGCACTCTCCCGAGGTGTCCGATGGACGGATCGCCTCGATGCCGCGATCGCAAAAGTCGCGATACATCTCGGTCGGTGCCTCGGACCTGAAGAACACAGAACTGTTCTGGCACTGGAGCGGATCGTCGCTCAGCCAGAAATGCAATTCCATGCCACCACGACGGACCACGAGATAATCGAGACCGTCAAAGCCGACATCCTCGAAACCGAGCGTATCGACATAGAAATTGCGTGTTTCAGAGAAGTTCAGAGAGGGAAGGATAGGCACTGCGTTGAGGATCGTCTTCGCAACAGGTTGCTCAGCGTTCATGCGGAAAGTTCCTCTGCTTCCCACATGAGACTGACGACGAAACGGCTACGATCTGGCGTTGGCGTTTCGCTGCCATCTCGGCGCGGGAAAATCGATAATGAGGGCGGGGGCCCGGTTCAAGGTTGCGTACATGGTAGCAGGTTTGCGTTCATGCAAGCCCGGCAAAGTGACGATTTCGCAATTCGTCACTTCACTTTCCCGAGAGCGTTGCAACATTGCATCGGCGAGCGCCGGTAAAAGCCCCTCGCCGCGCTGACGTGCAAGCTCGTGGAACGAGCTCATGCCACCCTTTTCGGATCCGTCCCTGCTCATGCTTCGGTGTTCCTTTCATTCAGTGTCTGCAACGCGCGCTCGAGACTAGATTTCGAGCCGTTTCGCAGCGGAATGAAAGTCTTGCCGAACTTCTTGCAACCGCTCTTCACGCGCAGACACGCATCGTGACTGATACAGTCGATAGGGCAGAAGACGCAGTCGACGGAGGGTAACACCGTGTCGATGCGCGATACCGCCTCCCGTAAACCCCCATCATGGTGAATTAGTTCCGCACCAAAATTGCTGGCGATCTGACGAAGATGGGCGACCTGGCAATCACGGCCGCCGACATAAAGAAAGCTGCGAACTTCCGCTTGCGTCTTGGCGGTGGTCGCCGTGCCGGAAACCTCCGCACCCGGCTTCTTTGCAGCCTGCTTTTTCTTCTTCGCCATGACGTCCTGTCTCCTCGAATCCGATCAGAGGCAGCGGTTGCGAGCCTCATGACGACAGGCATACAAAACATGACAAAAATAGTAAAGTATATAGTTGAAATTCTCAGTCATGTTTTCGCTGGGAAAGATCCGACCTGATCAGGGCATGGCGTCCGGGATTGACAGGGATCAACTTCCCTTGATTTTCAGGGGTTCCGCGGCGCCAAGAGCAATTTTTTACCGTTTGATAAAACTTTGATCCTGAGTTACGTTTCTCTGCATCGCTTCGAATATAAAAGAGGGAACTGCGATGCGAAGACTGGAACCAGGCCTCAAGGCCGGGCGGCTTGACGCTGCCGATTATGCAAAGAATTTCTCTGACCTGCACCCGCGTCTCGGCGGTCATGAGGCACTTGTCGCCTCCGACAGATGTTACTTCTGTCATGACGCGCCCTGCATGACGGCCTGTCCCACCGCCATCGATATCCCGATGTTCATCCGGCAGATATCGACTGGCAATCCGCTTGGCGCCGCCAAGACCATTTTCGACCAGAACATTCTCGGCGGCATGTGCGCCCGCGTCTGTCCCACCGAAACGCTCTGCGAGGAAGCCTGTGTGCGCAACACGGCCGAGGAGCGCCCGGTCGAAATCGGCCGCCTGCAACGTTACGCCACCGACATCGCGATCGAAGAAGGCCGCCAGTTCTATTCCCCGGCAGCGTCCTCCGGCCACACGGTGGGCATCGTTGGCGCCGGCCCCGCAGGCCTCGCCGCTGCTCATCGCCTCGCCATGCACGGCCACCAGGTCACCATCTACGAAGCGAAGGAAAAGGCCGGCGGTCTGAACGAATACGGCATCGCGGCCTACAAGACCCCCAACGACTTCGCCCAGAAGGAAGTCGATTACATCCTGTCGCTCGGCAATATCGATGTGCTGGACGGCCAGATGATGGGCCGCGATTTCACCCTCGCCGACCTCCAGGCGAAACACGACGCCGTCTTCCTCGGTGCCGGTCTCGGCAACGTCAACGGGCTGAACATCCCCGGCGCAGGGATCAATGGTGTGCTCGACGCCGTCGAGTTCATCGCCAACCTGCGCCAGGCCGACGAGAAGGCCGACGTGCCCGTCGGCCGTGACATCGTCGTCATCGGTGGCGGCATGACCGCAATCGATGCTGCCGTCCAGGCCAAGCTTCTCGGGGCGGAAAACGTCACGATCTGCTACCGCCGCGGCAAGGAGCACATGAACGCCTCGGTGTTCGAGCAGGATCTCGCGACCTCCAAGGGCGTCCACATCCGCCACTGGCTCCAGCCGAAGGAAGTCGCCCACCATGCGGGTCACTGTTCGTCGATCACCTTCGAATACACTCATCTCGAAAACGGCATGATGAAAGGCACCGGCCACACGACCGAAATCAGGGCCGACCAGATCCTCGTCGCGATCGGCCAGAAGCTCGATGGCCAGGGTCTGGACGGCCTGAAGCTCGAAGGCGGCAAGATCGCCATTGACGCCGAGGGTCGGACAACGATCCCGGGTGTCTGGGCCGGCGGCGACTGTGCCTTCGGTGGCCAGGACCTGACGGTCTCCGCCGTCGCCATGGGCCGCGACGCGGCCGAAAGCATCAACCGCTCTCTCGCCGTCATGACGGCGGGCGCAACCGCAGTCGCATGACGCACCGCTCTCGAGAGGATTTGAAACATGGCTGATCTTCGCAATAACTTCGTCGGCATCAAATCGCCCAACCCCTTCTGGCTGGCCTCTGCCCCGCCGACCGACAAGGCCTACAATGTCGAGCGCGCCTTCAAGGCGGGCTGGGGCGGCGTTGTCTGGAAAACACTCGGCTCCGAGGGGCCACCGGTCGTCAACGTCAACGGCCCGCGCTATGGCGCAATCTGGGGCGCCGACCGCAGGCTTCTGGGCCTCAACAACATCGAACTGATCACCGACCGTCCTCTGCAGGTGAACCTGCAGGAGATGAAACAGGTCAAGATGAACTGGCCGGACCGGGCGCTCGTCGCCTCGATCATGGTGCCTTGCGTCGAGGAAGAGTGGAAGGCGATCCTGCCGCTCGTCGAGGAAACCGGCGCAGATGGCATCGAACTCAACTTCGGCTGTCCGCACGGCATGTCCGAACGCGGCATGGGCGCAGCCGTCGGCCAGGTGCCGGAATATATCGAAATGGTCGTGCGCTGGTGCAAGCAGTACACCCGCATGCCCGTCATCACCAAGCTGACGCCGAATATCGCCGACATCCGCAAGCCGGCGCGTGCGGCAAAGGCCGGTGGCACCGATGCGGTCTCGCTGATCAACACGATCAACTCGATTGTCTCGGTTGATCTCGACAGCTTCGCCCCCTCGCCCACCGTCGGCGGCAAGGGCACGCATGGCGGCTATTGCGGCCCGGCTGTCAAGCCGATCGCGCTCAACATGGTGGCCGAAATCGCCCGCGATCCGGAAACCTATGGGCTTCCCATCTCCGGTATCGGCGGTGTCACCACCTGGCGCGATGCTGCCGAATTCCTGGCGCTCGGGGCCGGCAATGTGCAGGTATGCACCGCCGCCATGACCTATGGCTTCAAGATCGTCCAGGAGATGATCTCGGGCCTGAACGACTGGATGGATGCCAAGGGTCACCAGAGCCTTGACGACATCTGCGGTCGCGCGGTGCCGAACGTTACCGACTGGCAGTATCTCAACCTCAACTACATCGCCAAGGCCCATATCGATCAGGATGCTTGCATCAAATGCGGTCGCTGCCACATCGCCTGCGAGGATACGTCCCACCAGGCGATCACCAGCATGGTCGATGGCATCAGGAAGTTCGAGGTGATGGAAGACGAATGCGTCGGCTGCAATCTCTGCGTCAACGTCTGTCCCGTCGAGAACTGCATCACCATGGTCGAACTGCCAACCGGCGCTCTCGACCAGCGGACCGGCCGGCCTGTCGACCCGAATTACGCCAACTGGACGACCCATCCGAACAATCCTATGGCTGTGCAGGCGGCAGAATAGTCTCGGTCAAGCAAGTCCGGCCCGCTTGCGGGCCGGATACCTTGCAGCACAAGAAAAACTCGAATTTTCGCCCACACCTTCAGAAATTATTCAGCGCTATACTCCACCATCCCGCCATCGGGACTGACAGCATTTTCGTCAGGCCGGGCCAGCCGGGCAAGGAGACCATGGCGATAAAGAGCAAGAATACGGATGGTGGATCGAGCCTGCGATCGCGCCTGCAGATCCTCATTCCGAGCGCCATCGTTCTGGCAGGTGTTGCCGTCTCCGCCTTATATGCCGACCTTCAGCAGCAACGATTGAGCCGCGAGGCGGCCCGCAATGCGGTCGGGGAAAACCTTGGCCTGATCCGCACCAAGCTCGAAGCCAACATCAACGCCAATATCAAGCTTTTGCAGGGCATGGTCGCGGTGATCGGGACCGAGCCCTATGTCACGCAGAAGCGTTTCGAGGCGTTGGCATCAAGCCTCCTGTCGACGCCCTCCCAGATCGGCAACATCGTTGCAGCACCCAATCTCATCACGAGTTTCGTCCACCCCTACGAGGACAACAAGTCCTTCATCGGGAACTGGATACTCCCGCCACCGAATGGCGAGGAAGCGGTGCGCCAGTTGCGCGAAGAGGGCAAGACAATCATCAGCGGCCCGTTGCCGCTCAAGAATGGCGCCATGGGCCTGATCATCACGCTGCCCGTGGAGATGACCAATGACGACGGCAAGCGGGTCTTTTGGGGTGGCTTGGCGGGGGTCGTCGATGTCACGAGGCTCTATGACGACAGCGGCCTGCGAGCCCCGGATTCGCCGCTCGCCATCACCATTACCGACGACAGTCAACAGACGGGAAACCAGGCCGTGATCTACGGCGACAGTCACGTCCTGACCGACGACCCGGTCACCATGATTGTGGATCTCGGCAACGAGAAATGGTCCATTTCGGCGGTGCCCAAGGGTGGCTGGCACGCGATGAGCCGCCCCGACGTCCTGATCCGCAGCATGATCGCCGCCATGTCCGCGCTGATCGCCGGAAGCGTCATCTGGGTCGCCGGGCTGATGCGGGAGCGGCAGCGTAACTATGCGGCTCTCCGGCAACGCGAGGAAGAGCTTCGCGCCATGTCGTATCGTCTTGGCGTCGCACTCGAATCCTCCCGCATTGGCGTCTGGGAGATGGATGTCGGCAGCGATCACCTCATCTGGGACGAACGACTCTATAATCTCTACGGACTGACACCTGACACACCGATTACCGGCGAAACCTGGCGGTCAATGGTCGATCCCGAAGATGTCGATGCCATCGAGGAGGGCATGCGGCAAGCCATCGAAAACCAATCCTCCTATACGGGCCGCTTCCGGGTGATCCGCCCGGACGGGAAAATCGTGCATTTCCGCACGGTCGGCACTGCCTTCGGCGACCAGAAAAACAAGATGCTCTTGCTCGGCGTCAACTGGGATGTCAGCGCTGACGTGCTTCTGCAGGAAGAACTCAGCCAAGCACAGCGCGAGACGGCACAGCGCAACGAGGAGCTGGAAACCGCACGGCAGCGCATGGAGTACAATTCGCTGCACGATGCGCTGACCGGCCTGCCCAATCGCCGCTATCTGGACCAGCGCCTCGAGGCACTGGCTGCAGCCCCCGATCGGCCCGAGGCAAGGCTGACCGTACTCCACATGGATCTGGACCGCTTCAAGGAAATCAACGACACGCTTGGCCATGGTGCCGGCGACGCCATTCTTCGCCATGTCGCGCAGGAACTGCAAAGCATGGTCGGTGAATGCGATTTCGTCGCCCGGATCGGCGGCGATGAATTCGTCATCGTCTGCCAGGGCTGCGATATCTCCGAAGGCTACGAGGCCATGGGCTCGAACCTGATCTCGGCCGTCAACCGGCCCATCGTCTACAACGGACACGAATGCCGTGTCGGCGCATCGATCGGTATCGCCGACAGAATCGAGCCCGAACTGACCGCCGAACAGCTCCTCGTCAATGCGGACATCGCCCTCTACGAGGCAAAACGCCGTGGCCGAAACCGCGTCGAGCGTTTCAACGACCAGCTGCGCGCTCGCACGATCAACATCAAGCGCACCGCCGACGCCATTCTTCGGTCTTTGGGCGACGACGATTTCATCGCCTGGTATCAGCCGCAATTCGATGCCCGAACGCTTGCGATCAACGGTGTGGAGGCGCTCGCGCGCTGGCACCATCCGCAAAAGGGCATCCTCGCACCCAACGCATTCCTCGAAACGGCCGAGAACCTGAATGTCGTGTCCCAGATCGACGCGAGCATTCTCGATCAGGCACTCGAGCAACTAGAGCGCTGGAAGACCGAGGGTCTCGGCATCGAGCATGTCTCAGTCAACATTTCTGCCCAGAGGTTGTTCGAGGACAAGCTGCTCGACCACCTGGCCAAGCTCGACTTCAAGCCGGGCAGCCTATCATTCGAATTGCTGGAATCGATTTCCTTCGACGACAAGGCTGATGCCGTGGCGGAAAGCCTCGAGCGCATCCGCACACGGGGCATTGCCATCGAAATCGACGATTTCGGCACCGGTTACGCCTCGATCCTCTCGCTGATCAAGCTCTCGCCGAGCCGCTTGAAGATCGATCGGCAACTGGTGGCCCCGATCATCACCAGCCCGGCGCAGCGCAAGCTGATCAGTTCGATCGTCGATATCGGCCGCTCCTACGGGATCGGCATCGTCGCAGAGGGCGTGGAAACCATGGAGCATGCGGCGATCCTGCGCGATCTCGGCTGCCAGACGCTGCAGGGCTACGCGCTGGCGCGGCCGATGAGCCCGGACAATTTCATCGATTTTGCAAGGAAACATGCCTTGCAGCGCGAAGACCTGCTGCGGCGGAGCGCCTGAACCGCGCTTCGGAGATGGATCAGCTGAGCAGGCTCTGGCCGGCGGCGAACCCGGCATAGGCCAGCGCCGAGAAATAGACGAGCGTCAGCAGCACCATCAGGTGTCCCATCGCAACGACCATGCCGTCCCTTTGGGAAATACCGGTCGACAGAAGCAGGATCGCCACACCGGGCAGCGTGTTCGAGAACGGAATGAAGCCAAGCGGCATCATCAAGAGCACGCCGGCGGCCGTCAGAACGACACCGTTGATACGGTTGACCAGCGCCCCGTGCGTCAGGCCCAGCAAGCGGGGACGGACATAACGGTCGACCTTTCTCAGGATCTTGAGACCTCGTTCCAGAACCGGGACAAGGCGCGCCCGTTCGAGCTTGCGGTCGGCCACCTTCTCCGGCAACCACGGAAAGCGGTTGAAGGTGATCGCAATCCCGATCAGCACGATGCCGGCACCGAAGACGGTAGAGACACCCGGAATCGAAACCGGCACCAGGAAGGGTAGAGACAACAGGCCGCAAAGCAGCAGTAGCCCGCTTTCACCCATCTTCTGAAGGATCTGCCGCAGCGTTACGTGATCCTCATCCATCGAGTCGATCACATCCTGCAGCACCGCACTTGTGCTCTTGTCGGTATCACTGAAGCCGATCGTCGTTGTCATCAGGTCCGCTTTCGATTAACTGCCGGAAGAATGTCCTCGGACGACGCAGTGACGCGCGTCCCGGATCGCAGATGAATGAGAAAGCCGGTCGGGTCAAGTGACGCGAACGGAGAGACCAGTTCCGGTCGAAAGACATGCCATGACAGAGCAAGCGTCAACAGCAGACAGGCCCGTCAATCAGCATACGGTGCATGCCAAGGGTCGTGAAAAGCTGAAGGCGCATGCGGCAATGCTGCTCTTTGCCGCCCTGATCGCCGGCTCCTTCTCCTTCGGCGGCATGGCGGCACAGCACATGGATGCCGGCCCACTGACACTGTGGCGCTACCTGATGACCGTGGTCGTGATGGGTGTCCTGACCTTCGGCATCCTGCGCGTTCCTTTCCGGGCTCCCCAGCGGATCTGGCGCTTTGCCCTGCTCGGCGGGCTGATCGCCGTCTACATGCTGACCATGTTCGTGGCGTTGGAATTCACCAGCCCTGTGCAGACGGGCGCCGTCTTCACCCTGATGCCATTGATCAGCGCCGGCTTTGCGCTCGTCTTCATCGGGCAGAAAACCCGCCCGGATGTGTTCATTGCACTCGTGATTGCAGCCCTTGGCGCAATTTGGGTCATCTTCCGCGCCGACATCCAGGCGATCCTCTCCTTCGACGTTGGGCGTGGGGAACTGATCTATTTCATTGGCGTCATCTGCCACGGCGCCTACGTGCCGCTGATCCGCAAGTTCAATCAGGGAGACAACCCGGTCGCCTTCGGTTTCTGGGTTGTGGTCTTCACCATCCCCTGGCTCCTGCCGACCGGCGCTGTCCCGCTCGTGAACACGGATTTTGCGAGCCTCCCACCCATGGTCTGGGCGACGATCGCCTATCTCTCGATCGTGACGACAGCGCTCACCTTCATGTTGCTGCAATACGCCTCGATGCGCCTGCCAGCACCCAAGGTGCTGGGCTACGGCTATCTGACGCCGACCTTCATCATCCTCCTGGAAGGCATGCTCGGCCACGGCTGGGCAAGCCCGGCCGTTTTTCTCGGTGCGCTCGTCACGGCCGCCGGTCTTCTGGTGATGGGTCTGCTCAGGGACTGACGACCGGCTTCACAATCAGGCCATGCACGAAAAGACCTTCGAGGAAGGACGCGGCCGCCTCGAAGCGATCCTCGCCTTCTCGGCTCGCCCCCAGCACGGAACGGACCTGGACGTCGAAGTCGGCATAGTGCTGTGTGGTCGACCAGATCGAGAAGATCATGTGATGCGGGTCGCATTCCCGGATCTTGGCCGCAGCGATCCAGGCCCTGATGACCTCGGCCTTCTCGTCCACAAGCTCCTTTAGCGGTCCTTCGAGCACGCCGGCGATATGCGGCGCACCCTGCAGGATCTCGTTGGCAAACAGCCGGCTTTCGCGCGGAAACTCCCGCGCCATCTCCAGCTTGCGGCGTATGTAGGACCTGATCTCGTGTTCGGGATCGCCATCCGCGTCGAAGGCCTGCAGTGGCTCCAGCCAGTTCTCCAGCACTCGGTCGATCAAGGCCCGGTGCATGGCTTCCTTGGTGCGGAAATAGTAGAGCAGATTGGGCTTCGACATGCCCGCGACCTCGGCGATCTGGTCGATCGTCGAGCCATGGAATCCCCGCTGCGAGAACACCTCCAGCGCCGCCTCCAGGATGAGCTCCTCCTTCTCCTCCTGGATCCGCGTCCGCCTCTGGGTTTGCGCCGCTCTCGGTATTGCCATCTTAGAGTTGTTCCCCGCCTAAGATACTGAACTCACTCAGCAATATTGAAGCCCAAAATCTGGGCATCTGCTTGAATTTTTGTCGCAGAATTTTGCCGATTTCGTCTTGAGTGCCGTGATGGAAGTTGTAATGTTTTACCAGTCGGTCAAATTATTGGACAGATGTCAAATAAAGGCAACTGCCGATACGACAGCGGAAAAAACAACACAAGCCGCTGCTGCTGACCCGGGGAACATGGGAATCGGGCGGAAGATCCGGTTCTGACAAACAGGTGAGGATCTGCAATGACGGCGCAACCCGGCAACAACCTTCGCGTGAACGGCGATCGTCTGTGGGACATGCTCATGGAGATGGCGAAGATCGGCCCCGGCATTGCCGGCGGCAACAATCGCCAGACCCTGACGGACGAGGACGCGGAAGGCCGCCGCCTCTTTCAGCGCTGGTGCGAGGACGCTGGCCTCACCATGGGCGTCGACACCATGGGCAACATGTTCATGACCCGCCCCGGCACCGATCCGGATGCACTGCCCGTCTATATCGGCTCCCATCTCGACACCCAGCCGACCGGCGGCAAATATGACGGCGTGCTCGGCGTCCTCGCCGGTCTGGAAGTGATCAGGTCGATGAACGACCTCAACATCAAGACGAAGCACCCCATCGTCGTCACCAACTGGACCAACGAGGAAGGCGCCCGCTTTGCGCCAGCCATGCTCGCCTCCGGCGTCTTCGCCGGCGTTCTCACCCAGGATTACGCCTATGCCCGCAAGGACATGGACGGCAAGACCTTCGGCGACGAGCTGAAGCGCATCGGCTGGCTGGGCGACGAAGTGGTCGGCGCCAGAAAGATGCACGCCTATTTCGAATACCATATCGAACAGGGTCCCATCCTCGAAGCAGAGGACAAGCAGATCGGCGTCGTCACACACTGTCAGGGCCTGTGGTGGCTGGAATTTACCCTGACCGGCCGCGAAGCCCATACCGGCTCCACACCGATGAACCTGCGCGTCAATGCCGGCCTTGCCATGGCCCGGATCATGGAGATGGTCCAGAATGTCGCGATGAGTGAACAGCCCGGTGCCGTCGGCGGTGTCGGCCAGGTGAAGTTCTCGCCCAATTCCCGCAACGTCCTGCCCGGCACCGTCGTCTTCACCGTAGACATTCGCACGCCCAGCCAGGAGAAGCTCGACCGCATGCGCGCGACGATCGAGGCCAAGGCCGCCGAGATCTGCGCGGCGCTGGGCGTCGGCTGCGCGGTCGAGGCCGTCGGCCATTTCGATCCGGTGACCTTCGATCCGAAACTCGTCGCCTCCGTCCGTAAGGCGGCGGAAGACTTGGGCTATAGCCACATGAACATCATCTCCGGCGCCGGCCACGACGCCTGCTGGGCCGCCAAGGTCGCGCCCTCGACCATGATCATGTGCCCTTGCGTCGGCGGCTTGAGCCACAATGAGGCGGAGGAGATTTCCAAGGAATGGGCAAGTGCTGGCTGCGACGTGCTGCTCAGGGCGGTTCTGGAGACGGCGGAGATTGTCGGGTGATGATGCCCTCGCTCCGCGCCCCCTCATCCGGCCCTTCGTGCCACCGTCTCCCCGCTGGGGAGAAGAGGGAGCGTGCGGGGACCTCGCCGTACCACAGGAAGCACTCCGGTCGCCGCAGCGTAGCTAGAGGAAATGAGGGCGCACAACGCCAGCGTGACCTCTTCTCCTCAGCGGGGAGAAGGTGGCGCGTAGCGCCGGATGAGGGGGCGCCGGAGGCGAACGCAGCGCACTGGGCAACCAAGCTTGCCGGAGAGCTCGTTGAAACAACCATCAAGAACACGACACGGGGAGAGAGCAAATGACCACCACAGTCATCAAGGGCGGCACGATCGTCACCGCCGATCTGAGCTACAAGGCAGACATCAAGATCGAAGGCGGCGTGATCGTCGAGATCGGGCAGAACCTCTCCGGGGACACCGTGCTGGATGCGGCCGGCTGTTATGTTATGCCCGGCGGCATCGACCCGCACGTGCATCTGGAAATGCCCTTCATGGGCACCTACTCGGCGGATGATTTCGAAAGCGGCACGCGCGCCGGCCTCTCCGGCGGCACGACCATGGTCGTCGATTTCTGTCTGCCGGGCCCGGATCAGTCGCTGCTCGAAGCGCTCCAGATGTGGGACAACAAGACCTCGCGCGCCACGGCTGACTATTCTTTCCACATGGCGATCACCGGCTGGAACGAACGTATCTTCGACGAGATGAAAACGGTCGTCCAGGATCGCGGCATCAACACCTTCAAGCACTTCATGGCCTACAAGGGCGCACTGATGGTGAATGACGACGAGATGTTCGCCTCCTTCCAGCGCTGCGCCGAGCTTGGCGCCCTGCCGATGGTGCATGCCGAAAACGGCGACGTCGTCGCCTCGATGACCGCAAAACTGCTGGCCGAAGGCAATAACGGTCCCGAGGCCCATGCCTATTCCCGTCCGCCTGAGGTCGAGGGCGAGGCCACCAACCGCGCGATCATGCTGGCCGACATGGCCGGTGTTCCCCTTTATGTCGTGCACACGTCATGCGAACAGGCGCATGAGGCCATCCGCCGCGCCCGGCAAAAGGGCATGCGCGTCTATGGCGAGCCGCTGATCCAGCACCTGACGCTCGACGAAAGCGAATACTTCAACAAGGACTGGGACCACGCCGCCCGCCGCGTCATGTCGCCCCCCTTCCGTAACAAGCAGCACCAGGACAGTCTCTGGGCGGGCCTGCAGTCCGGTTCGCTCTCGGTTGTCGCCACCGACCACTGCGCCTTTACCAGCGAACAGAAGCGCTTCGGCGTCGGCAACTTCGCTAAGATCCCGAACGGCACCGGGGGTCTCGAAGACCGCATGCCGATGCTCTGGACCTATGGTGTTGCGACCGGTCGCCTGACGATGAACGAATTCGTCGCAGTCACCTCGACCAACATTGCCAAGATCCTCAACATCTACCCGAAGAAGGGCGCCGTCCTTGTCGGCGCCGATGCCGACCTCGTGGTCTGGGATCCCAAGCGCTCCAAAACCATCTCCGCCAAGACCCAGCAGTCCTCGATCGATTACAATGTCTTCGAGGGCAAGACCGTCACTGGCCTGCCGCGCTACACGCTGACCCGCGGTTATGTCGCGATCGAGGAAAATGCAGTGAAGACCCGCGAGGGCCACGGAAAGTTCGTCAAGCGCGAGCCCTTCCCCGCCGTATCCAAGGCACTGTCGACCTGGAAGGAACTCGTGGCGCCGCGCAAGGTGGAACGCACGGGCATTCCGGCGACGGGGGTGTGAGGGTGAGGCCAGCAAACAGGACATGGTTGCTTAAGACTGCCCGCTTCGGCGCAGGCTATGCAGCCGCCGTGTTTCTCGGCGTCATGGGCATCTGGGCAACATTTGAAGTGACAGATGCGTTCACTTACGGCCGCCTGCCGCGCTTCATGCTCTTTCCGGGTTCGATACTGCCGGTCCTTAGGCTGACCCTGGAGATCCTGCCGGTTGCCTTGTTGCTGGCTGCCCCCTTCACCTTGCTGGCGACCTGGGTGCTGCTGCGAATGCGTTGGAACCGCTGGTGGCATTTCGCCATCGCGGGTGCCGCCTGCCCCCTCTCCGGCATCGCCCTTTTGCAACTGGCAACCCGGGGCCGCTTCTTCAATCAGAACGAAGCATCAATGGCGATGTCGCTCGCTCCGACAGGCATGATCTGCGCGATCATCTACAGGTGGATCGCCCGGCCCCAGACAGAAGGTCTGGCCAGATGAACCCTGCGCTACACCTCGACCAAGCCATCCAGCTCCGGCAGCAACACGACGCTCTCCTGCTCGTTCGGGTCGGTGCGTGCGATGATCGCCGTGCAGGGCGTGTTCGACAGGTTCGCCGGCAGATGCGGCACGCCGGCCGGAATGTAAAACAGCTCGCCCGCGTGAACCACCACATGGTTCTCCAGCCGGTCGCCATACCAGGTATGCGCCTGACCGGAGAGCATATAGATCGCCGTCTCGTGGCTCTCGTGCAGATGCGCCTTGGCGCGCGCGCCGGGCGGCATGGTCAGCACATGCATGCAGATGCCCTTGGCGCCGACCGTCTCGGCGGCAATGCCCTCGAAATAACTCAGTCCCTGCTTGCCCTCATAGGTATGGCCGGGCTTCACGATCCGGCAGGTGGGCTTTGCTGATGTGTCCATGGTCTGATCCTCATCCCTTCTGCGGCGAGGCCGCCCCTCCTTCTCCGCTGCTCCCGAGCGGCCGCATGTCAAAAGAATGCAAGAGGCAGGCTGCCTTTGCAACAAACCCGATTGGTCCTAGCGCATGAATGCACCCTACTCCGTTGTCTCGGCCAGGAACCTGAGCCTCACCTTCGAGACCAATGACGGCCCCGTCCACGCCCTGTCGAACGTCGATCTTGAGGTGAAGAAGGGCGATTTCGTCTCCTTCATCGGCCCCTCCGGCTGCGGCAAGACCACCTTCCTGCGCGTCATCGCCGATCTCGAAAAGCACACCGCCGGCGAGATCACGGTCAATGGCATGACACCGGAAGAAGCACGCAAGGCGCGCTCCTACGGCTATGTCTTCCAGGCAGCGGCCCTCTATCCCTGGCGCACGATCGAAAACAACATCGCGCTCCCGCTCGAAATCATGGGCTACAGTGCGGCGGAAAAGAAGAAGCGCATCGAACAGACGCTGGAGCTGGTCAACCTCTCGGGCTTTGCCAAGAAATATCCCTGGCAGCTGTCAGGCGGGATGCAGCAGCGTGCCTCGATCGCCCGCGCGCTCGCCTTCGACGCCGACCTCCTGCTGATGGACGAACCCTTTGGCGCGCTCGACGAAATCGTCCGCGACCACCTGAACTCCGAGCTCCTGAAGCTCTGGGACCGCACCAACAAGACGATATGCTTCGTCACCCATTCGATCCCCGAGGCCGTCTACCTCTCGACCAAGATCGTCGTCATGAGCCCGCGGCCTGGCCGGGTTACCGATATCATCGAGTCGACGTTGCCCAAGGAACGCCCGCTCGACATCCGCGAGACCCCGGAGTTTCTCGAGATCGCGCACCGGGTGCGCGAGGGCCTGAAGGCGGGGCACAGCTATGAGGAATAGTTCCGTGATTAAGGGGAACACCCCATGAACCCCACCTTCCTCCTCTGGCTCGGTGGTGCCATGGCGACCTTCCTGGGTGCCGCCACCGTCAGCCGCGCCTATGTCGACAACGGCAAGCTCTGGGTACTCGTGGCCTCTCTCGCCCTCTACTGCGTCGGCAATCTGATGATGGTGAAGCTGATGCGTGAGGGTGGCCTTGGCCTTGCCATCTCCGCGTCCGCCGTGGCCCAGCTGGTACTCATCAATGTCATCGCCTTTCTCCTCTTCGGTGAACGGCTGAGCGCAGTTCAGATGGCGGGCGTTGCGCTCGGTGTCGTCTCCATGGCCCTGATGCTCTTTCCTGCAAAAGGAGGCGCCTGATGACCTCGGCTCCTTCCGCCTTCCGAGATCGAATCCTGCCGGTCCTGACAGTCCTCCTGGCGATCCTCGTGATCTGGCATGTCTTCGTCGTCTATCTGAACGCGCCCTTCGTGCGCGACCAGGCGGCACGTGCCGGCGAGACGATAACCTTCTCCCAGATCGTCGAGCGAACCTTCGCCCAGGAGCGCCCGGTCTTGCCGGCTCCGCACCAGATCGTCGCCGAACTCTGGGATACGGTGTTCAACAAGGCCGTCACCTCCAAGCGCAGCCTCGTTTACCACGCCTGGATCACGCTTTCGGCGACGCTTGCCGGCTTTGCCATGGGCACCGTGCTTGGAATCGTACTTGCCATCGCCATCGTTCATAACAGGGCTATGGACAAGTCGCTGATGCCCTGGGTCATCGCCTCCCAGACGATCCCGATCCTCGCCATTGCGCCGATGATTATCGTCGTTCTGAATTCCATCGGCATCTCAGGCCTCATGCCCAAGGCGCTGATTTCCACCTATCTTTCCTTCTTCCCGATCGTCGTCGGCATGGTGAAGGGCCTGCGCAGTCCGGACATCCTGCTCCTCGACCTGATGCACACCTATAATGCCAGCCAGTCTCAGACCTTCTGGAAGCTCCGCTGGCCGGCGTCGATGCCCTACCTCTTCACCTCGCTGAAGGTGGCAATCGCCATTTCGCTGGTCGGAGCCATCGTCGGAGAGCTGCCGACAGGTGCCGTCGCCGGTCTCGGTGCCCGACTGCTGTCTGGTTCCTATTACGGCCAGACCATCCAGATCTGGGCAGCGCTCTTCATGGCGGCGGGGCTGGCTGCCCTGCTGGTCTCGATCGTCGGCATGGCCCACACACGGGTGCTGGCACGCATGGGGGTCAAGCCATGAACGGTTATCTCGTCTTCGCTATCCTCTTCTGGCTCGGCGCCTGGGGTCTCAACGAGTGGCTTGTCCGCCGCCGTCCAAAGGACCAGACGACGAAACGCGCGATCGGCCTGGCCGTACCCCTGATCTTCGGCGTGACCCTGCTGGTCATCTGGGAATGCATGGTGCGCGGCTTCGAGATCCCCTCGATCCTGCTCCCAGCCCCCTCGATGATCTGGGCCCGTATCCTCACCTCCACCCATATCCTCTGGGCGGATTTCCAGCAGACCTTCCTGAAGTCGGTGATAACAGGCTATGTCGCCGGCTGCGGCCTCGGCTTCCTCGTCGCGATCCTGATCGACCGCTCGCCCTTCCTGCAGAAGGGCCTGCTGCCGATCGGCAACTTCGTCTCGGCCCTTCCGGTTGTCGGCATCGCCCCGATCATGGTCATGTGGTTCGGCTTCGACTGGCAGTCCAAGGTCGCGGTCGTCGTCATCATGACCTTCTTCCCGATGCTGGTGAACACCGTGCAGGGACTGGCCGCCGCCAGCCATATGGAACGCGACCTGATGCACACCTATGCCGCTTCCTGGTGGCAGACGCTGGTGCGGCTCAGGCTTCCCGCCGCCTGGCCTTTCATCTTCAATGCGCTGAAGATCAATTCCACCCTCGCGCTGATCGGTGCGATCGTGGCAGAATTCTTCGGCACCCCGATTGTCGGCATGGGCTTCCGTATCTCGACAGAGGTCGGACGCTCGAATGTCGACATGGTCTGGGCCGAGATTGCGGTTGCCGCACTCGCCGGCTCGGTCTTCTACGGATTGGTGGCACTGGCAGAACGCCGGGTCACCTTCTGGCATCCGTCCGTCCGTGGTGGACGGGCGTGAACTGAACCAACAAAAAAGAGGGAACTGAAATGACTGTCAAACTCGCATCCATGCTGCTGGCTGCTGCGGTCTCGCTGACCGCCATGCAGGCCGCCGCTGCCGACAAGGTGACCCTCCAGCTGAAATGGGTAACCCAGGCCCAGTTCGCCGGCTATTACGTCGCCAAAGACAAGGGATTCTACGAAGAAGAAGGCCTCGACGTCGAAATCAAGCCGGGCGGCCCGGATATTGCTCCTCCGCAGGTACTGGCTGGCGGCGGCGCAGACGTGATCGTCGACTGGATGCCGTCGGCGCTCGCAACCCGCGAAAAGGGCGTTCCGCTCGTCAACATCGCCCAGCCCTTCAAGTCCTCGGGCATGATGCTGACCTGCCTCAAGGAAACCGGCATTACCAAGCCTGAGGATTTCAAGGGCAAGACGCTCGGCGTCTGGTTCTTCGGCAACGAATACCCGTTCCTGTCCTGGATGAGCACGCTCGGCATCAAGACCGACGGTTCGGAAGGTGGCGTCACCGTCCTGAAGCAGGGCTTCAACGTCGACCCGCTGCTCCAGAAGCAGGCCGCCTGCATCTCTACCATGACCTACAACGAATACTGGCAGGTCATCGACGCCGGCATCAAGCCGGAGGAGCTGGTGACCTTCAAGTATGAAGACGAAGGCGTGGCCACCCTCGAAGACGGCCTCTACGTGCTCGAAGACAAGCTTGCCGACCCAGCCTTCAAGGAAAAGATGGTCAAGTTTGTCCGCGCTTCGATGAAGGGCTGGAAGTATGCCGAGGAGAACTCCGACGAAGCGGCTGAAATCGTGCTCGAAAACGACGCTTCCGGCGCTCAGACCGAAGCCCATCAGAAGCGCATGATGAGCGAAGTCGCCAAGCTGACGGCCGGCTCCAACGGCGCGCTCGATCAGGCCGACTACGACCGCACGGTCAAGACCCTGCTCGGTGGCGGCTCGGATCCTGTCATCACCAAGGAACCGACCGGTGCCTTCACGACCGAGATCACCGACGCGGCCCTGAAATAGTCTTGGCGGACCACAGCGAATAAAGGACACGGGGAGCAATCCCCGTGTCTATTTGTAGGTTTTACTGATCAATTTCAGCGGCCGAAACTGGCAAATCGGCAACACCATCGTTCTATATTGAACTATTTTCACGCCCATATCGCAATTGGCCTTTAAGGCTCTTGCAAGGGGTTTTGCGATCCCCCACCTCTTCATCTGGGTTCAGATGCCGAAAAGTTGAAAACAGCGTATGAATGTCGGTAGCATCGACGCTGTGAGCCGATCCGGCTGACAAAACGTAATGCTCTGATAGTTGCTTTTATCATCCTCTGGGAAGGGTCTCATGTTTCGAAACGCGAGCGCGAAGTCCGTGCTGATGGCTGCCACTCTGTCATTGGCGGCCTCTGTTGCCATTGGCCAGGAACAGCCAGCAGCACCAGCGCAGAACCTTCCTGCCATCATCGTCACGACGGCTGAGAGCCGTGACCTCGTCGACAGGGTCGTCTCAACCGGCACGCTCCGCGCCGAGGAAGAGGTGCAGATCCAGCCTCAGGTTGAGGGTCTGCAGATCCAGTCCCTGAACGTCGATGTGGGCGACACGGTCCAGGCTGACGCGGTCGTCGCGAAACTGAGCGAAGACATTCTCCTGCTTCAGCGCAGCCAGTCTCTCGCCAACCGTGCGAAGGCAGAAGCCGCCCTTGCCCAGTATCAGGCGCAGCTGGTGGAAGCCGAAGCGAGCCTGAACGACGCCCAGCGCCAATTTGAACGTGCAACGCGCTTGGTCTCATCAGGTTCCGTATCAACGTCACAAAAAGAGCAGGCGGAAACAGCGCTCGCCAGCGCCACGGCCCGGGTCGAGACTGCCCGCCAGGCAATCACCGTGGCGGAAGCCGACATCAAGGTTGTCGACACCCAGATTGCAGACACCGACCTTCGGCTTGCCCGCACAGAGATCAAGTCGCCCGTCACAGGCACGATCTCCGTTCGCAATGCCCGGATCGGCGCCATCGCATCCGGCGCCGGTCAGCCGCTGTTCACGGTCATCCGCGATGGGCAGATCGAACTGGTGGCGGATGTCACGGAAAGTGATATCCTGCGCCTCAAGCCGGGCCAGAAGGCGGCCGTTGTGATTGCCGGCAGCACCGAACCCCTGACGGGTTCCGTGCGCCTGATCTCTCCGGTCGTTGATCCCGTCACCCGTTTGGGCGCGGTTCATATCGCACTCGACGACGATCTGGCCGCCCGGTCGGGCATGTATGGCAGTGCGGCGATCATTGTCAGCGAAGCGAAGGGGATCGCCCTTCCGCTGTCCGCGATCACCACCGAAGGCGGTAAGACGACGGTGCGCAAGGTTTCCGATGGCACCGTCCAGATGGTGGAGATCCGCACCGGCATTCAGGACGGCGCTTATGTCGAGGTGACCGAAGGCCTGAGCGAAGGGGACAAGGTGGTGGCCAAGGCGGGCGTCTTCGTCCGTGACGGCGACCGCATCAATCCCGTGGAAGAAACCAGCAGCGTTTCCAACTGAGAGGCGACGACGCCATGAACTTCTCCGCATGGTCCATCCGCAATCCGATTGCGCCGATCCTGGGCTTCTTCCTGCTGATGGTCGTCGGCATCCAGTCGTTTTATGCGCTGCCGATCACCCGCTTCCCGAACATCGACGTGCCGCTTGTGGCAATCACCGTGGGCCAGAGTGGTGCCTCCCCGGCTGAACTCGAAAGCCAGGTGACGAAGGAAGTCGAAGACGCGGTGGCCTCGATCACCGGCGTCGACGAAATCAATTCGACCGTCACCGACGGGATGTCCCAGACGGTCGTCATGTTCCGTATGGAAGTCCCCACCGAACAGGCGGTGCAGGACGTCAAGGACGCAATCGATCAGATCCGTGGCGATCTTCCGGCCTCCGTCGAGGAGCCGATCGTCACCAAGATCGACGTCGAGGGTCAGGCAATCCAGAGCTTCGCCGTCTCCTCGCCGAACATGAACCTTGCCGAACTTTCCTGGTTCGTCGATGACAGCGTCAAGCGCGCCCTGCAGGGCCAGCCCGGCATCGGTCGCGTCGACCGCTATGGCGGCGCCGATCGCGAGGTGCGCGTCGAGCTCGATCCCAACCGTCTCGATGCCCTGGGCGTCACCGCCTCCGACATATCGGGCCAGTTGAAGGGCACGAACGTCGATCTGGGCTCGGGCCGCGGCCAGGTGGCCGGCGCCGAGCAGTCGATCCGCACGCTCGGTGACAATCGCGACGTCGAGAGCCTTGCCAACACCACAATCGCGCTCCCCGGCGGCCGTTTCGTCAAGCTTTCCGACCTCGGTCGTGTCTACGACACGTACGAGGAACAGAGATCCTTCGCCCGTCACGACGGCAAGCCGGTCGTGTCCTTCGCCGTCTTCCGCGCCAAGGGGGCGAGTGAAGTGACGGTGGCAGAAACCGTGGCCGAGAGCCTCGCCACGGTTCGCGCCGAGAACCCGAACGTCCAGATCGAGATGATCGACGACTCGGTCTACTTCACCTACGGCAACTATGAAGCCGCGATGCATACCCTCGTCGAGGGTGCAATCCTCGCCGTCATCGTCGTTCTGCTCTTCCTGCGCAACTGGCGTGCAACACTGATCTCTGCCGTAGCACTGCCCCTCTCGGCCATCCCGACCTTCTGGGTCATGGACATGATGGGCTTCTCGCTGAACCTCGTGTCCTTCCTGGCGCTGACGCTGGCCACCGGCATTCTCGTCGACGACGCGATCGTCGAGGTGGAAAACATCGCCCGCCACATCAAGATGGGCAAGACGCCCTATCGCGCGGCCATCGAGGCGGCGGACGAAATCGGCCTCGCGGTCATCGCGACGACGTTTACGATCATCGCGGTCTTCGTGCCGGTGTCCTTCATGCCGGGCATCCCGGGCCAGTACTTCATCCAGTTCGGCCTGACGGTGGCCTTCTCCGTCTTCTTCTCGCTGCTTGTGGCGCGTCTCATCACGCCGATGATGGCCGCCTATCTCATGCGGCCGGAAGACGCGATGGACGACCATCACGATAACGACAGTCTGCCCCTCAAGATGTATACCAAGCTCGTGCGTTTCACGACGCGCCGCTGGTATTCGCGCCTTGGCACGCTGGCTGCTGCCATCGCCTTTCTGATCGGCTCGATCATGCTTCTCGCAGGCGTCCCCGGCAGCTTCATTCCGCCGGAAGATGCAGGCCGTATCGTGCTTTCCGTCGAGCTTCCGCCAAATGCGACGCTCGACGAAACAGAACGCAAGACGGACGAGATCTACGCGGCCATCCAGGACGTGCCCGATGTCGCCAGCATCTTCATCCTGGGCGGCTCCTCGCCGCGCGGCGATCTGGAGCTGCGCCGTGCCAGCGTGACGATGAACCTCGACCGGATCGAGCATTCGCTTGCCAAGACCCTCGTCAATGGCGGTCTCGGCAACATTCCGCTGATCGGCCAATATATGCCGAAGCTTCCCGAAAACGGCCGTATCCGTCCGCAATGGGATGTCGAGGAAGAGGTCTTCGCCAAGCTTGCCGGCATTCCGGATATCCGGGTCACCAAGCTCAATGACCGGGGTGAGCGCGACATCACCTTCAACTTTCTCTCCAAGAACGAGGAGGAGTTGAACCAGGCTGTCGGCATCCTCGAAGCCAAGCTTCGCCAGGTGCCGGAACTCGCCAATGTCAGCGCCGACGGCGCCCTGCCCCGTCCGGAGCTGCAGATCCGCCCTCGCGCCGATGAGGCAGCTCGCCTCGGCATCACCGCGCAGCAGATCGCCCAGACGGTTCGTGTCGCCACCATAGGCGACGTCGATGCAGCCCTGCCGAAGATCTCGCTCGACAACCGCCAGATCCCGATCCGCGTCCAGGCTTCACTGGACCTGCGCACGGATCTGGCCGCCATCCGGTCGCTGAAGGTGCGCACGGCAAGCGGCGCGACCGTACCGCTCTCCAGCGTCGCCGACATCGACTACGCCGAAGGCGTCTCGTCGATCAAGCGCAACGACCGCAACCGTGTCGTATCGATTGGTGCCGGCCTGCCTCAGGGTGTCGCCCTCGACACCGCAACGGCCGCCTTCCGCACGACGGTGGAGAATGCCGAGATCCCGGAAAGCGTTCGCCTCGCCGAAAGCGGCGACGCCAAGATCCAGGCAGAGATGCAGCAGAGCTTCGTCAACGCGATGATCCTCGGCCTGCTCCTGGTGCTGACGGTGCTGATCCTGCTCTTCAAGGACGTGATCCAGCCCTTCACCATCCTGTTCTCGCTGCCGCTCGCAATCGGCGGCGTGGCGGTCGCGCTGATCATCACCAACAACGCGCTCTCCATGCCGGTTCTGATCGGCATCCTGATGCTGATGGGCATTGTGACGAAGAACGCCATCCTGCTTGTGGACTTCGCCATCGAAATGCGTCGTCAGGGCATGCACCGGCTTGAGGCCATGGTCGAAGCGGGCCGCAAGCGCGCCCGGCCGATCATCATGACCTCGATCGCCATGTCGGCGGGCATGTTGCCCTCGGCGCTCGGTGTCGGCGAAGGCGGCTCGTTCCGCGCGCCGATGGCGATCGCCGTCATCGGCGGCATCATCGTTTCGACGGTATTGAGCCTTGTGGTTGTGCCGGCCTTCTTCCTGATCCTCGACGACGTCTCCCGCCTCTTGGGCTGGATCTTCAGCCGTTTCGTCGGCAAGAAGGAAGAAGAGGAAGAGCCGTTGACACCGGAAGTCCTTTCCTTCCTGGCGCGTCAGAACGTTCAGGCGCTGGAAGCCATAGATCGCCGTGTCGCGGCTGTCGAACGCAGCCAGCCGGTTGCGCGCAAGGGCGATGGCAACGGCAACGTCATCAACCTGCCGCCGCTCGCCGCAGAGTAGGACCGACGCTGGGTGATCACGAAAGGCCGGGCCCAGCGCCCGGCCTTTCGCGTTTTTGCAAGCCGCCGGATCAGATTAGACAAACCTGATTTGCCGTTGCGCGATTGATCGAAATCAATCGGATCTGCCACCGCTCGCGATATTGTGACTACCAATGGAAAGGGCACGACCACCCGGACCTGCAGGCGGCGTGCACATCCGACGAGGCGGACTTGAGCACGACGACGGCAGCGGTGCATGCCCTGATACCGCGATGGATGGGGAGCCGTGAAGACCGTGAACAAGATCCTGAGACTGAACCCGCGCGACAAGAACACGCTATTGCGGACGTCGTTCTTGTCACAATTGGGCCCCACGGCGATGGCCTCGATGATGGAAATCGCCAACATCTCCACCTACGAGGCGCGCGAAGTCCTGTTCCGCGAAGGAGAGCCCGCCGACAGCTTCTACAGCGTGCTGAGCGGCTATGTGCGCCTTTACCGCCTGAACAAGGACGGTCGCGAAGCCGATATCCGAATCTGCGGTCCCGGAGATACCTTTGCCGAATGCCTGCTGGCGATAGGCGACAAGTATCTCTACAACGCCCAGGCGGCTGAAACGGTGACGCTCGCACGCTTCGACCTGCAGCGCGTCCGGGCACTCTCCGAACAGGAGAAGGATGTCGCAAAGGCGGTCATCCGCTGCCTCTCCGACCATCTGCGCACGACAATGGACTGCATTGCCAATGACCGCCTGCAGACCGCCCCGCAGCGCGTCGCGCATTATCTCCTGACCCATTGTGAAGCCGAGGGCGGCCCAGCCTCTATTCGCCTGCCCTTCCAGAAGAGCCTGCTCGCGGGCAAGCTCGGTCTGGCACCCGAAGCACTGTCACGAGCCTTCTCGACGCTCAAGCGCGTCGGCGTCGTGGTGCGCGGACGCACGATCCAGATCAGCGACGTCAACGCCCTCAGACAGATCTGAGGGCATCGGCACTCTGACCCCTTGGCTTCTGCTCAGAGCCCCCCACTCTGCCGCAGGAAGCTGACGATCTGTTCGACACCGGCACCCCGCTTCAGATCGGTGAAGACGAAGGGGCGCTCAGAGCGCATCTTTCCAGCATCCCGCTCCATCACCTCGAGATCGACACCGACATGCGGCGCGAGATCCGTCTTGTTGATCACAAGCAGATCCGACCGCGTGATGCCCGGCCCGCCCTTGCGCGGGATCTCCTCGCCCTGGCAGACCGAAATCACATAGAGGGTGATGTCGGCGAGATCGGGCGAGAAGGTTGCCGCGAGATTGTCGCCGCCCGATTCGATGAAGACCACCTCGAGATCCGGGATGCGTGCATTGAGATCGGCAATGGCTTTCAGGTTGATCGAGGCATCCTCACGGATTGCCGTATGCGGACATCCCCCGGTTTCGACGCCGACGACGCGATCCGAACTCAGAGCCTGCATGCGGATCAACGCATCGGCATCCTCCCGCGTATAGATATCGTTGGTCACGACCGCGACCGAATAGTCGTCACGCATGGCCTTGCAGAGTTTTTCCGTCAGCGCCGTCTTGCCGGATCCGACAGGCCCGCCGATACCGACGCGGAGGGGACCATTCTTCGATTTCATCATCTTCGTCCTGTGTAACCGCTTTCGCCTAGGATTGGAAAAGCCGTGAGTATTGCGTCTCGTGGCGCATGCTGAGCGTATCGGCAATGACGGTCGCCGATCCGAGATCGTCGAGGCCGAGCTCGGACAATCGGGAGGCGGCATCGAGAATGCGGCTTTCCGATGCAGCGAGGATCGCCACCCCGCGCGTCTGTCCGATCACGCCGAGGCGGATCGCGACCGAAACATATTGCGACACCTGCGCCTGCAGGAAGGCGGCAAGCGCGTCGGGTCGTCCGACCCCATGGGCTGACGCCACCGCACCAACGGCGACGCTGTAGGGCACAGGCCCCGCCAGGGCGTCGATCACGGGATGCGGCCAGGCAGCAGCCGCTTTGACGAAGGCCTCGCCAAGCCGGGTGATTTCAGCATGGCGCTCCGCGGACCCCGCCAACGCCGCCGCGAGTGCAATCAGGTCGTTAAGCGCCCGGCCCTCGCTCTGGCAGCGATGCGCCTCGGAGAGCAGGATTGAATCATTGCGCAACCCGCCGTCGCTCATCAGCATCTGAAGCCAGGCCTCGACCGCGTCACCATCAACGACATGCCTCTCCACCACAGCGCTCTCAAAGCCCGCAGAATAGGAGAACCCGCCAACCGGAAAGGCCGGTGACAGCCAGGCCATCAGACGCAGAAGCGCCTGGCGACCACCAAGGCCACCGGCGCCCAACTCAGCCGTGGCCGGCATCGTGGTGCCCCCCGTGAGAACCGTGGCTACCATGCGCATGATAAGCCCCGCGCACCGGCTGGAACGGCTCGACCACCTCACTGACCTCGGCCCCGAGCCCGGCCAGCATGTCGCGGATGACGTGATCGCGTTGGATCAGAATACGGTCGGCCTCGATCTGGGCCGCCAGATGCCGGTTGCCGAGATGCCAGGCAAGTTCGATCAGATGCAGAGTATCGCGCGCGCGGATCTTGAACAGCCGTTCCTCGGCCGCCTGGATCTCGATGGTCGTGCCGTCGTCGAGCACGAGCCGATCTCCATGATGGAACAGCACAGGCTCCTTGAGGTCGAGCATGACCATCTCGCCATTGTCGAGATGCAAGAGCTTGCGCCGCAGATGGCGCCCGTCATGGGGAAGCACAACGACCCCATCAGGCGCATCGGTGATAAAACCGGCGGATTTGAAAGACGTTGCACGCTGCATGAAAACTCCGGCATGGCTGTTTTTTGAACCATGCACAGGAATAAGGCAGACAGCAAGATCGTTCTTCAGACCCGGCGTCCGATGGCCGCAAAAAGCTGAGCATCATCAGGGGCATGATCGGCGGAAAAAGCCTCCACAAGGGCGAGCGAATTTTCGTGGAAAACGCAATCCCGTCCACTTTCCTTGGCAAGGTATAACGCCTTGTCTGCCCAGGCATAGACGCTTTCGGGCCGCTTGCCGGGCGTAAATTCGGCAACGCCGGCGGAGACTGTGACGTGAAGCTCCGTGCCCTGGAACAGGATCGTTTCATCCGCGACACGGCATCTCGCCTGCTCGACAAGGGCGAGCCTTTCGGCAACGCTGCCGCCCCTGATGATGACGCCGAATTCCTCCCCGCCGAGGCGGGCGACGAGATGCGCTTCGCCAAAGACCTCCTTCAACAGCGAGGAGATGGACTGGATGACGCGATCCCCCGTCTGATGGCCGTAGCGATCATTGATCGTCTTGAACCGGTCGATATCGATGATGGCCAGGGAAGCATCCCGATCAATGGCGAGTGACACCTCGTTGAAGGCACGGCGGTTGGCGAGACCGGACAGTGTGTCGGTGCGGCTGAGGCGCTCGAACTTTCGCCGCGACAGCAGAAGTTCACGCAGCACATGGCCGGCGACGAAAGCACAGGCAGCCGAAAGCACGCCGCCGAACAGCCAGGAAAAGGCCACCATCAACCGCATTGTCTGGTCGATCGGCGTGGCGACGACGTTGAGGACATAAAGGAGCGGCAGCAAGACGAGGCCTGCCAGACTGGTCACGATCACCGCTCGGAAACCAACCGACAGGGCAAAGCGACGGACCGCGCCGGCGCTGTCCAGCGCCCCCACATCGACCTGCCGCCAAAGCCATTTGCTGCCGCGACTCAACCGCCCGCTCCTTCATGAAGATGCTTACTGGATTAGGCAGTGTCGCTTCCTCAATCCCTAATCGAATCGCTAAAATGCGATCGATCGCCGCATTGACCTCGGAAGCACCTAAAATGGACGACAATGCCATCCGATGACGCGCGGTCAGGCGGTGATGGCAAGATCGATGTCGAGGTCTCAGGCACCGTGGTGAAGATCGATGGAAAGATCGAGCAATTGCGGCAAGGGCGTCCACCAGCCCGTACGCACCCCACCTGCCCGCAACATCGCAGCCGTCCAGGTGTTGCATCCGAGGAAGGCGTTGAACGCGCCCTTTGCCTCGAAGAAGGCGTCGTCGAAACCATAGGCCGTACCGGGAATGGCAACCGGCGAACCGCCGTCACGCACGAAGCTGTCACGGATCGCAGCGATCATCCGTTTGCGCCCCTCTTGCGTCACCACGAGCGGGCGCACCGTGGGATGGGCAGGATCGATCGGACCGGCAACCGAGACATGCAGCACGGAGCGGTCGATGGTCAGCGCCTTCAGGACCGGCAGCGGCCGGATATCGCCCCAGGTCGGCGTTTCGATGTAGAAGGACCGCCCACCCCAGCCGATGATCAGATACTCGACACCGGGCATGTCGACCGGCAGGCCGGAGGGAGCGAGATCGGCAAAGGCGGCCCGCACCTCGTCATCGATTGGCAGCGCGATGTCCGTGTGGATGGGATTGGCGAGCAGCAGAATTTGCGTTCCGTCGCCCACGGATGCCTCCGCAGGCGAGGCCAGCGGACGGGGCACGAACACGCCCATTGAAAGCGCAACAAGAAGGGCGACCATCAGGCCGCCCATCCATTTCGTCACCTTAATGGCAAAGCGCATCAGAACAGGAAATATCGCTGCGCCATCGGCAGCTTCGTTGCCGGCTCGCAAGTCAGCAACTCACCGTCAGCGCGCACTTCATAGGTTTCCGGATCCACTTCCACATGCGGCGTCAAGTCGTTGTGGATCATCGACTTCTTCGAAATGCCGCCACGGGTGTTCTTGACTGCCACGAGCTGTTTGGCGACGCCGAGACGGTTGCCGAGTCCGGCATCGATGGCGGCCTGGCTGACGAAGGTGACGGAGGTGTTGGTGCGCGCCTTGCCATAGGCGCCGAACATCGGCCGGTAATGCACCGGCTGCGGCGTCGGGATCGAGGCGTTCGGATCGCCCATCGGGGCGGCGGCAATCATGCCCCCCATCAGGATCATGTCAGGCTTGACGCCGAAGAAGGCCGGGTTCCAGATGACGAGATCGGCGCGCTTGCCGACTTCGACCGATCCGATTTCATGGCTCACACCATGGGCGATCGCCGGGTTGATCGTGTATTTCGCGATATAACGCTTGGCGCGCATGTTGTCATTGTCGCCGGTTTCCGATGGAAGTGCGCCGCGCTGGCGCTTCATCTTGTCGGCCGTCTGCCAGGTGCGGATGATCACTTCGCCGACGCGGCCCATGGCCTGGCTGTCGGACGAGATGATCGAGAAGGCACCGATGTCATGCAAGATGTCTTCGGCCGCGATCGTTTCCTTGCGGATGCGGCTTTCGGCAAAGGCGATGTCTTCCGGGATCGACGACGACAGGTGATGGCAGACCATCAGCATGTCCAGATGCTCGGCGATCGTATTTACCGTGTAGGGGCGCGTCGGATTGGTCGACGACGGGATGACATTCATCTGGCCGCAGATCTTGATGATATCAGGCGCATGCCCGCCGCCCGCCCCTTCCGTATGGAAGGCGTGGATCGTGCGGCCACGAATGGCATTGACGGTGTCCTCGACGAAGCCGCTTTCATTCAGCGTATCCGTGTGGATCATCACCTGCACGTCATACTGATCGGCCACCGACAGGCAGCAGTCGATGGCGCCAGGCGTCGTGCCCCAGTCCTCATGCAGCTTGAGCGAGGTCGCACCACCGAGCACCATTTCTTCAAGCGCGCCGGGCAGAGAGGCATTGCCCTTGCCGGCGAAGGCGAGGTTCATCGGGAAGGCATCGGCTGCCTCGATCATCCGGGCGATATGCCAGGGGCCGGGCGTGCAGGTGGTGGCAAGCGTGCCATGCGCCGGCCCCGTGCCACCGCCCAGCATGCAGGTGAGGCCGGACATCAGCGCCTCCTCTATCTGCTGCGGGCAGATGAAGTGGATATGCGCGTCCATGCCGCCGGCAGTGATGATTTTTCCTTCGCCCGCTATCGCTTCGGTGCCCGGACCGACGATGATGTTGACGCCGGGCTGGGTATCCGGATTGCCGGCCTTGCCGATGGCTACGATGCGACCGTCCTTCAGGCCGATATCGGCTTTCACGATGCCCCAGTGGTCGAGAATGAGGGCATTGGTAATGACGGTATCGACGGCGCCGTCCGCCCGCGTCACCTGGCTCTGCCCCATGCCGTCACGGATGACCTTGCCGCCGCCGAACTTCACCTCTTCGCCATAGGTGGTGAAATCCTTCTCCACCTCGATGAACAGTTCCGTATCTGCAAGACGCACCTTGTCGCCCGTGGTCGGACCGAACATCGAAGCATAGGCGGCGCGGGACATCTTGTAGGACATGGGCGTCAGGTTCCTTGGGAGAGGGAGGAAGCAAAGAGAGGTTGCAGCCGCATCACGCGACCGCTGGCAATGTAACGGTCCACCAGACGGCGCTCGGCCTCGAAGGGATGACCGTCCCAGCCGCTGTGGCCGAAGCCGGCGAGAATGATCGTATCCTCGGCATGCCGGGGATCCGTGAGCAGCGCCTGGATCACCACCATGCCACTCGACGGCACGACATAGGGTTCGGCATCAAGCGCCAGAAGCGCTGCATCGAGGGCCGTGTGCACGTCGCCATGGATGATCCTGTGCTGTTTGCCATTGGCCGTGGCAAAGGTCGAAAAACCATCGGTGTAGTCGTCACAGAAATCGTCGAGCTCGGGATGGCTGATCGCCAGCTGCGGTTTGAGTTCGGCGAATTTGTCGGGATCACGCACGGACCAGATCGCGGCGGTACGGCGGACGGCCTCGCTATCGCGCCACTCCGGATCGGCGAGCATGACAGCTCCCGGTCGCCCGGTGTTGCAGACGGCGATGATGTCGGTCTTTTGTCCGGCTGAACCAAAATTCCGGCTGCCATTGAAACGGATCACCAGATCGGCCCCGTCGATCAGAGGCGCTGCCCCCGCATCAACAGGTCCATTGCCGACGATCATGATCTGTCTCGCCTGAGCCATCGCGTCACACCCTCAATAGAGCCCGACCAGCGATTTCAGCGCCTCGGTGCGGCGCCTGGTCAGCTCCGCAAGGCAGGATGAAATCACCAATGGCTGCATCGAACCACCTTCGACCGAGTAACCTTCGACATCGCAGGCCGTGTCGCGATAGGCGAGCCAGGCACGCTGCGAAGCCAGAAGCCGCTTGGCTGCTCCATTGTCGTCCGAGGGTGGCGTCGCCTTGTCCCATGCAAGCATGGCGGCGCGCGTCTCGGCCCATTGGGCATTCATTGCGGCATCGGCTTTTCGATAGTCCTCGGCCGCACACTGGTTCATGTCGGCCTGGGTCTGGGCATTGTTGCAATCGACGTCCCGCACGTCCTCACCCGAGGCCGGCGCGTCTTGCAGCAATACGCAACCGCACAGCATCAGGATCACGCTCCAGTTCATCGCTCGCCCCATGCCCCCGCCTCGCCCATATCAGAGGCTGCCCATGACCTGCTGGCGGAAACCGTAGACCTCGCGCTTGCCCGATAGCGGGATCAGCGTCACCTGACGCGTCTGTCCTGGCTCGAAGCGCACGGCCGTTCCAGCCGGAATGTCGAGCCGCATGCCGCGTGCCTTGTCGCGCTCGAAGATCAGCCCGGCATTTGTCTCGAAGAAATGGTAGTGACTGCCGACCTGCACAGGGCGATCGCCGCTGTTGGACACCTCGATCGTGACCGTCGGATGGCCGGCATTCAGTTCGATTTCGCCAGGTGCTGCAATGATTTCACCGGGGATCATCAGGCTTCTCCTTAACGAATGGGTTCGTGCACGGTCACGAGCTTCGTCCCATCGGGGAAGGTCGCTTCGATCTGCACGTCGTGGATCATCTCGGCAATACCTTCCATCACCTGATCGCGGGTGATGACATGGGCGCCAGCCTCCATCAGATCGGCCACCATGCGGCCGTCACGCGCACCTTCGACGACGAAGTCAGTGATCAGCGCGATCGCTTCCGGATAGTTGAGCTTCACGCCCCGTTCCAGCCGACGCCGGGCCACCATGGCGGCCATCGCGATCAGCAGTTTGTCCTTTTCCCGCGGCGTCAGATTCATGCGTGCTCCAATGGCGTGATCGTCAGAGATTCCAGACTTTTGGCACAGACGCGCCCCCGCGCAAGGCCGAAATGACGGGCAACAGGATTTTTCTCAAGGCAAAACCGTCGGAGGCAGCCACACGGGCAACAAGCTTGCCTTGCCAATGACTTACGCCGCCCATTTCTTCACCGATCTGCTCACGAATTGGGCGAACAAGCGCTTCGGCACGCGGGCTGACGAAGATGAGAGTCGCAAAGGCCACGCGTCCGGCAAGTACCGCCGGGGACGCCACAAGGTTAGCGACATCCCCCTCGAGCTTCAGCTCTTCGGCATGCAAAAGCTGACCTCCGCGGCGGATCCGCCAGCGGTCGCGAACCAGACCCGCATTCATCGCCTCCCCCATGGCCTTGCGCCCGAGCAGGATCGCCTCGACGGCCAAGAATTCGGCATCCTCGGCGAGGTCGACCTCCAGCCGGCGCGTCAGCGAGGCGTTGTCGAAGAGAATGCTTTCCTGTGGCAGCCAATGCATTTTGGCGCCCTCGCCCACCTCGATCCGCGTGGTGATCTGGCCGGTACCGGCAGAGGCCTTGTAGATCTTCTCACAGGCCTGCGTGGTCGCGGTGAGGAAACATCCCGGACCGGCGCGAAAGCTCCAGTCGAACTGGTCGCCACCAGTAATACCGCCCGCAGTGTTGATCGTCACCGCTTCGAGCTCGTCGGTGAAACTCTCAGGAAGGCGGATCTTGGCCGCCCCTTCCTGATAAAGCTCGGCGATGCGCGTACGCCCGCCGAGCGACTTTGTCACAAGTCGTCCGACACCGACGGCGCGTTGCTGTCTGGTTTGCTTGTTCGCGTGCACCGTATCCCCTGCCCGCCATCGCTGATCGCGGCGGTTTTCTGTTTGTCGCTGCAGGCAGCGTCGACTGCGACTGTCGCAATCATCTCGCCGCCCGAGGCCTTGAAGAACTCCCACATTCTGTCGGTCGCATCAACCTCGCGGATCGCCTTGTCGCCGTTAGAAGCGAGACGGAAGCGCACCGTGCGGGCCGGCCAGGCGTGGTCGGCACTGGCAATGACATAGGAGACAACGCTGGTGCTTGCGCGGCAGCCGGCATAGGTCGCCACGTCGGCATTCTCACCGGTCTCGAGAGAGGCCCGCGTATCGCAGCCGTTGAGTTCGGCCCAGCGGTTGAGCGCCACTTCGCCGCCATACCGCCAATAGGCCCGGCCACCGCCTTCGAACGGGTTGACGTGATCCTTCTTGCCGGAAAACGCGATGATCGACACCGGCCGGCTCGGCTGGCAGCTTTCGCGCCGCGGCTGCCAGACACCGTTTTCCTCGACGGGTGTACCGGCGCGCAGGCCCATGACGAAGCCGGCCGCGGCAAAGTCGCCGAAGCCGTTGCAGATATATTGCGACAGCATGCGCCCGCCGCCGGAATAACCCGAGGCGTAAACCTTGGTGGCATCAATGCAGAGCTTTTCTTCTACGATCTTCAGCGCCTCACGAATGGCGGCGGACTCATCCGCGCCCTCACCTGCCGTGACACCGGGCACATTCCAGGCATAGGTGTTCGGCAATCCACCCTTCAGGCTGCCGGCCAGCGCCATGACCACGAAGCCCTCGCGCTCGGCAACCTCGTTCCAGTGGCTGCGGCCGAGCTGGACCTTCGGATTGCTGTTGGAGCCGTGGAAATCGAGAACCAGCGGGACCTTCTTCTTGCCTGTATAGCTCGACGGAATGACATAGATTGCCTCGCGCTCCACATCACCGGACTGAAAGCTGAGGCTGTAGTGGCCGGGCTGGACGGGTTCGCCACACCCCGCCGCCTGGGCGGCGGCGCTGGAAAGACCAAAGAGAAAGAGCCCCGCGACCACGCGCGAAATACCGCGTGCCCGCACGAGTGGGAAAACCGTGCTGGTTGTCATGGATGTGCCTTCTGTTCGAAGATGCGCGTTCAATATCACGCGTGTCCCCAGCATCAACCCGACTTCGCTAATAAATCATCAACCCTGTCTTGCAAAATTAGACGGTCAGATGACGCCGCGCTTCCGGCGTATCGAGCGTCTCAGCCGCCCCCTGATGCACGATCTCGCCGCGATCCATGATGTAAACGTGATCGGCGAGCTCCCGGCAAAAATCGAGATATTGCTCAACCAGCAGGATCGCCATGCCGGTCGTATCGCGCAGGTAGCGGATCGCCCGGCCGATATCCTTGATGATCGACGGTTGGATGCCCTCGGTCGGCTCGTCCAGCACCAGGATCTTCGGCCGCGTTACCATGGCCCGACCGATCGCGAGCTGCTGCTGTTGCCCACCGGAGAGATCACCCCCGCGTCGCGACAACATCGTGTCCAAGACCGGGAAGAGCGCAAAGATATCATCCGGAATGAAGCGGTCCTTGCGCTCCAGCGGCGCATAACCGGTCTCAAGGTTTTCTTTCACGGTCAAAAGCGGAAAGATCTCGCGGCCCTGCGGCACATAACCCACGCCCGTCCGCGCCCGGTTGAACGGCGCCATGCCGTTGAGCTTTTGGCCGTTGAAGGTGATCGTTCCCGCCGACACCGCATGCTGGCCGGTGATGGCGCGCAGAAGCGACGACTTGCCGACCCCGTTGCGACCGAGCACGCAGGTGATCTTGCCCATCTCGGCATTGATGGAGACGCCTCGGAGAGCCTGTGCGGCACCGTAGTGGAGATTGACGTTTTCGACTGTCAGCATCGCAATTCTCTTTTCATATTTAGGTCGCCCCTCATCCGGCTGCCGCCACCTTCTCCCCGCAAGCAGGGAGAAGACCCCGTGCCGCTGCCCTTGCGACCACCGCCGAGGTTCCGGCGGGCAAGTCCCCTCTCCCCGCCTGCTGGGAGAGGGTTAGGGTGAGGGGCAAACGCCAGAGCGCTCATCATCACCGCCCCAGATAGTTTTCGATGACCTTCTGGTCGTTCGAAACGAAATCGATCGAGCCCTCGGCCAGGACCGAGCCTTCCGCCAGACAGGTCACCTTGACGCCGAGGTCGCGGATGAAGCCCATGTCGTGTTCGACGACGACGACGGAGCGGGTCTTGGCGATCTCCTTGAGCAGAATGGCCGTTTCCGCCGTCTCGGCATCCGTCATGCCGGCGACCGGCTCGTCGACAAGCAGAAGCTTCGGCTCCTGGGCGAGCAGCATGCCGATCTCCAACCACTGCTTCTGGCCGTGGGAGAGATTGGCAGCGAGCTCGTTCTTGCGATGGGTCAGACGAACCGTCTCGAGGATCTCCTCGATGCGCGCCTTGTCTTCGGTCGACAGGCTGTAGAACAGCGTGGCAAAGACACCCCGCTTGCGGTTCAGCGCCAGTTCCAGATTGTCCCAGACGGTATGGCTTTCGAACACGGTCGGCTTCTGGAACTTGCGGCCGATCCCGAGCTGGGCAATCTCGGCCTCATCCTTCTTGGTGAGGTCGATCTTGCCACCGTCGAAAAAGACTTCGCCACTGTCAGGCCGGGTCTTGCCGGTGATGATGTCCATCATCGTCGTCTTGCCGGCGCCGTTCGGGCCGATGATGGCGCGCAGTTCGCCGGGTTCAACGATGAAGGACAGCGAATTCAGCGCCTTGAAGCCGTCGAAGGAGACGGAGACACCGTTGAGATAGAGCAGGCTGGACGTGGTCTTGTCGCTCATCACATCACTCCGCAGCCACGGGGGCCGATTGGGGTTTCACGTCGGTGTTCGCCGCATCCTTGTCGGCTGCATCCCGATATTCCTTCCGGCGTGCGAGATACTGCTGCACCGTGCCGACGATGCCCTTGGGCAGGAACAGCGTGACGAAGATGAAGAGCGCGCCGAGCGCAAACAGCCAGAGTTCGGGGAAGGCACCGGTGAAGTAGCTCTTGCCGACATTGACCAGGATCGCCCCGATGATCGGCCCGATCAGCGTGCCGCGCCCGCCGACAGCAGCCCAGACCACGACTTCGATCGAGTTGGCCGGATCGAATTCACCGGGATTGATGATGCCGACCTGCGGCACGAAGAGCGCACCGGCAATGCCAGCCATCATCGCCGAAACGACGAAGGTGAAGAGCTTGATGTTCTCGACCCTGTAGCCAAGGAAGCGCACGCGGCTTTCCGCATCGCGCACGCCGACCAGCACCTTGCCGAACTTCGAGCGGGTGATGCCGGAGGCAATGACGAGGCAGAGCGCCAGGAAGATCGCCGAGAGCGCAAAGAGCACCGCGCGCGTGCCATCCGCCTGAACGGAGAAGCCGAGGATCTCCTTGTAGTCGGTGAGGCCGTTATTGCCGCCGAAGCCCATGTCGTTGCGGAAGAAGGCGAGCATCAGCGCATAGGTCATCGCCTGGGTGATGATCGAGAGATAGACACCGTTGACCCTCGAGCGAAATGCGAACCAGCCGAAGACGAAGGCAAGCAGGCCGGGCACGATCAGCACCATCGCCATGGCAACCGGGAACATGTCCATGCCATGCCAGAACCAGGGCAGTTCCTTCCAGTTCAGGAAGACCATGAAGTCGGGCAGGATGGGATCACCGTATACGCCACGGGAGCCGATCTGGCGCATCAGATACATGCCTATGGCATAGCCGCCGAGCGCGAAGAAGGCGCCGTGGCCAAGCGAGAGAATGCCGCAATAGCCCCAGACGAGATCGAGCGCCAGCGCCAGCAGCGCGTAGCAGAGATACTTGCCCATCAGCGACATGACATAGGTCGGCACATGGAAGGGGCTGTCGGGCGGCGTCAGCAGGTTGAGCGCCGGGACGAGCAAGGCAAAGGCGACGAGGATGCCGGCGGCAATGAGGATCTTGCCTTCGAGTGCACGTAAGATGAAGCCGGTAATCATGCTTCCACCGCCCTTCCCTTGAGCGCAAAGAGGCCGCGCGGTCGTTTCTGAATGAAGAGGATGATCAGCACGAGCACGAGGATCTTGCCGAGCACGGCGCCGACCGAGGGTTCGAGGAACTTGTTGAGGATGCCGAGCGACAAGGCGCCGACCAGCGTACCCCAGAGATTACCGACCCCGCCAAAGACCACGACCATGAAACTGTCGATGATATAGGCCTGGCCGAGGTTCGGAGAGACGTTGTCGATCTGGGAAAGCGCCACGCCGGCGATACCGGCAATGCCCGATCCGAGCGCGAAGGTGAAGGCATCGACCCAGGGGGTACGAATGCCCATGGAAGACGCCATGCGGCGGTTCTGCGTCACGGCGCGCATCTGCAGGCCGAAGGCGGACTTCTTCATCAGCGCGAGCAGCGCAAAGAAGATGGTCAGTGAGAAAAGCACGATCCAGAGACGGTTCCAGGTGATCGTCATGCCCCCCAGCGCAAATGAGCCGGACATCCAGGACGGGTTGCCCACTTCCTGGTTGGTCGGGCCAAAGATCGTGCGCACGGTCTGCTGGAGGATAAGCGAAATGCCCCAGGTGGCAAGCAGCGTTTCGAGCGGCCGGCCATAGAGGAACCGGATGACACCGCGCTCGATGACGAGCCCAATCAGCGCCGTCATCAAGAAGGCGACGGGCAGCGCAATGGCGAGAGACCAGTCGAAGAGACCGGGATAACTGGTTCGGATCACCTGCTGCACCACGAAGGTGGAATAGGCGCCGATCATCACCATCTCGCCATGCGCCATGTTGATGATGCCCATGACGCCAAAGGTGATGGCAAGGCCGATCGCCGCCAGCAGCAGCACCGATCCGAGCGAGATGCCGTACCAGACACTCTCGGCGGCATCCCACAGGATCAACTCGCCTTCGATCTTCGAGACGGCGGCGTCGAGATCCGGCCGCAAGCTCTCATCAATGGTGCCGGATACGGAGAGCAGGATGCTCTTGGCCGGTCTGCCGCCGATCGATGCGACAGCCTCGATCGCGCCTCGCTTCTCCTCGATCGAGCGTTCAGACGCCAGAATGGACACGGCCCTCGCCTGCTCCATGCGCGCCTTGACCTCGGCATCGGTTTCCTTGGCAAGCGCTGTCTCTACGAGCTCAAGATTTTCGGCACTCGGAGACTGCAGCACCGCCTGGGCGGCGGAAAGACGGACATTCCTGTCCGGGCTGAGCAGCGTCAGTCCGCCCAGCGCGGAACGGATGGCGCGACGGAGATTGTTGTTGACCCTCACCTTGGTGAAGGCGCCCTTGGGCTCCTCGCCGACAGTCTCGCCCGTCAACGGATCGATGGCCGCCAGATTGCTGCCGGCAGCCTTGGTGATGAAGACCTGATTGTCCGACTTGCGAACGAAGAGTTCGCCCTCTGCAAAGGCTTCGAGCGCAGGAACGACGCGCGGATCGCCTGTCGCGGCGATCTGCCCCAGAAGCGCTTCGGCCTCTTTAAAGCTGGCTTTTCCAAGAGCGTTGATGAGATCCTTGGGATCGCTCTGCGCGAAGGAGGGCGAGGCGAAGGAAAGGAAGAGGAAGGCGAGTGTGATGAAACGGATAAGCATTCTGTTGTCCCCCGGTTGGCGGGGCGGCGGAGCCTGAAAAGCCCCTCATCCGCCTGCCGGCACCTTCTCCCCGTGGACGGGAAGAAGGGGTAGTTCCGCTATGCGCGGTTCGCGAACACCCTCCCCTTGAAGGGGAGGGTCGAACCGAAGGTTCGGGGTGGGGTGACGCTGTGCACGAAATCACCCCCACCCATCGCTAGGCGATGACCTCCCCCCTCAAGGGGGAGGTGGGAAAAAGCCGATCAGCTGCCCTTGCCGCCGCACTTGCCGGTGGCAACGTTGAAGTTGCCGCATTCCATCGGCTTGCGCCAATCGGCGATCAGGTCCTTGGAATCAGGCAGATAATCGGACCACTCGTCACCGACGACGGCAGGCGTTTCCTGGACGACTTCAAACTGGCCGTCGGCCTGGATTTCGCCGATCAGCACCGGCTTGGTGATGTGGTGGTTCGGCATGACGGTCGAGTAGCCACCGGTCAGGTTCGGAACGGCAACGCCGATGATCGAGTCGAGAACGGCATCGGTTTCGGTCGTGCCCGCAGCTTCGACGGCCTTAACCCAGGCGTTGAAGCCGATATAGGCAGCTTCCATCGGGTCGTTGGTCACGCGCTTTTCGTTGCCGGTAAAGGCATGCCAGGTCTTGATGAACTCGGCATTGGCCGGGGTGTCGACGGACTGGAAGTAGTTCCAGGCGGCAAGGTGACCGACGAGCGGTGCGGTATCGAGACCGGCGAGTTCTTCTTCACCGACCGAGAAGGCGACGACCGGGATGTCTTCGGCCTTGATGCCCTGGTTGCCCAGTTCCTTGTAGAACGGCACGTTGGCGTCACCGTTGATGGTCGAAACGACGGCGGTCTTCTTGCCGGCCGAACCGAACTTCTTAATGTCGGAGACGATGGTCTGCCAGTCGGAATGACCGAAGGGCGTGTAGTTGATCATGATGTCTTCTTCGGCAACGCCCTTGGACATCAGATAGGCTTTGAGGATCTTGTTGGTCGTCTGCGGATAGACGTAGTCGGTGCCGGCGAGAACCCAACGCTCGACGCCTTCGTTTTCAGCGAGGTAGTCGACGGCCGGGATCGCCTGCTGGTTCGGAGCAGCACCTGTGTAGAAGATGTTGCGCGAGGATTCTTCACCCTCGTACTGGACCGGGTAGAAGAGGATCGAGTTCAGCTCTTCGAAGACCGGCAGAACGGACTTGCGCGACGACGAGGTCCAGCAACCGAAGACGGCCGCAACCTTGTCCTTCTCGATCAGCTCTCGCGCCTTTTCGGCAAACAGCGGCCAGTCGGAAGCCGGGTCGACGACAACGGCTTCGATCTTCTTGCCGAGAATGCCACCCTTCTTGTTCTGCTCTTCGACGAGCATCAGCATGGCGTCTTTCAGCGTCGTTTCCGAAATCGCCATCGTGCCGGACAGCGAGTGCAGAACGCCGATCTTGATCGTGTCTTCCTGGGCGAATGCGCCGTGGAAGGCCGTCGTCGACAGCATGGCGCCGAGAAGCGCGCCTGTCAGTTTCATCTTCATGGACATTGTTGTGATCCCCTCTTCTTGGTCGCAACCGGTCGGTTAATGAGTGTTAACCGTTGCTGAAGGGGACTATCCGATGCCGCAGTGCAAAACCGTATACGTCGTTTGACGTAGGTCGGGGGGTAAAAGAGGGAACACGTATGGCGGACCGATAGCAGCCTTACAAGTTCAGGGTTGTACAGATCAGAAGGCCATCGATATAGAAGGACGTATCTAGAAAGGACTGCAATGGATTTCCCGCTCCGTCGAACGGCTCTCAAAGAGGCGACTGCCGACGCTCATGCGGCGCTCGATAGTCTCGTCGGCAGTTTCCGGACTCTTGATGACTACAAGTGTTACCTGGCCGGCATCGCAGCCTTCCGCATGCCGGTCGAAGCCTGGCTCTCCGAGGCAGAACTGCCTTTGGACCTCAAGGGCTACGAGCCCCACCGTGTCCATGCGGAACTGGAAGCTGATCTTTCCGACCTGAACACTCGCCCGCCGACGGACCAGCCGGCGTTCACACCGCCGGAGGGCGATGGCATCGTCGGACTGCTTTATGTCCTGGAAGGGTCGGCGCTCGGCGCCCGCCTCCTCGCCAAGCGCGCGGAAGCACTCGGCTTGTCGGCCGATTTCGGCGCACGACATCTTTTTTCACAAGCTCGGAACTTCTCCAGCTGGCGTGCGTTGACCGAGCATATGGAGAACGTGCGTGTATACGACAACCGAGCCGCTGCTAGCTGGGCAAACACCGCCTTCGACTATGCCCGTAGTGCCTTCGAAAGCGCCCTGAATGCAGAACGTTCCATCCGTAGACCTCACCAATTGTGATCGCGAACCCATCCACATCCCCGGCTCGATCCAGCCGCATGGATGTCTTCTGGCCTGCGATCCAGGCATAAGTTCAATCCGACTTTATTCGGCGAATGCCCCGGAGATGCTGGGCGCAAAGGGTCCGATGGACGGGCTCTGGATCGCCGATCTGCTCGGCGAGGGCGTGATCCACGATATCCGCAACGCCGTCGCCGCCGCTCCCGAAGCGAGCCGCCCGGCCGTGATCGCCCATCTCCAACTTCCGACGGGACAGCACTTCGATGTCGCAGTCCATCGCCAGAAGCAGGGCGCCATCCTCGAATTCGAGCCCTCGTTCCGGCGCACCCAGCCGCTACAGCTCGCCCGTGAAATGATCGGACGCGTGAAGGATATCAACGATATCGATCTGCTGATTTCGGCGTCTGCCAAGCTGGTTCGCACCGTGCTCGGCTACGACCGCGTCATGGTCTACCGCTTCGAGGAGGATGGATCGGGCAAGGTCGCGAGCGAAGCCAAGCGCCACGATCTGGAGAGTTTTCTCGGCCAATATTTTCCGGCGACCGATATCCCGCGCCAGGCGCGCATCCTTTACATGCAGAACCCGATCCGCATCATTTCGGATGCGAGGGGTCTGCGCGTCGATCTGCTGCCGCAGGCTGAAGAACGGGCCGCGCCGCTCGATCTTTCCTTCGCCCACCTGCGCAGCGTCTCGCCGATACACTGCGAGTATCTGCGCAACATGGGCGTTTCGGCCTCCATGTCGATCTCGATCATCGTCGACGGCAAGCTCTGGGGCCTGATCGCCTGCCATCACTATGCGCCCAAGACCCTGACCATGTCCGAGCGCATCGCGGCAGAAATGTTCGGCGAATTCTTCTCGCTGCATCTCCTGGCGCTGAAGCAGAAGCGCAAGCTGGATATCTCCAACGAGGCGCGGCGCTCGCTGGACCGTTTTCTCCAGGCAGCCTCGCATCGTTCCGATCTCGACGACATCCTGACCGCCGCCCTGCCCGAGTTCCAGACACTGTTCGCCTGTGACGGCGTCGGACTTCTGATGAATGGCCGCTGGACGGCCATCGGCAGCACGCTGCCGCCAGGCGCGGAAGAAGACTTTACAAGCTTCATCGCCGAGGTGGCAGATGGCCGGATCTGGTCGACAAAGGCGCTTTCTGAGGACTATCCGCCGGCCGGAGCCTTCTTCGAAGACGTTTCCGGCGTCATGGCCGTTCCCCTCTCGCATTTGCCGCGCGACTACATCTTCTTCTTCCGCAAGGAACGCCTGCAGACGCTGAACTGGGCGGGCAATCCGGACAAGTCCTATCAGGCTGGCCCGCTCGGCGATCGCCTGACCCCACGCAAGAGCTTTGCCCTGTGGAAGGAAACGGTTCAGCGTCAGGCGGCGCCCTGGCGCGACAGCGATTTCGAGATTGCGGAAGCGATCCGTTCGGCGACCGTCGAGATCGTCCTGCGTCACAACGAGCTGATGCAAGAGGAACGCAGCAAGTCCGACGTGCGCCAGCGCATGCTGAACGAGGAGCTGAACCACCGGGTCAAGAACATCCTGGCCGTTATCAAGTCGCTGGTGGCAGCGCCCTCGCGGGATGAACTGCCGATCCAGGACTATATCGGCTCGCTGCGCGGGCGGATCCATGCGCTGTCCCACGCCCATGACCAGCTGACGCGGGGTGGTGGTGGCGGCACGCTCAAAGACCTTCTCCAAGCAGAGCTCCTGCCCTATCGCGCTGGTCGCAGCGTCATCGAGGTGAAGGGCCCCTCCGTCACACTCGACGCCCGGGCCCATGCAGTGGCAGCACTGGTGATCCACGAGATGTGCACGAATGCTGCAAAATACGGCGCCCTTTCGCGCGACGGTGGCTCGCTCGCCATTTCCTGGGAGGGAACCGCGGACGGCGATTGCCGACTGCACTGGCGCGAAAGCGGCGGACCGACCATTGGCCCCATCGGTCGCAAAGGCTTTGGCTCAGCCCTCATCGAGCGTAGCATTCCCTACGACCTCGGCGGTACAAGCCGGGTCGATTATCGCCCCGAGGGACTGGATGCAGAGTTCCGGCTGCCAGGCCGATTTATGAGCTGGGAGGTTGAAACCGTGAGCGAAGAACCCAATCCGCATGTCGAGGCCGAAGTGGTCAATCATCCGACCAGCATCGCCGGAATACCGGTTCTGCTGGTTGAGGATCAGGTTCTGATCGCCATGGATGCGGAAATGATGCTCGCCGATGCCGGCATCGACAATGTCGTGACCGCGAGCTCGAGCAGCGATGCCTTGAACCGCCTCAAGAGTTTCGCCCCGGCGATCGCAATCCTCGACATCAACCTCGGCAGCGACACATCGGTGCCCGTCGCCCAGGAGCTGATACGTCGGGGCATCCCCTTTGTCTTCGCCACGGGTTACGACGATCGCTCCTCGGTTCCAGAGGAATTACTGTCCGTACCAGTCGTGCGTAAGCCCTATGATGCCGACGCCCTCGTGAAAGCACTCTCCGACAGGCTGGCCGCCCAGGTTCCGGCAGAATGATCCGCTGAAACTGTCGCAACCCCTGCGTTGCTAGGGTTGTCGGGCCGGCCCGAAGCCAATACGTTCTCATTATGTTCCGACATAAGGGAGGCGACCGTGGAGGCTCTGGAAAGTTTCATCATTGAAGCCAAGGCCGTGACCTATGTCAGCGGCAAGGTCCCTGCCCCCTCGGCAAGCCGGACTGGCGCAAAGGATATTTCCTATGAGCGCGGACGCTTTCGCTATCTCGACAGCCATTTTGGCGGAACGGACTTTCTCGGCCAGGAGGTGGTCTGGCAGGACGAGATCCCGGTCTGGGCAATGAACTATTATGGTCGCATCCTCGATGCCGAGCGTTTCGACGGCGGGCGGGCGGGCACCGTCATCAAGTTGGCTCTGACAGCCCTTTATCAGGAAAAGCGCTTTCTCGGCGGCTTCACCTACCTGCATCCGCTCGGAGAATATCTCGACCAGTCGGTCGGAGACTACCGCAGCTTCCTCGGTGTCGAGCGTATCCGGATGGGTGAGCGCGTGGTCTATCAACTCGACTATCAGGGCGGCCTGATCAAGCCCTGACGGGCCTTGCTATTCTGGACAATCGCGTGAAAATGCCTAAAGGAAAGCCACTCATAACAAGGCGCTAGAATTTAGGCATGGCCGCACGCCAACGCATCATCCCCGTTCGCCGCGAATACAATCGCTGGGTTGCGAACCAGACGCTGGAGGACTATGCGCTGCGCTTTACGGCAAAGAGCGCCCGCAAATTCTCCTCCAGCCGTATTTCACAAACGGCAATCGGCGCGATCAGTTTTCTCGCACTGGAGGCGATCGGCGGTACGATCACAATCGCCTATGGCACGACCAACGCCTTCTTCGCCATCATCGTCGCCGCGATCCTGATGCTGCTCGTCGGCATACCGATCAGTCGCTACGCAATCCGCCACGGGGTCGACATCGATCTTCTGACCCGCGGTGCCGGCTTCGGCTATATCGGATCGACCATCACCTCGCTGATCTATGCAGCCTTCACCTTCATGCTCTTTGCCATCGAGGCTTCGATCATGACCAAGGCGCTAGAACTCGCCTTCGGCATTCCGCTCTGGCTCGGCTACATCATCTCCGCTGTCGCAGTGCTACCGCTGGTGACCTACGGCATCCGGATGATCTCGAAGTTCCAGCTGATCACCCAACCCTTCTGGATTGTGCTGAACATCCTGCCCTTCGTCTTCATCGCCTTTCTCGACTGGGAAAAGATCGACCTCTGGATCGCCTTTGCCGGCGTTGATCACTCGAACGCCCATCTTGGCGAGGCAGCCCCTTTCAATCTCCTTGAGTTCGGCGCCGCCTCCGCCGTCATTCTGGCACTGATGCCGCAGATCGGCGAACAGGTGGACTTCCTCCGCTTCCTGCCGCCCGAGGGCGCCCGCAAGCTGCACCATCGCATCGGCATCTTCCTCGCCGGATCCGGCTGGGTCGTGCTCGGTGTGCCCAAGCTGCTGGCAGGCTCCTTCCTCGCCGTCCTGACCCTCTCGACCGGCGTGCCGATCAGCGAGGCCGCCGATCCCGCCCATATGTATGTCGCGGCCTTCGGCTACATGATCCCGAACGAGACGGCAGCCATGCTGCTGATGGCGGGTTTCGTCGTTATCTCTCAGCTCAAGATAAACGTGATGAACGCCTATGCAGGGTCGCTGGCCTGGTCGAACTTCTTCTCGCGCCTGACCCACAGCCATCCGGGGCGCGTCGTCTGGCTGGTCTTCAACGTGGCGATCGCGCTTCTGTTGATGGAGCTCGGCATCTACGGCCTGCTCGAAGAAACGCTCGGCATCTTCTCGATCATTGCCATGAGCTGGCTCTGCGCCATCTCGGCCGACCTCTTTGTCAACAAGAAGCTCGGCTTGTCGCCGCCGGGCATCGAGTTCAAGCGCGCCCACCTCTACGACATCAATCCCGTTGGCTGCGGCACCATGGCGCTCTCTGCTGGCCTTGCACTCGCCGCCCATTTCGGCGCCTTCGGCTCCACCATGGCATCGCTGTCGACCTATGTGACCTTGGTCGCCTTTGTGATCTCCCCGCTGATCGCCTGGGCAACCGACGGCAAGTTCTACCTGGCCCGCAAGCCGCGCTACAGCTGGAAGAACCAGACCGGGATCACCTGTTCGATCTGTGAGCATCCGTTCGAGCCGGAGGACATGGCCTGGTGCCCCGCCTATGCAGCCCCGATCTGCTCGCTCTGCTGCACGCTCGACAGCCGCTGTCACGACATGTGCAAGCCGCATGCGAAGATCAATGCACAGGCCGCGACAGTTGCCCGCGCACTTCTACCGGAAGCGGTGATCGAGACCTTCTCCACACGTCTCGGCCGATACGCGCTGACCGCCATGATCTCGATTTCCGTCATCGGCATCATCCTTGCGGTCATCGCCCATCAGGTGAATGCCGCGACCCCCGCCATGACCGACGTGGTCAACCGCGCGGTCACCGTCGTCTTCTTCATCTTCGCCATCATCGCCGGTATCGTCTCCTGGTTCTATGTGCTTGCCCATGACAGCCGTGTCGTGGCGGAAGAGGAATCCTCCCGCCAAAACACGCTGCTGCTCAAGGAAATCGCCGCGCATCGGAAGACGGACGCCGCGCTGCAGAATGCCAAAGAGACCGCGGAAGCGGCGAACCGCGCGAAGAGCCGTTATGTCGTCGGCCTTTCCCACGAGCTTCGGACGCCCCTCAATGCGGTGCTCGGCTATGCCCAGATCCTCGAGCGCGACGAGACGATCCCCGTGCCGCGCCAGTCGGCGATCAAGGTCATCCGTCGCTCCGCCGACCATCTTTCCGGCCTGATCGACGGCCTCCTCGATATCTCGAAGATCGAGGCTGGCCGCCTGCAGGTCTTCTCCAACGAGGTCAATATTCAGGATTTCCTCGACCAGCTCATCGACATGTTTGCGCCGCAGGCTGCCGCCAAAGGCATTCTCTTCGAGCATCAGCGCTCGCGCGCCTTGCCGCTCTATGTGCGCACCGACGAGCGGCGCCTGCGCCAGATCCTCGTCAATCTGCTGTCGAACGCCATCAAGTTCACCGAGGAAGGCACGATCCGCTTTAGCGTCGATTATCGCAGCCAGGTGGCGACGTTTACCGTCAGCGACACGGGCCGCGGAATCTCGGAAAAGGATCTCAATCGCATCTACGAACCCTTCCAGCGCGGCGAGGCCGACAACATCCGTCCGCAACCGGGCCTCGGCCTTGGCCTTACCATCACCAAGCTCCTGACCAACACGCTGGGTGGCGAGATCTCGGTCACCAGCGAGCGCGACAAGGGCTCGACCTTCAAGGTGCGCCTGATGCTCTCGGCCATCGACCGTCCGAATACGGCACCTGCGCCGGAGCGCAAGATCGTCTCCTATACCGGTCCGCGCCGCACGATCGTCGTCGTCGACGACAACGAGGACCACCGCGAACTGATGCGTGAGGTACTCGCCCCGCTCGACTTCGTCGTCCTGACGGCAGGTGGCGGCCCCGAATGCCTGACACTCATTGAAGGCGTGAAGGCCGACCTTTTCCTTGTCGACATCTCGATGCCGGGCATGAATGGCTGGCAACTCGTTGAAAAGCTGCGTGACGTTGGCCAGAAGGCACCGATCCTGATGCTCTCGGCCAATGTCGGCGATGCGCCGGCCCCCGGCGGTGATGGCCATGACGACGCTATCACGAAGCCCGTCGACATCACCCGTCTGCGTGACAAACTCGCTCGCTTTCTCGGCCTCGACTGGATCTATGCAGACGACCCGCGTCTGCTTCAGCCGGGAGTGCCGGCGGAGCGCCCGGTCTCGCCGGGTGCGATGCATATCGAGGAGTTGATCAGCCTCTGCGATATCGGCTATGTCCGCGGCATCGAGGCAAAGCTTGCCGAACTCGGCGGGCTGGGGAACACCACGGCCTTCGTCGACGCGGCCCGCGCCTATCTGCAGGCCTTCGACCTCGCCGGGCTGCGCAGTTTCCTGACCTCATTCGAAACCGGCAGGGAGCCGATCCATGGCTGAGGCGAACCGCCGCGATATCGTGCTTCTGGTGGACGACAGTCCCGATGCGCTCGGCTTCCTCACCGAAGCGCTGGAAGCATCGGGCTATTCCGTCCTGATCGCCACTTCGGGCCATGGCGCGCTCTCGATCGTTGCCCGCATCAGCCCCGACCTCATTTTGCTGGACGCGGTCATGCCCGGAATGGACGGCTTCGAGACCTGCCGCACCTTGAAGGCCGATCCGGTGGTCGCCCAGGTCCCGGTCATCTTCATGACCGGGCTCACAGAGACCGAACATGTGGTGAAAGCACTCGAATCGGGTGGCGTGGACTACCTCACCAAGCCGATCAACATCGACGAGCTGCGAGCCCGCATCCGGGTACACCTCTCGAACGCCCGCTCGGCCCAGAGCGCCCGCGTCGCGCTCGACGCTGCCGGGCGCCATCTGCTCGCCATCAGGGGTGACGGTCAGGTCCACTGGACCACGCCGCAGGCCAACCGTCTGATCGAGACGGCGATCGGTCATGCCGAGGGCATCGGCGATGTGGCGAAGGCCGCTGCCGAATGGCTGAGCCATCGGCGCACCGGAACGCCACAGAGGGCCGAAACGAGTTTTGCCTTTCCCGGCGCGACCGGCCTGCCGCTGACGCTGTCATTGCTCGGCACGATCGGCGCCGACGAATATCTCTTCCGCCTGACCTCGGCGAACCGCCAGAGCGAAGACGAAATGCTGCGCGAAAGCTTCGGCCTGACCCACCGCGAAAGCGAGGTTCTGCTCTGGATCGCCAAGGGCAAGGCCAACCGCGACATCGGCGAAATCCTCGGCCTCTCCTCGCGCACGGTGAACAAGCACCTTGAGCAGATCTATTCGAAGCTCGGGGTGGAGAACCGTGCATCTGCCGCCGTGAAGGCGGCCAACGTTTTACGCGAGGGATGACCAGGCAATCGCGTCCCCCCTCTTTTCCCTTGAGAGGAACCGGATGGAAAACGCCGTCGTGATCTCAGGCTGTTCGGGTGGCGGCAAGTCGACGCTGATTGCCGAACTCTCCAGGCGTGGCTTTGCAGTCGTGTCCGAACCGGGCCGCCGCATCGTCGCCGAGGAACTGGCAGGCGATGGCAAGTCCCTGCCTTGGGTCAGCCTTGAGAATTTTGCGCGCAGAGCAATCGATCTGGGCCGCCGTGACCGCGAAGAGGCCCACACATTGAAATCCCGCTGGATCTTCTTCGACAGAAGCCTGGTAGACGCCTATGCCGCCCTCGCAGATGCGACCGGAGACATCAGCGTAACGGACAGCCTACTCCGCCGGGACAGATACCATCCCACCGTATTCCTGACACCGCCTTGGCCCGAGATATACCGCGAGGACGCCGAACGACGGCATGATTTCGAAGCGGCTGTCACCGAGTTCGAGCGATTGGCAACGATCTATCCTGCGCTCGGCTATTCATTGGTTCTTCTCCCGAAGGCCCCGGTCGAAGACCGCGCTGACTTCCTCCTGGCCAAACTCTCAGGCAACTAACATCACGAACTGCAAACGCAGAAAGCCCGGCGCGAGGCCGGGCTTTCCGTCGGTCCGATGAAGGATCGAATTAGTTCTGGAAGTACGAGTACTTGCCGTCCTCGCCCTTCTTCCAGGTGTACATGACGTAGTCCGGGCGGGTGATGTCACCCTTGGCGTCGAAGCCGAGTTCGCCGATGACGGTCGTGTACGGGCCCTTTTCCTTCAGAGCCGTCGCAACGGTTTCCGGATCGTTGGAAGCGGCAGCCTTGGCAGCTTCTGCGATAACCTGCAGGGCAGCGTAGGAGTACAGCGTGTAAGCTTCCGGCTCAAAGCCAGCGTCGCGGAACTTCTTCACGGCGTCAGCTGCATTCGGGTTCATGCGCGGATCCGGCGGGAAGGTCATGAGCGTGCCGTCGACTGCGTCACCGGCGATCGAAGCAAGTTCGTTCGAGGTGATGCCGTCGCCAGACATCAGGGTCGCGTTCAGGCCCTGGCTGTCCATCTGACGCATGATCAGGCCAGCTTCCGTGTGCAGACCGCCGAAGTAGACGACGGTGACGCCGGCTTCCTTCATCTTGGCGATGAGCGCCGAGTAATCCTTTTCGCCGGCAGTGATGCCTTCGTAGATCACTTCGGTAACGCCGAGCTCGTTCATCGCCTTCTTGGTTTCGTCGGCGAGACCCTGGCCGTAAGGCGTCTTGTCGTGAACGACGGCAACCTTGCCGTCCTTGAAGTTGTCGGCGATGTACTTGCCGGCAACAGCGCCCTGCTGGTCGTCACGGCCGCAGGTACGGAAGGTGTTCCACAGGCCGCGCTCGGTGAAGTTCGGGTTGGTGGAAGCCGGCGTGATCTGCAGGATGCCGTTTTCGGCATAGACTTCAGAAGCCGGGATCGAAACGCCCGAGTTGAAGTGACCGACGACGAACTTCACGCCGTCAGCAACGAACTTGTTGGCAACCGAAACGCCCTGCTTGGCGTCCGAGACGTCGTCGCCGAGAACGACCTTGATCATTTCGCCGTTGATGCCACCGGCGGCATTGATGTCGGCAGCAGCCTGCTCGGCACCCTTCTGCAGCTGTGCACCGAAGGCAGCGTTCGGGCCGGTCAGCGGGCCGGCAACGCCGACCAGGATTTCGGCATAGGCGTTGCCGCTGAAGGCAACCATGGCCGTCAGCGCAACTGCCGAAAGAAGAGACTTCTTCATATTGTTACTCCCAAGTTTTTTGTGCGGGTTTAGGATAAAAACCCTGCGCAATACCCGCTGTGACTGCGCCGGAAAACTGTTCCACTCTTTTGTATCTGGCCGAGGCCTTGTTATATGCCAGGCCGTAGCCTTCTGTCGCCAATCTGCGACAGAAAACAACGGCTTGTCAATCTTTGTTCTTCCACGAGAAATACGAAGTTCTCTCATAGAGCCAGTAGTAGTTGTCGACCATCTGCGTGGTGCGGCGTGCCTGGAAACCAGCTACGGCAAACGCCATCAGTATTACGACGTCGACGATGTAATAGAAGGGGCTGAGGAACGGTCCGGCAAACAGCGAGTAGTGCAGGAAACGCATGGCAAAACCCAGCCCCAGCACATAAACGAGAACCGTGCCGTAGCCGTCCCAGCCTTCCGCTGCGGCCTTGCCCGTGCGCCAGGCAGTCCAGAAGCCGAGGAGCAGAACGAGGAAACGCAGCACGAGACGGACCGTCGTGTCGCTTTCGAAAAACAAACCTTGCATGTCAAATACTCCCCGCGCTCAGTGATGGCCGCCTTCGAGATAGGCCGCGCGAACCGACGGATCGGCCAGCAGTTCCTTACCCGTACCACTCATCGTCACCTTGCCATTGACCATGACATAGGCACGGTCGGAAAGCTTCAGTGCGGCGAAAGCGTTCTGCTCAACGAGGAAGACGGTCAGGCCTTCTTCCTTGTTGAGCCGCTTGATCTGCTCGAAGATGCCCTTGACGATCAGCGGTGCGAGACCGAGCGACGGCTCGTCGAGGAGAAGCAGCTTCGGACGCGACATCAGCGCGCGACCGATCGACAGCATCTGCTGCTCGCCACCCGAGAGCGTGCCGCCGCGCTGGCTCTGACGTTCCTTCAGACGAGGGAACATGGTGAACACCTTCTCCACGTCCTCCTTGAAGTATTTCAGGTTGTCGAGGCCTGCGCCCATCTGCAGGTTCTCGAGCACGGTCATGCGCGGAAAGATACGACGGCCTTCCGGCGACTGGGCAATGCGACGACGGGCAATCAGGTGCGTCGGCATTTCGGTGATGTCTTCGCCGTCGAAGACCACCCGACCGGTACGTGCCTGGGGGCTGCCGCAGATGGTCATCATCAGCGTCGACTTGCCGGCACCATTGGCACCGATCAGCGACACGATCTCACCCTTGTGCACTTCGACATCGACGCCCGCGAGCGCGCGGATGTTGCCGTAATAGGTTTCGACGCCGGAAACTTTGAGTAGCGGTTCAGAGGACATCAGTGCTCTCCTCCCGCCACGGCTTCGACTTCGTGGATCGCTTCTTCCAATTCTTCATCCTCGACACCCAGGTAGGCCGCGATGACCTTCGGGTCGTTCTTGACGTGATCAGGTGTGCCGTCGGAGATCTTCTGGCCGTATTCCAGGACGACGACGTGATCGGAAATCTCCATGACGACCGACATGTCGTGCTCGATCAGGAGCAGCGAGGTGCCTTCATCGCGGATAGCGCGCAACAGCGTGTTGAGCGCCAGAGATTCCTTCGGGTTGAGACCGGCAGCCGGCTCGTCCAGGCACAGAAGCTCCGGACCCGTGCACATGGCACGGCAGATCTCCAGACGACGCTGGGCGCCGTAGGGAAGATCTCCGGCCGGATCATCGGCACGCGCGATCAGGTCCGCTTTCTCGAGCCAGTAGCGAGCCTTCTCGATCGATTCGGACTCGGCCTTCTTGTAGGCGGGCAAGCCGAGCAGGCCGAGCACGGTGTAACCGGATGCCTTCATCAGCGCATTGTGCTGCGCCACCAGAAGGTTTTCGAGAACCGTCAGACCGGAGAACAAACGGATGTTCTGGAACGTCCGCGCCACCTTTGCCTTCTTGGGGATTTCGAAGTCTGGCAGCCGCTCGAGGAGATGGCGGTCTCCGGATTTCTGGATCAGGGTGATCATGCCCATGGTCGGCCGATAGAAGCCGGTGATGCAGTTGAAGACCGTGGTCTTGCCGGCACCGTTTGGCCCGATCAGCGCGGTGATTTCGCCGCGCTTGGCTTCGAAGGACAGGTCGTTGATGGCCATGAGGCCACCAAAGCGCATCGACAGATGCTCGACTTTCAGGATCGTATCATTGCTCATTGTCGTGTTCCCGGAGGCCATCAGCCGTGACCCTCCTTGGTAAAGCTGCCCGAGACGGCCTTGCGTTCCTTGAGGAAGGCCGTCGGCTCTCTGCTGCCGACGAAACCGCGCGGCTTGAACAGCATGACGATGACCATGGCGAGGCCGAAGAGGATCATGCGGTACAGTTCCGGAGTGAATTCGGGGCCGAAGATGACCTTGAGGAACTCCATCTCACGCAGAGCTTCGGTGCCGCCGATCATGACGATCGCCGCAACCGCGATCCCCGTCAGCGACCCCATGCCGCCGAGCACGACGATGGCAAGGATGACGGCGGATTCGAGGAAGACGAAGCTTTCCGGCGAAACGAAGCCCTGACGTGCAGCGAAGAAGGAGCCAGCAAAGCCGCCGAACATCGCACCGATCGCGAAAGCCGTAAGCTTGGTCGTGACGGTGTTGATGCCGAGCGAGCGGCAGGCGATCTCGTCTTCACGCAGTGCTTCCCACGCACGGCCGATCGGCATGCGGCGAAGCTTGATCGTGACGTAAGCCGTCAGGCAGCAGAGCGCCAGGATCACGTAAAACAGGTAGATCTTGTAATAGGCTGATGACATCGGCAGGTCGAAAGTCTTGGCGAAACCGCCGGCCGAGGCATCGAAAGGCATGCCGAACAGCGTCGCCTTCGGAATGCTGGAGATACCGAATGTACCCTTGGTAACGTCCTGCCAGTTGATCAGCACCAGTCGGATGATTTCCCCGAAGGCGAGCGTCACGATGGCTAGATAGTCGCCTCGGAGACGCAGCACCGGGAAGCCCAGGATGATACCCCAGAAGGCGGCCAGGATACCGGCGAGCGGCAGAAGCAGCCAGAAGGACAAGCCGAAATTCTGGGCAAGCAGTGCGTAGGAATAGGCACCGACTGCATAGAAGGCGACGTAACCCAGGTCGAGCAGGCCGGCGAGACCGACGACGATGTTGAGCCCCCAGGCGAGCATGACGTAGATCAGGATCTGGATGCCGAAGTTATCGACATACTTGAGAGAACCCTGAACCCCGGTCAGCGCAACGATGACCGGCGGGTAGAGGATCAGCGCAAGCAGCGCGATCTTCAGGAAATGCGTCTTGAAGAATGACGGCTGGGCGTCGATCTCATGCACGGGAACGGAAGCGGACTTCTTTTCCCGGCGGGCCGCGAACCATGGCGCGATGAACGCCACCATGGCGAAGCGGCCGACTGCGGCGATCAGCACGAACACTGCGAGAAGGCCGGGACGCGTGTACCAGATCAGCTCGTTCGCCATATTCTGATCGGTCTTGATGCCGATGTAGAGGCTGAACAGACCAAGTGCGATGATACCGGCGAACAGGCCTTCCTTGATGGCGCGCGCCAGTGTGCCGGACGACGCGGCACCATTTACGTTTTCAGAAGTAGTCATGGGATCAAACCTTCTCGACTTCCGGACGTCCGAGGATGCCGGTGGGCTTGAAGATCAGCACGAATGCCAGGATGCCGAAAGTTGCGACATCCTTGTACGCGATGCTGAAATAGGCGGACCAGAGCGACTCGATCAGACCGATGAGCAGACCACCAAGCACGGCGCCCGGCAGGGAGCCGATGCCGCCAAGAACGGCCGCGGTGAAGGCCTTGACCCCCGGAATGAAGCCGTCGTGGAACGATGCGACACCGTAATACATAAGGTACATCGTACCAGCGACAGCGGCGAGTGCCGCACCCATCACGAAGGTGATGGAGATCGTCTTGTCGACGTCGACGCCGAGCAGCGCCGCCATCTTGCGGTCCTGCTCCGTGGCGCGCTGAGCGCGGCCCAGCGGTGTCTTGTTGACGATGTACCAGAATGCGGCGAGCAGGACGACCGTCACCACGACGATGATCACCTGCTTAAGCGCGATGGTGATATTGCCGAAATGCAGAACATCGCTGACCAGCGGCGGGATCGGCTTGTTGCGCGGACCCTGCGAGATCTGGATGAAATTCGACAGAACGATCGACATGCCGATCGCCGTGATCAACGGCGCGAGGCGAAATGAACCGCGCAGCGGCCGATAGGCGACCCGCTCGATGACCCAGTTCCACAGGCTGGTCATCAGCATCGCAACAACCAACATCACAAACAGGGCGACCGCCACGGGAACGCCAGCAAAGAAGGATGTCAGGACCAAGAATGCGATGAGAGCGGCAAAGCCGCCAAGCATGAAGATATCACCATGGGCAAAGTTGATCATGCCGATGATGCCGTAGACCATCGTATAGCCGATAGCGATAAGGCCATAGATGGAACCAAGAGTCAGCCCGTTGATGAGCTGCTGGGCAAAGTACTCCATATATTATCCCCCGGACGCGCCTTGCTGTTGCGTCTCATTTTGTTATCCCTTGCGGGCATAGGCGTCGGGGGATTCCATATCGCTTTGTCCGAAAATGTGAAGCCAAAAAGGCAGGCGTCAGGCAAAATGTTACTGTTAACAGGTGCTTTGACACGGGAAATGACAGGTCACACAAAAAAGCAGCAGAAAAAGCTTACGAAATCAGCAGGTCACGAGAGCGACCTGCCGTCTATCGGATGGAACTAAAGCAAGCCCATTTACGTCGAAAACGGTTCAGTTCCTCATTCGCGACCCGTTGGCGTCAAAAAGCGACTGAGGCTGCAGTCTGGCCGGCAAGATTTCCCCAAGAATCTCCACTTCCCAGCCGTCGATTTCGTCTGCGATCTCCTTCGGAACGTACCCGATTGCCACCGATACCCCGCTCGGATGGGCAAAGCCGCCCGACGTCACCCAGCCGCGCACCTCCCCCTTGTAGGAGATCGGCTCGTCACCGATGACGTCGGCATCCTTCGCATCGATGATGAAGGTCCGCAGCCGAAGCGTACCGCCGGACAGTTTCTCCTCCATCGCCGCCTGCTTACCGATGAAGCTCGCCTCTTTCTTGAGCGCGACGAAGCGCGACAGCCCGGCCTCGAGCGGCCCGTAGAGCGGGCGATACTCGCGCGACCAGCTGCCGAAGCTCTTCTCAAGGCGAAGCGCATTGAGGGCACGAAGGCCGAAGAGCGTGATGCCGAACTCCGCCCCCGCCTCCATCAGCGTATCGAAGACGTAACGCTGGTATTCCGGCCGCATCCAAATCTCGTAGCCGAGATCCCCGGTATAGCTGACGCGGCCGAGCATGACCGGCGCCATGCCGAGATCCATTTCGCGGATCGCCATGAAGGGCAGCGCTGCATCGGACACATCGAGATGAGTCAGCTTGGCGAGCACGTCGCGCGACTTCGGTCCTGCGATCGACAAGCCCACGAGGCTGAGGTTGAGGGCCTCGATATCGACGGAACCATCCTCCGGCAGATGGCTCTCGAACCAGCGCATATGATAATCCTCGGCAATGCCGGAGCCGATGATCAGGAAATCCTCGTCGTCGAGATTGGCAACCGTGAAGTCGCCGATCAGCTTGCCGGCCTCATTCAGCATCGGCGCAAGCGCCATGCGACCGACTTCCGGCAGCTTGCAGGCGAGCATGTGATCGAGCCAGGCGCGTGAGCCCTCCCCGCTCACCATATACTTGGCAAAGCCCGAGGTTTCCATCAGGCCGACGCTCTCACGGACGGCCTTGGCCTCGCGGCCGACAGCCTCGAAGTCTGTTGAACGGCGCCATGAAAAGGCATCCTCGACACCTTCCGGCGCAAACCAGAGCGGCGTTTCCAGACCATAGGAGGCACCGAACACGGCACCGGCGCTTTTCAGCTTGTCATAGATCGGCGTGGTGAGAAGCGGACGGGCACCCGGCAGTTCTTCGTTCGGATAGCGGATCGAGAATCGGCGGGAATAGTTCTCCCGCACCTTGGCATTGGTATAGGCAAGCGTCGCATAGTCGCCGTAGCGGCAGACATCCATGGCGAAGACATCAAAGCCGGGATCGCCCTCGATGATCCAGTTGGCAAGTGCCAAGCCCACGCCGCCACCCTGGCTGAAGCCGGCCATGACCGCACAGGCTGACCAGAAATTCGTCATGCCGCGCACGGGACCGACGAGCGGATTGCCGTCAGGCGAGAAGGTGAAGGGGCCGTTGATGATCTTTTTGATACCGGCATTGTTGAAGGCCGGGAAATGCCGGAAGCCAATTTCAAGCTCATTGGTGATGCGCTCCAGGTCTTCCGCCAGAAGCTCATGGCCGAAGGTCCAAGGCGTCTCGATCGGCGACCACGGGCGGCAGTCCTTTTCATAGGTGCCCATCAGCATGCCGTTGCGTTCCTGGCGGATATAGATCTCGCCGTCGAAGTCGACGCAGTGCATCAGCTCCTTGCCGGTCGTCTTGTTGAACTCGATGACCTCGGGCATGTCTTCGGTGATGAGATACATGTGCTCCATGGCCAGAACCGGCAGTTCCAGCCCGACCATGCGACCCACTTCGCGCGCCCAGAGACCGGCGGCATTGACGACATGTTCGCAGCGGATCTCACCCTTGTCGGTGATCACCCGCCAGGTGCCGTCTTCCAGCTGCACCAGATCCTCAACCTTGGTGTGCAGATAGATTTCCGCCCCGTTCTTCTTCGCCGACTTGGCATAGGCATGGGTGGTGCCGTAGGGGTCGAGATGGCCTTCATGCGGATCAAAGACCGCGCCAACGAACTGCTTGGGATCAAGCAGCGGCATCATCTCATAGGCTTCCTGTGCCGAAATCAGCGTCGCCTCACCGCCGGCATATTTGCCCTTGGCCAGCAGCGACTTCATCCAGTCGAAGCGCTCCTTGGTGGCTGCCAGCATCAGGCCCGAGGTCATGTGCAAGCCGATGTCCTGACCGGAATATTCCTCGATCTCCTTGTAGAGCTCGACCGTGTATTTCTGCAGCTTGGCAACGTTCGGATCGCCATTGATCGTGTGCATGCCGCCCGCCGCATGCCAGGTGGAGCCGGAGGTCAGCTCGGAGCGCTCGAGCAGGACGACATCGGTCCAGCCGAACTTGGTCAGGTGATAAAGCACCGAACACCCGACGACACCCCCGCCGATGACGACGACACGCGCATGGCTCTTCATGGAAAAACGCTCCCCTTGGCGGCAATGATTGATGCAACAAAGCTAGATTGCGCGCATGAAAGCCAGAAGACCATGCTGCGACGAAAGATGTCGCATGGGTGATAGCGGGTGTTCTGTGGGCGGCGCGGGGGAGGAAGGTTCTGGTGCTATAGAGGCCCGGCAAATTCTCCAAGTCTGCCAACTGCCAGGACAAACGGAGCTGGACCGGCTGGTGTGCTAAGGCACCGCCCGCAACGTGAACTCCGTCAGCTCCGCCGGAACGCCGATCCTGAGCGCAAAGCCTGGCCACAGGCCCGTGCCGTTATTAACATAGAGCTGCATCTCCCCGACCCGGTAGAAGCCGGAGACATAGCCATTGTTCGCCCGGGCGACGATCCGGTCGAGGCCGAGTACCATGCCGCCATGGGTATGGCCGGAGAGCTGCAGCGCAACGCCATGCTTTGCGGCCCGCTCTGCCATGCGCGGCTGGTGGTCGAGAAGGATGACGGGGGCATCGGCAGGCGCGCCATGCAGCGCCCGCCCCAGATCCGGCTCGACAGCGCCGGTAAACCGCGCCGAAAGATCCGTCACACCGGCGATGACGAGCCTGCCCTCCCCCCGCTCGATGACGTGATGCGCATTGGCCAGGATGCGCATGTTGAGTTCGGGGAAATGCTTTAGCCAACGATCGACATCGAAGAAATATTCGTGATTGCCCGGCACCGTCAGCACTCCGTGACGGGCTCTGAGACCGGAAAGCGGCGCAATGTCCTCGCGGCGGATATCGAGACTGCCGTCGATCAGATCGCCGGTGATCACGATCAGATCGGCGTCGAGCGCATTGGTCTTTTCCACCACGGCCCGTGCCCAGGAGACCGTGAACAGCCGGCTGATATGCATGTCGGTCAGTTGTACCATCCGGTAACCGTCGAGATCAGGCGCAAGACCGGGAATCTCAACCTCGATGCGCTTCACCTTCGGCACGCGGATCGCCTGGCTGATACCAAAGCTTGCAAGCAACAGCGCGGCGATCCCCATCGTGTAGCGCACCTCCGGCGGCACAACAGGAAACGACCAGGTGACGGCAAAGATCAGGATACTGATCAGGTCGAGGATCACCTGCATGGCCGCCAGGAGCACGATGGCACCGAAGAATAGATTGAAGGCGATCACCAGTGGCCGCGGGAATTCCGGCGCGAAGACAGATCCGGACGTAAACCGGCTGAACAGGTGATATTGCGAGGCAAACAGCAGAAAGACGGCGAGCGAAAGCTGCACCCACCACGGCCACGGCAGGGGGGCGATGAAGCGAGAGGCGACGATCAGCCATGGCAGGGAGAACATCAGGTGAAACATGCGGGGGCGGAATCCTTTGCTTCGATAACGCCGACATAGCCCCGGCAGTTCACCGAAGGAATGCCATGGTCAGTCGATCACGAAAACCCCGCCGTCAGCGCAAACTCGCGGCCCATCTCGCGCATCTCGTCGAATACAAATCCCGCAAAGCTGCGCATCACGATGATCTCGAACGCATCCTGGCCCGTGCGGGCGAGGTTGGCGGCGACATGGCAAATCTGGCAATTGCTCGACTGGCCGATTTCGAAGAGATCTGCATGCAGGTCAAGCGCCGTGCATTTGGCCAGGATCGACCGCACCTTCGGCCCGTGAATCCGGAGCACCACGCGCCCGTCGCTCTGGTCGACGAAGGAGGCCCGGCTTGCCCCGAGCTCGGCAAGCTGGCGCGCAATGGTGTCGGCAGCGACGGTCTCGCTGAGAACAAGCCACTCCCCCGGTCCACAGACCCGCACATGGACATCTTCGAGATTGGTGAGCGCCTCGTCAATGTCAGCCTCGTGGCCCGGATGGGCGAGTGCGGAGAAGACGGAGACTGCCCGCAGGATGGCGAGATGATGCGGATTGGGCGTCGCCTCGAAACCGGAAATGTGGTCCTCGAGCACGTGACTGATGGCATAGGTCACCGGCATAGCAGGATCCTCACAGGTTCAGTTTCTTGTTGTCGGGATCGTAGAAGACGGGGCTGACGACCTCGGCCAGCACTTCCCCACCACGCAAGCCGTCCCAGACCACGACCTTCTCGCCAAGCCGCTCGCGGCCGGATTTGAGGAAGGCAAGCCCGATCGTGTGCCCGAGTGTCGGCGAATGGCAGACGGAGGACACCCAGCCCTGGTCGTTCAGCGTCGACGGCTTGACGTTTTCCTTCAAGAGATGCGCGCCGGCAGCGAAACTCTTGTCGCGATCGACAGGTTTCAGGCCGACGAGTTGCGGACGATCGGCAGCGGTGAGGCCGAAGCGGCTCGACAATCGCTTGCCGATGAAATCGGCCTTCTGCGTCGAGAACATCTTTCCGAGACCCACATCGTCGGGCGTCGTGCGCCCATCGATTTCGCTGTGGGTGATGAAGCCCTTCTCGATGCGCAGCACGTTGAGCGCCTCGACACCGTAAGCGCAGATGCCATGCGGCTTGCCGGCCGCCACGATCGCATCGGCAACAGCCTCGCCGTAGTTGGCCGGCACTGCCACTTCGAAGGCCAGTTCGCCGGAAAACGAGATGCGGAAGAGCCGCGCCTTCAAGCCCCCCTTGAGCAACACTTCCCGCGCTGAAAGGAAGGGGAAGGCTTCGTCGGAGATATCGTCCTCAATGATCTGTTCGAGGATGATCCGCGCCTTGGGACCCGCAACCGACATCTGCGCCCACTGATCGCTGGAGGAGACGAACCGCACGTCGAGATCCGGCCAGAGAACCTGGGAACAGAATTCCAGATGCGTCATCACCTCGCCCGCATAGGCCGTGGTCGTTGTCATGAAGAAATGCTCGTCCGAGAAGCGGCTGGTCGTGCCGTCGTCGTAGATAATCCCGTCTTCGCGCAGCATCAGTCCGTAGCGCGCCTTGCCGACCGGCAACTTGAGAAAGGCGTTGGAATAGACGCGGTTCAAGAATTCCGCGGCATCCTTGCCGAAGATCTCGATCTTGCCGAGCGTCGAGACATCGCAGATCCCGGCATTGGCGCGGACATTCAGCACTTCCCGGTCCACGGCCTCGCGCCAGGTCTTCTCGCCATCGCGCGGGAACCAGGAGGAGCGATACCAGAGGCCGGATTCGACAAAGACGGCGCCGTTTTTCTTCGCCCAGCCATGCAGCGGCGAGGTGCGCACGGGCCGCGAATGTTCACCGCGCGAGGTGCCCGCCATCGCCCCGAAGGAAACGGGCGTGTAGAAGGGCCGGAAGGTCGTGGTGCCGATCTCGGCCGGGGATACGCCACGCATGCCGGCCACGATGCCGATCGTGGCGACATTGCCGAGCTTGCCCTGATCGGTCGCCATGCCGCCGGTCGTGTAGCGCTTGCTGTGCTCGACATGCCCCATGGCCTCGCGCTGGGCAAGGCTCAGGTCCTTCACATGCACGTCGTTCTGGAAGTCGACGAATGCCTTGGATTTTGCACCCGGCACGTACCAGAGCGGCGCAAAACTCGCGTCGAATTCGCCCTCGACTTCGGGCACGTCGACCGTCCCGACGAGACGACCGAGATCACCGATCGCCTCATGCGCCTTGTCGGCGCCGTCGCGTAGAACGGCGGCGAGCGACGCATGCCCGGCAGCAGAGCCGGCGATCCGCAGCCCCTGCCCCACATCGGGCGCCAGGAAGGCCTGGTGCTCGTCCGACCAGGTGGGCTTGGCGCCGCGCTGGCAGGCGAGATGCACGATCGGGCTATAGCCGCCACTCATCGCCAGCGCATCGCAGGCGATCTCTTCCTGATGGCCGACGCGTTCGGCAATCAGACCCTTGATCCGGTAAGTGCCCTTGGTGTCGATGACGGAGCCGCCGCGGATGACCCGCACGCCTGATGGACCAACATCAGACGAGTGTGTCCGCCCGTCGATGATAGCAGCGACACCCACACCGGCAGCGACCAGATCGGCCGCCGTGCGATAACCCGCACCGCCATTGGTGAAGATCGCGACGTTCTGGCCAGCGGCGACGCCATAGCGATTGAGATAGGTCCTGATAGCACCCGAGGTCATCACGCCCGGCTTGTCGTTGCCGCCGAAGACCAGCGGCCGCTCTTCCGCACCCGAAGCGAGGATCGCCCGCTTGGCGACGATGCGCCAGACACGCTCGACCGGAAGCTCACCCGAAGGCTGGGCGACATGCTTCTGCACCTTTTCGATGGCACCGAAGACATTGTCGTCATACCAGCCGAACACCGTGGTGCGCGGCATCAGCGTGACGTTGGAAAGGCTCTTCAGCTCCTCGACGACGGAGGCAGCATACTCGGCCGCCGGCACGCCGCCGACGGTGACGCGCTCGGAAAGCAGCGATCCGCCAAGCCTGAAGCCTTCATCCGCCAGAATGACGCGCAGCCCAGCGCGCGCGGCGGCCCGCGCTGCCATCAATCCGGCGGGCCCGGCTCCGACCACCAGCAGGTCGCAATGCGCCCAGGCTTTTTCGTAGCGATCGGGATCGGCGATGAACGGCGTCTTGCCAAGGCCGGCGGCTTTCCGGATGATCGGCTCGTAGAGCTTTTCCCAGAAGGCTTTCGGCCACATGAAGGTCTTGTAGTAGAAGCCGGCGGACAAGAACGGCGACAAGAGGCTGTTGACCGCACCTATATCGTATTTCAGCGACGGCCAGCGGTTCTGGCTATTGGCTTCGAGCCCCTGATAGAGCTCGGCCACAGTGGCGCGTGTGTTCGGCTCGGTCCGACCGTCCTTGCCGATCGTGACAAGGGCATTCGGCTCCGCCGAGCCCGCCGTCACGATGCCGCGCGGACGGTGATATTTGAACGAGCGCCCGACGAGCAGCTGATCATTGGCAATCAGCGCAGAGGCCAGCGTATCGCCCTCATAACCGGTATAGGTCTCACCATCGAACGAGAAGGAGATGGTGCGGGCGCGGTTGACGAGCCCGCCGGAGGAAAGCCGGTAACCACTCATCGTGCGGCCTCCTTCGCGTATTCGCTCGCATCGGTCACGCTATAGACCTCATGGCTCGAAGCATTGTCGCGCTCGACCACCACCCAGCGCCGGCAACCGGCCGAATGGTGCCAGTGCTCGATGATCCGGCCCTTCGGATTGTCGCGGATGAAAACGTAAGCGTTCCAGGCATCGTCGGGCGCACCCGGCGCCGGACGGACCGGGCTCGCGTCACCGCGAATGCTGAACTCTTCCTTGGGACGAACGCCGCAATGCGGACAGGTGATCAGGCTTGCCATGGCGATGTCTCAATGCAGGTTCGGTTGGGGACCCTTGCCGCCTTCGTCGACGGCAAAGCCGCGTTCGAAGCGATCAAGGCGCAAGAGGCGGGCCACGGGATGGGCCTCGTTCTTCGCGATCAAATGGGCAAAGCAGAAGCCGGACGCCGGCGTCGCCTTGAAGCCGCCGTAACACCAGCCGCAATTCAGATAGAGATTGTCGATTGGCGTGCGGTCGATGATCGGCGAGCCGTCCATCGACATGTCCATGGCGCCCCCCCAGGACCGCAGCACCCGAACCCTGGATAGACCCGGGATCAGCGACACGCCCTCCTCGATCGTATGCTCGACGGTCGCGAGATTGCCGCGCTGGGCATAGGAGGAATAGTAGTCGATGTCGGCGCCGAAGACCAAGCCGCCCTTGTCGGACTGCGAGATATAGAAATGTCCGGCGCCATAGGTGATGACATTGTCGATGACGGGCTTGATGCCCTCCGACACGAAGGCCTGCAACACATGCGTCTCGATCGGCAGGTCCAGCCCCGCCATCTTGCCGGTGACAGAGGTATGACCGGCAGTCGCCAGCGCCAGCTTGTTGCAGCCGATGAAACCCTTGCTCGTTTCGACACCAGTCACCTGACCGAGTTCGTCGCGGCGGATGCCGGTCACTTCGCAATGCTGGATGAGATCCACGCCGCGCTCGTCCGCACCGCGTCCATACCCCCAGGCAACCGCGTCATGACGGGCCGTGCCGCCGCGCCGCTGCAGCAATCCGCCCATGATCGGGAAGCGCGCATGATCGAAATTGAGATAGGGCATCATCGCCTTCACCTGCTCGCGGTCGAGCAGTTCGGCCTTCACCCCATGCATCATCATCGCATTGCCGCGCCGCGCATAGGCATCGCGCTGGCCGTCGCTATGAAAGAGATTGATGATGCCGCGCTGGGACACCATAGCGTTGTAGTTGAAGTCCTGTTCCAGGCCTTCCCACAGCTTCATGGAGAATTCGTAGAAGGGCTCGTTGCCCTCCAGCATGTAGTTCGAACGGATGATCGTGGTGTTTCGCCCGACATTGCCGCCGCCGAGATAGCCCTTCTCGATAACAGCGACATTGGTGATGCCGAATTCCTTGGCGAGGTAATAGGCAGTGGAAAGACCATGCCCGCCGCCCCCGACGATGACAACGTCGTAATGCGGTTTCGGCTGCGGCTCGCGCCACATCGGCGCCCAGTTCCGGTTGCCGGAAAGCGCCTGGCGGAAGATCGAAAGGGCGGAATAACGCATCGAACAACCTCTGCAAATGTCGCGTCACATTCGCATAGGCATCATAAAGAGCAAGCGCGATCAGGACAAAATCTATGCTGTTTGAGACATGGAACACAGGTTTGATCGCAGTGCAGCACAGAAACATCACACCCCGGCAAGAGCTTGCGACATCGAGCACTTCCAAAGCGTGGGAGACGGGGATAAACCGGAGTGGATGTGATCGGGAGCCCGGTTCAGTTGCGTGATAGGCAGGACATTCTGAAGCTGTTCGAGACGAGCGCGATTGCCGCTGGCCGCGTTATTCTCGACATCTACAAAGCGGGTGCAGGGGTGCGCCTGAAGGGCGACAAGTCTCCGGTGACCGAGGCGGACGAATCCGCCGAACGCCTGATTCTCGATGCACTGGCCCACGCTTTGCCCGAAGTCCCTGTGGTTGCCGAGGAAGAGGTCGCCGCCGGCCGCATCCCCGACGTCAGCGGCGGGCGCTTCATCCTGGTCGATCCGCTCGACGGCACCCGGGAATTCATCGGCGGCCATGACGACTTCACGGTCAACATTGCGCTGATCGAAGACGGCACCCCCACACTCGGCGTCGTCCATGCGCCAGCACTCAACACGCTTTATCTCGGCGGCGCCGGCAAGGCGGAGAAGCTGAAGCTTGATGAAAACGACAGGGTCGTGGCCCGCATGCCGATTGCTGCGCGCTTGAAGGGGACTTCCCCGTCAGCCCTGGTGTCCCGCTCTCACAATTGCGATGCGACCGACGCCTATATCCGCAAGGCGGAGATCCTGGAGCGCAAGACTGTCGGCTCCTCGCTCAAGTTCTGCCTGGTGGCCGAGGGCGTTGCCGACCTTTACCCCCGCTTCAGCCCGACCATGGAATGGGACACGGCTGCAGGCGATGCCGTGCTTCGGGCAGCTGGCGGCATGGTTGCGACCGAAGACGGCGCGCCGCTCACCTATGGCAAGCGCCTGCCCGGGCTGCGCACCTTCGAAAACCCACCCTTTCTCGCCACCGGACGCCCCTCCGAGCGGGGATGAGTTTCGGAAAATTTCGAGGCTATTCAATGGGGGCAGATGCTTTTCATCCCCCTCTGCTGCGCCTGTCTCACACTCTCCGCGTCAACACGCGCTGCCCCCGGCAGCCGAATGCGAAGGAGAGACCATGCCAGACACGACCCCCAATCTCGCCCTGCCCTTCATCCTGCCGGCGCAGGCCCAGAAGCACGTGACGCACAATGAAGCACTCCAGCGGCTCGACGCGCTGGTACAACTGGTTGTCGCCGGCAATGCGACGAGCCCGCCTGCCGATCCTGAGGAAGGTGAAATCCACTGGGTCGCCGCACCGGAAACCGATCTTTGGACAGGGCATGCCGGGCAACTCGCCCTGTTTCAGGATGGCGTCTGGGTTTTCATCACACCCAGGATCGGCTGGCACGCTCTTTTCCTCGACGAGCAGAGGCTGAGGATTTTCGACGGCACGGACTGGATTGTTCCGCCGCTTGTCGCCGAAGCACGCTTCGAACGCCTGGGAATTGCCGCCGATGCCGATGGCCACAACAGGCTCTCCCTCTCCTCGCCGGCGACCCTTCTGAACCACGCCGGCGATAACCATCGTCTGACGATCAACAAGGCTGCCACCCCGGATACGGCGAGCCTGATTTTCCAGTCCAATTGGCAGGGTCGCGCAGAGATGGGCCTTGCCGGAGAGGATCGCTTCTCGCTGAAGGTGAACGGCGACATGACAGGCTGGCGCCAGGCCGTGAGCATCACCCCGGAAGGCTATGTCCGCCACGATCAGCGGCCGCTGGCCCGCGCCGCCCTCGCCACGACAACGCTCACACCAACAGCCGGCAGCTTCACCGGCTTTGACGACCTGCACCTCTCGGGTGGCGACATGTCCCTCGGCTCACCGCTCGCCTCCGGCCATGGCCGGCCGCTGGTCGTCGCTGTATCCGGTTACTATCTGCTGTCGCTCAGCGTATCCGCCGTCAGCACCGGTACCCACACGGTCCATGTCAGCCGCAACGGCGCCGCCGATATCGCAACCCATATCGGGGGCGCCGGGACATCGAGCACGGTCGCTCTGGTCTGGCTCGATGCCGGCGACACCTTGGCGCTTCGCCATCAGGGCACGATCCAGTACCAGTTCGGCTACGGCAAGACCGAGCTGAGCCTCGCCTTTCTCTGAAGATCAAAACGACGAAGGGCGCCGCTTGAAAAGCCGGCGCCCCTTTTCGTCTGTAAAGTATGCGAGTGTCAGAGCAGCCGATAGCGACAGGCGCGCGCCACGGCCTGCATGCGGTTCACCGCCTCAAGCTTGCGCATTGCACTCTTGAGATAGCTGACAACCGTGTGGCTGGAAATGTCGAGGATGATGGCGATTTCATCGCTGCTCTTGCCGGCCGCCGACCAGCGAAGACATTCGATCTCGCGTGCCGACAGCTTTTCCTTCGGCCCAAGCCGCGGCACCAGGGCCTCGACGCCCGAATCCAGCAGCTCCATCGCACTCAGCTGCAGGGCAGCGATTTCCGGACGCTCGGGCGCATGGTCACGCCCCGAAAAGACGAGCACATACTGGGTCTGGTTGCGGTCGTTCAAGTTGAAGACCAGAGAACCGCCCATCTCAAACTGCTGGAAAAGCGGGGCAAGCGGCTGGCGCGCCTCCGATCCCGGCGTGCCGAGAAACAGATTGTCATGCGTGAAGAGCGGAAGGATAGACTGCTTGATCCGCGCGATCAGCAGGCTGCCGGCATAGACTTCTGCCGCTTCATAGCCGAGGCGCAGTTCGTCAGGCCAGGTACAGAGGATCAGATTGGCCGAAAACTCCGGACTATCCGCCTTTGGAACGCGCGCAAGCAGCGTGTTTCGAAAGCCATGGCTGCGACCGAGCGCAGAGAACTCGCGCCCCCATGGGCCGGTGGAGAGCGCTTCGCTCTGAAAAACGGCATCACCGTCACCAAGACCGTGACTGCCCGTCACATCAGTTGGCCTGAACATAAAACTCCTTTCGACCGGACGTTCGTCCGATCGGGATTTCGAATGTTTGTGGACATTGAATCGCTCCATGGGGAACGAGTATCAGCTGGGCCTGTCGCCGGTCTTGCGGCCCCCTACGGAAACCGCGATGCTCGACATCTGCCCTTCCGATCGACGCATCGATCGAGACATCAGTATTGCTGGGGAGCCCAATGCCACAGATCGCTAATGGGCACCAGTCGCAGTCCTCGCATAACTCCTATGCATTTGCCGCAAGTTTAATCAACTTGTCCGAAACGCCACGACTCTCGCCCCAGCCCGGTCGCGAAAATTATTATCAAATGCTTACAATGGGCTTAGGCAAATTTTAAAGCATCGGTCCTAGTATGAGGGTGTGTGGTCTTGAGTTTGTATAGAGAGTCCAATGACCGAAATGATCCGCCCACGAGTGAAATATGTCATCGGCCCCGATGGCAGCCCCCTTACGATTGCCGATCTTCCGCCGGCCAATACGCGCCGCTGGGTGATCCGCCGCAAGGCTGAGGTTGTCGCGGCTGTGCGTGGTGGCCTGTTGAGCCTGGAAGAAGCCTGCGAACGCTACACCCTGACGGTCGAGGAATTCCTATCCTGGCAGTCATCGATCAACGATCATGGCCTGCCGGGCCTGCGCACCACCCGAATTCAGCAGTATCGCCATTAGTCCATTTTCGTGCCGGCTCGCCCGGTACACTTCTAATTGCATCAGACCCATACCTGAAACCGGCAAGGCCCAGCCTGCCGGTTTCATGTTTTTCGGGCAACGCTTACCGCGTTCAAGCCGCTGAGCGCCGCAACCGCCAGGCTGGATCCGGCATAGAACCAGAGCCCCGGCTGCGTGAAGGCCTGAGCGAGCCCGCTGGTTTTCGTCGCGAAGATGACGATGGCGACCAGCAACACGTCCATCATCGACCATTTCGACAGCACCGGGACCAACCGCGTGAGCAACCCCTGCCCCGGCTGCACCTCGCCAGCGATATTCTCGGCCGCGAGAAGCAGCAGCTTGATCAGCGGAAAACCGATGGAAACGAGCCCGACCAGAAGCGCAAGCAAGCCGTCTCCGTCGGCATAGAGCGAAACGATCACCTCGATCAGCGAGGCATCGGTGGAAAAGACATAAAAACTTTCGAACCGCATCAGCGGCAGGCTCACGCCGAGCGCAAACGAGATTGAGGCTCCGACGAGAAGAAGCGCCTTCAACCAGACGACCACAATGGCTCCCTTCCTGACATCGAACACAGCGTATCCGGCAGTTGGCTTCCCGGTCGGCTCTACCCGATGTTAAACAGAACCATCGAAACGCGGCAACAGGAGGCGTCAATGCAGATCACCAGTGAAGAGGCAGGATCGGGTGGACGCTATGTCGGCCGCATCGAGGGCATCAGCAAGCCGGCCGTGATGACGTATTCCCGTGCCTCCGCCAGCCTGATCATCATCGACCATACGGAAGTCCCGGACACCATGCGCGGACAGGGCGCCGGTCAGGCGCTCGCCGAACATGCCGTCGCTGCCGCGCGTGAAGGCGGCTGGAAGATCATCCCGCTCTGCCCGTTCATGAAGGCGCAGATGGACCGGCACCCGGATTGGAACGACGTGCGCAAGTGAGCTCCGGTCAGCCGGTGCCCAAGACGAACGAAGGCGGACGCCGGATAACCCGCGCCCGCCTTCCTGTTTGAAATCTCAACCAGACTGAATAGCGTTATTCAGGCCCGGACACGCATCTGGCCGTCGCGCTCTTCGAGAGCCGCCGCCTTCTGGTATTCCGCTTCAGCCTCTTCCAACGCCAGTTCCGCCGCTTCCTGCTGGACCTTCAGTTCCCGAATGGAGACCTGGAGATTGTCCGCGCGCTGGCGTGCCGCCTTGGCGAAGGTGGGATAGGCGAAATGATTGGGATCGGTGATGCCCGATTTCTTTTCCTCGATGCCGATCTGAGCTTCTAGCTCCTTCGCCATCCGTTCGAATTCCGACATCATTGACTGCAGCTGCTGCAATTGCCGACGCTTTTCGGTAACCTGAAATCCCTTCAGGCGTACCAGGCTCTCACGCGACTTCATACGCAATACTCCCGTGATGCGAGACCCCCCGCCACACTTGCTACTCAACACGCCCGCCACCGATTCGTCCAAAAAAAGTCCGCGGCGTTAACAAAAAGCTACCTTTGGTAACCTTTCGTTTACGGGCATCGTTAATGATAAGCCCGATCACTTAAGGGTCAGTAAATGCCAGAGCCCGAAAAGAGCTCGTGACAATGATGAGTCAAATGAATCGGTTACAGGGGTTTCCTGAGGTGCTGATTCAGGTGTGGCGATGACCGGAAACACATGAAGAATCAGGAGGCTGATATCTTTGCTTAATAAATTCGATACACCTTGCCAGAGGGAATCAGAATTTGTTAACCAATTGGTGGCAGCCTTCAAATCAGGCAACGACTGGATCCGTATCGCGTAGGGGGCCATCTTGACCTTTCGGCGGCGGTAAAGGGGATAAATATGCGGGTTCTACTCATTGAAGACGATAGCGCAACGGCGCAGAGCATCGAACTGATGCTCAAGTCGGAGAGCTTCAACGTCTACACCACCGATCTCGGCGAAGAAGGTGTCGACCTCGGCAAGCTCTACGATTACGACATCATTCTGCTCGACCTGAACCTGCCTGACATGTCCGGTTATGAGGTGCTGCGTACCCTTCGCCTGTCCAAGGTGAAGACGCCGATCCTGATCCTTTCCGGTATGGCGGGCATTGAAGACAAGGTACGTGGTCTGGGCTTCGGCGCCGACGACTACATGACCAAGCCGTTCCACAAGGACGAGCTGGTTGCCCGCATTCATGCGATCGTCCGCCGCTCGAAGGGCCATGCCCAGTCGATCATCATCACCGGCGAGCTGATCGTGAACCTGGACGCCAAGACGGTCGAAGTCGGCGGTCAGCGCGTTCACCTGACGGGCAAGGAATACCAGATGCTGGAGCTGCTTTCGCTCCGCAAGGGCACCACGCTCACCAAGGAAATGTTCCTCAACCACCTTTACGGCGGCATGGACGAGCCGGAACTGAAGATCATCGACGTCTTCATCTGCAAGCTGCGCAAGAAGCTCGCAAACGCTGCCGGTGGCGCCAACTACATCGAAACCGTCTGGGGTCGTGGCTATGTGCTGCGCGAGCCGGATGGTGCGGAATACATGGAAACGGCGTAAGCCCCTTTTCCACTTCTTCAAAGAGGCCCGCGTCGATGACGCGGGCTTCTTGCATTTTGGAGCCTCGAAACAAGGGCTTCCCCGGCACTGATCAAGCAAACACAAAAAAGGCGGCGCTCTGGGCACCGCCTTTGTCACACATGTCGTCGTTTAGCCCCGGCAGGGGAAATCAGGCAGCGATTGCCTTGTCGCCGAAGGTCTTCGTGAGGATCTCGCGATCGAAGGGCTTCAGGAGGAAGTCGCTGGCACCCGCCCGCTTCCCGGCCATCATCACCTTCAGCTCGGCTTCCACCACGCAGTAGTAGATCTTGACCGCCTTGCCTTCCGGCAGCGCACGGACATTGGAGATCAGATCGAGGGCATCACTCATGCCGGCATCGACGATCATCACATCGGGAAGCTCGCGCTCGCAGCGCGACAGCGCCTCGCGACCGGACGCCGCTTCCGTCACCTGGTAGCCGAGTTCCGACAGGATCTTCTTGCCGACCTTGCGAACGATGTCGGACCCATCTGCGATCATCAGGCGCTTCATGGTGGACTCCCCTCCCCAGATACGGGGGATCTGAAATGTAATGGATACCTTAATGGGCCGCGCCTAAGGAAAGGTTACCGGTTGCAGCACTTGCGCGTCCCGAAGCGGGACGGTTCAGCTCACGACCTCGGCGGTGAATGCGATCTCGCCTTCACTCGGCACGCATTTCAGCTCCATGCTGCATTCATCCGCGAGCAGCACCGTGTAATAAGGCTGGATGGTATGGGCATCGACGGCCTCTTCGAGATGACCGGACAGGATTTCCTGATACTTCGGCGGCACCCGCAGCATGCGTCCCTTGGCGACGATCTTGAACTTGGCGTCCGTTTCCGGGTTTTCGAGAGAAATATCCAGCGAGCCGCCACGCGGAATGGCACCATAGGCGACCAGGAAGAGGTTGAGCAGCAGCTTCACCCGGTTCTTAGGGATGATCGCGCGCGGTCCGCTCCAGCTCACCTCGGTCTTCTTCTCGGCCTGGGCAAAATCCTTTGCTGCCTTTTCCGCCTCGCCGGTATCGATCGAAGCACCGACCGAGCCCGAAGCACCGAAGGCAAGTCGGGCGAATTTCAGCCGTACCGAGGCGTTGAGCGCGCTGGTCCGGATCAGATCCATCGCATCGGCATCGGCGCCGCCTTCGTCAAGCAGTTCCAGGCCGTTGTTGATCGCTCCAACAGGCGAGATCACGTCATGGCAGACACGGCTGCAGAGCAGCGCAGCAAGATCGGGGCCTGCAAGCGTGAGATTAGGATTCTTCGCCATGGTCTTCTCCAGAAGATGTGGACCCTCGAAGCAACAGTCGGACACACGTCCGCTGGCTACGACTTGGTCGGATACCGTTCGGCCATAATGACACCATATTTGGTAAACCGATTATTAAGACGATGCTCGCTAGGTTTAATTACCCCCAAGGAAGACGCCGAATCCGTCGGCTTCGCATTTAGGAGGCACTATGCGTCACCTGCCCCACTGCTCCCTGCCACTGCTGCGGTCGCTGGCCGTCGCCATTCTGGCAACGATCAGCCTCGTTTCGGCTCTGCGCCCCGCCCATGCTGCCGGCGAATACTCGATCCAGGAAGTGGTCGACGCAGGCCACGGCTTCTTCGGCGAGACCAGTGGAGCGCTCGCCAAGGTGATCGAGCAGGCCTTCGAGCAGAATGGCCTTCCGAACGGCTATATTCTGGGCCAGGAAGGCTCAGGCGCCCTCATTGCCGGCCTGACCTATGGCGAAGGCACGCTCTACACCAAGAATGTCGGTCAGCACGACGTCTTCTGGCAAGGCCCCTCCCTCGGCCTCGACTACGGCGGCAACGGCACCCGCACCATGATGCTGGTCTATGACCTGCCGGATGTCGACACGCTCTATGCCCGCTATGGCGGCGTGAGCGGCTCGGCCTATATCGTCGCCGGCGTCGGCATGACGGTATTGAAGAGCCGTGACGTGGTCCTGGTGCCGATTCGCACTGGCATCGGCGCACGCCTCGGCATCAATGTCGGCTATCTGAAGCTGACCCGCACACCCACCTGGAACCCTTTCTGAACCGTCTCGCCTTAATCCTTAAGGCTGAAGCAAGCTCGATCTGTTCTGTCGTTAGCCATATTGGTGTAAGGACATGGCTCGTCAGGCTGTTCTGCTTGCCGGGCGACACTCTGCATGCTTAACTATCTGCTAATGCTTCCCTAGTGCTGTGGCGCCGTCGTGATTGAATATACCCTGATATTCGCAATGGGATTTATGGCGGCAGCGCTGCTGGTGATGCTGGTTGCCCCGGCCGTGCATCAGCGCGTGGTGCGCTATACGGAGAACCGTCTGAAGGCCACCATGCCGCTCAGCCCGCAGGAGATTCGCGCCCAGAAGGACATGGTGCGCGCACTCTATGCCGCAGAAAACGCCAAAACCCAGCATGATCTGACCCGCGAGCGTGAAAAGACCATCGGCCTGACGCTGAAGAACGAGACACTCAGCGGCGACGCAGCACACCTCGTCGCAGAGACGAAGGAGCTCAAGGTCCAAATAGAAGACATGAGCACGGAAGCTGCCGACCTGCGCTCGCGTCTGCGTCGGGGCGACGTGGAAATGTCGACGATGCGCGAAACCTTGAAGCGGGTGGAAATCGCCGCAGCCGCCAAGGATATCGAGCTCGAGGACCGTGCCCATCGCATTGCCCGCCTGATCAGTGACATCGACACCATGCGCATCGAAGCCATGAGCCGCGACACCGAGATCGACACGCTGAAGACGCGCATTCAAGGGATGCGTGACGAACGGGAAGACTTGCGGCGGGAAAACAAGCTGCTCGGCAAGCGCGCCAAGGATGCGGAACTGCGCCTCGCCCAGGAAGAACACAAGGTTCTGCGCCTCGAAGACGTGCTGGCCCGGGATGCAGCGGAAAGAGCCGACGCGAGTTCTCTCGTCGAGCGCCGCACACGCGAACTTCGCGATCTCCGCGCCAAGCTGAAGACGGCCAATGCCCAGCTCCGCGAAGCCCAGCGCGCCCTTCGGGAAGCCGGCATCGCGATACCCGACGCCAAGGATACGCCGATGCCAGAAGACGAGATCGCCAATTCCAACCTCGCGACCGATACGACCGCGCTGGAATACGATATTCGGCGGAGCCAGACGGCCCTGACCGAGCGCCTGTTGAAGGTGAAGGCCTCGACCGAAGACGATGCAATGCGTGAAGAACTCGGTGATATCGCCGCCAAGATGATCGTTCTCACGGCCGCCCGTGAAGGCGAGCAGAGCGTCATCACAGACTTCGTCTCGCCGCAATCAAAGAGCGGGGACAAGCCGAAGAGCCTGGTCGACCGGGTACTCGCCATGGACCCTTCGATCGGTCGTGGCGCAGGCATGGCGACGCCAGCCGAATAGGCCGACTGGCTCGGCGATCCGAACCCGCAGTCCGGAACACGGGATTAGCCGAGGCGTCCCATGGCGCGCGCGATGGCGTAGAGGGCAATGCCGCTGGCCGTGCCGACATTCAGGCTGTCGAGACCCGGGGCCTGGGCGATGCGGGCCGACCGGAAACGATTGAGGATTGCAGCCGGAAGCCCCTCCCCCTCCGTTCCCATCACCAGCGCCACGCGCCGGCCCGGCGCAACCGCGCCGATTTCAACCTCACCGGCAGGCGACAGAGCCCAGATTTCGAACCCAGCCGTGGCAAGTGCCCCGAGCACCTCTTCGGCGCTCCCCTGCCGGGCATAGGGAACCGTCAGAACCGAGCCGACAGAAACACGCAATGCCTTTCGATAGAGTGGATCGCAGCAGGTCTCGTCGAGGAGGACGGCATCCGCAGTGAAACCCGCCGCATTGCGGAACAGGGCACCGATATTGTCGTGGTTCGAGATGCCGCACCCGACCAGCGCCAGAGAGCTTTCCGGCAGACCGGCGACCAGATCGTTCAGTTCGGGTGGTGCAGAACGGCTGCCAAGCGCGAGAACCCCGCGATGCAGGTGGAAACCGGCGATCGCATCGAGAACCGCAGCCTCGGCCACGTATACCGGGATATCCTTGGGGAAACGCTCGATCAGATCGGAAAGGCCAGCGACCCTGTTCTTCAGGAGCAGTAGCTTTTCCGCCCGCACCGATCCGAAACCGGCATGCGCCTTGGCCAGCATCGAGAGCACCACCGTGCCCTCGGCGACGAATTGACCGTGACGTCCAGTCAGGTCGCGTTCGCGGATCGAGGTGAACTCGGCGATCCTCAAATCGCCGGGATCGGTGATCTCGATGAGGCGCCCCGGCTCCACGCCTGCCTCAGTTGCTGCCAAGTGTGACGTCGGCAATGATGCGGCCGAGCGGCAGATCGAAGACGAAGGCCTTGCGCGCGCCATCAGCCGTTTCGCCGTAGATCAGCATCTGGCTGCCGGACAGCGAGGTCTGCACGACGCGGAAGCCGGCCGGCAGGTTGGCGGTCAGGCTGAGCGGCTGATCGGATGGGACCGCGAAAGGCTGCGACGTCGTGGCCGCGGGCTCCGCCCCGCCTTCGTCACGCGTCAGCTTGTAGACGATCGATACGAGCACCGCGAGGAAGAGCACGGCCATGATGCCGCCCGAGATCAGCTGCAGCTTGACCATCTTGCGGCGCACACCTTCCATGACGGGATCAAGCGGCTTGTCTTCCGGGTTCTCGTCGTCGATATGAGCCATGGCAGCAGTCGTTTCCAATCCAAGTTCGCGCTGATTTGGATGCCTTCCCCGATGCGAACGAGCCGGAGAAAATTGCCGGGTCTACCGGCTGTCGATTGTCGAAGACCCCGGTCTGTGCCAAATGGCAGCGACAAAGGCCGAGACCCTGGCCGCCGTAAGACGGGATGACATGATGACCGACCCCTTTAACGAAGCCGCCGCATCAAGGAAAGAGCTGATTGCCGAGGATGATGCCTCAGGCCGCATCGACGCCTGGCTTACGGCGGCGCTCGGTCAGGAGTTTTCCCGCAACCGGGTGAAGGCGCTCATCGAACAGGGGGCGGTGCAGCTCAACGGCAATCTGCTCGACAGTCCGAACCGCAAGATCAAGCCGGGCGACAGCGTCGTCATCGACCTGCCCGAGCCGGAGGATCCGCAGCCGAAGGGCGAGAACATCCCGCTCGAGGTCCTCTACGAGGATAAGGACCTGATCGTGATCGCCAAGCCGCCGGGTCTCGTGGTCCATCCGGGCGCCGGCAACTGGCATGGCACGCTGGTCAATGCGCTGATCTATCATTGCGGCGACACGCTCTCGGGCATCGGCGGCGTCAAGCGCCCGGGCATCGTCCACCGCCTCGACAAGGACACGTCGGGCGTGATGGTCGTTGCCAAGAACGATATCGCCCACCGTCACCTCGCCGACCAGTTTGCCGACCATGGCCGCACCGGTCCGCTGGAGCGCGCCTACCGCGCCGTGGTCTGGGGTCGCCCTCGTACGCTTGCCGGCACGATCGATGCGGCGCTGGGCCGCTCCGGCGCCGATCGCACCAAGCGGACGGTCAAGCGCGAGGATACAGATGACGCACGCGAGGCGATCACCCACTATACCGTGCTCGAACGCTATGGTGAAAAGCCGGACGCCACCTGCCTTGCCTCACTGGTCGAGTGCCGCCTGGAAACGGGCCGCACCCATCAGATCCGCGTGCACATGGCCCATATCGGCAATCCGCTGGTTGGCGACCAGGAATATGGCGCCGCCTTCAAGACCAAGGCGAACCTCCTGCCCGAGGACGCCAAGCGCGCCGTCAACAAGTTCCACCGCCAGGCTCTGCATGCTTACCTGCTTGCCTTCGAGCATCCGACCACAGGCAAAACCATGCGCTTCGAAGCCCCGATCCCGGCGGACCTGCAGAAGGTGGTCGATGCGCTGAAGGCGATGTGACACCCTGACGCTCTGATCCTGCCCGTTCTCTATCGATTGACACTCCGTCACGGCCTCGTGACGGAACACAAATCTTGTATCGCCGTTTTGCCATACTTATCTGTCATACGGATTTCTGTGGGATAGAGAGATCCACGGAGATGGGGCTCGCCGGAATTGGGAGCCCGCGAAGAAAGAGGGGTGCTATATGGCCCGCAGTAGTTTGCCATCGATCACAGCCGGAGAAGCCGGCCTTAACCGTTACCTGGACGAGATCCGCAAGTTCCCGATGCTGGAACCCCAGGAAGAATACATGCTTGCCAAGCGTTATGCCGAACACGGCGACCGTGACGCGGCGCACCGGATGGTCACAAGCCACCTGCGCCTGGTTGCGAAGATCGCCATGGGCTACCGCGGCTACGGCCTGCCGATCGGCGAAGTCGTATCGGAAGGCAATGTCGGCCTGATGCAGGCCGTCAAGAAGTTCGACCCCGAGCGTGGCTTCCGCCTGGCGACCTACGCCATGTGGTGGATCAAGGCCTCGATCCAGGAATACATCCTGCGCTCCTGGTCGCTGGTTAAGATGGGCACCACCGCCAACCAGAAACGCCTGTTCTTCAACCTGCGCCGCCTCAAGGGCAAGATCCAGGCGATCGAGGAAGGCGACCTGAAGCCCGACCAGGTCACCGAGATCGCGACCAAGCTGAAGGTGTCCGAGGAGGAGGTCATTTCGATGAACCGCCGCCTCTCCGGCGACGCATCGCTGAATGCACCCTTGCGCGCCGCCGAAGGCGAAAGCGGTCAGTGGCAGGATTGGCTCGTCGACGACCACGAAAGCCAGGAAGCCGTCCTGATCGAACAGGACGAGCTCGAAACCCGCCGCAGCATGCTGAAGCGGGCAATGAGCGTGTTGAACGATCGCGAACGTCGCATCTTCGAAGCTCGCCGCCTCGCAGATGATCCGTTCACGCTGGAAGAACTCTCCACCGAGTTCGACATCAGCCGGGAACGCGTCCGCCAGATCGAGGTCCGCGCCTTCGAAAAGGTCCAGGAAGCCGTCCAGAAAGACGCCCTGGAGCGCGCCAAGGCCTTGCGGGTGGTCGAGGCTTAAAGAACCGTCGACAGCGGCGACAGCTGTTCAAGCCGTTCGGGCAACCGGGCGGCTTTTCCTTTGTGGGTGGCCGCTTGTTACTCCGATGCCAGTTGCTGCCGCGAGAAGACTGCAAGTCCAAGCCCCGTCAGGACGCAGAACCAGCCGAAAAGCACCGCGGCGCCGATCATTGCCGCAACGGGCGTCCCTCCCGCGAGCAACCAGTCCCGCAAGTCCTGAGCCGCATAACCCGGCAATGGCAACCGATCAGCATCCGCTCCCAGATAGAGTTGGAGCAGTGTCGAACCGATCGCCAGCAGAAAGGTCGGGATAACGGCCGCAATCATTGACCGAAAGGCAACCACGAGCAGGGCAGCGAGCGACGCCAGAACCGCAAGTTCAAGAAATGCGATCCCGAATGCTGCCACCAGCGCAATGAGCGAGGACGCCGAAATGTCGAGACCTTGCCCTTGCAAGACACCAAACAGCATGGTCAGCACAATATCGCCGACAGCAGCCAGCAACAGAGCGAATGCGAGCCACGCGAGGCAAACGAGCAGCTTGGCTGCGAAGAGCTGCACGCGCGAATGCCTGGGCACCAGCAGCCGCCAGGTGGAATAGCGATATTCGAGAAAGAAGACCGTGGCGATGCCGAGCGCGAAGAGCAGGTGACCCAGCGAATTCCCAGAGAGACTGAGGCTCTTCGCCGCCGACAGGAACACATCGACATCGCCGGACTGCCGCCCCATACGCAGATAGATGAAGCCTGCGATGACCAGCTTGACCAGAAGTGCCGCGAGCGGCACGGCCAGGAAGCCCCAGAAGAGTATGCCCGGCTGACGGACAAGCTTGAGCATTTCGGCAGAGAGAAGCGGGTTCATGAGCGCACCTCCCGCGTCTCTGACAGGAAGACGGTTTCCAGATCCGGCTTGATCCACTTGGCCTCGTGAATGCGAACGCCGGCATTGGCGAGCGACAGGATGAGGTTGGGTACCTCCGTCCGTTCGATCCGTACGTAAACGCCGCCGTCCGCTTCCTCGGCCTCTTCGCCGAGACGGGCAAGCACCGCATCCGGCGCGTCCACTTTCAGCCAGAAGCGACCGTCACGATCAAGGAGGTCGGCAACCGCACCTTCGGCGACCAGCGCCCCCCGCCGGAGGATCGCCACCCGGTCGCAAACCCGCTCCACCTCGTCCAGCAGATGACTGGAAAGAAGCACAGTCAGGCCATCGCGATGCGCCAGTTCGTGGACAAGGGCCCGCATCTCCAGAATGCCATCGGGATCGAGCCCGTTGGTCGGCTCGTCAAGGACGAGCGCCTCGGGCTGCCCGATCAACGCACAGCCGATGCCGAGCCGCTGCTTCATGCCAAGCGAAAAGCCGGAGACGGCTTTATCAGCCGCCTTTTCAAGGCCAATGCGCCGCAAGATCGGCTCCACAAGCGTTGCGGTACCCGTGGCGCCCGCCAACATCCGCAAATGCTCTCGGGCCGTCAGGAAGGGGTAGAAGCTCGGCGATTCGATCAACATGCCGAGACGGCTGCGCTGGGCGGGGCAAGCCGGCTCGCCGAAGATCCGGATCTCGCCGCGATCGGGCCTGACCAATCCGGCGAGAATGCGCAGGAGAGTGCTCTTGCCCGCGCCGTTCGGACCGAGCAGGCCATAGACGACACCTCGGGGGATGGAAAGGCTCAAATCATCGAGCGCCTTGATGGCCCCGCTTCCACGCCCGAAACCCTTGCTGACGGCCAGGAAGGCAATGGCCGGATCACCGCCCGGATCGGCAAAGGGAATCGTCGACACTCGCTGCGCCTGTACTGACATCACGTCGTCCCTGCATTGGTCGCTGGCGGAGAGAACTTCCGCTGCCCTAACCCTGAAATCGAAAACAAAAATCCGCCGGGACATGCCCGACGGATCCGTAGAAAAGCGATAGGGACGAGCCTCAGTTCGCTGGCGCGGCGGGCGTCAATGCCGCCCACTCGCGGATGACCTGATCGAAGACATTGCCACCGGTCGTTCCCTTGTCGAGCGTGATCAGCGCGCGTCTGCCATTGCGGTAGGTGACGGGAATATCGATCCAGCCGCGCGTGGACAGAAGGTCCATGTTGCGCTTTACCACGTCCTCGAAGTCGTTGAGCGCCACGAGATAGGTGTCGTCGGTCACCTTGGCCGTCACGGCAACCAGCGGGTCGCCGCGGTCCTGCTCGGTACGCTTCATGGCAATCCGCTGCAGATTCTCCACCGCACCACCCTCGAAATCCGCAGGCACGGAGAACACCACTTCGATGATGTGGCTCGCCGGCAGTGAATTGTCGGTGTTGCGCTTGAAGGTCAGGAGCGCCGAGATGCCGCGCTCCGGCACGTTGATACGGCCCTGGATCTGCGGATCAGGTCGGCCGTCCGCCCCGTTTTCACGCACAGCCGTCCATGTGATCGAACCAGGCACTGCGACCGGCGTCGCCTGGCCGATACGCTCTTCGTAGAGGAAGAGCTTTTCCCCGCCGGCCACGACTGCCGTATTGGCGGCGGTTCCCGGCGTCTGCGTGGCAGCCGCGCCATTGGCAGCAGCCGGCGCATCGGTCGGCTCGACCGTGGACGCCACGGTCTGGGCCGAGACGGAGCGACCTTCGGCGGGCGCGCCCTCGATGGGCGCCGATCCGGCCCCTGCATCGATTTCCGTTCCGTCGGCCTGCAGTCGCTGCGTGAATTTCTGGCTGCCGTCGTCGACTGCAGGTGCCGCCACTTCCGGTGCAGTCGCCGTGTCGGCCGGTGCCTCCGGCTGCTCTGCAGGTGTCGCCGCGGGCGCTTCGGCGGCCTCTTGCGTCGGCACAACCTCGCCCGTCAGGTTGGCGACCATGCTGCCGATCTGATCCCGCATGCTCCAGGCGAGATAACCGCCAGCGCCGAGCACAACCAGCACCAGCGCGGCAACGATGATCGGAGCCGGATTGCGACGCTTCTTCGGCTCGAGGCGATAGGCAGGCTGCTGGCCATAACCGCCGACCAGCGCTTCCATGCCATCGGCCTGGCCCGCGACGTCTACCTGCGCACCCTTGGCGCTGGGTGCAAAGCTGTCGATATGCTCGTCCAATTCGCTGGCCGCAGGGGCGGCCGAAGCAGAAGCCGGAGCACCATTGCCTTTCTGGGTCTCGCCCTGATCGACATGCTCCTGGAACCACTGGCTGAAGTCATCGGCGTCGATTGCCGGTGCCGTGGAGGTGGACGCGATCTTGCCGAGCACGACCGGATCGGCATCGGGAAGGCTCAAGCCCTCCGGCGCGACATAGTCGTTGCTGGCCTCGACGTGTACAGGTTCCTCATAGGCGGGGAACTCGTCGGTTGGCGTATAGGAAACGGCCGGCGGCGCGGTGTCGATTTCCGGCAGTTCGGGCACGCGATTGGCGGCCGTTTCGGTCGCAGCCGGCAGCTCCCAGCTTGCCGAGGGGATGACCGGGGCCGGATCGAGTGCGCGGCTCTGCAGCCAATCCTCAACCGAATCCACCCGAATACCAACCTCCGGCGCCTGCGGCGGGAGATAAGGCTCGACCTCGACTGCCGCGTTAGAGCCAAGCGGCTCTTCGGCCACAGGTTCGACCTCGACAACAGGCACAGCATCCCAAGCGGGTGCAGCCGTTTCCGGCTCGTCACCCCGAGGCCAGGTCTCTTCGGCGGTCGGCCCTTCGCCGTAGGGTCCAGCGGCTGCGACCGTTTCGACTTCGTCCCTCGCCTCCGGCGCCGGTTCGTATGGCGGCTCCGGCTCGACGGCAGGAGCATCGTCTTCACGGCTCTCGTAGAGCCGCGAATAGTCGTTCTCCGGCTCCTGAACCGCAAAGGGTTGGTCCTGCCAGGCGGTTTCCGCCGACGGCATCGGTTCGACGGCCTGTTCCGGAACAGACTCTTCTACGGGCGTGATAGTTTCTTCGGCGACGTAGGCTGGTTCTTCGGCGACATAGGCTGGCTCCTCCACCGCTGCAGGTGTCGCAGGCTCGGCCATGTGGGCGTCCGCCCAGTCATCACCGCTTACCGCCGGCTGAGGCTCGACCGGCTGTTCGGCCGGAGCAGCGTCTTCTGCCGGTTCCGGCGCCGCCACATCCTCGTTCGAAGAAGGCGCGTATTCCGGCTGCGGCTCGCCCCAGGCAGGCGCAGAAACAGTCGCTGTCGCTGCCACACCGGCAGCCGCGGCTGCAGGCATGGAAGAATCAGGCGTCTCTTCAAGCGGCGGCAAGGCATCCGCATGTTCCGCTTCGACCTCACGGATAGCCGCATCGAGCTTGTCGAGCTGACGCTGCAGCATATGCTCGGGCGGGCGCGGTGACATGTTCTCGAGCTGCCGAACGACAGCGGCGCGAGCCTTTTCATAGACCCGCGCGCGCATCTCCGGAGTATTGTTCGACAGGCCATCCACGGCCCGTCGAATCACAGCGATAAAGTCAGCCATCAGCACTTTCTCTTGAGAGCCGGCCCGCCGCGCCGGCAAAATTTCAATAAAATCCTAGATTAATCCTCGAAGGGGTCCGTCACAAGTATTGTGTCGTCGCGTTCGGGACTTGTCGACAGGAGGGCGACCGGAGCACCGATCAGCTCTTCCACCTGGCGCACATACTTGATCGCCTGAGCCGGCAAATCCGCCCATTTCCGGGCTCCGACCGTCGATTCCTTCCAGCCTTCGAGCGTGATGTAGATCGGCTCGACGCGTGCCTGGGCAGCCTGCGCTGCCGGAAGATAATCGATTTCCTGACCGTCGAGCTTATAGCCGACGCAGATCTTTAGCTCTTCAAGGCCGTCGAGAACGTCGAGTTTGGTCAATGCAATGCCGGTGATTCCATTGGTGGCAACCGACTGGCGCACCAGCGCCGCATCGAACCAGCCACAACGGCGCTTGCGGCCCGTGACGGTGCCGAACTCATGGCCCTTCTCACCGAGGAACTGACCGATCTCGTCGTGCAGCTCGGTCGGGAACGGACCTTCACCGACACGCGTCGTGTAGGCCTTGGTGATCCCGAGGATATAGCCGAGCGAGCCCGGGCCCATGCCGGAACCGGCCGCGGCCTGACCGGCGACGGTGTTCGACGAGGTGACGAAGGGATAGGTGCCGTGGTCGATGTCGAGCAGGGAGCCCTGCGCGCCTTCAAACAGGATGCGCGAGCCCTTGCGGCGCTCCTTGTCGAGCAGCACCCAGACCGAATCCATGAACGGCAGCACGCGATCGGCGATAGAGGTCAGCTCTTCCATGATCGTCTTGTGCTCGATTTCGGCAACGCCGAAGCCGCGACGCAGCGCGTTGTGGTGGGTCAGAATACGTTCGACCTTGCCTTCCAACGCGTCGAGATCGGCAAGATCCATGACGCGGATCGCGCGACGACCGACCTTGTCTTCATAGGCCGGGCCGATGCCGCGACGCGTCGTACCGATCTTGGTGCCGCTGTTCGAGGCCGCATCTTCGCGCATGCCGTCGAGTTCGCGGTGCAGCGAGAGAATCAGCGTGGCGTTTTCGGCGATCCGCAGATTGTCCGGGGTCACTTCGACGCCCTGATCCTTCAGACGGCCGATTTCGGCGATCAGCGCATGCGGATCAACGACCACGCCATTGCCGATGACAGCCTTCTTGCCCGGGCGCACGACGCCCGAGGGAAGCAGCGAGAGCTTGTAGGAAACGCCGTCGATGACGAGCGTGTGGCCGGCATTGTGTCCGCCCTGGAAGCGGACCACGATGTCCGCACGTTCAGAGAGCCAGTCGACAATCTTGCCCTTGCCCTCGTCACCCCATTGCGAACCAATCACCACGACATTCGTCATCACATAATCCTGTATATTGCGCAGTGCCTGCGCCTACCCAAACCCGCGCATCTATACTGTGTTGTTTTTGGGAAATCGACCCGTCTTGACGGGCGATTTGGCTTTTTACGTGACAAAGCGTCCCCCCTGGCCTATTTCGGAGGCAATTGCGCCGTGACGGACCGGGGGGCACACGGTTTCGGCAAGCGGCGTCCGCATGCAGGGAATGACGTCTTTGCCCATCCGCGCCTATACCTTTCTCGTCATCACGACCTTGCTCTGGGGCGGCAATACGATTGCTGGCAAGCTGGCGCTTGGCCATGTGAGCCCGATGGTCCTGAGCTTCGGCCGCTGGGCGCTGGCGACCCTCGTGATCGCGTCAATTGCAATCCCGCAGATCCGCAAGGACTGGGATGTCCTCAAAGCCAACTGGAAGCTGCTGATCTTCTACGGCGCGGTGGGCTATGCCGCCTTCAACGGCTTTCTCTATACGGCGCTCAAGTATACCAGCGCGGTCAACGGCGCGATCGAACAGGGTGCGATCCCGGTCCTGATCTTCGTCATCAACTTCCTGCTGTTTCGCATTGCCGTCTCCGCGGTCCAGATCCTGGGCTTCATGATCAGCTTCATCGGGGCTGCCGTCACCGCCTCCCATGGCGATCTGCAGACCTTGCTCACCCTGACGCTGAATTATGGCGATCTGCTGATGCTGTTTGCCGGCATCGCTTACGCGATCTACACCGTGTCATTGCGCTGGAAGCCACCTGTCCACTGGAAGAGCCTGATGGCGGTGCCGGCACTCGCCGCCGCCGTCACCTGTCTGCCGCTTCTCTGGTGGGAAGCCGGCCGAGGCGAGCTGATCCTCCCCGATACGCGCGGCTGGCTGATCATTCTCTATGCCGGGCTGTTCCCCTCGCTGATCTCGCAGATCCTCTACATCAAGGGCGTCGAAGGCATCGGCGCCAACCGGGCCGGCCTCTTCATCAATCTCGTTCCGGTCTTCGGCACGCTGCTATCGGTCACCATTCTCGGCGAAAAGCTGGAAGTCTTCCATGTGGTGGCATTGGTGCTCGTTCTCGGTGGCATCGCCATCGCCGAATGGGGCAAGCCCGCACCTGACAAGGCTTCGCGCTGACAACCTCAAGAAAGGTTAGCCGACAGAGAGGATTGTCACGTCTCCAGCCAAAACACGCGCCGCTGTCAGCCGCCCGCTGCGATAGCAATGCGTGTCGAGACTGACCCGATCCGGACCGACATGGGCTTCCCGCATCGGCGTATGCCCATGAAAGACACGGACAGGCAGACCCGGACCGAGATCGAGGAAGGATCGCCTGATCCACATGAGGTCGTCATCGGTCTGCTCGGAAAGCGGTCGCCCCGGCTTTAGACCGGCATGGGCGAAGACATCCGTACCCATGGTGAGCAGCACCGGCAGCGATCTGAGAAACGCCACATGGCTGCTCGGAACTGCATTCCTAATGGCCTCGCGCAAAGCAAATCGGCCAGCAGGCAGAGTGAAACCGTCGATCTCGACCCCGTAGGACGCCAAGGTCGTCTCCGCACCGTGGTCGAGGACCCAGTCACCGGCCGGATCACCGTCGAGAAATGCGAGGAAGGCATCGTCGTGATTGCCCCGCAGGCTAACCCGCTCGAATCCTGAAGGCGGCGATGCCGTGAGATGATAGAGGACGGCAGCGGATTTCGGGCCTCGGTCGACATAGTCGCCGAGCATCACGATCAGCTTGCGCCCCTCTATCGACTGCGCGTCCTCGCGGATCATGTCTTCCAGCTCACAAAGCGCATCGAGACAGCCATGCACGTCACCGATTGCGTAGACAGCGGCATAGTCGGAGGGATCGATGACGAGACGTGGTGGGCGACCTGTGTCAGTGCTCATGAGCCCCTCATCACCCATTGGACGTTCTCCTGTCCTGTCGCTGCGCTGCACGCAGTGAGAGAAAAGCGTATCGGCACTAAAAAGGCCAGCCCCAAAGGGGCCGGCCTCGCAGTGCTTCAAGACACCGATTAAGGCGTCGTGGTCGGTGGCGGCGTATCGGTGGCACCACCGGTCGGAGCCGGTGTCGCAGGTGCCGCCGGTGCCGGATCGCTTGCCGGCGGCGGGGTGACCGGATCGGCAGCCGGGGGCGTTGCCGAACCTGCCGGCGGCGTCGTCGTGTCAGCCGGCGGCGGAGCCGGAGCATCGGCCGGCGGTGCTGCAGGCGTGCTACTTTCCGTGGCCGGAGTAACCGGGGTTTCGGCGGTGTCATTGCCACCGAAGACGAAGTATGCGCCGGCTGCGATCACCACGATCAGCAGGACTGCGATGCCCCAGGTAGCGCCGCTGCCCGCAGTGGTCTGCTGGGTGACGTGCGGACGCTGATCGAGGCGTGGATCAGGACGTTGGTCCATGGTATTTCCTCCTGGTTTGGGTGACCGACCGCTGCGCGGCCGGCCGTTAGCTTGTTTATTTACAAAGCTGGCAATCGGCGCTTACTGGACGACGCCGACGACCACATAGGTCTGCGGGTCAACGATGACGCGCTGGTTGTTGACCACGGCATAGGCGTAGGTCGGATCTTCGGGGATCGTGGTCAGCACGACTTCCTGCGGAAGAGGCTCACCAACGACCACCTGCCGTTCGATCACGACCGGCTGGGCCGGGACCGGCTGCTGCTGCACATAGGTGACAACCCGGTCCGGCGGCGGGGCGACTGCGGTACCGGCAATGGCGCCGACGACGCCACCCACGGCGGCACCAACGGGACCGCCGACAATAGCACCGGTCACGGCACCACCCGCAGCACCGGTGACCGTACCTTCCTGCGCCAGGACAGGAGAAGCGACGGCACCAAGTACGACTGCTCCAAGAGCGATAATCTTCGTATTCATGGCTTGATCCTTTCCGTTGACTGCCATTGACGGAAAGAACGGACTTCACGCGAAATTGTTCCGCGCACCTGTCCTAAGGCGCTACTGCAAGCCTTTGGAAAAATTGGCAAAATTTAGGCAAAGGCGTAATATTTGCAGCAGATATTACTTGAGGTCGCAGTAGAACTGCAGTCGCTCAAGGGCGAGTCGATACCAAAGCTGAAAAGCCCACGGCGCGTTTGCGGCGGGACGGACGGCGTGGTGAGTGTTCTGAAAGCCGCTCAGGCGCCCCAGCCGACGATGCCCTTGATCTCGAGAAAGTCGTGAATGCCCCAATCCGCATATTCGCGCCCGTTGCCGGATTGTTTGTAGCCGCCGAACGGTGCGGACGTGTCCCAGTCCGGATAGTTCAGATAGACGGAGCCCGCGCGCATCTGCCCTGCAACCCGCCGCGCATGGTCGATATCCTGCGACTGAACATAGGCAGCGAGGCCATAGACGGTGTCGTTGGCGATTGCGATCGCCTCCTCTTCGGTCTCGTAGGGCATGATCGACAGCACGGGGCCGAAGATCTCTTCACGGGCGATCGTCATATCCGGCGTCACATGGCCGAAAACCGTAGGGCGGATATAGTAGCCGCGGTTCAGGCCCTCGGGCCGCCCGGGACCGCCGGTGACCAGCAGCGCGCCTTCTTCGATCCCCATTTCGATCAGCCGCTGGATCTTGTTGTATTGAATGTCGCTCACCACAGGACCGAGGACGGTATCTTCGGCTCTGGGATCACCGACCTTGTGAGCGTCCGCAGCCTCGCGCGCAATATGAAGCGCCTCGTCATGGCGATCGGCCGGGACCAGCATCCGGGTCGGCGCATCGCAGGACTGGCCCGAATTGCCGAAGCAGCCCTCCACGCCCTTGCGCACGGCAGTCTCTAAATCGGCATCCGGAAGGATGATGTTCGCCGACTTGCCGCCCAGCTCCTGCGCCACACGCTTGACCGTGTCGGCCGCCGTCTTGGCGACGATGATGCCGGCCCGCGTCGAACCGGTGAACGACACCATGTCGACATCGGGATGGCCCGCCATCACCTGACCAACTTCGGGGCCGCGGCCGTTGACCAGGTTGAACACCCCATCAGGCGTCCCAGCCGCCTGCATCACCTCGGCAAAGATCAGCCCCGAGACCGGCGCGATCTCCGAGGGCTTGAGCACGACGGTGCAGCCGGCGGCAATTGCCGGAGCAACCTTGCAGACGATCTGGTTGAGCGGCCAGTTCCAGGGCGTGATAAGCGCACAGACGCCGATTGGCTCCTTGACGATGCGGGTCGAGCCACGCTGCTCCATGAATTCGAAGCTCTTGAAGGCGGCAATCGTGGCCTCCAGATGCGCTCGCCCTGCCCCGGCTTGAGAGTCTCGTGCGAAAGTGAGCGGCGCACCCATTTCACGACTGATGGCCTGGGCGATGTCGTCGAAGCGCTCGTTGTAAACAGCAAGGATGCGCTCAAGAAGCGCCAGTCGCTCCGACCGGTCGGTCAGCGAGAAAGTGGCAAAGGCTTTTCGGGCGGCTGCCACGGCGCGTTCGACATCGCCGCGTCCGCCGATGGAGATCGTCGTAAGGGCCTCCTCGGTGGACGGATCGATCACGTCCAGCACCGCAGGCTCCAGCGGATCGACCCACGCACCGTCTATGAAGAACTTCAGATGGTTGGACATGCGCGCTCCAGCGGAGTGAAAGTAAGGTATTTTGCACTATTGGTCACATGCCGGATCACGGCAAGCATCCAAAACGGCGTGATCAGGCTTTCCCCAACCTCAATGCGGGGATCAGCGTTCCAGTCCATCGAGCAATCTATACCAGGCAAGATGGGCAGCGACACCGAGACGTCGGAAGCGATGCAGCGGAATGGGTACCACGGGCGTGATCGGCAGTGGCAGGGCCTCCCGGCTGCCCTCGGCCAGATACCGCGCGAGAGCCCGACCGAGCGCCACCATCAGCCCAATGCCGCGCCCCTGGCAGCCGACCGCCATCAGAAGCCCCGGATGGGGCTCATGGAGATGCGGCAGATGGTCGGGCGTCATCGCGACACGACCGAACCAGCGCTGCTCGATCCGCACGGAGCCAAGCATGGGAAAGAGCCGAAGCGTGGCCCGCTCCAGATGCAGCCAATCGTCTGTCGATTGCGGTACGCGCATCGGCCCCCGTCCACCGAGAACCAGACGACCGTCTGCGCTGCGGCGATAGTAGACGAGGATCCGCCGGCTGTCTGACACCGCCTGTCCGCTTGGCAGGACGAAATCGAAATCCGGCGGTAGCGGCTGCGTGGCAATCTGGAAGGAATGCAGCCAGACGAGGCTCTGGGCAAGGTTCGGCACCAGCCCCTCGGAATAGGCGTTGGTCGCGACAAGGACTTTCGGCGCCCGGAACGAGCGGCCGGATTGCGTTGTGATTTGCCAGAACGCTCCGTCCCTCTGCAGCGACATGGCGGCATCATTCAGAACAAGCGCCGCGCCGGCTTCCGTCGCGACACGCGCCAGTTCATGCACGAGCGCCAGCGGATTGACGACACCGGCGCGACGGTCGAGAAAACCGCCGCGATAACCTTCGGCACCGGTCAGGAGCGCAATCTCTGCCGAATTGAGAAGCGCCACATCCGCCCCTTGAGCCCGCCATTGCCGATTGCGCTGAGCGGCCGCCTGCATGGCGGTCTCGGTATGCGCCGCCTGGATCCAGCCGGAGCGCGTATGCTCGACATCGAGCCCCTCGCGGGCGATGAGATCGAAGACAAGATCTGCCGTCCCCGCCGAAAACTCGATCAGCCTTCGGCCGGTCTCTTCACCGAAAAGCGCAAACAGCGTTTCCGGATCCTGCTTCAGTCCCGGGATCACCTGGCCGCCATTCACCCCGGATGCACCGTCACCGATCCCGCCGGCTTCGATGACCTGAACCGAAAGCCCGGCGCGGGCCGCATGCAGTGCTGTCGAAAGACCCTGATACCCGGCACCAATGACAACAAGGTCGAGATCGCCCTCTTCACAGCGACAAAGAAGCGGCGAAACGGGCCGTCGCCAAACGGACGAAACCGGAATTGCGGACTGCATAAAGGTGAGACCTGAAAACGACTGGAAAAATCGTCGAGCAATCTGCCCCGCCCCAATAAAGCACACAATAAACGTCAGGCTGTATTTTGTTCGCTCGGTAGAATGACGATTTACTTACTTAAGCAGGTTTCGATAAGGGCATCCAGGATCCCGCCTCATGCTTCGCTGGGCAACTGCCAATCAATCGCGTTTCTGCCCTTGGAGAGAAGATAATCATTGGCTTGCGAAAAATGCCGGCAGCCGAAGAAACCGTTATGTGCTGAAAGCGGCGAGGGATGCGGCGCCTTCAAGATCAGATGGCGGGACCCATCGACAAAGGCAGCCTTCTTCTGCGCGTAGGAGCCCCACAGCATGAAGACGACATGCTCGCAATCCTCGTTAACAGCGCGGATCACCGCATCGGTAAACCGCTCCCAGCCTTGCCCCTGATGCGAGGCCGCCCGCGCCTCCTCGACCGTCAGCACGCTGTTGAGAAGCAGCACACCCTGTTGCGCCCAGTGCTCCAGGAAGCCGTGCCGCGCTGGCGCAATGCCGAGGTCGCTCTGCAGCTCCTTGTAGATGTTGACGAGCGAGGGCGGGATGCGCACGCCGGGTTTGACGCTGAAGCACAACCCATGCGCCTGCCCCGCCCCGTGATAGGGATCCTGGCCGAGGATCACCACCCGGACTTCGTCGAGCGGGGTCAGATCAAGCGCCCGGAAATACTCCGCACCCTTGGGGAAGATCTGCTTGCCAGCCGCCTTTTCTGCCCTCAGGAAATCCTTGAGATTGCGCATGTAGGGCTGCGCGAACTCGTCTCCCAGCACCGCTTTCCAGCTGTCTTCGAGCCGGACACCCACCTCCGCCATTGCCGCCGCTCCTCGTTCTCGCTTACATGCTTCGTGACGATAGAGAGCCGGCAACCGGACCTGTCAACCTCAACCCGACCTGAGCACACAAGAGAACCGTGAAGTCATTCCTGAAACTCTGGCGCCGCCAGCGCATTCTGACATCGGCATTCCTGCTGGCGATGGCGCTCGCAATCTTCTTCGCCGGGCGAACGATTTTCTTCGTGACCTACTGGAACGACCCCGCCCGCCAGGACCTTCCGCCTGAACCCTGGATGACGATCGGCTATGTCGCCCATTCCTGGCATGTGCCGGTCGAGAAGCTCGCCCGCGACCTTGATCTGCCACCGCCGCCAAAGGATGGCCCGCGCCCCTCGCTGGAGCGATTGGCAGAAGAGCGTGGCCAGGACTTCGAAGAGTTCAAGGCCGAGATAGAGGCCTCCCTTGCCGAACTGCGCCGGCAGGTGCCTCCGAGATGACCCTGACCGAGACGCTGCTCGCATCGCTGCCGTCGTATGGCCTGTTGCTGCTTGCGCTGGTCGTCGGCATCAGTTGCCTCGGCGCGCCCCTGCCCGCCTCGATCGTCATGATGCTGATGGGCGCATTGGCGGCCGCCGGAGACTTCACGCTGGCCTATGTCATTGCCGTGGCACTCGCCTCGGCCGTGGCGGGAGACCAGATCGGCTACATGCTTGGCCGCCTCGCCGGACAGCGCCTCGTCCCGATCGTCAGCCGCGAGCCGGCACGCCGCAAAGCGATAGAACGGGCGCAGCACGAGATGGATGCACGCGGGACTGTCGCCGTCTTTCTCACCCGCTGGCTGCTTTCCCCGCTCGGCCCCTATCTGAACCTTTTGGCCGGAGCCTCAGGCTTTTCCTGGGCCCGCTTCACGCTGGCAGGCCTCCTTGGAGAGATGGTCTGGGTCGGTCTCTATACCGGTCTCGGAGCGGCCTTCAGCGAGAGCGTCACGGAGATCGCCGAAATCAGCGGCAGCATCAGCGGCTTCCTGGCGGCCGGTGCCGTTGCCGCATTCCTGGGTTTCAAACTGCTTCGCGCTCTGCGCAGCAAGGACTGAAGCCACATAGCGAACCCGGTGAGGCTTCGCCGAACTGTCACACAGCGGTGCTATCCGGATACCAAAATCCGGAGACTCGCCATGACTTTTCTGATCTGGTTTGCCGCGATCGCGCTTCTCGCCCAGCTTGCAAGCATCGCCATCGTCCTCTCCGTCAAGCTGCGCCACCGAAGCCGAGAGGCTGCGCCGACGCCGCGCCCGCCGGTCACCCTCATCCGCCCGATCTGCGGACTGGAAAACAATCTCGAGCGCTGCCTCGCATCCTCCTTCCGGCTCGATTGGCCGACCTATGAAATCCTTTTTTGTGTCGCAAGAGCAGACGATCCGGCTGCCGCCCTCGCCCGTCGCCTGATGGCGGAGCATCCCGACGTCCCATCGACACTTCTCGTTGGCGAAGACCCCTTCAGCGCCAATCCCAAGCTGAACAACGTGGTCAAGGGCTGGCGCTCCGCCCGCCATGACTGGATCGTCATGACCGACAGCAACGTGCTGATGCCAGCAGACACCATCGAGCGCATGATCGCCCGCTGGGACAGCGGGACCGGCCTCGTCTGCTCGCCACCGGCGGGAACCGAGCCGGAGAACGCTGGCGCCCTTCTCGAAAGCGCCTGGCTCAACAGTTTCCAGGCCCGCTGGCAGCTCTTCGCCGACGCCTGTGGCTTTGGCTTTGCCCAGGGCAAATCGATGCTCTTCAACCGTCACGTGATGACGCAGCTCGGCGGTTTCCAGCGACTGGGCGACGAAGTCGCCGAGGATGCCGCCGCAACACTGCTGATCCGCACTGCGGGCCTCAAGGTCCGCATCGTTCACGAGCCATTCCCGCAGCCGCTCGGCAAGCGGGACATCGCCGCCGTCTGGAAGCGACAGCTGCGGTGGGCGCGCCTGCGCCGAGCCTCTTTCCCGCTCTATTTCCTGCCGGAAATCCTGACAGGCGCAGCCCTGCCGACGGCAGCCATGATTGCGCTCGCGGCGACAGGTACACTGCCGCTTTTCGCCCCGCTCGCCTATCTTGCCGCCTGGTATGGCGCAGAAGTGCTGCTCGCTCGAGGCTATGGCTGGCCAAGCAGCTGGCGCATCCTGCCCGCGATGCTCGCCCGTGATCTGCTTTTGCCGGCTCTCTTTGTCGCCGCCTGGTTCGGCAGCGGTTTCGAATGGCGCGGCAATGCGATGACTGTCGCCGACAACGACAACAGCCGCAGCGCACGCATCCGCGAGGCCGTTGTCCGCACCCGCAACAAGGCACGCGAGAAAGCCCGCGCTCTGGTTGCGGCCCGAAGCCACTAAGGCTCTTCTCCCCACGAAAAAGCGGGCAGGACCGCTCGTCGCGATCGCTGCCCGCAAGAGGGAGGTAGTTCCGCCTCTCAGATCGTGCCTTGGCCCATCTGTTCGGCGATGTAATCCGCCTGGCGGATCGCAAGAGAGACGATCGTTAGGGTCGGATTTTCGGCCGCTCCGGTGGTGAACTGGCTGCCATCGGAGACGAAAAGGTTGCTGATGTCGTGTGTCTGGCCCCACTTGTTGACGACACCATCCTGGGCCTTCTCGCTCATGCGGTTGGTGCCGAGATTGTGGGTCGACGGATAGGGCGGCGTCGGGAAGGCACGGGTTGCCCCAACTGCCTCATAGAGGGCCACGCCCTGCTTGTAGGCGTGATTGCGCATCGCCTCGTCGTTCGGATGGTCGGTGAACCAGACGTCCGGGATCGGCATGCCGTATTTGTCCTTCAGCTCGCCATGCAGCTTCACCGCATTCTGCTCCTGCGGCATGTCCTCGCCGACGATCCAGAGACCCGCCATATTGGCATACTGGTCCATGGCCGAGGCAAACGAGCGACCCCAGCCACCCGGATCGAGGAAGGCCGCCATGAAGGGCACGCCGAGCGCCAGCGTCTCGAGCTCATAGCCACCGACGAAGCCGCGTGACGGATCGTGACGTGCCTCGTCCTGGATGATCCCGGCCATGGTCGTGCCGCGATAGAAATGCACCGGCTTGTCGAAGACGGCATAGACCGAGCCGGTCGTATGACGCATGTAGTTCTTGCCGACCTGGCCGGAGGAGTTGGCGAGGCCATCCGGGAACTTCGACGAAGCAGAGTTGAGCAGCAGGCGCGGGCTTTCGATCGAATTGCCGGCAACGCAGATGATGCGCGCCTTCTGGCTTTGCAGATTGCCATCCTTGTCGGCATAGACAACGGCGGTCACCTTGCCCGTGTCATCATGCTCGATCTTGACGACATGCGAGTTCGGCCGGACTTCGAGCTTGCCGGTCGCCTCGCCCTTCGGGATTTCCGTGTAGAGCGTCGACCACTTCGCGCCCCATTTACAGCCCTGAAAGCAGAAGCCTGTCTGCTGACAGCTCATGCGGTCATCGCGATCGGCCGAATTGATCGCCATGTTGCCGGTGTGACAGTTCTTGTAGCCGTGCTTGTCGGCACCGGCCTTCAGGATCTTGAAGTTGTTGTTGCCGGGCAGGCCCTCGATCCCATTGGTACGGGTGACGCCCATCTTGTCTTCGGCCTTGGCATAGTAAGGCTCGAGATCGGCGAGTGTGATCGGCCAATCGAGGAGGTTGGCGCCCTCGACCTTGCCGTAATGGGTCAGCGTCTTGAACTCGTGCTCCTGGATACGCAGCGAGGCACCCGCCCAGTGGGTGGTGGTGCCGCCGACCGCCTTGACGATCCAGGCCGGCAGGTTGGGGAAGTCCTTCGACACCCGCCAGCCGCCACCGGTCGTGCGGTTGTCGAGCCAGGCGAGCTGAGAAAAGCTCTCCCATTCGTCATTGATGAAATCCTCGTATTCGATACGGGCGCCGGCTTCGAGCACGACCACGTCGATGCCCTTCTGGGCAAGCTCGTTGGCAAGCGTGCCGCCGCCTGCACCGGAACCGATAATGACGACCACGCTGTCGTCGTTGAGATCATAGGGCGCTGCCATGTTTTCCTCCCGGGAAATCGGTCAATTTGGGTAAGCGCCGCCGTTCCCATCCGCGATGGGCCTCCTTCCGGCGACGATGAATGCTTGTCCTAGGGTTAAGCTCAGAGCCAGGTGATGTCGTCGAACCCGCGCTCGATATAGCCGCCCTTGGAATAGGACTCGCCCTCGTAGCCGAAGATCGGCCAGATCTCCTTCTGGTTATAGAGGCTGACCACAAGGTCGCCACGCACAGCCTGGAAGAACGGCGTCGTCTCGATGTCGCGCAGGATCGCCACGCGGTCATCTTCCCAACCGAGGCCGCGATAGCCACCGGCACCCGCGCGCTTGTCGAGATCGGCGATGCCGTCTTCGATCAGCGCCTTGTGCTTCTCGTCCTTAGCAGCCATCGTGTCCTGCCCCTTGACGGCTGCCGCATAGAAGCGCTCGGCGAGCTGGTCATGCGGGTAGATGTCGCGCGCCATCTTGATGAGCGTCGCGAGCGTGTCCGGCTTCAGGGCAGTCGCCTCCAGGCCCCAGGCCTGGTCGGGACAGATCACCGCAGTCCCGGTGACCATCAGCACGGCACTCGCCGCACCGGTCTTCAGAAGCTGGCGACGGGACATGCCCCCGGTCTTGTCGAGTATCGTAACCACGTCATTCTCCTCCCATGAGATGATGCGCAACGGCGTTTTACCGTCACCCTTGGAAGGCGCGCTGCCGCGCCCGCCGGCTGCGAAAACATACGACCGAGGGCTCCTCTTCCCCCGGCCATACGATCATTTGTACCGTCCGTGCCGCTGCAGGACTTCGATCTTGTAGCCATCGGGATCGGTGATGAAGAAGAAGCGGGCAAGCAGCGCCCCGTCGCGGTTGAACTCGACGATCTTGCCCGGGTTAAGGCTGAGATCCGTCAACCGCTTGTGTTCGGCGTCGAGGTCCGTGACGCTGACGGCAAGATGGCCGTAGCCGGTCCCGAGCTCATAGGCCTCCTCGCGACCCTTGTTGACCGTGAGTTCAAGCTCGAACTCGCTCTCAGGATTGCTGAGATAGATCAGGGTGAAGGTCTCGAAATCGAGACGTTCTGCGACTTCCAGACCGAATGCCTGGACGTAGAAGGAAACGGATCGGACCTCTTCAAGGACACGGATCATCGAATGGATCATTTTCGCCAATGGGCTGCTCCTCGCATGCTGACAAATGTCATGTTTGCAGAATGTCGCGATTTGCCGGAAGGCTGGTAGCAGCCCATTACCGCAGCCGATTATTTTCGCCGAAAGATGTGTTCATTCTTCGCACCCGGGCGTGGCAGTTTAGAAAAGACGGAAATTGACCGAAGCGCCGGCGCGCAACATAATGCTCAAAACACTGAAGAACGAAAAAACTGATATCAGGGAGGAGCATGCCATGTGTGAAGTCTTCGCAGGACAGGACCCGGGCCGCTATCGCGCGGTCAACCGCTCCGTCCGCATTGGTGGTCATTCCACCAGCATCCAGCTTGAAGCCGCCTTCTGGGTGCTGATCGACGAGATCGCCGCCAGCCAGAATTTCTCGACATCCCGCTTCCTGTCGACGCTTTACGACGAAGCGCTGCAGATCAACGGCTCGGTGTCGAACTTTGCATCCCTGCTTCGGACGAGCTGTCTGATCTACCTGATGAGCAAGGCGCAGAACCCGGCACAGCCGCCCGAATTCCACATCATCGCCGCCGAGTAGAGGCAAACAAAAAGCGCGGCCCGACAGATAGCCGGGCCGCGCTTCAGTTCCGATCGCCGTCTTGGGTCGGCGCGGAAGTATTATTCAGCCGGCTGAAGTGCCGGCTGGATGTCGTCCTCTTCGAGAACCTTGCCACCGAGGGCTGCATGGAAGAGCGTCTGGTCGAGTTCACCTTCCCAGCGCGCGACGACGACGGTTGCCACCGCATTGCCGATGAAGTTGGTGAGCGCCCGGCATTCCGACATGAAGCGGTCGATGCCGAGGATCAACGCCATGCCCGCGACCGGAACGGCGGGAACGACGGACAGAGTGGCCGCGAGGGTAATGAAGCCAGCACCTGTGATGCCGGCCGCGCCCTTCGAGCTCAGCATGGCAACGGCCAGCAGCAGGATCTGGTCGCCGAGCGGCAGATGGATATCGGTCGCCTGGGCAATGAAGAGCGCCGCCAGCGTCATGTAGATATTCGTGCCGTCGAGGTTGAAGGAATAGCCGGTCGGGATGACGAGGCCGACGACCGAGCGCTTGCAGCCAGCCTTTTCCATCTTGTTCATCAGGCCCGGAAGGGCAGCTTCCGAAGACGACGTCCCGAGAACGAGCAGCAGCTCTTCCTTGATGTAGCGGATGAGCGCCAGGATCGAGAAGCCGTTGTAACGGCAGACAGCACCGAGGATCACCGCCACGAACAGGAAGGACGTGAGGTAGAAGGTGCCGATCAGCATGGCGAGATTGGTGACCGAGCCGATGCCATATTTGCCGATGGTGAACGCCATGGCGCCGAAGGCACCGATTGGTGCGGCCTTCATCAGGATGGCGACAAGCTTGAAGACTGGCGCGATGACCGCCTGCAGGAAGTCGGTGACCGGCTTGCCGCGCTCGCCGACAAGCGCCAGCGAAATACCGAACAGGATCGAGAAGAACAACACCTGCAGGATGTCGCCATCGGCAAAGGCCCCAACGATCGTCGTCGGGATGATGTTCATCAGGAAGCCTGTGATCGACGAGTCATGCGCCTTCTCCGTATAGGTCGCCACAGCCGCCGCATCGAGCGTAGCCGGATCGATATGCATGCCCGCACCCGGCTGCACGACATTGGCAACGACGAGGCCGACGACAAGCGCCAGCGTCGAGAAGGTGAAGAAGTAGAGCATCGCCTTCCCGGCAACGCGACCGACCTTCTTCATGTCGCTCATGCCGGCAATGCCGGTGGCGACAGTCAGGAAGATTACCGGCGCAATGATCATCTTGACCAGCTTGATGAAGGCGTCACCCAGCGGCTTCAACTGTGCGCCGATCTCGGGATAGAAATGGCCGAGCAGGATGCCAGCGACGATCGCGGCGAGAACCTGAACATAGAGAAGCTTATAGAAGGGCTGCCGGCCCACGGGCGCGTGCTCTGCGGTATCGATATGCATGTTTTCCTCCATGGTCGCCCTGACGGAACGAGTTCCGGCCTCCCGGGCGGTGGCTTAACTGACTGGGAGCGGCGCGGCCGCTTGGAAGAAAGGTTAGCAAGGCGCGTGCCAGACCGAGGAAACGGATCTAAAACGCTGATAGGATTGAATTTTATTCGCATACAGACTTGATTCATCACATCACGACGTGCGGTATTCCGCACAGCTTCGATATGCTAGGATGCGATCTACCGCACATCCTATCAGGACCAACATACGTGATGCCGCCCTTTCGAAGCTCAAGTCGCACACTCTGGCTCATCTGTGCCGTTGTGGCAGTTCTGCTGTCAGGCCTCGCATTGTTCTACGCCGGCGAGAAGGGCAAGATCCTGGCGCTGGACGCCGTCGCAGAGGACGCGCAGACCGATGCCGAGCTGAAGCGCGCATTGCTGATTGCCGTGCTCGACCGCTCACGCACCCTGCCCTTCGTGCTGGGCACGGACACCGAACTGGCCGACACATTGCAGGCACCCGGCCCCGACAGCGTCAACCGCCTGAACGAAAAGCTGGAGGCCCTCACCTCGGGAACCGGCGCATCCGTGATCTATGTCGTCAACACCGAGGGATTGACGATCGCCGCCAGCAACTTCCGTCAGCCCGACAGCTTCGTCGGCAGCAACTATGCCTTCCGCGAATACTTCACCGAGGCGATGGCGAACGGCACAGCCGAACAATATGCGCTGGGCAATGTCAGCCGCAGGCCGGGGCTCTACCTCTCCCGCCGCGTCGATGACGCTGCCGGTAAGCCGCTGGGCGTCGTGGTCGTCAAGGTCGAGTTCAACGCGCTGGAGCAGGACTGGCAGCGGTCCGGGCGTCCAACCTATGTCACCGACACAAGAGGCATCGTGCTGATCACCAGCCGTCCGGACTGGCGTTTTTTCACCATCACCGACATCCCCCAGCAAGATCGACTGGCAATCCGCGACAGCCTGCAATTTGGCGAAGCCCCGCTTTTGCCAGTCCCGATCTGGTCGCTCTTCGACCTTGACGGACACACGATGGTGGCGACCGACGCCTCCGGTGCGCGTCCGCGCCAGCCGCATGTCGCCGAGACCCTGCCGGTGCCCGGAACGCCTTGGACCTTGCATCTGCTGGCACCCGCCGCAGCAGCGATGGATGCCGGCACCTTGCACGGGCGCACCACGGCGGTCGCGCTTGGCCTGCCCTTGCTCGCCGCGGCTGGCTTTTTCCTGTATCGCAGCGGTCGCGCTGCCCGCCGCACAGCAGAGGCGAAGGCCGCGCAGGCGGAACTTGAACGTCAGGTGACCCTGCGCACGGTAGAACTCACCGAAGCCCGCGACCGCCTTGAGGCCGAGATCGCCGAACACAGGGCAACCGACACCCGCCTCCAGGGCGTACAGCAGGATCTCGTCCAGGCCAACCGTCTGGCGATCCTCGGCCAGGTCGCAGCCGGCGTGGCGCATGAGATCAACCAGCCGGTCGCCACCATCCGCGCCTATGCAGACAATGCGAAAACCTTCCTCGCTCGCGGCAAGGCAGAGACGGCAAAAGAGAATCTTGGTCTGATCGCAGAGCTCACCGACCGCATCGGCGCGATCACCGGCGAATTGAAGGGGCTTGCCCGCAAGGGCCGGCAGGCCGCCGAACCCGTCGAACTGAAGGCTGCGATCGACGGGGCCCTCTTCCTGTTGAAGAGCCGCTTTGCTGGCAGCTTCGATCGCCTCACCATCAGTGACATCCCTGCCGATCTCAAAGTGCTTGGCCAGCGCATCCGCCTAGAACAGGTGCTGATCAATCTCCTGCAGAATGCGCTTGAAGCCATTGAAGGCAAAGCGGATGGCGATATCCGCGTCGGGATTGCGCGCCTCTCCGACGACGAGGTCGATCTTGCGATCAGCGATACTGGCCCCGGCCTGCCGGCTCACGTTAGGGACAACCTGTTCATACCTTTCACCACCTCCAAGGAGGCAGGGCTCGGCCTGGGCCTCGTGATCGCCCGTGACATCGTCACTGAATACGGCGGACGGCTTTCGGTCGAGACGAGCGCGGCGGGCACCACCTTCACCATCACTCTCACGAGGGCACGGGCATGAGCAGCGGCATCGAGATCATCCTCGTCGACGACGACCAGGCTTTACGCCGCGCCACCCGCCAGACCCTGGAGCTTGCCGGTTATGCCGTGCACGACTTCGGTGCGGCAGCCCAGGCGCTCGCCCAGCTTTCGCGGGAAAGCGAGGCAGTTGTCATCACGGACATCCGCATGGCCGGCATGGACGGGCTGGAACTCTTCGCCCGTATCCGCAGCCTCGACCCGGATCTGCCGGTCCTGCTGATCACAGGCCATGGCGATGTCGACATGGCCGTGCGCGCGCTGCATGACGGCGCCTATGACTTCATCGCCAAGCCCTTCCCCGCCGAGCGGCTCGTCCAGAGCGTCGCCCGTGCCGCCGAGAAGCGCCGGCTGGTCCTGGAAAACCGCCGTCTGCGCGAGGCGGGAACCGCGACGCCCGACGATCTGCCGCTGATCGGCCAGACGCCGGCCATGGAGCATCTGCGCCAGACGCTGCGCCAGATCGCCGACACCGATGTCGATGTGCTGATCGCGGGCGAAACCGGCAGCGGCAAGGAAGTGGTGGCAACCCTCCTGCATCGCTGGAGCCGGCGCACCAAAGGCAACTTCGTCGCGCTGAATTGCGGCGCCCTGCCCGAGACGGTGATCGAAAGCGAGCTCTTCGGCCAAGAGGCCGGCGCCTTTACCGGCGCGCAGAAGAAGCGCGTCGGCCGCATCGAACATGCAAGCGGCGGCACGCTGTTTCTCGACGAGATCGAGAGCATGCCGCTCTCCACCCAGGTGAAGATGCTGCGGGTTCTGGAAATGCGCGAGGTAAGCCCGCTCGGCACCAACGAGTTGAGGCCCGTCGACCTGCGCGTCGTCGCCGCCGCCAAACTCGATCTCGGCAATCCGGCCGAGCGCGGCGAGTTCCGCGAAGACCTCTATTATCGCCTGAACGTCGTGACGATCTCCATCCCGCCACTGCGCGAACGCCGCGCCGATATCCCGCTGCTCTTCGCCCACTTCGCCACCCGCGCCGCCGAACGCTTCCGCCGCGACATACCCGTCATGACGACCGAGGTGCGCCGTCATCTGGAGACCCACTGCTGGCCGGGCAATGTCCGCGAACTCTCGCATTTTGCCGAGCGGGTCGTGCTCGGGATTACGCCGCCGCCGAAACAGGCGTCAGGGTCAGCCACACCGGGCCTCACCCTGCCCGAGCAAATGGAACGACACGAGGCCGAGCTGATCCGCGAGGCACTGATCGCAAACAAGGGCGACGTGCGTTCGACGCTCGAGACGCTCGGCATTCCCCGCAAGACCTTTTACGACAAGCTCCAACGCCACGGCATCAACCGCGCCGATTACGAATAGCTGGAGATCGTAATTTCCCGTCAGGCGATCGCCCGGATGGCCGCGACGACCTCGTCGTCGATCACGATGCCGTCGATCTCGGCGGCACGAGCCAGATCCTGGCCTCGCCGTCCTGGAATGCGCGCGCCTTCCTGCGCCCCGATTTCATCCGCCAGCAGCGCCAGGCGAGAGAAGACGCCGGGCCCACCTGTCGCCGTTGGATCGATGGCGATGATCGTCTGGCCGAGCGCCACGGGCGGCCCCTTGTCGTCGAACAGGGACGAGGCCTCGAAGGCATAGTTCGCGCCAATCAGGCCCGCCGAGAGAATCTCGACCATCATCGCAAGCGCTGCTCCCTTGGCACCGCCAAGCGGCGCCATGAAACCGTCCATCGCACGGTTGGCGTCCGTCGTCGGCTGGCCATCGGCATCAAAGGCCCAATCGTCGGGGATGGCCTCCCCCTTCTGCCGCGCCGCCATGATCTTGCCGCGCGCCACCTTGGACAGCGCCAGATCGACGACAATGGGATCTCCATTCTCGATCGGCACGGCAAAGGCGATGGGGTTGGTGCCGTAAAGCGCCTTGTTGCCGCCCCAGGGCGCCATGGAGGCCGGGGCATTGGCAAACATCAGCGCCGCCAGCCCGCGCTCTGCAAAACGCGCGACCGTCAGCCCCATGACCCCGGCATGGTGCGAGCGGTGAATGGTGGCGATCGCAATACCCTGCTCGCGCGCGATGCCGGGCAACATCTCGACGGCAAGATCGAGCGCCGGATAGGCGTAGCCGTTCATCGCATCGATGGTCAGCACGCCCGGCCTTGGTCGCGACGCCTGCGGCTTGGCTAAGCCATCCACCTTGCCGGCCCGCGCCTGGGAACTATAGGCCTCGACCCGGCGCAAGCCGTGACCGCCTTGTCCGGCGGCTTCGGCGGCCACAAGCGCGCGGGCCACGGATCGCGCATTGGCTTCATCCACGCCAGAACGGCCAAGGGCGTCGACCACAAGCGCCTCGGCTTCTACAAGTGTGAGCTTCATCGGATGTCCATGTGCATGTCGCGGGAAACAGGATCAGCCGCGCATCGACGCTGCGAGGTTGGTGGCGGCAGCGGAAAGCAGGCTGACATCCGTGGAGCAGGCAAAGAACCGGATGCCGGCCTTGCGCGCCATCGCGAGCATGGCCGGATCGCCGGACATGATGCCGACCGGCTTGCCGGCAGCAACACCCTTGCCGATCACGGTTTCGACGGCCTGCATGACCTCTGGATGCGTGGGATTCCCGCGATGGCCCATGTCGGCCGCAAGGTCGGCCGGTCCGATGAGGATCGCATCCACACCCGGCGTCGCAATGATGGTATCGGCGTTCTCGACACCGAGACGGCTTTCGATCTGCGCGATCAGGCAGACCTCGGCATTCGCCGTCTCCGCATAATCTGCAATACGGCCGAAATCGGAGGCGCGGCCCAGGCTCGCGCCCATGCCGCGGATGCCCTCCGGCGGATAACGCAGGGCCTTGGCCAGGCGGTCTGCCTCTTGCCTCGTCTCGACCATCGGGATCATAAGCGTCTGCGCGCCGATATCGAGCGCCTGCTTGATCAGCCAGCTTTCGCCGACCGGCAGCCGTACGACCGGATGGGCCGGATGCCGCGCGACGGCGGCGAGTTGCGCCGCCATCAGCGGGATGTCATTGGGTCCATGCTCGCCATCGATGAGAATCCAGTCGAAGCCAGCCCCGGCACAGACTTCCGCAACATGCGGGCTCGCCAGCGCCACCCAGAAACCGACAAGCAGTTCGTTGGTTTCGTAGAGAGCAGCCTTGAAGGCATTCTTGGGGGCGGGCATGGGCATTCTCCAACTGCAGGACGTGTCGACACGATGTGTTCGAGGCGCAAGATGCGCTCTGGCGGACGCAAACCGCAAGGGCCAATCAAACACCTTTGGTACGGACGGCGATTGGCGGCCACAGTTGAAGCCGGCCGTCCCGTCGTGATACGGGCAGCCGAACCTTCAAGCGCAGGAATTGACCCATGCTCCCCTGGATCCAGCTCGACACGGCCAAGATACCCGGCGGCGGCGAATTGCGCTTGAAGAGCCGCGGCACGGAATTCTCCATCATGCTCGGCACCAACGAGCTGATGAACAGCCGCCTTAGCGGCTCCGAGGAAGCGCTGGCCACTCTGGCCTTCGAGCGGATCGCGACCCACAAGCGCCCACATATCCTGATCGGCGGGCTCGGCATGGGCTTCACGCTTCGCGCCGCCCTTGGCGTGCTTCCTCAGGATGCAAAGGTCACCGTCGCCGAGCTCGTGCCCGCCGTCGTCGACTGGGCACGCGGACCCATGGCCGAGATCTATGCCGGCAGCCTCGACGACCCGCGTGTGGCAATTCACGTTGGCGATGTCGGCGCACTGATCGCCAAATCCAGGGGTATCTTCGACGCCATCCTGCTCGATGTCGACAACGGACCCGATGGCCTCACGCGCGAAGCGAACGACGGCCTCTATTCCCATGACGGGTTACGCAAATCCAAGTCGGCCCTCACCCGAGGCGGTGTGCTCGGCGTCTGGTCGCAGGGGCCAGATCAGCACTTCACGCGCCGCTTGAAGGATTGCGGCTATGGCGTGGAGGAGATTCCCGTCCGCGCGGGGAGAACCGGTCGCGGCAAGAAGCATGTGATTTGGATGGCGAAGAACGGACCGTTGGCTCCGAAGAGCTGAGCCGACACGCCAACAGACCCCCTCTGGCCTGCCGGCCATCTCCCCCACAAGGGGGGAGAGGACCCCCGGATGCCCTTCTGCCAGCTTGAGCGCAAAGAACCTTCAGCCGATGGCAAAGAGGGCGATTTGAGGCGCAGACGGCGCGGCCGGGTTAAGCCCTCCCCCTTGTGGGGAGAGTTTGGGAGGGGACTCTCTTCTGGCCTAGCCCCACAACCCACGCGGCGGCAGCGGCATCACCGCGCCGTCATAGGCAATGCCCGGCTCACGGTCCCGCGCCAGAAGCAGCGGCCCGTCAAGGTCGACAAAGGCCGCCCCTTGCCCGATCAGAAAAGCCGGGGCCATGGCAAGCGATGTGCCGACCATGCAGCCGACCATGATCTCGAAACCGGCTTCCACCGCCGCATCGCGCATCAGAAGCGCTTCCGTCAGCCCGCCCGTCTTGTCGAGCTTGATATTGACCGCGTCATACTTGCCCTTCAGCAAGGCGAGCGACGCCGTGTCATGGCAGCTCTCGTCAGCACAGACCGGCAGCACGCGGTCGAGCCCGAGAAGCGCATCATCAGAACCAGCCGGGAACGGCTGCTCGACCAGCTGCACACCGAGATCCAGAAAGACAGGCGCCAGCGCCTTGTATTGATCCAGGCTCCAGCCCTCATTGGCATCGACGATGACGGCAGACGTCGGCGCGCCCGCCCTGACAGCCCGAATGCGTTCCACATCACCCTCGCCGCCGAGCTTGACCTTCAAGAGCGGTCGCGCCGCCTCCTTCTCCGCCGCCGCCTGCATGCTCTCTGGGCTACCGAGCGACAGCGTGTAGGTGACCGATAGCGGCTTTGGCTCTTGTAACTTGAGAAGTTGCCAGACCGAGAGACCCGCCCGCTTGGCCTCCAGATCCCAAAACGCGCAGTCCAGCGCATTGCGCGCCGCCCCCGGCTTCAGCCGGCTCTGCAGCCCGGCACGGTCGAGACCTTGCGCCACCTCCGGCACCAGCGCCGTGAGCAACTCGACAACGCTCTCCACCGTCTCGCCATAACGCGCATAGGGCACGCATTCGCCCTGGCCCGCATGCGCGCCATCCGTCAGCCGCACCGTGACCACCTTCGCCTCGGTCTTCGAACCGCGCGAAATCGTGAAGCTGCCGGCAATCGGGAAGCTCTCGGGCGTGACGGTCATCTGGACGGGCATTCTCAAGACCTCCCTGCGGGCAATCCCCGCGAATCGCTGCTCTTGCACGAAGAAGCAATCCTTTCTATATCCGTCAACTAAAGGACCGGTACCGGCAGCGGGCCAAAAACCCCGCAAAGCCTGACGTAGATCCCCGCAATGGGCGGGATGAACGGTCACATGAAGCACAGAGACGAAGCCCGTGAACACGCTGGATTTTGACAAGAGACCGGAAGATACGCGCGTCGTCGTCGCCATGTCGGGCGGCGTGGACTCGTCCGTCGTCGCCGGCATCCTGAAGCGCGAGGGCTATGACGTCCTCGGCATCACGCTGCAGCTCTATGACCATGGCGCCGCCGTGCACCGCGCCGGTTCCTGCTGCGCCGGCCAGGACATCGACGATGCCCGCCGCGTCTGCGAAACGCTCGGCATCCCCCATTACGTGCTCGATTACGAACAGCGCTTCCGCGACACGGTCATCAACCCGTTCATGGAAAGCTATGTCGCCGGCGAAACGCCGATCCCCTGCGTGGCCTGCAACCAGACGGTCAAGTTCGCCGATCTGCTGACGACCGCACGGGAACTCGGCGCCGACGCGCTGGCGACCGGCCATTACATCCGCTCGAAGTCGGTGCCGCTCGCCAATGATCCCGGCCACCGCGCCCTCTTCCGGCCGATCGATAGCGAGCGCGACCAGAGCTATTTCCTCTTTGCCACCACGCAGGAGCAGATCGACTATCTGCGCTTCCCGCTCGGTGCCATGTCGAAGGCGGAAGTCCGCGTGCTCGCCGAAGAGATGGGCCTCGTCGTCGCCCAGAAGGCCGACAGCCAGGACATCTGTTTCGTGCCCCAGGGCAAATATGCCGACGTGATCAACAAGCTGAAGCCGAACGCGGCCCTGGCCGGTGACATCGTCCATCTCGACGGCCGGGTGCTGGGCAATCACGAAGGCATCCTGCATTACACGATCGGCCAGCGGAAGGGTTTGGGCGTCGCCACCGGCGAACCGCTCTACGTGATCTATCTCGACGCCCGCTCGCGCCGCGTTATCGTCGGCCCGAAGGAAGCGCTGGAGACCCACCGCGTCTATCTGCGCGACATCAACTGGCTGGGCGACCGCACGCTGGCCGAAGATGCAGCAGACGGCATGCCCTGCTTCGCCAAGGTCCGCTCCACCCGCCCGCCGACGCCGTCCGTGCTGCATGCCGACGAAAAGGGCATCTATGTCGATCTCGAAATCGGTGAGGCGGGTGTCGCCCCCGGCCAGGCCTGCGTGCTCTATTCGGCAACCGGCGCCGACGCCCGCGTCTATGGCGGCGGCTTCATCGAGCGCTCGGAACGCTCCGGCACCGCAGAAGCCTCGCTGAAGGCGCTTCTCGCCAGCCCCGTGGCGGCCTGAAGCCAAGGCTTTCGGGCCGCGTGCAAGGTCTCGCGTCAAGCCGGTGGAAAGCCACGCTGTTTTTGCCCAGACCGCGCTTGACTTTGATCGGACCCTCGCCTTATAAGCCGCCCATCGCTTCGGACGGCGACGGCCTCAAGGCTCGAATGTCCGACGTGTGGCGGGGTAGCTCAGGTGGTTAGAGCGTGGGATTCATAACCCCAAGGTCGGCGGTTCAAGTCCGCCCCCCGCTACCAAAATTTTTATTTCCCGTATACTTGAGACAGTCGATTGAATGAGAGCAGCATTTCGGCGCCGCCGATCCATTTGCTGTTCGCGACGCCGTTCTAGAATTTTGACAGCGGAAATCACAATAGTATCGCCCCATCTACGTTCAGCCTCTCCTCGGAGGCCTTAAATAGCACGCGACCATGCTTTCAACTCGGATCCAAAACAAACCATTGAAGGGCGTCAACGCTTTTGGGAACCATCTACCACGGCACCCAGAACCTTCGCTCGCCATAGCTGACCTCCGACGAGTGATGTGCTTTGGACAGTAAGGGTACGGCATCCAGGGATATCCCTGATCGTTTCTATCACCGATTGCCTCAACGCAACCGGCATCCACGGGCTCAGTATCACCCGTTTAATCCAACTGATTTCGATTGGGACATCAAACGCGCTAACCTCTTCGGTTGCGGAAGAGTAGATGATCCGCAATTCCTGCTCGGGCTCATACGGGGCCCGCTTCAGAAACGGCAAGTCACTTACAAGCCACCGCTTGGAAGATGGGCGAAGGATGTCGAGTTTGCGGTATTCCACATTTCGCCATCTGATGCCGTCTAGGCCGCTTAGGCTTTCACACAGATTTTCTCGGTCGAACTCGAAGCACACACCGGATGCTCCAACAGTAAAAACCCGCCAATGGTGGTAAGTTTCTTTGCAGTCGGCAAAGCATATGGCGAGAAGCGTTCGGAGCTCTAGTGCTTCTTTGTACCGCTCCATACACATCCGGTCATTCCCATCGTCCCAACGGGACGGGTCCAACAGCGTAATTTTCTTTGCCCGGAGTATGTGTAAGCCCGATGCAAGATCTGTATAGCGACGCAGCTTCTGTGGTGATTTCTTGATAGAAGTCACTAACGCCCCTCCCCTCGACCCATCTTAAATATAGGGCTTCAAGAGGGTTGTAGCACCTTGTCACATTTCGCGCCAAGCGAGCCTACCGGCAGGCGCCTTGAAAGACAGCGATGGCCGTGGCACATTTGAAGCCATGGAAAAGCGCTTCAAAGCTCTCGAAGACGACATGAAGCGGGTCCTGCAGGACACTGCCGAGATCAAGGACATGCTGCGCGCGGCATCCTCCGCGATCGAATTCGGCGAGTTGAAGGGCCGCGTCAACAGCCTGCCGACCATGGGCAAGGCGGCCGCCATGCTGTCGATCGCGACTGCCGTCATCGTCATCCTGAACAACTGGACGGCAGTGCGTTCCTGGCTCGTCGACTAATCCCCCCTCACCGCGCCGCCCAGACCAGTCCCCGCCGCACAATCTCCCGCATCTGCGGCACCTCGAACTCCGCCGCCTGGTGGCCGAGGGAGGAGTAGAACACCCTGCCCTGCCCGTGGCGGCGCTTCCACACCACCGGCATCACATGCCCGTCGATCCAGGCATCGTGCTCGCCGGTAAAGGTCGTCGTCGCCAGCACCTCGTTGTTGGGGTCGACATGCATGTAATACTGCTCGGAGCGATAGGGAAAATCGCCGATGCCGGAGACGAGCGGGTCCTCGGGCTTCACGATATTGACCGTGTAGTCGTAGATATTGCCGGGATGGGCGACCCACTGGCCGCCGATCATGTATTGATACTGCACGCAGTCGCGAAAGCTGTCGCCCGCCTGGCCATGGAAGCCGCCGAGGCCGACGCCACCGCGAATGGCGAGTTCGAGGTTCTCGATCTCGGGCTTCTCGATTTTGGTCATCGTCAGCATCGGCACGATGAGGCTGTAGTCGCGGATCGCGGGATCGGCAAAGGCCGCCGTGCCCGGCTCGACGCGAACGGCAAACCCTTCGGCCTTGAGCATGCCGGAGACGATGGGGGCGCATTGGTCGGGCTGGTGCCCATCCCAGCCGCCCCAGCAAATCAAAACCTGACGCATGTAAACTTCCCTGTTCTTGTCTTCAGCGGCCGATCAGGCCATCGATGAGCGATTGTTCAAGCGGCGCCGGCCGCTCGACGCTGGTGGTGATAATGACCGTCTCGCCCCGGTCGGAGGCCGTCTGGAAGGCTTCCATGACTTCGAGCACATGCAAAGCGAGATCGCCGTTTGCCCGATGCGGGCGGTTGGAGAGAATGGCATGCGCCATGTCGGCGACGCCAAGCGAGCGCCAGTTGCCATCGGCATAGGGCAGCGTCACCGGGCGCCCTTGCGCCTCGCCTGTGAGCGGCAGGACGAAGACGTCGCCGCCGAAATGATTGGGGTCGGGCACGATCAGCGTGCCCTCGGTGCCATAGACCTCGAGCGGCTTGTGCCAGTGCGCTGCGACATCGAAGCTCATGGAGATCTGCACCACCGCGCCATTGGCAAAGGACATCAGCCCCGCGACATGCGTCGGCACATGCACGGGGATCGTCTCGCCCCGGCGCGGCTCGCTGCCGATCTTTCTCTCGTTCCGCACCTTGGTGGCAAAGCCCGCCACCTTCTCGACCGGGCCAAAGAGATTGACGAGATCGGTGATATAATAGGGGCCCATGTCGAGCATAGGCCCGCCACCAGCCTCGTAGTAGAAATCCGGATTGGGATGCCATCGCTCGTGGCCGGGGCACATGAAGTAGGCCGTGCCGCCGATCGGCTGGCCGATCACGCCATGATCGATCAGCCCACGCGCCGTCTGATGCGCGCCACCGAGAAAGGTATCGGGGGCTGAGCCGACCCTGAGATTGAGCGACTTCGCTGTCTCGACCAGCCGCTTGCCCTCGGCGAAGGTCACGCCGAGCGGCTTTTCCGAATAGACATGTTTGCCGGCGGCAAGCGCCTTCAGTCCCACCTCGACATGCGCCTTGGGGATCGTCAGGTTGACGATGGTCTGCACCTCCGGGTCGGCATGCAGTTCGTCGATGGTGCGCGCAGGAACGCCAAATTCTGCAGCCCGACTTGCGGCGAGATCACTGTTCAGATCGGCGATACCGCAGACCTTGAGAATGGGAAAATGCTGGAGCGCCTTGAGATAAGCGCCTGAAATATTGCCGCATCCGATGATGCCGATGCCGACCTGCTGCATGCCTTGAAGATCCTCGCTCCCGGGACGAACGTCCACCTGCGATCGCCGGGCAAGAACGCGACCGTTCCTCCTCGCTGCCTAACGACCGCCCGGCAGACTGGGTGCAAATACGACTGCCGTCAACGCCTCATTGTATCCGGGTGGTCGCTTGTCGGCAGGCTTGTTCGCAAGCCCGGCAGGCCTCCGCACAGATGCGGCAATGGTCATGCATCTCGGCATGGCGGCCGCATTCCTCGCCGCAGGCGGCGCAGGCACGGGTGCAGGCCTCGACGAGCCCCTGCAGCACCTGGGCATTCCGCCCCGTGCGCCGTATCGCCGCGCGCCCGGTGGCAAGGCAGATATCAGCGCAGTCCTCGTTCAGCCGGATACACTGGCGCAACTCGTCCACCATGTCTTCGGCAAGGCAGGCATCGGCACAGGAAATGCAGGTCTGCGCGCAGTCGAAGCAGGCCTGAATGCAGGCGATCAGCGCGTCATTGGCGCCCCCTTCTATCTGCGGATGGGTTTCGATCATGGCGCGAATGGACATGGGTCTTGCCTCCTGTCTGCGATTGCTACTTAGGGCGTAACAGTATGCAAGGCGGAGTGTTCCCCACCCCTGATCAGGGGATGCAAGATCCGGGGGCGGTTAAGAAAACCTTTCGTTAAATTTTAATGAATAGAATGGCGGGCCTGTAGCGAGGTTTTGTCATGCGTACCGCTCTTTACTCTGCCCTCGGCGTCATGCTGATGCTGTCGGCCTGTGCCAAGCCGCCATCCCAGACCCGCAATGCCTGCGCGATTTTCGAGCAGCGCGACGGGCTGTTCAACAACTGGCGCCGCGCAGCGATCGCAGCCGAGCGTGAATATGGCGTTCCCGTCCCTATCCTGATGGCGACGATCTATACGGAATCGAGCTTCCGCCATAACGCCAAGCCGCCGCGCAAGATGATCTTCGGCTTCATCCCCGGCAAGCGCCAGTCGACCGCCTATGGCTATTCCCAGGCCCTCGACGGCACCTGGGAACGCTATCAGCGCGAAACCGGCCGCTGGGGCGCCCGCCGCACCGACTTCGCCGACGCCATCCGCTTCATCGGCTGGTATCACCGGGAGAGCGCGACGAAGGTCAACATCCCCTTGAACGACCCCTACAAGCTCTATCTGGCATATCACTCCGGCCATACCGGCTATCTGCGCGGCGCCTACAACAAGCGCCCGGAGGCGCTGAGAGGTGCCAAGCGCTTCACCGACATCACCTATACCTATGCCAAGCAGCTACAGCAGTGCCCGGGCTGAGGGTGATCTGACCGGGCGGTCAGGCCATTCAACACTTGAGGCGAAACGCCTCAAGGTCTAAAGCTTCAGGATCGTCAGCAAGAAGGAGCTTGATGCGCAGTAACGACAGCCTTTGAACCCTATGGGAACGGCTCGACAGCCGAACGCTGTCGCATGCGCATCAACAACACGACTGACGGAACAATCATGAAATACGACCTGCAAATCCGGGCTTTTCTGCCCGAGGATACCACTCGCCTCGTCGCTATCTGGCGTTCGGCATCTGAGAAAGGACACCCCTTCCTCGTCCGCGAGCAACTGGACATCCAGGCGACCCTCGTGGCCGACCATTACTTGCCGCTGGCGGAGACCCATGTGGCGCTGCGGAACGGCGAGATCGTCGGCTTCATCAGCCTGCTGGATCAAACCATCGGTGGCCTGTTTGTCGATCCGAACCACCATGGAACGGGCATCGGCCTGCAACTCGTGGAACATGCCTCGCAACTCCGCTCATGTTTGGAGCTGGAGGTCTATACGCTCAACGAACGCGCCCGCCGCTTCTACGACCGGCTTGGGTTCATGGAGACAGGCCGTCGTCCGAACGATGACAGCGGCTTTCCCTTCGAGTTGATCAAGCTCGTGCGCTGACGCAAAAAGGGGCCCGGCCGAAAAGCCGGGCCCCAACATGTTTTGGGTTGGAGAGTGCCGACGCACTCAGGCTTGTTCGACACCCTGGATCGCCGAGATCTGCCACTTTGTGGCGGGACGCCGCGCGAAGGTCCAGAGCTCAACGGATTCGGTGGGCGTGTTCGGATCGCCTTCGACCACGTCACCGCTCTGGCGGTCGACGACATAGTCGATCGCTTCGTAGCGCATCGCGACAGTCGCATATTCCATCTTGTCTTCGGCCCAGCTCTCAGCCACGTCGCCCTGCACCAGATGCACGTCGCGCACCTCGTTCTTGACGCCCTTGGTGGCATTCTCACTCAGTTCTTCGGCGAGATAGGACATGGCTTCCGGTGTCGTGATGCGGCGCAGTGAACCATAGTCCTCGGCCGCATAGGCGCGCTGCATCTCCTGCAGCAGTTCCTCGAAGCGCTCGAGATCCTTCGGCGTGATGCCGAGTTCGTCGGGCTGGCCGGATCGGCGAGCGGAAGCCGCCGACGATACGCCGCCGCCACCGAGTTTCGGGATCTGGAAGCTCGGACGAGCCTGATCACCGCTCTGGTTGTCACGCGCCATGCCCCCAAAGCCGCCGAAACCCGGGGCATTGCCCGGACCGGACGCCGTCGCCTGACGATTGGCAAACATGCGCATCGCAAAGCGGATCAGGAAGAAGATCAAGAGGCCCTGCAGGAGCAGGCCGAGGATGCCGAAGCCGCCGCCGAAGCCCGTGCCCATCAGCATGCCGAACAGGCCGCCGAGCAGCAGGCCACCCATCAGACCGCCGGCAAGACCACCGAACAGGCCACCCGGACGCGCTGCCTGATTGGCGGCGGTGGACGGATTGGTTGCAGGCTGGTTCGCATTGGTGCGCGGTGTCATCGTCCGCTCGATCGGCGCGGCCGGTGCAGGCGCCGTGCGTGTTGCCGCAGGGGCGTCGAAAGTACGCGTGCCGCGGCTGCCGAACCCGCCGCTGGCGCGACGCGCCTCGGCGAAATCGACGGCCACCAACGTGACCATCATGCCAAGCGCAAGCGTCGCGAATGTTTTTGCGTATTGCCGCATCGTGTTTCCTGTCCTCCTCGAAGCAGTCTTGAATGCCTTTTTCAGGCTTGTCTCTCATATGGAGAGAGCTCGCTCTCTTTTGAAGAGAGAGCGAGCGGATTTCCATTGAATTTCAGGTGATCGAAGTCAGGCCCCAAGCCAGAACTTGATGATCAGTCCGACGATGGTGATCGCCATCACGCCGCCGGCCCAAAGGCCGACGAACCATAGCAAACGGCTGACGAAGAGGCGTTTGTCCATCAGTGATAGCCCTCGTCGGGATTGAGCTTTCCACGGAAGACCCAATAGGCATAGGCCGTGTATCCGAGGATCATCGGCACGAGGATGACGGCACCGTAGAGCAGGAAGGCAAGGCTCTCGTCGGGTGCTGCCGCCTCCCAGATCGTCAGCGACGTCGGCACGATATAGGGATAGAAGCTGATCCCGATCCCGGCATAGCCGAGTACGAAGAGGCCGAGTGCCGCCAGGAAGGGCCGTGCGTCATGGCCTTTGCGCAATCCGTTGACGATCACGTAGAGGCAGCCGAGCACCAGAACCGGAACGATGATCGAGAAGATCAGCGTCGGGAACTTGAACCAGCGCTCGAAATAGAGCGGTTCGAGCCAGGGGGTCCAGAGGCTGAAGACGCCCATCGAAGCGACGGTGGCAAACGACAGAGGCAGCGCAAAGGACCGCGCCCGATCCGAGATCTCCCCTTCCGTCTTCATCACGAGCCAGGTGGCGCCGAGAAGCGCATAGCCGATGACGAGAGCGGCACCGGTCGCAAGCGAAAACGGCGTCAGCCAGTCCCACCAGCCGCCGGAATAGGCGCGGTTTGCAACCGGAATGCCCTGCACCAGCGCCCCGAGCGCCACGCCCTGGAAGAAGGCCGCAACGAAGGAACCGCCGGTAAAGGCCCAGTTCCAGAGATGCTCCGCCCGCTTCGTACGCCAACGGTATTCGAAGGCGACGCCCCGGAAGATCAGCCCAAGCAGCATGATGATCAGCGGCGCGTAGAGGGCGGGCAGGATCGTCGCATAGGCGAGCGGGAAGACCGCGAGCAGCCCGCCGCCCCCGAGCACGAGCCAGGTCTCGTTGCCGTCCCAGACGGGCGCCACCGAGTTCATCATCAGATCCTTCTCATGCTTCTCCGGGAAGAAGGGAAAGAGGATACCCACGCCGAGATCGAAACCGTCGAGGATGACATAGGCAAGCACGGCAAAGGCGATGATGCCGGCCCAGATGAAGGGAAGATCAATGGGCATGTCTGCCTCCATGGTGTCCAGGCTGGGCGGCCGGCGTGATGCCGGAGGTGCGGATCGGGCCATCGTCGAGATCCGGCATCGGATCGCGCGGCAGGCGGCCCATCAGGCGCAGGATGTAAAAGGTACCGGCACCGAAGACGATGAAATAGACCACGATGAAGGCGATCAGCGAGGCCGCGACCGCGGGCGCCGCGATCGGCGAGATCGAATCAGCCGTCAGCAGATGGCCATAAACCGTATAGGGCTGACGCCCGACCTCGGTGGTGATCCAACCGGCAAGCACGGCGACGAAACCCGAGGGTCCCATGACGAGGGCCGCGCGGTGCAGCCATCCATTGGAATAAAGCGTGCCCTTCCAGCGACACCAGAGCGAGAAAAGGCCGACCCCCAGCATCGCAAACCCGATGGCGATCATCACGCGGAAAGACCAGAAGACGATGGCGACCGGCGGCTGCAATTCGCGGGGCACAGTATCCAGACCGTCGAGCGGCGCATTGAGGTCGTGCTTGAGGATCAGACTGGAGAGTTTCGGGATCTGCACTGCATAGTCGATCCGCTGCTCGTCTTGGTTCGGGATCCCGAACAGGATCAGCGGCGCGCCCTCCGGATGGCTTTCGAAATGGCCCTCCATGGCCATCACCTTGACCGGCTGATACTCCAGCGTGTTGAGGCCGTGCATGTCGCCGGCAAAGATCTGGATCGGCGCAACAATCGCCGCCATCCACATGGCCATGGAGAACATCTTGCCTGCGCGGCGCGGCGCCGTGCGCTTGACAAGGTGCCAGGCTCCGACGGCGCCGACGACGAAGGCGGTGGTCAGATAGGCGGCGATGACCATATGAACAAGGCGATAGGGGAAGGACGGATTGAAAACGATCTTCCACCAGTCAACAGGCACAAACTGGCCGACATCGTTCATGGCAAAACCGTCAGGCGTCTGCATCCAGGAATTGACCGAGAGGATCCAGGTGGCCGAGATCAGGGTTCCGAAGGCGACCATCAGCGTCGCGAAGAAATGCAGCCCCGGCCCGACCCGGTTGCGGCCGAACAGCATGACGCCGAGGAAGCCGGCCTCGAGGAAGAAGGCGGTCAGGACCTCGTAGCCCATCAAGGGACCGATGACCGGCCCCGCCTTGTCGGAGAACACCGACCAGTTGGTGCCGAACTGGTAGGACATGACGATGCCCGAAACGACGCCCATGCCGAAAGCGACCGCAAAGATGGTCTTCCAGAAGTCGAAGAGCTCCAGATAGACCTTGTCCTTCTTCCAGAGATAGAGGCCTTCGAGCACCGCGAGATAGCTCGCAAGCCCTATGGAAAAGGCGGGAAATATGATGTGGAACGATACGGTAAAGGCAAACTGTATGCGTGCCAGGAGTTGTGCGTCGAAGTGCTCGAACATGGGATGTCCCTTCCTTCTCTCCTCCCGGAGGTGATAAACATCAACTATACCCTCGCATCGCAGAAACAATGCGACAACCCGCCATGCGTCAGTTCAACGCATATGTTTTTCCATATGTAACTTTGCGTTTGGCCGAAAGCAGCTGAAAAACAAAGACGGCGCGGGTTTGATCCCGCGCCGTCTTTGTCGATGATATCGAGAACGTCGATCAGTCGACGTTGAACACCAGAGGCTTGGCCTGCTTGACGGCCGGATTGGCGGTGAGCTGGTCAAGCACGCCCTGCTCGACCGGTCCATCGACGTAAAGGAGCGCAATCGCGTCGCCACCCTCCTTGTCGCGACCGAGCTGGAAGTTCGCGATGTTGACCTTGGCATTGCCGAGCGTGGTGCCCATGAAGCCGATCATGCCGGGAACGTCGGTGTTCGAGATGTAGATCATGTTCGGACCGACATCGGCATCCATGTTGATGCCCTTGATCTGGATGAAGCGCGGCTTGCCGTCGGAGAAGACCGTGCCGGCGACCGAGCGGGTCTGCTTCTCGGTGGTGACGGTGAGCTTGATGTAACCGTCATAGACGCCGGTCTTGTCGCGCTTCACTTCCGAGACGATGACGCCCTTTTCCTTGATCATGATCGGAGCCGAAACCATGTTGACGTCGGCCACCTGCGGACGGATGAGACCGGCGAGCAGCGCGGACGTCAGCGCCTTGGTGTTCATGCCGGAGGTCACGCCGTCATAGAGGATCTCGATTTCCTTGATCGGGTTCTCGGTCATCTGGCCGGCAAACGAGCCGAGCACGTCGGCGAGACGGATGAACGGCTTCAGGATCGGCGCTTCCTCAGCCGTGATCGACGGCATGTTGATGGCGTTCGAGACGGCACCCTTCATCAGATAGTCCGACATCTGCTCGGCAACCTGCAGCGCGACGTTTTCCTGGGCTTCCGTGGTCGAGGCGCCGAGATGCGGCGTGCAGACGACGTTCGGCAGGCCGAAGAGCGGGCTTTCGGTTGCAGGTTCGACTTCGAAGACGTCGAAGCCGGCACCGGCGACATGGCCGGACTTGATGACTTCTGCGAGCGCTGCCTCATCGACCAAACCGCCACGGGCGCAGTTGATGATGCGGACACCCTTCTTGGTCTTGGCGAGCGCGTCCCTGGACAGGATGCCGCGCGTCTTGTCGGTCATCGGCACATGCAGGGTGATGAAGTCGGCCTTTTCCAGCAGTTCGTCGAGCTCGACCTTGGTCACGCCCATTTCCTGGGCGCGCTCGGTCGATAGGAAGGGGTCATAGGCCAGCACATGCATGCCCAGGCCGATGGCCTTCTTGCAGACAATGCCGCCGATATTGCCAGCGCCGATGACGCCAAGCGTCTTGCCGGTGATTTCGACACCCATGAACTTCGACTTTTCCCACTTGCCGGCCTGGGTCGAGGCATCGGCCTGCGGTAGCTGGCGGGCAACGGCAAACATCAGGGCGATGGCGTGTTCTGCCGTCGTGATCGAGTTGCCGAAGGGTGTGTTCATCACGATGATGCCGCGCTTGGAGGCAGCCGGGATATCGACATTGTCGACGCCGATACCGGCGCGGCCGATGACCTTGAGGTTGGTCGCAGCAGCGATCAGCTTTTCCGTCGCCTTGGTGGCGGAGCGGATGGCGAGGCCATCATAATTGCCGATGATTTCGGCGAGTTTTTCCTTGTCCTTGCCGAGCTTCGGCTGGAAGTCCACTTCGACGCCGCGATCACGGAAGATCTGGACGGCGGTTTCAGACAATTCGTCGGATACGAGAACGCGAGGTGCCATGACGAGGCCTCCTTCAGAGAGTTCGTTTGAAGAAAATGATGAGAATTGCGGGGCTCCGCCGGTCAGGCGGAGCCGAAATCGTCCAGGATCAGGCGGCAGCCTTGGCCAGAGATGCCTTCTGCGTCTCATAGGCGAAGGTGAGCCACGGCATCAGAGCCGCCATGTCTGATGTCTCGATCGTCGCACCGGCCCAGATGCGAAGGCCAGCCGGCGCATCACGGTAGGCACCGATATCGAAGGCGACACCCTGCTTTTCCAGGATGCTGGCAATACCCTTGGCAAAGGCGGCCTGGGCATCGGCATCGAGTGCCGTAATCGCAGGGTCAACGATCTTGACGCAGACAGACGTGTTCGAGCGCGTCGCGTCATCAACGGCGAGATTGGCGATCCAGTCGTTCTTCTCGATGAAGTCGAAGATCACCTTGGCATTGGCGTCGGCGCGAGCGATCAGGGCTTCGAGGCCGCCGATCGACTTTGCCCACTTCAGCGCATCGACATAGTCCTCAACGCAGAGCATAGACGGCGTGTTGATGGTTTCGCCGACGAAGATGCCCTCGATCAGCTTCCCGCCCGAGGTCATGCGGAAGATCTTCGGCAGCGGCCAGGCCGGAACATAGGTCGTCAGGCGCTCGACGGCACGAGGGCTGAGGATGATCACGCCGTGACCGCCCTCGCCGCCCAGAACCTTCTGCCAGGAGAAGGTGGTGACATCGAGCTTGGAGAAATCCATGTCCTGCGCAAAAGCAGCAGACGTGGCGTCGCAGATGGTCAGGCCCTTGCGATCCGCAGGGATGAAGTCGGCATTCGCAACGCGCACACCCGATGTCGTGCCGTTCCAGGTAAAGACGACATCGCGGTCGAAATCGACTTCGGCAAGGTTCGGAAGCAGGCCGTAATCGGCATTGAACTTGCGGACATCGGCAAGCTTCAGCTGCTTCACCACATCGGTGACCCAGCCGGCGCCAAAGCTTTCCCAGGAAAGCATGTCCACGCCACGTTCGCCGAGCAGCGACCACATGGCCATTTCAACGGCGCCCGTGTCGGAGGCCGGAACGATGCCGATGCGGTAGTCAGCGGGAACGTTGAGAATTTCGCGGGTAAGGTCGATGGCCAGCTTCAGCTTTTCCTTGCCGACCTTGGCGCGGTGCGAGCGACCGAGCGGGGCATCGGAAAGCGCATCGAGCGACCAACCGGGACGCTTCGAGCAGGGGCCAGACGAAAAATGAGAGTTTGCCGGACGCGCGGCGGGGGCGACGATATCAGCCATATAGATACCCTTCCAGGTAATTAGCCTCTCGTTGGGGAGAGGTGTCCCGCCGTCGGAACTACTCCTGTCGCCCATGTCAGTCAAGCGGGTCTTTGTCGCATGAGGAGAAATTTTTGTTCCGTCTGCGCCGCCACAGCGACGGGCTGAAACGCAAAAGGGCTGCCCTAAGGCAGCCCTGTGCATGATCGCGGAATGGATCTTACTTGTAGACAGGCAGCTCTGCCGGCGGCTGGTAGGCCACAGGCGTTTCGCAACCACCGAAGACATAACGCGCGCCAGCATGGACGCTGTGGCTGTTGAAGCCCTTGTCGTAGCCGGGGCCGCCGTTCAGAGCGTAGCCGAACATGTCGCCGCCGGCTGTGTGACGGAAGCGATAACCGACATCGGCCTTGACGTTGCAGGTTACATCGATCGAGGCGCCGGCCATCAGCTGATAGGCGAAGCGCCAGCTGCCTGCGCCGTGATGCTCGACGGTTGCGTCACAGTTGGACGAATTGTTGTCCGCACACGAAGTGTTGCGAAGCTTGTCCCACTTTACGTAGGAACCGCCGATACCACCGCCAATATAGGGCGTGAAATACGCATAAGTGCCGAGGTCGACATAGGCGTTGGCCATCAGCGTGTAGGCGCGCATCGACGTGATGTCGCGCGAGGTGCATGCGGTCGAAACGCCGCAGGAGCCGCGGGTCGAACCGTTGAAGTCGGCCTTGGTCAGGTAATCAAACGTCAAGTCCGTGCGCAGATAGCTGTTGATCTGGTAACCGACACCGCCGCCGACCCAGAAGCTGTCCTTGATCGAGGACGTGGCGAAATCGACCTGGTTATTGTTGCTGCCCTGAAAATAGTTGGCGCCGCGCAGCTTGTTGAAGCTGTAGCCGAGATCGCCGCGCAGGTACCAGCCGGAGGCTTCCGCAACAGCAACCTCGGGAGCATCGACATAAACGGGCTGCGGTTCAGGCTGATAGACATCGGCGGCGTAGGCGGCCGAGCTGGCAAGCAGTGCGGCCGTTGCCACGGCAAGAATGGTTTTCGTCATAACAGGATACTCCAAATCCCAGCGTTGTCGCGTCAGGCTGTCGCAGACCCAACATCCTGAATTGGGACAGATAATGGAGTGGAAAGGTTAAGTTCGGATTAACTACAGATCTTAACTTTAGACATTATCTATTTGCTTACCTTGATACTTGCTGCGAGACGTCAGGGCGAAAACAAAATGCGGCCCCGCAGGGCCGCATTTCAGTATCTCGCCGGTGTGTCCGCGGAATGCTCAGGCGGCGTGGCGCACCGAGCCGGAGCGCTCGGCCCCCAGGGTAAACAGCCCGAGTCGCTGGTCCATTTCCGCGGCCTCGCCCGCGAGACGATGGATGGCGGCAGTCGTCTCCTCGACCATGGCGGCATTCTGCTGTGTCATCGCATCGAGCTGGTTCACCGAGGTGTTGATGTCGACCAGCGTTTGCGCCTCTTCACGGGTGGACTCCATGATCTCGGCGATATGGCTGTTGATCGACAGCACATGCGAGCCGATACCATCAAGCGCATTGCCGGCCTTTTCGACCAGCTTCACGCCGTGATCGACCTCGCCGCGAGATTTGGAGAGCAGACCGGCGATCTCCTTCGCCGCATTCGACGACCGCTGGGCGAGCTCGCGAACCTCCTGCGCGACAACGGCGAAGCCCTTGCCGCTCTCGCCCGCACGCGCCGCCTCGACGCCGGCATTGAGCGCAAGCAGATTGGTCTGGAAAGCGATCTCGTCGATCACCGAAACGATCTTGTTGATCTCCATCGATGATCCCTGGATCGCCTCCATCGCCGCTATGGTATCGCGCATGATGTGGCCGGACATCGCGGTATCGTCGCGCGCGGCCCGGGCGATCCGCTCGGCTTCCTCGGCCCGCGCGATCTGTACCTTGACCGCACCGGTGATCTCCTGGATTGCCGTGGCGGCCTGCGAGATCGCAGCCGCCTGCCGCTCGGTCCGTTCGGCGAGCTGGTCGGCACCCGCCCGCATCTCCTCGGAGCCTTCACGGACGGCGACCGAATTACCGCCGATACCGCCAAGCGTGGCGCTCAGTGTCTCGATCGCCTTGTTGAAGTTGGATCGCAGCGCCTCGAGATCGGCCGGAAAACGGGATTCGATGCGGAAGGCGAGATCGCCCGCGGCCAGCCTGTCCAGCCCCTGATCGAGGGTTTCGACCACGTCCTGCAGGGTTCGAGCTTCGCTGTCGCGCTCTTCCATACGCTGGCGGCGTTCCTCTTCGGCGCGCGCCCGTTCTTCCCGGCGCTCGGCAGATTGCCGCTGCTGCTCGATCAGCGCCAGGCGGAAGCGTTCGAGCGCCCGCGCCATGCTGCCGATCTCGTCGCGCCGCTCCTGGTTCGCAACGGGATGCTCGATTTCCCCATCGGCCACGGCACCGGTAAAGGCGACAAGACGGTCGAGCGGCGCGAACAATCGACGGGTAAAGACCCAGGTCGCGGCGGCAAGCACGCCGAGCGCGATCAGACCGGTCACGAACAGGATCGTCGCAATGCGGATCGAGCCGGCTTCGAGCTCGGCCGTTGTCAGGCTTTCCGTCACCACGAAGCTCTGGTCACCGAAGCCGATGCGCCGGCCATAGACCATGGCGGCACCTTCGGGACGTTCGCCGGACTGCACGGAAACGCCATCACCCGACATGGTGAAATCAGCCTTGATGTCGGTGAGTTTGCCGGAGGCATCTAGCGCGATCCCGGTCCCCTCGCCTGAAAGGATGGCGGCCTTCTGGCTGCTTCCGGCGACAATGCCCTTGGACAGAAGGTTCTCGAAGACATCGGCCTTGACCTGGAACATCAGGCTGCCCTTGTAACCACCGAGCTTGACGAAGGGTACGGCGAAATAAATGTCCGGGGCAGCCGGATCTGCCCCCACCGACAGGCCGGAGAAGTTGACGCCGACGACATCGTCGACCGCTGCTGCCGCCGCCTGCACCGACTGCTGGAACACGCGCCCGAGGTTCGTCGCGGCATAACTTCCCTCCGCGAGATTTTCCCCGAAAGCAGCCCCCTTCCTGAAGGAGTAGATGACGTTGCCGTTCTGGTCGGCGATTAGCATGTCGCTGAAGCTCGTGCCTTCGAGATATGCTCCAATCTGGGCCTGCGTAGTCTCGTGCGTCGAATAGTAGAAGCCACTCGGACCCTCAGGCTTCAGCAGCTTCTCGCGCTCGCCGGGCGGATTGGGATTTTCCGTGACGAAGACCCGCTGCAGTTCGGCTTTCGCGTCGCCCGTGCTTTTGCTGATCGTGTTCCAACCGCTCTTCAGTCCGGTCATCGACTGCTGCAGCGTCTCGATCTTGGCGATGGAGGCCGCCTGGTTTTCCAGGGCCTGGAGCTTCTCCGTCAGCATGTCGCCGCGGAAGGTCAACATGCTGGTCATCGCCTTCTCGGTCTGCTCGCCGAACAGCGCACTGGAGCTGCGATAGGCAAAGACGTTGAGGAGCGCGACGGTGATGAAAGTCAGAACGAGAAAGACCGCAATGACTTTGAACGAAAGCGAGTGGATGCGAGCTGTCATGATTGTTGTTCCCCTGAGCAGCCCGGCCAGAAGACCTGCGCCCATAGTTCATGGCCTGCCAATTCGAGTCGGCAGACTCCCCTTATGCGGGAACAATCACCCTTGGCGCTTAATCGGGGGTAAAGATCTCAGGCTAAACCCTGTAATCCAGGGGGTCAGGCCGTCTGTTCGACGCCCTGTCTGAGACCTGCAAACAGTTCGACAGACCGTAGACGGGCGTCAAGGTCATGCACCGGCGTCGAGACGATCACCTCGTCGGGACGGACCGCCGCGAGGAAGCGCTCCAGTTTGTCCGATGCCGTCTCCCGAGACCCGACGATCGCATAACGCAAGGTGTGCTCGACCCCGATGCGCTCGATATCGTTCCAGAAGCCCTCCATGGTATCGACAGGCCGCGGAAAAGGTCGCCGGATGTTGCGTCGGAGATTGACGAACTGCTGTTGTGCAGATGTGAAGAGATGCGACGCTTGCGCATCCGTCTCCGCGACGGCGGCCATGACGCCGACCATGACATACGGCTTCTGCAGGCCCGCCGATGGCTGGAACCGTTCGCGATAGATCTCCACGGCCTCGAGCAATTGATCGGGAGCAAAATGCGAGGCAAAGGCATAAGGCAGCCCCAGTGCCGCCGCGAGATGCGCGCTGTAGAGACTGGAACCGAGGAGCCAGATCGGCACATGGCTGTTCATGCCGGGCACGGCGATCAAACCGGCTTCTTCATCCGGAGTCCCGAGCAGTCGCTGCAATTCGATGATGTCATGGGGGAAGCTCTCAGCCCCCGCCTCCATGTTGCGGCGAAGTGCGCGTGCCGTGCGCATGTCAGTGCCCGGAGCTCGACCGAGACCGAGCTCTATGCGCCCCGGATAAAGCGCCTCCAGCGTTCCGAACTGTTCCGCGATCACCAGCGGCGAGTGATTGGGCAGCATGATGCCGCCCGAACCGACGCGGATCGTCTGCGTGCCGGCAGCGACATGCGAAATGACGAGCGCGGTGGCGGCGCTTGCGATACCGGGCATGCCATGATGTTCAGCCAGCCAGAAGCGACGGTAGCCGTTTTTCTCCGCCACTTGGGCAAGCCGCCGCGACGCATCCAGCGCTTCGCGCACACTATGCCCCTCGGCAATGGGGGAGAGGTCGAGAATGGAAAACGGTATCATGTTGGCAGCCTTTGGTCTGTGAGACCTATCATGTAGGGAGGGCCGAACAGGCGCCCAAGAGGTGACGATGATAAATTATAATCACCTCGTTTGTTTTTGTTTTGTTCACATTTCACTGGCACTCCTCCCCTGACCTGCACTAGGATTTGGCCATGACTTCAACGATTCGCATCATCGGCATCGATCCGGGCCTTCGCCGCTGCGGCTGGGGCGTGATCGAGACACTCGGCAACTCGCTGCGGTTCGTCGCTTCGGGTACGGTCACCTCCGACGGAGACATGGACCTCGCATCGCGCCTTTGCCAATTGCATGACGGATTGGCCGAAGTGGTCCATGCCTACAAACCCGACGAAGCGGCCGTCGAACAGACCTTCGTCAACAAGGACGCGGTGGCCACCCTGAAGCTCGGTCAGGCACGTGGCATCGCGATGCTGGTCCCTGCCCGCGCTGGGTTGCCGGTTGCCGAATACGCCCCGAATGCCGTGAAAAAAGCCGTCATCGGCGTCGGCCATGGCGAAAAGGCACAGATCCACATGATGCTGAAGATCCTGATGCCGAAGGCCGAATTCAAGGGCAATGACGCGGCCGATGCCCTCGCCATCGCCATCTGTCATGCCCATAATCGCGGCGGTGATCGCATGCGAAAGGTGCTGGCCTCCGCCTGATTTGTTCTTGACTTGTTCCGCCTGTAAGATTTATTCTTACCTGATCGGAGGCGAGCCATGCGTGTGACATCAAAAGGTCAGGTAACCATTCCCCGCGATCTGCGTGAACTCATCGGCATCGAGCCGAATTCCGAAGTCGTGTTTACCGTCGAGGACGGCCGCTTGATGCTCACGCCGAAAAATGGAGCCGAGGCCCAGCAAGAAAAGATGCGCTTGGCAGGCCTGATGGAAGCATTGGCGCGACTGGAAGGGACCGGCGATCCGGAAATCAATGCAGACACGCTGATGCAGATGACCAGGGATCGCTGAACGATGGCTGTTATGGTCGACACCAACGTGCTGGTGGACGTCGCGGTGCGCGATCCAATATGGCTCGCCTGGTCGCGTGGCCAGTTGATGCGGCTGGCAAAAGACGAACCGCTTGTCATCAACCCGATCATCTATTCAGAGTTTTCGGTACGATATTCCGATCGCGATGAAGTCGAGGAATTGCTTCCGCCGTCAGATTTCCACCGGGAAAACCTGCCCTGGGCAGCCGCTTTCGCAGCCGGCGTGGCCTTTCGCATCTATCGCCGCGCCGGCGGCGGACGTGATCGGGTTCTCCCCGACTTCCTCATCGGCGCCCACGCCGCGATCCGCAATCACAAGATCCTGACAAGAGACCCCAAGGGCTACCGCACCTACTTTCCCGACGTGCCCCTCATCTCCCCCGAAACCCATCCCCTGTAACGCGACGGACGCATCCATGATCGGCAAACTCAAAGGCACCATCGACGAAATCGGCGACGATTACGTCCTCGTCGATGTCCACGGCGTCTGCTACGTCGCGCATTGCTCGGCCCGCACCCTGTCGCGCATCGGCTCTGCCGGTGAAGCCGTCGTTCTGTTCATCGAGACCTATGTGCGCGAAGACCAGCTGAAACTCTTCGGCTTCATGAGCGCGCTAGAGCGCGAGTGGTTCAACCTCTTGCAAAGCGTGCAAGGTGTCGGCGCCAAGGTGGCGCTCGCCGTCCTCTCGACGCTCACCCCGTCGGAACTGGCGAATGCGATCGCGCTACAGGACAAGGCTGCAATCTCCCGCGCACCCGGCGTCGGCCCGAAAGTCGCGCTGCGCCTCGTCACAGAACTGAAGAACAAGGCACCCGCCTTTGCCGGCGAGGCCGCCGCCAATATCGGCCTCAAGCAGGAACTTGGCGAAGGCGTGGCCTCCGCACCTGTGGCCGATGCCGTATCGGCGCTCACCAATCTTGGCTATTCCCGCGATCAGGCCGCCAATGCCATCGCCGCAGCACTCAAGAACGGCGGCGAAGGGGCTGACAGCGCCAAGTTGATCCGGCTGGGGCTGAAGGAGCTGTCGCGGTGATCACTCCGACAAAATTGATGCCTGCGGAAATTTCGAGTATAGTCAGAAAAATCGAAAAATGTCGGAGCGCTCAATGAAGGTCTGGGAAGCGACCATGTCGGCCAAGGGCCAGATCACTATTCCCAAGGAGATGCGTGAGCTTTTGAAGCTGAACCCAGGAGATCAGATGGTCTATAGCGTTGTCGGCGGAGAAATCGTCATCACGCCGAAGAACATCGACATGAAGGATCTGGCGGGTTTTCTGGGGACCCCGCCCAACGGGCGCGCGACATTGGAAGAGATTGACGAAGCGGTCATCCGGACGGCGGGCGCAAACGCGCTGCTCACCGGAGGCGACGATCCCTCGGACATCGCGGCATGACCCTGGTCGGCCTCGATACCAACATCGTTATCCGGCTTTTGACAAATGACGATCCTGACCAACGACGACTTGCCTTGCGTTTTGCCGAAGGGCTCGGGAAGGACTATCTCGCCTTTCTCCCACTGATCTGCGTATTGGAACTGGACTGGGCACTGCGCTCGCAACTCGGCTATTCGAGACGGGACGCATCAGCGGCCATCGCCAAGCTCCTGCAGGTTCGGGGACTGACGGTTGAAAGTCACGATCTGGTCGTCAAGGCGCTGCGACACGTCGAACAGAAAAACGCCGACTTTGCCGATGCCTTGATTGCGGCCCGATCTCTTCAAGAAGGCTGCGCCTCCATAAAGACCTTCGACAAACGCGCCGCCTCCCGCGTGCCCGGCATGGAACTTCTCGCATGAACACAAACAACCCGATCCTGACGCCGGAAAAGCGTGGCGAAGACCTGGACGCGGCGCTACGCCCGCAGACGCTCGACGACTTTACCGGTCAGGCCGAGGCGCGCGCCAATCTGAAGATCTTCATCGAGGCGGCGAAGAACCGGGGCGAGGCACTGGACCATGTGCTCTTCGTTGGCCCTCCCGGTCTTGGCAAGACGACGCTCGCCCAGATCATGGCCAAGGAGCTCGGCGTCAACTTCCGCTCGACCTCCGGGCCCGTCATAGCCAAGGCCGGCGACCTCGCGGCCCTTCTGACCAATCTCGAAGAGCGCGACGTGCTCTTCATCGACGAAATCCATCGCTTGAGCCCCGCCGTCGAGGAAATCCTCTATCCGGCCATGGAGGATTTCCAGCTCGACCTGATCATCGGCGAAGGCCCGGCAGCCCGGTCGGTGAAGATCGACCTGTCGAAGTTCACGCTGGTGGCCGCAACCACGCGCCTCGGCCTTTTGACGACCCCGCTGCGCGACCGTTTCGGCATCCCTGTCAGGCTGAATTTCTACACCGTCGAGGAACTGGAATCGATTGTCCGTCGCGGCGCCCGGCTCCTTAACCTGCCGATGACCGAGGACGGCGCCCGTGAAGTCGCCCGCCGCGCGCGCGGCACACCCCGCATTGCCGGTCGCCTGCTTCGCCGTGTGCGTGACTTCGCCGAAGTCGCCCGTGCCGAAGCCGTGACCCGTGAGATCGCCGACGAAGCCCTGACGCGGCTCAATGTCGACAATATGGGCCTCGACCAGCTCGACATGCGCTACCTCTCGATGATCGCCGTCAACTTCGGCGGCGGCCCCGTCGGCATCGAGACCATCGCCGCTGGCCTGTCTGAACCGCGCGACGCGATCGAGGACATTATCGAGCCCTACATGATCCAGCAGGGCTTCATCCAGCGCACACCGCGTGGCCGCGTGTTGACGGCCACCGCCTGGAAGCACCTCGGCATGACCCCGCCCAAGGATCTCGAGGCCGCGCAATTCCGGCTGACGCTTGAGGATGACTGAACCCGTGTCGAAACGCACCCTGATCACCATCAAGGACGGCAAGCGGCGCTTCAATCATCGCATAGCGGGCCTTGCCTTCCGCGACGGCCATGTGCTGGTCCACCGCGCAACGCATGAGACCTTCTGGACCTTTCCGGGCGGTCGGGCAGAGATCGGTGAGACCTCGTCTGAGACGCTGGTGCGTGAAATGCAGGAGGAGCTGGGTGTGACCGCAGAGGTCCGCGAGCTGCTCTGGATCGTCGAAAACTTCTTCGACTACGAACAGAAGGCCTGGCACGAACTCGGGCTCTACTATCGGATGGAGGTCCCCGAGGTCTTCCCCTTTCATGCGACCGACATCATCCATCGAAACGAGGACGGCAAGAATAGCCTTGAGTTCAAGTGGGTGCCGGCCACGCGGGATGCGCTGATCGCACTCGACATACCGCCCTACTTTATCGCCGACGAGATCGAGAACCTGCCGACATCTCCAAAACACATCGTCTGGCACGACGGGGATCTCGACCGGTCATGAGCGCCCTTCGCTTCGTCCGCAAGCTCGCCTATGCCAACATGCTCGCCAATGATCGCCTGCATGAGGCAGTTTCGCAGCTGGAGGCCGGAGAATTCGAGGCACCCCGCACGTGCTTCTTTCCCTCGCTCGTCGCGACACTCAATCATATCCTGATCATCGACTGGTTCTATGTCGACGCGCTTGAAGGCGGTGATCTTGGCCCGAAGGCATGGGCCGATCAGATCCCGTTTCCGGACCGGACCGAACTCCGCGCAGCGCAATTGGCATCCGACCGGCGGCTGCTCGCCTTTTGTTTGGCCCTGAACCATGAAGACCTCGACCGCCCTGTGAGTATTCACCGCGGAGGGCGCATCCAGGTGGAGCGCTGCGATGACGTGCTCTCCCACCTCTTCCAGCACCAGACCCATCATCGCGGCCAGGCGCATGCCATGCTGGCTGGCACCAGCATCAAGCCACCACAGATCGATGAGTTCATCGTCGCCGATGACGCGGCAAGTCGTTCGGATGTTCTTCAGCGTCTCGGGATGACAGAAGCGCAGGTCATGAACCCAGGCGAAGCCTGACAATGCAGGTCGCAACGCATCTGCGGGGCGCGTGCATCAGACAATCTGCATATCATAATGACGCCACATGCCAGCCCCTTTTCCGTCCATATACGCCAGTAATGAGGCGATGGACCTAAGGTTAAGTGCGGCCCCTTAAGTCGACGCAATAAGTAATTCCTGAATTCACAGTCAGCATACGGCCGGCGTTTGCGGAAATGGTTCCGCACGTCTGTAAAACTGGACAGAAGGAGGAAGTGGGGGCCTCGCACAACCTGAAGGATTCCCGTTATGGGCCTCATGTACCTTATCGATACTTTACGCCTCGATCCCGTCGCCTCCATCAAGACGGGGTTGCGCATTGTCCACTTCATAGGCCTTGCCTTGGGCCTGGGGGCGGCAACCGTTCTCGACCTGATGATCCTGAAGTTTTTCCTAAAGGGTAAGGTGACGAGCGACCAGTGGAACGTCTTCCATTTCGGTTCCCGCATCGTCAATGCCGGCTTGATCCTCCTGTGGATTACAGGCCTTGGCTTTCTCGCCTATTACAGCGCCTTCGATCCGATCCGGCTCGAGAATGAAAAGGTCTGGGCCAAAATGACGATCGTCCTCATCCTGACGATCAACGGGGTCTTCCTGCACATGGCCGTACTCCCCAAGGTAAAAGCGCAGATCGGGCGCTCGCTGCTCGACGGAATGTCGACCGGACAGCGCAGCCTGTTCTTTGCCTCAGGCGCCCTGTCGGCCACCTCCTGGTACGTGCCCCTGCTTCTCGGGGCGATGCCGCAGCTCAATTTCGTCGTACCGATGACGACGATCCTGCTTGCCTACGCACTGCTGCTCACGCTGGCCTTGCTGGCGACGCAGCTCATGCTTCTGGCGCTCGGTGACGACCAGCGATCCGAACACCCATCCAGCCTGCGCGATCGGTCGGAACCCGTCATGGGGCTTGCCTGATCACGACTGAAACGGAAGGCCGGCGCTCAAGGGCCGGCCTTTCTATCTGGCCCAAGCGGATAGCCGAGCAGGCGCAATCCTGGTTTGCGAAGCTCCTGCACTTTCTGCTATGCGCCTGAAGACAAAATCACCGGGGCAGGCACCAAGCAGTGCACGCCCATGCAGGACCAGGGACGGCAATGTCTTCGATGGAAATATCGCTCTCCGGCAGACTAACTGCAGACGGCCATCACCTGACCCAGCGCGTCTACTATGAAGACACCGATTTTTCCGGTGCCGTCTATCATGCCCGTTACCTCCATTTCATGGAGCGCGCCCGGACCGACTATCTGCGCTGCCTCGGCGTCGAGCAATCGACCCTTTTCGAGACATCCGACGAGGGCCTCGCCTTCATGGTTCATCGGATGGAGATCGATTTCAAAGCCCCTGCCCGCATGGATGATATCATCACTGTCGTGACGCGAACGGAGAAGGCCGGGGGCGCCAAGATGATCCTGCAACAGGAGATCCGCCGCACGGATCAGTTGCTGATCGCGGCAAAGGTCGTGATCGCTGTCGTCAATCGCAACGGCCGCCCCAGACGCCTGCCGGACGATCTCGCCAGGCAGTTCCTCACCTGACTTCACAAAGCCCTGAGCGAGCTCTGCGGTAACCCCTTTTTAACCTTAATCGGGTCTTACTCGGAGGCTGGAAGTTTGTGCATCGCACGCCTTCCTTTGACCAAATTTTCATACCAGAAGCACTCTGGGAGCTAAGGCGGGAAAAGGGTTTCGGCGGCTGCGACCGCAAACATTTTCCACCAGTAGAGCTCATGTCACCGCCCGGTCCAACCCACCGGGCGTTTGGATTTCGGGGAATTGAAGGCGATGGAACAAGTTGGAATGGCTGCAGCAGCGCATGATGTGAGCCTTTGGGGCCTCTTCATGCAGGCAGGCCTGATCGTCAAGCTGGTCATGATCGGCTTGGTGGCCGCCTCCGTCTGGACCTGGGCAATCGTCATCGACAAATATGTGAGCTATGCCCGCGCGCGACGCCAGTTCGACCAGTTCGAACAGGTCTTCTGGTCCGGCCAGTCGCTGGAAGAGCTGTATCGCACGCTTGCCGAGCGCAGCAATACCGGCCTTGCCGCCATCTTCGTCGCCGCCATGCGCGAATGGAAGAAGAGCTTCGAGCGCGGCGCCCGTTCGCCTATCGGCCTGCAGATGCGCATCGACCGCGCCATGGATGTGACCATGGCACGCGAATCCGAAGCGCTCGAATCGCGCCTGTCGTCTCTGGCCACCATCGGTTCGGCCGGCCCCTTCATCGGCCTTTTCGGTACCGTTATCGGTATCATGACCTCCTTCCAGGCAATTGCCGGCTCGAACAATGCAAGCCTTGCAGTCGTCGCCCCCGGTATCGCCGAAGCACTGCTCGCAACCGCCATCGGCCTGATCGCCGCTATCCCGGCCGTCATCGCCTACAACAAGTTCTCCGGTGAGGCCGGCAAGCTCGCATCCCGCATGGAAGGCTTTGCAGACGAATTCTCGGCCATCCTGTCGCGCCAGATCGACGAGAAGCTGCAGCCGCGCCAGGCAGCACAGTAAGGCCCGGAAGGCAGGAGACGAATCATGGGTATGTCGGTTGGATCAGGGAGCAAGGGTGGCGGACGCCGCGGACGGCGGGGCGGCAAGCGCGCGCTCGTCAGCGAAATCAACGTCACGCCCTTCGTCGACGTCGTCCTCGTTCTGCTGATCATCTTCATGGTCGCAGCCCCGATGATGACCGTTGGCGTGCCGATCGACCTGCCGCAGACCCAGGCCCAGGCGATGAGCAGCGAAAATCAGCCGATCACCGTCTCGGTCAATCCGGCCGGCGAGATCTATCTGCAGGAAACGGCGATCCCGATTGAGGAAGTCGTCCCGAAACTGCAGGCGATAGCCACCACCGGCTACAGTGAACGCATCTTCGTGCGCGCCGATACCGCCGCCACCTACGGCATCGTCATGCAGGTCATGGCGCGGATTTCGGCCGCAGGTTTCACCAATATTGGTCTTGTGACCCTGCAGGAACAGCAGAACTGATCGGACGGACATGAAGGGCAGCCTCTTCACATCCTCGCTTCTGCACACTCTGGCGCTCTCGGCGGCGCTGGTGAGCCTCGGCTCGCCCGCAAAACTCGAATTTGCCCCCATGGAAACGCTCCCGGTCGATATCGTTCCGATCGAGGAGTTCACCCAGATCCAGAAGGGTTCGACAGACGCGCCGCTGGCGGAGAAATCCGCACCCGTGCCGACCCAGAAGCCGGCGATTGCCGAGCCCGCCGAAAATATCGGTGACAACGACGTCGATCTGAAATCACCACCCACCCCCTCCAAGCGTCCGGTCGAACAAGAAGTCGCGGCCGCGCCGAAGAAGGTCGAGACACCGGCGCCGACGCCTGATCCAAAGGCGAACGAGGTGAAGGAAGTGGTTAAGGAAGATACGGCCCCGCCGCCGGAGCCGGAACCCCAGCCCACTGAGCCCCAACCCGCGGAAGAAGCTGTAGCCGAAGAGATCCCCCTGCCCGAGCAGGCGCCGATCCCGGCTGCGCGTCCAAAGCCCGAGATCGCCAAGCCGGCGGAAAAGAAGCCGGCGCCCAAGCCTGATGCCAAGCAGGACACCAAGGCGCAGGAAACGGCGAAATCCAAACCGCAGATGGAAAGCGACTTCAACGCCGACGAAGTGGCAGCCCTTCTCAACAAGACGGATGCTGCCGGCGGTGGTGCGAAACGCTCCACCGATCAGGAAGCACTCGGCGGCCGCACCGATACCGGCGGCTCGAAACTGAGCCAGAGCGAACTGGACGCGCTGCGTGGCGTCATCCAGGACAACTGGCTGATCACGCCGGGCATGGCGGATGCCGCCGACGTGCGCGTCCGCGTCACCTTCCGCCTCGACCAGAATGGCGCCCTGATCGGCGAACCCGAGGCGACTGCCACTGGCGGCTCGCCCTCGGCCCAGCAGGTCCTCATGAGCGGCGCCGTGCGCGCCGTGCGCAAGTCCGCCCCCTTCACCAATCTGCCCCCGGACAAATACGACGCTTGGTCTGAAGTTGTCGTCAATTTCGACCCCAGCGAACTGATGTAAGAGCTGAAAGGCTTGATAAGCATGAAAACTCTCCTCCTCCGAATTCTGCTGGTCTGTGCCGGCATGGCATCTGCCTTCGTGGCGCCTGCAAACGCAGCCGTTGAAATCAACATCAACCGCGGCAACGTCCAGCCGCTGCCGATCGCCATCACCGACTTCATCTCGGCAGACGGCATCGGCGCGCAGATCTCTGCGGTCGTGGAAGCCGACTTGAAGCGCTCGGGCCTCTTCGCCCCGGTCAACCGTGCCGCTTTCATCGAGCGGATCCAGAACCCTGACCAGGCACCGCGCTTTCCCGACTGGACAGCCCTGAAGGCCGAGGCCCTGGTTGTCGGCCGCATCGTGCGTGAGCCCGATGGCCGCCTGCGCGCCGAATTCCGCCTCTGGGATACCTTCGGTGGCCAGCAGATGACCGGCCAGCAGTTCTTCACCGATCCGAAGAACTGGCGCCGTGTCGCCCACATGATCGCCGACGCGATCTATGAGCGCATCACCGGCGAAAAGGGCTATTTCGACACCCGTGTCGTCTTCGTCTCGGAAAGCGGCCCGAAGACCGACCGCAAGCGCCAGCTGGCCATCATGGACCAGGACGGCGAGAACATCCGCATGCTGACCAACAGCAACGACATCGTCCTGACGCCGCGCTTCTCGCCGAGCCGCCAGGAAATCACCTACATGTCGTTCGAAGGCCAGCAGCCGCGCGTCTATCTCCTGCAGCTGGAAACAGGCGCCCGCGAAGTGGTCGGCAATTTCCCCGGCATGACCTTTGCGCCACGCTTCTCTCCCGATGGCCAGCGGGTCATCATGAGCCTGCAGCAGGACGGCAACGCCAACATCTACACGATGGACCTGCGCTCGCGCACCACGACACGCCTGACGAATACGGCCGCGATTGACACATCGCCGTCCTATTCGCCTGACGGAAGCCAGATCGTCTTCGAAAGCGACCGTGGCGGCCGCCAGCAACTTTATGTCATGGGTGCCGACGGCTCCGGCCAGCGCCGCATTTCCTTCGGTGACGGTTCCTACTCGACACCGGTCTGGTCGCCCCGTGGCGATCTGATCGCCTTCACCAAGCAGTCCGGCGGCAAGTTCTCGATCGGCGTCATGAAGACCGACGGTTCCGGCGAGCGCATCCTGACCACGGGCTTCCACAACGAAGGCCCGACCTGGGCACCGAACGGCCGCGTGCTGATGTTCTTCCGCCAGAACGCTGGCGCCGGTGGACCGCAGCTCTACTCGATCGACCTTACGGGCTACAACGAGCAATTGGTGAAGACGCCATCCTTCGCCTCCGACCCGGCCTGGTCGCCGCTGATGGAATAGTGACTGGAAAGAGGCGCATTTGCGCCTCTTTCTCGCCTCAAAGGCCCTGCAATTGCACTGTTTCTGACGAGAATTAACGCTTCGTTCACCATAATTGTTGGAAGCCGGTTAACCGCGATTGGTTATGCTCCGGCAACCCTAACAGAGAATTCAAGGAGACCGGCGATGAGCCGCATTCATTCCCCGGCCAAGAGCCGCCTGCAGAAGATGGCAACCAATCCGGCCATGGTCGCATTTGCCGTGGCCCTCGCTCTTGCCGGCTGCGCCAACAAGAAGAACCTGCCGAACAGCGCCGGCGAACTTGGCCTCGGCGCCGGTGGCGCTGGCGCCGCCACCCCGGGCTCTGCCCAGGACTTCACCGTCAACGTTGGCGACCGCATCTTCTTCGACACCGACTCGACCGCCATCCGCGCCGATGCCGCCCAGACGCTCGATCGTCAGGCACAGTGGCTGCAGCGTTATCCGAACTACGCAATCACGATCGAAGGTCACGCCGACGAGCGCGGCACGCGCGAATACAACCTCGCACTCGGTGCCCGCCGTGCAGCGGCGACCCGCGACTACCTCGCACAGCGTGGCGTTCCAGCTCAGCGCCTGAAGACCATTTCCTACGGCAAGGAACGTCCGGTCGCGGTTTGCGACGACATTTCCTGCTGGTCGCAAAACCGCCGCGCCGTCACCGTTCTGGGTGGCGCCGGCATGTGATCCGGTTCACACCGGCATCACCAGAGCTTGAAGGCGGCCCTTGGGCCGCCTTTTACATTTCTCCATACTTTGGCCGAACTTGGTTGCTTTTTGCAGGCAATTGGGAAAACTCCTGTCGGCGCTGGTTCGGCGCAATTCGTCGCGAAAACAGGAAGAAGGAACATGAACAAACTTGTGATGGCCGCTCTGCTTGCGACGGCCTCGCTGACGGGACTGAGCGGAACTGCAAACGCATTTCAGCTGTTTCCGAATGTCCAGCTCGGCCAGAAAGCTGCGCCCGGGCATACGCCGAAGGCCGAAGTCCAGTTCGCTCAGGCGACGGATCCGACTTTGCGTGTCCAGCAGCTTGAGGAAGAAATCCGTGCCCTGAACGGGCGGATCGAGGAAATGACCTTCCAGCTTCTGCAAATGCAGGAAGCCATCCGCAAGCAGCAGGAAGACAACGAATTCCGCTTCCAGGATCTCGAAAAGAAGAGCGGCTCGCTGACCCGTCCTGCGAACGGCGACGGACAGCAGGATTCGGTTGCTGAAATCATCACCGAAACCCCGGACGTCGGCGTAACCGCCGACGCTTCCGGTCTCGGCCAGTCGCCAGGCACGGCACCCGGCGAACAGACGCTGGGCTCCATTGCGCTCGACGAAAACGGAATGCCCGTAACGGCCACGCTCAATCAGGATGCATTGAACAACAGCTCCACCGCCCTGCCCGGCGTCGATACCGGCGTCACGGCACCCTCGGCGACGCCGCAGTCCGCGCCGCAGCAGACCGCCTCGCTCAATTCCGAGAGCGACGTCTACCAGATTGCCTATGCCCATGTGCTGTCAGGCGACTATTCGCTGGCCGAAAGCGAGTTCCGCGATTTCATCGCGGCCTATCCGAGCAGCGCGAGAATCGCTGATGCCAATTTCTGGCTCGGTGAAGCGCTCTATTCTCAGGGCAATTACAACGAAGCGGCCAAGACCTTCCTCAACGCCCATCAGACCTACAACACCTCGCCCAAGGCGCCTGAGATGCTGCTGAAGCTCGGCATGTCGCTCGCCGCCCTCGACAATAACGAGACAGCCTGCGCAACGCTGCGTGAAGTCTCCAAGCGTTACCCCAAGGCTTCTCGCGCTGTCGTCTCCAAGGTTGCGAGCGAGCAGAAACGCCTCGGCTGCTGATGAGCGCCCCGCTCGCGGCAGGATCTTCACTCCCCGAACTTATGCCCGAAGCCGCGATCCAAGAATTTCTCGTCTCGCTCAACCGTCCCATGCGCCTTCTCGTTGCCGTATCCGGTGGCAGCGATTCGCTCGGACTTCTCTTGTTCCTGAAGCGCGCGATCGACGGGCAGACCTATCCCCACCGCCACACACTCTCCGCCGCAACGATTGATCATGGCCTGAGGCCGGAAGCTGCCGACGAGGCCGGCGAGGTCTCGGAACTCTGCCGAGAACTCGGCATCCCGCATCGGATCGAGCGCTGGTCCGGCGAGAAACCCAAGAGCGGCCTCTCCGCAGCAGCGCGCGAAGCGCGTTATCGGTTGCTCGCCCATGCAGCAGACATCCTCAAAGCGGACGCGATCGTCACCGGCCATACGCTGGATGATCAGATCGAGACCGTGGCCATGCGCTTGGATCGCTCCGCAGACTCAGTCCTCGGTCTTAGCGGCATGGCGCCGGCCACGCTTTACGCCGGCCACCTCTGGATCCTCCGTCCGCTTCTGCGCACCCGCCGCACAGCGATCCGCAATTGTCTCGAGGCCGATGGCCGGAGCTGGATCGATGACCCGAGCAATGACGACCCCCGCTACGAGCGGGTCCGGACCCGGCGCGCGGCTCAGACACTCGATGCCGCAACGATCGACGCTGCCGTCGGACAAAGAACATCGCTTTCGGCAAAAGCGGCAGACTGGCTGAAGCGCCATGCGACTGCTGGCCCCGCAATGCTGGTGAGCGTGTCGCTGGATGCCTCCAGACATTTGGAGAAAGGGATCCGCGATCATGCCCTCGGCGCACTCGTAGCCGTGCTGGGTGGTAAGCCGCATCGTCCCGGTGCCGACAGCCTCGCGCGGCTCAGCCTCAAACTGGACGACGGCTCGGATTTTCGCCTGACCCTGTCGGGTACCCTGGTCATTCGACGACGCGACCGGCTCCATCTCGTGCGCGAAAGGCGCGGTCTTTTGCCGCTGTCGCTTGCGCCCGGTGCGACCAGCATCTGGGACGGCCGCTACACAATCGTGAATTCGAGCGACAGCGAGATCACGGTTACGGGCGGTCCGGCACCCACAATCGATCGCACCTTACCCGGTTCGATCCGCTCTGCACTGCAGGAAAACGCACCACAAATCATTGAAAACAAAGAGGTTCGACATACTGGGGGCGCCGCAGTGACGGCAACCCCGCGGCTCTCGCTCTATGGCGACTTCATGCCCTGTTTTGACCAGCCATTGGCCGACATGATTGCCACGTTGATAGGCGTGGATCCGAGCCCCGCATGTCCGATTTAAGACTTATTGACGGAAAACGATCTGCGACGCCCCGTTTGCCTTGGCAAGGATGCGGCGCGATCCTATGTTAGAGAGTAATTCTGCGGGGCTTCGTCCCGCACCACAGGTTCGGGGAGTTCAATGAACCCAAATTTTCGCAATTTCGCGCTCTGGGCGATTATCGCACTGTTGCTGATCGCGCTCTTCAGCATGTTCCAGACCTCGCCGTCGCAGACGGCCTCCAGCGAGGTTCCCTACTCGCAGTTCCTCCGCGAGGTGGATGCGGGGCGCGTGCGTGAAGTGACGGTCACTGGCAACCGCGTTCTGGGCAAGTATGTCGAGTCTGGAACGGCGTTCCAGACCTACGCACCCGTGGTCGACGACAACCTGTTGACCAAGCTGGAAGCCAAGAACGTCATGATCGTGGCCCGCCCCGAAACGGACGGCTCCTCCGGTTTCCTGAGCTATATCGGCACGCTTCTCCCCATGCTGCTGATTCTCGGCGTCTGGCTCTTCTTCATGCGTCAGATGCAGGGTGGCTCCCGCGGTGCCATGGGCTTCGGCAAGTCCAAGGCGAAGCTGCTCACCGAAGCGCATGGCCGCGTCACCTTTGATGACGTGGCTGGCGTTGACGAAGCCAAGCAGGACCTGGAAGAAATTGTAGAATTCCTGCGTGACCCGCAGAAGTTCCAGCGTCTCGGCGGCAAGATCCCGCGCGGCGTGCTGCTCGTAGGCCCTCCGGGCACGGGTAAGACGCTGCTCGCCCGCTCGGTTGCCGGCGAAGCCAACGTCCCCTTCTTCACCATTTCCGGTTCTGACTTCGTCGAAATGTTCGTCGGCGTCGGCGCAAGCCGCGTCCGCGACATGTTCGAACAGGCCAAGAAGAATGCGCCCTGCATCATCTTCATCGACGAAATCGACGCCGTCGGTCGCCATCGTGGCGCCGGTCTCGGCGGTGGTAACGACGAACGCGAGCAGACGCTGAACCAGCTTCTGGTCGAGATGGACGGCTTTGAAGCCAACGAAGGCATCATCCTGATCGCAGCGACCAACCGTCCCGACGTTCTCGACCCTGCTCTTCTGCGTCCGGGCCGTTTCGACCGTCAGGTTGTCGTGCCGAACCCTGACATCATCGGCCGGGAGCGCATCCTCAAGGTGCACGCACGCAACGTGCCGCTGGCCCCGAATGTCGACCTAAAGGTTCTTGCACGTGGTACGCCCGGCTTCTCCGGTGCGGATCTGATGAACCTCGTCAACGAAGCCGCCCTGATGGCCGCCCGCCGCAACAAGCGCGTCGTCACCATGTCGGAATTCGAAGACGCCAAGGACAAGATCATGATGGGCGCGGAACGTCGCTCCTCCGCCATGACCGAAGCCGAAAAGAAGCTGACTGCCTATCATGAAGCCGGCCACGCCATTACCGCTCTGCAGGTACCGGCAGCCGACCCACTTCACAAGGCGACCATCATCCCGCGCGGCCGTGCTCTCGGCATGGTCATGCAGCTCCCCGAGGGCGACCGCTACTCGATGAGCTACAAATGGATGGTCTCGCGCCTCGTCATCATGATGGGTGGCCGCGTCGCTGAAGAACTGACCTTCGGCAAGGAGAACATCACTTCGGGCGCCTCCTCCGACATCGAGCAGGCAACCAAGCTGGCCCGCGCCATGGTCACCCAGTGGGGCTTCTCGGATGTCCTCGGCCAGGTCGCCTATGGTGAGAACCAGCAGGAAGTCTTCCTTGGTCATTCGGTCTCGCAGTCGAAGAACGTCTCGGAATCGACCGCTCAGAAGATCGACATGGAAGTGCGTCGCCTGATCGACGAAGCCTATACCGAGGCCCGCCGCATCCTGACCGACCACCACGATGCATTCGTAGCGATCGCCGAAGGCCTGCTCGAATACGAGACGCTCTCGGGCGAAGAGATCAAGGCCCTCATCCGCGGTGAAAAGCCGTCCCGCGACAGCGGTGACGACAGCACACCGAGCCGTGGCTCCGCCGTTCCCTCGACCGGCCGCAAGGACGCGCCGAAGGGTGGCGAACCGGAAGGCGGGCTGGAACCGCAGCCGCACTGATTACGAGCCTCCACAAACAGCCAAAGGCCACCCCCGACCGGGTGGCCTTTTTTGTAAGCAACGGACCTTGGCCGCAAAATCCGGTGGATGACCCTTCCGGCAGTAACGGCATGTAATGAGCTTTAGCGCTATTTTACGTGTTCTTCGTCGCGTTCTATGGCATGAGCAGCCAACCGCGGGCCCCTGCACGATCGCCTGTGCTGATCACGTGCAGCGACCGCCAGCGAAATGGACTTGAAGGAACACTTGATGACACGTCGTTACTTCGGCACGGACGGTATTCGCGGCCTCTCCAACCGCTTCCCCATGACACCCGACCTCGCCATGCGTGTCGGCATTGCCGCCGGCACGATCTTCCGCCGCGGCGGACACCGCCACCGGGTGGTGATCGGCAAGGATACGCGCCTCTCCGGCTACATGCTGGAAAACGCCATGGTCGCGGGTTTCACGGCAGCCGGCCTCGATGCTTTCGTTCTCGGCCCGATCCCGACGCCCGCCGTCGCCATGCTGACGCGCTCGCTGCGCTGCGACCTCGGCGTGATGATCTCCGCCTCGCACAATCCCTTCGCCGACAATGGCATCAAGCTCTTCGGCCCCGACGGCTACAAGCTGTCGGACGAGCTTGAGCAGCAGATCGAGGAACTGCTCGAGAAGGACCTCTATGGCCAGCTCGCAGCCCCCAACGACATCGGCCGTGCGAAGCGCATCGACGGCGTGCATGACCGCTACGTTGAATTCGCCAAGCGCACCCTGCCCCGCGACGTGACGCTGCACGGTCTGCGCGTTGCCATCGACTGTGCCAACGGCGCCGCCTACAAGGTAGCGCCCGCAGCCCTCTGGGAGCTCGGTGCTGACGTTGTCACCATCGGCGACGAGCCGAACGGCACGAATATCAACCTGGAATGCGGCTCGACCCATCCGGACGCCCTGCAGAAGAAGGTCCATGAAACCCGCGCCGACATCGGTATCGCACTCGATGGCGACGCCGACCGCGTCATCATCGTCGACGAAAACGGCACCGTCATTGACGGCGATCAGCTGATGGCGGTCGTTGCCGAAACCTGGGCGCAGGACGGGCTGCTGCGTGGCGGCGGCATCGTCGCGACCGTAATGTCGAACCTCGGCCTGGAACGCTTCCTCGGCGACAAGGGCCTGACGCTTGCCCGCACCAAGGTCGGCGACCGCTATGTCGTCGAGCACATGCGCAACCACGACTTCAACGTTGGCGGCGAACAGTCCGGCCATATCGTGCTGGCCGACCACGGCACGACCGGCGACGGCCTTGTGGCTGCCCTGCAGATCCTGGCAGCGGTCAAGCGCACCGGCAAGACGGTCAGCGAACTCTGCCACCGATTCGAGCCTGTACCGCAGCTCCTGCGCAATGTCCGCTTCTCCGGCGGCAAGCCCTTGGAAGACGCCGTCGTCAAGCAGGCCATCGCTGACGCGGAGGCAGAGCTTGCCAAATCCGGTCGTCTGGTCATCCGCCCCTCGGGCACCGAGCCGTTGATCCGCGTGATGGCTGAAGGCGACGACCGCGCCCAGGTCGAGCGCATCGTCAACGAACTCGTCGACGTCATCGCAAGCGTCCGCAGCGCCGCTGCCTGAGCCGATGCAGGGACCCTGAATTGCAAAAAAGCCCGGCTGCGATACAGCCGGGCTTTTGTTTGTCTCGATCGGTCCAGACGATCAGGCCGAGAGTTTCGCCATGACTTCGTCGGAGACTTCGAAGTTCGAATAGACGTTCTGCACATCGTCATCGTCTTCGAGTGTGTCGATGAGCTTCATCAGCGAGGTCGCCTTTTCTTCATCGACTTCGATCGTGTTCTGCGGCTTCCAGATTGCCTTGACGGTTTCCGCGCCACCGAGCACGGCTTCGAGCGCCTTGGACACTTCGTTCATGTCTTCGAAGGCGCAGTAGATCGTATGCCCGTCTTCATCCGACACCACGTCTTCGGCACCAGCTTCGATCGCCGCTTCCATCACCTTGTCGGCATCGCCGACGGAGGCTTTGTAGGTGATTTCGCCGACATGGTCGAAGGAGAAGGACACCGAACCGGTTTCGCCGAGTGCACCACCTGCCTTGGAGAAGGTCGAGCGAACGACGGAGGCCGTGCGGTTGCGGTTGTCGGTCAGAGTCTCGACGATGACGGCAACGCCGCCAGGGCCATAGCCTTCATAGCGGATCGCGTCATAGGTCTCGGCATCGGCACCGGACGCCTTCTTGATGGCGCGCTCGATGTTGTCCTTCGGCATCGACTGCGCCTTGGCGTTCTGCACGGCGAGGCGAAGTGCGGCATTCATCGCAGGGTCGGGCAGACCGGTCTTTGCGGCAACGGTGATTTCGCGCGCAAGCTTGGAGAACATCTTCGAACGGATACCGTCCTGCTTGCCCTTGCGGTGCATGATGTTTTTGAACTGTGAATGGCCAGCCATGGCACCCCTGATCAGGTCTGTTTGTGGGAATGGCCGCCTTATAAGGGCGAAAGCCAGCTGTTTCAAGGCCGCTACAGCGGTTCAAAAAGCCGGAACAAGTGCTTGCCCAACTCGTTGCTGTGAGCACACACGACAAGGAGATAGAACATGGCAAGTTTCAGCGAAGCCCGCGAAAATCCCGTCGAACAGCTTTGGGATGAAATCGACAATGTCCATGCCGGCATGCTTGGCCTGATGGGTGGCAACATGCACATGCAGCCGATGGCCCCGAATGCGGACCGCAAGCGTAACGCCATCTGGTTCTTCACCAAGACCGATAGCCATCTTGTGCAGGCCATGCGTCCCGGCAGCCGCGCTCACTTCTGCGTCGTTGGCAAGGATCATGACTATCACGCCTGCCTCGCAGGCACGTTGGTCGAGAACAAGGATCCGGTGAAGATCGACGAATACTGGAACTCGGTCGTTGCTGCCTGGTACGAGGGTGGAAAGTCCGATCCGACGCTGACGCTTCTGGAACTCAAGCTGGACGACGGCGAGATCTGGGCGTCCACCAACAGCTCGCTGAAGTTCGGCTGGGAAATCGCCAAGGCGAACATGAGTGACGATAAACTGCCTGACGTCGGCGTGCACCGCGAGGTGCGCTTCGCCTGAGGCCCATAGGGGGTCCTAAACCCCCTGCAAGACCAAGATCAGCGGCTTCTTCGGCAATGTCCGCATGGACACCGTGAAGCCGCGATTCTCCGAGATCTGCGTATCGAAACCATCGTCGAACATCGACAGGAAAGTCTCGATCGGCGGACCACGACGATGCATGGGCAAGATCACTGCGGAGCGCAGACGCTGCACGATCCGGCTCATGCTGTCGGCCCCGAGCGTCAGCCCCCCATCCACCGGCACCATGACGATATCAAGTCGGCCGATCTCGCCGTAATGGGTGTCGGTCAATTCGTGATGCAGATGCCCGAGATGGCCAATGCAGAGGCCGGCGACTTCGATGATAAAAATCGAGTTGCCGTTCGACTCCATGGTGCCGCCCCAGCTTCTGATGTCCGTCGGCACGTTTCGGACATAGGCATCGCCAACGACCAGGCGATGCTCGATGGGTTCGCCCGGCTGGGCTTCGTTCCAGCCTTGCAGGACAGCCCCGATCGCCGGATCCGGGTTGAGGGTATAGTGGCTCGAATGCGCCTTGTTCATCGTTACCACGTCAGGCGTGCGCGACGTGCGAAGCCAGCCGTTGAAATCGGTGGCAATCGAGATGCCGGCTGGCGTGTCGATCTGGAAAGTCGAATGGCCGACGAAGGTGATGACCACGTCTTCCTGCACCTGCGCCAGCGTCAATGCGGGAGCACCGGAGGATGAAGGCGTGAAGTTGGCGTACTGAACCTTGGGAATTTTCTCGGCGATCAATTGGCACTGGCTGACCTGCGGTCGCTGTGCCTCTTGCGCCAAGGCACCACCGGCCAAAGCCGAGAGCACCATCGTGGACAACACCAGTCTCAGCATCATGCCGCTCCCTGCATCCCATCCAGATCAGAAATGGGAGCATGAGGCAGCTTATCCCTTGGGTAAAGGCACAAGACCGAGCAGCGCTTGTCAATTTGCCGTTATCGCAGGCGCAGAAAGAACCCTGTTCCGAGGCGAGAGACTTAATCGATCCTTAAGCGCTGCTGGTCAATCTTCGCACCCAAGCGGGGCCTGCATCCTGCGACAGACATCTGGAGAGGACATCCCATGCCGGCGGCGCAAGCCTTATTCGACCACGACACCCAGACCACCGGCTATGCCCTACTGGATTGTATAGAAGCAGCCCTCAACGAGGATTTCAGCAAACTGCCGTCCGGCTCGGACCCACTGGATCGCGCCATCGCGCGCCTGATTGCGCGCTGCCAGGAACGGTCGGGCGCTCAACTGAAGGACGTTGTCGAGATCTCGGTCAACGTCAACGAAACGGCCACCATGTCGGCCAATCTGCTTTACGATCTGAAGCAGGTCGACCACCGCACGCATGACATTGCCGCAGCGGCCGAAGAAATGGCGGCAACGGTGGATGAGATCGCCCGTCACGGCGAAGAGATTTCTGGCGGCACGCGACGCGCGGGCGCCGCCTGTGACGAGGCTCGGCAGTCGGCCATGGACACACGCACGACCATGGAGGGCATCAACCGGGCTCTCGGCGATGCCTCCGACCGGATCGCCTCGATCCATACCCTGGGTTCGCGCATCTCCGAGATCGCTGCCAACATCAAGAAGATCGCGTCCCAGACCAATATGCTCGCAATCAATGCGGCCGTCGAAGCGGCACGCGCCGGCGAGGCTGGGCGCGGTTTTGCCGTCGTCGCTTCGGAAGTGAAGGCCCTTTCCGACCGCACGGCCAATGCGACAACGGAGATTTCCAAGATCGTTATGGATCTTGAGCAGGGCCTGACCTCGATGAACGAGGCGATGTCCGTCAGCCGAAGCTCTGCAAGTGCCGGCACGACTGCCCTCGACAAGCTTTCAACCCGGCTCGCGGATGCCCTGCGCCAGGTCAACGAGAGCGCCGACAGCGCAGCCCAGATCGCAAGCGGTCTCGTCGAGCAGAAGGCGGCCTCTTCGAGCGTGGCAAACGGGATTACCCATATCGCCACGAGCGCCGGCGACGCGACCCGCCAACTCGGCCGGGTCATGGATGCGATCGCCAGTGCCCAGGCCGGCCTCGACAGGCGGCTGAAGGTTCTGGCCGAGGAAGACATCCCCGGCAAGGTCGTTCTGCTGGCGCAATCGGACCATGTGATCTGGAAACGGCGCCTGGCCAACATGATGGTGGGCCGCGACAGGCTCGATCCTCGGGAACTGGCCGACCACAAGAACTGCCGCCTCGGCAAATGGTATCTCGGCGCACGCACGACGCACCTTGGCCAGGACAGCGACTTCCTTTCGCTGGACGAACCACATTGCCGGGTGCACGAGCACGGACTGGAAGCCGTCCGCTGCTACAACGCTGGTGACATCGGTTCGGCGCTAAAGCAGTTGCAATGCGTCGAGGTCGCATCCAGCGAAGTCTTGCAGAAGCTGGGAAGGTTGGAGCGCAAGACGTCGCGCCATTGATGACCCCGTTGCCATCATGACACTCGATCCCGCCGTCAGGCCCAGAAGGGCGGGATCGTCTCGGCGAGCCGCGGCCCGAGCCGGAGTGGCGCAATCTTTTCGGCAAGCCCCGTGCTGTCGGAGATCTCGACACCCACGCCACAGATCGTAGCGGGGCCGCTTGCCGCCTCGAAGCGGCCCTTGGGCATCTTCGAGATGAAACGATTGAGCGGCTCTTCCTTCTCCATGCCGAGCGAGGAGTCATAATCACCGCACATGCCGGCATCCGACATATAGGCCGTACCACCGTTCAGGATCTGGTGGTCGGCGGTCGGCACATGAGTGTGGGTGCCGACGACAAAGCTCGCACGGCCATCAACGAAATGTCCGAAGCACTGCTTCTCGCTGGTCGCTTCGGCATGGAAATCGAAGACGATGACGTCTGCCTGCTCCTTCAGCGGGCAGGCAGCCAGGATCGTCTCGGCGGACTTGAAGGGATCGTCGAGCTCGGGATGCATGAACACCCGACCCATGATGTTGGCGACGAGCACGCGCGCACCGTTGCGCGCGTAGAAAAGGCCGGAACCCTTGCCCGGCGTGCCGGCGGGATAGTTGGCCGGGCGCAGGAACTGATCGTGCCGGGTGCAGAACGACACGGCCTCCTTCTGGTCCCAGACATGGTTGCCGGTGGTCACCACATCGGCACCGGCATTGATCGTCTCGAGATAGATGTCCTCGGTGATGCCGAAGCCACCGGCGGCGTTCTCGCCGTTGACGATAACGAAATCGAGCTTCAGGTCGGAGATCAGGCCCGGCAACCGCTCCCATACAGCCGTACGTCCGGTCTTGCCCACCATGTCTCCGAGGAACAGAAGTCGCATTTTCGTCCAATCACTCCATGAATCTTCTAAGGCCGCTCTCGGTCAGCACGGCTTCCAGCCGGACGTCATGGGCCTCATAGGGCACTTCTGCCACCTCCTGACAGTCGAATGCAATGCCGATCAGCCGCGGATGCCGGCCTTTTTCCCTGAGACGGGCGATCGCCCTGTCATAATGACCCGCACCATAGCCGATCCGGTTGCCCCCGGCATCGAATGCCGACAGAGGTACCAGAAGCAGATCGGGATCGAGCACCGCAGCTTCCGGGCCTGGCCCACGGGTGCCAAAACCGGTATCGACGAGCTCCGCGCCGGCTGCGAGTTCGCGGAAGACAATCGTCTCCTTGTCGAGAACGACAGGCAGGCAGAGCCGCGCACCCCGGGCCTTCAGCCGCGCCATCAGCGGGCGAATATCCGCCTCGGATCGGATCGGGAAGAAGCCGGAGATCACAAGGCCAGGCTCCAGCGACAGATCGTCTCCCGCAAGTTCCGCCATGGCAAGACTGTGCTCCAGTCTCATCTCCGCCGGGATCGCGTCCCGGACCGCCAGCCGCGCCTTCCGGATCTCGGCCTTCAACTCCCGCTTTTCTACCATCACAAGGCTCTTTTCTTCCAGCCACACCAGATTTGGGGAGGCAGCCCAACAGAAAATCGTGTTTTTGCGCTTGGTCAAGCCTGTTTCGAAAACCCCTAAAAAACCAAGGATTAACTCAAAGCGCTTAGACTTACGTCCAAGTCAACGACCAAAGGCCATTCCCAATGCAGATCTTTTCGCGCTTCGGCATCACGAAAACAATCACCGCCACGACGGTCCTGATCCTGATCGCGGCGCTCGGAGCCGTGGCATGGGTCATCTCCGGCAGCATCGAAACCCGCATCCAGCAGCAGGCAATTTCCGGCCAGGATGCAAGTCTTCGCACGGCGGCCACGATCATCGAACGGGATCTGCCCGGCACGACCGTGACATGGGCCGCAGACGGCAATGTCCAGCGCATCGTCATGGAAGCCATTCCGGCTGAATTCACCGAGCACGGCATGATCGACGTCATCGGCCGCATGACCGGCCAGACGGCCACGATCTTTGCATGGGATGCCGAAAGCAAGGACTTCTGGCGCCGCACCACCAACATCATCAAGCCGGATGGCAACCGCGCCGTCGGCACCGCACTCGGCCAGACCGGGGCTGTCTATCCCTATTCCGTCAAGGGCGAGATCTATCGCGGCGAAGCCGTCATCCTTGAGACGCCATACTACACGATTTACCAGCCGATCTTCTCGCCGGCCGGAGATGTGCTTGGCATTCTCTATGCCGGCGTGCGCAAGGCCGACATCAACAGCATCGCAACCGAGATGACCTATGCGATCGGCACAACTGCGCTGATCGTGCTTCTGATCGCCGCAACGCTGATCACCCTTCTCGTCCGTCGCATCATTGGCTCCCTGCCGCGCCTGACGGCCGTTGCAGACCGTCTCGCCTCCGGCCAGCTCGAAACCGAGGTGCCGGATCAGGACCTGAAGAATGAGGTCGGCGCACTTGCGCGTGCAATCAACGTCTTCCGTGAAAGCGCGATCCAGAAAATTGAGGTCGAGCGCCGCGCGGCTGAAGCAGCAGCCCAAGGAGATCAGGAACGTGCCGAGAGTGAGCGCGCCAAGGCCGAAGACGCGCGTCTCGTTCAGGAAGCCGTTGATGCCCTCGCCGACGGACTGAACCGCCTGAGCGACGGCGACCTGACTGTTCGCATCGATCGCGCCTTCACTGGAAACCTCGACCGTCTGCGCGTCGACTTCAACGCCTCTGTCGAGAAGCTTAGCAGCACGCTTGCCGAAATCCGCGACGAAACCTCGGGCATAGAGGCAAGCTCGGCCGAGATGCGCTCCGCGACCGACGACCTGTCGAAACGCACCGAACAGCAGGCTGCCTCTCTGGAAGAGACATCCGCCGCCCTTGAGGAGATCACATCGACCGTGCGTGGCTCGTCGGCCAAGGCAGACGAAGCTGCAACCATGGCGACCAAGGCGCGCCAGAGCACGGAGAACTCCAGCAAGGTCGTGTCCAACGCAATCGAGGCCATGAGCCGCATCGAGCAGGCGTCGAGCGAGATTTCGAAGATCATCAACGTCATCGACGAAATCGCCTTCCAGACCAACCTCTTGGCGCTTAATGCCGGCGTCGAGGCAGCGCGCGCCGGTGAAGCCGGCAAGGGCTTTGCCGTCGTCGCCCAGGAAGTCCGTGAACTCGCCCAGCGTTCGGCCAATGCGGCCAAGGACATCAAGGCGCTGATCAACAAGTCGGGTGAAGCCGTCGCCGGCGGCGTGTCGCTGGTCCAGCAGACCGGCTCGGCACTCTCCGAGATCTCCAACCAGGTGGCCGTTATCAACGACCACATCACGTCGATCGCCTCGGCTGCCCGTGAGCAGTCCACCGCGTTGAACGAGATCAATGGCTCGGTCAACCACATGGACCAGTTCACCCAGAAGAACGCCGCCATGGTGGAAGAGGCGACCGCCGTGACCCACCGTCTGGCCGACAGCGCCCGCAATCTGGCGAGTTTCGTCGCGCAGTTCCGTGTCGCAGGCGGCGCAGCCTCCTCGAACCGCGCTCCCGCGCCGAGCTACACTGCACCAACACCAACGGCCCGTCCCGCAGCACGCCCGGCCGCGGCTCAGGCCGAGACGCGCCCAGTAGCCTCCCCGGCTCGCCGCATGGTCGGCAACCTCGCCAAGGCCTTCGGTGGCGGCAGCACGGCGGCCGCCACCTCGCAGGACAACTGGGAAGAATTCTGATCCCAGGAACCGATCAAAAAGAAAAGCCGTCGCGAGTGATCGCGGCGGCTTTTTGCATCATGTCTGATCAGAAGAGGAAGGTGCGATCCACGGCAACCGATGGAGATTTACGATCCTGGGTGCCTACAAACGTAGGTGGGCACAAACCATTGATTTTATTGCAACTCAGAAACAATTTCGACACCAGGTATCGCACATGGTGTGACAATTTCAAGCCCCATTCAAGACGTTCCCTGAACTTCAAGCAGGTGAAATTCAGCGGCCTCCACTCGCACGAGTTCCCGCCCGTCGGCACCTCTCGCCCGAGTAAGAATAGAAATGCTAATATGATCAAAATCGCCAAGCTGACGGTTCTTCTCGTCCAGGCGCGTGGCAGATCTCTCGGTATGAGTCGATCAGACCTAATTGTCAGATATCCTGACGTCTGGTCAGAATCTCTTGCCATGACTCCCTAGAGTTTTTGTGATGACCTCGGCCCATCAACCCAGATGGAGGACCTCATGTCAGAACACGATCACGCCCAACTCATCGCCTTGGCAAGCAACCTTGCGCAGTCCGTGGAACGTGAGCCCAGTGAATCTACGATTGAAGAATGGGACCAATATGTGAGGGCAATGCTAGCGCTGCTGGCGAAAGCAGCATGAGGATGGGGTGCATCCGCGACAACTAACCTCGTCGCCACGTCGCGGATGCAAGCGGCTATGCCGCTGAACAGGTAGAGCCGGTGTGGGCAGCGACACTGTCGAAGGGGGTCCCCACACCGGTTTCTGTGATGGGCTAGTCAGCAGCCCACATATCCAAAACTTGAAAGCTGTTGCGACGCTCATCGGCATCGCGCCGCTGTTGGGCGGCAACCATCTCAGCGACAGTGCCTGACGTCGCGCGGTCTGCCAGCAAGCACTGTGCAGCCCACTCATCCGGATCAGTGACGATGTCTCCATGAACGGTAAATCTGTCTGTGACGAGCGCGCTCATGCCGCCACCTTGAAGTCTGCGTCTGTTGCAGCATAGCCGATCATGCCAACGTAGTTTGACAGGCGAGCCTTCAAATTCTTCAGCTCATGGCGCTCGCCGACCGACAGCGATGCCTCCGGCTTGGACAGAAGGCGCCCCAGCGCCGCGCTATCGCGATGCAAAGCTAGCTCGCGTGCACCAGGGAGATTTGCCGCCTTGATCTTTTGGGTGTTGAGAACGATGCCACGATTGTCACTCGCTACCTTGTCGTCGCGCTCAGCGCGTCGGCTCGGTACGGGTTCAGCAAGGCCTGCTGGTTCATCGGAGTATGGCTTCAGGAATGCTGTAGCTTCTTTCAGCTCCTGCAATTCCCTGGGCGTCCTAACCGGCTTGGCGGAGAGAAGACGGTACCGATCCCATACCCTCCCGATGGTGAGCTGCTGCGTGCTGGCGAGTGATTGGACGAATGTCGTGTTCAAGTTCATGTTAGCTCCGATAGATAGCCGCGATTGGCGGACGTGAGTTGATTTCGATTACCGCCCCGCGAAGAGCCTGGCGAAGTTCTAAAGCTGCGATGTAGGCTTCGGTCTCGTGTCGGCTCAGAGACTTCTCAGAAGCCTTCCGTTCAAGCCGCTCTGCCTGTCGGTGAGCCTTGAAGAAGCGCATCACGGTGTCAGCGTCTTCCCTGCTGATGATATTCATGAACCGGCCCTCTGAGGGAGCGTGGAGAGCCAGCCCTTGATGATGTGACGAATGAGTGTCGAGCGCGGCAAGCCACAGAGGCTCGCCACGCTATCAAGCTCTTCGACCACATCGGGGGAGACGGAGATTGTGAAGCTGACCTGTCGGCCATTGTTGGGAACGCGCATCGAATTGTTCGCAGTCTTTTTGTTTGATCGATGGACGTATCATGCCAGCTACAACTAATTTTGTCAATAAATTCCTATAACGGCTCACTGCGCAGCGGAGAGACACCACCAAACTCGCCTGAGAATTTCGCCTATACATTTGCTTTAGCTTCATAAAAACGGAAATCGGCCGAAGAATGAATCTTTTCCTATTTTTTACGTGAGCCACCGTACTTCACGGATTTCTGTGGTATAATGGGCTGTTCAACGCACCCTACCCGAAAGGAGGCAAGACCATTTCTACAGGAGACACATCGTGCAAAAGCACCCCAACCACCTCGAACACCTAGCAAACATCCGCGAAGTGCTAGCACCCGCCATCCGGAGCGGAATTGAGATCATGACCGAAGACGGTCGCGCCGTTACCTTTGAGAACCTCGACACGCTTGTGATGGACGGCGCCGCGATCAAAATGACGGGCGCAAACGGAGAGGTTCTCGCCGTCGTACTCTCTGACGACATACGTCCCAACAGCCCCAGGCGACATGAGACCCTCCCCTCTTTCAGCCAGATTATGGATGACGGCGAACGTTTGAATTTCTGGCTACCGGAAACCTACGCGCGCGGACCTCTCAAAGGCACATCGCATGCAACCCTCTATGCAGGGGTTCCCTTTTCCCGACCCAATCTTGATGAGCAAGGCAAGCTAGCCAGGCTGAAGCTGCAGCGGTTCAATCGAATTTTCGAAATTGGCTGAGGCATAAAATTTGCTGCGCGAGCACGTTGACTCGTCGCCGTAAAGTATCTAGCGTCACGACCCTCCATCATTCGTTCGAATTTTGGAGTACAGATATGCTCTATATAGAGCATACCGAGGCCGGTGACAACTATATATTCCGGCTACCGCCCGAAAGAAGATCCGCCGCAGCGCTGTTGACTGCGACGGATCACAGAAGCCTTCCGTGAAACTGTAAGAAAACTGCAGTCACGGCAGGAATATACATTAGCGCCCGCTTGCAGCTTTACGATCACCCTAACCCACGAAGGAATGAAAATGACAAGATTGAAGCTTTCCTCATTGTTGACGCCTGAGGAGAAGGCGCAATTTGCAGCGCAGTTTTTTAGCAATATTGTTCAGGCTGCGAGATCGGGGACGACCAAGCGGAATAAGAAAAGCCTTTCAATACACTACTACCACGACCCTGAAGAGCTGCATGAGATGCGGCAGCAACCTGGGTATGACCCGCATATTTGCCGCGTCGTGGCGAATGACAATGATGTCGCCGGGGTGACGTTGAGTTTGGTCAAGGCCGACGACGGTCGCGAACAGGTGCGAGACGATCGCACCGGGGAAAGCCGCGCCCCTCCGCTTCCGCCGCGTGAGCTTTCGGCTGAAGGTATCCGAGCCATGTCCAACAAGGGACTCAGGGGAAAAATCAAGACCGATCACAGCAAGGCGGTTTATGAGGCAATGTGCGAATATGCTGGGCGTGGCCTGTTCGTGCATCCCGCACATTGCATGCAGGAAGACGGCTTTTGCTCGAGTCAGTATGGCGCGGTAAAGAAGGCTAAGGACCTTGAGGCGAAAGGTTTGCCTACAGAAATGCCGGTGCCGCTCAAGGGCGGCAAAATGCCAAAGGGCCAAGGCTGGCAGAAAGAGGCGTCCAACGATCCACGCATGGTCGAGTACTGGTTTGAACAGTATGGCAATCAGCAAGGAAAGACCAACGTCAGCATTGTTACCGGCTCCCGGACTGGAGTGCTCGTCATCGACCTAGATGGTGCAACCGGGATCGCGGCATTCGTCGAACTGGAGAAGAAGCTTGGCTCGGTTCCTGTTACCGTCGAATCCATCACCGGGGGTGGCGGTAAACACCTGCTGTTCCGCTGGCCTGAAGGCGCTGACCTACGCAATTCCGCCAAGGTGCTAGGAGACAATATCGACATTCGCGGTGAGAATGGGCAGATCATTGCACCGCCATCGCTTCACCATTCTGGCAACCATTACCGGTGGGCAAAAGGCCGCTCGCCTGCCGATGTAGGTTTGGCGGATTTGCCGCCTGAATGGATCGACGCAATCCAAGGCGCGTCAAAGATCACCGCAAAGGAGCCGAAAAATAATCCCGAAAAGGCAGGGGTCGAAGCAGCGACCAGCAGTAAGAAAGCGCCTAGCTCGAATCTTGACCTGTCTTCCATCGGTGAAACGGAACATGGAGGTAACGGCTTCAATGATCCCATCAACTCTATCCTAATTGCCTATTTCTACAGGCAGAAGGACGGTCACAACGCGGACGCGGACAAAATCCGGCATGCAATCAGCGACCATGTTGAGGACCTGATCGCCCGTGGTGAAACCGATGAGGCCCGACGCCGCTATACGATTGCAGGCGGTTATCTCGATGCCCAAATTGAAGCAGCCCGCAGGTTTGTCGAGGAGCACCCGCGCCGTTCCCTACCTCGCGGTTACGCCGCTGGGAAGGATCAGCACGAGGGCCTTGTCGGTTATTTCAAGCAGGACGGCGACAAACCCGTTTTCGTACCGGTGTGTTCGTCATTTGATGTCAAGGGCCGTGCCAGAACAGAAGACGGGCGGGATTGGAGTCTTGTCATTCAGTTTGCAGACCCCGAAGGCCGGTTAAAGCAAGAGCGCATTGCTTTCGGTGACCTGGCGGCAGATTCTAAAGTTATTCGCCGAATGCTGGCGAGCGCCGGTCTCTGGATTGCCACTGGCGAGAACCAGAAGTTTGACGCCCTGCTGAACGCCCTCCAGCCGGAAAACACCATCCTATTTGCTCGAATGCCAGGTTGGCAGGGTGGCGGGTTCGTGACGCCGGACGGACGGATGATCGCCAGCAAAGAAGACACGGAAGTCATTCTGGAGAACGCTCGCACTAATTCGACACGCGGCACGCTTGAAGGGTCTATAACGGTTATGAACGATGCCTTGCGATCTGGCGTTGCGCATTGGCAGATCGCACCCATGATTGGTGTGGCGGGGTGCCTTGTAAGTTTCTTGAAACTCGATTCTTGTGGTGTGGCTTTAACCGGAGCCACATCAAAGGGCAAAACGACCGCCCTGCGCATTGGTGCGTCCGCGTGGGGCGATCCGGAAGGGAAAGGTCATGATGCAATCGTGGCCTCCCTGTCTGGAACCTCCAACAGCTTCGAAGTCATCGCTCAGCGTGGCAATGGAACGGGGGTGTTCATTGATGAATTGCAGCATCTGGACGATGGACGCGGCGTTCAACAATTGCTTTTCACACTTGCGCAAGGTGAAGGGAAGAGCCGCCTGCGTCCCGATGGCACGGAAAGAGAACGTCGGAATTGGCGGTCGTTCTACGCGCTGACCGGCGAAACCGGCCTTTTGCAAAAGATCGAGTCCGGTGGTGGCAAGGTTGCCGGGGGCGTCAATGCCCGTGTTGCTGACATTGACGTTAGCACCGAGAAAGACGTTGACGAAGACATCTTGAGTGTACTTGCCGCTCGCAATGACCATTTCGGACATTACGGTCCTGCCTTTGCCGAATGGTTGGCAGGTAATGGTGATCCAGACGAATTGCGCACGCGGGTTCGGACCTATGCGGCTGAGATCGCCGGGGACACGGCAACGGCGTTGGAAAAGCGGAACGGCCTAATTTTTGGGTTGTTGCGACTTGCTGGCGAGCTTCTGCAAGCGGCTGGACTTCTGAATGATGAAACAGACGTTTCCGCTCTTATCGCTCGCCTGAAGGCTGAGAACACCCCAGATGCCGAGAAGCCGACTGACCGGGCGCTTAGAAAGTTGCGGGAAACCGTCAACGAAGAATGGAACAGGTCGATTCATCCTGTAGCGCCAACTGTTGAAGACCCGGCGCATGGGAAGGCCACCGCATGGCGTGACTCCGGTCTTACAGGCGGGCGAGTCTTTATTCCGAAGGATCGACTGGCGGAACTGGCTGGCGGGACGGTCAAGGCGCGGGAACTGGTCGCTGCATTGAAAGCGGTCAAGATGTCTGACCGGACGGATGGTAAATGGGCGGGGGTGCTTCAGGTCAAGGGCAAGAACGACACTCACCCGACAATTCCGGATAATGGTGCGCAGGTCTCACACTATCGGATTGCTGAGGCATTCTTTCGGGGTGACGGCATCGAAAAGGCTGACTGAGCAAGCGAAGGGGCGGAAACGCCCCTTTTCATATCGTGGATTTTGTGAATTTAAGTATGGACTCGAGCCTCCCAAATCCACCGCAAAATCCACTAAGTTTTATTGTTTTATTTCAAAAACTTAGGCTGAAAAAGTGGAAAAGTGGATTCTTTCACGGGGTTGGATACAGGGTAACATCAGCGGCGCCAGAGCGTGGGGCATGTCGAGTGTAGATCGGCGGAGAACGGGTCGCGTATCTATCTCTCTTTAAAAGTCCACTTTTCCACTTAATCTGATTAAATGATTGTTTTTGTTGAATAACGTTCGGTGGATTTTGTGGTGGATTTTCGATTTTAGTTTCCATTTTCCACTTCAAAAAATCCACCGCAGCGGATGCCTTCAGTGGGCGGCATGGGATCGTTGAGTGTCGAGGACGAACACCCGTCCAACCGAATGCAGATAGTCGATGATCTCAAAATGCAGGTGATCGCGGTCGCCATATCGCCGTCCGATTTCATCGAGTGTGGGCTGAATGGCAAGGCACTCGTCTGGCGGCAAGTCGGCATCGCCAACTAGCCAGCAATCATCGCCCACGGCGACAGGATCGCAACCGGCAGCAACAACTTCATGGATGAAATCGGCAATCTGCTCTTTTGTCATTGTCATCTCCGTAGTTTGCTCCACGAGCCTACGCAGCTTGGGAATTTCATCAACCCGCAAATCTGTTAGGGTCGAAATCCATTGATCGTTTTGATTTGGCGCAGCAAATTAGATTCAAATCTTGCAATCGAAGGATTGGGGGTTTGGATGAGTAGGAGATAAAGCTACCTCCAGGTAGCCTCGTTGGGCCTAAAGGGATTTTTGGACGACCCCCAAGTAGCTCCGGTGGAAAAAGTATTGACATTCCAGCAAATGGAAACAATCCACATGAAACCCTTCATTACCCCTAAAGTGAACGAGACTGGGAAAAAGCTTCTTCAATTTCAATTGGAGGGGGGCGAGCAGGACTCCGATTTATGTGCGATGCACTCCCGTAGCATCACAGCCTATTCAATGCCGGAGGGGCACACATTCAATGCGGCGTGGGAATTCCAATTGCATTTTGGCAACGATAATCTCCTCGTGGAGTTCTCATCCGCCTGTACCCAGGTCGCGGATTGGCAGGAGGCTGGATCACTGAATATTCGTATGGCTTACTACGGGGAAAGCATAGCTTCCATAGGGTCGGCTCACTCGGCCACTGCTATTTCCCCCTTTACTGTAGAGAGGCTAGAAAAACTCGTTTACGAAGATGACGATGTGATTTCCGAATGTGGTCTTATACTGAATGGATCAGATGGTACGGCAATAATTTTTGCGGCCGGAATCTCACCCGGATCAGTATCTGTGGCTGCGCCCTTTGCAACGGGACAATTTAATCCGCAGTTTTCGCTTGCGGCCTGCAGCCGCAAAATTTTATATACATAGTAGCGTTTAAATATACTCTGAATGGATAGATGGGTGCCCCTCCAAGCGACATGGCGCATGAGGTTAGTTAAAACTGCTGCCTCTCGGCAAAAAGGGTCTTCAATCTGAAACAAGCTCCGGAGTCAGTTGGGGATAATTGACCAGGCGCCCAACCCTCTTGATTGTCTCGCGCCGATAACGATCTTTGTCCACGCCGTAATGGAAACGCCGATGACACGTCGGACACACACCCACAGCGTTGTCAGCACTATCAGGACCACCTTCGCTCAAAGGGCGCACATGGTGGACTTCCAGGTACGGCTCACCGTCTTCGCGTAGGAATGGCGCAGGATCACCGCACGCCTCGCAATTTCCTGCAGCCGTTGCCAAGACCCAGGCTATGACATTCGGATCGCGAACAAAGCGCGTGGTGGTTGAGGCGACTTTACTGCCGCTCAGGGGATTAGTGGGTGGCGGAGCTGATAGATCGCCCTTCAGCTTGGAACGGGCTGACTTCACACGGGTTTGAAGCGCTTCAGGATCAGCAGTCGGAGCCTCTGCAGACCATTCACGTTGCCAGACATGATTGACCATGGGCAACAGCTTTGCCGTAACCTTGGCTCCGACATTCCGACGCGGCTGATAACCGGTCAATATCGGAAGGCCAAGCGCCTCCACCACAGCGCTAATGTTCGCCATACGAAATTCGTAGGAGCCCGCTGTTCGAGAAGAAAGCGTGGTAGCAAGCACTTGCTTCCGCTTCGCCGTCTTGTTGATCACCTCCCCCGCTGCTTCTGCAGTCTGCAGCTCGCGGTAGGCAACAACACAGGCCATCAGCTCATCGTCCGTCCACTCGTTAGAAGTCACGTCGCCTGCCACGTCCACATCCCTCGCCATCATTCAAAAACCATGTAGAGTTGTAATCAGCTACGAGACAAGGGGTTGCGACATGGTAGGCGGCTGGGACAAGTCTCCAGGACCCGATAACGACTATGCGTCAAAGCCGTTGACGCTAACTGGCAAACTCGCACTTGTTCTTTTAGCAGCAGGGTTCGTGGCGATCGCCTATCTGCTCATGTGAGGTGGATACACCGGCCATCGAGCGAAGCAATTTTTCTGCAGAAAAGTATGCCAGAATTTTCACGTCGTTCGGCGCCCGCTCAGCGCGGACTGCTCATCAAGACACCTGATTTTTTTCGACCTCTTCAGCTCGCCGTCGAGCTACCCCCGAAAAAGACCGGCACTTTCCTCAAAGCAGGACAGTGCCTACCAGGTCGCGCCCATTTCTTGCCGAACATGTTCGGAAACCGTCCGTTAAGGTATACTCCAGCGGACATCGAAAAATGTGCGAGACTCGCGTCCGATAGGGTTGACTCCAGCCATTCGGACAGTCATTCTTTCGGACATAAGTTCAACGAACACCGAGATTTCAATGGCGACGTTTCTTTATGCGCGGGTAAGCACGACAGAGCAGACACTCGCACACCAGCAATCCCAGGCCGAGAAAGCTGGCTTTTCATTTGACCATGTCATCGCTGATCAAGGCGTGTCAGGTGTTGTGGTCCCCATGCGCGAGCGTCCGGAAGGACGTCGCCTCTTTGACATGCTGCGTGCTGGAGACGTTCTCGTGGTCCGTTGGGTGGACCGCCTAGGGCGAAACTACGCAGACGTGACGGACACCATAAAGGAGTTCATCCGGCGCGGCGTCGTTATCCGCACGGTGATCAACAACATGACCTTTGACGGCTCCACTACCGATCCGATGCAAATGGCTGTCCGGGACGCCCTGATTGCCTTCATGGCGGCGACAGCGCAGGCGCAAGCGGAAGCGACCAAAGAAGCTCAGCGAGCGGGCATCGCGTACGCGAAGGCGAACACGGAGACCTACAAGGGCCGAAAGCCATCCTACACCCGTACACAGCTCCAGACCGTCTTGGAACTAGACGGCAAGGCTCAGAGCGTTTCCGACATTGCCCGCGCTTGCGGCCTCTCGCGCCAGACTGTTTACCGGATCAAACAAGACCCGGCAGCCGCTGCGAAGGCGCTCGCGATGTGGGAGGACGCATGATGTGGCAGGTGATGCGCCTCGTGGCGCTGGCCTTTATGGTGTGGATAGTTTTCCGCGCCGTGGCGGGCATGTAGCTGAAAAAAACATGGCGGGGGACCCAAAGCCCCCTCTACCCCCTGGGGTACCGTTTCGAGTCAGTCGCTGTCTCGGTAATACTCAGCCGTCGGGCGTACGAGTTTGCCAACTGCAAACGCAAATGAGCCACATTCCAAAAAACTTTTAAATAATACCATCTTCTGCTAGAATGATCTCATATTGATAGGCGGCAATCCCGCACTATTGATCCAACAATAATAACAAGAATAATGGATCAACCATGCAGCATAGACCCCTGACACCACGCCATCTTGCATACGCGAAATTCCGAGCACAGGGTATGACGCCGCCGCAGGCCTTCAAGGAAGCCGGTTATACATCTGAAAAAACCAACGCATACCGGCTAGAGAACCGCGACGATGTTCAATCGGCAATCGCTGACTATCGCAACCGGCGCCAGGAGCTACTAACCGCCAGTGAGGCCGCGCAATTTAAAGCCGAAGATCTCTCCGACGTTTCGCTGACCCAGAACTTCTTGTTGCAAACGCTACTGGACGCCCTCGCCCAGGCAAGGACCATGGGCGATCCCAAGACAGTCTTGGCCATCACTACTAAGCTCGCTGACTTTTTGCGTGTGCGTTTCGACACCACCACCATAACAGATGACTCGAAGTCGACGGCCACGCTCCTTAAGCAGTTGGAGGTGATACGATGACGCAAGCACTTCAAGCTGAACTTCATGTACATCAAGTTGCTACGAAAGCCGCGTACGTCCGATTCATGACTGCCGCAGACCTGCTCCGCCGCCGAGGGTTGTCAGTGCGTGAGACAGGCAAAGTGGAAGACATCCATCTGCACGCATTCGGTGTGCTCACCATGTCACTAGCACGCATACAGCAGATACATGACATCCTGTATCCCGACGCCTCACTGGAACAGATGAGACAGAAGGCGCCACGCTACAGCAGCGACGCCCGAAGAGCCCATCAGCCCAACTAGCCATCGGGACGGTCATGTGGAACTGCGAAAATCCGGCTGTAGCTGAAGCATTGAGATTGCGACACGAAACACTGACTTTCGTCATGTATCTAGTGATTCATCCCATTCTGCCCCCATAACCCACGAAAGGGCCGACATTCTGCCGCTAAGCAGCCCCCATTCGAAATCATCCCAACCAAGGTTCTTCTTGCCGTACTTGCGCTCGATGCGTTTGGCCGCCTTTTTCGCAACTTCTAAAATTTTCTCCTGTCCAGGTTGAAGCGTCTCCGAGCCATCCGCTAGACGGTGCAGCCAGTTTTGATGGCGATTCCACCAAACCTTGTCCCAAAACTCGTTGTAAGCTTCCAGGATGGCGGCGTCGTTTCGCCGAAGTACAAGGGGCCATACCTCACCCTCCAGCTCATCGGAGGGAACCCACTCAACTTTGTCCCCTTCAGGCGTGTACCCAATAGGGTGGCCGTTTGGACCTTTTTCGCCCTCCGGAACTGGATCAATGGTCTGAGCCTTAGTCCTGGTCATGCCGACGATTGTATCGCGAAGCTCCGCTGCCTCGGCCGCCCCGACACCTGCGGTTTTCAGAGCGATAATCATCTCAGTCAACTCACGCTCCTTAGCAAGCTTGCTATAGCCCGGACGTTGCTTCGGTCTCACTTGGCGTACCAAGCTGGAAAGATGCCTGAACAACTGATGTTGGAGGTCGGCTGCAGACTTGAATGAGCCAGTCAGCGAAAGCTGGTACGTCTCCTTCTTAAAATCTCGAAGCGTCGAAAGCTGAGTAATATCGATAGCAGACGGATTCACTGGTCGATCCGAAAAATAGATCATCGCTGGTTTACCGTTGGCGGCGAACCTGTCGATTTCTTCAACAGTACCGGACACCGCCACACCCGTATTGCTACCAAGCTTTGTCCAAAACAGCGCCACCAGTATGTCGGATGAATCAACGATCTGCTGGTTGATTGTAGCTTGTGGGCGATTGTTCGCAGTAGGGAACGTGTGTGTTTCCCATCGAACAGGCAGCAGAACAGTACCTTCAGCTTCAGCGTTAGAGGAGTTCCATTCATGTATTGCGGCTTCCACCGCATCGCGCTCTTCGCTTAGATCCGACGGTGAAGCTATTAGCACCTTTAAGGTATTGGCGTTGAATGGCATCCTGTAATCATCTTTCGTCTATTATTCATCGCAGGTGAGCCCTAAACGCGTCAGGGTTACCGTGATCATACTATGGATCATCGGAGCCATCTTTGACCATGAAAATGAACGTTTGGGAGAGACCTGTCGGGAGTGAGACGCCGAACCGTCAGGGTGATCATGATGCAGAGCCAATATACACCGCATTAGGAAGGGCGCTTTCGGCATGGGAGGGAGTGAATGCCTCAACGAGAAGCCTCTTCCAGGCCCTTCACTGTAAATCTGCGGCAACTGAACAGCAGATAGTACAGGAGTTATTCGACGGCCTCCCCAAGGTTCATGATCGAGCTAGATTGCTCAGAGACCTTGGCGATAAAGTTCTGGGGACTGGCTTTCCCACCGGAGACAATCGCGCCATGAAGCTGAGGAAGCGGATCGTTTCCACCACCACGCGCTATATCGGTTGGGCTGCGCGCCGTAACGAACTGGCGCACGGCTACGTGACTCAAACTCAGTCGCCTGACTACTCCCAACCTTCTCAGCGCATCGTAACTGCTTACGCCTTGTTGCCGTCTCATGCACGAAGCAACCTCTGGTTTGATGCGGAGCCGGAATGGAATTATCTCGCAAGCGACATCAACGAATTTGCACGGCAGTTCCAAAACCTTGACGAGTCCTTTCAAGACCTCGCCGGCTCAGTCGAACGTCAGCTTAACGATATCGGCGAGGTATAAGGGTCTGCCAATCAAAGGTCGCCCTCCTGACGCTCGACCCACCAGCGGAGTACATCGATGCGATGTCGTGTCTCCTCCTCCTTTGCGCTTGCCCATATCATTGAGTACATCGACCCTCCTTCAACCAAGGAAGCATGTAGGTTCGCCTCGGAAGTCGCATATGCGTCCCATGCAAGCTGTGTCGCCTCCAACGCGTCAGGGTCCACGCCTCCTCTCTCCTTAATCGCCGTCACTAGAGCGACCATCTCGTCTTCGAGGGCTGCCAACGCCGCCCCTGCTTGAGTATTCATCTCAAGCTGCGTTCTGGGAACTCCACCGCGTAGCACGTCGACCAAGACCCAGTCAGATGCCTCGATGAATTGTTGTGCCGCTTGGAGAAAACCGCCGATCTCATCGGGATCGAAAGCTGGGGCGCTGGGAAGCTCATGGGTCACGATGTGTCGCACCGTGAACAAACGCGAAAGGCGTGACATCATCTGGTTGTAGTCAGTAATAATTGGAGGAAGTGGCCAATCTGATTGCTCCTCCGTCCACCGAGGATGAGACGCCTCAAGCCGCTGTCTAAAATCAGGAACAAGCGTGCTCAGGTAAGCGACTATGCGCCCCGGTTCGTTAACAGCAACGGTGTGCGCGATGAGGTCACCAACAGATACTTTGCGCCCTTGAAGTCCTGCCAGAAGAGCGAAGTCAAATTTTGCCCCCTTCGCCAGCGTTTCCGCTCGTTCCAAGTATGGAGAACCCGCGTCTACCAATTCGCGGATAGCCTCTCGTGTAAATACCTCAATCAGCGTAACCAGCCGCATCGGGATAAAGTCGGCGAACGCTGCGGAATCGTCCTTCCTTGCCTCCCATAGTCCCCCAAGTCGATGGAGATCGTAGCCTAGAGTGAAAGTGGCTCCCGATTGCCCACGTCGCTTTTTCCATTCCAACATGTTCTCGATATCGGACTTCGCCATATCAAATTTATCCGCATTACCGACCAGCAACCAATTCGTGTTGGCAGCTTCAGAAAAACCTCGGGGTGTCCCCAAATCTCATTCCTGCCGAGAAAAGGCTTTAATGTGAGACAAGTCGAGTCCGGCGTAGCGAATGGACTGAACGCCCTCATGTAGTTCCGGCAGCTTATAGCCATCACCGTAGTTTGCACGCATGCCCTTTTGGGAGTGTCCTTGTAACTGGTCCATGATGGCCGAATCCACCCGACTGTCCCGGCAAGCCTGCTCGAACGAATGTCGAAGGCTGTGCCAGACCTTCTTGGGTCCTTTGACACCCACTACGGCCAAGAGCTTGTTGAACATCTTGGACGCATGCCGGTGCCGTTGTGTGTCTGGACCTATTGCAATGTCAGGAAATAGCCGGGAGCCGACCGGAACCGTCTCGACGAATTTGAGAAAGCCGAGCCGCACTAATTCCGGATGAACAGGTATGCGCCGGATCGAGGACTCATTCTTGACTCGTTTTCCGGTCTCGTCTTCATCGTCCTCGTTTATGTCGAGAAACCAGATGCCGCCCTCGCAACCAATGTCCTCTCGGACAAGCTGAACGGCCTCCATAAGTCTGGCACCGGCATACAGGGCAAGCAAGGGCACCCAAAAGCGCCCGGTATGGTGCATTGACACATCGCCCGACTGAAACCAGTCCGCTTTACTTTTGACCCCCGAGAATACCGGGGCCGAGAAAAGCCTCTGCAGCTCCTCGGACGTGAAGCCATGCCTCTTGTCCCGTTTATTGCCTGCGGTCGACGGCAGCGGGATCATCGGCTGTACAATGTTCACAAGGGAGGAACGCCGTTCGGTCCTGGCCCAGCCGAAGACCATGCTCACCGACGTCATGATCTGCCTGACGCTTTCCGTCGACAAGCCCTCCATGCCAAGCTCACGGGCCTTTTCGGCAATCTGTGCCTTCGTCATCCCCTTAAACTGCTTCTTGCCATGGGCCTGAGGCGGCAGGGATCGAAGTGTGACCTTGAGGTCGCGGATATCGTGCTGGGTGTACTGGTTGAGCGGCTTGTCGCCGCAGATTTCCAGAAACTGCTTGATCTGCGTATGTCGAGCCGCCTCTGTCTTCGCACTCCAATTCTTCTCTTTCCCCACCTCTGCGTAACATTCGCGGGCGATCACCGACATGAGGGGTAGATCGGGTTCTGCATCGATGGCACTAACCGAGGAACGGTGCTGTGTTGGTTCCTCATGGGCGATACGACGCGGACTAGATTGCGGATGGGCGACCAGCTCTGGCTCCTCATGCCATGCCTCAAGCGTCCTGAGTTCGGCGTCGATCATGGCCTTAATCATGCTTGGTCGATCCACGGGCGAAGTGTGTGCTGCATGGCGATCAACGGCGGCGAAATAGGCTTCGAAATCACCTACAGACCGAGAACGCTTGACAGAAGCCATGCGCTTCTCAAGGCGGAGGCGATGAACGAAGCCCAGCACCGGTAAAGGGTCACCCTCCTGCTCAAGGTGGTCAAGGTACTCCTGATGCTGGGGCGGGATGTCTTGGCTTCTAACGAAGGACCTCAAATCGGCTAGTGCGCACTTGAATGCTTCCGCTCGTATCGCGACCTCTTGGGCCTCGATCTCTCGGGCGTATAGATCGGCAATTCGTTTGATGTTGATACGCGACGGCACCGGCGCCTTTTCCGTCATACCATGCATACTCAGCGACCCTATTTCAGTGGCGTACTCATCCCGGAGCCGGGAGAACCTTTGGTCTGTCTCCACAATCACGGCAGGAAGCCGTCGTACCGCCTCCCGATGGTCACGGGTACGCAGCGAAACTTGCTCAATTTCCTTACCGCAGAGTGTACGAATATCAACCGGGACCTTAACCCGGTGATAGAAGTAGCCGTTTTTGCGCTGGTGAAGACGGTATTGAGCGACCATGGACCTACCCTCAGGTTTGTCACACCGGTGTTACACACGGTGTGACAATGCGAGTCCAAGCTCAATAAAATCAGATAGATAGTGCGATCCACGGCAACCGATGGAGATTTACGATCCTGGGTGCCTACAAACGTAGGTGGGCGCCATATGTCCGAGCCCACGGGCCCGGCCAGGGACAGCTCCCTTTGGATCGAGTATGGCCCCAGGGATTGTGGTTCCTGTCGTGAGGCGCAGATCGCAACTCAGATATAGGCGCTTCGCGGGCACTGCGCCAGTGGGCTCGAAAAATAGTCCTTAAGCCTGAGGCTGGGGAGCGGGCCGCTGGGTCAGTTTGCGGGTGATGCCGTTCAAGCGATCTGCAAGGTCTGATATCGCATGCGCCACCGCCTCCTCGCGATGATGCACGCCTGACAGGACTGTATCGCGCCCCTCGCGGAAACCGGCGAGCTCCGCCTCGGCTGCGGCAAGCCGACGATTGATCTCGGCCATCTCGTCCATGACCATGATCCCGGCCATGACGGTAATCCTCAGATCGCCGATCTCACCGAACTGTCCCTTGAGATGGCCGACATAACGATCGAACTCGCTCGCGAGCTCCGTCAGATGGGCTTCCTGCCCCTCCTCGCACGCCATGCGATAGGCTTTTCCGTCGATCGTGACTGTGACCTGCGCCATCGGCGTTCCAACTCTCTTCTACGCGTGGTGCTCCCGCACCTTATGCAAACAAGCGCCCCGCGGCCCGAATTTTACCGATCGAGCACCGCGCGGATCGTTTCCATCGCCGTCACCAGTCGACGCGAGACCTCGCGGTTGACCTCTTCGAGCCGGTTGGCCCGGAATTCCGACTGGTCAAGTTCCTGAGCAAGGCGGGCGCGATCGGCATGCACGCGCCGCACCTCGCCATCGATCTCCATACTCTCGCGCTCCGCTTCGAAACGCATGTCGACGGCGTTCTCGAGCCCGGCGACAGCCTGCCGAAGCGCCGCGAGCGCGGCATCCACCGAATTTTCCGCCGGCATTCTCTTGCCCCTGCCTCAGTGAAGTCTGTTCGCTACACGAATCGTCACGGCCGCCCCGATCATGTGAGCCGGGACAGTAAGCCCCGCCCTTGGCACGCGTCAATAAAGCGCACGCCTCCGGAAGTAGCCAATTCTGTGGAAGACTGTCTCGTTCTTGCCGCTCCGTAAGTCATCCGGCGCCGTCGCACAGGAAAGAGGCAAAGAGATGTTTTCTTCATCCCGGAAACGCCGCAACCCGGCCCATTTGTTGACTTGCGCGATGCACCTGCTAAGGATCACCCCCGTTCAGACGGCCCGTCCCGGCAGGCCGTGTCTCGAAGCCCCGGAACAAGCGGATAAGCCATGATTTCTCCCGAAAAACATCAGCGGATGGCGAATGCGATCCGTTTCCTCGCCATGGATGCAGTGGAAAAGGCCAATTCCGGCCACCCCGGCATGCCCATGGGCTGCGCCGATGTCGCGACCGTTCTTTTCACCCGCTACCTGAGCTTCGATCCGAAGAACCCGCTCTGGCCAGACCGCGACCGCTTCGTGCTGTCGGCTGGCCACGGCTCGATGCTGATCTACTCGCTTCTCTATTTGACCGGCTATGAGGACATGACGATCGAGGACATCAAGTCCTTCCGTCAGCTTGGCGCCAAGACCGCCGGCCATCCGGAATACGGCCACGCCTCCGGCATCGAGACGACCACCGGCCCGCTCGGCCAGGGCATCGCGACAGCCGTCGGCATGGCACTCGCCGAAAAGAAGCTCGAAAACGAGTTCGGTGCCGAGCTGCAGAACCACTACACCTATGTACTCGCCGGTGACGGCTGCCTCATGGAAGGCATCAGCCAGGAAGCGATCACGCTGGCCGGCCACCTGAAGCTCAACAAGCTGATCGTCTTCTGGGACGACAACGGCATCTCGATCGACGGCGCGATTTCGCTCGCCGACTCGACCGACCAGCATGCCCGCTTCCGCTCCGCCGGCTGGAACACGATCGCGATTGACGGCCATGATCCGGAAGCGATCGCCGCTGCCATCGAAACCGCCAAGGCCTCCGACAAGCCGACCATGATCGCCGCCAAGACCGTCATCGGCTTCGGCGCCCCGAACAAGGCCGGCACCCACAAGGTTCACGGCTCACCGCTCGGCGCCGACGAAATCGCCGCCACCCGCAAGGCGCTCGGCTGGAACGAGGAAGCCTTCTCGATCCCCGCCGACGTGCTTGACGCCTGGCGTCTGGCCGGCCTGCGCTCGACCAAGATCCGCAAGGATTGGGAAGCGCGTCTGGCGGCTGCCGATGCTGAGAAGCGCGCCGAGTTCAACCGCCGCTTCGCTGGCGAACTGCCGGGCACGCTCGCCGGTGCCGTCGACGCCTACAAGAAGAAGCTCGCTGAAACCAAGCCGACGGTTGCAACCCGCAAGGCTTCGGAAGATGCGCTTGAAGTCATCAACGGTGTCGTCACCGAAACGCTCGGCGGCTCGGCCGACCTGACCGGCTCGAACAACACCAAGACCAGCCAGACCAAGTCGATCACCCCGACCGACTTCTCTGGCCGTTACATCCACTACGGCATCCGCGAACACGGCATGGCGGCTGCGATGAACGGGATTGCGCTGCATGGCGGTCTGATCCCCTATTCCGGCGGCTTCCTGATCTTCTCGGACTATTGCCGTCCGTCGATCCGTCTGGCCGCCCTCATGGGCATCCGCGTCATCCACGTCCTGACCCATGATTCCATCGGTCTGGGCGAAGACGGCCCGACCCATCAGCCGGTCGAGCACATGGCAGCGCTCCGCGCTATCCCGAACCTCCTGATGTTCCGCCCGGCAGACGCGACCGAAACGGTCGAGTGCTGGCAGGTGGCGCTGGAGAACAAGGAGCGTCCGTCCGGCCTCGCCCTGACGCGTCAGAACCTGATCCCGGCCCGCACCGAGTATGAGGAGCGCAATCTTTGTGCTCAGGGTGCTTACGAGCTGATTTCGGCCAGCGACGCCAAGGTCTCGATCTTCGCCTCCGGTTCGGAAGTCGAGATCGCGATCAAAGCCCAGCAGCAGCTGGAAGCCAAGGGCATTCCGGCCCGCGTCGTCTCCGTTCCCTGCTTCGAACTCTTCTTCGAACAGGACGCCGACTACCAGGAAGCGATCATCGGTCATGCTGCGGTCAATATCGGGATCGAAGCCGGCATCCGGCAGGGCTGGGACGCCATCATCGGTTCCACCGGCACCTTCATCGGCATGAAGTCCTTCGGCGCCTCCGGCCCGGCCAAGGAACTCTACAAGCACTTCGGCATCACGGCGGACGCAGTCGTGGCAGCCGCCGAAGCCAAGCTTGCCTGACACCATCCCGCCAGGGCGTCCCCCCGGGGCGCCCTGACATTGCCCAAGAGCTCAAAATTAAATCGGGAGTGCACCAATGACTGTGAAAGTTGCCATCAACGGCTTCGGCCGTATCGGACGTAACGTTCTCCGCGCCATCGTCGAATCCGGCCGCACCGACATCGAAGTCGTCGCCATCAACGATCTCGGCCCGGTCGAGACCAACGCGCATCTGCTGCGTTACGACTCGATCCACGGCAAGTTCCCGGCCACGGTAAAGGTCGATGGCGACACGATCATCATCGACGGCGGCAAGCCGATCAAGGTCACCGCGATCAAGGATCCGGCAACGCTTCCGCACAAGGAACTCGGCGTCGACATCGCCATGGAATGCACCGGCATCTTCACCTCGCGTGACAAGGCCGCCCTGCATCTCCAGGCTGGCGCCAAGCGCGTCATCGTTTCGGCTCCCGCCGATGGCGCTGACCTCACCGTCGTCTTCGGCGTCAACCACGACCAGCTGACCAAGGACCACCTGGTCATCTCCAACGCATCCTGCACGACGAACTGCCTGGTTCCGGTCGTCAAGACGCTCGACGACGCCGTCGGTATCGACCATGGCTTCATGACCACGATCCACTCCTACACGGGTGACCAGCCGACGCTCGACACCATGCACAAGGATCTCTACCGCGCCCGCGCGGCAGCGCTCTCCATGATCCCGACCTCGACGGGTGCCGCCAAGGCCGTCGGCCTGGTCCTGCCGCACCTCAAGGGCCGTCTCGACGGCACCTCGATCCGCGTGCCGACCCCGAACGTCTCGGTCGTCGACTTCAAGTTCGTCGCCAAGCGGAACACCACGGCTCAGGAAATCAACGACGCCATCATCGCCGCCTCGGATGGCGCGCTGAAGGACATCCTCGGCTATACCGACGAGCCGCTGGTTTCGCGCGACTTCAACCACGACAGCCACTCGTCGATCTTCGCCCTCGACCAGACCAAGGTTCTCGAAGGCAACTTCGTGCGCATCCTGACCTGGTACGACAACGAGTGGGGCTTCTCGAACCGCATGTCGGATACGGCAGTGGCACTGGCCAAGCTCATCTGAGCTAGACCAACTGATCTCGCATGAAGGCGGGCCAGCAATGGCCCGCCTTTTTTTATTCCGGGCAGCTCCCCAAAACAGGCAGGAAAAATTGTTCCGCACGGGAACAATAAGCCGCCTCGTCAGTTGCCCCTACGAATTGTGGCGCAAATGCGGCCACCCTTGTGGTCGCTTCACCACATTCTGGCGCAGAACCTGCGCCTTCTCCCGGGGATTGTTTTGCCCCTGATGACATCGAAAGGATACCAGACCATTGGCTCTCACAACGACCGATCCCCATACAGCCGTCGCCGAAGATGCGATACCGGCGCCCGAAGGGCGGACCGAAATCATCGACACTGATTATGAGATCGGTCAAGACAACATCAACTTCCGCCGCCGTTTCGTCTTCGAGCTCGACATCCATAATGTCGTCTTCAGCGTCTCGGCTCTGTCAATCGTACTCTTTACCTTCCTGACGCTGGCCTTCCAGACCACGCTTGAACCAGCCTTCACGGGTCTCAGGAACTTCCTGACGAGCAATCTCGACTGGTTCTTCCTGCTGACCGGCAATGTCTTCGTGCTCATCTGCATCGGCCTCATCCTCTCGCCGCTCGGGCGAATCCGTCTTGGCGGACCGGAAGCAACACCGGACTACGGCAATCTCGCATGGTTCTCGATGCTCTTTGCCGCCGGCATGGGCATTGGCCTGATGTTCTACGGGGTCTCCGAGCCCATGGGGCATTTCACGGCAGCGCTGGGTGGACCGGTCTTCGAAGACGGTGTTCGCACGGACTGGGCACCACTGAATGGCGCTGTCGGCGATCCGGAAGCAGCGCGCCGCCTCGCCATGGCCGCCACGATCTTCCATTGGGGCCTGCATCCCTGGGCGATCTATGCTGTCGTCGCGCTGGCGCTGGCCCTGTTCTCCTTCAACAAGGGCTTGCCGCTCACCTTGCGTTCGGTCTTCTACCCGATCTTTGGCGAGCGCGTCTGGGGCTGGCCGGGCCATGTGATCGACATTCTCGCGGTCTTTGCCACCATCTTCGGCCTGTCGACTTCGCTGGGCATCGGAGCCCAGCAGGCCAGTGCCGGCCTGGAATTCCTCTTCGGCATTCCCTCAACGGAAACCACGATGATCCTGCTCGTGCTCGCCATCACCTGCATTGCGATCGCATCGGTGGTTGCCGGCATGGACAAGGGCGTGAAACTTCTGTCGGAGGTCAACCTTGGTCTGGCAGCGCTGCTGCTGGTCTTCGTCATCGCCGTTGGCCCGACCATGCAAATCATCCAGGGCTTCTTCCTGAACCTCAAGGCCTATGCGACCTATCTGCCGGCTCTGGCCAATCCGTTCGGTCGAGAAGATACCAACTTCTCGCAGGGCTGGACGGCCTTCTACTGGGCCTGGTGGATCAGCTGGTCGCCGTTTGTCGGCATGTTCATCGCCCGCGTCAGCCGTGGTCGCACGGTTCGCGGCCTTCTGACCGCAGTCCTGCTCATCCCCTCGCTCGTCTCCGTCCTCTGGATGACTGCGCTCGGCGGCACGGCGATCAGCCAGCTCGTCAACGACGGCCTGACCAGCGTTCAGGATGCAGCCCTTGAACTGCAGCTCTTCGAAATGCTGGCGCATCTGCCGATCACGGCGGTGACCTCCTTCATCGGCATCGTGCTCGTAATCGTCTTCTTCGTGACCTCGTCGGACTCCGGTTCGCTGGTCATCGACACGATCTCCGCGGGCGGCAAGGTCAATGCACCAGTCCCGCAGCGTGTCTTCTGGGCGACTTTCGAAGGCCTGGTGGCCGTTGCCCTGCTTCTCGGTGGGGGGCTCGTGGCGCTCCAGGCCATGGCGGTCTCCACCGGCCTGCCCTTCGCCATCGTCTTGCTTGGCGCGAGCTATGCCTTGATCAAGGGGCTGCTGTCGGAACCCAGATAAAACTCGGTTGGGGCGGATTTAAAAATTTAAATCCGCCCTAATATCATCATGATCCCATTCCATTTTCTTCGTGCCATCCGGCAAATCTGAGTTTCATGAAATTGTCAGCCTGTAGGCATGTCGCTCGCGCAGACGCAATCGGTCTGACAGTCGCCATGCCTGTCGTAGAACGAGCGGGACCTCGGGGATTGGGAATAGGGTGAGAGGGGAAGAGGATTGAGTGAGTTCTATGCGGTCACGCTGGTTGCGACAGCCCTGGTTTTCCTGGCCGCTTTTTCGAGCCTCATAGCCTTCCGCTTCGGTGCTCCCCTTCTCCTTCTGTTCCTGACCATCGGCCTTGGTGCCGGCGTCGATGGTCTCGGCATCGAGTTCTCGAACTTCCCGCTTGCCTACGTGATTGGCTCGCTCGCTCTGGCGGTCGTTCTTTTCGACTCCGGTTTCGGCACCTCGCTCCAGTCCTTCCGACTTTCGGCAGGCCCTGCCCTCACTCTGGCGACACTGGGAGTGCTGCTGACCACCCTTCTCGTCGGGGTCGCCGCGCATTTTCTGTTCGGCCTCAGCTATCTCGAAGGCATGTTGCTCGGCGCGATCCTGGGCTCCACCGACGCAGCAGCCGTGTTCTTCCTTCTCCGTATCGGCGGCATCAACATCCGCGACAGAGTTCGTTCCTCCCTGGAAGTCGAATCCGGCACCAACGACCCGATGGCAATCTTTCTCACCATCGCGCTTGTCGAACTGATTACAACCGGCAGCGGCTCCGAAGGACTGTCGCTCGAACTGCTAAGGCTCTTCATCGAACAGATGGGCATAGGCCTGATCCTTGGCATCCTCGGTGGCGCTTCGATCGCCTTCATCTTGCGCAAGCTGCAGATCGACCAGGGGCTCGCTCCGATTTTCATGCTGGCGATGGCGCTGATGATCTTCGCCTTCACAGGCCTGATCGGCGGCAGCGGCTTCCTCGCCGTCTACGTAGCCGGCATCTACGCAGGCTCTCGGAAATTGCCTTCAACGGTCTCGATCAAGCGCTTCCAGGACGGCATGACCTGGCTTGCCCAGATCATCATGTTCCTTGTCCTCGGACTGCTGGCGACCCCATCGCAGTTCCCGGAAATCCTGCTGCCGGCAGTTCTGCTCGCTCTTTTCCTGGTCTTCATCGCCCGACCGATCGCTGTCTGGCTGTGTCTCTTGCCCTTCGACTTCACCCAGCGCGAAACCGGCTTCATCGCCTGGGTCGGTCTGCGCGGCGCGGTCTCGATCCTGCTCGGCATCGTGCCCGTCGTCGGAGCGATGGAAAACGGCCAGACCTTCTTCAACACGGCCTTCATCGTCGTGATGATCTCGCTCGTCCTGCAGGGCTGGACCATCAAGCCGCTCGCCAAACGCCTCGGACTGATCATCCCGCCGCGCATCGGCGCCATCGACAAGGTCGAACTCGACCTGCCGGGGACGGCCAATCATGAGCTGCTGGCCTATCGTGTGGTCGCTGGCAGCCCCGTATTGGGAGGCGAGCGCATTCCCCGCTGGGCGATGCCTTCGCTGGTCATTCGTGACGGCAAGTCCATGCGCTATCAATATGCCGGACGCCTGCGCGAGAATGATCAGGTCTATCTCTTCATCGCACCGAGCTACTCGAAACTGCTCGACCGCCTCTTTGCAACCGAGGCACCCGTGGAAGAGGACGATGGTGAGTTCTTCGGCACCTTTGCCATTTCGCCCTCGACCCATGTCCGCGACCTCGACGAAGCCTATGGACCTCTGTCGATCACGGACAGTGAACGCGGCAAGACGGTTGCCGAGATGATCACCCAGCGTCTCGGCGGTCGCGCCGATTATGCCGATCGCGTCCGACTCGGCACCATCGTTCTCATTGTTCGCGACATTGACGAACATGGCCATATTGCCACGGTTGGCGTTTCCATGGAGCCGGTAGAGCCGGCGACCACCTGGCCGATCTTTCTCAACCTGCGCGAACTCGCGCACGCGACCCGCGATTACCTGCACCGCAAGCGGGCTGCAGCAAGAGGCGAAGTCGGCGGCGAAAAATGACGGCGCTCGCCTTGCGCCGTCACGCAAGCGGTGTAAGGTCCGGCCCGTCAGCCCCATTCAACAGCATTCAAGACGGGTAATTCCATGCCGGCTTTCAAGACACTCGACGATCTCACCGACATCGCAGGCAAGCGCGTGCTTGTCCGCGTCGACCTCAACGTTCCCGTCACCGACGGCAAGGTTTCCGACACGACGCGCATCGAACGCGTGGCGCCGACGATCCTCGAATTGTCCGAAAAGGGCGCCAAGGTCATCCTGCTCGCGCATTTCGGTCGCCCAAAGGGTGAACCGGTGGCCGACCAGTCGCTGTCGCTGATTGCACCGGCCGTCGAGGAAGTGCTCGACCAGCGCGTCGCCTTCGCCTCCGACTGCATCGGCGCCCCGGCCGCAGACGCCATTGCCAAGATGGAAAACGGCGACATCCTGCTTCTCGAAAACACCCGCTTCCACAAGGGCGAAGAGAAGAATACCCCGGAGTTTACCGCCGAGCTCGCCAAGAACGGCGACATCTATATCAACGACGCCTTCTCAGCCGCCCACCGCGCGCATGCCTCGACGGAAGGCCTCGCCCATCACCTTCCCGCCTATGCAGGCCGCACCATGCAGGCCGAGCTTGAAGCACTCGAAAAGGGTCTTGGACAGCCGACCCGCCCGGTCGTGGCCATTGTCGGCGGCGCCAAGGTCTCCACCAAGATCGATCTCCTGTCCAACCTCGTCACCAAGGTCGATGCGCTCGTCATCGGCGGCGGCATGGCCAATACCTTCATCGCCGCCCAGGGCATCGATGTCGGCAAGTCGCTTTGCGAGCACGACCTCGCCGACACCGCCCGCTCGATCATGGAAACGGCGAAGACCGCAGGCTGCGCCATCGTGCTTCCCGTCGACGGCGTTGTCGCTCGGGAATTCAAGGCAAACGCCGCCAACGAAACCGTCGATATCAACGCCATCCCCGCCGACGCGATGATGCTCGATGTCGGCCCGAAGTCGGTCGAGCTGATCATTGGCTGGATCGGCAAGGCCGCGACCCTGGTCTGGAACGGCCCGCTCGGCGCCTTCGAGATCGCCCCTTTCGACAAGGCGACGGTTTCTGCAGCCCTGCATGCCGCTGAACAGACCAGAGCTGGCAAGCTGGTTTCGGTCGCAGGTGGTGGCGACACGGTATCCGCCCTGAACCATGCCGAAGTCGCCGACGACTTTTCTTATGTGTCGACCGCCGGCGGCGCCTTCCTGGAATGGATGGAAGGCAAGGAACTGCCGGGCGTGGCTGTCCTCACCAAGGGCTGAACGACAGCGGCTCAACAGCCCGATATTTCGAATGAACCGCGTGCCTTCCGGGCGCGCGGTTTTTTCGTGCGTCATTGGGCCGTCGACAGAGACGTGTTACCATCCGCCCAAGGGAACCTCGGTCACACGCAATGGGTTTGTATCGTGAAGAGGCGGATCGCGAAGAAGGCGTTGGATGGACCGCGCAACTCACGTCAATTGAAACGGGTTTAAAAATCTTTGAATTTTCAAACGATTGAAATGATTTCAATCGTTTCAATAGCTTAGCAGCCCATTTTCCCCTCGGGGAAGTTCTGTTATCGCCAAAGTCACCACGGTCCCGAGGGACCGAACAGGGTCAGGGAGTGACCGGACGGCCTGAGTGTCCGTCCTAAGAGCAAGACAGTCCGGCGCCATGCGCGCCATGATCGGGATAGGAGTGAGTTATGGTGGACGCTAAAATGTTGAACAAGATCACCTCGGCGCCCGGCTTCATCGCCGCGCTGGACCAGAGTGGGGGTTCGACACCCGGCGCCCTGCGCCTCTACGGCGTCGCCGAAACCGACTATAACGGCGACGACGAGATGTACCGCCTGATCCACGCCATGCGCGTGCGCATCATGAAGGCACCGGCCTTCTCCGGCGACAAGGTCATCGGCGCGATCCTCTTCGAGCGCACGATGGACGGCGATGTCGATGGCGAACCCGTCCCCTCCTTCCTCTGGGAAAAGCGTGGCGTCGTCCCCTTCCTCAAGATCGACAAGGGCCTGCTCGACGAAGAGAACGGCGTCCAGTTGATGAAGCCGATGCCCGACCTCGACGCGCTCCTGATCCGCGGCCGCGACAAGGGCATCTTCGGCACAAAGATGCGCTCGGTCATCGCCCATGCCGACAAGGCCGGCATCGCCGCCGTCGTCAAACAGCAATTCGAAGTCGCCCGCCAGATCATCGGCCAGGGTCTTGTGCCGATCGTTGAGCCGGAAGTCTCGATCAAGAGCCCGACAAAGGCCGAGGCCGAGGCAATCCTTCGCGATGCGATTGCGGCCGAGCTGGACAAGTTGCCATCCGGCGACAAGGTCATGCTGAAGCTGACCATTCCGACGGTCGCCGATTTCTACGCCCCGCTGATGTCCAACGCTGCCGTCGTGCGCGTCGTCGCACTTTCCGGCGGTTACAGCACTGCGGATGCCTGTGAGAAGCTGAGCCAGAACCACGGCATGATCGCAAGCTTCTCGCGTGCTCTGGCAGAGAAACTTCGCGTCTCGATGAGCGATGCCGAATTCAATGCGAGCATTGCCGGAACCATCGACCAGATCTATGCCGCAAGCGTCAACAAGGTCGGTGCGATCGCCGCCGAATAAGCATCGACCCCGGCCCTCGGTTGATCCGAGGCCGCACGCGAAATCTTGTCATCAGGACACGAAAGCCCGGCCATGTGCCGGGCTTCTTGCGTTATCAGGATGCGCTAGAATCCTCTGGAGCCATCATGCCGTCCCCTTCCCGCAGCATTCCCTTCGTCACCCTCGACGTTTTCACCGACACCCGCTTCTGCGGCAATCCGCTTGCCGTGATCACCGACGCCCGGGGCTTGAGCGATAAGGAGATGCAGGAGATTGCGGCCGAGTTCGGCTATTCCGAGACCACCTTCGTGCTGCCGCCTCAGGATCCAGGCAACACAGCAGAAGTCCGCATCTTCACACCGGTCACGGAAGTGCCCTTTGCCGGACATCCCAATGTCGGCACAGCTCACGCGCTGGCCATCGAGGGTAACGTCCTCGGCAAGCCTGTCGGAGGTCGCATCCGCTTCGAAGAGAAAGCAGGGCTCGTCGAGGTAAGCGTGAACCGTGGCGCAGACGGCATCGTGACGGGAACCACCATCCGGGCACCCGGGCCCCTGACAACAGGCGCATCGATTGCACCTGAGATCATGGCGCCGTGCATCGCCCTTGCGCCGGATGACATTGTCACCAGCCGGCACCAGCCCATATTCGCAAGCGTCGGCCTGAAATTCATTCTAATCGAGGTGGCAAACCTCGACGCGCTGGCAAGGGCTGCGTCTCGCCTGGAGCCGCTGACCGCCCTGAGGCAGATGCATGCCGACGAAGATTGCGACTGCGCCACCTTCCTCTACACCTGGGTCGGGCCGGACCATCTGCGTGCGCGCATGTTTGCACCGTTCGACAATGTGATCGAAGACCCGGCGACCGGCAGCGCATCGGCAGCCCTCGGCGCCTTCCTGACGACGCTCGCACCTGTAGCGGAAGAGCGACACATTCTCGTGGAACAGGGCGTGGAGATGGGACGCCGCAGCCTGATCAGGCTTGCCGTAGGGACAAGCAACGGCGCCTTCGACCATGTCGAGATCACCGGAAGCTCCGTTCTTGTCATGCGGGGTCAACTGGCGCTCTAGTTTCCCGGACAATAATACCCGCCGAAAACTTCGACGAGCGTACCTTGCCGCCTTAGCGCCACACGACTATATCAAAACCCGAGGACGACCTCCCCACAATGGGCCTGATTGACTGCGGGACGACCCGCCTGTTTTCCCGGAGGGAAGAACATGCGGAAGACCGCAGATCGTATTCGTCACGCAATAAGCTTTGAACTCATCGGACTGGGCCTGGTCATCCCGCTCGGCACCCTGGCATTCGCAATGCCCGCGAAAGACATCGGTGTCGTCGGTGTCGTCGGCGCGACCCTCGCGACCTTCTGGAACTATATCTACAATCTTGGATTCGACCACCTTCTGCGCCGACTTACCGGCACGACGCTGAAGACGGTGCCTGTGCGTGTCCTTCACGCCGTCCTCTTCGAGGCCGGCCTGCTGATGATCCTGATGCCGTTCATCGCCTGGTATCTGCAGATCAGCCTCTGGCAGGCCTTCGTCATGGACGTCGCCTTTGCCCTCTTCTATCTGGTCTATGCCTTCATCTTCAATTGGGCCTACGACCGCGTCTTCCCGCTGCCCGAGTGGAAAACGGAGAAGGCCGCCGCGCCTCGGTGAAGAGAGATCTCACGGTCGAAACAGAAGCGTGACCGACCAGGTGACGAAGGCGACGATGGCGAGCTTCCAGAAATCGCTGCGTCGCCTCAGACCCGGAAGACCGAGCGGCTTGATGATCTGCACGATCATGGCGAGGATCAGGAAGGCGGATATGGCCTTGGTCATTGAATTTCCCTGTGGAGGCAGCACGAAATGTCATATCTGCCGCTCTTGCTGCGGCGGGGCAGCCACACCACTGTCACTTTTGCCCGCCAGAACTTGATCCTGCAAGCACCAAGGTCGCATTCAGACAACGGTAGGAAGATCCTTCTATTGTGATCGTGCCGTGCTCCTCCGATTCGGGCGCCCTCCACACCAATCGACAAGAATGCCATGAGACGTAATCTTCTGCCGGTAATGGCCCTGCTTCTGGGCACGCTCTTTCTTTTCCTCGGAAACGGCCTGCACGGCCTGCTCCTGCCAGTGCGCGGGGCAGCCGAAGGCTATTCCAACGAAATCCTCGGCCTGCTCGGCACCACCTGGGCTGCCGGCTTCGTGCTCGGCTGCTTCGTGGCACCGAAGCTGGTCGTTCGGGTCGGCCATGTCCGGGCCTTCTCGACCTTCGTTGCCCTGATTCTGGTGAACGCGCTCCTCACCGGCATCGTTGTCGATGCCACCTGGTGGGTCGCGCTGCGCGTCATCACCGGGTTCTGCACCGCAGGCACGTCGATGATTATCGAGAGCTGGCTGAACGAGCGCGCGACCAATGAGAGCCGCGGCATGATTTTCTCGTTCTACATCTCGATCACGCTGATCGGTGTGGTGGCGGGACAGATGCTGGTAGGCGTCTTTGACCCGGCAACGACCATTCTCTTCATGATCTGCGGCATCGTCTACGGCTTCGCCATCATGCCAACCTTGATGTCGACTGCAGCCACGCCGCAGCCGCTCCGGTCCATCAAGCTCGACCTGCCATTGCTCTACCGCAACTCACCCGTTTCCTTCGTCGGGATCCTCATGATCGGCATCGCCAATGGTGCCTATGGCACGCTCGGGGCCGTCTTTGGATCACGTGTCGGTCTCGACCCGTCGACCATCGCGCTGCTCCTGTCGGTCACGATCTTCCTCGGCGCCATCATGCAGTTTCCGGCCGGCAAGCTCTCCGATCGCATCGATCGCCGCTACGTGTTGGCGGCACTCTCCGCGCTTGCCGCCTTCGCGGCGCTCGCCATGGTCACCATCACGCCTTCTGATCCGCTCTGGATCTTCATTTTCGTCGGCATATACGGCGCCGCCGCCAATGCGCTCTATCCGATCGCCGTTGCCCACGCCAACGACTTCGCCAAACCCGACGAGTTCGTGAAGGTCTCCGGCGGCCTGCTGCTGCTCTTCGGCATCGGCACGATCATCGGACCGACGCTCGGCGGCCCGGTCATGACGGCTGCCGGCCCCTATGCACTCTTTGCGGTGACCGCAGTCGCGCACCTGCTGATTTCGGCCTATGCGATCTATCGCAGCCGGACACGCGCCGCGATCCCGGCCGAGGATCGTGAGAACGTGCCGAACCTGCCGATCTCGGCATCGCCGATGAGCAGCACGCCGGAAGGCTTGAGCCTCGATCCGCGTGCCGCCCCCTTGCCGGAGCAGGATGAATTGGACGACACTCCGCCAATGGAGGCACGCACATGATCATCGATGAAGAAGCACGTAAGCGCAGCACCGGCCACGACCTTGGCTGCGAGCTCTCGGCAATCTCGGCTGACGAACTGCGCCACCGAATTGCCCTTCTGGAAGCCGAGATCGACCGAATCAGGGCGGAGATCGACCGCAAGGAAGCTGGCAGGAAAGCCGCCGACAGCCTGTTTGGACCGAGGTCTTAGCCGTCAATATTCGGTGAGGCGCCCGTGATGTCTTGAAACGATCTCAATCTCATCTTGGCGTTTACCGTTTATTAAGCCATTTCAGGGAAACTACAGTCACCCCGATCTTCGGGCTCAGCTGGTTCGTTTCATGGAAACTCCTTCTGATTTCTCCCTGTTTTACCTTGAGAGCCGCATTTGCGGCTCTTTTTTTGCCCAAATCGCCAAAGGTTTCACGAAAGTGTGGGAATTAACCCTTCCTTAAGTTTCGCCTTGCGGATTTGGGCTATTGGTAGCATCGTAGCCTCACAAAATGCGGCAGGAACAAGTTTGTAGCGCTGTCGTTACATGCCTAAGTGATGCGTTTACAGGGAAACATCCATGTCTGAGCTCGGTATGAATACGGTTAGCTTTGCCGGTCGTGTGGCAGCGTCCAGCCAGTTCAAGGCGACCTATGCCGAAGGCATGGGCCTTGTTGAGGAAACCGCCGCCTATCTCGACGGCCCAGGGCGCGCAGCCGCAAAGGTTCTGCCGCGCCAGGCTTCCGTCCTCTACGCGGCGGAATCGATGCGCCTGACCACGCGCCTCATGCAGATGGCATCCTGGCTGCTGCTGCAGCGCGCCGTCAACAATGGCGAGATGAGCCGCGATCAGGTTCTCTCCGAAAAGAGCAAAGTGCGTCTCGACGGCTTCAACGTCGATCGCGCTGCCCCCGGCTGGAATGACCTGCCGGAAGCCTTCCGCGATCTCGTCGAGCGTTCGCTGCGACTCCAGAACCGCATCGCCCTTCTCGACCGCGAAATCTACCGTCCGGCCAGCGAAGAAGAATTCCAGCCGGACAACGAAAATAGCGTTCAGGCACAGCTGAACCTGCTGCGCACCGCATTCAACGCAGGCTGATCACGCTTCAGGCACGACCTCGACCCGGCCAGCGAAAGCTGCGCCGGGTTTTTCATCTCTAGACCAGACTGATTGCAAAGAATCAGATTTACAACTTTAAATATTGTGCGACACTCTCCTGAACAGGGGGAGTTGAGCACATGGCAAGGTTCATTCTTTCGATCGATGGTGGCGGCATCAGAGGTACGATCCCAGCCGCTGTTCTGACCGTTCTCAAGGGCAAGCTCGAGAAGCGGGACAAGCGCCTGCCACTGCATCGCTATTTTCATCTGATTGCCGGGACGTCGACGGGTGCGATCATAGCGGCGGGTCTGACCTGCCCGAAGCCAGGAAAACCCGCAGAGCCGGCCGCCGACCCCAAGACACTGCTCGATCTCTACAAGCGCAAGGGCGCCGAAATCTTCAACATCGGCCTCTTCCGTAAGATCGCCAATCTCGGCGGTCTGTTCGAGGAACGCTACGACGCCGCACCGCTCGAAAAGATCCTGCGGCAGATGCTTGGGGAACGGACTGAGATCAAGGACGCCCTCGGCAAGGTGCTGATCACAGCCTATGACATCCATGCGCGGCGTGCGGTCTTCATGACCAATGCCGACAAGGATCACGAACGCTTCCTCTTCTGGCAGGCGGTGCGCGGCTCCTCCGCTGCACCGACCTATTTCGAGCCGGCAATGGTTGAGGACCTTGCCGGCCAAAGCCATGGACAAATCCCGGCCATCCCGCTGATCGATGGCGGCGTCTTTGCCAACGATCCGGCCATGGCCGCCTATGTCGAAGGCTGCAAGCTCGGCTGGCGCGACAACGACCTCGTCATCCTTTCGCTGGGAACGGGCTCGGCCAACCGCAAGATCCCCTACCAGCAAGCCAAGAGCTGGGGTGCGGGTGGCTGGATCAGTCCGGCCAATGACACGCCGCTGATTTCCGTGCTGATGCAGGGACAGTCGAGCACGACATCCTATCAGCTCAACAAGTTGTTGAACGCCGACCCGCCCCGCTTCTCCGAAGGCGCAACGGTGGTCACGACGGCCAACCGGAAGACGCTCAATTATTTCCGGCTGGATGCGCCGCTCGTCGGGGTAAATGACGCGCTCGACGACGCGACGCCTGAGAACATCTCGAAGCTGGAGCGCTTCGGCCTGACGCTCGCTGAAAAACACGATCTTGCACTCGAAGAGATCGCCGATCGACTCGCAGCCATCTGATTGAGCAAGCGGCAGCACTCAGCACAAATACAAAAAGCCCGGCACGACGGCCGGGCTTTCTGTATGATATCGTTCCAAACGATCAGAGGCCGAGGCCGCCGAAGCGCTTGTTGAACTTGGAAACGCGACCACCGCGGTCCAGCAGCTGCTGGTTGCCACCGGTCCAGGCCGGGTGCGAGCTCGGATCGATTTCGAGGTTCATGACGGCGCCTTCCGAACCCCAGGTCGAACGGGTCTCGTATTCGGTGCCGTCGGTCATGACGACCTTGATGACGTGGTAGTCGGGATGGATGTCAGCCTTCATCGCTCTATTCCTGCTGTGCCGTGGGGTCCATATGCCGCAATTGCCTCGGCAGGACCTATTCAATAGATGAAGCCACAGTCCGTCTGGTCTACGGCTTCCCAATTCGATGCCGTGCCTATACATGAAGGACGCAGGGATAACAAGTGCCATGGCGCGAAAGCACATTGGTACTGAAGGAGCATGACAGAGTGACCTTGGAAGCCGACACAACAGACAAGAAACGACGCTCTCTGAAGCCTCTGACCAGCCTCTTTCCCTATCTCAAGCGCTACCGGGGTCTGGTTGCCGGCGCGCTGATCTTTCTTTGCCTCGCAGCCGCGACGACGCTGGCGCTGCCGATCGCCATCCGGCGCATGCTGGACCACGGTTTCCAGGCCGCTGACAGCGAATTCATCAACGCATACTTCGCCATGATGATCGTCATGGCGCTCGTCCTCGCCGTCGCCAGCGCCCTTCGTTATTACTACGTCATCACCATCGGCGAGCGCGTGGTGGCGGATCTGCGCCGCGACGTCTTCGCTCATGTCACTAAGCTGTCGCCCTCTTTCTTCGACATCAACCAGTCCGGCGAGATCGTCTCGCGCCTCACCGCCGACACGACTCAGTTGAAGTCGGCCGTCGGGGCCACTGCCTCGCTGGCGCTCCGCAACACCATTCTCTGTCTCGGCGCCGTCGTCATGATGATCGCGACCAGCCCGAAGCTCTCGATCATGGTGCTTGCGGCGATTCCCGTCATCGTCTTCCCGCTGGTTGGTTTCGGGCGCTCCGTCCGTCAGCGCTCGCGCGCCGCCCAGGACACGCTTGCCGAAGCCTCGTCCTATGCCGGCGAAGTCATCAGTGCCGCCCGCACGCTGCAGGCCTTCAACGCCGAGGAAGCTGCGCGCACGCGATACTCTTCCTCCGTCGAAAGTGCCTATGAAGCGGCACGCTCCGCGATCCGTTCCCGCTCGCTCCTGACCGGCGTTGCGATCGCCCTCGTCTTCGGCAGTGTCGTCGGCGTCCTCTGGTACGGCGCGCAAAGCGTGCTCGCGGGGACCATGAGCGGCGGCACGCTCGGCCAGTTCCTCCTCTATTCGCTGATTGCAGCAGGCTCGCTCGGCACGCTTTCGGAAGTCTGGGGTGAGCTTTCTCAAGCCGCCGGTGCCGCCGAACGTCTGCATGAACTGCTTGCAGAACACCCGGCGATTGCAGCACCTGCCGTGCCGAAGGCGCTCCCCGAACCCGCCCAGGGCAGTGTCAGCTTCGAGGACGTGCACTTCAGCTACCCCTCGGCAAGAACCAAGTCTGCGCTGAATGGTCTCTCCTTCTCCGTCAGCCACGGCGAGACGGTCGCGATCGTCGGCCCCTCCGGCGCCGGCAAGAGCACGATCTTCTCTCTCATTCTGCGCTTCTACGATCCGGTATCCGGCACCATCCGGCTGGACGGCATCGACATCCGCGAAGCCGATCCAGAGGCCGTACGCGCCCGGATCGCCATCGTCCCGCAGGACACCACGATCTTCGCATCGTCGATCCACGATAACATCGCCTTCGGCACGCCCAACGCCTGTCGCGGCATGGTCGAAGTTGCGGCCGAAGCGGCTCAGGCGAGTGAGTTCATCGGTCGCCTCGAGAACGGCTTCGATACGATCGTCGGCGAACGGGGCGTGACCTTGTCGGGCGGCCAGCGCCAGCGCATCGCGATTGCCCGTGCCTTGCTGCGCGACGCCCCTCTCCTGCTGCTCGATGAAGCGACGTCGGCCCTTGATGCCGAAAGCGAAACGCTCGTGCAGAAGGCACTCGACGGCCTGATGCGCGACCGCACCACCATCGTCATCGCTCACCGGCTCGCAACGGTCCTGAAGGCCGACCGCATTCTCGTGCTCGACGATGGACGCATCGTCGAGGAAGGTACCCATCAGAGCCTCATCCAGCAGGGCGGCCTTTACGCCAAGCTCGCGCGTCTGCAGTTCGAGACGGGCGGCCGCGACTTCACCGCAGCCGCGCAGTAAGGCCGGCCGGCTTTACCGCCCGACGCTTCTTCCTGCCACGCGGCCGGAGAACAGGCAGCCGCCGAGGAAGGTCCCCTCGAGCGCATTGTAGCCATGCATGCCGCCTCCGCCGAAACCGGACACTTCGCCGGCGGCGTAGAGCCCCGGCACCGGCTTGTTCTCACGGTTCAGGACGCGCCCCTCAAGATCCGTATGCAAGCCGCCCAGCGTCTTGCGGGTCAAGATGTGCAGCCTGACGCCGATCAGCGGCCCGGCGGCCGGATCGAGCAGGCGATGAGGCTTGGCCGTCCGCATCAGCTTGTCGCCGAGATAATTGCGGGCGCCACGGATCGCAGTCACCTGCGCGTCCTTGGAAAAGCTGTTTTCCATCTCCCGGTCGCGCGCTTCGATCTGCGCGCGCAGATGGTGGACGCCGAGCCGGTATTCGCCGGAAAGCTCGTTCATCCCGGCGACGAGATCTTCGAGATTGTCGCGCACGACAAAATCCTCACCCTTGTCCATGAAAGCCTGAACCGGGCCCGGCGGGTTCTTGCCGAGACGCTTCAACAGCAGCGGCAAGTTCTTGTCCGTCAGGTCGGGGTTCTGCTCCGAACCGGACAGTGCGAATTCCTTCTTGATGATCGCCTTGGTCAGGATGAACCAGGAATACTCGTGCCCGCGCGCTCGGATTGCCTTGAGAGTACCGAGCGTATCGAAGCCGGGCATGGCCGGCGCCGGGAAGCGATTGCCGTCGACATCGCACCAGAAGGAGGACGGCCCCGGAAGGATGCGGATACCGTGGTTCGGCCAGATCGGATCCCAGTTCTTCAGGCCTTCCGTATAGTGCCACATCCGGTCGCCATTGATGATCTCGCCACCGACGGCCTGAGTGATAGACAGCATGCGCCCGTCGACATGGACAGGCACGCCCGCGACCATGTGTTTCGGCGGCGGCCCCAGGCGCTCGACCGGCCAGCTCTTGCGGACGAGATCGTGATTGCCGCCGATGCCGCCCGAGGCCACGATGACGGCCCCGGCCTTGACTTCGAAATCGCCGACGACGTTGCGGGAACTCGATCCGCCGCGCGGCGTCGCATCACCGGCCAGAAGAACGCCGGTGGCACCGGTCACCGCGCCGTTGGTCACGGTCAGACGGTCGACCTGGTGGCGGAACAGGAAGGTAAGTTTGCCCTCATCCGATGCACCCTTGGCGCGGCGCACAAAGGGCGCGAGCACGCCGGGGCCCGTACCCCAGGTGACGTGGAAACGCGGCACGGAATTGCCATGCCCGTCGGCATGACCGCCACCGCGCTCGGCCCAGCCCACCACCGGGAACCAGCTGACACCCTGGCTCTTCAGCCAGCTGCGCTTTTCGCCGGCGGCAAATTGCAGATAGGCCTCAGCCCACTGGCGAGGCCAGAAATCTTCCGTGCGGTCGAAGGCGGCGGATCCGAACCAGTCCTGCCGTGCGAGTTCCAGACTGTCGCGAATGCGCATCCGCCGCTGTTCGGGACTGTCGACGAAGAACAGGCCGCCCAAGGACCAGAAAGCCTGCCCTCCGAGGTTCTGCTCTCCTTCCTGATCGATCAGCGCGACCTTCAGACCGCGATCGACAGCCTCGGTTGCAGCAACGAGACCGGCCAACCCTCCCCCGATGACGAGTACATCGAATTCTCGCATGCCTTCCTCCCGACAAGCCTTTTCTTACCTTTACGCGCACGTAAGCAAGGCCGCAAGTTGTCTGGCACACAAACAATTGCGAACGAAATCAGCGCTCGGTCAGCTTGAGTTCGATGCGACGGTTCTGTGCCAGGGTGTCCGGCGTGTCGCCTTCCGCGATCGGCTGGAACTCGCCGAAGCCGGCAGCGACCAGGCGGTTGGCGGGAACGCCTCTGGAGATCAGGTATTTCACCACCGATGTCGCGCGCGCGGACGAGAGCTCCCAGTTGTCGCGATACCGGCCGGTGCCGGTGAGCGGCGATGCGTCGGTATGCCCGTCGACCCGGAGCACCCAGTTGATTTCTTCAGGAATCTCCTGGGCAAGTTCGAGAATGGCCGCAGCGAGCTTGTCCATTTCCCCCTGCCCGGCCGCATCGAGATCGGCGCCGCCGACGGGGAAGAGCACTTCCGACTGGAAGACGAAGCGGTCGCCGACGATCCGGATGTTATCGCGATCGGAGAGAATTTCGCGCAGCCGTCCGAAGAAGTCCGAGCGATACCGGTTGAGTTCCTGAACACGCTGGGCAAGCGCCACATTGAGGCGGCGGCCAAGATCCGCGATCCGCGCCTGGGAGGCCTGATCCTTGGCTTCGGAGGCCTGGAGCGCCCCTTCGATGGCGGCGATCTGTGCACGAAGCGCGCCGATCTGCTGGTTCAAGAGCTCGATCTGGCTCATTGCCCGCGCGCTTACCTGCCTTTCGGCATCGAGTTCATCGGTCAGCCGGCCAACCTTCTGGTTGGCGACGTCTGCCGAGCCCGCACCGCTATCGAGCAACTGCTGCAGCCGGCTGCGCTCGCTTTCGGACGAGGAGAGAGAGGATTGCAGTGAAGCCAGTGTATCCTGGAGATCCTGATTGCCGCTCTTTTCCAGTGCCAGCAACTGGGTGAGTTCGGCGATCTGGCTGTTCAACCGGTTCAGCACTTCGTCCTTTCCCGAGATCTCACGTCCCAGGATGAACTGCGCGACGACAAAGACGGTGAGCAGGAACATGATGGCGAGCAAGAGCGTCGACAGGGCATCGACAAAGCCCGGCCAATAATCGACCCCGCGCTCGCGGCGGCGGTTGCGCCCGAGCGCCATTTACTTCGCCCCGCCGATCTTGTCGTTCAACCGGTCCAGCGTCTTGCGCATGGCGCGCGCATCTTCCTGCTGGGCCTCGATCCAGTCGCGCAGCATCTGCTGCTCGTTGCGCATGTTCTTGACCAGCCCCTGGATGCCCTCGGCGAGGCCGGCAATCGCGGCAACCGAGCGATCATTGCCCTCGCGACTGGCGAGTTTCTGGATCTCCTCGACCAGCAGGCGGATATCGTCACTCGCAACACCGCCGTTGGATTCCGAAGCCACGGGGCGCTCCGAGTCGAGATCGGTGACGGAGGAAAGCCAGTTTTCGAGTTCGATGTAGAAGCGGTTCTGCGCACGGCCGGCCTGCAGATCGAGGAAGCCGAGGATCAGAGAGCCTGAAAGACCGAGCAGCGACGAGGAAAAGGCCGTGCCCATGCCGGAAAGCGGCGCCGTCAGGCCCGTCTTCAGCGATTGCAGAATGTCATTGCTGTCTCCCGACGCAGGATCGAGCGAACCGATGACCTCGTTGATCGAGCCGATCGTGCCGAGCAGTCCCCAGAACGTTCCCAGAAGTCCGAGAAAGACAAGCAGACCGATCAAATATCGAGTGGTGTCGCGCGACTCGTCGAGCCGCGTGCCGATCGAATCGAGAATGGAGCGCAGGGCGGCCGTCGAAATCGCCATCGAGCGGCGGCCACCGATCAGCGCCCGCATGGGGGCGAGCAGTTTCGGATCACGGCCCACCAGCATGGCATTGTCGCCGGCAGCGCGGAAGGAATTGAACCAGCGGACTTCAGGTCGAAGCGCCAGCACCTGGGCAAAGACGAGGATGATGCCGACGACGAGAACGCCGAGGATCAGGCCGTTCAGGCCGGGATTGGTGATGAAGGCAGCATGCGCCTGTCGGTAGAGGATTGCCGCGATGAAACACACGATGATCAGGAAGATCACCATCGTCGTGAAGAAGGGCATCGGGCTGGAGAGCTTCTGGCCGTATGCTCCCGGACGGGTCTCGCCCACCTCGAGATCCTCCAACTTCACTTTCGCCATGGTACGCTCAACCTCCGGGGAATCTTGGACCCGGAGGCTAGTGCAAAATTGAGACGAATTGAAGCCGCGGACTTTGGGAAAATTTTCCCTAAGGCCGAAATCAGGCCTGCGGCACCGGACGGTTCACGACCTCTTCGAGAGCCTTGCGGATATATTCGTTGCCGGCAAGCACCGTGCCGTTCTCGAACATGTCCTGGCCGCCCTTCATGTCGGAGACGAAGCCACCGGCCTCCTTGATCAAGAGAATGCCGGCTGCGATGTCCCAGGCATTGAGCTGCGCTTCCCAGAAGCCGTCGAGACGACCGGCCGCGACATAGGCGAGGTCGAGGGCAGCAGCACCCATGCGCCGGACGCCGGAGACTTCGCCCATGACATGGCGCAGTTCGACGAGGAACTTGCCGTGCTGGCCACGTCCCAGATGCGGCACGCCGCAGCCGACGACGCAATCGGACAACACCTTGCGTGCGCCGACACGGATGCGACGGTCGTTGAGGAAGGCGCCGCCACCCTTTTCCGTCGTGTAGAGTTCATCGGTCGCCGGATTGAAAATGACGCCCGCGACGATCTCGCCATTGCGCTCAAGCGCGATCGACACGGCGAACTGCGGAATGCCGTGCAGGAAGTTGGTGGTGCCGTCGAGCGGGTCGACGATCCAGCGATGCGCGCCGTCGGTGCCCTTGATCTCTTCGCCTTCCTCGCCGAGGAAGCCATAGGTCGGGCGGGACTTGAGCAGCTCTTCACGCACGATCTTCTCGGCGCGGAAATCGGCCTGCGAGACGAAGTCGCCGGGGCCCTTCACAGAGACCTGCAGGTTCTGCACTTCGCCGAAATCGCGCGACAGCGACTTGCCGGCCTTGAGGGCAGACTGGACCATGACATTGAGAAGGGCGGAGCGGGCCATAGATCGAATTCCTTGAAACTGGGAGACGCCGGGAGGCGGCGACGGGCGAGCGCGCGTCGGCGGCGGTGTTTGGCCGGTTCAAGACCACAAATGCCGCCGGAATTCAAGGGGCTTGGCCCTTTCGGCCCATGCATGCGGCTCAGATGTGCCCTGCAGCGAAGGTGACGATCAGGCCGCCGGCGACAGCTACCACCGAGGCGGCTGCAAGCCGCAGCGAAAAACCACGGCTACCCGCGACCGCCCCATAGACCACTTTAGCCGCCATGTTGGCGTTCACGGCGATCCCGACAGCAATGAGCGCCACGTCGATGGGAAGCGCAGGCAGCATCCCCGCAACGGTGACCGTTGCCGCATCGACATCGGCAAGAGCCGTCAGAGCCGAGACCACGTAAAGGCCGCCGTCACCGAAGATCTGGCTTGCCGCACGCGCGATGAAGGCGATGACGGTGATCAGAACAGCCATCTTGATGACCTGCGACAGCTCGAACGGATTACCGGGCAGGTCTGCCTCTGACGCCGTGTCGCCGCGAGCGATCGCCGTCATGGCACCCGCAAGCATTACGCCACCGGCAACGAGCAGGCCGGGCAACAGGCGCCAGCCGAGCGCCGGAGCCAGTGCGAGGAGGAGAAGCGCCGTGCGGAAAAGCGAGATGCTCCCTGCCGCGATCGCACCGGCCGCAGGACCGGCGGCTGCCGTCGTGTTCTGGCTCTGGCGCGCCATGGCGAGCGTCGTTGCCGTCGAAGAGACGAGCCCACCCACGGCACCGGCGACAAGATCACCGCGTCCGCCACCGATCAGCCGGACCGCGACATAGCCGACATAGGAAATGGAGGCGAGCGTGATAACCAGGATGACAAGGCTGCGAGGCGACACCCCGCCGAACGGACCATAGGGATCGGCCGGAATAAGCGGCAAGAGCACCAAGCCCATGGCGAGCAGCACGACCGCCGAGCGCAGTTCGATCCAGGTCAGCCGCCGGATCGCGGCATGCAGGAATTCGCGGCTGGCAAGGATCGTGACCGTGGCAGCGCCCGCCGCAGAGGCAACCGACATATCTCCCGCAACCGCAAGCGCACCGAGGCCAAACGTGGTGATGCCAGCAATGACGGTCGTCGCGCTGAACGAGCCTTCGGCCCGCGCCTCCATCAGGCCAAAGCGCAGGAGAACCACGGAGATGACGATCAGAAAGCTCGCAATGATCAGCCCGGACAGTCCGGACGGCGCCATGCCTTGATCCAGGAGGCCGCTGATCCCACCGGTCATTCCGATCAGCGTGAAGGTCCGGATCCCGGCGATGCGTGCACCCTCGGGTTCGTCACGCTCCCGCCAATGCCGCTCGACGCCGACAGCGGCGCCGATGGCGATAGCAAGCCCGAGACGTTGAAAGACATCGATCAGATCCATGCCGCCGCCCTCCCCTTGATACCAAATCTCGATAAGCCACCTTCAGTCGGCTTCCAGACCCTGTGGGTTCCCATCATCGAGACTTGGTATACAGCCGCAGAACGCGGTTGCGTCAGATCCGACGGAAGCGGTTGGCGAGATCGATCGCCTGCTTCTGCTGTTCCTCGTTGAGCCCCAGATAGAAATCCTCAAGCGCCGGATCCTTGAGACCCGCACGACGCGACAGCACATACCACTTGGCGGCTTCGACCGGATTGGGCCCGGTACCGAGTGCATTGATATAGAGATGGGCGATCCGGTTCTGGGCAACCACATTGCCACGTGCAGCCGCAATGCTCAGCCAGCGATAACCGGCCTCGTAGTCGCGGGGGCCGTTGTAGCCGTTGACCAGCCAGAGCCCCATGTCGAGCTGGGCCGTGTCGAAACCGGCACGAGCCGCCCGCATCATCCATTCACGAGCGCGCGCCTTCTTTTCCGGCGGCACGTCCTTCAATGCGGAATAGACCTGCGCCAGCGCATATTGCGCGTCGGCAATTCCCTGTTCGGCGGCCTTTTCGTAATAGGGCATGGCGGCGGTCAGGCCGCGCACGCCGGGCGTCCCCGAGACCAGGATCTGCGCCCAGTTGAACTGCGCCGAGGCATTGCCGGCATCGGCCGCGCGCCGCATGTAGTCATCGGCCTTGGCTCGGTCCTGCGGGACCTCCCGGCCCTCCATCAGAAGAAGCGCATATTTGAACATGGCGGAAGGATCGCCGCCCTGGGCAGCCTGGCCATACCAGAAGGCAGCCCCCTTCAGATCGCGCTTGACGCCGAGCCCGCGCGACATGATTTCCGCGAGCAGTGTCTGGGCAGCCGGATCGCCGAGCTGGGCGCGCGGCAGCGCCTTGTCGACGGCCGTCAGGAACAGCCCGCGCTGGAATGCGCCATAGGCCTCGTCGGGCTTTCCATCATAGGGTTTTTCCGGCGGCACTTCCGGCAGTGGCGCGCCCATGCGCAGGTAGATGTTGATGCCCTGCAGTTCCTCCGACTTGTCGTCGGCTGTCGGCTTCGCGCCCTTGGTTACCGGAGGCAGGGAATCCCTGTCGCCGCGGTCGAGCGTGTTGGCATCACCCGTGCTGCTGCTGGGCCGTGCCCCGCGTTCGATCTCGCCTGCGTTATCGGGATCGGCCGGCAGGATGGCCGGTGCGTCGCCGATCTCGAGACCATCCTCGCTCTCCTGTCCCATCACCGGACTGGCAAAGGCAAGGCATGCCCCGGCGAGCGCGGCGAGAATCAGGCGATGATGGGACGAGATTGAACGCATGAGGCGGTTCAATCCTCAAACCGTGGCGCTTTTTCGTCAAGCTCGGCATTCACGCGGGTCACAATCGCGGCAGCTTGTGCAGGGTCGGCGAAGACGGCCTTGCCGAGCGCCACGAATTCGACGCCGCTTTCGGCAACGACGACCGCGGAAGCTGGATCCGAGCCCCCCATGACGATGGCCGGGATCTCGATCATCGACGACCACCACTCACCGAGCGCGACATTCTTCGAATGCGCCTCCGGCTTGATGTCCCCGTCGATCTTGCCGAAGAAGATGTAGTCGGGCTGAACCTCACCGATTTCCAGCGCGTGGTGCCGGTCCATCGCATTGCCACCACCGACGATCAGCTTCGGCGCATGCTTCTCGACGGCCTCTGCCAGTGCTTCGGCATTGCCGGTGACATGCAATCCATCGGCCTTCACCCGACCGGCGACGCGGCTGTTGTCGACGACGAGCGCAGCGGCACCCGCCTCCTGGATGACCGGAACGAGCATTTCGGCATGCTTCTGGAACACGGTGTCGTCGAGCCCGTACTGCGGGATGACGACCGATGCGACGTCGCCGCCGCGCAGCGCATTGCGGAGCACCTCGGCGCGTTCGGCGGGATCCGCCATATCGGGAACGATGAGGACCAGGCGGCAGCGATTTTCGATCATGCGCGGTGTTTCCGTGTGCGGGACAGGTCCGTTTCTCAGGATTTCGTCCTCGTTTTCTCTAGACAAATCCGATAGACCGCTCTTCCGAAAGGATCAACCGCGCAATGCTGACAGACCCGAACTTCTATGCCGTCGCCATTCCCGCTGTTGCTCTTGTCGGCCTGTCGAAAGGCGGCCTCGGCGGCGCTTTCGCGCTGATCGGCGTGCCCCTGCTCGCCTTTGCCGTACCGCCGATGCAGGCCGCGGCGATCTTTCTGCCGATCCTTCTCGTCATGGATGCCGTCGCACTCTGGGCCTGGCGTCACCACAACAACCGAGCGACCCTCATTGCCATGCTACCGGGTGCGGTGATCGGCATCGGGCTCGGCTGGGCAACCTCCACCTATGTCTCGGCCGATGCGATGCGCCTGGTTCTCGGCGGCATCTCGATCGTCTTTTCGCTCAAATATTTCCTCGAAAGCTGGGCGGCCTACAAAGGCCAGGAAACGGTACCCGTCGGACAACGCCCGATCGCCGGCAGCTTCTGGGGCTCCCTGTCAGGTTATGCGAGCTTCGTTGCCCATGCCGGCGGCCCGCCCTTCCAGATCTATGTCCTGCCGCTGAAGCTCGATCCGCTGACCTATACCGGAACCTCGACGCGCTTCTTCGCCATCCTCAATGCGATCAAGGTCATCCCCTATTTTGCGCTCGGAGAGCTGGATGCGACCAATCTCAGCCTGTCGGCGGCCCTGTTGCCCATCGCGCTGGTGTCGACGCTCGCAGGCGCACGCCTCGTGCATTACCTGAAACCGGCGATTTTTTATCCCTTGATGTACGGCATGGTCCTGATCGCCGGCAGCAAGCTGACCTGGGACGGCACCCGGGGGCTTTTCGGCATCTGACGCGCGATTTCGTGTTCGGCCGCAGCTTGCTGCAGCGCACATCGGCGCTTGCCGCGGAAGGGCCTTTGACATAACCTTTCCGGCATGACGAACGCAGACCCGTTCATGGCGATCGCAGACCCGAACCGGCGGCATATCCTCGAGGATCTGCGTCGGGGGGAAAAGACCGTGAACGAACTGGCCGCGCAGCTGCCGATCAGCCGCCCTGCGGTCTCGCAACATCTGAAAGCATTGCTCGACAGCGGCCTTGTCGATGTCCGCTCCGAAGGCACGCGGCGGATCTATGTGATCAATCGACCCGGCTTCGACCGCATGAACATGTGGCTCGACCAGTTCTGGTCCTGAAACCCAGAAAACACTCGTCAAGGCAAAACAAAAGCCCCGAAGTCATGTGAACTCCGGGGCTGAAGGTAGTGTCTTGGCTGCTTCATGAATACATCGGGATCGGTCTTTGGGTCCGCCAGATCCCGGCGCAGCCGGAAGGGTGGGATCAGTGGCGTGTGGAGGCCCTCAGGCGTTCCATTTCATCCTTGAGACGCAGTTTCAGGCGCTTCAGTTCGGCAATGTGCCGGTCATCGATGGAGGGGGATGCAAGCGCGTCATGGAGTTTTTCCTCGAGGGCTCCATGCTTCTTCTGCAGCGATTCAAGATGAGCCTGTATGGTCATTTGATGCGTCCTTCCTTATCGCCTACCTCCAGCCCTCATCCGCTGGAGTTTCAGGCTTTGCGAAGATAATGTGACACGAGAAATGCGGTTTGTCGAAGGCGAATTGGCCAAAAACGACCTCGAAAATCGGAGACAAGGATAACTTCCCGTTACCGGTATTTGGTGATAGGAGCTTGCGCGAATCTTCCGGGCATCCTTAAAGGATGGGCCACACGGCGATAATGGGGAACAAGCATGGCCGATCAGGAACAGGCCGACGTCAGGCTCTCGTTGGCACGGCTTCGCCAGGAACATGAAGACTATGATGCGGCGATCAACGCGATGATCACGACTGGCTGTGATGCCCTGCGGATCCAGCGGATGAAAAAGAAGAAATTGTCCATCAAGGACAAGATCACCGCGCTGGAAGACCAGATCATCCCCGACATCATCGCCTGAAGGCATAAGGATACGAGATGACAGCTGAGTGCCCGCCCGTCGCCATCATCATGGGAAGCCAGTCCGACTGGGAAACCATGAAGAATGCCGCAGACACGCTCGACGCACTCGGCGTCTCCTATGAAGCCCGCATCGTTTCGGCACACCGCACGCCCGACCGCATGGTGGCCTTTGCCAAGGGCGCCCGCGACGAGGGCTTCAAGGTGGTGATCGCCGGCGCCGGTGGCGCTGCCCACCTGCCGGGCATGGTCGCCTCGATGACCAACCTGCCCGTCTTCGGCGTGCCCGTTCAGTCGAAAACGATGTCCGGCCTCGACAGCCTCTATTCCATCGTCCAGATGCCCGCCGGCATTCCCGTCGGCACGCTTGCCATTGGCCGCGCTGGCGCCGTCAACGCCGCCCTGCTCGCCGCCCGCGTGCTGGCCGCTTTCGACGAAGAACTGGCCGACCGCCTCGACGAATGGGTCGAACGCCAAACGGCATCGGTCGCCGAATATCCCGTGGACGAGGCCCCATGACCATCCGCACCATCGGCATCATCGGTGGCGGCCAGCTTGGCCGCATGCTGGCCATGTCCGCCGCCCGACTGAATTTCCGCACAGTGATTCTCGAGCCGCAGGCCGACAGCCCCGCTGAGCAGGTGGCCAACCAGCAGATCACGGCCGCCTATGACGATCCGGCAGCACTCGCCGAACTCGCCCGCCTCTGCGACGTCGTTACCTACGAATTTGAAAACGTGCCCGTTTCGGCCGCCGAAACGTTGGCTGCCAGCGTGCCCGTCTATCCGCCGCCAAAGGCTCTCGAAGTTGCCCAGGATCGCGTGACGGAAAAACGTTTCCTCAACGAATCTGGCATCGAGACCGCCCGCTTCCACGCCGTGGACAGCCAGGCCGACCTCGAAGCAGCCCTCGCCGATTTCGGCGGTGAAGGCGTGTTGAAGACCCGCCGCCTCGGATACGACGGCAAGGGACAGAAGGTCTATCGCAAGGGTGACAGCTCAGACGGTGCTTATGAGGCACTCGGCTCTGTCCCGCTGATTCTCGAAAGCTTCGTGCCCTTCGTCCGCGAGATCTCGATCATAGCCGCCCGCGGCACTGATGGCGAAGTCCGCTGCTACGACCCGACCGAGAACGTTCACCGCAACGGCATCCTGCACACCTCGACGCAGCCCGCGGCCATTACCCCACAAACAGCAACCGCCGCCCGCGAGGCCGCGACCAAGCTGCTGGACGCCCTGGGCTATGTCGGCGTCGTCGGCATGGAGTTCTTCGTGCTCGAAGATGGCAGCCTGATCGCCAACGAGATCGCCCCGCGCGTGCACAATTCCGGCCACTGGACGGAGGCTGCCTGCATCGTCTCACAGTTCGAGCAGCACATCCGCGCGGTTGCCTCTCTGCCGCTCGGTGACACCGTTCGCCACTCCGATTGCGTTATGACGAATCTGATCGGCGACGACATCGATTCTGTCCCCGCCTGGCTCGCAAAGCCGAACGTGCTCGTCCATCTCTACGGCAAGACGGAAGCTCGCCCCGGTCGCAAGATGGGCCATGTCACAGAAATCCTGCCGTTTCGCGACTGATTTTCCCGGTTTTTTAGCCTGATGTGTCCCGCATTTTCCGCCGGGCATGTTGACATCAAGGCCTCCCTCGGGCTAATTGCCGCCAACTCTTCAGGGGCGCGCCCAGCGGCGCGCTTTTGATTGTTTGAACACAGTGGGTGAATGACACATTCCCCGACAATCGTTGTGGACCAGAAAAATGAAGATCAAGAACTCGCTGAAAGCGCTTAAGGCCCGTCATCGCGACAACCGTCTGGTTCGCCGCAAGGGCCGCATCTACATCATCAACAAGCAGAACCCGCGCTTCAAGGCTCGCCAGGGCTGATGCCCCGGGATCTTAGGATCCCATGAGCCGGACGGACTGCCCGCCCGCATCTGTGGCGTGTTGATATCGGAAATTTGAGTTTGAAAGACGGCGCTGAGGGACTACCTTCCCTTCATGCGCCGTTTTTCTTTGCGACTCGCCCTCACCCTCCCGCTTCTGCCCGCCCTGCTCTTCGCGGGGACCGTCGCCGCACAGGCGCCGGAAGAGCAAGATGGCACGCAGGCGACTGAGATACCTGTCGAACAGATCCCACTGAGGCCGCCAGCCAAGCCGAAGACTGTCGATGATCTGCTCGCCGAACTGAAACGAGAGCGCAATCCGCAGGCGGCCCGCCAGATCGCCAATTCCACGATGGCGACCTGGAGCGACTCGTCTAGCCCGACGGTCAACCTCCTGATGCAGTGGTCTGCCAAGGCCGCCGCCGAGAAGCGCAACGCGGCCGCCCTCGACTTCATTGACCAGGCGATCATCCTGAAACCGGATTTCGTCGGCGCGTGGAATCAGCGCGCCACGCTGCATTTCACCATGGGCAACTACAAGAAATCCGTCTCCGACATCGAAAAGGTGCTGGAACTGGAGCCCCGCCACTTCGGCGCCATTGCCGGTCTTGCAGGCATCCTCACCGAACGCGGCAGCAAGGATGCCGCACTGAAGGCGTGGGAACGCTACCTCGAAGTCTTCCCCGCCGACCGCGAGGCTCAGGAGATCGTCGCCAAGCTGTCAGAGGAACTGGCTGGCCAGCGGACTTAAGGTAGCATCGACCTCCCTTGACGAACGGCACTGCAGCACGATCTTGTTGCCATATCGTCCAGCTCGGAAGCTTCGCTCTTGCTCCTCCCCCGTATCGGTTTCGTCTTGCTCGTCATCCTCCTCGTCCTCATCGCCGTGCTCGCGGCGCTCGCCATCGCCACGCAACTTCGTGCCCGCGCCATTGAGGCGAAGACGCCGAATATCGGTGAGCTCACCGATGTCGGCGGTTTTCGTTTGAACGCCCTGCATATCACCGCAGACGCCGATGCCGACCTGCCGCCGATCGTGTTCATCCATGGCGCCTCCGGCAACCTCAGGGATCAAGCGGGCGCCTTCCTGGAGCCCTTGCGCGGTCGCGCCGAGCTTTTATTCGTCGATCGCCCGGGACACGGTTATTCGGAGCGCGGCGGGCCGGAGAACGACACGCCGGACGGACAGGCCAACGCCATCGCGCGACTGATGGAGAAAAAGGGCATCGAGCGGGCGATCATCGTCGGCCACTCCTTCGGCGGCGCGATCACCGCGAGTTTCGGCGTTCTGCATCCCGACAAGGTCGAAGGCCTTGTCTTCCTGGCAGCGGCCACGCATCCCTGGCCGGGCGGCGTCGATTGGTATTACCACCTCGCCTCTGCGCCCGTGATCGGACCGATCTTCTGCCACGCGCTGGCTTTGCATGCGGGCATGATGCGTATCGAGCCGGCGACGGATCATGTCTTCGCACCCAATCCACGCCCTGACACCTATCTCGAAGATACCGGCCCGGCCCTCGTCTTGCGCCCCTCAACCTTCCGATCCAACGCAAAGGATGTCGCCGGCCTCCATGCCTATGTGAGCACCTTCGCCCCGCGCTACCGCGAGATCGCCAAGCCGACGGTAGTGATCACCGGCGACGCTGACGAAATCGTACTGGAGGAGATCCATTCGAAGGGCCTCGCTCGCGACATCTCGGGCTCTGAACTGGTCTGGATCGAAGGCCTCGGCCACAAGCCGGATTACATCGTGACCGATATCGCGATCGCTGCCCTGGAGAAGATCGCAGGCGAAACACGCGATCTGCAAGCCATGGCGCGCGCAGCAGAGCCGAGGCTCGCCGCGACACGCGGGGTACCGACGGGAGCCGCCCCTTCCCTTCAGGCTGGCCAGTAGCCGCCATGAAAAAAGCCGCCCGAAGGCGGCTTTTCCAGATCAAGGATGCGGTCGAGTTCAGACGCCCGACTGACCGTCCGAACCGATATAGGCGATGCGCAGCATGTTGGTCGAACCGGGCGTACCAAGCGGCACGCCGGCCGACATGATGATGCGGTCACCCGGCTTGCCGAAACCTTCCTCGACGACGATGCGGCAGGCGCGGTTGACCATGTCATCGAGATCCGTCGGCTCGGAAGAGACAACGCAGTGCAGGCCCCAGACGACCGACAGGCGACGCGCGGTCTGGATCACCGGCGAAAGCGCGATGATTGGCACTTCGGGACGCTCGCGCGAGGCGCGCAGACCGGTATTGCCCGATGAGGTGTAGCAGACGATCGCCTGCAGACGCAGCGTCTCGGCGATCTGGCGGGCAGCCAGCGAGATGGCATCGGCGCCGGTCGCTTCCGGCTGGGCGCGCTGGGCGTAGATGATGCCTGGATAGTGAGGCTCGCGCTCGACCGTGTGGGCGATGGACGCCATGGTGGCGACGGCCTCGACCGGATACTGGCCGGAAGCCGACTCGGCCGAAAGCATGATGGCATCGGCGCCTTCGAAGACGGCGGTCGCGACGTCAGAGACTTCGGCGCGGGTTGGGACCGGTGCCGTGATCATCGATTCCAGCATCTGGGTTGCGACGACAACCGGCTTGCCTTCGCGACGGCAGGCGCGGATCAGCTGCTTCTGGATGCCGGGTACGCGCTCGAGCGGCATTTCAACGCCAAGGTCACCACGGGCGACCATCAGAGCGTCGGAGAGCGCAATGATCTCGTCGATCCGCTCGATGGCCTGCGGCTTTTCGATCTTCGACATCAGGCCAACACGGCCCTTGGCGATCTTGCGGACTTCCGCCAGATCTTCCGGGCGCTGAATGAAGGAAAGTGCCACCCAGTCGACATCATTGGTGGCGAGTACGGCATCCAGGTCGGCGCGGTCCTTGTCGGTGAGCACACCGGTGGCGAGAATGGTGTCGGGCAGGCTCACACCCTTGCGGTCAGAGATCTTCGTGCCCGAAACGACTTCCGTGACGATCGTCTTGCCGTCGCATTTGACAGCCTTCAGGTGCAGCTTGCCGTCATCGATGAGCAGACGGTCACCAACTTTGACCGATTCGAGAATTTCCGGATGCGGCAGGTAGACGCGGCTTACATCACCGGGCGCTTCGTTGCTGTCCAGCGTGAACGTCTGGCCGGGCTTCAGCTCGACGGTCGTTTCGGCAAACTTGCCCACCCGCAGCTTCGGACCCTGCAGGTCGGCGAGGATACCGATCGGGCGACCACAGGCAGCCTCGACGCTACGAATGCGCTGAATGAGCGTCCGCAGCATCTCATGGCTCGAATGGCTCATGTTGATGCGGAAAAGATCGGCCCCTGCTTCGTGCAGCTTCCGGATCATCGCTTCATCGGAAGAGGCGGGACCAAGCGTGGCGAGGATCTTTACTTTGCGGTTTCGCTTCATCAGTTCTGGCTTTCCTGGGTGCCCGACGTATCGGACAGCTGGACCATCCAGCTCCCCTGCCTGCCGGTGTCGTATTCCTTGAATCCCATCTGCTGATAGCCGCGTGCGAAGCAGTCCTTCACACCAACGATCTTGAACTCGTTTTCGGCGACACACATGTTGATGTCACCAGTCCAGCGACCACCGCGAGCGGCATCCTCAGCGTAGAGATAATAATAGCGCGACTGGAGCTCGCCCTCGATGAGCGTGGCACAGGTGCCGGCAGGGACCTGCCACCAACCTTCCGTGATCCAGCCCTCTTCAGCCCGGTAGCCGACCGCGACCCCGACCAGGTTCTGCGTGCCGTTGCAGACACGAAACTCGGCATGGGCGGCAGAGGCTGCCAGCATGGGCGAAAACAGCGCACCCGCGATCAGGAGGGGCTTCAGAAAACGTGCCGCAGCACGGTCGAAAGTCTGTCTGATCGGTTGATGCACGATTGCCGCCGGAACTCCAAAAATGCGCATGGGATGCCTTCTTGCGATGCTGACCAGAGAATGTCAACGCAACTCTAATCGATTATATTTTCTGCCTTTGGCCAAGCTCAGAACCTATATGTTCGATCTTGGCACAAACGTGACAGCCATGAAAGCTTGCGCTCCCCCATTCCCCATGCGATCAAGCACTTGTACCAGACGATGGCTTCAAACTGATGAATGTTTCCCCCGCTTTTGAGATTCTGGATGGCCGTTTTGACGCCGGCCTGGTGCTTCTCGCCGACCACGCGACGAATATCGTGCCCGAGCCCTACGAAAAGCTTGGCCTGCCCGACAGCGCCTTCGGCCGTCACATTGCCTATGACATCGGGATCGAGCCGCTGACCCGGCAGCTGGCCGCCCGTCTTGGCGTCCCCGCCGTCATGTCGCGCTTCTCCCGCCTGCTGATCGATCCGAATCGCGGCGAGGATGATCCGACCATCATCATGCGTATCTCCGACGGCGCCATTGTGCCTGGCAATCATCCGATCACCGCAGACGAATGGCAGCACCGCATTGAGACCTATCATCGGCCCTACCACCGTGCGGTCTCCGATGTGATCGCCAAGGTCGCGGACGCCTCGGGCAAGGCGCCGCTCGTTCTCTCCCTGCACTCCTATACACCCGCCTGGAAGGGCGTGCCCCGCCCCTGGCACGCCGCCGTCCTCTGGGACACCGACGCCCGCGCCGTTCGTCCACTGATCGAGGGTCTGCAGGCATCGGGTGACATCCTCGTCGGCGACAACGAGCCCTATGACGGCGCCTTGAAGGGCGACACCATGTATCGTCATTGCATGATCACGGGCATTCCGCATGCGCTTCTCGAAGTGCGTCAGGATCTGATCGCCGACGAGGCCGGCGTCACCGCCTGGGCCGATCGCCTCGCGCCGATCTTCGAACGCCTCAATGCCGACCCGAAGCTGCACGAATATGAAATCCACGCCTCGCGCACCGGCCCCTACCCCGCTCAACCCATCGCGCCCTGAAGGAGGACAGCATGACGCTCCCGACCAAGGACCAGCAGACCGAACTCGAAGCGGCCGCCTTTCGCCGGCTCGTTTCCCATCTGCGCAATCGGCCTGACGTCCAGAACATCGACCTGATGAACCTCGCCGGCTTCTGCAGAAACTGTCTGTCGAACTGGTATCTCGACGCCGCCAAGGAAAGCGGTATCGACCTCACCAAGGACGAAAGCCGCGAGATCGTTTACGGCATGCCCTATGACGCGTGGAAGTCGCTCAATCAGCGCGAGGCAAGCGCCGATCAGCAGCAAGCCTTCGAAGAGAACCGCCCGAAGGAATGACGCGTCCCACAAGCTTTGGGACTTGACGCGGACGCTGCTTCGCGGCACGTGGACGCCACGAAAACCATCCCGAGAATGCCATCCCCGCAATGAAGGAGATTGCCCATGTCTGATGCCGCTCACGGCGTCGCCCGCGACCAGCTCCGTGCCTTTGTCGAACGCATCGAGCGCCTGGAAGAAGAAAAGAAGACCATCGCCGACGACATCAAGGATGTCTACGGCGAAGCCAAGTCCATGGGCTTCGACACGAAGATCCTCAAGAAGGTCATCGCGCTTCGCAAGAAGGACGACCAGGAGCGCATGGAAGAGGATCTGATCCTCGACACCTACCTGCACGCGCTCGGCATGATCGAGAGCCCGCCGGAAGGCTGAGGCACCCTCGCTGCGACCAACAAAAAACCCGCCGATCCGGCGGGTTTCTTTTTGTCTGCGCTGCGGAAAAAGCCTGAGATCAGGGAGCGCCAAAGCGGCTCGGATCGACCGTGGTCGCATCGAGGCGGAACCCATCCGGAACGGCAGTCGCAGGAGCCACGAGCGAACGGGACACGACGCGCGGGGCCTTCACCGGCTTGGCGACGGATTCAAACTTGCCCTGGTTCAGCGCCCACTGCTCGATCATGTTCTTGGTCAGCTGGGTGCCGCCATACATGGCCATATGCGCGCGCTCCGCATCTTCCTGTCCCGGACGACCGCCCTTCTTCGGCAGCGCCGCATCGGCATCCGCCACGGGTTCGGACGGCGCATCGAACATGTCGCCAAATTGCGTGGTCGACTCCACCACGGTTTCCGGCTGCGGCGGGATTGCGGCCACCTCGACAGGCTTTGCAGCCGGTGCCGGTGCGGCACGAAGTTCAGCCTGGGCAGGCGGGCTCGCCGGGATCGGTGCGGCCATTTCCGGCATGGTGCTATCTTCAAGGGCGGCAGCGGCCTCAGGCGACAGGATCGCCTGCTCGACTTCGTCGACTTCCGCTTCGGCTTCCGCCTGGGCGGAGGCGAGCAGTGCTTCGGCGACCTGCGGACGGGCTGCCGGAACCGGCACGGCCATTCCCTCGGCCAGAAGCATGGCTTCCGAGCTCGGATCGATCGATGCCGTCATCACCCCTTCCTCGGGACCAGCACCAGGACGCGTATTCAAAAGCGTCGGCACGGGCACGTTCACCGAGGCGAGATCGGGAAATTCATCAGACGGCGCGCTGGCCGGCGTGGGCACGCCACTTGCGACCTGCTGCAGCGCATCCTCTGCGGCATTGCGCGGCGGCTGATAGAGCGCAACGGCAAGACTGTTGTCAGCCGGACGAAGCGAAGGGCGGGCCTGCGGGACAGGCGCATCGGCAGCATCGACGCCCGGGAGCGCATTGGCGACCATGACCGGGTCTTGTGCCGCGCCGACCGGCTGCTGGCGCGGCGCAGCGGGTACCGGCTGCGGCTGGGCCGTAGCCGGGCGAGCGGCAGGTTCCGGCACATCCTCGACCTCATCCTCATCGCCACCGCCAAACAGCATGGCGAGGAAGTTGCGCGGACGCGCGGATGACTTTTCCTCGGCGATCATGACAGTGTTGCCGGATGCGACACGGCGCTTGTATTCGGCGAGCGCCTGCTGGTAGCCCGGCAGCGGCTTGCCGTCGGAAGGAATGTGGACGGTCTTGCCGTCGGGGAAGAGACGGACGAGATCCTGGCGGTTCATTCGCGGCCAGGCGCGAACACCGGCCACGTCCATATGAACGAAAGGCGAGCCGGAATTCGGATAATAGCCGACGCCGCCGGCCTGCATCTTCACGCCGATTTCGCGCAGCGTCTTCAGCGGCACACCGGGGATGTAGAAGTCCATCGCCGTGCCGCGCATGTGCTGGCTTTCCTTCGCGACACCCTTGGAGCGCGAACGCAGCATGTTGTTTGTAGCAGGCGAACGATAGGCCGAGACGACCTTGATGTAACCCTTGGCACGCGACTGGCGATAAACTTCCCAGACGAGATCGAAGAGGCGCGGGTCCATCTTCGTCGGCTCGTTGCGGCGCCAGTCACGAAGAATATAATTGAGCTGTTTCAGCCCCTTGGGGTCATAGCGCCCGTTGCGCTTGAAGGTAATCGAAGCGCGTTCGCCGGTATGCACAAACTCGATGTTGAGGGTGCGGCTCTCGGCGCGCGCTGTGGCGGCATTGCCAAGCAAGAAGCAGAAACTCATCAGAACTGCGGCAAACAGCGGAGACAACAGCCGGTTTACCGACTGTGCAGACGCAAGCCGGATTTTGCGCTCGTTTCGTCTAGAGAGCGCGCTGATGTCCTGCGATGCCTGCAATGCAATCCCCGTCCGAAAGACTACGTCCCACGCCAACCGAATTGAACGTCAAATGCGGTCATACCATGGCAAATTTGCCACATCCGCACAAGCTATCCCTTTATGGTGAACGCTTGCCTAACAAATGCTTAGCCCTTGGGTAAGCGATTAAGCTTACCCCAGAGTTAACATCGAACGGTTGAGGTAAATCAAGCGGCATCCTTCTGCGGATCGTCGGGATCGATTCCGTAATCCTTGAGCTTGCGGTAGAGCGTGGACCGGCCGATGCCGAGCTTCCGGGCGACCTGACTCATCTGGCCGCGATAGAACTTCAGCGCGAAGCGGATCAGTTCCTCCTCGATCTCGGCCAGCTTGCGCACATTGCCGGCCTCGTCGGTGCTGACGATGACATTGCCGGAGGCCGATCCCTGAAAACCTGTGGATGGAGCCGACTGGCCGCCAACCAGGCCCGCAGCACGCTCGGCAAGAGCGGCCTGAACCTTGGCGATCGGGCTCGGCTCATAAACGACGGCCTGCGCCTCGCTACCGACAGTCGCGCTTCGATGACTGGTGACCTGCGCTGCGATCTGCGGAAAGTCACTTTCCTTGAGACTGGCGCCCTCGGCCAGAACAACGGCGCGGAAGATCGCGTTCTCAAGCTGGCGCGTATTGCCGGGCCAGTCGAAGGAGGTCAGCAAGGCGAGGGCGGAAGATTCGACCGGCAGGGTCCGCGGCAGGCGCTGCTCGAGCGAAAAGCGCTCGACGAAGGCCCTGATGAGATGCGGAATGTCCTCCTTGCGGCGGCGGAGCGCGGCAATGGTGATCGGAAAGACGTTGACCCGGTAGTAGAGATCCTCGCGGAAACGCCCGGCCTTCACTTCCTCGATCAGATCCTTGTTGGTCGCCAGAACCAGCCGCACATTGGCCTTCAAAGGCTTGACATGTCCGCTGCGATGAACTTCGCCGGACTGCACGATCTCAAGCAAGCGCATCTGGCCGACGGGCGGCAACTCGCTGATTTCTTCGATGAAAAGCGTGCCACCTTCAGCCTCGGCAACCTTGCCCATCTGCGCTTCGCTGCCGAACAGCACATCTTCGATCTGCCCAGGCGTGATGGCATTGCAGTTGACCGAAACAAACGGACGGGACGACCGATCGCTGGAGGCATGGATGGCGCGCGCCACGAGTTCCTTGCCGACGCCGGCTTCCCCTTCGAGCATCACGGGGATCATCGACTGCGCTGCCCGACGACCGAGTTCCACGACGCGCGACATGGCCGCACTAGCGGCAACGACGTCAGAGAAGCTGACCGAACCGCTCCGAGCCCGGCGCGGCGCGCGGCCCTGCAGGCTGGTACGATGGATCTTCAGTGCCGACTCGATGGCGCCGATCAGCCGTTCCTGGGCGATCGGCTTGACGAGGAAGTCAAAGGCGCCCGCACGCACGGCGTTGAGCGCGGTTTCGGTCGCGCCTTCCGTGGTACAGACGATGACGGGTACGCTCGGATTGATCTCGGCGAGCATGGGAATGACGCTGGGGTTTGGGCCGTCTGCGGATGTCACGTCGAGCACGACAACACCGATTTGCTCGGATTGGCGGCGGAAGAGTTCGAGGCCCGCAGGCGAGGTGTCGGCGACATGAACGGCATGGCCGTGCGCTTCTATCGCAGCCTTCATGCTGCGGCGCTCGGCGGCATCTTCATCGATGAGTAGAATTTCTGCGGTCAACTTGCGCTCCCCGAGGCTGTTTCGGCGCGTTCGCGCTCCTGGGTTATCGCGAGGGAGACTGGCAGAAAGGCCTGAAGATGTTCTTGGGAGAAAACCTAGCATTTTAACGGTCCTTAACCGTTTCTGGCACAATCCACAGAGGCGCTGCGGCAATCGGCTCGCTCAGGTCGCACCACTCCGACACACCCGGCTGCTTGCCCATCGGCGGGCGACTGACTACATCTCCGCAAAGAACGAGAGAAAGGACGTCACCATGATGATCGACCGCCGCCCCGCCTTAAGCCCCGTCACCCAGGCCTCCGCGAGCAGGGATCAAAATCTCGGCGACCTTCCCGTCTGGAAACTCGACGACCTCTATCCCGGCCAGGCCTCGTCGGAATTCCTCGGCGCCGTGGAAAAGGCCGGCGCCGATGCGCTTGCCTTTGAGACGAAGTGGAAGGGCAAACTGGCAGCGTCTCTCGAAACCGTTGGTGACGGCTCTCTGGCCGAAACGCTGCGCGAGATGGAGGCACTGGAAGACCTGCTCGGCCGGATCGCCTCCTATGCAGGCCTCACCTATTATTCCGACATGACCAATCCGGCGAACGGCAAGTTCTTCGGCGATATCCAGGCCACGCTGACGGACATGTCGTCACGCCTGCTCTTCTTCCCGCTTGAGCTGAACCGCCTGCCCGACGACGCCGTCGACGCCGCCATGGACCGGGATCCCGCTCTCGCCCACTTCCGCCCCTGGATCGTCGACCTGCGCAAGGACAAGCCCTTCCAGCTCGATGACCGGATCGAGCAGCTCTTCCTTGAGAAGTCGCAGACGGGTGCCGCCGCCTTCAACCGCCTGTTCGACGAGACGCTGGCTTCGCTGCGGTTCAAGGTGGGCGAAGACGAGATGCCGCTCGAGCCGACGCTGACGCTTCTGCAGGATGCCGACCCGGCCAAGCGCAAGCTCGCCGCCGAAGCCCTGTCGAAGACCTTCAAAGACAATATCCGCATCTTCACTCTGGTGACCAACACGCTCGCCAAGGACAAGGACATCTCCGACCGCTGGCGCGGCTTCGAGGACATCGCCGATAGTCGCCACCTCGCCAACCGCGTCGAGCGCGAAGTGGTCGATGCGCTCGCTGAAGCCGTGCGCGAAGCCTATCCGCGCCTTTCGCATCGCTATTACAAGATGAAGGCGAAGTGGCTCGGCATGGACCAGATGAACTTCTGGGACCGCAATGCGCCGCTTGCCGAAACACCGGATCGCCTGATCTCCTGGGACGAGGCCAAGGACATGGTGCTCTCGGCCTATGGCGGCTTTGCGCCCGAAATGGCTGACATCGCCGGGCGCTTTTTCGACGGCGGCTGGATCGATGCCCCCGCCCGCCCCGGCAAGGCTCCGGGTGCATTTGCCCATCCGACGGTGCCTTCGGCTCACCCCTATGTTCTCGTCAACTACCTCGGCAAGCCGCGCGATGTCATGACGCTTGCCCATGAGCTTGGCCACGGCGTGCATCAGGTTCTGGCCGGCGGTCAGGGTGCCCTGATGTGCCAGACCCCGCTGACATTGGCTGAAACGGCTTCCGTCTTTGGCGAGATGCTGACCTTCCGTGCCCTCCTCGACAAGACGACGGACAAGCGCGAGAGGAAGGCCATGCTCGCCCAGAAGGTCGAGGACATGATCAATACGGTCGTGCGCCAGATCGCCTTCTACCAGTTCGAGCGGAAGATCCACACGGCTCGCAAGGAAGGCGAACTGACGGCCGAGAAAATCGGCGAATTGTGGCTCTCCGTTCAGCAGGAAAGCCTTGGGCCGGCGATCAAGATCTCGGAAGGCTATGAGAACTGGTGGGCCTATATCCCCCACTTCATCCACTCGCCCTTCTACGTTTATGCCTATGCCTTCGGCGACTGCCTGGTAAACTCGCTCTATGCCGTCTACCAGAACGCCGACCAGGGCTTCCAGGACAAGTATTTCGAGCTTCTGAAGGCCGGCGGCACCAAGCATCACTCCGAGCTTTTGGCTCCCTTCGGCCTCGACGCCACCGATCCGTCGTTCTGGGCCAAGGGACTGTCGATGATCGAGGGGCTGATCGACGAGTTGGAAGCGCTAGATAAGGCCGCCTGAACCGGAGCAGCCGACATCCATGCATGACCACGCGCCCTATGCGCTCTTCCGCGACGACCGCGCGGGGACGAGCCTCGTCTTTGCCGAACCGGAGGCGCTCGTCGTCGCCCGGACGGCGGACGAGGTCGAACCGGCGCTTGCCCGACTGGAGGCAGCCCGGAAGGCCGGCAAGTGGCTGGCGGGCTATCTGTCCTATGAGGCGGGCTTCGTATTCGAACCGAAGCTGAGGCCGCTCGTTGAGGACGGGCGCGAAACACCGTTGATCGCGATGGGTGTCTTCGCCGCCCCAGCACCGGCCGAACACCCGCTGGCTGAGGCGCCCTCGAACATCCCGAATGCGCCTCTCCTGACTGATCCCCGGGCCGGCTGGGATTTCCAAGCCTACAGCGCCCGCTTCGATCGCCTGCATCATCACTTGCGCAAGGGTGACTGCTATCAGGCAAACCTGACCATGCCGGTGGAAGCCCGCTGGGAGGGGGATCCCCGTGCGGCCTTCTGGTCGCTCGTCGGTCGCCAGCCCGTGCATTATGGCGCGCTGATCGACTACGGCACCGGCCCTGTCATACTGTCCCGCTCGCCCGAACTCTTCTTCTCGGTCGACGAGGACGGCTGGATCGAAACCCGCCCGATGAAGGGTACGGCACCGCGCGGCGCAAGCCCCGAGGAGGACGAGGCAATCATCGAAGCGATGCTCGCCGACGAAAAGACCCAGGCCGAGAACCGGATGATCGTTGACCTTCTGCGCAACGATGTCTCCGTCATCACAGAGGTCGGCACCCTCTCGGTCCCCAAACTCTTCGCCATAGAGACCTATCCGACGGTCCACCAGATGGTGAGCTATGTGCGCGCCAAGCTCATGCCCGAAATCGGCCTGCCCGAGATCATGGCCGCCCTCTTCCCCTGCGGCTCGGTGACCGGCGCACCGAAAATGTGGGCGATGCGCATCCTGCATGAACTCGAAGCCGGTCCGCGTGACGTCTATTGCGGCGCGATCGGTTGGTGCGACCCGGCAGGCCCCATGCGATTTTCAGTGGCAATCCGCACCATCTCCCTTTTCAACGGCGGACGCGCCGTCTTCAATGTCGGCGGCGGCATCGTCTTCGATTCGAAGGCCGAGGCGGAATACGAGGAATGCCTGCTGAAGGCGCGTTTTGCCCTGGGAGACCAATGGATTTCTCGCTGATCGAGACGATGCGGTGGCAGCCGGACGCAGGCTTTCTGCGGCTCGACCAGCATCTGCGTCGTCTGTCCCGGTCTGCCGATGCATTGGGTTTTCGGCAGCCGCAGGACGCGAAGGGCAAGCTGGAGAAGGCAGTCTCCGGCGAAACACCACTGCGTGTGCGCCTCGTCATGACCTATCGCGGCAAGATGGAGGTGACGGCGACACCCTTCGAGCCTATCCCGGAGGAAACGGTCTGGCGCCTGAAGGTCGCCAAGACCCGTCTGCAGTCCGAAGACAGCCTCTTCCGCCACAAGACATCCCGCCGCGAGCCTTACGAGGCCGCGCGCGCCGAGTTTTCCAGGGATGAGGTCGACGAAGTGATCCTGCTCAACGAGCGTGGCGAGGTCTGTGAAGGCACGATCACCAACATTTTCGCCGAAGCCGCCGACGGCATGCTGCTCACCCCGCCGCTTGCCAGCGGCCTCCTGCCCGGCGTGTTGCGGGCCGAACTCATCCGGGAGCGCAAGGCGCGTGGCGAGGTGCTGAAACTCAACGACCTTCACCAGCGCAAGCTTTTCGTCGGCAATTCCCTGCGCGGCCTGATCCGCGCAGAACTCATTGATTAGGGCCACACATGTTCATTCTCTCCCTCACCTATGTAAAGCCCACCGAAGAGGCCGATCGGTTCATGGCCCCACATATGGATTGGGTGAACGCCGGCTATGACAACGGCCTGTTTCTGGCGTCGGGCCGCAAGAACCCGCGCACTGGTGGGATGATCCTAGCCCGGGGCGATCGAGCTGAGATCGAGGCCTATGTCGCGACCGATCCCTTCGCGGTCGAGGGCGTGGCGATTTATGAAGTGACGGAAGTGGCGGTGACGCGGACGGCGGCGGGACTGGAAGGGTTGAAGGACTAGGTTGATCCCTTGAAGAAAAGAAGTGATGCGCATATATTTGCGCATGGAGACAGGCAATGGAGAAGGACTCGCGCAAGATCATCCAGCGCCTGAAGGCCGAGGGATATGAACTTGTTTCGGTGTCTGGCTCCCATCACAAGCTTCGGAAAGGTGGCAAGACGATCATCGTGCCCCATCCGAAGAAGGATCTCCCGCTTGGCACCGCCCGGGCAATTGCGAAACAGGCGGGCTGGATCTGAAGAGCAAGAGAAATCGGCATATGCGATACTACGTGGCTTTGGTCCATAAGGACCTGGAGAGTGCCTACGGCATCAGCTTCCCCGATTTGCCAACCGTATTCTCGGCAGCGGATCGCGATGAAGACCTTGTCATCAACGCAATCGAAGCCTTGAGGCTTTGGGCAGAGGATGAAGAGCTTCCGGTCCCCTCCTCTCATCAGGATATCGTCGAGCGTTCCGATGTTCGTGACGAATTGGCTGCCGGCGCATTCCTCATCCGCGTGCCCCTCATCGAAGACGATACACGGACTGTTCGGGCGAACATCACGATGGAAGCAGGAACGCTGGCCGCAATCGACCAGGTAGCCAAGCAGCGAGGCCTCACCCGGTCGGCCTTCCTGGCAAGCTGCGCTCGCAAAGAGATCGAGCGCTCGGCGTGATCAAGGCGCGACCGAAACTCACCCACACACCATACGCCGGCCCGACGCGCCCCTTCACCATCGGCCTGTCCGCCCTCGACCCGACCCGCTGGATCGAACCGGATGCCGACTGCGATCGCTACCTGAACGAAAAGCGCGCGCTGGCAGCGGCACGGCACGAGGACGTCTTCCGGGCGACCGAAGACAGTCTCCCCGCCCAGGAGGAATGTCTGGCAGCCCTCGTCGCCCATCTCAAGGCCCATCATCCGCAACACATGCATGCGCCGTCCCTGAACGACGACACCCTGCCCCCGCTCATGCGCGCTGGGATGCTGGTACAGGACGACCTCGTCATCATGATGAAGCGCGACGCCGGCTGGTCCATCGCCGCTGCTCATCTCTCCTTCCCATCCTCCTGGTCGCTTGCGGAAAAGTTCGATCGGCCAATGGAGGAGGTCCACGAGCATGTGCCGGGGTTCCAGGGCGGCACGCGCAACGCTGCCATGATCAACCGCATCTTCGACAATCTGGCGCCCGGCCTGCCCGCCGAGCGTTTCAACTGGTCGATCAACTGGAAGGAAAAGCTCTTTCACCCGGAAACCGGCCGCAACGACGACGCCCAACCGCATGAGGCCGTGGTACGCGTCGAGCGCCAAACGCTGACGAAACTGCCTGTGACAGGCGCTATCGTCTTCACGATCCGCATCTATCTGGATCCGGTCATAGCGTTCAGGAACCATCCTGACGGCAGAAGGCTCGGCGCCGCCCTGGCCGAGCAGCTGGAGGGCCTCGCCGGCGATCAGCTCCGATACAAGGGCCTCGACACCCAGCGTGACCGGCTCGTCGCCCACCTGCGGCAAGATACAGCACTCGAAAATCAGCGGTGAGGCCCCTCACCCCCATGCCCCTGCCCTTTATTGTGTCAGATTTTTGTGATCTAGAACCGCCAGTATCGCTCCGGCCGCACAAGACAGGCCGGAAACATGGCCCAGGCACAACGACCGGGCCTCCAAGGAGACGGAAATGAGCGAAATGACCTACCCGGTTTATGGCGAGATCACCGGCCCGATCGTGATGATCGGTTTCGGCTCGATCGGCCGCGGCACCCTGCCGCTGATCGAACGCCACTTCAAGTTCGACAAGAGCCGGATGGTCGTCATCGATCCCCGCAATGACGAAGCCGACCTGCTTGCCAAGCATGGCATCAAGCACATCCAGGCGCATGTCACCAAGGACAACTACAAGAAGCTCCTGAAGCCGCTTCTGACCGAAGGCGAAGGCCAGGGCTTCTGCGTCAACCTGTCGGTCGACACCGGCTCGCTCGATCTGATGAAGCTCTGCCGCAAGCTCGACGTGCTCTACATCGACACGGTTGTCGAGCCCTGGCTCGGCTTCTACTTCGACAAGAACATGAAGAATTCCGAGCGCACCAACTATGCGCTGCGCGAAACCGTGCGCCAGGAAAAGGCGAAGAACCCGGGCGGCACGACGGCCGTGTCCACCTGCGGCGCAAACCCGGGCATGGTGTCCTGGTTCGTAAAGCAGGGCCTCGTCAACCTCGCCCATGAAATCGGCCTGAAATTCGAAGAGCCCGACCAGAACGATCGTGACGGCTGGGCCAAGTTGATGAAGAAGGTCGGCGTCAAGGGCGTGCACATCGCCGAACGCGATACCCAGCGCACCAAGAACCCGAAGCCGCTCAACGTCTTCTGGAACACATGGTCGGCCGAAGGCTTCATCTCGGAAGGTCTGCAGCCCTCCGAACTCGGCTGGGGCACCCATGAAAACTGGATGCCGAAGAACGCCAAGAAGCACAAGAAGGGCTGCAAGGCCGCGATTTACCTGGAGCAGCCCGGCGCCAACACCCGTGTTCGCACCTGGTGCCCGACGCCGGGTCCGCAATACGGTTTCCTCGTAACCCACAACGAGTCGATCTCGATCGCCGATTACTTCACCGTCGAGAAGGACGGCGAAGTCGTCTATCGCCCGACCTGCCACTATGCCTATCACCCGGCCAACGACGCCGTGCTTTCGCTGCACGAGATGTTCGGCAATGGCGGCACGCAGCAGCCTGTTCTGCACGTGCTGAACGAAGACGAACTGGTTGATGGCGTCGACGAGCTCGGTGTGCTGCTCTACGGCCACGAAAAGAACGCCTACTGGTTCGGTTCGCGCCTGTCGCTCGAAGAAACCCGCCGCATCGCGCCCTATCAGAACGCAACCGGTCTGCAGGTGACCTCGGCCGTGCTCGCCGGCATGGTCTGGGCGCTCGAGAACCCGAAGGCCGGCATCGTCGAAGCCGACGAGATGGACTACAAGCGCTGCCTGGAAGTGCAGTCGCCCTATCTCGGCCCGGTCGAAGGCCACTACACCGACTGGACGCCTCTTGATGGTCGCCCGGGCCTCTTCCCGGAAGACCTCGATGAAAAGGATCCGTGGCAGTTCCGGAACATCCTGGTCCGATAAACGGTTTCAGGCCAGAGCTTGGGGCCCGTCGCTCGCGGCGGGCCTTTCTCGTTGCAAGCAAGGACGGGATAACCCCGGCAATACAAGGCTTCCGCCTTGCTTTGGCCGAGGCTTCGCGGCATGTTCTCGATGACAACGCAAACGGTGGGCGGCCGGACCGAACCGCCGAGATGGTGGGAGACAAGAATGAAAATCAGATCCCTGGTGGCTGTAACGGCGATGAGCCTCGCCCTTTCGTCCTGCTATTCCAGCCCTCCCCGCCAGTTGCCGGCCGTTCAGCAGGGTCCGTCGATCGAAGGCGCCTGGGTTGATCCGAATGGCATCGCCTCGACCTTCCAGGGCGGCACCTTCACCACGCGGACGACCGATTCCAACCAGATCCTCGCATCCGGCACCTACACGCTGGTCAATGACCGCCTGGTCGAGATCAACATGACGTCTCTGGTTCGCAACACGCAGCAGAAGGTGAATTGCGCCCTCGTCACGCCGACACAGCTGAACTGCACCTCCGACAGCGGCGCCCAGTTCTCGCTCGCCCGACGCGGCTGAGCCGGCGCCAGGACAGACTTATCGAGGAGCGGCCCAAGCGGCCGCTTCTTTCGTTTCTGGCCCCGCTAACATGCGGACATCAAGTGAATTTTGCTTGCCCTGTTCCGGTCTTGATGAAAACATCCGCCATCCGAATTCTGGCGCGTGACTGTCATCAATCCGTGCCAGACTTCCGGTGATCGATTGCAACAGGAGAGATAAGATGTTCAGACATTTGAAGATTGGCCTTTTCAGCGCCTCGGTGCTGGCCCTGACCGCCGGAACAGCTCTGGCCGATTTCGAACTCAATATCCTGCACATCAATGACCTGCATTCCCGCATCGAGGCCATCAGCAAATCCGATTCGACCTGCTCGGCAAAAGATGCGGCCGCCAACGAATGCTTCGGCGGCATCGCCCGCGTGAAGGCCGCCATCGATGCGCGCCGCGCAGAACTCACGGGCAAGAACGTGCTGACACTCGACGCTGGCGACCAGTTCCAGGGCTCGCTCTTCTACACCACCTACAAGAGCGCCCCGATTGCCGACTTCATGAACGGCATCGGCTTCGACGCCATGGCCATCGGCAACCACGAATTCGATGACGGCCCGGAAGAGCTGGCGAAGTTCATCGACGCGCTGAAATTCCCGATGATCTCCGGCAACACGCTGGCTGGCCTCAACTCTCCGGTCGCCGACAAGTTCAAGCCCTACATCGTCAAGGAATTCGGCGAGGAGAAGGTCGCGATTGTCTCGGTCCTCGCAACCGACACGGATGAGACCTCCTCGCCTGGCGACACCATCCTGTTTGCCGACGAGATCGGCTATCTGAAGGAAGCCGTGGCCGAAATCGAAGGCCAGGGCATCGACAAGATCGTGCTGCTCTCGCATGTCGGCTACGTCAAGGATCAGGAAATTGCGGCAGCCGTTGACGGCATCGACGTGATCGTCGGCGGCCACAGCCATACGCTTTTGTCCAATACCGACGAGAAGGCAGCGGGCCCCTACCCGACCCTGGTGAAGAACCCGTCGGGCGCGGATGTGCCGATCGTCCAGGCCTATGCCTATTCCAAGTATCTCGGTGACCTGACGGTCGTTTTTGATGACGCAGGCGTCGTCAAGACCGCGACTGGCGAACCGAAGCTGCTCGACGCCTCCGTGACCCCGGATGAAGGCTTCGTCGCCAAGGTGGCCGAACTCGGTGGCCCGATCGAGGAGTTGAAACTGAAGGAGATCGGCGAGAGCGCCGAAGCCATCGACGGCTCGCGTGAAACCTGCCGTGCAGTTGAATGCACCATGGGCAATCTGGTGGCGGACGCCATGGTCGATCGCTTGAGCGATCAGGGCATCACCATCGCCATCCAGAATGGCGGCGGTCTGCGCGCGTCGATCGACGCCGGCACCGTCACCATGGGCGAGGTCCTCACTGTCCTTCCCTTCCAGAACACGCTTGCCTCCTTCCAGCTCAAGGGCTCCGACATCGTGGCCGCCCTCGAGAACGGCGTGAGCCAGGTCGAGGAAGCGGCCGGCCGTTTCCCGCAGGTATCCGGTCTGAAATACACCGCCGACCTGACCAAGCCGGCCGGCAGCCGCATCTCCTCCGTCGAGGTCAAGGAAGGTGACGCCTTCGTCGCCATTGACCCCGAGAAGGTCTATGGCGTGGCCACCAACAACTATATGCGCACCGGTGGTGATGGCTATGGCGTGTTCGAGAGCGGCGGACAGAACGCCTACGATTTCGGCCCGGGCCTCGAAACTGTCGTGGCCGACTACATCGCCAAGAACAGCCCCTACAGGCCTTACACCGACGGTCGCATCACCGTGATCTCCGCGACGGCACCGCCGGCAGGCGACACGACCACGCCGGCAACCGAAGCGCCCGCTCAGGCTCCGGCAGCAACCGAGGCTCCGGCTGCCGCAGAAGCTCCGGCGGCAACCGCCGCGGATGCGGCCATGGCGACTGCCGAAACCGTCTACAAGGTGGTTGCCGGCGACAGCCTCTGGAAGATCGCCGAGGCCACCTATGGTGACGGCATGATGTGGAGCAAGATCGCCGAGGCGAACACGCTGCGCAATCCGAACGTGCTCTCGATCGGCCGGGAATTGCAGCTTCCGCCGAAGTAAGACCGTTTGACGCATGACAAAAGCCGGTCCGGGCTTCCCCGGGCCGGCTTTTGCTTTTATCAGATGATCTCAACTGGCCTTCGCCACGTATCGGTCGAGATCTCATCACCAGGATATCAAGATGAATGTAATGCCTGCCCATTGGCCCTCCGACCATCCGCCCGTCAATTTCGGCAAGGTCGGCGTCCTGCTCGTCAACCTTGGAACGCCCGATGGCACGGACTACAAGTCCATGCGCCGCTATCTCGAGGAATTCCTGACGGATAAGCGCGTCATCGAGTGGTCACGGTGGTTCTGGTACCCCATTCTGTACGGGATTGTTCTCAACCGACGCCCGCAGAAGGTCGGCAAGGCCTATGAAGAGATCTGGAACAAGGATCTCGACGAAAGCTACCTGCGCACCTACACCCGCAGCCAGGCGGAAAAGCTCGCGGTTGCCTTGAACGATCTGCCGAACGTGCATGTCGATTGGGCCATGCGCTACGGCCAGCCGGCGATCCAGGCGAAGATGAACGAGATGCAGAAGGCGGGTTGCGAGAAGATTCTCGTCTATCCGCTCTACCCACACTATGCGGCGGCAACCACGGCGACCGTCAACGATGAAGCCTTCAAGGCGCTGTTGAAGATGCGCTGGCAGCCGGCTTTGCGCACCGTGCCGCAATATGCCGATGATCCGGTCTACATTGCCGCCCTTGCCAACTCCATCAACCAGCATCTGGCGACCCTCGACTGGGAGCCTGAACTGGTGATCACCTCCTATCACGGCATTCCGAAGTCCTACTTCATGAAGGGCGACCCCTATCACTGCCAGTGTCACAAGACGACGCGTCTCTTGCGCGAGCATCTCGGCTGGGAGAAGGAAAAGCTGATGGTGACCTTCCAGTCGCGTTTCGGGCCCGAGGAATGGCTGCAGCCCTATACCGACAAGACGGTCGAAAAGCTGGCCCAGGAAGGCGTCAAGCGCATCGCCATCATGAACCCGGGCTTCGTCTCCGACTGTTTGGAAACACTGGAGGAAATCGCCGGTGAAGCCGGCGAGGACTTCCTGCACAATGGCGGCGAGAAGTTCACCCATATTCCCTGCCTCAACGACAGCGACGACGGCATGCGCGTGATCGAGAACGTCGTCCGCCGGGAGCTCCAGGGTTGGGCCTGAAGCTCAATAGGCTAAGCTACATGCAACATGACCAAGGGACTGCCGGAAGGCGGTCCTTTTTTCATTTATATCAATGTCACTTCGCGTCGCACCGTGCCTTCCGGAGGGGCATTTGAGCTACGGTAGCGGTACAACCGAGACGGCGAACACGCATGGCGAGCTAATGAGAAAAAGCCCAATCTTCGGTACATATGCCCAGCTTTAACGCATCTTTTCATTTGCTTAGCGTGTCGGGCTCCGAAACAACACAACCGAAAAGACAACCTCAAGCTGCCCACAAGCGCAAATCCGAGACGGAAAAGCCTACTTAAATCATTGGATTTAATTACAATTCTAGATAGGCAATTTCTTATATTAATGGTCCGTTTAGTAATGATCCCTAGAATTAGGGGGAGTTGAAGGAGACCATCATGAAATTCGTCACGACAGCATTGGCATCGACGTTCATCGTAGCGTCACTCGCCACTGCCCATGCAGAACCGGCCCAGCCTGATATCGCCAAGCTCGTCTCGCCCGAGCTCATCAAGCAGATCCAGGAATTCGTGTCCGCCGAGATTGTCACCGTATCGGTCGAGGCACAGAACGCTCGGCTCACAGACCTGTCCCAGGACAAGATCGACGAGCTGGACAATCAATGGAAGGCCGAGCGCGAGGCAGCCGACAAGCCGCTGATCGCCGCGACGCTCTCCAGCCCGCTCTCCGTCTATCTCGCCCGCATTCAGGGTAAATCGCTCGGTCTTTATCCGGAAATCTTCGTGATGGACAAGAACGGCCTGAATGTCGGCCAGAGCTCGATCACCAGCGACTTCTGGCAGGGCGACGAGGCCAAGTTCCAGAAGACCTATGACGTCTCGGAGGACGCGATCTTCATCGATGAAGCCGAGTGGGACGACGACATGAAGATCTGGCGAAACCAGGTGAGCCTGACGCTGGTCGACAGCGCCAAAAAGAAGATTGGTGCCGTTACCGTCGAACTCAACCTGACGGAACTCGAGCGCCGGGCGCTGGCCGGCAGCTGATCCCTCGACACGACCCCATGATGGCGGCCGTCCTGTAAACCATGATCCAATTCGACCCCGACCGGGACAGGATTTTACTATGCTCAAGAATTTATCCGTAAGCGCCAAAGGCTTTCTCGCTTTCGGACTCCTCGCCGCCATCGCGATCGCAGCCTCGACCTTCATGCACAATCGCACCATTATGGCCCGTGAACAGGTCGCGGAAACCGCGACGATGAATCGCGCCGTTGCGGTGATCGAAGAATTCTCCGCCGATCTCTATGTTGCGGACCTCAAGCTGAAGACCTTCCTGTTGACCGGCAACCGCGACTACGCAGCTGGCGCAGAAGAGATGGCTGCGGAAATGAGCGCGGACCGTCCCAACATCGAAACAATGCTGTCGGCATCGGCACCTGCAGAACTTACGAAGTTCAGAGACGCGGTGGTTGCCTTCGACGCGTGGAAGACAAACTTCATGGACCGCCAGATCCTCTTGATGCGCGACCCGGAAACGGTTGAACTTGCCCGCGCCATGGAAGTAACTGGTGAAGGAGAGGCTCTAGTCCAGGCCTTCGAAGTGCGAATCCGCGAGATCAAGTCTTCTCTCTCGGCGCGTGCCGTCACCGCTGGTGAAAACCAGACCGCAGCCCTCTCGCTTGTGGAAACGGTCAGCCTCGCCGCTTCGATCATCGTCGGCATCGCTGCTGCTCTCCTCGGCTTCCTGAACTTCCAACTTGTTTCCCGTCCGCTCGGCAAGCTCGCCGACAACACGACGCGCCTCGCAAACGGCGACCTCGACGTCACGATCGATCAGGGTGGCAAGGACGAAATCGGGCGCATGGCCGCCGCGATGCAGATCTTCCGTGAGGCAGCCATCGCCAACAAGCGGCTGGAAGCCGAGGCCGACGGTAACCGTCGTCAGGCAGAGGCCGATCGCATCGCGACCCAGCAGCGTGCCGAAGCTGATGCCGCCGAACGTCTGCGCATCGCCACGTCGGGCCTGGCTGCCGGTCTGAAGCGCCTCGCCGCCGGCGATCTCGCATTCCAGATCAACGAAGCCTTCGCCCCTGATTTCGAGGCACTCCGCCACGACTTCAACCAGTCTATCCGCCAGCTGAACCAGACCATGGCCTCGATCAACAACAGCGTCGCGACCATGGAGACCGGCACCCGCGAGATCGCCTCGGGGACCGATCATCTGTCGAAGCGCACTGAGCAGCAGGCAGCCGCCCTTGAGCAGACGGCAGCCGCAGTCGAAGAGATCACCGCCAACGTCGTCAACTCAAGCAAGCGGACCGAAGAGGCCCGCGGTGTGGCGGCACATGCCAACACCTCCGCCAACCAGTCGTCGGAAGTCGTTTCCCGCGCCGAAGAAGCCATGCGCCGGATTGAAAACTCCTCGCAGCAGATCTCGAACATCATCGGCGTCATCGACGAGATCGCCTTCCAGACGAACCTGCTCGCCCTGAATGCTGGCGTCGAGGCAGCACGTGCCGGTGAAGCCGGCAAGGGCTTTGCAGTCGTCGCCCAGGAAGTTCGCGAGCTCGCCCAGCGTTCTGCCAATGCTGCGAAGGAGATCAAGGCTCTCATCCAGAACTCCTCGACCGAGGTTGCTGGCGGCGTGGATCTCGTCCGCAAGACCGGCGAAGCGCTGCGCACCATCGGCGGCTTCATCACCGAGATGAACACCCACATGGATGCGATTGCCCTTTCCGCCAAGGAACAGGCGACCGGCCTTTCGGAAGTCAACCATGCGGTCAACTCGATGGACCAGACGACCCAGCAGAACGCCGCCATGGTCGAGGAATCCAACGCGGCCTCCGGCGCGCTTGCGAGCGAAGCCGCAAAGCTCCGCGAACTGATCTCGCACTTCAGCATCGACGGCGTGCAGCAAACCCAGGCATCGGCGCTGCGCGAAACGGCCCGTGCGATGGCACAACCCACGGCATCGCCCAGCCGCGCTCCTGCACCGCGTGCGGCCGAGCCTGCCCGGCGCGCCGCCCCGGCGCCACGCAGCCACGGCAACGCGGCAGTGGCCCAGGACAACTGGGAAGAGTTTTAAGCTCAGGTCGATCAGCCTGAAAACCGAGGCGGCGGGAGAAATCCCGCCGCTTTTCTTTTTCTCGCGGCCCACCAGTCTGGATGGTAAACCACGTCGTGTGTGACCGCGATCCCTTGCATTTACCCTGTCACGCCACGATGTTAGACCAAGGGGGCGCAATTTCCGTTTGCGCCAATGCTGGAGGAATTCATGCCCGTTACCGGTCCGGACATCGTCGTCATCGCACTCGTACTGCTTGTGATCCTGGTCCTCTTTGCCGGCATCAAGACAGTACCGCAGGGCTTCCGCTACACGATCGAGCGTTTCGGCCGCTACACGCGCACGCTGGAGCCGGGCCTTAACCTGATCATCCCGTTCTTCGAGCGGATCGGCGCGAAGATGAACGTCATGGAGCAGGTACTCGATGTGCCGACCCAGGAAGTCATCACCAAGGACAATGCCTCGGTTTCTGCCGATGCTGTCGCCTTCTATCAGGTGCTGAACGCTGCAGAAGCCGCCTATCAGGTCTCGAACCTGGAAAATGCCATCCTGAACCTGACGATGACCAATATCCGCTCGGTCATGGGCTCGATGGATCTCGATGAACTGCTTTCCAACCGCGAGGTCATCAACGACCGCCTGCTGCGCGTTGTCGACGAGGCCGTCCGCCCCTGGGGCATCAAGGTAACCCGCGTCGAGATCAAGGATATCCAGCCGCCGGCCGACCTGGTGGATGCCATGGGTCGCCAGATGAAGGCCGAGCGCGAGAAGCGCGCCCAGGTCCTGGAAGCCGAAGGCTTCCGCAATGCCCAGATCCTGAGGGCCGAAGGCGCCAAGCAGGCCGCCATACTTCAGGCCGAAGGCGAGCGTGAGGCAGCCTACCGCGAGGCGGAGGCCCGTGAGCGTCTGGCGGAAGCCGAAGCCAAGGCCACTCGCCTCGTTTCGGAAGCGATCGCCGCCGGCGACGTCAACGCCATCAATTACTTCGTCGCCCAGAAATACACAGAAGCAATGGCCGCGATCGGCACCTCCAGCAATTCCAAGGTGGTTCTGATGCCGATGGAAGCGACGTCGCTGATCGGCTCGCTCGGCGGCATCGGCGCGATTGCGCGCGAGGTCTTCGGCGACGACAAGCGCCCTGCACCGCCGCGCCCGACCGCCGCGCCGCGCACCACGCCGCCGATCAGTTCCTTCAACCCGAACGGCGAGTGACAGCCATGCTGGCGCGGATCATCGCCGAACTCGGTCCCTGGAGCTGGTGGGTCCTCGGCATGCTGCTGCTTGCGGCCGAACTGGTCATGCCCGGCGTCTTCCTGGTCTGGATCGGCCTCGGCGCCATCCTGACAGGTGTGCTGTCGCTGCTGCTTTGGGATACGGGCTTCTGGTCGTGGCAAATCCAGTCGCTGGTCTTTGCGGCAAGCGCCGTCGCCTTCACGCTTGCCGGTCGCCGTCTCTTCACCCGCCTCGAGACGTCGAGCGACGAACCACTCCTCAATCAGCGTGGCGCAAGCCTCGTCGGCCGCACCGCCGTGCTGGCCGAGCCCATCCGCGAGGGCCGTGGCCGCATCCGGCTGGACGACACCTTCTGGCTGGTCTCCGGCCCGGACCTGCCCGGCGGCGCCCGCGTGCGGATCGTCTCGAGCGATGGTCGCGATCTGACAGTGGAAGAGGCTTGAGTTGGGCCACGCTTGAATGCGCGGCAAAGCATGGCATAGTGGGTCCATGACAATCGAACTCGACATCACGCCGGATCTCGCAGCCAGGATCGATGCGCTTGCCGCGCGCGCGGGCGTATCGCGTTCCAGGATCATCCAGGATGCCCTGGAGCAGGGTCACTCGATTGCCTGGCAGGAGCACTTCATCGGCAAAGTTAAGGCTGCAATCGAAGCAGCCGATCGGGGTGACTTCGCGTCTGAGGCGGAAATAGACAGGGTATTGAACAAGTATCGGCCCGGCTAATGCTGGTGGTCTGGACACTTCCAGCGATCCAAGATCTGGAAGCGATCCAGGATTACATTGCAGACAGACGACCAGCGGCAGCGCCACGTCTGGCCGAAAGGATCTTCGATCAAACGAAGGCGCTCTTGGCTAAAAATCCGAACGTCGGCCGCCTAGGCAGGGTGAGCGGCACGCGGGAACTCGTGGTTTCCCGCACACCCTACATCGTCGTTTACAGAGTGGGCGCGCGCGTGGAAATCCTGGCGATCATTCATGGCGCACGAGATTGGCCTGAGAGCTTCTCTTGAGGCCCGCTTAGGCGACACCGATCCTGAGCAGATCGTGGAAGTGAATGAGGCCGACGGGCGTGTTCTCGTCATCGACGACGATCAGCGCACCTATGCCATGTTTGTTGATCATCGCCGCGGCCGTCGTCGCGAGGGCATCGCCCTTGATGACCTTCGGATTACGGGTCATCACATCATCGACGTCAAGGATAGACAGATCCCGGGCGAGATTACGCGCCATGTCGCCTTCCGTCACGATGCCGCAGAGCTTGCCGGCGTCGTCCACGATGCCCACACAGCCAAAATGCTTGTGAGACAGGGTCTTGACCGCCTCGGGCATGGGCGTACCGAGCGCCACCAGCGGCAGGCGCTCGCCGGTATGCATGATGTCGCGCACATGGGTGAGCGCCGCACCGAGCTTGCCGCCTGGATGGAAGGTACGGAAGTCCGACGGCGAGAACCCGCGGGCTTCAAGAAGGGCAATCGCAATCGCATCGCCGATGGCAAGCTGCAGCACAGCCGAGGTCGTCGGCGCGAGCCCGTGCGGGCAGGCCTCCTGAACCTTCGGCATCAACAGCACGACATCGGCATTGCGGGCGAGCGTGGAATTTTCACCCGCCGTAATGGCGATCAGCGGGATCGAGAAACGGCGCGAGAAGCTCAGAATGCCCTGAAGTTCCGTCGTTTCGCCCCCCCAGGAGATCGCCAGGATCGCATCATCCTGCGCGATCATACCGAGATCGCCGTGATTGGCTTCCGATGGGTGGACAAAGAAGGCCGGCGTGCCGGTCGAGGCAAAGGTGGCGGCAATCTTCGAACCGATATGCCCGCTCTTGCCGACCCCGGTGACAATTACGCGACCGCCGATCCCGCCGATCGTCTTCACCGCATTGCAAAAGGGTGCGGCCAAGGGACCGGCCAAGGCCTCTTCGAGGACACGAAGCCCCTCCCGCTCGGTCGAGATGACGCGAAGAGCGGATTCGGTGGCACTGGCTTCAACGAGATTGACTGCGCGCTTGATCATGTCGTCCCATACTGCGTTTGTCGGCTGCTGTAAATTCTCGTGGTGCATGCCGCGTCTTCGGCAACGCCTGTCTGATCGCCATTCACCGGCGAAACCAAACATTAACCACCAGGCTTTACGATTGGGTAAGCATTACAGATCGCCGGGCGCAAGCATGACTTCAGTCGAAAATCGGGACACGCGCGGCGCACGCCGCCTGGGACTGCGCGCTTTCGCCGGCGCACTCGCGCTGTCGGCACTCGTGCACCCGTCATTGGTCGCAGCCCAAGAGACCCGCCCCACGCCGCAATCCTCGACAGGCGCTGCGACAAGCGGCACGCAGACGCGGGGAATCGGCCCGGAAGGCATCGCGACTCGCGCGGGCGAAACGTCGACATCGGCACCTGCCGTGGCGAGCGATCCGACCACGACGGCCACGATTGCCCCGAACACATTCCCGGTGGACCCGCTTGCTGATCCCGATGTCTTGCCGCTGGACGACGACATCGGCCGCCAGAACCTGCGCGAGACCCGCCTCGACGACCCGACGGCCGCCCGAATTCGCCGCGATGCCCTGGACGCCGAAGACGGCACCGGCATTCGCCTTGGCAGCATGATCCTTCGGCCGTCGATCAGCCAGAAACTGGGCACCGAGCGGGAGAAGTCCGGCGACGTCAAAACCAACCGCACATTCTCGGAAACCGGACTGAAGGGTACTTTGACCTCGGACTGGTCGAGACATGAGCTGAATGTCGGAGCCGAAGGCGCATGGCAGGAAACGCTGTCGGGCACGGACAACGACAAGCCTCGCGCCAATATCGACGCGCGCCTGCGTCTCGATCTCGCCGACGACACCATCGCGACGCTTTCCGGGTCTTACAATTTCAGCCGCGAGGATAGCGACGACCCGAACGCCGTATCCGGCGCCCGGGTCCAGTCGGGTGTCAACCAGTTCGGGACTGGCCTGTCGGTCGAACGCGACTTCGGTGTGATCCGCGGCTCGATCGCCGGCGATTTCACCCGCTTTCAATATTCGGATGCCAAGCTGTCCAATGGCAGCATCCTCGAACGCAGCGATCGCGACCGCAATCGCTATACGCTCAGCAGCCGCCTCGGATACGAGATCTCGCCTGCCCTCACCCCCTTCATCGAAGGCACGATTGGGCGGATCGACTATGACGAAGCCGTCGATTCGTCCGGATACCGGCGCTCGGCGGATCTATATGGCGCCAAGGCCGGGGTGGCCGTCGATCTGGGAGAGAAGCTGCGCGGCGAAATCGCCCTCGGCTACGAACATCAGACTTTCGAGGACGCGCGTCTGGCAGAACTGTCAGCGATGACGGTGGATGGCAATATCTTCTGGTCGCCGCAGGGCGGCACCAGCATCGATCTCTCGCTCGACACCAGCATCGATCCATCGACCACGGCCGGTGTCAACGGCGCAACGATCCACCGCGTCACCGCTGCGCTGTCCCACGACCTGCGCACGAACCTCGTCGCACGCCTGACGGGCGGAACAACCTTCACGAACTACGACGGAAATGCGAGTGCGAGCGATACGACCGCTTATCTCGCGGGCGCCGGCCTGACCTGGAAGGTCAATCGCTATCTCGATGCGACGGCAGATCTCGCTTACGAGCGGACGAACTACAAGACCGGCACCGACAACAGCACGGTGACGGCATTGGTAGGCCTGACCGCCAAGCGCTGAGCCCGGCGGTCAGGGTTTCAATTCACTTCAGCGCGGCGAGCAGCGCCTTCAACTGGTCCTCGATGGCTGGACGAATGTCGGCGCGCTCGATGGCAAAGGCGACATTGGCCAGGATGAAGCCGTCCTTGGAACCGCAGTCGAAGGTCTGGCCCTTGAAGTGGTAACCGGCAAACGGCTGGTCATTGGCGAGCTTCAGCATGCCGTCGGTCAACTGGATCTCGTTGCCGGCGCCACGCTCCTGGGTCGACAGGATCTCGAAGATCTCAGGCTGCAGGATGTAGCGGCCGTTGATGAAGAAGTTGGAAGGTGCCGTGCCCTTGGCAGGCTTCTCGACCATTTGCGTGATCTTGAAGCCGCCTTCGAGCGCGTCACCGACGCCAACGATGCCGTATTTGTGGGCCTGATCCGGCGCACATTCCTCGACCGCCACAATGTTGCCGCCGGTCTTTTCATAAAGTTCGACCATGCCCTTGAGGCAGGCCTTTTCGCCGCGCATAATCATGTCAGGCAGGAGAAGGGCGAAAGGTTCATGCCCCACGATGTCACGAGCACACCAGACGGCATGTCCGAGACCCAGTGGCTCCTGTTGCCGCGTGAAGCTGGTCTGACCCGCTGTCGGCTGCAGTTCGTCGAGCATTGAAAGTTCGGCGTTCTTGTTGCGGGCTTTCAGGGTCTGTTCGAGTTCGAACTGGATGTCGAAATAGTCCTCGATAACCGCCTTGCCGCGGCCGGTCACGAAAACGAAGTGCTCGATCCCGGCTTCGATGGCCTCGTCAACCACATACTGGATGACAGGCTTATCGACGACGGTGAGCATTTCTTTCGGGACCGCCTTGGTGGCGGGGAGAAAACGCGTACCGAGACCGGCCACGGGAAAAACGGCTTTACGGAGCTTTTTAGTCTGAACCACTCATTCCTCCTCGAGGATCTAAATCGATTAACGTCTTCATAACGCAGTCACGCCCAGTAACATACAATTGCTTCAAAATGGCAAAGACAAAGCTTGGGCGGACAACATGGTAAAGGGTTTGTTGACTGAACAGCATTAACCTGTGGTGAACAGCCTTGTTCCGGCTGCCAACACGAGAATGCACGGGAGATGCCCATGAAAAGACACCGCCCCAGCCTGCTCGGCGCCATTGCCCTGACGCTGACGACAGCGCTCATGCCCATGGAAGCCTTCGCGGACGCCGGTTTCCAGAAGTGGATCCGCGACTTTTATCCTGTCGCCGCCAAGGCCGGCATCACGGAGCGGACCTATCGCCAGGCGTTCAACGGCGTGACCGAGCCAGACCAGTTCGTGCTGGAAAAGGCGGCCTATCAGCCGGAGTTCAAGCACCAGATCTGGGATTACCTCGACAGCCGCGTGAACCCGTACACGGTCAAGGTCGGTCAGGAGATGCTGGTCAAGCACGGGCGCCTGCTGACAGCCTTGGAAAACCACTTCGGCGTCGACAAGCACGTGCTGCTTGCGATCTGGTCGATGGAATCAAATTATGGCGCAGCTCTCGAGCGTCCGGACCGCCTGCACAATGTGCCGCGTTCGCTGGCCACGCTTGCCTATGCCGACCGCAAGCGCGCAAAGTTTGCCCGCACACAGCTGATTGCCGCGCTCAAGATGCTGCAGAACGGCGACGTGACCAACAAGAACCTGATGGGCTCCTGGGCCGGCGCCATGGGCCACACCCAGTTCATTCCGACAAGCTACCTGCTTTACGGCATCGACGCCGACGGCAACGGCGACAAGGACATCTGGCATTCGATTCCCGATGCACTCGCCACCGCCGCCAATCTGCTTGCCAAGAATGACTGGCAGACCGGCCGCACCTGGGGCTACGAGATCGCCGTCCCGAGAGGGGGCAACAAATATGCTGGCCAGACCAAGACGGTGGCCCAGTGGCAGGCGCTGGGCTTCGCCCGTCCATCCGGCAAGGGTTTCAGGAACGGCAGCGAACGCGCCGAGCTCAAGATGCTAGGTGGCGCCAACGGCCCGGGCTTCCTGATGACCAAGAACTTCTTCGTCATCAAGCGCTACAATGCCGCTGACAGCTACGCCCTGGGCGTTGGCCTGCTGGCGGACGAGATTGCCGGCTATGGCGGCATGCAGCAGCGCTGGCCGCGCCCCGACGGTTCGCTCGACGTCAAGGAAAAGTTCGAGCTCCAGACCCGTCTTCAGGCGCTTGGCTATTACGATGGCAAGATCGACGGCAACTTCGGCTCGGGCTCGAAGGCGGCAATCACCGCCATCCAGCAGCGGCTCGGCATGTCCGTCGACGGCCAGCCGTCACGCGTCCTGCTCGACAAGCTGCGTAACTGATCCGGGTCCGCAGCAAGCACACCTGTTGACTTGGCATCCGCCGCGCTCCAGAAACAAGAGAGCGCGGCGGATGCATTTTGAGCCTGCCGCCTTCGCCCATGGAGTGTGACTTGACGAGCCCGCGCGGAACCTTCGCCCGCCTCATGACGCTCGGTCTGGCGCTGACAGTCGTCGCGACCGCATTCATCACCACGTCTGCCGAAGCCCAGCAGCCGGAACGCCGCCGCACTCTCCTCGACCTGCTCTTCGGCGAACGCCAGCCGACCTATGTCCCGCCACAGAACGTCCAGCGGCCGCGGGAAACCAATACCCGCAAGAAGACCAGTGGCAGCGTGACCACGATCAACACCCGGCCGCAATCCACCCGCGCGGTCGCAGCCCCCCCGCCGCCGCCAAAGCTCGACAATGCAAAGACGGTCCTCGTCCTCGGAGACTTCGTTGCAAGCGCACTCGGCGACGGTTTGAAGACCGCCTTCGAGGACTCACCCGGCGTCGTTGTAGAAAACCGCGCCAATGGATCCTCCGGCCTGGTGCGGGACGATTTCTACGATTGGCCGGGCCAGTTGCCAGCACTCGTCGGCGAGATCAAACCGAGCGTCGTGGTCATCCAGATCGGCGCCAACGACCGCCAGCAACTGGTAACCCCGACCGGCCGCCTCGACTTCCGGACCGATCCCTGGTTCACCGCCTATGGCGACCGGGTCGCGCGCCTGGCGAGTGTCGCTGCGGAAACGCGTGTCCCGATCATCTGGGTCGGGCTGCCGGCCTTCCGCCCGCAAAACATGACTGCGGACGCCCTTCGCCTCAACACTATCTATCGATCGAGCATCGAGAAGGTGAACGGCGAATTCGTCGATATCTGGGAAGGATTCGTCGACCAGGAAGGGCGCTTCATCGTCACCGGCTCCGACATCAATGGCCAGCCGGTCCGACTGCGCGGCAATGACGGCATCGGCTTTACCGGCCCAGGCAAACGCAAGCTCGCTTTCTATGTCGAAAAATCCGTACGCCGCTATCTCGGCGACATGACGAGCCCGGATCTCGTCCGCCTCGACGCCAGCAATCTGCCCGAGCTGGTGACCCTGTCGCCATCGGAGAACAAGGCGATCGTCACCACCCCGCCGATCGATCTGTTCGACCCTGAGCTCGACGGCGCCGACGAACTGCTGGGCGGAACCGTGCCGACCTCCTCGACCTTCCCGACACCGCGCGACCAGCTCGTCCAGAACGGTCGCCTGCCGGATCCCCCGGCCGGGCGGGTGGACTATGTGAAGCGGCCAGCTGAGTCGACACCTTCAGCCTCCCCCACACCGGTCATTGCGACACCCTGATCCCGTCAATACATCCAACGCAAAAGGGGCCGCTCGAAAGCGGCCCCTTTTTAAACTATCTCGACTTTGCCGAGGATCAGCGCGGCAGCACGCTCTCACCCATCAGCGCCTCGTCGATGGCGCGCGCGGCCTGGCGTCCTTCGCGGATCGCCCAGACGACCAGCGACTGGCCGCGACGGGCGTCACCTGCGACCCAGACCTTGTCGACCGACGAACGATAATCCTTGTCGTTGGCAACGACATTGGTCGAGCCGCGACGATCGGTATTGAGTTCGAGCTTGCCGTCGAGATCCTTCAGCACGCTGTCGGTGAACGGACCGGAGAAGCCGATGGCGATGAAGGCGAGATCGGCCTTGATGATGAACTCGGTGCCCGGGATCGGCTTGCGGCGCTCGTCGACCTGGCAGCACTTCACGCCGGTCAGCACGCCGTCTTCGCCGACGAATTCGAGCGTTGCCACCTGGAATTCGCGGTTGGCGCCTTCGGCCTGGCTGGACGAGGTGCGCATCTTGGTCGCCCAGAAGGGCCAGATCGCAAGCTTGTCTTCCGTCTGCGGCGGACGCGGGCGGATGTCGAGCTGGGTCACCTTGACGGCGCCCTGGCGGAAGGCGGTGCCGACGCAGTCAGACGCCGTATCACCGCCGCCGACAACGACGACATGCTTGCCACCGGCGAGGATCGGATCGGCCGGCCAGCCGATGCTGTCGATGTTTTCGCGGCCAACGCGGCGGTTCTGCTGCACGAGATAGGGCATGGCATCATGCACGCCATGGAACTCGACGCCGGGAATGCCGGCCTCGCGCGGCGTTTCCGAACCACCGCAATACAGGACTGCGTCATAGTCGGCGCGCAGCTTCTCAACGGTCACGTCAACACCGACGTTGACGCCACAATGGAAGGTGACATTTTCGCCCTGCATCTGCTCGACGCGGCGATCGATGAAGTTCTTTTCCATCTTGAAGTCCGGAATGCCGTAGCGCAGCAACCCGCCGGGCTTCGACTCGCGCTCATAGACATGCACCTCATGCCCCGCGCGGCCGAGCTGCTGGGCAGCGGCGAGACCCGACGGGCCGGAGCCGATGATCGCGACCTTCTTGCCGGTATGGATGGTCGCCGGCTGCGGCACGATGAAGCCGAGTTCATAGGCCTTGTCGGCAATCGCCTGCTCGACGGTCTTGATCGCGACCGGCGTATCCTCGAGGTTCAGCGTGCAGGCTTCCTCGCAAGGAGCCGGGCAAACGCGACCGGTGAATTCCGGGAAGTTGTTCGTCGAGTGGAGGTTGCGGATCGCCTCCTCCCACTTGTTGTTATAGACGAGGTCGTTCCAGTCGGGGATCTGGTTGTGCACCGGACAGCCGGTCGGACCATGGCAATAGGGAATGCCGCAATCCATGCAGCGTGCCGCCTGCTTCGTCACCTCGGCATCCGACATGGGGATCGTGAATTCGCGGAAATGGCGGATGCGGTCGGAGGCCGGCTGATACTTCGCCACCTGCCGGTCGATTTCCATGAAACCTGTAACCTTGCCCATTTTAAAGTCCTGCTAATCTGAGCTTCAACTGCACGGCCGAGCCGTGGGCGACGACATCCCGGCCATCCGGGATGTCGAGGTGGCAATCATTCGGCGGCAACGCCCATGCGCATGCGTTCCATTTCCTCAAGCGCACGGCGGTATTCGACCGGCATGACCTTGCGGAACTTCGGGCGATACTCCGCCCAGCTGTCGAGGATCTGCTTGGCGCGGTTCGAGCCCGTATAGTGCAGATGGTTCGAGATCAGCTGGTAGAGGCGCTCCTCGTCGTGGCGGGTCATGTCACCGGACACGTCGACAAGGCCTTTGTGCATGAGGTCGCCGCCGTGATGGTGCAGCTTCTCGAGCATGTCGTCCTCTTCCGGAACCGGCTCGAGTTCGACCATGGCCATGTTGCAGCGCTTGGCGAAATCGCCGCTCTCGTCAAGCACGTAAGCGACACCACCCGACATGCCGGCTGCGAAGTTGCGGCCGGTTTCGCCGAGCACGACGACCACACCGCCCGTCATGTATTCGCAGCCGTGGTCTCCCACGCCCTCGACGACGGCGATAGCACCCGAGTTGCGGACAGCGAAACGTTCGCCGGCCACGCCGCGGAAATAGCACTCGCCGGAGATCGCACCGTAGAGAACGGTGTTGCCGACGATGATCGAGTTCTCGGCAACGATGCGGGCATTCTCCGGCGGACGCACGACAATGCGACCACCCGAGAGGCCCTTGCCGACATAGTCATTGCCATCACCCACGAGATCGAAGGTGATGCCACGCGCCAGGAAAGCGCCGAAGGACTGACCGGCAGTGCCGTTCAGCGTGACATGGATCGTATCATCCTTCAGGCCCTTGTGGCCGTAGCGCATGGCGACTTCGCCCGAAAGCATGGCACCGGCCGAGCGATCGACGTTCTTGATATCAACGTCGAAGACGACAGGCTGCTTGCTTTCCAGCGCCTGCATCGCCTTCTCGATCAGCTTGCGATCAAGAATGTCGATGATCGGATGGTTCTGGCGTTCGGTCCAGTAGGTAGCGGACTTCGGCGCATCGACCTTGTGGAAGATCTTCGAGAAGTCGAGCCCCTTGGCCTTCCAGTGGGCGAGCATCTCGTCCTTTTCCAGCAGTTCCGAAGCACCGATGATCTCGTCGAGCTTGGTCACGCCGAGCGAGGCGAGGATCTCGCGCACTTCTTCGGCAACGAAGAAGAAGTAGTTGATCACATGCTCGGGCGTACCCTTGAAGCGCTTGCGCAGGACCGGGTCCTGGGTGGCAACACCCACGGGACACGTGTTCAGATGGCACTTGCGCATCATGATGCAGCCGGCCGCAATCAGCGGTGCGGTCGCAAAGCCGAATTCGTCGGCGCCAAGCAGCGCGCCGATGATGACGTCACGGCCGGTCTTCAACCCGCCATCAACCTGCAGCGCGATGCGCGAACGCAGACCGTTCAGCACCAGCGTCTGCTGGGTCTCGGCAAGACCGATTTCCCAGGGGCTACCCGCATGCTTCAACGAGGTGAGCGGCGACGCGCCCGTGCCGCCATCGAAACCCGAGACCGTGATATGATCGGCGCGTGCCTTGGCAACGCCGGCAGCAACCGTGCCGACGCCGACTTCCGAGACGAGCTTGACCGAGATGTCGGCCACAGGATTGACGTTCTTCAGGTCGTAGATGAGCTGCGCCAGATCTTCGATCGAATAGATGTCGTGGTGCGGCGGCGGCGAGATCAGGCCGACGCCCGGGGTCGAGTGACGCGTCTTGGCAACCGTCGCATCGACCTTGTGGCCGGGCAGCTGGCCGCCTTCGCCGGGCTTTGCACCCTGGGCGACCTTGATCTGCAGCACGTCGGCATTGACCAGATATTCGGTGGTCACACCGAAGCGGCCCGATGCGATCTGCTTGATCGCCGAACGCTCGGGGTTCGAGGAACCGTCAGCGAGCGGCAGGTAACGATCGCTTTCCTCGCCACCTTCACCCGTGTTCGACTTGCCGCCGATCTTGTTCATGGCAATCGCGAGCGTGGTATGCGCCTCACGGCTGATCGAGCCGAAGGACATGGCACCGGTCGAGAAGCGCTTGACGATATCGACCGCAGGCTCGACCTCATCGATCGAAACAGGCTTGCGACCAAGGTCTTCAGCCTTCTTGATCTTGAACAGGCCGCGGATCGTGTTCATCCGCAGATTGCTGTCATTCACCATCTCGGCGAATTCGCGGTAGCGGTCCTGGCTGTTGCCACGCACGGCATGCTGCAGCGACGCGATCGAATCAGGGCTCCAGGCATGGTTTTCGCCACGCATGCGGTAGGCATATTCACCGCCGACATCGAGCGTGCTGGCGAGAACCGGATCCTTGCCGAAAGCCGAGAGGTGACGGGCGACGGTTTCCTCGGCGATTTCCTCGAGGCCAATGCCCTCGATGGTCGTCGCAGTGCCGAAGAAATACTTGTCGACCAGTTCGGACGAAAGACCAATCGCGTCGAAGATCTGGGCGCCGCAATAGGACTGGTAGGTCGAGATGCCCATCTTGGACATGACCTTCAGAATGCCCTTACCGACAGCCTTGATGTAGCGGTAGACGACTTCGTCTTCCGACACTTCCTTGGGGAACTCGCCATGCTTGTGCATGTCGAGCAGCGTGTCGAAGGCGAGATAGGGGTTGATCGCCTCGGCGCCGAAGCCCGCGAGACAGCAGAAGTGATGCACTTCGCGCGGCTCGCCGGATTCGACCACGAGACCGACCGAGGTGCGCAGCCCCTTGCGGATCAGGTGGTGATGGACGGCAGCGGTCGCGAGCAGCGCCGGGATGGCGATGCGGTCAGGGCCGATCTGACGGTCGGAGAGCACGATGATGTTGTACCCGCCACGCACAGCTGCTTCCGCCCGCTCGCAGAGGCGATCGAGCATCTCCGGCATGCCCTCGGCGCCACGGCTGACGTCATAGGTGAAGTCGAGCGTCTTGGTATCGAAGCGATCTTCGACATGACCGATCGAGCGGATCTTTTCCAGATCGCCATTGGTCAGGATCGGCTGGCGCACTTCCATGCGCTTGGCGTTCGCCATGCCCTCATGGTCGAGAATGTTCGGGCGCGGGCCGATGAAGGAGACGAGGCTCATGACGAGCTCTTCGCGGATCGGATCGATCGGCGGGTTGGTGACCTGGGCGAAGTTCTGCTTGAAATAGGTGTAGAGCAGCTTCGACTTTTCCGACATCGCCGAGATCGGCGTATCGGTCCCCATTGAGCCGATCGCTTCCTGACCGGTGGTGGCCATCGGCGACATCAGGAGCTTGGTGTCTTCGGTGGTGTAGCCGAAGGCCTGCTGGCGATCGAGGAGCGACACGTCGCGACGCAGCGCCCGTGGCTCGACCGGCTTCAGGTCCTCGAGGATGAGCTGGGTGCGATCCAGCCACTCGCGATAGGGATGGCTGCCGGCAAGCGACGACTTCACTTCCTCGTCGGAAATGATGCGGCCTTCCGCCATGTCGATGAGCAGCATCTTGCCCGGCTGCAAACGCCACTTCTTGACGATGCGCTCTTCGGGCACCGGCAGGGTGCCGGCTTCGGATGCGAGGATCACGCGGTCGTCGTCAGTGACGATATAACGGGCCGGGCGCAGGCCGTTGCGGTCGAGCGTCGCGCCGATCTGGCGACCATCGGTAAAGCAGACCGCAGCCGGGCCGTCCCACGGCTCCATCAGGGCTGCATGATATTCGTAGAACGCCTTACGCTCCTTCGACATCAACTGGTTGCCCGACCAGGCCTCCGGTATCAGCATCATAACCGCATGCGCGAGCGAATAGCCGCCGCGCTGCAGGAACTCGAGCGCGTTGTCGAAGCAGGCCGTGTCCGACTGACCTTCATAGGAGATCGGCCAGAGCTTGGAGATGTCGTCGCCGAAGAGCGGCGAAGAGACTGACGCTTGACGCGCAGCCATCCAGTTGACGTTGCCGCGCAGGGTATTGATCTCGCCGTTATGGGCGACCATGCGGTAGGGATGCGCCAGCTTCCACGACGGGAAGGTGTTGGTCGAGAAGCGCTGGTGCACGAGGGCAACGGCAGACTCGAAGCGCGGATCGGCAAGATCCTTGTAATAGGCACCGACCTGATAGGCGAGGAACATGCCCTTGTAGACGATCGTCGAGGACGACAGCGAAACGGGATAGAAGCCGGTTTCCTGGCCACCATACTGGTCGTAGATGCGGTTGGAGATCACCTTGCGCAGCAGGAACAGGCGACGCTCGAATGCATCCTGGGTTGCGGCATCACGGCCGGCGCCGATGAAGACCTGGATCTGGCGCGGTTCGGTTGCAGCAATCTCAGGCGCCTTGGACAGCGAAGAATTGTCAACAGGCACGTCGCGATAGCCGATCAGGTGCTGGCCTTCGGACTGACAGACTTCGGCGATGACCTGCTTGAAATGCGCGATCTGCTCTTCGTCCTGCGGGAAGAAGAAGTGACCGACGGCATATTCGCCCGCCTTCGGCAGGGTGATGCCCTGGGCCGCCATTTCCTCACGGAAGAAGCGGTCGGGGATCTGCACAAGAATGCCCGCACCATCGCCCATCAGCGGATCAGCGCCGACGGCGCCGCGATGGGTGAGGTTTTCGAGGATGAACAACCCGTCCTTGACGATCTGATGCGACTTCTGCCCCTTCATATGGGCGATGAAGCCAACGCCACAGGCGTCATGTTCGTTGCGCGGATCGTAGAGACCCTGTTTGGGAGGCAGACCGGTGCGCGCGATCGCCGTCTCGGCGACTGCTTCCGCACTGGCGGACCGCATGATCTCTTCGGATGACGGAACCTTCGTCATGACCTTTACCTCCATTGAAGCCGGACTGGCCGGGCTGATTGGACCCATCTCAGGCACCGATGGGCGCCAGCGACAGTCACCCAATCCTACGCGGATCGCTTGACCACCCCATGACGCCCGAAAACACATCGCCTTCGAAACCGGAATTAGGTCAACCAGTCTGACCTAATTTCTGCTGTTCCTATGACAGAAAGTAAACGCTCATGCAAGAGTTGCCCAGGAAAATTAACCGGGCGAAGGATGCGAAATTACGACACAGGGGCAACGGGCGAAATTTTATTACGCCAATTGCCAGAACTGCATCACCTTCTTGCGCAGTCGACACTCTTTATCGGCGTTATAGCCGGGCCACATTGATAGCCATGCGGAAAGAGATAAAGTCCTTGGGATCACTCCCGCCTCAGGATAATGCCATGCACTTCGCTTCAGACAACTGGTCCGGCGCCCATCCCAGGATCGCCGAAAGCCTGACCCGCCATGCCCAGGGCTTCGCCTCCGCCTATGGCACGAGCGACCTCGACAAGGCGGTGGAAGACCGGTTCAGCGCCATTTTCGAACGCGACGTCGCCGTCTTCTTCGTGGCAACCGGCACGGCGGCCAACTCGCTGGCGCTTGCAAGTGTTGCCAGGGCCGGAGGCGTCAGCTTCTGTCACGCCGATGCACACGTCAATGCGGACGAAGGCGGCGCGCCGGAGTTCCTGACCGGCGGCACCCGGCTCTTTGGCGTCGAGGGCGCAGAGGGCAGGATGGACCCACAGGCACTGGAGGCCGCGATAGCCCGCTTCGAGCCGGCCTCTCCCCATCATGGTCGCGCCATGGCCGTCACGGTCACCCAGGCGACGGAGGTCGGAACCGTCTACACGCTCGACGAGCTCGACAGGATCGCGGCGATCGCGAAGGCGCGTAATCTGCCGCTGCATATGGATGGCGCGCGATTCGCCAATGCCCTCGTCGCCCTCGATGCAACACCGGCAGAGATGACCTGGAAGCGCGGGGTAGACATTCTCTCCTTCGGCGGCACCAAGAACGGCTGCTGGTGCGCCGAAGCCATCGTCTTCTTCGATCCCGGCATGGCGGCCGATATGCCGTTCATCCGCAAGCGTTCCGCCCAGCTCTTTTCCAAGAGCCGCTTCATCTCGGCCCAGCTCGAGGCCTATCTCGACGGCAACCTCTGGCTGGACCTCGCGGGCCATTCGAATGCCATGGCCGACCGCCTGCGATCGGGTCTGGCAGTGAAGAACACCGCTCGCCTCGCCTGGGACACGACGGCGAACGAGGTCTTTGCCGTCATCGAAAAATCCTCTGCCGAACGTGCCCGTGCCAAGGGGGCGAAATTCCATGAATGGCAACCCCCGCACGGATGGCTTCCCTTGCCGACCGACAACGAGGTCCTAATTAGACTGGTGACGAGCTTTGCAACGACAGTAGAAGACGTTGATCAATTCATAGAAGTCGTGTGAGCCGAAGGTTTCTTACAGATAAAGCGCGCACGTTTTACACAAAAAACCTTGATTTTTCAAACGGCCCACTCCTCGACATGATGCAGTTGCCAGCCCCGATGAGGGCTTCAACGACACCACGCATCACGATCCGAGGAGACTTTTCATGACCAAGACCACCATCAACACCGTCGCACTCGCCGCTGCCGTCACCATGGCCATCGGCAGCGCCGCCCTCCTGTCCGGCCCGGCCGTCGCCCAGGAGAAGGAAAAGTGCTTCGGCGTTTCCATGGCCGGCAAGAACGATTGCGCAGCTGGCCCCGGCACCACCTGCGCCGGCACCTCGAAGGTCGACTTCCAGGGCAATGCCTGGACCTATGTCGCCAAGGGCACCTGCACCGCGATGGCCCTTCCGGATGGCCGCATGGGTTCGCTCGAAGCCCTCGACCGCGACCTTCCGAAGGCTTGAGACAGCACGGCACCTGCGGCTCGTCCGCAGGTGCCGTCCCGCTTTCCTTTCCAGGACGAATGCTTGAGGAGCCGGCCGTGTCTATCCATCCCGCCGTAGAGATCGCTTTTGCCGACAGAAGCCGACAAGGCGCTGCCGCCCGTCTTCCCCGCCGAGCAGGCGCAGGTTTCAAGCCTCAGCATGCCGACCAGATCCTTGCGGACGATTTCCGAATTGGCTTTCTCGAAGTCCATGCCGAGAACTACATGGGCGCCGGCGGCCATCCGCACCGCATCCTGACCCGCATGCGCGAGGACTTCCCGATCTCGATCCATGGCGTTGGCCTCTCGATCGGCAGCCCGACAGGCCTGGACCCGGAACATCTCGCTCGCCTCAAGACGGTCGTTGACCGCTACCAGCCGGAACAGGTCTCCGAACATCTCGCCTGGTCGACCCACGACAGCCACTTCTTCAACGATCTCCTACCCGTACCTTATGACGCAGCGACGCTGATCAGGGTCTGCGACCATATCGACCAGGTACAGGAGACGCTAGGACGCCGGATCCTGCTCGAGAACCCGTCGACCTACCTTGGTTTTGAAGCCTCGACCATGTCAGAGACGGACTTCATCCGGGCGATCGCCCGCCGTACCGGCTGTGGCCTTTTGCTCGACATCAACAATGTTCATGTGTCGGCCACCAATCACGGTTACGGCGCCCGCGACTATCTCGCCGATTTCCCACTCCTCTGCGTCGAGGAGATTCATCTGGCCGGCCATGCGGCAGATATCGACGATGCCGGTCTCCCGCTGCTGATCGACAGCCATGACCGCCCGGTGGACGATCTCGTCTGGGATCTCTATGCCCATGTCATCGGCAAGCTCGGCCCCCTCCCAACCTTGATCGAATGGGACAATGAAGTGCCTGACTGGTCCGTCCTCAAACGAGAGGCGCAACTGGCCGACGCGATCCTCGACCGCCATGTCGCTGCCGACCTGGGGCTTCGCCATGCGTCCTGACCCGGTCTCCAGTGGCGCCTTCGCCGAAGCGCTTTTCGCACCGGACCTGCCTTCGCCGGAAGGGCTGACGGGTCGCGAAGAGACGCGACCGCAACGCCGCTTCTCGGTCTACCGCAACAATGTCACCGTCTCGCTGGTCGATGCTCTCGCTTCAATCTTCCCGACGGTCCAGAACCTTGTTGGCGAAGACTTCTTTCGCGCCATGGCCCGCCTCTATGTGGCCGCCCATCCGCCCACCTCCCCCCTGCTCTTCACCTACGGCGAGAGCTTTCCCGCGTTTCTCGAGTCCTTCCCGCCAGCGGCGGACCTACCCTTCCTCGCAGATGTCGCCCGCGTCGAGCGCCTCTGGCTCGATGCATATCATGCAGCGGACGCAGTCCCGCTCGATCCGGCAGCACTGGGACAAATTCCCGCCGAAGAACTGGCCAGCATCCGCTTGCGCGCTCATCCGGCAACAAAGATGTGCCGACTGAAGCATGCCGCCGGCACCATATGCCGCCTTGACCGGGCCGGCATGTCGCTCGAAGGCGTTAACCCGCTCCTGCCGGAGGCCGTGCTCGTCACCCGTCCGGCCTTCGATGTTTCGATCGAAATCCTGCCCTCGGGCGGAGCTCCCTTCTTTGAACGACTTCTCAGCGGCCACCCACTCGGCGACGCATGTCTCGCAGTAGGAGAGGAAGCCGCTGAGATCCCCGCCCTTATCGGCCTTGCCCTCACCTCGGGCGCATTTGCCGCGATCGACCTTGTCCAGGAAAGCGAAAGACCATGACAGCTGCCATCGCAATCATCGAATTCTACCGCCGCACGATCCGTCGGATGGAGCCCATGCTTGATCGATGGCTTCTCGGGCTCTTTGCGCGGCTGGTCTTTCTGGCGGTGCTCGTTCCCTATTACCTGAATTCGGCGCTGACCAAGTTTGACGGTCCCTTCTCGATTTCCGACGGTGCCTATTACCAGATCGCCCTCCCGGCCGTGGATGCCGCCGGCGGCGATGTATCGGCCGTATCCTTCTTTCCCTGGGGGCTGATGGTCTTCCTAGGTTCCTATGGTGAGGTCATCCTACCGCTGCTCGTGGTCGCCGGCCTCTTCACGCGCATCGCCGCCCTTGGCATGATCGGCTTCATCATCGTCCAGACGCTCACCGACATCCTCGTGCACAAGGTCGATGCAACGACGATCGGCGCACTCTTCGATCGCTTCCCCGATAGCGTCATCCTCGACCAACGCCTGCTCTGGATCTTCCCGCTTGTCTATCTCGTGGTGAAGGGGGCAGGCCTCGTCTCGCTCGACAAGCTGCTCTGCACCGTGTGGACGCGCCGCATGAGCGCCCAAGAAAAAGGCGGCCGGCTTTCGCCGACCGCCTGACTGGGAGCCAGATGCGTGTGACTGTAGTCAGTTCACATGCGCCTCGATCGCCTTCGGTGCCGTGCCAGCAGGCTCGGCGGCGATCGAGATCCGGCGCGGCTTCATGGCTTCCGGAATGTTGCGCAGCAGATCGATGTGCAGCAGGCCATTCTTCAGCGAAGCGGCGGTGACTTCCACATGGTCGGCGAGCTGGAAGCGGCGCTCGAAGGCGCGCTTGGCAATGCCGCGATAGAGGAATTCGCTCTGCTCGGCCTTCTCGTCTTCGGCCTTCTCACCCTTGACGGTCAGCACATGGGCATGCGCCTCGATCGATAGCTCGCTTTCGTCGAAGCCGGCAACGGCCATGGTGATCCGGTAGAGGTTCTCGCCGGTGCGTTCGATATTATAGGGCGGGTAGCTCTGCGCCTGTTCCGGCTGACCGAGGCTGTCCAGCATGGTGAACAGGCGATCGAAACCGACGGTGGAACGATAGAGCGGGGAAAAATCGACGTGACGCATTGTGTCCTCCTTGAAGCGACGTTGGCGTTCTCTTGAGTCCGCTGGCATCCCGCTTGGGGCGATGCTGGCGGCGGTCTGCGGACCCTTCTGGCGTCCGCAGAACCGATGTGGGAAATGGCGCGATCGAATTCAAGATCTTCCGTCCCAGCGCCGCTCATCCCGCGATGAACTGCGGGTGAACGCCTGGTTCAAGCCGGGTTCAAGCATACTCATCTAGGTTTGGATCATCGGTTGTCTCGACCGACCGGGCCGGAGATATCGTCCCTTCCACTTCGGCCGGACTTCGCCGGAACCGCAGCCCTCCGTCTGCGGTTTCGGCTTTTTTCTTTGACTTGCGACCGGGCTGCAGCCTATCCCCAAGAGACGAGACGCGACTTCAACCGACAGGCAGTTGCAGGCATGGACGCTATTCTTCACGCCACCCCCGGAAACCCGATTCCCGGCACGCCCCAGGTCGGCTTCTTCGAGGGCCATCGCGGTATCCGCCTGCGTTACGCGGTCTTCCGGTCGAGTGCCCCGAAGATCAAGGGCACGATCGTCCTCTTGCATGGACGAAACGAAAGCATCGAAAAGTATTTTGAGACGATCCGCGAGCTCAATGAAAGCGGCTTCTGGGTTGCGACCTATGATTTTCGCGGCCAGGGCGGATCGGAACGGCTGCTGAAGAAGGATCCGCGCCGAGGACATGTCGGCCGCTTCGACCATTATGTCCGCGACCTCGAGATCTTCCTCGAACAGATCGTGCTGCCGGACACCCGTCTGCCCTTTTTCCTGCTCGCCCACTCGACCGGTGGCCTGATCGCCTTGAAGGCGGCTCCGCGTCTTTCCAACCGCATCGAGCGCATGGTGCTGGCGGCCCCCTTCGTCGGCCTCGGCGGCCAAAAGACATCGCCGGAGAATATACGCCGGATTGCGACCCTCGCAAGCTTTACCGGTTTCGGCGGCATTTCGCTGACGAAGGACGAGCCCTTGAAACCCTTCGAGGGAAATCCGCTGACATCGGATGCCCTGCGCTTTGCCCGCAACCAGCGGATCATGCTCGACCATCCGGAACTGGCACTTGGCCCACCCACGGCGCGCTGGCTCTACGAGAGCCAGAAGGCGATCGACGCCATCCGCAAGCCGGGCCATCTCGCATCGATCACGGTGCCGACGGTGATCATAGCGCCCGGCAATGATCCGATCGTGCCGTATCACTATCAGGAATCCATGGCACAGTATTTCCGCGCCGGCCAGCTGGTGCCGGTCGCCGGCGCACGCCACGAGATCCTGCAGGAGCAGGATCGCTATCGCAAACAGGCGCTAGCCGCCATCTTTGCCTTCATGCCGGGCGGCGAGCCCGACGATGCAGATCCCGCCGAAGAACTGACAGTCTCCACCCTGGAGGCCTGAGCGAAAGGGCTTAGCCGCGCTTGAGCATGTCCATGGCCTGCGCATGAACGGCCCTTGAGCCGGCCGCGATGATCGAACCGCCAGCCTCAGGTCGCCCGCCGTCCCAGGTGGTGATGATCCCACCCGCCTGCTCGATGATCGGGATCAGCGCGCCGACGTCATAGGGCTTCAAGACAGTCTCGATGACCAGATCGACATGACCGGCTGCGAGCAGGCAATAGGCATAGCAATCCACGCCGTAGCGGAAGAGCTTGACCTTGTCCTGCACGGCCTGAAAACGCTCGACTTCCCAATCCTTGAAGAGATGCGGCGAAGTGGTGAAGAGGATCGCGTTTTCGAGCGATCCGCAATCGCGCACCTGATTTTGCCGTTCGCCATCGGGACCTGAGTACCAGGAGCGCTCGCCATCGGCATAATAGCGCTCGCCTGTGAAGGGCTGCTCCATCAGCCCCATGACCGAGCGGCCCTTTTCCTGGAAGCCGATCAGCGTGCCCCAGACGGGAACGCCGGAAATGAAGGCCCGCGTGCCGTCGATCGGATCGATGACCCAGAGATGATCGCTGTCCATCCGGATATTCTCGTGCTCTTCGCCAAGAATGCCATGGGTCGGAAATTCCGCTTCGATCAGCTTGCGGATGGCAATTTCGGCCGCCTGGTCGCCTTCGGTGACGGGGTCGAAACCGGCTTTCTCCTTGTTGACCACAGACAGGCCCGAGCGAAAGCGCGGAAGGGTCTCGGCCTTGGCGGCATCGGCCAAGCGAAAGAAGAAATCACGATCTGGGCGCATGGAAAGATCCGTCGTCTGGAGGGAGCTCCGTCTTAGCGCCAGTCGCAAGGAAAGAAAACCACCGCCGGCCGCCTTCTTCGCCCTCACCGGACGCCCGCCGACCGGCCTCAGAGCGCGAAATTGCGTAAATTTTGGCCTTGCTCAAAAATGCACCAATTTTCGACTTGACAATGGTGCACCGCAACATCTAACGTCTCACTTACAGTCTTCTGACTGTAAATACCCTCCTTGGGTGTTTCCTCCCTAGACTTAACCGCGCCACGAGCGCGGTTTTTTTTGCCCGGCACAGAGCGCTGAGGGCCGCAACATCTGGAATTCGGAAAAAACTATTCGGCCGCCAGCGCCCGGTCGCCGGCATAGTCGGCGACGAAATCTGCCATCTGCTCCATGAACACGGCGAGCGAGCCGGCTAGGACATCGAAGTCAGAACGCTTTTCGAGCGTCGTCTCGTCGATATAAATCGAGCGATTGACCTCGATCTGCAGCGCGTGCAGCCCGCGGGCCGGTCGGCCGTAATGCTCGGTGATGAAGCCCCCGGCATAGGGCTTGTTGCGCACGGCCGCAAAGCCGAGGTCCTCCAGGAACTGCAACGCCGCCTGGCTGAGCTCGGTTGACGCGCTCGTCCCATAACGGTCGCCGATAATGAAATCCGGCTTCAGACCGCTGCCCGCGACGCGGATATTGCCGGGCATCGAATGGCAGTCGATCAAGACGCCGAAGCCGAACATCGCATGGGTCCGGGCAATCAGCCGGCGCAGGCAGGCATGATAAGGCTTGTAGCAGCTCTCGATCCGCTCCATGGCGACCGAAAGCGGCATGCGCCGCTCGTAGATCTCCATGTTTTCGGCAACGATGCGCGGGATCGTTCCGAGCCCGCCCGCTACACGCGCCGAATTGCTGTTGGCAAACGGCGGCAGCGGATCGGAAAACATCCGCGGATCGAGCTCATAGGGCTCCCTGTTGACGTCGACATAAGCGCGCGGGAAGTTCGCGACGAGCAGCGGTGCACCGAATCCTGGCGCAGCCGAGAACAGCTCGTCGACGTAATGATCCTCCGAACGGCGAATCGAAATCTCGTCGAGTCGCGACTCACCGAGGAAGGTCGAGGGATAGTGACGGCCGCTATGCGGGGAGTTATAGACGAATGGAATGGTCTGGGTCGCGGGCTCTCGAACCTCGAACAGGTCGAATTCGTTGGTCATCCGCTTTCCAGGGCCTCTTCTTTACCAAGTCACAAACTTGTTGCGTGTCTCATGTTGCCAGTCGCCCGGTGCAAAGTCCATACTCCCGGAAATGGCGGAGCAGGCTCACTTTCTCGTTGTTCACCGGTTCTTTACTGAGCCGACCCTAAAGTGAGCGGCTGCAAGCTTACCCATGCAATCGAGTACAGCGGTCCCTAAATGACTCAGAAAATCCTTCTCGCCGAAGATGACAACGACATGCGCCGGTTCCTGGTAAAGGCGCTCGAAAAGGCAGGCTACAAGGTCTCCTCCTTCGACAACGGCGCCTCAGCCTATGACCGCCTGCGGGAAGAACCCTTCTCCCTTCTGCTCACCGACATCGTGATGCCGGAAATGGACGGCATCGAGCTGGCGCGCCGCGCCACCGAACTCGATCCGGACCTGAAGGTCATGTTCATCACCGGCTTTGCAGCCGTTGCCCTGAACGCCGATTCGAAGGCGCCGAAGGATGCAAAGGTCTTGTCCAAGCCTTTCCACCTCCGTGATCTCGTCGACGAAGTGAACAAACTCCTTGCGGCATAAGGCCTTCGCGAGAGGTTGAAAAAATCTCTTCACAAAACTGCAAAATGCCTATTGACGGGCGAACAGGTTTTGTGGTCTTAAGCCGCTCATCGGATGGGCGTGTAGCTCAGCGGGAGAGCACTACGTTGACATCGTAGGGGTCACAGGTTCAATCCCTGTCACGCCCACCATTCGAATTCTTTCAAGGGCTTGCCGGAAACGGCGAGCCCTTTTGAATTTGAGGTTTGCGATCCGCTTGAGATCGCGAATCAGGCGACCTTACCCCTTCACTACCGCCACCTCTTCCCCCGCATAGACCACTACATAACCGCCCTGCGGCTTCAGCGCTTGTGCCCGCTCTTCGAGCCAGCTGAGATACCGTTCCTCCCGCCAGATTTCCCCTGCCTCGGGCTCCACCAGCACCGTCAGCTGCGGCCCCTGCGCATACATCATCATGCGGCTGACGCTCGGCTCCCATTCATCCCCGAGCGTCGGGTCCGTGCGCCAGAGACAGAAGAAGTCGCGACAGGTCGCAGGCCTGACATCATAGGCGTCGCAGCCACCACCAACGAGGCAGTGGCGACAGGGTTCGTTGGCCGGTTTGTCGAATTCGGCGATGTCGGGAAGGATGCAGCAGAGCGAACAGGTTCCGCAGTCGCGGCCCGGCACCAGCGCCGGGCCCTGCCCTTCCCCCGAGAAAGTCATGTCAGGCCGCCGGACCGATGGTGACGGAGATCGGCGAGAGCCCCTCAACCGCCCCCAGGAGCCGGTCACCCGGCTGCAGCGCGCCGACGCCCGACGGCGTGCCGGTGAAGATCAGATCGCCCGGCGTCAGATGATAGTAGCGCGAGAGATGGCTGATGATTTCAGGCACCGACCAGACCATCTCGTTGAGATGCCCCTCCTGGCGAAGGCCGTCGTTGACGGTAAGCGAGATGCGCTGCGAATTGGGCTGGAAGTCGCCAGCCGCGGTGATGGCGCCGATGACAGCCGAATCCTCGAAGGCTTTCGCGATGTCCCAGGGACGCTGTTTTTCCTTCATGGCGTTCTGCAGATCGCGCCGGGTCATATCAAGCCCGACGGCATAGCCGAATACCGCCTCCATCGCGTCATCGGTCGAGACCCGGAAGGCGGGCGCACCGATCGCGATCACGAGTTCGATCTCGTGATGGTAATCCTCGGTGCCCGGTGGATAGGCGATCGCGCCCCCCTCGATGACGAGGCCTGTCGCAGGCTTGGTGAAGTAGAAGGGCGCGACACGATCGACGGTGTTGCCGAGCTCGGCGGCATGGGCGGCGTAGTTTCGCCCGACACAGAAAATGCGGTGAATGGGAAAGCCCTCTTGCCGGCCATCGATCGGGACAAGCGGGGCGGTCGGAACGGAAAACAGCGGACGGGTCACGGACAAGGACATTCTCTCTGGATTGATGAGGCTCGGGCCCGCCAAGACTGGCAGCGGGTCTCACCAGCATAACCGCCTGAGCGCGGCAATGCATCCGGCTTGATTGGCAAGGTTGAATGGTCGACCGGGCTTGGAACATACCGCCAAACATGTAACAAAACCGCCGCAGCTGCGTTCACCTGCCCGTAAGGCATAAGTGGTCGCTCCGACAGCAGCCGGGACGGATCCGCCCCGGCAAGACATCGAAAGGCATAAAAACATGAGCATCAAGATCGTGCCGGTCATCATGGCCGGCGGCAAGGGAACAAGGCTTTGGCCGCTGTCGCGCGCAGCCGCTGCGAAGCAGTTCATCCGGTTCCTCGGCGATGAGACCTTGCTGCAGAAGACGCTCGCCCGCGTCTCCGACGCGACGATCTATGAAGCCCCTGTTATCGTGACCAATGAGGACTTCCGCTTCCTCGTCGCAGAACAGGCCCGCGAGATCGGTGTCGCGCTCGATGGCATCATCCTGGAACCGGAAGCGCGCAACACCGCAGCCGCTGTCGCCGCCGCCGCGTTGATCGTCGGTGAGCGCCATGGCAGCGAAACGCTGATCCAGATCCTGCCGTCCGACCACGAGATCACCGTCGATGATACCTATCGCGGCTGCGTACAAAAGGCAGCCCATGCCGCGCGCGACGGCAAGATCGTCACCTTCGGTATCACGCCGACCGAGCCCGCAACCGGCTACGGCTATATCGAGATCGGCGACGACCTCGGAAATGGTGTGAACAAGGTCACGCGCTTCGTCGAAAAGCCGAAGGCAGAGGTCGCCGAAAAGATGCTCGCGAGCGGGAACTATGCCTGGAACTCCGGCATGTTTGTCTTCTCCGCCGGCCAGATGATTGCTGAGCTTGAGACGCTGGCGCCTGAAGTTCTCGCGGCCGTCCGGACCTCGATCGAAAAGGCCAAGGGCGATCTCGACTTTACCCGCCTTGATGCGGAAAGCTTTGGCCAAAGCCCGAGCATCTCGATCGACTATGCCGTCATGGAGAAGACGCCGAATGCGGCGGTTGTCCCCTCGCCAATCATCTGGTCCGACCTCGGCAGCTGGGACGCGATCTGGAAGCTCGCCGAAGGCGATGAAAACGGCAATGTCGTCAGTGGCAACGCCACCGTCTCCGACACCACCAATTCGCTCGTCATGTCGCGCAACGCCCATCTCGCCGTCCAGGGCATGGAAGGTGTCGCCGTCGTCGCCTCCGAAGACGCCGTCTATGTTGGTCGCCTCGACCGGGCCCAGGATGTCGGCAATCTCGTCAAGATGCTCGCCGCCGACAAGAAGACGGCGCATCTCACCGAAAACCACCCGACGGCCCTTCGCCCCTGGGGTGGCTATACCTCGATCCTCAATGGCGATCGCTTCCAGGTGAAGCGCCTCTTCGTGCATCCGGAAAAGAAGCTCTCGCTGCAGAAGCATCACCACCGTGCTGAACACTGGGTCTGCGTCAAGGGAACGGCAGAGGTCACCATCGACGACAAGGTAACCGTCTTGCACGAGAACCAGTCGATCTACATTCCGCAAGGATCCGTGCACCGCCTCGCCAATCCCGGCAAGATCCGCCTGGAAGTGATCGAGGTCCAGACCGGTTCTTATCTCGGCGAGGACGACATCATCCGCCTGGTCGACGAATTCGGTCGGAGTTGAGTTCAGGCCATACACCGCATCTGCGCGGCCCGGCGGCTTCCACCGTCCGGGCCGCTTGCTTTATGGCGCTGCATTGCACAAGATCGACGCAAGCCGGAAAAAGCGGCAGGGCGAACAGCGAAGCGGTAAAGAATGGCGATCAAGGCAAGCATCTATCATCTCACCCACTACAAGTATGACAACCCGGTCCAGCTCGGACCGCAGATCATCCGGCTGAAGCCTGCCGCCCATTCCCGCACCAAGGTTCTCTCCCATTCGCTGAAGGTCACGCCCGAGAACCACTTCGTCAATCTGCAACAAGACCCCTACGGCAACTACCTTGCCCGCTTCGTCTTCCCGGACCCGGTCACCGAATTCAAGATCGAGGTCGACCTCGTCGCCGACATGACGGTCTACAATCCCTTTGACTTCTTCACCGAGGAAGTCGCGGTCAAATGGCCCTTCGACTATCCGGAAGATCTGCGCGACGACCTCAAGATCTACATGACGCCGGAGCCTTCGTCCCCGGCGCTGGATGCCTTCATGGCAACCGTCGACACGACGAATGGCCAGGGCACAGTCGACATGGTTGTGGGCTTGAACGCCCGCCTGCAACAGGAGATCGGCTACGTCATTCGTATGGAACCCGGCGTCCAGACGCCGGAGGATACGCTGACATCGGCCCGCGGCTCCTGCCGTGATTCGAGCTGGCTGTTTGTCCAGATCCTGCGCCGCCTCGGTTTTGCCGCCCGTTTCGTCTCCGGCTATCTCATCCAGCTCGCTCCGGACCTGAAGGCGCTCGATGGACCCTCGGGTACCGAGGTCGACTTCACCGACCTGCATGCCTGGACGGAAGTCTATATTCCCGGCGCCGGCTGGATCGGCCTCGACCCGACCTCGGGCCTCTTGACCGGCGAGAGCCACATACCGCTCGCGGCCACGCCCCATTACAAGAACGCCGCTCCCATCTCCGGCGGCTATGTCGGACAGGCCAATACCGAATTCGCCTTCGACATGCAGGTGAAGCGCGTTGCCGAACATCCGCGCATCACCAAGCCTTTCTCCGACGACAGCTGGGATGCCCTGAATGCGCTCGGACAGAAAGTCGATGCCGACCTGAAAGCCCATGACGTGCGGCTCACCATGGGCGGCGAGCCGACCTTCGTGTCGATCGATGACTTCCAGTCCGCAGAATGGAATACCGATGCCGTCGGCCCGACCAAACGCGACCTCGCCGATCAGCTCATTCGCCGGTTGCGCCAAAAATTCGCCCCCGGCGGCTTCCTGCATTACGGCCAGGGCAAGTGGTATCCGGGCGAAAGCCTGCCGCGTTGGACCTTCTCGCTCTACTGGCGCAAGGACGGCAAGCCGATCTGGCATGACCCGGAGCTGATCGCCGCCGAACACAAGGATACCGGCGTCACACACCAACAGGCCGAAGCGTTGATGGCCGGGATCGCGGCCGAGCTCGAGATCGAAACCGACATGATCATCCCGGCCTTCGAGGATCCGGCCGAGTGGATCATCAAGGAAGGCAGCCTGCCGGAAAACGTCGACCCGTCGAACTCCAAGCTCGAAAGCGCAGAGGAGCGCGCCCGCATCGCCAAGGTCTTCGAACGTGGCCTCACGACCCCGACCGGCTACATCCTACCGGTCCAGGCCTGGAACGCCAAGGCCGGCGGCCGTCGCTGGGTCAGCGAGAAATGGCGTACCCGTCGCGGCAAGATCTTCCTCATCCCCGGCGACAGCCCGATCGGCTTTCGCATGCCGCTCGGTACCCTGCCTTACGTGCCGCCGTCGCAATATCCCTACATCCACACCACCGATCCCTCGATCCCCCGGGCACCCCTGCCGGATTTTGGCCCGCAGGTCCGCGAGGGTCGCGCCCTGCCCGAGGCCTCCCGCAGAACCGGTGAGGCCCAGCAGGATCGCAACGAGCAGAACATCACCGGCTCTGCCGGCGACATCAGGGGTGCAGTGCGCACGGCCATGAGCGTCGAGCCCCGCGACGGCCGCCTCTGCGTGTTCATGCCGCCGGTCGAGGCCGTCGAGGACTATCTCGAACTGGTGGCTGCCGCAGAAACTGCCGCTCGTGGGCTTGGCCTGCCGGTCCACATCGAAGGCTACGCACCGCCTCAGGACGAGCGCATCAATGTCATCCGCGTTGCCCCGGATCCGGGCGTCATCGAGGTCAACATCCACCCGGCTTCCAGCTGGGATGACTGCGTCGCCACGACAAACGCCATCTACGAGGAAGCGCGCCAGACCCGCCTCGGTGCCGACAAGTTCATGATCGACGGTCGCCACACCGGCACAGGCGGTGGCAACCATGTCGTCGTCGGCGGCGCCAATCCGGGCGACAGCCCCTTCCTGCGCCGTCCCGACCTGTTGAAGAGCCTGATCCTTCATTGGCAGCGTCACCCGGCGCTCTCCTACATGTTTTCCGGCATGTTCATCGGCCCGACCAGCCAGGCGCCGCGCTTCGACGAAGCCCGTCACGACAGCCTCTACGAGCTGGAAATCGCCATGGCGCAGGTCCCGATGCCGGCCAGTGGTGCGGCAGCCCCCCTGCCCTGGCTTGTCGACCGCCTCTTCCGCAATCTCTTGATCGATGTCACCGGCAACACCCACCGCTCGGAAATCTGCATCGACAAGCTGTTTTCGCCGGACGGTCCAACGGGCCGCCTCGGCCTTGTCGAGTTCCGCGGTTTCGAAATGCCGCCGAACGCGCGCATGTCGCTTGCCCAGCAATTGCTGGTCCGCGCACTGATTGCCCGCTTCTGGAAGAACCCGATCGGCGGCCGTTTTGTCCGCTGGGGCACAAGCCTGCACGACCGTTTCATGCTGCCGCACTACCTCTGGCTGGACTTCCTTGAAGTGCTGGCGGATCTGCGCGAACACGGCTTCGACTTCAAACCGGAATGGTTTGCGGCGCAGCTCGAATTCCGCTTCCCCTTCGTCGGCGAAGTAACCTACGAGGGCTCGAAGCTGGAGCTCCGACAGGCGCTGGAGCCGTGGCATGTCATGGGCGAGGAAGGGGCGATTGGCGGCACGGTCCGCTATGTGGACTCATCCGTCGAGCGTCTGCAGGTCCAGCTGGAGACAGCCAACCCCGAGCGCTTCGTCGTGGCCTGCAACGGGCGCCAGGTGCCGCTGCGCAAATCTGACGTCAATGGCGTTGCTGTGGGCGGCGTGCGTTACAAGGCCTGGCAGCCGGCCTCCGGTCTGCATCCGGTCCTGCCCGTCAACACACCGCTAACATTCGACATCTATGATACATGGTCTGCCCGGTCGATCGGGGGCTGCGTCTACCACGTCGCGCATCCTGGCGGCCGGACCTACGACACTTTCCCTGTGAATGGGAACGAAGCGGAAGCCCGTCGGCTTGCACGTTTTGAGCCTTGGGGCCATACAGCCGGCTCCTATCCCCTATGGCCCGAGACCGTGTCGCCGGAATTCCCGCACACTTTGGACCTGAGACGACCGCAAGGTATCTGATCTGATGGCACAGAAGACGGCAGCGGAGCTTTCCCCGCCAGACGCGCCGAAAAGCAAGGCCCGCACGGCCGGCTATCGTGCGCTGGCGGGCGCCGCCGACGAGATGATCGACAACAAGGGCAATGTCCGTCCCGTCTGGCAGGCCCTGGTCTCGGCGATCGACACCATGCCGGAAGAGGATCTGCACGAGCGCTTTGCCCGTGCGGATCGCTACCTGCGCGATGCCGGCGTCTTCTACCGTGCCTATGGTTCTGGCGGTTCGAGCGAGCGAGCCTGGCCCTTCTCCCACATCCCGGTGATGATCTCGGATGCGGAATGGCAGGTGCTGGCCGAGGGGCTGGTCCAGCGCGCGAATCTCCTGGAAGCGGTCGTCGCGGACATCTATTCGGAAAACCGGCTGGTCCAGGAAGGTTTCCTGCCACCGCAGCTGATCGCCTCGAATCCGGAATTCCTACGCCCCCTCGTCGGCATCAAGCCGGCCGGCGGCCACTACCTGCATTTCTGTTCCTTCGAAATCGGCCGCGGACCCGACGGCAACTGGTGGGTGCTGGCCGATCGCACCCAGGCGCCCTCGGGTGCGGGCTTTGCGCTGGAAAACCGGGTGGCGACCGCCCGCGCCTTCTCCGATGTCTATGCGGAGACCCACGTCCACCGGCTCGCCTCCTTCTTCGGCGCCTTCCGCAAGGCGCTGCAAGCGCGCACCCGCGGCTCGGACGAGCGCATCGCGGTTCTGTCTCCGGGTCCTGCCAACGAGACCTATTTCGAACATGCCTACATCGCCCGCTATCTCGGCATCATGTTGCTCGAAGGTGAGGACCTCACCATCGTCAACGGCAAGGTCATGGTCCGCACTGTCGCCGGCCTCAAGCCCGTCAGCGTCCTCTGGCGCCGCCTCGATGCCGCCTTTGCCGATCCGCTGGAGCTCGACCAGAATTCCTATATCGGCACGCCCGGCATGGTGGAGGCGCTGCGCAACGGCGCCGTCACCTTCGTCAACGCGCTCGGCTCCGGCATTCTCGAAACCCGTGCGCTTCTCGCCTTCATGCCCACCCTCTCGCGCCACCTGCTCGGCGAGGAACTGAAGCTGCCCTCGATCGCCACCTGGTGGTGCGGCCAGAAGGCCGAGCGCGAACACGTCGCGGCCCATCTCGACCGTATGGTCATCGGCTCCGCCTTCTCGCGCCTGCCGTTCTTCGATGACGGCGGACGCTCTGTCATGGGCTCGCGTTACAAGGACCCGCAGGGCAGAACCACTGCCGCATGGCTGGAATCAGAAGCAGGCAACCTGGTGGGCCAGGAAGTCGTGACGCTCTCGACCACGCCTGCCATGATCGACGGCAAGCTCACGCCGCGGCCGATGTCGCTGCGTGTCTTCGCCGCCCGCACCCAGAATGGCTGGCAGATCATGCCAGGCGGCTTTGCCCGGATCGGCAGCGGATCGGATGTCTCGGCGATTGCCATGCAGTCCGGCGGCAGTGCGGCCGATGTCTGGATCGTCTCCGACAAGCCCGTTGACCGCACCTCGCTTTTGCCGGCGGAGGAGACCTTCACCCGCAACATGCCCGGCAGCCTGCCGAGCCGGGCGGCCGACAATCTCTTCTGGCTTGGCCGCTATATCGAGCGCGCCGAAGGGGTGCTGCGCATCCTGCGCGCCTGGCATGCGCGCTATGCCGAAAGCGCCAATCCGGACCAGCCGCTGCTCGCCTTCGTCAGCGAATATCTTTCGAACATCGACGTCGACACCAAGTCCGGTGTGCCGGAAAGCCTGCTGCGCAACATCGACAGCGCCGTCTATTCGGCGAGCAACATCCGCGACCGCTTCTCGCCGGACGGCTGGCTGGCGCTGAACGACCTATCGAAGACCGCCAAGCGCTTCCACGAGAAGGTCAAGCCCGGCGACGATGCAGCCCATGCCATGACCATCCTCTTGCGCAAGCTCGCAGGCTTTGCCGGTCTTGTGCATGAAAATATGTACCGCTTCACCGGCTGGCGCTTCCTGACCATCGGCCGCCTCCTGGAACGCGGCCTGCACATGACACGCCTGCTTGGCCACATGACCGGCCCCGATGCCCCCGATGGCTCGCTCGACATGCTGCTCGAGATCGGCGACAACGTCATGACCCATCGCCGCCGCTACAATGTCTCGACCGCTCGGCTGACGGTGACCGACCTTCTGGCGCTCGATCCGCTCAATCCGCGCTCGATCCTCTTCCAACTGAACGAGATACGCATCGAGGTCGAGCAATTGCCGAACGCCATGGTCAACGGCCAAATGTCGAGCCTCTTCCGCGAGGCGATGCGCCTGCATTCGGGGCTTGCCGTAATGACGCCGGAAGCCATGTCGGCCGATGTCTACACCAATCTGGAGCGTGAATTGGAGAAGTTCTCCGATATCCTCGCCCAGACCTATTTGAGCTGACGCGATGCTCTACGACCTCTCGCTCCATATCGGTTATCGCTACGAGGTTCCGGCAACCGGCGCCCATCACATGTTGCGGCTTCTGCCGCTCTCGCTTCCCGACCGTCAGCGACTCGTCGCCGGTGCGATCACGGTCAGCCCGGAGCCAGACGAGATCTCGACCTTCAACGACTTCTTCCGCCATCCAACGAGCCACGCCATCCTGCGTGGTCCGCATGAGAAGCTCGACATCCGCATGCAGGCCCGGGTGATGGTTCAGGCCCAGCCGATCGCTGCCGACTTTTCACCGCTGCTCGACCGTCTTCCGCAGGAGATCGGCGAAACCTGGTCACTCGATGCGGAATCGCCGCATCATTTTCTCGGCACGAGCCCGCGGCTGCCCCGGGACAAGGCGATCGCGGCCTATGTGCGCGGCATGCTGAAACCCAGCATGACCGTACGCCAGATCGCCGAGACGCTCTGCAGCCGCATCCACAAGGACTTCAAATACGACGCCGAAGCCACGACCGTCGACACGACGCCGGCGGAAGCCTTCGACAAGAAGCGCGGCGTCTGCCAGGACTTCTCCCATGTGATGATCGTGGCGCTGCGCAGCCTCGGCATTCCCGCTGGCTATGTCAGCGGCTTCCTGCGCACCATCCCGCCGCCGGGCAAGGAGCGCCTGGAAGGGGCAGACGCCATGCATGCCTGGGTCCGCATCTGGTGCGGCAAGCTCACCGGCTGGCTGGAACTCGACCCCACGAACGACATCGCGGCCGGCACCGATCACATCGTGGTCGGCTACGGCCGGGACTATGCCGACGTAGCACCCGTCATCGGCGTGTTGAAAAGCTATGGCTCGCATCAGACGGACCAGGCCGTGGATGTCATCCCGGTGCGCCAATAGTGCATTCTTACATCGAATTTTATTGATCCCATTAAACGGATCGCAATGGGACGCAGTCTATAACCCTCCAAACGCTGATTTTGGATGGACATGATGACTACCCCTGACAGCCCGCGCAAATCGCTCTTCGCACGTCTTTGGCGCGACCGCGCCGGCAATTTCGGCCTGGCAACGGCCATCCTGCTCCCCGTAGCAGCCGCCACCGCTGGTGTGGCAATTGACTTGAACCGGATGGTCCAGGTGCGCGCCACGTTGCAGGACGCCGCCGACTCGGCCGTCCTGTCCGCAGCAAATGCGCTGGCGAAAGACGACAAACTCTCCGACGACGCCGTTCTCGAATTCGCGCGCAAATTCATGAAGGCACAGCTGAACAACGTGCTTCCAGGCGGCGCAAGCGACCAGACCGACGAGGAAGCGGAAGAAGACCCGTTGGCCGGCGCAGTCGGGAATGTCGAGCGGAAGCTCGGAAAGACCGGCAAGACGGTCGAAGTCAGTCTGACACCGACCTATACCTTGGCAACCAATGGCATGACCGCCCTGCTCGGGTGGAAGGAAGTTACCGTCAGCGTCAAGGCGACGGCACAAGCCACGCCTGAAAGCGGCGCAGCCGTGTCGATGTATGTCGTGCTGGATCGTTCAGGCTCGATGTCCTTTACCACGAACACCGTCGACACCTCGGTTACGAGCTGCGTGAACTACAGCGCCTCGAACTGGGCCTACAAGGACATCCTGCCCGGCAGAAGGAACTACATCAATCCGTCAAATCCCTGCTACGTGAAAAAGATTCAGGCATTGAAGACCGCCTCGGCGATCATGATGAACGAGCTGGTGAAGGCTGATCCGAAAGGTGACCTCATCCGTGTTGGCGCCGTGTCCTACAACGACGCCACCCAGCCAGCTTCCGGCATGGCCTGGGGCGTCACGACCGCAACCAACTACATCACCGCTTTGCCATCCGTCCCGACTGGCGGAACCAACGCTTCGGGCGGCATGGAGCTTGCCTTCAAGGCTTTGACAGAAGACAACGACGCCGAGAAGAGTGCGCACTCCGCCAAAGGTAATTCGGACTTTGCTCGCTACATTGTCCTGATGACCGATGGCGAAATGACCGGCAACAGCGCTTCCTGGAACCCGGCTATCGACACAAAAGTCCTGGAACAGTGCACAGCTGCAAAAGAGGAAGGCATCGAGATTTTCACGGTTGCCTTCATGGCCCCTCAGAAAGGCAGAGAGCTGCTGCTAGCATGCGCGACGTCTGACGACCACTACAAAGAACCGACCGATATGGCCGGTCTCGTGAAGGCCTTCGGCGACATCGGCAAGGCTGCGGCTGCGGCCTCGACCCGCCTGACCAACTGACACGATCCAAAACGTTTTGGATTTCTCCCACAATTCGACCGCAGCCGTCATGGCTGCGGTCTTATCGCTTCTTCACGCTTTTCAGATAATATAATCAGATCAGGGTCTTGAGGCCCAAGACGGCGCTCCGAACAAAAGTTCTCCTCGCAGCTTCCCGCCTGTTGCAACTGTCTCATTTCGATGCGTAAACTGGCATTCACGGAAGCGGCACCGCTATCGCATCGGCGCCGCCCGGAGACACGAACAACGCCAGGCGGACCGATGATCAAGACTCCCCACAAAGTCGACCTTCCCCTTCCCAAGCGCGGAGTTTCCGATCCGGACGCCCTGGCCGCCGAGATCATGGACAAGCTGACCTACAGCATCGGCAAGGATGCCAAGGTGGCAACGCCGCATGACTGGCTGACAGCAACCATCCTCGTGGTGCGTGACCGCATCATCGACACGTGGATGGAATCGACCCGCACCACCTACATGAACAACGGCAAGCGGGTTTATTATCTATCGCTCGAATTCCTCATCGGCCGCCTCCTGCGCGACGCAATGTCGAACCTCGGCCTGATCGATGACATCCGCCAGGCGCTGTCCTCTCTGTCAGTCGAATTCGACGTGATCGCAGGCCTCGAACCTGACGCAGCGCTCGGCAATGGCGGTCTCGGTCGTCTCGCCGCCTGCTTCATGGAGAGTATGGCAACCGTCAACATTCCGGCCTATGGCTATGGCATCCGCTACGTTCACGGTCTCTTCCGCCAGCAAATGGCGGAGGGCTGGCAGGTCGAACTGCCGGAAAGCTGGCTCGCCCACGGCAACCCCTGGGAATTCGAGCGGCGCGAAAGCTCCTACGAAGTCGGCTTCGGCGGAACGGTCGAAACCGTCGATGGTCCCGATGGCGAACCGCGTTACGTCTGGAAGCAGGGCGAGCGCGTCATCGCCACCGCCTTTGATACCCCGGCCGTCGGCTGGCGCGGCGAGCGCGTCAACACGCTGCGCCTCTGGTCGGCCCAGCCGATCGACCCCATCCTGCTCGACGCCTTCAACGCCGGCGACCATATCGGCGCGCTGCGCGAGAGCAACAAGGCCGAATCGCTCACCCGCGTCCTCTATCCGGCCGACGCCACGCCCGCCGGCCAGGAACTGCGCCTGCGCCAGGAATTCTTCTTCTGTTCGGCCTCGCTGCAGGACATCGTCCGCCGTCACCTGCAGCAGGGCAACACGCTCGCCCAGCTGCCGGATAAGGTGGCGATCCAGCTTAATGACACCCATCCGGCTGTCTCCGTTGCCGAACTGATGCGCCTGCTGGTCGATGTGCACGGCGTGGCATTCGACGAGGCCTGGGAAATCTCGTCCAAGACCTTCTCCTACACAAACCACACACTGCTTCCGGAAGCGCTGGAAAGCTGGCCGGTGCCGCTGTTCGAGCGTCTCCTGCCGCGCCACATGCAGCTCGTCTACGCGATCAACGCAAAGGTCCTGCTGGACGCCCGCAAGAAGCGCGGCTTCAATGACCATGAAATCCGCCAGATCTCGCTGATCGACGAAAGCGGCGACCGCCGCGTGCGCATGGGCAACCTCGCCTTCATGGGCTCGCACTCGATCAACGGCGTCTCCGCGCTGCATACGGAGCTGATGAAGGAAACGGTCTTCTCCGATCTCCACAAGCTCTATCCGACGCGCATCAACAACAAGACCAACGGCATCACCCCACGCCGCTGGCTGATGCAGTGCAATCCCGACTTGACCGACCTCATCAAGGAAGCGATCGGACCGGAATTCCTCGACGATGCAACGAAGCTTAAGGGTCTCGACGCCTTCGCCGACGATCCGGCCTTCCAGCAGAAGTTCGCGGCCGTAAAGTTCTCCAACAAGCAGAAGCTCGCGAGCCTCGTTGCCAGCCGCATGGGCATCAAGCTCGATCCGCATGCCATGTTCGACATCCAGATCAAGCGCATCCACGAATACAAGCGCCAGCTTCTCAACATCATCGAGACGGTCGCGCTCTTCGACCAGATCCGCTCGCATCCGGAACGTGACTGGGTGCCGCGCGTCAAGCTCTTTGCCGGCAAGGCAGCGCCCAGCTACCACAACGCCAAGCTGATCATCAAACTGGCCAACGACGTCGCCCGCATCATCAACACCGACCCCTCGGTGCGCGGTCTGCTGAAGGTCGTTTTCATTCCCAACTACAACGTCTCTCTCGCCGAAGTCATGGTGCCCGCCGCCGACCTTTCCGAACAGATTTCCACCGCCGGCATGGAAGCGTCTGGAACCGGGAACATGAAGTTCGCGTTGAATGGTGCATTGACCATTGGAACGCTCGACGGCGCCAATGTCGAAATGCGCGATCATGTGGGCGAGGAGAACATCGTGATTTTTGGAATGACCGCAGACGAGGTCGGACGCGTGAGGGCGGATGGACACAATCCGCGCGCCGCAATCGATGCCTCGCGCGAACTGCAGCAGGCCCTCTCGTCGATCGCATCCGGCGTCTTCTCGCCTGATGATCGCGATCGCTATGCCGATCTGATGCAGGGCATTTACCAGCATGACTGGTTCATGGTTGCCGCCGATTTCGACGCCTATGCCAAGGCCCAGCGTCAGGTGGACGACATCTGGACCGATACGTCGGCCTGGTATTCCAAGACCATCCGCAACACGGCCCGCATGGCCTGGTTCTCGTCGGATCGCACCATCCGGCAATACAACGCGGATATCTGGAGAGCTTGATGGCAAAATCACCGAAGAGGAGCGGTGACGTAGCGAAGCCGGACACACCGTCGGCAGCAGAAATCGAAGCGATCATCCACGGGACGCATGGCGACCCCTTCGCCTTTCTCGGCGTGCACCAGGCAGGCGCGGGCCATGTCGCACGTTGCTTCATCCCGGGCGCCGAGACGGTGGTCGCCTACAATCTGGCCGGAGACCAGGTCGGCGAACTCGCGCGTCTGCACGATGCCGGCTTCTTTTCAGGCCCGGTCAAGCTCGATGGTGTTCTGCCGGTCCGCTACCGCGCCACCCGCGGCGATGCCGAATGGACGGTGACCGACCCCTACAGCTTCTGGCCGATACTCGGACCGATGGACGATTACTTCATCAAGGAAGGATCGCACCTGCGCCTCTTCGACAAGATGGGCGCCCATCCGATCAAGCATCAGGGTGTCGACGGCTTTCACTTCGCCGTCTGGGCCCCCAATGCCCGCCGCGTCTCCGTCGTCGGCGATTTCAACGACTGGGACGGACGTCGCCACGTCATGCGCCTGCGCCGCGACACCGGCATCTGGGAAATCTTCGCGCCCGATGTCCGGGCCGGTGCCAGCTACAAGTTCGAAATCGTCGGGCCGCATGGCGATCTTCAGCCGCTGAAGGCCGACCCCTTTGCGCGCCGCGCCGAGATGCGGCCGAAGAACGCCTCGGTGACGACACCTGAGCTCGAACAGGACTGGGAAGACGAGGCCCACCGCAAGCACTGGGCAAGCATCGACCAGCGCCGCCAGCCGATTTCGATCTACGAGGTCCATGCCGGGTCCTGGCAGCGCCGCGACGACGGCTCCATGCTGACCTGGGACGAGATGGCCTCAAGGCTGATCCCCTACTGCGTCGACATGGGCTTTACCCATATCGAATTCATGCCGGTGACCGAGCACCCTTACGACCCGTCCTGGGGCTATCAGACGACTGGGCTTTACGCGCCAAGCGCCCGCTTCGGCGAGCCGGAGGGCTTTGCCCGTTTCGTCAACGGCTGCCACAAGGTGGGCTTGAGCGTCATCCTCGACTGGGTGCCTGCGCATTTCCCGACGGACGCCCACGGGCTTCGCAACTTCGACGGAACGGCTCTCTACGAACATGCCGACCCCCGCCAGGGCTTTCACCCGGACTGGAACACCGCGATCTACAATTTCGGTCGTCAGGAGGTTCTGTCCTACCTGATCAACAACGCCCTCTACTGGGCCGAGAAATTCCACCTCGACGGCCTGCGCGTCGATGCCGTCGCGTCCATGCTCTACCTCGACTATTCTCGCAAGGAAGGCGAGTGGATCCCCAATGAATATGGCGGGCGGGAAAACCTGGAGTCGGTGCGCTTCCTTCAACAGATGAACCACCACGCCTATGGCAGCCATCCGGGCATCATGACGATTGCCGAGGAGAGCACCTCCTGGCCGAAGGTCTCACAGCCGGTCCATGAAGGCGGCCTCGGCTTCGGTTTCAAGTGGAACATGGGTTTCATGCATGACACCCTGAGCTACTTCGCCCGGGATCCGATCTACAGGAAGTACCATCATCAGGAGCTGACCTTCGGCCTGCTCTATGCCTTTTCCGAGAACTTCGTCCTGCCGATCAGCCACGACGAAGTGGTACACGGCAAGGGTTCGATGATCGCGAAGATGCCCGGTGACGACTGGCAGAAGTTCGCCAATCTCCGCGCCTATTACGGCTATATGTGGGGCCATCCCGGCAAGAAACTGCTGTTCATGGGCCAGGAGTTCGCCCAGTGGAGTGAGTGGTCCGAGGCCCGCTCGCTCGATTGGAACCTGCTCGATTATGCCCCGCATGAAGGCATGCGCCGGCTGGTCCGCGACCTCAACTTCACCTATCGCTCCAAGCCGGCACTCCATGCTCGCGATTGCGAGGGCGAGGGCTTCGAGTGGATCAATGCGGATGATCAGGAAAATTCGGTGCTCGTCTGGCTGCGCAAGGCACCCGGCGAAAAGCCAATCGCCGTGATTTGCAACATGACGCCGAACTATCACGAACAATACGAATTGAGCTTGCCTGCGGCTGGCCGTTGGCGTGAGATACTGAACACCGATGCCGAAATCTATGGTGGTAGCGGTAAGGGCAATGGTGGCCGCGTGGAGGCGCATGCCACGGGAAGCGGATGGGCAAAAGCAGGGCTGACCCTGCCGCCGCTGGCCGTGATCATGCTGGAATTGGAACAGTAAGGGGAGGAAATACATGACCGAGAAAACGGCAAGAAGCTTGTCGCGCGATGCCATGGCCTATGTACTGGCCGGCGGGCGCGGCAGCCGCCTGAAGGAATTGACGGATCGGCGCGCCAAGCCCGCCGTCTATTTCGGCGGCAAGGCCCGCATCATTGACTTTGCCCTCTCCAACGCCCTGAACTCCGGTATCCGCCGTATCGGCGTGGCCACCCAGTACAAGGCTCATTCACTGATCCGCCATCTGCAGCTCGGCTGGAACTTCTTCCGCCCCGAGCGCAACGAGAGCTTCGACATTCTCCCGGCCTCGCAGCGCGTCTCCGAAACACAATGGTACGAAGGCACCGCCGACGCCGTTTACCAGAACGCCGATATCATCGAATCCTACGCCCCCGAATACATGGTCATCTTGGCCGGCGACCATATCTACAAGATGGACTACGAGCTGATGCTGCAGCAGCACGTCACCTCGGGCGCCGACGTCACCATCGGCTGCCTGGAAGTGCCGCGCATGGAAGCAACTGGCTTCGGCGTCATGCATGTCGATGCCACCGACAGGATCATCGACTTCGTCGAAAAGCCGGCCGACCCGCCGGGCATTCCCGGCAACGAAGACCATGCCCTCGCCTCGATGGGCATCTATGTCTTCCACACCAAGTTCCTGATGGAACTCCTGCGCCGCGATGCGGCCGACCCGGATTCGAGCCGTGACTTCGGCAAGGACATCATCCCCTACGTGGTCAAGAGCGGCAAAGCGGTGGCCCACCGCTTTGCCCAGTCCTGCGTCCGCTCCGATTTCGAACGCACGCCCTACTGGCGCGACGTCGGTACGATCGACGCCTACTGGCAGGCCAACATCGACCTGACCGACATCGTTCCGGAACTCGATCTCTACGACAAGACCTGGCCGATCTGGACCTATTCCGAGATCACCCCGCCGGCGAAATTCGTCCATGACGACGAGGGTCGTCGCGGCTCGGCGATCTCCTCGCTGGTCTCGGGCGACTGCATCATCTCCGGTTCGGCGCTCTACAAGAGCCTGCTGTTTACCGGCGTGCGCGCCAATTCCTATTCCCGACTCGAAGGCGCAGTCGTCCTGCCCAAGGTGCAGATCGGTCGTCATGCGCGTCTCACAAATGTCGTGATAGACCATGGCGTGGTGATCCCGGAGGGGCTGATCGTCGGTGAGGATCCGGAAATGGATGCCAAGCGCTTCCGTCGCAGCGAAAACGGGATCTGCCTCATCACGCAGTCGATGATCGACAAACTAGGTTAGCCGCATCCATGAAGGTCCTTTCGGTCGCCTCCGAACTCTATCCGCTGATCAAGACCGGAGGCCTCGCCGACGTTGCGGGCGCGCTTCCCATCGCACTCGCCGCCCATGGCGTCGAGACGAAGACGCTGATCCCCGGCTATCCGGCCGTTATGAAAGCGGTGAAGAAGGCCAAGAAGGTCCACGAGTTCGAGGATATTCTCGATGAACGGGCGACACTTCTCGAGGTAAAACACGAGGGCCTCGAACTTTTGATCATCGACTGCCCGCCACTCTACGAGCGGTCGGGTGGTCCCTATCTCGATACGCAGGGACGGGACTACCCCGACAACTGGAAGCGCTTCGCCGTCCTCTCCAAGGTGGGCGCCGAGATCGCGGCGGGCGTGCTGCCCAGCTTCAAACCGGACCTCGTCCATGTACATGACTGGCAGGGTGCTCTGGTTCCCGTCTACATGCGTTACGCCGAGGCGCCGGAAGTGCCGAGCCTCATCACCATCCACAACATCGCCTTCCAGGGGCAGTTCGGCGCCACACTCTTCCCCTATCTTGGCCTGCCGGGACATGCATGGCACGAGGCGCTCGAATATTACGGCACGATCAGCTATCTGAAGAGCGGTCTTCTGACCGCCCATGCGCTGTCCACGGTCAGCCCTTCCTATGCCGAGGAAATCCTGACACCCGAATTCGGCATGGGTCTTGATGGCGTCATCGCCAGCCGCGCCGCTGACCTCTACGGCATCGTCAACGGCATCGATGCCGACGTCTGGAACCCGGCCAGCGATCCACTGCTCACCAGCCACTATTCCGGATCAGCACTGAAGAAGCGCGCCGGCAACCGTGCGGCCATGGTCGAACGCTTTGCATTTGATGGCGACGATGGCCCGATCTTTTGCGTCATCTCGCGCCTCACCTGGCAGAAGGGACTCGACCTGCTGCCCGACGTCATCGACGAAATCGTCAATGCCGGCGGCAGGCTGGCGATCCTTGGTTCCGGGGAAAGCGGCATCGAGGCCGCACTTCAGAACGCCGCCGCCCATCATCGCGGCCGTGTCAGCATGATACTTGGATATGATGAAGCGCTGTCGCATATCATGCAGGCCGGTTCCGACATCATCCTCGTGCCCTCGCGCTTCGAGCCCTGCGGGCTGACACAGCTCTACGCCCTGCGCTACGGCTGTGTTCCGCTTGTGGCCCGCACCGGCGGCCTCGCCGATACCATCATCGACGCCAATGAAGCGGCCTTGGCTGCTGGTGTTGCAACCGGCGTGCAGTTTGCGCCGGTGACATCAGATGCCCTCCGCCGCGCCATCCGCCGCACGCTTCGCCTCTACAGTGACCAGCGTCTCTGGTCGCAAATGCAGAAGCAAGGCATGAAATCCGACGTCTCCTGGAACAGGAGCGGCACGACCTATGCCGACCTTTATCAACGCCTCGTCTCGAAAGGCCAGTAATCGATGATCTCGACCGTCTCCACGAAACCCTATGCGGACCAGAAGCCCGGCACATCGGGACTGCGCAAGAAGGTTCCGGTCTTCCAGCAGGAAAACTATGCGGAGAACTTCATCCAGGCGATCTTCGACAGCCTGGAGGGCTTCGAAGGCCAGACGCTGGTGATCGGCGGCGACGGCCGCTATTACAACCGCGAAGTCATCCAGGTGGCGCTGAAAATGGCCGCCGCCAATGGCTTCGGCAAGGTCATGGTTGGCCAGGGCGGCATTCTCTCGACGCCAGCTGCCTCGCATGTCATCCGCAAATACCATGCCTTTGGCGGCATCGTGCTCTCGGCCAGCCACAATCCCGGCGGCCCGACCGAAGACTTCGGCATCAAGTACAATATCGGCAATGGCGGCCCGGCACCGGAGAAGATCACCGACGCGATCTTTGCCCGCACCCGCAACATTGACAGTTACAAGATCGCCGACGTCGCCGACATCGACCTCGACACGGTGGGAAGTTTCGATCTGGCTGGCATGACCGTCGAGGTGATCGATCCGGTCACCGACTATGCCGACCTCATGGAAACCCTCTTCGACTTCCCGGCGATCCGCGCGTTGATCTCTGGCGGCTTCCGTGTGGTGATCGACAGTATGAGCGCCGTCACCGGCCCCTATGCCGTCGAGATCCTAGAAAAGCGCCTCGGCGCGCCTTCAGGCTCCGTGCGGAACGAAATCCCGCTGCCCGACTTCGGCCACCACCACCCGGACCCGAACCTCGTCCATGCGAAGGAGCTCTATGACGATGTCATGAGCGCCGATGGTCCGGACTTCGGTGCGGCATCCGACGGCGACGGCGACCGCAATATGGTCGTCGGCAAGGGCATGTTCGTCACGCCCTCCGACAGCCTCGCGATGATCGCCGCAAATGCCACCTGCGCGCCCGGCTACAGACAAGGCATCGCAGGCATCGCCCGCTCCATGCCGACAAGTGCCGCCGCCGACCGCGTCGCCGAAAAACTTGGCATCGGCATGTATGAGACCCCGACAGGCTGGAAATTCTTCGGCAATCTGATGGATGCCGGCAAGGTTACCGTCTGCGGCGAAGAAAGCTTCGGCACCGGCTCTGACCATGTGCGCGAGAAGGACGGCCTCTGGGCGGTGCTCTTTTGGCTGAACATCGTCGCTGCCCGCAAGCAGAGCGTCAAGCAGATCGTGGAAAGCCACTGGGCCGAATACGGCCGCAACTACTATTCCCGCCACGACTATGAAGGCGTCGACACTGACAATGCCAACGCCCTTGTCGCAGCGCTCCGCGCCAAGCTCGACAGCCTGCCCGGCACCAGGATCAACGGCCTGACAGTCAGCGCCGCCGACGACTTCGCCTATCACGACCCGATCGACCACTCCGTCTCGAAGAACCAGGGCATCCGCATCCTCTTTGACGGCGGCAGCCGCATCGTCTTTCGCCTTTCCGGCACCGGCACCTCGGGCGCGACGCTTCGCCTCTATGTCGAGCGCTACGAGCCCGACGCCAGCCGCCACGGCATCGAGACGCAAGGAGCCTTGGCCGACCTCATCGCGGCAGCCGAGGAAGTGGCCGAGATCAAGCGCTACACCGGCATGAACGAGCCGACGGTCATTACCTGATCCCCTAGAGACCTTCGCTCACGCATTAGCACCCCGGCGCCTTCGGCTCCGGGGTTTTTCTTTGCGATGGACCGCAGCGGCGATTGACTCCCTCATCATATCCACTATTCTGGATATATGGATGAAAAATCGACGATCGCGGCGCTTGCCGCCCTGGCACAGCCGACGCGCCTGCAGACCTTTCGCCTGCTGGTGGCGCATGAGCCAGACGGCGTGCCCGCAGGTGAACTCGCCCGACTGATCGGCGTGCCGCAGAACACCATGTCTGCGCATCTGTCGACGCTGTCCCAGGCCGGCCTGGTCACGGGAGAGCGTCAGAGCCGATCGATCATCTACCGCGCCGATCTCGACCGCTTCCGCGCGGTTGCCCTTTACCTGCTCAAGGATTGCTGCGGCGGCAATGCCAGCCTCTGCCAGCCGCTGATCGACGATCTCGCCTGCTGTTCACCCACCCTCGAAGTCACCCGCCCCAACTGAGAGACCGGCCATGTCCGACAAGATCTACAACGTGCTCTTCCTCTGCACCGGCAATTCAGCCCGATCGGTCATCGCGGAAGCGATCCTCAACAGGCTCGGCCAGGGCAAGTTCAAGGCCTATTCCGCCGGCTCCCAGCCGAAGGGTGAAGTTCACCCCTACACGCTGCAGCTCCTCAAGGGCATGAACTACGACACGAGCTTCGCCCGTTCGAAGAACTGGGACGAGTTCGCAGTCCCCGGCGCCCCTGAACTCGATTTCGTCTTCACCGTCTGCGACAACGCGGCCGCCGAAGCCTGCCCCGTCTGGCCCGGCCAACCGATGACCGCCCATTGGGGCGTGCCGGATCCGGCCGCTGCCGAAGGCACGGACAGCGAAAAGCATTTCGCCTTCGCCGAGGCCTATCGCATGCTCAATCACCGCATCTCGATCTTCGTCAGCCTGCCGATGGCGAGCCTCGATAAGCTGTCCCTGCAGAAGCGGCTGAACGAGATCGGCAGCAGCACACAGACGGCCGGCTGAAGACCATGGCCGATCTTTCCCGCCGCCTCGCAGCCGAGGCGCTTGGCACCGCCATGCTGGTCGCAACCGTCGTCGGCTCCGGCATCATGGCCGACCGGCTTTCCGATGACGTTGCCGTCTCCCTGCTCGGCAACACGATCCCGACCGGCGCGATCCTCTTCGTGCTGATCACGATCTTGGGGCCGATCTCCGGTGCCCATTTCAACCCGGTCGTGACAATGGTCTTCGCTCTTCGCAAGGAGTTGGAGGCCTCCGCCATCCTGCCCTACATGCTCGCGCAGATCCTCGGCGGCATCGCCGGCACGCTCATCGCCCACGTGATGTTCGACCTGCCCGTCTTCCAGATCTCCGAAACGGTGCGAACTGGATCGGCGCAATGGAGCGCAGAAGCGGTGGCAACTTTCTGCCTGCTCCTCACCATCCTCGGCGGGCTGCGCTTCAAGACGGACGCCATCCCGATGCTGGTCGGCCTCTACATCACGGCCGCCTACTGGTTCACCGCCTCGACGTCCTTCGCCAATCCGGCGGTGGCCATCGCCCGCAGCCTGACCAATACCTTTGCCGGCATTCGTCCCCTCGACCTGCCAGGCTTCATCATCGCACAGGTCGTCGGCGCAGTGCTGGCGTCCATGCTCGCCACCTGGCTCTTTGCCGATAGCCGCAACAAAATCCCCCCGATCATACCCGAAGGAACGGAACGTCCATGACCGTCACCATTTATCACAACCCTGCCTGTGGCACCTCGCGCAACACGCTTGAAATCATCCGTCACGCGGGCATCGAACCAGTGGTCATCGAATACTTGAAGACCCCGCCGAGCAAGGAAGATCTGGCGAAGATGATCGCCGACTCCGGCCTTTCGGTACGCGAGGCGATCCGCGAGAAGGGCACGCCCTACGAAGAACTTGGCCTTGCCGATCCCGCGCTCTCGGACGACCAGCTGCTCGACGCGATGATCACGACTCCCATCCTGATCAACCGCCCCCTTGTCGTCACCGAGATGGGCACGCGCCTCTGCCGCCCGTCGGAAGTCGTGCTCGACATCTTGGCCCCAGACGCCTTCACCTCTGCCTTCATCAAGGAAGACGGCGAAGCCGTGCTCGATGCGGAGGGCAAGCGAATTGTCTGATATGAAAGTAGACCTGCCCGCCGCCGATCTCGATCACCTGCGCCTGCCGGATCTGGAGGCGCTGCGGCGCCCCTTCTCCACCCACAAGCCGCGTATCCTGATCCTCTATGGCTCGCTGCGTCAGGTCTCCTTCAGCCGCCTGCTGGCGATGGAAGCCAAGCGGCTGCTCGAACATTTCGGCGCCGACGTGAGGGTTTTCGACCCTTCAGGCCTGCCTTTGCCGGACGACGCACCCGTCAGCCATCCAAAGGTGCAGGAACTGCGCGACCTCTCCGAATGGTCGGAAGGCCAGGTCTGGGTGAGCCCCGAGCGTCACGGCACGCTGACCGGCATCATGAAGGCGCAGATCGACTGGATTCCCCTGTCCGTCGGCGCCGTCCGCCCGACCCAGGGCAAGACGCTCGCCGTCATGCAGGTCTCCGGCGGCTCGCAGTCGTTCAATGCGGTCAACGCCATGCGCCTGCTCGGCCGCTGGATGCGGATGATCACAATCCCCAACCAGTCTTCCGTTGCGAAGGCCTGGCAGGAGTTCGACGGCGATGGTCGGATGAAGCCCTCGGCCTATTACGAGCGCGTCGTAGACGTCTGCGAAGAACTGATAAAGTTCACGCTTCTGACCCGTGACATCTCGGACTACCTCACCGATCGCTACAGCGAACGCAAGGAAGAGGCCGTGAAAGCAGTGAACCTCAAGGCCATGTGAGCGCAACCGCTCTGGCCGAAGATCGCTCGCCTGCTATTGTTCCATCAGGCGAGCGAATCAACCGGACCACGAGGCACCAAATGACCAAGCCGATGCTCGGAGCCATCATCGGCAAGACGGGTGCCGATATCCGCCTCTGGTCGCATCATGCCGAACGCGTGGAGCTCTGCCTCTTCGATATCAGCGGCGAGACCGAACTCGCCCGCCTCTCGATGGTGCGTGGCGAAGGCGATGTGCATCATGTCTTCGTCGAGGGTTTGAAGGAAGGCGCCCGCTACGGCTTCCGCATCCACGGCCCCTATGATCCGTCTCAAGGCCATTGGTACGATCCATCCAAGCTCTTGATCGATCCCTACGCCACCGAGCTGGACCGCCCCTTCGTTTACGACGCTCGCCTCGGTCAGTTCGGCGTCGACACAGCCGCCCTGATGCCTAAAGCCATCCTGAAGGCGCACAAGCTGCTGAAGCCCATGATGCCGCTCGGCGAGCGCACCGGCTTCATCTACGAGGTCAACGTCAAGGCAATGACCATGCTGCATACGGACGTACCCGAAGCTCAACGCGGCACGCTATCGGCCCTCGCCCATCCCGCCGTCCTCGCGCATCTGCGCCGCATCGGCGTCGATATGGTCGAGCTGATGCCGATCACCGCCTGGATCGATGAAAGGCATCTGCCACCTCTCGGCATCACCAACAGCTGGGGCTACAACCCCGTCGCCATGATGGCGCTCGATCCCCGTCTCGTACCCGGTGGTGTCAAGGAACTCCGCGACACGGTCGCCGCCCTGCATGCCGAGGGCATTGGCGTCATCCTCGACCTTGTCTTCAACCACACCGGTGAAAGCGACGTGCATGGCACGACGCTCTCGCTGCGCGGCATCGACAACCGGTCTCTCTTCCGCCATGTGGCCGATGATCCGGGCACGCTGGTCAACGACACCGGCTGCGGCAACACGCTGGCCTGCGACCATCCCTTCGTGCGACAGCTGATCGTCGATACGCTCCGCCACTTCGTTCTCTCGGCCGGTATCGACGGCTTCCGCTTCGACCTCGCGCCGATCATGGGTCGCCACTGGGACGGCTTCCATAAGAATGCCCCCACGCTTCGAGCCATCCTTGAGGACGAGGTGCTGGAAGATCGCATCCTGATTGCCGAACCCTGGGATATCGGGCTCGGCGGCTATCAACTCGGCCGCTTCCCGCCCGCCTTTCTCGAATGGAACGACCGCGCCCGCGACACCTTCCGCCGCCACTGGCGGGGCGATACTGGTACGACCGGGGATCTCGCAACGGCGCTTGCCGGCTCGTCTGACCTCTTCGCCCATGACGGCCACGGCCAGACCCGCAGCGTCAACTTCATCGCCGCCCATGACGGCTTCTCGCTCTACGACCTCGTTTCCTACGCGCACAAACACAACGAGGCGAATGGCGAGGAAAACCGCGACGGGCACAACGAGAACCATTCATGGAACAATGGCGTCGAGGGCGAAACCTCAGACAAGGCGATCCTGAAAAAGCGCCGCCAGGATGTCGAAGCCCTGCTCTCGACGCTCTTCGCCAGCCGGGGCGCCGTCATGCTCACAGCCGGCGACGAGTTCGGCCGCACCCAACGCGGCAACAACAATGCCTATTGCCAAGACAATGCGCTCACCTGGCTCGACTGGTCTGAGGTGGACGAGGAACTGATCGAAACGACAGCCCGCCTCGCCGCCATGCGCCAGCGTTTCTCCTGCTTCATGGATACGAGTGTCCTGACCGGCGAAGATGACGTCGCTTGGCTGAACACTGACGGTCTGCCCATGACGGTCGCCGACTGGGAAACGCCCGATCTCGGCGCCTTCGCCATGGTTCTTGCCTCCATCGACCGTGAGACGGCCAAGGACTGCCATGTTGCCGTGCTCTTCAATCGATCACCTGAGCCGAGGGACTTTGCGCTCCCATCACACGACAAGCGCAAATGGCGCCGCCTCGAGACGGGCCGCAGTGCCGCCAAGCTGACGGTGAAGGCCCGCAGTGTCGATTTCTGGATCGAAACTTGAGTTTTTCCCCAGCAGTGACTTTAGCCTCTTCCTCATGACATCAAGCGGCTGTAGCCTGCGGGAATTATTGAAGGATCAGGTTCTTTTCATGCCGCAAGAGATTTCGCTCAAGGACGTGCCGGGCCTCGTTGGAACCGTGGTCGGCGTATCCGACTGGATCACCGTCGACCAGCCGATGATCGACGCCTTTGCCGGCGCCACCATGGACCACCAGTTCATCCACACCGACCCGGTGCGCGCCGCCGCCGAAACGCCCTTCGGCGGCACCATAGCCCACGGCTTCCTAACGCTCTCGCTCTTGTCAGCGATGAACTACAACTGCCTGCCGAAGATCCTCGAACAGACCATGGGCATCAATTATGGCTTCGAGAAAGTCCGCTTTATGTCGCCCGTCCGGACGGGCAAGCGCATTCGCGGCTCCTTCAAGCTGGCCGAAGCCCGCTTTCGCGGCGCGGGCATGCTGATGAACACCTATGAGGTGACCGTCGAGATCGAGGACGAACGCAAGGCAGCCCTGACAGCCGACTGGATCACCATTTCCCAGTTCGACCCCAAGGACCGTCCGGAAGGCGTCTGAAACGAGAGGCGGATGCGGCCATGACCGACGAGCGCAGCCAAGCGATCCGCCAGAGTTTCCTTCGGCAAGCCAAGGCCTGTCACGATCTTGGCTCACCTCTCACCGCCCGCCTCTGCACGCTGGCGGCAGAACGGTTGACGGCAGAGACGAGGGTCGGCGCCATGATCCTCGGCTGGCCCGGCAATCCCGACGGAACCGGCGATGCGCTGGCGCTGCGGCTCGCCGGCATGTTGCATGCGCTTGTTCGATCTGGCCAGGACCCTGCATTGTCAGCCGTCTACCCGCCCCATAACGCCGACAACGACACCCTCTGGGCCGCCGTCGAGGCTGCCTTGCGGCAGGACGAAGCCTTCATGCTGGAGCGCCTGAAATCCGCCCCGCAGACCAACGAGGTGCGCCGCTCCTCCGCCCTGCTCCCCGGCTTTCTGACCATTGCGGCGCTAACCGGCAAGCCGCTGATCCTCTCGGAAGTCGGCGCCAGCGCCGGCCTCAACCTGCAATGGGATCGCTACAGCTACCAACTGGGAGACTTCCGCTGGGGCGGAGCCTCCGCCGTCGAACTCGCCCCGCTCTGGGAAGGCCCGCCGCCTCCCACCGCTGACGTCGAGGTTGCCGAACGCGCCGGCTGCGACCTGAACCCGCTCGACCCATCTTCAGAAGACGACCGCCTGCGGCTCTTCTCCTACATCTGGGCCGACCAGCAGGACCGCCTCGACCGCACGGCAGCAGCCGTTGAAATGGCAACCGAAAGCGGCCTGAAGGTGGAGAAGGCCGACGCCATCGACTGGCTGCGCAAACGTCTGGGAACGCCACGTCCGGGCGTGGCCCATGTGATCTACCACACCATCGCCTGGCAATATCTGCCACCGGCGCTGAAGGCCGAGGGTGAAGCCCTGATCGCAGACGCCGGCAGCCGCGCGACGGATGCCGCACCGCTGGCCCGCCTGCGGCTGGAGGCAGACGGCAAGCCGGAGGGGGCAGCGATCCTGCTCACGCTTTGGCCAACAGGGGAAACCCGCGAGATTGGACGAGCGGATTTTCACGGGCGGTGGGTGAAATGGGTGGGGTGGGAGGGTTCAACCGCCTGAGTTGAACAGAGCCGCGTAGTTTCGGCGTCAGTACAAGATGAATGTGAACGCCGGCAGTTCTCGTCGGTCACGCGGGCCGTTCGCCAGCTAGGCGCTCACTCTTGGCGAACCTGCGAGACCGAGAAAGACAAGAACAGCCTGGTTGAGCCGCAGGATATCGGCGTCATCCAACCGTCCGACCTTTGTTCCGATCTTGGACTTCGGAACTGTCGTGATCTTGTCCACCATGAGGCGGCAAGGCGAATGCAACCCGTTTCGTTCATTCGGTGTCACCGGCAGGCGAAATAGCGGTGCGTCTGTTTCATCTGTGGTGAAGGCACAGATGGTGATGGAATCCGTGGCGTCAAACGCCTCGTCCTGCACCACGACTACGGGGCGAGGTTTTCCCGCATAATCCTTGCCGCCAGAGACCGTCCATATGTCGCCGCGTCTCACGCGCCTTCACCATCTTCGAAGTCGATGTCGGAGGCAGCATCGATGAATGCCTGATCGCTCAGTGCATCCGCGCTCGTTGCAACGGCAAGTGACTGACGGTGCGCTTCGGCCTTGAACGTCGGAGAACGTACATCCGGCACCCAAATCTGGATCGGGCGCAAACCTTGCGACCGCAGGCGCGCGCGATGTTCGCTCACCTTCAGGCGGGATGGCTTGGGTTTGGCGATAGAGGACATGACAGGCTCCATCTGCTTTGCATCATTGTTTTCACAACCTTGATCGGGTTACATGTAACCTATCATGAGCCGACAGAGATTGCGAGCCTTTGCGATTGAGAGTGCGGAGGTGAGAGGAGGCTTTTGCAACCCTGACTAGGCAAGGTGTCGTGTGTCGCAAAAAAGGCCGGGTCACCCCGGCCTCCTCAAACTCCTTCAGACAACCGCCCCTCAGAGCGAGGCATCCTCCGCGCCTTCACTCAGCATGCCGAACGCATATTCCGCAAACGACCGCCAGCATTCGACGCGAAACGTCTCTTCCTCGACGCGGTAGAGGATGATCTCGATCTTGCCGAACACCGTGCGCGTCACGGCCCCCACAGGGAACGCGGCGAGCGAGAGGTCGAGCGGGCAGGCAGCGTTAAGCGTGTCGGCGGCAGCCGGACCCGAGACGATAATCGCGGTGTTGCGGTGGGAGATGTCGGTGGCCGAATGAACCACGCCGGAGGCGGCGCAGTCGGCCATCAGCTCTGCGCCCTTCTCGTCGATCAGGAACCATTCGTCCGGACCGATCCAGAAGGCCGTGCGGCCCTTGGCGGAGACAGATGTCTTTGGCTTTGTCGGCAGCTTGAGACCAAGTGTCTTGGAGAGGCCCGCCACGGCATCGGCGCCAGCGCGCAACGACACGCGCGTCGCGGGAAGTGCCGGCGTGAGGCGCACCTTGGCGCTGCCGCCATGGAAGCCGGCGAGAACGGTTTTGCGCTCTGCAACAGACATATCAGCCATGGATGCGGCCTCCTTCCTTATCAACGAACACCATGTCGGTAACCTCAACCGCGATGGTCTTGTCCTTCATCGGCACGTAAAGCGTCTCGCCCATGCGGGCGCGGCCACCGGCCACCATGGCGATCGCAATCGAGCGACCGAGATTTTCCGACCAGTAGGACGACGTGACGTGACCGAGCATGGTCATCGGCTTCGGCTGGTTCGGATTGGCGACGATCTGCCCGCCCTCTTCCAGCACTTCGTTCGGATCCTTGGTGAAGATGCCGACCAGCTGCTTGCGGCCTTCCTTGACCAGGTCAGGCCGCTTCATGCCGCGAATGCCGACGAAGTCGGTCTTCTTCTTCGACACCGCCCAGGAGAGGCCGGCATCATCAGCCGTCAGCGTACCGTCGGTATCCTGACCGACGATGATATAGCCCTTTTCGGCGCGCAGCACGTGCATGGTCTCGGTGCCGTATAGGCAGGCACCGAGCGACTGGGCGCGCTCCCAGATCTGGCGGAAGACATCGGCGCCGAAATCGGCGGGCACGTTGACTTCGAAACCGAGTTCACCGGTGAACGACACGCGGAAGAGACGCGTCGGCACGCCGCAGAACTTGCCTTCGGCCACGCTCATATGCGGGAAGGCCTCGTTCGAGATGTCGATGCCCTCGACGAACGGCGCGATGATGTCGCGCGCCTTCGGACCCTGGACGGCGATAACAGCCCACTGCTCGGTGGTCGAGGTGAGCCAGACCTTCAGATGCGGGAATTCCGTCTGCAGATAGTCTTCCATATGGTGCATGACGCGCGGCGCACCGCCCGTCGTGGTGGTCACATGGAACCGATCCTCCGCCAGACGACCGACGACACCATCGTCATAGATGAAGCCGTCTTCGCGCGTCATGATGCCGTAACGCGCCTTGCCGGGCTTCAGCGTGTCCCAGGCATTGGTGTACATCAGGTTCAGGAATTCGGCAGCATCTGGCCCGACGACCTCGATCTTGCCGAGCGTCGAGGCGTTGAACACGCCGGCTGCCTCACGCACCGTCTTGCATTCGCGGTTGACGGCGGCATGCATGTCTTCGCCCGCCTTCGGATAGTACCAGGCGCGCTTCCAGTTGCCGACATCTTCATAGACGGCCCCTTGGCTGACTTCATAGGCATGCATCGGCGTCTTGCGCACCGGATCAAACAGCGCATCGCGCGAATGGTTGATCAGCGTGCCGAAGGTGACAGGCGTGTAGGGTGCGCGGAAGGTGGTGAGACCGACCTGCGGGATCTCCTTGCCGAGCACTTCCGCCGCAATCGCCAGGCCATGCATGTTGGAGAGCTTGCCCTGGTCAGACGCCATGCCGTTCGTCGTGAAGCGCTTGATATGCTCGATCGAATGCATGCCCTCGCGCACGGCAAGACGAATATCCTTGGCGCAGACGTCATGCTGGAAATCGACGAAGGCCTTGACGTTGTCCTCGCGGCCAGCCCCTTCGGCAGCGCCGATCATGCCACCCGTCCAGGCATGCTCATTGGCGCCGGCAAGCGAGATGGCTGGCGTCTCGGTTGCACCCGCAGCCTTGGCCGAGGAGAGACCGGCAGCCGTTGCCTCGTCGAGCAAGGCCTGCAGGTCGTCAGTGCCGTTGCAGCCGCCGACGGAGACGCAATCCTGCACATAGACGTCGGGTAAGAAGCGGTCATTGGCCGCGTCGTATTTCAGCTTGCCGCGCGACTGCGAGAACATGTGCACCGACGGCGTCCAGCCGGCCGACATCAGAAGCGCATCGACCTCGATCTTGCGGGCGGCGCCACCGCCATTGCGGCGAACGGTGATCGAGCGGACGCGGAGGCGACCTGATGTGTCGACGACACCGTGGCCGGTCAGCACTTCGATGCCCAGCGCCCGCGCCTGGGCCAGTACGCCCTCGCCCGGCTTTTCGCGGGCATCGACGATGACAGGCACAGAGACACCTGATTTCTTCAGATCGATTGCCGCTTCATAGGCCGAGTCATGCGCCGTGTAGACGCCGACCTTGGCGCCGACGGCAACGCCGAAATGGTTGAGATAGGTGCGGCCGGCAGAGGCCAGCATGATGCCCGGACGGTCGTTGTTGGCGAACACCATATGGCGTTCGATCGAACCGCTGGCGATCACCACGCGCTTGGCACGGACCTGCCACAGCCGTTCCCGCGGCTTGTTCTTGGCCGGCTTGGCGATGTGGTCGGTGACACGCTCAACAAGCGCCACGTAATTGTGGTTGTGATAGCCGAAGGCGGTCGTGCGAGAGAGCACGGTGACGTTGGCCATACCCTTCAGCTTGGCGACGGTCGCCTGTGCCCAGTCCCAGCCGCTCTGGCCGTCGACGGTCGCACCGGTGTCGAAGTGGAAGGCACCGCCCATTTCCGGCTGTTCGTCAACGATCATGACGCGCACGCCCGTCTGGGCGGCAGCCAGCGCCGAAGCGAGACCGGCGGCACCACCGCCAATCACCAGCACGTCGCAGTGGGCGTAGCGGTTGGCGTAATGATCCGGATCGGCTTCCTTCGGCGCATGGCCGAGACCGGCGGCGCGACGGATGAAGGGCTCGTAAATCTGGTGCCAGGCAGCCTTCGGCCACATGAAGGTCTTGTAGTAAAAACCGGCGGCGAAGAAGGGCGACAGCAGGTTGTTGACCTCGCCGATGTCGAGCGACAGCGACGGCCAGCGGTTCTGCGTCTCGATCTTCATCCCGTCGAAGACTTCCTGCACGGTCGCCCGCACATTCGGCTGGCGGCGGGCAGCGTCACGCGACACGTCGAGCAGCGCGTTCGGCTCTTCCGGACCTGCGGTCAGGATGCCGCGCGGACGGTGATACTTGAACGAGCGTCCGGCGAGATGCATGCCGTTGGCGATCATGGCAGACGCCACGGTATCACCTTCATAGGCCGTCAAAGTGCGGCCATCGATGGTGAAGCGGGCGGTCAGCGCCGGCGTCAGGCGACCCTTGCCGGGAATACGGTTGGCAGCACTCATGCCTTTTCTCCCTTCGATGCAGACGGGGCAACCAGTGTTGCAGGATCGGGCATGGGTTCACCGGCCTTGTAGGTCAGCAGGATCTTGTCGGAGATCGTGTCGCGGGCCGCGTTGAAGAAGCGCCCGCAGCCATGGATATGGCGCCAGCGTTCGAAGATCAGGCCCTTCGGGTTGTCACGCAGGAAGAAGTAGTCCGCGAACTCTTCGTCCGTAATCGAAGCGATGTTTTCCGGGCGCGCGATATGCGCTTCACCGGCGGCGCGAAACTCGAGCTCAGCACGCTCTTCTTCGCAATAGGGGCATTTGATGACCAGCATGATGGACGATCCCTAATTCAGTGCGCCACGGCAGCGGCAGCTGCCTCGTCGATGAGGCGGCCGGTGCGGAACCGGTCGAGCGTCAGACCCTGGGCCAGCCGGTGCGGCTCGCCCTTGGCGATGAGATGGGCAAAGAGATTGGCCGAACCCGGCGTCGCCTTGAAACCGCCCGTGCCCCAGCCGGCATTGACGAAGAGGTTCTGAACCGGCGTGACGCTCTGGATCGGCGAACGGTCGGCGGTGTTGTCGGTGATCCCGCCCCACTGGCGCATCATCTTCACCCGACGGAACATCGGGAAGAGCTCGCAGATGGCATCCAGCGTATGGGTGATAATCTGCATGCCGCCGGTCTGGCTGTAGGAGTTGTACTGGTCGGTACCAGCGCCGATGACCAGCTCACCTTTATCCGACTGCGAGATATAGGCATGCACGGTATTGGACATGACCACGCAGGGGAAGATCGGCTTCAGCGGCTCGGAAACGAGCGCCTGCAGCGGCGTCGAGTGAACCGGAAGACGCACGCCCGCCATGCCCATTACGACGGAGGAATGGCCGGCCGCGGAAACGCCGACCTTCTTCGCGCCGATAAAGCCCTTGGTCGTGTCGACGCCGGTGACTTCACCATTCGGACCACGGCGGATGCCGGTCACTTCACAATTCTGGATGATGTGCACGCCGCGATCCGACGCCGCACGCGCATAGCCCCAGGCGACCGCATCGTGACGCGCCGTGCCGCCGCGGCGCTGAAGGGCGGCACCATTGATCGGGTAACGGGCGGTCTTGGAAATATCGAGCGGCGGGCAGAAGGCCTTGGCCTGCTCCGGCGTCAGCCACTCATTGTCGATACCGTAGAGATTGTTTGCATTCACATGCCGCTTGAAGGACTGCTGATCATGCACATTGTGCGACAGCATCATCACGCCGCGCGGCGAATACATGACATTGTAGTTGAGGTCCTGGCTGAGGCCCTCCCAGAGCTTCAGCGAATGCTCGTAGATGTCCATGCTCTCTTCATAGAGATAGTTGGACCGGATGATCGTCGTATTACGGCCGGTATTGCCGCCGCCGAGCCAGCCCTTCTCGATCACGGCGACATTGGTGATGCCGTGTTCCTTGGCGAGATAATAGGCCGCACCAAGACCATGGCCGCCGGCGCCGATGATGATCACGTCATAGGACTGCCGCGGCTCGGGAGAGACCCACTGAGCCTCCCATCCCTTGTGGGCACGCATGGCCTCACGGACAACGGCAAAGACCGAATATTTGCGCATTCGCCTTAAACTCCTGTGGTTCAGGCATGTGGGTAGGATGATACAGGTCGCAGATCAACCCACGACATGACGTCCGTTTTGCGACGCATTGTCATCCGTCTTTCGACACCCCAGAAGAAGTGCAGTGTAGGGCGCAAAATTATTAGCGGGAAGCCTTGCGCCATATGGACTTCACCAGGGTCTTCTGGTATCTCGCAACCCAATCGCCGGACTCAGTGGCCGCGCGAACCATTACGCTGTTTCCGAAGATGCGACCTCCATCGACGGAAGGACCAACACTTAAAACCAAAGGAACGGGATAAACGTGCAGGTACTAGTCCGCGACAACAACGTTGACCAGGCGCTCCGCGCTCTCAAGAAGAAAATGCAGCGCGAAGGCATTTTCCGTGAAATGAAGATGCGCGACTTCTTCGAAAAGCCGTCCGAGAAGCGTGCGCGCGAAAAGGCCGAGGCCGTTCGCCGCGTCCGTAAGCTCGCCCGCAAGAAGATGCAGCGCGAAGGCCTTCTGCCGGCCCCTGCTCGCGCGCGCTGATCAGCCTAGATTTAGACGTTTTCCTATGAAATGAGGGCGGGGGCGAGACGAATCGCCGCCGCCCTTTTGATATGAAACACGAACTTGCGCTGTCCGACGCCTACGAGGGGTTCTGGCGGCCGCCGGATGATGCGCCTCATGACGAAAAGCTCCGTGCTCCTCTCCGCCTCCCAGGCTTCGCGCTTGCCGCGACTGGCCACTGCGGCAGCTCTGCTCGCCACACTGACCCTGGCAAGCTGCGCCACCACGACGGAAACCACGGATGTTATTCGTCTTGACCGGGCCCAGGGCTCCGAGGAAAACATCGCCTCTCTGACATCAGTCATCCAGTCCAACCCGCGTGATCCGGAAGGCTACAACGTGCGCGGCTCGGCCTATGGTCGCGCAGGCCAGTTCCGCCAGGCGCTCGACGATTTCAACACCGCCCTGCAGCTCAACCCGCAGTTTTTCCAGGCCTATGCCAACCGCGCGCTGGTCTACCGCAACATGGGCAAGCCGGTCGAAGCCGCCGCCGACTACAACCAGGCGCTCAAGATCAACCCGAACTACGACGTCGCCTATATCGGCCGCGGCAACATCTATCGTCAGGCCGGGCGCATCGACGAGGCCTTCGGCGACTTCAACCGCGCCATCCAGCTCGATACGACCGATGGTCGTGCCTTCCACAATCGTGGCCTGATATACCAGGTGCGCGGCGACCATGCGAAGGCGATCGATGACTTCTCGAAGGCGATCTCGCTTTCGCCGCGGGCGCCTGAGCCCTACAATGGCCGTGGCGTATCCTATGTCGCGCTGAACGATGACGACAACGCATTCGCCGACTTCAACCTCGCGATCGAGCTGAACAACAACATCGCCGAGAGCTGGGCCAACCAGGCGCTGATCTATGAGCGTCGCGGCGACAAGGCCCGTGCAGCCAAGTCCTACAGCCATGCGCTGCGCCTCGATCCCAAATACGAGCCCGCCAAGCAGGGCCTGGCGCGCACGCGCGGCACGACAAGCTGAGGCCAGAACCATCGGCAAGACATCGAAACGGCGGGGTGATCCGCCGTTTTTTTTATGGCCATGGATTGATGCGGACGATGGGCAAAGAAAAAGGCGATCCGTTGCCGGACCGCCTCTCGTCAATCAATGCTCTATCGCCGATCAGCGCATCATGAAAACGCCGGCAACCGACAGCACGATCCAGATGAAGAACCCGCCGAGCAGGCCAGCACCGCCGAAGAAGCCGGCAGCCATGGCGATCATCAGCGCAACCAGGATGACGGTGCCATACTTGGTGCCAGCGATGAAGACGTCATAGGTCTTCTCGTGCTCCTTGTAGTCCATAGAAGCACCGGTTTCGACCGGACCGGAATGATGTTCGCTCATGTTCGATCTCCCAAATCTTAAGCCTAGCGGCACCACGGCGGAATCACATCTGACGAAACCATGGGCAGAAATGTATCTTTTTCCCGCATACACAAACGGCAGGCGGAGCGCAATCGGATCCGACGTTTGTGGTCAATAATCCCGACCAGCGACAGCGCCCGTGACCTTTCCCGCCGCCACGAGTCGCGCCGAAGGCAGGACCGTCAGCGGCGTGGTCGACAGCGCCCCCTCCCCACGTCCGAACATCAGGCGGCGCTCGTGCACCCCGGAATCGAAGAACGGATAGCGCTTGAGGAGTTTCGCACCCGTCGTGTGGGTATTGGTGGCCATGAGTGTGAGCTCAAGACCATAGATCTCGGTCATCCGCCGCTCGACGACAGTTTCCGCATAGAAGACGCGCTTGTAGAAGGCAGTATGATGCGGCCGAACGTGTTGCAGCACGCGGTCCGCCCTGAAATAGGCGGCAGCGACAATACTCGTCCGAAGAGTGATGTAGGGGAGAATGGGCAACTCGCTTGCCACATCTGGATCGACAGCGAAACGCGCGGGGTCGATCAAGGTCAGTCCCGCATCCAGATAAGCCTCCATCACGTCGGGAAAGACGCCTGCCGACTGTGATAGGGGATGTCTTGGGGTCACGTGGTGAAGCCGTATCGTGCTGACAAGCTCTTCGAAATAATAGATCCCGAAAACATAGGCGTGCCTGTCGAAATCAGCATCATCAATCATGCTTGGCGCCGCGACCGGCAGCACGTTCGCTGCCTTGTAAGCCTTGTAACGCAGTTGCTCGATATCTTCGAAATCTTCTTGAGTCTCGATCCGGCGATACTCGATGAAATCGAGGTAGCGCATCAATCGTTCCGAAAAGCCTTCCAGTTCCATACTGATACCCCGCCGGCTGCAACCGATGGCATGGGGTATCACCTATCGTTCCACCTCGCCCCCCTGAAAATTAATAAGATATTAAAATGCGATAGGTTAAGGTTAACCGTCGCATCCGCAACCATCTCTGCGACACGCGGTAAATCTGACTGGAAATGGAAACAGGCAGCAGAACAGGTGCGTCAAGCCACGCCGGCTTGGGCAGCGATCCCGTGGACTTCTGCCTCCTCCGCGAGAGCGGCGATGGCGTGAGCGGCGATCGGCATCGAGAAGACGTAGCCCTGAATGAGATCGGCGCAGTTGTGCTTCTTGATCAGCGACAGCTGCTCCCGCGTTTCAACGCCTTCGACCACGATCCCGATGTCAAGACCGCGCGTCAGGCTGACGATCCCCCGCAGAAGCTTCAGTCGGCGGGCGTCCTGCCCGATGTTGCGAACGAAGGAGCGATCGATCTTCACCACGTCGACGGGCAGGGTATCCAGGTAGCTGAGGCTCGAGAAGCCGGTGCCGAAATCGTCGATGGAAATCGTGATCCCGAGCCCGCGTAGCCTGTCCAGAACGGCGCGGGCGGGAGTGAGTTCTTCGATCAGGCTGCTTTCCGTGACCTCAAGATGCAGCAGCTTGGCCGACAGCCCAGTCTCCGAGAGAATCCGTTCGATCATGGCGGCGAGATCGCCCTGCCTGAGATCGTGGACAGAAAGATTAACCGAAACACCGATCGCTTCCGGCCAAGTCTGGCAATCAAAACAGGCTCGGCGCAGCACCTGCTCCGTGATCTCTGTGACAATGCCCATCTCTTCTGCGATCTGGATGAAGATATTCGGCGCAATCGGCCCCTTTTCCGGGTGATGCCATCGGGCAAGCGCCTCGCAACAGACGAGACCGCGCCCATCCGGAGTGAACATGGGCTGGTAGACGACGGTGATGGCCTGCTGGTCAACGGCCGCTCTGAGATCCGCCTTCAGCCGCTGCCGCTCCAGATAACGCGCATCCATTTCCTTGACGAAAAGCGTAAAGCTGCCACGGCTGCGTGCCTTCGATTCGAACAGCGCGATATCCAGCTTGACCAGCCAGTCATCCATGTCGAATGCAGCACTCTCGGCAAGCACGGCCCCGGCGGAGAAAACGACCGGGACACGCATCCCCTCGACATCATAATCGGCGCTGGCGGCGAGATGCAGGTTACGCATCACGTCTACGAGATCGTCCTGGTCCTCGACATTCGGAAAGAAGCAGATGAAGTGATCGCCCACCTGACGGCCGACAACAGCCTTGCCTGCGGCAAACTCCGTCAGGCGAGACGCGATGGACACCAGCAATTTGTCGCCGGTCAGATGCCCCTTGAGATCGTTCACATGCTTGAAATCGGCAACATCAAGGATCATCAGGCCGACATTCGTCCCGAACTCGCCGGAGCGCTCCAGGCGCTCGCGGACGAGGTCGATGAAGTATCCCCGATGCGGCAGCCCCGTCAGACTATCGTAACGTGCCATGTGCAGGATCTTGCGATCGGCATGCACCCGAGCCGTCACATCCTCGAAGATCAACACGACCCCGCCCTCGTCGCGCCGCTTGGCGGAGAACTCCAGCACCAGATCTTCAGAAAAATGCATGAGTGCGCGGCTGGAGAGCCCTTGCACGAGCTGGGCGAGCTGTTTCTGCAGAAGGCTCGACATGGATCCGTCCAGAAACGTATGGCGGACGCCGTAGCGCAGAACGACGTCGAGATCGCAGCCGACGAGGCGGCGACGGTCCCCCAGGTTGAGCAATTCGCAGGCCTTCCGATTGACCACCTCGATCCGATTGTTCGGATCAAGCATCAACAGACCATGTGTCATGTTGCTGAGAGCCGTGTCGAAGCGATCGGCAATTTTTGCCATTTCGCGAGAAGCCAGAACATTTTCATAGAGGAAGTCGCGCACACCATTGGCCATCGACCGCACGGTGAGGCCAAACGGCACGAGCATCAGCGACAACAATGCCTTGAAAAGATCCTGTGCAAGAAGGCTGCCGATGATCATGGGCACGCAGCACGCCAAAGTCTGCAGATCGACAGCAAGCCTTGAACCATAGTTGCGGCCGACGACGGACACCATCGAGGCCATGGTCACGGCTATGCAGGCAAGTTCCGCGAATGTGTCTTCGAAGGCGAGCATCGCGTAACCGCTGCCGACACCCAGGATTGCAGCAGTCGAGGCGCCCCCGATGACATAGCGGCGTTCCCAGGCCGCGATCTGCTGGCGAGTGAGCTTCGACTTGTCTTCCCGATCGAAGACAAAGAAGGAGTTCAGCCGGAACGAGAAGACGGCGACGAAGCAGGCGCACAGGAAGAGGTAGAAGGACGCTCCCGTCTGCACATAGACCGTGACGAATGTCAGGATGTGGACAACCATGCCGGTAAACAGCGTGAAGCGGTTGTCGAACAGAGAGCTCACGAACGACAGATACACATCCGTGGGCACATTTTTCTCATGCCCCCTCTCGGTATTCATGATCTGCCCTCCCGGCAAGGTTGGACGCGAAACCTCAGTTTTCAAATGATGTCTCTTCCAATCCTTGTGCCTGCTTTGCGGCAAAAAGCATGTCCTAAAACGTCACAGCAACACGCAAAACGAAGCAACTCCTAAACTGCACTGCTTCTAGGTGACACGCAAACAACTAAGCGAGAACCTCTTAAGGGCGGCCTATCGAAACTATTAAAATGCAAGCAAACACAAGCGATGCGCGCAGACGGAAACCAGCGCCAGCTTCGGCTGCAGCTGCAGCCAGTTCAACTTTCGTTGCCCCTGGGGGCGGATCGGTGCAGTCCAGTTGCACGTGGTTTGCCATTGCTCTAAGCACGAAGCGACAAGGGGAGAAAAAACACAATGACAATCCTGTTGGCTGTTTCTCGGCTGATCGACGCGATCAACGGGGCCATCGGGCGCTGGGTTTCCTGGCTGCTCCTGGCCGCCGTCCTGATCAGCGCCGGCAACGCCGTCATCCGCAAGACCTTCGACATGTCATCCAACGCTTGGCTGGAAGTACAGTGGTATCTGTTCGGCACCGTGTTCATGCTGGCCGCCGCCTACACGCTCCAGCGCAACGAGCATGTGCGAATTGACGTGCTGGCGGGCACTTTCAAGAAGCGCACACGCGACTGGATCGACCTATTCGGCCATATCTTTTTCCTGCTGCCCTTCTGCCTAATGATGACGTATTTTGCGTGGCCATTCTTCTGGCGCTCGTTTATGTCGGGCGAAATGTCCTCCAACGCTGGCGGCCTGATCATTTGGCCGGCCAAGGCCAGCATCCTTGTGGGCTTCGTTCTATTGAACCTCCAGGCGTTCTCGGAAATCATCAAGCGCTTTGCCATCATTCGTGGCGACCTCGAGGACACGACGGTCGCGTCCGGACATGGCAAACCTGATCTGCCTGCCGACGACGCTGCGAGCCAGACGAAGGGGGGCAACAATGCTTGATATTTTCGCACACAACCTCGCGCCGATCATGTTTATCATCGTGATGGGTATGCTGCTGATCGGCTACCCGGTTGCATTCACGCTGGCGGCCGGCGGAATCTACTTCTTCATCTTCGGTGTGGAGCTCAGCCATATCTCGCCGGAGATAAGATTGTCCTGGCCGCTGGCCCAAGCCAACATGAACCGTGTCTTTGACATCATGCGCAACGACACGCTTCTGGCCATTCCCTTCTTCACCTTCATGGGCCTGATCCTCGAGCGGTCGCGCATGGCGGAAGACCTTCTAGACACGATCGGCCAGTTGTTCGGCACAGTGCGCGGCGGCCTGGCATTCGCGGTTGTCATCGTCGGCGCGCTTCTAGCTGCAACGACCGGCGTCGTGGCAGCCTCAGTCATCGCCATGGGCCTGATCTCACTGCCCATCATGATGCGTTACAACTACAATCCAGGACTTGCCGCGGGTACGATCGCGGCATCCGGCACCTTGGCGCAGATCGTTCCGCCTTCGCTGGTTCTGATCGTCATGGCCGACCAGCTCGGTCGCTCCGTGGGCGACATGTATGTCGGCGCCATGCTGCCAGCATTGATGCTGGTTGGCATGTATTGCCTCTACATCTTCGCGGTCACACTGATCAAACCGGAATGGGCACCCGCACTTCCTCCTGAAGCCCGCCCACTTGGTTCAGGAGGGACGTCTCTCTATTTCATCCTTCTGGCTGCGATCGGTCTCTACTTCATCAGCTATTACTTCGTGTTCACGGAGTTCCGCTACGAGACGCGCGTGGTCTGGGCAGCACTTGCAGCGACAGTCATCCCATACGTGTTTGCCCTGGCCAATCGTCATTGGAACCTGGGTTATATGTCGAAGATGGCCGAGCAGGTTGTCATTGTCCTGATCCCGCCACTTGCGCTCATCTTCCTCGTCCTCGGCACGATCTTCCTCGGCATCGCAACGCCGACAGAAGGCGGCGCCATGGGTGCTGCCGGCGCACTGATCATGGCGCTGGCAAAACGCAGACTCAACCTGAAGACCCTGATGCAGGCGCTGGACTCGACCGCGAAGCTAGCGACCTTCGTCATGTTCATCCTGATTGGTGCCCGTGTCTTCGCGCTCACCTTCTATGGGATCTCGGGCGATATCTGGGTTGAAGAACTGATGCTGGCGTTGCCGGGCGGTGAGACAGGCTTCTTGATCGTCGTGACGATCATCGTCTTCATCCTCGGATGCTTCCTCGATTTCTTCGAAATCGCATTCGTTCTGGTGCCGTTGCTGGCACCCGTGGCGGACAAGCTCGGCATCGACCTTGTCTGGTTCGGCGTATTGTTGGGGATGAACCTGCAGGTCAGCTTCCTGACGCCACCCTTCGGCTTTGCCCTCTTCTATCTGCGCTCGGTTGCACCGACCAAGGCCTGGCACGACAAGACGACCGATCGCATGATCGAACCCATCACCACGCGGTCGATCTACACAGGGACGTTGCCGTTCATCCTGATCAACATCCTCATGCTGGGCATTCTGATCGCCTTCCCCGGTCTTGTGACCCACTACAAGGCCGCGCCCGTGCAGATGAACCAGACGGACATCAACAGCCAGATCAACGATGCAGGTGGTTCCGGCTTCGGTCTGCCAGGCATGAGCCTCGATGGAGCACCTTCGCTGGGTCTTCCGGGACCCGGTGATGGCATGCCTGCGATGCCGAATTTCGGGGCTCCGACAACGCAACCGGCCACACCACCGGCAGGAGGCACATCGCTTCCTGCCCCAGGTGGCCTGCCAGGCCCTGGCGATGCCGGCGGCCTGCCGCGGTTCGACTGAAGGCGAAGGCCTCTCAAAAATGAGACCCGGCGGAGACGCCGGGTTTTTCTTTGGCCAAGCGCCGATAATCGATTCGAATGGATCACGACACAAACAAATAAGGCCCCGGGACTGGACGTCCCGAGGCCTCTTCGATCAGTCTGAAGCGAAAAGCTTAGAGCTTGCCGCCGCGCTGCTGCAGCATCATGAAGGTGTCGAAGCTGTACTCGGACAGCTGGAACCACAGATAGCCGTCGCCGCGATAGCCCATGTAGGAATCGTGCAGCTTCTTGAACTGCGGGTTCTCGGCGCTGATCTCCCCATAAACCTTGGTCGCCGCATCGAAGCAGGCTTCCAGGATCTCGCGGCTATAAGGACGAAGCTGAGTGCCGTCTGCGACGAGCTGCTTCAGGGCAGCCGGGTTGAGGCTGTCGTAGCGCGCCATCATCACACCGTTGGCGAGCGCAGACGCACTCTTGACGATACCCTTGTAGTTGCTCGGCAGCTCGTTCCACTTGTCGAGATTGATCATGTTCATCAGCGTCACGCCACCTTCCCACCAGCCGGGATAGTAGCAATAAGGCGCGACCTTGTTGAAGCCGAGCTTGGCGTCGTCATAAGGACCGACGAATTCAGCGCCGTCGATCGTGCCACGCTCGAGAGCCGCGTAGATGTCACCACCCGGGATGTTCTGCGGAACGACGCCGAGTTCGGAAATGATGCGACCACCGAAGCCGCCGATGCGGAACTTCAGGCCCTGCAGGTCGGCGACCGTGTTGATTTCCTTACGGAACCAGCCACCCATCTGCGCACCGGTGTTACCAGCCGGGAAGGAGATCATGTTGTTGGCGGCATAGAATTCGTTGAGCAGGTCGAGACCGCCGCCCTCGTAGAGCCAGCCATTGGTCATGCGCTGGTTCAGGCCGAACGGAACGCCCGTGCCGAATGCCCAGCTCGGATCCTTGCCAAAGAAGTAGTAGGACGCGGTATGCGCCATTTCGATGGTGCCATCACGAACGGCATCTGCACCTTCCAGCGCACCGACGATTTCGCCAGCCCCGAAGACCTGGATCTGGAAATTGCCGTCGGTTGCTTCGTTGACGGCTGCCGCAAACACTTCGGCAGCACCATAAATGGTGTCAAGCGCCTTGGGGAAGCCCGACGAGCAGCGCCAGGTGATCTTGGGGTTTTCCTGCGCGATGGCTGGTGCTGCCAGCACGGTGGACGCAGCAGCGCCCGCACCGGCGACGCCAGCCTTCTTGATAAATGAACGACGATCCATGAACTACCTCCCACTTGTTGCCCCACCGGCGGGCATCGTCGGCCCCTCCCGGCAGCGATGCGCGAGCTAACCATTTTGTCTAAGGGGATTCAAGCGCTTGGACTCTATTCTTTTGGATGAGAGCTTTCACTTGAGCGTGCCTGTAGAGGGCAGTCGCTATGTTAGCGCGAACATGTAAAACGAGGGAAGAAAGTGCGCAACCGTAGCGCTCTACTGCACAAGGCTACAATTTTTATGACCCGCTCCGCAAATGCTCAAGGCAACATCAGGAGCGCCAGATCTGCACCGGGTATATCCGTCACCTCGTAAGAAAAGTGCCGCCCTCGAACCAGTGTCAGCAAGATGGCTCCACCAGGATCGCTGATCGTCACACTGCCATCTTCGTGCTGGGTCCAGGTGGTTGCACGCACCAGACCAGGCCAGACCTCTTCGCAATCGGGTGGAGCGAAAAAATCGCGACTGCGACTGGTGAGAGCCGCACCCCGCTCCACCAGACAGACCGTCTTTCGTGTGAAGTTGGACACGGAAAACTGGGCCGGTGGCGAGACGGATCCCGCATGCAGCTTCGCGGCAAAGACCGACGGCGTATGGTCGGCAGGTGGAATTGTGCCGAGCACGATCGGATCGGTGGCCATTTGCGCGGAGCGCTGCGGCAGAGCCCAGATACTGACTCCGACCACCGAGACACCTGCACACAGGAGAACTGTCGCCACGATGGCGAGAGAGGACTTCATCGGAGCATCCTTCCGCTCGAGACCCCATATGGCAAGAGGATGCACCGGCAAGCTTGCGGAAGGCTGACCGCCGAATCAGCTCCTTGGATACGGCGTTTCCGGAACCGCCGTGAGCGGCCGTCCCGTGTCGAACCAGCTGACGATATTGTCGACAACAAGATCGGCCATGGCGTCACGCGTTGGCACCGAGGCCGATGCGACATGCGGCAGCAACGAGACATTCGGCAGGTCGATCAGGGCCTGGGGCACGCGAGGTTCGTCGGCAAAGACATCGAGACCGGCAGCAGCGATCGTACCGGCCTGAAGGGCGGCGATCAGCGCAGGCTCATCGACCGTCGAACCGCGACCGACATTGATGAGCACGCCGTTCTGCCCCAGCGCGGAGAGGACTTCGGCGTTGATTGCACCATTGGTCTCCGGCGTCGACGGGACGATGGAGATCAGCACATCGACCGCCTCCGCGAGACCCGTCAGGGTGTCGTGATAGACAAAATCAACATCCGTGCGGGGTCGCCGCGTATGGTAGGCGAGTTCGACCTTGAACGGCAGGAGACGGTTGGCAATCTCCATGCCGATCCGGCCGAGACCGTGAAGGCCGATCTTGCGCCCCTTGAGCGAAAGCGGCGAGAGCGGAAAGGCCCCCTCTTTCTCCCAGCGTCCGTCACGCAGATAACGCTCGGCGAAATAGAACTGACGCATGGTATTGAGAAGCAGCGCGATCGCCGTATCGGCCACCTCATCGTTCAGCACGTCGGGCGTATTCGTGACGACCACCCCGGCAGCAGCAGCAGCCGTCACATCGACGCCGTCGTATCCGACCCCGAAACTGCCGATCACCTCGAGCTTCGGCAAGCGCTCGATCAGCGAAGCAGGAAATCGGCCGGAGACCGCAGCGCCGCGCACTCGCTCCAGTTCACCCGCGTCCGCCTCGGCGGCAGTGGCATCGGAGATTTCCAAAAGGTCGAACCGATCCGAAAGACGGGCACGGACGCGCGGATGAATGCGGCCTGGAATGAGCACGAGGGGGCGATCGGACATGGCTGTCTCCTTGCGGGGCGAGGATCATGGACGAGCGGCCTTGAAGCCGCCTCGGGGATCACCGACGGATCGGGCCGGTCGATTGGCGAATGCGCATCTCGGGCTTGATCAGGTGGATGCCGTCAGGCTCGTGACTGCCGGCAAGCTTGTCGAGCAGCGCCCGCGCGGCAAGCCGCCCGACCTCCGCCTGACCGTTCCAGACGGTTGTCAGGGATGGCGTGGCGATCGAGGCTTCCTCGAGGTCGTCATAGCCGGTGACCGAGATGTCCTGGCCGGGGATGAGACCGGCACGGGCAATGCCGTTCATCAACCCGATGGCGACGAGATCGTTCCAGCAGACGGCAGCCGTCGGCTTTTGCGGAAGCGACAGGAAGTTCACCGCCGCCTCGAAACCGCCCTGCTTGGTGCGGGGGCCCGGGATGCGCAGGCCGGGATCGACTTCGATACCCGCCTTGCGCAGCGCGTTCACATAGCCCTGGTAGCGGTCACGCCCCGTGGATGTCTGGTCCGTGCCGCCGATCATGGCGATCGAGCGATGGCCAAGGCCAATCAGATGGTTGGTGGCCAGCGAAATGCCGTAGCTGTCGTCGCCGCGATAGATCGGCACATCGAGCCCATCCATCGAGCGGGCGATGAAGATCGCCGGCATGCTGTTATTCTCGGCGAGCAACACGTCTTCCGGCGGCGTGCCGATGGCAGGCGACATGATCACCCCGTCGCCGCCCAATTGCAGCAGCGTCTCGATGAACATGCGTTGCTTCTCGACGCTGTCGTAGTGGTTCGAAAGAATGAAGGTGTGTCGGCTGCGATCGAGTTCGGTCTCGATGGCTTTCAGGATTTCGCCGTAGAACGGGTTCATGATGTCATGCACGACGACACCGATGATCCCGGAGCGGGAGGTGCGAAGGCTCGCAGCACGGCGGTTGTAGATATAACCGAGAGCGCGCGCCTGCTCCTTGATCTTCTCCCGAGTGTCCGCCGCGACGAGCGGGCTGTCACGCAGGGCAAGCGAAATGGTCGCCGTAGAGAGACCAAGCGTCTCCGCAATGGTCGAAAGCTTTACCTTTTGTGCCACGTTTCCTCCCTCGCAGCAGGCCGGTGGGCGCTCGACCGCCCTTAAAAGATTTAATTAAACAATTTAATTGGCGATTTCAATCACCGTCATCCTCCGCATGATCAGCTGACCGCATGCCGCTCTGACCCGAGAGATTACCCTCGATGGCCGCCAGCAGCTTGACCAGGATCTTCACTTCCTTGCCCGACAGGCCCTGGAGGGCATGAGCCTCGCAGGCAACCGTCACCGCCGCGATCTGAGCCACGCTGCCGCGCCCCTCGTCGGTGAGATAGACCTTGGTCAGGCGTCCGTCTCGATCGTCGGTACGGCGCATGACGAAGCCCTGCGCCTCCATCCGCCCGATGGTGCGGGTCATGGTGGGCGCTTTGACACCGAGCTGATGGGCAAGCGCACCCGGCGTCTGGCCGTCCTCCTGCGCGAGAAGTTGCACAACGCCATCCTGGCCCGGATATAGCCCGCTTTCGGCAAGCCCATGGGAAAGCCGGGTTCGCAAAGCACGTGCGACCTGGGTCATGGCACCACTGAGCACACCCGAAGCCGGCGGCTCCTTCTTCTTGCTCTTCTTCTTTTCACCGCGGTCCTTGTCGGCCTTGTCCTTTTTCGCCATGACTCTCCCCGGTCGACAAACGCTGCGGCCCTCACTGCAATCCGCCGCGACGGCTGCCATGCATAACGAAGATGATGAGGTTAGACCAGATGGCGAAGCCAGCCCTGTCGTTCGCGGACAACGATCCCCGGCTGAAAGCCGATGACCGGCGCGACTGGATTGCCGTCCTGCCGCTCGGCGCACACGAGCAGCACGGCCCTCACCTGCCCTTCGAGACCGACACGATCATCGCTGAAGGCATCATGCGCCGTGTCGCCGATGCCCTGCCTCCGCATCTGCCAGTCACCATCCTGCCGGCGGAGCCCGTCGGCTACTCGATCGAACACATGCATGTCGAAGGCAGCCGAACACTCACCTATGACGAGGCGATCATCCGCTGGCTCGGGATCGCCGAAGATCTGAACCGCCAGGGCATTCACAAACTGTTGCTGATGAACGCCCATGGTGGCAATTCCCCGCTGCTGACGATTGCCGCAACCGAAGCACGGGTGCGCTTCAATATGCTGGTGGTCGCAACAAGCTGGACACGCTTCGGCCAGCCGGACGGCTGGATTGCACCCGAGGCAAAGGCGGTCGACATCCACGGCGGAGACATCGAGACATCGGTCATGCTGGCGCTCGCACCGGATCTGGTGGACATGACGAAAGCAGAGAGCTTCCCCTCCCGGCAATCCGACTTCGCCGCCCGCTTCCGCCATCTACGCGCCTATGGTCCCCATGCCTTCGGCTGGAAGATGTCGGATCTCAACTCACAGGGTGTGGCCGGCAATGCGGCGGCGGCGACGGCAGAGAGGGGGGAACGATTGCTGGCCCATTCGGTTGCAGGCCTTCTCGATCTACTGGATGACGTGCACAGGTTCGATACTGCAACATTGACGTGAGCTTGCAGGGCCGACAGGGAAGGCGCATATTGGTCAAGAGAGAGCGTGAGGAAGAAGCATGCGTGTTTCCATGGAGCAGGCAGCCGCGCGGGTCGAAGAACTTGTAGAGCGAGCCGAACGCGGAGAGCCCGTTATCATCACCCGCGACGGGCAGGATGCTGTCGTCTTGCAACCGATCGAATCGACCGGCCGACGTCCTGCGCTAACTCTCGAGGAACGACGGGCCATTCTCGAAGAGATCATGGCCAAGGCCGCTCGCCCGGTTCCAGGTGAGCCGCTCGCTGACAGGAGTCACGACTTTCTGTACGATGAAAACGGTCTTCCGACGTGATCGCACTCGACACATCTGCACTGATTGCCATCATAAAGAATGAAGCGACTGCTAAGGCCTGTGCAGCAGTTCTGGAAACCCCAAACAGTCGCCTAGTGTTGTCAGCTGGCACGCTGCTCGAACTGAAAATCGCGGCTCTTCAAAAAAATTGTACGGATGAATTGTCGCGACTGATTGCATCCCTCAATGTCGAGATCATCGACCTGACGGCTTCCCGCGCGGAGCTCGCTGCCGCAGCCTACCAACGCTTCGGCAAAGGCATCCACCCGGCCTCGCTCAACTTCGGCGATTGCTTTTCCTATGCCACCGCCAAGGAGTTCGACTGCCCGCTTCTCTATGTCGGAGACGACTTCACACTCACCGATGTCCGCTCGGCGCTGGCCCCCACCTGAGCCGTACGAAAGCCTTTGAACTGGCAAGACGGAACGCCTATATGGGGGTAACACAATTACAGCCGCATCGTCCGGCGCCCCCTGACACCAGAGGCTTTCATGACCGAAGCATCCGCGAAACCGACACCCGTCACCGTGCTCACCGGCTATCTCGGCGCCGGCAAGACGACGCTGCTCAATCGCATCCTCTCCGAAAACCACGGCAAGAAATACGCCGTCATCGTCAACGAATTCGGCGAAATCGGCATCGACAATGACCTGATCGTCGAGTCGGACGAAGAAATCTACGAGATGAACAATGGCTGCGTCTGCTGCACGGTGCGCGGCGACCTGATCCGCGTCGTCGAAGGCCTGATGCGCCGCCCCGGCCGCTTCGACGGCATCATCGTCGAGACGACAGGCCTTGCCGATCCGGTGCCGGTCGCCCAGACCTTCTTCATGGATGATGACGTCCGCTCCAAGACGGAGCTCGATGCCGTTGTCGCCCTGGTCGATGCAAAGCACCTGCCGCTGCGCCTGAAGGACAGCCGCGAAGCCGAAGACCAGATCGCCTTTGCTGATGTTGTCGTCATCAACAAGGCCGATCTCGTCACCCATGACGAGTTGCACCAGATCGAGCACATCGTGCGCGCGATCAATCCTTCCGCCCGCATCTATTCGACCACGCGTTCAGGCGTCGATCTCGCCAAGGTGCTCGATCAGGGCGCCTTCAATCTCGAGCGCGCACTGGAAAACGATCCGCATTTCCTCGACCATGACGACCCGGACCATGTCTGTGGCCCGGATTGCGGCCATGATCATCATCACCATGATCACGGGCATGACCACCACCATCATGACCATGGCCACGATCATCATGCGCATGATCATGGTCATGACCACGGGCATCACCAGCACGATCACGCCCCCTCCCCGATCCATGACGTGACGGTGACCTCGGTCTCGCTTCGCGGCGGCGAGATGAACCCTGACCGCTTCTTCCCCTGGATCCAGAAGGTGACCCAGACGCAAGGCCCGAACATCCTGCGCCTGAAAGGCATCATCGCCTTCAAGGGCGACGAGGAGCGTTATGTCGTCCAGGGCGTGCACATGATCGTCGAGGGCGATCACCAGCGTCCATGGAAGGATGGCGAGAAGCGCGAGAGCCGCCTTGTCTTCATCGGCCGCGAGCTCGACCGCGAAAAGCTGGAAGCCAGCTTCAAGGCCTGCGAAGCCGCCTCTGCCTGAACGGGGCTTTCACGCCCCGCCGCCTGTCCGTACCGTTCTGCCTGAAAGAAAGCCTCTCCGTATGCCCACTGTTGCACCGCTCGATATCGAAGGCCACGTTGTCTCGACCCATTTTCTCGGTGACATCCCGGTCTTCGCCGCTGCGAGCGGTGCCATTCACCGGCTGGATGGCGGCGAGAAGGTGACGGAGGCGAATGCCGGACTGCTGACCTGTGTCAAGGATCCGGCAAGCCAGACCCTGCTGACAGGTGGCGAAGACGGCCGCGTGCTGCGCATCGCTCATGACGGCACGGTTACCGAAATCGCCCATGTTCCGCGCAAGTGGATTTCGGTCGTCGCACCCGGTCCCCAAGGCGCGGTTGCCTATGCCCACGGCAAGTCGACTTTCGTGCGGCTTGCCGATGGCACGACGAAGGAATTCACCGAAGAGCGTACTGTCGAGGCCGTCGATTTCGCCCCCAAGGGTCTGCGTATCGCGGTTGCCCGCTATAACGGCGTCACTTTGCACTGGGTCGGGACCGCAGGCGCGCCCGTCGATCTCGACTGGAAGGGCGCGCATACGGGCGTGACCTTCTCGCCCGATGGCCGCTTCGTCGTCACCATGATGCAGGAATCGGCGCTGCATGGCTGGAAGCTCGACGGCAAAGCCGCCGACACCCGCCATATGCGAATGACCGGCTATCCCGCCAAGGTCAAATCCCTTTCCTGGTCACCGAAGGGCAAGTGGCTCGCCTCGTCAGGCGCACCGGCTGCAATCGTCTGGCCATTCTCCGGCAAGGACGGCCCGATGGGCAAGGCTCCGCTCGAACTCGGCACCCGCGCCAACATTCTCGTTACCCAGGTCGCCTTCCACCCAATCGAAGAGGTTCTGGCGATCGGGTTCATCGACGGCATGATCCTTGCCGTGCGCATCGCCGATGGCAAGGAGGCGCTGTTGCGCCGTCCCGGCAAGGGTGCAGTGACCTCACTTGCCTGGAGCAGCACAGGCAAACTCCTCGCCTTCGCTTCCGAGGCGGGTGATTGTGGCGTCATCGACATCACCGGCTGATTGCCGAGGCAACACCTCAAAGCGCTTTAGTTGCGTGTACGCATGGGAAAAATCACGCCTAGCGGTAAAGTTTGCGAAAATTCGCACTATACCGTTCACCATGCGCTTACCTTAACCATGCGGTAGCAATTGCCTCCCTATTTTCGGGGAGGACGAGCGAGAGACAACAAAGCCGCGTCTCGTCTGACTGCAACAATTCTCCGCAGCCCATCCCAATTTTATCTTCAACCACGGCATCCTGCCGAGGCGCAGACGCATGCGCCTGTCCGGCGGGCGGATTTGCAAACGGACGCAACATGTATCTCAACCTAAAAATCGTGGTGACGGCAGCGGGTCTTGCCCTTGCCGCCGGCATCGTCGCCGTCGCTGGCGTGGGTGCACAGACGCTGCAGACGCTCAAGGTCAACGGGCCGATCTATAAAGAGATCGTCGACGGCAAGGACTTGATCGCCGACATCCTTCCTCCGCCGCTATACCTGATTGAATCCTACGCGCTCGCCAACGAGGTCTTCATCCATCCCGACACTGCAGCGGTCAACGTGCCCCGCTTTGACGTGCTGAAGTCGCTCTACGACGAGCGACGCGAATACTGGAAGAACTCCACCCTGCCAGACGCGCTGCGCGCAAAGCTCTACGACGAAGTCATCGCCAAGGGCGACCGCTACTGGAGCACGCTTCAAAATGACCTGAAGCCCGCTCTTTCGGCAGCCGATGGCAGCGCTGTCACGCCGATCCTGTCGAAACTCAAGGTCGAATTCCACGATCACGAGACCTCCGTAAACCAGCTCGTGACAATGGCGAGCGATTACCTTGTCAGTCGCGAATCCTATGCGGCCGCAGAAACGTCCAGCCGTGAGCTTCTCCTGCTGACGCTCGGGCTGCTGCTCATCACGACTGCGCTCGGCAGCGTCTACTTCATCCACCGCCGCGCGCTGAAGCCGCTTGGAGAAATCACCGATTTCATGACCAATATGGCAGGCGGCGATTTCACCGCCACCGTTCCCCATGCACACAGAAAGGACGAAATCGGCCATATCGCGGCAGCCGTCGAGGTCTTCCGTCAGGCTGGCCTCGAAAATCAGCGCCTGCAATCCGAAACCGAAACCGCCCGTGCCGAGGTGGACCGCGAGCGGGCTCTGCGCGACAAGGACCGGATGATCGAAGCCGAGGCTCTGCGCTTTGTCATCGAGGCCTTGGGCGCCGGCCTTCATCGCCTTGCCGAATGCAACATCCGCTTGACGCTGGACGATGCCTTCGATCCGCGCTTCGAGCCACTCCGCCACGACTTCAATCACTCCATCGCAACCTTCCAGACGACCTTGGAAAAGGTCATGGAGGAGACCCGCCGCCTGCTGGAGAACAGCCAGGAAATGCGAGAGGCCTCGGCCAACCTTGCAAACCGGACCGAGCAGCAAGCGGCAGCCCTCGAAGAGACATCCACTGCCCTTGAACAGGTAACCGCCACCGTGCGTCTCTCCGCCCAGCGCACCAGCGATACGCGTGAACTGGTAAGAGAGGCGAAAAACTGTGCCATGGCCTCAGGAGGTGTTGTTCGCTCCGCCGTGTCTGCCATGGAGCGGATCGAAACCGCCTCTGCCGAGATCGGCCAGATCATCGGCGTCATCGACGAAATCGCCTTCCAGACAAACCTTTTGGCGCTGAACGCCGGTGTGGAGGCGGCGCGCGCAGGCGAAGCCGGCAAGGGCTTCGCGGTCGTCGCCCAAGAGGTACGGGAACTGGCGCAACGCTCGGCAAACGCTGCACGCGACATCAAGGGGCTAATCCAGAAGTCGAGCGTCGAAGTGTCTTCCGGTGTCCAGCTGGTCGGCGAAACCGGCCACGTACTCGATCAGATCGGCGATTTCGTCAGCCGTATCGACAGCAATGTCGATGCGATCGCAACCGCTGCCCGGGAACAGGCAACCGGTCTTCAGGAAATCGGTCAAGCCATCAACAGCATCGACCAGATGACGCAGCAGAACGCCGCCATGGTCGAGGAAACCACTGCCATCGGTCATACGCTGGCAGACGGCGCGGTCTTGCTGACGACCCTCGTCAATCGTTTTGAACTCAATCGCCGCACCGAAATCAGGGACGCAAACGCCAGGACACTCGAGCATCGGGCCGCTTGAGCCGGCGAGGTCTAGCCCCCAACAAAAAACGCCCGGCCATCCCGAGGAACGGCCGGGCGCTTTATCAATGGATCGAACAGATCAGAACTTGACCGCGAGACCGACGTTGACCGTGTGCTGGTTGAAGTCGACGTTACGACCGCCAACGTTGCCATCGCCGAAATCATTGTAACGATATTCAACGCGGGTGAACATGCGGTCAGTCAGGGCGTAGTCAACGCCACCACCGACAGTCCAGCCATGCAGCGTGTCGTCGCCGCCGGGGCCTTCAAGGTTGGTGCCGGTGTAACCACCCGCCGCGAACAGAAGCGCGCGATCCATAGCGTAGCCGATACGGGCGCGGGTCGACCAGTTCAGGCCGGTTTCGAAGTCACCGACGCCAGCGACAGTTTCCTCGTTCCAGTCGTAGTTCAGGTCGCCTTCGAGACCGACAACGAGCTGGTTGCCGAGATCCCAGTTGTAGCCAACGAAGCCGCCGAAGCGCGCGCCGTCGAAATCAGCGTTGCCGGCACCGGCAACGTCCGCGTCACCCCAACCGTAGCCGGTGAGGATACCTGCATAGCCACCTGCCCAGGAAAACTGCGGCGCGGTTTCGATGGCAGCCATCGGCGGTTCAGCCGGAGCTTCGTAGATGGCGTCAGCCGCGAAAGCGGAGGTCGAAATCGCCAGAGCGGCGGCAGATCCGAGAAGGATGCTCTTCATCATGTTTTTAACTCCTGTGTTACAAGGTCGCTTATAACGCCATCTCTGGTTAATGTATGTGATGATTATACAACATAATCACCTAAACCTATCCGGCGTATTTGTTCCCGCCCGTGCGAAATTTTTCGCGCCGGACCCCGCAGCAAGAAGCGATGAACGAGAAGATAGTTCCCGCTCATGGCGGAAAAAAGGACGGCTCTTGTCAGGACTGTGTGAGGAGTGCGTGCGTTTTGCCACACCAAATTCCGCAGGAGTCGCCACCGGATCTGCCCCAGACACTAGGGCTCCCATCCCGGACTACATTTGCGGATGACATGCGAGATCGTTTTGGGGTGTTGAGGGCGAGCTCTCTGGCCCGCCCCTTTTCAAGGATGCCGCATCCGGACCGGATGCGGTTTCCGTTCAGAACCTGTAGGTGATACCCGCGCCGATCAGCCACGGATCGAGCTTGGCCTTGCCGGAGTAATTGGTACCGCCGATGGTCGCGTCGAAGTCGGCCTTCAGGAACAGCTTCTTGACATCGAAGTTGACGCCCCAATGTTCGTTGATCATGTAGTCGGCCCCGACCTGCAGCGCCGTGCCGAAGGTGTTCTTGACGTCGAGCGCGGTCGCTGCATCGCCCTTCTGGCTGTAGAACATGGTGTAGTTGACGCCGGCACCGACATAGGGCTTGAACGCGCCGAAATCGGTAAAGTGGTACTGCAGCGTCAGTGTCGGCGGCAGAAGCCAGCTCTTGCCGACCTTGCCGACAGCAGCCAGGCTCCCCTCCGCGTAGATGTTCGAATAGGTCGTGCCGAGGATCAGTTCGGCGGCAAAATTGTCGGTCAGATAATAGGTGATGTCGAGTTCGGGGATCACGCTGTCACTGTAGGATAAATCCGAACCGCCAACGCCGTTCACCGAACCCGAATCATTGGTGATGACTCCGAGACCGCGCACGCGGACCTGCCAGGGGCTTGGCGCGGCCAACGCCTCGGTCGCCGCTTCCGGTGCCGGCTCCATAAGCGGCGCTATGTCCGCCGCGAAGACTGCCGGGGCAAGCAGCAACAGTGTGGCGGTCGTGGCAAGAGCGCGGGTCGAGGCAGTCCGGACGGTGGTCATCATTCTCTCCTTGAAACAACTGGTGGCGTGGAGCCGACGCCAACTAGCAGCCCGGAAGAGACGAGTATCTTGAGCCAGATCAATAGGTTAGCTCTCGACTATATAAAACAACCATCGCCGCAGCGACTGTGACCGGCGCGACACAACCAGAGTTGACGATTGAAAACCCACCTGAGGCCCTGCCAGAGCAGAGCGCAAAGCAAAGGGCCCGGCGCGACGAATCGCGGCCGGGCCCTTCAGCAAGCATCCGGGAACCTTCAATCAGGCTGCGCGGCGCGAGACCATCGGCTGTGACAGCTTGCGACCGGACGCGACCACCATGCCGGCAGCTCCTTCGAGCCAGCCGGGCACGAGTTCCAGCGCCAGGAAGCGGTCACGCGCAAACGGACCCGGCATCACCAGATGCTGCGTCTTGTCGGCGAAGAAGCCGAAACGCTCGTAGTAAGGCGCGTCACCCACGAGAAGCACGGCGCCATGGCCGCGCTTGCGGGCCTCAAGAAGCGCAGCCCGCATCAGTGCCGCTCCAATCCCCTTGCCCTCATGGGCGCAGTCGACGGCAAGCGGACCGAGCAGCAGCGCGTCGATTGCCTGGCCTTCACGGCTGACGCCGGCCTCGATACTCCAAAGACGCACGGTTCCGATGACGTGGCCAGCCCGATCGCGGGCGACGAGTGCCAGCCCTTCGGCTGGAATGCGACCACTGCGAATCTTCTCCGACGACTTCTTGCGGCGGTCGCGGCCCATGGTGCGGTCAAGCAGCGCTTCGCGCGCGACCACGTCGGCCGGCGTTTCATGATCGATGACAAATGCAGGCGCCGGCGCAAAAAGCGCGCGCATGCTTTCCAGAACAGCGGCCATTCTGGCCTCCCATCCCAAGCGATGACGATAATTGTGAGGGTCCGCGCCGGTTGGCCGGCGCGGGAGACGTCAGATGACGTAAGACTTCAGCGGGTCGAAGCCGTTGAACGCCACCGCCGAGTAGGTGGTGGTGTAGGCGCCGGTACCCTCGATCAGAACCTCATCGCCGATCGAAAGCGAGATCGGCAGCGGATACATGTTCTTCTCATAGAGCACATCGGCGGAATCGCAGGTCGGACCGGCGAGAACGCATGGCGCCATGTCGTCGGCGTCACGGACGGTGCGGATCGGGTAACGGATCGCTTCGTCCATGGTTTCGGCGAGACCGCCGAACTTGCCGATGTCGAGGAACACCCAGCGATGCTCGTCATTGTCAGACTTCTTCGAGATCAGAACGACTTCCGCCTTGATCACGCCAGCATTGCCGACCATGCCGCGGCCCGGCTCGATGATGGTCTGCGGGATGTTGTTGCCGAAGTGCTTCTTCAGCGACGCGTTGATCGCCTGACCATAAGCTTCTGCCGACGGGATGTCGCGCAGGTACTTGGTCGGGAAACCACCACCCATGTTGACCATCTTCAAGACGATGCCCTGCTTGGCGAGCGAGTTGAACACGCGCTTCGCATCGGCAAGGGCGCCGTCCCAGGCATCGACCTTGGTCATCTGCGAACCGACATGGAACGAGACGCCGAAGGATTCCAGCCCGAGCTGGTGTGCATAGACGAGCACGTCGACGGCCATCTGCGGCACGCAGCCGAACTTGCGGGAAAGCGGCCATTCGGCGCCTTCACCATCCGTGAGGACGCGGCAGAACACACGAGCGCCAGGAGCGGCACGCGCGATCTTCTCGACTTCCTCATGGCTGTCGACGGCATAGAGGTTGACGCCGAGTGCGAAGGCACGCGCAATGTCGCGCTCCTTCTTGATGGTGTTGCCAAACGAGATGCGCGAAGCATCTGCACCGGCATCGAGCGCCATCTGGATCTCGGCAACGGAAGCGCAGTCGAAGTTCGAGCCCAGCGAGGCCAGGAGCTGGAGGATCTCCGGCGCCGGGTTCGCCTTGACTGCGTAGTAGATGGCGCTGTCCGGCAGGGCATGACGGAAGGCACCGAAATTGTCGCGCACGACGTCGAGGTCGACCACGAGGCAGGGACCTTCGGGACGTCGGGTGTTGATGAAGTCGAGGATGCGAGCAGTGGTCATCGGTCTAACCCTTCCAAAATTCCAAGGATGTCCGAAGCTGCCAAGCTTCGGGTGGACAAAGGACGGCGAGACATCGCTCGAAACCAGTCGGTGGAGACACCGGTACCGTACGAACGCTCGACGCGCGAAACGATGGATCGACGCACTCTGGAACGAGCACATTAATCCGCTTTGTCTGCCATGGATTGGAGGGAGACCCTACCGCACTTCCGGCAATGATGGTGTGCCTCTGAAGTAACTCCAGCTGATGGAAAGCCGGAAGAGACTAGAAAGGCCCGCACCGTCGTTGCTTCGTATGTCCTCGCATTTTCCGGTTGGCCGGAATAGCGACTGGAGGGGTTAGTTCCAGGTACCTTACCGATAACCTCACCTTAGGGATAAATCCCAGTTCGAGGGTCGGCGGACACACACGGGCACGTGCGACTTTGGGCTGAGCAGGAGATAAGAAATGTCCTTGTCATAATCAAGAGAATTTTTGAGGCCGCACGGAAGTTTTTTCGCGGTTTCTGCGGCAGCTATTGAACGAAGCGTGCGCTTTGTTCACAATCCGGCAACTTTGCGAGGGGAATGGGACGAGAATGGACACGCTGACGCGCATCAGAGCCTTCATCGACGTGGTGGAAGCAGAGGGTTTTTCCGCTGCCGCCCGCAAGACGGGCCGCTCAAAGGCACTTTTGTCCAAGTATGTCCGGGAGTTGGAGGATGAACTCGGCGCCCTCCTGCTCAATCGCACCACCCGGCAGTTCTCGCTGACCGAAGCCGGCCACACCTATTTTCGCACCGCCGCTGACATCCTGAAGGAGATCGACAACCTTGCAGACCTGGTGCGCGAGAACAATGCCGACCTCAAGGGCAAGCTCAAGGTCACCGTTCCCCGCACCTTCATCGATGCCGATGTCGGGCAGTCGCTGATCGATTTCGCCAGGGAGAACCCGCAGCTCTCGCTCGAAATCGTCGCGGAAGACCGATTCGTCGACCTGATCGAGGAGGGCTTCGACCTCGGCATCCGAATCACCAAGCTTGACGATTCCGGCATGATCGCCCGCAAGCTCTCCGACTTCCGCGTCTATGCCTGCGCGACACCCGCCTTCATCGCGGAAAACGGCCCGCTGGTGCATCCGAGCGAGTTGTCACGCATCCCCTTCCTGATCGATACCAATTCACGCTCCCACAACAGCCTGCGCTTCATGGAGGCGGATGGCGACATGATCTCGGTCAACGTTTCGGGCCCCATCGAGGTCAACAGCCCGCTGGCGACCCTGCGCGCTGCACGGGCCGGAATGGGCGTCGCCATGATCCCCGACTTCATTGCCCGCCCCTATCTGGCGTCGGGCGAACTGGTCTCGCTCTTCGACGACTTCATCGCCAAGGACCGCGGCATCTACGCCGTCTATCCGCACCGCCGTTACCTGCCGGCCAAGGTCCGCGCCTTCGTCGACTACCTTCACGCATGGTTCAAGCGCTACTCCTGAGCCGTGAGCGCCACATCGGGTCCCACTTTTGTCCCATTCATCGGACAGGGAGAGACCTCAAGCGGGAAATCGGGAAGGGTTTTGGGAGCATGCTGAAGAGGCTCGGTTACTGGGCGGCCGCAACGGTCACAGCCTTTGCCACACCGGCACTTTCCCATCCGCATATCTTCGCCGAGGCCCGGCTCGAGATCGTAGCGGCCGATGACGGCACGCTGAAGGAACTGCGCAATGTCTGGCGCTTCGACGACATCTTCTCCTCAAGCGTTCTCATGGACTTCGACAAGAACAGCGACCTGAAGCTCGACCACAGCGAGTTGAACGAAATCGCCAATACGATCCGCGATTCGCTGGGCGATTACAGCTATTTCACCTTCATCACCAAGGATGGCGCCACCTCCGAAATCGCGAAACCCGAGGTCTTCAACGTCGACTTCAAGGACAATCAGCTCCTGGTCTTCTTCGTCGCAAAGCCAAAGACGCCGGTCGTGATCGGCGGGCGGATGAATTTCGGCGTCTACGATCCGACGCTCTACACGGCGATCGACTTCGCCAAGGACGAGGACATGGTGGTCGAGGGCAAGGCCTTCGCGGCCTGCACCCACAAGGTCGTCCGCCCCGATCCGGACGAGGTCATCGCCCAGAACCAGCTCAACCTCACCGAGGCTTTCTTCAGCGACCCGACCGGCAATGACATGGGCAAGCTGTTTGCCACCCGGATGGAGGTCACATGCTGACGACGGCCGGCCGCTTGCGCATTTCGGGTCTCATTGCCGCGACACTGGCGCTTGTGCTTCTCGCAGGCCTCGCCCATGCCGCCTCCCCGCTTGGCATCGGCACGGCCGAACCCAGCTACCAGCCCTCGGGCGGCCCCTTCGCCGAATTGCTGGTCTGGATCAACGCCCACCAGCAGACCTTCTACCGATCGCTCACCGAAGCGCTGAAGGCCATGCGCGAGGATCCCGCAAGTCTCGTCACGCTGGTCGGCCTCTCTTTCTTGTACGGGATTTTCCACGCCGCCGGCCCCGGCCATGGCAAAGCGGTCATCTCATCCTATCTGCTCGCCAATGAAATCGAGCTGCGCCGCGGCATCCTGATTTCCTTCGTCTCGGCATTCCTGCAGGGTCTCGTCGCGATCGCGGTCGTCGGCACTGCCTATGTCGTGCTGCGCGGCACCGCGATCAGCATGACGGATGCGACGCGAACGCTGGAGATTGCGAGCTACGCGATGATCGTCGCCTTCGGCCTGTGGCTGCTGGTGCGCAAGCTGAAGGCCTCCTTCGCACAAACGAATCGGGTGACTGCGGCGACGGGCAGCCTGTTCGAGAGTGCCGACACGTCATCCGGCGGCAGCGTCACGGCCTCGCTGTTTGCTGGTCCGACCGAGACCACCTCGACTGGCGAGACGACCGGCTCACGCTTCCGCGCCCTGGCGGTCGCCCATGATCACGATGCGCTGGCTCCAGGGTCTGTCTGCCACGAATGCGGCATCGCCCACCTGCCCGATCCGAGCCTCGTCGGCGGCAGCGCTTTCAGCCTTCGGGACGCCTGGTCGGCCGTCATCGCGGTCGGAATGCGTCCCTGCTCCGGCGCACTTCTGGTGATGACCTTCTCGCTGCTGAACGGCTTGCTGCTCGGCGGCGTGCTGTCGGTTTTCGCCATGGCACTCGGCACCGCGATCACCGTTTCGATTCTCGCCAGCCTTGCGGTCGGCGCCAAGGGCATTGCGCTGAAACTCTCCGGTCCTGGATCGCGCCGCGCAGGCGTCGTCGCAAGCTCGATCGAAGTCGGCGCAGCACTGCTCGTTATCCTGCTCGGCGCCCTTCTTCTCGCAGCCAGCCTGAACGGCTGAGAGAAATCAGCTCTGGTCCCCGTCCCGGCTGCGCTGATAGCGTGAGCGGAGCCACAGGATCAGAAACATCGCCATCAGGGCGACGCCACCCACGAAGGCACCGAGTTCGGGCGAGTAGCGCCCCAGCCAGAGCACAACGGTCGGAACGATCAGCATCAGGCCGAAGATCACGGCAACAACGACAGCAGCCTGCGCTGCCGGCGAGCGCGTCGTGCTCGACGTTTCCTCGGACCGCGCGACCTTCTTCGGTTCCGGCAATTTGCTGAAGGCGTAGACCACGACCCCGATCGCCACGCAGATGCCGACCGACCAGGCGACCGTCGCGCTCTGGAAGCTCGCATAGGCAAGTGCGGCAACGGTGATTGCCGTGCCGACATAAAGGATGATGCTGAAGATGTTCGGCTTCACGATTTGCTTTCCTATCAGGTCTCTGAGGCCGCGAGCTCGGCCCGCAGATCCTCCAGCCGACGCCGTTGGCGGCCGGCCTCGTCGAAATTCTCAGGCGAAAGCCAGGCCTCGAAGGCGGCTCGGATCAATGGCCACTCACTGTCGATCATCGAGAACCAGGCGGTGTCGCGATTTCGGCCTTTCGACAGCATGTGCTGGCGGAACACGCCTTCGAAGCTGAAGCCGTAGCGCTTCGCCGTCACCTTGCTCGGCTCGTTCTCGTTGTGGCACTTCCATTCGTAGCGGCGATAGCCGAGATCGTCGAAGACGTGCCGGGCCAGAAGATAATGCGCCTCGGTCGAAAGCGGCGAACGGCTCATGGCAGGACCATGCGCCACACCACCGATTTCCACGACGCCATTGGCCGGATCGGGTCGCATGTAGTTTGCCATGCCGACGATCTTGCCCGTCGCCTTATCTCGGAAGACCTCCGTGACCCAGCCACCTTTCTGGACGGCCGCCAACCAGGCCTCGAAATCCTCGATGCCGTTGAAATCGGGCTGAGTGAAGTAGGTGAGCAGCGCATTGATCGCAATCCCGCCGAGACCGCTCCAGAGCGGTGCGAGATGCGCGGCTCGATCATAGGGCTCGACCACGACGAAACGCCCCTCCAGCCTGACAGGCTGGGGTGACGGACATCCCTTGAAGGTCGACAGGTCACGCATGAAAACGCCTCGGGCGAAATAATGGCCCGAGGCTTAGGGCACACAGCCGACAAAGGCAACCATCCGGGCAGTCGCGAGCCCGGACCGGATGCCGCAGCAAAACGTCAGAGGCTGATCTTCGCGGAGGCAACGGTCGCCTCGATATGATCGACCAGCGCATCCGGGAGACCCAAGCGCCCAGCCAGCATGTCGAGGTAACCGCGCTCCGTGCGGGTATCAGGCTCGATGGTCAAACGCGAAGCGGTGTAGATCTCTACCCTCTGCTCCTCGGTCTTGGCCGAAGCAACGAGTGCATCGAGATCGATCGGCTTGGCAAGCTCGGCCTCAATGAAGGCTTCCGCTTCTGCACCGAGGCCGGAGAGATGGATCTTGTCCATGATCCGCGAGCGCTCGCTGGCATCGATATGGCCATCGGCCTTGGCGGCAGCGATCATCGCCCGCACCAGTGACAGGGCGAAATCATTCGAGATGGCCTGGGGCTCGGTGCTGAAGGGCGAATCTTGCGGCGGCGGCAGAAGTTCCGGCAAGGCCTGTGTCGGCTCGGGTTTCTGACCCGTCTGATAATTCTTGTAGGCCTGGTAGCCGAGACCGGCAATCACGGCGAGGCCGCCGAGCTTAAGCGCGTTGCCGCCGAGCGATCGACCGGTCTTCGTGCCGAGCAGCACGGCAGCAAGCGCGCCGCTCTTCCAGGGGTTGGCCTTCGCCATACCGAGGATATCGTTCCCCTTCTGGCCGATCGAGCCGGATGCTCCCGGCATCTGCGATCCGAGGAATTGATCCAGCAGCTTCTTGGCGTCAAACATCGCGGTCTCCTTGTTAAAACGGTCGCCCCCTAGATAGGAAGCGACCGTGACATTACAAAGAGCCTGCTGGACACGCTGATGAAGAAATCAACCCTTAAGCGCGGACGCTTCGCTGGCAAGCTTGGTGATGCCAGCCCAGTCGCCGGCCGAAACCAGTTCCTTCGGCGCAACCCAGGAGCCGCCGACACAGACGACGTTCGGCAGCGAAAGGTAGTCCATGGCGTTCTTCAGCGAGATACCGCCGGTCGGGCAGAACAGCGTTCCGGCGAGCGGCGAGGACAGGGCCTTGAGATAGGCGGCACCGCCAGCCTGCTCGGCGGGGAAGAACTTCAGGACCTTGTAGCCCTCTTCGCGCAGCGCCATCACTTCCGAAGCGGTGGCCGCGCCCGGCAGAAGCGGAATGTCGGAGCTCCGTGCCACGTCGAGCAGTTCCTGCGTCGTGCCGGGGCTGACGATGAACTGCGAGCCAGCATCGACGGCTGCGGCATAATGGGCGGCGTTGAGGATGGTACCGGCACCAACGACGGCGCCTTCGACTTCCTGAGCCACGAGCCGGACGGCTTCAAGTGCAGCATCGGTCCGGAGCGTGATTTCGATCGCCTTCAACCCGCCTGCGACAAGAGCACGCGCCAACGGCACCGCCGTCTTGGCATCCTCAACGATCAAAACCGGCACGACCGGCTGAAGCTTCAAGGTGGAGAGGAGCTTTTCGGTTTTGTCGCCCATGGCAGAACCCTCTTTTTAAAACGATTAGATCGGGTTTTCACTAACCCGCGCCGACCGGATTGTCGAGACCGACAGCTAGCACGGAATCTTTCCAGTTTCCTAACACGGCCGCCTCCGCTATGGTCCACCGGCGTAATTGTTTTCGGAGCGTGAGCGTATGGCGAAGGAAATCGAACGCAAGTTTCTTGTGCGGGACGATGCCTGGAAGGGCGGCGTAACGTCCGAGACCCAGATCAGGCAGGCCTATATCTGCGCCGAAAGCGACCGCTCGGTCCGCATCCGCACCAAGAACGATGCGACCGCCCAGGTCACGATCAAATTCGGCAGCAACCTCCGGGTCCGCGACGAATTCGAATACCCCATCCCCATAGACGACGCCCGCGAAATGATCGGCATTGCCGATGGCCATGTGATCGACAAGACACGCTACACGGTCGATTTTGCCGGCTTCACCTGGGAAGTCGACGTCTTCGCCGGCAATCACCGCGGCCTCGTCATTGCCGAAGTCGAGATGCAGTCGGAGACCGATGATCCCAAGCTGCCCGCATGGCTTGGCCGTGAGGTGACGGGAGACAAGCGGTATTCCAACCAGTCCCTCGCGACCCAGCGAAGCCGCCCGGGGCTGGTGCATGCCCTATAGGATCAGCCCGGACGCCGGACTGGAGACAGAAGTCAGGCGGATCGCCCGCGAACAGCTGGAGCGCGCCATCGCGGCTCTGGAGACCAGACCCGACGGTTTGCACGTGGCGATCCATGAGGCCCGCAAGAAGTTCAAAAGGGTCCGAAACCTCTACCGTCTCGTCGCCTCCGCCGACAGGACATTCCGGCGCCAGGAGAATGCCCGCATTAGCGACACCGCCCGCGGCCTCTCTCTTGTGCGTGACGCGACAGCCCTGATCGAAACCGTCGACCACCTTTCCGAGCACACCCTGACCGATGACGAAGCCGAGACTCTGGATGCGGCTCGCACCGTCCTCGTCCTGAGGCGCGACGACATTGCCTCTTCCGAGACGGATCTCGAGGACAAGGTTCGGCACGCGATCGATCAGTGCCACGCAGCTCATGCAGCGCTCGATGCACTCGAACTTCCCTCGAGACCGGGACACGCGGCGCGCCTTCTGGCCAGAGGCTGGCGCAAGGGTTTGCAGCGTGCGGCGGAGGCACTGGAGTTTTGCGAAGGACAAGGCCATGGCGAGGCCTATCACGACCTGCGCAAGGCGGCCCAGGCCTATTGGATGAACCTCTCGCTGATGCGGGAACTCTGGCCGAGTGCCTTTGCCGCCAAACGCCGGGACGGCAAGAGACTTGTCGACCTGCTTGGCCATGAACACGATTTGACGGTGTTGACGGCCCTGCTCGACCATGAGCCCGAGATCTTCGGTAATGGTGAAGGTCAGTCCTTCCTGCTGGCGATCATCATCCGCCGCCAGCAGGACCTGCGCCGCGAAGCTGTGGCACTTGCCGGTCAGGTCTTCGCCGACCCCGCCAAAGTCGAGGCCGGTGTCATCGAGACCCTCTGGCTCCGGGCAACGGCCTAGGCGCTGCCGATGCGCACCTGACGATCGCAGGTCTTCTCGATCAGGGCTGCGTCGTGGCTGACAAGCAGAACCGCGCAGTTCCGCTCTCGCGCCAGTTCCGTCAAGAGATCGATGGTCTCCTGCTGGGTGATCAGATCGAGACGCGAAGTCGGCTCATCGGCAAACAGGAAGACAGGATCGAGCAGCAGCACGCGCAGAAGAGCAAAGCGTTGCAGTTCGCCACCGGACACCTCCGTCGGGAGGCGCGTCAGAAGCACCTGGGAGAGGCGCAGCCGTTCCATCAGAGGCTGGACGCGCGCGCCATCGAGCCGATGCAGCCGCACCAGATCGGCGATCGCCTCGCCGAGCGTGGTCTTCTGCGGAAAGGCAGAGGGCGGATCCTGATAGAGCTTCTGGTAGCGAACGGCAGACGCCTGCGGCAGGCGGGTGACCTCGCCGGCATCGGGTGTCAACAGCCCAAGCAGAACGTCTCCGAGGGAGCTCTTGCCCGATCCGCTCGACCCAGTGATCCCGACGATCTCGCCGGGACGAAGCGCGATTTCCTGTCCGTCAAACAGCAGCTTGCCGCCACGCGCCTTCTTCAGGCCGGAGGCGATCAGGATCGGGTCCGCATCGTCACGAACTGCCGAAGCACGTTGCGCCCAGTTCTCCGGTTCGGCGGCGATCAGCCGCTGCGTATAGCAGTGCGAGGGCGATGTCAGCACGTCTGCCGCCTCGCCCACTTCGATGATCTTGCCCTCCAGCATGACGGCGAGATCGCCGCCCATCTGCCGGGCGAGCGCGAGGTCATGGGTGATGGTGAGCACCGTGCCCCCCGCTTGCACCTCCTGCATCAGAAGCGCGATCACCTCGTCCCGGCGGGCAACATCGAGCCCCTTGGTCGGCTCGTCAGCGATGATGATCCGGGCGCCACCGGCGCGCGCGGCGGCAAAGGCGACGCGCTGCGCCATGCCGCCTGAAAGCTGTCCGGGAAGCTTCGCCTCGGCATCGAGCACGCCCAGCGCTTCGAGATCGGTGCGAGCAGCGGAGATGGACTCGTCTTCCCCGAGACGACCGAGATAGCGATGCCCCTCGGCCACCTGGTCGAGCGCCAACATGGTCGGATCAAGCGCCAGCCAGGGCTCCTGCGGCAGCACGCCGACCTTGCGGCCCCAGAGCGGCCGGAACCGTTTCGGCTCGGCCAGCGACAGGACCTGCCCGTCGATGGTCACAGAACCAGTGGCTACCAGCCCCTCCGGCAAAATCCCGATGATCGCCTGGGCGAGCAGGCTCTTGCCCGAGCCGGTTTCGCCGAGGATGGTGAAGGGCCGTCCGGCCTTGAGGGAAAATGAGACCGGGGCAACGATCTCGCCGGTCACGGCAGAGACGGCCGCGGCTTCGACCGACAGAAGAATGGTCATGGCTTGTCCTTTCCGCCGATCAGCTGCAGGGCGAGCACCATCAGGAAGATCACGGCAATCGGCTGCAACAGCGCATGTGGCACTTCCTGATAGTAGGGAAGCAGTTCGATCATCATCGATCCGAGCTCCGGGGTCGGCGGACGGACGCCGACGCTGACGAAGCCGAGCGCCGCGATCGCCATGATCGCAGAGGCAGCACCATAGGCGGCCACCGTCAAAATCATCGGCGCAAGCTCCGGCCAGAGATGCCGGCGCAGGATATAGGCGGGACCGAAGCCGAGCAGACGCGAGGCCTCCACCGCTGGTGACAGCAAGAGCGGTCGCGCCATGGCCCGCGTCAGGCGGAAGTATTCGACCCACAGGACCAGCGAGATGCCGACATAAAGCATCGCCGGATTATCAGGCACGATCGCCGTCAGCATCAGCACCAGAAGCAGCCCCGGAAGTGCGAGGAACGCCTCCGACACCGCTCCCACGGCGCTATCGGCAAAACCGCCGCGCCAGGCGGCGAGCACGCCGAGCAACACGCCGGGGATCATCGCGGTGAACACCGACAGAAGCGCCAGTCCGAGCGACAGGCGCAAGGCACCCGCAAGCCGCGCCTGCATGGAGCGGCCGAGATGGTCGTAGCCGAACCAGTCAACAGTGCTCGGCCCTTGCAGGCTGTAGCGCAGCGTCTGTTTCAGCGGATCGGCGCCACCGATCAGAAGCGGCAGAAAGGCGAAAGCCAGCAATCCGCCAAGGATCGCCACACCGGCGAGCCGGCGCAGCGGCCAGCGCGCCGGGCGCGGCGCCACATAATCAAACGTGGTCATGCGCTGCGCCTCCTCGGATCGATACCATGGCAGAAGAGATCGACCAGCGCGTTGAGCGCGACGAACATCAGCCCCATGACAAGCGCCGTGCCCTGGATCATCGGCACATCCCGCCCGAAGATCGCATGCACCAGCGCATGGCCGATGCCCGGCCAGGCAAACAGCGTCTCGACCACCACGACGCCTTCGACGAGATAGACGAACTGCACGCCGAGATAGGTGACGATGGGGACGGCAACATTGCGCAATCCATGCCGCGAAAACACCTGCCACTCGGAGAGCCCCTTCGTGCGGCCGAAGCTGTAGTAAGGCGAGCGCGAAACCGCGACCATGGCATCCCGCGCCACCCGGTTGGAGACGGCCGCAAGACCGAGCGCCAGCGTCAGTGCCGGGAGCACGAGGTGCGCACCATGGGTGTGGCCTGCCACGGGCAGCAGATTGAAGGTGATCCCGAAGATGATGATCAGGACCAGGCCGACAACGAACTGCGGCAGGGCACGCAGCCCCGTCGACACCAGCATCAGTGTGCGGTCGAGCACCCCGCCGGGCCTGAGACCCGCGAGAATGCCAAGCGGCGGCCCGATGAACAACGACAGGACGATCGCGGCCAGCGCCAGTTGGACCGTGTGGCCGAGCTGAATGCCGATTTCCTCGATGACCGGTTTGCCGCTGATGAGCGATGTGCCGAGATCAAGGCGCATGAGGTCGGCCATCCAGTCGAAGAGTGCCAGGATGGCCGGTTTGGCGAGATCGAGCTCGGCCGCAACCTTGGCAGCGGCCGCACTGTCGACGACATCATAGCCATAGCGGCCCGCAGCAATCCGGTAGGCGAGGTCGCCCGGAAGCGACCGTGTCATCACAAAGCAGATGATACCCACCATGAAGGCCACCAGAGCCGCCTGGATCAGGCGGTTCAGGATCGCCCTGATCATTTCGCCCACCGCATGGTTTCAAGACCAAACGTCCGCTCGAAGGGGTCGATCGTGGCGCCCTCAAGTTTCGGCGAGAAGGCCACCGTTTGCTGATACCAGGCGATTGGAATGACCGGCAGATCAGCCTGGATAGCGGCCACGGCCTGGTGGCGCAGCGTTTCGCCTTCAGCGGGATCCGCAACGCGGGTCAGATCATCCAGCGCCTTTTCGAAGCCGGCATTCGTCCAGTTCATCGCACCCCAGTCACCACCACCAGGGCCGTAGTCCGAAAGCATGGTGCCGATCGGATCGGGAACCAGCGCGAAGTTACGCGCCATCAGCGCCAGTTCCAGCGAGCCGTCCTGATGTTTGGCCGGAATCTCGGAGGAATTGGTCGAGTTGATGGTGAGAGCAACGCCGATTTCCTTCAACTGGTCCTGCAGGACGGCGGCGATCAACGGCAGTTCCGGGCGGTCCGGATAGGTGGTCAGCGTCAGAGCAAACGGCTTGCCGTCCTTGACCAGAATGCCGTCGTCACCCGCCGTCCAGCCGAGTTCTGCGAGCAGCGCCTTGGCCTTGTCGACATCATAGCCGAGCGGTGCCAGATCGGCGTCGTGCCAGATCTTCAAGCTCGGCGGGAAAAGCTGGGTCGCAGCCGCCGGATAGCGCAGGATGGCGACTGCAAGGCCTTCCCGGTCGATGGCCAAGCTCAACGCCTCGCGCGCCTTGACGTCGGCGAGGAAAGGATGACCGGCATTGACCTTAAGCAGAACGCTGCGCGGGATCGAGACAGACTGCAGCACGACCTTGTCGCTCTTCGAAAGCCGTGTGCGGCTGGCAGGATCGAGGTTGAAGACATAGTCGGCGTCACCGCTCTCGGCCATCAGCGCGCGGGTCTCGGCGCGGCTGACCGAAAGATAGGTCGCCTTCTCGATTTCGGGCCTATTGCCCCAGTAGTCGGCAAAGCGCTCGACGGCGAGGCTCTGCGGCGGCTCGATCTTCGTCAGCTTGAACGGTCCCGTTCCGATAATCGCCTTGACGTCAGCGCCTTCATAAGAGGCCGGTGCCAGGATCTGGGCACGGCTCTCGGCAAGGAAGGCAAGCAGCGGCACAAAAGGCTTCGTCAGCGAGACGACGACCGTGCCCTCCCCTTCGGCCTTGATGTCGGCAATCGGCGCCTTGCTCAGAAGTCCGGCCTTGTCCTTGGCAGTCCGGAGCGCAGAGGCGACTGCCTCCGCCGTCAGTGCGGTGCCGTCCTGGAACCTGACGCCCGACTGCAGCTCGAAGCGCCAGCTCAGGCCGTCGTCGCTGACCGTCCAGCTCTTCGCCAATGCTGGCACCGGATTGCCATCCTTGTCCGCCTCGACCAGGGTCTCGACGATCCCCATGCGCAGGAAGATATCGCCTGACTTGGACGGATCGAGACCGCCGATTTCAAAGGGCGCGACGATGTCGACGACACCGTCGTTCGCGATGGTGGGCGCCGCACCGGCGAGCAGAAGCGCGAGTGAGGCTGCGAAGATATTCCTGAACATTAGGATCACCTATAATGTTATAAAGTTACAATCCTCTACTCAAAGCTTTTCGCGCTGTCCAGTGCTGCAACGCACCAACGCACAATCGGCGATCGACTTGACGATTTTCAAACTTGCCCGGGCGAACGGAAATCCGTTGCGCAGCAGGGGCCGAGGGGGTATTTCGCAGACCATGACCGAACACACTTCAGCTCCCCGCCCTGAGACAACCGGCGCCTTTTGCGTCGCCGCCCTCTATCACTTTGCCAAGTTCCCGCGCTTCGAAAGCTTCCAGGAGCCACTCGAGACCCTTTGCAAAACAGAAGGCGTCAAGGGTACTCTGCTGATTGCCCATGAAGGCATCAACGGCACCATCGCCGGCACAGACGTCGCGATCGCCAAGGTGCTTGCCTACATTCGTAGTCAGCAGGAATTCTCGAACCTGGAGCACAAGGAAAGCCGGGCCTCCAAGATGCCCTTCCTGCGCATGAAGGTTCGGCTGAAAAAGGAAATCGTCACCATGGGCGTCGAGGACATCGACCCCAACGAGATCGGCGGCACCTATGTCGATCCGAAGGACTGGAACGATCTGATCTCAGATCCCGAGACCATCGTCATCGACACCCGCAACGACTACGAGACGGCCATCGGCATCTTCCGCGGCGCCGTCGACCCGAACACCAAGACTTTTCGCGAGTTTCCCGACTGGGTGAAGAACAATCCCGGTCTGCACAACAAGCCGAAAATTGCCATGTATTGCACCGGCGGCATCCGTTGCGAAAAGGCGACGGCTTTCATGAAGCAACAGGGCTTCGACGAGGTCTACCACCTCAAGGGCGGCATCCTGAAATATCTGGAGGAAGTGCCGGAAGAACAGAGCCTCTGGGACGGCGCCTGCTTCGTCTTTGACGAGCGGGTCTCCGTGACCCATGGCCTTAAAGAAGGCGATCACAGGCTCTGCCATGCCTGCCGCAACCCCATCACGGCAGAGGAACTGACCCATCCGCATTACGAGGAAGGTGTCTCCTGCAGCCATTGCTATCCCGAACGCAGCGAGGCCGACCGCGACCGCTATCGCCAGCGCCAATTGCAGATCGCGCTCGCACGGAAGCGTGGCGAAAAGCACATCGGCGGCTGAAAGCCGCCGATGGAATGCTTGGCCTGATCAGCCGGAGATCGTATCTCCGCGCTTCCAGCCTTTGCGGCCCCAGTTTCTGAGCCGCATGCGCGGTGCGACCACCAACGCGAAGAAGGGTGCAGCGGCAAAGGCGGCGATGACGACCAGCGGCAGCAGGACCTTGGCGTGAGCAGCCAAAGCCGGGATCGACAGCACGAGAATGGCGCCGACTCCGAAGATCACGGCATTGATCATCATGCTGCAGACGATTTTAAGCCAGGTATCTGTGGTGAACATGGAATGTCTCCTTTCTGAAAGGAGAAGGCGCAAGACCGGCAATCGTTCCCGATCATCCGTTCCTATGCTCAGGCCGGCAGGCCACCATCGCGGCCGCCGGCAAAGGCAAGTTCGGCAGCCTTGGCCCGCAGTTCCATCGGTCTCAGCATCAGCGCGGCAATCTGTTCTGGGGACTGCGGACGGCCGAAGAGATAGCCTTGCAACTGGTCGCAGCCAGCAATCCGAAGGATGACGGCCTGCTGCTCGGTCTCGACCCCCTCGGCAGTGACGGGGATGCCGAGCGAGCGGGCGAGAGCCACAGTTGCCTGCAGCATTTCCACGGCCCGATGACCCCGATCGAGTGATTGCACGAGCGACCGGTCGATCTTCATCCGATCGAAGCCGAATTGCCGGAGATAGCCAACACTGGAAAAACCCGCGCCGAAATCATCAAGCGCGATCCTGAGGCCAAGCGACCGCAGCCGGTCCATGGCGAGCCTTGCCCGCTCGGGGCTCTGGATGAAGTAGGTTTCGGTCATCTCCATGACGACCCGACCAGGCTCGATGCGCGCCTCCGCGAAGGTCGCCGCGACATGATCGACAAAGGCCGGATCCCGGAACTGACCGGGAGAAACGTTGACAGAAAGCTTCAGCTCGGGCCAATCGCCAAGCTGGCGAAGAGCCTGGCTGAGAACGCAGAGCCCGAGCTGATCGATCAGCCCGCTGGTCTCGGCGATCGGAATGAACACGTCAGGCGACACCGGCCCATGGCCCCGGCGCGTCCAGCGCGCCAGCGCCTCGACACTGACGAGCGTGAAGGTCTTGGCATCGACGACCGGCTGGTAAACGACCTCGATCTCACCGTGTGCAATGGCCTCGCGCAGATCGATTTCCATCTGATTGCGGTTTTGCCGCTCTTCATCCATGCGGGGGTCATAGACCGTCCAGCGGCCCCGGCCGCCATCCTTGGACGAATACATGGCCATGTCGGCGCGGCGCGTCAGCTCGCCGCCATCGACAAGACCGCCCTCGGAAACGCAGATGCCGATGCTGCATCCGACAACCACGGTCCGTTCGCCCAGAAGTACCGGCTCGTCGAAGAAGGCGATGATCGAAGTTGCAAGTGAAAGGGCCCGCTCCTGCGCATCCTTGCCCGTGAGCACGATGCCGAATTCGTCGCCGCCGATCCGGGCGAGTGACGAAGCATCCCCGACAAGAACAGAAAGGCCGGCCGCGACCGCGCGGATGAGCCGGTCACCCGTCGCATGACCATAGGCGTCATTGACCTCCTTGAAGCCATCCAGATCGAGATAGAGCAGCACGACATCTTCGTTAATGTCGCGCCCGCGTCGCACCTGATCCTCAAGCAACTGGGTCAGGCCGGCTCGATTGAGAAGTCCGCTGAGGCGGTCGGACTGGGCGAGTTTGACGGCATTGGCTTCATCCGCCCGCACCCGGCGCAACTCGGCATTACCGATGATGACGAGCAGGAGGGCATAGATGGTGACGATCACCAGCGCCGCCTTGATCAGGGGCGCGACCTGTTCGCGGCTCTGGTCCCCCGGGGCACGCGGGGTCCAGGCCAGGGAGGCGATGGCCTGACCGGAAGGGGCAGAAATCGTGACGGATGCATTGTTCGTGGATGGCGGCGTGAGGACGAGGCCGGGCAGCACATAGGCGTCGGACAGTCGCTCCACCGTAAGCGGCGAAAGATGCCGGATGAAAGCGAGATAGACCTGCTCTCCCGGAGGAACGCCGACGTCTCCTGATTTCGGACGGATCAGGGCAACGCCGGCAGAGCCGATCCCCCTCTGCGTGCGGATGAAGCCGAGCGACTGTGGAACGAGGCCGCTCTGGCCCGAGCGCACCTTGTCGAAGAGCTCCATCAACGCCGGTGTCAGATAACCGCGGGCATCGCCCTCGACCGGCTCCCCGTCAGAATAGGCCATCATCGGACGACCCTCGGCATCGAGCACGATCGCCACGTCGAAGAGGTCGCTATCGAAGGTCATGTCGCCGAAATTGCTGATCATCCAGGCCATGTCCTTGTGGACATAGGCATTAGTCGCGGCATCATCCCAGGCGGTGTAGTCGATCAGTGTCGCGCCCAGCTGATGTTCGAAGGTCTGAACGGCGCCGACGAGCGTTTCGCGCGAGCGTTCCTCGTCCAGATGGTTGGCATAGCTTGCGACACGATCGAGCGCGGTCATCACGATCGAGGCAACCATCATCGCCATGGTCGCGAAAACGACGAGCAAGACTGCGACCGCCACCCGTCGGGTGGCAAGTGGCCGTAGCCGTCTGTCGAAATGGTGAAGCCGCATACGATCTACCCAAGGCTGAAGCCACACCTTGCGTCGAAATGTGTTCAATTTGACTTAACACACTGAAGAGCATGCAGAATAACCAACCACCCGAATATCCTGATATGCAACGAAAAAGGACCCCGGTTTCCCGGAGCCCTTTGCAGGTCGGCCTGGAGGAACCGACACGGATAGACGGATGGTCAGTCGACGACGGAGACGAACTCATCCTTCGGACGACGCACCTTCTTCAGTCCGGCAAGCCAGTCGCCTTCGGCGGCGCGATAGCCGAGCGGCAGGATCGTCACCGAGCGCAGGCCCTTTTCACGCAAGCCCAGGATCTCGTCGAGCTTGGCCGCATCGAAGCCTTCCATCGGGGTGGCATCGACGCCTTCGAAGGCGGCAGCAGCAACGGACATGCCAAAGCCGATATAGGCCTGGCGGGCGGCATGCTCGAAGTTCACGTCGGCATCGCGACCCGGATACATGCCGAGCAGCATCTGGCGATAATTCTCCCAGCCTTCGTTCTTGAAGCCACGCTCCTCGTTGGTCAGGTCGAACATGTGGTTGATGCGCTCGACCGTGTAGTTGTCCCAGGCGGCGAAGACGAGAAGATGCGAACCTTCGGTCACCTGCGCCTGGTTCCAGGCGATTTCCTGGATCTTTGCACGGACGTCCTTGTTGGTAACGACGATCACTTCAAAGGGCTGCAGGCCGCTGGAGGTCGGTGCGAGACGCGCGGCCTCGACAATGCGCTCGACCTTGTCCTCGGACACGGGCTTTGAAGGGTCCATCTTCTTGGTGGCGTAACGCCAGTTCAGCTTTTCAATCAATGCGGACATCGTGTCGCTCCTGTTTGAACCCTCAAGGCGCCACGGGAGTTGGCACGGCCGGTCGGGTCTGGTATAAATTCGTAACCAGGCCTAGATATGGAACCGGAAAATTTGTGCAAGAAGGCACATTTTTGATACCAGGTTACACCGATGGAACGATTGGAACCACGATGTGCGACAACTATGACCCGACCAAGTGCCAGACCGTCAGCGAAATGCTGGCGAGACTGGGCGACAAATGGACGGTTCTGGTCATCATGATGCTGGGAGACGGGCCGCAGCGCTTTTCCGATCTCAAGCGCTCCGTCGTCGGCATATCCCAGCGCATGCTGACATTGACACTGCGCGCACTGGAACGCGACGGCATCGTAGAGCGCACGGTGCACCCGACCGTGCCGCCCAAGGTGGAATATGCTCTGACCGATCTCGGCCGTTCTTTCGGCGAGCCGATCCGGGCGCTAGGTGGCTGGGTCTTCACCCATCACGACCGCATCCAGTCGGCCCGTGCAGACTTCGACCGGCGCAACGAAGTGGATGCCGGCAACAAGCTGATCAAGCTCGGCTGACCAGGATTACGGGGGCCAGAGCCCCCTGCCCGGTCAATCCGCCTTGAAGTTCCCCTTCGGAAACTCTGAGGCAAGATCACGATACCACTTGCCGCTCTTCTTGATGGTGCGGACCTGGGTGTCGTAATCGACATGCACGAGGCCGAAGCGCATTCGGTAGCCCTCGGCCCATTCGAAATTGTCCATCAGCGACCAGGCGAAATAGCCCTGCATCGGATATCCGTCAGCGATCAGGTCGGCGACCTTGTCGAGATGTTCGGCGTAATAGTCGAGCCGCGGCTGGTCCTCGACCTCGCCAGACTCGACTTCCATATTGTAGCAGGCGCCGTTCTCGGTGATGTAGCAGACCGGCAGGTCGTAGCGGGCATAGAGACGCTCGACGAGCGACTTCAGCGCCGGCGCATAGACCTCCCAGCCGATATCGGTTTTCACATCCGAAACCGGAGCCGCATTGACAGTCGCCGGGAATTCCGCACCCGGTGTTGGATCGTCGGCAACGCGCATCGGCGTGTAGTAGTTCAGCCCCCACCAGTCGAGTTTCTGGTTGATGATGCCGAGATCGCCGTCCTCGATCTTGGGCATGCGATGGCCGAGCGCCGAGAGGAACTCGGCCGGATATTCGCCCTTGAAGACTGGATCGAAGAAGACGCCATTGTGGAACTGATGCGCGCGTTCGGCGGCAGCGAGATCTTCAGCGCTGTCGGAGCCCGGCAGCGTCTCGTGGGCATTTAGCACCAGCCCGACCGGCACCTTCGGGCTGACGTCGCGGATCGCCTGAACGGAAAGCCCGTGCGCGAGATTGGTGTAATGCAGCGCATGAAGGGCCGCATCCATGCTGCGCTCACCCGGCGCATGAACCCCGTAGAGATGACTGAGCCAGACAGAGCACCAGGGCTCGTTGAAGGTTGCAACCGCATCCAGCCGATCGCCGAGACGCTCCATGACCACCTTGGTGTAGCGCTGGAAGGCCTGTGCCGTCGACCGCGCCGTCCATCCACCCTCGCCCATAAGGGAGAGCGGCAGATCCCAGTGATAGAGCGTTGCATAGGCCTTGATGCCCCGCGCCTTCAATCCGTCCACGAGGTTGTCGTAGAAATCGAGGCCCTTCTCATTGATCGGTCCGGTCCCTTCGGGCAGGACACGCGGCCAGGCGATCGAGAACCGATAGCCGGTGACGCCCATGTCCTTGATCAGATCAAGATCGCTTTCCCACCTGTTGTAGTGATCGCAGGCCATGTCTCCATTGTGCCGCCCGAAGACCCGGCCCGGCATGTTGGAGAACGCATCCCAGATCGAGGGCTTGCGCCCGTCAGCCTTCGACGCTCCTTCGATCTGGAAGGAGGCGGTCGCGACCCCGAACAGGAAGTCACCGGGAAAACGCGAGGCAAGAGCCTTGGGATCGATCATCAAACATGTCCTTCGTCATATCAGGGCGAAAGGTCCGCCGCTGGTCTTTCGATGAGCGGTTTAGAGCAATCGAACGACGCGGTGAAGACGGCAGAAACAAAAAACTGCAACGTTGCAGTTTTCACACCCTCCCCTTGAGGGGGAGGGTCGGAGCAAAGCTCCGGGGTGGGTAACTCCGGGGCTGCCAGAGCGCCTGCGTGACCTCCTCTCCCCTCGGGGAGAGGGTCGCTGAGCGAAGCGGAGGCGGGGTGAGGGGGCGGATCGGCGAAGCGTTGAACAGACAGCCTGAGCTTCGCTCCCCCTCATCCGCCCTTCGGGCACCTTCTCCCCGCTGGGGAGAAGAGGGAGACACCCGGCGATCTCCCCCCCTCAAGCGGGAGGTGGAGTTACACCTTCACCCAGCCACCATTCTGCTTAGACGATGCAATGCAAGCCTCAACAAACGCCACACCCTTCACGCCGTCATCGACAGTCGGATAGACCACCGCCGGATCGACAGCAGCACCCGACTTCGCCGCATTGATGGCGGCAGCGGCTTCCGTGTAGATCGTCGCGAAGGCTTCCAGATAACCCTCGGGATGACCCGACGGAATACGGGTCACACGGCCAGCCGCAGCATTCGCCCCTGCCCCGCCACGTGTGATCAGCTGCTTCGGCTCGCCGAGACGCGTGAACCACAGATAGTTCGGATCGGCCTGCGTCCATTCGATGCCAGCCTTGGTGCCGTAGATGCGAACCTTCAGCCCATTCTCGTTGCCGGTCGCCACCTGGCTGCACCACAGCAGACCCTTGGCGGGCGTTTCTGTACCCTTGGCCTTGAAGCGCAGCATCACATGGGCGTTGTCATCGAGACGCCGACCTTCGACGAAGGTGTGCACGTCGGCCGCCAGCTCGTCGAGTTCGAGGCCGGAGATGAACGAGCCGAGATTATAGGCATGCGTGCCGATGTCGCCGGTCGAACCGCCAGCGCCCGACTGCTTCGGATCGGTACGCCAGGCAGCCTGCTTCTGTCCGGTCTGCTCGATCGGCTCGGCCAGCCAATCCTGCGGATACTCCATCTGCACCAGGCGGAGATCGCCGAGTTCGCCGGAGCGCACCAGTTCGCGCGCATGCCGCACCATGGGATAGCCGGTGTAATTGTGGGTGAGGATGAACAGTGCCTTCGCCTTGTCGGCAACAGCTTTCAGCGCCTTGGCATCTTCGAGGTTCGAGGTCAGCGGCTTGTCGCATATGACGTGGATGCCGCGCTCCAGAAAAGCCTTGGCCGCCGGGAAATGCAAATGGTTGGGCGTCACGATCGACACCGCCTCGATGCCATCGGGACGGGCCGCTTCCTTCTCCGCCATCTCCTCATAGGAGCCATAACAACGCTCCGGATCGAGCCCGAGTTCGCGGCCGGAGGCCACCGACTTCTCCGGCGTCGAGGACAGAGCACCGGCAACGAGGTTATACTGGTCGTCGAGACGGGCTGCCATCCGATGCACGGCGCCAATGAAGGCGCCGGCGCCGCCGCCGACCATCCCCAACCGGATCTTTGGTGTCCGTTCGCCCGACTTGCTTGCTTCGATCGCCATGATGCGTCCTCCTTCATGAGCTGCGTCTGGAGTTCACGCTCCAGATCCGTTAGACTGGCACCCGAGAAGAAGGATGCCCTGACAGTGAACAACTGAGATCCGCCTCCTCAGAGGCAAAGCAACCGAGCCGGTGTCAGCAATCGACGCGACGCCATAACTCCGCCTTTGCAAGGATCTCGACCATGCCTTTTCTCGACCCGAGACAAGCCTATCCCATCACGCTTGCCGATGGCACACCCTACCGCGAGACCGTCCAGCTTGCTGCCGTCATCGACCATCCGCGCATGGAGATCGGCGACTTCAGCTATTTCACCCATTCCGGCAAAGTGGACGAAACGGCAGCGATCCTCGCGCCCTATCTCTACCCCTTCAGCCAGGAACGTCTGGTGATCGGCCGCTTCGTCCAGATCGCCCGGGAGGCAATCATCATAACAAGCTCGGCCAACCATGCCATGTCGGGCGTGACGACCTATCCCTTCCGCGTCTTCAGCCCCGAGACCATCGACGGCTACCAGGATCTGCCTTTCCAGGACACCGTTGTCGGCCACGACGTCTGGATCGGCCATGGTGCAACGATCATGTCGGGGGTCACGATCGGCTCCGGAGCCATCATTGCAGCCCGCGCCGTCGTCACCCGTGACGTGCCGCCTTACGCCATCGTCGGCGGCAACCCGGCAACCGTGATCCGTATGCGCTTCACCGACGAGGAGATCGCCGACCTGCTGGCACTCGCCTGGTGGGACTGGCCGCTCGACAAGATCGAACGCGCCCTGCCCTACCTCGAGAGCGGCGACATCGCCGCCCTCAGCCAAGTCTAGCCTCAGAGACCCAGCATCCGCCGGTTGGCCGCATCGTCGGTCCCGCCGGAAGCGAAGTCGTCGAAGGCCTTTTCGGTCACGCGGATGATATGCGCCCGGACGAAATCGGCTCCTTCGCGGGCGCCGTCTTCCGGGTGCTTCAGCGCGCATTCCCACTCGACAACGGCCCAGCCGTCGAAATCGTTCGCCGCCATCTTCGAGAAGATCGCGCCGAAATCGACCTGGCCGTCGCCGAGCGAGCGAAAACGCCCTGCCCTGTTCACCCAGCCCTGGTAACCGCCATAGACGCCCTGCCGGCCGGTCGGATTGAACTCCGCGTCCTTGACGTGGAACATCTTGATCCGGTCCTTGTAGATGTCGATGTTGTCGAGATAGTCGAGGCACTGCAGCACATAATGCGACGGGTCGTAGAGCATGTTGGCGCGGGAATGGTTTTTCACCCGCTCCAGAAACATCTCGAAGGTGACGCCGTCATGCAGGTCCTCGCCCGGATGGATCTCGTAACAAACATCGACGCCCTGCTCCTCGGCATAATCGAGGATCGGCGTCCAGCGGCGCACCAACTCGTCGAAGGCGGTCTCGACGAGACCGGCCGGGCGCTGCGGCCAGGGATAGATATAGGGCCAGGCGAGCGCGCCCGAGAAGGTCGCATGCGCCTTGATGCCGAGATTGCGCGAGGCCTTCAGCGCGTATTTCACTTGGCTCACGGCCCATTCCTGCCGCGCCTTCGGATTGCCGCGCACTTCGGGTGCCGCAAAGCCGTCAAAGGCTTCGTCATAGGCCGGATGAACCGCGACCAGCTGGCCCTGAAGGTGGGTGGAGAGTTCAGTGATCTCGACGCCGTTCTGGCGCGCCACGCCGGCGAGTTCGTCGCAATAATCCTTGGATTCAGCGGCCTTCTTCAGGTCCATCAGCTGGCCGGCCCAGGTCGGAACCTGGACGCCCTCATAACCCTTTTCGGCCGCCCATTTGGTAATCCCATCCCAGGTGTTGAAAGGTGCGGCATCACCCGCAAACTGGCCGAGAAAGATCGCCGGTCCCTTGATCGTCTTCATGAATTCTCCTCCCTGAGTATTCCTGCAACGTTTCCGTGAACGATTACAGGAGATGGAATTTCGACACAACCGCAATGATGTTTACAGCGGAAATCTGCCCGGGAAAAACCCGGGCAGACAATGGCGTCGCAGTCCTGGAGATCAGAACGGCGAATCCGGGAAGTAGTAGCCTTCCGCGTTCTCAGGCGTGATCAGCGTCGCGTCGAGCGTGTAGGTGCCATGCACCGGAACGCTGTCGTAGAGGGCAGCAGCCGTCAGTTCCATCGCAGTGCCGACCATCGACGGCGGATAGAGAACGTTGACCGGCACCATCTTGTCGCCGTCCATGACCTTCTTGATCATGTCCTTCGAACCGGCACCGCCGATGATGTACTGGATGTCAGTACGGCCGGCCTGCTCGATGGCCTGCAGCACGCCGACAGCCATGTCGTCATCCTGGCACCAGACCACATCGATCTTCGGGTACTTGGTGAGGTAGTCCTGCATGACCTTGAAGGCGTCGTCGCGGTTCCAGTTGCCGAACTGGCGGTCGAGGACCTTGACGTTGGAGCCTTCGATGCCCTTGTCGAAGCCATCCTGGCGCTGCTGGTCGATCGGGATCGGCATGCCGCGGATGATGACGACTTCTGCATCCGGATTGTTTTCGGCAATGTATTTGCCGGCGACTTCGCCGAGAGCGGGGTTGTTCCCGGCCACGTAGAGATCGCGGACCGAATTGTCATTGACCGACGGCGCACGGTCGACGAGTGCGACGAACTTGCCGCTGTCCTTGATCTGGCGGATGGCGTTGACAAGCGGATCGGGATCGGTCGGCAGGATGACGAGCGCGTCGATGCCCTGCGTCGCCAGATCCTGCACGGCATTCGCCTGACTGGACGGATCGGCAGAGGTCTTGACGACCACGTTGAGGCCGGGATGACGCTCCATCAGCTGCTTGGCGATACGTTCGGCATGATAGATGACGCCCGATGTCCAGCCATGTGTTGCGGCCGGGATCGAGACACCGATCGTCTTGGTGTCCTGGGCCTGCGCCGCGCCGAAGATCGACACCAGCGCGGTCATGGCGACAGCCATACCCAAAAGTTTCTTGTGCATTGGTTTCCTCCCAAAGTGACGAGGGTCGAGTTTGAACGGACCGGGCGACCCTCCTGCCCGGCCGTTTCCTTACGCCTTGCGCGCCAGCGACCGCTGGACGAGCATCGCGATGATGATGATCGTGCCCTGTATGGCCCCGATCAGATATTCGGAGATGAAGTTCGAGAGCAGCATGATGTTGCCGACAAGCTCGAGGATGAAGGCGCCGCAGATCGTGCCCCAGACACGGCCAGCCCCGCCCTTGAGCGCCGTACCGCCGACAACGACGGCGGTGATCGCCTGCAGTTCCCAGAGGATGCCCGTGGTGGCGGACGTCGAGCCGAGGCGCGGCACGTAAAGCAGCACGGCAATCGCCACGCAAAGCCCCTGGATGACGAAGGCGATGGTGCGCACCCGGTCGACGGCAATGCCGGAATAGCGCGCGACGTCACGGTTCGAGCCGACAGCAACGACATGACGACCGTAACGCGTGCGATAGAGCACGAGGGCGGCAATCGCGGTCACGACGAGGATGATGACGATCGGCACCGGCAGGCCAAGGATCGAGCCAAAATAGACCGGCCGGTAGATTTCCTGCTGGGCCGGATCGCGCAACGTGATCGCCCCGCCCTGGGAGAGCCAGGTGGTCAGGCCGCGATAGATGCCCATCGTGCCGAGCGTGGCGATGAAGGGTTCGATCTTGCCGACGGTGGTGATCAACCCGTTGGCCAGACCGCAGAGCGAGCCGATGACGATGGCAAGCGCCATGGCCGCCGCGATCATCAGGCCGGGATCCGCAATCGCGCCGGAATTCATGAACAGGATCATCAGACTGGCAACGAAAGCCACCATTGATCCGACGGAGAGATCAAGGTCCCCCGAGGAGATGACGAAAGTGGCGCCAACGGCGATGATGGCGATGAAGGCCGAGCGCGTCGCGACATTGGCAAGGTTTGTGAGGCCGATGAAATTCGGGTTCACCAGCGCGCCGACGATCAGGAGGATCAGAAGCGCGGCGAAGGGGGCAACGGCACGCAGGTCCACATCGCGAAAGGTGCGGCGTGAGCGGCCAGGTGTGGTCGTTTCAGTCTCGGCAGTCATGGTCTTCCCGTCTCCTCCCGCACGCCTCGTTTCGAGGTCGCGCACCCTGAAGTCTTCGTGTTCAAGCCCGGCCTTGCCGCCGGGCTGATGCAATCACTCAGCTCGCCATCTGCCGTTTCAGGCCGGCGGCGTAGCGCATGATGGTCTGTTCGTTGATGTCTTCGCCCTCGAGCAAACCGACCATGCGGCCCTCGCGCATCACGGCAACCCGCGTGCACAGACCGATCACCTCCGGCATCTCAGAGGAGATGACGATGATCGAGCGGCCCTCGCGGGCAAGGGCTGCGATGAAATGATAGATCTGCTGCTTGGTCCCGACATCGATGCCGCGCGTCGGCTCATCGATGATGATGATCTGAGGCTCGACCTCCATGATCTTGGCAAGCAGCAGCTTCTGCTGATTGCCACCGGACATGCGCCCGACGCGGACCTTCTCGTCGCGCACCCGGATATCGAAGCGTCGCTTGGCCCGCGCCATCGCCTTCGCCTCGCTGCCGGGATCGAGATAGCCGTGACGCACATGGTTATCCATCGACTGCAGCGTCAGGTTCGCCGTCATGCCCTCGCCGAGCAACAAGCCCTTGCCCTTGCGATCCTTGGTCATATAGGCGAGCCCACGCCGGTTCGCTTCGCGAAAATCTCCAGCCTCCAGCACAGCACCCTTAAGCCTGACCTCGCCCGACAGACGCGGACGCAGGCCCGCCACCGCCTCCATCAGCTCCGTACGCCCCGACCCGATCAGGCCGGAAAACCCGAGCACTTCGCCGCGCTTCAGTTCGAAGCTGGCATTCCGGACGAAACCAGTCGTGAGATCCCGCACGGAAAGAACGATCTCTTCGTCGACATTGGGTTCATGTTTCGTTGGATAGAGGCTCGACAATTCACGCCCGACCATCAGTTGGGCGATCGCTTCGCTGTCGAGCGCCGAGGTCGGCGCGGTCTTGACCCACTGGCCGTCGCGCAGAACCGTGACCCGGTCGGTCAGCTCCATGACCTCGTCGAGCTTGTGGGAGACGAAGACGAAACTCGTTCCCCGCGCACGCAGCTTGCGCACCTGATCGAAGAGAACCTCGGTCTCGTCGCGTGAGAGAACGGCCGTCGGCTCGTCCATGAAAACGATCCGCGCCTTGCGGCTGATCGCCTTGGCGATCTCGACCATCTGCTTGTCGGCGACGGCCAGCGAACTGATCAGCGCATTCTCATCGATCCTGGAGCCGAGTTGATCGAGCACACGCCGCGCCTCCGCTCGCATCGTCTTGCGATCGAGCAAACCGAAACGCGTGACTTCACGACCGAGAAAAAGGCTCTCGGTGACGGTGAGATGGTCGGCAAGATTGAATTCCTGGTGGATGAGCACGATACCGAGCGCCTCGGCCGAGCCATTGGCCGGCAGCGTGACCGGCTCTCCATCCAGAAGGATGCGACCGGCCGTCGCCTGCTCGAAGCCTGAGAGGATCTTCACCAGCGTCGATTTGCCGGCACCATTCTCGCCCATGAGCGCGTGAACCTCGCCCGGCAACACGTCGAAATCGACGCTGAACAGCACCTGCACGTCGCCAAATGATTTGGAGATACGCTCCGCCACGAGCACGGGTGTCCGCGCCTCGTCCCCAGCCAATGTCATGTAATCCTCCCGGCGGCTCCTCAACCGCTATGCCCTCTCTGTAAACCTTTACATGGTCGATGTAAAGGTTTACATCATCCACTCATAGGGACAATTTGTTCCCTCTCAGCTTTCGCAACCGCAGCAGTGAATGTAAGGTCTCCAACGATTCCAGACGGATAGGGGATAAAGCCGCGTGCCGGACCAAGCACCAGCGACGATCGAGGACGTGGCACGCATCGCGGAAGTGTCGATCGCGACGGTCAGTCGTGCGATCCACACCCCCGACAAGGTGGCCAAATCGACGCGCCAGCGCGTGAACCAGGCGATCGCCATCACCGGCTACACGACCAATGCCATGGCGCGCTCGCTGCGCATGGGCCGGTCGAACATGATCCTGATCCTCGCCCCCGATATCGGCGACCCCAACTTCTCTTCGACCCTGATCGGTCTCGAGAACGAAGCGCGTGCGCATGGCTTCGGCGTTCTTATCGGCCATACCCAGAACGATCCCGAGCGCGGGCTCGAATATCTGAAGTTCCTGAGTTCCGGCCAGGCGACTGGCCTCGTGCTCTTCACCGGCCATGAACCCTTCGGGCACCAGGTCATCGGCCAACGGCTGCCGCCCTCAGTCGCCGTCTTCGAACCCGTCTTCGGCTCGAAGATCTCCTATGTCGGCGTCGATGACATAGCCGGTGCGCGCAAGGCGGCCGAACATCTGCTGTCGGCCGGGCACCGCTCGATCGCCTTCATCGGCGACAGCAAGACGCGGCTTGGCCACCAGCGCCGCCGCCAGGGCTTCGACATTGCGCTCGATGCAGCCCGCATACCGCCCCAACAACGTTTCATCCTCGAAGGTGAAGGCACTATCGAAAGCGGGCGCCTTGCGGTGGAACAACTCTTCATGCGCGATCAGCTGCCGACCGCATTCATGTGCGTCAATGATGCGACCGCCGTCGGCGTGATCAACGGCCTGACCGCCCGCGGCTACGACCTGCCCTACGACTTCTCCGTCATCGGCTTCGACGACGTGCCACAGGCGACCTATGTGACCCCGGCACTGACCACCATCCGCCAGCCCAGAACGGCAATCGGCCGTCAGGCCATGTCGCTGCTGATCAAGTCACTCGCCGATCGCCCGACCGAGCGCCAGGAAATCCTGCTGATGCCGGACCTGATCGTACGGGGCTCTGTGGCCGGACCGGCCAGGCGTTAGCCTTGCCGCACCGCCATCCTTTGCCGATGGACCCATATTCGGTCTGGGCCGTTGACCGACATACACCTAAATTGGCGGCTCAATAGCCCGCCCCAGCCAGCAATCGGAAGTCACAGATGAGTGTCGCCTTCACCAAGGAAGAAAGTTCGGAAACCGCAGCAGAAACCCATCTGCCGGATCGACCAATCTCGCCCCATCCCAACTTTGTGACGGCGTCAGGCTTCAGGCTCCTCGAGACCGACGCAGAAGAGGCGCGCGCCGCCTATCTCGCAGCACAAGCAATAGAGGACATCAACGAGCGTCGACGCCAGTCGGCCGTGCCCTATCGTGACCTAAAATACCTGACGGAACGGCTGCACAACGCCCAGATAATCCCTGACCCGGACGACAACACGGTCGTTGCCTTTGGTAGCAAGGTTACCTTCGAACGCGATGACGGCCGCGTGCAGACATACCGGATCGTCGGTGAGGACGAGGCGGACCCCAAAACGGGCTCGATCTCCTTTGTGTCGCCGGTCGCAAGCCAGCTGATGGGAAAGGGTGTCGGCGATGTGGTGACGGTCGGCGACCAGGAACTGGAGATCACCGCGATAGCTTAAAGGGCGGTCGTCGAGCGAGCTATCTGATTGATCCGCCACCATGCGAAACACGTCAGGAGGACCAAAACCGCAAGCAAAACAACACTTGCAAAGCCCCAGCCTGTTTTGACCGCTTCCTCCACCTGTGCGCCAAAAACGAAGCCCGCCATAACCAGGCAGATCGTCCAAACTATCGCTGATCCTGCGTTGAGAACGGTAAATCTGGCCCAGGACATTGAGCCGAGACCAATCGGAAGCGCACCGATGGTGCGCATGCCCTTGGGATATCTGTAAATGAAGATGTAAGCCCAGCCGTATTTTGCAATTAAGGCTGTGGCGCCCGCATGGGCCTTTTCAGCAAAGCGCCACCTCTTCAGCCAAGCGTCCCCGTATCGTCTGGCGATGAAGAACCGTGCTTCGTCACCCAGGTAACCTCCCGCGAAAGTCACGACCAAAACAAGGGGCAAATCCAAAGCTTGTGTTTGGGCCGCATAGCCGGCGAACAAGGGGAGACTACCGCTTTTCAACATGCAGTATGCAAAAAGCAGGATGTAGATCCATGTCCCGTATTCTCTTATGAGATCAGACAAACCGTCCATATCACTTCACCAGGCCAATCCAAGGAACGCACACATCCAGTCCCAGTCTACGGCCTGTACGCTCTCCTGGATTTTTCTTTCGCGTGATCCTTGAGCGCAGGCTTGTCGATGACAAGCTCCTTTGTTGGCGCGACCAGTGTGACTGCGGGGTGCTGGAACAGTCCGTCGCATTCAATGAACAGGGCCAGGACGCTTGCGCGCCCCGGCCCCTTTCTCATTGAAAATACCCGAGATCAAACGTAGCGATTGACCACGTTTTCCAGCAGCTCCTGCTTGCCGGACACCGGTTGCGGGTTGACGTTCTGGGCTTCGACGCGGGCAGCGATCGCATCGAGGCTTTCTTCGCCGCGCAGCATCTTCTGGTTCTCGGCCTTGTCCCAACCGGCATAACGCGAGCCGAGCGGGCCGGACAGCGCCTTGTCCTCGACCATCTTCGCCGCTGCCTTCAGGCCACGGGCGCAGCAGTCCATACCGCCGATGTGACCGATCAACAGGTCTTCGGCGTCGAGCGACTGACGACGCAGCTTGGCGTCGAAGTTCGTGCCACCCGTGGTGAAGCCGCCGGCCTGCAGGACCTGGTAGTAAGCCAGCGCCATTTCCGGAACATTGTTCGGGAACTGGTCGGTATCCCAGCCGGACTGGTAGTCGTTGCGGTTCATGTCGATCGAGCCGAAGATGCCGAGCGCATTGGCAAGTGCCAGTTCGTGCTCGAACGAGTGGCCGGCGAGGATCGCGTGGCCCTGCTCGATGTTGACCTTCACTTCGTTTTCGAGGCCGTAACGCTTCAGGAAGCCATAGACGGTCGCGACATCGTAGTCGTACTGGTGCTTCGACGGCTCCTGCGGCTTCGGCTCGATCAGGATCGCGCCCTTGAAGCCGATCTTGTGCTTGTATTCGACGACAAGGTTGAGGAAACGGCCCATCTGGTCGAGTTCACGGCCAAGGTCTGTGTTCAGCAGGGTCTCATAACCCTCGCGGCCGCCCCAGAGTACGTAGTTCTCGCCGCCGAGCTTCAGCGTCGCATCCATGCAAGTCTTCACGGTCGCAGCGGCAAAGGCGAAAACGTCAGGATCCGGATTGGTCGCAGCGCCCGACATATAGCGACGATGCGAGAACATGTTCGCCGTGCCCCAGAGAAGCTTGACGCCCGTCTCTTCCTGCTTCTGAGCGAAGTAGTCGACGATCTCGTTCAGGTTCTTGGTGTTCTCGACGAAGCTCGCGCCCTCAGGGCGAACGTCGGCGTCGTGGAAGCAGTAGTAGGGCGTGCCGAGCAGCTGGAAGAATTCGAAGGCAACATCGGCCTTCATCTTCGCCGCGGCCATCGTGTCCTGAAACCAGGGACGCTCGAATGTATTTCCGCCAAACGGGTCGGTGCCGGGCCACACGAAGGTGTGCCAATAGGCGACTGCAAAGCGCAGATGGTCTTCCATGCGCTTGCCAAGGACGACTTCGTCCGGATTGTAGTGGCGGAAGGCCAGCGGGTTTGTGCTGCCTTCGCCTTCATATTTGATCTTCTGGATATTGCCGAAGAAACCTGTGCTCATGGGTAGTCCTCCTTGGTGTGTTTGTATTTCCACCCTCGCCTTGAGGGCGAGGGTCGGACCGCAAGGTCCGGGGTGGGGTGATGGTGGGGATCGCCCCCACCCGCTGCTTGCGCAGCGACCTCCCCCCTCAAGGGGGAGGTGGAAGTTCAAAGTCCGCGGATCGCCGGATAAAGCGCCCGGTAGCGGCCGTAAGCCGTCTCGTAAACCGAGCTCAGCGCCTTGACCGGCTCAACAGTCTCCGCCGTCTGCGGCGCCGTGCAGACCGAAAGCGGATCCGCCCCCGTAGCTGCAATCAACCCAAGCCGTGCCGCACCGAAGGCAGCCCCGAAATCGCCGTCGGCGGGAATGTCGACCGGCATGTCGAGCGCGGTGGCGATCGATGACAGCCAGTAGCGCGAGCGCGAACCGCCGCCGATGGCGGTGACCCGGCTGATCGAGGTCCCAGCAGACTTCAGCGCCTCGAGGCTGTCGCGGATGGCGAAGGTCACGCCTTCCAGCACCGCCTGGGTCAGCACGACCCGATCACTCTCATGACCGAGACCGATGAAGGCGCCGCGGATCTTGGCGTCGTTGTGCGGCGTGCGTTCGCCCGAGAGATAGGGAAGGAAAGTAACCCCGGTGGGCGCCTTCAAGGTATCACCCAGTTCGGCGGTCAGCTCGCCAGCCGACTTGCCGGTCACGCCGGAATGCCAGTTGAGCGCGTCGGTGGCCGACAGGATGACACCCATCTGGTGCCAGGTCCTGGGCAGCGCGTGGCAAAACGCATGCACGGCACTTTCCGGCTTCGGCAGATAGGAGGCGTTGGCCGCGAAGAGCACGCCCGACGTGCCGAGCGAGACGAAGGCCTGGCCTTCGGCAACCGTGCCCATGCCGCAGGCAGAGGCGGCATTGTCCCCTGCCCCGCCGGCCACGACGACGTCGGAGCCAAGGCCCCATTTCTCGGCGAGTTCGGCGCGCAGTGTGCCGGCGCGATCCGTGCCCTCGACGAGGCCGGGCATCTGCTCGACGGCCAGACCCGTCGCTTCGAGCAACTCGCTCGACCAGGCCCGCTTGCCCGTATCGAGCCAGCTCGTGCCGGCCGAATCCGACATGTCGGAGAGATACTCGCCCGTTAGCCAGAGCCGCAGGTAATCCTTCGGCAACAATACCTTCGCCACCCGGGCAAAGATGTCGGGTTCATTGTTCTTCACCCAGGCAAGCTTCGGGGCCGTGAAGCCCGGGAAAACGATATTGCCGGTCAGCGCGCGGAAGCGCGGATCAGCATCAAGGCTCGCTGCTTCCGCATGGCTGCGCGTGTCGTTCCAGAGAATGCAGGGCCGGAGCACCTGGTCCTTGGCGTCGATGAGCGTCGCGCCATGCATATGCCCGGAGAGTCCGATGCCCTTGACCGCCTCAAGCTCCTTGAGATGCGACGCCTTTAACGCCGCGACCGCCTCCTCCGTGGCCTTGAGCCAGTCGCCGGGCGCCTGTTCCGACCAGCCCGGATGCGGCCGCTGCACGGTGAGACCGGCATGACCGACACCGACCACCTTCTGGTCGCCGTCGATCAGCATCGCCTTAACGCTGGATGTGCCGAGATCCAATCCGAGATACATGGGTGTCCTCCAATCCTCTGCCTTCAGGGCAGATTGTCCTTCAAGAATATGTCGATACGAATGCGCTCCTGGGCGGCGACGACAGGCAACCCGTCGGCCTTGGCCTTCAAGACACGAATGGCACTGCGCACCTCGTGGCCGGCATCCTGATTGAGCACGGCATCGATGAGGCCCGCTTGGAGCGCCCCGCGCGTCGTCTCCGTCAGCTCATGGGCAATCACGACCGGACGGCGCTCAGGCGACAGACGGTCCAACGCCCGGACGAGACCGCGATTGCCGGCCCCCAGGCTGTAGAGTGCAACGATGTCGCTGCGGCTTGCAAAAAGGTCGGCGACCAACTGCTCGACGACATCGGGATCGTCCCGACCTTCGAGCACCGGCTGCAAGGCAAGCGTGGGAAAGTCCGCAGCCATCACGGCGGCGAAGGCATCGCAGCGCTCACGATGGTCGCGCACCAGCATGGAGCCCGCGAGCACCGCGACCGTACCACTGCGACCACCGGCAAACCGTCCAAGCAGGCTCGCAGCCGTCCGCCCGGCAGCCGTATTGTCGATCCCGGCATAATGATCTCGCTCTGCGCCCGAGAGATCCGAGACCAGGGTGACAAGCGGAATGCCACTCTCTGAAATCTCGGCCGCAGCCGCGGCAACCTCTGGAGCATCGACAGCGACGAAGGCAATGCCCGCCGGCTCCTCCATTGCCGCCTGCCTGAGAGCGGCAGCAAGCGCTGCGGCATCGAAAGCCGGCACATCGACCAACCGGATCGAGATGCGCTCGACGCCGGCACGTGCGCTTGCCTCTTCGAGTGCAAGCCTCAAGCCCCGCATGAAGGAATTGTCGTTCGAGGGAATGATGAATGTCAGCGGATAGACACGCCCCTTGGCAAGGTTCGCCGCCGCCACGTCGCGGACGAAGCCGAGCTCGCTGACAGCCTGATCCACCTTCTCCCGGGTCCGCGCGCTCACCCCCGGCCGACGGTTCAAAACCCGATCGACGGTGGCAAGGCTGACGCCCGCACGGCTCGCAATGTCATGGACAGTCGGCTTCATTCTCTCCTCCGGCGCCTGTCCTACACCGACGAATGAGGTACGTAAATCAGAATTTGACGTACGTACCTCTTTCGCTCGAAAAAAAGAGACCGCCTCAACATGTGAGGCGGTCTGAGCCTTGGAGATCAAGGGAGAGCCTGAACCCGCAAGCTTACCCGGGCATGGTGGTGTCAATGGCCAGCGCCAGCGGGTGCAGCACCCTTCGGCTTCTTGAGAAGCAGCACCATGAAGACCAGCGCAATAAAGAGCACCGTCAGCCCCATGAACACATCCATGAAGGAGAGGAGCCAGGCCTGCTGCGTCACCACACCCGACAGCTTCTTGATCGCCACCGCCGTGCCATCAAGGCCATAACTGTCATAGTTGGCGCCGACACTGGCGAGCCAGTCTAGAGCCGCCTGATTGCCCCAGGAAAGCTGCTCGGAAAGCCGCGCATAATGGTCGTCGGATCTCTGCGTCAGCATGGTGTTGATGATCGCAAGCCCGACCGCACCGCCGAGGTTTCGAGTCAGATTGAAGAGGCCGGAAGCGTTCTTGATGCGGTCCGGCGGCAGCGTGCCGAGCGCCAGGTTGTTGATCGGCACCATGCAGATCATCAGCGAGCAACCACGCAGGATCTGAGGCACCAGGAGTTCGTAGAAGTCCCAGTCTGCCGTAATCCCGGTCATCATGTAGGTACCAAGCGCGAAGCCGGAAAAACCGATCATCATCATCACGCGCGGATCGAGTTTGTTCGACAGTGCGCCCGCCACCGGCGCGGTGAGGAACATCGCGGCACCCGAGACGAACATGGTCTCGCCGATCATCAGCGAGTCGTAACCTCTGATACGCCCGAGATAGAGGGGGTAGAGATAGGTAAGACCATAGAGGCCGACACCCATGACGAAGGAAAACAGCGAGCCGAAGGCGAAGTTGGCATTGGAGAATGCGCGCAGGTCCACGACCGGCAACTCGACCTTGAAGACGCGCCAGAAGAAGATCGCCCCGCCGATCACCATAGCGACGGTGCCGAGCACGATATGGTGGTCGTTGAACCAGTCCTTGTTGTTGCCCTCCTCCAGCACGAATTCCATCGTGCCGAGGAAAACCGCCATCGAGGCCAGTCCCCACCAGTCGAACTTCTTCAGAAGCTTGAGATCAGGCTTGTCGAAATCGATCAGGCTCCAGGCTGCAGCAGCGACCAGGATCCCCGGGATCACATTGATCAGGAACAGCCAGTGCCACGACATGGCATGGCTGATGTAACCGCCGATCGTCGGGCCGATCGTCGGCGCGAGTGTGGCGACAAGACCGACCATCGGCGAGACGATGTTGCGCTTGGACGGCGGGAAGATGGTGAACGCAGCCGCGAAGACGGACGGGATCATGCCACCGCCGATGAAGCCCTGGATCGCGCGGTAGACGATCATCTGCTCGATATTGGTGGCCGTGGCGCAGAGAGCACTGGCGAGCGTGAAGCCCGCCGCACAAAAGGTGAAGAGCACACGGGTCGAAACGATCCGGGCCAGCACGCCGGACAGCGGGATCATGATCACTTCGGCGATCAGATAGGAGGTCTGCACCCAGGCAACCTCGTCGGATCCAGCGCCGAGACCGGCCTGGATTTCCGCAAGCGAGGCCGAAACGATCTGGATGTCGAGGATCGACATGAACATGCCGAACACCATCGCCAGGAAGGCGAAGACGCGTTTCGGATCCATCCGCTCCTCGGCAGGTGCCGAGGGCGCGATGGCTGTTGAGGTGATTGCGGCCATGACACGGCCCTTTCGATAACGTCAGCCGGTGGTGTTACTTCGCGGCAAGCGCCTGGCCCTCGGGGGCCGTGCGGGTGTCGACGTCGACGATAACGCTGAGGCCGGCACGCAGATGGCCGCCGGCAAGCGCTTCCTTGGGCAGCGCAATGCGGACAGGCACGCGCTGGACAACCTTGGTGAAGTTGCCGGTGGCGTTTTCCGCCGGCAGCATGGAGAAGATGGCGCCGGAGGCCGGAGCGATCGAGGTCACCGTACCTTCGAGCGCATCGTCGCCATAGGCATCGACATGGATTGAGACCTTGGAACCCGGCACCAGATGTGCGATCTGCGTTTCCTTGAAGTTGGCCTCGATATAGAGCTCGCTGGTCGGCACCAGGGCCGCAAGACGCTTGCCCGCCGAGACGAGATCCCCTGATTGAACCGAGAGATTGCCGATCACCCCGTCATAGGGCGCTTTCAGCACGGTAAAATCGAGATCACGCTTGGCTTTCGCCACCACCTGATCCTGCACCTTCACGGCGTTCACCGCCTCGTCGCGTTGCGCCTTGAGGATCGAGAGATTGGCTTCGGCCGAAGCGACTGCGGCCTGGCCGGCCACCAGATTGGCGCGGGCCTGATCGAGTGCCACCTTGGCATTGTCGAGATCCGCAGCCGTGCCGACACTCTTGGCAGCAAGTTCGCTCGCGCGCTTTTCCGTAATTACGGCGCCGCGCACAGCAGCCTCGAGCGAGCCAAGCTGCGCCTGAGCCTGCGCCACACTCGCCTGTCCACCAACAATCTGTGCATCGATCCGGGCGATCGCGAGCTCTGAGCTCTGCTTGCCGGCAATGGCCTGATCATAGGCGATCTGATAATCGCCACCATCGAGGGTCACCAGCGGATCACCGGCATGCACGAACTGGTTGTTCGCGATATTCACCTTGCCGACATAACCAGAAACTTTCGGCGAGATGATCGCGATGTCGCCTTCGATATAGGCGTCTTCGGTCGACACCATAAAGCGACCGTTGGTCCACCAGTCGTAGCCGTACCAAACGCCGCCCGCGAGGAGCGTGGCAAGGATGACTGGCAGCACGAAGCTGCGGCGCTTGGACTTGGAACCAGTATCTTCTGGCGCCGGGTGGGGCTGCCCTGCATCCGTGTCAATGGCGGGCGCTTCCTCATTCCGATCGACTGGAGTGGAAGTGGAACGAAGGGCGGTGGATCTTTGCGTCGTCGACATGATACGGACCGGGAATGGGTTGAACTCTCTCGAACTGAACCGTTCGGTTCGATTGACATAGCGCCTTTTTTGGTGCATAGCAAGGTGCAGACACGCGCCTCCCAACCGAGGCCACACAACGCAGTTAATTTTTTCATCGGTCAGGAAATGTCGAAACAAGAGCAGGAAATCGCCATGACGCCGCCCTCCTACCCCGTCGCCGGGGTGGGTCGCTTCGCTGCGGGCGCTGATCCGGTCAAGCGGGGACAGATCCTGGATGGGGCCAAGCGGGTCTTTATGAAGCTCGGCTACGATGCCGCAAGCATGAATGACGTAACCCGCGAGGCAGGCGTCTCGAAAGGCACCATCTACGTCTATTTCCAGAGCAAGGAGGATCTGTTCGGCGCTCTGGTCGAGCGTGAGAAGAGCGCCTTTGATGCCGCTATCCGACAGATCCTTGAAGAAAGCACCCATGTCGAGGAAGGCCTGCGGCGCTACGCGCTCGCCCACGCGCATTTCATTCTCGACACGGAGATGATCCCGACGATGCGGATCCTGATGGGTGTGCTCGACCGGATGCCGACGCTCTGTCAGCGCTTCTTTGCTTCGTCGCCCACCAACATCAAGGTGCTGCTGCAGGACTATATTGCTGCGGCCAACGAAAAGGGCGAACTCTCGGTCGAAGACAGCGATCTGGCAGCACGCCAATTCATCGACATGTCAACGGCAGGCTATTTCAAGAAGCGCCTGTTCAACGACATCCCCGTGCGACCCGACGACAAGGAGATCGCACGCGTGGTGGAATCCGGCCTTCGTATGTTCATGAACTTCTACGGCCCGAAAAGCCCCGGGTCCCAGGGCTGATCTGCGGGGGAACTTTTCTCCGCGCACGGACTTTAATTCGCTGCTTGCCACTGCTCGGGATATGGCTCATGTCCTGGGCTCCCTCGTCCGCTTGATCAGCACGGAAGCCACTCATGGACAATATCAGCGCTCTCCTCCAGGACCCCGCCGCCTGGGTCGCACTCGTGACGCTCGTCGTCATGGAGATCGTGCTCGGCATCGACAACCTCATCTTCATCTCGATCCTGACCAACAAGCTGCCCGCCGAGATGCGCGAAAAGGCGCGCCGTATCGGCATTGGGCTTGCTCTTGTCATGCGTCTCGCCCTGCTCGGCACGGTCGCCTGGATCGTCCAGTTGACCACGCCCGTCTTCGAGCTCTTTGGCCAAGGCTTCTCTTGGAAGGACATGATCCTGATCGCCGGAGGCCTCTTTCTTGTCTGGAAGGCGACGAAAGAAATCCACCACGCCGTCGACCCCGTCGACAAGGAAGAGGACTTCATCGCCTCCACCGCATCCACGACCTTCGCGAGCGCCATTGGCCAGATCTTGCTGCTCGACCTCGTCTTCTCGATCGACAGCATTATTACAGCCGTCGGCATGACACCGCATGTCCCGATCATGGTCGTCGCCGTGGTTGCGGCCGTGACCGTCATGCTGGTTGCCGCGACCCCGCTTGCCAACTTCATCGAGAAGAACCCGACCATCGTCATGCTGGCACTGGCATTCCTGATGATGATCGGCATGACCTTGATCGCCGAGGGCATGGGCTTCCATGTGCCCAAGGGTTATGTCTATGCTGCCATGGCTTTCTCGGCACTCGTCGAGGTGCTCAACATGTTTGCCCGACGCAAGCGCGAGCGGGATCGCCTGCAGAAAGCCGTCGTGCACTGACTGGCAGCGGCAACCGAACGCTCGAACAGAAATGGCCCGTCCTGACGATGGGCCATTTTGCTGTCGAACGTTAAGCGCGGGAACCGGTCGGCCCTTGCCAGACTTCAAGCAAGCTCCTACGCCTTCCAGATCACGCCAGCATCGTGCCGGAGCGCCATGACCTACGAGCAGATCCTCGCCTTTGGCATCATCGCCATCATGATGGCGGCCTTCCTGTGGGAAAAATTCCGCTACGACGTGATCGCCTGCTGCGCCCTCGTGGCCGCCGTCGCCGTCGGGCTGGTGCCGGCAGGCGAGGCTTTCTCCGGCTTTTCGGATGATCTCGTCATCATCGTCGGCAGCGCTCTCGTGGTCAGCGCCGGCGTCGCGCGGTCGGGCGTCGTGGACCTCGCCATCAAGCGCTTCTTTCCTGCCCTGACCTCCCTGCACGGCCAGATGCTGCTCCTGCTGGTGACGGTAACGGTCCTGTCCGCCTTCATCAAGAACATCGGCGCACTGGCGATCATGATGCCCGTCGCCTTCCAGTTCGCCCGCCGGTCCAATGTCCCGCCATCGGTCTTTCTGATGCCGATGGCCTTTTCGGCCTTGCTTGGCGGGCTCATGACACAGATCGGCACCTCGCCGAACATCGCGGTCTCGCGGCTACGCGAGGAGCTGACCGGCCAGTCTTTCACCATGTTCGACTTCACCCCGGTCGGCGCGACGCTTGCAGCCGCCGGCATCGTCTTCCTGATCTTCTTCTACTGGCTGGTCCCCCGTCGTGAGAACCAGAACCCGTCACTGCAGGAAGCACTGGAAAGTTCGAGCTTTGCCACGGAAGCGATGATCACCCGGCAATCGCCCTTTGCCGGCAAGACCCTGCATCACCTTTTGCAGACCGCGCATGGCGAGGTGACCGCCAGCGCGATCCTGCGCGGACACACGCGCCTCTCGCCATTCCCTGACGTGCTTTTGCATGAAGAGGACACGCTTCTCCTCGAAGGACCATCGGAGGCGCTTGACCGCATTGTGTCCCAGGGCAATCTGAGCCTTTCCGGCAGCACCGAGCGCGATCGCAAGAAGCGTGGCGATATCTCGTCGGTCGAGGCCGTGATCGGTCGAGGCTCACCGCTGATCGGCCAGACAACCAGCGAGCTGTCTTTGGTCCATACCTATGGCGTCAATCTTCTGGCGGTCAGCCGCCAGGGCAAGCGCATCCGGGAACGTCTCGGCCAGCTGACGCTACGCTCCGGCGACGTGGTACTGCTTCAGGGCCTACGCCAGCAGATGCCCTCCATCCTGACCGAACTCGGCTGCCTGCCGCTCGCCGAACGGGAAATCCTGCTCGGAACGAGCCGTAACATCTTCATCCCCCTCGCGATCCTGGTGGTCGCAATGGGTGCCACCGCGCTTGGCCTTGCCCCTGTCGCGATCGCCTTCTTCGCCGCAGCCCTTGCCATGGTCGCCTTCGGTGTCATTCCGGTCAGCGAGGTCTATCGCGCCGTCGACGGACCGATCCTCGTGATGCTCGCGGCGCTCATACCCGTGGCCGATACCTTGCGCACGTCAGGTGGCAGCGACGTGATCGCCGGCTGGCTGAACGCCGCAGCCGGCGGCATGCCCGTCTGGGGTGCGGTGGCGATGATCCTGCTGACGGCGATGGCCGTTACGCCTTTCCTCAACAATGCCGCGACAGTTCTCGTGATGGCGCCGATTGCCGCAAGCTTTGCCACTGGCCTCGGCTACAAGCCGGAGGCGTTCCTGATGGCAGTTGCCATTGGTGCCGGCTGCGATTTCCTCACTCCGATCGGCCACCAGTGCAACACGCTGGTCATGGGTCCGGGCGGCTATCGCTTCTCGGACTATCCGAGGCTTGGGCTACCCCTCTCCATCCTCATCGTACTGGTCTCGGTGCCAACCCTGCTGATGGTCTGGCCGGTCAGCTGATCCGGCCAGGGCGCGGAAAATTAACACAAAGAAAAACCTGCGTCGGCGGGACGCAGGTTTTCCTTGGGGGCGGGGACTTGGGGAGAGCGCAGGCCGGACGGTTAAGGGGCTCGTCTGCCATTTCGTTGGCCACGGAAAGAAACCGGAAAAACTCCCGTGTTCCCCATATCCCGTCGCGTCCGGTTGGCACGACCTGCGCTCTGTCATAAGAACGCGGCTTACGCCGTCCGGTTCCGGGCTTGCAGAAAAATTTCGAAATTTCGGCAATGGCCTCTGACGCGCCTGTTTCCGTGGTTTTTCTTGACGCACGGCCATGAATATGGCCTTAAGGCCTCGCGGTGGAACAGGCGGTCCTCTGGGCCCCACCCTGTCCATCGCAGGCCATCATCGGCAGTCTCACAATTTTTCGATCCAGCGCCAAGGCGCCAGGTCCCCCGCACGCACCACGAGCTGAATTTCATGACCACATCAGGCGTCCGCGTCCGCATCGCACCCTCCCCCACCGGCGAACCCCATGTCGGCACCGCGTATATCGCGCTGTTCAACTATCTCTTCGCCAAGAAATTCGGCGGTGAGTTCATCCTGCGCATCGAGGACACCGATGCGACGCGTTCGACAGCCGAATTCGAACAGAAGGTGCTGGACGCGCTGAAATGGACCGGGCTGACCTGGTCGGAAGGTCCTGACGTCGGCGGCCCCTACGGCCCCTATCGCCAGTCCGAGCGCAAGGATCTCTATCGCCCTTACGTCGACAAGATGCTCGACAATGGCGGCGCCTTCCATTGCTTCTGCACACCGGAACGGCTGGAGAGCATGCGCGAAGCCCAACGTGCCGCCGGAAAGCCGCCAGGCTATGACGGCCACTGCCTGCATCTGAAGGCCGAGGAAGTCACCACCCGCGTTGCTGCCGGCGAGCCGCATGTCGTGCGCCTGAAGGTGCCGACCGAAGGCTCCTGCGATTTCCACGACGGCGTCTATGGCGACGTCTCGATCCCGTGGGAAAGCGTCGACATGCAGGTGCTTCTGAAGGCCGACGGCATGCCGACCTATCACATGGCAAACGTCGTCGACGACCACATGATGAAGATCACCCACGTCGCGCGCGGCGAAGAGTGGCTGGCATCGGTGCCCAAGCACATCCTGATCTACAAGCATCTCGGCCTTGAGCCGCCTGTGTTCATGCACCTGTCGCTGATGCGCAATCACGACAAGTCGAAGCTGTCTAAGCGCAAGAACCCGACCTCGATCTCCTATTACTCGGCCCTCGGCTACCTGCCGGAAGCCCTGATGAACTTCCTCGGCCTGTTCTTCATCCAGATCGCCGAAGGCGAGGAACTGCTGTCGATGGAAGAGCTGATCGCGAAGTTCGACCCCGACAACCTCTCGAAGGCCGGCGCCATCTTCGACATCCAGAAGCTCGACTGGCTGAACGGCCGCTGGCTGCGCGAGAAGCTGACACCGGAAGAGTTTGTTGCCCGCGTGCTCGACTGGTCGATGGAGAATGACCGTCTGGTCGAAGGCCTGAAGCTTGCCCAGAGCCGCGTAACCAAGCTCGGCGAAGTCCCGCCGCTCGCCGGCTTCCTGCTCGCCAACGACGTTGGCCTTTCGCCCGCCTCCTTCGGCGGCTTGAAGACCAGCCCGGCCGAAACGCTCGAAATCGTCACCACCGTTCAGGCGGATCTCGAAAAGATCCTCGAATGGAACGTCGCGACCATCGAGGAAGAGCTGCGCGCGATCTCCGAACGGATGGGCAAGAAGCTCCGCGTCGTCACCCCGCCCCTCTTTGTCGCCGTGTCGGGAAGCCAGCGTTCGCTGCCGCTGTTTGATAGCATGGCGTTGCTCGGCCGCTCGGTCGTGCGCCAGCGGTTGAAGGTCGCGATCCAGGTGCTCACCGCGATGGCGGGTGCCACCAACTAAAATGCCGCGCCTCCGTTGCCGGGGGCGCATTCATTACCACCCTCTGCCCTGCCGGGCATCTCCCCCACAAGGGGGAGAGCGGGCAAGCCCGAACCGGCGGAGACCAGTCTCCCCCTTGTGGGGGAGATGTCACCTAGTGACAGAGGGGGGTGAAACACACTCCAGGCCGATCCGAGGCGATACCCGATGACCGAACAGACCACCGAAACCGCCCTCTCCTCCGACCCGACGGAAGTCCGCCGCCAGAAACTCGCGCTGCTGCGCGAACAGGTCGGCGACGTCTATCCGGCGCATTTCCACCGCACGATGACCAATGCGGAATTCGCCGAGAAATATGCGGGCCTGGAGCTGGACGAAACGTCTGACGACATCATCACGGTCGCCGGTCGTGTCTATTCCTCGCGCAATTCCGGCATGTTCATGGACATCCATGATGCCTCCGGCAAGATCCAGATCTTCTCCCACAAGGACACGACGCCGGAAGAAGCCCGCGCGCTGCTGCCGATGATCGACCTCGGCGACATCATCGGCGTCAAGGGCCAGGTCCGTCGCACCAAGCGCGGCGAGCTGACGATCAACGCCCATGAAATTACCATGCTGACCAAGACCCTTCTCCCCATGCCGGAGAAGTATCACGGTCTTGCCGACATCGAGCTGCGCTATCGCAAGCGCCACCTCGACATCCTCACCAACGAAGAGTCGAAGCTCCGCTTCCAGCAGCGCTCGAAGATCGTGTCGGGCATCCGCCGCTTCCTCGAAGGCGAAGGTTTCCTCGAAGTCGAGACGCCGATGCTGCAGACGGTCTATGGCGGGGCGAACGCAGACCCGTTCAAGACCTTCCACAACACGCTGAAGATGGACATGTATCTGCGCATCGCGCCGGAACTGTTCCTCAAGCGCACGCTGGTGTCGGGCCTTGCCGACAAGGTGTTCGAGGTCAACCGCAACTTCCGCAACGAAGGTGTGTCGACCCGCCACAATCCCGAATTCACCATGATGGAATGCTACTGGGCCTATGCCGACTACGAGGACATGATGGGCCTTGTCGAGCGCATGTTTGAGACGCTCGCTGTCGGCATCCACGGCACGACCGACGTCACCTTCGGTGACAAGCAGCTCTCCTTCAAGGGCCCGTTCAAGCGCGTGCCCATGCCTGATGCCGTGAAGGAAGCGACCGGCATCGACTTCCTGGCCATGAAGACTGACGAAGAGGCTCGCACCGCTGCCAAGGCTGCCGGCTTTGCCGTCGAGAAAGACTGGACCTGGGGCGAATGCCTCGCCTTCATCTTCGAAGAGAAGGTCGAGGGCACGCTGATCCAGCCGAGCCACGTCACGCATTTCCCCAAGGACATCTCGCCCTTCGCCAAGGAAGTGCCGGGCGAACCGCGTCTCGTCGAACGTTTCGAGACCTATTGCAATGCCTGGGAAGTCGGCAACGCCTTCTCCGAGTTGAATGACCCGGAAGAGCAGCGCAAGCGCATGGTCGAGCAGCTCGAACAGGCCCATTCGCGCGGCGAAAAGGACAAGCAGCTGGACGACGAGTTCCTCGACGCCATCGACCAGGGCATGCCGCCCGCCGGTGGTCTCGGCATCGGCGTGGACCGCCTGATCATGCTTTTGACCAACGCCCCGTCGATCCGCGACGTCATCCTCTTCCCGGCCCGCCGCAACAAGGCTGACTGATCAGGGCAAGACGGGATTCCATGATCTTTCCTAAGACAGAGAACGCTCGCAGCCGGAAGACTGCGAGCGCGCATGGGCGAGCCTAAACACCTTTAGTCTCGTGTCAGATATCGGTGCCGCGTTGCTGGGCGATTTCCATGGCAAACACACCATTGCCGACGCTCCAGTCCGAATAGTCATTTTCGTGCATGAAGATGAAGATGTCTTTCGGAGAAATCTCGGCCCGCGTTTCCAAATTCTGTGCGATGGCCGCATAGAGCGCGCGCTTCATGGCGTCGCTTCTGCCGCGCCGCATGGTGATTTCGACCACGATGACAGCATCCGAACGAGCAATACCGTTAAAGCCGCGGTCACAGAAAAACTCGCCGTCGCGATACTCGCTGACGAGATTGAACAGTTCGTCCTGGGGCATGCCTATAGCCCCGACCAGCGCATCGTGAATGCCCTCCACAATGTGCCTTCTGCGCAGGACATCGGTTCCAAGGGGCAAGGCGGTTCTGATGAAGGGCATAATGCAACCTCTCTGATTTATTGAAGATTACTGCGAATTATCACGCTGACCATGCCGCACATATTGACATTTAGATCCGTTGTTTGTGACTTTCGCTCACATGAAGAACCGAAAGAACCTGCCAGTGGCAGCACTCCGTGCCTTTGAGGCAGCTTCGCGCCATGGTACCCTTACGGAGGCTGCCGAGGAGCTATCCGTGACCCATAGCGCAATAAGTCGGCATGTCAGCCATCTGGAAGCGGCAATCGGAACACAACTGTTTGAAGGCCCACGGAATCGTCCTCGGCTGACGCCCGAAGGCCGGGTTTTCGGTTTTGCGCTAACGGCGGCCTTCGACCAGATTGAAGATGCATTGCGCCTCATCTCCAGGGGCGAAGACAGCATACTGGACGTCGCCTGTCTGAGCACCTTCGCCATCCGCTAGTTGGTGCCACGCCTGCATGACTTCACCGCCAGGCATCCCGGCTACGATGTGCGGCTGGCGACCGATGACCGAGCACCGCGCAATCCGGTAGATGTTGAGATCCTGATCATGGCACCGGGCTCGGTGGTCCAATCTGACTATGCGCTGCTATTCCAGGAACAACTGGGGTCTGATCTTCGCGCCGTCGATTGCGACCGGGCCCATACCTGACGCCATCGCCTGGGTGAGCGAGTTGCCTCGATTGGAAACGCGGACACGCATAAATGTCTGGCAGGAATGGGCACGTTTGATCGATGAAAAGTGTGCAGACAGCGCAAGGGCGTCAAGAACTTTCGACCACTATCATCTGACCATCGAGGCTGCCCTGAATGGTCTTGGTGCGGCCATCGCTCCCTGGCATCTTGTCGCCACGGACGTAATCGCGGGCCGACTGTTGGCACCATTTGGCTTCCACCAAAGCGAATATAGCTATTTCATCAAAGTTACACGCAGGGGTCGGCGCAAGACCCAACACTTCGTTGAATGGCTGACCGGAGCCATTGCCGAGTTTCCGCCACCGATGCGCTGAAGGACACGGCATATCGGGTGAGGCATCTGCCAGACATCGCGTTTGTGCGCAGCCTGGCCTAATTCGACCCGGCACATGCACTTATCTTCGCCTACGTGCCACAGCCAAAATCTCACACGGCTCACGGCGCGCCCTTTTCGGCGATGTCGAGAAAAAGCCCCGTCATGATCCGCATGCCCTCTTCGGCAATCGACAAGAGCGCATGCTCGTTCGGTCCATGCTGGCCGCAGTCGGCATGCGCATGCGGGATCCAGATCGTCGGCAGGCCCAGCACGTCGGTGAAGACATCGTTCGGCAGAGAACCTGCAAGATTGGGCAGGAGATGCGGCGCCTTGCCGGTCGTTGCCGTGATCGACTGTTCGACGAAGCGAACCCAGGGGTGATCCGGCGGGAAGCGCGTCGCCTTGAAGGCTGGCCCCTTGGGGCGGACCTCCACCATCGGAAAGCCTGCGGCATCGAGATGACGCCTGAGCGCCGGCAGGATCTCGTCCATATCGGTGCCGACGACAAATCGCAGCTGACAGGTCGCCCGCGCCGATCCGGAAATGGCATTCTGCGGGGCCGCGATGTTCCCTGCCGAAATCGCGAGAACTGCCAGCGAGTTCCAGCCGAAGACTCGTTCGGAGGGCGTCAGATCCGCCTCCCCCCAATCGGCATCATACCGACGCGGCGGCAAATCCTTCAAGGCTGCGCGAATATCCGGCGTCAGGCTCGTCGGCCGCCATTCCGGCACCAGGAGCTGGCCGCGCCGATCGACAATGGCGGCGATGGCATGGGTGAGCAGGATCACCGGATCTGCCAGCAGGCCACCAAAATTGCCGGAATGATGATCCCCCGGCCTCAAATCCACGACGAGATCGAAGCTCAAGCCACCGCGCGAGCCCATGAACATCGTAGGTGTCTCGACCTGCAGCCTTGGCCCATCGGAGGCAATCAGCACATCGGCCTGAAGCAAAGCCCGCTCCTGCTCGAAGAACTCCCGCAACCCGTAGGACCCTGTTTCTTCGGCCATTTCCAGCACGAGCTTGACGTTGAAGCCGAGGCGCCCCTGCGCCTTGATCACCGTCTCCAGGGCCTTGATGTTGATCAGGTGCTGGATCTTGTTGTCGGCGGTGCCCCGGCCGTAAAGCCGGTCGCCTTCCTGTGTCAGCTGGAAGGGGTGCAAGCCCTCGCGCCAGCGGGACGCCTCGCCGTTGCAGACATCCCCATGACCGTAGATCAGGATGGTCGGCAAGCCTGCATCCTCGATCCGCACGCCGACGAGAAGGGGCGCACCACCGGCCAGGGGATTGTCGAAAATCCGGCAGTCGCATCCGATGCCTTCGAGCATCGGCCTGACATCCTCCGTAAGATAGGTGATGAGATCCTCCGGCAGCCCCTCCGATTGGCTGACCGAAGGGCGCGCGACAAGCGTTGCGAGATCAGCGGCGAGACCGCCACCCGAAGCATAATCGGATGCGTGCTGAATAAGGGTCGTGCGTTCCATCGGTTCCCGGTCGTGTTGCGTGGGACCTCCCGACGCGAGACTACAGGATTCGAGGGCCATGACGACCCGTCAGCGCAGAAATTCAGGATCGCAAAGCCGGCCAGCAAATCTCAGTGATCGGCTTTCGCATGCTCGTCACCTTCGGCCTTGGCCTTGGGCGGCAGGATTGCTTCGTCTTCCGCGGGTGGATGCGCATCAGTCGCAGCACCATGCTCTTCCGGCTTCGTTGCCGGCGCGGCAGCAGCCGCACCCTCTGGTGCAATCGGCTGCGCCCGCATCTTCTCGAGCCAGGCAGCCCCGTGGTCGTCACTCTTGGCACCATCCGAAGCCTCGGCGGGCTTGGCTTCAGCGGCGACATCTGCGACGGGCGCCTCCTCCTCGGAACCGCCAAGCCCAACCATGCTCTTCAGCGATGAGAACCAGCCGTCGCCTTCGGCGGGCGCGTCTTCGGCAACAGACGTGTCACTGGCAGCAGTGTCACGGCCTGCGGATTGTTCGATTGCACCGTCGTGGCTGCTTTCATCTGCGCTGTGGGCCGCAGCCTCATCGACAACAGCGGGATTCTCTTCTGTATGCGCGATCTGTTCAGCACCATGCTCGGGCGCAGCCGCATGCGCTGCATCGGCTGCCGGTTCTTCAGCATGCGCAGCAGGATCCGATGCAGCATGATCGGTCGCCGCGTCTCCATGCGCGACAGCAGCCGGCTCCGCATGATCCTCGGCAACCGCCTCGTGTCCTTCGGCCACGGCACCATGACCGTCGGCGGGCGCGGCATGGCCATCCGCCGGTGCGGCATGCCCTTCGGCTGGCGCTTCATCGCCGCCGAGACCGACCATGCCCATCAGCGAGGCCATCCAGCCCTTGCTCTCTTCGGCGCCATGTTCGGCAACCGGCGTTTCCTCGCCATGCTCACCATCAGGCGCATCGCCATGACCTTCGGCCTCACCCTTGGCATCCGCCTCGCCATGCCCGTCGGCCGACTTTTCGCCATGGGCATCCTCGGCGCCATGCGCCGGCGCCTTACCGTGACCATCGGCGGCCTTCTCGCCATGGCCCTCGGCCTCCGTCACCAGACCTTCCGGCTTGACGCAATCCGTCTGGTCGTTGAGCTTGGCAACGAGCGCCTGAATATCCGCTTCGAGCATGTCGACACGCTCGCCGAAGAACTCGCCATTCGGCGCGGCAAGACCGTCGGCATAACGCGCCGTCAGAACACGCGCTGACATTTCCTCAGGCACGTGGCTCGGATCCGGCACATAGATGATATCAGCCCCGACCGCACGACCGCGCATGCCCGAGCGATCCTTGGGGCCGCTGGTGTCAAGCACGACCACCTGAACCAGGTCGGCCTTCTTCGTTTCCTGCAGGGTCTTCGCGACGCGAAGCGCGGTCTTGACGCGGGCAAGCCCGTCGCCGGGTTCATCTGTGGTGATGAATTTGCGCACCCAGAAGCGATCTTTTTTGTGGATCTCGACGGTCTTCACCTCGGTGCATTCGAGGCCGTTCAGCTCGGCATAGGAGGGGCCGAGCAGCTTGTCCGCGCCGATATAGACGGCAGCGGCACCTGTTCCGCCGAGGGTCACGAGAACCCCGCCCAAAATCAGCATGAGCTTTCGTGAAAGGTGGATTTTTGGCACCTTCACGCTTGGAACTCCGCCATGACACCGTCCCGACTGTTTACGCAATACTGGATGTGAGCATACGCCCCTCTCCTTGCGGAACCTTTAACCCCGGCTTTCCAGTTCCGAGACAGATCACGGAAAGCTTTTTGCAAATGATTTGCAAAAGCGTTGACATCAGCGCGAAGCGCGATAGGTTTTAATGAGAATGACTTGCAAGAACAGGAATGGACCATGGTCTCAAAGCTTGCCTGCCGTCTTTTTGCCCTCGCGCTGATGCTGCCGGGGGTGGCCCTTGCCAACGACAAGCCCAAGGTCGTCACGACCTTCACCGTCATTGCCGATATCGCCCAGAACGTTGCCGGCGATGCCGCAACGGTTGAAAGCATCACCAAGCCGGGTGCGGAAATCCACGGCTACCAGCCGACCCCGCGCGATATCCTGAAGGCCCGGGATGCCGATCTCGTGCTGCGCAACGGCCTGAACCTCGAAGCCTGGTTCGAGAAGTTCCTCGCCAATCTCGGGGATGTGCCAACGGTCACCGTCAGCGACGGCATCGAGCCGATCGGCATTGCCGGCGGCGCCTATGACGGCAAACCCAACCCGCATGCCTGGATGTCGCCGGAAAATGCGCTGATCTATGTCGAGAACATCCGCAAGGCCCTGACAGAGATCGACCCGGCCAATGCTGCGATCTACGAGGCCAATGCCCGGACCTATTCGGACAAGATCCGCGCCGAAATCGAGCCGATGAAGGCGGAAATTGCCAAGATACCGGAAAACGAGCGCTTCCTTGTCACCAGCGAAGGCGCCTTCTCCTACCTCGCCCGCGACCTCGGCATGAAAGAACTCTATCTCTGGCCGATCAATGCAGACAGCCAGGGCACACCCCAACAGGTCAAGGCCGTCGTTGACCAGGTGATCGAAAACAAGATCCCCGTCGTATTCTCCGAGAGCACCGTCTCCGACAAGCCGGCCAGCCAAGTCGCAGCCGAAACCGGGGCACGCTATGGCGGCATCCTTTATGTGGATTCCCTGAGTGAGCCCGACGGCCCGGTCCCGACCTATCTGGATCTCCTGAAGGTGACGGTTTCGACCATCGTGAAGGGATTTGCCGGATGATCATGGGATCGGGCGCAAGACGCAGCCGCGAAGGCATCGCCGCAGATGATGTGACGGTGACCTATCGCAACGGCCACACAGCCTTGCGTCATGCGAGCTTCGCCATCCCGCCCGGAACGATCACCGCACTTGTCGGCGTCAACGGCGCCGGCAAGTCAACGCTTTTCAAGGCCATCATGGGCTTCGTGCCGGTTGCCTCAGGCGAAATCCGCGTGCTCGGCATGAGCGTCAAACAGGCGCTCAAACAAAATCTCGTCGCCTACGTCCCCCAGGCGGAAGAAGTCGACTGGAACTTCCCCGTCCTCGTCGAAGACGTCGTGATGATGGGCCGCTACGGCCACATGAACTTCCTGCGCATCCCCTCGAAACGCGATCACCAACTGGTCGACGAGGCGCTCGCCCGCGTCGGCATGGGCGATTACCGCAAGCGCCAGATCGGCGAGCTCTCCGGCGGCCAGCGCAAACGCGTCTTCCTTGCCCGTGCGCTCGCCCAGGAAGGCCAGGTGATCCTGCTCGACGAACCCTTCACCGGCGTCGACGTCACCACCGAAGAACAGATCATCGGCCTGATGAAGGACCTGCGCGACGAAGGCCGGGTGATGCTGGTCTCGACCCACAATCTCGGCAGCGTGCCCGACTTTTGCGACCGCACCATCTTCGTGAAAGGAACGGTTATCGCGTCCGGCAAGACCGAAGACACCTTTACCGAAGACAACCTGAAGACCGCCTTTGGCGGCGCGCTGCGCCACTTCGTATTGGCCGGCCGCGATCTGCATGACGATGATGACGGCCGCGAGGTCACCGTCATCACCGACGACGAACGCCCCTTCGTCATCTACGGCCAGCCGAAACCAGGAGCCGCCGATGCTCGCGACCCTGGTTGAGCCCTTCACCTATGATTACATGCGCAACGCCATCCTGGTGAGCGCACTGGTCGGTGGCGTCTGCGGCTTTCTCTCCGCCTATCTGATGCTCAAAGGTTGGTCGCTGATCGGCGACGCGCTCTCCCATGCCATCGTGCCGGGCGTTGCCGGCGCCTATATGCTGGGTCTGCCTTTTGCCTTCGGCGCGTTCATGTCCGGCGGACTGGCGGCGATGGCCATCCTCTTCCTCAACCAGCGAACCAAGCTGAAGGAAGATGCGATCATCGGCCTGATCTTCACTTCCTTCTTTGGCCTTGGCCTGTTCATGGTCTCGATCTCGCCCGTCTCGATCGACATCAAGACCATCGTGCTCGGCAACATCCTCGCGATCACGCCGGCCGACACGCTGCAGCTCGTGCTGATCGGCGGCGTCAGCCTCATCGTGCTGACGCTGAAGTGGAAGGACCTGATGGTCACCTTCTTCGACGAGAACCACGCCCGCTCCATCGGTCTCAAACCCGAACGCCTCAAGGTGATGTTCTTCACTTTGCTGGCCGCCTCCACGGTCGCCGCCATGCAGACCGTCGGCGCCTTCCTCGTCATCGCCATGGTCGTCACGCCAGGTGCCACCGCCTATCTGCTCACAGACCGCTTCCAGCGGCTGATACTCATGGCGCTCGGCATCGGTGCCGGCACGAGCTTTATTGGCGCCTATGCGAGCTATTTTCTCGATGGCGCGACCGGCGGCATCATCGTCGTCCTGCAGACCATCATCTTCCTGGCAGCCTTCCTCTTCGCCCCGAAGCACGGCTTGCTCGCTGCCCGCAGCCGCGCGCGCGAAGCGCTGGAGCCCATGCCTTCCGCATCGACGGCAGAGCCTCACCGTTTAGCCGAGGAGCGGACCGCATGAGCGAAATCCTCGAACTCGCCATCCTCCCTTTCCAGCTGCCCTTCATGCAGACGGCTTTCTTGGTCACGCTGATGATTGCCATTCCGATGGCGCTTCTCTCCTGCCTGCTGGTGCTCAAGGGCTGGTCACTGATGGGCGACGCCGTCTCCCATGCCGTGCTGCCGGGTGTTGTCATCGCCTATATCGCCGGTATTCCGCTGGCGATCGGCGCCTTTGTCGCCGGTCTCGTCTGCGCGCTCCTGACCGGCTTCATCAAGGAGAACAGCCGCATCAAGGAAGACACGGTGCTCGGCATCGTCTTTTCCGGCATGTTCGGCCTCGGCCTCGTGCTCTATGTAAAGGTCCAGAGCTCCGTGCACCTCGACCACATCCTCTTCGGCGACATGCTGGGCCTGCTGACCTCCGACCTCATAGAAACCGGCCTGATCGCCCTCTTCGCCACGGCGTTCCTCGTCGTCTTGCGCAAGGATCTTCTGGCCCATGCCTTCGATCCGCAGCACGCACGCGCCATCGGCCTCTCGGTCCGCCTGCTGCATTACGGCCAGCTCGCCGTGCTCTCGCTGGTCGTCGTCGGCGCCTTGAAGGCTGTTGGCATCATCCTGTCGGTCGCCATGCTCGTCGCTCCAGGCGCCATCGCCTTCCTGCTCACGAAGCGTTATGCAACGATGCTGGTGACGGCTGTGATCGTCGCGGTCTCGTCCTCGCTGGCGGGCATCTATCTGAGCTTCTTCATCGACAGCGCACCCGCCCCGACGATCGTCTTGATCATGAGCGGCATCTTCATCCTCGCCTTCTTCCGCACGCTCTGGCAGGCCCGCAGCGTCAACCGTATCGCCGCAGCAGAAGACATCTGATCGCCCTCCCACTTGGCATGGATCAAGTCCGCAAGGGCAAGGGCGGGCTAGGGTCACACCATCAACGCGAGGATGGACGCCATGTCGACGATGAAACTGCTTCACAAACCCAGCCGCCACCTGTTCTTCACCGGCAAGGGTGGCGTCGGCAAGACCTCGCTCAGTTGCGCGACCGCCATTGCGCTCGCCGATCAGGGACTGAAGATCCTGCTTGTGAGCACCGACCCCGCCTCCAATCTCGACGAGATGCTGGGCGTGACCCTTGGCAGCGATCCGACACCGGTGCCGGGAGTGTCAGGCCTGTCCGCGATGAACATTGATCCTGAAGCCGCGGCCGAAGACTACCGTTTGCGCGTACTCAGCCAGATGGGACCTGAAGCCACCGACAAGGATCGCGCCACCGTGCGCGAACAGCTCTCCGGCGCCTGCACCACCGAGATTGCCGCCTTCGACGAATTCGTCGGCCTGCTCGCCGATGACGACCCACGCTTCGACCACATTATCTTTGACACGGCCCCAACCGGCCACACGCTGCGGCTCCTCAGCCTGCCCAAGGCCTGGACCGGTTTCCTGGAGGCCAACGAACGCGGCGCCTCCTGCCTTGGGCCCCATTCAGGCTTAAAAATGCAGGAGGACCGCTTCCGCACGGCACTGGAGTGCCTCGGCGATCCCGCCCGCACCACGATCGTGCTGGTGACACGCGCCGATCGCGGTGCCATCCGCGAAGCCGCCCGGACCGCCGGAGAACTCTCCGAACTCGGCCTCTCCAACCAGATGCTTGCTGTCAACGGCCGCTTCACACCATCAGATCCGAAAGACCCTGTGGCCACAGCCTTCGCGGCAGAACAGACAAAGGCGCTGACCGACCTGCCGCCCGCACTGGCATCGCTCCCCCGCGACGAAGTGGGGCTTAAATCCTTCGACATGGTGGGGCTCGACGCCCTGCGCGGATTGCTGTCCCATACGCCCCTCACACCTCCTGCCGATACCGCAGACGACACCTTCGAAAGGCCAGACCTCCCGCGTCTCTCGACGCTGGTCGACGAAATCGCGGCAAGCGGCAAGGGCCTCGTGATGGTCATGGGCAAGGGCGGTGTGGGCAAGACCACCGTTGCCGCAGCCGTCGCCGTCGGGCTCGCCGCCCGCGGCCATACGGTCCATCTCACCACGACAGACCCGGCAGCACACCTGTCCTTCGTCGTCGGCGCCAACGCCATGCCCGGCCTGACGGTAGATCGCATCGACCCAGAGGCAGAGACGGCCCGTTACATCGACAAGATCATGTCGACCAAGGGCCGGGATCTCGATGACGCCGGCCAGGCCCTGCTGCGCGAGGATCTCGCCTCGCCCTGCACGGAGGAAGTCGCCGTCTTCCACGCCTTCTCCCGCGTCGTCGGCGAAGCGCGCTCTAACTTCGTGGTCATCGACACGGCCCCGACAGGCCACACGCTGCTGCTGCTCGATGCAACAGGCGCCTATCACCGCCAGATGACACGCCACATGGACGACAATGCTCCCGGGCGCATGGTGACCCCGCTGATGCGCCTGCAGGACCCCGCCTTTACGCGCGTCCTGCTCGTCACGCTGCCGGAGACGACACCGGTCTCGGAAGCATCAGCCCTGCAGGACGACCTGCGTCGCGCAGGCATCGCGCCCTATGGCTGGGTGGTCAACAAGTCGATGGCAATCACAGGCACCCGCGACCCGCTCCTGCGCGCCCGCATCCGGGGCGAGAAGGCGCAGATCGAAAGGGTGAAGCGCGATTGCGCAAGCCGTGTCTATGGCCTGGACTTCCGCCCGATCGCACCGGTGGGGTTGGAAGAACTGAAAGAGATCGCTGAGGAGGAATAAAACCTCCCCAGCACATCATACCCGTGCCTCTTCCTCGGCGCGCTTGGCACGGCGCGACACCACCCATTCCCGCCAGACCGTGAAGAGGCCGGCGCCGACAACGATCACGGCGCCGACCACCGTGTTCCAGCGCAGCACTTCGCCAAACACGGTGACCGCAATCATCGCGCCGAGCACCAGCTGCCAATAGGAGATCGGCTGGACGATCACGGCATCGAGGTTCTCATAAGCCTTGATCAGTGCCAAATGGCCGATGATGCCGGTACAGCAGAGGGCGAGCATCAGCCCCCATCCCACCGGCGTGAACGGCGTCCAGAAGAAAGGACCGAGCAGATTCGAGCCGATGAACCCGACGATCGCCAGATAGAAGAAACTCGTCGACGGCTGGTCGTCGCGACTGACGAGACGGGTGGCAATCCCGTAGATCGCACCCAGCACCGCACAGATCAACGGCAGCCAGATATAGCTATTGAAGCCGTCACCGCTGGGCGCAAGCATGATGACGACGCCGACAAGGCCGAAAAGGATCGCGGTCCAGCGCCGCCAGCCGACCTTTTCGCCGAGGATGGGCATGGAGAGGAGTGCCACGAAAATCGGCCCGGCCGCGAAGATCGCCTGGCTCTGCGCCAGCCCCACCTGGGTAAAGGCGACGATCGAGATCAGGATCTGCAAGAAGAGAATGAGGCCCCTGAGGACCTGCAGAAACGGCCGCTTCGTGTTGACCGCGACGCTCAGGCCACCGGACGACCGCATCGCCAGGAACAGCGCGAAGGCGACAAAGGCCCAGTAGCGCACCATGGCCACCTGAACCGGCGAGTGGGTCTCGCCGAGATGCTTGGAAAGGCCGTCCTGAATGGCAAAGACGGAAAATGCGAGAAAGGTGAAGAGATAGCCGAGCGGCGTCGATTTCATGGGACGAAAATGCTTTGCACGAGGAAGGATCCGTGGGCGAACCAACGGCGCGGGCCATGCAATCCTACACCTTGGCCGCTTGTTGCCTAGTGCAGTTTTGCAAAGCTGCCGTATAACCTGACAACCCTTCGCCTGGCGCCTTTCGATCAGCTTGCCTCCAGACGGGCGCCGTGCTTCATAAGCTCATGGCCTTCACCCTCCGTCAGTTGCAGTATTTCGTCGCCGTTGCCGAACAGGGGTCGGTGACGCGCGCTGCCCAGAACCTGTTGATCTCCCAGTCTTCCGTCACCGAGGCGATCAAGGAACTCGAGGGCGATCTCGGCGTCGAACTCTTCGAGCGCCACCCACGCGGCCTGACGATCACCTATAACGGCCACCAGTTTCTGCGCCACGCAACGAAGATTCTGGCCGATGTCTCCGATGCCCGCAACGTTTTCACCGAGACCCAGAACAGCACCGGCGGCACGCTCAACATCGGCGTCACCTCGCTCGTCGCCGGCTACGTGCTGTCAGATCTGCTGGCCCGCTACCGCCGCGCCTGCCCGGGCGTCGAAGTCTCCGCGATCGAGGACAACGGCTCCTATCTCGAACACCTGCTGATCGGCGGCGAACTCGATGTCGCCGTCATGGTGATCTCCAACCTGCGCGACCGCATGGCGCTGCAGGCCGAGATCCTGGAAACCTCGCCCTACCGTCTGTGGCTGCCCATCGGCCACCCGCTCGTCTCCGCCGATATCATCTCGATCGCCGATATCACACGAGAACCGCTGATTATGCTGACAGTGGACGAAATCGAGGAGAACACCGGCAAGCTCCTGTCGGCGCTCGGCGCCCGCCCCCATGTTGCCTTCCGCACCCGCTCTGTGGAAGCGGTCCGCAGCCTGGTCGCAACCGGCGCCGGCGTGGCGCTCCTCCCCGACCTCGTCTACCGCCCCTGGTCGCTGGAAGGCGACCGCATCGAAAGCCGCGACGTCTCCGGCGCGCTTCCGGTGGTGCAGGTCGGCATGGTCTGGCGCAAGGGCTCGAGCCTGCCGCAATCCGCGCGGGATTTCGTGGGGATCGCCGAGGCGAGCCGCAGTGGGCGGGTCAGGTAACCTGTAGTGATTGCCCCTCATCCGGCTGCCGCATCGGCCTTCTCCCCGTGAACGGGGAGAAGGCCGATGCGGCAGCGTCGTGCTCCCTTCTTCCCGCCTGCGGGGAGAAGGTCCCGGCAGGGGGATGAGGGGCATCCCCACGAACCAGGAGAAAATCCGCCGCCATCGGAAAAACCGATACCGACATTCTGACGAATGAATTTGCGAATGCGGTTAATTCGCGGCAACTTTCTTTTCGGGAACATAAAGCCGCAAAACGCGGCCCTCACAACCGGGAGACCTCGCGATGAAATCTCTTTTGAAGTCTTGCACTGTCCTCGCCTCCATCTTGAGTATGACCACCGCTGCTGTCGCCCAGGAGCCTTTGCAGGCACTCGGAGCCGGCGAAGGCGCACTCTCCATCGTCGCCTGGGCCGGCTATATCGAGCGCGGCGAAACCGACAAGAACTTCGACTGGGTCACCGAATTCGAGAAGAAGACCGGCTGCATGGTCTCGGTGAAGACCGCCGCCACCTCGGATGAAATGGTCGCCCTGATGAACGAAGGGGGCTTCGACCTCGTCACCGCCTCGGGCGACGCGTCGCTTCGCCTCGTTGCCGGCAAGCGCGTCCAGCCGATCAACACCGCGCTCATCCCCTCCTGGAGCACCATCGACGAGCGCCTTCAGAACGCCCCCTGGCACACCAAGGATGGCGTCCATTACGGCACGCCTTACGTCTGGGGCCCGAACGTCTTGATGTACAACACCCAGGCCTTTGGCGACAAAGCCCCCGACAGCTGGAACGTCGTCTTCGAAGAGATGACGCTTGCTGACGGCAAGTCCAACAAGGGCCGCGTCCAGGCCTATGACGGCCCGATCCATGTCGCTGATGCTGCCAACTACCTGATGTTCCACAAGCCGGAACTTGGCATCAAGGACCCCTTCGAGCTGAACGAAGACCAGTACAAGGCAGCCCTTGACCTCCTGCGCGTCCAGCGCACGCTGGTCAGCCGCTACTGGCACGACGCCTTCATCCAGATCGACGATTTCAAGAACGAAGGCGTGGTTGCCTCCGGATCCTGGCCCTTCCAGGTCAACCTCCTGAAGGCCGACCAGCCGATCGCCTCGGTCTTCCCGAAGGAAGGCGTCACCGGCTGGGCCGACACGACCATGTTGCATGCCGAGAGCGAACACCCGAACTGCGCCTATATGTGGATGGAGCATTCGCTCTCGCCCAAGGTCCAGGGTGATGTCTCCGCCTGGTTCGGCACGGTTCCGTCCGTTCCCGCCGCTTGCAAGGGCAATGCGCTGCTGACCGACGAAGGCTGCACCCGCAACGGCTTCGACAACTTCGAGAAGATCAAGTTCTGGAAGACCCCGGTCTCCAAGTGCGAAAGCCAGGGCGAATGCGTGCCCTACCACCGCTGGGTCTCCGACTACATCGGTGTCATCGGCGGACGGTGATCGTTTCCCCTTCTCCCCAGCGGGGAGAAGGTGGTCCGCAGGACCGGATGAGGGGGAGGCGAAGCCTCTAGCCTCTCTTGGGGCTTCATGGCCTTCGCCCCCCTCATCGCCTCGCTATGCTCGGCACTTCTCCCCGCTGGGGAGAAGAGGCCGCCTGTCGGCGGCACACCTCACATACCTCTGGAGTCCCCATGTCCGCAGCCGTCTCCTTCTCGAAGGTCTCGCGCCATTTCGGCAGCGTGAAAGCCGTCGATGCCGTCGACCTGACCGTCGAGCCAGGCGAGTTCTTCGCCATGCTGGGCCCGTCCGGCTCCGGCAAGACGACCTGCCTGCGCCTGATTGCCGGCTTCGAACAGCCGACCGCAGGCCATATCGAGATCTTCGGCGAAACCGCCGAGGGCGTGCCGCCCTATCGGCGCAACGTCAACACGGTCTTCCAGGACTATGCCCTCTTCCCCCACCTCAACATCCTCGACAACGTCGCCTATGGCCTGATGGTCAAGGGCGTCGCCAAAGCCGAGCGCCACCGCGAGGCAGAGAAAGCCTTGGAGATGGTAAAGCTCCCCGGCTACGGCGCCCGCAAGCCCGGCCAGCTTTCCGGCGGCCAGCGGCAGCGCGTGGCGCTGGCCCGCGCTCTCGTCAACAAGCCCAAGGTTCTGCTGCTCGATGAGCCACTCGGCGCGCTGGACCTGAAGCTGCGCGAACAGATGCAGGAGGAGCTGAAAAGCCTGCAGCGCTCGCTCGGCATCACCTTCGTCTTCGTCACCCATGACCAGGGTGAAGCGCTTTCCATGGCCGACCGCGTCGCCGTCTTCAATGACGGCAAGATCGTCCAGGCCGGCACCCCGTACGAGATCTACAACCGCCCCCGCACCCGCTTCGTTGCCGATTTCGTCGGCTCTTCGAATGTGATTGCGCCCGAAGCGATGAAGGCGCTGGGCGGCGAGGCCTGCTGGACAAGCCTACGCCCCGAAGCCATCCGCATCGTCTCGGAAGGTGGCATCGAGGCGACCGTGCGCTCGACCAGCTTCCTCGGCGCCTCGACCAAGCTCTTCGTCGAAACGGCAGTGGCCGCACTCACCATCTCGCTACCCGCCGGCCAAGCCGCGCCTCAAACAGGCGAAAGCATTCGCATCGTCTGGTCGCCTGCCGACCCACATTACATGGAGGCCGGCGCATGACGGCGATCTCCACATCTGCCATCACCCCTGGCCGTCAGGGCCTGATGGGGCGGCTCTCGGATCTGTTCTGGCGGAGGCCCAACCTGCTGCTGGTTCTGATGCTGGTGCCGCCCCTGCTCTGGCTCGGCATCATCTATGTCGGCTCGCTCTTCGCACTGCTCCTGCAGAGCTTCTTCTCGATCGATGAATTCTCCGGCCTGATCAACTACGAATTCACGCTGGCGACCTATGGCGAGCTGCTGCGCCCGGCCAATTTCGACATCATCCTGCGCACGCTGCTGATGTCGGCCGCTGTTACGCTCGCTTCCGCCGTCATCGCCTTCCCGATCGCCTATTACGCCGCACGTTATGCCAAAGGCCGCTGGAAGGCCGTCTTCTATCTCGGCATCATGCTGCCGCTCTGGTCGAGCTATCTCGTCAAGGTCTATGCCTGGAAGCTGATCCTCGCCAAGGAAGGCATCCTCACCTGGATCTTCGCCAAGCTGCATCTGACCTGGCTACTCGATGGACTGCTCGCCATCCCCGTCATCGGCGGCAATTCCCTGTCGATCAGCTATCTCGGCACCTTCATCGTCTTCGTCTATGTCTGGCTGCCCTTCATGATCCTGCCGACCCAGGCGGCCCTTGAACGAGTGCCCGGCAACCTGATCGAAGCCTCGGGCGATCTCGGCGCCGATAGCCGCCAGACCTTCCGCCATGTGCTCTTTCCGCTGGCGCTGCCCGGCATTGTCGCCGGCTCGATCTTCACCTTCTCGCTGACCATGGGCGATTACATCATCCCGCAGATCGTCGGCACCTCGCGCCTCTTCATTGGCCAGGCCGTCTATGCCCAGCAGGGCACCGCCGGCAACATTCCGCTTGCCGCCGCCTTCTCGGTGGTGCCGATCGTCATCATGGGCATTTACTTGACCATCGCCAAACGCATGGGGGCCTTCGATGCGCTCTGACCGCTCCCAATCATCGGGCCTGTCGCTCAAGATCGCCGCGGGCCTCGGCCTTGCCTTCCTGCATCTGCCGATCCTCTTGATCTTCGTCTATGCCTTCACGACGGAGGAAAAGAGCTTCCAGTGGCCACCGCCGGGCTTCACCACGAAATGGTTTGCCGTCGCCTGGAACCGCCCGGACATCTGGGAAGCGCTTACGCTCTCGGTCAAGGTCGCGAGCATCGCAACCGTCATTGCCATGGTGCTCGGCACGCTCGCTGCCGCAGCCGTCGCGCGCACCAAATTCTTCGGCCGCGAAGTGATCTCGCTGCTCGTCATCCTGCCGATCGCACTACCCGGCATCATCACCGGCATTGCGCTCCGCTCGGCCTTCTCGCTGGCGGACATCCCTTTCACCTTCTGGACGATCATTCTCGGCCACGCCACCTTCTGCGTCGTCGTTGTCTACAACAACGCCGTCGCCCGCTTCCGCCGCACCTCCGGCTCGCTGATCGAGGCCTCGATGGATCTTGGCGCCGATGGTTTCCAGACCTTCCGCCATGTGATCCTGCCGAACATCGCAACGGCGCTTCTGGCCGGCGGCATGCTTGCCTTTGCGCTCTCCTTCGACGAGGTCATCGTCACCACCTTTACCGCCGGCCAGCAGTCGACCCTGCCGATCTGGATGCTGGAAGAACTGATCCGCCCACGCCAGCGTCCGGTCACCAATGTGGTCGCGATGATCGTCGTAATCGTCACTTTCCTGCCGATCCTGGCAGCCTATTATCTGACCCGCGATACCGACCAGATCGCAGGCAGCGGCAAATGAACCATCGAACCCGTGCAGCAACGGCCGCGCGGTCTCGCAAATGAAGTCTGATAAAAGGGAGAACGACATGGACACCCAGATGCTGATCGGCACCAAGTTCGAAGCCGGCACGGAGACGGACGAGAAGATCCTGAACCCCAAGACCGGCGACCTGATCGTCGATCTCCCGGAAGCCTCGCTCGCCCAAGTCGAGGCGGCCGTCGACGCTGCCGAAGGCGCCTTAGTTTCCTGGTCGCAGACGACGCCCGGCCAGCGCGCCGGCTACCTGCTCGCCATTGCCGACGCGATCGAAAAAGACGCAGCCGCCTTCGCAGCGCTGGAAAGCCTCAACTGCGGCAAGCCGATCAACGCCGTGCTCAACGATGAAATCCCGGCGATCGTCGATTGCTACCGCTTCTTTGCCGGTGCAATCCGCACGCTGCAGGCCCCGGTCTCCGGCGAATACCTGCCAGGCTTCACCTCGATGATCCGCCGCGATGCCGTGGGCGTCATCGGCTCGATTGCGCCCTGGAATTACCCGCTGATGATGATGGCCTGGAAGCTCGCACCGGCGCTGGCCGGCGGCAACACCATCGTCTTCAAGCCCTCCGAGCAGACGCCGCTGACGGCGCTCAAGCTCGCCAAGGTCATGGCCGACATCCTGCCCGAAGGCGTGGTCAATGTCATTCTCGGCCGCGGCGAGAGCGTCGGCAACGCTCTGATCAACAATCCAAAAATCCAGATGCTGTCGATCACCGGCGATATCGCCACCGGCAAGAAGATCATGACGGCAGCCGCCAAGACGGTAAAGCGCACGCATTTGGAACTCGGCGGCAAGGCCCCGGTCATCGTCCATGACGATGCCGATATCGAGGCCGCCGTCTCCGCCATCCGCACCTTCGGCTACTACAATGCCGGCCAGGACTGCACCGCCGCCTGCCGCATCTATGCCGCCGACAAGATCTACGACCGCTTCGTTGCCGATCTCGCGAGCGCCGTCTCCACGATCAAGTTCAACCAGGCCGACGATGCTGAAAACGAGATCGGCCCGCTGATCTCAAAGCGCCAGCGCGACCGCGTCGAAAGCTTCGTCACCCGCGCCGCCGAACACAAGCACATGGAAGTCGTGACAGGCGGCAAGCTGGGCTCGGACAAGGGCTTCTTCTACACGCCAACAGTCATTGCCGGCGCGACGCAAGACGACGAAATCGTCCGCCGCGAAGTCTTCGGTCCGGTCGTCTCCGTCACCCGCTTCACCGAAGCCGAACAGGCCGTCGCCTGGGCAAACGACAGCGACTACGGCCTTGCCTCCTCCGTCTGGACCAAGGACATCTCTCGCGCCATGCAGACTGCCGCCAAGCTGCGTTACGGCTGCACCTGGATCAACACCCACTTCATGCTCTGCAACGAAATGCCCCATGGCGGCATGAAGCAGTCGGGTTATGGCAAGGACATGTCGGTCTATGCGCTGGAAGACTACACGACCGTCCGCCATGTGATGATTGCGCATTGAGCTTTGCAGGGGCCTGCGGGCGATAAGGGGAAGGGGTCATCTCGGTGGCCCCTTCCCTTTTGGCTGTTGGCATTTACCCTGACACAGCAAAGCGGTAGCGGCATCACGCCGCCGCCGGTATGGTGCTGAGCACTTCAGGGAGCCCCGCATGCACCACCGCGCCACGATGATGATCCTGACTGCTTTCGCCTGGATGGTAGGTGCCAACTTGGTCGCGCATGCTCAGGAACCGCAAGTCATCCCCGCTCCAAACCTCGATGGCGGCGGAGCGCTGATGGACACCTATCTCTGGCATGTCCGTGGCCTGCCCCCTGGCCAGCGCCTTGCCGTCTATTCCGGCGCCGGACCGAATTTCCGGGTCATCCACGCGCTCGACGAGGGCCAGCCGATCGAACGCCTCTCTTGCAAGGACAGTCGTGGCGGCTACTGGTGCCGCATAGCCACCGTCGACCGTCCCCGCATTTCAGGCTGGGTCGATGGACGGTTTTTGCTCGAGGAAAGCGGCTTCGCGCCGCAGGACGACGTGCGAAATCCGTCCTTCGAACCGGAGATCATCATCGATCCCTTCCCGAGGCCGAGAAGGCCCTGAGCGACAATTCCTGATCTACTGCCTCAGATCTCCTGATAAGCAGCGATCACCGCCGCCAGCTGGGAGTCGTTCATTGCCTGAACCTGCGGAGCCGTCAAAGCAAGGAGTTGGGCGGTGCTGAGATCATCGATATCATCGGTCGACAGGCCGGAAATTGCCGACGTGCCAATGGCGGCTATGTCTTCCGTGGAGAAGAGCTGCAGGTCTGCACCTTCGAGGGCACGGATCGCGGCCGAACCGAGGGCGCCAACCTGAGCAGGGGTCAGAGCCTCGATCTGTGCCGTGGTCATGGCAACAAGTTGCTCGGTGGACAGCGCACCGATAATCCGCGAGTTCAGCGCGGCGACTTTATCAGTGCCCAATGCGACGATGCTGTTAGTCGACAGGTTGCGGATTTGCGCAGACGTCAGAGCTGAGAACTGGCCGCTCGAGAAGCTGACGATTTGGTCCGACGTGAGGGCCCGGACCTGAGCTGTCGTCAGCGAACTCACCTGCGCCGTGGTCAATCCGCCAAGCTGAGCGCTGTCGAGGGCTGCGACGTTCGCCGTCGACAGTCCCGCAATCGCTCGCGAACTGATGGCGGCGATATCGGTCGATTCGAGCACATCAAGGTCTTCTGTCGTGAGGCCGGCGATCGCCCCACTGGAGAGCGATGCCAACAGGGCTGTGGTCAGAGAACCGATCTGCTCGGAGGACAACGCCGTTATCTGCGCGGACTCGAGGCCAGCAAAGGCGCGGGTGTTGATCGCGGCCACCTGGCTTGTGGAGAGCGAGCCGAATGTATCCGTCGTGAGTGCCCGCAGTTGCGTGCTGGTCAGAGCACCGATTGCGGCAGCCGTCATACCGTCAAAATGCGCGCTGGTCAGGCCGGCGATCTGCGCCGTGGTCAGCGCTGCGGCCTGCGCGGATGTGAGCCCCGCGAGCTGGGCGGTATCAAGTGTCGTGAAAGATGTTGGTGTGATGGAGGCAATGGTCCGGGTGCTCAGTACAGCGAGTTCCGAAGAGGTTAGCGTATCGAGCTGGGCACTACCCAGCGCCGCGCTGCCGAGCGCTGCCAGCTGCGAGGTCGAAAGGGCCGCAAATTCCGCGGTGGCGACCGCAGCCCAGAGAGTGCTGCCAAGGTCAGCGAGTGCACGCGTGCTTAAGGATTGCATCTGGTCGGTGGACAGAGAACCGAACTGCTCGGGCGTCAGCGACCGAAGCTGGGTGCTGGTGAGGCCGGCGACGGCTTCCGTGGAAAGGGCGTCGATCTGATCGCTGGTCAGGACATCGATTTGCGCCGTTGTCAGGGCAGCAACCTGGACGCCGGTCAGGCTGGAAATCTGGTCAGATGTGAGAGCCGCTATGCCGCTGGTCGAAAGCGCCCCGATAACACGGGAGGGCAGGTCGGCGATCTCGGAAGACGTCAGGGTCCCGACAGCGCCGACCGTCAGGGCGCGGATAGCCGAGGAACTCAGCGCACCCAATTGCGCGGATGTCAGGGCATCGAACGTCGCCGTGCTCAGGGCAGCCACCTGTTGTGACGTCAGAGCTGCGATGCCACGGGTACTAATCGACCTGATCTGCGCCGTGTCGAGCGACGCAAGGGCATCATTCGAAAGCGCCGCGATCTGGCCAGAAGACATGATCGCGATCTGGTCCGTGGTGAAGGAATCCAGCTGACTGGTGCTCAGCGAACCGACAATGGCGGCCGAAAGGGCTGCAATCTGGGCCGAGGTAAGTGCAATGAGCTGGCTTGAGGTCAATGCGGCGAACGCGCTGGTCGTCAGTCCCGCGAGCGAACGGGGCTGCAGGGCGGCAATGTCGACAGACTCGAAGGTCGAGAGGTCATCGGCCCCGAGCGCGGCGACCGAAGTCGAGGACAATGCTGCAATCTGGGCGCTCGACAGGACGGCGATCTGCGCCGAGGTCATGGCGGCAATCTGCGCTGAACTGAGTGCTGCAACGGCGCGCGTGTTCATCGCGGCAATCAGCGTGGTCGAGAGGTTACCAATGACAGCCGTGGAGATGCCAGTGATGGCGGTGGAACTGAGTGCGGCAAACTCGATGGTGGAGAACGTTTCCAGGTCGCCGGACGACAGAGCCGCGACGTCACTCGACGACAGGGCTGCAATCTGTGCGGACGTCAGCGCCTCGATCTGGTCGCTCGTCATCGCATCGAGTTGTGCGCTGGTAAGCGCACCGACGGCGCGGCTGTTCAGTGCTGCCACCTGCTCTGTCGAAAGCGTGGTGATATTGGCGCTGCCGAGCGCAACAACCTGAGCGGAGTTAAGCGCCGCGATCTGGCCAGTACTCAAAGCGCCGATCTGATTGCTGTCGAGCGCAGCCACTTGAGCGGTCTTCAGGCTCGCGATCTGACCGGTGGAAAGAGCACTCAGCTGAGCCGATAGCAGGCTTGCGATCTGGACTGCGGACAGCCCCTGCAGCGCACGGGAATTCAGGGCTGCAAATTCGGTCGAGGAAAAGGTCGCGAGATCATCGATACCGAGCCCGGCCACGCCCGCCGAGGACAAGGCGGCAATCTGCAAGGTCGAGAGAGCAGCGACCTGCGCGCTGTCGAGCGCAGCGATCTTGGCTGAACCCAGCATGGCGATCACGCGAGTGGACAGGCCGCTGATCTGCAGTGTGCTGAGCGAAAGCAGTCTACCGGAGTTGAGCGCGTTCACTTGAGCGCTCGACAGACCGGAAAGCTGGGCGGGGGTCAGACCATTGACCTGGTCCGAAGTCAGGGATGCGATCTGCGCCGTGGTCAAGGCAGCGATTTTGCCTGAGGCCAGGCTTGTAAGTTGTTCGGAACCGAGTGACGCAAAGACGTCGACCGAAAGGCCAGCCAGGCTTCGCGTCGCGATGGCGGCGACATCATCCGCAGACAGCACATCCATATCATCAGAACCGAGGCCTTTGATCCCGGCGGACGTGAGCGCGGCAAGCTGGCCGGTCGTCAACACCTCGACCTGCTGCGTCGAAAGTGCTGCCACCTGTCCCGACGACAGGGCCGCCACCGCACTGCTCTTCAGGGCGGCAATCTGGTCAGTATCGAAGGAGGCGATTACATCCGTGGTCAGCACCGGAATCTGGCGCGAGGTCAGACCCGAGACCTGCAGCGCGGAGAGACCGTCGATCTGGCCACTGGTCAGGCCAGCAATCACAGTGGTGGACAGAGACGCGATCTGAGCTGTGGTCAGCCCGGAGAGCTGACTGCTTGTGAGCACGGCGAAATTGGCTGAGGACAGACCGGATAGAGCGCGCGTGGACAGAGCGGAAAGCTCTGTGGAGGTAAGGGTCGCGATATCCTCCGTTTCGAGACTGGCAAGCGCCACGCTGCTCAGCGCTGCCAGCTGGGACGTCGACAGGGCATCGAACTGTTCGGGCGAAAGCGCTCTAATCTGGGCGGAAGAAAGCGCACCCAGCTGACGGCTCTGGAGCCCGATGATCTTGGCACTGTCGATGACAGCGAGCTGATCGATGGTCAAGCCGCGCACCGCAGCGACCGAGACCGCACGCAGCTGACTGGATGAAAGCCCGTCAAAATCGTCTGTCTGGAAGGCAGAAATCTGCTTCGACGACAATGCGGCGATCTGCGCGGAGCTGAGCGCATTGACGTCTTCGCTGGTAAATGCCGCTATGGCCGAGGTCGCCAGCGTCCTGATCTGACTGATACTCACCGAAGGAATAATCGTAGCCATCAACGCCCGCCCTAATGACTTGTTGTTCAAAAAAACGCAATGCGGCCAAACAAAGGGCTCGTGCCTCCCCTTAGGGCGACTCGATGGCCCCGCGGTTCCTGCGAGGCGCGCGTAGAAGAACGGGCGACATCTGGCAGTACTGTTGCGGACGCAATCTCAGTGAAAACATGGCTCTGCAGAGCCTGGCGTTGGATTGGGCATCATGCAGCAGAGCTGATCTCTGCTTCCCTCGCCATCAAAATGACCCAAGCCGGAAAATCCCGCCCCTCGCCCCGGCGAATCCGATGCGGATTCTGAGGCGCGTCATTCGTGTGATATGGCGCAGAAATTAACCCTTCGTCAATCATTAAGGCAGAATTTTCTGCAGCCCAGAGTCGGATCAAACATGCTTTACCCGCGATTGATGCGATGCTGCCGCAGCAGGCGAACCGCACAACTTTCCCTCATCTTGATCGCGAGGAGACCCGTGTTTCACTCTTCCCCGCGCCCCTCTTCCGGCCGGTCCCGCTCGTATCGGTGCGCCACCGGAAATGCCGGCAGCCAGTCCTCATGCCGGATCGTCCAAAGCTCGTAGCTCGGCTGAAACTCATTGATGTCGTCGAACGATCCGAGATTCACTTCCACCTTCTCGCCGCTCTGATTGAAGACCCGCGAGCCGCAGGTCGGAGAAATAGCGGCCGTCATACAGCTGCGCCTCACGGGTGATCGTCACCTGATGATCGCGATAGATAGCTGAAGCGTGGAACGGGGCTCCATGGTATTTGCGGCAGTCGAGACAGTGGCAGATGCCGACGCGACCCGGCTCGCCCTCCGCTTCGAACCGCACTTTGCCGCAGGCGCAACCGCCCGTCATGATCGCCATGGTCTTCCTCCCTGGATGCGTACCAGCAGTCTGGAACACATGAAAAATGGCCGCAGCTTGCGCCACGGCCATTTCCCCAACTCCGGAGTATCGGATCGGCTCCCTGATCAGGCAGCCAGTGCCTTGGCGATCTGGCCACGCAGCGTATCCATATCCTTGGCAAACCCGCGAATGCCTTCGGCGAGCTTCTCAGTCGCCATCGCATCCTGGTTCATCGCCCAGCGGAAGGCCTTCTCGTCGAGCGAGACATGCGGCTCGGCCTTGACCGTATCCGGCGACAGCGCACGGGCAAGCGCGCCCTGGTCCGCGTTCAGCTCGTCGAGCAGCTGCGGGCTGATGGTCAGGCGGTCGCAACCGGCAAGCGCTTCGATTTCGCCCGCATTGCGGAACGAGGCGCCCATGACGATCGTGCCGATGCCGTTCGCCTTGTAGTAATTGTAGATCGAACGGACGGAGACGACGCCCGGATCGGTTTCGGACGTGTAGTCCTCACCGGTCGACTTTTTGTACCAGTCGAGGATACGGCCGACGAAGGGCGAGATGAGGAAGACCTTGGCTTCGGCGCAGGCAATCGCCTGGGCCTTGGAGAAGAGCAACGTCAGATTGCAGTCGATGCCTTCCTTCTGCAACACTTCGGCAGCCCGAATGCCTTCCCAGGTGGAAGCCAGCTTGATCAGGATGCGATCCTTCTCGATGCCGCGCTCCTTATAGCCGGCGATGATCTGGTGGGCCTTGTCGATCGATGCCTTGGTGTCGAAGGAGAGGTCGGCGTCGACTTCGGTCGATACGCGGCCCGGAACCAGTTCGGCCAAGGCAGCACCGACGGAGATTGCCATGCGGTCGGCAATCGCGCCGATAACGGCATCATCCTGGCCACCCTTGGCCTTGCCCCAGGTGATGGCTTCCTGAAACGCATCCTGGAACGCGTCGGTGCCGAGCGCCTTCAGAACGATCGACGGGTTGGTTGTGCAATCGACAGGCTTCAGACGGCGGACGGCCTCGATGTCACCGGTATCGGCGACGACGGTCGTCATGGAACGAAGCTGTTCGAGTTTCGAGGTCATCGGGTCATCCTTCGGCTGCGCGAAAAGGGTTGGCGACCGACATCGGAACGCCGGTCTCGTTGCCCGGACTATCGCCATCCGCAGACGGCAAAGTCAAGACATATGTCCTTTGAATTTGACATAAGTACCATGAGAACGGATAGTACCCGCTGGAAGTTCCCCATTCGAGAGAGATCTTGGCCAAGCTCCGACGCGAGACCCACACCACCCTTTCGGACGCAGCCGCGCTGCGCATCCGCGCCGCCTGGCTCTATTACAACGAGGGCCTGACACAAAAGGACGTGGCCGACCGTCTCGGCATCAGCCGCTCGACGGTCATCCGCATGCTGGAGGAGGCGCGCAAACGCGCCGAAGTGCAGATCTGGATCAGCGATGGCGTCGCCGATTGCGTCGACCTCGCCGTGCGGCTGGAAAAGGCCTATGGTCTCGACGAGGCCGTCGTCGTCCCCTCGCCCGACAGTCAGGATGCAGCCTCGATCGCCAAGTCAGTCGGTCTCGCCCTTGGCCAGTTCCTGACCGAAGCCATCACCAACGACATGACCATCGGCGTCGGTTGGGGCCGAACCATGACGGCGTCGCTTGCCGGTTTCCGGTCGCCCGGCCGGGAAAACTGCAAGGTGGTCTCGCTGCTTGGCGGGATCGTGGCAGTGCGCCAGACCAACCCGATCGACTATACCTGGCGGCTGGCAAGCCAGCTCGGCGCCGAATGTTACATGTTCCTCGCACCACTTCTCGTCGATTCGGTTACGACGAAGCGGGCACTGATCGAGGAATGCGGATTAAAGGCGATCTACGACCTTGCCGAAAACCTCGACCTCGCCATCGTCTCCTGCGGCGACATCGGCCCGCACTCCACCTCGCTCTCCGAGGGCTTCATCAGCCAGCAGACCCTGATGGAGCTGGTCGACGCAGGCTGCGTCTGCGACACCATGTTCAACTTCCTCGATGCGGACGGGAACTCGGTTGCCCATCCGATCAACGAGCGGGTGATGTCGGTCGATTTGGACACGCTGAAAAAGTCAAAGCACATCGTGCTGTCCTCAGGCGGCGCGCATCGCGCCAAGGCCATCAGGGCGACGATCCGGCGGATTGGGTGTAATACGCTGATCACCGATGAGGCGGCGGCGCGGGAGTTGTTGGGGCTGGCGACTGCGTAAGTCGCCTATTCGTCGCCATAGATCAGTGGCAGGTGTCGTTCCACCTCCATCGCATCATGCAGGATGCGTCCAACACCGATCAATTCTGCCATGACATGTCGATAGAGTATGAAGTGTCGCGGCCGGCGAACAATTCCACTTGGATGGCGCGCCCGATCGCGGCTGTGGCGTAGATGGTAGCTGTGAATCCCAGGCCCAAGCTCAGGCCGTGACACGACGCCATTTCGCCAGTTCGAGACGGCGAGATCCGAGAGAGCAGTGACAATCAGAAACTCATAGCGGAGCAGAGCGCCGCCGCCAAAGTCAGCATAGGTTCTGGTTAGGATATCGAGGATGTCGGCATCGGCTTCTGTCGAAAGCCGGACCTCAACCATCGCCCCTCACCCGCTTGTCCGCCTGGCGGATAGCGTCGCGACCGATCCTCGCGATATGGTCCGCCAGCTTTTCGACCGGCACGTCGGTGAAACGCCCCTGGTCCAAATCTGCGAAGCCCAGGTCGGCGGCTTGTCTCAAAGCCTCTACTTTGGCCGCTTCGCCGGCAGCCTTCTCCTCGACAAGCCGAAGTCCTTCGCGAAGCACATCATCCGCATGATCGAAGCAACCGGACTCCACCAGGCTGTCGATCCGGCGGCTGATGTCTTCAGGGAGTTGAACTGTATTGCGCATGATCCATCCTCTCACAGAAGCGCAATTTCGAAAAGCGTCACAGTCCCCCCTTCCCCGCCTCCCAGCCGAGCATGGCCCGCTTGCGGGTCAGCCCCCAGTGATAGCCGGTCAGCGCGCCGCTCTTGCCAAGTGCCCGGTGGCAGGGCACGACAAACGAGATCGGGTTGCGGCCGACGGCAGCACCCACGGCACGGCTGGCCGTCGGCTGACCGATCTTTTGGGCGATGTCGGAATAGGTGACGGCCTTGCCGAGCGGGATCTGGAGAAGGCTTTCCCAGACTCTGATCTGGAAGTCCGAGCCGATCAGCACGACGCGCAAGGGCTCTTCCGCAGACCAGCGCTCCGGATGGAAGACGCGTGCCGCATAAGGCGCCGTCGCCTCGATATCCTCGACGTAATGCGCATTCGGCCAGCGCTGCGCCATGTCGTCGAAACAGGCGACTTCGCCGCCGACATCGGCAAAGGCGAGCCCCGCCAACCCGCGCTCGGTGATCATGACAAGCGCCAGCCCGAAGGGCGAAGGATGGTAGCCGTAGCGGATGGTCAGCCCTGCGCCGCGCGCCTTCCACTCCCCGGGGCTCATTGCCTCATGAGTGACGAAGAGATCATGGAGGCGACCGGGGCCGGAAAGACCCAGTTCAAGCGACGTCTCAAGCAGCGGCAATTCCTCGCGCCCCAGCAGCCGCTTGGCATGGTCGAGCGTCACGGCCTGGAGGAAGGCCTTGGGGGAAAGGCCCGCCCAGCGGGTGAACGTCTTCTGCAATTGCGTCGGCGACTGGCCCAGCCGCTCGGCGATCACCTCCAGCGATGGTTGGCTCTGGTAGTCGAGCGTCAGCATCTCGACTACCTGCCGCACGGTCTCATAGTCCGAACCTGACGGCGTGATGTCGGTGGAGCCGGAAAGGTTTATTTGTTGCGCAAGCGTCATGGCGAAATCCTCAATCTGAACAGGACTTCACCACGGGCAATCCTTCGACGCCACCCGTTTCTTGCAGTAATGTCTGGCACTCAGATCCGCTGCTTGGCCGAAGCAAGTGCCCCGGTGAGGGCCTTGGCGAAACTCTCGCGATCATCGGGGTTGAGGAAGGAGCCGACATCGGTCCCGCGGCCCTCGCCGCTCACCACCATCGATGTGATGCCAAACTCATCGTGGCGATGCACGAAAAACCGCGCCCAGAGCGTCTTGAAGCTGTGCTCGGTCATCCGGCCGGCGGGTGTGAACTTGCGGATTGAGAGACTGGTCCGAGACACCGTCACCTCTTCACGTGCCCGCGCAGAGCGATAGTTCAGCCAGAACGCGCCATACAGCAGCAGGAAGTCGATGCCGAAGAAGATACCGATCGGCCAGGCACCGGTCGCCATGAAAAAGATCGCATGGACGAGACACACGGTCCCGGTGATGGCAAACAGGATGCGATACCCCTTGCGACCGAGCGACCGGTAGGGTGTCAGTTCCGCTGCGAAAATCGGCTGGTCCGCCGCCTGCTCGAGATTGCCTTCCATCACCACGCCCGACTATAGGTTTTCCATGACTGAAGCGAAGCCGAAATCCAGCACTCAAACTTTGAAAAAGTCAAATCCTGCGACCCGTCGCAAGCCAGCGGCACGCCGTCGCACGGCTTATTCAAAGGCCGAATTGGAAGAGATCTTCCGCCGCTTCTCGATCCAGAGGCCGGAGCCGAAGGGCGAGCTGGAACACGTCAACCCGTTCACGCTTGTCGTTGCCGTGGCTCTCTCCGCCCAGGCAACAGACGCCGGAGTAAATAAGGCGACGCGGGCGCTGTTCAAGGTGGCCGACACGCCGGAGAAGATGCTTGCTCTCGGCGAGGAAAAGGTCCGCGATTACATCAAGACGATTGGGCTCTATCGCAACAAGGCGAAGAACGTCATCGCGCTCAGCCAGAAGCTGGTCGACGACTTCGGCAGCGTCGTGCCGCGCACTCGCGAGGAGCTGGTGACGCTGCCGGGTGTGGGCCGCAAGACCGCAAACGTCGTGATGTCCATGGCCTTCGGCATACCCACAATGGCCGTCGACACGCATATCCTGAGAATTGGCAACCGCATCAAGCTCGCGCCCGGCAAGACGCCGGATGAGATCGAGGAGATCCTGATGCGGATCATCCCAGAAGAATACCTCTTCCACGCCCATCACTGGCTGATCCTGCACGGGCGCTACTGTTGCAAGGCGCGGCGCCCCGAATGCGAGAAATGCGTGATCGCCGATATCTGCAAGTCGCCGGAAAAGACTTGCGACGTGCCAGCACCGTTGGTCGAGCTGCCGCCGCAGGCGATCAGCGCCGTCGAATAAGGCTCAACGGGCGAGAGCCACGTCCCGCGCGGCGAGCGCCTTGTGCAGATGCACCATTAAACCGGCAGCGAACAGCGGCGTGAGCAGATTGACGATCGGCACGGCCAGAAACAGCGCGATGACGAGACCCGCCATGAATACGGTGCCCGAATGGCGGGAACGCAGAAGTTTCGCCTCTTCGACACTGCGGAACCGCATGGCGGCGAACTCGAAGAATTCCCGGCCGAGCAGGTAACCGTTCACAAGGAAAAAGGCGAGAATGTTGATGCCCGGGATGAAGAGCAGCATCAGCGCAATCAGGTTGCCGACGACGACCACGCCGAAGAACTTGATCGAGGCAACGATCGCCTGTCCCATCGGCATGGCCTTGCCCGGCGGGTCGGTGGGATAATCCCGCTTCTCCACGACTTCGGCGACATCATCGAGAAACAGACCGGCAATGATCGCGGTGACCGGCGACAGCAAGAGTGCCAACCCGAGTGCCAGCCCGATGCTGGCCAGAATGCCGAAGATGAAGGTGAGCCAGCCCGCCCAGTCCGGCAGTTCCGGGACGACGCCCTGGACCAGAGGCATGATGAAGGCGATGAAAGTCTCGCGCAGACCGAACCACAGGCCGATCAAAACGAGGATCGTCAGGCCGAGCGTCTTCCAGAAGACCGTGCGGGTCTCCGGGGCAAAAAGATTGCGCAGCGACAGCACGGCAGCGTCAAAGATCATCGGTGGCCTCCTTCATCAACAGCCGTGATGTAGGAGGCCGAAGCTGCCGCTGCAATGCGCAATCTCAGCTGAGGCGATAAAGGCCCGGCCGACGGTCGGTGAGATAGGGGTTTTGCGCCCGGGCGTCGTCATAGGCGGCGGGATCGATCTCGGCGACAAGCAGCGTCTCCCGCATACCGGCCCGCGCCAGCTCGTCGCCATCTGGCCCGAGGATCACCGACCGACCGCCATAGGTGAGCCCATTCTCCTCGCCGCAGAGATCGGCATAGATGACGAAGACGCCGTTTTCGAAGGCACGTGTCGGTACAACCGTATCGGCAACGCGTCGGCTTATGATGCCTTCCGGCAACGCGGTCGGCACGAGGATCAATTCGGCACCGGCCAGCGCCAGCGTTCTTACATTCTCCGGGAACTCGACGTCGTAGCAGATCAGCATTCCGGTCTTGATACCGTTGAGATCGAAGACATGCGGAGCCTCCGAGCCTGGCACGAAAGCCGCCCGTTCGCCGTCGCCATAGAGATGGCTCTTGCGGTAGAATTCCGTGCTGCCGTCCGGCCGGACAAGCACAGAGGAATTGAACACCTGATTGCCGTCGTGCTCGGGAAAACCTGCGCAGATCGAAAGCCCGCAATCGGCCGAAATTTCCATCAAGGCGCCAATGATCAAACCATCGCGCCCTTCCGCCACTTCCTTGAACTGCGAACCGAGTGCGTATCCACTGGTGCCGAGTTCGGGCGTGACAAGAAGCTCCGCGCCCATTTCTGCCGCCGCCATGGCAGCTTGGGCAATCTTGCCGATATTGCCCGGAACATCGCCGGAAAGCGGCTGCATTTGATAGAGCGAAATCAGCATGATGCACCTGTCTGCGTCAGAGTCTGGGTTGGAACGTTAGTGCTGCATGCCTAGCGGAGGCAAGCGGCAACTCCAAGGCAAGCCGCGCCAGGTTGCCTTTCTTGTCTCGGACCTTATCTTTAGGAAATGGAACATGTGATCGAAGCAGGCTTGTCCTGATGGCTTTTGTCGTTACGGCCGCCGTAGCCTTGCTGCTGATAGAGCTTTATCTCAGGCGCCGCCCTTGGGCGATCGCGCTGACCGGCGTGATCGCTGTCGTCGGCACCGTGATCTGGATCTTCAGCGATAATCAGTCGAGAAGCCAGAGAGGCGCTGTCTCGGCCGTCACAGTGGATGTCGGAGCCGACGGCGAGACTTGCCTTGATCCGGCCCTGCCGCTGGCTGCAACACTCACCAATTCTTCCGGCGACATGGTCAACCGCATTGCCTTTGACCTGATCGGACAGCAGGCGGAAAGAGCCGGCACCGCCTATCGCGGTACTCTCCGTCATAATCAGGCTCTGGCGCCGGGCGAAAGCATCACGCGGTGTTTCCCCCTGCTCTACCACGGCTTCGCCCACCCGCGTCCACAGATCGTCGATGCGACGAAATATGACTGGACGGCACACGTGACCCTTGTCGGCTTCGGCGACGCGCCCTCCCCATAAGCACCCACCTCAGAACACGGGAAAAAGGCCGGCAGGAACAGTCTCTCACACCTGGACGAGATGCCCCTCGCTCACTTCCCGGTACTGGCGCGCAGGCGGCTGGTAGCCCGCGGGCCGAATGGGGCTCTTGATCTCGTCGGTCGACAGATTGCGCTTGAGCTTGCGTCGCGCCGGATCCGGCACCGGCACCGCCGCCATCAGCTTTTTCGTGTAGGGATGCTGCGGATTGTCGAAGACGGCCTGACGCGGACCGATCTCGACGATCTCGCCGAGATACATCACGGCGACCCGGTGGCTGACCCGCTCCACGACTGCCATGTCGTGGCTGATGAAGAGATAGGCGAGGTTGAAGCTCTGCTGCAGATCGAGCAGCAAATTGCAGACCTGCGCCTTGATCGACACGTCCAGCGCCGAGACCGCTTCGTCGGCGACGATGATCTTCGGATCGAGCATCAGCGAGCGGGCAATCGCGATGCGCTGGCGCTGACCGCCCGAGAACTCATGTGGATAACGCGGCATCATGTCGGCCGAGAGCCCCACCCGCTCCAGGAGGTCTGCGGCCTTGTCGCGCGCTTCGGCTTTCGAACCGAGCTTGTGTTCGACGAAAGGCTCCATCACCGCCTGCCCTACGCTCATGCGCGGATCGAGACTGGCGAAGGGATCCTGGAAGACCATCTGGATGCTGCGACGCATGCGCCGGAGCGAAGCCTCGTCGAGGCTTCCAACATTGTAACCGTCGACCGTGATCTGACCCGAAGTCGGCTCAACCAGCCGGGTGATCGAGCGGCCGGTTGTGGACTTGCCGCAACCCGATTCGCCGACCAGGGACAAGGTTTCACCCGGCTTGAGGGTGAAGGAGACGTTTTCGACCGCATGCACAGCGCCGCTCTTGCGCCCGAACAGGCCGGACCGGATGTCGAAGCGGGTGGTGAGGTTTTTCACCTCCAGCAGTGGTTGGCTCGCTTTTTCCGGAACTCCGGCTTCCGCCTCCGGCACCAGCGTGGCCCCGGTCTTGATATCGATGACCGGGAAACGCATCGGCCGCTCCCGCCCGCCCATGGATCCGAGCTTCGGAACGGCGGACAGCAATGCGCGCGTATAGGGATGTTGGCCACGATTGAAGATGTCGTCCGTCGTCCCCGTTTCCACGGCCTCGCCGCGGAACATGACGATGGTCCGGTCCGACACTTCGGCCACCACACCCATGTCATGGGTGATGAAGAGCACCGCCATGCCCTCCTCGTCCTGAAGCGTCTTGATCAGGTCGAGGATCTGGCCCTGGATGGTGACGTCAAGCGCGGTGGTCGGCTCGTCGGCGATCAGCAGCTTCGGCCGGGATGCGAGCGCCATGGCGATCATCACGCGCTGACGCATGCCGCCTGAGAACTGGTGCGGATATTCATCGAAGCGGTTCTTGGCGTTCGGGATACGGACGCGGTCGAGCAGCCGCAAGACCTCGGTCTTTGCCTCTGCATTGGAGATGTCGCGATGGCACGTGATGGCCTCGGCTATCTGCTTGCCGATCGGAAAGATCGGATTGAGCGAGGTCATCGGCTCCTGAAAGATCATCGAGATCTGGTTGCCGCGCACCTGGCGCATCTGCTCGGCATCGAGCGTCAGAAGCTCTCGCCCCTCCAGTTTGACGCTCCCAGCGATGCGGCTCGTCAATTCCGGCAGAAGCCGCATGATCGACAGCGAGGTCACGCTCTTGCCCGACCCCGATTCGCCGACGATCGCCACGGTCTCTCCCGAGGCGACGTCGAGATCCATGTTTCGCACCACAGACCGCCACTCGGTGCCGACCCTGAACGAGGTCGTCAGACCCCGCACCGACAGTACCGGCGCCCTGCTTGCTTCTGTTGCCTGTTCCACCACAGCCATATCCCGTTCCCCTGTTTTTATCTGTGTCGAGATGTGGTCGTGCAATCAGGCGGCGAGTGCCGTTTCGGCAAGCGTCACCCAGTAGCTGATGCCATAGGGAATCACCTCGTCGTTAAAGTCATAGGCGGAGTTGTGCAGGTTGGCCGTATTGCCATTGCCGATAAAGACGAACGAGCCGGGCCGCGCTTCGAGCATGTAGGAAAAATCCTCAGCACCCATCGCCGGCGGGAAGGCATCGCTGACGGCATGGTCCCCGGCCACCTTGCGCATGATATCGAGCGCGAACTCGGTCTCCGGTTCATGGTTGACGGTGACTGGATAACCGCGGTGATAGCGCAACGTCGCCTTGCCCCCCATGGCCATCGCGACGCCGGACGCAATCTCGCCGATTCGGGCCTCGGCCATGTCGCGCATGTCCGGCATCAGCGTGCGAACGGTACCGGACAATGTTACGGCATCGGGAATGACGTTATAGGCATCGCCCCCGTGGATCTTCGTCACGGTGACAACCACTGAGCCAAGCGGATCTGTCTCGCGGGCGGCAATCGACTGCAGTGCCACAACCACCTGTGAAGCTGCCAACACCGGATCAATGCTCTTGTGCGGCTGGGCGGCATGACCGCTTCGGCCTTCCACCACGATGTCAAACTGGTCGGCAGCGGCCATGACCGGTCCCTTCTTGGTGGCAAATGTGCCGACCGCCATGCCGGGATGGTTATGCATGCCATAGACCTGGCGGATGCCGAATTTCTCCATCATGCCATCGGCGACCATCTCGCGCGCGCCACCGCCGCCCTCTTCGGCCGGCTGGAAGATCACGGCGATCGATCCGCGGAAATTGCGGGTCTCGGCGAGATATTTGGCCGCACCGAGCAGCATGGCCGTGTGGCCGTCATGGCCACAGGCATGCATCTTGCCGGGCGTCTTGGAAGCCCAGGCCTTGCCGGACATTTCGTGGATCGGCAGGGCATCCATGTCGGCACGGAAGCCGACGACCGGCCCATCGCCGCGATTGCCCTTGATGATCGCGACCACGCCGGTCCGACCGATCCCCGTTTCGATTACGTCGCAGCCGAATTCCTCGAGCTTCTCGGCCACGAAGGCCGCTGTGCCATGCACGTCGAACAGGAGTTCGGGATTCTGGTGCAGATGGCGGCGCCACTCAGCGACTTCGGGCTGGAGTTCGCTGGCGCGGTTGAGCACTGGCATGAAGTAACCTCTTTTTGTCGTTGTTCCCCGCAGGATTTCGCGCATACTGTGCCGCGATGCGCAGCTTTGGCAAGCCGCAAAATTCCGTCTTGCATGGAAAATAGGCTTGTGATTACATGGCCTAAATTTTAGCCAACCCGACAGATACTGGGCTGTTCGGGAACGCATTGCGCGACTCCGCGGAGCGCCTCAGATTGGAAAACTTTCCTGCAATACCAAGAAGATAGGTGGTTGACATTTCGCGAATGGGCTGGCCACATCGCTGGCCGGCAGATCGGTCTTCCATCATGCCTGCAAACAAAAATAATGGGGAATGAGCACATGAACACTCGCAAAATGATGCTGGCGGCGTCGGCTGCCGCTTTCGCGCTGACGGCAGCGCCGGCAATGGCCGAACGCGGCACGGACGGCGACCTGAAGATCATCTTCTGGCAGGCCGTCTCGACGATGAACCCGTATCTGTCGGGGGGAACCAAGGAAGTTTACGCAGCCTCGATGGTCATCGAGCCGCTCGCCCGCTACGACGAGACCGGCGCACTGGTGCCGATGTTGGCCACGGAAATCCCGACTGTTGAAAACGGCGGCGTAGCAGCCGATTTCAAGAGCATCACCTGGAAGCTGAAGCCTGACCTGAAATGGTCCGACGGCTCGGCCGTCACGGCCGAAGACGCAATCTTCACCTGGAAATACTGCACGGCACCGGACGGCGGCTGCGCCCAGGGCGCCTATTTCGAAGGCGTGACCAATGTGGAAGCCGTTGACGCCTCCACCATCAAGGTCTCCTTCGCCGATGCCAAGCCCTATCCCTACAGCGCCTTTGTCGGCGCACAGGCTCCGCTCATCCAGGCAGCCCAGTTCAAGGATTGCCTTGGCGCCAAGGCGCCGGAATGCACGGCCGCCAACTTTGGCCCTGTTGGAACCGGCCCCTTTGTCGTCAACGAATTCAAGCCGAATGACGTCGTGACCTTCACCGCCAACCCGAACTACCGCGACGCCGCCAAGCCGGCTTTCGCCTCGGTCACCCTGAAGGGTGGCGGTGACGCCGCTTCCGCAGCGCGCTCGGTTCTCGAGACCGGCGAATTCGACTATGCCTGGAACATGCAGGTCGAGCCCGAAATCCTCGACCAGATGATGGCGGCCGGCAAGGGCAAGATCGAAGTCGCCTTCGGCACCCAGGTTGAACGCATCGACATCAACCCTTACGGCGTCGATCCCTCGCTCGGCGACAAGCGCTCGACCAAGGAAGCCGGCCCGCACCCGGCACTGTCCGACCCGGCCGTTCGCCGCGCGCTCTCGATCGCGATTGACCGCGAAATCATCGACGAAGCCGGCTACGGCCCGAACGGCCAGCCCACCTGCAACATCCTGCCGGCGCCGGATATCTATGTATCCACCGCGGTTGACTGGTGCCTGAAGCAGGACATCGAAGGCGCCAACAAGCTGCTCGAGGACGCCGGCTGGAAGATGGGCTCCGATGGCATCCGCGAAAAGGATGGTGTGAAGCTGTCCTTCCTCTACCAGACCTCGACCAACTCCGTTCGCCAGGGCACCCAGGCACTGGTCAAGGACATGTGGAGCCAGATCGGCGTCTCCGTCGAACTGCGCAACATCTCGGCATCCGTCTTCTTCGGTGGCGACCCGGCCTCTCCGGACACCTTCCAGAAGTTCATGGCCGACATCCAGATGTACACCAACAACTTCGATGGCACCGACCCGGAGAAGTACATGGCGGGCTGGATGTGCGACAAAATCCCGAACCCGGCCAATGGCTGGCAGGGTGAAAACATCGTCCGCTACTGCAACCCGGAATACGATGCGCTTGTGAAGGAACTCGGCCAGACCGGCGAGCTCGAAAAGCGTGCCGAAATCGCCAAAAAGCTGAACGACATGCTCTCCAACGATGTCGCCCAGATCCCGCTTATCCATCGCGGTCAGCCGTCGGCTGTCAACAACACGCTGCTTGGCGTGAAGATGAACGCCTGGGATTCGGAACTCTGGAACGTCGCCGACTGGTCGCGCGCTAAGTAATGCCCTTCGCGCCGGGCCTGCCTTCACGGGCGGGCCCGGCGCTCGCATTTTTGCCGACAGTCTGGAGCCCAGCCGATGTTTACCTTCACCGTACGGCGACTGCTGTTCGCAGTCCCGACGCTACTGGCCATCAGTTTCATAATTTTTGCCCTGCTCGACCTTGCACCGAGCGACCCGTTGGGCGACCTGCCGCTCACCATTCCGCCCGAAGTGCGCGAGCAGATCCGGCTGGCCATGGGCCTCGATCAGCCCTTCATCATTCGCTATTTCAAATGGCTGCAGCAGTTCTTCATCAATGAACCGTTGAACATCTTCGAACAGATCACCGGCATCACCGTCGGCTCCGGCGAGCGCATGCGCGTGCTTTCCTGGGCGACCCGCAGCCCCGTGGTTGACCTGATCGTCCAGCGTCTGCCACAGACGCTCTGGGTCGTCGGTCTCTCCTACCTCTTCGGCGTTTTGATCGCGATCCCGATCGGCGTCATCTCCGCCTATCGCCAGTATTCCTGGTTCGACCAGATCGGCACCTTCGTCTCGATGGTCGGCTACTCCGTGCCGACCTTCTTCACCGGCGTCCTGCTGATCGTCGTCTTCTCCTCCTGGCTCCAGTGGTTCCCGTCGATCTATGATACCACACTGGTGGTCAACAGCTGGGACAGCTTCGTGCTCCAGGTGAAGCAGATGTTCTTGCCCGTCCTGGTGCTGACGCTTTTCAACGTCTCGCAGATCAGCCGCTTCGTGCGCGCCTCCATGCTCGACAACCTGAACATGGATTATGTCCGCACCGCCCGTGCCAAGGGCGTCAAGGAAAAGATCGTGCTGCTCGTGCATGTCCTGCGCAACAGCCTGATCCCAGTCGTGACTGTGATCGCGCTCGGCGTTCCCACGATCTTCTCCGGGGCCATCATCACCGAGCAGGTCTTCCGCGTGAATGGTCTGGGGCAGTTGCTGATCACTGCGATCCAGGGCGCCGACATCCCGCTCGTGCAGACCCTGACCTTCATCTTCGCGATCCTGATCGTGCTCTTCAACCTGATTGCCGACGTTCTCTACGGCATACTCGATCCGAGGATCCGCTATGAGTGATGCCGCAATCGCGACGACCGGTGCACCGGCTCCACAGACAAGACCTCAGAGCGGCAGCTTCTGGCCCATGCTCTGGCGCCAGTTCCGCGCCCACAAGGGTGGCGTTGCCGGCCTGATCGTCTTCGTCTTCATCGTCGCCGCCGTCTTCATCGGCCCCTACATCCACACGATCGATCCGGCGAAACTCGACATCCGTGCCAAGAACCAGGGGCCGTCCTGGGAGCATCCCTTCGGCACAGACAACCTTGGCCGCGACATGCTGGCCCAGGTTCTCGCCGGTGGCCAGATCTCGCTTGCCGTCGGCATGGCGGCCATGCTGCTGGCCCTGGTCGTCGGCACGCTGGTCGGGGTCTTGTCAGGCTACTCCCGCAAGCTCGACGGCCCTCTGATGCGTCTGACCGACCTCTTCCTGGCGCTGCCGCTCCTGCCGCTGCTGCTGGTGATCATCATGTTGTTCCGCGACACGTTGCGCACCGCCTTCGGCCCGGAAACCGGCATCTTCATCCTGATCGTCTTCGTCATCGGCATCACCAGCTGGATGCACACGGCCCGCATCGTGCGCGGCGACGTATTGGCGATCAAGAGCCAGGAATTCATCCTGGCGGCGAAATCGAGCGGCATGCGCGAGCACCGCATCATCATCAAGCACATCCTGCCCAATGTGATGTCTTCGATCATGGTCTCGGCGACGCTCGGCATCGCCACCGCCATCATCACCGAGTCCGCGCTCTCATTCCTGGGGCTCGGCTTCCCGCCGGACTTCCCCACCTGGGGCCGTCTACTGTTCGACGGCGCCAACTTCCTGCAGATCAACCCGTCCCGCGTCTTGTGGCCGGGCCTTGCGATCTCGCTGACGGTGCTGAGCGTCAACTATATCGGCGACGCGATCCGCGATGCGCTCGATCCGAAGGCGCTGAAGCATTGAGGGCAACCCCAAGTGGGCGCATTAGCGCCCACTTGGCCTTCCCAACACCCTTCTCGCAGCAAACCAGCTGGCACATGCCCAGACCGTTCCCGCCGCCCAGCCACCGAGCACGTCAGTGGGGTAATGCACCCCGAGATAGATGCGGCTGAGGCCGATGATCAGGGTGAGGAACACCGCAACGAGCGGGAAGAAGTAGCGCAGCGACGGCTGCTCTTCGATGCGCGACAGCATGGCGCCGAGGGTGAGATAAGTGATCGCAGAAAGCATGGCGTGGCCGCTCGGAAAGCTCATGTCCGACACCTCGACCAGATGCTGCACCACCTCCGGCCGTGGTCTTGCGATGCCAAGCTTCATCGCGCTGCTCAAGGCCCACCCGCCGAGGATCGAAACGGTGACGAAAGCGGCCGTGCGGAATTTGCGACGCAGAGCCAGATAGGTGACGACCAGGGTCACGAGCAATGTCAGCACGGTCACGCCGCCAAGCGCCGTGATGTCGACCATCACCTTGGTGAGCCAGGCGGGACCAACCGGCATGCTGAGATCAGATGTATCACGCAACATCAAGAGCACACTCTCGTCGAAGGCACGCGTCTCGCCCTCCAGCACCTCGCCGGTCAGCTCGAACAGCAGATAGGCGACCAGCGCCGCCACCAATGCCGTCAGCCAGACGCGGGCTTCGGCGACCGAGACGACGCGGGTGAGATGGTGCTTGATACGTTGCATGGGCAAGATCCTGATCGGTGGTGTTGAGGCTACATCGCGTTGCAAGGCGCGTGGGTCAACCGGGACGCGGGGAGCAAATGTGGACGGGTCGGAGTTGTTCCATACTTCCCTTTCCGGACAGCGGCGGTTCGCTCGCGCCGAGGGCCTGGCACCGCCCCTCACCCTACCTTCTTCCCGCAGGCGGGGAGAGGGAGGCAGGCGCGGTTACCGTCTCGGTCTTCTCCCCCGCCTGCGGGGAGAAGGTGCCGCCCTTCGACAGGTTCAGGAGGCGGATGAGAGGCCATAGCCGCACGGCACAGGCTTTGAGCCGATCAGCTTACTCACCAAAACCGCCTTGATCTTGTCGCCCACCCCCGCCACTCTCCGCCCGCACATCCGGAGACATGCCCCATGCCCCAAGGCCCGCTCAACCTTCTGACCGACATCGACGGTCTGGCCGTCGGCCATGCGACAGACCTCACCCTCGGCTCCGGCGTCACCGTGATTGTCTTCGACGAACCGGCAACAGCGTCTGGAACCGTGCTCGGCGGCGCGCCCGGTGGACGCGACGTGACGCTGCTCGATCCCTCCATGACAGTGCAACAGGTCGATGCCTTCGTGCTCTCGGGGGGCTCGGCCTTCGGGCTGGATGCGGCGGGCGGCGTGCAATCGGGCCTGCGCGCTGCGGGCCGCGGCTTTGCCGTTGGCTCCGTGCGGGTGCCGATCGTGCCGCAGGCAATCCTGATGGATCTGCTGAATGGCGGAGCTAAGGACTGGGGCCTGCATGCTCCCTATCGCGATCTCGGTTATCAGGCCTTTGAGAACGCGGCGAAAGGGGCCTTCCCGCTCGGCACGGTTGGCGCCGGAACGGGTGCGACGACGGCCAATTTCAAGGGTGGCCTGGGCTCGGCCAGCGCCATTTCGTCGTCGGGCCACACAATCGCCGCGCTGGTGGCCGTCAATGCCATGGGTTCAGTCATGGTTGGTGACGGTCCGCATTTCTGGGCTGCCCCTTTCGAGGAGGGGGAGGAATTCGGTGGTCGTGGCCAGCCCGCTCATGTGACCGTTGAAGATCGGGCCATGCGCATCAAGGGGCTGCGACTGACGGCAACCACCATCGGCGCCGTCGTGACCGATTGCACGCTCTCGAAGCCCGAGCTTCATCGCCTGTCGATCGCCGCCCATGATGGCCTCGCCCGGGCCGTACTGCCGGCCCATCTGCCCTCCGACGGCGACACGATGTTTACTGCCTCGACGGGAAGACGCGCACGCAGCAGTCAGGCCGACCTCATGGAGCTCTGCCATCTGGCAACGCTGGTGACGGCCCGGGCGATCGCGCGCGGCGTGTTCGAGGCCGTCGCCCTGCCTTACGCGGATGCGCAGCCGGCCTGGCGGGACAAATGGGGGTGATCTCGGCTCCCTGCGGACAGCAGTGTGGCTGGCAGAGCGGTCAGCGGCCACTCTCCCCCCGTGTGGGGGAGATGTCGACAGAGCCGACAGAAGAGGTACCGCGCGGCACAAGGTGACCTGATCTCCCTCCCACCACCTTCGTCGAACCCGCCCTTGACCCAAGTCAAGGACAGTGCACCCTTCGCCGCAGAGATTGCCCGCCAAGGTTGGTCACGCGCATGACGCAGATCATCCGCAAGATAAACGGATCGGGGGAGGACGGTTCGACAATGGAAGATGAAAGCGACATGGAAAGACCAGTCCTCACCAACCGCATGTTCGACGAGCTGAAGCTCGGCGATGCCGCCAGCATCACACGCGTGATTGGCCCCGATGATATCGAACTCTTTGCCGCACTCTCCGGCGACAACAACCCAGTGCCGCTCGGCCAGTCACTGATCCCGGCTGGCATGATCTCGGCTGTCCTCGACACCCGCCTACCCGGCCCCGGAACAGTGTATCTCGGCCAGGATCTGGAGTTCTGGAGGGACATCGCGACCGGCGACCGCATCACCGCGACGGTGACCCTGATGACCAAGGAGAGCGATGGCCGGACCCTGATCTTCGACACCCGCTGCGTCAACCAGAACGGCGAGCCCGTTTTGGCCGGCAAGGCCCGTGTGCGGGCGCCGTTCGAGCGCATCAGTTGGTCGGAGAACCTTCCGCCGGATGTCTCGCTGCAGCGCCACGACCGCTTCGATGCGATTGTGGCCGAGGCCCGCAGCCTGCCGATGGTGCGAACCGCCCTTGTGCATCCCTGCTCGCCGGAAGCCATCGAGGGTGCCGTCGAAATCCGCGACGAAGGTCTGCTCGACCCGATCCTGATCGGCCCGGAGGCGAAAATCCGCGCGGCCGCCGCAAAGGCCGGCATCTCGATCGACGGTTTCGAGATCATGTCGACCGAACACAGCCATGCGGCAGCGGCCCTTGCCGTCGAACTCGCCGTTGCCGGCAAGGTCGGCTCCGTGATGAAAGGCAGCCTGCATTCCGACGAGCTTCTGGCCGCCGTCGTCGGTGGCGGTTCGGGCCTCAGGACCGAGCGCCGCGTCAGCCATGTCTATGTCATGGATGTGCCGGCCTATTCCAAGCTGCTGATCGTCACGGACGCCGCGATCAACATCGCCCCCACCCTCGAACACAAGCGCGACATCTGCCAGAACGCAGTCGATCTCATGCATATGCTGGGCGTGGCGGAGCCCAAGGTCGCCGTGCTCGCTGCCGTCGAGACGGTCAACGACAAGATGCCGGCGACACTGGAGGCCGCAGCCTTGACCGTGATGGCAGCGCGCGGCCAGATCCGGGGGGCCAAGGTCGACGGGCCGCTTGCCTTCGACAATGCGATCAGCATGGAAGCCGCCCGCACCAAGGGCATCATCTCGCCCGTCGCCGGCGACGCCGATATCCTGCTGGTGCCCGACCTCGAAGCCGGCAACATGCTCGCCAAGCAGCTCCTCTATTTCGCCAATGCCGATGCCGCCGGTCTGGTGCTCGGCGCCCGCGTTCCGATCATTCTGACCAGCCGCTCGGACAGCCTCAGAGTCCGCATTGCGTCGGCAGCTCTGGCAAAACTCGTCGCTGCCAAGCGTGCGGCAGCGCTCGGTGACAAGGCATGAGGCAGAAACTGTTGCTGACCTTCAATGCCGGCTCTTCGACGGTGAAGATCGGCATATTCGCCCGCGAGGCCCAAGGCGCCAGACGCATCGGCAAGGGCGTGATCGACTTCCGCGCAGAGCCGCTGACCTTCCATCTTGTCGAGGGGCCACAAGTCTTCGACGTACCGCTCGTGGCAAAGACCGATGACCTGCTGCACGACGTGTTGGAAGAGGTCTTTGACTGGCTCGGAGAACACTACGATCTCGACGCCGTCTCGGCCGTCGGTCACCGCGTTGTCCATGGTGGCGATCGCTTCGCAGATGCTGCAATCGTCGACGAGGAGGGCCTCACCGCAATCGAGAGCCTGGTGACGCTGGCACCTCTCCACCAGCCGCAGAACCTGCGCCTTATCCGCGCCATCGCTGAACTGAAGCCCGGCCTCCCCCAGACCGCCTCCTTCGACACCGCGTTCCACCGCACGCAGTCCGACACCGTCAGGCGCTTCGCCATCCCGCGCGAATGGTTCGACAAGGGCGTCAAGCGCTACGGCTTTCACGGCCTCTCCTATGCCTATGTCGCGGGTGCCCTGAAGAGGCTCGAACTGGAAACGGCAGGCGGCCGCGCCGTCGTCGCCCATCTCGGCTCCGGTGCGAGCCTTTGCGCGCTGGACCACGGGATCAGCCGCGACACCTCCATGGGCTTTTCCACCATTGACGGCGTGCCCATGGCGACCCGCTCCGGCGCGATCGATCCGGGCGTGCTCTTCCATCTGATGGACGCCCATGGGCTGAGCGTCAAACAGGTCGAGGAGATGATCTACAAGCAGTCGGGCCTGCTCGGTCTCTCCGGCATCAGCGCCGACAGCCGGGTGTTGCTGGAGACCCCTTCGAAGGAAGCCTGCGAGGCACTCGATGTCTTCACCTTCCGCATCGCAGGGGAGGTGGCAAGGCTCGCTGCTTCGCTCGGTGGCCTGGATACGCTGGTCTTCACCGCCGGCATCGGCGAGAACCAGCCGACGATCCGCCGTTCGGTGGTCGAGCGCCTGCGCTTCCTCGGCCTGCTCCTGGACAGTGAGGCGAACGACCGCAACGAGGCCGTCATCTCGCGCGAGGAAAGCCGGGTAACGATCCGGGTCATCGCGACCGACGAGGAACAGGTGATTGCCGACGACTGCCTCAGGCTCATCGGATAGGACGATCCGCCGCCGCTGACACCAAAGCGTCATGAAACGCGCCTAGAGACGCTTCGATTGAAAGCGGATGGAGATGACGCTCATGCTGCGACAGACGGATGCGACGGGTGAAGCCCATGAAGCGGCCCGCGGCGAGGCCCTGATCCTCTCCAATGCCCGCGTTGTGACCCCAAGCCATGTGCTGCATGGTTCGGTGGTCATCGAAAACGGCCTGATTGTCGAAATCCATGAGGGACCGTCGCGCCATACCGATGCGCTCGACTTCGCCGGCGACTATCTCCTGCCCGGCCTTGTCGACATCCACACCGACCATTTCGAGAAGCACCTCTATCCCCGCGCCCATGTGCGCTGGGATTTCATGCGCGCAGCGCTCGCCCACGACGCCCAGATTATCGGCGGCGGCGTGACGACCGTCTTCGACAGCCTTTGCGTCGGGGCGACCACCGACAATCCGGAGCGGGCCGAAATCCTGAAGCCGATGATCGAGGCGCTGGAGCAGGCGCAAAACTCAGGCATGTTCAGGGCCGAACACCTGGTGCACCTGCGCTGCGAACTGACAGACCTGGTCACCCCGCAACTGACGGCCGAGCATATCGACCGCGAGATCGTGCGCGTCATCTCGGTGATGGAACACCTGCCCGGAATTCGCCAGAGCCGTGACATCGAGGCCTATGTCCACCGAGCCTGCAAATCAACAGGCGAGAGCCCGGAACTGGTGCGCGAGAAGATCAAGGTGCTCGTTGCCGAGAAAAGCCAGTTTGCCGCGAGCACCCGTCCAGAGGTTGTCGCGCTAGCCCGGTCGCGCGCCATGCCGCTGATGAGCCATGACGACACCGATGTGGCGCATATCGAGGAGGGCATCGCCGAGGGCGTGTCGATCTCCGAATTCCCCTGCTCGATGGAAGCGGCCGAAGCGGCACGGTCCGCCGGCATGATGATCGTAGCTGGCGCTCCGAACCTCGTGCGCGGCGGCTCGCAGTCGGGCAATGTAGCGGTCCGCGACCTGCTCGCGGCGCGGCTTGTCGACATCCTCGCCTCGGATTATGTGCCGCGCTCGATGCTCGACGCCGCCTTCATGATTTCGGCTGATCCCGGCCTCGACTACGACCTGCCGAGCGCCGTTGCCATGGTGACGCGCAGCCCGGCGCTCGCCGGCAACCTCCCCGATCGCGGCGCGATCGAAACCGGGCTGAAGGCCGATCTGATCCGCGTCGACCTGCAGGACGGGCAGCCCTTCGTCAAGTCGGCCTGGCGCTCCGGCAACCGGGTCGCCTGACCAGGGAAACGACCTGGCTTACTCGTGCCAGGCAGATGCCAGCACCCGAAGCCAGTTCTCTCGGCAGATCTTGTCTAGGTCTGAAGGACCGTAGCCGCGCTCCTTAAGCGCCGTCACGAGCCGCTGGTTGCCGGTAGCGTCGCCGATCACATTCGGGATCGTCGCGCCGTCGAAATCGGACCCCAGCGCCACGCAGTCGATCCCCATGCGGTCGACGAGATAGTCGATATGGCTGACCATGGTCGCAAGCGAGGTCTCCGCATCGTCGCGGCCATCAGGCCGGAGCATGGTGACGGCATAGTTGAGACCGACGAGCCCGTGGCTTGCCTTGATCGCATCCATCTGCCGGTCCGTCAGGTTGCGGGCAACGGGCGTCAACGCATGGACATTGGAATGGCTGGCGATCAACGGCTGATCACTCAAACGCTCGACATCCCAGAAACCCTTCTCGGTGATATGGGCGAGATCGATCAGGATGCCGAGCCGGTTGCAGGCCCGGATCAGATCTTCACCAGCGCGGGTCAGGCCGGGTCCGGTATCGGGCGAACTCGGATAGGCAAAGGGCACGCCGTGCCCGAAGATGTTGTGGCGGCTCCAGACCGGTCCAAGCGAACGAAGCCCCGCGGCATAGAAGACTTCGAGCGTCTCGAGATCCGCATCGATCGCCTCACAGCCCTCCATGTGCAGGACAGCGGCAAAGACGTTGTCCGCCATGGCCTGGCGGATTTCGGCCGTCGTCCGGCACAACCGCCAGCTGCCGTCCTGATCGAGCCGATGGGCAATTGCCGCCATCTGCAGCGCGATGTCGAGGGACGAGGCCCGATCGAGCGGCGGATCGAGTGGCGTGGAATAATGCCCGTTTGCATCCGGTTCGCGCAGATTGAAGTCATGCGGCGACGGGATGTAGATGGCGCAGAGGCCGCCGGCGAGCCCGCCCTTCCGCGCGCGCGGTGCATCGATATGCCCGGCGCTCGTGCCGTTGCGGAATTCTGCGACCGGATTGCGGCCCTCGCTGCGACTGCGCCAGAGACGCAGGAGAACATCGTTGTGGCCGTCAAAAACTAGGTTCATGAAGAAGGATCCAGAAGTAGCGTCCAGGCAGAAAACCCGGGCGGGGAAAGAGGTCAAACACTGCGACTGTTTCGGAATCGTTGGACCAAATCATGTCGCGCTTCAAGCGGCACGGCGATTTATCCCGCGGTCCCGGAAACAAGCGGCGGCACACGCGCGAGCCAGTCGGTCGCCGCCTCATAAGCTGAGGCAACGGACAGCACCGCCTGATCCGCCCTCGGTCGCCCGATCAGCTGGAAGCCATTGGGCAGGCCAGTCGCGGAGAAACCGGCGGGCAATGCAGCAACCGGAAGCCCGGCCATGCTGGGGCCAATAACGACCTCCATCCAGCGATGATAGGTGTCCATGTGCTTGCCAGCGATTTCGCGCGGCCAGGGAATGTCGGCATCGAAGGGAAAGACCTGTGCAGCGGGTGCGATCAGGTAGTCGTAGGTCTCGAAGGCTTTCATGACAGCCTGATACCAGGCCGTCCGGACCGCCGAAGCCTCGTAGACGTCTGCCGCCTGGATGCGCACCCCGGAGCGAACCTCGTAGAGGATCTCCGGCTTCAGCGACCCGCGTCGACCGGGATCCTCGTAGAAGTCCCGCATGCTGCCGGCAGTGAAGTAGCTGCGCAACGTCGTCCAGGCCCACCAGAGCCTGTTCATATCGAAGTGGACCTTCATCGGCTCGACCGCAAACCCCAACCGTTCGAAGACACCGAGCGCTTTTTCGTTCAGCTCGAGCACGCCGGCTTCGAAGGAGAGATGTCCACCGAAGTTCCCGAGCCAGCCGATGCGACCGCCCTTTCCAGGGATCGTCGGATCGAGGGAAATCGGCGGGCTCTCGAAAGAAGACGGATCGCGCGCATCAAAACCGGATTGCACGTTGAGAAGCGTCACAACGTCCTGGACAGAGCGGCCCATCGGCCCCAGAGTCGCAAGCTGATTGAGATAGGCATCGCGCCCGGGAAGCGTGGGGATGCGCCCGAAGCTCGGGCGGAAGCCGACGACATTGTTGAAGGCGGCTGGATTGCGCAGAGAGCCCATCATGTCGCTGCCATCCGCGACCGGCACGAGGCGTGCAGCGAGCGCGGCGCCTGCCCCGCCGCTGGAGCCGCCGGCAGAGCGGCTGACATCCCAAGGGTTCCGCGTCACGCCGAAGACCGGATTGTAGCTATGCGAGCCGAAGCCCCATTCCGGCGTGTTGGTCTTGCCAATGATTATCGCCCCGGCGGACCGGATGCGCTCCACCTGGATGTCGTCGAAATCGGGCACATAATCGTGGAAGAGCGGCGAGCCATAGGTACAGAGAATGCCCTTCGCCTCGCTAAGATCCTTGATGGCAACGGGCACGCCATGCAGGACCCCGAGGGATCTGCCATGCTTGTGCTCGGCATCCTTCGCCCGGGCCTCGGCACGTAGCGCCTCGCGCGAACGAAGACTGACAAGCGCATTGATCTGAGGATTGAGCCTCTCGATCCGCTCGAGATAGGCTTCCATCACCTCCTCGGCCGAGAGACCTCCGGCATCGAGGGTTTTCCGGAGGTCGGCAAGGGACAGGGACGTCAGGTCGGACACGCGGGGCTCCGTTCAAATGGGCTCTCTGGTCGGGCAGAAAGAGACGATGGGCTTCCCGACACGACACTGTCAAGCGCCGGGCCGAGCGCCCGACGCAGGCCAGCCATGCGCATCGGGAAAACTTTCAAGCTGCCCAAAATAAAAATGGTCAAACGACCAAATTAGAGGCAACATGCCACAAAAGAGGAAGAAGCAGGCCTCGTCGAACTGCTTTTCCGAAACACGGGAACATCGACGAAATCAGGCGAAATCCGGCGTATTGCACGTAAGCGGCAGCGGTCTGGACCAAGCCATAAGGGGAGAGATCAGCATGCCCAGAAGCTGGCACGTGACTTGCGTGATACCCTCTGCGCCACCCTGCCACCTGCGATCGCCGGGCACAGGGTCGAACAAAGCACTACGCGCATAACCCGAACGCCAGGGGGCACGGCTTGAGTTCCGCATCTGACAAGGCAGCTATCGAAATCCGCGGCGTCAGCCGCATCTACGGAACCGGACCCGACAAGGTCACCGCCCTCGACGGGATCTTCCTCAAAATCAGGGAAAACGAGTTCTTCACGCTGCTGGGCCCATCCGGCTGCGGCAAGACCACGCTTCTGCGGCTGATCGCCGGCTTCGATTTCCCGACAACGGGCGAAATCCTGCTCCATGGCGAAGACATCGCGCCACTGCCGCCCTTCCGTCGACCGGTCAATACGGTCTTCCAGTCCTACGCCCTCTTCCCGCATATGACCGTCGCCGAAAACATCGGCTTCGGCCTGAAGATGCTCGGCAAGCCGGCAGCCGAGATCAAGGCGCGCGTCGACGAGATGCTGGAACTGGTCCACATGACCCAGATGCGCGACCGGCAGGTCAGCCAGATCTCCGGCGGCCAGCAGCAGCGCGTGGCACTTGCCCGGGCGCTCGCTCCGAAGCCGAAGGTCCTGTTGCTTGACGAGCCCCTGTCGGCGCTGGACTACAAGCTGCGCAAGGAAATGCAGATCGAGCTGAAGCGCGTGCAGGCCGAAACCGGCATCACCTTCATCTTCGTCACCCACGACCAGGAAGAAGCGCTCACCATGTCGGACCGCATCGCGGTCATGTCGATGGGGAGCCTGCGCCAGGTCGGCTCGCCCTGGGACATCTATGATCGCCCCGCCGAACGCTTCGTCGCCGACTTCATCGGCGAGACAAACTTCCTTGAGGTTGAAGTCGCCTCGGTCCAGGGCGACCGGGCAAGCGTCAGGCTGCGCTCCGGTCGCGAGATCCCTGCGACCTTCCCGGAAAACACAACGCCGACAGGCAAGGTGACGATCGTCATCCGACCCGAACACGCCGCCATCGTCGACGCGACAGATGAGGCGACCCTGCAGGGTTCGATCGAAAGCGTCGTCTATCTGGGAACGGACACCAACATCAATGTGCGCCTCGAAGGTGGCTCGCTCTTCACGGTTCGCCAGCAAAACAGCCGCAGCGGCAGTTGCGGGCTGGTCGAGGGCCAACATGTCGGCATCATGGTCAGCCATGATGTCGCGCAAATCCTGAGGGATTGACCATGAGCGCGATCAAGACGGCCCCTGAAAATGCCAAATCGCGCGACATCCGAAACCGCTGGTTCCTGAGCCTCCCGGCGCTTGTCATCATCTTCGTCGCAGCCCTCGGCCCGCTGCTGGTGATGGTGCTCTATTCCTTCCTCGAAAAGGGCGACTACGGCGATGTGAAATTCGGCGTCTTTTCGCTCGAAGGCTGGACCTCGGTCTTCATGCAGCGCGATATCTTCGACGACACGCTGGGCATCGCCGACGCGCACCTCGCGATCTTCTGGCGCTCCATCAAGCTCTCGCTCTACACGACGCTCTTCACCCTGATCCTGGGCTTCCCGACCGCCTATTTCATCGCGACGCGGCCAGCCCGGACCCGCGAGATCTGGGTCTTCCTGATCACCATTCCCTTCTGGACCAACCTCCTGATCCGCACCTTCGCCATGCAGCAGGTCATCCGCAACGAGGGCATTCTCAACAACCTGCTGATCTGGCTCGGCATCATCGATACGCCGCTGCAGATCATCTACACCGACACCGCCACCCTGCTCGGCATGACCTATGTCTATCTGCCGCTGATGGTGCTGCCGCTTTATGCCTCGATCGAGAAGCTGGATTTCCGGCTGGTCGAGGCCGGATACGACCTCTACGCCAACCGTCTGCAGGTGCTCTGGCGCATTGTCATTCCGCTGGTGAAGCCCGGCCTGATTGCCGGCTCCATCCTGGTCTTCATTCCCTCGCTCGGGGCCTATGTCATTCCGCGCGTGCTCGGCGGTGGCAAGAACCTGATGCTGGGCAACCTGATCGAGCTGCAGTTCGGTGCCGGCCGCAACTGGCCGCTGGGCGCTGCCATGTCGATCACGCTCATGGCGCTCGTGATGATCGCCCTGCTCTTCTATGTCCGCAACGCGGCAAAGTCGGGGGTGCGTCATGGCTGAACGTCGCTTCGATATCCGCTCGCAACCCGGCTTTGGCACGATTGCGCTCTTTACCTTCTTCGCGCTCTATTTGCCGATCGCGACGCTGGTCGCCTATTCCTTCAACGCCAGCGACTCGCTCTCATCATGGGGCGGATTTTCTCTGCGCTGGTTCGCCTCGGCGCTGGAGAACAGCACGGTGCAGGCCGCTGCAATGCGCTCGGTCATCATCGCGCTCTGGGCCGCGGGACTGGCGACGATCGCCGCAACCATGGCAGCCCTCGCCACCACCCGCACCGAGCCCTATCGCGGCCTGACGGCGAAATACGCTGTTATCAACCAGCCACTGATGATCCCGGAAATTGTTACGGCCGTGGCGCTTCTGATCGTCTTTTCGCGCATCAAGGTGTGGACCGGCTATTCCGGCCTCGGCTACCTGATCCTGGCGCATACGGCCTTCTGCATACCCTTCGCCTATCTGCCCATCCGGGCACGGCTGGAAAGCATGGATCTGACGCTGGAGCGGGCCGCCGCCGATCTCTATGCCACGCCCTGGCAGGCCTTCCGCTTCGTGACATTTCCGCTGCTGAGGCCTGCCATCATCGCCGGCTTCATGCTCGCCTTCGTGATTTCGCTGGATGACGTCGTCATCACCGAATTCGTCAAATCCGGCGGGCAGGACACGCTACCCACCTACATGCTCGGCCAGATCCGCCGTGAGACGACGCCGGAAATCAACGCGATTGCGACGATTTTCCTCGCCGCCTCAACGGTGCTGATCGTGATCTTCTTCTTCATCAACCGGCGCAAGCCGCAAGCATAAAAGCAACCAACAGAGAGGAACGGAGAATGACAATGAAATGGATGACGACCACGGCGATTGCCGCCATCTCGGTGCTGAGTTTCGCAGGCGCGGCCTCGGCCGCCGGCGAGCTCAACATCTACAACTGGGGCGACTATACCAGCCCGGAGCTGATCAAGAAGTTCGAGGAGCAGTTCGACGTCAAGGTGACGATCACCGACTATGACTCGAATGACACGGCGCTCGCCAAGGTCCGCGCCGGCGGCCATGGCTTCGACATCGTCGTGCCCTCGGCCAATTACATGCCGATCTGGATCAACGAGGGCCTGCTGCTCGAGGCTCGTCCGGACCAAATGGAGAACTTCAAGAACGTCGATCCGCGCTGGGCCGATGTCGAGTGGGATCCGGGCCGTCGTTACTCGGTTCCGTGGCAGTGGGGTGTGACCGGCATCGGCGTCAACACCAAGTTCTACAATGGCGACATCAACACCTCGGCGATCTTCCTCGACCCGCCGGAAGAGCTGGTCGGCAAGCTCAACGTCACGCCCGAAATGAACGACGTCCTCTTCGCGACAATCAAGTATTTTGACGGCGACTGGTGCACCACTGACAAGGAAGTTCTGAAGAAAGTGCGCGACAAGCTGGTGGAAGCCAAGACCAAGTGGCTCGCCATGGACTACAGCGTCACCGACAAGCTGCCGACCGGCGACTATGCCGGCGTCTACTACTGGAACGGCGCCATCATGCGCTCCCGCCTGCAGAACCCGGACGTCAAGTTCGGCTATCCGAAGGAAGGTTACCCGGTCTTCATGGACAGCGTCGTCATCCTGAAGGATGCCAAGAACGTCGACAACGCCAAGGCCTTCATGAACTTCATCATGGCTCCGGAAAACGCCGCTATGCTGTCGAACTTTGCCAAGTATGCCAACGGCATCACGGGTTCGGAAGCATTCATGGATAAGGACATGCAGGGCGCACCGGAACTGGTGATCCCCGCTGAACTGGAGAGTGCCGGCGAGTTCCTGCTGAGCTGCGAACCCGACGTGCAGCAGCTTTACACCCGGATCTGGACCGAAGTGCAGAAGTAACGCTGAACCACAAATGAAAAGACGGATACGGGAGGGCTTGATTGCCCTCCCGCAGGAGGAGCATGCCCTGATGACGACGCAGTTTGCCAAGGCCTATGGTTTTGAAAGACGGAACGTGACGCTTGCCAACTGGCGCGCGACCCCGTTTAGCCGCTTCAGCTTTGGCCATGCCGAGGAAGTGGTGCCGAGCGCCATGATCGCGGCAAGGGCCGAGGTGAGTGAAGGCGAACCCGTTGCGTCCGGTCTTCTGTCGCTGGCGCTGCCGCAGGGACTGGCCGGGCAGCCGGACGTCCGCGCTTATCTCGACTATGCCCATACCGACGCCTTCGTGCTGATGAAGGCGGGCACGATCGTCGCCGAACACTATGCCCCGCATGCCGGCATCGACCAGCGCCATATTGTGTTTTCGATCAGCAAGTCGCTGACCGCACTTGTCATCGCCTCGCTGGAAGCCGACGGGCTCATGGACCCCGATGCGCCCGTCACCAGCCTCCTGCCCGAAGCAGCTGGCTCCGCCTATGGCGACTGCAGCATCCGTGAAGTGCTCGACATGCGCGTCAGCCTCGCCTTCGACGAGGCCTATCTGAACACCGACGGCGCCTATGCCCGCTACCGCCGCGCCACGCTCTGGAACCCGGCCGATCCATCACAGCCGGATGAAACCTTGCTGGCCTTCCTACTCACGCTGAAGAAGGATGCCCATCCGCATGGCGGCGCGCATTTCTATGCGTCGCCGAACTCCGACCTGCTCGGCATCCTGATTGAGCGCGCAACCGGCGAACGCTACGCCGATGTCCTGTCGACGCGCCTCTGGAAGCCGCTCGGCGCGAAGAACCATGCCAGCGTCACTGTCGATGTCGAAGGCACGGCACGGGCCGCCGGCGGCATCTCGGTCACCGCCCGCGATCTCTCCCGCGTCGGCGAAATGCTGCGCAACGGCGGCATGGTCGACGGAAAGCGCCTCATCCCCGAAGCCTGGCTCACCGACATGCTGACGGCAGGCGATCACCAGGCCTGGGTCGACGGCAAATCCAACTTCTTCCCCAAGGGTCGTTATCGCAGCCAGTGGTACCAGTCCGGAGAACCGGACGGTGCCTTCTGCGCCATCGGCATTCATGGCCAGTGGCTTTACGTCGACCCATCAACTGAGACCACTATCGTCAAACTCTCCTCGCAGCCCAACCCGCTGGATGACGAGCTGAAACACGACAACTTCGCCTTCTTCCGCGCGCTCAGCACGTGGACCGCATGACTTCAGAGGAGCCTGAGATGGCAACCACCGCAGACATCATCATTACCAACGGCCTGGTTCTCACCATGGATCCGGCAGCCCCCCGCGCCGAAGCGGTCGCGCTCGCCGGCAACCGGATCCTCGCAGTCGGCACGCGATCAGAGATCGAGGCGCTGGCAGGACCCGAGACGCAGACCATCGACGCCAAAGGCGCGACCATCATGCCGGGCTTCAACGAAGCCCATATGCACATCTTCCCCGGCTCCGTGTCGCTGCGCCAGCTGAACCTGCATGGGGTCCAGGGCTTCGAGGCGCTCAAGGCAGCCATCCTCGACTATGCAGAGAAAAACCCGGATGAGCCTCTGCTGATGGGCTTTTCCGCCGATTATTCGATCATCTCGCTGACCGAACCCTGCACCCGCCACCACCTGGATGCGATCCTGCCCGACCGCCCCTTCATGATGTTCGCGCCCGACCATCACACCGCCTGGGCCAACACGGCAGCACTGGAGAAGGCGGGCATTCTGCAGGGCAAGGATGTCGGCATCGGCAACGAGATCGTCATGGGGCCCGACGGGCTGGCCAATGGCGAGCTGCGCGAGGGCAATGCCTTCGGCCCAGTCTCCGCGCTCGCTTCAACGGGGGGGCGCGAAGAACTCGGCATGGTCACCGGTATGGACCCGGAAAATGTCACGCCGGAACAGTTCGCCCTCGACCGCGCCATCCTGAAGGCCGGCCTCGACTACTGCGCCTCATGGGGCGTTACCTCGATCCAGAATTTCGACGGCAATCATTACCAGCTGCGCCTGATGCGCGATCTGGAGCTTTCAGGCGAACTCTCGTGCCGCATTCGCATCCCCTACCACATGAAGAACTTCATGGCGCTTGAGGACCTCGACAAGGCAGCCGCATGGAAGAAGGAATTCGCCACCGACATGCTGCGCGGCGATTTCGTCAAGGTATTCATGGACGGCGTACTGGACAGCCAGACGGCCTATATGCTCGACGGTTACGGCGACCGGCCGGGCTATACCTATGAGCCGCTCTTCACGCCGGCAGCCTTCGATGCGATCGCCACCAAGGCCGATGCGCTCGGCCTCCAGGTTGCAGTGCACGCGATCGGCAGTGCCGCGATCCGCCAGACGCTCGACGGCTACGAGGCAGCTGTGAAGGCGAACGGCCCACGCGGCAACCGACACCGCATCGAGCATATCGAGATCATCCATCCGGACGACATCCCGCGCTTTGCCACCCTTGGCATCGTCGCCTCCATGCAGCCGGTGCATTACCCGGGTGGCACATGCTTCCCGGCAGAACCGACAACGGCCAAGATCGGCGAGGATCGCTGGGACCAGGCCTATGCATGGCGGACGATGAAAGAAGCCGGCGCCCCTGTCGTCTTTGCCTCGGACTGGCCGGTTTCTCCGGTTTCACCATTCCAGTGCATCCAGGATGCTTTGACCCGCAAACCCTGGAAGGAGGGTCTGAAAGATCAGCGCTTCTCGCTGATGGAAGCACTCGAAGCCTACACTTCGATCGGCGCCTGGGTGGAATTCATGGAAGATCGCAAGGGAATGCTGAAAGCAGGCTATCTCGCCGATGTTGTGGTCCTCACCAAAGACATCGAAGCCGTGTCACCCGAAGCGATCATGGACACCGTCCGCCCCGCCGTCACCATCTGCGACGGCCACATCACCTTCCAGGCTTGAAGAAAGACCGTCCCATGAGCGCCGATCTCGTCATTCACAATGCCCGCATCCTGACCATGGATGACGCGCATCCGCACGCAGAAGCGATCGCGCTCACCGGAAACCGCATCATGGCCTTAGGCGGCAATGCCGAGATCCTGGCGCTCGCGGGATCAAAGACACGCCTGGTGGATGCAGGTGGTGCCACGGTGCTTCCGGGTTTCAACGAAGCCCATATGCATATCTTCGGCGGCTCGGTCGCGCTCGGCGAACTGTCGCTCTTCGGCGTGAAGGGCTTCGATGCCCTTTCGAAAGCCGTTAAGGACTACGCCGCCGCCAACCCGGATCTGCCGCTGCTCGTCGCCCAGACGGCAGACTACACCATCCTCTCGGAAACCGAGCGCGTCACCCGGCACCATCTCGACCGTATCATCGCAGACCGCCCCTTCATGATGGTCGCGCCCGACCGGCATACGGCCTGGGCCAACACGATGGCATTGGAGAAGGCCGGTATCCTCCATGGCCGAGATGTCGGCGTCGGCAACGAGATCGTCATGGGCGAGGACGGTCTCGCCAATGGCGAGCTGCGCGAAAGCAACGCCATCCGCCCTGTCGCGTCGATGAGCGTGACCGGCGGTCGCGAAGGTCTCGGCGTCGGCACCGGCGGTGATCCAGAGCATGTCACTCCGGAAGAGCGCGCTGCAGACATCGCGGTCCTGAAGAAGGGCCTCGCCTATTGCGCCTCGCTCGGCATTACTTCGTTCCAGAATATGGACGGCAATCTCTATCAGCTGGAAATACTGGAAGAGATCGAGAGGACCGATAGTCTTCCGGTGCGCATACGCATGCCCTTCCACATGAAGAACTTCATGCCGCTCTCCGACCTAGAAGAGAAGGCCGCCACCTGGAGGACCCGCTTCGACACAGACAAGCTGCGCTGCAATTTCGTCAAGCTGTTCATGGACGGTGTGACCGAGGGCGAGACGGCCGTCTTCGTCGACGACTACGCCCACAAGCACGGCTGGAAGGGCGAGCCGCTGTTCTCAGGCGAAGCATTCAACGCGGTCGCGATCGAAGCAAACCGCCTCGGTCTGTCGGTCGCAGTCCACGCGATCGGTGACGGCGCGGTGCGTTTGGTGCTCGACGGCTACGAGGCCTCGATCAACGCCAATGGCCGAAAGGACATGCGCAACCGCATCGAACATATCGAGGTGGTTCATCCCGACGACATCAAGCGCTTTGCCGAAACGGGCACCATCGCCTCGATGCAGCCAACCCATCCGCCGGGCTCCGCGGGGCTGCCGCTTGAACCCTATCTGACCTATATCGGCCGCGAGCGCTGGCCTTACGCCTTTGCCTGGAAAACACTGGTTGATGCCGGCGCGACAATCGTCTTTGCGACCGACTGGCCAGTCTCGCCACTGCCGCCGCTCAGCTGCATCGGCGATGCCCTGACCCGAAAGCCCTGGGCAGACGACATGCCGGACCATCGTCTTGGCCTGCACGAGACGCTTGCCGCCTATACTCGCACCAGCGCCTGGGTCGAATACATGGAAGACCGCAAGGGCGTGTTGAAGCCCGGCTACCTTGCGGATGTCGTCGTCCTCTCCGGCGATATCGAGGCGACGTCACCGGACAACATCGCCTCGCTTTCCCCTGTTCTCACGATCTGCGACGGCCGCGTCACCTTCGAAGGCGGAGGGAGCCGATGAGCGAGGTCGCGGAAGCGTCCACCAACAGATCGACCGGCGGATCGACACGCGGGCGCCCGCCGGGCGCGACCCGCAAAGGCCTCGAAACCCGCGTCCGCATCATCAAGGGTGCCCGCGAAGCGCTCGAAGAGGGCGGCATGGAGGCGTTGACCACACGCCGCATCGCCGCCTCTGCGGGCGTCAAGCTCGCCACCCTGCACTACTATTTCGACAGCAAGGAAAGTCTGCTGCTCGCCGTACTGGAAGATCTGATTGCCGATATGGAAGTAGCGTATCGCCAGGACGTTGCCCTGCCGGAGGCGCCAGAGGACCGGGTGGAGGCACTGATCCGGGCAAGCTGGCGCTACATCCAGCGCACCCGCAACAAGCAGATCGCCCAGACGGAGCTGACACTTTATGCCCTGCGGACCAAAGGCTCCGAATGGCTCGCGACGCGGCAATACAATGCCTATATCGATTTCTACGGCCATCTCGTTTTCGAGGATGACAGCGACGAGGAACTGCGCCGCATCGGCCGCGCCGTCGCCCGTCAGATGCTGATCAGCATCGACGGGATCATCCTCCAGAGCTACGCCCTGCAGGATCTCACGGCTTCGAACGACGACATCGAGGCGCTCATCATTGCCATGCGCGGATATCTCCGCCGCCTCATGGCCGAGCGAGGCAAGGCCCGTTAGGCAAGCCCCCAGATGCCTCGAGCATTGCCGGAGAAGAGCTTGTCCTTCTCTTGCCCTGTGCAACCATGCAGCAGCGCTTGCGTCGTCGCGACCCAGGTCGAGAGCCCGCCTCCGAGCGTGCAGACCGGCCAGTCCGAGCCCCATATCGCGCGATCGAAACCGAAGCATGCGATCGTGTGATCGAAATAGGGCTTGAGATCCTCCAGCGTCCAATTCTCCAGATCGCCATAGGCCGGGATGCCGGAGATCTTCACGCGGACATTCTCGCGCTTGGCAATGTCGGTGATCCCCGCTTTCCAGGTCTCGTAGCCATGCCCCTTGATATCGGGCACACCGCAATGGTCGAGGATGAAAGTGACATCGGGCGCAAGGTCGACCAAGGCCTTCGCCTTGTCGATCTGATGCGGCAGCATGCAGAGATCGAAGGTGAGACCCGTGCCTGAGAGCCGCTTCACATTCTCCCGAAACAGTGCGCCCTCCGACACATCGTCCGGCACGACATGCAGCACGCGACGGAAGCCTTTGACGAAGGGATTTGCAACCTGGGCTTCCAGATAAGCGGCAAATCCTGGATCTTCCGGGCGGCAGGAGGCGATCACACCCTGGATGAAGCTATCCGGTGCCTGCGACAACTCCTGGACCATGGCCGTTTCACCGGGGATGTCCTCGGGCGCGACATCCACCTCCATATGCAGCACCGAGGAAATCCCGAGCCTCTTCGCCTCCCGCGCATAGGTCTCCCAGGTGAAATCGGCATCGAGCGCGGCGACATCCTTCAGCCAGAGATAGCTGAGCTTGTCGCGGTAGATGAGGTGCAGATGGGTATCGATGATCATGTGTGGCCCCTCCCAAGGCCTTGAGAGATTCAGGTTATATCTGGGGCATCCGCACCAAGACCGGCGCCCGCCAGTGCGGAAATCCGACGTGCCGTTTCCCGCAGTGCTTCAAGCGTATGGGGGATATCGGGCGCCTCGGGCGCATTGATGATACCGATATACGGCACGGTCAGCGCGCCCAGTGCCTCGCCGTCCGCGCCGAGGATCGGGGCCGACAGGTTGGTGACGCCGGCAGTCTGGGCGCTCGGCATCATCTCGTAGCCGCGCGCACGGATTTCGTCGAGGTGGCGAGCAAAGGCCTCGGTCATGCGCCCCTCCGGTCCGCCGCTGGCCACATGCTCCGCCACCATCATCGCGCGGACCTCCGGGCTTCGATAGGCAAGAAGCACATGGCCGGACCCGGTATCGAAAAGGCCCATGCGCGAGCCGACCCGCATCGAGATGCCCCAATAGCCCGGCGCCTCGAGCTGGGCGATGACGACCGGATGGCCGCGGTCGTAGACGACGATATGGTTCTCCTGCCGGGTCACTTCCGCCAGTTCCCGCATCAGCGGCATGGCGAGCGAAGCGAGCCGCCGCGTTGGCGCATGTAACTGCGCAAGGCCAAACAGTTTGAGCGTCAGAACGTAGCGATCGCCATCGAGCCGCGCGACGTAACCGCGTTTCACCAGCCGATCGAGCATCCGGTAGAATTCATTTGGGCTACGGTCGAGCTTCTTGGCGATATCTGCCTGGCCCAAGCCGCCATCGACACCCGCAAGCAGTTCAAGAATGTCGAGCCCCTTGTCGAGCGCAGGCGCCCGGTAACGGTCCTGATCCACATCATTCACGCATGTCTCTCCTCGCAGTCCCGAACCACTCTTGACCTTTATGAATAAATGTTTTGCATATGAATGATGCTCGCATCGCCGGCCGGAATATGCAAGGGTCGCGTGACGAGGGATCGGCTGGAGGAGCCACGAGGATGAACCTGCCCCTGAAGAACAAGCATGTTTTGCTGACGGCCGCCGGCCAGGGCATCGGCCGCGCGAGCGCCATCGCCTTTGCCCGCGCCGGTGCGACCGTCGTCGCGACGGACATCAACACGGACGCCCTGGCGACGCTCGAAGGCGAAGCTGGGATCACGACGCGCCAGCTCGACGTCCTGAATGAGCAGGCGGTGACGGCCGTGGTGGCCGAGACCGGGCCCTTCGACGTGCTGTTCAACTGCGCAGGTGTCGTGCATGGCGGAACGGTCCTGGACATGGCCGACAAGGATCTCGACTTTGCCTTCGATCTCAATGTCCGCGCGATGATCCGCACCATCCGCGCCGTTTTGCCGGCCATGCTCGAGCGCGGCGACGGCTCGATCATCAACATGGCCTCAGTCGCGAGTTCAATCAAAGGCGTGCCGAACCGTTTCGCCTATACCGTCACCAAGGCAGCCGTCATCGGCCTCACCAAGTCAGTCGCCGCCGACTATGTGACGCAGGGCATCCGTTGCAACGCGATCTGCCCCGGCACCGTCGAAAGCCCCTCGTTGCAGGACCGCATGCGCGCACAAGGGGACTATGACGCCGCGCGCGCGGCCTTCATCGCCCGTCAACCCATGGGCAGGCTGGGCACGCCGGAAGAAATCGCCGACCTCGCCGTCTACATCGCCGGCGCCACCTATACCTCGGGCCAGGCCTTTGCCATTGATGGCGGCTGGACGATCTGAGCAATGCCCATACGGCATTGCAAACAGCAAGACACTCAGCGGCTGAGCCGCCACCTTCAGGAAGGAAGAAGACAATGAAACTGATGCGCGTCGGCCCGTTGGGTCAGGAAAAGCCTGCAATACTCGACAAGGACGGCAAGGTCCGCGACCTCTCGGGCCACGTCGCAGACATCGGCGGCGCCGCCATCTCGCCGGAAGGTCTGGCAAAGATCGCAGCCATCGATTCAGCCTCCCTGCCGGAGATTGCCGTCGATCGCATCGGCGCCTGCGTCGCTGGCACTGGCAAGTTCATCTGCATTGGCCTCAACTATTCCGACCACGCCGCTGAGACGGGCGCTGCCGTGCCGCCGGAGCCGGTGATCTTCATGAAGGCGACCTCGGCCATCTGCGGTCCGAACGACGACGTGCTCATCCCCCGCGGTTCGGAGAAGACCGACTGGGAAGTCGAGCTTGGCGTCGTCATCGGCAAGACCGCAAAATACGTCTCGGAAGCGGACGCGATGGATTATGTCGCCGGCTACTGCGTCTCCCACGACGTCTCCGAACGCGCCTTCCAGACGGAGCGTGCAGGCCAATGGACCAAGGGCAAATCCTGCGACACCTTCGGCCCGATCGGCCCCTGGCTTGTCACGAAGGACGAGATCGCCAACCCGCACGACCTCAAGATGTGGCTCTCCGTCAACGGCAAGATGATGCAGGACGGCTCGTCGAAGACCATGGTCTACGGCGTCGCCCACGTCGTTTCCTACCTCAGCCAGTTCATGAGCCTCCACCCTGGCGACATCATCTCCACCGGCACGCCTCCGGGCGTCGGCCTCGGCATGAAGCCGCCGCAGTTCCTGAAGGCCGGCGACGTCGTCGAACTCGGCATCGAGGGTCTCGGCACGCAGAAGCAGACGTTCAAGGCGGATGCTTGATCAACCTCTAAAACAAAGACCCCCGCCAACGTGGCGGGGGTCTTTTTGTTTTCAGGCGATGCGCAATCAGAACCTGTAATTGACGCCAACCCGGATCAGGTGACTCGACGGGTCGGACTTGTAGCTATCCGTCGGGCTGACAGTCCCGAGCGGCGAGGTGCGCTGACGGTAATCGGTATAAAGATACTCAGCCTTGAAGCTCAGCGCATCGGTCATGGCATATTCAGCTCCCACGCCGGCGACGTAACCGAAATAGGTCTGCTGGTCTTGCCCGTTGATCGCGCCGACCACCGGATCGACGCCGCCCTTGCCACCGGCCACGGCGAGACCACCGGTCACATATAGAAGCGTGCGGTCCATGGCCACACCGACGCGCGCGCGCGCCGTACCTTGCCAGCCCAGCTCGTAGTAGCAGTTCTGGGAGGGGAAGCCTGCACAGGCCTTGTCGCCCTTAATCTTCGCCCAGGAAACATCCGCCTCGACACCATAGACCATGTTGCCGTTTTGGATGTTATAGCCCGCAGTCACGCCGGCGAGGCCGCCGCGCAAGGGCGTTTCGGAAAACAGCGTGCCCGAGCCGGTCTGCGTTTCCACTTCGCCGACGGCGCCACCGCCGACAACACCGATATAGCCGCCGGCCCAGTCGTGAATGATATCAGCGACATCGCCCTGTGGCGGCAGCGGTAGTGGTGCATTAGATGAATTAAGGTCGGCTGCCGTCGCTGCCGTTGTGATAAACCCGGCAGAAATACCGGCAAGAAACAACCTGATGCTCACGAAAACTCCTGCGATCACACTGGCCACCATCTAAGTGGCCTATGGTTAACGTCCGGTTTTCCTAGCAACCCATGGAAGAAAAAAGCCGGGCGTCACCACCCGGCTTTACAGTTTCGATCTGATCCGAAGCTTACTTGATCAACGGCAGGATGCTGTCGATCGACTTCTTCGCGTCACCGTAGAACATGCGCGTGTTCTCCTTGTAGAATAGCGGGTTCTCGATGCCGGAATAGCCGGTGCCCTGGCCGCGTTTGGAGACAAACACCTGCTTTGCCTTCCAGACTTCCAGAACCGGCATGCCAGCGATCGGCGAGTTCGGGTCTTCCTGGGCAGCCGGGTTGACGATGTCGTTCGAGCCGATGACGATGGCGACATCCGTTTCGGGGAAGTCTTCGTTGATCTCGTCCATTTCCAGCACGATGTCATAGGGAACCTTGGCTTCGGCGAGCAGCACGTTCATGTGGCCCGGCAGACGGCCGGCAACCGGATGGATCGCAAAGCGCACCGTCTTGCCGGAAGCACGCAGCTTGCGGGTCAGTTCCGACACCGACTGCTGTGCCTGGGCGACTGCCATGCCGTAACCCGGGATGATGATGACCGAGTCCGCATCATTGAGCGCATTGGCGACACCATCGCCGTCAATCGCGATCTGCTCGCCCACGACTTCCATCTGCGGTCCCGTGGTTCCGCCGAAGCCGCCGAGGATGACCGAGACGAAGCTGCGGTTCATCGCCTTGCACATGATGTAGGAGAGGATGGCACCGGACGAACCGACCAGCGCGCCGACGACGATCAGGAGATCGTTCGACAGCGAGAAGCCGATGGCCGCTGCCGCCCAGCCGGAATAGCTGTTCAGCATCGACACGACGACCGGCATGTCGGCACCGCCGATGCCCATAATCAAGTGGTAGCCGATGAACAGCGCCAGAAGCGTCATCAGGATCAGCGTCCAGCTGCCGGCGCCCTGGAAGTAAAGTACCAGCAGGATCAGAGAGCCAAGGGCGGCAGCGGCGTTGAGCATATGACCGCCCGGCAGCTGCTTGGCCGTCGTGTTGACCTTTCCCGCCAACTTTCCATAAGCGACCACAGAGCCCGTGAAGGTGATGGCACCGATGAAGACGCCGAGGAAGACCTCGATCTTCAGAACGGCGATCTCGGCACTGGTCTTCTCGGCAATCTTCAGGGCGAAGCCGCCGAAATCGCCATACAGCGTCGCCTGACCGGCCTGGGCCGCACAGGCCGCAGCGCTCAGCGGATCGCAGCCGGTGAGCCCGGCGTCGGCTAGTGTGCTGGCGATGCGCCACATCTCGATTTCGGCATTGAAGCCGATGAAGACGGCGGCGAGACCGACCAGCGAATGCATGGCGGCCACGAGCTGCGGCATTTCCGTCATCTGAACGCGCTGGGCAACGACCCAGCCGATACCACCGCCAATGGCAATCATGACGACTGAGACGAACCAGTTGCCCGCACCAGGACCATAAAGCGTTGCGACGACGGCAAGCCCCATGCCGACGATGCCGTACCAGACGGCGCGCTTGGCGCTTTCCTGGCCGGACAGACCGCCGAGCGACAGGATGAAGAGAACGGCTGCGACGACATAGGCCGCTGTGGTGAATCCGTATTCCATGTGTGTGTCCCCTCCCCTAACTCAAGACTTCTGGAACATGGCAAGCATGCGCCGTGTCACCATGAAGCCGCCGAAGATGTTGATGCCGGCCATCAGGACCGACAGCGCACCGAGGATGATAACCAGGAAGTTACCGGACCCGATCTGCATCAGGGCACCCAGAATGATGATCGAGGAGATGGCATTGGTGATCGCCATCAGCGGCGTGTGCAGCGAGTGGCTGACATTCCAGATCACCTGGAAACCGACGAAGCAGGCGAGCACGAAGACGATGAAGTGGCTCATGAAGCTGGCTGGCGCATAAAGACCGGCAAGCAGGATCAGCGCACCGCCACCGGCCAGCATCGCCACCTGGTTGCGGGTCTGGGTCTTGAAGGCCAAGATTTCCTGCGCCCGCTTCTCCTCGGGCGTGAGCTCCTTCACCTTTTCCTTGGGCTTGGCAGCCGCGATCGCCTGGATCTTTGGCGGCGGTGGCGGATAGGTGATCTCGCCGTCCTTGGTGACGGTGGCGCCCCGGATGACATCGTCTTCCATGTTGTGCGCGACAACGCCGTCCTTGGCCGGCGTCAGATCGGTCATCATGTGGCGGATATTGGTCGAGTAGAGCGTCGACGACTGAGCGGCCATGCGGCTCGGGAAGTCGGTATAGCCGACGATGGTGACACCGTTCTCGGAGACGATCTTCTGATCCGGCACGGTCAGGTCGCAATTGCCGCCGCGTTCTGCCGCGAGGTCAACGACGACGGAGCCGGGCTTCATTGCGGCGACCATGTCAGCCAGCCAGAGCTTCGGAGCATCCCGGCCCGGGATCAGGGCGGTAGTGATAACGATGTCGATCTCGGGCGCCAGTTCGCGGAACTTGGCAAGCTGCTTTTCGCGAAATTCCGGCGACGACGGGGCTGCATAACCACCCGTTGCAGCGCCATCCTGCGTTGCTTCGAATTCGAGATAGACGAACTGCGCGCCCATGCTTTCGATCTGCTCGGCGACCTCAGGACGGACGTCGAAGGCATAAGTAATGGCGCCGAGCGAAGTCGCGGTGCCGATCGCGGCCAGACCGGCGACGCCTGCACCGATCACCAGAACCTTGGCCGGCGGCACCTTGCCAGCCGCCGTCACCTGACCGGTGAAGAAGCGGCCGAAATTGTTGCCGGCCTCGATCACGGCGCGATAGCCGGCGATATTGGCCATCGACGATAGGGCGTCCATCTTCTGGGCGCGGCTGATGCGCGGCACCATGTCCATGGCAACGACGGTCGCGCCCTTGTCTTTGGCCTGCTCGAGCAGAGCCGTGTTCTGGGCCGGATAGAAGAAGGAGATCAGGGTCTTGCCAGGTCCGAGACGATCGACTTCAGCCGTTTCCGGCGGACGCACCTTGGCGATGATGTCGGCCGTTTCGTAAAGCGCGGCGGCCGTTTCGACCACTGTCACGCCGGCGGCGCGATAGGCGTCGTCGGACAAGCCCGCAGCCTTGCCTGCACCGCTTTCGATCACGCATTCATAGCCGAGCTTCTGCAACTGTGTGGCGCTGTCCGGCGTCATCGCGACGCGGGCCTCACCGGCATAAATCTCCCTTGGCGATCCGATCTTCAATCCCATCTCCCAAACTCCGTTCGAACGGGTTCTACCTACTGTCCTTCGCCCAAAGTCGAAGGACTCTCCGATCGCGGACACGACCAGAACTAAGGCCCCCTGTCTAGTCCAGCTCCGAGAACAAATGACGGTTTTGTCCCTAGGCTTATCCGCTTAAACCGATTTTTGTTGCAGCGCACACGCGCGGCTCCCGCCGACACTCAATGGAACAATTGACCGCTGGCCCTGTTTCCCACGGGAACAACGCACCAAGGAGACCCACATGCTGCAATGGATCCTCATCCTTCTTCTGATCGCCGCCGTCGCAAGCCTGCTCGGTTTTCGGGGCGTGGCCGGCGCCTCGGCCGGCGTCGCCAAGATCCTGATTTTCATCGTCTTGATCGTCATGATCATTGCGCTTTTCACGGGCGTCCTCATCGTCGCCTGACGAGAGTTTACCCAGACGTGAAAAGGCCCGCACGCTACCCAGGCGATGCGGGCCTTTTTGTTCGCCCCGATCAGATCAGGGGCCTGACCCTTTGCTCGTCCGGGGTCCAGCCGGAAATTTCCTGCAGGCCGAGCGGGTCGACGATGTCGCAGCCCCGCTCGCGCCAGCGAATGAGCCCCCGGTCGGCGAGCTTCTTCAGCGTCTTGTTAGTATGGACAATCGAGAGCCCGAGCGTGTCGGCAAAATGCATCTGCGTCACGGGAATGTGGCGGTGATTGTCGCCGAGAATGCCGGAATTCATCCCACGGTCGAACAGGAAAGCGAGGAGGTAGGAAGCCCTTTCCAGCGCAGACCGGCGTCCGATGCTGAGCAGATGTTCGTCGAGAATGGACTCTTCGCGCGCGGCAAGCCAGGTGAGATCAAAGCCCAGCCCCGGATGCAACTCGAACAGGGAAAACAGGCGACTTCTTTCGAAGACGCAGAGCGTCATGGGTGTCAATGCTTCCACCGAATGCTGCATCTCGGCCATCACTGCGCCCTGCAAGCCGATCATGTCACCGGGTACGATATAGTTCAGGATCTGCCGTCGGCCGTCTTCGAGGATCTTGTAGCGAAAGCCCCAACCGGAAAGCACGGTGTAGAGATGTGCGCTGCGCGCGCCTTCGACGAGGACCGTGGTCCCGGGATCGGCAGCGAGCTCGCCACGCTTGAAGGTGGAGACAAACTCCAGTTCCGCTTCAGTGAAGGGGCGGAACCGTTTCATCTGCCGCAAGGGACATTCGAAACAGCTGATGCGAATGGGAGAGTGACGCGGTTCAATTGCCACGGGATAACCTCGTTTGTCCGTCATGCTGTTCCAGGCTGGAACAATGAAGGCTGCACATGTCTTTTTTAAATGACGCTCGTCGGGGCACGTCCCATAACGCGCTCCTGACAAAAGGAAGTTCCATGATGACTGCGCCGCTCCGCGTTCTCGTTGCCGAGAACCAGTATCTGATTGCCATGGAGGTGGAGCGCATTCTTCTCGACGATCTGCCTTGCGATGTGACCATCGCCCCGCTGGCCCGCCTGGCGGAGGCCGTACAAACGACCGCATTCGATGTGGTGATCATCGACGCAGTCTTGCACGAGGCCTTGAATGTGGAACGTGCAGACCTGATCATGAAAGCCGGCGCGAAGCCGGTCTTTCTGTCGTCCTACGGCCATTTCACCGACATCCCAAGCATCGTGACCGCTCATCCGCTGGTCACAAAGCCGCCGCAGGCCCATGAACTGGCTGCGGCGGTTTTGAAAGCGGCGTATGGTCACGGGCCCTCAGACGGCGAAGGCCTTCTTGATGACCGCTGAGCTGTGCGCATCGGGGCCGTAATCGCCCTCGCCGCTCACACCCAGGATCTCCTGAAGCTTGTTGCGCGCCCGATTGATGCGGCTCTTGATGGTGCCCACGGCACAACCGCAGATCTCGGCGGCTTCTTCATAGGCGAAGCCGGAGGCGCCCACGAGAATGATCGCCTCACGCTGATCGCTTGGCAACTGATCGAGTGCACGCTTGAAGTCCTGCAGGTCGAGTGAACCATACTGCTGGGGATGGGTGGAGAGCTGCGACGTGAAGATGCCGTCGGTGTCGGAGACCTCGCGGCCACGCTTGCGCATCTGCGAATAGAATTCGTTGCGAAGAATGGTGAACAGCCAGGCCTTCATGTTGGTGCCGGGCTCGAAATGATCCTGCTTCGCCCATGCCTTCATGATCGTGTCCTGCACCAGATCGTCGGCGACGTGATGTCGGCCGGTCAGCGATACGGCGAAGGCACGCAGGTTTGGAAGCGCTGCCAAGAGGTCGCGCTTGAAGGAGCGGTCGATCGACTTCTCGTCAACGGTCATCGAGCATTGTCCTTGATGCGAGTGGACTCACTGGCCTGGCGTTCGGCCACATCCAGTTGCTCCAGGAGCTGGAGGAACCGATCCGGAATCCCTTCTTCCTGTACCGATTGATAGTATTCGCGCAATTGCGCGGACACGCCGGGATGAAAGGCGGCCATTCCAGGCAGCCCGTTCGTAGCCGGCGCTTTCTTCGAATGTTCTGTCATTTGGTCCAACGGGTTTGAAACAGTGTCGCCTGACAACGCCAAAGGGCGCAGAAGGTTCCCGAAGATGCAATTATTTTATTTCAACGCTGCGCCGCTCTCGAAACCGTGACCCCGATGGAACAAAGCCCGGTAGCCAACGTTCAACCGGCATCGAAACAGGAGAACCCAATATGCTTTATTACGCACTCGTATTTCTGGTCGTCGCCTTGATCGCTGGCGTCCTCGGCTTCGGTGGCATCGCTGGCGCATCGGCTGGTATCGCCAAGATCCTCTTCGGTATCTTCATCATTCTCTTCCTCATTTCGCTCGCCATGCGGCTCTTCCGTCAGGCGTGAACGGGAAACTAACCTAGCAAAAAAGGCCGCTTCCGAAGAAGCGGCCTTTTTTCATGGGACAAATTCGGATCAAAGCTCAGAGCATGATCCAGACGACAGCGGCGAATAGCAGGACGAGAATGACGCCGAGCGTCGTGACGGTGAAGGGGCCGTAGCGGGGCGGCACCTGAGATTCGAGGTCCTGGTCGAGGCCAGCCTGCTGTGCGATATGGCGGTTCTGCGAGTCGATATTGACGGACTTAGGTTCCGCCGAGGCATCGGGCTTCATCTTCATTCTCCATAACGTTCGGCTGGGACGGGCGGCACCAAGGCCTGCGCTTCGGCAGGGCCCGCGGTTGAAACAGGTGCGCCGAGCACCGCGAGCTTGTTCGGGTCGATCGTCTGACGGATGTTTCGACCAGCAACCAGATCGGCACTCACGGGGAAACAATCCCCATAGATGATCTCAGCCATGGCCCGGGCGCGCTTAAGTTCTTTCGGCAGCGCGCCATAGCAAGCCTCGTCCGTATCATAGGAGATAACAGCGACCGGGTCCTGCAGACAGGTGGTGTCTTGCGGATGGCAGGCCACAATGACCATTAGGGCAGCCATACTGTTCATGATCGTTCTCCGTGTTACCTGAAGGTTAACGCGAAGACTGCACGACAGTTCCGGGAACAACGGCGTGAGACGCCTGTTCTGCCGGGGTTTATGAGCGAATCAGGCCATGAATGTAGTGGAGTTTGCCAATCACCGGCTCGGACAGCACGAAGGGATAGAGATCCTGCTGCCCCATGCTGCGATTGATACTATTGATCGCCAGCGTCAGCGGCACCCAGGCGCGGATCAGGGCGCCTGCACTGCCCATGCCATAGCTGTCGAAGGTTCGCGTCAACTCGATCGCCGGCAGATCGGCCTCGACATCGGGATTGGTTCTGAGGCCGAAGGCATCCGCCGTGTCGAGTGCATCGACGATGTGGAAGTAATGGGCAAAGGACTCGGCGAAATCCTCCCAAGGATGGCTCGCGGCATAGGCCGAGATGAAGCTGTTCTCCCAGCCTAGCGGGGGCCCCTCGGCATAGTGGCGTTTCAGAGCCTCACCGTAATCGGCCCGCTCGTCGCCGAACACACTCCGGAAGGCCTCGAAGGCATTCCTGTCCCGCACAAGGACATTCCAGTAATAATGGGCCACCTCATGGCGGAAATGGCCAAGCAGAGTGCGGAAGGGCTCTCCGAGCGCCACACGCCGTGCCTCACGTTCTGCGTCGGAACCCTCGGCGATGTTGAGCGTGATCAGGCCCTCGGCATGACCGGTCAGCACTGGTCCGTCACTGCCGTCTGCCGGATCGTCTGCGAGGAATTCAAACCCCAGACCTTGCTCGGGATTGGCTTTACGCGTCACCAGCGGCAGCCTGAACCGCAGTAGCGAGTAGAACAGCCCGCGTTTCGCAAGCTCGATCCTCTGCCAGTTTTGCAGGTTTTCCGGCACCGACAGATCCGGAATCGTGACATTGTGCCGGCAGGCGACACAAAAGCCGCTGTCGTCCTCATCTTCAACGAGCCAGTTGCACCCACCGAGGGCTGCATTGGCGCAAGGCCGAGTGCTACCAGTTGCCGTCATACCCTGGTTCAGTACATGCGTGCCAGAAGCATCCAGTGCCACCATGTCGAGACTTGTCGGACGGAAGGCCAGACGCGCGCCGCATGTGACGCAGCCGTCATTTTCGAAATGCACGACGTTCGAGCAGTTGCTGCAACTGAACAGGCGCATGACCGTATCTTTCCATGAAGGGACACCCGCGGGGGCGCCAAAGGATCAGTCGAAGATCTCGAGCGGAAAGCGCAGTTCGTACCGCACCTGTCCGTCCGTCAGTTCGTGATGCGCCTCGCCGTTCACCGAAGATGGAACAACGCGTTCCAGCACGGTGCTGCCGAAGCGGGCCGCCTTGACTTCTTCGTTTTCGCGCGCGGTGAATGGTTCGGACCAGACGATCACCACCACCGGACCCGCGGGCGTTTCGAGCTTCCGGCACGAGACCTCGATCGGCTGACGCCGCTGCAGGAAATCGCCATGGCTGACGGCATTGACCACCAGCTCATGCAGGGCAAGCCCGATATGCAGCGAAGCATTGGGTGTCAGAAGAACGTCGTCGCCGGACACATGGACCAGATCGGCGTTTTCCTGAACGTAGCGATCGACCTGCTGCTTGAGGAGATCGCGGAAATAGGCCCCCCGCCAGCTGGAGTCGGTGATCAGGTCTTGCGACTGGGACAGGGCATGCAGCCGGCCCCGGAATTTTCCGAGGAACATGTCCAGCGTCCCGGAATAACGGGCCGTCTGGGATGCGATGCTCTGGATGATGGCGAGAAGGTTCTTCGACCGGTGGCTGACTTCCCGCAGCAGTGCGCGCAAAAGCCTTTCACGACGCCGGTCTTCGGTGCGATCGATGACGACGGTGATCAGATGCAAATCGTGATCCGCCATCTCGACCATGCGGCAGCGGAATTCGAAGAAAGTATCGTCTCCAGCTTCGATCTCGAGCTCCGCATGATCCCCGGCCTTATCGAGCCCGGACTTCAGCTCAGCGAGCTTTTGCCCGATCTCCGGCCCGAAGATCGTGTCGTCGGACGGAGTTGCGCCCGCCGCCAGCCGCCAGCGAGCCGGCAGCGAGGTGATGCAGACATAGGTACCATCTTTATCCTGAAGGGTGAGGCTGGCGCCCATATCGATGAGCGCGGTTATGAAGAACTCCCGCAGCTGTTCGTCGCCGCGCTGAGGTTCAAACCATGTCAACCGATGTACCAATTGCCTGCTCCGCCATTATCGGCATCTGGGACCGGCTCCGTCTGCCGGTCCATTCCTCGCTCTAACCTATGCCCCAAAAGAGCTATATCAAGCCTGCTCGGTCACGCGCTCGTTGAAGAAAAGCGCCTGACTGATCAAAGCCTTGACCATGTCGGGGTTGAACGGCTTGGTGACCAGGAAGGCAGGCTCCGGACGCTCGCCGGTCAACAGACGTTCCGGGAATGCCGTGATGAAGATGACCGGGATGCTATCGACCTTGAGGATGTCGTTCACGGCATCGATGCCCGAGCTTCCATCCGCAAGCTGGATGTCGGCGAGGACCATTTTCGGGCTGGTACGCTTGTAGAGATCGACGGCTTCGGCATGGGTACGGGCGATGCCGGTCACGCGGTGACCGAGGTCTTCGACCATCTGCTCGATGTCGAGCGCGATCAGAGGCTCGTCTTCGATGATCATGATATCGGTGGCCACCTGGCGGGAGATTTCCATCGAGGCCTCGTTGAAGAGCACGTTGAATTCGGCTTCGCCGACGCTCAGCACACTGGCCGCTTCAGAGGTGGTGAAGCCTTCGACCGTGATCAGAAGGAAGGCGTGGCGCGCGCGCGTCGGCACCGATGCAAGGTTGGCGGCGGCCCGCTTTTCCCAGGCAAAGGGCGAGGTGATCTGCGGAAGCTCGACCTTGGTTGAATCGTAGATCGTCACGAACAGCTTGTAGAGAGCGACACGGTCATCACCAGTGTCGGGAAAAATGGAGATGTCGGCGATCAGCGCTTCCAGGACCGCTGCGACATAGGCATCTCCGGAAGTCTGCGAACCGGTGACGGCGCGAGCAGTAAGGGACATGCAGTTCTCCAATCGAAATGGATAAAGGTGCGGACTCGGCAGAAAACGCGGCTCGGAAAAAAATGTTCCATCGTCTTTGGAACTTTTTTGCCTCTTCGGGCTTATCACGTTAATTGTCGTCTCGCTTGGCAAACTGACGGAACTGGACAGACATGGCTGAAGGCCCTCCGGATGGAAACAAATCGAAGAAACTGTCCGAGGCAAAGCGGCAAAACACGAACGCGCTCATAGCTTCAAAGCTTCGTGGATACTACGACAGCATCGTCGAAGAAGGCACTCCCTCACATCTTCTCGACCTGCTTGAAAGGCTTCACGACGCGGAAGCAGAAGCCAGGTCCAGGAAACCCTGACATGTCGACGGCCGGGCTTCGAAAAGCCCAGCCTGCAATCAAAAGCGCTCGTCAATCACGATCGCTGCCGATACCTTGCGATTTGGCGACCCCGTAGGCGACCGCTGCAATCGCCGCGGCAGTCAGCAGGGACCGTCCCTTCATCAGCGCCGGCACACCGGCCAATAGCTGCAGCGTCATCGGATCAGGCAGCCGTGCCCTTGCAGCCCTTTGACGGGCTTCCATGCGCCGCTCGGCGCGACGGTTGATAGCCTGAACCACGACAATGACGATGATGGCGCAAAGCGCCGTCACGCCAGCAATGACCAGAGCCGCATAGACTGGACCGATCACGCCGCTCAGGTAGAATCCGAGCGCCAGAAGCAGCGCGACATAGGTCGTCAGCCCCAACACACCGGCGATCGCACCCGCCATCACTGAGCGCCCGACCTTGTTGGCGGTCGGCCGCACCTTGCCAAAGGCGACGATGCCTAGTTGTCTAAGGAGTGGCAGCATGATCAGCGCCGGCTGAGAAGCGCAAGGACGTAGCCGACGCCGGCTGCCATGGCGAGCGACTGAAGCGGCTTGGCGCGAACATAGGCCTCGATGTCTTCTTCGGCATTCATGAAGCGCTCACGCGCGCTGTCGATGTACTCCTGCGAGGTTTCACCGGCCTGACGGATCTTGCCGCCACCGAAGGAGGCAACGGTCTGGGTCAGCGCAGCGATATCGCGGCGCAGGGCCTCGAGGTCGGCCTGGACGTCACCGCTGGTTGCGGTACCCGCCGTATTCGCCGTGTCTTCGATGCGGTCCGCGAAATCGTTTGCCGTCGCTTCGATCTTGCTTTTGGAGGCGCTCGGTACCTGGGCCATGGAATTCTCCTTCGCTTGTTCATGAAATGCAGTTCACAACAAGAACGCCGAGACAGGGCGAGTGTTCCATCATGTACCCGGGCTTTTCTTAGCCATGGCAAGGCCGACCCGAATCTTGACGCGCCCCTTACTGGACAGTGGAACTTCCGTCCGGCCGCCGACGTTTTCAGCGCCGAGGACATCACGCCTCGACATTTCACCAACACGGGAGAAATCCGATGAATTGGAATCAGATCGAAGGCAATTGGGAACAGTTCAAGGGCAAGGCCCAGAGCCAGTGGGGCAAGCTGACCGGTGACGATCTCGACGTCATCGCCGGCAAGCGCACGGAACTCTCCGGCAAGATCCAGGCTGCCTATGGCAAGACCCAGGAAGAAGCCGATCGCGAGATCGACGACTGGATGAGCCGCAGCTGAGACTGACAGGTTTTAGAATGCCCGGAACCCGGAAGCACCTGCTTCCGGGTTTTTTGTTGTGCCTCAGGCAGCCACCGTGCTTGCGCCGTAGGTCACACCCTTTTCCTTGAGCCACCGACGATAGGCGATGGACGAGGCATCTGCCCTAGTCGGGATCTCCTTGCGCGGCTCCAGCGGAAGAAGCACCGGCCGCTGGTTTTCCAGGATGATCCGGTCCTGCAGGAAGATCATCTGCTGGAAATGGATAAGCTCCGTCGTCGTCGAGACATCGTCGATCAGATACATGATCGGATGCGCGCGGCAGCGGCCCGGATCGAGCGGCTGGACGAAGAGCCCGATGACATCCCAGCGATTGGTGGCGTTGGGACATGTCTTGTAGAGGATCGTGGTGAACGGCGTCATCACCCGGTACATGTATTGTGTGGTAATGCCGTCAGACGCAGACAGAGCGGCCTGCGGCTGGAAGAAGGTGCAGTTGGTCGCCCAGACCTCGTCTTCCTCGCGCCGGATCTCGACATCATAGCTCTGCACTTCCGTATGCGGCTCGGCGCCGAGAACGTCGGTATGGACGAAGGGGAAATGCGCCATGTCGAGAAAGTTCTCGACGATGCGAAGACCTGATGCCTTCACGGTGACCACACCGCAGGGCACATAGCGTCTATCAGGCTCGTCGGCCTCCGGCAGCGGAAAGATCTCGCGCTCGGGCTGGCCCAGTGTCGCCCAGAGAAAGCCGAAGCGATGGCGTAGCGGCAGCGGCTCCGCCCGCCCCTGGGCAAAGACCTCGATCGCCCCATCCGCCTGCTTGACGACGGTGAGATCCGTCCCGAGCAGCCGGTTCTGCGATCGACCAACCGGGATCACCGCCTCGGTATCGAGCACATACCACTGATCAAGCGACGCCTTGTCGATACCGTTCTGCATAATCTGTCTTTCCTCTGGAGCACGGGAGAAACCGCTTGAAACCCGATCTCGCCCGCCGCTAGATTGCCCAAAAATTAGAGCGCGCACAATTGCAAGGCAACACTGATCCCCATCCGATGACGGCGAAAGCCGACCATATGACCGTCGGCTTCACCTTTTCCGGGAGGCTGGAGCCGCAGGGCTTCATTGCGTTTGCCGAACATCGCGCGGCACGCCTGTCGCTCGGGCTGACGATTGCGGCCTGCGACCACGATCGCTGTCGCCTGACACTATCAGGCCCGGAAGCCCTGATCGACGCCTTCGAAATGGCTGTTAGCCTTGGTCCCTATGACAGCATCGTGCTCGACGTATCAAGATTTCAAACCGACGAAGACCTGCCCGCAAAGGCCGCATCATGACATCAGCCTCTCCCTGGATCCCCGTTGCCCTCTCCGCCGACATCGAAACCGGCACCTCCGCCGGAACGCTCGTTAACGGCGAGGAACGTGTTGTCTGGCGTGACGACGAGGGCGAAATCCACGTCTGGGAGGACCGCTGTCCGCATCGCGGCATGCGCATGAGCTTCGGCTTCGTGCGCGGCGACCACATCGCCTGCCTCTATCACGGCTGGCGCTATGACACGTCAGGCCAATGTCGCTACATCCCGGCCCATCCCGATCTCGAGGTACCCCAGACCATCAAGGTCCCGACCTTTGCCGCAACCGAACGCGCCGGCATTGTCTGGATGGCGCCGGACGGAGCAGATGCGGCCGAGCTCTCGACACTACCCGAGACGGCTGAACCCGTTCGCAGCCTCTTCCTCGACCTGTCGACGAACGCGGCTTTGCTGGCGGTGACGGCAGCCCCACCCGAGGGGTACCGGCCGGTCGAGAGCGAGACCGGCACAGTGACATTGCAAGGGAACGACGTGACCGTCCTGATCGCAGCCCAACCCCGCAACGCCGGCCGGGCCGCCTTGCACATCACGGTGACCGGACACACCGCCGCAGCCCTTCGCCGCGACCTGATCCTCTGGGCAACGGAGCTGCGCAACCGCGTTGAAGCCCAGATGGTGGAGGCAGCTTGATGATCAGGCTCTACGATTACCATCTCGACGAAAACGGCTTTCGCGTTCGCCTTCTCCTCTCCATGCTCGGCCTCTCCTTCGAAACGGTTGCCATCGACAAGGCACCCGGCCGCGAGCAGGAAAAGCCGCATATGCTGACGCTCAACCCGACCGGCACGTTGCCGATCCTCGAAGACGGCGATGTCAGGCTCTTCGGCACCGCTGCGATCCTCGCTTACCTCGTCCGCGCCCATGCGCCTGACAGTGCCTGGCTGCCGGTCGATCCCAAAAATTTCGGCCGCGTCCAGCAATGGCTGGGCTTTTCCGGCCGCGAACTGAAGCCCGCCGTCGACGCCCGCGAGGCCGCTCTCTTCACCTCTGAGGGCGCAAGCGAGGCAGACCTCAAGGCAGCGCGCAAAGCCTTCCGCATCATGGAAGACCACATGACGCTGCGGCAGATCGAAGGATCAGACTGGTTCGTCGGCGATACCCCGACACTCGCAGATCTAGCACTCCTACCGAGCTTCGCTTTGTCGCGCGACTGCGACACCGACCACGACGAATACCCGGCCCTTCGTCGTTGGCTACGCCGCTTCCGCGCGCTTCCAGGCTTCATCACCATGCCGGGCGTACCGGATTACCACTGACCTGCCTTGCTGGCCGAAAACGCCTCGGCTAGGTCGGAGGACCAGCAGGGAGGTTCGCCATGATCCGCATCGTCTTTCTCGACCGCGACACGCTTTCGCCGGAAACCGTGGTCCGCGCACCCTCCATGCCGCATGAGATGGTGGTCCATGCCCGCACGGCCCCGCATGAAGTGGCTGAGCGCATCCGCGACGCGGATGTCGTGATCACCAACAAGGCCCCTGTCCGTGCCGAGGCGCTGGCCGGCGCCGCGAAGCTGAAGCTGATCGCCGTCTCCGCCACCGGCACCGACATTGTCGATCTCACCGAGGCCAAGGCGCGTGGCATAGCCGTCTGCAACATCAGGAACTACGCCAAGCACACGGTGCCCGAACACACCTTCGCCCTGATGCTCGCGCTGCGTCGGTCGATCCTGCCCTATCGCCAGTCGGTGATCGAGGGACGCTGGCAGCAGGCCGCCCAATTCTGTTATTTCGATTATCCCATCGCCGACCTCGGTGGCTCGACGCTCGGGATCATCGGCCATGGCACGCTTGGCCAGTCGGTGGGAAAGATCGCCGAGGCCTTCGGCATGACGGTGCTGGCCGCCGGTCGTCGCGGCGCAACAGAACTGAAGCCGGGCCAGACGGCCTTCGACGAGGTCCTGAAGCGCTCTGACGTCATCACCCTCCACTGCCCGCTGACACCGGAAACGCGCGGCGTGATCGGTGAGCGGGAATTCGCGCTGATGGAGCGCCGCCCATTGCTCATCAACACCGGCCGTGGCGGTCTGGTCGATGAACTGGCGCTGGAAAAGGCGCTCGATGCCGGCCAGATATCCGGCGCCGGCTTCGACGTGACCGATGGCGAACCGCCCGCACAAAACAGCCCAATGATGCGCATTGCTAACAGAGAAAACGTCATCCTCACGCCGCACGTTGCCTGGGCAAGTCGCGAGGCGATCCAGGCGCTGGCCGACCAGTTGATCGAGAACATCGAGCTCTTTCTCGCAGGGACCCCGCGCAATCTCGTGACCTGATCCAACCAAGGCAGCCCTTGCCCTTTGGCCGCGACGCATGTCTAACTCTTTCAAAAGACAAGGGAGGACGGCATGCGTTATCTGGAGGCGGACTATCAGGGCGGGGAAATCCTGACGGCGAAAAAGGGCGCGCTCGGCCTTGTGGCACTCAACCGACCACGTGTGCTGAACAGTCTCTCCCACGACATGATCCTGGATTTCGGCAAGGCGCTCGATGCCTTCGAGGCCGACCCGCAAGTCGCAGCCGTGCTCGTCACCGGCGAGGGCGAGCGCGGGCTTTGCGCCGGCGGCGACATCAGGATGTTCTATGAAAGCGGCAAGGCCGGCGATGGCAAGGCCTCCCACTTCCTCAAGGCCGAATACCGCCTGAACGCCCGCATTGCCGGCTTCAAGAAACCTTACATCGTCGTCATGGACGGCATCACTATGGGCGGCGGCGTCGGGGTCTCCAGCCATGGCAGCCACCGCATCGTCACCGAAACGACGAAACTCGCCATGCCCGAAACCGGTATCGGCTTTTTCCCCGACATCGGCGCCACCTGGCTGCTCTCCCGCGCACCCGGCGAACTCGGCACCTGGATGGGCCTAACCGGCGAGGCGGTGAACGGCGCGGATGCCACCACCGCAGGCTTCGCCGACTGGTATGTCCCGCAGGACCGGGTAGCAGAACTCCTGGAACGGATCGCAGCCCTACCTGCACCCGCCCTTGGCCAATCGATCGCCTCGACGATCCGCGACTACACGGTGGACGGCCCGAAAGGCATCTTCTCCGAAGGCCGCGACATGATCGACCGCTGCTTCGCCCACGACACGGTCGAGGAGATCGTCGCAGCCCTAGAGGAAGAAGGCGGAGACCTCGCCGACAGAACGCTTATCGCCATGCGCGCGAAATCGCCGACCAGCCTGAAGGTGACGCTCAGGATGCTGCGCGAGGCCCGCCACTCCAAGGACCTCGAAACCTGCCTCGAACGAGAATTCGCCGGCACCTGCCAAGTGGTCAAGGTCCCCGACTTCTACGAAGGCATCCGGGCTGCGATCATCGACAAGGACAGGAACCCGAAATGGTCCCCGGCGATGCTTGAAAATGTGGCGCCGGAGAGTGTCGAGGCGTTCTTTGCGGCGAGGGATGAGCGGTTGTTTGGGTAGTACTTGAGCGCATCAACGTACCGACCGACTGGATGCAACCACAATGACCATCGCGTCCCACCATCAGCCGTGGAGGATCTGCCGCTTTGCGCCAGAAGCGGACATGAGCTTCCTTTGCGTGTTCAGACAATGTGTCCTCGTTGTGCTTTCCGGAGATCGGTATGGCTGCTTCGACAAGATCGTCAGGAACCGTGCATTCATGGCGTTCGACCAGCCTATTGAAAGTGCCGCAGCCTATGGTGAAGCGTCACGGTCTGTATCGAGGAATTTCCGCAACACTTCGAGATCAGGCAGCAAGCGCGCGACATGGTCAGGGGGAACGGCGGCTGCAATCCGCTTGAGATCTGGCGCGAGTGCGTCGATCGCATCCTGCCGGAACTTTCGCCCTGCATCCGTAATGTGGACCAGTTTTGATCGGCCATCCCCAGGGTTCTTGCGGATCTCGATCAGGCCCGCCTGTTCCAGAACGGCCAGCGAGTGCGTCATCGATGTCTTGGGCACCTGAAAGGCGCTGGCTATGGCAAGAGGCGTGCGGCCGTCGCCCACGCGGACCAAATGGTTCAACACATAAAATTGCGCTGCAACGAAGCCCGGCGGCAACCGGGCTTCCAGCAGGCTGCGTGAAAGCTGCCCGATGATGCCGATTTCGTTGAAGAGCCGGAAGTAGTCGGGCATTGCGCTTTCAGACATTCATGATCCTGCTCTCCAAAGGCCAACGCGGGCTGTTTCCGACAGCCGGACCATAGCCGATGCGCGACAGCATTTGAACCGTGCCCCCATCTGGTGCAAGGCGTTCATGCACTTGGCCGTAGGGCCCTGCCATCTCCGGAAACTCCTGCAAGGCCTGGCTGAGGGGCTGGAACCCAAGGCCCAGAGCCGTCGCTGCAAGGTTGACGCGCAGCCAGTCCGCCCCCGTGGCGATCTGCGTTTCGCGGCTGTTGTCGGCGGTGACCAACCAGACATGTCCCATCGCGGTATCGGCATTGGCGTAGATCGCGTCCATGCCGGACTTGAAGGCGAAACTCGTCGGGTCGGCCGCGATTTCACGGCTGAACATGCCTGTCAGGTGCATCGTTTCGAACATAGGTCCCGAAAAGTCGATGCCATCAGGGTTGGCATCCACTTCCCGGCGTCCGATGCGGAACAGATCGACGCTCTCCTGATAGGTGTGCGGCGTCTCGACCTCGATTCGCAGCGCTTCGCGCGTCAACGCGCGCAATTTGGCCGTTTCCGCCGGGTCAATAGTGCCTCCGAACCGCGTGCCGTTGCTGGCTGCCGCAGCCATCTGCGCAAGCATGTCGGGTGCGAGCGGGCGGCTCATGTCGAACGGTTCCTTGTTGGAGCGCCGGGCCGGCACCAGTGCGAATAGGGGATCGCGCGCAACCGTCGGATCAGCTGTGAGGGTGATGCGCGCAATGGGGCGTCGGTCGAGGGCCGTGGCGCTGCTGCCGAGCGGGAAGAGCGTCATGGCGGCGCGGTAGCCATCTTCTGCTGCGGCCATGCGCAGGACTTCCAGAAAACACCCCAGCCCGATCACGATCTGTCGGTTGAAGGGATCGGTGTGTGGCAAGAGGCGGTCAGTGTCCGCATGCAGCGTGATAACGCCGTCCTCGGACACATCCGCCAGCCACGGCTGGCGATTGTGCGGGTTCGGGGCCAGGAGCGCCCATGACAGGGCCCGCATCCGCGGGTCCTCATAGCTGCCCGCGAGCTCCCAGGGAAGGTAAGCCGTTTGCGGCATGCGTGTCGCCGCGTATCCGAAGGCACCGCCGGCTGCCAGAACAGCCCCGCCGCCAACAAGGAAAATCATCTTGCGCCGTGTCAGGTTCATCGCCATCCCCTTTGGTTCGATATCGAACTATGTAGTGCGACATCGAACCAAAGTCAAATGACGGTTGATTTGGGCAGTGCGTCTCGGGGGGGGCAGCTACTCCCGGTTGTACGGCTGTGGCAAGCGCTGACAGCTGGGTCGGTGAAGCCGAACCGAGGCAATCCGCTGATGCTGGTCGTCGGTTTTGGGCCGAATGCAGCCAACGATGCGCCCTGCCCCAACGAGAAAGATACCCCTCACTCAATCTCATACGGCATCGGGTTCCGCACCCGATGATCCACCACCAGCTTCCGCTTCAGCGGCGGAACGGCGCGGCTGGTGCATTTGACGCGCTCACAGATGCGGCAGGAAATGCCGATGGGGTCGAAGGCGCCGCGGTTGGAGAGGTCGAGGTCGTCGGCATAGACGAAGGCGCCGGCATAGGAGATCTCGCAGCCGAGCGCCAAGGCATAGCGCGGATTGGCGGCGCGGAAGCCGGCGGAGCCTTTTGAAACTTGCGTCGCGATGCAGAGATAGCGCACGCCATCGGGCGTTTCCGCCGTCTGACGGATGATCCGGCCCGGCGTCTCGAAGGCCTGATGCGCATTCCACAGCGGACAGGCAGCACCAAAGCGGGCAAATTGCAGGCGGGCCGCACTATGCCGCTTGGTGATATTGCCGGCCCGGTCGATGCGGGCAAAGAAGATCGGCACGCCCTTGAGGCCCGGTCGCTGCAAGGTCGAGAGGCGGTGGCAGACCTGTTCGAGCGAGGCCTCGAAACGGGCGGCGAGCAGTTCGATGTCGTGGCGGAGATCCCGCGCCGCGGTGAGGAAGCTGCGATAGGGCAGGATCAGCGCACCGGCGAAATAGTTGTAGAGCCCCATGCGACAGATCTCGACCGCCTCTTCGCTGCGGAAATTCGCCTGTTTCAGCACCTGGTCGATCTTGGTGGCGGCGGCGAGCTGGGCGATCTGGATGGCAATCTGGAAATCGCGGGTGGGGGCCGAGGCATAGCGGCTGACGGTCAGGATCCGCCCCACCGGATCGAAGCGGCGGATGGCCTCATCGCCCGCCTCGCCGCGCAAGACGCGCACGCCATGTTTCGCCTCGAGATGGCCTGAAAGGGCCGCGTAATTCTCCCCCTCCCCGAGCTTCAGTTCCGTCGCCAGTTGCTCGGCGGCAAGGTCGAGATCGTGGATATAGTTGTCGACGAAGTGGAAGAAGTCGCGCACCTCGTCGTAAGGCGTCACCTCCTGGCTGGGTGCTGCCCCCAGCCGATCGTCGAGGCTGGCCAGCTGCTCGTTGCCGCGCCTGTAAGCCTGGTGGGCTGCAATCAGCGCATGGGCAAAACCCGGTGCATTCTGGGTGACGAGCTTAAGCTCCTGCAGGCTCGGCGAATAGGTCTCGAACAACGGATCGGAGAGCGCCTCCGTCAGCGCCGACATCAGCCGGTCGTTCTGGCCGGAGGAAAGCTCGGTGATATCAATGCCGAACTTTTCCGCCAGCGACAGCAGCACCGAGGCCGAGACCGGGCGCTGATTGTTTTCAATCTGGTTGAGATAGCTGGTGGAAATGCCGACCATATCGGCAAACTGCGCCTGGGTGGCGCCGTTGGACTGGCGGATGTCGCGGACCTTGCGGCCGATGAAGAGTTTTCCGATGGCCATTTCGCAAATTCGCAATTTTCACTTTGCAAATTCATAAATCCACAGATGCACCTGTTCAACTGTTTTCTTCTGCGGCACAGTGGAATAGGTGTCACAGCAAGGCTTAAGAGCCAGAAGACCATTCGGGAGGAAGCATGTCGACGATCCTGGACCAGCTCGAAGCGCGCCGCGCGGAGGCCCGCCTCGGCGGCGGCGAAAAGCGCATTGCCGCCCAGCACGGCAAGGGCAAGCTGACCGCCCGCGAGCGCATCGAGGTCCTGCTCGACGAAGGCTCGTTCGAAGAATACGACATGTATGTCACGCACCGTTGCGTGGATTTCGGCATGGAGACCCAAAAGGTGCCGGGCGATGGCGTCGTCACCGGCTGGGGCACGATCAACGGCCGCCAGGTCTATGTCTTCTCCCAAGATTTCACTGTGCTCGGCGGCTCGCTGTCGGAAACCCATGCCCAGAAGATCTGCAAGATCATGGACATGGCGATGAAAACAGGCGCGCCAGTCATCGGCCTGAATGATTCCGGCGGCGCCCGCATCCAGGAAGGTGTGGCCTCGCTGGCCGGTTATGCCGATGTCTTCAAGCGCAATGTCGATGCATCAGGCGTCATCCCGCAGATCTCCGTGATCATGGGCCCCTGTGCCGGCGGTGCCGTCTATTCGCCCGCCATGACCGATTTCATCTTCATGGTGCGGGACAGCTCCTACATGTTCGTCACCGGCCCCGACGTGGTGAAGACCGTCACCAACGAGATCGTCACGGCGGAAGAACTGGGCGGCGCCTCCACCCACACGAAAAAATCCTCCGTCGCCGATGGCGCCTATGAAAACGACGTGGAGGCGCTGGAACAGGTTCGCCTGCTTTTCGACTTCCTGCCGCTCAACAACCGCGAAAAGCCGCCGGTCCGCCCCTTCCATGATGATCCCGCCCGCATCGAGATGCGGTTGGACACGCTGATCCCCGATAGCTCCAACAAGCCCTACGACATGAAGGAGCTGATCTACGCGCTGGCCGACGAGGGCGATTTCTTCGAGATCCAGGAGGCCTTTGCGAAGAACATCATCACCGGCTTCATCCGCATGGAGGGCCAGACGGTCGGCGTCGTCGCCAACCAGCCCATGGTGCTCGCCGGCTGCCTGGACATCGATTCATCGCGCAAGGCTGCGCGCTTCGTCCGCTTCTGCGATGCCTTCTCGATCCCGATCCTGACGCTGGTCGACGTGCCCGGCTTCCTGCCCGGCACCGCCCAGGAATATGGCGGCGTCATCAAGCATGGCGCAAAACTCTTGTTCGCCTATAGCCAGGCAACCGTGCCGATGGTGACCCTCATCACCCGCAAGGCCTATGGCGGTGCCTATGACGTCATGGCTTCCAAACATATCGGCGCCGATATCAACTATGCCTGGCCGACTGCCGAAATCGCCGTGATGGGCGCCAAGGGGGCCACCGAAATCCTCTACCGCTCGGAACTCGGCGATGCCGAGAAGATCGCGGCGCGAACTAGGGAATACGAAGTCAACTTCGCCAATCCCTTCAAGGCGGCCGAACGCGGCTTCATCGACGAAGTGATCATGCCGCATTCCTCCCGCCGCCGCATTGCCAAGGCCTTTGCCAGCCTCCGCAACAAGCAGGTCGGCACCCATTGGAAGAAGCACGACACGATCCCGTTGTAACGACCGATTGAGAGTGGGCAAGGACGACACGGAAGGCCTATATAACTCTCGGCGCGCCCGAGGCGCATCACCGAGAAAGGACCCGATTTCATGACCGAGACAAAATTCCCGCCCGAGAAGAACCTGCCTGCCGGCTATCAGCCGCCGAAGGTCTGGACCTGGGAGCCCGGCAATGGCGGCGCCTTTGCCAGCATCAACCGCCCGATTTCAGGCGCGACGCATGACAAGGAACGCCCGGTCGGCAAGCATCCGCTGCAGCTCTATTCGCTCGGCACGCCGAACGGCCAGAAGGTGACGATCCTGCTCGAGGAGCTGCTGGCATCAGGCCATGAAGGTGCTGAATACGATGCCTGGCTGATCAATATCGGCAATGGCGACCAGTTTTCCTCGGGCTTTGTCGAGGTTAACCCGAATTCCAAGATCCCGGCCTTGATGGACCATCAGCCTGTCGATGGCGGAGAGCCGATCCGACTGTTCGAGTCAGCCTCGATCATGACCTACCTCGCGGAGAAATTCGGCGCCTTCCTGCCGACCGAGACCCGCGCCCGGGCCGAGACGCTGAACTGGCTGTTCTGGCAGATGGGCTCCGCCCCCTTCCTCGGCGGCGGCTTTGGCCATTTCTACACCTATGCGCCGATGAAGATCCAATATGCCATCGACCGCTACGCCATGGAGGTGAAGCGCCAGATGGATGTGCTGAACCGCCACCTCGCCAACAACGAGTTCATGGCCGGCAAGGATTACACGATCGCCGATATGGCCATCTGGCCCTGGTATGGACGTCTCGCTCTGCACGGCGCCTATGACGATGCCGGCACTTTTCTGTCGGTCGACGAATACGAACATGTCCAACGCTGGACGAAACAGCTCGCAGCCCGCCCGGGTGTGAAGCGCGGCGCGATCGTCAACAAGACCTCCGGCCCGCTCTCCGAACAGCTGCATGAACGCCACGATGCCTCCGACTTCGACACGAAGACGCAGGACAAACTGGCCGGTCAGGCGTGAGGAGAAAACCATGAGCAAAGCGCCCGACATGATCAAACATCGGGGTTTTCCATCCGGCATGCCGGGGACCGGTGTGCAGTTCACCATTCGCCGCGCCAATGACAAGGGTGTCACCCCGATCAAGACCCTGCCGCGCAAGGCGCGGCCAGGGACGAAGGAGCACCGGATCGACGCTGCCTTTCTGCATGCGCTCTGGCACCAGTTCGGGGCAGAACCATTCGTCCGCGGCAATCTCGATGCAGCCCGCCTCAGCCTGTTGTTTGGTCGCGAGGTCGTGGCCGTGAACAAGGACTTCGACCCTCATTCCTATGACGAAATGCTTGTCATAAACGAGAGGGTGGCGCGCAAGAGCTTCCCGGAATCCTTCGAAGACGTGTTCGAGGTTTAAGACAATGGCAAAAGATCCGCTCATGCCGAAACATCAGGGCTTTCCCTTGGGATTGCCCGGAACGCAATGGCAATACACGATCCGCCGGCCAAACCCGAAGGTCACGCCCGTCACCAACTGGCCGCGCCACCGCACCATGGACCAGACGGTGGCACTCGCCGACCTCGGCTTCATGCAGGCGCTCTGGCAGTTTTTCGGCACCGAACCCTTCGAGCGCGGTAATCTCGACGGCGAACGCCTCTGCCGCCTCTTCGGCCGCGAAGTCATCGCCGCCGAACGCGGCTTTGATCCACAATCCTATTTCGCCAAGCTGAAGATCAACGAAGCGCTAGCCCGAAAGAATTTTCCGGAAGCCTTCGGCGAGGTGAAGAACGAGCAGAGCGTGGCCAAGGGCTTGAAGAAGAAGGTGCAGGAATAGTCGGCAGATATAGCGCTTGAGCGTCTGGCGGCTGTGTCCGGATGATAAACGGCAGGGAGAGAACATAAATGATCCAGAAAATCCTCATCGCCAACCGTGGCGAAATTGCCTGCCGGGTCATCAAGACCGCGAAGAAGCTCGGCATCAAGACGGTCGCCGTCTATTCCGATGCCGACCGCAATGCGCTGCATGTCGAGATGGCCGATGAGGCGGTGCATATCGGCCCGGCACCATCCAACCAGTCCTATATCGTCATCGACAAGATCCTCGATGCCATCAGGCAGACCGGCGCCGATGCGGTGCATCCCGGCTACGGCTTCCTCTCGGAAAACGCCGCCTTCGCCGAGGCGCTGGAAAAGGCCGGTGTCACCTTCATCGGCCCGCCGGTTGGCGCGATCCAGGCCATGGGCGACAAGATCACCTCGAAGAAGCTGGCAGCAGAAGCCGGCGTATCGACGGTGCCCGGCCATATGGGCCTGATTGCGGATGCCGACGAGGCGGTAAAAATCTCCGATCAGATCGGCTATCCCGTGATGATCAAGGCCTCGGCCGGCGGCGGCGGCAAGGGTATGCGCATCGCCTGGAATGCCGAAGAGGCCCGCGAAGGTTTCCAGTCATCGAAGAACGAGGCAAAGAACTCCTTCGGCGACGACCGCATCTTCATCGAGAAATTCGTCACCGAACCGCGCCATATCGAGATCCAGGTGCTCGGCGACAAGCATGGCAACACGCTTTATCTTGGCGAGCGCGAATGCTCGATCCAGCGGCGAAACCAGAAGGTTATCGAAGAGGCCCCCTCGCCGTTCCTCGATGCCGCCACCCGCAAGGCCATGGGCGAACAGGCCGTGGCACTGGCAAAAGCCGTCGGCTATCACTCAGCCGGCACCGTCGAGTTCATCGTCGATGGCAAGCAGAACAAGTTCTACTTCCTCGAGATGAACACCCGCCTGCAGGTCGAGCATCCCGTCACTGAACTGGTAACCGGCCTTGATCTCGTCGAGCAGATGATCCGTGTCGCAGCCGGCGAGAAACTCAGCTTCGGCCAGGACGATGTAAAGCTGAACGGCTGGGCGATCGAAAGCCGCCTTTACGCCGAAGACCCCTATCGCAACTTCCTGCCCTCGATCGGTCGCCTCTCCCGCTACCGCCCGCCGGCAGAGGGCACGAGCGCTGAAGGCACGGTTGTTCGCAACGACACCGGCGTCTTCGAGGGCGGCGAGATCTCGATGTATTACGACCCGATGATTGCCAAGCTCTGCACCTGGGCTCCGGATCGTCTCACTGCAATTGACGCGATGTCGGAGGCGCTCGACAGTTTCGAAGTCGAAGGCATCGGCCACAACCTGCCCTTCCTCTCGGCCGTGATGAACCAGGACCGTTTCCGCTCCGGCAAGATCACCACGGCCTATATCGCCGAGGAGTTCAAGGACGGCTTCACCGGCGTAACGCCAGATGCGGCCTCGGCGGAAAAGCTCGCCGCCATCGCCGCCGTCATCAATCATCGCCTCCAGGCGCGTGCGATCCAGATCTCCGGCACCATCGGCAACCATACCCGCAAGCTCGGCAAGGACTGGGTCGTCAATCTGGCGGGTGGCGACCATGCCCTTGCCGTCACCGAAGGCACCGGCAACACGCGCGTCGCATTCGAAGCCGGCAACGAGCTTGTTCTAGCCACCGACTGGCAGCCAGGTAAGACACTCGCCCATGTCGACATCGGCGGCGAAACGCTCGCGGTGAAGGTCGACCTCAAAGGCCCCGCCATTCGGCTGCGCTGGCGCGGCATGGATGTCACCGCCCGCGTCCGCTCGCCACGTGTGGCAGCCCTCGCCAAGCTGATGCCGGAAAAGCTGCCGCCGGATACGTCCAAGATGCTGCTCTGCCCCATGCCGGGTGTCATCACCGGTGTCGCTGTCAAGGAAGGCGAGACCGTCGAGGCCGGTCAGGCGCTCGCCACCGTCGAGGCGATGAAGATGGAGAACATCCTCAAGGCCGAACGCCGGGGTACGGTCAAAAAGATCGTCGTCAAGCCGGGCCAAAGTCTGGCGGTCGATGAGCTGATCATGGAGTTCGAGGGGTAACGTTTTCCTTCGAAGGGAAAGCCCCCTCATCCGCCTGCCGGCACCTTCTCCCCGTGAACGGGGAGAAGGCCGAGATGGCACCCCTTGGCACCTCCCTCTCCCCGCTTGCGGGGAGAGGGCAGGGTGAGGGGCAAACAGGAATACTAGTCGTCGGCCCGCAGTCCAAGCGGAGCAGGGAGAAGACCGGATGACCAAGAAAACCATCGCCGACTGGCAGACGCTTGCCGAGAAGGAATTGAAGCGTCCGGCGGACGCGCTCACCTGGCACACGCCCGAGGGTATCGATGTCAAGCCGCTCTACACGGCAGACGATATCGCCGGCATCGACCATCTCGACAGCCTGCCGGGCTTTGCCCCCTTCACTCGTGGTCCGCGCGCGACCATGTATGCCGGCCGTCCATGGACGATCCGGCAATATGCCGGTTTTTCGACAGCGGAGGAGAGCAATGCCTTCTACCGCAAGGCGCTTCTCGCCGGTCAGCAGGGCGTCTCCGTCGCCTTCGATCTTGCCACCCATCGCGGCTATGACTCGGATCATCCCCGTGTCGAAGGCGATGTCGGCAAGGCGGGTGTGGCGATCGACAGTGTCGAGGACATGAAGATCCTGTTCGACGGCATTCCACTCGAAGCCATCTCCGTCTCGATGACCATGAATGGCGCCGTCATCCCGATCCTCGCCAATTTCATCGTCACCGGCGAAGAACAGGGTGTTACGCGCGACAAGCTGTCCGGGACCATCCAGAACGACATCCTCAAGGAGTTCATGGTCCGCAACACCTATATCTATCCGCCCGAACCCTCGATGCGGATCATCGCCGACATCATCGAATACACGGCGAAGGAGATGCCGAAGTTCAACTCGATCTCGATTTCCGGCTACCACATGCAGGAGGCGGGCGCGACGCTGGTGCAGGAGCTCGCCTTCACGCTGGCCGATGGTCGCGAATATGTCCGCGCCGCCATCGCCAAGGGCCTGAATGTCGATGAATTCGCCGGCCGCCTCTCTTTCTTCTTTGCCATCGGCATGAACTTCTTCATGGAGGCCGCGAAACTCCGCGCCGCCCGCCTGCTCTGGACCCGCATCATGCAGGAATTCGAGCCGAAGAAGGCGTCGAGCCTGATGCTGCGCACCCATTGCCAGACGTCGGGCGTGTCGCTGGCCGAGCAGGATCCCTATAACAACATCGTCCGCACCGCGTTTGAAGCGATGTCCGCCGTGCTTGGCGGCACCCAGTCGCTGCACACAAACTCCTTTGACGAGGCGATTGCGCTGCCGACGGAATTCTCCGCCCGCATCGCCCGCAATACCCAGCTGATCCTGCAGCACGAGACGGGCGTGACCAAGGTCGTCGATCCCCTCGCCGGCTCCTATTATGTCGAGAGCCTGACCAACGAGATGGCGGAAAAGGCCTGGGCGCTGATTGAGGAGATCGAGCGGCTGGGCGGCATGACCAAGGCCGTGGATGACGGCTTGCCGAAGCGCCTGATCGAGGAAGCCGCGACCCGTCGCCAGGCCGCCGTGGACCGTGCCGAGGAGGTCATCGTCGGCGTCAACAAATACCGCCTCGAAAATGAGGAACCGATCGACATTCTGCAGATCGACAACTCGGCTGTCCGCCTGTCGCAGATCAAGCGTATCGAGCAGACACGCCGGCAGCGCGATCCGAAGCGGGTCAGCGAAACGCTGGCACGCCTGACGGACGTGGCACGCTCGGGCCAGGGCAACATCCTCGAAGCCGCCGTCGACGCCGCCCGCGCCCGCGCCACCGTCGGCGAGATCTCGGATGCCATGCGCGCCGTCTTCGGCGATCACGTTGCCGTGCCCGAAGTCGTGCATGACATCTACGGCAAGGCCTATGAAGGCGATCCGGAAATGGAGACGCTGTCGACCCGCCTCAAGGATTACGGCAAGGCCGCGTCCAAGCCGCGTATCCTGATCGCCAAGCTCGGCCAGGATGGCCATGACCGAGGAGCCAAGGTGATTGCATCCGCCTTTGGCGATATCGGCTTCGATGTCGTGGCAGGACCACTCTTCCAGACGCCGGACGAGGCAGCAGACTTGGCCGTCGCCAACAGGGTGCACGTGGTTGGACTGTCCTCGCTAGCCGCCGGCCACAAGACGCTCGCGCCGCAGCTGGTCGAAGCGCTGAAGGCCAAGGGGGCGAACGACGTGATCGTGGTCGTCGGCGGAGTCATTCCGCGCCAGGACTACGACTTCCTGCTGGAGCATGGTGTCTCCGCCGTCTTCGGTCCGGGCACGAATGTCATGGATGCCGCCCGCTCCGTGCTTGACCTGCTGGAGGGTCGCCTGCGAAACAGTTGACACGCAGGCAGCGCTCGGGGAGGAGCATGGAAAGCTACGATTACATCATCATCGGGGCCGGTACTGCCGGCTGCCTGCTGGCCAACCGGCTCTCCGCCGATCCGTCCAGGCGCGTATTGTTGCTCGAAGCCGGCGGCAGCGACAACTATCACTGGATCCACATCCCGGTCGGTTATCTCTACTGCATCAACAATCCGCGCACTGATTGGTGTTTCAAGACGCAAGCCGAGCCAGGGCTGAACGGTCGCGCGATCGGCTATCCTCGTGGTAAGGTGCTGGGCGGCTGCTCCTCGATCAACGGTATGATCTATATGCGCGGCCAGGCCCGCGACTACGACCAGTGGCGCCAGATGGGCTGTGAAGGCTGGGGCTGGGATGACGTCCTGCCCCTGTTTAAAAAGACCGAGGACTTTCACAAGGGTGCCGACGACAAACATGGCGCCGGCGGCGAATGGCGCGTGGAGAAGGCCCGTCTCCGCTGGGACGTACTGGAAGCGTTTCGCGAGGCAGCCAAGCAGGCGGGCATTCCAGAAACCGACGATTTCAACCGTGGCGACAACGAAGGCTCCGGCTTCTTCGAGGTGAACCAGCGCTCCGGCATTCGCTGGAACTCGGCAAAGGCTTTTCTGAAACCGATCCGGCACCGCAAGAACCTGACGATCCTCACCCGCGCTCATGTGAAGCGGCTGACGATCGAGGGCGAACGCGTGACCGGCGCCGAGGTGCATCACGACGGCGAGTTGAAGCGCTTTGCGGCCCGCCGCGAGGTGGTACTGTCCGCCGGCGCCATCGGCTCTCCGCAGATCTTGGAACTCTCCGGCATCGGCCGCGGTGAGGTCTTGCAGAATGCCGGCATCGAGACTGTTCGCGAGGTCCCGGCTGTCGGCGAAAATTTGCAAGACCATCTGCAGCTCCGCCTCGTCTTCAAGGTAACCGGCGTGCCGACCCTCAACGAACGCGCCTCCAGCCTCTACGGCAAGGCGATGATCGGCCTGGAATATGCGCTGCGCCGTTCAGGGCCGATGTCCATGGCCCCGAGCCAGCTCGGCATCTTCACCCGTTCGGGCCCGGACAAGGAGACCGCCGACCTAGAATACCATGTCCAGCCGGTGTCACTCGACAAGTTCGGCGATCCCGTCCACCCCTTCCCGGCGATGACGGCGAGTGTCTGCAATCTCAGACCCGAAAGCCGCGGCTCGGTTCATATTGCTGGTCCCGACTTCGCCGCCCAACCGAAGATCGCGCCGAACTATCTGTCCACGGCAGGTGACCGGGATGTCGCAGTCCGCTCGATCCGGCTTACCCGCCAGATCGCCGCTCAACCAGCCTTCGCCCGCTATCGTCCCGAGGAGTACCGCCCAGGACCGGCGCTCGAAAGTGATGCAGATCTGGAAAAGGCTGCGGGCGATATCGGCACGACGATCTTCCACCCTGTAGGCACCTGCCGCATGGGTGCGGACCCTGACAGCGTGGTGGACCCGCGCCTGAGGCTACGCGCACTGAAGGGCCTGCGCATTGCCGATGCCTCGGTCATGCCGACGATCACCTCGGGCAATACCAGTTCTCCGACCCTGATGATTGCCGAGAAGGCGGCTGCGATGATCCTGGAGGATCACCGCTGACACCAGTCCATCAGCTGCGATCGTCCGCATTCGCCCCGAGCAGTTTCGGCAGGTCGCCGAAGCGGGCGACGAGGCCGAAGATGATGGCCGCGACCGCCACGAACAGGATCGTTACCGAAGCCATGACCGGCGTGTAGCCGTAGCGCAGCGCGTTGAAGATCTTGATCGGCAGCGTCTCCATCACGAAACCGACCGTCATATAGGCGACGATGTATTCGTTGAGCGAGAGGACGAAAGCGAAGGCATAGCCGGAGACGAGATAGGGCGCGATCAGCGGCAGCACGACGGTGCGGAAGATGGTCCGGTCGTCGGCGCCCATGGTGGCGGCAGCCTCGACCAGTGAGCGATCGATAGCCGAGAACCCGAGCGACAGCGTCACCAGGGGCAGCGTCACGAAGAAGATCGCGTGGCTGATGACGGCCGTCCAAGGCTGGCCGTAGAAGCCGGTCGCGGCCCAGAAGGTGAGAAGCCCCAGCGCCGTGATGACGGGCGGCAGCGTGAAGGGGGCAATGCCGAGCAACTGGAACACCTGCGCCCAAAGGGAGAGGCGCCGCCATAGGAACCAGGCGAGCGGCAGCGCGATGGCGACGGCGAGAGCAGCCGCGCAAAGCGCCAGGATGACCGAGGCGAAGAGGGCCGCACGCCAGCCGGGATCGGTAAAGATCGCGCCATACCACGAGAGCGAAAATCCCTGCGGCGGGAAGTTGAGGCTCTGCTTGGCATTCACCGAAACGCCAGCAACCACGACGATGGGCGCAGCAAGGAAGATGCCGATGAGCGTGAAGTAGAGACGGGTCAGTGCCTTGTTCATGCCGCCTCTCCCTTTCGACCGATGAGCAGCGTCAGCGCGACCATCCCAAGCGTGACCAGCACGAGGAACACCGCCATCGCCGCCGCAAACGGCATGTTGGACTGGTAGATCGCCTGATCGGTAATCAGCACCGACAGCGTCCAATGCGAAGGACGGCCGAGGATCTGCGGCAGGAGATAGGAGCCGAGCGCGAAGATGAAGACCATGATCAGCGTTGCAATCAGCGTGTTGCGCAATGCCGGCACGACCACCGTGAAAAAGGCGCGGAGCGGCGAGGCACCAAGCGTGCGCGCCGCTTCCGTCAGTGTGGGGTCCAGCCTGACGAGAGCGGGATAGAGCACGAGGACCGTATAGGGCAGCGCCTGATAGGTCATGCCCGTCAGCACCGCGCCGAAATTCGGCATCAATGCCACGGGGCTTTCCATCAAGCCGATCATCACAAGCAGATTGGTGATGCCGGCCGTGCGCGAAAGCAGTGTTGACCAGGCAAAACCGATGATCACCTCCGAAAGCGACAGGATGGAGAGGAGCGCCACGAGCCACAGCACCTGTGCTTTGCGCGACATGCGGGCGAGCAGATAGGTGAAGGGTAGCGCCAGCGTCACGCAGACGACGGCAACGGCAATCGCCAGCATCAGCGAGAAGCTCAGCACGCCCCCGAAGAAGAACGACAGAAAGCGGGCGTAGTTGTCGAAGACAAAATCGGGCGAATAGAAGCCGGTCGGATCCCGCTTGAAGAAGGATACGGCGATCATCGTCGCGAAGGGCACGACGAAGAACAGGATCAGCATACCAGCCGGAAATGCCAGCGGCGCATAATCGAGCGCGGTTTTCGGGGGCTCGCGTCTCATGCCGACAGCACCACGGCGGTTTCGGGATCGATGACGATGCCGACATCCTGACCGACGGTCACGACCGGCCGTTCGCGCGGGGTCGAGACGGCGACGACTTCGGTCCCTGCGACATCGAGGAAGGTCTCGATCGTGCCGCCGAGATCGCGGATGAAGGTGACCTTGCCGGTAATGCGGCCTTCGCCGGGCGCCGAGAGCTTCACGTCCTCAGGGCGAACCGAAAGACTCGCCTGCGCTGAACCTGCTGGTGCCGAAATGCCGGCGACGCTATGGCCGAGCACAAGCGCCGAGCCACCCTGCGCTGTCAGCGGCAGGAGGTTGGTCGAACCGATGAAATCGGCAACAAAACGGTCGGCCGGCTTGCGATAGATCTCGATCGGGCTCGCCGCCTGGCGGATCTTGCCGCCGCTCATCACGACGACCGTATCGGCCATGGTCATCGCCTCGCGCTGGTCATGGGTGACGACGATGGTCGTGATGCCGAGCTGCTGCTGCAGCTTGCGCAGCTCCACCTGCATCGCCTCGCGCAGCTTGGCATCGAGCGCCGACAGCGGCTCGTCGAGCAGGAACAGCTTCGGGGAAATGGCGAGCGCCCGGGCAATCGCCACGCGCTGCCGCTGGCCGCCGGAGAGTTTGTGCACCGGGCGGTCGGCATAACCGGTGAGGTGGATCATCGCGAGCAACTCGTCGACGCGCTTCACCTGCTCCTCACGACCGATGCCACGGATGCGCAAGGGATAGGCGATGTTCTCGCCGACAGTCAGATGCGGGAAAAGCGCCAGCGACTGAAAGACCATGCCGAGATCCCGCTTATGCGTCGGCACCTGGGTAATGTCCTGGCCATCGAGAACAATCGCACCATCGGTCGGGCTGTCGAGACCGGCGATCATCCGGAGCAGCGTGGTCTTGCCGCAGCCGGAGGGACCGAGCAGGCAAACGAAGGTGCCGTGCGGGACCGAGAGCTGGACCTGATCGACCGCCGTGAAGGGACCGAACTGCTTGGTGATGGAATTGAGAGCGAGGCCGGACATGGACTTCCAATCAGACGAATGTTGTTCAAAACGGTGCGAGACAGTCGACGCCCAGGGGCTCGAAGTCTCGGATATTGGCGGTTACGACTGTGAGGCCGTGGGTTTGCGCCGTTGCGGCGATGAGAATGTCGGCGAGTTCGATATTCAGCCCTCGCGCTAGCATTGCGCCTTCAAGCTTTCCAGCCACGAGCGCGACCTCAACATCAACAGGCAGAAACCGATCCTGGAAATCTGCCATCACGATGTCGATCCAATCGCGGAGACGCCGTGCTTTATCAAGGCTGCCACCCTTCACACGCTCAAGCTTCACGATACCCTTTTCGATCTCCTGAAGCGTGATCGTCGAGGCATACAAAGCGTTCTTTCGCTGTTGCGCCTGAAGCCAGTCAATGAATTGCGGCGATGCCTTGCTGTTGGAAAGCAGCGACAACGCGTTGGTGTCGATGAGATACCCGGTCAAAGATCGACGTCTCGTCCACGGGAGGGATTGCGTTCAAAAACCATACCCGGCTCTGGAAAGGCCATCAGGTGCTCCAGGAAGTTGTGCTTTGGTTCCTGTTCAGCAGCACTCTCCACCGCCACCAGCGTCGCCACCGGCTTGCCGTCGCGCGTGATCGTCACGCTGCCGCCCTTGATCACCTCATCCACCAGTTCGGAAAGATCGGTATTCACATCGCGCACGCTGACCGTTGCCATGAGGTTGTCTCCGCTAAGATGCATACCGTATTCCTATCACGGGCGTGGAGATGCATCAAAATCCTAACGCAAACGCACCTCACCTTACCCTCTCCCCGCAAGCGGGGGAGAGGAAATGTTGGCGCTGAGCGAGCCGCCGTCTCCTTCTCCCCGAAGGTGGGGAGAAGGAGCCCAGCCCTTCGACAAGCTCAGGGCGAATGAGAGGCTACGCAGCCCTCTGATCAACCGACGATCAGTTCTGTCCACTTCTGGTTCAGCCAGTCCGACTTGGTCTGGTAGAGGTCGTAGCGCGGCGTGATCGGCTCGATATCCGAGGAGACCGAGGCGAATTCGGCATCGGTCAGGTCGAGCAGTTCGCGCTTGACCGTCGGGGCCGTGCCGACCTTGCGCGACAGGGTCGCCTGGATGGACGGCTGGCACATGTAATCGATGAAGACATGTGCTTCCTCGGTCTTGGCAGAAGCGCGTGACAGAGCCCAGCAGCCTGAGTCCTGAATGCCGCCTTCCTTCGGGAAGGTCGAGCGGACCGGCTGGCCATCGGCAGCGGCAAGGCCCGTGACGTCATGGTAGTACTGGCCCATCGGGATTTCGCCCGACTTCAGCGACTGCTCGAACTGGGCCTCGTCACGATACCAGAGGCGCACATTCGGCTTCACTTCTGCAAGCTTCTCCAGCGCCTTCAGGATACCCTCTTCGGTATCGAGCGCATTGGTGCCCCCCATATATGTCTTGGCAGTCACTTCCAGCAGGAAGGAGTTGGAGACGAGCGCGAGCAGACCGAGCTTGTCGGCATTTGCCGGATCCCACAGCGCTTCCCAGGAGGTCGGAGCGTCCTTGTAGACATCGGTGTTGGTGACGAGCGTGATGTACCAGGCAACAGCACCGACGCCGGCGACGCGTCCATCCGGATACTTGTTGACGAAGCGGTCGATCAGGCCCGAGGCATTGCTGATCTTCGCCATGTCGATCGGCGCCCAGAGCTCGGTCGCCTGGCCCTTAAGCATGGCAACCTGCGACATCATCGAAAGGTCAGCCGGTGCCTGGCCGGCCTTGGCGGCCTGTTCCAGCTGCACGAGCCAGGCTTCACCCGTCGGCTCGGCGATGGATTCGACGGCAATGCCGGTCGCCTTGGTGAATTCAGGGAAGATGTTCTTGTCGAACGAATCCTTGAAGTAGCCGCCATAGACGCCGATCTTGATCGACTTGTCCTGGGCGCGCAGGATCGACGGCATGGCGAGAGCGCCGGCAACGGCGGCCGAGCCGGCGAGCACGCCGCGGCGGCTGACGGAAGTGGAGAGAATGTCTTTCATGGTCCTGTTCCCTTGTTGTGGTTGAGGCGTGTTCGCCCGTTCGTCTGCATCCGTTGCCGGACGGCAGGAGCCGTCCGGGATATCGACCCTCAGTGCCCCTTGATGGCCGGACTGTAGACCATCAGGCTGAGGATTTCGAAGAGGATTTGTGCGCCGACATGCGCGGTATTGTGGTTTGCGTCATATTGCGGCGCGACTTCCACCACATCGCCGCCAACAAGGTTCACACCCTTGAAGCCGCGGATCAGCTCCAGCGCTTCGCGCGATGTCAGGCCGCCCACTTCCGGCGTACCGGTGCCGGGTGCCACGCTCGGATCGAGACTGTCGATATCGAAAGAGAGGTAGGTCGGCCCATCACCGATCACGGCCTTGGCTTTTTCGATGATCGCCGCGATGCCGAGACCGTTGATTTCCTCGGCGTGAATGACGGTCATGCCGGATTCGTAGGAGAACTCCCAGAGATATTCGGCAGGTCCGCGGATACCGATCTGGATCGTCCGGACAGGATCGAGCACACCATCAAGCACCGCGTTGCGGAACGGGCCACCATGGTGGAACTTCGTCTGGTCGAACGCACCGCCGGTATCGCAATGGGCGTCGATATGGATCATGCCGACGGGACCGTGCTTCTTGGCAATCGCCTTCATGATTGGATGGGTAATCGAATGGTCACCGCCGACGGAAAGCGGCAGCACGCCTTGGCTGACCAGCTTGGTATGATAGGCCTCGATATCGTCATGGCTCATCTCCAGGCGATAGCGGCTGGAAAACGGCACGTCACCGATATCGGCGACCTTGAGATCGAAGACCGGGGCGCATTCGAGAACATGGTTGTAGGGGCCTATACGGTCGATCGCCCGCAGAGCCCGGGGCCCGAAGCGCGATCCCGGACGGTTGGTGACGCCAAGATCCATGGGCACGCCGACGATCGCGACATCGAGATCGCTGACATCCGGATTGCGCTGGTCAACCTGGCGATAGGGTGCGGACACGAAAGTCGGCACGCCGGCATAAGGGGCAGCACGCGTACCGTTCGAGAAGATCTTCTCGCCTACCTTGGCAAACTTCGGATCGAAGATCTCGCCGGCTTTGTCGTTTCCGTATTTCTCGCGCAGCGCCGCAAGGCGCTTTTCATCGAAAGTCATCTGGCGTTCCCTGTTAGTGAACGATGAGCAGTTCATCGTCCATTTTTGCGGCACGATCTTGGCATGCCTTTATTGTGAGCATTAGCCCGCAACAGACTTGGAAAATCAATTCACGATGTTATAGCAATCGATGTGAGAAAAATTCACGGATGCTGAACCCGTCATGGCAAGCCGCCTGCCCCCGCTCAACCCCCTTCGCGCCTTCGAGGCCGCCGCTCGCCGCGGCTCGATCTCGGCTGCCGCGCGGGAATTGAGCGTGACGCATGGCGCGATATCGCATCAGATCCGCAGCCTGGAAGAAACGCTCAAGACGGCGCTTTTCGAGCGCGGCGGCAAGCGGCTGAAACTGACGCCGCAAGGCGCTCTGCTGCTACCGGCCGTCACCCAGGCCTTCGACGGCATCGCAGCAGCGACCGCCCTGATGAACCGCCCCTCGACCAGCGGCAGTCTGCGCATCTCCTGCGTGCCAGCGCTACTCTCGCTCTGGCTGGTGCCCCGCCTCGGCTCCTTCGTCGATCGCTATCCCGAGATCAGCCTTACGTTGACCTCCAGCAATGATTCCAGCCTGATCTATTCCCCCGACATCGACATCGCGATCCTTTATGGTGCGGGCGGCTGGAAGGATTGCTGGACAAGGCTCTGGAGCACCTTCGAGCTCTTCCCCGTCGTCAGCCCGACGCTGCTCAACACAAGGCCGCTGCGCTCGACCCGCGATCTGCGCGACCATGTGCTGCTGCATGGTGACGACGGCCGCGAATGGCGAAGCTGGCTTGCCGCCGCCGACCAACTCGATATGCCAAAAGCGCGGGAACACTTCATGGGCGATGCGAGGCTATCGACCGAGGCTGCCCGTTTCGGCCAAGGCGTGGCGCTGGGAGACAGCATCACGGCGTCCAGCCTGATTGCCGCCGGCGAACTCGTCATCCCCTTCGATCTCGCAGTGCCCGCACCTGACGCCTTCTATGTCGCCGCTCGCAATGATGTTCGCGCGGCCCCCATCGCCAAGGTTTTCATCGACTGGATCTTCGACATGATCGAGACCGAGCGCGCCGCCCAGCCGCGCCCCGCAAGCCGCCCTTCGGGACGAGGCCTGCCCTCGACCCGCAAACGCAACCCCAACACCACTACCGTGCTTTCGGAAGAGAGCTGATATCACCGAGGACAGAGACATGCCCGCCGCCCCCTTCAATCCGCTCGTTGCAGATCTCTCGGCTCCGCCGGTCCCCTCGGTGTTCGCCTGGGCACGCGCCTATGATGGCGCTAGCGGCCCGATGATCGACTTGAGCCAGGCCGTGCCCGGCTATCCGCCGCATCCCGATCTTTTCGCCTGGCTTGCGGAAGCTGCTTCCGCCCGGGCGAATGCCGGCTACGGCCCGATCGAAGGCGAAGCGCCGCTGCGCGAGGCCTATGCGGCAGAGGTTTCGGCCGTTTATGGCGCGCCGGTTACGGCCGAGAACATCCACATCACGGCAGGCTGCAACCAGGCCTTCATGGCAACAGTCTCAGCGATTGCGGGAAGCGGCGATGCGGTGGCGCTGACGGATCCCTTCTATTTCAACCAGGAAACCACGCTGGCGATGATGGGCATTCGCCGCGAGCTCATTCCGCTCGATCCGGCCACCGGCTTCGTGCCCACCATCGAAGGCATCGAGGCAGCCCTGGCGAAGGGCGTCAAAGCCGTGGCACTGGTGTCGCCCAACAACCCGACGGGCGCCATCTATCCGGCGGACCTGCTGCGCCAGGCCTTCGACGCCTGCCGCAAGGCCGGTGCTTTCCTCATTCTCGACGAGACCTATCGCGACTTCCTCCCCGGCGAAGGCCGCCCGCATGATCTGCTTTCGATCAAAGGCTGGGAAGAAAACCTCATTCTCCTTTACTCCTTCTCCAAATCCTTCTGCATTCCCGGCCATCGGCTTGGCGCGATCACCGCCGGCGCGCGTGCCGTCTCGGAAATCGCCAAGGTCATGGACAACCTGCAGATCTGCGCGCCGCGCGCACCGCAGGCGGCCGTCGCAAAGGCGATCCCGGCGCTCAAGGCCTGGCGCGACGACAACCGCCTCGAAATCCTCAAGCGCGCCGAAACGCTGAAGGGCGTGATGGCCAAACTTCCCGTCTGGAAGATGGACTCGCTCGGCGCCTATTTCGCCTTCATCCGCCATCCCTTTGCGGGCCAGGACTCTGCTTATGTGGCGGAAAGGCTGGCGAAGAAGGCCGGCGTGCTCTGCATTCCCGGAGCCTATTTCGGCGACGATTGCCAGGACTACCTGCGCTTCGCCTTCGCAAATGCCGACAGCGCAACGATCGAAGGTCTGGTCTCCCGCCTTTCGACCTTCAAGCTGGACTGATCACGGATGAAGAAGAGTGTGGCGATCATCGGCGGTGGCCCGGCGGGCCTGATGGCAGCGGAACATCTCGCCGGCAACGGCCATGTCGTCACCGTCTACGACGCCATGCCGACGGTCGGCCGCAAGTTCCTGCTTGCCGGAAAATCAGGACTGAACATCACCCATGCCGAAGACTATGCGCGCTTCGTCACCCGCTATGGTGCGGCGAATGACCGGCTACGCTCCGTGCTCGACCTGATGACGCCGGAAGCCATCCGGGTCTGGGCAGACGATCTCGGCACGGAAACCTTCGTCGGCTCTTCCGGCCGCGTCTTCCCGAAAGTGATGAAGGCCTCGCCCCTGTTGCGCGCCTGGGTGAAGCGACTGGAAGCGACGGGCGTGACCATCCTCACCCGTCACCGCTGGACGGGTTTCGACGGAGATGCCCTGCTTTTCGAGAGACCAGAGGGTCAGAAGCACGTGATCGCCGACGCCACACTCCTCGCCCTTGGTGGCGCGAGCTGGCCGAAGCTCGGTTCAGATGCGGCCTGGGTACCACTGCTGGAAGCAGAAGGTGTCGATATCACACAGCTCCGCCCGGCCAATTGCGGTTTTGATTGCGATTTCTCGGAAAGCTTCAACACGCGCTTCTCTGGCCAACCGGTGAAATCGGTGAAGGCCACCTCGGCAGCCGGTACCACACAGGGTGAATTCGTCATCAGCAAGGGCGGCATCGAAGGCAGCCTGATCTATGCCCATGCGGCAGCGCTGAGGGACGCGCTCGACCGGGATGGCCATGGCGAGCTTATCCTCGATCTCACGCCGGGGCGCACGACCGAGAAGCTAGCGACGGACTTCGCGCTTCAGGACCGCAAGGCAAGTTTCTCGACCCGCCTGAAGAAGGCCGCCAATCTCGACGGCGTGAAGATCGCGCTGATCAGAGAGGTCACCCCTGAGGCCAACCGGCTCGACCTCACCGAGCTGGCAAAATGCATCAAGGCCCTGCCGCTCGCCGTCAAGCGCCCGCGTCCGATTGCCGAGGCAATCTCGACGGCAGGCGGCGTCTCATTGAACGCAATCGACGCGCACTTCATGCTGACATCGCGCCCCGGCACTTTCGTTGCCGGCGAAATGCTCGACTGGGAGGCGCCGACGGGCGGCTATCTGCTGACCGCCTGTTTCGCGACAGGGATTGCTGCGGCAGAAGGCATCAACCGCTGGCTGGAGACACCAAACGACTGACCCTTAGCGGCTCGCCGTCTTGTGCGACGAGCCCGGCTTGCGGAACTCGACAGTGGTCTTGGCAACCGGGATGCCGAACTTGGTGACGAGCGCCGTATTGAGCACCGTCCCGTCCTCACGCAGCACCATCTTGTCCCAGAAACGCACCTTATTGCCCTGTGTTTCCGGGCTCAGATAGACGAGATAGTTGAACCGAGCGACTGCCCCGTTGAGCTTCACCTTGGTCTCGCCGATCACGTCCTCGCGGGTGCCGCTATAGGTGTTGGGGCTGGTCTTGGTGAAGCGCCAGGTCTTGCGGTCCTTGGTGCCGTCGTCGAAGACGAAGTCTTCGCGCAACGTCAGCGTCTTGCCGTCCCAGTTTCCGGTCAGATCCACCGTAAAAGTCCGCTTGACGCCATTGATGGCGCGGAAGGAACCGACCGCTTCCGTGCGACCGACGAAGTAGTCCTCGAACGTGAACTTGTCCGCCGCCTGACCAGCGGTGGGCAGCAGGCTCATGGCGAGCCCGACAAGGGCGAAAGTGAGCTTCGGCATGATTGGCGTCTCCATCATTGGCGTTGTGCAAACCACTACGCACCGGATGGACGGCCGGATTTTTCCCGGCACGGCAAACATATTCGTGAAGGCAGCCCAGGCACCGCCTCAAACGAATTCAGCCGTTATCGCGCTGATAGATCCAGTCGTGGTCAGGATGATTCTGGAAACGCCATTTGCGCAAGGGGCCGGCCATGACGTTGAGATAATACATCTCGTAGCCATGCGGCACGCCGCAGGGGTGATGCCCCCTAGGCACCAGCACCACATCACCATCAGACACCGCCATGGTTTCGTCCAGCGAGCCGTCCTCTGTGAAGACACGCTGGAAACCGAAGCCTTGAGCCGGGTTGAGGCGGTGGTAATAGGTCTCCTCGAGATAGGTCATCTCCGGGAAGTTGTCCTCGTCATGCCGATGCGGCGGATAGGACGACCAGTTGCCGGACGGCGTGAAGACTTCGGTCACCAGCAAGCTGTCGGCCACATCGCGATCTTCCATGGCGATCGGGTAGATATGTCGCGTGTTGGCGCCCTTGCCGCGATCGACCAGCGAAATGCCCTCAGGCCCGATCTGCTGTGCGTCGCGGCCGGGCATGGCAGGTGCCGTGCAGATGGCGAGCACGCAGTCAGTGGTGGCCTTGGCCGACCAATCGCTGCCGGCAGGCACGTAGACACAATGCGGCGGGGTCTTCTCGAACACCGACATGCGCTGGCCGAGTTCACCGAACTCCTTGCCTCCACCAGAGATCTCAGCCTTGCCTTCGACGAGCACGAGAATGACCTCCGTCTCACCCGTCTGCTCGGCAGCGCTTTCGCCCGCCTTCAGATGGTAGAGCCCGAAGCCGACATAGCCCCAGCCGGCACTGGCGGGGGTAATGTCATGCACTTTGCCGGATGTGCCCGAAGGCTTGCGCAACAGATCGGCCATTCCTCGTCTCCTGATTTTGGCGCTCAGTCGGCGTCAGCCTGTTCGGCTTCGGCTGCAATCCTGGCACGCTCGGCCTCTGCCTTGGCTTCGGCCTTTTTCATCGTGTGATCATACATGAACAGCAGTTCGTAACCGGCATAAAGCCCGGCCACGATAAAGACCATCGCCCAGCCGGTCGCACCGTTCGAATACTCCACCCCGGACCAGGCCAGCGGCAGCACGACGCAGAGGATGCGGCGATAAAGCGGCTTGAAGAAGGGATGAGTCGGATCGAGGATCTGGAACTTCAAGGCTTTGCTCCCGGCAGTCTTGTGAGTGGGTCGCATGCAATAGAGCCCAAATCCGCCTGCTGTCAAAACAAGGGGCGAAGATTAAACCCCCGCCCCGTGTTCAATTCAGATCAGGCCGGCATCCTTGGCGAAGCCCTTGAGCGATTTCAGGCCGAGGCTCTGATACTCGAAGGGATTGCGCACATCCGGATCCTGCTCGGCCTCGATGACGATCCAGCCTTCATAACCATGCTCGGCGGCGATCTTCAGAACCGGGGTAAAATTCACGCCGCCCTCGGTGTCGCCAGGCACGGTGAACACGCCGCGACGCACGCCTTCGAGGAAGGAGAGTTTTTCGTTACGCACCTGGTCGGCGATGACGGGACGAACATTCTTCGCGTGGATATGGCCGACGCGATGCATGTATTTTTTCGCGACCGCTTCCGGATTGCCGCCACCGAAAGTGCAATGGCCGGTATCGAGTAGCAGCTTGGCATGCGGGCCGGTAAACTCCATGAGCTTGTCGATCTCGGCCTCGGTCTCGACGACCGTTCCCATGTGGTGGTGGTAGACGAGCGAAATGCCCTGGCTCGCCGAAAATTCGGCCAGCGCCTCGACGCCGGCACCGAACTTTGCCCATTCGGCATCGGAGAGGACAGGACGATCGGCAAGTGCCGCATCATCGGCGCCATGGATGGCGTTCGAGGTTTCGCAGACGATGATGACCTTGCAGCCCATGGCCTTCAGCACATCGAGGAAGGGCTGCATGGCGGCCTTTTCTTCCTCGATGGAGTTGGTCAGCAGGTTCAGCGAATGCCAACCGGAGACGAATTTCAGGCCGCGCGGCTCCAGCACCGACTTGAGACCCGCAGGATCGGTCGGCAGCTTGTGGCCCTTCTCGATGCCGTCGAAGCCGATCTTGGCGGTTTCGTCCAGGCACTGTTCGAGGCTGATATGGGCGCCGAGGCGGCGGTCGTCGTCGTTCGACCAGGCGATCGGGTTGGTTCCGAAAAGGATCATGATCAGGTTCTTTCCTTCAGAGCCGCTTCATAGGCAACGCGGGCTTGATTGACTTCGGCGCGGGCCGAGACTTCCGGCACCGCGACATCCCACCAGTAGCCGCCGGCCCCGGTGGTCGGATAAGGATCGGTATCGATGACGATGACCGTCGTCTCGGTCGCCTCGCGGGCGGCATCAAGCGCTGTTTCCAGCTCTGCAATCGACGACACCTTGAGAGCGCGCGCGCCCATCGACGCCGCATGCGCGGCGAAATCGATGGCGATGGGGCTGACATTCGAATGGGCATAGAGGTTGTTGAACTGCGCGCCCCCGGTGCCCATCTGCAGCCGGTTGATGCAGCCGTAACCCCTGTTATCGGTGATCACGAGCGTGATCTTGACGCCCATGCCAACGGCGGTTGCCAGCTCCGAATTCATCATCATGTAGGAGCCGTCGCCGACCATGACGATGACGTCGCGGTCCGGTTCCGCCATCTTGATGCCGAGGCCGCCGGCGATCTCGTAGCCCATGCAGGAGAAGCCGTATTCCATGTGATAGGAGAGCGGCAGCTTCGACTTCCACAGCTGATGCAATTCCCCCGGCATGGTGCCGGCGGCGCACATGACAACCGTATTGTCTCGCGAGGCGCGCTGCACGGCGCCGATCACCTGCATGTCGGTCGGCAGCGAATTACTGTCCTTGGGCGCAGCCGTCACGGCATCCGCCTTGGCAAACCAGGAGGCCTTGAGACCGGCATCCGGTGCGGCATACGTGTGATCGCCGAGCGCTGCCGAGAGCTTTTCGAGGCCGATTTTCGCATCAGCCACCAGCGGGATCGCATCATGCTTGGCGCTATCGTAAGGCTGCACGTTGAGCGCCAGGATCTTACGGTCAGGGTTCTTGAACAGCGCCCAGGACCCCGTGGTGAAATCCTGGAAGCGCGTACCGACGCCGATGACGAGATCCGCCTTTTCCGAGACCACATTGGCGCTTTCGGCACCGGTCACACCGACAGGGCCGAAGTTCAGACCATGGTCCCAGGCGAGTGCCGACTTGCCGGCCTGCGTCTCGACGACGGGGATCTGGTGCTTCTCGACAAAGGCCTTCAGCGTGTCGGTGGCCCCCGCAAAATGCACGCCGCCACCAGCGACGATCACAGGGTTCTTCGCCGCCTTCAGCGCCGCAACAGCCGCTTCGAATTCCACCACATCCGGCTCCGGACGACGGAAGCGCCAGGTCTTGCTTGCAAAGAAGCTCTCGGGATAGTCATAGGCCTCGGCCTGCACATCCTGGCAGAAGGCAAGCGTGACAGGGCCGCAATCGGCGGGATCGGTCAGCGTACGCATGGCGCGGGGCAGCGCGGTCAGGAGTTGTTCCGGCCGCATGATCCGGTCGAAATAGCGCGAGACAGGGCGGAAGCAGTCATTCGCCGACATCGTGCCGTCGCCGAAGTCCTCGATCTGCTGCAGAACCGGATCGGGGCCGCGATTGGCAAAGACATCGCCGGGGATGAAGAGCACCGGCAGGCGGTTGACATGGGCGAGTGCTGCCGCCGTCACCATGTTGAGCGCGCCCGGGCCGATGGAGGAGGTCACCGCCATGGCGCGGCGACGGCCGAGCTGCTTGGCATAGGCGATTGCCGCATGCGCCATCGACTGCTCGTTCTGGCCGCGATAGGTCGGCAGTTCCTCGCGGATGCCATAGAGCGCTTCGCCGATGCCGGCGACATTGCCATGGCCGAAGATCGCCCACATGCCGGCGATATAGGGAACGCCGTCCTCGTTCAGCTGGTTGGCGAGGTAACGCACCATCGCCTGGGCGGCGGTCAGCCGGATCGTCTTCATGCTTTTCCTCCCTTGGCGGAAACCGCCTTCTCCCGCGCCGCATCCCAGATGACACAGAGGCTTTGGTAACGCGCGGCCATATCCTCAACGGCAGCGGCATCGCTCAGCGAACCAGCGAGCCACTTGCGGGCGGCGTCGCCAAAGATCGTGCGGCCGACGGCGAAACCCTTGACCAGATCGAAGCCGGCGGCAAGCTGGAAGCTCTCCTCAAGCTCCGCCTGTGGCGCATCGAGGCCGAGCACGACGATGCCGCGCGTGTTCGGGTCGTTGCGTTCGATGGCGTTGCAGGCATTCGCCCAGGACGCTGTCGTCTTCATCGGCTCCAGTTTCCACCAGTCGGGATAGACGCCGATCTCGTAGAAGCGCTCGATGATCTTGGCCACCGTCTCGTCATCGCAGGCGCCGACCTTGGAGGGGATGACCTCCAGCAGGAATTCGAGCCGATTGCGGCGCGCCGCATGGAAGAGCCGCTGCACGGTCTTTTCCTGCTCGGCCTTCATCTCTGCGGTATCATCAGGATGATAGAAACAGAGCACCTTGACCACGTGCTCAACCGGCCATTCGACAAGGCCGCCGAAATCGGGGCCGATCTCAGGTTCCAGCGTCAACGGACGCGAGCCCGGCCATTCGACCGGACGACCGATCCACAGACCCGTGCCAGCCGCGCGGTAAAGCGCCTCGCGGCCGAGACGGCTGTCGCAGAGCAGGCCGTAACCGGCATTGCCGCCGGAGACCTTCAGCGCCGCATCGAGGCAGAGGTTCTTGAAGGCGCCGATCTTCTCGTCGGCAACGCCGGCATCCTTGGCCATGGCTTCGAGCTGCATGCGATGATCGAAGGCGAAGACCCGCATCGTCGACCAGTCATTCTTGCGGTTGGTCGACCAGTGCACCTGCTCCAGCGCTTCATCCTTGCGCAGCGCCTTGTTCTGGATTCCGGTCTTGAAGAAATATTGCAGCTCATCCCAGCTCGGATAGGCCGGCGTGCAGCCGTGACGCGAGACGGCAAACGCGCCGCAGGCATTGGCGAACTTCAGGCTGGTCGGCCAATCCTGGCCGGTGAGCCAGCCTTTGAGCAGCCCCGACATGAAGCCGTCGCCGGCACCAAGGACGTTGAACACTTCGATCGGGAAACCCTGGCCGGTCTGGCCGGCATCGAGACTATCCGGGATCGCACCGTCAAAGACCACGGCGCCCATGGGCCCGCGCTTGCAGACCAGCGTCGCGGAGGAGACCTTGCGAACCGCCTTGAGCGCCTCGATCGTATCGGTCGAGCCGCCGGCTATGTGAAACTCCTCTTCCGTACCGACGATCAGATTGAAGAGATGCAGCGTCGACTGCAGCTTCGCGGTGACCTGAGCGGACTCGACAAAGCGGCTTTCGCCATCGCCATGGCCGGCAAGACCCCAGAGGTTCGGGCGGTAGTCGATGTCAAGCGCCGTCAGACCGCCCTTTTCGCGGGCGATCTTCAGCGCCTTGAGCACGGCAGCTTCCGTGCGCGGATGCGACAGATGCGTGCCGGTCGCACAGACGCAGCGCGCCTCGGCGATGAAATCCGGATCGATATCCTCTTCCGACAGCGCCATGTCGGCACAGTTCTCGCGGTAGAAGATCAGCGGGAACTGGTGTTCGTCGCGAATACCGAGCAAGACAAGCGCGGTCAGCCGCTCCTTGTCCGTCTTGACGCCCCGGACATCGACGCCCTCGCGCACCAGCTGCTCGCGGATGAAGCGGCCCATATGCTCGTCGCCGACGCGGGTGATCAGCGCCGACTTGAGGCCAAGACGGGCCGTACCGGCTGCAATATTGGTCGGCGATCCGCCAATATACTTGTTGAAGGAGGCCATGTCCTCCAGCCGACCGCCGACCTGGGCCCCATAAAGGTCCACGGAAGAGCGGCCGATCGTGATCAGATCGAGCGAAGCCAAGCGATGTCCTCCCTGTGATGCGGGATCTAGCGCCCCGCCTCGAAACCACTCCACGATTTGGAACGGCCATGTCTAAAAATGGACTATAAATTCTATTTTTCAGAATTTCAATACGGACGTTCAGGCTTCCTGTCGCGCAGTCCCGACGGCGACGGAAAGCGTGATCGCCAGACAGAGCGTGGCCGACAGCGAACGGAAGGCGCCAAAATCGACTTCCGAAACGGAGAGCAGAGTAGCCCCCATGCGGCGCAGTGGACTGACCACCGTATCGGTGACCGCAATGACCGGAACGCCGCGCGGGCGCACCTGCTCGACCAGCTCAAGCGTTTCGGCGGAATAGGGAGAAAAGGTGACGGCGAGCAGCGCATCACCCGCCTGGATCGCATGATGGTTGTCGAGCCGACCGACCACACTGTGCAGCATCGCCGGTACACCCATCTTCTCGAAGGCATAGGCCATGTAACTTGCAACCGGAAAGGAGCGGCGCAGACCGATGATGTGGATCATGCGCGCTTCGGAAAGCTGCCTGACCGCGACCTCCATTGCCTGCGGATCAACGGTTTTGACGAGATTTTCGAGAGAAAGCCGCCCAGCCTCGACAAATTCGGCGAGAAGGGCGGAGGGCGATCCCTCGGCTTTTTCCCTTAAGTGCTGCAGGCGCGTCGAATAATCCGGCCAGCCGCCGACGAAGCTTTCGCGAAACAGCTTCTGCATCTCTGAAAAGCCTGTGAAGCCCATGATCTGGCAGAAGCGCATGAAGGCCGAAGGCTGGACGCCCGCCCCTTCCGCCATCTCGGCGACGGTAGAGACCGCAATGCGATCCTTGTTGGCGGCGACATAGTCGGCGCATTGCTTGAGCCGCTTGGGCAGGCTGCCGGAAACTTCCAGCAGCCGATCTTCAAAGTCCTTGATCGTCTGCGGTCCGCCGATTTCGTTCATTCGTTTTCCTACCCTTACCCCGTGACACTGTCCCGCTTGACAGAAACCGTATCAAGATCTAGCAAAATAGAACATATATTCCAAAACATGGCCTTGGCCAGCGTGAAATGGAACATCAATCAGGCGCCTCCGTCAGGAGCACACCACAATCGCCGCCCTTTGACGAGGGACCAAGGCGCATAGGGAGGAAACGAACATGGTCACGAGACTGGCACTTCTGGGCGCCGGCCGCATCGGCAAGGTACACGCAAAAGCCATTGCCGAAGACAAGCGCGCGAAACTGGTCGCCGTTGCCGACGCCTTCGCCGACGCCGCAAACGCCATCGCGGCCCAGACCGGCTGCGCGGTAAAGACGATCGAGGAGATCGAGGCCGACAAGGACATCGACGCCGTCATCATCTGCACGCCGACCAACACCCATGCCGACCTGATCGAGCGTTTCGCCAAGGCCGGCAAGGCGATCTTCTGCGAAAAGCCGATCGATCTGGATGTCGCACGCGCCAAGGCCTGCCTTGAGACGGTCCGCGCCGTCGGCGGCAAGGTCATGCTCGGCTTCAACCGCCGCTTCGACCCGCATTTCCAGGCCGTCCGCAAGGAGATCGACAAGGGCTCGATCGGCAAAGTCGAGATGGTCACCATCACCAGCCGCGACCCGGGCGCACCGCCTGCCGAATACATCAAGGTCTCCGGCGGCATCTTCCGCGACATGACTATCCATGACTTCGACATCGCCCGCTTCCTGCTCGGCGAAGAGATCGAAACGGTCCAGGCCTCGGCCTCGGTTCTGGTCGATCCTGTCATCGGCGAACTCGGCGACTATGACAGCGCCTCACTGATCCTGACGACCAAGAGCGGTCGCCAGGCGATCATCTCCAACTCGCGCCGCGCATCCTACGGCTACGACCAGCGCATCGAAGTGCACGGCTCGCTCGGCTCGGTTTCGGCTGAAAACCAGCGCCCGGTCTCGATCGAAGTCGCCAACAAGGACGGTTATACCCGCCCGCCGCTGCACGACTTCTTCATGACCCGCTACACGGCGGCCTATGCAGCCGAAATCTCCGCCTTCATCGACGCGCTCGACAACGGCACGCCGATGGCGCCCTCGGCCGAAGACGGCCTGATCGCTCTGGCGCTGGCCGACGCTGCCGTCAAGTCCGCCAAGGACAAGTCGGCGGTTACCGTTACCTACTGAGACGCAAGAGCTCCCGCGGGACCGAAGGGTCGCGCAGAATGGAAACGCCGCCCGAACCTCCTCGGGCGGCGTTTTCCGTTTCGACATGGGTTCAGCAAAACCGGCTCAGACCGCCAGCTCGCGCCGCTCCACCTCCGTCAGCATCGCCAGATCGAGGATCTTCTGCAGATTGGCGGCATGCCGGAAGCTCGGCTCCTGCCCATAACCTGAGCGGATCGCGGTGATGAACTTCTGATAGTTCGTCTCCACCGGATCGACCTCGATCTCCCGCCAGACGGCCTTTTCGACATCTTCCTGCAGGCAGGCCCTGAGGCTGGAGCCATCCAGGCGGTGGATGACCTCCAGCGCGCCCTTGTCGCCATGGACCCGCAGGCGCAATTCGTTCAGATGCCCCGTCGCCCAGCGGCTCGCATGGATCACGCCCATCGCGCCGTTGGTGAACTCGGCGGTCATGGTGAAGCTGTCATTGGCATCGAGATCATATTCGCCGATCTTGTTGCCCGGTGCCTTTTCAAAGGTCTTCAGCCGCGCGAAGACATGATCGATGTCAGTCGCCGCGCCATAACCGACAAAGTCGAGAATATGGATGCCGACATCGCCCAGCACGCCGTTCGAGCCGTGTTTGGTCGACAGCCGCCAGAGCCACTGGCTCTCGGTCGACCAGTCACCCCAGGCCTTGGAAACGAGCCAGCTCTGCAGGTAGGAGGCCTCGATGTGGCGCACCTTGCCGATCTCGCCGCCCAGCACCATCTGCCGCGCCTTCTGCACCTGCGCGACATTGCGATAGGTGAGGTTGACCATGTTGACGAGGCCGGCCATTTCCGCCGCCGTCGCCATCTCGTCGGCCTTGGCATAATTCTCGGCGAGAGGCTTCTCGCACATGACATGCTTGCCGGCAGCGAGAAGCTTCAACGTCGTCGGGTAATGGACCTTGTCCGGCGTGACATTCGTGACGGCATCGAACTCACCCCAGGCAATCGCCTCTTCGAGCGAGGTGAACGTGTTGGGGATATTGTGCCGGGCGGCAAAGGCGCGCACCGTCGCCATGTCGAGATCAACAGCCGCGACAAGCTGCACATCGGTGATGATCGAGAAGTTCATGGCATGGGTATTGGCCATGCCACCCGTGCCGAGGATCAGCAGGCGTATGGGGGCAGTGCTCATTTGTAGCCTTCCTCACCGGCCTGATGCAGGCGCGGACCGCGCTCGGTAATCGGCTCCAGCGCCTGCTCGACCGGGACATTCGGTGCATCATGCACGGCCACATAGCGCGGCATCGGATTAAACGCCCACTTCACCCCGTTGCGAAGCACCTGCTGAACGGTCGCGTCGTGATAGGTCGGATAGGTCTCATGACCCGGACGGAAATAGAAGATATTGCCCGCACCGCGTCGCCAGGTGAGACCCGAGCGAAAGATCTCGCCGCCGGCGAACCAGGAGATGAAGACCGTTTCCAGCGGCTCCGGCACCGAGAAGAACTCGCCATACATCTCTTCGTTTTCAAGCACGAAGTTTTCCGGGATGCCGGCTGCGATCGGATGACCGGGATTGACGGTCCAGATCCGCTCGCGCTCGCCCGCCTCACGCCATTTGAGCGCGCAGGGCGTGCCCATCAGCCGCTTGAAGGGCTTGGCGAAATGACCGGAATGCAGGACGAGAAGGCCCATGCCTTCCCAGACACGGCTTGCGACCCGCTCGACGATCTCGTCGGAGACATCGCCATGCGCCTTGTGGCCCCACCAGACGAGCACGTCGGTCTCGGCCAGCCGCTCGACGGAAAGCCCGTGCTCAGGCTCCTGCAGCGTCGCCGTCGTCGCCTCGATATCCGGATCCGTATTCAGCGCGGCGGCAATCGTCGCATGCATGCCATCGGGATAGATCTCCCGGACGATGGCGTTTTCCCGCTCATGAATGTTTTCGCCCCAGACAACCGTTCTGATCGTCATCTGCATTCTCCTTGGTTAGAGCCAGCCAACCGGCCTTCAGAAAAGCCTCAACGAGGCCCATCGTTCCGTCAGACGTAAGAAGGAATCGGAACAAAACTAGGGCAGCATCAGGAATATTTGAAAGCGGTTTGGTCGACGATTTTTGCAGGCGCTTGGCCCGGTGTCAAAAGAGATTTATGAGTATCTTCGAGCAATTTGTGCCAGAACGCGTGGGGGAAGCTCAGCACTCCGATTGCTGAATTTTGGAAGCGCTTTTACATTGCCTTGCAAGAATTGTCAGTATGCAGGATCGCATGACATAAGCGTACAAACGGCGATCTTGCCGTAACGGTGTGAACGACACGGATGAAGCTCAAGGAATTTGCCAAAGAGATCGGCCTGTCACCGACGACCGTGAGTCGCGCCTTGAGCGGTTATCCGGAAGTCAACGAGGCGACACGCGCACGGGTGATGGAAGAGGCAGCCCGCCTCGGCTATCGGCCGAACATCAATGCCGTGCGCCTTGCGACCGGCCGCGCCGGTGCCATCGGCGTGGTGATGACCAAGGCTGGTGACTATCAGTTCTCCGAATTCCTCAGCGGCATGGCTGATCGCCTGAGTGGCGAGGACATCGACATCCTCATTACGCCCATGGCGGAGCATGCGCCCGGCGACGAGCTGCAGCTTTACCGGCGACTTGCCGAAAGCCGTCGGGTCGATGCCGTCGTGATCCACTCGCCACGCCCCAAGGATCCCCGCATCGCGCTTCTGCACCAGTTGAAGCTCCCCTTTATCGTGCATGGCCGCTCCGCCACCGAGGTCCCGCATGCCTGGCTCGACATCGACAACGAAGGCGCAGTCAGGCGGAGCACGGAACACCTGCTTGACCTCGGCCACAGGCGCATCGCGCTCCTGAATGGTCGAGAGGGCCTGACGTTCACGCTGGATAGACTGGCTGGCTACAAAGCCGCCCTCGCCGAACGCGGCATCGACTATGATCCGCAGCTCGTCACACATGGCAGCTTCACGGACGAGATCGGTTTTCGCTTCGCCCGCTCCGCGCTCGAACAGCGACCGCGCCCTACAGCCTTCGTCGCCGGTTCGATGATGACGGCGCTCGGCGTTTATCGCGCGGCCCGGTCGAGAAACCTTGTCATTGGACAGGACATTTCTGTCATCGCCCATGACGACGTCTTTCCGTATCTGACCGCCGAGAACATGGCCCCTTCTCTCTCGACAACCCGCTCATCGATCCGCGCCGCCGGAAGTCGAATTACGGACCTCCTCCTGCAAATGCTTTCGGGATGCCAGGCAACGGATGTGAAGGAGCTCTGGCCGGTGGAACTGATCCTGCGCGAAACCAGCCGGCCCGTTCCGAAGGATGCAGCCGAATGACCGGTCCTCACCGCAAACGGATCGTCGTCATCGGCCACATCAACCATGACCGCATCTGGCGACTGACTGAGCCACTGCGTGCCGGTGGACGGATTGCCTGGTCATCGCGGGAGACACGCCTCGGTGGCGGCGGATATTTCACCGCTCGCAGGCTGCTCGATCTCGGACACGACGTGGCGCTGCTGTCGAACCTGATGGACGATGCGCATGGGGAGGAAGCGCTTGCCGAATTGAAGGAAGCCGGCTTCGACACGACGCTGATCGCGCGGCGTGACGGCCAAACCGATTTCGCAGATATCATGCTCGACCCCACAGGCGAGCGGACCATCCTTTCCAGCGAGCGACGCCTCTCCCGCACCTTTGTGCTCGATCGCGCAATTAAGGCCGATGCCTTCTACGTCAACGCGCCGAAACTGCCAGACGCCATCCTCACCTCCCTGAACCGCGCGCCCCTCGTCATCTCGCAGTTTCCGCTCCGCGAGGGCGAGGTCCGTCCCGCCGATATCATGGTCGGTTCGAAAGCAGACCTGCCCGGCACCCCAATTGCTGAAGTCTGGGTCATGGCACGCAGGCTCGCGACAGAGCGGCTCACCCATCTCGTGATGACGGACGGCCCGGCCGCAATCTCGGTCTTTGACGGAAAAATTGAGACCCAGGTGCTCCTGAGCCGCCGGGTCACCGTTCGCGACACCATCGGTGCCGGCGACACCTTCAGCGGCAGTCTTATGCACGCCCTGCTGGGCGGGAAAAACGCCGTTGAGGCGAGCCAGCTTGCCGGCGACGAGACAACCGCATGGCTTGAGAAGCGTGAAGCCCAGACGCGATCTGCAACAGAAAAATCAATATCATAACATCTTTATTTGACCGTCCTGCGGGAACTTCCTGACCATCCTCCGAGTTGCTGGGGCGCCAAACGGAGGAAGGCATGACTGAAGCCGATTTCACCTGGAACGTGCCCGTCGAACTGGAACTGCCCTGTGGGCTGACGCGCCGTTTTCTCAATGCATATGACGCGCTGGATTTTCTCGATGCGGAGTGGCCGACGAGACGCGGCCCTGCTTATGAACGCGCCTTGCGGCTTTGCCGCAAGGCACTGCGGGGCACTCGTGCAACCGAGCTGGCACGCAGCGCCTTCATCGCGGCGGCAGATGAAGCGGGCATGCGGCAGTGTTCAAACCCGCAAAAGCAAATGGTGAGCTTCCTGCCGAGAGCGAGACCCGCCGTCGCCTGACATTCCGGAGCAAATGAATGACGCGCCCGGGCGAGACGGATAGTTGCATCCGCCCCGCTCGGGATAAGTTTCGAAGGGGAGAGCCGCTCAGGCGGCTCCCGAGGTCAGCACCGCGATCGTCTGCCCTTCCATCAGCTCCCGCAGCAGGATGCCTTCGGCGGCAACAATCTGCCGATCAGACAAGACGTCCGTCCAGCCATGCCCTGCGAGCGCCTCAGGCAATTGCACGACGGTATCCCCCCAGAACTGTTCCGATAACAGTCCCTCGCCCTGCTGAAGCATGGCGACCGGTAGACGACAGGCGACGGTGATCACCGCGACGCCGTCATGCACTCGCGCAAACGCCACGGCCTGCGACTGGCGGGGGCCCGCGATCGTCAACGGCAGATACCGCCCCTGCAGGAACAACTGGGGATACCGGTTGCGAAGCGACAGACCGCGTCCGACGACCGCTTGTTTCAGCCACCCCTCGGCCAGTGCGCGTGGGTCGCCAAAGGAAATCGGCGCCGTGGGATCGAAAGCGGACAGGGTTTCGAAATGTGGCGGACGCCGATTGTCGGGATCGACGAAACTGAAATCGAGCGCTTCGCTTCCCTGATAGATGTCGGGAACGCCCGGCGCGGTCAGTTTGATCACGGTCTGGGTGAGGCCATTGATCAGACCCGCCCAGATCAGCGGCTGGATGTCGCGCACGAACTCGTTGATGAATTGAGGACTGTCGAGAAGCAGCGTCCGGACATAGTCCTTCACGGCAGTCTCATAGGCTTCGTTCACCGCGTTCCAATTAGTCCTGAGCTTTGCCTCGCGCAGGGATTTCTCCACGAAGGCCGAGACACGCTCGGCGAAATCGGCGATCCCTTCCCGGTCGTCCGCCGTGAGATCGACCGGCCAGTGGCCGATCAATGCCTGGAAGATCATCCACTCGACCTCGGCTTCGGGCGCAGGCTTGCCATCGACCTCTGCGACGGCACCCCGATGCGCCTTGCGCCAGCCGTCGATCAGGCCTGCAAAGCGGGGCGCATCCTCGGCAAGCGCAAAGAGACGCGCGCGGGCATCCTCGCCGCGCTTGGTGTCATGGGTCGATGAGGCGGAAAGCCCCGATGGCTGCGTCTGCGCACGCCGCTGCATCTCGGCATGAAAGTGTTCGAGTCCGCCCTCTTCCGGCTCCAGTTCTCCGCCGACCTCGTTCAAGGCCAGGAACTCGACATGGCGGAAGAACAGCGTGTCCTCGAGCGACTTTGCCATCAGCGGCCCGGTTAACTGCTGGAAGCGGCGACGGAAGAGATCGGATCCGACGCCCCCACCTTCAAACCGCCCTTCGCCCTTCAGGAGATCGGCGATGGACCAGGCCGCATCAGCCGCCGTCTCGTCCAGCCGCGCTTTTGCTTTGCTCAGCACCTGATCAACGAGTTGCCGATCTTCGGCGCTCATGTCTCCCTGGGCCGCATAAGTCCGATAGCGTGGGAAGGCGAGAAGAAGCTCTTCCAGGGCGCGGCTCATCGTCTCCTCGTCGAGCCCGAGCAGATCGGCGCCCTGCCCGACCAGGGCCTTTACCTCGCCGGCGAAGTTCACCCGGATCATCCGAAGCTTCGCCTCGCGCATCTTGTCCGCAACAGGCGTCTGTGGCCCCGCGATCGCGGCATAGGCCTGACGCATGGCTAGGAAGCCCGCAGAATCGAGCAGAACCGGCACCTGGGCCGCGATGAACTCGTAGCCGGTCGAACCTTGCACGGGCCAACTCTTTGGCAGATCCTCTCCCCGGGCCAGGATCTTCTCGACATAGATCGGAATACCGTGTCCCACGGCGTCGCGCAGTTCCTGCAAATAGCGGCCGGGGTCTGCGAGACCATCGACATGGTCGATGCGCAAGCCGTCGACCTGACCGGATTGCACCAGATCCAGCACCGTCCGATGGGCAGCCTCAAAGACATCCAGGGCCTCAACACGCAGTCCGACAAGACCGGCGATTTCGAAGAAACGCCGATAGCTGAGGCCCTTGGCGGCTTCCGTCCAATGCATCAGGCGAAAGGGCTGAAGGTCGTGGAGAAAGAGCAGAAACTCTCGCTCCTCAGCCTTCACCTGGAGCTCCTCAAGCAGCCCATCGCAGCCATGCTCGCGGCAAAGCGAAACGACGGCTTGATGGAATTCGGCCTCCTCACCGGCTTTTGCCTTGCGCCCGAGATCCGAGAGCGGCGCGGCCATCGGATGCTCACAATTGGCGAGAGCGGCCGGATAGGTCGATGGGTTCAGCGGGTAGAGACTGTCAAAATAGGCGAGTGCAAGCACCCCTTGGTCAGCATCGAGCGCGAGCGAGACCTCTTCATCCACCACCGCCTGCTGGAAAGGCTTGCCGAGAAACGGAAGCGTCAGCCGCTGGCTCCAGTCGATGTCGAAATAGTGCCCATAATTACTTGCCTCGCCCCATTCGATGACGCTGCGCCACCAGGCGTTTTCGAGACTGGCCGCCATATGGTTTGGCACGATGTCGAGGATCAGGCCGAGACCTTCGGCCTTCAACGCGGCAGCCAGACGTTCGAACCCCTCACGACCGCCAAGCACGGGATCGATGACATTGGCATTCGTGACGTCATAGCCGTGTGTCGATCCATCGGTCGCGGCAAACACGGGCGACGCGTAGAGATGGGTGATGCCGAGACGCTTCAGATAGGGCACGAGCCCGATGGCGCGGTCGAAATCCATGCCGCCGCGAAACTGCAAGCGGTAGGTCGAAACGGGAAGAGGCATGCTGGCATCCTTGAGGGTGGGGTGTCCGACCCGGACCAACGCCAACCGGCCTGCCTTGTTCCCGCCGTCCCAGTGGATCCGGGATCCTCAGTGGAGGTCGAATTCTCCGTCCACCTTGCGCCATTCGTTCGGCCCGATCAGCCGCTTGTGGCTGAAGCGCACGGAATGCAGGTCGCCATCCAAATTGGTCCGCCAGAAATCATCGTCGGCAAGCTGCGTGAGAAGCCCGACTTCGCCTACGACTGAAATGCCCAGACCGGCGACTATGGCGACCTCTTCGCCCAAGGCGTCATCGACCCGGCCAAGGTGGTCCGTACCGCGCTGCGGGATGCAGCCTCCGTTGCCGGCCTCCTGATCACCACGGAGGCGATGATCGCCGAAAAGCCGAAGAAGGAGGCAGCCCCGGCGATGCCGGCAGGCGGCATGGACTTCTGAGCTTTCGAAGATCTATGAACGAGGAAGGGCCGCTCCAGAGGGCGGCCCTTTTGGTATTTGGGGCGAGAACGCTCAGGCCGCGAGCGCAGCCGGAACGGGGCTGAGGCCCTCGAAGGTCGGCCGAGCGATATAATAGCCCTGGATCAGATCCACGCCGAGATCCGTCAACATCTGAAGTTCGCCCGCAGTCTCCACCCCCTCACAGACGGCGGTAACGCCAAGTTCGCGCAGCATGTCGAGCGTACGGCTGACAACAATCTGCTTCACGCTATCGGTGTCGATGCCGCGGATAAGATCCATGTCGAGCTTCACCAGATCGGGCTGGAATCGGGTCAGAAGGTTGAGGCCGGAATAACCGGCACCAAAATCATCGATCGCCGTCTTGAAGCCGATCTCGCGATAGCTTCTCAGGATATTGAGCAGATGCGCCGTGTCGAGTTTCTCAACCTCGGTGAACTCGAAAATGATGCGGTCGAGCGGAAAATCCGTCCGCCGCGCGGTCTCGAGCGTCTGGCGAATGCAGGCACGCGGCTCGTACACGGCATTCGGCATGAAATTGATCGACAGATGCGGCATCCGGTCCCGAGGAAAAAGGCTCGCGGCCAATTCGATGGCGCGTACCCGACATTGCTGGTCGAAAGCGTAACGATTGTCGGGATCGACCAGCGAGAGCACCGATACGGCACCGCTGCCATCAAGGCCACGAACGAGTGCCTCATGCGCGAAAACTTCACGACGCCGGGTGTCGATGATCGGCTGAAATGCCATCGAAAATCGCGACTCGAAGGCGGTCCCATTTTTGCAACCCTGGCAGGTCATCGCGGCTCCTGAATTATGCTTCTCAACCAAAACACAACCGTCTTAAGGAAGCTTGAAAGCTGCTACGCAACCAGTTTCCGAGGAAGCAACCGTCTTGCTCCGTTATTCATGACCTTTTTTGGATTGCTGATTTAACCAATCGAGATAATCGAATATCCTCGAACATGAGGCTGATTCGAAAAAGCCTCACGAGCTAAATGACTTAGCTGGGGATGCGGACATGAGGGAACAGACCGATATCGAGACCTGGGCGATGGTCCGGGCTCAACAGATCGTCATGCAGCACGGCGCAAATCTGGTCGTCGCGGCGCAGAGACTGGACCACAAGAAGACTACCGCAAATACCTACGCGCTTCGGACTGCGATCATGGCATCGCTGATCGAAGCCAGGAAATCGCCGTCTGCAGACGCGATGGCATCCATGGACGCACAGGCCTGAGACGAGGGCCGAGCAGCCGAATGGGAACGTACTCAGTTCGCTTCCCGAAGGTCGACGGAAGTGCTGGCTCACCTTGATCGCAGCAGTCAGACATGCGAGCGTCCTGCCATGCGCATTCTGCTCGTGGAAGACACGCTCGACGTCGGAGAGGCCATCTCTCGCCGCTTTGAAACCATCGGCCACACGGTCGATTGGGAGACGAACGGCCGTGCGGCCTCCGAGATCCTCGATTTTACCGAATATGATCTGGTGATCCTGGATGTCATGTTGCCGGGCATGGATGGGTTCTCAATTCTGAAGCGAATGCGTGACCAGGGCTCGACCGTGCCTGTCCTCGTGTTGACGGCCCGCTCGGAAATCGACGATCGCGTCGGCGCACTCGATCTTGGCGCGGACGATTACCTGGTAAAGCCCTTCGACTTCCGCGAACTGGAAGCCCGCGCCCGTGTGCTGCTGCGGCGACACGCCGGTGGCGAGGCGACCAACGTGATTGCCTGCGGAGATGTGCTTCTCGACCGCACCCAGCGGACGGTCAAGGTCGGCAACCGCGAGGTTCAGCTGAAGCGCCGCGAAATGACCCTGCTCGAAATCCTGGCAAGTCGTCCGGGACGCGTCTTCAGCAAGGATCAATTGCTCGATCAGCTCTTCGGCTTCGACGAACCAGCAGGTCCGAATGCCATCGAGCTCTATGTCGGACGTCTGAGAAAGAAGCTCGAAGGGGCCAGGGCACGCATCGTGACCGTGCGTGGCGTGGGTTATCAATTGGTGTCCGATGCAGAGGACTAGGCGCTCCCTGTTTGCGCGCCTCGTCATCCGCGTCGCCGTGGTGCTCGCGGGGGGCGCAGCGATGCTGATGACAGCAGCGTGGCTTTATGCCCGTGCAGCCGCCGACGAAGCCTATGATCGGCTCCTGCAGGGTGCCGCGATCCAAATCCTTGACGGTCTGGTGGTCGAAGAAGGCCGCATCACGGTCAACCTGCCGCCGAGCGCTTTCGAACTGCTCGGCCTCGCACCGAGGGACAAGATCTTCTACCGCGTCATGGCACCCGACGCCTCGACACTCACCGGCTACGAAGACCTGGAGTTTCCGGTCGACATCGCCAATGCCCGTACCGAGGCCTTGTTCCAGACGTCACGCTTCCGCGATCAGCCGGTGCGCATGGTGGCCGCAAGCCGCGCGATTGCAGATCCCTCGATCGGTGGTTGGGCAAATGTTCTCATCGCCCAGACCACAGAGGCGAGACAGCAATTGACAACGGAATTGACCACGCGTGCCCTGGCGCTGGTCGGGGTCATGAGCCTACTTGCGCTCGGGGGAACCATCCTTGCTGTGCGTTACTCGCTGCGACCGCTCGATGTACTCGGCGACACGCTTCGCCGCCGCGACAGCCAGGACCTGACACCGCTCGCCGTCGACGTGCCTCGCGAACTCGCCCCCTTCGTGGAGTCCATCAACCACTTCATGGGCCGACTGGATGACCGGTTGCAGCTGTTGCAGCGCTTCATCGCCGACAGCGCCCATCAGATCCGCACGCCACTGACGGCATTATCGGCCCAGGTCAGCCTGATCAACGAAGAAGCGCTTTCGGAGAATGACCGCCGTCACCTCGACCGGGTGAAGAACCGGGCATCGGAGCTTGCGCGGTTCACCACGCAATTGCTCAACCATGCCATGGTCATCCACCGGTTCGATTCCGTGCAACTCTCGCCGATAGACGTCGTCGATGTCGCGCGCAAAGCCTTCCGCGCGGCCGTCCCGATCACCATCGACCCTGACATCGTCGTCTCCTTCGAGGCGCCGCCGGAGCCGCTGATGGTACTCGGCGATGGCTTGAGCCTGCGCGAAGCGATCGTCAACGTCATCGACAATTCGCTGCGCCATGGTGTGGTATCGAGCCTTGCGGTGCGGGTGATCCGGCGCGGCGATTTCGTTCTGGTCGAGGTGGAAGACGATGGCCCCGGCATCCCGGCCCAGGACTGGACGCAAGTTACCCGACGCTTCGTCTCGTCAAAGTCAGGCGAAGGCAGTTCCGGCCTCGGCTTCGCCATCGCCTCTGAGGTGGCCACAACGCTGAACGGTGCGCTGGCCTTCCGCGAACGGACGCCCGGGACAGGCTTCACCACCTTCCTTGAACTCCCCCTGATCGATGCGAGGCCAAGCGCATGAACCTGTCGACGATGTTCCACGCCGTGGTGTCGGGCTTTGTCACGGCGGCCCTGGCCTCGACCTCGGCTCTCGCTCTTGAGGGGGAGCGCTCTGTCTTCCCCGCACCCGGACAGGAGCGGACAAGACTTGTGATCAACGGGGTGACAGACGCCGACGTCATTGCGCCGCTGATCCGGGACTTCCAGGAAACGGCGCGCGATGTGACCGTCGAATTCAACGACTATGTCAGCAACGATCTCTTCCGCGAGGCAGAACTGGCCTGTCGGCAGCAAACGAGTCACGGCGACCTCTGGATTTCCTCGTCGGTCGACCATCTCGTCAAGCTCGCCAATGACGGCTGCGCCAGGTCACACCAGTCGGAGGAAACAGAGCGTGTTTCGGCCTGGGCCAACTGGCGCGACGAAATCTTCGGCTTCGCCTTCGAGCCCGCCGTCATCGTCTATGACGCCTCCCAGGTGCCGCCGGAGGACGTGCCGCGCTCACATGTCGAGATCGCCGAACTCTTGCGCCGCAAACCGGACGAATACTGGACCCGGATCGGCACCTACAATGTTCAGCTGTCAGGCGTCGGCTATCTCCTCGCCTTCCACGATGCCCAGCAGGCACCGACGAGCTATGGCCGCCTTCTCGAAAGCTTTAGCCGCGCCCAGGTGGTGACCAGCTGCTGCAACAAGGAAGTGCTCGATCTGATCGAGGAAGGCAGGCTGAAGATCGCCTACAATATCCTCGGCTCCTATGCCTATGCACGCTATCTGCGCAACAATGACATGCGCGTGGTCGTCCCTCGCGACTACACGCTGATCCTGACCCGCGGCGCAATGATACCGACCCAGTCGCCCCAGCCGGATCTCGCCGCCCGCTTCGTCGACTATCTGGTTTCCGAGCGCGGCCAGAAGGTGGCGCGGGAGAAAGCCTTCTACTTTGCGGAAAATGCCCCCCTGCCCCCGGGCGTCGACGGTCCGATCTCGCTGATTGAATCCGGCATTGGCAGACCGATCCGCGTTGGCCCGGCCCTGCTTGCCGCCCAGGATCGGGCGACCCGGGAAGAGTTCATTCGCAACTGGAGCTCGCTCTTCGCGCCCGGTGTACCTTGATCCTGAAAGCAGCAGCATCCCAATGAAAAGGGCGGCGCCTTGTCGGCGCCGCCCTCATTAACTCTAATCGGTGTTTCTGGCTGAACGCTCAGTCCGCCCCGCGAGCGATGGCGCCCGTGGTGACGAAGCGACGCTGGTAAGCAAAGAGCGAGCCCCCGACCACCAGTCCGATGACATCGGAGATCAGTCCTCCACTGATCATGCTGAGGGCCCCGACGAGCAGGAGCAGTCGCAGCGGCACCCCGAGTGCACCGAAGAACCATCCCTGGACCGCAGCCGCCAGCATGTAGATACCAAGGCTTGCCGACACGAACACATGCAGGACTTCCAGCCAGGTACCTTGCATCAGCATGGCCTGGGAATAGAAGAACATGAACGGCACCACGAAGGCCGCCAGGCCGATCTTGAAGCTCTCGACGGAGGTCTTCATTGGATCGGATCCCGCGAGCGCCGCCCCTGCATAGGCAGCGAGCGCCACCGGTGGCGTGATCGCCGACATCACCGCAAAGTAGAAGACGAAGAAGTGCGCGGTGAGGACCGGAATGCCGAGATTGACGAGGCCGGGTGCCACCACGGCTGCAGCAACGGCATAGGCAGCAGTCGTCGGCATGCCCATGCCCAGCACGATGGAAATGCACATTGCGAAGAACAGCGCCAGCAGCTGGTTCTGCTCGGCAATACCCAAGAGCAGGCTGGAGAAGCGAGCTCCCACGCCCGTCAGTGCGATGACGCCGACGATGATGCCCGCACACGCGCAGACGGCGACAAGCTGGACCGACATGCGTGCTGCGATGTCGAATGCCTTCGCCAGCAACCTCGGTCCCATCCGGTGCGGCGTCAACCAGCTGACCACGGCCGCGGCCATCATCGACACCGTGCCGGCGCGGATGACCGAATAACCGGCAAACAGGGTGTAGATCAGCATGATGATCGGGATGAACAGGTAAGCCTGCTTCAGCAGCTCTTTGAAGACCGGCAGTTCTTCCTTCGGAAGACCCTTCATGCCGAGTTTCGTCGCCTGCAGATCGACCATGAAGTAGACGGATGCGAAGTAGAGCACCGACGGAATGATCGCGGCAATCACGATGTCCGTATAGGGAATGCCCGTGACTTCCGCCATGATGAAGGCACCGGCCCCCATGATCGGCGGCATGATCTGGCCGCCGGACGACGCAGCCGCCTCGACTGCCGCAGCAGTCTTGGGCGGATAGCCGACCTTCTTCATCAACGGAATGGTCAGCGAGCCCGTCGAGACAACGTTGCCGGCCGAGGTGCCGTTGATCATCCCCATCAGACCCGAGGCGAGGACGGCGACCTTGGCGGGACCGCCGCGCGCACGACCCGCTGCCGCAAATGCAAAGTTGACGAAATAGTCGCCGACCTTCGAGGCCTGCAGGAAGGCCGCGAAGGTGATGAACAGGATGATGTAGGTCGAAGACACCGCGACAGGATCGCTCAAGATGCCCTGGTCGGTGAAAATATAGGTGAAGAAGCGGCTGGCATCGTAACCGCGATGGTTCAGGAAGCCAGGCAGGTAAGGACCGGCAAACGAATACAGGATGAAGATCGAGGCGATCACCACCAGGGCGAGGCCCGCGACACGCCGCGTCACCTCAAGGATAAGAATGACGCCAACGAGGGCAGCATAGAAGTCCGCCGGCTGGGCCATCGCAGTCCCGGCCCTCAGACGAAGCGGCCCGACGTTGAACAGGATATAACCAAGCACCGCGATCGAGGCGATGCCGAGCGCGTAGTCAGCCCAGTCGACGCGGGTACGGTCACGGCTGGGGAAGAACCAGGCAGCCAGGAGGGCGGCCGCAGTGCCGGCGATGAGCGGCAGACCATAGGTTGAGAAGACGAAGGCAGGAGGGCGTGCAGTGCCGGCAACCCAGTAGGCGCCCCAGGCATAGGCGATCATGGCAAAGCCGTAGCCGATGCCACCGACACCCACCAGAAGAAGCAGCCATTCGATTGGATTGCGCCGCACCCGGTCCGGCACAGTGACCGGCAATTGCACGGCCGAGTAGATCAGGAAGCCCAGAAGCAGTCCGCCGCAGACATGGATCAGGCGATAGGTCCAGGTTTCGAGCGGATAGAGGTTCATCACCCCGATATGGAAGGCGGTATAAGCGATGCAGAGGACGATGATCGCCTTGTTAGTCCAGTTTGCATGAAGCCGCTGGTTGCTCGCAACCGGCTCGTCATCGACGTTTTGAGCCACGATGGGCCCAGCGGCTTGCTGCGCTGAGATGTTGTCAGCTTGTGTCATGGTTATGTGTCCCGATAAGGAAGCCGGATCTTGCACGAAGGACGGCGGCAGCCAGAGCTGCCGCCAATTGCCTGCACTGCGAGGCGCAGGTTCCGGGCTTTACTGGCCCTTCAGAGCATCGGGAATGGTGATGCCTTTTTCTTCGAAGTAGCGCACCGAACCCGGGTGGAACGGCAAGAAGGTGTTCTTCTCGATGTTCGCGGAAATGGTCTCGGAGGCCGTGGCATGGATCTGCACCATGCGTTCGTTGTTTTCCATCACCAGCTTGGTGATCTCGTAAGCGAGCGTCTCAGGCATTTCGGCATTGGCGACCGCGAAGTTCCAGAGGCTGACGGTGCTCTGCGGATCGGGGAAGCCCTGGTAGAGACCGCCGGGCACCTCGAAGGCTGCCAGTTCCGGCATGGCGTCGAGGATCTTCTTCTGCTCGTCTGCATTGAAGCCGAAGATGTTGACATCGTTTTCAGCCGCGATCTGCGCGAAGGCCGAAATCGGAACGCCAGCGGCAAAGGCGAAGGCGTCGATCAAACCATCCTTGACCTGGCTCGTCGCATCGTTTGCACCCGAGAACGAGATGACCGGCTTCACGCCAACGCTTTCGAAGTAACGCGGCCAGTAGGTCGCGGCAGTGCCGCCGGCAGGGCCGACCGACACGCGCTTGCCATCGAGGTCAGCCACGGAGGTGATGCCCGACGACTTCAGTGCAACGACCTGGAACGGGGTCTGGTACATCGGGAACAGGGCGCGCAGGTTCTTGTGTTCGACGCCCGGTGCGAGCTCGCTGTTGCCGGTCCAGGCTTCATAAGCCGGGCCCATGGTCACGAGACCCATCAGGTGGTCGCCGGTCTCGATAAGCGTTGCATTCTGCACAGGACCGCCGGTGACTTCAGCGGATGCGTTCACACCCAGCTTTTCCGTGATCAGGCCGGCAAGACCCGTGCCGTAAATGAAGTAGGTGCCGCCCTGGCTGGCGGTGCCAATAGTCATGCTACCTGGCCAATCGGCCTTGTCCTGAGCCGACGCGGATGCAGCAAACGTCAGTGCCATGGCCCCAGCCATAGCGATCATGAACTTTTTCATGAAGTCCTCCCTACATGTTATGACGTGACAGAGTCCGACGCCTCCTCTGGGCCGGACCTTCCGCGAGCTAAGCGCCGGCTTAAGCCGGAGGCAACGTGGCGTGGTCGCCCCTCACCCGCGCCCGACGCTTTTCACGCCGCCCATGGGGGGAAATCGTAACATTTCGAAGAGTCCATGGGTGGAAAGCCACCCATTGATTGTCCCCACAGACGGGAACCGAACCGATCTTGGCCTCAGCCTCAGCCGTCGATAGCCAGATTCTTGTCCAACCCGTGTTTCTGCATCTTCTCGTAGAGCGTCTTTCGCGAGATGCCGAGCTGTTCATAGACAGGCTTCAACGCACCCCCATGGGCTGCAATCGCGCTGGCGATCAATTGCTTTTCATAGGCTGCCACCTTCTCGGCAAGACGTGTGGCCGCGGCATCAGGATCGGTCGCGACGTCGAGCCCAGTTTCAATGCCGAGCACGAGACGATCGGCAGCATTCCTCAGCTCGCGCACATTGCCCGGCCAGTCGCGCTCGGCGATTTCGGACAGGATCTCCGGCTCGACCTCCATGTCATCGCGACCGTACCGCGCGGATGCTTCGCGCACCAGATGCAGGAAAAGGAGCGGAATATCTGCCCGTCGCTGCGAAAGCGACGGCACCCTGAGCGTCGCGACGTTCAGCCGGTAGAAGAGATCGGCGCGAAATCGCCCGGCAGCCACCTCGCTTTCGAGATCGACCTTGCTGGTGGCCAGGAAGCGGACGTCGAGCGGCACGGTCTCGTTGGACCCGAGCCGCGTGATGGTCCGCTCCTGCAGGACACGCAGGAACTTCGCCTGCAGGTCGAAGGGCATGGAGCCGATTTCGTCGAGCAGGATCGTCCCGCCGCGACCATGCTCGAACTTGCCGTAGCGCGCACGGATCGCGCCTGGAAAGGCTCCCGCCTCATGGCCGAAGAGCTCGCTCTCGATAAGCGTCTCCGGCAGCGAGGCGCAGTTGATCGCAATGAAGGGTCCTTTTGACCGCGCACTGACATCGTGCAGGCTGCGTGCCACAACCTCCTTGCCAGCACCCGTCTCGCCAATGATCAGTGCATCCGCCTCGGTGGCGCCGATGGCGCGGACACGGTAGCGCAGGTCGACCATGACGGGCGTGCGCCCCGGAAGCCGCGTCTCGATATCGTCGCGCTTGCCCGCGACCGCCCTCAGGCGCCGGTTCTCAAGCACCAGCGACCGGCGGTCGAGTGCATGTCGCACGACACCGGCGAGCGCCTGGCTGGCAAACGGCTTCTCGATGAAGTCATAAGCGCCTTCACGCATCGCCTTGACGGCAAGCTGCACCTCGCCATGTCCGGTCACGAGAATGACGGGGATCTCGTGATCGAGTTCGCGGATGCGGTGGAGAAGCGTCATCCCGTCCATGCCCGGCATGCGGATGTCACTCACGACCACGCCATCGAAACCGAAGCCGACCCGCGAGAGGATTTCCTCTCCGGAGGCGAAGGCCTTGACCTGCAGGCCGTGCAGTTCGAGCGCCTGACTGGTGGAGAAGCGCAGCTCCTCCTCGTCATCGACGAGCAAGACCTGTCCTGAATTCATTCCGCTGCCTCGTTCAATGCTTCCGCTTGGAGGAGTTCGATCCGAAACAACGCGCCGCCGCCTTCCCGTTTGCCGACTGTCAGGCTACCGCCGAAATCCTTGATGATATTGTACGAAATGGAAAGACCGAGACCAAGCCCCTTACCCACGCCCTTGGTGGTGAAGAAGGGATCAAAGATGCGCTCGACGATCGCCGGCGGGACGCCCGGGCCGCGGTCTGCGATCTCGATCACCACGCGTCCCTGTGTGCTCCGCGCCGAAAGCTCGATCTTGCGGTCCTCCAACCCCTCCACGGCATCGCAGGCATTGGTGAGGATGTTGACCAGAACCTGCTGCAGACGCACGGGGCCACCCTGAACGGCCGGCAGACCGGGCTCGAAACTGAGAGACAGGCTGGCATCGGCGGTTCCGAGGCGGGCCGAGACGATTTCAAGCGTCTCGCGGACCACCTCTTCGATAGAGATCGGGCCAAGCTTTTCGTTCGGCTTGCGGGCGAAGTTGCGGAGGTGGCGCGAGATCGAGGCCATGCGGTCGATCAGGCTGGAGATGCGCCCGAGATTGTCGCGTGCTTCTGATATCCTGTTGCGATCGATCAGCATCGTTGCGCTGTCGGCATAGGTCTTGGCGGCGGCGAGCGGCTGGTTGAACTCATGCGACAGAGCCGCCGACATCTGGCCGAGACCGGCGAGCTTGCCAGCCTGGATGAGATCCGCCTGGGTCTGGCGCAATTGCAGGTTGACACGCGCGAGATCGGCCGTCCGCTCCTCGACCCGCCGCTCCAGTTCGGCCTGCGCCTCGATCTGCATGTGCATCCGCTCCTGCAGCCGGGCGCGACGCTGGATGACAACGGCGAGCCCAAGAACGAAGAGGCAGAGAAACAGCAGGATTGCGACCAGCATGGTTCGCGCCTGAGCGTGGATCGTGCCGGTGTCGAAAAGCACTTTCACGGTCCAGTCGGCATCCGGCATATAGTGTTGCAGGACGAGATATTCGCGATTTCCATCGCTCTGGTTGATGGTCATCAACACATGATCGTCGAGTGCGCCACGCTTGATCGGCAGGTCCCGCAGGACGGCGTCCGAATACCGTCGCGAGGCCGAGGTGCGTTCGAGCCGTTCAGGTGTCAGCGGCAGCACCGAGGCATAAAGCCATTCCGGATTGCCGGTCATGAAGATGATCCCCTCGGGATCATGCACCAGGATCTTGTATTCACCGCCGCGCCAGGACGTTTCGATATCTTCGATGTCGACCTTGAAGGCGATGACGCCGCGAACTGCGCCATTCACTTCGATCGGCGAGGAGAAATAGTAGCCGCGTTTGGCCGATGTCGTGCCAAGAGCGTAGAAGCGCGCCTGCTTGCCCGCAGCCGCTTCGAAAAAATAGGGGCGATAACTGAAATTCTCGCCGACGAAGCTCGCCTCACCGTCAAAATTGCTGGCCGCGATCGTGTTTCCATCCATCGTCATCACATAGATATCGGAGGATTCGAGCAGCGTGTTGATCTCCTTGAGATAGCGATTGGTCGCATCGCGAAGGGCCGGATTGCCCGGGTCCAGCACAAGCTCCTTCATGTCGTCATGGTCGGCGATCAACGCTGGCAGGGTCTCATAGCGGCTGAGATGGCCCGATAGCGCCGAAGTCGCCAGGCGCAGCGCACTGTTGGCCTGCAGCGACGCTTCGTCCATGACCTTGCGCGTCATCAACCGATTGCCGACAGTCATCAGCGCCAGGCTCGCGGCAAGCAGTACGAGGACAAGCGCAATGATCATGCGCCGGGCCACAGCCAATCGCCGTGCGGGTGGTACCATTCCGATCGTCAAATGCGCGCTCCTCATCGTCCCGAGGATAACTGCCCGGCTGCAGCTTTCCAAGCCGGCTTGCACGCGCGACTGTCTGCTCGCAAAAAAGCCGCCGACCCACAGGGAACGGCGGCTCATGATCTTGCAGCGATCGACGGCAATCAGGCGGCGCGATGCTGCGTGTGCGTGGCCTGCTGACGGCGGCCTTCGGGAGCCAGCTTGAACTGGTTGACAAGCTGCATCAGCGCATCCGCCTCGTCGGCTAGTTGACGGGTCGCGGCATTGGTTTCCTCCACCATCGCGGCATTGCGCTGGGTCATCTGGTCCATCTCGTTGACGGAAGAGTTGACCTCGGCCAGCGCATTCGACTGGTCGCGGCTGGCCATGGCGATAACCGAGACGCGGTCGGCGACGGTGATGATGTTGGCCGAGATCTCGGCGAGCACAGAACCCGTCTGCTGGACCAGCTTGGCGCCGGAAGAGACTTCCGTGCTCGACTTGTGGATCAGGTCCTTGATCTGCTGGGCAGCCCCCGCCGATCGCTGTGCGAGCTCGCGCACTTCCTGGGCGACGACCGCAAAGCCCTTGCCGGCTTCGCCCGCACGCGCTGCTTCAATGCCGGCATTGAGCGCCAGCAGGTTGGTCTGGAAGGCGATCTCGTCGATCACGTCGATGATCTGGACGATCTGGCCCGAGGCATCCTCGATGCGGCCCATGGCGTCGATGGCGTTTCCGACAACCGTCGACGAAGTGTCCGCGCGGCCCTTGGTATCAGCGACGATGTTGTTCACTTCCTCGGCCCGCTCCGCAGACGACTTGACGGTCACCGTGATCTCGTCGACGGCAGCGGCCGTTTCCTCGAGCGAGGCCGCCTGCTGCTCGGTGCGCTTGGCGAGTTGGTCGGCTGCACTGCTCATCTCGGCGGCGTTGCGCTGGATCATGTAGGTATTCGAGCGGATCTGCGTCATCGTATCCTGCAGGTGCTCGAGCGACTGGTTGAAATCGTTGCGCAACTGCTCGAGACGGCCGTGGAACGGCGTGTCGATGGTTTCGGAGATGTCGCCCTTGGCGAGACGGCCGAGACCGGTGGCCAGCGCATTGACGGCGAAGTCGATCTGGCGATCGATCTCCTGCTTTTCGAGATCGTTGCGACGACGCTCGTCCTCCGCCTGAGCGCGCTCGGCTTCGCTGCGGCTCTCGATTTCGATCTTCGAGAGTGCGTTCTGCTTGAAGACGCCGAGCGCACGGGCCATCTCGCCGATCTCGTCAACACGGGCTTCGCCGTTGATCTTCGTATCGAGAACACCTTCGGCCAGGCGACGCATGGCGCCAGTGATCTGGCCGATCGGCCCCTTGAAGGTCATCACAAGGCCGATGCCGGCGAAGATGGAGATCAGGATGCCGAGTGCCGTTGCGCTGATGGAAATCGAGTTGGCTTCCTGACGTTCCTGCCCAGCCGAAACCTTCTGCATTTCGGCGAAGGTCGTGAGTTGCTGCCAGATGATGTTGAGGTCAGCGGCCGCCTCTTCGAAGCTTGCCTTCCGTTCCTGGCTTACCTTTACGAGTTCAGCACTCGCGCCAATCATCGTATCGACAGCAGGGCCGAGATCCTTCTTCACCTGCATCAGGATCGGCTGATCCGCAGCGGTCTTGTCCAGTGCGCCAAGGAACTTCTTCACCGCGTTGAACTGCTGCTCCAGCAGCATGCGGTTCTGCTCGGTCGGCTCCAGCAGGAAACGGGCCATCATGATCTGCACGGCGTAGCCGGCGGCCATGACCTGTCGCCCGTCTTCGATGACGGCCTGGGCCTTGGCAAGCGGCGCATCGAGTTCGCCAAACTTGATCGTCGCTTCCTTCATCTTCTGCTGTGCTGCGAGGCCGAGATAGGCGTTGAGCTGCGTGAAATTGCGCAGCTGACCGGCCATTCTCTTGAGAGCATCCTCGGACTTGTCATTGGTGGCAAGCGCTGCCTTCAGGTCACCGCCGATCTTTTCCAGCGTCTTGGCGGCCGACAGGTTCGCCTTCGGCAGCACCTCCACCAGCACCTGCTGGCGGGCAATAATTTCGTCGATACGCTCCCCAATAACGGCGAATTTCTCATCCGGCGTCTTGGCCTTGGTGAATGCGGAATTGGTTTCCGTCAGAAAGGTACCGGTGCTGCGGATGCTTTCGGCGTCTCGCAGCATGGTCTTGGCCGATGCATCATCCGCCTGCACAGCGCGCTCCATGGTGGCCATGGCGGCCGTGACGCGTCCCTGAGCGACGACGACCTGTTTGCCACCCTTCTGCAGGGTCTCGACAAGGGCGGTCTCGGACGCATGGAGCCTCCAGAGATCGTCGATATGGACAAAGACCTGATCGATCAGCTTGCCGGCCTCTTCGAGTTCACCACGACCATCGGCGTCGGGAGCAAGCTGCGCAAGCGTGCTGTCCAGATCACGTCGCTGCTGCTCGAGGCGACCAGTCAGATCAGCCTTGGCCTCTTCGGTCGTATTGGCGAGAAAGCTGCTCATGGAGGCGGAGACGTCGCGGAAACCGCTTAAGGACTGGAGTACGCTGTTCGAGATTTCGATGCGGCCCTGCAGCAGTCCCGATGCATAGAGCCCGGTAAAGCCGACGGCGGAAATGCTGATGACGAAAGGCAGAATGAAAATCAGCACCTTCGTCTGGATGTTAAAGCGCGACAATATACGGTCAATGAACACGGTCTTGGTCTCCTCCGACATCGGCGACGAGCAAAGTGTGCTGTCGTCGAAGTCCATGTCTGAATCGCACGGAGCATGGGCAAGGAAGACTAATATGAGTTTAATAAGACCGCTCAAATTGGCGCATGGGCAGTGCTGGAGACCGATCCGAACGACCCGCCAGACCACAACCAAAAATAGAGATTGCGCACACAATGAGGGGCACACGAGATGGACGATCCCGCATGCCCCAACTTAAGCCTGTCTCCCGACCATAAGAGGAGGATGTCAGCGCATATCCTCGATGGCGACCGCATCGACATCGGTATAGTCGACATTGTCGCCGGCCATGGCCCAGATGAACGAATAATTCGCCGTGCCGGCCCCGGAATGGATCGACCAGCCGGGGGAAAGGACAGCCTCTTCGTTCTTCATGATGATATGCCGCGTCTCGTCCGGTTCGCCGAACAGATGGAAGACACGGGTCTTCTCCGCCATGTCGAAATAGAGATAGACCTCCATACGCCGGTCATGGATGTGGCAGGGCATGGTGTTCCAGACCGATCCCTTGGCCAGACTCGTCATCCCGACCACCAACTGGCAGGTCTTCACGCCGTCGGGATGAACGAACTGGAAGATCGAGCGCTCGTTGCTGGTTTCCTGAGCGCCGAGATCGAGCCGCTTGGCGTCACCGATACCGATGTGGCGGGCCGGATGGCGGGTATGTGCCGGAGCACTGAGCAGGTAGAACTTTGCTGGCTCATCAGCCGAGATGGAGGCGAAACTGACCGACGACCCCATACCGGCATACACCATGTCCCGGGTGCCGGCTTCGAACCGTTCTCCGTCAACCGTCACGACGCCTGCCCCGCCGATATTGACCGCAATCATCTCACGACGCGCGAGAAGCTCCGGCGTACCAGCCGGCTTGATCGTTTCGAGCGGCAGTTCCAAGGCGAGCGGCACGGCCCCACCGACGATCATGCGATCGTAGTTCGTATAGTGAAGCTGGATGCGGCCCGGCACGAAGAGCGGCGGCAGCAAAAAATTCGAACGCAATTCATCCGTGCCGAAACCGGCAGCGGTCAACGGATCGATGGCGAAGCGATTGGTAAAATCGGTGTGCGACATCATTCCTCCCATACATGTTATGTGAAGTTATCATACATGTTGTGCATCGCGCGGCAAGGGAGAAAATCGTTCATCTGGCGACACGCGACAGCGGACTGTGTGTGCGCCATGAGAAAGTCATAAGACAGGTTGTCAGCCACGCGGCAACGGATAGGCCACCTGGCCATCCTCTTCGCCCCTGGGAAAGGCGCCCTCCCGGTTGCGCCGTTCGGCGTCCCGGTATCCCTGCGGACTGATCCCGATATAGCGCTTGAACATGCGGGAGAAGTAATAGGCGTCCGCATAGCCGGAGAGAGCGGCCGCCCGCTTCACCGTGCATCCACCGGCTAGCAACCCCATGGCGCGCTCCATGCGCTTGAACTCCTGGAACTTGTCCATGGTCCAGCCGACGCGCTTACGGAATTCGCGCTTGAAGTAATCCGGATTGTAGGGTGCTGCCGCAAGAACCTGGACGGTGATCGCCTCGTTCAGCGGATCGGCGGCAATCTGGCTGGCGGCAACCATGATCGCCAGCGACAGCTGGTCGGGATTGGCGACCGTCCCGACCGACTGCTCACGCCAACCGATGAAGGCCTGTTCGATATATTCGATCAGCAGGAACATGAAGACATGCTGCTGCTGCAGGCTCGTCGAATAGGGCGGCGCCGTCTCGCGAAAGTGCCGGACCACTTTTTCCAGCATGTCCCAACGCGCGAGCTTCACCGACAAGGCGAGATCCATCTGGGCGATGAGGTCGAGGCGACCGAAGAGATCCACCGTGAAATGCTGCGCAACCCCGGTATAGGGCTCAACCGAAGCCGACCGCCCGACGAACCGCGTATCGGCCGGCAAAAGCATCGCCGAACCCGGCTCCATCTCCACCGTCTTCCCCTCGACTTCATAGATCCCGCGACCGCTCAGACAGATCACGAGATCATGCACCCGGTTCGATTTGTCGATCGACCAGGTCTGCGAATGCTGCATGCGTATGGTCGAACGTGTCAGGTTGAGCGCCAGCGCCTGCATCGGAATGCCGCTGAGAACACTACCTTCAGTTTCGTCCATCATTTTTCCCCTATTTGTCGATTTCCGCACGAGACGTCTAAAGAGATATTAGACACAGGACCGGTCGACTTGGGAAGACCGGGGAGGATATCAGGAGGAGGAGGGTAGACGGCGAGACGGGCCACGGAGGTAGCCGGTCGACGCATCGTCCACCCTGCATATTGCGATGCAGAAAACGGAATACACGCGCCCCGTCACCATCGCCTATATCGGCGGCGGCTCGCTCAACTGGGCGACGAAACTGATGGGCGACCTCGCCCAGGATGGAACGGTGCCGGCGACAGTCCGGCTCTATGACCTCGACCATGCGGCCGCCGAGCGCAACGCCCGTATCGGCACCCGCTATGCCGCCCGCAGCGAGGCCGGGGCGCCCGTCACCTATACGGCAGAACGCACGCTTGAAGCCGCCCTCACCGGTGCAGACATCGTCATCATCTCGATCCTGCCGGGCTCCTTCGAGGACATGGCGAACGACATTGCGATCCCCGAGCGCTATGGCATCCACCAGTCGGTCGGGGACACCGTCGGCCCCGGCGGCTTCATCCGCGCCATGCGGGCGATCCCGATGATCGCCGAAATCGGCCGCGCCATCGCCCGCCATTGCCCTGAAGCCTATGTCTGCAACCTGACCAACCCGATGTCCGTGTTAACGGGTACGCTCTACGCGGTCTTTCCGGAGATCCGTGCCTGGGGGTCCTGCCACGAGGTCATCAAGACCCGCAAGATCATGGCTTACCTCGCCAACCGCCAGGCAGGCGAAGTGCTCTACGGCTACCGCGATGCCAAGGTGAACGTGCTCGGCATCAACCACTTCACCTTCGTTGATCGGGCCGCTGTTGGCGGTATCGACATGATGCCGGCCTATCTCGATTTCGCGAGAGAGCATCATGCGACCGGCTGGCGGGAGTCGCCGCTCGATCCTGCAAACGAACACGATCGCTACTTCACCGACAGCTTCCTCGTGAAGTTCGATCTCTCGCTTCGCTTCGGCATAGCGGCAGCTGCCGGCGACCGCCATCTCGTCGAGTTCCTGCCCCAGTCGTGGTATCTCGATGATCACGCCGCATGGAAATTCGGCCTGACCCCGGTGGAGTTCCGCATGCGCGAGCGAAAGGAAAAGGTCGATTATGCCGATGCTCTGGACAAGGGCGCCGACCTGCCGCCAGTCCGCGCCTCGGATGAAGCCATCGTCGAGCAGATCAAGGCTCTGATGGGCGGCCCCGAGCATGTGAGCAACGTCAACCTGCCGAACCGGGGGCAACTCGCCGGCTTTGCAGAGGGCACGATCGTCGAAACAAACGCCCGCTTCAGTGCACTCGGCATCCAGCCCATCGTTGCCGGACGATTGCCGCAGGCACTCGAGCTGCTCGCCCGCCCCCATGCCGACCGGCAAACCGCGCTTGTCGAGGCGGTACTGGCTGACGATGTCGACGCGCTCTTGCCGCTCTTTGTCTCGGATCCGCTCGTCGCCGCCCTGCCCCAGGACAAGGCTACCCGCCTCTTCCGCGAGATGGTGACGGCCACCCAGCATCGTCTGCCTCAAACATTGGCGAGAGCCGGAGGTGCAGCATGAGCGGAGACAGCCGTTATCTCGGGCTCTTCTATCTGGCGCCCTACATCATCGGGTTGCTGATCTTCACGGCGCTGCCCTTCGTCATCTCGCTCTATCTGAGCTTCACCGACTACAATCTGATGAGCGCGCCGATCTTTACCGGCCTGGACAACTACATCAGGCTCTTCACGAGCGATCGTACCTTCATCAAGTCGCTCAGCGTCACCCTGTTCTATGTCTTTGTCACGGTGCCGCTGGAGCTGTGTTTTGCACTCTTCATTGCGGTGATCCTGAATTACAAGCTGAAGTTCATCAATCTCTACCGCACGGCCTTCTACGTGCCCTCGATCCTTGGTGGCTCGATCGCCATTGCCGTTCTATGGCGCTACATGTTCGCCGATGTCGGCCTGATCAACATGGGTCTCGCAACAATCGGCATCGAACCGATCAACTGGTTCGGCGACCCGACCAATGCCATGTTCACGATCACCCTGCTGCGCGTATGGCAGTTCGGCTCGGCCATGGTGATCTTCCTCGCCGCACTCCAAAGCATCGACAAGAGCCTTTACGAGGCCGCCGCGATCGACGGTGCCGGCAAGTGGAAGAGCTTCGTCTACATCACCCTGCCGCTGATCACGCCTGTCATATTCTTCAACCTGATCATGCAGATGGTCCAGGCCTTCCAGGAGTTCAACGGCCCCTACATCATCACACAGGGCGGCCCGCTGAAAGCCACCTATTTCCTGCCGATCTACATTTATGACGAGGCCTTCCTGCGCTTCGACATGGGCTATGCCTCGGCCATCGCCTGGGTGCTCTTCCTCATCATCATGGCGCTCACCCTTATTGCCTTCTGGTCCTCGCGCCACTGGGTCTACTACGCCGGCGACAAGCGGAGCTGATCATGACAGACCACGCCCTCCCCCACGTGACCGCAGACATCGACGAAGTCGACAAAATCAATCGTCGCGATCTGCGCCGACAGAAGCTGACTACCGTGTTCCGTTATGCCCTTTTGACACTGGTCGGCCTCATCATGCTCTATCCGCTGGTCTGGCTGATCGGCGCTTCGTTCAAGACCAATTCGGAGATTTTCGCCAACCCGGGTTTCTGGCCGGACAACCCGACGGCGGATGGCTATATCAGGGGCTGGCAGACCTCGACGCCCTACACCTTCGGTACCTTCTTCCTGAACACGCTCTGGATCGTGCTGCCGAAGATCATCGGCACGGCGATATCCTGCACCGCTGTCGCGTATGGCTTCGCCCGCTTCGATTTTCCGTTCAAGAAGCTGCTCTTCGCAACCCTGATCGCGACGCTGCTCCTGCCGAATGTCGTCACCCGCATTCCGCAGTACCTGCTGTTCCGCGATCTCGGCTGGCTGGATACCTATCTGCCGCTCTGGGTCCCCTCCGCCTTCGCCGGCGACGCCTTCTTCGTCTTCATGCTGGTGCAGTTCCTGCGCGCCATTCCTCGTGACATGGAGGAAGCAGCGCGCGTCGACGGCGCCAATACCTGGCAGGTGCTGGTCTTCATCGTCATTCCGCTGCTGATGCCGGCCCTGATTTCGGTCTGCCTCTTCCAGTTCATGTGGACGATGAACGATTTTCTGGGACCGCTGATCTACATATCCTCGGTCGACAAGTTCCCCGTTTCCCTGGCGCTGAAGCTCTCGATCGACACGACAGAGGCCTTCGAATGGAACCGGGTGCTGGCGATGTCGGTGCTGACACTTCTGCCCGCTCTCACCGTCTTCTTCCTCGCCCAGAAATACTTCATCGACGGCATCTCCGCCGGCGGCATCAAGGGATAAGCTCATGGCCCGGTTGCAACTGAAAAACCTCGAAAAAGACTATGGCGCCTTCCGTGCCGTGCATGGCATCAACCTCGAAGTCGAAGACGGCGAGTTCATGGTCCTGGTCGGCCCCTCCGGCTGCGCCAAGTCGACAACGCTGCGCATGATCGCCGGCCTCGAACGGATCACAGGCGGCGAAATCCGCATCGGCGGAGAGCTTGTCAACGACAGAGCCCCCGGCGATCGGGGTATCTCCATGGTCTTCCAGAACTACGCGCTCTATCCGCATATGAAGGTGAAGAAAAACCTCTCCTTCTCCATGCGCCTCAAGCGCCGCCCGCAGGCGGAAATCGACGAGGCGACTGACAAGGTGGCGGGCACGCTGGAGATCGGCGCCCTGCTCGACCGCCTGCCGAAGCAGCTCTCCGGCGGTCAGGCCCAGCGCGTCGCCGTCGGGCGTGCGCTAATCAAGAAGCCGCAGGTCTTCCTCTTCGACGAGCCACTCTCCAACCTTGACGCCAAGCTGCGCGCCTCCATGCGCGTGCGCATCACCGATCTGCACAAGCAGTTGAAGGCCGACGGCATGGCGGCGACCGTCATTTATGTCACTCACGACCAGACCGAGGCCATGACCATGGGCGACCGGATCTGTGTCATGAAGGACGGCCACATCATGCAGGTGGCCGATCCTGTCACCCTTTACAATCGCCCGGCCAACGCCTTTGTCGCAGGCTTCATAGGCAGCCCGGAAATGAACCTGATCTCGGCTGAGCTCTCTGGAAACGGCGAACTCGTCACGGCCGGGCAGACACTCTCCATCGTCAACGGTCTCAGCGAGCGGTTGCACACCGACGCCCCACGCGAAGTGACGATCGGCATTCGCCCGCAGCACTTGCGCATCACGCCACCCGAGACCCCGGGCACGCTGTCGGGGCGCATCAGTCATGTCGAGTTCATGGGCCACGAAGTCTATCTCTACGTGGATATCGGCGGCGAACGTCTCATCGCCGTCGTGCCCTCCAGCCAATATGACCGGTCCGCCATCCGCGACGACCGCGTCTGGCTGAGCCCGGATATCCGGTCCACGCACATCTTCAACCGAATGACGGGCGAGAACATCTCGCTCGCCGACTGAAGCCGTCATCGTTCTAACTTGGGAGGAGCCAGAATGAGAACCTTGATCATGACCGCCGCACTTCTTGCGGCAACCAGCCTGAGCACTGCCTATGCTGCCGATCTTCGCATGTCCTGGTGGGGCAGCGACGATCGTCATATCGCAACGCAGGAAGCCTTGAAGCTCTGCGGCGGCAAGTTCGGCCATACCATCTCGCCGGAATTCACCGGCTGGACCGGCCACCAGGAGAAGATCACCACCCAGCTCGCCGGTCGCACCGAAGCCGACATCATGCAGATCAACTGGCCCTGGCTGCCGATCTTCTCGAAGAACGGCGACGGTTTCGTCGATCTCAACCAGTTCAAGGACGTCATAGACCTCAGCCAATGGGCAGAGGCGGATCTGAAGAGCGGCAGCGTTGACGGCAAGCTGAACGGCCTGCCGGTCTCGACCACCGGTCGCGTCTTCATGTTCAACAAGACCACCTATGACAAGGCGGGCCTTGCCATCCCCACCACCTGGGACGAACTGCTCGCCGCAGCCCCGGTCATGAAGGAAAAGCTCGGCCAGGATTACTATCCCTTCGAAGGCACAGCCCTCGATGCCCGTCTGATCGTGATCCTGCGCACCACCCAGAAGACCGGCAAGGACCTGATCGATCCCGCCACCAACCAGGTCGCCTGGACGGTAGAAGAGCTGGCCGATGGCCTGAAATTCTACCAGACCATGGTCGACCAGGGTGTCATCAAGTCCTGGAAGGACGTCGCCGCCGGAGGCAATGCGCCACTGCATGAAAACCCGGCCTGGGCCAGCGGCAAGATCGCCGGCACCTATCAGTGGGACAGCACCTACGGCAAGATCGCCGGTCCGATGGAAGACGGCCAGCAACTCGTGCCGGTCAAGCTCCTTCAGGTTGAAGGCGCAACAACCGAAGGTGTTTACCGCAAGCCCTCCATGCTCTTCGCCATCTCGAAGAACAGCAAGGAGCCGAAGGCGGCAGCCGAAATCGTCAACTGCCTGCTGAACGATCCGGAAGCCATCAAGATCCTCGGAGCGACCCGTGGCGTACCCTCGAGCAAGATCGCGCTCGACGAACTGACCAAGGCAGGCTCGATCAAGCCGGTTCAGGTCGAAGCCAACAAGATCGTGCTGGATGGCGCTGGCGTCGGCGTCTCGCCGCTCAACGAGCATCCGCGCGTGACAGATGTCTTCGACAGCACCTTCGAAGCCTTCGCCTATGGCCAGGCTTCGGCCGAAGACGCCGCCGCCGAGATCATCGACGGCATCAACAGCGCGCTGACCGGCATCTGAGGAGGACGATCTTGACCGACGGCCCTATCCAGCTGCTGCACCGGACTTCTAGGACAGCAACCCTCACGATCGAGGCAGACGCACATCTGTTCGCTCTCGACCGGGTGTTGCCCTGGGTGCTGCAGCTGGGAGACGGCACGACGGTCAAGACCGGCAGCGCGACCTCGGTCGTGCTGTCCCTCGACGGTCTCGAATCGGAGAGCGAGTACCGCTTCTCGACGGCGATCGGTGGGACGACCTTCCGAACAGCCGACGAGCCGGCCTTGGTCGATATCCGCGACCACGGCGCAAGCCCTGACAGCCTCGACAATACCTCGGCGATCCAGTCCGCGATCGCTGCGGTGCCGGCGGGTGGAACACTCCGGCTGCCCGCCGGCTCCTGGACTTCAGGCCCGCTTTTCCTGAAGAGTGACATGACGCTGCTGATCGAGGACGGCGCGGTTCTGCAGGACATCGGCACACGCGAGGGGCGCACGATCCTATCCGCCCGGCATCCGGACGGACGCGTGCTCGGCACCTGGGAAGGGGTCGCGGAAGCTTGCTTCGCCAGCCTCCTCAACGCGATCGATTGCGATAATCTCACCATCTGCGGCAAAGGTATCGTAGACGGCGGCGGCGACCGCGGCGACTGGTGGACCTGGCCGAAGGAAACCCGCGACGGAGCCCGGCGCCCGCGCACGATCTTCCTGTCGGGCTGTCGCGATCTGACCATGACTGGCATCACCGTTCAGAATTCCCCCTCCTGGACCGTGCATCCGGTGCTTTGCGAGGATGTTCTCGCGGCGGGACTGACGATCCGCAACCACCCGGACTCGCCCAATACCGACGGGCTGAACCCTGAATCCAGCCAGAACATTCGCCTTGTTGGCCTCGATATATCCGTCGGCGACGATTGCGTGGCGATCAAGGCCGGCAAGCGCGATCCGCGCGGCGGCCCGGATCGGCCGACCCGCAATGTCGAGATCCGCAACTGCCTGATGCAGCGTGGCCATGGTGCCGTGGTCATGGGCAGCGAGATGAGCCAGGGGATCAGCGACGTCACGATCAGTCGCTGCCATTTCATCGGCACGGACCGGGGCCTGCGCATCAAGACCCGGCGTGGCCGTGGCGGTAGCGTCTCCAACATCCGTGTCCATGACTGCCGCATGCAGGATGTCGCGACCCCGATCGCCGTCAACGCCTTCTACTTCTGCGATGCCGATGGCCGCTCCGACTACGTCCAATCCCGCGCCGCCCTGCCCGTCTCGGCCACCACGCCGAAGATCGAGGGGATCGACATCCGCAATCTCGAGGTTTCAGGCGCCGAAACAGCGGCAGCCGTCTTCTACGGGCTTCCGGAATCGACGATCGACGCAGTGTCGATCGACGGTATGCGCATCGCCTATAGCGCCGATGCAAAACCCGCCGTGCCGGAGATGGCCTGTCATCTGCCGGAGCTGCGCCATGCCGGCATCATTGCCGAAAACACGAGGTTCAGTCGTCTGACGCGCCTCTCACCCGCTTCCATTCACCCGGACCCATGAAGACCGATGCTAATTTCCTATTTCGACGACTACGCCCGCGACTACGAACCCTACAAGGCAGGTGCCTGGTGTTATGAGGACGGCTGCCTCTATCGTGGCCTCATCACGCTGCACGAAGCGACGGGGGACCGGCGCTGGCTCGACCACCTGACCCGTCTGGTGGACGCCCAGGTGGATGCCGACGGCGGTCTTGCTGACTACAGGATCACCGAATTCAACATCGACAACATTCAACCTGGACATGCACTGCTTTACCTCCACCGGCTGACCGGCCAGGCCAGCTATCTGGATGCAGCACGACAGCTCGGTCGACAGTTGACCCATCATCCCCGCATCGCAAGCGGCCCCTATTGGCACAAGCTGCGCTACCCGCATCAGGTCTGGCTGGATGGCCTCTATATGGCCATGCCGTTCAAGGTCGAGCTTGGCCTGGCATTGGGTGATCAAAGCCTCATGGACGACGCTATCGCCCAGTTCAACACGGCGCTGGACCTGACTTTCGACACAGCCTCCGGCCTCTATCGCCACGGCTACGACGAGTCGCGACTGCAGGACTGGGCCGATCCCAATACCGGCCTGTCGCCGGCGCATTGGGCCCGTTCCATCGGCTGGCTGGCCATGGCCTTTGTCGACGTGATCGAGCATCTGCCGGAGGGCGATATACGCCGCCACCTGTCGGCGCGGTTGGCAGCGCTTAACGATCGGCTCGCCGCCCTGATGACAAAGGATCATCGCTGGCTGCAGGTGATCGATGCGCCAGATACGAGGGACAACTACCCAGAAAGTTCGGCAACGGCCATGTTCGCCTACGCCCTGCAGAAGTCCGAGCGCCTCGGCATCGACCGACATGCGGCCCTTGGGCGGTCAGCGCTTCAAGCACTTGCAGATCTCGAAGTCAGACCTGTCGAGGGCGGGCGGCGGCAGTTGCAGAATGTCTGCTGTGTCGCGGGCCTCGGCCCCTTCCACGGTATCTATCGCGATGGCAGCGTTGCCTATTACCTCACCGAAGCCATCCGCCCCGACGACATCAAGGGTGTTGCTCCGCTGATGATGGCTGAGGCCGAGCGTCTACTCGCAAAAGGCACCGCCCTTGCCCAAAAAGGCGAGGGATGGCGACCGCCGGCGGTGAACGCCGTCTGACGCGGAGCATATGGACCGCCGGCGGGGGAGCCGACGGTCCTGTCTTGAAGCTCAACTCGCAGCCTTCTGCTCGACATCCGATGCCGCACCCGGACGGACATCCGTCCAACCGAGATTGCCGGCATAGCGCCAGGCCATCTGACCCTGCTCGTCGAGCGTGAAGAGATGCAGCCAGCCATTGTCGAACAGGGCGCGCACCTGGGCATGCCGCTTGAGGATGTCGGCGATCGCCTCCTTGGGCGCCTCGACGGCAACCGTCAGACGCAGTGGCTCGTGGACGAAATTCTCCCCGTCGTGGACCGACTGCCAGGGGAGCCCGGCCCGCATATTGCCACCATTGCCCTCGACGACGCCGATGCCACCGACGACATTGTGCAACAGCTTGTTGCCAGCACCAAAGAGCGACGGCGCAACCGACGAGCCGAAATACTGCAGGCTGATCCAGCTCGCAACGACGACGGGAGCCGTCAGGATCAGTTCGAGGATCTTGAAGCCCTCGTCCTTCTTCCAGACATAGTCATGCAGGAAGGCCTGACCTTCCAGCGACCGGCCTGCCGTCCTTGTGCGCGGTGCCGCGATGAAGGCGCGGCAGCCCGCGAGCCCGAGCTCGGGCCGGACTTCAGACCAATCCCGACTGCGCTCGATGACGCTCTCCGCCGAAGCCCGAGGCAGACGCCGCGCCCGCTCGGCGCGCGTCAGGCGGCCGGCCTGGGCAAGCCACTGCCGGATGCGAACGATATCCTCCGCTGCGAGGTCGTTCTCCAGGTCGCCTTCGAACAGCGTCACCGTATCAGTCGTCGTATCATGCAGGCCGCCGAGGAAGACGGTATCGGTCGGGATGATGATCCCGTTCAACGCCAGCTTTTCCCGCACGGCCCGGTCGTTCAGCAGATCGGCCAGCAGACGCGCGTTGACGTCGCCCGCATAGCCGCCACAGGCGCCGCAGTGAAGGGCGCTGGCATAGGGGTTGTTGACCACATTCGCGCCATGACCGGAGACCAGCACGAAGCGGCCGAAACCTTCGGTGAGCGACATGGCCTTGAGCACGGTTTCAGCAACCACCGCCCGCGTGTCGAGATCAAGGCTCGGGGCAAAGCGCGGCTTGGCCGCATCCGGACCCTTGCCCTTGCCGAAACCGAGACCGTCGCGCATCAGCTTGCCGGCATAGACGGGGCCCATCGCCTCGACGAAGGCGAAAGAGGAAACGGCGGCCAGCTTGAAACGGCCCCAGGCGCGAGTGGCACGGGCGCTGAACCGCGCCTGCTGATCGGCATCCTCATCGTGATCGACGGCGCTGCAGCTGAAGACGGAAGGCTTCAGGAGAACCGGCAAGCGATGCTCTGATACGTCGGAGGCAAAGCCCTTGTGGCTTGCACCCAGACCAAAGAAGCCGGCAAAGCCGAGTGTGCGAACAGCAGGATCAACGCTTTCGAGCGCGCGGCGGAAGACTTCCGAGCGCACGTCGATGCAGAAGGCCGCCTGCAGGACTGGCCGCAACTCGGCAACCTTGATCGGCGAGGGTGCAGCAAGCGTGGCCGCGAGCTTCCGCTGCGCTGAGCGCTCGGCAGCGACCTGCAGCAGCCCGTCGATGACGGTATCGAAATCCGGGCTGACCGGCTCGACATGGGCGCGCCGCACCTGCTGCCACTCGCTCTCGATATCCGTCTTGTGACGCGCATAGAGCGCCTCTTCGAACACGAGCCGGATCGCCAGCAGTTCCAGCGCCGTTGTATCCGTGCGGCCCTCGACCTCGGCCTTGAACTGGATGTGGCGCGTGAATTGCGCCCAGCCCCCGACGGTCAACAGGAGCTGATGGAAATAGGTGCCGGGCTCGGCACCAAGGCCGAGGGAGACAGCCGCCCGTTCGATCGCCGCATATGGTGTCTCCGGCGTTTCGTCGACATGGATGCTGAAGCCTTTCAGGCCCAAGATTTCCGGCGTCAGGTCGTGGGTCGCAAAGGCGCGCCAGGCGGCATAGAGCCCGTTACGCCGGGAAGCGGCCCAAAGGGCCTGCCCCTGATCGAAGAAACCGGCCGCAAAGGTGCCGATGCGCTCGGAGACGAGGCCCGGCCAATCCTTGCCCGTGGCCCGCGCGGCAAGCTCCGCGATCGTCGGGAGTGGCACAACCGGCTGCAGCTCCTCACCAACGGCAGCCTTGAGCGCCGGCAGGTCGATGCGGTTGAAAAGCGCGCTCGACTGGAGCGCTGCAACCAGATCCTCATCCGTGATCTCGCCCTGGGCGATCTGGTCGGCATAATGCTTGCGCGGCAATGCCAGCCTGACGCCGCTGATCCGGGCGAGCCGGGCCGCCGTCTGGTCGAGCGTCTCGGTGATCTGGCCTAGGAAGGGGTTGACGGCAACGGTCGCTGTCAGCGGCCAGGCCGGCGGGATGGCCCGCACGGCCTGATCCGCCGCCAGCACGAGTGCTTCACCATGCAGGGTGTCCACTGTGGTCATCTCGGTCATCGGGTTCACTCCTTCACTGAAGCAGGCGTTGCGGAGGTGTTGCGCGGAAGCGTCCAGCCACCGAGCAGGCGATCGAAGAGGGCATTGACATAGAGGCCGTTGGCCAGATGGACCCTGAGGCCTGCCGCCGCCGGATGATAGGCCCAGAGCGGGAAGAGCGACTGGGCGACCGCCACCACGCCGAAGGTGACGACGGCGAGCAGCATCAGCGTCCACTCAAGCGGCCCGGGCTGTGGGGTCGCCGGCAAGGTACCAAGCATCAGACTGTCGGAAATGCGCTGCAGGGCGAAGTAGGCCGTCGCCGCCGAGATCGAGTAGAGCGAGGTTCGCCAGGTCAGCGCCCGGGGAGCCGCATCCGCCAACCCTTGAGCGATCAAGTAAGCGACGCCGAAGATCAGGATCGCCCCAAGCGCGAGCGCCTGCGGCGGCTTGTCGGCAAAGCCGAAGAGCAAACCGATCACCGCATAGATCGTCAATGCCAGCAGGAAGGCGCGGCCAACGGCCTTGGCATTGGGGATCGCGACCGGACCGGGGCGCTTGATCGAGGCAACCGTTTCGATGGCCGAGCCGGAGGCGAGGAAGGCATGTGCCTTGTAGAGCGAATGAGCGACGATGTGCAGAAGCGCGATCGGGAACAGTGCCAGGCCACATTGCAGGATCATGAAGCCCATCTGCGCGACAGTGGACCAGGCGAGCGAGGTCTTAACCGCCGACTGGGTGAGCATCACGAGACTGCCGAACAGCGCGGTGAAGCCACCAACCATGACCAGCACCGCCAGCACCACCGGCGCCTGCAGCATGACATCGGCAAAGCGGATCAAGAGGAAGCCGCCGGCATTGACGACGCCGGCATGCAGCAGAGCCGAAACCGGGGTCGGCGTTTCCATCACTTCGGTTAGCCAGCCATGGGTCGGGAACTGGGCAGACTTCAGAAGCGCAGCAAGGGCGAACAGGGCGGCGGATGCGATTGTCAGCGGCACCCCCTCGCCCTCGCGGGCCGCGGCGAGAATGGTCGCGATGTCACCGGTCCCGAAGGAGATGGCGAGAAGAATGACGGCACCGATCAGGGCGGCATCACCGACGCGCGAGACGATGAACTTCTTACGCGCCGCGCGCTGGGCGACGATCCGCTCAGGATAGAAGAGCAACAGCTGATGCAGGAGCAGGCTGGTCGCGACCCAGCCGACGACGAGCTGCAGCAGCGTGCCCGACTGGACGAGCAGAAGGACGGCGCCAAGTGTTGCCGTCATCCAGCCGGTGAACGGGCCCTGCCGCTCTTCCCCGTCGAGGAAGGTGCCGGCATAACGCAGCACCACCCAGCCGATGAAGGATACAAGCAGCAGCATCACCAAGCTGACAAGGTCAAGCCGTGACGCAAGCGCAAAGTAGCTAAATCCAATCGCCGGGCTCGTGCCCGGCCCCTGCAGCACCAGCACGACAGCGGAAAGCACGGCGACGAGGATCGAACCGAGAGCCGCGAGTTCGGCAACGCGGATCGCCTGACGCGGGCGAAGGCCGGGCGCCTGAAAGGCATAGAGCGAGGCACCGGCAAGTAGCAGCGGTGCAAGAAGCGGCAACATGTGGATCACGTGATGTCTCCGGTCTGGGCCGCTGCTTGGGAGGAGGCAGCGGCGATCTCACGGACCTGTTATCAGCGGCGTGATCGCAAGAAAAATTCATTGTTTCTGTAAATTCGTTCTATAAAATAGAATAATGTCCGAACTGAACTATCATCACCTCCGCTATTTCCGCGCCGTCGCCCATGACGGCAACCTGACCCGCACGGCCGAGCGGCTGAACCTGTCGCAATCAGCGCTCTCGACCCAGATCAAGCAGCTGGAGGAGCGGTTGGGCCATTCTCTCTTCGAGCGTCGTGGTCGACAGCTCTATCTCACGGAAGCGGGACGCATCGCGCTCGATCATGCCGACACGATCTTTTCAGCCGGCGAAGAACTTGTGGAAACCTTGAAGGAGACAGGAAGGACACGCCGCGCCATCCGCATCGGCGCGCTCGCCACCCTGTCGCGCAACTTCCAGATGGAGTTCCTGCGCCCGATCCTCGGACGCTCCGACGTCGACATGATCTTGCGCTCGGGCAGCACCAGCGAGCTTCTCGGCGCGCTCGAAACGTTGAACCTTGACATCGTCCTGCTCAACCAGGCGCCGATGGCCGATTCCGTAACTCCCTTCATCGCCCAACATGTCTATCAGCAGCGGGTCAGCCTGATCGGCAAACCGTCCTATGGCAAACCGGGCGCGAAGCTCGCCGACCTGCTGGCCGAGCACCCCGTCATCCTGCCGACGCTCGAAAGCGGCGTGCGCTCGCAATTCGAAGCCCTCGTCGCACGCCTCGGCATCACGCCGCAGATTGCGGCTGAGGTGGATGACATGGCGATGATGCGTCTTCTGGCGCGAGAAGGGGCGGGCCTTGCCGTTCTCCCGCCGATTGTCGTCAAGGGCGAGCTCGAAGCCGGAACGCTGGTGGAGTTCGACGCCCTGCCCGGCATGATCGAATCCTTCTTTGCCGTCACCGTGAAGCGGCGTTTTCCGAACCCGCTCATCCGGCCGCTGCTCGAAGCGAGCGAGGACGGCAAAACCGCTGGCGCCTGAACAACGTAAAGCTCAAGCGCATCAAGCATTTGAGAAGGGGACCGCGTGAAGACATCCATCGCCATCATCGGAGCCGGCATTGCCGGCATCACGCTCGGCCGCAATCTCTCCGCTCACGCCGACATCACCGTGTTTGAAAAGAGCCGGGGCCTTGGCGGCCGGATGGCAAACCGCCGCCGCGAAGGGTTTTCCTTCGACCATGGCGCCCAGTATTTTACCGCCCGCTCGCCGTCTTTCAAGGCGGCTGCGGAACAAGCCGTGGAGGCGGGTCATGCCGGCATCTGGCCACAGGCAGTTCATACGCTGAAAGCAGAAGGCCTTGTGACAGACAGCCGCCCTCCCGAGCCGCGCTATATTGGCCTCCCCGCCATGAGCGGTTTTGCCAACGGATTGGCCGCGGAGCTTGAGATCCGCAAGGAAGCGACCGTTGCGCGCCTTGCTGCCTCCGGGGATGGCTGGGTCCTGAGCGACAACGAGGACAAAGATCTTGGCCGTTTCGATCTTGTCATCTCAACCGCCCCCGCTCCCCAGACCATCCGGCTGATGCCGGAGGCTTTTTCCGCCCATGCCGCCCTGAAGACCGTGGAGATGAGCGGCTGCTTCACCCTGATGATCGGCCTCGACGTGCCGCTGGACCTCGGCTTCGACGCCGCGCGCATCGAAGATCCCGTACTCAGCTGGATTGCCGTCGAGGCAAGCAAGCCGGGCCGATCCGAGAAGACCGCGCTCACCATCCACAGCCGAAACGATTGGGCCGAGGCCAACCTCGAGCGCGACCGCGGCGAGGTACAGGCCGAGATGCTCCAGTCCCTCAAGCGGCTTCTCGGCCGAGACCTGTCGACAGCCACGTGGATCGACCTGCACCGCTGGCGCTACGCGAATGTCGAGAAACCGGCTGGCCAGCCTTTCCTCTTTGATCCAACCCTCGGCCTTGGCGCCTGTGGCGACTGGTGCCTCGGCAACCGCGTCGAGGCGGCGGCCGAAAGTGCAAGAGCCCTGTCAGAAATGCTGATCGCCCGTCTGCAAGGAGCCTGACCGATGTACCGCGACACCGCGCTCACCAAACTTCTGACTTATGCCGGCGCCCTCCCCTTCTGGGCGCTCGGGCTGGCCCAGGTGCTGGGCTTCCAACCGGCCCTCGCGGCTCAGGCCTTTGTCGCCTACGGCACGGGTATCGCCTGCTTTATGGCCGGAACGCTCTGGAGCCAGGCACAGATAAAGGCAGAGAAACCACAGTTGATGCTCGTCGTCAGCAATGTCGCGGCCCTTGCAGCCATCGGCGCGCTACTGCTCCACGCCTATGTCCCGGCTCTGACGATGGCGCTGCATATGGCCGTGTTTCTCGCGCTCCTTGCCTGCGATCTTTCCATACACCGCAAAGGCGACCAACCCGATTGGTATCTGGCGCTTCGGCGCAATGTCACGCTTCTGGTGATTGCCGCATATGCTGTGGTGATGATCCTGACATGAGATTTTTTTGTATCATGCTGTAAGATCTCTCGAGAAGCCGCGACAAACGGGAGCGTGCGGTTTGGCGCTCGAGATCTTGGCAGCGCGGACGAAGTCCGGGGGATCATGATGGGGAATATGGGTAATGAGGAAGTGATCGGCGGATACGGTGCTGCGGCCCCCTTTCTCGCCGATGCTGTTTACATGGCGGAACTGCGCCAGCGCATGCTGAAATTTGCGAGCCTTCAGCTTGCCGATCCCGGCCTCGCCGAAGATGCGGTACAGGAGGCGCTGGCGGGTGCGCTGCGCAACGCCAAGGCCTTTGCCGGACGCTCCGCCTTCCGCACCTGGGTCTTTGCCATCCTGCGCAACAAGATCGCCGACCAGATCCGCTTCAAGCGCAAGCAATCGCAGATGATCGCGATGCCGCTCGGGCATTTCCCCGATGAAGACGAACCACGCTATTTCGACGTCAAGGGCCACTGGGTGCCGGAAAACAGGCCGAGCGATTGGGGCAATCCGGAGGTAGAATTGCTGGGCAAGGATTTCTGGCGAGTCTTCGAGGCCTGCCTCGATCACTTGCCCCCCGACCAGGGCCGCGTCTTCATGATGCGCGAGTTCGTCGAGATGGAGACACCAGAAATCTGTGCCGAGATCGGCATCACCACCACCAACATGCATGTCCTGATGCATCGCGCCAGGCTGCGTCTGCGCAATTGCCTCGAAGGGCACTGGTTTGCACCGGAGGAGAGCCTGTCATGATGTGCGAAAATGCCACGAAACTCGCCTCGGATGAACTCGATCGACGCCTGTCGATTGGCGAGACCTTGCGGCTGCGGCTGCATCTCTTCGGCTGTGACGCCTGCTCGGGCTTTGTCCGGCAGATCGGGATGATGCGCAAGGCGACCCGCCGCTATGTCGCGACCGACGCCTCTGATCCGGATGAACGCTGATCAGCGATCGCCAAGGTCTTCGATCGACTGAAGGACATCCGTTGCGAGTCGTGTCGCAGCGCCCGTCGTGATCGCCATCTGTGGCAGTATCATCCATTCAAGTGTCCAGGCAGCTCCCGACCGCTCCTGCTCATGCACCATCGCCTGATGCAGTCCGGAGATCTGCACGGCGTTGAACCGGGCAAGCGTGACGAGGACTTCGGCTTTGACCGGATTGCGCTTGTGCGGCATGGCGGAAGAAGCTCCGCCGCCGCCGATCACAGCCGTGCCGTTATCCGCCATCAGCGCCAGATCCTGGCCGATCTTGCCGAAGCTGCCGCTGATCTGAGACAAAAGACCGCCGATTTCGGCGATGATGCCGCGCTGGCTGTGCCATTGCGGGCGGTCAGCGAGCGAGAGCCGATCGGCAAGCCGGGCGCGCACGGCAAGCGTCTTGTCGCCGAGCTTTTCGAGCGTGCCGGCAGCCCCGCCGAGTTGCAGAGGCAAACCCGATTTCAGCATATCCTGAACAGCGGCCTTCTGGGCGACGACCGGCAACTTCCAGCTCGACAGACGATCCGAAACCGTGATCGGGATCGCCGCCTGCATGCGCGTGCGCCCCATCAACGGCTTGGCACCCAAACGCGTATCCAGAGCATCGAGCGCCGAGATTATAGCCACAAGACGCTGATCGAGGATCGACAGCACCTTTGTCAGCCGCAGCATCAGCGCTGTATCGATTGCATCCTGGCTGGTGGCACCGAAATGCAGATATTTGCCGTGTTCGCCGAGAGCGGCACGCCATTGCCGCACGAGATCGGGAATGATCACCCCATCGCGACCGATCGACTGTTTCAGGGCATCAAGATCAGCGAGGAACGCCTCCGGCAGAGCCGCAATTGCGTGTGAAGCCTCGGCAGGGATAAGACCCTCTGCAGCCTCCGCCTCGGCAAGTGCCACCTCGAAACCGAGCATGGCTGAAAGCTCGGCTGAAGCCGTAAACTGGGCGCCGATCTCCTCATCGCCCAACAGGCCTGATAGTATCGGATGGTCGAAGACGGATACGGTCATGCTGATCTCAAGGCCCTTCTCAGATGTCGAAGAAGACCGTCTCCTTCTCACCCTGCAGGTGGATGTCGAAGTGATAGGTCGAACCGTCACGCTGCGCAATCAGCGTCGGCACGCGCACGCGGTGCTCGATGCGCGCGAGGATCGGATCCTCAGCATTGGCCGCCTCTTCGTCGCCGAAATAAAGGCGCGTGTTGAGGCCGAGATTGATGCCGCGCGCGACGATCCAGAAGGAGATATGCGGCGCCATCAGGCGACCATCCCGGAATGGCACGCGGCCCGGCTTGATCGTCTCGAACCGGTATTCACCCGTCGTGAGATCGCAAGGGCAGCGTCCCCAACCGGTGAAGTTCGGATCGGCGCTGCCACGCGTCTCGGACGGGCTGTTGTAAAGACCGTCGGCATCCGCCTGCCAGATTTCGATGAGCGCATCCCTGAGCGGCGTACCGGAGCCATCGATGACACGACCGGTCAAGGTGATGCGCTCGCCGCGCGTCTTGTCATTGACCATGCTTGTGCCGAGGTCGACAACATAGACGCCCTTGATGTCCGCAAAGTTCGGCGTGAGGCCGATGTGGACGTAAGGGCCCGCCGTCTGCGAAGCGCTTTCCTTGAGGTAGCCGAGATCCTGGACCATCAGTTCCCCTCCATCCGGTTTTCGAACAGGGTGGAACGCCGTCCACGCAAGACGATGTCGAACTTGTAAGCCCGCGCATCCATCGGGATGGTCGCCGACCAGTCGAGGGCAGCGACGAGCTGCTCGATCGCCTCGCGATCCGGGATCGTCAGCACGATCGGACACTTCCAGATCATCGGATCACCCTCGAAATACATCTGGGTAATCAGGCGCTGCGAGAAGCCATGGCCGAAGATCGAGAAATGGATATGCGCCGGCCGCCAGTCGTTGACCCCGTTCGGCCAGGGGTAAGGACCGGGCTTGATGGTGCGGAAGGCATAGTAGCCGTTCTCGTCGGTGATGGTGCGCCCGCAGCCGCCGAAATTCGGATCGAGCGCCGCAAGATAGCTTTCCTTCTTGTGGCGATAGCGACCGCCGGCATTGGCCTGCCAGAATTCGACAAGGGCGCCGGGTACGGGGCGTCCGCGCTCGTCGAGCACGCGCCCATGCACGATGATGCGCTCGCCGATCGCGCTCTCGCCTGATTTGGCGAAGTTGTGGATCAGGTCGTTGTCGAGTTCGCCCAGAATGGAGTGGCCGAAGACCGGACCGGTGATTTCGGACTTGGTGCCATCAAGCGACAGCAGCGCCTTTTGCGGCGAGCGCAGGACGGAGGTCTTGTAGGTCGGGGTATAGGCCGGCGGATGCAGGTTGCGGTCGCGCGCAAAGAAGGCGCCCGTTTCCGGCTTCTTGTTCGAAAGATCAGTCATGGCTCCCTCCCCCGGTCTCGCCGGCATCCAGCTTATCAAACACGTGCTTGGCGATCTTGAAAGCCCTGTTGGCGGCGGGAACGCCGGCATAGACCGCGACATGCATCAGCGCTTCCGTGATATCCTCACGGCTCGCCCCGGTATTGGCGGTGGCGCGCACATGCATGGCGACTTCCTCGTCGTGGCCAAGGGCTGCTAGCAGTGCGATGGTGATCATCGAGCGTTCGCGCGGGCTGATGCCGGGCCGCGACCAGACGGTGCCCCAGGCCCCCTCCGTGATCATCTCCTGGAACGGCTGATCAAACGGCGTGGCCGACGCCGAGGCGCGATCGACATGGGCATCACCCAGCACACGGCGGCGGGTCGCCATACCCTGCCGATAGCGATCTGAAGGACTGCGGGCATCAGCCATGGGCTGCCTCTCCTGAAATAACGGGCGCGAGAAAGGCCTCGATGATGGTGGTGAGCATTTCCGGTTGCTCGATACAGGGGATGTGTCCGGCGTCCTTGATGATTTCATAGCGCGCGCCGGGGACGAGCTTGGCAAGCGACAGCACGAGATCGGGTGGTGTCGCCCCATCCTGGTCGCCGACGACACAGAGCGTCGGGACAGCGATCTGACCGACAACTTCGGTATAATCGGCATCGCGGATCGCAGCACATGTGCCCATGTAGCCGTCGACCGGCTGGCGGAGCATCATGTTGCGATAGCCAGGGAAGGCCGGGTCACTGCTGCGGAAGGCCGGCGTAAACCAGCGCTCCATCACACCATCCACGATGCCCTCAAGACCATCCTCCTCGATGGCTGCGATGCGGGCAGCCCACATCTCCGCCGTCCCTATCTTGTGGGCTGTGTCGCAGAGGATAAGTGCCCTCACCAGATCAGGCCGGCGGGCATAGAGGCCTTGCGCAATCAGACCGCCCACGGAAAGCCCGCAGATGACGGCATTGCTGACCTTCAAATGCTCCAGCAAACCGATCAGGTCATCGACATGGTCTTCGATCGAGTACGGGGCCTGCCCGACATCCGAAAGCCCATGCCCGCGCTTGTCATAGGTCAGCAGCGGATAGCTACCGGCAAGCCGGACGATTACGTCGCGCCAGATGCGGAAATCGGTTCCGAGCGAATTGATGAAGACGATGACCGGCTTGTTGCCCGGCCCACCAATGATCTGGTGATGCAGGCTGACGCCGTTGACCTGAACGAACTGCACGGGTTCCTCCTCCGTTGACACCATATTGCTCACGCGATTTGGTTAGGTAAAATGATGTTTTCCACGAAACACCTAACCATAGGGTTATGTTTTGCCATGATCGATAACCGGATCAAGTTTCGCCATCTGCAGACCTTCGTGGAGGTTTCGCGCCAGAAGAGCGTGATGAAGGCGGCGGAACTCCTGCATGTCAGCCAGCCTGCGGTGACCAAGACCATCCGGGAACTTGAGGAAGTGCTGGGCGTCGCGGTGTTCGAAAAGGACGGACGCGGCATCCGCATCACCCGCTATGGCGAAGCCTTCCTCAAGCACGCAGGTGCAGCACTCACCGCGCTCCGCCAGGGTTTCGATTCCGTCTCCCATGCCCTGCATGCCGACGCCCCGCCGATCCGGATCGGAGCCCTGCCGACGGTCTCCACCCGCATCATGCCGCAGGCCATGACCTTGTTCCTCAAGGAGGACGTGCCCGCCCGCATCAAGATCGTCACCGGCGAAAACGCCGTTTTGCTCGAACAGTTGCGGGTCGGCGATCTCGACCTCGTCGTCGGCCGTCTCGCGGCACCGGAGCAGATGACCGGCTTCTCCTTCGAGCATCTTTATTCCGAGCAGGTGATCTTCTGCGTCCGCGCTGGTCATCCGCTCCTCTTGGCCGGCTCCGACCTGTTCGGCGAGCTTGAGCGTTATCCCGTGCTGATGCCGACCCGGGCGTCGATCATCCGCCCCTTCGTCGAGCGCTTCCTGATCGCAAACGGCATCTCCGGCATACCCACGCAGATCGAAACGGTGTCCGACAGCTTCGGCCGCGCCTTCGTGCGCCAGACGGATGCCGTTTGGATCATCTCCGCTGGCGTCGTGGCAACGGACCTCGCCGACGGCACACTGGCGGCCCTGCCGATCGACACCAGCGAAACGAAGGGACCGGTCGGTCTGACGGTTCGGGCAGATGCCGTGCCCTCCATGCCGCTGGCGCTTCTGATGCGCACGATCCGCGAGGCAGCAACGGAAGCGGCAAAAGCCTGACGCTCAGGGCAGCAGCGGCTTGAGCCTTGCCTGCATCTCCAGCATCGCCTCCAGGCAATGGGCGGCCAGATCGGCGGCGGGCAGAATTGCAGCCGGCGCGCCGACATTGATGGCAGCCACCACACGGCCCCGGTCGTTGCTGACAGGAACGGCAATCGAACAGAGACCGATCTCCAATTCCTGGTCGATCACTGCATATCCCTGCTGCCGCACCTTGGCGATTTCCTCTTTCAGCAAACGAGGATCGGTCAACGTCCGGGGCGTATGCGCCTTCATCTGCGAAGCGGCGAGGATGGCATCGACCTCGGCATCCGAAAGCGCGGCCAGCAGCACCCGCCCCATCGAGGCGCTGTAGGCCGGCAGCCGCGATCCCGGCATCAGGTTGATCGACATGACCCGCTTTTGTGCAGCACGGGCGATATAGACGATCTCGGTATTGTCGAGGATCGAGGCCGAGGCGCTATGCCCGACCCACTCCGACAACTGGTCGAGATGCGGCTGCAGCAAAACTGGCAGCGGCGTCGCCGAAAGCCAGGCATGACCGATCCGGAGGATCTTCGGCGTCAGCGAGAAGAACTTGCCGTCATAGTCAGCATAGCCGAGCTCCGAGAGCGTCAGCAGGCAACGCCGTGCCGTCGCCCTGTCGAGGCCGCTGGTTTCGGCTGCCTCGGTGATGCTGAGCCGCTGGCGCTCCGGCCCGAAAGCTTCCAGCACCTTCAAGCCTTTGGCAAAACCACCCATCAGATCGCGCTCAACGATCGCCATAGCCCACCACCCATATTCGTGCGATTATCGAACAAATATCAAATATCGCACAAAATGCTTGCTGTCGAGGTTTTCACGATCATATTTGGTGACAGGAGAAAGCGGCCAGACCGCGCTCGAGGAAACGGGAGTTCCCATGGACAAGAGAATTGCTAGCCTGGCGGATGCCGTGGCCGAGATCGGCGATGGCGCAACCGTCATGATCGGAGGCTTCGGCGGCTCCGGCGCACCGATCGAGCTCATTCACGCGCTGATCGACAAGGGGCCGAAGAACCTGACGGTCATCAACAACAATGCCGGCAACGGTCGCATCGGCATTGCCGCGATGATCGATGCCGGCATGGTCAAGAAAATGATCTGCTCCTTCCCGCGCTCCTCCGACCCGCGCGCCTTCACAGACCGCTACCTCGCCGGTGAGATCGAGCTGGAACTCGTTCCGCAGGGCACGCTTGCCGAGCGCATCCGCGCCGGCGGCGCGGGCATCCCAGCCTTCTACACCCCGACCGGCTTCGGCACGGAACTGGCAAACGGCAAGGTGATCGCTGAGTTCGATGGCCGCAAATACGTGCAGGAGCGCTGGCTGAAGGCCGACTTCGCCATCGTCAAGGCGCATCTCGGCGACACGCATGGCAACCTGACCTACCGGATGGCCGGCCGCAACTTCAATCCCCTGATGTGCATGGCCGCCGCCAAGACCATCGCCCAGGTCTCGAAGATCGTCGCCCCCGGCGAGATCGAACCCGAGCAGGTGATCACCCCCGGCATCTTTGTCGATGGCGTCGTTGAAGTCGCCAACCCGCAACAGGAAGAAGCGCTGATCCGCGCCGGAGTGGTTTACGCATGAGCGACGCAGCTGCAATCGACACCCGCGAAGACATCAAGCTCTCCAACGCCCAGATTGCCTGGCGCGCGGCCCAGGACATCGCTGACGGCGCCTATGTGAACCTCGGCATCGGCTTTCCGGAAATGGTCGCCAAGTTCCAGCCGGAAGGCCGCGAAGCGATCTTCCACACCGAGAACGGCGTCTTGAACTTCGGCGAGGCCCCGCCCGCTGGCGAAGAAGACTGGGACCTGATCAATGCCGGCAAGAAGGCGGTCACGCTGAAGCCGGGCGCTGCGTTCTTCCACCATGCAGACAGCTTCGCCATGGTCCGCGGCGGCCATCTCGACGTCGCAATTCTCGGGGCCTATCAGGTTGCCGAAAATGGCGACCTCGCCAACTGGCGCGTCGGCTCCAAGGGCGTTCCCGCCGTTGGAGGCGCCATGGATCTGGTGCATGGCGCAAAACAAGTCGTCGTCATCACCGAACACGTGACCAAAGATGGCAAGCCGAAGCTCGTCGAGCGCTGCACCTTCCCGCTGACCGGCGTTGGCTGCATCACCCGCGTCTATACGAGCCATGCCGTGATCGACATCGTCGACGGCAAGTTCGTGGTGCGCGAAAAGCTTGGCCCCATGACCATGGACGAGCTTCAGGCCATGACCGGCGCCAAGCTGCATACCGACGGTCCGGTTGCCGACCTCGTCGTGCCCGCGCTGTAAGGAGTACAAGCCATGACCGAAGCCTTTATCTGCGACTATATCCGCACGCCCATCGGCCGTTTCGGCGGTTCGCTCTCCTCCGTCCGCGCTGATGATCTCGGCGCCGTACCACTGAAGGCGATGATGGAGCGCCATTCAGGCATCGACTGGCAAGCCGTCGAGGACGTGATCTACGGCTGCGCCAACCAGGCCGGCGAAGACAACCGCAATGTTGCCCGCATGTCGGCCCTGCTGGCGGGTCTCCCCGTCTCCGTCACCGGCACCACGATCAACCGCCTCTGCGGCTCTGGCATGGATGCCGTGATCACCGCCGCGCGTGCAATCAAGGCTGGGGAAGCCGAGCTGATGATTGCAGGCGGCGTCGAAAGCATGAGCCGCGCGCCCTTCGTCATGCCCAAGGCGGAAACCGCCTTCTCCCGCAATGCCGAGATTTACGACACCACCATCGGCTGGCGCTTCGTGAATCCACTGATGAAGAAGCAATACGGCGTCGATTCCATGCCTGAGACCGGCGACAACGTGGCGATCGACTTCAAGGTCTCGCGCGAAGACCAGGATGCCTTCGCCGTTCGCAGCCAGGCCAAGGCGGCGGAAGCGCAAGCCAATGGCCGACTGGCGAAGGAAATCGTGGCCGTCACCGTGCCGCAGCGCAAGGGCGATCCCGTGATCGTCGACCGTGACGAACATCCGCGCGCGACCTCGGTCGAGGCGCTCGCCAAGCTGAAGCCGGTCAACAAGATGGAAGGTGCCACCGTCACCGCCGGCAATGCGTCGGGCGTCAATGACGGGGCCGCCGCCCTGATCATCGCCTCGGAAGCCGCCGTGAAGAAATACGGCCTCAACCCCATCGCCCGCATCCTGGGTGGAGCGACGGCAGGCGTCCCGCCGCGCATCATGGGCTTCGGCCCGGCCCCAGCCTCGAAGAAGCTGCTCGCCCGCCTCGGTCTGACGCAGCAGCAGATTGATGTCATCGAGCTGAACGAAGCCTTTGCAAGCCAAGGCATCGCCACGCTCCGCGATCTCGGCATCGCCGACGACGACCCGCGCGTCAACCGCAATGGCGGCGCCATCGCACTTGGCCATCCGCTCGGCATGTCGGGCGCCCGCATTGCCGGAACGGCAGCTTTGGAACTTAAGGAAACAGGCGGGCGCTATGCGCTCTCCACCATGTGCATCGGCGTCGGCCAGGGCATCGCGATCGCCCTGGAACGGGTCTGATAGAGAATTGAAGGCGCCCCATGTGGGCGCCTTTTCATTTCAAGGGTTGAGGAAGGCCAGGATCAGCTGATGCACAGCACCTCCCGGTGACATCTCGACCTGGTCGTATTCGCTATGGCGCGCCACATGCGCATCCGATATCGGCTTCAGCTGGGCCTGCAGCGCCGCGCGGACCTTCTTGCAGCCCGGATCGTTTTCATCGCGCAAGCCGATGGACACATCCTGGATCGCTTGCGTGAGGTCCTTCATGAACTGCCCATGCAGTTTCTCGTGCGCGACGATGCCGTCGTAAAAGGCCTGCCACTTTGCCGCCACGTCGGGAGAAAGCTTCTGAGCGGGCTTCGGCAGCGTGTAGGTGATAACAAGCCTCGGCTTGGCAGACGCCAGAACGCAAGCCTGCCCCTGCTGTTGATAATCCCGCTGCCAGGTGAGCTTGAAGGTCGTATGGGCAATTACGCGACCAAGGCTCAGTTTCGGGCCGCGCTCGCCGATCGACTGGTAGAGCGCCATCGGCGATGCACCATTGACGTTATAGTGATCGACCTTTTCCGTCGCCTGCCACTCCTGAGCGGCGGCCGGCATCGCTGCACTGAGAACCACGAAAAGGCCAACAAACGCATGAAGTCTTGCTGTCACGATCAAAAAAGCTCCCTGGATCAGCAATCCTGATATCTGCGGCACATGGGAACTGCAACGAGCATCTGGCCTGAAGCGCGCCGCATCGCCGGAATTTGATAATCAGCAATTTCCGTAATTTTAACGGAATCTCATATAGGTTATTCGACTTGAAGCGACGGGGAGAAGCTGCAAGCGTGAACGACAAGGGGACAACACAGGGCATCCGGAAACATGCAGGACGCTGGCTCGACCTACTCAAGGTTCCGAACGGCAATCCAGCGCTGACCGCTGCTCAGTTCGAAGCCTTTTCGAAGCAGGTCCCGCTTCTGTATTTCATTCTCGCGACCAACATGGTCTCGCTGGCCTGGACACACCAGGGTGCGGCGCCCGACTATCTCGTCGTCTATCTGCCGGTGGTCATGGCGACCCTCTTTGCACTACGCTCGCTCATCTGGCTGCGCGGGCGCACACGTGAGCGCACGCCGGAACAGGCCTATCGGCAGCTGAAGGCCACCAACATTCTGTCCTTTCCGATCGCGGTGTTCTGTACCGCCTGGTCGGTCTCGCTTCTGCCCTATGGCGACCCATACCAGAAGGCCCATGTCGCCTTCTTCATGGCAATCACCGTCATCGGCTGCATCTTCTGCCTGATGCATCTGAGGTCGGCAGCCCTGATAGTCACGGTCACGGTCAACCTGCCCTTTTTCGTGGTCATGCTCCTGTCGGGAGAGCCGACCTTCATTGCGACCGGCGTGAATGTCATTCTGGTGACGATGGCGATGATCATGATCCTCGTCTCGCATTACCGCGACTTTCGCCAACTGCATGAATCCCGCAATGTCCTGATGCTGCAGCAGCACGCCCTCCAGGAGCAGAACAAGGCGATGCAGGCGCTTTCGGACGAGAACCTGCGCCTTGCCAATCTCGACAGCCTGACCCTGCTCGCCAACCGCCGCAGCTTCTTCCATATGCTCGAAACGGCCTTCAGCCGCGCCAGCAGCAGCAATGGCAGGCTGGCTGTGGGTGTTATCGATCTCGACGGTTTCAAGCCCGTCAACGATCTCTACGGTCACTCGGCCGGTGACAAGGTGCTGATCGAGATCAGCAACCGCCTGTCGACGATCACGGACGAGCGGCTATCGGTCTACCGTCTCGGCGGCGACGAATTCGGTCTGCTTCTGCAGGGCGGCGTGGCCGAAAGCGATGCAGTGGCGCTCGGAGAAAAGGTCTGCGAACTGATTGCCGAACGCATCAATATTGGCAGCGGCATGGTGCAGGTGACCGGCTCGGTCGGCTTTGCGCTCTATCCTGACGTCGGCGCAACCGGCCAGGAAATCTACGAACTCGCCGATTACGCCCTCTATACCGCCAAACGGCGTCACCGTGCCGGCACGGTCATCTTCAATGCCATCCAGGCAAATGAACTGAACCGACAGAAGATCGTCGAGGAAGCCCTTGTTTCTGCTGATCTCGACAAGGAACTTTCGCTCGTATACCAGCCGATCACCTGCGTCGATCGGCGCGTCTGCATAGGCTTCGAAGCTCTTGCCCGCTGGGAAAGCCCGCGGATCGGTCAGGTATCACCTGCGGAATTCATTCCCGTTGCGGAGCACAACGGCCGCATCACGCTGATGACACGCATGCTGCTGAAGCGGGCGCTGAAGACCGCCGCGCTCTGGCCCGACAACGTCTATCTCTCCTTCAACCTTTCTCCGCACGATCTGACGTCACCGGAGAACACGTTGAAGATCGTCTCGATTGTCCTGAAGAGCGGCTTCGACCCACGCCGCATCAATTTCGAAATCACTGAAACCGCCGTCATGCATGACTTCGAGCAGGCAAGCGCGTCGATCCAGATGCTGCGTGAGCTCGGCGCCGGCATCTCGCTGGATGACTTCGGCACCGGTTATTCGAGCTTGAACCACGTGCACAAGCTGCCGCTCACCAAGATCAAGATCGACGGCAGCTTCGTGCGCAACATTCACACCCGCCGCACAAGCTTCAACATCGTCAAGTCGGTGCTGGCGCTGTGCTACGAGATGGAGCTGGAAGCGATCGTAGAGGGCGTCGAAACCGAAGAGGAACTGCGCATCCTCGAAAATCTCGGTGTCCGGGCAGTCCAGGGGTATTATTTTGGGAAACCTATGACAGCGGAGGAGACGTTGAAGCGGCTCGCCCTGCAGGACACTCAGGCCCTCGCATCCTGAAGACGTCACTAAGAGCGCATAACCATCGACACCTTGAGCCTCCGAACCGTGTCGGCATCCGTGCGACGGACGGATTGATCCTCAAAACCGAGTTCGACCAGTCGATCCTGCCCCATGTCAGCCTGGCTGCACGAAGCATGCAGTTCGCGGATTTCAGGGACAGCGAGAAAAATGGCGGCATTTTCCGGCCGAACGCCACCACCGGGCATGATCGAGATGCAACCTGCGCCGTGGCGGGCGAGGCGCTTGATCACCGCCAGCCCCTCCTCCGCATGACGCGCGCCGCCTGAGGTGAGAACGCGGGAAAAACCGAGTTCGATGGCAAGATCGAGTGCGGCCTCCATGTCGGCGACCACATCGATCGCCCGATGCAGGGTCAGATCAAGGCCTTCAGCGACCCTGATCAACCGACGGATCGCATCGATATCCAGCGCGGCATCCATCGTGGTCGCCCCGATCACCACACCGGCAAGCCCCGCCTCCCGCGCAGCCAGGATATCCGCCTCCATCACGGCGATCTCATCCTTCGAATAGGTGAAATGCCCGGCACGCGGACGGATCAGCGCATGGACGGGGATCGGTGCATTTGCAGCGATGGCCATGAACCCACGAGACGGTGTCAGGCCGCCCGAGCCGAGCGCAGAGCAAAGCTCAATACGGTCTGCCCCACCGACAATGGCAGCCTCGAGACCCGCAACGTCATCGACGCAGATTTCGAGCAGCGGTCCGGGGGCTTCCTGCCGAGATATCACCATGCTCCTCCCTCAACCTTCCATCTTTACGCGAGGCGTCCTGTCGAGCACCCACAAGAGACCGACGCCGACAAAGCCCGCAATCGACGCGATGATCGCCGTACCCGCATAGTCGCTTATGCTGGTGCCCAGCGCAAACATCAGCGAGGCCATTCCACCGCTGAGGAAAATGTTGACCGCAATCAGCGAGCTGCCGAGACCGGCCCGGTCAGCGATCAGGTTCTGCAGATAGGTGATCGGGATCGCGATGATGCCGGCCGCCCCAAGGCCTGCAACGATCGTGAGCAAATAGACGTCCATGGGACGGTCGGCGAGGCCGAGGAAGACGAGATAGCTGCAATAGATCAGCGCTGCCGTGACCATGGCGAAGAGGATCGAGGTTCTGGCTTCGACCCATCCCCAGAAGAGGATGAAGATGATCTCGAGAAAGGCGACGATGCCGACGATCACGCCGACATCCGCCGGTGTTCCGCCGGCCTTGCCGGTGACGATCAAGGGGAGGACTGTGCCATTGGCATGCAGCATCGCCGAGATCAGCGAAATCGCCAGAAGCCGTGGCAACACGCTTGCCGAACCGATCTGCCGGATGGAGCGGAAGAAGGAGTAGTGCTGCCGCTCCCCCTCCTGCACCGGCGGCAGTTGCTCAAGCCCGAAGACGAAGAGCAGGAGGCAGACGACACAGGCGAGGCTCGCCAGAAGAAAGGCCGGCAGCATGCTCGGCTGCCCGATCAAAAGAGCACCGACGATCCCGGGCACCAGCACCCAGGAGGCGGATAGGATGGCACGAACAGCAGAGTTCACCGCCATCAACTCGCGCACCGCCATGCCGGAGGAAACCGCGCGGATATTGGCGAAGATCAGCGAATTGATCGTGCCGAAGACCGGGATCAACACCAGCGTCGCAATCGCAAACATCACTGGCGTCGGCACCACATAGACCAGCCCGAAGCCGATAATGCCGAAGATGGCGGCCAGGATCATCGGCGAGCGAAAATGGCCTAGCCTGTCCGCAATGATCCCGGCGGTCACGCTGGCGCTGACATTCACCACAGCAGCCAGGAAGATCAGCACCGAATAGACGGCGTCCGACAGTCCGAGTTCGCGGATGCCGATCAGCGACATGTAGGGGGACGTCGCGGCGCCAGAAAAGCCGAAGAAGAAGATCGCGGCCGCACTGACCCGGATCGGCTTGTGGCGATAGACCACCGAAAAGGAGGACAACATCAAGGGTACAATCGAGTTGGGGATCGTGCCGCCGGAAGGGCGGCACCGACATCAATGTCTCAAGGGAATCGCGTCGAGAAGAACACCTTTGCCGTATAGCTGAAATCCTTGACAAAGGGATAGCTTGGCTGGTGGCGACGATGGCTCCGCAGGTTCTCGATGTCCTGGTTGATCACACCATCCGTCAGCGCCATCAGGTTGGGATTGGCGATCGGCGCAAGCTCGGGCGAGAGATAGCCGGACTTGACGACAAGCAGCCGCACTGTGGTCGGATCGAGCCCAAGCCGGGTAAAATCCGCGATGTTGTGATAGGGCCGACGCCGCGCTGCGAGCACCAGCGTGATAGCGCCGATCTTGACGACGGCCTGCCTCTCGCCCGCCGAGCCGGGATCGTCGAGAAAGACGACATCCGCCTCCACCTCGACGGAAGGGCTTGCAGGATCGAGAGAGCCGCCAACCTTCAACGAAACCCGTGCACCGGCGCCGGCTGCAAAGCAGCGTTCGACGGCGGGACGGTCGGTAATTCCGGCGATCAGCACGTGATCGATCGACCGCGCCAGAAGCGCCTTGAGCACATCCGCCCGGTCGCCGACACCACCCCCGGTCGGGTTATCACCGGAATCGGCGAGGATGATCGGCCGTGTCTCGGTGCGTTCGGCAATGTCGAGCATGTCCTCAAGCGGTCCCGTGACCGGGCCGAAGCGGAAGTCTTCGCGTGCATCCCAGTAGGATTGGGCAATGGCAGCCGTAACCTTTTCCGCCGCAGCCTTGTCGACGGCCGTGACGACGGCGCAGGCCGTGCCGCGCGGCTCGTCAGCCCAGACATAGCCCACCATCAGGTTGGCATCCCAGACACCGGGAACGGCGTCGTGTTCCGGAAGCTTCAGATAAAGGCTCTTTGCCGGCTCGTCTTCGGTTGACGTCCGTTCACCGGGCAGAAGAACCGGCACCGGCGCCCAGGCAACGCCCGGCTTCTCGCCGGTCTTCAGCGCCCGAACCAGCATCGACCAGGCACGAACCATGGTCTCCCGCACATCGATATGCGGCGCCGTCCGATAACCGGCAAAGATATCGAGCTGATCGACGATCTTCTGAGTGACATTGCCATGCAGGTCGTAGCTCGCCGCCACCGGCACATCCGATCCGACAACAGCACGGGCTGCCGAAATCCAGTCACCCTCGGCATCATCAATGCCTTCGACATTCATCGCGCCATGCATGGCGAGATAGAGCCCGTCGATGGGCAGTGCAGCCTTCAGCCGCTCAAGGAACTCCGCCTTGAACCCCTCATAGGTGCCATGCGCCAGGGGCCCACCGGGAACGGCACGCGCATGCAGCAGCGGGAGGTGTTCAACGCCCTCGGCATCGAGGAAGTCGAAATACTCATGCGCCAGCAGCTCCGCCCCGCGCAGCGCGCGAAAATCCTCGGGCTGCATCAGAACGGGAGATGAGGTCGAGCACTCGGTGTGGATACCGCCAACGGCGATGCGGAAGGTCATAGGGCTCAAATCCTCAGTAGCGGGGGCTCAGACGGACGATGGCCGCAAAGCGCAGCCAGTCCTTGCTGTCCTTCGGCGTCCAGGCGGCCTCGGCGATGGCCGGAAGGCGCGGGAAGACGAGGTGGTTGAAGTAGTCACGGGTCAGGAAGTGTTCGCACCAGATGCAGGCCTGCACGCCGCGCATACGGGCCGCAAGTTCGGCTGGAAACTCGGCGACCGCCTCATAGGTATAAGTGTGGTGCGGCGGCACGGTGCCGGCCCAGCTTGCACCCGGCTCCTGAAAGGCCTCGTCCTGCACCATATCAAGGTAATAGGCCTGGCCCGGCGTCATGACGACATCGTAGCCTGCCTTGGCGAGTTCCAGCCCGACCTCCGGCTTCTGCCAGGCCATCAGCAGCGTTCCCTCCGGATCGACGCCGCCGCCATGGCTGACCTCGTCCCAGCCAGCGAGCTTGCGGCCGCGCTCGGCCAGCATCTTCTGGATCCGCTTCATGAAATAGCTCTGAAGCCCAAAGGTGCCTTCGATGCCTTCCTGCTGCATCAGCTTGCGGGCAAGTGGCGAAGCCATCCAGGTATTGGCCGCCACTTCATCACCACCGATATGGATAAGCTTCGACGGGAAGAGCTCGACCATTTCGTCGAAGACCTTGCCCAGCACCTCGTAGGTGTATTCGATCGCCGGGTTCAGCGCATTGTTCGGATAGCCCTGGACCGAGCGATAGCTGTCAGGCGCTTCCTGGCCGTCGACGAGTTCAGGCAGGGCCACCAGCATCGCGGTGCTGTGGCCGGGGACATCGATCTCCGGCACCACCTCGACCTGAAGGGCGGCGGCATGGGCAACGATGTCGCGCACCTCGTCCTGAGCGTAGAAACCACCGACAGGCTCGGCGCCATTGCCGAGCTGCGGCAGGAGCGGTTCGTCCGGGCCGCGCAACACGCCAAGGGTCGTGAGCTGCGGGAAGGCCTTGATTTCAAGGCGCCAGGCTTCGTCGTCGGACAGATGCCAGTGGAAGGTATTCATCCGGAACCAGGCGAGGATGTCGATCAAACGTTTGACGTCGGCAACGGGGAAGAACTGGCGGGAGACATCGAGATGGCAACCACGCCAGTCGTAGCGCGGCTTGTCCGTGATGGTGCCGGAAATCGGGAAACGGAACGTCTCCGGCTGCGTGCGCGCACCGTGCAGCGTCTGCGAGAGCAGGGTCAGCGCATATTGCAGGCCCGCGACATCGCCATAGGCGAGCGTGATACCATCAGCGGCAAAGTCCAGCCGATAGGCGGAGGCGCCAAGCGCTTCGTCGGACTTGAGGACGATCGCCCGCCCCTGATGCACAGGTGCCAGCGACAGCGGCGCATGGCCGACCGCGAAGAGGCGGCAGAAGAGACGCAGGACGTTTTCGACGGCGCGTAGTTCAACCAGCGAGGCGCCTTCCGCCGGATAAAGCGCGACGGGGAAGCCTTCGCCGGCCACCAGCTCGGCCGATGCCGGCCAGGGCAGCATGGCAAAGGGCTGGGACACCTTGCCCTCGGGCAACAAGGCCGGCGGCGGGGCGCTGTTGCCTCCGCCGAGCATCAAATCCGCGACCGCAACGGCCGCATGCTGGCCGGTCGAGAGCGTGATGTAGGCGGACTTCGCCCCATCCGTCCGATGCTTGGCTGGGCGCCAGAGGCCACCGACCCGGAATGTCCAGGAGGCACCCGGCTGCAGTACGAAGCCGGCCGGCGGCGCGAACTGGTGGAAATTGGCATTGCGCTTCAGGAACACGGCATTCTCGAGGATCGGCTCTTCGGTGTCCTTGACGCGGGTCAGCGACGTATAGGCGAGCTTGAAATCGGCAAGCGCGACATCGGAGAGATTGACCAGCGTGAAGACGAAGGCGCCGCAAGCGTCGCCCTCCACCGGATGCCACGCGTTTTCGAGGCGGAACTGGACTTCTGTTGCCATGGGGAATGCTCCGGGCTTTACGATATCAATAATTGTCGGATTGCGAGAAGGTTCGCGCGAGCTCGGCCTGACCGGCCGTCAGCCCGCAATCGACGGGCAGGCACACGCCCGTGATGGCCGCCGCCTGATCGCTCGAGAGGAAGAACACCGCATTGGCAATGTCTTCCGCAGTCGCGATCCGGCGCAGCGCATACCAGCGCTTGGCCTCTTCGAAGACTTGAGGATTGGCCGCAGCGCGCGCCTCCCAGGCCTGGGTGCGCACAGTGCCGGGCGCGACGGCATTCGCGCGGATGCCGTATTTGCCGTATTCGACGGCAATCAGCTTGGTGAGGTGGATGAGTCCGGCCTTGGCGGCGCTATAGGCCGGATGACCGAAGACAGCCATCCCATTGACCGAGGAAATGTTGACGAGAGCGCCTTTGGACACCTTCAGCGCCTCCTCAAAAGCGCGGAAGCACAAGAAGGGCGCTTCGAGATTAAGCGCATTGTCCTTGCGCCAGATCTCGCCATCGGTATCGCCGAGGCTGACGGCCCGCGCCGCACCGGCATTGTTGACCAGCGTATGGACGAGCCCATGGCCGGCCACGCGAGCAGCGGTCTCGGCGAGATCCGTCTCGTCCGTCACATCGCAGGTGAGCGGCACGAAACGCGGATCGCTTCCGAGCTCAACGATTGCCTTGTCCAATGCAGCAGAATCCAGATCGAGCAGCACGACGACGTCATGGCTGTCGGCCAGACGCTTGGCGATCGCCCGACCAATATCTCCGGCAGCACCCGTTACGACGGCAACCTTATGCGTCACGGCGGATCTCCGACATCGATGCGGACATGGCTCAGTCTCCGAGAAGTTGCCGGTCGTCCCCGCCATCGCGGTGTTCGACCAGCTGTTGCTTGATATGGCGCAGCGTCACTTGCGACTGCTTGCGATTGCGATAGGCAACCAGGCTCGCGATCACGTCGACGACCGCGAGATAGGCAAAGCGCGTCGAGGTCGGCCGGAAGATGTTTTCACCCTCCGGCAGGTCGATACCGATGACGAGTTCGGACGCTTCGGCCACCAGGCTGTTGCTCTGGGTGAGCGCGATCGTGGTGATGCCGTTCTCGCGCGCAAGCTTGAAGCACTTCACCAGTTCGGAGTTGCGCCCCGAAAACGAGGAGCCGATCAAAACGTCGTTGGAGCGCGCAGCCGCCGTCAGCATGAGCTGCATGTTGTGATCGGCCGAGGCCGTGACCCGCGACCCCAGACGAAACAGGCGGTTCTGGATCTCGCCCGAGATCATAGAGGAATTGCCCCCGGAGCCGAAGGCATAGACCATCTCTGCCCGCGCCAGCCGGTCCGCCACCTTGTCGAGGATGACAGGATCGAGCGCCCGATGCACCATGAACATGGCGTTCTGCGCCTTGGTGATCACATCACTCGCGACGTCGGCAGGCTCGGTGCTCTGGGCCTCCGGGTTGAGATAGCGCACCCCGACATAGGCCGTGCGCGCCAGGCTCACCTTGAAATCGGCGAAGTTCTGGCAGCCGAGACGGCGGCAGAAGCGCGTCACCGTGGGCGGTGAGACCTCTGCCTTCTCGGCAAGTTCGATGATCGAGGCATTGACCGCAAAGTCGAAGGAATTGAGCAGGATATCCGCTATGCGTTGCTCGGAGGCCGAAAACTGCCCTGCCTCTTCCTGAATGCGCGCGAAGATATCCAATGCCCTGCCCTCTCTCTTATTTCGAAGGCTTGAAGGCTACGCAGTCGATCTCAACCTTGCAATCAACCATCATCGAGGCCTGAACACAGGCCCGCGCCGGCGGGTGCTCGCCGAAATACTGCTGGTAGATCTTGTTGAAGGTCCAGAAGTCGCGGGGGTCATCGAGCCACACACCACAGCGCACGACATGCTCGAGGCCGTAACCTGCCTCTTCAAGAATGGCGATGACATTGGCGATCGTCTTGTGGGTCTGCTCGATGATGCCGCCCGGGATGATCTCCCCGTCTTCCATGGCCACCTGGCCGGAGACATAGAGCCAGCCATCGGCCTCGACGGCGCGGGCGAACGGCAGCCGCTGGCCACCCGCACCCGCCTTCTCGGCCCCGTAACGCTTGATCGTCATGGACACCCCTCGTGCAAATTATTTTCTTCGATCGTTGACAAGCGACCACAAAAAACGGATTTTGACCAGACAAAATCGACATTCATGAAAAGAATTTAAAAACGGGGAAGAAATGCGCGACCCATTCCACAATCCGTTTCCGGCAACGGACGAAGCCCGCCACTCGATCTGGGAGATGCTTGTCCCCCGCGATATCGATGCCTTTCTCGCCGCTGACTGGAGCATGGTTGCCCAGGACTTTGTCGAAGACGGCTTCATCGGCATCAGCGGCAATCGCGAAGAAGATCCGGACAAGTGGACGCTGGCCTTCCCCAATCTTCCCGCCTATCGCGACGAGTGGCTGAAGCAGGCCAAGGACTTCGCTGCCCAGACCTATGGCGAGGACCCGCGCACCGCGATCTTCACCACGACGACGCTGGAAGAGATCGAGATTTCAGGCGAGACGGCGCTCGTACGCAAGAAGTTCGACGGCGGCATCAAGAAGACGGATGGCACACTCGACGTCATGCGCTGGCAGACGCTCTATTATTGCCGCCTGCATGAAGGCCGCTGGAAAATCTCCGGCTTTACCGGTTATCTGCCCAATCCGATGGGCAAGCGCTGAACCGCCCTCAAACCCTCAAGACCCCGGAGGTCAGCCTTTGCGCATATTCACCGCCGCGCTTGCAACGGAAACGAACACCTTCTCCCCGATCTGCATCGACCGGCGCGCCTTCGAGGATTCGCTCTATGCACCTCCGGGACAACATCCCGCGACCCCCACGCTCTGCACCGCGCCGATCACAGTCGGCCGCAAGGTCTGCACTGACAGGGGCTGGACACTGATAGAGGGCACCGCGACCTGGGCGGACCCGGCGGGTCTCGTCAACCGACAGACCTTTGAGAGCCTGCGCGACGAGATCCTGGATCAATTGCGCGCAGCCATGCCCGTCGATGCTGTCGTTCTCGGCCTGCATGGCGCCATGGTCGCTGACGGCTATCTCGACCCGGAAGGTGATCTGCTGGCCCGCATCCGCGAGATCATCGGCCCGGACATCCTTCTTTGCGCAGAACTCGATCCACACAGCCACCTGACGGCAAAACGTGTCGCTGCCGCCGATTTCTTCGTCGTCTTCAAGGAATTCCCGCATACGGATTTCGTCGACCGCGCCGAAGATCTCTGGCGGATCGCAGTCGACACGCTGGAAGGCCGCGTCAAGCCGGTCATGTCGGTCTTCGACTGCCGGATGATCGATATCTTCCCGACCTCGCGCGAGCCTATGCGCAGCTTTGTTGACAGACTTATGGCCATCGAAAAGGTGGATGTAGATGTTTTGTCGCTCTCTGTCATTCATGGCTTCATGGCCGGCGACGTGCCCGAGATGGGCACCAAGACGATCGCGGTGACCAACGGCAATGCCGATAAAGGCGCGATGCTCGCCCGCGATCTCGGCCTTGAGCTCTTTGCCAAGCGCGGCACCTTCATGATGCCGCAGATCGACGAAAAGACAGCGCTCGACCAGGCGCTCGCCTACCCTGAAGGCCCCGTCGTCATCGCCGACATGTGGGACAATCCGGGTGGCGGAACGGCGGGAGACGCGACCGTAATCCTGGAGGAGATGCTGGCGCGTGGCGTTACCAACGCCGCGATCGGCATGATCTGGGATCCGATCGCCGTACAGATCTGCATGGCGGCAGGCGAAGGCGCCGAGATCCCGCTTCGTTTCGGCGCGAAATCCGCCCCCGGCACCGGTCACCCGATCGACGGGCTGGTGAAGGTGGTCAAGGTGGTGCCAAATGCCGAAATGCGCTTCGGCGACAGCATCGCCCCCTTTGGCGATGCCGCCCATATCCGGCTTGAGGGCATCGACATCATCCTGAGCTCGGTCCGCGTCCAGAGCTACGACCCCTCGCTTTTCAAGGCACTCGGCATCGACCCGACGAGCAAACATCTCCTGGTCATCAAGTCGACCAACCACTTCTATGCGGCCTTCTCGCAGATCGCCGCGGAAATTCTCTACTGCGCCGCAGGTACGCCCTATCCGAATGATCCGGCCAAGACCGCCTATCGCCATGTGCGCCGCGATATCTGGCCGATCATGGCCAATCCGCACGAGACGCCCGAAGGCAGCGAGGCCGCCTGATGGAACTCCCGCGCCCAAAGCCCGGCCAGTCGATATCAGAACTCTCGACCCCGCTTCCACTGATCGACGAACAGAAGCTCGCCGCCAACATCGCCCGCGTCCAGACCTACATGGACAGCCATGGCCTCGCCTTCCGTCCGCACATCAAGACCCACAAGATCCCTGAGATCGCTGCAGAACAGGTGAAGGCGGGGGCGAAGGGCATCAACTGCCAGAAGATCACCGAAGCCGAGATCTTCGCCGATCACGGATTTGAAGACCTGCTGATCACCTTCAACATTCTCGGCAGCGAGAAGCACAAGCGTCTCGTCGATCTGAACGCCCGCATTTCGGGCCTGAAGGTCGTCGCGGACAGCGAGACCACCGTGCGCGGTCTATCCTGCGCTTTCTCACAGACGCACCCGCTCACGGTTCTCGTTGAATGCGACACGGGCGGCGGACGCTGTGGCGTCCAGAGTCCTGAAGCGGCCGTAGCACTTGCCGAGACAATCGTCGCCGCCCCCGGCCTCACCTTTGGCGGTATCCTGACTTACCCCAAGGCCGACACCGAGGAAGCCGTCGAGGCATTCTTCGCGACCACGATCGCCGGCCTCGCGGCCCGTGGCATTGCCTGCCCCATCGTCTCCAATGGCGGCACGCCCAGCCTCTTCTCCGCCCACAAGGTGACATCGGCGACCGAGCACCGCGCCGGCACCTATGTCTACAACGATCGTGCCATGGCCCGCTCGGGTCACTGCAGCCTCGACGACTGTGCCATGCACATCCTGGCCACCGTTGTCTCACGCCCGACCAAGGATCGCGCCATCCTTGATTCAGGCTCCAAGGCGCTCACCTCGGACCTCCTCGGCTTGTCCAACTACGGCATGATCGTCGAGTATCCGGACGCCATGATCTGCGGCCTCTCCGAGGAGCACGGCACGGTCGATCTGTCGAAGGTTGAGGGGCGACGCCCCGAGATCGGCGAGAAGGTCAGGATCATCCCGAACCACACCTGCGTCGTCTCAAACCTCTTCGATGTCATGACCTTCCACCGCGACGGCATCGTCACCCGCGTGGAGGACGTCGCGGCGCGTGGGCTTGTCTGGTAGCGTCTCGCCCAATTCCGAACCGGCACATTCTATTGCTACTTGGCCGAAGGCTCCGGAATTTGGCTGAGTGCCATTGAGAGTTCTTGCCTGACGCACCCAATCGACGGCAGAGAACTGATGCCGTGCCTCGAACGCAGACCGTCTTGCGCATCCGACACGCCCTTATGGGCGCAGAGGCGTACGTAATCCTCGATGACGAGCCGGACATCGGCACCGGGCAGAAGCGCCTGATCAAATGAATTGCCCTTGAGCGGCATTCCATCGACAGCATCGAACCCAGCCAAGACACAGTCAATTGCGGGTTTGGAATCCTCACGGTAATAACCGAGATCAACAAGGACGTAGCCGCCAACAGCCCAACCGAACTGTTGGAAACTTGCGGCATGACAGCCAAGGTCTGACTCGGGCAATACAAGCATGCCCTCCTTGAGGAAATCAGGCAGAGGAAGGTCCCGAAGCTGCCTTAGTCGTGCTTCCCGATCGGCCGTGAAGAAGTTCTCGACAGCGACGATCGCGATATCCTCCGTTCCCCATGCCCGCCGATAACGACCGGGTCTTCCACGCATAAGGCTCTCGGAGACAGCGCGTGCAAAGATCGCATCAGCATGAATTTTGGTGGTTGGCTGCCCGTTTGGATAGAGGAAAATCTGAGTATCCGGCACGAGCGCCTGCACATAGTCGGAGGCTTGTCGCAGCTGCGCTGCGGAATAGTCCGTACCCGCCTTATACGGGCCACTCACGAGAAAGATCGCGAGGAGAAACAGGCAAATGATCAGGAAGCTATAGCCTTGCCGAGCGAATTTATCCCTCGTGGGCGTTTTCAATCCTGGCCCCAATCCATCTCACTATACGGATCTACATATCCCTTTGAACAGCAGAGGAGGCCCGTAATTTTAGTTGCACTAAAGGTGCATTTATACACTCATGTCGCGAAGATTGCCAGTGTTGGACCCGGTCGCAATCTGCTGAATGCGATAGAGCCCCAAACGAAAAAAGGTCCGCCCGAAGGCGGACCAGGGGATTGGCCTTTGGCATGGCCGGGAGGAACGAATACCAAGTCTCGACGATAGGAGCCTATAGGATCGGCTCGAGCGGTCCTTCTGGCTAGGAGAGGTCCGACGAGCGATGCTTTCGCATCGGTCAAGGAACTCGACGACGCCAAAAGCTCCGGGAAGCCGACCGAAGGTGGCCTATTGCCGGTCTCAGGCGTTGTTGCGCCGCTTGGCCGATGCACAAGCGTCGCCCGGCACGCCGCGCCTAGCCAGAGACCGGCAGTAAGCCATCCTATAGGTTCCTATCGTCGAGATTTGGTATCATTCGGCCGCCGTGACGGAGGCCGGAAGGTCAAGGGTGCGCCAGTCGATGCGGCGTTCGAGCGCCTGGCCATTGGCATCGAAAAGGTGGCAATCGGCCGCCATGATGCCTGTCACCATCAGCTGCTCGACGCGGATCGGCGCCGAGCCCGGCAAGAGCGCACAATAGGGTTCGCCGTTCTGCAACGCAGCATAGGCGATCGTGTTGATCCCGAGCCGCTCGACGACGCTGGGCGTCACCATGATGTTGATATCGCCTTCGCTGAGACGCGTGTGTTCAGGCCGGATGCCAAGCGTCAGCTTTTGGCCGACGAGGTCCGAACGCGCCTCGACAGGGATCAGCGCCGTCTGGCCTTCATAGGAAATCGTCACCCCGATCGCGTCGACACCGACGCAGGTGACCGGCACGAAGTTCATCTTGGGATTGCCGATAAAGCCGGCGACGAAGGTATTCTCTGGCTTGTGGTAAAGTTCGAGCGGCGCACCCACCTGGGCGATGATACCGGCATTCAGCACCACGATCCGGTCGGCCATGGTCATGGCCTCGATCTGGTCGTGGGTGACGTAGATCATCGTCGCTTCGAGGTCGCGATGCAGCTTTGTGAGTTCGATGCGCATGTCGGCGCGAAGGGCTGCATCAAGGTTCGACAGCGGCTCGTCAAAAAGGAAGATCTTCGGTTCGCGCACGATGGCGCGGCCGATGGCAACACGCTGGCGCTGGCCGCCGGAAAGCTGGCCGGGACGCTGCTGCAGGCGTTGATCAAGCTGCAGGATCTTGGCGACCGCACCCACCTTCTCGCGGATCTGCTCTTCGGAGAGCTTCTCGACGCGCAGCGGAAAAGCGATGTTCTCGAAGACCGACATATGCGGGTAGAGTGCATAGGACTGGAAGACCATCGCGATGCCGCGCTCGACGGGCGGCTTGTCATTGACGCGCTCGCCATCGATGACGATGTCACCATCGGTCGTATCGTCGAGGCCCGCGATCATGCGGAGCAGCGTGGACTTGCCGCAGCCCGAGGGACCGACGAAAACGACGAACTCGCCGTCCTTCACCTCGAGATCCACACCCTTGATGACCTCGAAATGCCCGTACGACTTGCGCACCTTTTTCAGAAATAGCTGACCCACGACCCTCAGTCTCCATTGCCGTTCCTCAAAGGACCGGCCAAATCCGCTTGATGAAATCCGCGGGCCGATCCCGGCCCGCGGAGCCTCGGTCACCCGAGATTACTTGTACTGCTCGAGATCGGCTGCAGCCTTCTTCAGCGCTTCGGCCGGCTCGGTCTTGCCGGTGACAACCGACTGGACCATTTCGATCATGACGTTCTGGAAGCCCTTGTAGTCGGTGAAGAGGGGCTCCGGACCACCATAGGCGATGCCGTCGATGAACGGCTTCCAGAAGGGTTCGTTGGCGACGAACTGGTCGACAACCGCACCTGGACGCAGCGGGGTCAGGCCAGCGCCTCCCTGCAGCTCGTATTCGTGCTGGATATCAGTCGAGGTGATGTACTTGGCAAACTCGATCGCCTTTTCTTCGACGCCCGAACCGGAGAAGATCGCAAGGCTGTCGGTGATCAGCAGCGTACCTTCACCCTTGGCAGCCGGACCGACCGGCAGCGGGGCAACACCCCAGTTGATCGAAGTGTCCTTCAGGCGATAGGCAGCGCCCGAACCCGCCTGGATCATACCGACCTTGCCGTCGAGGAAGATCGCGCGGATTTCGTTCTGCTCGTAAGCAGTCGCACCTTCAACGGAGTAAGGCGTGATGTCCTTATAGGCCTGAAGCGCGGCGAGGACTTCGGGGCTGTCCATGACGATCTTGTCGCCGTCGATGACCTTGCCGTTATTGGTGTAAACCCAATGCATGAACTGGTGCATGGTGTTGTCGAAGGTCTTCGCCGGCAGACCATAGCCGGCAGTGCCGGTCTTTTCCTTGATCTGCTTGGCGGCAGCGATGGTGTCAGCCCAGGTCTTCGGCGGGTTTTCCGGGTCGAGGCCGGCAGCCTTGAACAGATCCTTGTTCCAGTAGAGGGCCTTGGTCGAGAAAGCGACAGGAACACCCCACTGCGTGTCCTCGAAGGTCACGGTGTCAACGATGTTCGGATAGTAGGAGGCCTTTTCCTCATCCGTCATCGGAACCGGGACGATCAGTTCGTTCTGGGCGAATTCCTTCAGCGTGCGCGAGCCGACATAGGCCATGGCAACGGGCGTGCCTGCGACGGCGAGTGTGGTGGCCTTATCCTGGCACTGCTCCCAGCCGACGACTTCGGGCTTTACCTTCCAGCCGGCATTCTTGCCTTCCCATTCGGCGATGTACTTCTCGTGGATCGGGTCGATCTTGTCGCCGCAATAGATCCAGCTGATTTCCTGGTCCGCGGCCAGCGTGGTGAGCGCCGAGCTTGCGAGCAAGGCGAATGAGCCTGCGAGCATGGTCAATTTTCTTGTCATCGATAGTTCCCCTTTGTTGACAGGTTGAAAGCGTCCGGTTGGCCCGAATTTTGGTTGGCAGCCCTTATTTGACCGCGCCGGCGGTCAGGCCGCTGACGAGGTAGCGCTGCAGGAAGAAGATCACGATCATGGCGGGTGCGATCCCCACGAAACTCGCCGCCATCAGCTCGTTCCAGATGACCTCCTGGCGACCGAAATAGGCAAACAACCCGATCGGCAGCGGCATGTATTCGGTCTTGGAGTTGAAGGTCAGTGCGAAGATGAACTGCTGGGCATAGGCGCCGATGAAGGTGGTGATCGCGACCACGGCGATGCCCGGCGTGGCAAGCGGCAGGACCACCCGGCGGAAGGTGTAGAAATAGCCCGCGCCATCCACATAGGCGGCCTCTTCCAGCTCACGCGGAATGCGCATCATATAGGTGCGGAGCAACCAGATGGCTGACGGAATGAGGAAGGCGACACCCGGCACGATCATCGCGAAATAGGTGTTGAGCACGCCGAGCGAGCGCATGAGCCGGAAGAGTGGAATGAGCAATACGGCGCCCGAGAACATGTTGACCGCAAGGAAGGCGGCGAGCAACTGACCACGACCGCGGAACTCGAAACGGGCGAAGGCATAGGATGCCGGCACGACCAGTAGGAGGACAACGACGGTCGCTATCGTCGAGATGAAGAAGGAGTTGAAGATATAGCGGGCAAAGCCCGGCACACTGTCCCACATCGTGATGTAGGCATCGAAGGAGCCGTTCTCCGGGAAGAAGCGGTAGGGCGAGGAGAAGAGCTGGCTGAGCGGCTTCAGCGACACCAGGAAGCCTTCGACAAAGGGCGCCAGAACGAAGGTCAGGAACACCGCGATCCCGGCATAGATGCCAACCAGTTCATACCAGCGATAGCGGTTGATCAGGGCTGTCTTGTCGTAGCTCATCGGGCATGCTCCTGCGAGAGACGGCTGGTGACGCGGAAATAGGCGACGCAGAAGATCGAAAGGAAGATGCAGATGAGCACCGCACGGGCAGCGCCCTCGCCATACTTCTTCGAGCCGATCGCCGTGTGATAGGTGTCGATGATCATCGTGGTCGTTTCACCGCTCGGACCGCCGCGCGTCAGGATCCAGATGATGTCGAAGGAATTGAAGGTCGCAATCAAAGACAGCATCGACATGGTGATCATGGCGGGTAGGATCAGCGGCATAGTGATGCGGCGGAAGCGATAGAAACGACCGGCGCCATCCGTCCAGGCAGCCTCGTAGAGATCCTGCGGGATCGCCTGCATGGCAGCGAGCATGTAGAGCGTCACCATCGGCACGCCGATCCACACATCGGTGAAGATCGTCGCCCAGAAGGCCGTTGAACCATAGGCGAGGAAGGCGACGGGGCCATCGACCACGCCCATGCGCTGAAGCACGCCGGAGATCATGCCGAACTGGCCGTTATACATCCAGCCCCACATGAAGATGCCAATCGCCATGGGCACGATCCACGGCGGCATCGTCAACACACGAAAGAGCGTCCGGCCAGGCACGGCTGCATTCAGCATGGCCGCACCGAAGGTACCGATGATCATCTTGATCGACACCGAGAAGAAGGTCCAGATGAAGGTCCTGACGATGACTTCGCCGAAGGTGTCGTTGAAAATCTTCTCGTAATTCGTCCAGCCCACCCAGTTCGTCGTCTTGCGGAGCGACGCATCTGTGAAGGACAGGATGAAGGTATCGACCAGCGGATAGGCGACGATGACGGCAATGTAGAGAAGAGCCGGCGCGATCAGCAGCCAGGCGAAGATGATGGCACTTTGGCGAGCTTGCATCCGACCGCTCCCTTACGCTGACCGGGCGCGGACGGAAGCGTCCGACGCGCCATGCAGGCATGCATCGAACTTTTCCCAGACCGGCTTCAGATCCACGACCTTGCGGGCGAGGCGTGCCTCGTCCATGGCGAGCGCCAGAATACCGGCCTCCAGCGCATCGATGGCGGAAACGGGCTGCTTGGCGCCCGTCTGAACGAAGGCGATGACATCCTCGGCCATCTGCTCGTCGGCGCCATAATGTTGTGACAGCGAGGACGGCGCCTTGTAGGTGTTGGCGATCACCTTCTCGTTGGTGCGGGCGTCATGCACGTCCATAAAACCGCGGACGAAATCGCCTTCCGCCATGCCCTTCGAACCGATCACGCAGAAGCGGCGAAATTCGTCCGGCACATTGAGATTGGTATGGAAGGTCATCGACACGCCGTTCTCGTACTCGACGATCGCGGTCTGGAAATCGATGATGTCACCGTCGCTGTCGAAGACCTTGTCGGAGCCCTGCCAGCCGCTCGGCTTGCGGTGATAGACGTTGAGATCGTTGACACCTTCTGCCTCAGGCGCATTTTCCGGCACGAAGCTCTTGCGGCCGCCGAAACTTGCTACGAAACGCGGGCGCGCGCCGACGACACCGTTGTAAAGGTCGAGGTCGTGGCAGCACTTCTCCAGCATGAAGCCGCCGGCATAACGGCCGTAGCGACGCCAGTCGCGCATGAAGAAAGCGCCGTGATAGGGCTGAATGTGCTCGGAGGCCTCGATCGAGACGACATTGCCGAGACGCCCCTCTTCCTGCGCCTTGCGCAGATCGCGATAGAGCGGGGAGTAACGCAGGACCAGACCGACCAGCAGGCGGTCGTGGCCGTATGTGTTGAGCAGAGAGGCGAGCGCGTAGCTCTCCTCGATGCTGGTGACGATCGGCTTTTCGGTGAAAACGGTCAGACCAGCCTCAAGGCCGAGCCGGATATGATCGAGATGCAGGTGGTTCGGCGACCCAATCATCAGAAGATCGAATGTTTCGCCGGCGATCAGGGCTTCAGGCGTGTCATAGACCTTGCCGGGAGAGATACCATGCTCATCAAGCGTCGCCATGCCGGCCGGCGCCGGATCGACATAACCGACAATCTCGAAAGTCGGGTCGATCTCCCTGAACACCCGACCCAGATACCCCAGACGGAATCCGAGTCCGATAATGGCGACCTTCATAGTGCATTCCCCTGGTTTCGTAATTATTTTTCGTAGACTGCGTCAAAAATCCAACATCGTCAACATGGGAAGCAAAATTCCCACGCCCTATGAAAATAGTTTTCACATCAGTCGCCGAAATCGGATGAAGAGCGAAACATCGCAGTTCCCAGCGCCGCGCACTCCAATTCGGCGGCAAAGAGGAAAGGCTTTGGATTGGCCCCTCTCCAATCGTTAATTTAAGATACCAAAACTAGTCCAATCGTAAAGCCAGAACCCCAGGAATCCGAAGATAAATCGTGCAAATCGCTGTTTTGACGATGAAATTTCTACATTTCACCGTTATCGAGCCCACCCTTTTCAAAACCATTTGCGAAATAGGTTTCTGGTTGGTATTGTTTTCACAAAGACCACCGAGGGACGGAAACATGCCGATGCTGATGACGGATTGCACATCGACCCTCCGACGGCGCGTCCCCCAACACGAAGCCAGAGGAACCGCATGAGCACGTCCCTTCCCCTGGAACAGCTTCAATCGGTCCGTGGCGGACCGCTTTACGTCAAGCTCCGCAAGATGATCGAGGACGCCGTCGCGTCCGGTCGCCTGAAGCATGGCGACGCACTCCCGGCCGAACGCGACATCGCCGAGGCGGCCGATATCAGCCGCGTCACAGTGCGCAAGGCGATCGACGAACTCGTGGAAGAAGGCCTGCTCATCCGTCGTCGTGGGTCCGGCACCTTCGTCGTCAAACCCGTCCCACGCATGCAACAGCCGCTCAGCCAGCTGACATCCTTTACCGAAGACATGCGCCGGCGCGGCATGGTCGCAGGCTCTCGCTGGCTGGGACGCGGCCTGTTTTATCCGACCGCCGAGGAAACCATGATGCTCGGCCTCGTCGGTGGCGCCCGTGTCGCCCGGATCGACCGTCTGAGAACGGCGAACGACATGCCGATTGCGCTGGAGCGCACGAGCCTGCCGGACGACCTGCTGCCGGATCCGGACAGAATAGAGGATTCCCTCTATCTCTGCCTGCTGGATGCCGGGATCCGGCCCGTACGGGCAAATCAGCGCATCTCTGCCGTCCTCCTGAAGGACGAGGAAACCAAGCTGCTCGGCGTGCCCCCCGGCTCTGCGGCCCTCTCGGTGCAGCGCATTGCCTATCTCGAAACCGGCCGCGTGATGGAAATGTCGCGCGCACTTTATCGCAGCGATGCCTATGACCTGGTTGCCGAACTCGGCATCGGCTCGCCCATGAAGCCTCAAGACTGAAAGTTTGCCCGATGACCACCAAGATGCGTGAGGAGATCGACGAGATCCCCGCAGCCGCTGCCCGACTGCTGGATAGCTCCAGGACCGTGATATCAGAAGCGGCGAACGCGCTGCGCGACAAGGACCCAGGCGTGGTCGTCACGATCGCCCGCGGCTCTTCCGATCATGCGGCGCACTTCCTGAAATATGCAATCGAGCTGCAGATGGGCCTGCCGGTCGCCTCGCTCGGTCCCTCGCTCGCCTCGATCTACGAGACGCCGATGAAGCTCGGCAAGGCCGCAGCCTTTGCCGTCTCCCAGTCCGGCGCAAGCCCCGACATCGTTGCCATGGCCAGAGCAGCCCGGGACGGCGGCGCAACCACGGTGAGCCTGGTCAACACCCTGCCCTCGCCGCTCGCCGATGCCGCAACCTTCGCCATCGACATCAAGGCGGGTCCCGAAATCGCGGTTGCCGCCACCAAGTCCTTCGTCAATTCGATCGTGGCAGGCCTTGCCATCCTTGCAAGCTGGAGCCGTGACGACGCACTCACTCGCGCCGTGAACACGCTGCCCGAGCATTTCGAAAAGGCGCTTGCCCTCGACTGGAGCGCCTTGCTCGAACCGCTGAAGTCGGCAGACTCTCTCTACATGCTCGGTCGTGGCCCAGCACTCGCCATTGCCGCCGAGGCCGCGCTCAAATGCAAGGAAACCTGCGAACTGCACGCCGAGGCCTATTCCTCCGCCGAAGTCCTGCATGGTCCGGTCTCGATCGTCGGTCGTGATTTTCCCGTCGTTGCCTTTGCCGCCCGCGACAAGGCCGAGGCCTCGATCGCCGGCACCGTCTCGAAGCTTGCGGCCAGCAATGCCACCTGCTTCATCACCTCGGATCAGGCGACGGCCGGCCACAAGCTGCCCTTCATCGCAACCGGACATCCAATCACGGATGCGCTGGCCCTCATCGTTCCCTATTATGGCTTTATCGAATCCCTCTCCCGTGCCCGCGGCTTCAATCCCGACAAGCCGGTCGCACTGAAGAAAGTCACCGAGACCCAATGAGACAAGCCTTCGCCATCACTGCAAGCCGCATCTTCGATGGGCACCAGTTCCACGAAGATGCAGCCCTCCTGGTCGACAACGGCCAGGTGAAGGCTGTTCTATCCAGCGCCGATTTGCCCGCCGGCATAATCAGGCAGGATTTGGGCGATGCGCTGATTGCCCCCGGTTTCATCGACCTGCAGGTGAACGGCGGCGGTGGTGTGCTGTTCAACAACGATCCGACTGTCACCGGCATCCGCACGATCTGCGAGGCCCATGCCCGCTACGGCACAACAGCGCTTATGGTCACGCTGATCACGGATGCACCGGAGATCAAGCGCGAGGCAATCACCGCCGGCGAGGCAGCAGCTACCGCTGGCGAGCCGGGCTATCTCGGCCTGCATCTGGAAGGCCCGCACCTCTCGATCGCCCGCAAGGGCACCCATGATCCGGCCCTGATCCGCCCGATGGCGCAAGCCGATCTCGACTATCTCGTCGAGCAGGCATCGCGTTTCGGCATCCCGATGATCACCGTCGCACCGGAAAGTGTCACACCGGATCAGGTCAAGCGCCTTGTTGAGGCTGGCTACCGCGTCAGCCTTGGCCACACCGACACGAGCTGCGCCAGCGTCGAGGCCTATGTTGAAGCCGGGGCGACGCTCGTCACCCATCTCTTCAACGCCATGAGCCCGCTTGGCAATCGCGAACCCGGCCTCGTGGGTGCTGCCCTCACCTCGCCTGCCCTGCATTGCGGCCTGATCGCTGACGGCTTCCATGTCGATCCTGTCACCATGAAGATCGCGCTCGCCTCCAAGACCGGCACCGCCCACATCTTCCTCGTCACCGATGCCATGTCGACCATTGGCTCTGATGAGACAAGCTTCGACCTGAACGGCCGAACCGTCTACCGCCGCGATGGTCGCCTGACGCTGGCAGACGGAACACTGGCCGGCGCCGACATCGACATGCTATCCTGTGTTCGCTACGTGCACGAAAAACTGGGACAGCCCCTGGAAGAAGCGCTGCGCATGGCATCGCTCTATCCCGCTGAGGCCATTGGGGCCAAGACCAAGGGAAGCCTAGCCGCAGGCCAGGATGCCGACTTCATTGCCCTGAGCCCGGATCTCGACATCCACTCGACCTGGATCGCAGGCGCCTGCGTCCATGCTGCCGACACCGCGCCGAGCAGGGCCTTCGCATGATCGTCTGCTTCGACATCGGCGGTACGGCCATCAAGGGTGCGCTCGCAACGAACCCCGAAGACATCCGCCCCTTCCCGCGCAAGCCGACCCCGATCCACGATTTCGACGCCTTCGTCGCAACACTTGCCTCCGTCATCGCGGAAGCCGAAGCCATCGCCGGGGAGCGCGCTGCCTGCATTGCGATCTCGATCGCCGGCGTCATCGATCCGGATACGGCGAACGCCGTTGTCGCCAATATCCCTTGCATCCATGGCCGGCCGCTGCAGGCCGATCTCGAAGCCGCCCTCGGCCTGCCGGTCATCGTCGCCAATGACGCCGACTGTTTCGTGCTTGCCGAAGCCGGCATCGGCGCAGCACGCGGCCATCGGGTCGTGTTCGGCGTCATCCTCGGCACCGGCGTCGGCGGCGGCCTCGTCATAGACGGCAAGCTGATCAACGAGAGCGGCTTCGCCGGCGAATGGGGCCATGGGCCGATACAGCCGACGGAAGCCGGCACGCCTCCGATACACGTGCCACGCTTCCAGTGCGGCTGCGGCCAGATCGGCTGTATCGATGCGATCTGCAGCGCGCGGGGCCTCGAAAAGCTGCACAAGCACATTCACGCCGAACAGCTGACGAGCGAAGAAATCATCGCCGACTGGCTGACGGGTGACGCGAAGGCCGAACGCACCATCGATGTCTATGTCGACATCCTCACCGATCCGCTCTCGGTCGTGGTCAATGTCACCGGAACCACCATCCTGCCCGTTGGCGGTGGTCTTTCGAATGTTCCGGAACTGCTGACCCGGATCGATAAGGCCTTGCGAGCACGCATCCTGCGCAAGTTCGGCAATCCGATCGTCGTTCCCGCAGCCTGCCGTGTGGAGCCGGGCCTCGTCGGCGCTGCCATCCTTGGCCTCGACTTCGCCAAAGACCACAGGGGAGACTGACATGGCCGCAGACATGCTGGTGAAGCTTTATGAGCTTCACGTCGATCCGGACCTTGAACAGCGTATGACGGCCCAGGGCGTGACCATAAGGCGCGCACTGGTACCCGAACTTGCCGGAATAACGGCCTGGATCGAGCATCGTTTCGGCGCCGGCTGGGCAGCCGAAGCGACGGCGGCAATCATGCGCCAGCCTGTGACCTGCTGGATTGCCCATGAAGGCGAAACGCTGCTCGGCTTTGCCTGCCACGAGGCCACCATGAAGGGTTTCTTTGGCCCGACCGGCGTGGATGAGAAGGCCCGCGGCCGGGGCATCGGCCATGCCCTCTTGATCCGCACGCTCCTCGACATGCGCGACCAGGGATACGGCTATGCGATCATCGGCGGCGCCGGCCCCATGGGCTTCTATGAAAAGAGTGTCGGTGCCATCGCCATCCCCGGCTCGTCGCCCGGCATTTACAAGGAGATGCTGCCGCTTGCCGCACCGTCAGGCATGGCGGACTGAGAAACCTCAGCCGAGTTCCAGTGTGGTGATCGCATAGACGCCCGTCTTCTGCACGGAAGGCGGCTCGCCTCGATACATGCGCGACGTCTGGAAACCTTGCCTGAAGCCGAGACGGCCGAGCAGGTAGCGGAACCCTTCCTGGTATTCCGGCACATCCAGATGCACTTCCTCGCCCTTGAGGTTTGCAAGGCAGATCTTGAGCAGATCCTCCGCCGTTCGCCCATCCATGGCAAACAGCGGCCCGATCTTGTAGCCGTTGAGGCAAGGTCGCATCACGGCATAGCCGGCCACCACACCCTGCCGACGGCAGAGGAAGGCGCGGCGCGGAGGCTTGAGCCAGTCTGTGAGGAAATCTTCTCTCGGCGCGGGAAAGAAAGCCCGATCGAGCCCAAGGATCTCGCCGGTATCACCCTCGGTGATCGCCTCGCACCGTGCGAAGCTCGCAGGCAGGGCAGGCATGCGCTCGATGCTCCAGCGCACGGTGTCATAGGCGGGCGCAAAACCCATGCGGCCATAATTCGCCTGCTGCTCGACAACCCCGTCGAGGCCGATAACACGGTGCCCGAGATGCGCCATTCCTGCATCCCACACCTGTCGTCCGAGCCCTTGGCCCCGAAAATCCGGACGGCAGATATAGAGCCCGATGAAGCCGAAGCCGTCCCCATAGCGCACGGCGGAAATCCCGGCGGCGAGCCGCCCGTCGACAAAGCAGCCAATGAAACCTTCTGGATCGGCGGAACGGAAGGCTGCGGCATCGCCATACCCCGGGTTCCAGCCTTCGAGCGCCGCCCAGCCAACGAGATACTCGACTTCGCCAGCCGTCAGCACCCTGATCTGCACATCCTCTGCCACGCTCATACGCCCATGGCAGCGGGAGAGAAACGGGCGAGCTCGCCGTGATAGGTCTTGGAGACCGGCGTCGCATAGGAGCCGCGCTTGGCGGTTGACAAGCCCTGCGCAACAAGGCTTTCCGCCTGTTTCACGGCCGCCGCCACGCCATCAACGACAGGCACGCCGAACTCCTGCCGCAACGCTGCCGTTAGATCGGCCATACCAGCACAGCCGAGCACGATCGCCTCGGCCCTGTCGTCCTTCAGAGCGGCGGAGATCTCGCTGCGCAGCCGATCGCGGGCGTTGGAATTCGGATCCTCCAGGGACAGAACAGGCACATCTGCCGCCCGCACCTTGCAGCGGCTGCCCATGCCATAGCGGTGCACGAGATGTTCGACGGGGAGCCGCGAGCGCTCCATGGTGGTCACGATCGAAAAACGCTGGGCTATGAATGCGGCTGTAGAGACCGCTGCCTCGCAGATGCCGATGACCGGAATAGCAGCCAGCGCCCGGGCTGCATCCAGCCCCGTATCGTCGAAACAGGCAATGACGATCGCATCTGCCCCCTCGCGTTCCGCCTTGGCGATTTCCACCAGCAGGCCAGGCACCGCGAAGACCTCGTCATAATAGCCCTCGATCGAAACTGGCCCCATCGACGAGGTGATCGCCAGGATTTCGGTTTCCGAATGTGCCACACGGCGCGCCGCATCCGCGATCGTCGCAGTCATACTAGTCGTCGTATTCGGATTGATGACGGCAATCTTCATGCCATCAACCCCGACTTCTGCGGCGGTTCATGGCCATGATGATGCCGAGCGTTCCCGCGATCACCAGGAAGGAGAAGAGCGTTGTCACCGTGCCGAGCGCGTAGAGCACAGGCGTCGTGACATTGGTCGTCATGCCGTAGATCTCGAGCGGCAGCGTGTTGTAGGTCCCCGAGGTCATCAGCGTACGCGCAAACTCGTCATAGGATAGCGTGAAGCCGAAGAGCCCGACCCCGATCAGCGGCGGCGCGATCATCGGCAAGACAACGTGGCGGAAGGTCTGCCAGGAGGTGGCACCCAGATCGCGCGCGGCTTCTTCGTAAGCAGGTGAGAAACGGTTGAAGATCGCGAACATGATCAGCACGCCGAAAGGCAGCGTCCAGGTAAGATGCGCGCCGAAACCGGATGTATACCAGGCCGGCTGAAGACCCAGCTGGCTGAACAACACGCCGATGCCGAGCGAAATGATGATCGAGGGCACAACGAGGCTGGCAACCGAGAGATAGAAAAGCGCCGTCGCCCCGGCGAACTTGCGGCGGAAGGCAAGGCCCGCCAGCAGCGAAACGACCACCGTGACCACCATGACCATGAAGCCGAGCGCGAAGGAACGGCGAAACGAACCGCCGAAATCACCGACCGCTTGCTGCTCGAACAGGTTGGCGAACCAGCGCAGCGAGACCCCGTTCAGCGGAAAGGTAAGGCCGCCATTCGGCCCCTGGAAGGAGAGGATCACAATTGCAGACAAGGGGCCGTAGAGGAAGAGTACGAAGAGGGTGAAGAAGATGGCGAGCACGTAGAATTCGCGCGATCGTTTCTCGGTGTTCATCTCAAAGCTCCTTCCTGATATCGACGACACGCAGAATGGCGGCAACCATCAGCAGAACCAGCGCCAAGAGCACGACGGCGTTGGCGGCAGCTGCCGGATATTGAAGCAGCGACATCTGGTTCTTCATCATCAGCGCAACAGACGCACTCTGCCCGCCGGACATGACCTGCACCGTAGAGAAATCGGCCATAACAAGCGTCACGACGAAAATCGTACCGATCGCCATGCCGGGTTTCGACAGGGGGATGATGACATTGGTCAGGATCTGCCAGCCGCTGGCACCGGCATCACGCGCGGCTTCCAAGAGCGACCGGTCGATGCGCATCATCGTGTTGAAGATCGGCGTCACCATGAACAGCGTGTAGAGATGCACCATGGCAAGCACCACGGCGAAATCGGAATAGAGCAGCCACTCGATCGGCTGTGGCACGATGCCGGCATTGACCAGCGCGGTATTGATCAACCCGTTTCGCCCGAGCACCGGGATCCACGAAATCATGCGGATGATATTGGATGTCAGAAACGGCACGGTGCAGACGAGGAAAAGCACGCTCTGCATCGTTGAGGTGCGGACGTGAAATGCGAGGAAATAGGCGACCCAGAAGCCGACGAAGAGCGTGATCCCCCAGACGATGAAGGCGAATTTCAACGTGTTGAAATAGATCTTCCAGGTGACCCAGGAGCCGAGTGTCTCGGTGTAGTTGAAGGTGACGAAGTCAGGATACATCTGGGCGAAGTCGTAGTCCCAGAAGGACACCGTCCCGATCATCAGGATCGGCAGCAGCAGGAAGGCGCCGAGGATGAGCATGAGCGGCGTCGCCTGCAGATAGGAGACGAGCCTAAGCGGCACACGGATGACGCGTTTCGGCTTCGGCTTGCCGACACCCAGAAATCGCACTTCCACCATGATGTTAGGTCTCCTGTCGCTTCGAAAAGAGCGGACCGGGAAGGTTGCCCCTCATCCGGCTGCCGCCTCCTTCTCCCCGCAAGCGGGGAGAAGGCATTTGTGGCTAACCTCCCCCTCAAGGGGAGGGTGGTAGATCAAGCCGCGATGAACTCGTTCCAGCGGCGGACCATGTAGCGATCTTCGTCCATGACGGAGTTCCAGCAGGCGACCTTGCCCATGCGCTCTTCGAAGGAACCGCCGTCGCGAACCGCACCGGCCTTTTCCATCACGGCACCTTCCGGAGACATGATGTCACCGGTCGCGGCCTTGCCTTCGATCCAGTAGCCCCACTCGTCGGCAGACATGAATTCCTTCGCGGTTTCCATGCAGGCCGAGTAGTAGCCCTGGCGGTTGAGATAGCCGCCGACCCAGCCGGAGGTGTACCAGTTGATGTATTCATAGGCCGCGTCGAGCTGCGCACCGGTGAGGTGGGCGGCAAGACCCAGACCACCACCCCACGAGCGATAGCCTTCCTTGAGCGGCTGATACTTGCAGGCGATGCCTTTCGAGCGGACGGCGGCAACGGCCGGCGACCACATCGACTGGATGACGACTTCGCCCGATGCCATCAGGTTGACTGACTCATCGAACGACTTCCAGAAGGCGCGGAACTGGCCGTCCTGCTTCGCCTTGATGAGGAAGTCGATCGTCGTGTCGATCTCGGCCTGCGTCATGTTGCCCTTGTCGGCATATTTGATGATGCCCATGGCTTCGCAGATCATGGCGGCATCCATGATGCCGATCGATGGAATGTTGAGGATCGAGGTCTTGCCCTTGAAGGCCGGGTCCATGATGTCGGCCCAAGACGAGATCTCACGACCAACGAGGTCCGGACGGATGCCGAGCGTATCGGCATTGTAGATGGTCGGCATCATCGTGAAGAGTTCGGTTTCGCCGGACGCAAAAGTCTTGGCATCCTTGCTTTCGACATAGCCGACCGTGTGCGGCGCAGTCCCCTGCGCAATCACGCTGTCCGGCAGCAGCTTGCCGTTTTTGAACAGCGGAACGACCTTGTCGTAGAACTTGAGCTTCGAGGTTTCCATCGGCTGGATGACGCCGGTCGGATAGACCTTCTTCAGGATCCAGTATTCGATGTCGGCGATGTCGTAGGACATCGGCTGGGTCACGGCGCGCTGGGCTGCAGCGTCCGAATCCGTCGCCGTCATCTCAAGCGTGATGCCGAGGTCTTCCTTGCACTTCTGGGCGATGGCATTGATGTTCGACACGCCCGTGCCGAACTGGCGAAGCGTGATCGGGTTCTGCGCCCAGATTGTCGGGAAGCCGGTGATGGCACCCGAACCGGCGGCGAGGCCGGCGGCGGCCGATGCGGTCTTCAGGAATGTGCGGCGGGATACGCCCTTCTTCGTCTTGCTGCTGTCTGACATTGCGCTGTTCTCCTGGTTTTATTGGTTTGACTTCACTTCACGATGCGTCCGAGGACGATCGAATCCGGCTGATCCCATGACAGGGTGACGCCTTCCCCGACGCGAACCGGAGAGGCAAAGAAGGCCGCGTCCGTAAGGACGGCGGTGAATTCATCGGTAAAGGCGGTGGTGACGGTCAGCTTCACCTTGGCGCCGAGATATTCGACATTCGAGACGATACCGTCGAAGCCGAGACCATCGGCCGGCACAGCACCAATGCGCACATGATCCGTGCGGATGGCGATATCGGCCGCTTCATCCTCGACAGGTGCTGCACCGAGCGCGAAGAAGCGGCCGCCACCGATCACCTCGATAAACAAGCCATCGGCGGTGCGCTCGACGATGCGCCCGGTGAGCACATTGTGGTCGCCCATGAAGCGCGCGACAAAGGCCGTGGCCGGCCGCTCGAAGACAGCACGCGGCGTCGCCGCCTGCTCGATGCGCCCCTCGTTCATCACGACGATCAAATCGGCGAGCGCCATCGCCTCTTCCTGGCTGTGGGTCACATGCACGAAAGTGATGCCGAGCGAGGTCTGCAGTTTCTTCAGTTCGGCGCGCATGCGGATCTTAAGAAACGGGTCGAGCGCAGAGAGGGGCTCATCTAGCAGCAAAGCCTCGGGCCTCGTGATCAAGGCACGCGCAAGTGCTACGCGCTGCTGCTGTCCACCGGACAACTGGGCCGGACGACGCTCGGCATAGGGCTCGAGCTGCATCAGCTTGAGCATCTCCAGCGCTTGCGCGCGGCGCGTCTCCTTGTCGACACCCTTCATCTTCAGGCTGAACGCAACATTGTCGACAAGATCGAGATGCGGGAACAGCGCATAGGACTGGAACATCATCGCCGTGCCACGCTGCGCAGGCGGCAGCGTGGTCACATTGTTATTGCCGAAGACAACATCGCCAGACGACACGCTTTCATGCCCGGCGACCATTCTGAGCGTCGATGTCTTGCCGCAACCGGAAGGGCCGAGCAGGCAGCAGTAAGTACCAGCCGGAATCTTGAGGCTGATGGCATGAACTGCAGTCGCAGCACCGTAAACCTTGGTCACGGCAGCGAGTTCGATGTCGGCGGCTTTCGTCATGGCGGCTCCTTCGTCTCGCAAAGGACGATGCATAAGCCGTGCCAGTTCGACGCCACGTCGCTAAGTGCTTGAATCCCATGAAAGCAATTGCTGCAGCGCAAAAGGAATGAGCAACTGATACGACTGCATGCACAGCAATTAATCGATTGCCTTCAAATTGAGATCTAAATTGTATGCAATCTTATGGAGCCTTGGTGTCGGATAGATCTTTCGCAAGTTCGATCTGCGGGCTACAAGACTATCAGACACCGGATGATCCCATGACCGCCAACAGCTCACTCCGCAGGCAACTCGACCCCAATCTCGAAGACCGCGCCCGGGCGATCCGCGACGCTTTGCGTGACGCGATCGTCGACCGACGCCTTGCCCCCGGCACAAAGCTCTCCGAAGCCGAAGTCGGCACGCTTTTCGACGTCAGCCGGACGGTCGTGCGCGACGCGCTGCAGATGCTGGCCTTCGAGGGTCTGGTCCGCACCGAGAGAAATCGGGGGGCCTTCGTCTCCAATCCGAGCACGGAAGAGGCACGCCAGGTCTTCGCATCGCGCCGCCTGATCGAGGCCGGCATCATTGCCGCCGCCGCCGAGCGCATCACGCCTTCCGATATCGCCGCCCTGCGCGAACACCTGAAGGAAGAGGCGCGTTACCGCACCGAACGCGGCGCGAACGCAAGACGCGCCGAGATTAAGGCGTCGGGTGATTTCCACCTGATGCTGGCCAAGGTGGCGGGCAACCAAGTGCTGGAAAAATTCATGGACGAACTTGTCGCCCGCTCGTCTCTCGTCATCGCGCTTTACGGCCGCACCGGCATTTCGAGCTGCGGACATGACGAGCACGACGAAATCCTGAATGCGCTGGAAAAGGGCGACACCAAGAAGGCGACGCATCTCATGCTGCACCACATCGACCATATTGAGGCCGATCTCGACCTCACCATGGCCGAAGCCCGCACACTCAAGGACGCGCTCGCTCTCTGAACTTGTCGACCTCAGCCAACCCTGGAGCGTGTCAGCCGGATCGCTGCGCCACCTCGCGGTCGTGCTCAATGGTCTCGAGCATGGCATTTCTGGCTCCGGCCTCGTCGCCATACTCGATCCGGTTGACCAAGAGCCGGTGTTTGTCGAGGACCGCGTCCAGAAGGCAGGGATCCGGTGCCGCCATCAGCGCCTTGTAGGCCAGCGCATGGGCAAGTTCGATGACGCCGTATAGTGCCCGCACGAAGGGATTATGCGCCGAATCCGCGATGATGCGGTGCAGTTCGAAATCCGCGAGTGCAAAATTCTGCAAGGAGCCGAGCGAGGTCTCCATCTGGTGGATCCAGTAGAGCATCAGGCGGATCTGGTCGGCGGTGCGACGCCGCGCCACCTCGGCCGCCGCCTGCGGCTCCAGCGAGCGGCGCACCTCATGCAGCCCGGACAGAAACTCCGCATCAACAGGGGCTTCCAGGTGCCAGGCGAGCACCTGCGGATCATAAAGGCTCCAGCGGCTTTTCTTGGCGACCTTGGTGCCAACTTTCGGGCGGGCTTCGAGCAGCCCCTTGGCCTCCAAAGTCTTCAAGGCCTCGCGCAACACCGTGCGCGAGACCTCGAATTCCTCCATCAATTCAGCATCATTCGGCAGTGTCGTGCCGATCGGGTAACGGCCGGAGATAACCCCGGCCCCGATCTCGTTGATCACATGCGAATGGTAGTTACGCGCCGTCGACCGCCCGGACAGGGAGCGAAGAAGGCTCCCCGGCTCACTCATGCAGGGGCCTTCTTCAGGCGCGTACGCCCGGTCTGCGCGGTAAACACCAGCTTCTGAAGCAAGATGAACATGAACAGCAGGAACCCGATGGCGATTTTAGTCCACCAGCTGGAGAGCGTCCCATCGAAGACGATGTAAGTCTGGACAAGGCCCTGCAGCATGACCCCGATCAGGGTTCCGAAGATGAAACCATAACCGCCCGTCAACAAGGTTCCGCCTATCACCACGGCTGCAATCGAGTCAAGTTCGATGCCGACCGCCGCCAGCGGGTAGCCCGCGGAAGTGTAGAGCGAGTAGACGATCCCCGCGAGCCCGCCCAGGAAGGACGACAAGGCATAGATGCCGATGGTCACTTGCCCGGTCGGAACCCCCATCAGCGACGCGGAATTGACGTTGCCACCGATGGCGTAGACATAGGAGCCGAACCGCGTCTTGTGGGCGATGAACCCGAAGACGAGGAAGGTGGCGAGCATGAGCAGGCCGATGAAGCTCAGACGTCCGCCACCGGGCAGCCGGTAGTAGAGGCTGGAGATCGTCCGATAGAATTCGTGGTCGATCGGGATGGAATCCTGGCTGAGCACCGATGCCAGACCGCGAGCGAGAAACATGCCGGCCAGCGTCACGATAAAGGGTGGCACCTGGAGGAAATGAATGACCGCGCCCATCGACGCCCCGAAGGCCGCGGCCAGAACCAGCACGATCGCAAAGACCGCCATGGGATGGATGCCGACCCAGGAAATCAGAATGGCCGTGATCACGCCGGTCAGGCCGATCACCGCCCCGACGGAGAGATCGATGCCGCCGGAAATGATGACGAAGGTGGCTCCAACTGCCGCGATGCCGAGAAAGGCATTGTCCGTCAGGAAGTTGCCGAACACCCGCGTCGACCACATCGCCGGAAACTGGAAAATGCAGATGGCGTAGGCGATCACGAAGATGAGTGTGGTCGCGGCGAGAGGGCGATAACGCGGATTCATCGTGCCTGTCCCGAAGTTTGGTCTGCGGTCTTTGTGGGGGTGGTCGGAACCGCCTGGCGTGGGCCGAACTTGCGCCCGAGCAACTGGGCGATCCGGGCCGATTGCAGCACCAGAATGATGATGATCATGCCGGCCTTGACGATCAGGTTGAATTCCGGCGGGAAGCCCGAGACGAGCACGCCGGTATTCATCGCCTGGATGATGATCGCACCCATCACCGACATTGGAATAGAGAAGCGCCCGCCGAGCAGCGAGGTACCGCCGATGACGACCGCGAGGATCGCGTCGAGCTCGAGCCAGAGGCCGGCATTGTTGGCATCGGCCCCGCGAATATCGGCAGCGGCGATGATGCCGGCCATAGCTGCGCAAAATCCACCGAAGGCATAGATGCAAAGGATCACGAGCCTGCTGCGGAGCCCCGTATAATTGGCCGCCGAAAGATTGATGCCAATGGCTTCGATGAACAGGCCGATTGCCGTGCGGCGCATGAAGAGATGCGCAACGATCATGAGAACGATCGCGATGACGGCCGGCATCGGCAGTCCGAAAAGCGAACCTGTGCCGACAAAGATCAGCGCCGGATCGGAGAAGGTGACGATCGACCCCTCGGTAATCAGCTGTGCCACCCCTCGCCCCGCCACCATCAGCACCAGTGTGGCGACGAAGGGCTGGATGCCGAGATAGGCGACCAGAACTCCGTTCCAGAGACCGCACAGCACTCCGACGGCAAGCGCCGCGGCAAGCGTCACGATCAGGGGCTGCCCGGCGACGGCTGAGGTCGCAGCGACAGCTCCGGCGACCGCCATCACGGCACCAACCGAAAGGTCTACCCCCTTGGTCGCGATGATCGCGGTCATGCCGATCGCCAGGATTGCGACGGGTGCACCGCGATTGATGACGTCAATCAGGCTGCCGAACAGCCGGCCATCCTGCCATGTGATGTTGAAGAAACCGGGAAAGACCAGCCAGTTGAAGAACAGCACACCGGCCAAGGCAAGTAGCTGCGGGGAAATGATGCGCGACATGGAAAGCCTTTTCATGCCTCGACCTCCGCCGGCAGCGCGGCGATGGTCTGGACGATGACACCGGGAGTGATGTCGGCGCCATGCAGTTCGGCGACCATCTTGCGATCGCGCATGACGACAACACGCGAGGAATAGCTGACGATCTCGTCGAGCTCTGAGGATATGACGACGAGAGCCAATCCGTCTTCCCGCAATCGGCTGATCATCCGCACGATTTCGGCATGGGCACCGACATCGATGCCACGCGTCGGCTCGTCGAGGATCAGGAAACGCGGGTCGGTGGCGAGCCAGCGGGCGAGGATCACCTTCTGCTGGTTGCCGCCGGAGAGCAGCTTGACCGGAAGCTCGGCAGACGCCGTGCGGATGTCGAGCGCCTCGATAAAGTTGCCGGCAATTTCCAGCTGTTCGTCGCGGTTGAGCGCCTTGAACCAGCCGAGCCGGGCCTGCATGGCGATCACGATATTCTCGCGCACGGAGAGGTCGCCGAAGATGCCGTCGATCTTGCGATCTTCCGGGCAGAAGCCGAAGCCGAGTTCGACCGCCTCGCGCGGATTGCGCACCTGACGCGTCGAACCGTCGATCTTGATCGAGCCGCTATCGGACTGATCGATGCCGAACATCAGCCGCGCCATCTCGGTACGACCGGAGCCGAGCAGACCCGCAACACCGACGACTTCGCCGCGATGGATGTTCAGGTCGAAGGGCTGGACGCTGTTGGTGAGACCGAAACCTTCGAACTGCATCAGCGTCTCGCCGACTTCGCCCTCTTCGCCGAGAACGTCGGGATGATGGAATGCCAGGTCCTTGCCGAGCATCATGCGTACCAGGCTGGTCCGATCGAGCGAGGCAATCGCCTGCGTCCCGACAAGGCGTCCATTACGCAGAACCGTCACGCGGTCCGAGAGTTCGAAGACCTGATCGAGGAAATGGGTGATGAAGACGATGGCAAGCCCACGGTCGCGCAGTTGCCGGACGATGCCGAAGAGCTTCTCGACCTCCGACCGATCCAGACTGGCGGTCGGCTCGTCGAGGATCAGCACCTTGCCGGAGAGTTCGACGGCGCGCGCGATCGCAATGATCTGCTGGACGGCAACGGAAAAGGTCGAAAGCTCGGCCTTCACATCGATGTCGAGACCATAGGTGGTCAGTATTTCGCGGGATTCGCGCTCCATCCGACGCTTGTCGACCAGACCGAAGCGGTTGGTCGGCTGTCGGCCGATGAAGAGATTGTCGATCACGGTCATGTTCGGCAGAAGGTTGACCTCCTGATAAACCGTGCCGATGCCGAGTGCCTGGGCCTGCTGTGGCGTCGTGAAATTGACGTTCTCGCCATCGACGGAGATCATTCCGCCATCGGGAATGTAGGCGCCCGTCAGGATCTTGATCAACGTCGATTTGCCGGCACCGTTTTCGCCGAGGAGTGCGTGTACTTCGCCCCGATGAAACGCGATATCGACGCCGTCGAGCGCCGTATGATTTCCGAATGTTTTGGTGATGCCCGCCGCTGCAAGCACGATCGATGGATGCTCGGTCATTGCCTCTTCCCCCTCTCCCATGAAGCTATCCCCGATCGAAGCCGGGAGAAAGCGACAGAGACCCCGCCACCAGGGTGGGGCGGGGTCTCGGCCGGGAGGGTTACCTTAGTAACCGAGGCCCTTGCGGTTGTCATACTCGCCCTGCGGGTTGTCCGCAGGCGTGTAGAGCTTGGATTCCGTGATGATGAACTTCTCCGGCTGCTTGCCGTCCTTCATGAATGCGTCGAGCGCATCGAAGGCAGGGCCTGCCATGTTCGGCGTCAGTTCCACGGTCGCATTGGCTTCACCGGCAACCATGGCGGCGAAGATATCCGGAACAGCGTCAATCGAGACGACGAGAATGTCAGTGCCCGGCTTAAGGCCGGCATCCTTGATCGCCTGGATGGCGCCGACGGCCATGTCGTCGTTGTGGGCGTACATGGCGCAGATGTCCTTGCCGCCATTTTCGGCCTTCAGGAAGCCTTCCATGACTTCCTTACCCTTGGCGCGGGTGAAGTCACCGGTCTGGCTGCGGGCAATGGTGATGTTCGCCTTGCCGGCAATAGCCTCTTCGAAGCCCTTCTTGCGGTTGATCGCAGGCGTTGAACCGACGGTACCCTGAAGCTCAACGACCTTGCACGGCTTGTCGCCGACGGTGTTGACAAGCCATTCGCCGGCAACGCGGCCTTCCTTCACCTGGTCGGAAGCGACCGAGGTCAGGTAAAGATCCTGCGGAGCGTCAACGCCGCGGTCGAGCAGGATGACCGGGATTTCGGCTTCCTTGGCTTCGGTCAGAACGTCTTCCCAGCCAGTTGCGACGACAGGTGCGACGAGAATGGCATCTACGCCCTGGGCGATGAAGCCTCTGATAGCCTTGATCTGGTTTTCCTGCTTCTGCTGTGCGTCGGCGAACTTCAGTTCGATGCCGCGCTTTTCAGCCTCAAGCTTGGTGACGGAAGTTTCAGCAGCGCGCCAGCCGGATTCCGAACCGATCTGCGAGAAGCCAACGGTCAGGTCTGCAGCCATGGCAGACGAGCAGCCGAGTGCAATCACGCTTGCGCTGAGCGCAAGCTTGCGAAGAAATGTCATGATGTCCTCCCTTGAAAAGACACCGCCTCCACGGTGCCTGGCATTATGCATAGGCAAAGGCTCGAGACCTGTAAAGTCCAAAAGTACTATTATATGTTGTGCATCGCAGCATAAACTTTAGCTACACTTCACCGTCCCACACTGCAACCTCGAAGGTCGAAAGGTTAACCGACCCGACCGCACTGGCCGAGTATAGGCAAAGCAGGAGAACGAGAAAGCCCTGAAATACAGGGGTTACGGCTCGCCCTCCCTAAATTTCGTAATTTTCTGTTAACCAGTTTTCTTTATATTTCCCGACGCACGATGCCTGTGCCTCCGCATGAGCGATTCCGGCTCCCGCTATTCGAGACAGGAATACCCAATGGCAGTGATCACCTTCGCGAATACGAAGGGTGGCGCAGGAAAAACAACTGCGGCCCTCCTTCTGACCACTGAACTTCTCCACCGCAACTATCGAGTTTGCGTGATAGACGCCGACCCCCAGCGGTGGTTCTCGAAGTGGTACGAAGGCGCAGCATTGATGCCGAGGCTCTCCATCGAAACCTATGTGTCGGCGCCGACGATCCAGAAGATCGTCCACGAGCGCCGCAGCCAGTGGGATTTCGTCATCATCGATCTGCCGGGCCTACAGTCACCCCTGCTCGCCTCGGCCGTCGGCTTGTCGGATCACGTCATCGTTCCGATCCAGGGCTCGAGCATGGACGCCCAGGGCGGCGCTCAGGTCCTCGATCTCCTGCGCTACCTCGACCGTAAGGCCGGCATCCGCATCCCGCATTCCGTCGTCCTGTCCAGGGTCAATCCGGCCATCACAACGCGATCGATGCAGGCGGTGAAGCGTCTGCTGTCGGAACAGGACATCCGTGTCTTCGACACACCGATTGCCGAACGCGCCGCCTTCCGCGAAATGTTTGACATGCATCGCCCGCTTCGAAAGCTGGACAACGCCCAGACTCCAGGCAGCGAGAAGGCGATTTTGAATGCACAGGCCTTCGCAGACGAAGTGTTGTCGCACGTCGACGTCGGCGCGGCGGCGGCCCCGGCCTATGCAACACGACGCGATCTACAGACCCTGGACACGGCGGCCTGAAGGGCGCGCATCGAAAACACAACCGGCGGCCCTGAGGCCACTCGCGTCCATGCGTACCGGCAAGGCCTGCGCCTAGGTAGCCCAGAAGGGCTTTTGTCCGATTATGCAGACACGGCGTCACCTCGGCGCTCGACCGGCGACATTCTGCTACAAACATGGGAATTTCAGAAGCTGTTTGCTATCAGAGCTGGCCCCTAACACTTGATGAAGTCGCAGCTCCACCAGGGGCCGCGCCCAAGCGACGCCGCTTTCGGGCAGAATCGCAAGCAAAGTGTGATGGTCAGTCAGCGTCGGCCGGAAGACTTAAGGGGGCTTACGCCCCCGGAGTTATTTCAGGCTGCCATGCCCCAGGCGGACGGGTCGTCATCGCCGAACATGCGCTCGAGGCTGAGGAAGCAGATCATGCTCTTGTCATGGGCGATGATGCCATCGGAGAAGGCTGCACTTGGACCGGTCGCGGCAGGAAGAGGCTGCAGCGTGCTGCCAGACACGGTCAGAATGTCGGAGACGCCGTCGACCAGCAGACCGACGGTCATGCCGTTGACTTCGGTGACGACCACGGCACTGCGCTCCGTCGCCTGGGCGGCCGGCATGCCGAGCTTCACGGCGAGATCGACGATCGGGATGACCGTTCCGCGAAGGTTCATGACGCCGAGAACTTCATAGGGCGAGTGCGGGATGGGCGTAACCGGAGCCCAACCGCGGATTTCGCGGATCGATGTCGTCTTGACGCAGAACTCCTGTTGATGAAGCCGAAAGGCGATGATTTCGAGGGCATCGGCGGTGTTCGACGTCGTATTCATCTGCGATTTCCTCCTGCTGCAAGCCTGCGTCGGCTGGCACCGTGTCACGATATTGGTTCACCGGGGATCCCGGCGGCAGAGGCCTGCCCTGCACTCCAAATCAATTTAGCCCACCAGTAATTAAAGAATATCTAAATCAATCAGGAGAATCCGCAACTGGTGCCACGGACATGGCCGTCATCGGGCGAGCATGGTGAAATGCGCCATCTGTCCGGCACTCCACCAGGAAAATTCTTGCAGCAGCGAGGGCTCGACCGCGCCGATCCGACCACCGTGAATGCTGAGTCTCCCCTGCGTCGTCGCGATCGCCAGTACATTTCCAACGTGCTGGCGAGACACCTGAAACCGCTGCGACAATGCATCATAGGTGAGCGCAAGCGGCCAGTCTTCACCCAGCGCGCCGGCCAGGTGGGCACCCATGACTGCACAAAGAATGAGATATCCGCTGTCGCGACCGGTAAAGTCGACGACCGTCTCGAAGGGCGTGAACAGGACATCCATCGACTGGAAGGCAATGGTCGATCGGCCGATCAGGCGGTAGACCAGCGACACATCGGCGTCCAGGGCCTCCCGAAGCGAATGGCCTTCAAGCAGGGCGGAAGAGGAAATGAAGGCAAGAGGGGAGCGGGCGATCTCCATGACGAGGGGCGGCGTTGGACGCAACCTGATCTCTCGCCGGTCTCGCGCATTCTGTTCTGCCACGACATAGCCACCGGCCCGCAGGCCCGAAATGAGATCACTGACCTGGCGTGCGCTGCCGGGCACCAACGTCTGCAGCAGGGTCATGGTCGGCGCAGGGCCCGTGCCCTCCTCGAAACGTGCCGACAGCCCGATCAGCATATAGCAGGTGATGTAGCGCATCTTCTGCGCGAAGATCTTGTTGGCTGGCCAGCGGAAGGCATTGGCTTCCACCATGCTGCGGCAATAGGCGAGCACAGCCCTGTCGAAGCCGGAATGGCCAAGATAGCCGCTCGCCAATTGCCACACGGGTTCCCCGAGATGCTTCTCGACACCGGGATGGACGACCAATCGGTCCCGATCAAGTTTGGCACGCAATTGATCCATGGGCACAACTCCAGATCAGAGTTGCGCATAGGACGGCAATTCACCGATGCCGTCGATTGGTAATTTTAGTAGTGAGCCCTAATCAACGAAGATCTGAAGGCACCATGGGACGCATCGCTCCGCTTCAGGGAACGCGTTTGGCAAGATCATAGGCTGCGGCGCATCGCTGGCCGGATGCGCAATAAGCGAGGATCGGTCCCGACTGCCGGCTGATGATCGCTTTCAGCTCGCGCGCCTGATCAAGGGATATGGAGCCCGGGACTACCGGAAGATAATGCGCGTCGAGCCCGACCTCACGGGCTGAATTTGCAATTTCGTCAAAGGCCGGCTGAAAGAAGCCTTCTTTGTCCGGCCGCATGCAGACGACGGCCTTGAAGCCGAGTTCGGCAATCGCTTGCAGCTCCTGCGGCTTGATCTGTCCGGTGACATGGAAACTTGGATCGATGCTGCGAATGCTCATGAGAACTCCTTCTTGAGACGGCTGCCCACCGAAGTCGCCGCTTTACACATAACGTTTTTTATATATTTAAGATCTGTCGTAGGTGTCAACACTTGCCAGTGCCGATTTCTCATATATATTCGTATCTATGAAGATTGATCCTGAACAGATGAAGGCTGGTGCCGATATGGCCAGCGAACTCCTCAAGTCGCTATCCAATCGATATCGACTGCTGATCCTCTGCCGCCTTGCCGACGGCGAGCATTCCGTCGGTCAGCTTGCCGAATTCCTCGGGATTCGCGACAGCACCGTGTCGCAGCATCTGGCGTTGTTGCGCCGGGAAAAGATCATCATGGGACGGCGTGACGGTCAGACCATCTGGTACCGGATCGAGAGCGAACCGGCGCGCGCCATCATCGGCACTCTATACGACAGCTTCTGCAAAACATCCGACTGCGCCGCCTGACGCGGCAGCCGACACCGTCATCCATTCTGCGGATGACGGCTTGACACAAGCTTATCTAATATATACGTATCATCGTAGATATGTATCTTAAGGAGAAAAACATGTCGATCGATCGCGCCGTTCTCGTCTTTGCAGGGTTCATGATCCTGCTTTCCCTCCTGCTGACATACTTCGTGCATCCAGGTTTCGTCTGGTTCACCGCTTTTATCGGCGTGAACATGATACAGTCGGCCTTCACCGGCTTCTGCCCGGCGGCCACGATTTTCCGCAAGCTGGGGCTTCGCCCCGGCACAGCATTCTAAGGAACAAGTCATGCCGAAATCCGCCTTCATCGCCCTGTTTGCGGCTGCGACAGCCATGGGACTGACCGTCAGCCATGCCGCTGATCTCAAACTCGAAGCCGTCGACATCACAGAGATGAAGGCGGTCTACGGCCAGATCCAGCCACGCAACAGCGTACTGGCCCGAGCAAGGCTGGGCGGCACCCTCGTCCAGCTGAATGTCACCGAAGGCGACATCGTCAAGGCTGGCGATGTGATCGCCGAGGTGAAGGACGACAAGATCGACTTCCAGATCAAGGCCGTCGATGCCCAGCTTCAGGGCCTGAACGCTTCTCTGCGGGATGCTCAGGTCGAACTGGATCGTGCTGACCGGCTGGTGCGCAGTGGCGCTACCAGCACCCAGCGCCTCGATCAGTTGAAGACCCAGCTGGACGTCATGACCAACCAGGTACGCCAGGCAGAAGCCCAGCGCTCCGTTCTAGTCCAGCAGGCGTCGGAAGGCGCAGTGCTGGCCCCCTCTGAAGGGCGTATCATCGCCGTTCCCGTGACCAGCGATTCCGTCGTCATGGCAGGCGAGACGATTGCGACCATCGCCGGCGGCGGCTTCTTCCTGCGGCTCGCGATCCCCGAGCGTCATGCACAGGACCTGACACAGGGGGCGCCGATCCGCATCGAAGCGAGCGGCACGACGCTCGAAGGCGAACTCGTGAAGATCTATCCGCAGATCGAAGGTGGCCGGGTGACAGCCGATGTCGAGGTAGACGGACTCGATACCGATTTCGTCGCGGCAAGGGTTTTGGTGGAACTGCCGATCGGCAAACGCCGGGCACTCGTGGTGCCGGCAGCCTCCCTGTCGAACAGGTCAGGCGTCAACTTCGTCGCCGTGCGTGAAAACGATCAGGTCGTCGAGCGCGCCGTGGTCGCTGGCGAAACCCTGGAGATCGGCGGAGTGACACAGGTCGAAATACTCTCAGGCCTCGCGGCCGGCGATATCGTGGTGACAGAATGAGCACTCCCGTCGACAACTCACCCAATCCCGCAGGGCCGGATGACGACACGCCAATGACCAATCTGGGCATTGCCGGTCATTTGACACGCGCCTTCATCAAGTCGCCGCTAACACCACTCTTCCTGATCGCCGCCTTCGCCTTCGGTCTTGTGGCCCTGCTCTCGCTCCCGCGTGAGGAAGAGCCACAGATCTCCGTGCCCATGGTCGACATCATCGTCCAGGCCCCGGGCCTGCGCGCCGACGATGCGCAGAAGCTGATCACCGAGCCGCTGGAAACCATCGTCAAGAGCATCAACGGCGTCGAGCACATCTACTCCCAGTCCATGGACAACATGGTCATGGTCACCGCCCGCTTCCTGGTCGGCACCTCCGCGGATGCCGCGGTGCTGCGCGTCCACGACAAGGTGCGCGCCAACATCGACCGCATCCCCGTCGGCATCGCCGAGCCCAAGGTGGTCGGCCGTGGCATCGATGACGTTGCGATCGTCACCCTCACTTTCTCCCCGACGAAAGACGCGAGCGGCCATGTGGGCGCAAACGACCTGACCCGGATCGTCCGCGAAGTCCGCAACGAGGTCGCCAAGGTCGATAATGTTGGCCTCACCTATGTCGTCGGCGAAACCAACGAGATCATCCGCATCTCGCCACAGCCGGAAAAGCTCGCCCTTTACGGCATCACGCTGCAGCAGCTTGCCGGCAAGGTCGGTGGCGCCAATACGGCGATGCCGGCCTCTCAGGTCCGCGAAAACGGTCGTCAGATCGATGTAATCGCCGGCGAAACCCTCGCTTCCCCGGCCGAGATCGGCAATCTCCTGCTGACGGCCCGCGATGGCAGGCCGGTCTATGTCCGCGATGTCGCGACCATCGACTTTGCCACAGACACCAGCGAAGCCCTCGTTTCCACCCTGCGCAAGGACGGCGATACCGTCGAACGCGTGCCCTCTGTCACACTTGCCATCGCCAAGCGCGCCGGCTCCAACGCGGTCGTGGTCGCCGAGGCGATCCTCGAGCGCGTCGAAGCCCTGGAAGGCAAGCTGATCCCAGAGGACATCCGTGTCGAGGTCACCCGTGACTACGGCGAAACCGCGAATGAAAAGGCGAACGAGCTCCTCTATCACTTGGGCCTCGCGACCGTTTCGATCATCGCGCTGGTCTGGCTGGCGATCGGCAGACGCGAAGCGCTGGTCGTGGCGATCGTTATTCCCGTGACGATCCTGCTCACCCTCTTCGCTTCCTGGCTGATGGGCTACACGCTAAATCGGGTGTCGCTCTTCGCGCTCATCTTCTCGATCGGCATTCTCGTCGACGACGCCATCGTCGTCATCGAGAATATCGCCCGCCACTGGGGCATGGGCGACAAGCGCTCGCGCCAGCGCAGCGCCATCGAGGCGGTAGCCGAGGTCGGCAATCCGACGATCGTCGCGACACTGACCGTCGTCGCCGCCCTCCTGCCGATGCTCTTCGTCTCCGGCATGATGGGCCCCTATATGAGCCCGATCCCGGCCAATGCCTCGGCCGCGATGATCTTCTCCTTCTTCGTCGCCGTCATGGTCACTCCCTGGCTGATGCTGAAGGTCGCCGGCAACGCACCCGTGCACACCCATGCCGATCACGAGACCGGCGGCATACTGGGCCGGATGTACGCGGCAACCGCCCGCCCCATCCTCGCAACAAAGACCCGCAGCTGGGTCTTCCTGATCCTCGTCGGCGTACTGACGCTCGGATCGCTGAGCCTCTTCTACACGAAGCATGTCACGGTGAAGCTGCTTCCCTTCGACAACAAGTCGGAGCTGCAGGTCACCATCGACCTGCCGGAAGGCTCATCCGTCGAGGCGACCGATGCCGTAGCCCAGGCCGTGGGGCGCACCGTGCTCGATATGCCGGAAGTGGTCTCCGTCCAAACGCATGCCGGAACAGCAGCCCCCTTCAACTTCAACGGTCTTGTCCGCCACGCCTATATGCGCGCCGCTTCCTATCAGGGTGACGTGGCCATCAACCTGACGCCCAAGGCGGAGCGTGATCGCACGAGCCACGACATTGCGCTTGATATCCGCCGGAAGATTTCGGGCATTGCCATGCCCGAGGGCACCAGCCTCAAGGTCGTCGAGCCACCGCCGGGACCGCCGGTCATGGCAACCCTGCTCGCCGAGATCTATGGCCCAACGCCTGAGATCCGCCGCGCCGTGGCCGAAAAGGTCGAGGCAGCCTTCCGCTCGGTGCCCTTCATCGTCGACGTCGACAACTCCTATGGCGTGGAAGCACCGCGCAAGCGGCTGGTCATCTCGACCGACGACGCGGAATTCTACCGTGTCGAGGAAGGCGATGTCTTCGACACCATCGCGATCCTCGCGAACGGCAAGACCATCGGCTACTCGCATCGCGGCGAAGGCCGTCCGCCGATCCCGATCCGGCTGGAACGCGCCAAGAGTGAGAAGGTGATCGACGAGCGTTTGCTCTCGACGCCGATGCCGGCCAATGTCCTGCCCGGCGACAAGGGTGTCGTCGAACTCGGCGACGTCGTGCGCGTCATCGACGAAAAGACCACGCTGCCGATCTTCCGTCACAACGGCATCAATGCCGAGATGGTGACGGCAGAACTCGCCGGCGACTTCGAGGCCCCCCTCTACGGCATGCTCGCCGTGCAGGAAGCGATCGACGCGCAGGACTGGACGGGACTTCCCAAGCCGGTGATCTCCCTCAACGGCCAGCCGACCAACGAAGATCAGGCAACGCTTCTCTGGGATGGCGAATGGGAAGTCACCTGGGTGACCTTCCGCGACATGGGCGCCGCCTTCATGATTGCGCTCCTCGGCATCTATATCCTCGTCGTCGCCCAGTTCGGTTCGTTCAAGGTGCCGCTGGTCATCCTGACGCCGGTGCCGCTGACCTTCATCGGCATCCTCGGCGGCCACTGGCTCTTCGGTGCACCATTCTCAGCGACCTCGATGATCGGCTTCATCGCGCTCGCCGGCATCATCGTCCGCAACTCGATCCTGCTGGTGGATTTCATCCGCCACGCCGATCACACCGGGAAAACACTGACCGATGTCCTGATCGAAGCCGGTTCGATCCGCTTCAAGCCGATACTCCTGACGGCGCTTGCGGCGATCATCGGTGCAGCCGTCATCCTGACCGACCCGATCTTCCAGGGGCTGGCGATCTCGCTGCTCTTTGGCCTGATCTCGTCGACCCTGCTGACGGTCCTGGTGATCCCCGCAATCTACCGGGTGCTACGCACCTGAAAGGACTGACCTGAGGACATATGGCCGCGCGGCAAGCGCGGCCATTTTAATTTGGACAGAAGATTCTCAGCACACCCCCTTCAAAGCGACATTAAAAAGTGTAAACTTAATTTTACACTCAAGCTGAGGCGGGACCCATGGCCCAACCATTCCCATTCGCCGCCATCGTCGCCCAGGAGGACATGAAGAAGGCCCTCTTGATGGCGGCCGTCGAGCCTCTGCTCGGCGGCGTGCTGATCTTCGGCGATCGCGGCACGGGAAAATCCACGGCAGTCCGCGCCCTGACGGAGCTGCTGCCACCGATCGAAACGCGCAACGGTTGCCGCTACAACTGCCTCCCGGCAGAGCCGCAATCCGCCTGCACCGTCTGCAATCCCTCAAGCGGCCTGAAGCCACCTGCTATAGTGAAGCATCGCGCACCGATGATCGATCTTCCTCTGGGCGCGACGGAAGATCGCGTCTGCGGCTCGCTCGACATCGAAAAGGCCCTGGTCGCCGGGGAAAAGCACTTCGAGCCCGGGCTCCTGGCCGCCGCCAACCGTGGCTTCCTCTACATCGATGAGATCAACCTGCTGGAGGATCACCTTGTTGATCTGCTGCTCGACGCAGCCGCCTCTGGCGTCAATGTCGTCGAGCGCGAAGGCCTGAGCATCCGTCACGCCGCCCGTTTCGTCCTCGTCGGCAGCGGCAATCCGGAAGAAGGAGATCTCAGACCGCAATTGCTCGATCGCTTCGGTCTTTCCGTCGACGTCCGCACCATCGACGATCTCGACCAACGCATCGAGGTGATCCGTCGCCGTGACACCTACGAGACGGACCCGCGCGGTTTCATCAAGCTCTGGGCGAAGCGCGATGCCGCAGTCGGTCGCCGCGTGATCGCCGCGCGAAAAATTCTCCGTCAGGTGGAGATCCCTGATCATGTGGTCAGGCGCATGTCGCAGCTCTGTTTGCGTCTCGGGATCGACGGCATGCGCGGCGAGCTGACCCTGATGCGCGCCAGCCGGGCTGCCGCAGCGCTCTCCGCGCGTCTTCAGGTCACATGGGATGATGTCGCCGATATCGCACCCATGGTACTTTGCCACCGTCTGCGCCGTGACCCGCTCGACGATGCCGGTTCTGCACCCCGCATTGAGCGCGCCCTGGCGTCGATCGACGACACCGGCAAAGACCGTCACGCCCATGGCTGAACTCGGCCCCCACGACGCCTATGAGAAAGCCCTTGATGACAGGGGCGCGGAACTCTGGGCGGATGCGCAGCTGGCGATCGAGCTACTTGGCCTGGGAGGCTCAAGCCTCGGCGGCGTCTGGCTCAGGGCCCGGTCGGGTGGCGTACGCGATCACGTCATTTCCCTCCTGCAGGAACGCCTCAATATCGGATTTGTCCGCCTGCCACCCGGTACATCTGCGGCCAATCTCTCAGGCGGCGTCGACCTCGCGGCAACCGCTGCGACAGGAAGCCTCGTCCGGCAACAGGGGCTTCTGGCTCGGGCCGAAGGCGGCGGACTGATGGTTCCCATGGCGGAGCGCCTCGACCCATCGCTCGCAGCCATGGTCGCCCGCGCGATGGATCAACCTGCAGAGAGCAGCTTTCTGCTGGTCGCCCTCGATGAATCCCTTGATGATGAAGCCCCGCTTTCCAGCGGACTTGCCGATCGCCTCGCGCTGCGTATCGATCTCGATGGCATCGGCTGGCATCACGTGAACGGCCAGGAGACAGAGCCAGCACGACCGCGGAACTCGCTGACCACTTGGCGGGATGTGACGATCAATGATCGATTGCTGAAAGGCCTTGCTACCCTCTCGCAGATGGCCGGCCATAGCTCGACCCGCATATTGGCGCATCTCGCACGCACGGCACGGCTTCTGGCATGTCGCGAGGACCGTACGGCAGTTGTGGAGCGCGACGCGCTGACAGCCCTTCGCCTGTGCCTCGGTCTGCGACTGGCGCCTCAGGCTGAAGCGCCAGCCGAGCAGCCGGACGATCAATCGACAGATGCTACTCCCGGACAGCTCGAAGAACCGGTTGCCCCCTCGGCTCCCACGGACCCGGCCGATCAGGATCAAGACAGCAATTCCGACAAGCCGACACAGCTCGACGCGCTGACGGAAATGCTGGCGGCCATCAAGGCAGGTTCGCTATCGGCAGATCCCTGGCTCACCATCGCCCAGCGCCCCAGCCGCAATGCGGGCGGGGCGGGTAAATCGGGTGACCTGCACAAGAATACCCGGCGGGGTCGGCCCTACGGCATCGGACTGGCGCCGCCTCATGCGGAGGCTAGGCCCGACATCATCGCGACCCTGCGCGCAGCAGCGCCCTTTCAGCGTATCCGCGCGGCCCAACGTCAGGCTCTGAGTGTGGCGAACCCTCGTCCATCGTCAGGAGCCACGGCGCCGCGCGCCTATGTCAGCCGCGATGACTTCCGGTATCTGCGTTTGCGCCATGCAGCCCCCTCGACGGCAATCTTTGTCGTCGACGCCTCGGGTTCCACCGCACTGGAACGCCTCGGCGAAACCAAGGGCGCGATCGAACAGCTGCTGGCGCGATGCTATGTCCGCCGCGACGAAGTGGCTTTGATCGCCTTCAGGGGTACGAGCGCCGAGCTGCTTCTGCCACCGACCCGCTCGCTCACCGCCGCGAAACGCAAACTCGCCGCCCTTCCCGGCGGCGGGCCAACGCCGCTTGCCGCGGGGCTTAAGGCCGGCCTAGAGCTCGCGCTCTCCGTCGAGCGACGCGGCAGCAGCCCTGTGCTTGTCCTGCTGACCGATGGGAGCGGCAACATCGCCCTCGATGGCACACCTGATCGGGCCTTGGCCGCCGAAGAACTCTCGCGTCTTGCCCGAAACTGCAAAGCGAGGGACTTGAAGACAATCTGCATCGATATTGCACGCCGCCCGCGCGAAAGCGTGACCACTCTTGCGAGCATGCTCGGCGCCGACTTGCACATCTTGCGAAAAGCCGATGCCGGTCATGTGTCGCAGCTCGTGGACCGTTCGATGCAGGAGGCGCGTGTATGACACTCGGGCGCGATCGACTGAACTGGGAAACGGACGGGCGCAACTGGCCGAACCGCAGCGCAAGCCAGTTCGTGAAGACCAATGCCTGTGACTGGCATGTGCAGATTGCGGGGCAGGACACCGCACCCATGATCCTGCTGCTGCACGGGACGGGTGCATCCTCCCATTCCTGGCGGCATCTGTTGCCGCTACTCAGCGCGCGCTTTCGCGTCGTGGCGCCCGACCTTCCCGGCCACGGCTTCACCCGGCCGTGCGGACCAACAGACCCCTCGCTTCCCGGGATGGTGCGGGCATTGACGGAACTGGTCTCTCGACTGGATCGCTGCCCCGCCGTCATTCTTGGACATTCGGCAGGTGCGGCCATCGCCGTCACGCTGGCGGCCAGCAAGGCCTCCGCCGTGCCGCGCCATGTCATCGGCATCAACGGCGCCTACCTGCCGATCCGTGGCAACGCACTGTTTTCGCCGCTGGCCAAGGCGCTCTTCGCCAACCCATTTTCCGCCTCGATGTTTTCCCTGATGTCACGGGTGACGCCGCTCGGCGGCAATCTGCTGACCGCCACCGGCTCACCGATCGATGAGGAAGGGCGCGCGATCTACCGCATGCTGCTCGCCTCCCCCGCCCACGTTCGCGGCGCGCTCGGCATGATGGCCGCCTGGGACCTGTCCCGTTTCGACGCCACCTTGCAGCGCCTGCCCTTTCCCATGACGCTCATCGCCGCCAAGGACGACCCCATGGTACCGATCGAAAACTCCAGCCACGCAGCGCGACAGGCTCCGGGGAGCCGGCTCGTGCTGACCGACACGGGCGGACACCTTCTGCATGAATGCCGGCCCGCCGACGTCGTGCGGTGGCTGGACGAGGCCATTGGAAACCAGCGACCGAACGGAGCGGATGCAGCATGAATGTCGCCGGCCGCTTTCCCAGACACAAGCCCAAACCCATCGACAACAGACCGCATGCGATCGTGATCGGTGCTGGCGTGGGAGGTCTCGCGACCGGTGCCCTGCTCGGCGCCAAAGGCTATCGTGTCACGATCATAGATCCGCTGGACGAACCCGGTGGACGGGCCTATGCCCATCGCCAGGACGGTTTCACCTTCGACGCCGGACCGACCATCATCACCGCCCCCTGGCTTTTCGAAAAGCTCTGGCATGACTGCGGCGGTCGCCTGAGTGACGATGTCGAACTCCGGCCAAACACCCCCTTTTACCGGGTGCGCTTCGACGACGGTACGGTCTTCGACTATTCCGGCGACCGCGCGGCGATGGAAGCACAGATCGCGAGGATCGAACCCAGGGATGTCGCGGGCTATCGCAGCTTTCTCGACGAGAGCCGGCGGATCTATGAAGTCGCCTTCGAGCAACTGGCGCACAAGCCGTTCCACAGCCTGCTGTTCACGGCAAAGACGCTTGCCGGTCTGGTGCGCCTGGGCGGCTATCGCTCGGTCTATTCGGTCGTCTCGAAGCATTTCAAGAGCGACAAGCTGCGCACCCTCTTCTCCTTCCATCCGCTGCTGATCGGCGGCAATCCCTTCTCGGCCACCTCCTTCTACTGCCTGATCGCCCATCTCGAGGGCAAATACGGCGTGCATCATGCAATCGGCGGCACGAACGCGCTGGTGCGCGGCATCGCCTCGCTTGTCACCCGCAACGGCGGACGCATCCGGCTGAACGAGACGGTCACTGACATCGAGACGGAGGGACGTCGGGCAACTGCCGTGCGGCTGGCCTCCGGCGAGAGGATCGCTGCCGATATCATCGTTTCGAACGCCGATCCCGCCACCACCTATGGCAAGCTCCTGAAGCACCATCCCCGGAAACGCTGGACCGATGCCAAGCTTAAACGTGGCGACTATTCGATGAGCCTCTTCGTCTGGTACTTCGGCACGAACCGCCGCTATGACGATGTCCTGCATCACACGATGCTCTTCGGCCCGCGTTATCGAGGACTTCTCGACGACATCTTCCGGAACCACCGCCTCGCAGACGATTTCAGCCTCTACCTGCATCGACCGACGGCCAGCGATCCCTCGTTGGCTCCGCCCGGCGGCGATGCCTTCTACGTCTTGAGCCCGGTGCCAAACCTCGAAAGCGGGACCGACTGGAACGAGGCAACAGAAATCTACCGGCGCAAGATCGAAAAACGGCTCGAGGAAACCATGCTGCCCGGTCTTTCAGCGAGCATCGTCTCCTCGCGAATTGCGACCCCGCTCGACTTCCGGGACAGACTTCTTTCGTGGCAGGGGGCCGCCTTTGCACTCGAACCCAAGCTCCTCCAGAGCGCCTGGTTCCGACCGCACAACAGAAGCGAGGAACTCGACAATCTCTTCCTTTGCGGTGCCGGCACGCATCCCGGTGCAGGCCTGCCCGGCGTCGTGTCGTCGGCGCGCATCGTCGCCGATCTGGTGCCGGATCCGGCAACCCTGCCAGCCGGCACTTGGGAAGGTCGCGGAAGAGGATCTGCACAATGACAGACACACACCCGTCCCACTCCGAAGCCTATCTGGCCCGTCCGACGATCCGTCGGCCAATCCTCTTGAACTATGGCTTTTCCGGAGACTTCGAGGATCAAAGAGCCTGTTCGGCCGCCATTCGTCGAGGGTCGAAATCCTTTCACCTCGCCTCTCTGCTTTTGCCGGGACCGACTCGCGAGGCCGCGCGCGCGCTCTATGCCTTCTGTCGGCATTCCGACGACCTGATCGATGATCCACGCAGCGGCATGCCAGCCCTCCAGCGCCTGCGCGAGCGGCTGGACCTGATCTATGCCGGGGCACCGGCACCCTTTGCCTGCGACCGCGCCTTCGCACGGGTGGTGCACGACCATGCCATCGCCAAGCCGGTGGTCGAAGCCCTGCTCGACGGCTTTGCCATGGATCTGGACGGGCGGCGCCACGCGACCATTGACGACGTGAAAGCCTATGCGACCTGTGTTGCTGCAAGCGTCGGGCTGATGATGGCATCGGTGATGGGCGTCAGCGACAGGGCTGCGCTTTCCCGCGCGGCCGACCTCGGGATCGCTATGCAACTGACCAACATCGCCCGCGATGTCGGGGAAGACGCCCGAAACGGCAGGCTCTATCTGCCGCTCGACTGGCTGGATGAACAGGGTGTCGACGTCGCGGCCTTCCTGCATAATCCGCAATTCACCCCCGCGCTCGGTCTGGTGGTAAGGCGACTGCTCGACGAGGCTGCCCGCCACTACCGGCTCGGCCATGCCGGCATCCGCAGCCTGCCGAAATCCTGTCGTCATGCGATCCGCACTGCCGCCTTGGTTTATGAGGCGATCGGCCAGGGCATTGCAGCCAATGGCTATGACAGCGTCAACCATCGCGCGACAACGGGACTCAGCACCAAGCTTGGCCTCCTGATCAAGGCACGCTCCGACGATAGCCGCTGGACGGCGACGGCCGTGCGCGATCTCCATGCCGGGACGGAACCTGTCGCACGATCGCTGGTGACACTCAGCGGCATCTTGCGGGAGAGTGCCCCGACGCAACGCCCCGACACGCCAGCCTCTGATGGGGAGACGGCCGTGGGACGGGTAACCGACATTCTGCTGAGGCTTCATGCCGACGCACGTATTGAGACGCTGAGACGCCGAGACGCGGCGCGGGAAAAGGCGGCGAGCCTTGCTTGAGCATTATTTCGGCATCATCGAAGCCATCTTCGTCTTCAGCCTGGCGATCGCCTTCTATGTCTGGCAGATGCGCGATCTGAAAAAAGCGAAGCGCGAGGCGGAAGCCCGCGAGCGGCAAGCGAGCCAGCCTCTTACGGACGAGCCGAAAACCGACTAGGCGCGGCGCGGCATGCGAAACGGAAGCATCAGCCTGACGACCGGATTTGCCAGTCGGCGACAATCGAGCGTCTCCTGCATCATCTCGACCGGATCCCCGGCAATCACCGTTTCGACCAGCGAGCGCCGGTAAAACGGCGTGTCTTCGAGAGCGTTTTTCAAGACGGGAGTTGTGCCACCGTCGCAGGCGATACCGCCGCCGACGCCCCAGAACCCGCGCTGTAGCAGTTTTCGTGGCGGGGGATCGAAGTCCGCCACCGCACCGTCACGACCGCAGACGAGGCCGAAGCGGCTGTTCGTCCCGTCGGCAAGCACGGAATCGTAGAGGATCACCGTACGGCCATCGCCCGTATTGCCCCTGGCCCAGTCCCAGCCGGAAAAATCCGTCTCAAGCGGACGGGCGCCATGGTTCATGTCGTGATAGCCCGCCCCCGTCCATCCACCATCGGGCAGCGCCTCGCAGGCGACGGTGACCCGCCCATTGGGGGCGACTGGCTGCCAGGCATGAAACCCGGCGCGATCGAGACCATAGGCCCGCGCACCAAGAAAATCCGGCACTAGCCGGATTTCGCCCCGCATGCGTTTTGGCAGCAAACGCTGGCCGGGCCAGGGCAGGAAGATCTCGTCGAAGCTGATCACGAAGCCTGAACCATCGTAGCGGAACGAACTTTTGCCGATCGCCAGGGAGTGCTTGTCGCGACTGAGCCGGGCCTTGCCACGCTCGGTCATCGCCCAGGCGTGACCCTGCGGCCCGTAGAGCGCGACATTGAAGGCAATATGGTTTTCCGGATCACGCCGGCCGGACCAGTGATAGTAGGGCGAAAACACGGAGCCGATGAAGGCGATCACCGTGAAGGCGAACTGTCCGCAGTCACTCGTTCCGTCTGCATACCACCAGTGATAGCCGCCAGGTGCGACCGCCTGGTCAAAGGCCGGTCCGCCATCAACCGTTCGGCCGCGAGCTTGCCGGAAAGCGCCGCCATCGGCAGCCCCGGCCCCGGATGTACGCTGCCCCCCGCCAGATAAAGCCCCGGCAGCGGCCCCTCCGATCCCGGCCGGGCGAAGGATGCCATCCACCCGTGCGAGGCCATCCCGTATAGCGCTCCCCCCGTTCCCGGATAGAGGCTCGCAAAGCGATCCGGAGTCGTGATGTTCGCCGTAGCCTGTGGGTTCGAGAGCGTCAGACCGTTCAGTGACAGTCGCCGTTCCATGCTCTTCAGACATGCATTGACCTCGCTTTCATCGAACCGGTGACGATCTCCATCCGCCGGGAGGTTCATCAGGGCATAGATGCGCTCCGGCTCGACACCGCCGGCCTTTAGGCGACCGGTCGCATCGCGGTCCTGAGCGCAGAGATAGACGGTCGGATCGGAAGGTGCCTCGCGCCGTTTAAAGATCGCCTCGAACTCGCGCTCGTAGTCGTCGGAAAAGAACACCGTATGATGCGCAATCTCGACACCTTTAGGCTCGGCGACGCTGCATGACACAAGGGCTGACAGAGACCGTTGTGCCCGACTGCGAGCCGGGTCCGGAGGCGAGGCGCCGATCAGCCGGGGCAGCGCGGCGACATCTCCGTTGTAGACGATCTGCCGGGCATCCACCCGTCGGCCAGTTCGCGTGACCACACCGGACACGGCCCGACGCGAGGGATCGATGAGGATCTCGCTGACGGGATCGCCATAGCGAAACTCGACGCCGAGCTCGACAGCCAGCGCTTCGAGACGCATGGCAAGCGCCCTGATCCCGCCCTCGACGGTCCAGACACCCTCCTGCTCGACATGCGCAACCAGCATCAGCGTTGCCGGAGACAGGAAGGGCGAAGAGCCGCAATAGGTGGCGTAACGACCGAAAAGCTGGCGAAGGCGCACATCGGAAAAATAGCTGCCAAGCGCCGACCAGAGCGTCGAGAACGGCTTGATCGCGAGCAGATCAGACGGCCGACCGAGCCCGATGCGACGAGACAGGGAAACCGGATTGGGTCTGGTGGCGTCGATGAAACTGTCTTTCAACACCTCAAACGTCCGCCGGCTGTCGGCCGCGAAGCGCCGGTATCCCTCTGCCTCGCGCCGTCCGGCAAAGTCTCCGATCGCCCTGATCGTTTCGTCATGGTCTGCATGCAGATCAAGACAGACCCCGCCCCGCCAGTAATGGCGCGCGATCACGCTCGATGGGACCAGGCTGAGTTCGTCTTCAATTCTGCGTCCCGCAGCGGCAAAGAGTGCCTCGAAGACCCATTTCATCGTCAGCACCGTCGGCCCCGCATCAAAGCCTCTGCCAGCCGCTTCGACACGACGCATTTTGCCGCCGGCCTCGGCCTGCGCCTCGCAGATAACGACGCGATATCCGGCCGCAGCCAATCGAATGGCAGCCGAGAGCCCCGCCATGCCGGCACCGATCACCAGCACGGTATCGTCTGTCGAAACAGGCACCTTCGTCTCCTGTGGCCAGTTGACTTACGGACTTAATGTGTCAATCTTGATTTACACATTATTGAGTTGCGCAAATTTTACAACAGCGCATTCTCCGGAGGTCAACCCAATGGATTTCCCCGAGCGCATCGAAACCGGCATGCAGCGCGCCCTGCGTTATGCGACCGCCAATGGATGCCCACCCATCCTGGCGAAAGCCCTTCGGCATGCGGTTTTTCCCGGAGGTGCGCGTATCAGGCCTCGGCTCTGCCTTGCGGTCGCGGCCGCCTGCGGTGACCGTGAGCCGAATGCCGCCGACAGTGCTGCCGTGGCCATCGAACTCCTGCATTGCGCATCCCTCGTGCATGATGACATGCCATGCTTCGACAATGCGCTGACGCGTCGAGGCGCGCCAAGCGTACATGCCCAATTCGGTGAAGAGATCGCGCTTCTTGTCGGCGACGGCCTGATCATCGCAGCTTTCGAGACGGTCGCCCGGGAAACACAGCAGACACCGCTTCTGACCGCACCAATGATCGCCACCATCGCCAACGCTGTGGGCAGCCCCTATGGCCTCGTGGCCGGCCAGGCCTGGGAAAGCGAACCCGAAATCAACATCACCGCTTATCATCGCGCCAAGACCGCCTCGCTGTTCAGCGGTGCCGTGTCGACCGGCGCGATCGCCTCGGGCGGCAATCCGAGGGAATGGCTGGTGCTCGCAGACGCGCTCGGCGCTGCCTATCAGGTGGCAGACGATCTCTATGACGCTGTGGGCCAATCCGATGCGGGCAAGCCGGCCGGACAGGACAGCCGCAATGGCAAGCCGAACATCGTCGCCAGCATCGGCCTCGAAGCGGCGCTGGTTCGTCTGAAGCGTCTCGTCACCGAGGCGGTCGAGAGCGTGCCCGACTGCCCCGGTGCGGAAGCTTTCCGCGCGATGATCCGTAACGAAGCGACACGGCTGATGCCGAAAACGCTCGCCACCAGCGCGGCGTAAGATCATGGACACCGGAGGCGGAAGAGGCTTCGATGCCAGCCCGCCGATCCGCACCAGCGAGGCGCGAGGGGAGCCTCGACAAAGCCTCCTGCAGTCGGTGGCGATCGGTTTTCGTCTCTGGCGAAGCCGCCAGATAGCCTCGCCCCGCTTCCGCGCGTTCGTTTCGCGGATGCCGCTGCTGCGGCAGATCGCCAACCGCAAGGCCAATCATCTGTTTCGCCTGACAACAGGCTTCGTCCACACCCAGATCCTGTCTGCCTGTGTGGGTGTCGGGATCTTCGAGGCCCTGGACGGCGAGGCATTGTCCACGAATGCAATTGCTGCCCGCTGCGGCATGCCGTCGGACGCCATGCGGCGTCTGCTCGAGCAGGCAAGACGGCTCGATCTCGTCGTCAGCCTCGCCCCTGATCTCTGGCTGCTCTCGGATGCCGGCACGGTGCTCGCCGCCGATCGCGGTCTGCGGGAGATGATCCGGCACCATGACATGTTATACCGTGATCTCGCCGATGCGCCCGCCTTTTGGCGCGGCGATCGCAGCGATACAGAACTCCGCCGCTACTGGGCCTATGTGAGGGGCAGCGACCCCGCCAGCATCGGCAACGAGGAGGCTGCGCCCTACTCCGCGCTGATGCGCGAGAGCCAGGCGATGCTGGCCGACTGTCTCCTTGCATCCCACGACTTCGGCCAATACCGATCCGTACTCGATGTCGGCGGCGGCGAAGGCGCATTCCTCGCAGCCATTGGCGCGCGGCATCCCTCGACACGGCTCGCGCTGTTCGATCTGCCCGCGGTCACACAGCTTGCAACCCGCCACCTGCAGGAGCGCTGTCTTTTGACCCGCAGTAGACTGCACCCCGGTGATTTCACGCGCGATCCCATTCCGGCCGACCAGGACTGCGTGACGCTGGTCCGGATTCTCTGCGATCACGATGACGACCGCGTCCTGAAGATCCTTGCCAACCTGCACCGGCATCTCGCACCCGGCACCCATCTCCTGGTCGCGGAAGCCATGGCCGGCAATACGGACGGCCCCAACCTCGCAGCCATCTATTTCACCAGTTATTTCACCGCCATGGGATCCGGCCGCTGCCGGACCGCCAGTGAAATCATCGCACTCTTGGCCCGTAGCGGCTTCGCCGGCGCGAAGGTTGCCACCACAATAAATCCCCTCCTGGCAGGCCTTGTGATCGCCAAGCGCTGATTGTTGGTGAACTTCACAGCCCCAAGTGTAAATTTTGATTGACACTTTGATGCGTAATCTTAAGATGACAATTGGGAGCAGAAAGCATCCCGTGTCCGGGGAGGGCACGACAATGCGCAGTTCAGCCATCGTCTTTGAAAAACCGGGAATACTCGCCGTCAGGCGATTGGCGCTCTGTGCGCCCGAGGCGTCGGACGTGGTTGTCGAGTCCTGCTTCAGCGGGGTTTCGAGTGGCACAGAGAAGTTGCTCTACGACGGCACCATGCCAGCCTTTCCGGGCATGCGTTATCCACTCGTCCCAGGCTATGAGACGGTTGGCACGGTGGTCGAGGCCGGGCCAGACTCCGGCCGCTCCGTCGGAGATCAGGTCTTCGTCCCGGGCGCCAATTGTTATGAAGATGCTGCCGGACTGTTCGGTGCCAGCGCCGCAAGGCTCGTGGTTCCCGGTGCCCGCACCGTCAAGACCCAATTTGAGAATGCGGAAGAGGCAGCCCTGCTTGCGCTGGCGGCAACCGCACACCACGCCGTCTGTCGGTCGGCACATCCAGCTACACTTGTCATCGGCCATGGCGTCCTCGGCCGCCTGATTGCCCGGATTGTCATGGCAACCGGGCATTCGGCGCCGACCGTCTGGGAGACACGCCTTGCCCGCCGCGATGGAGCGACCGGATATGTCGTCGAGACACCAGAGGCCGCCGGCGACCAGCGTCACGACGCCATCATCGATGCAAGCGGCGATCCCAGCGTTGTCGACAAGGCCATCGCGCGCCTCAACCGGCGCGGAGAACTCGTGCTCGCGGGCTTTTATGGCGAACGGCTCGACTTCGCCTTCCCGGCGGCCTTCATGAAGGAAGCCTCCATCGCAATCTCCGCGGAGTTTACGCCGGCGGATGTCCAGGCGGTGCTCGCCCTTGTCGACTCCGGGCGCCTCTCCTTAGGCGGCCTGATTACCCACCATTCCGCCCCATCGAATGCGGCCTCGGCCTATCGGACCGCATTCAACGACCCCGACTGCCTGAAAATGATCATCGACTGGAGGAATGCAGCATGAGCCTCGACCTCGCACAAGACGGCCTGGAGCGCCTGCAGGAGAACCTTCGTGACGAAGCCGCCATCGAACCCGATGCCCCGGCGACCGGCAAGGTGACCAAGGATACGCAGATCATCGCGATCTACGGCAAGGGTGGCATCGGCAAGAGCTTCACGCTCGCCAATCTTTCCTACATGCTGGCCCAGCTCGGCAAGAAGGTCCTGCTGATCGGCTGCGACCCGAAGAGCGACACGACCTCGCTGCTTTTCGGCGGCCGCGCCTGCCCGACCATCATCCAGACGGCCTCGCGCCGTAAGGAAGCTGGTCAGGAAGTCTCGATCTCCGACGTTTGCTTCAAGCGCGACGGCGTCTTTGCCATGGAGCTCGGCGGACCGGAAGTCGGTCGCGGCTGCGGCGGACGCGGCATCATCCATGGCTTCGAAACCCTGGAAAAACTCGGCTTCCATGAATGGGACTTCGATTTCATCCTGCTCGACTTCCTCGGCGACGTGGTCTGCGGCGGCTTCGGCCTGCCGATCGCCCGCGACATGTGCCAGAAGGTCGTCGTCGTCGGCTCCAACGACCTGCAATCGCTCTATGTCGCGAACAATGTCTGCTCTGCGGTGAAATACTTCCGCAATCTCGGCGGCAATGTCGGCGTCGCGGGTCTCGTCATCAACAAGGATGACGGTACGGGTGAAGCCCAAGCCTTTGCGGACGCCGTTGGCATCCCGGTGCTCGCCTCGATCCCGCAGGACGACGACATCAGGCGCAAGAGCGCGAATTATCAGATCATCGGCACGCATGAGAGCCATTGGGGTCCCCTCTTCGAGGCGCTCTCGATCAATCTGGCCGAAGCGCCGCCGATCCTCCCGAAGCCGCTCGATCAGGATGGCCTGCTCGGCCTCTTCGACGCCAGCGAAACAGGCGCCGATTACAAGCTCCAGCCAGCCCTGCCGGAAGACATGTGCGCCACGGGCGCGCTGAAACGGCCGTCGCTGGAAGTCGTCTACGACAACGTGTGAGATCGGGTGAACATCATGGATGACCTGCGCAAGGAATTCGAGCTGGACGACGCTGGCGGGATCGCTCCCGTCGGCAACGATGCCGCCGTCCTTGGCGACATGGCGACCGCAGACACAAACGTCATTGGATGCCATGGCGGCGTCGAGCTTTCCAAGGCAGCGGCCCGTGCCGCTGGCCAGGGCGAACTGATGGATCGCTTCGAGGCGGACTATCCCAAGGGCCCTCATGATCAGCCGCAATCCATGTGCCCGGCCTTCGGCTCGCTCCGCGTCGGCCTGCGTATGCGCCGTGTCGCCACGATCCTCTCGGGCTCTGCCTGCTGCGTCTACGGCCTGACCTTCACCTCGCATTTCTACGGCGCGAAGCGCTCGGTCGGCTATGTGCCCTTCTCCTCCGAAACGCTCGTCACCGGCAAACTATACGAGGACATCGTCGAGGCCGTGCACCAGATGGCGGATCCGGAGAAGTTCGACGCCGTCGTCGTCACCAACCTCTGTGTCCCCTCGGCCTCGGGCGTGCCGCTCCGCATGCTGCCACGCGAAATCGACGGCGTCCGCATCGTGGGCATCGACGTCCCCGGCTTTGGTGTCCCGACCCATGCGGAAGCGAAAGACGTGCTGTCAGGCGCGATGCTCGCCTATGCCCGCCAGGAAATCGGCGAAGGCCCGGTCCAGCGTCCGCGTGGTGGCTTGAAGGATCGACCGACCGTCACCCTGCTCGGCGAAATGTTCCCGGTCGATCCAGTTGTGATCGGCGGCATGCTGGAGCCCATGGGCCTTGCTGCCGGCCCGACCGTTCCCGTCCGCGAATGGCGCGAGCTCTATTCTGCTCTCGACTGCGCCGCTGTGGCTGCGATCCATCCCTTCTACACGGCAAGCATCCGCGAATTCCAGGCGGCCGGTCGTCCGATCGTCGGATCGGCCCCTGTGGGTATCGACGGTACCGATGCCTGGCTGAAGGCGATCGGCGACAGCTGCAACGTCCCGGAGGCGAAGACCAATATCAGCCGCAATGCCATGCGCGGCGCAATCAAGGCAGCACTCGCCGAGCACAAGATCAACGGCCGCATCACGCTGTCAGGCTACGAAGGCTCCGAACTGCTGGTCGCACGCCTGCTCGTCGAACTCGGCGCGGACCTGCGCTATGTCGGCACGGCCTGTCCGAAGACGCCTTACAACTCCGAGGACGCCGAATGGCTTTCCGCGCATGGTGTGGAACTGCGCTTCCGCGCATCGCTGGAGCAGGACCTCGCCGCCTTCCATGAGTTCAAGCCGGACCTCGCCATCGGCACGACCCCCGTGGTGCAGAAGGCCAAGGAGAGCGCCACCCCTGCCCTCTACTTCACCAATCTGATCTCTGCCCGGCCACTGATGGGTCCGGCCGGCGTCGCCTCGCTGCCCGCCGTGATCAACGCCGCGATCGGCAACAAGGACCGCTTCCTCGCCATGAACGCCTTCTTTGAAGGCGTAGGCCAGGGCGATGGCGCCGGCATCTGGGAAGACGTGCCGGAAGATCGCAGCGCCTATCGCAAGAAATTCGCCGCCAAGGTCAAGCAGTCCCGCAACGCCGTCGACAATGGGGAGAGTGTCGGATGCTGATCCTCGACCACGACAGAGCCGGCGGATACTGGGGCAGTGTCTATGCCTTCACCGCGATCAAGGGTCTCCAGGTGATCATCGACGGCCCGGTGGGCTGCGAAAACCTGCCGGTCACCTCGGTCCTCCACTACACGGACGCCCTGCCTCCGCACGAGCTGCCGATCGTCGTGTCGGGTCTTTCCGAAGACGAACTCGGTCAACATGGCACGGAAGGCGCCATGAAGCGGGCGCGCCTGGCGCTCGATCCGGACCTGCCGGCCGTCGTCGTTACCGGCTCGATCGCCGAAATGATCGGTGGTGGCGTGACGCCTGAGGGATCCAACATCGTCCGCTTCCTGCCCCGCACGATCGACGAAGACCAGTGGCAGAGCGCCGACCGCGCCCTGAAATGGCTCTGGACAGAATTCGGCCCCAAGGGCGGCAAGGTGCCCGCACCGCGCAGACGTCCGGAAGGCGCAAAGCCCCGCGTCAACATCATCGGCCCGATCTACGGCACCTACAACATGCCTTCGGATCTGGCGGAAATCCGCCGTCTCGTCGAGGGGCTGGGCGCCGAAATCAACATGGTCTTCCCATTGGGCAGCCATCTCGAAGACGTCCGCAAGCTCGCCGATGCCGATGCCAATATCTGCCTCTACCGCGAATTCGGCCGCCTGCTCTGTGAAACGCTCGACCGCCCGTATCTGCAGGCACCGATCGGCATCCATTCGACGACAGCCTTCCTGCGCGAACTCGGTGAAATGCTCGGGCTCGACCCTGAACCCTTCATTTTGAAGGAAAAACACACGACGCTGAAGCCGCTCTGGGATCTCTGGCGCTCCGTCACCCAGGACTTCTTTGCAACAGCAAGCTTCGCGATCGTCGCAAACGAGACCTATGTGCGCGGCATCCGCAATTTCCTCGAAGAGGAAATGGGACTGCCCTGCAACTTCGCGATCCCGCGCAAGGCCGGATCGAAGACCGACAATATCGAGGTTGCGGAACTGATCGCCAAGAAACCGCCGATGATCATGTTCGGCTCGTTCAACGAGCGCATGTACATGGCCGAGCGCGGGGCCCGCGGCAAGTTCGTGCAGCTGTCCTATCCCGGCGCCATCGTGCGCCGCCATCCCGGCACGCCTGTCATGGGTTATTCGGGTGCGGCCTGGCTGATCCAAGAAGTCTGCAACGCGCTTTTCGACATGCTGTTCGACATCCTGCCGCGCGCCGGAGAGCTTGATGCGATCGAGGCGACCACGGCCCGTCCGCGCACGGATATGGCCTGGCAATCCGATGCCCAGGCGTCGCTCGAAAAATTCATCGGCAACGAGCCGGTCCTCGTCCGCATCTCGGCCGCCAAGCGGCTGCGGGAAGCAGCGGAACGCGAAGCCCGCCGCGCCGAAGATAACGAAGTTACCCGCGATCATGTCGAAACGGCCGCCCGCCTAGAGGGAGCCTACGCATGAACACTGGAACGAGACCCATCAACGGGACAACTGGAGGCAAAGCCATGGTCACTGCAACCCGATCCGATCAGGACCTGCGTCGACATCGCGACCGCCAGTCCGAGCGCCAGAACATGCGGCGCCTCTACCTGCTCCTCTATCCGCTCTGCCTGTTCGCGGCCGTCGCGTCGCGCATGACCGGCCATGCGGAAGAGGCCGCCGAGCGGCCAGCTCAATCGATCTTCGCCGAGGCTCGCTCCTCGGCCTATGCAGCTGCCGGTTACGCCTTCCACGCGTGACCCGATCCCTTTGCCGGTGTTCTCGACACCGGCAGAAACCCGGCAGGTCTTTTCAAAGACCTCCCGAAACCCCGCCGCGGGGGCGCCGCGGTGTTCGAGACTAGGAGGTGAATTTGATGGCTGAAACATCAAATGTTTCACTTTCGGGTCTGACCGAAAGCGAAGCGCGCGAGGTCCATGGATTCTTCATCCAAGGCTTCATGATATTCACGGCGATTGCCATCGTCGCGCATATCTTGGTCTGGATGTGGCGTCCCTGGATCCCGGGTCCGGAAGGTTACAGCTCTCTCGAGGGCATTAACCAGACGGCTCTCACGCTTCTGCCGATGTTGACCTGAGGAGGACGCGATATGTGGAGAGTCTGGCTTATGTTCGACCCGCGCAAGGCGCTGGTTGCACTGTCTGTATTCCTGTTCACGCTAGCGATCCTGATCCACTTCATCCTGCTGAGCACGGACCGCTACAACTGGTTCGAGGGCAAGCCCCTCACGACCAGCTCTGTCGAGCAGTCCCACTCTGAAGGCGTGGATTTCCGGCTCATTGGCTGAAGAACCAAGACGGCAGCGGGCGGCACCTCGGTCTCGCCCGCCGCCAAACGGCATGACCCGACAACGCCGCCTGGCTGATCACCTCTGGAGGAAACGAACATGGCGCTGCTGAGTTTTGAACGCAAATATCGCGTACGAGGCGGGACACTGCTCGGGGGCGATCTCTTCGATTTCTGGGTAGGACCCTTCTATGTAGGGTTCTTCGGCGTCACCACGGCATTCTTCGCGATCCTCGGGACTGCACTTCTGGTCTATGGCGCGGCCATCGGTCCGACCTGGAACATCTGGCGGATCTCGATCGCGCCACCCGACCTGTCCTACGGTCTAGCGCTGGCGCCACTCAAGGAAGGCGGCCTCTGGCAGATAGTTACCGTCTGCGCGCTGGGCGCGTTCATATCTTGGGCCCTGCGTGAAGTGGAGATCTGCCGCAAGCTCGGCATGGGCTACCACGTACCCTTTGCCTTCTCCGTCGCGATCTTCGCCTATGCGACGCTCGTCGTTTTCCGTCCGCTGCTGCTCGGCGCCTGGGGACATGGTTTTCCCTACGGCATCTTCAGCCACCTCGACTGGGTTTCGAACGTCGGCTACCAATATCTGCACTTCCATTACAATCCAGCGCACATGATCGCGGTGACCTTCTTCTTCACCACGACGCTGGCGCTCTCCCTGCATGGTGGCCTCATCCTGTCCGCTGCCAATCCAGGTTCATCGATCACCGAAGCCGGAAAGCAGGCAGAGGTGAAGACGCCGGAATACGAAGACACATTCTTCCGCGACATCATCGGCTACTCGATCGGCACGCTGGGCATCCACCGCCTCGGCCTGATCCTGGCGCTGAACGCGGGCTTCTGGAGCGCCGTCTGCATCGTCATCAGCGGACCGTTCTGGAACCAGGGCTGGCCGCAATGGTGGAACTGGTGGCTGACGCTGCCGATCTGGAACTGAGGGGGACCGGACCATGTTCTTAGCGCAATATCAAAACATCATCACGCCGATCCAGGTCAGCGGTCCAGCGGAAGAAGGCATGCCCCTTCCCGCAGGCGACAGCCCGCGCACCGGCAAACCGATCTTCGTCCGCCTGTTCGGTATCATCGGCAATGCCCAGATCGGACCGATCTATCTCGGCTGGCTCGGCACACTGTCGCTGGTCTTCGGCTTGATCGCCTTCGAAATCATCGGCCTCAACATGCTGGCTTCGGTCGGCTGGGATCCGATCCAGTTCGTACGGCAGCTCTTCTGGCTGGGGCTCGAACCGCCGTCTGCACAATACGGCCTGAAGGTCCTGCCGCCGCTCGCGGAAGGTGGCTGGTGGCTGATCGCAGGCTTCTTCCTGACCATGTCGGTCCTTTTGTGGTGGGTGCGCGTCTATCGTCGGGCACGCCAGCTGGAGATGGGGACTCATGTAGCCTGGGCCTTTGCAGCCGCAATCTGGCTGTTCCTGGTGCTCGGTTTCATTCGTCCACTGTTGATGGGCAACTTCTCGGAAGCCGTGCCCTTCGGCATCTTCCCGCATCTCGACTGGACGGCTGCTTTCTCGATCCGCTACGGCAACCTCTACTACAATCCGTTCCACTGCCTCTCGATCGTCTTCCTCTACGGCTCCGTGCTGCTCTTTGCGATGCATGGCGCGACGATCCTGGCCGTCGGCAAGTATGGTGGTGAACGCGAACTGGAACAGATCACCGATCGCGGCACCGCTTCCGAACGCGCAGCCCTCTTCTGGAGATGGACCATGGGCTTCAACGCCACCATGGAATCTGTCCACCGCTGGGCCTGGTGGTTCGCCATTCTGACCCCGATCACCGGCGGCATCGGCATCCTGCTGACAGGCACCGTTGTCGACAACTGGTACCTTTGGGGCATCAACCACGGGATCGTGTCCCCGCTGCCGGGCTATCCCGGCGTCGTCGACCCGGCGCTTTGAGGAGAACGACGATGAAACTCTGGATTCCCTTCGCCGTCTCCGCCGGTTCATTGCTGACGATCGCAAGCTTCGTCGGCGCCGGTTGGGATGCTCCGCCCGTCGAGAGCGAACAGATCGGCTTTCGCGGCACCGGTATGTATGTCCACCGGGATGTCGAAAAGCAGGAAGCGCTGAAGCTGGCGAACGTCGTGCCGCCAGCCCCATGGGAAGCTGACCCCGCGGGCGACAGGGCAGGCGACATCTACGAAAATGTGCAGATCCTCGGCGATCTCTCGGACGACCAGTTCAACCAGTTCATGGCCTCGATCACCGAATGGATCGCGCCTGAAGTGGGTTGCAACTACTGCCATAATCCGGAAAACCTCGCATCCGACGAGGTCTACCAGAAAGTTGTCTCCCGCCGCATGATCCAGATGACTCAGGCGATCAATGTCGATTGGACTGCCCATGTCGGTCAGGTTGGCGCCACTTGCTACACTTGTCACCGTGGCCAGGCGATCCCCGCCAACTACTGGTACGAGGATCTGGAGCCCAAGCCGGCCGGCGGCATGACCCAGAACCGCGCGGGCCAGAATGTCGTGGCGAAGTTCGCAGGCAATTCGTCCCTGCCACAGAACGTGCTGAAGGACTACCTTCTCGAAGCCGAGCAGATCCGTGTTCATTCGACGACGGCTCTGCCGACCGGCACCAACCTCGCCGGGACGAAGGAAACCGAAGCCACCTGGTCACTGATGATGCACATGTCGGAATCGCTCGGCGTGAACTGCACCACCTGCCACAACTCCAGAGCCTTCAATGCCTGGGATGAAAGCCCACCGCAGCGCGTAACCGCCTGGCACGGCATCCGCATGACCCGCGACATCAACGCCAACTACATGGTTGGCCTGACGCCGGTCTTCCCTGACACCCGCAAGGGACCGGAAGGCGATGTCTTCAAGGTCGGCTGCGCAACCTGCCATGCCGGTGTGCAGAAGCCGCTCTACGGTGTCTCGATGCTCCAGGACTATGTCGACTCCCTGGCCAAGAAGGGCCCGATCACGGTGCCGGACTTCACGACCTATCAGCCGGGCGTGACCCAACGGATGGCACCGGCAGAGCAGAGCAGTGCACTGCCGATGAAGACAACCTCTCAGACGGCCGCTGCAGTGCTACCGGCCGAGAACCAGACCGCCAGCGATTGACGGCCTCCCAAGGCGGGCCGCATGGGGAAGGGGAGCTCTCGGGCTCCCTTTCCTTTTGCGCGTTTCGCCCGTCTGCTTGTAGTACCACCACAGCAAACGTAGTCAGCGTCGGTAACCTTCAGGCTACCGATGCTGACTATGTTTGAGATGAGGAGAGATGGGGGGATCGGTGTGGGTTATCAGGCAGCTTCAGCGAAACTCAAGCCCGGAAAGCGCTGCAAGTAGATGCGGAACCAAGGTGTGAAATCCTGCGGACGCTCTAGGACCTCCCGCATCAGCTCACGAGGGCCAATCCAGCGGGTCTCCTCGACCTCGCCTTCCACAGGCGCGATCTGCAGTGTCCGGCTGTCGACCTGGGCGCTGAACAGCGTCACACGCTCGTGCTCCTTCAGCCCTTGGCCCACATCGGCAGCATATTCCACGGTCTGATGGCGCGTGAGCGGTAAGGTAAAGCCGAGCTCTTCGGTCAGGCGGCGCTCAGCGCAGTCCTCGACCGTTTCGTCCCAATGGGGATGGGTGCAGCAGGTATTCGCCCAGAGTCCGGCGCAGTGATACTTCGTCGATGCACGTTTCTGGATGAGCAACAGGTCACCGTCGAAGACGAAGACGGACACGGCCAGATGCAGCTGTCCGTCGAGATGCGCCTGCATCTTTTCGATCGGATAGAGCGATCCGTCGCCGGCAATCGCCGGAATGTAAATGCTGTCCGTCATCCTGTCCGGCTCCAAACTCCTGGCTGCGCCGTGCCGATACGGCTTTTGTAATCCTCAGGCAACCGCCCTGGCCAATGCACATTTCGACCACAGCGAACAGAGCGCTTCGGCAAGGTGTTCGATATCCGCGTCTGTGTGAAGCGGCGTCGGTGTAATGCGCAGTCTTTCCTTGCCAACGGCGACCGTGGGATAGTTGATCGGCTGGACATAGATGCCGAAGTCGTCGAGCAACACGTCCGAGATCCATTTGCACTTGGCCGCGTTGCCGACCATGACGGGCACGATGTGGCTCGGGTTGTGCATGTGCGGGATACCCCGCACGTCGAGCGCCCGCCGGACCTTCGCGACCGTCGCCTGATGCATATGGCGCTCGAAGGGGCTTTCCTTGAGATGGCGGATCGACGCAGTCGCCCCGGCGGCAAGCGCCGGCGGGATCGCGGTGGTGAAGATGAAGCCTGACGCAAACGAGCGAACAAAATCCACCAGCACGGCGGGACCGGTGATGTAGCCGCCCATGACGCCGAAGGCCTTGCCGAGCGTGCCCTCGATGACCGTCAACCGGTCCATGAGGCCTTCGCGCTCAGCCACGCCACCGCCGCGCGGCCCGTACATGCCGACCGCATGCACCTCGTCGAGATAGGTCAGGGCACCGAACTGGTCGGCGACATCGCAGATCTCCTTGATCGGCGAGATATCGCCATCCATCGAGTAGACGCTCTCGAAGGCGACCAGTTTCGGCGCGGCAGGATCGTCCGCTGCCATCAACTCGCGCAGATGCTTGTAGTCATTGTGCCGGAACTGCCGCTTGATGCAGCGGGAATGACGGATGCCTTCGATCATCGAGGCGTGATTGAGCGAGTCCGAATAGCAGATGATGCCGGGGATCTTTGCGAGCAGCGTGCCGAGCGCTGCCCAGTTGGACACGTAACCTGATGTGAAGATCAGCGCGCCTTCCTTGCCATGCAGGTCCGCCAGCTCCTGCTCGAGCAGGACATGATAGTGATTGGTACCGGAGATGTTGCGCGTGCCGCCGGCACCGGCGCCGCACTTACGCACAACCTCGATCATCCGTTCCGTCACGAGCGGGTTCTGGCCCATGCCGAGATAATCGTTCGAGCACCAGACGGTGACGTCGCGGGCCGTCCCGTCACCATGGTGAAACGCGGCTTTCGGAAAGGCCGAGCAGTGACGCTCAAGATCCGCGAACACGCGGTAATTGCCGGCAGTATGCAGGCCGGCAAGCGCCTCTTCCATGTGCTGGAAAACAGTCATCAGTCTTTCCTCTTCCCGATCGTGTCTTTTGCAATTGCTGTCCAGGAGGTGTGCGGCACGGACACCGGCCCACCCTCCTTGAGTGCGGAAACGCCGTCCGCCGCAGGGCGGATGGCAAGATTGGCCCGATCCTGGCGCGCCATCGCCCAGCGCCAGAGCGCCGTGTCCGAGACGGGAAGGACGAGAACCAGATGCTCAACGATGGCAAGCGCCATGAAGGTGGCGAGCAATGTGTGTCCGACCACCGAATGCGCATGTGTCGCGCGGTTGGCACCGACGACGAGGACGGCAAAGATGCCGGCCGCGATCGCCAGAAAGATCGGAAACAGCGGCGTCATCCGGTCGGTCTTGAAATAGCTTTTGAGATGGCGGATACCCTTCGGCATCAGCTCGCTGACGGCATGCGGTGCGCCGAGGAAGATCACCAGCTTGGCAGAGATCCGCATACCCCAGAGCAAACCGAAGGCGGCGAGCCCGAAGAGATTGGCCGATCCCTCGAGCGTTAACCACAAGGCAATCGCGGTCACCAGAATGGCGATCTCGTGATCGCTGACTGCCTCCCAGGCCGCCCGGAATCGGCTGAAGCCGGTCAGCCCTGGCGGGCACTCACCCGTCCGTCGTCCTGTCAGTAGCCCTGTCAGGAAAGCAGCCTCGTGCCAAGCCCAGACGAGCAGCGCTCCGAAGAAGCCGACATAGGAGCCGAGCACCGTCGGCTCCTGTGCGCCCCAGAGCATCAGCCCGAAACCGAATGCGCCGATCACGGTCATCAGCCCCATCAGAACAAGGCCCCTGCCCCGCGGCCCGTCGGATCGGTTGACCATGGCGAGCACCAGCCCGGTCGAAAGCCACCATACGGAGATGGCGACCAGAACGACAGCGAGCGGGTGCGTGAAGGTCATGGCAATCTCCTCACCAGACCGGCTGCAGGCGGGACGTCGCCGGGATGGCGTTCGACTTGGTCGGGATCGCATACATCCGGACGAAATTGACCGCTGCGGCCGCCGACCAGAAACCCTTGGCGATCTTGCCCGAGAGGCCACCCTTTGCGTCAGCCGCCATGACCTTGCGGTTGATCCGCTCCATCCGGCGGAAGCCTTCATGCAGGGCCGGATTGTCGAGATCGAGCACGAGCGGGAAGCACTGGCGCGAGATCTCGCTCGTCAGCCGGAAGACCTTCATGTCGTAGTCGTCGATATCGACGCCGAGACCCTTGTGGAAGGCCGGCCGCATGTGGTCGCGCACATACATGGTAGCGAAGACGGCAAGCAGGAAGAACTTGATCCAGTACTTGTTCATGCCCTCCATCAGCCGCTTGTCGGAGCGGATGATCAGCGAGAAGGCCTCGCCATGGGAGAATTCGTCATTGCACCATTCACGGAACCACTTGAAGATCGGGTGAAAGCGCTTGTCCGGATGCTTTTCGAGATGCCGGAAGATGGTGATGTAGCGGGCATAGCCGATCTTCTCGGAGAGATAGGTCGCATAGTAGATGAACTTCGGCTTGAAGAAGGTGTACTTCTTCGCCTTTGCCAGAAAGCCCATGTTCACGCCGATGCCGAATTCCTTCAGCGCATCATTGATGAAGCCGGCATGGCGCGACTCGTCACGGCTCATATAGCCGAAGAGCTCGCAGATTTCCTGGTTCTTGCCGCGTCGCTTCATCTCCTTGTAGAGCACGCAGCCGGAAAATTCCGAGGTGAGCGAGGAAACCAGGAAATCGATGAACTCCTCGCGAAGATCGTCCGGCAGGGCGTCGATGTCGATATCGTCCCACTGTTCGTTGCGCTTGAAGTGCCCGCGGTTCGGATCGCTCTTCATCTGCGCGATCAGCACGTCCCATTCGGCGCGCACCGGCTCAACATTGATCTTGTCCATCTCTTCGAAATCGGTGGTGTAGAAGCGCGGTGTCAGCATCGTGGAGACGAGAGCGCTGCGGGTCGTGTCGCTGACCCCGGCCATGCGTTCTTCGACGGTTGGCTCGTGATCGGCAAGATCAACAGGCGAAACATGGTTGTTCATGACAGTGCCCTCTCCGTGAAGCTGAATTCGCACAATTCCATCATGTCGAGATCCCCGGTTGCGCGGGTCCAGGCCCGCTCCAGGAAACCCGCCCGGGTGATGGTCGCCTTGCGGCGGAAATTCTGGCAGGAGCCATAGGGGATGGAGACCGGTGCGCCATGCACCTGCACTTCGTCACCGGGATGGACCACCACGCCGTTGTCGAACCGTAAGTGCGCACCGAGCGCCTCGAAGGTGTTGTTGATCTCAACGGTACAATCGACCGTCTCCTTCCGTCGCATCAAGGCAAAGACCGGGTTCATTGGTTTTCTCCTCCCTGTGAGCCCAGAAGGGCTTCAAATGCAGCCACGTTGTCCGGGCCGAATGCATCGAGATAGATTCGCTCGCCGGTGCCCGTATCAGACAGGCTCAGTCCGCCCGCATCCCACTTGATCAGTCGGTATGGCGTATCGAACGGTACCTTGGAGACCTGGCGCATGCGCTCGAATGCACGCAAGGAGCCTGGCACAAAGCCACCGGCCTGTGGCGCATAGCTTGCAATCTCCTGGCCAGTCGCAGCGTCTCTCACCACGACGAAATCTGAAGTGGTGCGGGTGATGGTGAGATCGCGGATGGCGATCGGTGCAGCCTGCTGCTGCTTGACCAGCCCGATCCCTGTCGTTGTTCCGAAAAGGATTGCGCCTGCCGTAAACGCAAGGAGACCGACAAGACCAAGAAACACGCCGCGAGGCACACGATTGGGCGTCTTGCCCTTGCGGTCCGCCCAGTAACCGAGATGCGAGGCCGATCCCATCACACGGCTCCTATTCGGCTGCAACGACGGAAGGCGGCATGGCGCTTCCGGCCGTCTCTTGCATGATGATCCGTGGCTGCTCGGCACGCGCGCCACGATACTGGCCGATCGCGGCCGACAGCACATTCGCCACCTTGTCCGCGTCGGGCAGGCAGATCAGGCTTGGCTCCGGCCTTGAGAAACGGAAGCCCCGCACATGCGGCCACTGAATGAGCCAGGACAGGCGCTGCTCTGGCAGAAGGGCAATGGCGATCATGCCCGCCTTTTCGCCGAGCCGTGCGAGAGCCACACCGTCGACCTGCCGATACGGCAGGTTCAGCGTCATCGAAATTGCCACACCGAAGCGAATGACGATGCGCTCCGTGGTGATCGTGTAGAGGGTCGTCTTTTCAACGGCCCAGGCGAAGAGCTCGATCATGCCGATCAGCACCCCGGCCAAGGCGGTCAGGACAGCCACCGAAAAGACGATGCCGCCGACAGGTTGACCATCGTTCAAGCCGGCGAGCACGGCCCAGCTGGCGAGGATCAGGAAATAGCCGACGATCCAGCGGACTTTCAAAAGATGGCGGGCGACAAGGGCAGACGATGGCCGCCCTTGCCAGAGAATGACTTCGCCGGCCGGAGGCACGCCTGGAAGGCCTGGCAGCGGCTCGATCTCATGTTCTCGTGTGACGAACTGTTTCACAGCAGTGGCTCCTGACGAAAGCGATCCGCATAGAGGAGACCCGCACCGAAGTAGGCGGCGATCTTGTCTTCCTCGAGCAGGGTCACGAGTTCCGGACGAGCGGTGGCTGGCACATCGGCAAACTGCGCGGCGGTGACAGCATGCACGTAGAGATACCGGACATTGCCGCGACCGGTCTGGAAGACGACGAAGTTGTTCGGCAAAAGCACGGTGCGTCCGCCATCGGCGAGTTCCACCTCATAGTAGCGGATCAGATGCTCGGCCCTGTCGACCCAGATATCCTTGACGGTGCCGGCAATCTGCTTGTCACAACCGAGAACGGCAAGGCCACGCGGATCGGCAGCGCCTTCGGCAAGGCCGAAGCCTTCGGCGACACGGAGCGGCACGATGCGGGCATCGCCATGGGCGGTCACGTCAGGCTTGTCGGAACGTTCGGCCCAGGAGCCGGGGCCGATGCCCGCGAGCAGCGGATTGCCAACCGGCTCGATCGGATAGCCCGGGGCCGGCGCGATGCGGCGGCTCAAGAAGGTGCGTTCGTCACGCTTGAAGTCAGGAGCATGCCGGACGCCCTGGCCATGCGGCAGGATGAAGGTCTTCTTCGGCGGCACGAAGAGCCAGGGGCTCTTGTTGTAACGGCCCGAGACATCTTCTTCGAGCGGATAGCCCTCGCGGCGGTCTTCCTGGCGCAGATACCAGATCAGCCCCGCGAAGAAGAGCCAAAACACATAGAGCACCACTTGTGCGACATCGATATTCCCAACCAGCGACCCGGTCATATCCAGACCCTCCCGTGTAAAGCGTATCTGCCGGCAATCAGCCGGGCAGCTCCGCCAATCCAAAACGCATGTCTTGCAGATAGTCCCTCTGATAGCGCCGGCCGGTCAGTGGACCGAGAACCGCCAGGCACAGAAAGAGGAGAATGATTTCAAAGCTGTAGACGACCAGATAGCCAGCAGCCGGCGTCATCATGACGTCACCCAGCGAGCCATTGAGCGCCAGTGAATTGATCGTGTTCTTGATCACCCCGCCGGCCAGCATGGCCGCACCGATGGCGGTAGCCTGCACGGCACCCCAGGCGCCCACGACGAGACCACTGTCCGAGCGCTCGGCGATACCCATGGCGGCGAGCATCGTGCCGACGGCAAACAAACCGCCGCCGAGCCCGATGCCAAAGGCACCGAGATGGAAGAGCGCGGTAACGCCGAGCGGCGAGGCGAAGATGACGGCCGAGAAGGCGCCGAGACCGATCAGCAAGCCCCGCGCCGCCACCCGGTACATCTGAGCACCATGCTGCAGGCTGCGGGCGGCCCAGGCGAAGCCGACCATGGTGCCGAAGGCCCAAATGCCGGTCAGGCGCGTCGTCTCGCCGACAGTGAGGCCGAGGATTTCCCCGCCATAGGGCTCGAGCAGGATGTCCTGCATCGAGAAGGCAGCCGATCCGATGGCAACGGCGAGCAGCAGACGCATGACACCAGGGGCGCTGCGATAATCGTCGAGAGCATCGAAGAAGCTCGACAGATCCCGGTCAACGGCCGAGCGGCGCACGTCGCGGGCTTCCTGCTTCCAGATGGCGATGACGTTGATGATGATGGTGAGCAGCGCCGTGCCCTGGATGACCTGGATCAGCACCTTCGGGGAAAAATCGACCAGGAAGATGCTATAGAAGCTGGAGGCCCCGATCATGCCGGTGAGCAGCATGAAGTATAGAAGCGCGACGACGCGCGGGCGCTTTTCCTCGGGCACGAGGTCGCTGGCGAGCGCCAGACCCGCCGTCTGCGACATGTGCATGCCGAAGCCGGTGAGAATGAAGGCGAGGCTCGCACCCGCAGCGCCCGCCCAGTCGGGTCCGATGGTCTGTGACTGCAGGAGCAGCAGCGCAAAGGGCATGATCGCCAGACCACCGAACTGCAGCAGACTGCCAAGCCAGACATAGGGCACACGCCGCCAGCCAAGCACCGATTTATAGGTGTCCGACCGGAAACCGAAGAGGAGCCTGAGCGGAGCGGCAAGAACCGGAATGGCAACCACCGCCGAGACGAGCGCGACGGAAACGCCGAGTTCGACAATCAGCACGCGGTTGAGTGTCCCGGTCAAAAGGACGAGTACGCAACCGGCAGAGATCTGGAAGAGCGACAGCCGCAACAACCTCGACAACGGCATCTCTGCCGACGCCGCATCCGCAAACGGCATGAAGCGCGTTCCGAGCTTCTGCCAGAACGAGATCATTTTGCGGTTGGCGGCAGCGATCGTCATGACCGGATCACCTCCATGGCCTGCGATGTGTAGAAGCCGACGGCAACCTTGTGGCTGCGACCGGCCTGCCAATGGGCAAACTCCGGATGGTTGACCATCTGTGCGACAAGTCGCGCTGGATCGACCGGGTAGATCGCCGGCGCACGATTGCCGCGCGGGAAAACCTTGCCGGCAGCAAGCATCGCCCGCAGCAGGCGGGATCCAGGGGCCAGCGTGAAGATCATCTGGCGGGAGGTGCGCTCGGCCAAAGTGTGAAGCACACGCACGGCGTCTGCCGGGCGGTAGTGGATCAGTACATCCATCGCGACCACGGCATCGAAACGCCCGTGACGTGGGTCGAGCATGTCGCCGCTGTGGAAGGTGACGGAGCCCTTGAAACGACCATGGGCGGCTTCGAGGTCATGCGCCCGCTGGCGGGCATGCGCGATCATTTGCGCGGACAGATCAATGCCGACGACTTCGGCACCACGTGCGATGAGCTCGAAGGACAGAACTCCCGAGCCACAGCCTGCATCGAGGATGCGCCAGCCTGTGAGGTCCTGCGGCAGCCACGAAGCAAGCGTGCCACGCATCTCTTCGCGCCCCTTGCGCACGGTGGCGCGAATGCCGCTCACCGGCTGGTCGCCGGTCAGCCGCTTCCAGGCATCGAGCGCGGTGCGGTCGAAGTAGTGTTCGATCTCGCCGGTGCGTCTGATGTAATCGGTCTGGCTCATGACAACCTCACTCGAAACCGAGAAATTCGAAAATTTCCCGGTCCTTCATAGGCTCGGCCTCAAGCGCAGGGGTGCCTGCCCAGAGGCGCTCGGCCAGTTGCATGTATTCCTTCTGGATGCCGAGGATCTCCGGGCTGTCGCCCATCTCGAACAGCGTGCTCTTCTTCAGCCGGCTCAGCCGCACATGGTCACTATCAGGCACATGGGCGAGGCGCGTCAGCCCGATCGCCGCATTGTAGCGGTCGATCTGGTCCGTTTCGCGCGAACGGTTGGCAATCACGCCGCCGAGGCGCACATCGTAGTTCTTCGACTTCGCCTTGATGGCGGCGACGATCCGGTTCATCGCGAAGATGGAATCGAAGTCGTTGGCGGCGACGATGACCGCGCGTTCGGCATGCTGCAGCGGCGAGGCAAAGCCGCCGCAGACCACGTCGCCGAGAACGTCGAAGATCACGACATCGGTGTCGTCGAGCAGATGATGCTCCTTGAGCAACTTCACCGTCTGGCCAACGACGTAACCGCCGCAGCCGGTGCCGGCCGGCGGACCACCCGCCTCGATGCATTGAACGCCGTTATAGCCCTCGACCATATAGTCTTCCGGACGGAGTTCTTCCGAATGGAAGTCGACTTTTTCGAGAACGTCGATGACGGTCGGGATCAGACTTTTGGTCAGCGTGAAGGTCGAATCATGCTTCGGGTCACAGCCGATCTGCAGCACGCGCTTGCCGAGCATGGAGAAGGCAACCGAGAGGTTCGACGATGTCGTCGATTTGCCGATTCCACCCTTGCCGTAGACCGCGAAGACCTTGGCGCCGTCGATTTCCATCGTCGGGTCGAGATGCACCTGAACGCTGCCCTCGCCATCTGCGCGCTCCCGGAGCTTCTCGGCGATGCGTGCCTCGCGTTCGGCAATCTTGCCATGGGTGTAGATGTTCATTGGGCAGCCTCCCTGACCAGCCCCTCGAGACGGTCTTCCAATTCTTCACCGGCCTGTTTCAGAGCGGCGAGCGTTTCTGCATCCGGCTGCCAATAGTTGCGCTCATGCGCCTCGATCAGCCGGTTGGCCACACGGGCGGCAGAAGCCGGATTGAGTGTGGCCAGCCGTTCGCGCATTTCGGTGTCGAGCACGAAGGTCTCGGTGATCTGCTGGTAGACCCAGGGATCGACATCGCCTGTCGTGGCCGACCAGCCGAATGTGTTGGTTACCTGCGTCTCGATATTGCGCACGCCCTCGTAGCCATGCTTCAGCATGCCCTCGAACCATTTCGGGTTCAGCGTGCGTGTCCGTGTCTCCAGCGCGACCTGCTCGCCGAGAGTGCGGACACGTCCCTCGCCCTGCGTCTGGTCGGAGATGAATACCGGCAGCGAACCGCCACCCTTGGCCCTGTTGACAGCCTTGGTCAGGCCACCCAGCGTGTCGAAATAGTTCTCGATCGTGGTCACTCCGATCTCGACGGAATCGAGGTTCTGGTAGGCCATGTCGACCTGCCCGATCATCGCATCAAAGACCTCGGCCTGCGCGCTGGTCTTGCCGCGACGGTTGATCGCGAAGCTCTTGCGATTGCTGTAGGTCTGCGCGATCTCGTCATCGTCACTCCAGGAGGACGAGGCGACCAGCATGTTGACGTTGGAGCCATAGGCGCCGTCGGCATTCGAAAACACTCGGTAAGCCGCCGCCTCGATGTCGCAGCCATGGCTTTCGCAATAGGCGAGCGCATGCTTACGAATGAAGTTCATCTCGACCGGTTCGTCTGCGACAGCTGCGAGATAGCTCGCCTCGGCCAGCATGCTCGCCTGGATCGGCAGGAGATCCCGGAAGATGCCAGACAGCGTCATGACCGCATCGATGCGCGGACGCTGGAGCTCTTCGAGTGGCACCAGAACGGCGCCGCAGACGCGGTTATAGGCATCGAGTCTGGGCCGCGCACCCATGAGTGCCATGGCCTGCGCCAGCGGCGCGCCGCCGGTCTTCAGATTGTCGGTGCCCCAGAGAACAACGGCCACCGTTTCCGGCAGGCGTCCATCGGTCGCGAGATAGCGTTCGAGCACCTTCGCTGCCTGGCGTTCGCCATCCTGGATGGCAAAGGCGCTCGGAATGCCGAAGGGATCGAAACCGTGAATATTGCGACCGGTTGGCAGCAGTTCCGGCGTGCGCAACAGGTCACCAGAGGGCGACGGCAAGACATAGCGGCCGTCCAGCGCCCTGACGAGGCCATCGATCTCGCCGTTGTGCGCCAGTTCGCGGTTCATCGTCACCAGCTTGTCGATACTGTCCTTGAGCTCACCCACGGCATTCTTCGTCATCCGCGTAATCGTCGCGGCGTCACCCTTGGCGATCGCGGCGATCAACTCAGTCTGAAGGTGCGGACGCACGGCAGGCGGCATGTTGGCGGCGACATGGTCGAGCATTTCCAAACGCTCGTTCTCTTCCATTGCGCGACCGGCAATGTGCAAACCGTGCGGAATGAGCGCGTATTCGACTTCAGCCACCTCGGCCACGAGCGCCAGCACCACGTCGGATTCGGCGAGCGCGATACCATTCTTGCCTAGGTCCAGTTGCTCGGCCTGCACCTGAATGAGCTGGAACAGCCTCTCGCGCTCGACGCGCGCCTCGGGCGCTGCACTGCGATAGCGGTCCAGGCTGCCCTTGATCTCAGTCAGGCCCTTGTAGAGCCCGGAATGCGTGATCGGCGGCGTCAGATAGGAGATCAGCGTTGCAGCCGACCGCCGTTTGGCGATCGTGCCTTCGGACGGGTTGTTGGCGGCGTAGAGATAGAAGTTGGGAAGCGCGCCCAGGAGGCGATCCGGCCAGCAATCTGCAGAGAGGCCCACCTGCTTGCCCGGCATGAACTCCAGTGCACCATGAGTGCCAAAATGCAAGACGGCATCGGCGCGGTAGGTTTCGCGCAGATAGCGGTAGAAGGCGGCAAAGGCATGGTTCGGGGCAAAGCCGCCCTCGAACAACAGGCGCATCGGGTCGCCCTCATAACCGAAGGGCGGTTGGATCGCGATCAGCAGGTTTCCATACTGGCGGCCGAGCACGAAGATGCCACGCCCATTGCTGAGAACACGTCCCGGAGCCGGTCCCCACTTTGATTCGAGATCGGCGAGGTGTTTTTCATTGCGCACATGCTGGTCGACGGGGATGACCGTGTGGACATTCGCCTCGACGCCATAAAGAGCTGCATTGCCTTCAAGGATGCCGTCCTTCAGCGCTTCGGCATCGGCGGGCAAGTCGACATCGTACCCTTCCGACTTCAGCCGGCGCATGGTCTCGAACAGGCTCTCGAAGACGGAGAGATAGGCGGCGGTGCCGATGCTGCCGCTGTTCGGCGGATAGTTGAACATCGCAATGGCGATACGGCGCTCGGCACGTTCCTTGCGCCGCAGGTCGACCATGGCCGCGAGGCGATCGGCGAGCAGCACGACGCGTTCGTCATCGGGCTGCATGCAGGCCCTGCCGGACGGGCAGGAGGCAAGCTCTCTCGAGCAGATGCAGGCTCTCGCCTCACCACCCGCGTCAGAGCGACCGCCGAAGACCATGGAACCGATGGAGCCGTCGAGTTCCGGGATTGCCACCATCAGCGTGGTTTCGATCGGGGTCAGCCCCTGCGTCGACGAAAACCAGACTTCCTTGCTCTGAAACTCGGTTACCATCGCGGAGAAATAGGGAACATCGAGCGCCGCAAGTGTCTGGGCAGCGGCAGCTGCATCGCTATAAGCCGGTCCGCCAACCAGCGAGAAACCGGTCAGCGAGCAGAGAGCGTCGATGCGCGAACCACCGGCAGCTGGCGTCATGAAGCGTTCGATTGCGCCGCGCATGTCGAGACCGCTCGAGAACACCGGCACGACATTGAAACCGCGCAGTTCCAGCTCGCGGATGACACGATCATAGTGGCCGGTATCGCCAGACAGGATATAGGTTCTCAGAAGCAGAAGCCCGATCGTCCCGCGCGCACCCGCCTTGTGCGGCAGGCTCGAGAGCTGAGTCGTGACCCGTGGCTTCAGGCCCGGATGATAGAGACCCATGTCGGGATATTCGACCGGATCTCCAACCGTAATGCGGCCCTGGAGGCCCTTGCGCTCGCCCTTGGCATATTTACCGACAAGCAGGCGGACCATGTTGGCGATATTCTCGTCCGAAGCCGCAATGCGGTATTGCAGCGTCAGGAAGTAGTTGCGCACGTCCTGCGCGGTCCCCGGAATGAAGCGCAGCAATTGCGGCAGGCGGCGCAGCATGGCGAGCTGGCGTTCGCCTGCGGTGCGGCCGCTGTCCTTGCCACCACGCGAGCTTTTTCCACGGAGCTTCTTCAGGAGTGCCAGCGGACCCTTCTGCTCCTCGCTCATCTTGAAGCGACCCATGGTCGTGTATTTCATGATCGTGCCAGCCGACATGCAGCAGGCCATTGCGTCGCATTCGAGGTGGCGTGCTTCCAGCACGTCTGCGATGGCGCGCACATGCTCCTCGACGAAGATCATCGAGACGATGATGATGTCGCCACCAAGGATCGCCGCGCGGCAGGCTTCAAGGCTCGCTGGATTGTCGTTCCAGTCAGTTGCGGCATGCACGGAGAGTGTGAGCCCCGGCAGGTCTTGTGCGAGGCTGCGCCGCGCATCATCGACAGCTGCGACAATATGATTGTCGAGTGTCACGAACACTACCCGGACCGGGGTCGCGTCAGCGGGCGAAATGGGCTTTCGCGTCATACAACGTCTCCACGGTGATGGGGCGGATGCCCTTGCGGGCGGCGAAGAGTTCGGTGTTGCGGCGGGCCTTGCCACGCACGAAGAAGGGGATCTTCTTCAGCTCGCGCTCGGCATCTGGCGTCCAGGCAGCGTCATCGGCGGGCACCTCGGCAAGCACAAGCGTCTCATCGTCGGAGACCACTTCGGTCGCAGCAGCCGCGGCTGCCGGGGCGTGGGCATGCAGATGCGATGCCTGCGCCTGATCGTTGAACTCGAAGTCATCCCGGAACATCTGCAGAAGGTGCTCTTCAAGCCCCATCATCAGCGGATGAACCCAGCTGTCGAAGATGACATTCGCGCCCTCGAAGCCCATTTGCGGCGAGTAGCGGGCCGGAAAATCCTGGACATGCACGGGGGACGAGATGACGGCGCAGGGAACGCGCAGCCGCTTGGCGATGTGGCGCTCCATCTGCGTGCCGAGAACAAGCTCCGGGCGTGCGTCGATGATGGCCTGCTCGACATCGAGATGGTCGTCGGAAATCAAGGCCTCAACGCCGAACTCTTCCGCAGCCTCACGCACTTCGCGGGCGAACTCGCGCATGTAGGTGCCGATGCCGCAGACCTTGAAGCCGAGTTCTCGGGCAGCGATACGGGCAGCAGCGATCGCATGGGTCGCGTCACCGAAGACGAAAACGCGCTTGTTGGTGAGGTAATTGCTGTCGACCGAGCGGGCATACCAGGTTGCCCGGTCCTCAGCCTCGCCGACAGGTTCATCGTTCGAAAGGCCTGCTAGCGCTCGGACCTCCGCAAGGAAGGTGCGCGTCGCGCCGATGCCGATCGGCACGGTCGAGACGAAGGGCATGCCGAAGGTCTTCTTCAGATAGCGCGCCGCACTCTCGCCGATCTCGGGATAGAGCACGATGTTGAAGGCGGCGTCCGGCAGGCGGGCGAGGTCGGCTACGGTTGCACCGAGGGGTGCCACGACACGCACGTCGATACCGTTCGCGGCAAGCAGTCGGCAGATTTCGGTGACGTCGTCACGGTTACGGAAACCGAGGGCTGAAGGACCGAGGATGTTGCAGCTGTTCGGGGCAATCTCAGTGGGACGCTCGCGACCGCCGGCAAAGCTGCGCACAAGCCGATAAAAAGTCTCCGCCGCACCCCAGTTCTCTTTCTTCTGATAGGAAGGAAGCTCCAGCGGCACGACCGGGATACCGACATCGAGCGTCTTGGCAAGCCCCGCCGGATCGTCCTGCAGAAGTTCGGCCGTGCAGGAGGCGCCGACCAGAAGCGCATCCGGCTGGAAGCGCTCGACCGCATCGCGGCAGGCGGTCTTGAACACATCGGCCGTGGAGCCTGCGAGATCACGCGCCTGGAAAGTGGTGTAGGTGACGGGCGGACGCGAGGGGCGACGCTCGATCATGGTGAACAACAGATCGGCATAGGTATCGCCCTGCGGCGCATGCAGCACGTAATGCACGCCTTTCATCGAGGCGGCGATCCGCATGGCACCGACATGCGGCGGTCCTTCATAGGTCCACATGGTGAGCTTCATGATGCGGCCCTCCGATTTCCGGAGCGGTCGCCCGCGATCATGGCTTTGCGCGTCAACGGACGGGCGAAGAGTTCGGCGAGGTCACCGGCCTGTTCGTAGCCCTGGATCGGTGTGAAGGCGAATTCGATCGACCATTTGGTAACAATGCCTTGCGCCTCGAAGGGATTGGCAAGCCCCATGCCGCAGACGACGAGGTCGGGCTTTGCCGCGCGACAACGGTCGATCTGGATCTCGACGTCCTGGCCCTCGGAAATGGAGACGCCCGGCGGCAGCATGGCGAGTTCGCCAGCCACATGCTCGCGGTGCAGATAGGGGCTGCCGACTTCGATGATCGTGGCGTCGAGCTCGCGGCTGAGATAGCGGGCGAGAGACGGCTCCATCTGGCTGTCGGGGAAGAGGAAGACACGCTTGCCCTGGAGGGCACTGCGGTAATGCGCGGTCGCTTCGAGCGCGCGGCGGCGCGGAGCTTCGGTGACGGCAGCAAAACGGGCCGGCGACACGCCAAACGTATCGGCAATCGCCTTAAGCCACGCCGTGGTACCCTCTTCGCCGAGCGGGAAGATTGCATTGATGCGCGTTGCGCCGAGGCTTTCGAGTGCGGCGGCTGTGGCACCAAGATAGGGCTGAGCGAGGATGAAGCGGGTGTGGGGGCCGATCTGAGGCAGACGTTCGCTGCTGCGGCCTGGCAGGAAGACGACGTCTTCCAAACCGAGATCTTCGAGCAGCCGGGCAAACTGGTCTTCCACCACATCGGCAACCGAGCCGGCGACAACGAGCTTGGCGACCTTGTCGCCTGCGCCATGCACGGACTGGTCGCGCACCAGAGCCGCGAGAAAATTGTCTTCACCCTGGGTAAAGGTCGTTTCGATGCCGCTGCCGGAATAGCAAAGGACGCGCGGCTTCGAGCCGAAACGCTTGTCTAGCCGTTCGGCGGCGCGGTTGAGGTCGAACTTAATGACCTCCGATGGACAGGAGCCGACCAGCACCAGCATCCGGATATCGGGACGGCGCTCGAGCAGGCGAGCGACTTCACGGTCGAGTTCGTCATGCATGTCGACCATGCCAGCGAGATCGCGCTCCTCCATGATGGCCGTTGCAAAACGCGGCTCGGAGAAGATCATCACGCCGGCAGCGGACTGGATGAGATGGGCGCAGGTGCGCGACCCGACCACGAGGAAAAAGGCATCCTGCACCTTGCGATGCAGCCAGATGATGGACGTCAGACCACAGAAGACTTCATGCTGGCCGCGCTGCCGGATGGTGGCCGAAGGTGTCGCGCAAGAGACGAGCGGCTGGTTCATGACGCGCCCCCAGTCAGAGAGGAGCCATTGCCAAGTGCAGCAGACGATCTCAGCTTTTCGGCATGATCGAGCCTCGCAAGCCGCAGCTTCCAGAGGAACTGGCCTGCATTGATCACATAGGTGACATAGGCTGCAAGCGCGAGCGCCATCAACGCGTCCGAGGTCAGCGAACCGGCAAACAGGGCGATGAGATAGGCGGTGTGCAGCGCCAGGACCAGCATCGAGAAGACGTCTTCCCAGAAGAACGGGCGGGCGAACAGATAGCGGCCGAACACGACCTTTTCCCAGATCGAGCCGGTGATCATGATCGCATAGAGCGTCAGCGTCTTCACGACGATGGACACCTGGGCGGCAAACAGGCCTTCACCCGTCGCCAGAAAGCGAAAGATCAGACCGAGGCTGACAAGGAAAACAAAGAACTGCACGGGAGCAAGAATACCCTGCACCAAGGTCCAGACACTTTCATCGCGCCTGCGGCGCTCGTCCGGTGTGTAAAGGGCTCGGCTTGATGCCGATGGTGTGGGTATGCGCATGGCGGTCATCCCTTCTCCCATCCCCTCCCAAAGGAAATCGGATTGGGTCAAGACTACGCCCGCCACAGCAGAAGTGTCAACTTAGATTGACGTATATTTTTATTTACAGAAATGAAAAGTGAGTACATTGTACCCCTGCTCGTCTGACGTGATGCCTGCCGTCCACGCCTGACGCCGCATTGAAACGGTTTCGCGGGCGGGGAGCACGGCGCGGGATGATGGACGGATCACTTCAAGGGATGAATGAGAGGCCAAATGGCACGGCCCCGTCGCATTGCGAGGGCCTGCAGCCGCTCACAAGGGTTGCCGTGGAAGGCAAGAGAGCATACCTAGCCCAAAGCGACGGGGAGAAGCTCCGCCGCCTAATCGAGGGAACGGTGGCTTCGATGACCGCCGAAAAGCTGTCGACACGTTACGACCGAGGTCTGGAGCACGATCGCCTCTACGAAAGGGCGCTCGCTGAGTTTCGTATTCTCGTTCTTCACCCGCGCACGCGCATGGCGTCCCTGCGCGCGTTTCTCGACCACGAACTTCCGCGGGGCCGGCCCTACTATGTCAAGGTTCTGTTCCTGGAAACCGTCGCGCGCCTGCTCGGCCGGGAATGGGTCTCGGATGACTGCGACTTCATCGACGTCACAATAGGAACCTCCCGTCTGCAGGCGCTGGCAATCTCCCTGTCGCTCGACCTGCGGGAAGCCGATCGCAATCGAAATGCGCCCGCAGCGCTGATCATGACGCCGTCTGGCGAGCAGCATACGCTGATGCCGCATCTGATTGGCCTGCTCTTCGACAGCCTTGGCTGGACAAGCGAGGTGCTTGAGCCCTCGGCCTTGAGAACGCCGACCTTCGCACGTGCCGTCGAAGAGGCGGATGTCGCCTGCATCGGCTGGAGCAACATCCGGCTTGCTACAGAATTCAAGACCCTGGTTCAGGATGTGCGCAAGCTTCGCCCCGGGCCGCGCCTACCCCTCATCGTCGGCGGCGCAGCAGCGCTGGATTCCGTTGATTTTCTTGTAGGTTTGGGGATTGACTGCATCTGTGACAGCGTTTACTCCGCCGTTAAGATCTGCGAAAGTTACTATGAATTGGAAAGAATCAGCCAGCAGGCTAGCGCCGCCGGCCGAACGGCAGTGGTTACACCCAGCGGAATCGATTGGCTCACTCCATGAAGCCACTGAACGGTCATAGCGGTACAGATGGCTTCGCGGTTGCAGACAGCCTGTTGAAGACGCTCGATCCGGATTCGATAGGCTCGCTGGTGAGCCTCGGCGCAGACGTCGTTCTGCTCGTCGACCAGTCCTCGATCATCTCACAAGTCTATTTCACCAACAAGGATCTTGCCGACTATGGCTTGTCAAAGACGGTTGGCAAGCGGCTTCAGGACTGCGTGACGATCGAGTCGGTCCCGAAGATCGACTCCATGCTGTCGGCAGAGACCAGCCACCGCCCCCTGCGCGGCTACCAGGTCAACCACAAGTGCAGCGGGAAGCCCGATCTTCCGGTCGTCTACTCCGCCTACACCGCCCGAGACTTTCCCTATACCATCGTGGTTGGCCGCGAGCTGCGCCAGCAGATGCTCGACCAGCAGCGCCTCGTCCAGACGCAGATGGAACTGGAGGCCGACTACCGCGAACTGAAGGAAGCCGAGACCCGTTATCGGACAGCTTTCAAGGTCGCAACCGTCGCCTATGTCATGCTCGATGGCGAACGGCGTACGATTTTGGATGCCAATCCGGCTGCCAGCACGCTTCTGTCCTCGACCGGCGCCCCCCTGTCCGGCAAGTCCATCCGCGACCTCTTCGCCAAGGAAGACCGCGATCGGGTTGGAGACGCGATCAGCGAGGCACGCCACAGTCCCAATCCGGTCAATGTGGATGGCGTAAGCGTCGCCAAGGGCGAGCCCGTTTCGCTCACGATCCGCTCCTATCGGGAAAACGGCATCACCAATGTTCTTCTGGCGATCTGGCCAGCCGACCAGGACAAGGAAAGCAAGCGCCAGCGTACGGAGCGGCCGGTCGGCGGCACGGGGGTCGAGATTGCGGATCTGCCTGAGGCCGTCTTGCTGACGGATGCCGAAGGTGTCGTCATCGCGGCCAATACCCTGTTTCTAGACCTCATTCATGCGCCGTCCCTGACCCAGGTTCTCGGCCGCAACATCGGATCCTGGTTCACGAGCGCCGCCATCGATATCCGCGTGCTCTACACGCGCCTCCTGGACGAGCCGTCCATTCGCGGCTTCACCTCGACCCTGACCGACAATCTTTCCGGCGAAAGCGCCGTCAGCATCTCGGCCCGGCTCAATGCCAGCAGCAACACGATCCAGTTGATCGTGATCCCACAGCAGACGGGCAATGAGCGCCTGACCATTCCGTCTCCGGGCATGTCCGACCAGGCCGAGGGCTTTTCCGCACTCGTGGGCAAGGTTCCGCTCAAGGACCTGATCCGGGAATCCCTCGATGTGATCGAAAAGATCTGCATCGAGGCGGCACTCGACCAAACCAGCAACAACCGCGCCTATGCAGCGGAGATCCTAGGCCTTTCGCGCCAGAGCCTCTATATCAAGCTGCGGCGCCACGGGCTTGAGGACTACCGTCCCGGCTCCGATCGTCACGCCTGACAGACGATCAAGACTGTCAATTTTAGTTGACACATCCCAGGGTGCGGACTAGCCTCCTCCCATGGCTCAGATCCCTTCCCATGTCCCGGCAGCCTCCTACCCGTCGCCTAAGGCGGTGGTGCAGTTGTTGAAGCCGATTACATGGTTTCCGCCGATGTGGGCCTTTGCCTGTGGCGCGATTGCCTCGGGAGCTGGCATAGGCGACCGGTGGTTTCCGATCGCGCTCGGCGTACTCCTCGCCGGACCGCTGCTGTGTGGCATGAGCCAGGCAGTCAACGATTGGTTCGATCGCCACGTCGACGCGATCAACGAGCCGCATAGGGTCATTCCATCGGGCCGAATGCCCGGCCAATGGGGACTGGCCATCGCAATAGTCATGTCCGTTCTGTCCATGGCCGTTGCAGCATTTCTTGGACCACTCGTCTTTGCCGCTGCTCTGGTTGGCCTCGCGCTCGCCTGGGGCTACAGCGCGCCACCCTTCCGCTTCAAGCAAAATGGCTGGATCGGCAATGGCGTTGTCGGCCTGAGTTATGAGACCCTGCCCTGGATCACGGCCGCGACGGCAGCGCTCGGCCATGCGCCGTCCACCCGCACCCTTTTGATTGCGCTTCTCTACGGCGTCGGCGCTCACGGCATCCTGACGCTGAATGATTTCAAATCGATCAAGGGCGATCAGCAGATGGGCGTCGACACGCTGCCGGTTCTGCACGGCGCCCTCAACGCTGCCCGGATTGCCTGCCTCGTCATGGCCGTCCCACAGGCCTGCGTCATCCTTCTGCTCGCACAGGCCGGCCTAGAGACAGGGGCAATCCTCGTCGGCGTCGTTCTCGCCCTGCAACTCCTCTGCATGATCCGTTTCCTGCGTGATCCCGAAGGCAAGGCGGTCTGGTACTCGGCGGTGGGTGTGGGTCTCTATGTCACCGGTATGATGGCGGCAGCTGTGGCGCTCGGATCACTGACGCCCCCCGCGCCATCCCTCGGATAGAAAGCGCGATCATGCGTCAGCTTGCCATCAAGCCCCAATCCAGCCGCTCCGCAGACGAGGGCCTCGGCTGGTTCGCGATCATCCGGCTGGGCCTCGTCCAGGCAGCACTCGGCGCAATCGTGGTGCTGACGACCTCGACCCTGAACCGGGTGATGATCGTCGAACTCGGTCTCGCCGCCGTCATCCCGGGTCTGCTGGTCGGCCTGCACTACGGCGTCCAGATCACCCGCCCCATCTGGGGCCACAAGTCCGATACCGGCCGATCCCGAACACACTGGATCCTCGGCGGCCTTGCCCTCCTCGCCGTTTCTGGAACGGGCGCGGCTGCAACGACACTTCTCTTCGAGCAGTCGGTTCTCGCCGGCATCATGGCAGCGATCGTCGCCTATATCCTGATCGGCATCGGCATTGGCGCCTCTGGAACATCTCTGCTTGCGCTGATCGCCATGAAGACGGCAGTCGAAAAACGCGCAGCAGCCGCGACGATCACCTGGATGCTGATGATCACAGGCATCATCGTGACATCCATCGTCGTTGGCGCGCAGCTCGATCCCTATTCCCACGAGCGCCTGGTCGCCGTCACGGCAGCGACCGGCGTGGTTGCCTTCCTCATCGGCATCGTCGGAGTGGCGGGCATGGAGGCCCGACCGACGGTGGGGGCATCGGAAGAGCGCCCCGCGGTTGCGGGCTTCCGGGAAAGCTTGCGAGACGTACTCGATGACCGCGAGGCGCGACTCTTCACACTGTTCATCTTCCTTTCCATGCTGGCCTTCGCCACACAGGACCTCATCCTTGAGCCCTATGCCGGCCTTCTCTTCGGCATGACGCCGGGCGAAACGACGGCGCTCTCAGGCATCCAGCATGGCGGCGTGCTGCTTGGCATGATGACAGTTGGGCTTTCGGGCGCGCTCCTTGGAAAACACTATCCCAATCTGCCGAGACATTTCATCACCTGGGGCTGCTTCGGCTCGGCAGTGGCTTTGGGCGCCCTTGCGCTGTCCACGCAAGCCGCACCCTTCTGGCCGCTGGAGTTCAACATCTTCCTGCTCGGCGCGACCAACGGCGCCTTTGCGGTAGCAGCCGTCGGCACGATGATGATCCTTGCGGGACAGGGCCGGACATCCAACTACGGAATGCGGATGGGCGTCTGGGGTGCAGCACAGGCTATCGCCTTTGGACTCGGCGGCGTCCTGGGAACGGTGGCGCTCGATCTCGGCCGCTGGCTGATGGCGAGTGATGCACATGCTTTCGCGGCGGTCTTCTCGATTGAGGCGGGCCTTTTCCTCGTGTCGGCACTCGTCGCAACGCGTATCGGACATCAGTCGATGCGATCGCAAGCCCCGATTCAAGACGCTGCTATCATGCCTGGAGAATGAACCCTGAGGCCGGATGCCCGGCAGGGAGACGCGCATGTCGAAGATTTATGACGTTGTCGTTGTCGGTGGAGGCCCCTGTGGTGCCATGGCCGCCGAGCGGCTGGCCGAGAAGGGGCATAGCGTGCTCCTCGTCGACCCGGACAACCGGATCAAGCCCTGCGGTGGGGCAATCCCGTCGAGAGCGCTGGCCGATTTCGCCATTCCCGAGGCCCAGCTGGTGGCGCGCGCCAATGCGGCGCGGATCATCGCACCATCAGGTCGGACCGTGGACATGACGATCGGCGACATCGGTTATGTCGGCATGGTCGATCGCGCCGCCTTCGACCCTTACCTTCGTCAGCGCGCCGCCGACGCCGGAGCGGAGAGACTTTGCGGCAAGCTCGACAAGATGGCGGAAGGAGACGGCGGCCTGCTCGAACTGACAGTGGAATCGACGGCCAAGGATGCCGGTCCGGAACCGATCCAGATCCGGGCCCGACGCGTCATCGGTGCAGACGGCGCCAACTCGGCCGTGCGGCGCCTGATGTTCCCGGCCTCCCGCAAGCCGCCCTATGTCTTTGCCTATCACGAGATCGTCGAAAGCCCGTCCAACGCCGATGAGTCCGTCTTCAAGGCCGACCGCTGTGACGTCGTCTATGATGGCCGCATCTCGCCTGACTTCTATGGCTGGGTCTTCCCCCATGGGGGCCACACCAGCATCGGCACAGGCACGGCCGTCAAGGGTCACAACATCCGGGAGGCGACGCGGGCCTTGAAGCTTGCGGCCGGCCTTGGCGACTGTCGGGTCATCCGAAGAGAAGGGGCGCCCTTGCCCTTGAAGCCGATGAAGCGCTGGGACAACGGCCGCAACGTTCTGCTGGCTGGCGATGCCGCAGGCACCGTCGCCCCGTCTTCGGGCGAAGGCATATATTACGCCATGCTCTGCGGAAGGCTATCGGCAGACGCCGTGCACCACTCACTGCTGTCGAATAGCGGGCGGGCATTGGCCGATGCGCGCCGGACCTTCATGCGGGCTCATGGCAGGGTCTTCCTGATCCTCGGCATCATGCAGAAGATCTGGTATCGCAACGACAGGCTGCGCGAGAAGTTCGTGGCCATGTGCGCAGATCCCGACGTGCAGCGGCTGACCTGGGAATCCTATCTCAACAAGAAACTCGTGCGCCGTGACCCCCTCGCCCATTTGCGCGTTTTCTTCAAAGATCTCGCGAAGCTGTTCGGCATCCCTGCAGGGCAAAGATGACGGCATCGCTGGTCTTCCTCTTCACGTCCGGCTGGATCAGTGCGGTGGCGATTGCGCTGTTGTGGGCAATCACCCTGATCGTCGCCCGGCGATCACCAGAGCCACGATCGACTTTCGTCAATCTCGCGCCCAATGCCATCTCGGGCAGCGCTCTTCTCGCCGCCTTCGGGCTGGCCATGCGCCAGACACAGGTTCTGTGGCTGGCCCTGCTGCTGGCTATCTCGCTGGTCGCCTTCCTGATCGATTTACGGATCAGGCTTGCGGCTCAGGACTCCGGGTTGAGGCGGCGAACGGATTGATTGAGTGCGCCGGCAGCCGTCACCCAGACGAGATAGGGAACGAACAAGACCGATGCGAGCGGCGCCACAGGCCAGGCAACCAGGATGAACAGCGCAACGGAAAGCCAGAGAACTGAAACATCCACGAGCGCGAGATCCATACGCCGCATGCCGAAGAAGAAATAGGACCAGAGAGCATTGGCCACAATCTGCACTGACCACACGGCCATGGGCAGGGACCAGCCGGCGACATCCCAGATCAGCCAGCCTGCATAGCCGATCAGCACATAAAGGATCGTCCAGACGACGGGAAAGGCCCATTTGGGCGGTGTCCAGCTCGGTTTGCGCAGGTTCTCGTACCACTCGCCGGGCTTGAAGACCGCGCCGCTCGAGGCGGCTGCGAGAACAATGACGAGAAAGACGACTGCGGCCATGATCCAGCTCCGGGTTGGTTTCCGTATATTGAAGCATATCGCCTGCATTCTGGTTCCAAGCTTGGCTTCAGAATGAGAGGCGAACCACCCGGCGAGTGAACCGGACGGGTCAATTTTATGCCAGCATGATTTGTTACTTCATCCGCGATGCCATGGGAGGATACACATGTCGAGGATAATTGCAGCCGCTTGCACCGTCGCAGCCCTTTTGCTGTCTCAGAACGCTTTCGCGCAGGAAGGAGACGCTGCAGCCGGTGAGGCCGTGTTCAAGAAATGCGCGGCCTGTCACAACGTCGCCGACGCCAAACATAAGGTTGGCCCCTCTCTCCAGGGCGTGATCGGGCGCCAGCCCGGCATAGCCGAAGGCTTCAAATACTCCAAGGCAATGACCGATTTCGGCGCCGGCAAGGTATGGGATGACGCACAGCTGGCCGCTTACCTCGAGAATCCCCGTGGCGTGGTCAAGGGCACGCGCATGGCCTTTGCCGGCTTGAAGGATCCGAAGGAAATCGCCGACGTAATCGCTTATATGAAAACCTTCCCGGCCCCCTGATCTCTGGGGGCTCGTTCCGCCGGGATGCAGATTCCGGCGGAATTCCGCGAAAAAGTGTAAAAAAAAGTTTACATATCGCTCGTCTTCTCCGAATATGCAGATATTGCACCAGTCTCAGGCAACCGCCCACCGGATGCGCCAAATCGGCGCTCGCAGCGACAGCGGACCCAGGAGAATTGGGCTCTTTCGTGGGAGGAGAGCACAGTGGGTTTTTCTTTTGCGAATGACGTCGCCACCCCTCTGCTTGACCAGGTGCGCGTCCCTGACGACCTGAAAAGCATGGACCAGGCGGCGCTCTGTCGTCTCGCGCAGGAACTGCGCGGCGAGACACTTCGGGTTGTCTCCGAAACCGGCGGCCACCTCGGCTCCAGTCTTGGCGTGATAGAGCTGACTGTCGCCATCCACGCCTCTTTCTCAGCCCCGCGCGACACGATCATCTGGGATGTCAGCCACCAGTGTTATCCGCACAAGATCCTGACCGGACGGCGGGACCGCATGCGCAGCCTGCGCAAGAAGGACGGCCTGTCCGGCTTTACCCGTCGTGGCGAGAGCCCTTTCGACCCCTTCGGTGCCGCTCACTCGTCCACGTCGATTTCAGCAGGCCTCGGCTTTGCCACTGCCCGGGACTTGAAGGGGGAAGACGGACATGTCGTGTGCATCATCGGCGACGGCGCGATGTCCGCAGGCATGGCCTTCGAAGCGATGAACAATGCCGGGGCATCAGGCCGCCCGCTGATCGTCATTCTCAACGACAACGACATGTCGATTTCAGCCTCGACCGGAGCGCTCAACCGCCACCTCTCGGACGTCCGCCGGAAAGCCGGGACGAATGTCGGCAACGTGTTCGAGAACTTCGGCTTCGACTATCGTGGACCGGTCGACGGGCATGATCTCGACGTGCTGGTTCCACTTCTGGCAGAACTGCGGGACGAGAAGGATGGTCCGATCCTCTTGCATGTTATCACGCGCAAGGGAGCCGGATACGCACCGGCCGAAGCAGCCGAGGACAAGTATCACGGCGTGAACCCGTTCGATGTGTCAACGGGCAAGCAAAACAAGGCAGAAGCAAAGGCGCCGAGCTACACGCGGGTCTTCGCCGACGCCCTGATTGCGGAAGCTGAAACGGATGACCGCATTGTCGCGATCACGGCCGCCATGGCGGCCGGCACCGGTGTCGACCGCTTTGGAGCCGCCTTTCCCGATCGGACCTTCGATGTCGGCATTGCCGAACAGCATGCCGTCACCTTCGCGGCCGGTCTCGCGGCCAGCGGCATGAAACCATTCTGCGCGATCTATTCGACCTTCCTGCAGCGCGCCTATGACCAGATCGTCCATGATGTGGCCCTGCAGCAGTTGCCTGTCCGTTTCGCGATCGACAGAGCCGGGCTGGTCGGGGCTGACGGCCCGACCCATGCCGGCGCCTTCGATATCCTCTACCTGGCAAATTTGCCGGGCTTTACCGTGATGGCCGCAAGCGATGAGGCTGAACTCGTCCACATGGTTGCGACGGCGGCAGCCCATGATCACGGCCCGATTGCATTTCGCTACCCGCGTGGCGAGGGCACGGGCGTCCCCCTTCCAATCCGTGGCGAAGTTCTGCCGATCGGCCGCGGTCGCATCATCGAGCAGGGAGGCCAGATCGCGCTCCTGTCATTCGGCACCCGGCTTGCCGACTGTCTCAAGGCCCGCCGCCTTCTGGCACTCGAAGGAATTTCCGTGACGGTCGCCGACGCGCGTTTTGCCAAGCCGCTCGATACCGCGCTTCTGGCTGAACTCGTCGACAACCATTCGATGCTGGTGACGGTCGAGGAAGGCGCGACCGGCGGGTTCGGCGCACTCGTTCTTCACCACCTCGCCAATCACGGCATGCTCGACGGACGTTGTGCCGTCCGGACCCTGACGCTACCGGACACGTTCATCGCCCAGGCAAGCCCCGAGGACATGTACGAGGAAGCCAAGCTGACAGCCCGCCACATTGCGGCTGCAGCGCGCAACGGCCTTACGGTGGCAAGGCCTAATGCCGATATTCGCAGGTCCACAAGGGCCGGACAGCAGGAACTGCCGACGCGCCTCCACCGCGCGGAGGACCGCTGAACTAAACCACAAGACGGCATCGGGCGTATTCGACTACGAGAGGTTTGGCGTCGGCGCAAGAATGCACTAATATCCCATCGGGATGAGCGGATCTGCCCAAGCCGATGACCGGGAGGGTGATATGGCGGGTGAAAAGAACGGGGGACCACCCGGCGGGGCGGACGAACCTCCGTACAATGGTGATGGTAGGTCTTCGCTGTCGAAGTCGGACACGCGGCTGACAAGCCTGGAGCAGCGCATTCTCGAAGGCGCGATCCGGGATGCCGTGCCGCGGCTCGTGGGAGCGAGCCATGCGGATATGACAAAAGGTCCGCGCGTGAGCGAGATGCCGCCGGAAATCGATTTCCATCTGCATCCGGAACTGGATCCGAAGGCGCGCGAGTTGCCGGGAACCGACAAGGCGATCACCTACCGATCCGCGCTGACTGAGGCCCTCGTCCAGGCAGATCCTCGTGGTCACCGGGAGATCATCGAGGAATTGCAGCGCACTGACCTGCCCATGCACACGCTCGCGATCCAGCTTTTTTCGCCTGTCGCCGCGCAACTCGGTCGGCTCTGGTGCAATGACGAAACCGATTTCATCCAGGTTGCCGTGGCCTCAACCAGGCTCGGCATGATCGTCAACCATCTGTCGCAGAACCGCAGCCAGACCATTCGCGATCGCCAAAAGGCGCGCCGCGTGTTACTGGCGCGGACCCCGGGCGCCCTGCACACCATCGGCGTATCGATCGTTGCTTCCTGTTTTCGCGACATGGGCTGGGACGTCGAAGGTGGGGCGGACCTCGAACTCAACGACAGCCTCTACATGCGCCTGTCGAATTCCTCCTACACTCTTTTGGGTATCTCGGTCGGCCGTGTCGACGAAGTGGATGAATGCGCCTCTGCCATTCGCCGGGTTCAGTCCAGGCGCAGCCCGGGTCCGATGAAGATCGCGGTCGGTGGTCCGGCCGTCATGAAGGACCCGCGCGCCTTCGGCAATATCGGCGCCGACATGGTGGCGAAATCGGCACTCGAGGTCATGCATCTGGCGGACCGGATGGGCGCTTGACCGCACCGCAGACGCTGTTGTGTCTAGTGTCAGCCCGTGACACCAAAGACCAGCGACCAGGGTCCGCGAGCGTCAGTCCGGCGCTCGCCAAGCGCATAGATGATCTCGATAGGATCCACCTCAAAGGCAGCACTCACGGCATGCGATGTGGGATTGGCGACAAGTATGTAGTGCCGTCCGTCCTCGAGCGGCCACTCGACTCGGATGACGCCATTTTCGGCAGCATAACGCCCGCCCTGACGCATCCGCGCCAGCAACGGCACGACACGCTCTCGCCGAAGCGCAATGAGCTGGCGGTAGCGTTCGATCCAGGTCGAACCATGTTTTGAACCTGCCTGCTCCCAGTCGAGGATCGCAGAGCGGAATGTCTCCGCCGATGTCGGGTCGAGCACATGGTCCCCGTCGAAACCCGGCAACTTCGAGAGCTCATTCCGCCGGCCGTCGCGTACGGCTGCGTTGAGCTCCTCGTCGAAATCGCAAAAATAGGGAAATGGCTTTTTTGAACACCACTCCTCGCCCATGAATAGCATGGGAATTTGCGGTGAGAGCAGCATCAGCGAAACGGCGAAGGCGAGCGCCTGTTCGGGAAGCGCGGCCATCACTCTGTCACCGTGGGCACGGTTGCCGATCTGGTCGTGATTGTGAAGGAATGAAACCAGAGCCGAAGGTGGGAGATGTGCGCTCGGACGGCCGCGCCGTTCACCGCGATAGGGCATCACGTCACCCTGATACACGAAGCCTTCCGCCAGAGCCTTTGCAAGAGCCGCACCCGCATCCCGGTAATCGGCGTAGTAGCCAAAGGTCTCGCCGGTCGTGGCCACATGCAAAGCGTGGTGGACATCGTCGTTCCACTGAGCGTCGAACGTGTCGGTACTGGGCTGGCCCCGCTCGAGCAGAAGCGGGTCATTCTCCTCGTTCTCGACGATCAGATGAATGTGGCGATCGGCAAAACGCTCCCGCACACGCGCCGCGAGTTCGTGCAAGAAGTGCGGTTCACTGTCGTCGCGGATGGCGTGCACGGCATCGAGCCGCAGTCCATCGACATGAAACTCCCCGATCCAGAAGAGCGCGTTTTCGATCAGGAATGCGCGCACCATCTCGCTCTGCGCATCATCGAAGTTGATACCGTCGCCCCATGGCGTCTGATGATGCGGCGAGAACAGCGGCGCATAAGCCGGCATGAAGTTTCCGGACGGGCCGAAGTGATTGTAGACGACATCGAGGAACACGGAGATGCCCCTTTGATGGGCCGCCTGAACGAGCAGCGCCAGTTCGTCCGGGCGTCCATACCGACTGTCCGGCGCATACGGCATGACACCGTCATAACCCCAGTTCCAACGACCGGGAAAATCGGCGATCGGCATCAGCTGGATGGCGGTTATCCCAAGGTTGCCGAGGTGATCCAGCCTGTCGATCGCAGCTCGGAAGGTACCCTCATCCGTGAATGTGCCGACATGCAGCTCGTAGATGACCATGTCCGCCCAGGGCCGCCCGCGCCAAATGGCGTCGCGGGTCTTCTGCGTCGAAAGATCGACGACCTCGCTCGGCCCGAAGACGTCCTCGGGCTGGTGCCGGCTTGCAGGATCCGGGACAATGAGGCCATCCGGCAGTCGAAACCGATAGCGGGTACCCGGCCGTGCCCCAGTGACTTTGAGGCGAAACAGGCCATCCGCCTGCCGATCCATGTCCTTCGCAGGAGCGCCGTCAATTTCGAGCGTCACCGATTTGCAATGCGGCGCCCACAACCGAAACAAAACCCCGTCATCTTCAATGACGGGGCCAAAAAGATAATCTGTCACCGCTGCTTCTCCTACGCTGCCACGAGGAGGCAACGCAGGAAGTGGTGAATGGTTCGCCCCCCCAGCGCGAAAGGTGGAAGGACGGTTATCGCGTCATGATCCCTGGGGTGAAAATGGCAGCGGAAAGGTGACCGCCTGCCCCGTTTCTGCAGACTTCTGTGCTGCGAGCCCCATGGCCACCGCCCACCAGCCGTCATCGAGCGCAACCTCGACCGGCCGCTCGCCCTTTACCGCCTTCTGGAAGCGCTGGTGCTGATAGAAGGTCGAGCCGTTGTGGTCACCGGCTTCCAGCAGGTGCGGATCAACCGGAATTTCGACGACGCGCGGCCCTTTCGGATCACGCGGTGAGATGATGACCTGAGCAATCGGTGGCTCGCCGAGATGTTCGGGCCAGAAGCGGCCGGGTCCTGGCACCAGGCACTCGATCTTGCCGGTGGGGCCAACTGCCGAGATTTCCTCCTGATAGCGGGCACCTTCGGCAAACATGCAGAGCTCGAGCATCGCCCGCGCCCCGGAGGCAAAGTCGACAATCACATAGGCATTGTCCCAAATGTCGGAGCGATTTCCGTCATAGACCTCGTCGACATGATTCACGGACTGTCCACCCGAAGCCATGATGCGAACCGGGTCGGATTTCAGGATGTGCCGCATCAGATCGAAGAAATGGCAGCATTTCTCGACGAGGGTCCCACCCGTGTTGCGATTGAACCGGTTCCAGTCGCCGACCTTTTCGAGAAACGGAAAACGATGCTCGCGGATGGTCAACATGCGGATGCCACCGGTGGCATCGTCCGCCTGTTCGATCATCCGCGCGACCGGCGGCATGTAGCGGTATTCCATGGCGACCCAAATCGGCGCCGGATAGGCAGCTCGCAGGGCGGCAAGGCGCGGAGCATCGGCAGAATCGGTGAACAACGGCTTCTCCACCAGCACCGGCAGCGGCCGAATCCCAGCGATCTTTTCCAATTGCTCGAGATGCAGATAGTTGGGGCTTGCGATCAGCAGGCAGTTCACGGCCTCGACAGCAAGCAGCTCCTCGATCGAGGCGACCATCTTTGCCGTCGGGACAGCCTCCGCTGACAGCGCGCGCATGCCGGCATCCGGCTCATAGATCGCGACCACCGATGCATCCTGCAGAAGGGCGATGTTGCGCAGGTGCTCCTGCCCCATCATGCCGCAACCGATGATCCCGTATTGAAGTCCTGCCACGCTTTCCTCCTCAATTGAACCGCTCCTCGCGGTTATGTCATTTCAGCCGCGATACGTATCGGGCGACGGTGTGATCGAGCCAGGTCCGCGAGACTTCCGCACGGGCTCCCTCCTGATCCTGGCTGATGCGTTGAATATGTGTGGCGGGCGCGCCTGGCCTCAGACCGAAGCTCGCAGGCGCCCAGTCCGGCACCACGTCGAGACCGATCTGGTCCTCGGCCCTCGCAATCCAGAGCGAGAGCTTGGTGCGATAGAACAGATAGAGGGATTCCGAGACCGCCTCGGGGTCAATCGTCTCGACGTAAGACCCGTCGAGCCAGATTTCCTCAAGCGCCGCCGGACGGCCGGAAAGACGCCGCAAACGCCGGATCCGATGCGCCTCCGCGGACGTGCCGAATGTCGGCAGCCCGTCCGGTTTCGGCAGTCGGTCGATCGACAGGATCTCGGCGGTCGGCAAACCGCCGCCGCCCGGGAGTTCAAGCCGGAACATCGAATAAACAGATTTCGGATCGGAGATCGCCCGCACGTAATTGCCGGAGCCCTGAATGCGCTCCAGCAGCCCGCGATTTTGCAGCTCGGCCAATGCCTTGCGCAAAGTGCCGACGGCAATGCCGAGTTCTTCGGCCATATCCCGCTCTGGCGGCAGCTTTTCACCGTCGATCAGCCGTCCCGCCGCGATATCACGCACCAGAAGCTCGGTAATCTGCACATAGATGGGAAGGCTGCCGGGCGGCTGCGTTGCGGAGTTCTGTGGCACTTCGGTATCGCCGAGAAAAAATTGATACACTATTGATCTACATCAAATCGAGTGTTAGGCAAGAGGAAAGTTGGAGCCTTGGAGGAGACCTCAATGACTGTCGTACCTGTCACATCGGCCGATATCGATGGCGCGGAAGTGTCGTGGTTCGCAGCCCTTTGCTCTGACGATTATCAATTTCTCGGGGTGCCTGATGGAGCTTTGCGGTCGAGCTTCGAGCACTGCTCCGACATCGTCCAGAAGGCCGAGCAGCTGGGCTTTCGCAACATCCTCTGCCCTTCCTCCTATCAGGTAGGCCAGGACACGCTGAGCTTCGTCGCCGGCTGTGCCCCGATCACGTCCAAGATCAACATGCTCGCCGCCATCCGCTGCGGCGAGATGCAGCCGATCATGCTGGCGCGCACGGTTGCGACCCTCGACCACATGCTCAAGGGCCGCCTGACGCTCAACGTCATCAGCTCGGATTTTCCAGGCGAAGTCGCAGACAGTGCCTTCCGCTACAAGCGCAGCCATGAGGTGGTCGAGATCCTCCGCCAGGCGTGGACGCGTGACACGATCGACCACGAAGGCGAGGTCTACCAGTTCAAGGGCGTCTCGACCGAGCCCGCCCGCCCGTATCAGCAGAACGGTGGCCCACTCCTCTATTTCGGCGGCTATTCCCCCGATGCGCTGGAGCTCTGCGGCGCGCAATGCGACGTCTATCTGATGTGGCCGGAGAAGAAGGACCAGCTCGCCGAGCGGATGAAGGCTGTGCATGCGCGCGCCGAAGCCCATGGCCGGACCCTCGATTACGGTCTGCGCGTCCACATGATCGTCCGCGACACCGAGAAGGAAGCCCGCGAATACGCCGAATACATCGTATCGAAGCTCGATGACGAATATGGCAAGCTGATCCGCGATCGTGCACATGACTCGATCTCGCTCGGTGTCGCCCATCAGGCCCGCGCCCGCGAGCTCGCCGACCAGTTTGGCTATATCGAGCCGCACATGTGGACCGGCATCGGCCGCGCCCGCTCCGGCTGTGGTGCAGCACTCGTCGGCTCCACCGACCAGATCCTCTCGGAACTGGAAGAGTATAGGAAGATGGGCATCCGCGCCTTCATCCTGTCAGGATATCCGCATATCGACGAGGCGGTTCACTTCGGCACCAAGGTGCTGCCGGAACTCAAGACTGTCTCGCTTCCCCACGCTTATGGCCGCGTCCCCTCGGAAACGCCGCCCACACCTCTCGGAAATGGAGTTCGCCGCTGATGCAGCGCGTCAATCTTACCCCTGATCTCACCTTCAGCCGCCTGGTCTACGGCATGTGGCGCATCGGCGACGATGCCGACACCTCGCCCAAGCATGTGCAGGCCAAGATCGAGGCCTGCCTCGCCCAGGGCATCACCACCATGGATCAGGCCGACATCTATGGCGGTTACACCGCAGAAGCGATCCTCGGCAACGCGCTGAAGGCCTCCCCCGGCCTGCGCGACAAGCTCGAGATCGTCACCAAATGCGATATCGTCGCCCCGGTCGGTCGCCATTCGGCAGCCCGCGTCAAGTACTACGATACGTCGGCGGCTCACATCACCGCCTCGGTCGAAGCCTCGCTCACCGACATGGGCACCGATCATGTCGACCTGCTGCTGATCCACCGCCCCGACCCTCTGATTGATCCCGATGAAACGGGCCCGGCTCTCGATGCGCTCGTAGCGTCCGGCAAGGTACGCGCCGTTGGCGTTTCCAATTTCCGCCCCTGGGACTTCTCGCTGCTGCAGTCTTCGATGGAGAACAACCTCGTCACCAACCAGATCGAGATGAGCCTGCTTGCGACAGATACCTTTGTGAACGGCGATCTCGCCTATTTGCAGGAACGCATGGTGTCGCCGATGGCCTGGTCGCCGCTGGGTGGCGGACGCCTCCTCGACGGATCGAAGCCGGAACTCCTGTCGGCCCTGAAGCGCATTGGCGCAGAAAATGGCGTCGACGAAACGGCTGTCGCGGGTGCCTGGCTGCTGCGTCATCCGGCCACCATCATGCCGGTCATGGGCACCAATTCACTCGATCGTATTGCCAAGATTGCAGACGCGACGAAGGTGGAGCTGGATCGCCAGACCTGGTTCGAGCTTTATACTCTTGCGATCGGACAGGAGGTCGCCTGATGATGGCTGCTAATGACATTCATGCGTTGGAGGCCGTCTTCGTTCCCGGCGCCGACAACCATCGTGCTTTTCGCAATGCACTGGGCAGCTTCACCACGGGTGTGACCGTGGTGACCGCGACGACCTCAGACGGTCCGATCGGCATGACGGTGAACAGCTTTGCCTCGGTTTCGCTCGATCCGCCTCTGGTGCTCTGGTCGCCGGCCAAGAGTTCATCTCGATACGGCGCATTTACGGGCGCCCGACATTTCGCGATCCACGTGCTCGGCGCGGATCAGGATCACCTGAGCGCCGCCTTCACACGCGGCGGCAATGGCTTCGACGGGATCGAGGTCAGGTTCAACGACGAAGGCGTGCCGGTTCTGCCCGGCACGCTCGCGCGTTTCGAATGCGCTGAACAGGCGCAGCATGACGCCGGGGATCACACGATCATCATCGGCAGGGTGTTAAGGGTCGCACATCGGCAGGGAGAACCGCTGTGCTTCTCGGGGGGACGGTTCGGACGCTTCGCCGTCTGAATTGAATTTGGGAGGAGGTCGTCGGCAGCATGAAATACATGCTGCGGCGCGACGGTCGAAGACGATCCGGAACAAGTCTGCGAGTAGAAGATTGCTCCGCGCGGATCTGAATGGGGAACAGCCGTGTTTGTGCGGCGGGAACAAGTCTTCGATAGTGCGCCGAATTGACCGATGACAAGAAACGGGTGGAGACATGACGGCACTTTCGAACCTGACCAATCTGCTCGGCCGGCTGAACGCTGCCGTGTTGACGGTCGGATTGTGGCTTGGGGCCGGCGCACTCGGCATCATGCTCGTGTTCATTCTCGTTCAGGTCTTCTTTCGCTACGTCCTCGGCAATGCTCTGCCCTGGAGTGAGGAAGGCTCCCGTTTCCTGATGCTCTGGATGACGGGCTTGATGGTGCCGACGGCATTCCGCCAGGGCGGCTTTGTCGCCATCACGATGATCCTCGACATCTTTCCGCGTCTGATCGGCGGCCTGATCAACCTGCTTTTCCTTGGACTGGCGGCGGTCCTGCTTTATGTCGCCATGCGCATCGGCTGGGCTGAAGTGACAGGGCTCGGCGGACGATTTGCCATGCCGGCGATTTCCGTACCAACATCTCTGGACCTCAGCACCTGGATGAAGGTGCCGCGCGGCTGGATGATGGCTTCGCTCGCAACGGGTGTAACCATGATGTTTGTGGTCAGCATCGAACTGATCCTGCGCAGCCTTATCGAACTGACAGGACATCAAGAAAAGCTCGAGCCGGTCGCCTCGCTCGCAGGACTGGGAGCCGAGTGATGCTGACACTTTTCCTCCCCCTTTTCATGATCCTTCTGCTGCTCGGCTTTCCGATCGTGTTCGGCCTGATCGCAGCGCCCGGCATTCTGCTCTGGCTGAACGGCCAGGAGCGCGACATCGTGCTTCTCTATCGCAATGTCTATAACGGGATGGACAGCTTCCCGCTGATGGCGATCCCTTTCTTCATGCTGGCCGGGGAACTGATGAACCGGGCCGGCATCACCATGCGTCTCGTCGAGTTCGCCCAGGCGGTGATCGGCCATCTGCGCGGCGGCCTCGCGCACGTCAACATTTTGTCCTCGATGCTGTTTGCCGGCCTGTCAGGCTCGGCCGTGGCGGACGTATCCGCACTTGGCTCGATGCTGATCCCGGCGATGGAGAAGCAGGGCTACAGCCGAAAATTTGCGACCGCCGTCACGGCGGCATCCTCGATCATCGGCCCGATCATCCCACCGTCCGGCATCATGATCATCTATGCCTATGTCATGGGCGAAAGCGTGGCTGCGCTTTTCCTGGCTGGCATCGTTCCGGGTGTCCTGATCGGCCTCAGCCTCATGGCGATCGTCTACCTGCTTGCCGATCGCGAGAACCTGCCCGCTGCGACGACCCGAGCAACCTGGTCCGAACGTGGCCGCGCAAGCCTCAATGCCTTCTGGCCGCTGATGACACCGGTCATCATCATGGGTGGTATTCTCGGCGGCATCTTCACGCCGACGGAAGCCTCTGCCGTTGCCGTCGGCTACGCAATCTTCATTGGCCTCTTCGTGCTGCGCAGTCTGAAACTCGGCGACATGCCGAGAATTCTGATGCGCGCCGCCATGACCTCGGCGGTTGTCCTGCTTCTCGTAGGCGCAGCAATGGCCTTCAAGACGGTCGCCAGCCTTTCGCACACGCCTGAGCTGCTGGCCTCGATCATCCTGAGCCTGAGTGAAAATCCGCTAGTCCTGTTGCTGCTGATCAATCTGCTGCTCTTCGTCGTTGGCATGTTCCTCGATGCAGGTCCGGCAATCATCATTCTCGGCCCGATCCTCGGCCCCATATTCACACAGATGGGTGTGGATTCCGTCCACTTCGCCATCATCATGGCGGTCAACCTGACGGTTGGCCTTCTGACCCCACCCATGGGCCTGGTACTCTTCGTCTCGTCGTCCGTCTCCGGCCTAAAGGTCGAGACGATCGCCAAGGCCACACTGCCGTTCTTGGCGGCGGAAATCGTTGTGATCTTCCTGATCACCTATTTCCCCGCTTTGACGCTCACGCTCCCGCGCCTTGCGGGCTTCGTCGACTAACTTGAGAAAAGGGAGGAACCAGAATGCTCAAGTCCATGTTGAAAACCTTGCTGCTGGCCAGCGCACTCACCATCACCGGTGTTGCGCAGGCAGCAGACATCACGCTGCGCGCCACCGCCAACTCCAACGAAAACGACGAGGATTATGATGGCCTTGTCGTCTTCAAGAACTATGTCGAGAACGCCTCGAACGGCGCGATCGCCGTCGAACTCTTCATCGGTACCCAGCTCTGCGCCACGGGTGAAGAATGCCTCCAGGGCGTCGCCGACGGCTCGCTCGATATCTACATCTCGACCTCGGGCGGGGCAGCCGGCCTCTTCCCCTATATCCAGGTTCTCGACCTGCCTTACCTGATGAGCGACGACCGCGTGGCAGAGACCGTGCTGACCGGCGACTTCACACGCAAGCTGCGCGAAAAGGCCCTGGCCGATAGCGACAACAAGATCCGCCTGATGACCATCGGCAACACCGGCGGCTGGCGCAACTACGCCAATACTCAGAAGGCGGTGAAGACACCGGAAGATCTGAAGGGTCTGAAGATGCGCACCGTCCCGGCCGATCTGCCGCAGCAGGTGGCGACCGCCGTGGGAGCCGCGCCGACCCCGATCCCGTGGCCGGAACTCTTCACCTCGCTGCAGACCGGCGTGGTCGAAGGCACGGCAAACGGCATCACCGACATCATGTCCATGAAGTTCCCGGATGCCGGCCTGAAATATCTGACACTCGACGGCCACAGCTACATGGGCGCCTTCTGGTGGATGTCGAATGACCGCTTCCAGGGCCTGACGCCGGATCAGAAGCAGATCGTCGTTGACGGATTCGCAGCCCTTCAGCAGGCGACCTTCGCCTCGCCAAAGCGCAAGGAAATCGCCGCCTATCAGGACTTTGCCAAGGCCGGCGGCGAGATCTACGTGCCGACGCCTGCCGAGAAGGAAGCCTTCAAGACCGCCGTCTCGCCCGTCTTCGACTGGTTCAAGACGAATGTGACAGGCGGAGCCGAAGTGTTCGACCTGTTCACAGCAGCGGTTGCCGATGCCCAGAAGAAGGTTGACGCCGAACGCGCAGCTGATCTGAACTGACGACATCAGGGATGCGCGGTACGCCGCGCATCCCTTCATTCCGCCCTCCGCATCATCTGATACCACCATGCACGGGGCGCTCTACCAGAGGTGATCCATGCCAGACCCGTCCATTGCCTCGCCCAAGCAGGAGCGGGACAGCCGCCCCTTGACCCTGCGCGAGCGCTGGCAAGCCTTGTTTCCCGGTCTGTCCGTCACGGTCTTGATCGCTCTCGCATCCGCCTTTCTGTCTGAACATTACGGCGCACCGGCCATGCTGCTGGCGATCCTGATCGGGCTGGCCTTGCACTTCCTTGCAGAAGATCCGAAGACGGCAGCAGGCTTGGACTTCGCGTCGCGCACGGTGCTGCGGGTGGGCATTGCGTTGCTCGGCCTCAGGGTGAGTGTCGCGATGTTCGCCGAACTGGGTGCTGCGGTGATCGTCATGATCGTTGGCGCAGTCTTGCTCACCATCCTCTTCGGCATCCTCGCCTCGCGCCTCTCTGGCCAAGGCACACAGTTCGGCGTGCTGACGGGCGGCGCGGTCGCCATATGCGGCGCCTCGGCAGCCCTTGCGATCTCCGCGACGCTTGGAAACCGCAGCAAGGAAGCCGACCAGCAGATGGTCTTCACGGTCATCGGCGTCACCATGCTGTCGACGCTCGCCATGATCTTCTACCCGATCCTGGCAAGCCTTGCGGGTCTCGACGACCACCAGACCGGTATCTTTCTGGGCTCGACGATCCATGACGTCGCTCAAGTCGCAGGCGCCGGTTTCTCGGTCTCCGTCCCTGCAGGCGAGACAGCGGTTTTCGTGAAGCTCATCCGTGTGACTATGCTGGCCCCAGTCGTGCTGGTCGCCGCACTCGCCTTCCGCCGCACGGTCTCCGGCGACGTCAAGCGCCCGCCCCTCCTGCCTGGCTTCGTGGTCGCATTCCTATTGCTGGCTGCCTTGAACTCGCTCGTCAGCATCCCACCCGTGGTCGGCGACTGGGCGGGCATGGTCTCACGCTGGGCGCTGCTCGTGGCAATCGCCGCCGTCGGTGTGAAGACCTCCCTGCCCGAGGTTTTCAAGATCGGCGGACGGGCGATAGGCCTGCTGGTTGCCGACACCGTCTTCCTGGCGGCAATCGTGCTCGCCGTCCTGGTCTTTGTCGGACTGTGACCGCCTGCTCTTCGCCCATTGGGCAGCGACGCAGAATCCGTTACAGCATCAGGTAAAATCGGCGGAGTGCGAGGAGGATCCATGGCAAAGACAACCAAGACACCGGCGAACGGCCTGAAGCCGGCGCTGACGCAGGATCCCCATGCCGTACGCGAGCCCCGCGCCAACAATCTCGAAATGGCGATTGGCCATGAGGTGCGCACCTATCGCAAGAAGCTCGGTATAACAGTTGCCGATCTCGCCGCGGCAACGGGCATGTCGGTCGGCATGCTCTCAAAGATCGAGAACGGCAATATATCGCCTTCGCTGACCACCCTTCAGGCGCTGTCCAAGGCGCTGGGAATGCCGATCACCGCCTTCTTCCGTGGCTTCGAGGAGCCGAAATCGGCGAGCTTCGTCAAAGCGGGCGAAGGCGTGAACCTGGAGCGCCGGGGAACCCGCGCCGGACATCACTACAGCCTGCTTGGCCATATCGAAAACAACACCTCGGGCGTCGTCGTCGAGCCCTATCTGATCACGCTGAACGCGGAATCGGACGTCTTTCCGACTTTCCAGCACGAAGGCATGGAGTTCCTCTACATGCTGGAGGGCGAAGTAGTTTATCGCCACGGGGATAGCCTCTACCGGATGCAGGCAGGCGATAGCCTCTTCTTCGACGCCGACGCCCCGCACGGCCCGGAAGAGCTCGTAAGCCTGCCGGCGCGCTACCTCTCGATCATCTCCTATCCACAACGCCGATAGTTGCCCAACAGGAAAACTTTATTCCCTTCGATTGATTTTCGTGATCGCCGCTGCTAGCCCTTTCTCCAGAGACTTTGGAGGGCGTGGCGATGTGCGGCATTGTAGGTCTGTTTCTCAAGGACAAGGCGCTGGAGCCCCGGCTCGGCGACCTCCTCTCGGACATGCTGATCATCATGACCGACCGAGGACCGGACTCGGCCGGCATCGCCATCTATGGCGGCGTCGACGGCAAGACCGCCAAGGTCACGATCCAGTCCGCCACGCCGGAAAGTGATTTTACGGGCCTCGCCGAAGATCTGGCCAAGGCGGGGATCGACGCAGCCGTCTCCCTCAAGAGCACTCACGCGGTCATTTCGATCCGTGCAGCCCAGTTGACCGAGATCCGCGCGGCCCTTGCCGAAATCCGCCCTCACGTCCGCATTATGGGCTCCGGCGAAAGCGTCGAGATCTTCAAGGAAGTCGGCCTTCCCAAGGACGTCGTGCAGCGCTTCGGTGTGCGTACCATGGGTGGCACCCACGGTATCGGCCATACCCGTATGGCCACCGAGAGTGCTGTCACCACGCTCGGCGCCCACCCCTTTTCGACAGGCGCAGACCAATGCCTCGTGCACAACGGCTCGTTGTCGAACCACAACAATCTGCGCCGCGAGTTGATCCGCGAAGGCATGTCCTTCGAGACCGAGAACGATAGCGAAGTGGCAGCGGCCTATCTCACGGCAGAAATGGCAAAGGGCAAGGATTTGGGGCAAGCACTGACCGGTGCGCTTGATGATCTCGATGGCTTCTTCACCTTCGTTGTCGGGACCAAGACCGGTTTCGGCGTCGTGCGCGACCCGATCGCCTGCAAGCCAGCCGTCATGGCCGAGACCGACCAGTATGTCGCCTTCGGCTCGGAATACCGCGCCCTGGTCAACCTGCCGGGCATCGAGACCGCCCGCGTCTGGGAGCCGGAGCCGGCGACCGTCTATTTCTGGGACCATGAAAAGGCCGCCTGAACCGCGACACCGAGAAAGCTTGCACAGTGCCAATCTTCGACCTCTCCCATACCCCGCTTCGCGAGTTGAACAGCGCGCTCCACAATCTCGGCACCGGCGCAAACGACCTAGAATTCGAGGTGGTGAACCCGCGTGGCCATCATGCTGTTGCCGTCGGCATCGATGCGCCTGTCACCGTCGAGGTGAAGGGATCGGTCGGCTATTACTGCGCCGGCATGAATGACGGTGGCACCGTCACCATCCATGGCTCGGCTGGTCCTGGCGTGGCTGAAAACATGATGTCCGGCACGGTGGTGATCGAGGGCGACGCCTCGCAATATGCTGGCGCCACCGGTCGCGGCGGCCTGCTCGTCATCAAGGGCAACGCCGCCTCCCGCTGCGGCATCTCGATGAAGGGCATCGACATCGTGGTGCACGGCTCGATCGGCCACATGTCGGCCTTCATGGGCCAGTCCGGCCACCTCGTCGTCTGCGGCGATGCGGGTGAGGCCCTGGGCGACAGCATCTATGAAGCGAAACTTTTCGTACGCGGCTCGGTGAAAAGCCTCGGCGCCGATTGCATCGAAAAGGAAATGCGCGCCGAACATCTCGAAAAGCTCGCCGAACTGCTGACCAAGGCCGGCGTGAGCGACGTGCAACCCGAAGAGTTCAAGCGCTACGGCTCGGCCCGCAAGCTCTACAACTTCAACATAGACAATGCCGACGCGTACTGAGGCGAGGAACAGCCATGAGCTACCACAACCCGTTTACCCCGCCGCGCAAGTCCGCCACTTTCGATGATCATACGCTCGCCGAAATCCGCCGAGCGGCAGCTACCGGCATCTATGACATCAGAGGCGGCGGCACGAAGCGCAAGGTGCCGCATTTCGATGACCTGCTGTTCCTCGGTGCATCCATCTCCCGCTATCCGCTCGAAGGTTACCGCGAGAAGTGCGATACCTCGGTGGTCCTCGGCACTCGCTTTGCCAAGAAACCGATCGAGCTGAAGATCCCGATCACCATTGCCGGCATGAGCTTCGGCGCCCTCTCCGGCAATGCCAAGGAAGCCTTGGGACGCGGCGCAACACTCGCAGGCACCTCAACCACGACGGGCGACGGCGGCATGACCGATGAGGAACGCGGCCATTCCGAAAAGCTGGTCTACCAGTATCTTCCCTCCCGCTACGGCATGAATCCGAAGGATCTGCGCCGCGCCGATGCGATCGAAATCGTGGTCGGTCAGGGGGCGAAGCCCGGCGGCGGCGGCATGCTGCTCGGCCAGAAGATCTCCGACCGCGTTGCCCAGATGCGCAACCTGCCGATGGGCATCGACCAGCGCTCCGCCTGCCGCCACCCAGACTGGACCGGCCCCGATGATCTCGAGATCAAGATCCTCGAACTGCGCGAGATCACCGACTGGGAAAAGCCGATCTATGTGAAGGTCGGCGGCGCCCGCCCCTATTACGACACCGCTCTTGCCGTGAAGGCTGGCGCCGATGTCGTCGTGCTCGACGGCATGCAGGGCGGAACGGCGGCGACGCAGGACGTCTTCATCGAAAATGTCGGCATGCCGACGCTCGCCTGCATCCGCCCGGCCGTTCAGGCACTGCAGGACCTCGGCATGCACCGCAAGGTGCAGTTGATCATCTCCGGCGGCATCCGCTCGGGCGCTGATGTGGCGAAGGCCTTGGCGCTCGGTGCAGACGTCGTCTCGATCGGCACGGCAGCGCTGGTCGCCATCGGCGACAATGACCCGAAGTGGGAAGAGGAATACCAGAAGCTGGGCACCACGGCCGGGGCCTATGACGACTGGCACGAAGGCAAGGACCCGGCCGGCATTACCACCCAGGATCCAGAGCTCGCCGCCCGCCTCGATCCGGTCGCCGCAGGTCGCCGCCTTGCCAACTACCTGAAGGTCATGACGCTGGAAGCGCAAACGATCGCCCGTGCCTGCGGCAAGAACAAGCTGCATAATCTGGAGCCGGAGGATCTCTGCGCACTGACGATGGAGGCTGCCGCCATGGCCCAGGTGCCCCTCGCCGGCACCAGCTGGTATCCTGGAAAGGGAGGTTTTTAAAAGCCCTGATGGCCGCATCCTGATCCCACGGATGCGGCCATTCTTTTTCAACACATGTGTCTCAATCCATAAAAACAGGGGAACGACGTGACACAGGATCTGGCAGGCTTCGCTGCGGAGCGAGGCATCAAATACTTCATGATCAGCTTCACCGATCTCTTCGGCGCCCAGCGTGCCAAGCTGGTCCCGGCACAGGCGATCGCAGAGATGCAGAAGGACGGCGCCGGTTTCGCGGGATTTGCCGCTTGGCTCGATCTGACGCCGGCCCATCCCGACCTTTTCGCCATTCCGGATGCCTCTTCCGTCATCCAGCTCCCATGGAAGCCTGAGGTCGCCTGGGTTGCCGCGGATTGCATGATGGAAGACGAACCGGTCGCTCAGGCGCCGCGCGTGATGCTCAAGCGCCTGGTCGCGGAAGCGGCAGATCTGGGTCTGCGCGTGAAAACCGGCGTCGAACCGGAATTCTTCCTGATCTCTGCAGACGGCGAGACGATCTCGGATGAATACGACACGGCCGAAAAGCCCTGTTACGACCAGCAGGCGCTGATGCGCCGCTATGATGTGATCGCCGAGATCTGCGACCACATGCTGGAGCTCGGCTGGAAGCCCTACCAGAACGACCACGAAGATGCGAACGGCCAGTTCGAGATGAACTGGGAGTATGACGACGCGCTGAAGACGGCCGACAAGCATTCCTTCTTCAAGTTCATGGTGAAGTCGGTCGCCGAGAAACACGGGCTGCGCGCCACCTTCATGCCGAAACCCTTCAAGGGTCTCACCGGCAACGGTTGCCATGCGCATATCTCGGTCTGGGACATCGATGGCAAGGTGAATGCCTTCGCCGAAAAGGACATGCCTTTCGGCCTGTCGGCAAAAGGCAAGACCTTCCTTGGCGGCATCATGAAACACGCCTCGGCACTCGCCGCGATCACCAATCCGACGGTCAATTCCTACAAGCGCATCAACGCCCCGCGCACTGTCTCCGGCGCCACCTGGGCACCGAACAGCGTCACCTGGACCGGCAACAATCGCACGCACATGGTGCGAGTACCCGGTCCTGGCCGCTTCGAGCTGCGCCTGCCAGACGGCGCCGTAAACCCGTACCTGTTGCAGTCGATCATCATCGCGGCAGGCTTGAGCGGGCTCAAGAGCAACGCCGATCCCGGCCCGCATTACGACATCGACATGTACCGCGACGGCCATACGGTGAAGGATGCGCCCCGGCTACCGCTGAACCTCCTCGATGCCCTACGAGCCTTTGAACTGGACGACGTGTTGAAAGCAGCGCTTGGGTCTGAATTCTCAGACGCCTATCTCAAGCTCAAGCATGACGAGTGGAACAGCTATTGCGGGCACTTCACGGCCTGGGAGCGCCAGACGACACTGGACGTCTGACGCTCTGATCAGCCGGCGATATCGATCCGTCGTTCGCTGTCGGCATCGAACAGGTGCAGATGCGCCGGATCGAAGCCAAGCGATATCATCTCGCCCGACCTGAGAGGCTGACGATCCGTCACGACCACGTTGATCTCGGGTGTCGTGGAAGACGTGATATAGGTCATTGAGCCCGTGCTCTCGACGACACCGACCGGCAGCCGGATCTGTGCGTCTGCTTCCTGAACCAGCCTGAGATGCTCTGGCCGCAGGCCGACAATCAGCTTTGAGGCTGTCGGCAGAGGCCGATCCAGGCTCACGACTTGCGGATTGCCGAGTTCGAAAACCAGTGACCGCCCATCCGCTCCCACCTTGGCCGGGATGAAGTTCATCGCCGGTGAACCGATGAAGCCGGCAACGAACTTGTTCACCGGCCGATCATAGAGCTCCAGCGGAGGCCCCTGCTGCTCGATCACGCCTTGCCGCATGACGACGACATGATCGGCCATGGTCATCGCCTCTATCTGGTCATGGGTGACATAGACGGAGGTGGCACCCAGCCGGTCATGCAACGAGCGGATTTCCTTGCGCATGTGCACGCGAAGGGCGGCGTCGAGATTGGACAACGGCTCGTCGAACAGAAACGCCTTCGGATGCCGGATGATGGCCCGGCTCATCGCCACGCGCTGGCGCTGGCCGCCGGAGAGCTCGCGCGGATAACGATGCAACAGGTTGGACAAGCCCGTCGTCGCCGCCACCTCCTCAGCCGCCTTCTTCGCCTCCGCCTTCTTCACACCGCGAATGCGCAGCGAATAGGTGAGATTTTCCTCCACCGTCATATGCGGGTATAGCGCATAAGACTGGAAGACCATGGCAAGATCGCGCTTGCGCGGCGGCACGCCGTTCATTCGCTCGCCGGCGATCACGAGATCACCGGCCGAGATGCTTTCGAGCCCGGCCAGCGACCGCAGCAAGGTAGACTTGCCGCAACCGGACGGTCCGACCAGCGCCACGAAGGAGCCCTTGCGGATCTTGAGATCGATGTCGCGCAGCGCGTGATAGGCGCCGTAGTATTTGTTGACGCCGGATAATTCGATCTGATGGGTCATTTGAGAGCTCCAGACGTGAGCCCGGAGACGATCCGGCGCTGCAAGAGAACAAAAACGGCAAGGATGGGTGTCACATAGATCGTGGCAAAGGCCATGATGTTGTTCCACTCATTGGTATTGGGCCCCATGAAGGAATTAAGGCCGACGCTTGCGGGTTGGTATTCGACCGCCTGGATGATCGACTTCGAATAGACGAACTCGCCGAAGGCCTGCATGAAGATCAGGATGGCGGACACCAGGATGCCGTTGCGCGCGAGCGGCAGAACGATGTGGAAGAAGGCACCGATCCGCGAATTCCCGTCGACCAGCGCCGCCTCCTCGAGCTCCATCGGCACGCTCATGAAAGTGGCGCGCACCAGCACGACGAAGAAGGGCATGCTCTTCGCAGCAATCGCGATGATCACGGCGGTACGCGGGTATTCGAGCATGCCGAGCTGCGAGAAGCCGACGAAGATGGGGGTAATCAACAAAGAGGCCGGCAGCACCTGCAGCATCAGGATCAGGAAGAGCCCGATATCGATCCATCCGTTGCGATAGCGAGCAAGCACGTAAGCGCAACCGGTTCCGAGAACCGTGATCAGAGCGACCGCGCCGAACGCGATGACCAGCGAATTCCACATATAGCGGGCAAGGTTTCGGCTCTCCCAGACATAGGCATAGGTCGACCATTGCGGATCGGACGGCCAAAAGCTGGGCGGCGTGGCGAACATCGCGGAACCGCTCTTCAAGGTGGTGATGTACATCCAGTAGAGCGGGAAGAGATAGATTGCGGCGAGCACGATTGCGATCGCCAGCATCAGTCGGTTGCGCCAGGTCTCGGTCATCCGCGTACCTCCTGCTTGGTCGAGCGGACATAGACCACCGAAGCAAACATCACGACGACGATCATCAGGACAGAGATCGTGGCTCCACGGGCGAAGTCATATTGCCGGAAGGATTGATCCCAGGCCCAGTATTGCGCGACATTGGACGAATTGTTCGGCCCGCCCGATGTGATGGCGGCGAAGAGGTCGAACTGCTGCAGGGTAAAGATCAGCCCGAGCGAGATGATCGCCCCGATGGTCGAGCGCATCATCGGCAACGTGATCGTCCAGAACCGCTGCCAGACATTGGCACCATCCAGCTCCGCTGCCTCGTAGAGATCTTTCGGGATACCGGAAAGACCGACGGAAAGCAGGATCATGTTGAAGGATGTCCCAAGCCAGATATTGGCGATGATCACGGCCCAGAGCGAGTAGTTCGGATCCGAGCGCCAGAAGATGTTCTGCGAGATGATGCCTGCTTCCCGCAGGACGTAGTTCAGGACGCCGAAATCACCCGACAATATCAAGTTCCAGATCGCCCCGACGACGAGACCGGGCATGACCCAGGAGACGAGAAAGAGACCGCGTAGCCAGGACGCGCCTGGAAAATTCGTCCAGAAGAAAAGAGCAAGACCAAAGCCGATCACGAACTGCCCGGCGATCGAAGCCACGACGAAGATCGCCGTGTTGCTCAGGATCGGCCAGGTCTCGCGTTGAGCGAACAAGGAGACATAGTTCTTGAAGCCGACAAAGGGCCGGAAGAACGTCCCGAGCGAGAACATGTCGACTTCCTGAAAACTCATCAGCACGTTGTAGAGCAACGGCAAGCCGGACAGAACGAAGAGAAAGGCGAGCGGCAGCGCCATCAGGCCGATATCGAAACCGCGGCCATCAGTCAGGCTGGACAGTATCTTGCGCATGCTGGTCTCCGCATCGCGATTGGCATCTCCGGTCAGGCCGCCCCCGCCACTTGTCGGAACGAGGACGGCCCTCCGGGAGATAGGTTGAACAGGGATCCGACACGTTGAGAGCAGGTCTTCGGAGCCCTGCGGATAGGGTCAACCGGTGATGGCCGCGATGGTTTCAGCCGCTTGATCGAGCGCTTCCTTAGGCGACGATTGACCCGTGAGCGCCGCCTGGATGGCATCCTGGATCGCCTTGGAGATCTTCGGCCATTCGGGATGCGGCCCGCGCGGCTGGGCATATTGCAATTGCTCCTGGAAGACCTTGAGGGCCGCGTCCTTCCTCTCGTTGCCGGTCGCCGGCAAGGTTATGTCGGAACGGGCCGGCAGCTGGCCAAATTTCTCGAACATCTGGTCATCTTGTGCGGCAAAGTATTCCAGGACCTTGAAGGCTTCTTCCGGTTGCTTCGTGTTGGCGAAAATTGCCCAGTTGAAGTCACCCATGGCCGACGAGCGCTCGGCACCGGCTTCCGGCACCGGCAGAAGCGCCACGCGCCAGTCGAACTTGGCTTCATCGCTCATCCGGTTCAGCTCCCATGGCCCGGAGATCGCCATGGCCGCATTGCCAGAGTTAAAGGTGCCAGTGGAATCCCACTGTCCGCGCGTCAGGCTGTCAGGAGAGGCGAGCTTCTCGTCCATCAGGATTTTCCAAGTCTCGAGCGCCTTCACAGCGCCCTCGGCATTGATTGTCTGATAGCCACCACCGCCCATCTGCGCCCAGGGAAGAAACTGGAAGGTCCCTTCTTCGCTGGCCTTGGCCGAGAAAGCGAGGCCGTAGACGTTTTTCGCCGGATCGTTGAGCTTACGCGCGGCATCGAGGAGTTCCGCCCAGGTCTGCGGCGGCTTGTCCGGATCGAGGCCCTTCTCCTTGAACATGTCGGCATTGTAGTAGAGGGCGATCGTGTTGGTGGCCTTCGGCACACCGAAGAGCTTCCCGTCCCAGGTCACCGAATTAAGCGGTCCGGCAAAGTAGTTTTCGGTCTTGATGGCTTCCGATTTCGCGATCCGGTCCGTCAGGTCGAGAAAGGCGCCACGTGAGGCAAACAAGGCATGCTCGGGGTTGTCGATCGCGATGATATCGGGCGCCTGTCCGGTCGAATAGGCGCGCATCGCCTCGCTGACGACGTCGTCGAACTGGATCTGGCGGTATTCGACCGTGATGCCGTTACCGAGTGCATTGAAGTCCTTGATCAGATTGGGTGCCGGCTGGATGTCGCGGTCGAGCGACCAGACGGTGATCTTCACGTCCTCTGCCTGGGCCGATAGCCCGAACAAGGAGACACTGGCCAGCGCCAAGGCGCCGAAGGCGATATGCTTGCGAATACCCATGGTTTCCTCCTCTTGGGTTTTTGCATGGGCCTTGTCCTCCACAAGACCCATATTTCCGAAAGCTCAGACCGGATCGGTGACGAAATCCCCGCCCCGGCAATTCTTCAGGTAATTCAGGCCATGCACCTGGCCGGTCATCTCCAGCGCGTCGCGATAGACCGGATCATGCCAGCCCTCGATATCGATCGAACCGGACCAGCCTGCGAGCCGGAGCTCCGAGATGACGTCGGTCCAGTTGGTGTCGCCGAAGCCCGGCGTGCGCATGAAGACGAAGGGATGCTTGCCGAAGACGCCGTGTTCACGGATCACGTCCCAGCGGATCGTCGCGTCCTTGCCATGCACATGGAAAAACTTGTGCGCCCATTTGCGGATCTGCGGGATCGGATCAATCAGATAGACCATCTGATGGCAGGGCTCCCATTCGAGCCCGATGTGATCGTCCGGCGTCTCGTTGAAGATCAGCTCCCAGGCATCCGGATTGTGCGCGATGTTCCAGTCGCCGGTCTGCCAGTTGCCGTCCATGGCGCAGTTTTCGAACGCGATCTTCACGCCCTTGTCGGCAGCACGCTTGGCGAGCTCGCTCCAGATTTCGCGATAGCGCGGCAGGCTCTCCGTCAGTGGGCGGTTACGGATACGACCCGTAAAACCGGCGACGCAGGTCGCGCCGAAATGATGGGCATTGTCGATGCAATCCTTCCAGCCCTGAAGGGTCTGGAGATCCATGTCGGTCTCTTCCAACGGATTGCCGAACATGCCGAGCGTCGAGATGGTGAGGTCGCGATCGCCGATCGCCTCGACGCAACGCTTGCCGAGATCGGCAAGATCCTGACCGTTGGTGGTCTGCCAGAAGAAGGGCTCGAAGCTCTCGAAGCCCATATCGGCGATCTGTCCGATCCGCTCGGCCGCCTTGCCGCCGCTGGCGCTGACCATGGTTCCGATGCGGATCGATTTTGCGGAAATGCTCACGGGTTTAATGTCCTTCGACTGAAATGCTGACGGGAAGTCCGGTTCGCGCGCTCTCGATTGCGCCGAACACCATGGACAGGCTGTTGATATTGTCGTCGCTGGCAGTCTCCGGTTTGCGCCCGGACTTCACCGCGTCGATGAATTCGGCGAGCACGCTCTGATGTCCGTGCGTGTCGTATTCATCAGGCGCCGACGGCACAGGCAAAACTTGCTGACCGCGCAGCAGGCCGGGCTCGTGGCCAGCGACCGTCGCCTCAAAGGTCTCCTCACCGTCCCAGGTGATCATGCCCTTGGAGCCAACCAGCCTCCAGGCGCTCTCCCAGCTGGTGCGGCGCCCTTCGGCGCACCAGGAGCCGCGATAGGTGAAGACTGCATCGCCAGAGAGCTTGAAAATCGCGTTCGCCGACGCGCCATGGGCATACCAGGAGCCGAGCGGATTGCTCTCGACGCAATAGACCGAAAGCGGGTGTTTCCCCGACACGAAGCGGGCGGCATCGAAGGTGTGGATCGCCATGTCGAGCAGAAGCACATTGTCCATGGCCTCGCGGAAACCACCAAAATGCGGCCCGAGGAAGAAGTCGCAATGAATTCCGGAGAGCTCCCCGATCAAGCCATCCTCGACGGCGCGACGCAGGCGTCGGACACCGGAAATGAAACGGCGGTTCTGCACCACGGCATGCACCCGGCCAGTCTCGGCAGCGAGGGAAAGCAGCGCCTTGGCCTCATCCATGGACGTGGCGAGCGGCTTCTCCGACAGCACATGGCAGCCAAGCTTGAGCGCGGTCGAAACGACGGCGAAGCGCGCCGACGGCACCACCACGTCGAACACCATGTTCGCGCGCGTCGCCTCGATCACCGATGCGAGATCCGTTCCGATGGTCACGTTTTCCAGGGCGAATTCAGCCGCGAGCGCCTTCGCCATCGTCGGGTCGAGGTCGACGAGACCGACAATTTCGACCTCTCGGCCCAAATCGGAAGCAGACTGAAGCGCTCGAAGCCAGCCTTTAGCCATAGCTCCGCACCCGCACAAAACGGCTCTTGATGTCACTGATATCCTCCCAAGGGATGAGCGAAACTCCTCTTCCGCACATCCCGTAAACGTTTACGACACTATGAACGAGACCCCGCATGTGTCAATAGTTTTTCGTAAACGATTACGGACCACTGCTTGGGGAGGGGAAATGACAGGCATTCGGGAGCTGGCCGAACATCTGGATATTTCCATCGGTACGGTTTCGCGCGCGCTGAATGGCAAGCCCGACGTCAACGAGGAGACACGCCGACGCGTTCTGGAAGCCGCAGAGAAGCTGGGTTACGTGGCCAACCAGGCCGGCCGCTCGCTACGCAAGGGCGCAACCGGCATAATCGGCTTCATGATGCAGACCGGCCATGACATTACCGGTCAGGGAGATACCTTCTTCATGCGCGTCTTCGACGGCATGCAGACGGTGCTTGCCCGCCACAAGCTCGACCTCGTCGCCCTGCTCTGCTCGTCGGAAGAAGATCCGGACGCTTACCTGAAGCGAATCGTCGCCCGGGGGTTCGCCGATGGCATCATCCTGTCGGCCACGCGCCACCAGGATCCCCGCTTCGAGCTCCTGCACAAGACGAAGATACCCTTCATCACCCTCGGCCGAAGCCAGACGGATGTCGGCCAGCCCTGGTACGATCTGGATTTCGAAGGCATGGCGGAAGACGCAATCGAACGCCTTGTGGCGCGCGGCCACAAGCGGATTGCGATCAGCCGCCCCCATGGCGACATCAATCTCGGCCATGTCTTCGAGAACCACTGCCGCGTCGTGCTCGCCCGCCACGGCCTGGAGCTCGACCCGGCGCATGTCTATCGCTCCGGCCCGAACGAGCCGGGCGGCTACCACGTCGCCCAGCAGGTGATGAAATCACGCGACCGCCCCACAGCGATCATCCTCCTTAACGAGGCGACCGTGGTCGGCTTTTATCGCGGCCTGCAGGAGGTGGGATTGAAGCCGGGCAAGGATATCGCGGTCATCGGCCAATACAGCCCCCAGGCGCAGTTCCTGCACCCGGTTCTCACCTGCTTTCGCCCTGATTTGAGGGGGCTCGGGATTGCCTTGGCAGAAAGCCTGCTTGCGACCATGCCGGACTTCGCCCACCACTATCCCGATGCGGTGCGCCGCCGGCTCTGGCCGATGATCCTGATCGAGGGTGAGAGCGACTGATGCAACTGCCGGCTCAGGCCCGCAATGCCTCTTGCCGATAGCCGGTGTCGACCGTCACGCTTCCCCCAACGGCACGCGAGACACAGGCACACATCTTCTCTCCCTCGTGTCGCTCTTCCGGGGAGAAGAACACGTCGCGATGATCGATCGGCGTGGATGCGTCGACGATGCTGACCGCGCACAATCCGCATTCACCGCGGCGACAGTCATAGACCATGTCGATCCCCGCCTCCATCAGCGCATCCAGCATGGTCTGGTCGGCGCGCACCTCGACGGTTTGGCCGTATTGCGGAACCGTGACCGAGAACGGTTGCTCGGCAAAGCGCCCGCTGTCGCCGAAGACCTCGAAGCGCAAGCGGCTCATGGATCGGCCACTCTCGCGCCAGGTATTGCGTGCGGCTTCCAGCAGACCGTGCGGACCACAGATATAGGCCTCGCCATCGACAGGAAGCGTGGCAAATTCAGCTGCGAGATCGAAGGCCTGGCCCTCGTCCTGCACGAAGGCCTCGAGACCATCCCCCAGCAAAGCCTGCAACTCATCAACAAAAGCCATCTGCGCCCGGCTTTTCGCCCCATAGATCAGCCGCACGGAATGACCGCGCGCGACCAGCGCCTTTGCCATGCCATAGATCGGCGTGATCCCGATACCGCCGGCGATCAGCAGATAACGCGACGCCCGCCAGGAGAGCTCGAAACGGTTCTCCGGCTCGGTCATCTCGGTCTCGTCACCGACAGCCATGTTCCAGACGAAGGCTGAGCCACCCCGACTGTTGGGATGCAGCTTGACCGCGATCTTCAGCGTGTCCGGCGCGCTCGGCAGCACTGTATAGGTTCGAATTGCCGGCTCACCCCGGATGACGACTTTGATATTCGTATGCGACCCCGGATCGAAGGCCTGCCGCAGCCCATCCACCGCGAAGGTGACGGCCCGGACATCCTCCGCCGGGGCTTCGATCGATATGACGCGCGCCGCGCGCCATTCCAGCTTGGAACGCATGAAATCCTCCCAGATAAATTGATCCCAGATCCGATCAGCCCGCCATCAGGGCAAGCGCCAGAACCTTGCGGCGCAGATCGGGTTGCTCCTCCAGCACGAAATCGAGGTTCTGCCGGGCAAGCCGCGCATGCTCCCGCGCCAGCGCCTCGGCCCGCGCCCCCTCCCGCAATTCGATCGCCGATACGATTGCCTTGTGCTGCGCCTGCGCGACGACCAGCGTCCTGTAGAAGGCCGGCGCATCGGACTCCGTGTTGACGAAGGCATTCGGGCTCGCAAAGGGCAGGCTCGTCATCCGCTCGATTTCGCGGCGCAGAACCTCGCTGCCGGCCAAGTCCCAGAGCAGGCGATGAAACCTGCCGTTCAGAGCTTCGTAGCGCTCGAAATTCATGGCAGACGGCTCGACCAACAAGACATCGTCGAGTTGGGCGACGACCTCGCGAATGGCCTTCATCCGGGCCGGCGTCGCACCTCGCTCGGCGGCAAGCCGCGCGGCGGTGCCCTCCAGCACGCCCCGCAACTCGATGGCATCGATCACCTCCTGCCGGCTGAACGAACGCACGGCGTAACCACCTGACGGGATGAGCGCGACCAGGCCCTCCTGTTCGAGCCGCTGCAAGGCGGCACGAAGCGGCGTGCGCGACACCGAAAGACGCTCTGCGAGCGCGACTTCCGACAGCCGCTCGCCCGGTTCGATTTCACCCGTCAGGATGAGGTCGCGCAGCCCAAGCAGCGCCTTTGCCGTCTGCTGTTTCGGAGCGCGTTCGTTATCAGCCGTCATGCCATCACTCCGCAGCGACCGCATGAGGCCCGGCCTGTGGCTTCGTCTCGGCGTCGATCATCCGGTCGATCAGCTTGCGCGCCCACATCGATCCGGCATCGATGTTGAGGTTGTAGAATTGGTGATCGGGATTGGCATCGATCGCCCGCTGCTGGGCTTCGAGCACCTCTTCGTCCTCACGGAAGACACCGGCCACGCCCTCACGAAGCTCATGCGTTCGCGCCTGGTTGCCGAGGTCGTAATTGCGGGCAAAGGCCCAGAAGTAGAGACAGGTCTTGTCCGTCGACGGCGTGATCGTGTTCAGCACATAGCCATTGACGCCCTTCGAGCGGTCGCCCTGTTTAGCGCCCGTTCCCGCTTCGGCAACGCCCACGTCGATGGTGACAGTGCAAGGCGCCTCGAAGCGGATGATCTGCCAGCGGTCGACCTTGCCCGGGCGACCAAACTGCTTGCGCCAGAAGGGCGGCGGGTCGATGTCTTCCATCCAGCGCGTGATGTAAGCGAAGCTATCGGAGTGGCTTGCCTCGAACGGCGCCTCGGCGACGGCGCGATTGCCGATCGACGAGCCGTGCACGAAGGTCTCGTGGGTGAGATCCATCAGATTGTCGACAACCAGACGATAATCGCACTTCACCTCGATCATCTTGCCATCGGCGGCCCAGTCGGGATCCTGGTTCCAGTGCATGTCGGGGATGAGTGCGGGATCGGCGAGCGCTGGATCGCCCGGCCAGATCCAGATGAAGCGATGCTTCTCGGCGATCGGATAGGACTTGACGCAGGCCGACGGATTGATCGTGTCCTGCGACGGCATGTATACACAGCGCCCCGTCTCGTCGAATTCGAGACCATGATAGCCACAGATGACGTTGTCACCCTCGAGCCGCCCGAGCGACAGCGGCACGAGCCTGTGCCAACAGGCATCAGCGAGCGCGACAGGGGTGCCATTTTCCTTGCGATACAGGACAACCGGCTTGTTGCAGATCGTCCGCGGCAAGAGCTGGCGCTTCAACTCGACATCATAGGCCGCCGCGTACCAGGCATTCAGCGGAAAGGTGGGTTTGGACATGACAGCTCCTCCTCTATCGAACGCTAGAGAGCCACAATGTATACATCATGTCAACAACAGCTGCGGTGAGACACTCCATCGGCGCAGGAAACCCGCCCCTTTAGCGCCAGATGTATACACGCGCCATCAACCGGAAACTGGGGCTCCAAAACAACCGCATCACGCTCAGGAGCCACCGGAGCGCTCTCCCTAGACTTGTTTTAATCAAGAATTCTGATACGCATTGAGAAATGCAGGGGGAGCCGATTTGAGCAGCCGTTTTTTGATGATCACGCCGGAAGACGGCAAGGATGTCCTCAAGAGCCTCGCCGCGCCGGCACGATTGGCGATCCTGGAACTGCTTCACGCCAGAGGCCCACTCAACGTCAACGAGATTGCCGAGGTGCTGGAACTCCCGCAATCGACCACATCCACACATCTCAACCAGATGGAAGAAGCGGGCCTGGTTCGCACCGAGGTTCAGAAGGCACGCAAGGGCAGTCAGAAGATCTGTCATGCCGTTCATGACGAGATCGTCCTCACGTTTACGCGCCCCAATGAGGCGACGGACGAGGCAATCGAAGTCTCCATGCCGGTCGGCCTCTATAGCGGCTACGACGTCTACGCTCCCTGCGGCATGTGCGGCCCAGATGCGATCATCGGTTATCTCGACAGCCCCGACACCTTCCTGTCTCCGGACCGCATGAAGGCGGGCCTTCTCTGGTTCACGCGCGGCTATGTCGACTATCAGTTTCCCAACAATGCAAGGATCAAGGGCGTACCGATCCGGGAACTCGAGCTGCTCATGGAGCTCTCCTCGGAAGTGCCGGGCACCTCCGAAAACTGGCCGTCCGACATCACCATTTCGATCAACGGAAAGGCGGTCGCGACCTGGACCTCACCCGGTGACTTCGGTGATCGGCGCGGCAAGTTCACGCCTGATTGGTGGAAGCTGCGCGGCAGCCAATATGGCGTTCTCAAAAGTTTCCGGGTGACGGACAACGGCACCTTCATCGATGGCATGCGGGTCTCCGAGACGACACTCGGCGACCTCGAGCTGCTCGATCACCGATCGATCCGCGTCCGGATCGAAGTGCCGGAAACGGCCGAACATCCCGGCGGAATCAACATCTTCGGCCGAGGCTTCGGCAATTACGACCAGGACATTGTCCTGCGCATCAAGACCTGAAGCGCCCCCTCCTATTCCCCCTGCACGTTGCCGGATTGACCTCCGGTCGATCCCGTGTATCATATCCTCAATTATGATACATATCCGAATAACGGATATATTTGGAGGAAATGCACATGCGGGCTGTCGGCACCGTTCACCGCGATTACAAGATCAGCACGATCGATCCACGTCTGTATGGATCCTTCGTCGAACACCTCGGTCGCGCGGTCTACACCGGCATCTATGAGCCCGATCACCCGACCGCTAACGAAAACGGCATGCGCCAGGACGTGATCGACCTGGTACGCGAACTCGATGTCCCCGTAGTCCGCTATCCCGGCGGCAACTTCGTCTCGGCCTATAACTGGGAAGATGGCATCGGGCCGAAGGAAGAGCGCCCGGTTCGCCTCGATCTCGCCTGGCACACCTCGGAATCCAACCAGGTCGGCATCCACGAATTCGCCGACTGGGCCAAGGCCGCCAACGCCGAGATGATGCTCGCCGTCAATCTCGGATCTCGCGGCCTGGATGAAGCCCGCGCCTTCCTCGAATATGTGAACCACCCCGGCGGCAGCTACTGGTCGGATCTGCGCCGCAAGAACGGTCGCGAAGAGCCTTGGAACGTCAAGCTCTGGTGCCTCGGCAACGAGATGGACGGCCCCTGGCAGATCGGCCAGAAGACGGCCGAAGAATATGGCCGCGTCGCCTTCGAGACCGCCAAGGCCATGCGCGCTTTCGACAAGTCGATCGAGCTCGTCGTCTGCGGTTCCTCTTCTCCCAAGATGCCGACCTATCCGGCCTGGGAAGCGACCGTCCTCGACTACACCTATGACAGCGTCGATTACATCAGCCTCCATATGTATTTCGAGAACCACGCCGGCGACACGGCCGCCTATCTGGCGCAGAACGCCCGCCTCGACGACTACATCGAGACCATCGCTTCCGTGATCAAGGTGACCAAGGCGAAGAAGCGCTCGAAGAAGGACGTCTATATCAGCTTCGACGAGTGGAACGTCTGGTACCATTCCAACGAAGCCGACCGGAAGGTTCTCGAAGGCCGCGATGGCTGGCCGCATGCGCCTGAGCTTCTCGAAGACATCTACAATTTCGAGGACGTTCTGCAGGTCGGCTGCATCCTCAACACCTTCATCCGCCGCGCAGACGTGGTGAAGGTCGGCTGCCTTGCGCAGCTGGTCAACGTGATTGCTCCGATCATGACCGTGCCCGGCGGCCCGGCTTGGCGCCAGACCACCTACTACCCTTACCTCTTCGCCTCGCGTTATGGCCGCGGAACCTCCTACCAGCTGTCGATCGATTGCCCTGGTTATTCGACCGACTTTGCAGACGCCGTTCCCTATCTCGACGTCTCTGCCGTCGAGAGCGAAACGGACGGCGCGCTGACCCTTTTCATCGTCAACCGCCACGAGACCGACGCCATCACTCTTGATGTCGCGCTCGAAGGCTTCGGCGCTCGCCAGGTGATCATGGACAAGGTGATCGCGGGACATGCGCTGAAAGCCGTCAATGGCCCCGAGCAGCAGACCGTCGCACCGGTAGATGGCGATGGAGCAATCATCGAAAGCGGGCGCCTCACGGGAGAGATCGCGCCGCTCAGCTACCGGATGATCCGGCTGGGCCAGTAACCAATCGACGACGGGGAGGAGAAACCATGTCGGCTTCGATTGAAATTGACAACGTCACCAAGCGCTACGGCGCGCTGACCGTACTCGAGGACATTTCACTGTCCATTGAAGCGGGCGAATTCGTCGTCTTCCTGGGCCCTTCGGGCTGCGGCAAGTCCACTCTGCTCCGCATGATCGCGGGCCTCGAAGACGTCACGGGCGGCACCATCTCGGTGGCCGGCCAGCGCGTCGACACCCTGCCACCAGGCAAGCGTGGGGTCGCCATGGTTTTCCAGTCCTATGCGCTCTATCCGCATATGACAGTGAAGCAGAACATGTCTTTCGGGCTCGAAAACATCGGCATGGCCAAGGGCGAGATCGAGAGCCGCGTGCTCGCCGCCGCAGAAACACTCGAGATCGGCCACCTGCTCGATCGCAAGCCACAGAAGCTCTCGGGCGGCCAGCGCCAGCGCGTCGCCATCGGCCGCGCCATCGTCAAGGAGCCAAAGGCCTTCCTGTTCGATGAGCCGCTGTCCAATCTGGACGCGGCCTTGCGTGGCCGCACGCGCCTCGAGCTTGCGCAACTGCACCACCGCCTCGGCTCGACGATGATCTTCGTCACCCACGATCAGGTGGAAGCGATGACGCTTGCCGACCGGATCGTCATCATGAACGCCCGCAAGATCGAACAGATCGGGACGCCGATGGATGTTTATCAGCGTCCGGCGAGCAAGTTCGTCGCAAGTTTCATCGGCTCTCCGGCCATGAACTTCCTGCCCGTTGCCGCCTGGCAGAACACCGCGACAGGCCTTGCCGTCAGTACGGCAGGCCTTGGAACTGTCGACACCGGCTTCCATGTCGCGGATGGTTCCAGTCCTGAAGGTGCAGCACTCGGCATTCGCGCGGAAGATGTCGGCATCGTCATCGACGGAGCCAGCGGCGTGCCGCTGACGGCCGAAGTGGTCGAGCGCCTTGGCGATCGATCTCTCGTCTACGGCGTGCTCGACGACGGCAGCAAGCTTGTCGTGGAAGCAGACGGCCGCTCGCTGATCAAGGCCGGAGACCGGGTCATGGTCTCGGCCGATCCGCATGCCTTCCACCTCTTCGGCGCCGATGGTCGCGCCTATCGCAGGGAGGTGGAGTGACATGGCCGAGAGCTATCGCCGCAGTCAGTGGAGCCATGGGCTCTTCATCCTGCCTTATCTGCTGGTCTTCATCGCCCTACTCGTGTTTCCCCTCTTCTGGGGCATGTGGCTCAGCCTGCACAAGGTGGACCTCTTCGGTCCGGGCCGCTTTGTTGGCCTGACCAACTACTTCCGGGTCGCCGGCGACGCCGTCTTCCTGCAGGCCCTGCGCAACACCATCGTCTTTGTCCTGGTCAGCGTGCCGACACTCGTGGCGCTGGGCCTGTTCCTGGCGCTGGCGCTCAACAGGACAACGCGCACGACCAGTTTCTTCCGAGGGCTCTTCTTTTCCTCCTCGGTGCTCTCGGTGACCATCGTCACCCTGATCTGGCGCTTCGTCTTCATTCCGGGAGACGGGTTGTTGTCCGTGCTGTTCGCGCAGGCGGGCATCGACCAGATCAACTTCATCTCGACCAAAGGCTGGTCGCTGTTCGCCGTCGGTGTCGCGACCGTCTGGTGGTGTGTCGGCTTGCCGATGATGCTCTTTCTGGCGGCACTCCAGCAGGTCCCTCAGGATCTCTATGAAGCAGCCTCCCTGGACAATGCCGGCCCCTGGCGCGTCCTGACACGCATTACCCTGCCGTCGATTGCGCGCACCATCATGCTGGTCACGATCATCCAGATCGTCTTCCAGTTCCAGCTCTTCGGACAGGCCCAACTGATGACCAACGGCGGCCCTAACGGATCCTCGCGTCCGCTGGTCATGTACATCTACGAAGTCGGCTTCGTCCGATGGGATGTCGGTCGTGCGGCAGCAGCGTCGCAATACCTCTTCCTGATCATCCTCGTGGCGGCGATGGCGCAGTACATCGTGTCCACGCGCAAGACGGAGGACGGCGCATGACCGCCCGAGACGACACCTACAAGCCGGAAGTGCTGACGACCTACAGGCCACTGCTTTGGGGCGCCGCCCTCCTCTCCGTCGTCATGATGGCGCCGGTGGCCTGGCTGATCGGCCTGTCGATCAAGAGCAACCAGGATCTGATGGTAGGCACTGACTCGGTTTTCCGCGCGCCCTACACGATCGCCAACTACCTGAACATCTGGCATTCCTCCCAGGTCTTCGGCTGGTTTTTCAATAGCCTCGTCGTGGCCAGCGGTCAGACCCTGCTGGTTCTGGTGCTGTCGTCGCTCGCCGGCTACGGATTTGGGCGGCTCGAATTCCCCTTCCGCCGGACGCTGTTCATTATCGTCCTCTTCGGTCTCGCAGTCCCCGAACAGGCGGTCATCATCGCCCGCCACCAGATGTTCAACTGGTTCGGCCTGCACAACACCTATCTCGGCCTGATGCTGCCGGGCTTGTCCGGCGCCTTCGGTGTCTTCCTGATGACGCAGTTCTTCCGGGCGATCCCCAAGGAGATCGACGAGGCGGCACTGCTCGACAACGCCTCGCAATGGCGGATCTTTTGGAAGGTCATGCTGCCGCAGACCCTGCCCGCACAGGCGACGCTCGGTATCTTCACCTTCCTGGGCGGCTGGAACGACTATTGGTGGCCCCTGATCTCTGCGACCAAGAAGGAAATGTACACCCTGACGGTGGGGCTTGCTTCGTCGCAATCCAACTTTGCCCAGAGCGAGGGCCTGGGCTTTCTCGCGGCCCAGGCGGTCTTCGCCAGCGTCCCGGCGCTGATCGTCTACGTGATCTTCCAGAAACACATCGTGACGGCCGTTTCCGGCGGCGCGGTGAAGTGAAGCCTACCCGGCCGGAGAGGAGCCGGCCGGCTTTATTCCAACAGGGCCAGGAGCCCGACACAAGGGAGTGAGACACGATGAAAACGATTCTGATGACCACCGTTGCGATCGCTGCGCTGGGCTACGGCGCCTCGGCGCAGGCGCAAACCACAATCGAGCTGCAACGCTTCTTCGGCGCCTGCGAGGCGGATTATGGCAGCGTGACCGACGTATCGGCCGCCGTCGGCGAATGCGGCATCATCACCGCACTCGTCAACAAGTTCGAAGCCGATAATCCGGATATCGACGTAAACGTCACCACGGTCGAATGGCCGGGTTACGACCAGCTGAACGCCCAGCTGGCTTCCGGTGCAGCACCCGAGGTCGTCTCCATGCATTACTCCGCGATCTCAGACTATCAGAGCCGTGGCCTGATCGAGCCGATCGACGAAGTCCTGGCCGCTCAGGGCGTGTCGCCGGAGAACTTTACCGATGCGGGCCGCAATGGCGTCACCAAGGAAGGCCAGCTCTATGGGCTGCCCTTCGACAACTGGACAATGCTCTTCCACGTCAACCTGAACCTCATGAAGGAGGCAGGTCTCGTCAACGCGGACGGCACGCCGATGCTCCCGACATCAGGGGAAGAACTGATCGCCCAGGGCAAGCAGTTCCAGGAAAAGACCGGAAAACCCTATCTGATCCAGATCATGGCCAACGAGACGGCCTCCTACGCGCGCATTCTCTACACCCTGCTGCAGCAGCAGAACTCCGACTTCTTCTCGGATCCAACGGCAATCAAGCTGAACACGCCGGAAGCCAAGGCTGCCGTCGAGCTGATGAAGGCCACCAAGGATGAGGGCATCTCGACGACCGGCCTCGACTATGCTGCCGCCGTCTCGGGCTTTGCCAACGGCGAAGGCGGGATTGCCATCAACGGCACCTGGCTGATCGGGGATTATGTCGCCCAGTCCGAGAATGAAGGCACGGCGCTCTCGAACAGCTATACCGTCTATCCCGTACCGCAACTCTTTGCCGCGCAGGACAGCACCTATGCCGATGGCCACAGCTGGGTCATGCCGAAAAAGGACCGCACACCGGAACAGGTGGATGCCATCGGCAAGCTCTTCAAGTTCCTCTCTGACAACGACTTCCAGTGGGCCCGCACCGGTCACCTGCCTGCTTCCAAGGCCGTTTTCGACATGGCCGAGTTCAAGGACCTTCCGCATCGCGAGAACATCGCGAAGATTGCCGACACTGGCCGCTCCCTGCCGGCTGAGGTCCAGCGTCAGTTCCCGATCCAGGACATCATTGGCGAGGAAATCGGCGCTGCCGTCAATGGCGACAAGTCGGTCGATGAAGCGCTCGCTTCGGCAGAAAGCCGCGTGAACGAACTGCTCGGCGACCTCTGATCCCTGCCCAACTCCCCAAGGCCTCCCTGGCCTGCCTCGCACACTTCGGTGTGCGGGGCTTTTTTCACGCCGAGAACAGCCCACGTCCAGGTGACGGAGTGCGCGATCACATATCCGACTTGTAGCGTTGCATGAAACCTCGGTCGATCCGGTCCTTCCAGCGGGCAACCCAGCGCCCAACAACGGCCAATCCCCATTTGTCGGCAATCGCCTGGCCGTTCGGCAGCGATATCAGCACCAACCAGGATCGCTGCGGGCGATAGGCTTCGAGCGGCTCCCCCTTCAGACTGCGATGGATGTTGTCCGCAAGGACTGGGCCCTGACGGACTGCAAAGACACCCGCCTTGGGACGTGGATCAGCCAGAGATGCCACGTCACCGGCGGCGAAGATATCCGGGTGCGACAGGGAGCGAAGGCTTTCGTCGACGCGGATGAAACCTCCTGCATCGAGCAGAAGCCCGGTCTCCCGCAGGAACCCTTGTGAACCGCTCGAGGTCGTCCAGATGACTTCGTCGGCGACAAGCCTCCGACCATCTCGCGCGACGACTTCGCCGTTTTGAAAACCGACCACGTCAAAAGTCGGATGGTGGGCGATCCCTGCCACCTGCAATTCTTTCTCCACCAATTGCCGTGCTCGAACGCTACGCTCCGGCACTGGTACCGTAGACCTACCGATCAGCGCAATCTCGACATCCCGGCCGGCAAATCTCTGCTTCAGGGCGAAAGCGACCTCGACCCCCGCCACCCCCTGCCCCACGACTGCGAGCCTCACGCTCTCGCCTGCAGCGATGAGAGCGTCGAGCCGTCCGAGGCGATCGGTGAAACTTGAAATCGGCTTGACGGAAATGCCGGCTGATATCCCCAGCGGCAACGACGGCGTGGAACCGATATCGACGGAAAGGTAGCGGTAGCCGACGGCGCCGCCCTCTGCGAGGCGCACGATGCGTTCTTCGGGATCGATGTGCCTGGCAGATGTTTCGAGAAAGGTCACACCGAAGCGCAAGCACAATGCGGCCAGATCGATATGAAAGTCGTCAAAACTGTAGACGCCGGCGATATAGCCCGGGAGCATGCCGGAATAAGGCGCAAATCGGCCAGGGGAGACGAGCATCATCCTCGCCCCGAGACCCAACTGGCCAAGCCTCCGGATCACCTCGACATGCGCATGGCCACCACCGAGCAGCAGGATCTCGGCGTTGATGCCGGCGTCTTCATCCATGATCGTTCCCCTGATCGCCAAGCCGATGCACCGGTCCGCCCGCCGCCTCCGCATCGGCCTCGTCATGCGTGACAAGAATGACCGGCAGACCGGCGCTGCGAGCGCGGTCAAAGACGAGTGAGCGCATCTGGTTGCGAAGCGCCATGTCGAGTTTGGAGAAGGGTTCATCGAGCAACAGCAGGCGGGGTTGCGAGACCAGGACACGGGCGAGCGCCACGCGCGCCTTCTGGCCACCTGAAAGCGTCGCCGGATCGCGATCCTCAAAGCCCGGTAACTCCATCTCCCGAAGGATCTCGGCTGCCATCCGCCATCTGAGCTTCCGGTCCGAAACCTCGCCGGGAATGGCGAAGGCAACATTGGCGCCGACGGACATATGCGGAAAGAGCAACGGATCCTGGAAGAGGATACCAGCCCGTCGCTGCTCCGGCGCAAGCGCCAGAAGATCAACATCACCAACGGAGACGCCACCCTCCGCATGAAAGGCAGGCTCGAGAAAACCGCCGATGAAGGAAAGCAGTGTCGATTTCCCTGAGCCCGAAGGACCCATGACTGTGAAAATCGAGCCAGGGGGCACTTCTGTATCGAGCGCGATCAGCCTGAAATCTCCGAGGCAGATCACGATGCTGGAGAGGCGAAGGCCCGTGGCGACCTGACTTTGCGGCATCATCACACCCTCATCTCACGACGGTTGCGATGGAGAAGAACCGGCAAGAGCGCGGCAAGCACGAAGGCGAGGAAGGGGAGAATGGTCTGCAACAGGGCATAGACTCCGATGACGCGGCGGTTGTTGCCGGAGGCGAGTGCGACAGCTTCCGTGGTGATGGTAGTCAGCCGCCCCTCCCCGATCAGAACCGTCGGCAGATATTGCCCAACCGAGACCGCGAAGCCGACGGCAAGAGCGGTCAGGATGGGGCGGATCAGCATCGGCAGGCGGATCGACAGGAGCACCGAGAGACGTGAGCGGCCGAGCGCGGTGGCGATGATTTCATAGCGGCGATCGAGCGCCCGCCACGGATCGGCAAGGGACAGGAATACGTAAGGCAGCACGAACACAAGATGCACCAGGATGAGAGCGGTGAGGCGTTGATCACTGCCGCTACCGACAAAGAGCAGCTGAAGGCCGAAAACGAAGGCGATCTGCGGCACGATGAGCGGCAGATAGAGGAGCAGCAGGCTCCTGTCACCGCCCCGTCGTCCCGTCTGGATTTCGCGCTCTAGGCAGCCGACAGTCAGCACCACCGCGATCAGCGTCGAGGCAAGCCCCGCGATCAGCGTCGTCACGAGGGGATCGCCGATGCGCGGAAGGGTCGTCATCCAGCTGCGCAGGGTGAAATCGCGCGGCAGAAGATCTGGAAACTGCCAGAGGCCAGCGAGCGACCAAAGACCGAGGAGGAAAAGACCCGCGAACACGCTTGCGCCTATGATGGTGACTGCGATCATCGCGAGCCTGCGGACCGTCAGGTCATGCACGAAACGATAGCCGCGATCGCCGAACGATCTCAGCAGTATGGTGCTCAATCTTTCCAGACCGAACCATGCAAGCAGTGCGGTGAGGGTGACGCCGAGCTGTAATACGGCACCGGCCGACGCGAGAAACCGCACGGAAAGGTCAGGGTCGTTCATCCACTGCACGAGACGCGTGGCAAGTGTGCCGGGCAGATTGGGGCCGAGGATCACGGCAACGTCGACGACCGAGGACGAGTAGGCAATGACGGCATAAACAGCGAAACGGATTTGCCGGTAGAGCGCTGGCCAGAGCAGATAGACGAAACCCGCAATCCGCCCATAGCAGAAAGAGGCTGCCAGCCTGCGGGCAGCAGTGAGGTCGACCTGCGGCAGAGCCGCCAAGGTCACCAGGAACAGGAAGGGCGTTTCCTTGATCACAAGGCCGGCGATCATGGCCAGCCCCCAGGGATCATGCGGAATGAGAATGTCGGGCGGCCGCTCTATTCCGAAAAGCGGCGCCACGAGCCGAATGAGAAAGCCGGAGGGCGCGATGAGGAAGGCGAGCCCGAAGGCCGCGGCAGCATGCGGCACGGCGAGAAGCGGTGAGATGATGTGCTGGATGCGCGCAAGAACGGGTGTCCCGGCAAAGCCCGCGACAAACAACAGGGTTATACCGAGCGAGAGGATGGTGGCGACAAGCCCAGTAACCAGACTGAGAACGGCAGCCGGAACAAGCCCCGGCGTAGCAACGAGAGCTCGGAAAGGTTCAAGGCTGAGGCCCACACCGCCGAGCGCAGGCAGGTAGCCAAAGGCTGGCAGGAGCGTTCCGAGAAGGCCGAAGGCGATTGGCAGCAGCAACAGGCCGAGCGTAAGCAAGACCGCGCTTCTAGGAAGAAGCGCGGTCAAACGATCGACAAAACTGCGAGCCTTCAGACTTCCCTGCACGGCTCAGTTGCCGCTGGCATAGCGTCGACGCCACTCGACTTCGATCCGCTCCATCCAGCTGGCATGCGGCTCGGCGATAACGGGTCCCAGCTTTTCAGGCGAAAGCGTCGCAACGCCGAGATCGAGTGCTGCGAAGGCAGAACGATCGGCATCCGGCAGCTTCGCCATCGAAAGGACGGTCGGGTCACCCCAATAGGTCGGATCCTGCTTGCGCAGCTGCGCCTCCGGCGAAATCAGGAAATTCGCCGTCAGCAGCGCACCTTCCTTGGCATTCGCATTGTAGGGAATGGCAACGAAATGGGTATTGCCGAGTGTGCCGCCGGAGAAGGTGAAGGATCGCACCGTGTCGGGAAGCTCCCCTGCCTTGATGCCGGCAGAGGCTTCCGACGGATTGAAGGCGAAGATGATGTCGAGTTCGCCATCGGCGAGCTTCTGCTTCATGTCCGGATAGTTTTGCGGAAAGGCCTTGCCCGACCGCCATGCGGCGTCATGAAGCTGGTCGAGATAGGCAAAGAGCGGCTCGACGTCCCGTTCGAAACTTGCCTCGTTCACCGGTTCGGCAAGCTTGCCCGGATCGTCGATCACTTCACTCAGCACCTGCTTGAGGAAGGACGAACCGATGAAATCAGGCGGAGCCGGATAGGAGAAGCGCCCGGGGTTCTTCTTTGCCCAGTCGAGCAGTTGGCTTGCGCTGTCAGGCAGGGTTGAGGCGTCGGTCCGGGCGCTATCATAGAAGAAGACCATCTTCGCGCCGCCCCAGGGGCTTTCCAACCCCTCCGTCGGCTCGGTGAAATCGGTCAGGATCGTCGGCTGGTTGTCGACATCGACATAAACCCAGTTCGGCAAGGAAGTCGCCCAGCCCGGTGTCAGAAGCAGCTCCTGCTGCTTCATCGAAACGAAGTTCTCGCCGTTGATCCAGATGAGATCGACGGAGCCACCCGCGTCCTTGCCGGCGGCTTTCTCGGCAATCACCTTGGCGACCGCACTCGCGGTGTCATCGAGCTTCACCTGGATGACGGTCACTCCGTAGCGCGACTGCATCTCGGCGCCGACCCATTCGAGATAGGCGTTGATGTTCTCCGACCCACCCCAAGCGTTGAAATAGACCGTCTGGCCGGAAGCGCTCTTCTCGATGGCAGCCCAATCGGAAAGATCCGGGCCGGACGCAAGTGCTGGCAAACCGCTGGCGGCCGCGATGAACCCTGCGGCGAAAATCCCTGTCATTAATCGCATGATCTGCCCTTCTCCCTGAAATTGACCTTATGGCATTCGAGCACATTGGCTCTTTTTTCTGGAACTACGCTCGTGATGTCCGACGGATTTCATGATGGTCGTCCAGACTGGATCCGTCGTCTGGCCAGCGCGGCCTCGATCTCGGCACTCGGCAGCGGATCCTCCGCAGCCCCAGCCAATACGGCAAGATCGCGGGTTATCCGCATTTGCTCGACGAATGCCCGGCATCCCCGACACATCGCCAGATGAAGACGGATGTTCAATCGTGGCCACAAGCCCAGTTCGCCATCGATCAGAAGGCTCGCCCGTTCGGCGACTTCGCTGCATCGAAACATGGCTTAAGCTTCCCCCAACCCTGTGATCTCACTGTTCATCGCGAAGCACCCCGCTTGCGGATCTGCCGCACCACGGTCGGGATCAGCGCGACAAGCGCCAGCGCGAAAAAGGCGAGCGTGATTTCCGGGGTGACAAGATCCGAGATCTTCGCTTCCTGGCCGCTCTCCTGTGCGGCCAGGAGGACGCTGTCGACACCCTGCCCGAGATAGGCATAGGCAAAGGTGCCGGGCAGGATGCCGAAGAACGTCGCCGCGAAAAAACGGCCAAGGCTGATGTCGAAAAGAGCTGCGGCAATGTTCACCACGAAGAACGGAAAGACTGGCGCCAGACGGATGACGAAGAGGTAGCCGAAAGCGTTTTCGCGGAAGCCGTCGGCAAGCTTCTTCACGACACCGTCGACGCGATGGCGAAGGAAACTGCCGAAGGCCGATCGCGTCGCAAGGAAGAGCATCGAGGCCCCGACCGTGGCACCGACCGCGACGAGTGCGCCACCGATCATCCAGCCGAACAGAAAGCCGCCGAAGATGGTCAACACCGAAGCGGCCGGGAAGGAGAAGGCGACGGCGGCAATGTAGATCCCAAGGAAAAGCATTGCCGACCAGAGGAAATTGGCATCGACATAGGCCCTCAGGGCCTGCCTCTGTTCAGCGAGAAATGCCAGACTGAGATAGTCCTGCAGGCCAAAGGCATAGCCCAGAGCAAGGCCAGCAAGGACGACGACCACAGGCGTAAACCGCCAGATTTTGCTTCTGCGGGCCGTGGTTGGTGAGGCGGGCTCGTTCGCATCCGACGATAGATGGCCGGGGCGAGACGCGTTGCGTTCAGTCATGGACATCTCCAGAAAAGCAGTCGACGCGCTGTAAGACCGCATCGCCAGCGACGACAGACACGGCATGGTCACTATGACTTGATGGGGGCGAATGCGGCTGGACTTTAAAGATGATTGTTTCGCTAATGGCCGCCGGATTGATGTGAGGGGCGGCGTGACGCAGGTCGAAGGGGATGATCAGGCTCTGGTTTTGCGCCTGGTGGATGGCGATGCTGCGGCTTTCGACATTCTTTATCGGCGCCACAATGCCGCGCTTATCCGTTTCTGCACCGGCATCGTCCAGCACCGGCACCTTGCCGAGGAGGTCGTTCAGGACACATGGATCGCCGTGCTCGGTCGCATCGACCTTTTCGAGGGCCGCAGCTCGCTTGCCAGCTGGATCTACACCATCCTCATCAACAAGGCGCGCAGCCGCGCCAGACGCGAAGGACGCACCGTCTTCTTCGACGATCACGCCAGTGGCGACAGCCTGGCAGACGCATTTGACGGTCGCGGCCACTGGCGCCAGATCCCGGAACTCTGGGAGAACCTGACCCCGGAACGTCACATCGAGGGTCGAAGCGTGCTGCAGCACGTCGAAGAGGTGATCGACACTCTGCCGCCGACGCAACGGGCCGTGCTCATCCTTCGCGGCCAGCAGGAACTCGACCCCAGCGAGGTATGCGCATTGCTCAACATCAGCGAAGGCAATATGCGCGTTCTCTTGCATCGCGCCCGGCTGGCGGTCCGCAACGCACTCGACCGCTTGAACGCGGTCAGCTGAAACGGCGTGTCGAGCCTTCATCGCGGCCCCTGAGAGAAAGCGACCCATCCCTGACGCCAGCGAATGACAGTGGTCAGCGCACAAAGCGCGGCAAAACCGTAGGCGATCAGCGCAAAGCTCTCGGGGAAAAGGCACATGGCGACAAAGACGGCGATCGTCTCGAAACCCTCCGCCAGACCGCCCGCATAATAGATGCCCTTGGTCGGAAACTCTGGCGCGTTGCGGCCAAGCTTTGCTGCGACCGCCGAAAAGGCGAGAAAGGAAGAGCCCGTGCCGACGAAGGAGACGATGAGTATCGCCGCCGGCAGAGCGTTGTCCTCTGGCGAGGCGATCGCAAAGCCGAGCGGCATCAACGCGTAGAAGACCATGTCCAACGCGATATCGAGATAGGCACCGCGATCCGTCGGCCCCTGAATACGCGCAACCGCACCATCGAGGCCATCAAAGCCGCGATTGACGAGGATAAGTAGAAGCGCGGCCAGCCAGTATCCGAAGCCGAGGGCCGCAAAGGCACCGAACCCGGCGATAAAACCGACGACGCTGATCTGATCCGCCCGCACGCCGCGCCTCGCAAGAAACTCGGCGATTGGTTGGAGCGCCGCCTTTTGCAGGGGCAGGATCTTCGCATCGATCATCCACGCCTCCAGGTCTGGAAGCGCTCAAGCAGCGACAGCAGAAAACCATTGATATGCGCGCGCCGCCACTGCCCGGCCACCATCTTGTTCGCTTCGGCCAGCGTCGGGTAGATGTGGATCGTGCCGAGGATCTTTCCGAGCCCATGGCCGTGCTTCATGGCGAAGACGAATTCCGCGAGCAGATCGCCTGCATGTTCGCCGACGATGGTGACGCCGAGGATCTTGTCCTTGCCGGGTACAGTCAGCACCTTGACGAAGCCATGTGCAGAGCTGTCGGCGATTGCCCGATCAAGATCATCGATGCCGAAGCGCGTCACCTCGTAGGGGATGTTCTTCTCCTTTGCATCCGTTTCAGAGAGGCCGACGCGCGCCACTTCCGGGTCCGTAAAGGTCGCCCAGGGGATGACCGAGTAGTCGGCCTTGAAGCGCTTGAGATCACCAAACAGCGCATTGATCGCGGCAAACCAGGCCTGATGCCCGGCAACATGCGTGAATTGATAAGGCCCTGCCACGTCACCGGCGGCCAGGATGTTCGGGTGGAGCGTCTGAAGATAATCGTTGGTCTCGACAACCCGATCGACCTTGATACCGAGTTCCTCGAGCCCGAAGCCCTTCAGACGCGGCGCGCGTCCGACGGCGACGATGATCTCGTCAAAGCCGATACGGTCCCGGCCGCCGGGATGCTCCACCTCGATCCATTTGTCGTCGCCATCCGTGCCGCAGGAGACCGCTTTGTGGCCAGTCAGCACCTGCACACCATCGGCCTTCAGCGACGCCTCGACAAAGCCGGCCGCGTCTGGATCCTCGCGCATCATCACACGCGGGGCCATCTCGATCTGAGCGACCTGCGAGCCCAGCCGGGCGAAACTTTGTGCGAGCTCGCACCCGATCGGCCCGCCGCCGAGAACGACGAGACGACGCGGCACCTCCGGCCGGTCGCGCAGCCGCTCCCATAAAGTGTCGGAGGTCAGATAACCGACTTCAGCCAGGCCCGGGATCGGAGGCACGAAGGGTTGCGCGCCGGTTGCGATCACGATCGCCCGCGTCGTCAGCCGCTGTGTACCGCCGCTGCTCAGCGCAATCTCCACCGTCCACGGATCGATCAGCTTCGCATAGCCCTGGAGAACCTCGACGCCGAGACCCGTATAGCGCTCGACGCTGTCATGCGGTTCGATCTCCGCGATCACCTTGTGGATCCGCTCCATAACAGCCGAGAAGGGAACCTTGGGTTCGACCGCTTCAAGACCGTAATGATCGGCATTGCGCATCTGATGCGCCACCTTGGCACTCTTGATCAGAGCCTTGGACGGAACACAGCCGAAGTTCAGGCAATCGCCACCCATCTTGTTGGCTTCAACGAGCGTCACCTTCGCCTTGGCGGCGGCTGCGATATAGGCGGAGACGAGCCCGGCCGAGCCCGCACCGATCACGACGAGGTTGCGATCGAAGCGCTTGGGCTTTGTCCAGCCAGTTGCTAAAGCGCCTGGCATTTGGTCTGTGCTTGTCATTGACGGTTCCGCTGACGCGTTGGGGGTTACACGGATTAGACGGCGCAGACTGCGTTTCGTTACGCTCTTTAGAACATTTTTTTCGCAGGCACCGAGGATAGGCTCGGGAATGGATCAGCGATCCCGTTCCGGAAGGAAGGGCCCCTCACCCCAGACGATCGATCTCTCGTGGCGCTCGATCACCTTCTTCAGGTCGGTGAATTCCCGGACGATATGTTCCTGAAACTTGCGACAGGCCGGGTTCGGATAGGTCTTGCGCTTGGTGATGATGCCAAGCGTCCGCTCCGGCTGAGGGATATCGACGGGCACGATAGAGATCTTGTTCTCACCCTTGAAGGAAAAGACCACCGAATGCGGAAGGATCGCCAGCGCATCGGTCGAGGCGATGTAGTTGACAACCGACAACAGGGAGCCGCCGGAATAGCGGACCTGCAACTCGCTGATCCCCAGCGTGATCAGGATATTGTGCAAATCAAGCACCAGAGGCGAGCCAGGAAGCGGCGCGACCCAGGGATAGGTCATGATATCTTCGATGCTAAGCCGCCGCTTCCTCAGCAGCGGATGCCCGACGGCACAGGTCAGGACGTTGCGCCCCGGCAGGATCGGCTGAAACTCGAAGTCGCTCTTCAGGTCCGTGCTGCCGATCGGGGTGATGGCAACGTCGATCTGGCTGGAATCGAGCTCGGTCAGCAGATCTGGCAGGTTGCCGTAGGACTGCTCGACCATGATGTCGCGCTCGCGCAACTGGAAACTCGCGATCATCTGGGAAATGACGGCATCCATAAAGAAAGGCACACCGCCCACCTTGATCCGCCCGGTCGTGCCTGACTGGAAACTGCGGACGATCTCCACCGCCTTGCGCGATGCGGCCAGGATCGAGCGACCCTGGATGGCCAGCTGCTGGCCGAGCGGTGTCAGTTGCAGTGGGCGCTTGCCTGGCGTGAAGAGTGGTTCACCCACCCGGCGCTCCAGCATGGACAGTGTCCGCGAAACCGCAGGCTGTGTCATGCCGAGCATGGCAGCACCCTCCGTGACACCACCGGTTTCGGCGACGGCTGCAAGCTGGACGAGATGACGCTCATCGATCTTCATAGCGATCTGCTATATCGAGCATAAGCAATTTTATCAACAGACGGCCTTGCGCCCTCTATAGTCTGACAATTGGAGTAGATCCGCTCCGACGCGAGGAGAACGGGTGCGGCACGGTTAGCCGCTGGAGGGCCCGTGTGTCGGGGATCGGCGCGATCCGTATATTTGCAGTTTCTGGAGGAGAAGAAACATGTCGTTCATCTCGGGTTATCATCACCTCACGCTGAGCACCGACGGCGCTCAGGAGGACTATGACTTTTATACAAAGACACTTGGCCTGCATTCGATCAAGCGCACCGTGCTTTTCGATGGCACGATCCCGGTCTACCACCTTTACTACGGTGCCAAGAGCGGCGACCCCTCGACCATCGTCACCACCTTCCCCTTCAAGAAGCCCGGCATCTTCGGCAAACGCGGCACGAACCAGTCGAAGATCATCCAGCTGTCGATCCCCGTCGGTTCGGCCGATTTCTGGGTCGACAGGCTGAACGAGCGCGGCATTCCTGCCGCCAAGACCAGCCGCTTCGGCATCACCCGCGTGGCGCTCGCCCATCCCTGCGGCATCGACCATGAACTGGTCGAGAGCCCGGCGGACACCCGCCCGCCGATCACCAACGAGGCCGAGGGCATTGGCGAGGTACAGGGCATCCGCGGCATTTACGGCGCAGCCATCGCCGTCTTCGACCGCACCTCGATGGACGACTTCCTGACGATTGGCATGGGCATGAAGAAGGAAGCCGACAGCGACGAGGGCCTGATGTTCTCGGTGCCGAACAATGGTGGTCCGACGAGCATGGTCGAGGTGCTTCACCAGCCGACCGGGCCGCAGGGCACCTGGACGCTATCGGGCGGCACCATCCATCACCTCGCGCTCAACACGGTCAACGAGGAGAACCAGCTGAAGCTCAAGGCACATATCGAAGGCCTCGGCTTCACCGACGTCTCCGACCAGAAGGATCGCAACTACTTCAAATCCTGCTACGTCCGCTCGCCAGGCGGGGCGCTCTTCGAGATCGCCTGGTCGGTCGAAGGCGGCTGGGCGAAGGACGAGCCGGCCGACGCCATCGGCTCGACGCTCGTCTTCCCGCCATGGTTCGAGGATCGCCGCGAAGAGCTGATCGCCGGTCTCGAACCCGCCAACTTCTGATCCGGAGGCGATCATGGCCATCCATGGCGAGCCGCTATCCGCAGGAGTTGGACCCGCGGAGGCCGAGGTACTCTGCGTCTTCGTTCACGGGCGAACCCAATCGCCCGAGGACATGATCGAGCAGGTCGTCGGGCGGCTCTCGGTGCGCGGCGTATCCTTCTGTCTGCCACGCGCCACAGGCAATTCCTGGTATGCCGCGCGTGCCACCGATGCCCTGACTGACCCGACGCGCAGCGAACTTCAGGCCTCGCTCGACTATGTCAACGGGCTTGTGGGGGCCCTGCGACAGGCAGGCGGTCCGGAAAAACCGCTCTTGATCGGTGGCTTCAGCCAGGGCGCCTGCCTGTCGCTCGAATATGCCATGGCCTTCGGGCCATGGAACGGCGCGATGGTCAATCTCACCGGCTGCCGTGTGGGTCAGGCGGCGGACCAGCGTCCCGCACGCGATCTCGACGGCATGCCCGTCTATCTCTCCGGCTCAGATCAGGATCCCTGGATCCCGGTCTCGGCTTTCGCAGAAGCCTCGGAAGCGCTTGGGAGGGCGCGTGCGAGGCTCCGATGCGAACTCTTTCCGGGACGCATACACCAGGCGTCCGAGATGGAAGTCGCAGCATTGGACGCGATCCTGCACGATCTTGCGGAGGGAAGCCGGCCATTTCGCCGCGTCGCGGCATAGTTTCACAAACACAACTGGGAGGAGGACAGCATGATTACGCGCAGAAAACTGCTGAAGGCGGGGGCTGCTACCGGTCTCGCCTATGGTTTCGGGGGCCTCGCCGCACCGGCGATCGCCCAAGGGGCCAAGATCAAGCTCGGCTATGTCAGCCCGCAGACCGGGCCGCTGGCAAGCTTCGGCGAGAGTGACGCCTACAACATCGCTTCCTTCCTCGCGACCGAGGCAGGCAAGAACTTCGAGATCATAGTCAAGGACAGCCAGTCAAACCCGAACAGGGCGGCGGACGTGGCGAAGGAACTCATCCTCTCGGACGAGATCAATATGATGCTGGTCGCCTCGACCCCGGAAAACACCAATCCGGTCGCCACGACCTGCGAGGCCGAAGGCATCCCGTGCATATCCACCAAGGCGCCGTGGCAGCCCTGGTTTATCGGGCAGCAGGGCAATCCGGGCGATCCACAGAGCTGGAAACCGTTCGACTTCGCCTACCATTACTTCTGGGGCCTGGAAGACGTCATCGCCGTCTTCACCAACATGTGGAGCCAGCTTGACACCAACAAAAAGGTCGGCGGCCTCTTCCCCAATGATGCAGACGGCAATGCCTGGGGTGATCCGAATGTCGGCCTGAAGCCGGGCCTCGCGCAGGCCGGCTTCGACCTGCTAGATCCAGGCCGTTATCAGAACCTGAGCGACGACTTCACCGCCCAGGTCAACGCCTTCAAGGACGGTCAGTGCGACATCATCACCGGCGTCGTCATTCCGCCTGACTTCACCACTTTCTGGAACCAGGCCAAGCAGCAGGGCTTCAATCCGAAAGCAGTGACCGTCGCCAAGGCGATCCTCTTCCCGCAATCGGTCGAGACGCTTGGACCCGCAGGACACAACCTCTCCTCGGAAGTCTGGTGGTCGGCGCAGCATCCGTTCAAGTCATCGCTGACGGGCCAGAGTGCAGGCGAACTTGCAGCCGATTTCACCGCCAAGACCGGCCGCCCCTGGACGCAGCCGATCGGCTTCATCCACTCGCTGTTCGAGATGGCAACCAATGTCATGGGACGCGTGGACGACGTGACGGATGCCGAAGCCGTGGCAGCGGCAATCGCCTCCTCCAGGGTCGACACGATCGTCGGTCGCGTCGAATGGAACGGCCAGGGCGTGCCGCCCTTCGCGGCGAAGAACGTCACCAAGACGCCGCTTGTCGGCGGTCAATGGCGTCGCAAGGACGATGGCACGTTCGATCTCGTCATCGTCGACAACAAGACGGCACCGAACATCCCGACCGCCGGCAAGATGGAAGCGCTTGCATGAAACAAATGGGCCCGCCCTCGCGGGCCCGTTAACTGCCCCAGACCACGGCTTCCTCGTGCCGTTTGATCAGGTGCTTCAGGTTGTCGAAACCTGAGCGGATGAAGGCTGAAAACTGCTCGACCGCCGGAGACCGCGGTGCATCGACACGCCTGAGGATGGCAAGCGCGCGCTCCGGATGTGGAATGTTGATCGGCAGGGCCGTGATCGTCTTTTCCTTGCGCTGCGCAAAGACCACGCTATGCGGCATCACGGTCAGCGCGTCCGCCGCTTTCAGATAATTGACCACACTCGCAAGCGACCCGCCCGAATAACGGATGCGGATCTCAGTCGCGCCGAACGAGAGCAGCAGGGCTCGCAGGTCTGCCAGCAGCGGACTGCCAGGCGGCGGGGCCACCCAGGCATAATCGAGAAGATGGGCCGGCTGCGGACGACGTTTCAGGAGCAGCGGATGCGTGACCCGGCAGGCAATGACATTGCGGCCAGGCAGGATCTGCTGGAAGGCAAGGCCCGAGCCCTCATCCAGAATATCGATCGGGCAGATCGCCAGATCGATCTGGTCGGCCTTCAGAGCAGCACGCAAATCCGGAAAATAGCCATAGGACTGGTCGATCCGCACATCAGGATGGGTCGCCTGAAACTCGGCACACATGCCGGCAATCAGCGAATCCATGAAGAACGGGCTGCCGCCAACCCGCACCACGCCGCTTTTGCCGACCCGGAAACTTTCCATCAGATCGGAAGCCTTGCGGGAGGCAGCCAGCATGGCAAGCCCATGTTCCGCCAGCGCAATCCCGAGCGGCGTTGGCTGCATTGGGCGCCTACCCTTGATGAAGAGCGGTTCGCCAATTCTCTTTTCCAGCATCGACAAAGTGCGTGACACAGCCGGCTGGGCCAGCCCCAGAAGGGCTGCGCCTTCGGTTACACCGCCGGTTTTGACCACGGCAGCCAGCTGGATGAGGTGTCGCTCGTCGAACTTCATAACGGATTGTTATATTGGCTCCCAAACAAATCATCAATCCTGCATGCGAGCCCTGCTAGTTTCCTCTCGACCAGCAATGCGGATTTGGGAGGAGATGCATGTCGCGGGCCGCAGACCTCATCACCTTCAATGAAGCGACCTCTGCCGAGGCTTTCACGAGCCGCTTCGGCACAACCGATGACGCAAACGCGCGCCTGCTCTCTGCCGTGGTCTGCCATGTGCACGATCTCGTCAAGGAATTCCGCCCGACACCGGAGCAATGGCGCAAAGTGCTCGACTTCCTGACCGAAGTGGGGCACGCCTCGGACGAACGCCGCCAGGAATGGGTGCTGTTTTCGGATCTCGTCGGCGCTTCGGCGCTTGTGGAAGAGATCAACTCCCGCCGCCCGTCCGGCGCCACCCCCAACACCATCCGCGGGCCGTTCTTCCGGACGGATACCCCGGAGCGGGCACTGGGCAGTTCCATCTCGCTCGACGGCGAAGGCGAGCCGCTGCTGGTCGAGGGCCGCGTCGAAGATCTGGACGGCCTGCCGATCACCACGGCTGAAATCATAACATGGCAGGCGAATGCCGAAGGCTTCTACGAGAACCAGCAGCCGGATCTGCAGCCCGAATTCAACCTACGGGGTCTGTTCCGCCCAGATCAGAACGGCAGGTTCCACTATCGCACGGTGAGGCCGGCAGGTTACGGCGTCCCCGGTGACGGTCCTGTGGGGCGGCTGTTCGCCCAGGCGGGCTATCCGCTGCACCGTCCAGCGCATCTGCATTTCGTCGTGCGGGCACCCGGCTTCGAGACGATCACCACACATATCTACGATTCTGAGGATCCGAGACTCGGTGAAGATGCGCTGTTCGGCGTCCGACCCGAACTGGTGCATCCGTTCGAGCAGACGGAGATCGACGGAAAACCCACCTCGCGCATCAGCGTCAAGTTCGTCATGGTCCGCGCACGGCCCGGGAGGGGAAAATGAAGAGCTTCACCTATGCTGGCAGCCCGGCGCGTATACTTTTCGGCTCCGGCCGCAGCGCAGAGGTTAGCGGCGCCGTGGAAGCCCTCGGCTGCCGCCGTGCGCTGGTCCTCGCAACGCCGCACCAGAAGGCGGATGCAGAAGCCCTCTCCGATCGGCTCGGAGCCCTCTCAGTTGGTGTCTTCTCGGGTGCCGTCATGCACACACCCGTCGAGGTGACGGAGAAAGCGCTGAAGGTTGTCAGGGACACCGAAGCCGACTGCGTGGTCTCGCTCGGTGGAGGCTCCACAACCGGGCTCGGCAAGGCAATCGCCTATCGCACCGATCTGCCGCAGGTCGTCATCCCCACGACCTATGCCGGCTCCGAAGTCACCCCGATCCTTGGCCAGACCGAGGGTGGTCGCAAGACCACGGTCCGGAACGCAAGCATCCTGCCGGAAGTGGTGATCTACGATCCGGACCTGACCCTAGGTCTTCCGGTCGGCATGAGCGTCACCAGCGGTCTCAACGCTATGGCCCATGCCGTGGAGGGCCTCTATGCTAGGGATCGCAACCCGGTCTCGACGCTGATGGCGCTCGACGGTCTACGGGCATTTAGGGATAGCCTTCCGGTTCTGGTGAAGAGCCCTGAAGCCACCGAGGCGCGGGCGGAAGCGCTCTATGGCGCCTGGCTTTGCGGCACGGTGCTCGGCACTGTCGGCATGGCGCTGCACCACAAGATCTGCCACACGCTGGGCGGCTCTTTCGACACGCCCCATGCCGAAACCCATGCAGTCATGCTGCCGCACACGGCCGCCTTCAATGCAGAGGCTGCAGAACAAGAGCTCAAGGCAGCAGCCGAGCTCTTCGGCGGCTCGATCGGTGGTGGCCTCTGGGATTTCGCCAAGTCGATCGGCGCGCCGTTGTCGCTCAAGGATTTCGGGCTTGTTGAAGCCGATCTCGATCGCGCTGCCGATATCGCCACCGAAAACCCCTACTGGAACCCGCGTCCGATCGACCGCGCGTCGATCCGCACACTTCTGCAAAAGGCCTGGGAGGGCGTCAGGCCCGACTGACAGAGACGACATCTCGCGCAGAGCGCACTCTTTGGGAGGAGAGACGATGATGGGAGGAAACATGTTCACGAGACGCAAATTCCTGCAGACGACGGCAGCCGGCGGCGCCGTGCTGGCGACCTCGGGCCTTGCCGCCCCGGCGATTGCGCAGTCAGCAGCGGTGAAGCTCGGCTATGTCAGCCCGCAGACGGGCCCGCTCGCGGGCTTCGGTGAGGCCGACAAATTCGTCATCGACAGCTTCCTCGCGACGACGAAGAAGATGGGGCTGAACTACGAGGTCATCGTCAAGGACAGCCAGTCCAATCCGAACCGTGCCGCCGAAGTCGCCAAGGAACTGATCGTCGACGACGAGATCAACCTGATGCTCGTCTCCTCGACGCCCGAAACCACCAATCCGGTCTCCACCACTTGCGAAGCCGAGCAGGTCCCCTGCCTGTCGACGGTTGCCCCCTGGCAGCCCTGGTTCATCGGACAGCAGGGCAATCCCGGCGACCCTGCGAGCTGGAAGCCATTCAACTATGCCTATCACTTCTTTTGGGGCCTGGAGGACATCATTGCGGTCTTCACCGGTATGTGGGGTCAGATCGAGACCAACAGAAAGGTCGCTGGTCTCTTCCCGAACGACGGCGACGGCAATGCCTGGGGCGACAAGGTCGTCGGCTTCCCGCCGGTGCTGGAGAAGCTCGGCTATGGCCTGACCGACACCGGCCGCTACCAGAACCTGACGGACGATTTCTCCGCCCAGATCAACGCCTTCAAGCAGGCCGAGACCGAGATCCTAACCGGCGTGATGATCCCGCCTGACCTCACCACCTTCTGGAACCAGGCCAAGCAGCAGGGCCTGAAGCCGAAGATCGCCTCGATCGGCAAGGCGCTGCTTTTTCCGCAGACCGTGGAAGCCCTGGGTGATGCCGGCCACAACCTCTCGACCGAAGTGTGGTGGACGCCGTCTCATCCCTTCAAGTCCTCGCTGACAGGCGAAACGGCTTCCGATGTGGCCGCCGCCTTCACCACGGCAACCGGCCGCCCGTGGACACAGCCGATCGGCTTTGCCCATGCGCTCTTCGAACTCGCCGTCGACGTGATGAAGCGCGCGGAAGACGTGACGGACGGCGATGCCGTGGCCAAGGCGATCGGCGAAACCAAGCTCGACACGCTGGTCGGTCCCATCGCCTGGAACAACGCCAACCTGCCGCCCTTCGCCCAGAAGAACGTCGCCAAGACCCCGCTCGTCGGCGGCCAGTGGCGGCTGAAATCCGGCGGTGGTTACGATCTGGTCGTCGTCGAAAACGGCCAGGCACCGAACATCCCGCTCGGCGGCAAGATGGAAGCGTTGAGCTGAACCCTGTGAAGCATGTGGCTGCGGTGCCCGTGCTTGTCGGGGCGCCGTTGGCCTGACGGAGGAGTGTCCATGCCGATTCTGGAACTGAATGGTGTGTCGAAATCCTTCGGGGCCCTGGTGGTCGCCGAGGATATCGGCTTTTCCGTCGAACCCGGCGAAGCGCTGGGCATCATCGGACCGAACGGCGCCGGCAAGTCGACGCTGTTCAACCTGATCACCGGCAACCTCTCCGTCGCCAAGGGCACTGTTCATTTCGATGGTCGCGACGTGACCAATGTCCCGCCGATGCAGCGCTGTTTCGCCGGCATGGGCCGCACCTTCCAGATCCCTCAGCCCTTCGAGCGACTGACGGTCTTCGAAAACCTGATCGTCGCCGGCGCCTTCGGCAGTGAAAGCGGCGAAGCCGAGGTCGCGGAATTCTGCGCCGAGATCCTCGTCGAGACCGGCCTGATCGCAAAGGCGAACCGCCCAGCGGGCAGCCTGACGCTGCTCGAGCGCAAGCGGCTGGAACTCGCCCGGGCCCTTGCCACCAGGCCCAAGCTTCTGCTGCTCGACGAAATCGCCGGCGGGCTGACCGAAGGCGAGTGCCGGCAGCTCGTCGCAACGATCAAGCGCGTTCACCAGCGCGGTATGGCGATCATCTGGATCGAGCATGTTCTACACGCCTTAAACGCGGTCGCCGAGAAGATCCTGGTCCTGAACTTCGGGCGGATGATCGGCCATGGCGATCCGCAGACCATTATGAACTCGCGCGAGGTGCGCGAAATCTATCTGGGCATGGAGGTCTGAACCATGAGCCTCATCGAAACGAAGAACCTCACCGCCTTCTACGGCGACTTCCAGGCCCTGTTCGGTGTTAACATCGTCCTCAATCCCGGCGAGACGATCGCCGTGATCGGCGCAAATGGCGCGGGCAAATCGACGCTGATGCGCTCGATAGCAGGCGTGCTGCGCAATGATCCTGCCGCCGTCCTGCATCGTGGCCAGCCGATCGGCGCGCTCGCAGCACCCGATGTCATGGCCCGCGGCATCGCGCTCGTTCCCGAAGGTCGTCGACTGTTCCCCTCGCTGACGGTCGAGGAAAACCTGCTCGTCGGTCGCCACGGCCGAAAGGTGAGCGGTCCCTGGTCGCTCGAAACAGTCTATGAGCTCTTCCCGATCCTGAAGGAGCGTCGCCGTAATCCCTCGACGGCACTCTCAGGTGGCCAGCAACAGATGGTCGCGATCGGCCGGGCGCTGATGTCCAATCCGGAGGTTCTGCTCTGTGACGAGTTGAGCCTCGGCCTCGCTCCTGTCGTCATAAAGGACATCTACGCCGCCTTCCCGCGCATCCGCGAAACGGGTGCGGCCATCGTGATCGTCGAGCAGGACATCGCCCAGGCGCTGAAGGTCGCAGACCGCGTTTATTGCATGATGGAAGGTCGGGTCACCCTCGAGGGGCGTCCCGCAGACCTCGACCGCGCCGATATCCACGCAGCCTATTTCGGAGCGGAACCCCATGAACTGGCTTGATACCATTCTCCAGGGCATTCTGCTCGGCGGGCTTTATGCCCTCTTCGCCGCGGGCCTCTCGCTCGTCTTCGGCATCATGCGGCTGGTCAATCTCGCCCATGGCGACCTGATCGTCTTTGCCGCCTTCCTGATCCTGCTGCTCGTCTCGACGCTTGGGCTCAATCCATTCCTGGCGGCCCTGATCGCGGGACCGCTGATGTTCGGGATCGGCTACCTGCTGCAATATCACCTCCTCAACCGGACGCTGGGCAAGGATATCCTGCCGCCGCTTCTCGTCACCTTCGGCCTGTCGATCGTCATCCAGAACGGACTGCTCGAAGCCTTCACCGCCGACAGCCAGCGCATCCCCGCAGGCGCACTGGAACAGGCCTCGCTCTCGCTCGGTGGCATCAATGCTGGCGTGATGCCGTTGCTAACCTTCGCCTCCGCGATCCTGGTGATCGTCGGCCTGAACCAGTTGATCTACAAGACCGCCCTCGGCCGTGCCTTCCGCGCCACATCAGACGATGTGGTAACGGCCGGCCTGATGGGCATCCGTCCGAACCAGATCTTTGCCATCGCAACCGGGCTCGCCATGGTGATCGTCACGATCGCCGCTCTCTATCTCGGCACCCGCGCCAATTTTGATCCGACAGCCGGGCCGGCACGTCTGATCTACGCCTTCGAAGCCGTCATCATCGGCGGGCTCGGCTCGCTCTGGGGCACGCTTGCCGGCGGCATCATTTTAGGCGTGGCCCAAACCGTCGGAGCCGCCATCAATCCGGAATGGCAGATCCTCTCGGGCCATATCGCCTTCCTGCTCGTCCTGCTGTTCCGTCCGCGGGGTCTCTTCCCGCGCGCTGTCGATTGAGGTGACGATGAACGCCAACAGAGAAATCCTGCCGAAGGTCATGCGCCCGACGCCATCCTGGCGGGTCGAGACGCGCACCCGCCTCTCCACGCTGTTCTCGCTTGCAGCCATCCTCTTCGTGCTGCTCTTGGCAGCAGCCCCCTTCGTCGTCTCGCGCGGCGTGGTGCAGGACCTCTTCTTCATCCTCACCATGCTGGCGCTCGCCCAGAGCTGGAACCTGCTGGCAGGTTATGCGGGGCTGATCTCCGTCGGCCAGCAGCTCTTCGTCGGCTGCGGCGCCTATGCGCTCTTCGGCTTCGTCATCCTTCTGGGTGTCGATCCGATCCTGGCCATCCCGCTTGCCGGCCTCTTCGCCGTGTTGGTCTCGATACCAACCGCCTTCTTCGCCTTCCGCCTCTATGGTCCCTATTTCGCCATCGGCACCTGGGTCATCGCCGAGGTCGGTCGCTTGCTCTTTGCCCAGTGGAAGGCGCTCGGCGGCGGCACAGGCACCTCACTTCCGCGCGAAGCGACGCGCGAAATGTTCGGCGTCTCGTTCCTCGAAGACTGGTTCGGCATGCGGACCGCAGCAGCCGCCGACGCCATCGCCTTCTGGCTGGCGCTGATCGTGCTCGTTTTGACCATCTGGTTCGTCTACCGCCTGCTGCGCTCCAAGCAGGGCTTAGGGCTCGCCGCCGTGCGCGACAATGAGACGGCCGCCCGGGCACTCGGGGTGGACGCCCAGAAGCTGAAGCTCGTGATCTACCTCTCCACCGCCTTCATCACCGGCGTCGTCGGCGCACTCATCTATCTGCAGAAGGCTCGCATCTCGCCGGATGCTGCCTTCTCGCTCACCGACTGGACGGCCTATGTGATCTTCATCGTGGTGATCGGCGGCATCGGCACCATCGAAGGGCCGATCCTCGGCGTAATTATCTTCTTCCTGATGCAGAATGCGCTGTCGAGCTATGGGTCCTGGTACCTGCTGCTGCTCGGGGCGCTCGCCATCGTCACCATGCTTTTTGCACCGCGCGGGATCTGGGGCCTGATCACCGACCGCACCGGCATCGAACTCTTTCCGGTCCGCCGCACCTTGAGGGGTGGATCGCTTGAACAAACGAAAAAGGGAGGGCCACATGGCTGACATCACAACCGACGTCCTGATCATCGGCACCGGGCCGGCCGGCTCGGCAACCGCCGCCTTGCTCGCGAGCTACGGCCTTGAGCCCATGGTCATCAACCGTTACCGCTGGCTCGCTAACACGCCGCGCGCCCACATCACCAACCAGCGCACCATGGAGGTTCTGCGCGATCTTGGCCGCGACGTTGAGGACGAAGCCTATATGTTCGCGACAGAACAGGACCTGATGGGCCAGAACGTCTTCTGCACGGCGGTCGCCGGCGAAGAGATCGGCCGAATGCAGAGTTGGGGCAACCATCCGCTTTCGCGCGCCGAACATCTCCTCTCCTCGCCCGGGCGGATGAACGACCTGCCGCAGACCTATATGGAGCCGCTGCTCTTCAAGACCGCCTGTTCGCGCGGTGCGCAGTCACGCATGTCGACGGAATATCTGAGCCATGTGCAGGATGCAGACGGCGTGACCACCACCTGCCGCGACCGGCTGACGGGCAAGGACATCACCATCCGATCGAAGTTCCTGGTCGGCGCCGATGGCGGCAACTCCAAGGTTGCCGAGCATGCCGGCCTCTCCTTCGAAGGCAAGATGGGCGTCGCCGGCTCGATGAACATCCTCTTCGAGTGCGATCTCTCGCGCTACGTCGCCCACCGCCCCTCGGTACTCTACTGGGTGCTGCAGCCGGGCGCCGATGTCGGCGGCATCGGCATGGGTCTCGTGCGCATGGTACGCCCATGGAACGAGTGGCTGATCGTCTGGGGCTACGACATCAACCAGCCGGCACCGGCGGTTGACGATGCCTTCGCCACCAAGGTCGTGCGCGATCTCGTCGGCGTTCAGGACCTGCAGCCGAAGATCAAGTCGGTCTCCACCTGGACAGTCAACAACATGTACGCGACCACGATGTCGAACGGCCGCGTCTTCTGCATGGGTGACGCCACCCACCGCCATCCGCCGTCGAACGGTCTCGGATCCAACACCTCGATCCAGGATGCCTTCAACCTCGCCTGGAAGCTCGCCGCCGTCATCCGCGGCCAGGCCGGCATGGGTCTGCTCGACAGCTACCAGGCCGAACGCGCCCCGGTTGCCAAACAGATCGTCACCCGCGCCAACAAGTCGATCGAGGAATTCGGTCCGATCTTCAAGGCGCTCGGCATGCTCGACTCCGTCGACCCGGTGAAGATGCAGGAAAACATGGACGCCCGCTGCGACAACACGGCGGATGCGGAAAGGCAGCGTGAGGCCATCCGCCAAGCGATTGTGCACAAGGTCTATGAATTCGACGCGCACGGCGTGGAGATGAACCAGCGCTACAAGTCGGGCGCCATCGTCACCGACGGGCAGCCGGAACCGGCCTTCGAAAAGGATGCCGAACTGCATCACCAGCCGACAAGCTGGCCCGGCGCCCGCCTGCCGCATGTCTGGCTGTTCGGCCCGGAAGGCGAAAAGGTCTCGAGTCTCGACCTGACTGGCCATGGCGTCTTCACCGTTCTGACCGGCATCGGCGGCGATGGATGGGTGGCGGCCGCAAAGTCCCTGTCCAAGGAATTCGGCCTCCCGATCACGGTCCACAAGATCGGTCCTCGCCAGACCTGGCAGGACTTTTCCGGCGATTGGGCTCGCGCCCGCGAAATCCGCGATTCCGGTGCACTTCTGGTTCGCCCCGACCATCACGTCGCCTGGCGTGCGGAAGCCGCGGTCTCTGACCCCGAAGGCGAGCTGCGGCGCGTCCTGAAAACCATTCTGGACCGGTGAGGAACGATCATGGAAGCGCATGAAAAGGGCTACTTCACTGAGGAGACCTCCGTCGAGGTGGTCACCGGCCGCAACGCCAATGCCAAGGACGAGCGGCTGAAACAGGTGATGGAGGTCATCACTCGCAAGCTGCACGAGGCGGTCAAGGAACTGGAACCGAGCCAGGAGGAATGGATGGAGGCGATCCTCTTCCTCACCCGCACCGGTCAGATGTGCAACGAGTGGCGCCAGGAGTTCATCCTGCTGTCCGACGTGCTCGGCGTCTCAATGCTGGTCGATGCGGTCAACAACCGCAAACCCTCTGGCGCCTCGGAAAGCACAGTGCTGGGCCCCTTCCACGTGGCGGACGCCCCCGAACTGCAGATGGGGGCCAACATCTGCCTCGACTCGAAGGGCGAGGACATGGTGATCGAGGGCCGCATCCTCGACACCGAGGGCAAGCCGATCGCAGATGCCGTGATTGATGTCTGGCAGGCGAATGACGAGGGCTTCTACGATGTGCAGCAGAAGGGTATCCAGCCCGACTTCAACCTGCGCGGCGTCTTCCGCACGGGCCCGGACGGTCATTACTGGTTCCGGGCGGTAAAGCCCAAATTCTATCCCATCCCCGACGACGGCCCGGTCGGCCAGCTGCTCGGCAAGCTCGGCCGCCATCCCTATCGCCCGGCCCATCTGCACTACATTATCAAGGCGAATGGATACGAGACGCTTGTCACCCATATCTTCGATCCGGATGATAAGTACATCCATTCGGATGCCGTCTTCGGCGTCAAGGAAAGCCTGCTGGCGAAATTCGAGCGCCGCAGGGATCCGCAGCGTGCCGCCGAATACGGTTTCAGCGAGGAATTCTGGGAAGTGAAGCACGACTTCGTGCTGGTGCAAAAGAACCAAGCCTGACTGCGGCTCAATCGAGCCCTTGGACCCGCAGCTGAGCTCCGGGTCGCATCTTCTTTTCCGCACAGCTGGCGGGCCCATCCGTATGGAATGCGCCCGTCAGCTTCTTTTTGCGCCAGGTTTCGCGCTACTGGCGAAACAGATCCTGCTCAACGCCCGCCTTCTCGAACAGATAGTCGCGGCTCGCCTCCAGCTCCCGCCGCAGCTTCCCGATATCGTGACCGATCAGGCTTCCCTGCCACTTTTTGACCTGCCCCGCACAGAAGACCGTCGAGACATTGCTGCGCTCCATCAGCGTGACAACGGCGCCGGGCACATGGTTGAGGGGCGCCACATTGAGCGCGGTTGCATCGAGCAGAATGATATCGGCATCCTTGCCGGGCGTGAGGCTTCCGGTTTTGTGCTCAAGCTTCAGGCCCCGCGCGCCTTCGATGGTCGCGAACCGGATCACATCCATGGCCGAGAGCAGCTTGGGATAGTCGTCGCCGCGCAGCGCCTTCTCGTTGGCGATCATCCGTTGGAGGGTGATCGTCGAGCGCATCTGCGTGAACATGTCTGCGGTCATCGTGCATTCGACATCAGTGGAAAGCGATGGCTGCAGACCGAGGTCGAGGGCTTTCTGAAGCGGCGGTTCACCGTGGCGCATCTGCATCTCGATCGGCACGGAGAGCGAGATATGCGCGCCGGCATCCGCCGCCCGCTGCCAGGCCATGTCGCTCATGCCGGTCATATGGATGAAGATATTGTCCGGGCCGAACTTGCCGGCCATGGCCAGGCCGTCGAATGTCGGCTGCATGCCGAAGGTTCCGACAACATGCAGGGCGATCGGCAGACCGAGCTCGCGACCCGTCGCCCACGCCTCTTCATGGAAAGGCAGGTAGATCTCCCCGCCCATCACCATGGTCAGCAATTGATCATCGCTGGAGAAATGTTCGGCCCTGATCCGGCGAGCGTCGCCCGGATACTTGGCAAGATCGCCCCAGCCTTCGAAATAGCCGAAGACGGCGCGGCGGCCGGCATCCCTGAGGGCAGCTATCGCGGAATCCGAATGCTCCGGCGAGTGATGGATCTGGCTCACGTCCATCACGGTCGTCACACCGGCATCGATCTGGGAAATGCCGCCGACGAGTTCGGAGATGTAGACATCCTCCGGGCGATAGAGGACCGAAAACTTCTGCAGCATCCACTCATAATAATTGGCGGTGCTTTCCGGACGCCCGTCATTCACCAGAATGGCATCGGACAAGAGACTGCGCAGAGCGGTCTCGAACTGATGGTGATGGGTGTCGATGAAACCCGGCATGACGATCATGCCGCTGGCATCGATGACCGCCGCATCGGCAGAGTCCAGGTGGGGGCCGACGGCGAGGATCTTCGCCCCCTCGATCAACACATCGCCGATGGTGTAATTGCCGACGGACGGATCCATGGACAGGACGGCGCCGCCCTTGATCAAGGTCTTGCGACCGGGCTGGCCCAGTCCAGCCGGCAGCGGCTGCGTCGCGCTGGAGCGACCAAGCTGCGGAACGGATCCTCCGCCGGAATCTGCAGGGGATCTCAGTCTCACGTCACAGAATTTACACATGCCCACCTCCCAATCTTCGCAATACGAAATTTAATTCGCTGATTAATCAGAGCGCGCAAAGCCGGCGCAGGCCCTTCGGCTCCCTTAACCGTTCAGTGCTGCCGACAGCGCTGGCGTTCGGGCCGCAGCAGCGCTGATCCGGCCTGCAGCAACCCGAAGATCACCCAGTCGGTCCGTCACCATCTGGTCCGGGCCGATTAGCCCCGAATAGCCCGAGGAGTTGACCGCAGCCGTAACCTTGCCCTCTGCATTGCGGATCGGCACCGCGAGAGCCGTAATCCCGAAATCTAGCTGATCGACAGTCGTCGCATATCCGCGCTCCCCGGCTTCGTCGATCAGCGCACGCAGGGCATTCTTGTCAGTGACTGTGCGTGAAGTGAGCGCCTTCGGCTCCACCCTCGCGAAGTAGCGCTCGAGCTCGGTCTTCGGCAGGCCCGCCAACAAAACGCGCCCCAGCGAGGTTGCGTGAGCGGGATAGCGCGCGCCGACCACGGCCGTCGCCCTTCTCGCGCGCTGGGTGGAATGGTGCGCGATATAGATGACGTCGTGCCCATCGAGCATGGCGATGGAGGCCGCGTCACCATGGGTTTCGACGATCTGCCTAAGTTCCGGCAACAGGATCTCATCGATGCGGGCGGCAAAGTAGAAGCCGGAGCCGAGCGTCATAACCTTTGGCTTCAGGAAAAACCGCTTTCCGACCGAGCCGACGTAACCGAGCGCCGACAGCGTGATCAGACTTCGGCGGGCAGCAGCCGGTGAAAGACCGACGCGCCGCGCGATCTCACTCAGGGTCATGTCAGGATGCGCTGCATCGAAACATTCGATGACGGCGATCCCCTTTGCCAGCGCTTCAACGAACTCCGCCGATCGCTTCGGATCCTCAACCATGTCCACCCTGTCCAGCAAAGTTCAGCCCTCGGGCGCAAGCACGAAATCGAACCTGCACTTCGCGTCCGGACGCTTCTCGAGGGCAAACGGGAATTCCTCGGATTTCTTGACAGGTTCCAGTTTGGCGATCAACGATTTTCGCACTCCGAAAACCGCGTCATTGTCGATGTATTCGGTGTTCTCGAAGAACAGTTCCGTCGTGATCGCCCGCATTTTTTCGGCACGTATAATGAAGTGCAGATGCGCTGCCCGCCAGGCATGCCGGTTGCCGGCACGAAGCAGCCGTCCGACCGGACCGTCATAAGGCACGGTATAGGGCTTCGGCAGGACCGTGGTGTAGTAGTAGCGGCCTTCGCCGTCCGCGGTGATCTTGCCACGCAAGTCGTATTTGTCCTGCCCATGCTCCTGGATCGGATAGGTGCCGCTGCCATCCGCCTGCCAGGTATCGACGATCGCGCCCGGAAGCGGATTGCCAAGAGAGTCACGCACGATGCCATGCACCAGCAGCGTTGTGCCGTCACGCCCCCGGGCGAGATCGCCGCCCAATTCGAGTTCCGGTGCATCATCGAGGTAGAATGGGCCGAGATTGGATCCTTCCGTCGCCCCACCGCGGGTGTTGATCATGTCGACCAGGGCGGACAGGCCCACGACGTCGGACAGCAGAATGAACTCGTGCCGTTCCGGGGTGGAGATCTTCCCGCAATCATAGAGGAACATCAGCATGCCCATCCACTCGTCATGGGTCATGTTCACTTCACGCGTATAGTCGTGGAGGTGATCGATGAACGTCTCCAGGAGGAACTTGAAACGACTGCCCTCCTCGGTCTGGAAACTTTCCTTCACCGCTTCGGTGATCGTGAACTGATTGATCTGACCCATCGACATCCTCCACTCGACCGACCCGTCTCCCGCCGGGTTGACGCAAAGCTAGAACAGGTTCTATTATTCGGCAAGTGAATTTATTTTCGCTATGCGAAAAGGAACTCTGAATGAGAATTGGCAAGCAGGACCAGGCTTTCACCGCGATCGCCACATCGGATGCGACATCCATCACGGTCAGAGGCCATGATCTGTGTGATGACCTGATCGGCAAGATCGATTTCACCGATTACTTCTGGCTGCTGGTCTGCGGCAAACGACCGGACAAGCGACAGACCACGGCCCTCAATGCCTGTCTGGTCGCGATTGCCGAGCACGGACTGGTTCCGTCGGTGCAGGCGGCCCGCATGACGCTTGCAGCAGCCCCCGAGGCCTGGCAAGGCGCGATGGCTGCCGGTCTTCTCGGCATGGGCACCGTTGTTGCCGGCTCATCGGAGGTCGCGGGACGATATCTGGCCGAACTGGTCGCCGCTGGCGGAAACGAAGCGGCGGTCCGCCACTCGCTTGATGTTTTCCTGAAAGAGCGCCGGAAGGTTCCGGGGCTTGGTCATCCCCAGCATGCAGGCGGAGATCCCCGCGCGGACCGTCTGCTGGCCGTGGCCGACGAACTGCAGATTTCCGGGCAGCACATCGCCACCCTCAGACTGCTGGGCAACCTCGCGCCCGGCATCATGAACCGGCCTTTGCCCATCAACGTCTCGGGCGCCATTCCAGCCGTCATGCTTGATGCGGGATGGCCGCTCGCGGCTCTCAAGGCGGTCCCGCTGATCGCCCGCGCCGCCGGCCTTGCTGCCCATCTTTATGAGGAAAGCGAACGCCCGATCGGCTTCATCCTGTCCCACCATGCGGATTTGGCCATTTCCTATGACGGAGAGACATCCGAATGAAGCCGCTTCAGTCCATTCGGGTCATCGAGATGGGGACCTACATCACAGGTCCGGCCGCAGCGATGCAACTGGCAGACCTCGGTGCCGACGTCATCAAGGTCGAGCGCCCCGGAGAAGGCGATCCATTCCGGGCCTTTAAAGGCGGGCTCTACTCGCCGCATTTCCAGACCTACAACCGTAACAAGCGCTCCATCGCCCTCGACACACGAAACCCCGAAGATCTCGAGGTCTTTCTCGCCTTGATCGCTTCGGCAGATGTGTTCATCCAGAACTTCCGGCCGGGGGTCGCGGAAAAGCTCGGCGCGGGCGAAACCGAACTGCGAGCACTCAATCCGAGGCTCGTCTACTGCGCGATTTCAGGCTTCGGAACCTCAGGGCCGGCGCGCGACAGACCGGCCTACGACACTGTGGCACAGGCGGCCAGCGGCTTTCTGCGCCTCGTGACACCACCCGACCGACCCCGTGTTATCGGCCCGGCTCTGGCCGATGCGGTGACGGGACATTATGCGGCAACCGGCATCCTCGCGGCCCTGATCGAGCGCGGAAAGACAGGCAAGGGCCGCAGGCTAGATATCTCGATGCTGGAGGCCATGAGCCACTTCAATCTGGACAGTTTTACCCATTACTACAGCGCCGGAGAGGTCATGGGGCCCTTGTCGCGACCGGTGGTCAGCCAATCCTACACCTTCGAATGCGCCGACCGGAAATGGATCGCCTTCCATCTCTCCTCGCCACAGAAGTTCTGGGAAGGTTTGCTCGATGCGACCCAGCAGCGCCACCTGGCAGACGATCCCCGCTTCCGCGAGCGCCTGGATCGCATCCGGCATCAGGATGAGCTGATCGACATTCTCGCTCCGGTATTTCGAAGCAAACCGCGTGACGAATGGTGCGGTTTGCTGGAAACGAACGAAGTGCCCTATGCGCCGGCCTACGACAGCGACGAGGCGCTCGAAGACCCACAAGCAAGGCATCTGCAAATTGCCGTCACCGTTCCGAACGCCGAGATGGGAGACTTCACGACCGTCCGGCCACCTTACAGCTTTGACGGCGAGCCGGAATTTGCTGTCTCGCCTCCACCGCGACTGGACGAGCATGGGGCGGAAATCAGATCCGAGGTCACGAAGGCGTCACACCAGGCTCGGTGAGACCTGTCGGAGCTTGAGGCTGGGACGAAGGATGGACCACCCAACCGAGCGGTCAGTCTTCGCTGCCCTGCAGTGGTATGATCTGGACACTTCCGTGGCGCACCGATCGCTCTGCAGTGATGTGGTCGGAAAAATGCTGCACCTCGTTCATCGACCCCTTCAGGATGCCGACTTCGAGGCAATTCTCGGTATCGAGATGCACATGCAGGCTCGCGATCGTCAGGTCGTGATGATGATGGAAGCTGTTTGTCAGCCGCCTTGCAAGGTCGCGGGCCGCGTGATCGTAGACATAGCTCAGCACGCCGATGCAGGGTTCATCACCCTTCGAATTTCGGGTAGCTTCCTTCAGACCCGTTCTCACGAGATCACGGATCGCCTCCGACCGGTTCTGATCCCCGCGTGTCTCAATCAGCGCATCGAGTTCCTGCATCAGGTCGTCATCAAGGGTGATCGTCACGCGCTGCATATCAAACTCCCTTCGTATGATGTTTTGATATAGACATCATACACACCCAGCATTATTGTCCTGCCACTTAGGGGGTGCTTACGACACCATCTGATTGGGTATAGGGGAATTTTCATGACCAAGGCAATTCTGCGGCTTGCAGTTTCGACTGCTTTCGCTGCCGCCGTCTTGTCAGGCACCGCCCTTGCCACGCCGAAATCGCAACTGGTGCTCGCCATCGGCGGCGAACCCGAAGGCGGCTACGACCCTCTGACGGGCTGGGGACGTTATGGTCATCCGCTTTTTCAATCGACCCTTCTGACACGCGATGCCAATTTGAAGACCCGTCCCGATCTGGCGACGGAATGGTTGCTCTCCGATGATCGGCTCACATGGACCATCAGGCTCCGGCCGGACACACGGTTTTCCGACGGCTCGCCGCTTGACGCCGAAGACGTCGCTTTCACCTTCAACGAGGCGGCCAAGATCGGTAGCGCCGCTGACCTGACCGCACTCGAGGCCGCCCGCGTCATTGACGATCAGACCGTCGAGATCAAGCTGAAGAAGCCCTGGATCACCTTCACCGAGAACCTCTATGCGCTCGGCATCGTACCCTCGGACGGCTATGGCGAGGGCTACGCGCGAAATCCGATCGGATCTGGTCCCTACAAGCTCGTCTCCTGGACCGAAGGCCAGCAGCTGATCGTCGAGAAAAACCCGAACTATTATGGCGAGACCGGGCCATTCGAGCGGATCACCTTCCTGTTTACCGAAGAAGATACGAGTCTCGCGGCAGCACAAGCCGGGCAGGTGGACATGGTCTCCGTGCCGGCAACGGCCGCCGATACGCCGCCACAGGGCTTCAAGCAGATCGTTACCCGGTCCGTCGACAACAGAGGCATCGTCTTCCCGATCGTGAAAGACGAGGGCAAGGTCGTCGGCGAGGGCAAGAAACTCGGCAATGATGTTACCGCCGACCCTGCCATCCGCCGTGCCGTCAATCTCGGGATCGATCGAAATCAGTTGGTAGACGTCGCCCTGCTCGGTCACGGGAGCCCGGCAGCGGGCCCCGCCGACGGGCTCGCCTGGTCCAATCCGGACGCAGCGGTAAGCTTCGATCTCGAGCAGGCCAAAACCGAGCTGGAGAGCGCTGGCTGGACGCTCGGCAACGACGGCATCCGTGTGAAAGATGGCCTCCGGGCAGCCTTCCCAATCAATTACCCCGCTTCGGATTCCACACGACGCATGCTGGCTGAAACCGTGTCGGCACAATTGAAGGGCCTCGGCATCGAAGCGACGGCTACCGGCAAGAGCTGGGACGAAATCGACCGCATCATGCATTCCGAGCCGGTGATGTTTGGCTGGGGCAGCCATTCGCCGCTCGAGGTCTACAATCTCTACCAGTCGAGCCTTGGCGGCGTGGAATTCTTTAACGCCGGCTTCTATGCAAACCCCGCCGTCGATCGGCATCTTGCCGCAGCGCAGGGTGCGCCAAGCCTGGAAGCATCCTTCCCAGACTGGCGACAAGCCGAATGGGACGGGACGACTGGGTTTGGTGCCAAGGGCGACGCCGCATGGGCTTGGCTCGTCAACCTCGATCACATCTACTACGTGAACGAATGCCTGGAGATTGGCGCCACCCAGATCGAACCGCATGGCCATGGATGGCCGATGACCGCGATGATCCAGAACTGGAAATGGACGTGTGAGTAAGGCGGGCCAATTGGGCTGGGTCGGGTTGATCGCCGCAAAGGCGCTCCGGCTTGTGCTCGTCCTCTTGACGGTCGCGATCGTCGCCTTTGCGCTGATGAAGAATTCACCTGTCGATCCGATCAATGCTTATCTCGGGGCCGACATCGCGCGTGTCGGGCCCGAGCAGCGCGCCCTGATTGCCGAAAAATGGGGGCTCGACCAGCCAGCGACCACACAGTTCTTTCGCTGGGCGAAGAATCTGATGGCCGGCGACCTCGGTTATTCCATGACCTATAACGCGCCGGTCGCCGACGTCCTCGTCTCGAGGTTCAAGGCGTCGCTTCCCCTGATGGGGCTTGCCTGGCTCCTCTCCGGCGTGCTCGGCTTCGCCCTCGGCGTGATCGCCGGTGCCTTTTCCGGCTCCTGGGCGGACAGGATGATCCGGCTCTATTCCTATGTGCTCGCTTCAACGCCCACCTTCTGGCTGGCGATCATGCTGCTTGTCGTCTTTGCAGTCGGGCTCAACTGGGCACCCATCTGCTGTGCTGCCCCGATTGGCGTCCTGCCTGAAGACGTGACCTTGGCTGATCGCGCCCGGCATCTTGCCCTGCCGCTGATGGCGCTCAGCGTGCTCGGCATTGCCCAGATCGCGCTGCACACGCGTGCCAAGATGATCGAGATCATGCAGTCCGATTATGCGCTCTATGCCAAGGCGCAAGGCGCCTCGCGCATGGACATTGCCTTGCGCCATGGCGCACGCAATGCAGCGCTCCCTGCGATCACGGTTCTCTTTGCCTCGCTTGGCGAGTTGTTTGGCGGCTCGGTTCTCGCCGAACAGGTGTTTTCCTATCCGGGGCTTGGCAAAGCAACCGTGGAAGCCGGCATCCGTGGCGATGTACCCCTGCTCCTTGCGATCACACTGGCGCTGACCTTTGTCGTCTTCCTCGGCAACTCGATTGCCGATCTCCTTTACAGGCTGGTCGATCCGCGCATGGCGTCGGGAGTGCGCATCGCATGAGCGACATCCTCGATCTCCCGCCCTCCGCCCCCGATCGCGCGCCAGACGGACACAGGATACGAACGCTCGCGGTCGCAACCGTAGCAGCGCTCGCTTTGGCTGCCGTGCTCGTCTCCACCCATCTCTACGGGCGCTACGGCATTGATGCCGATTTTTCCACGCGCCTGCTCGAACCGTCATTGTCCCATCTAGCCGGTACCGATCAGCTCGGACGCGACATGTTCGCCCGCACGCTGCATGGCCTCGCCTTGAGCTTCTGGGTCGGCCTGATTGCGGCTTCAGGGTCCGTCGTCATCGCCATGCTGCTTGCACTTGTGGCGACAACAGGCGGGCGGCTCGCCGATGAAGCCGTGTCCTTCCTGATCGATGCTGCGATGGGACTGCCGCATTTCGTGCTTTTGATCCTCATCTCCTTCGGTCTTGGCGGCGGCACCACGGCGGTGATCATTGCGGTTGCCGTCACCCATTGGCCGCGGCTCACCCGCATTCTGAGGGCGGAACTGCTGCAACTGCGCCAGGCCGAGTTCGTGCAGGCATCGCGGCATTTCGGCAAATCCTGGATTTGCATCGGCCGGCATCACTTTCTGCCGCATCTCGTGCCGCAGCTGCTTGTCGGCCTCGTACTTCTGTTCCCCCATGCCATCCTGCATGAGGCGGGTCTGACCTTCATCGGCTTTGGGCTTGAACCGTCCAACCCCGCAATCGGCGTTTTGCTGTCGGATTCGATGCGCTACCTTTCCGCCGGCAAATGGTGGCTAGGCCTGTTTCCGGGGCTGGCACTGCTACTCGTGGTCTTGAGTTTCGATGCCATCGGCAATGGGCTCCGGCTGTTGACCGATCCCCGGCAGGAGCAGACGTGATGCTTTCAGTCGAATCCCTGTCCATCGGTTTCCTGCGCTATGACGGCCTCATCCATCGCTGCGAAGTACCGGCCCTCGACGGCATCGACCTCAAGGTGGATCGCGGTGAGATCCTGGCTCTGGTGGGTGCTTCGGGCGCAGGAAAGAGCCTGCTTGCCCATGCCCTGTTCGGCATTCTGCCGGAAAATGCTGTGGTGCGCGGCAACATATCGCTGAACGGGGAGCAGGTTGAAGCGGCGAATGGCGGCAAGGACCACCGCCCTCGCATGGCGCTGGTTCCGCAATCGCTCAGCCATCTCGACCCGCTGGCCCGCTGTGGCAAACAATTGCTGTGGGCCGCAAAACGCAGCAGCAAAACGAAAACGATGGCAGACCTCGTGACCACCCTTGAGAGCTTCGGCCTTGGCGCCGAGGTCATGCGGCTTTATCCGCATCAGGTCTCGGGCGGCATGGCGCGCCGCCTGCTTCTCGCCATCGCCACGATTGGAGAGCCGGATCTGATCGTCGCCGACGAGCCGACAAGCGGGCTCGATCCGGACGCTGCGAAAAACGTCCTGCGCCATCTGCGCCGCCTTGCCGATAGCGGCAAGGCCGTGCTTCTGATTACCCATGATCTCGTCACCGCGGTCTCCCATGCCAACCGGGTCGCGATCCTGGAACAGGGCAGATTGCTGGGCACCGAGCCGGCGAATGCGTTTTCGGAGGATGGCAGACAGCTGACGCTGCCTTATGCACGGGCGCTGTGGCTGGCCATGCCGGGAAACCAGTTCTCGGCCGCACCGCTTGTGCGGGAGGCTGCGCGTGCTTGAGGTAAGAGATGTCGACTTCGGCTTTGGCAAAGCAAAGCCCATCCTTGATGGGGTGTCGCTGACGCTGAAGCCGGGCGAGATTCTGGGCCTTTCCGGCCCCTCCGGCACTGGCAAATCGACGCTCGGGCGCATCGCGGCGGGCTATCTGAAGCCCCAAAAAGGCGAGGTTCTCCTCGATGGTGCAGCCCCTGCCCTGGGCTATTGCGGGGTTCAACACATCCACCAGTCCTCGATCTTCGCCGTCAATCCGCGATGGCGGCTAGGCCGGATCATCGCGGAAGCCTGGCAGCCGGATGATCAGACGCTGGATGCCATCGGCGTGTCGCGTGCCTGGCTTGATCGCTACCCGCACGAAATCTCGGGCGGCGAACTGCAACGGGTTGTGCTGGCGAGGGCGCTTGGCCCCGACACCCGCTTCCTGGTCGCCGACGAACTATCCGCCATGCTTGATCCGATCACCCAGGTGGAAATTTGGTCCTTCCTCATGGAGCGTCGCCGCCAGGGCCTCGGCATCCTTGCCATCAGCCATGATGCCGCCTTGCTGAAGCGCGTGAGTTCACGGCAGCTTAAGCTCTGTACTGGTGGCTTGATGCCGCTCGTCGCTTAAGGGCCTCCGCAACTTGTTCTTCAGGGAGACCTGTCTCTGATGGTGTTGATGATCGACGAAAAATCTTCGCCGCCATGCCCGAGCTGGTCGAAGAGCTCGTAAAGCTCAGTCGCATGCGCGCCGAGAGCCGTAGCCGCACCGGTCGATTTTGCCGCTTCCTGCGACAACCGCATGTCCTTGAGCATCAGGGCGGCGGCAAAGCCCGGCTTGTAGTCCCGGTTTGCCGGCGATGTCGGAACGGGACCCGGAACCGGGCAGTTGGTGCTAATCGCCCAGCACTGGCCCGATGATGTCGAGGCCACGTCGAACAGGGCCTGATGCGAGAGCCCGAGCTTTTCACCGAGTACGAAGGCCTCACAGACCCCCGCCATGGTGATCCCGAGGATCATGTTGTTGCAGATCTTGGCAGCCTGGCCGGCACCGGCCGAACCGCAATGGACGACCCGTCGTCCCATGGCTTCAAGCACAGGGCGGCCCCGGTTCAAAGCATCCGCCTCCCCACCGACCATGAAGGTCAGCGTGCCGGCACTTGCCCCGGCCGTTCCGCCGGAGACCGGCGCATCGAGCGACAGGCAGCCGGCCTCGTTGGCAAGCGCATGGCATTTGCGGGCGCTGTCCACATCGATCGTCGAGCAGTCGATCATCAGCGTCCCCTGATCGACTGCCCCGACGAGCTCGCTCCAGACCGACAGGACATGATGACCGGCAGGCAGCATGGTAATGACGATCGAGGCGCCGGTCAGGGTTTCCGCCGCCGTATCACAGAGCGTGATGCCGCTTGCTGTCGCGGCGAGCTTCGCTGTTTCAGAAAGATCGAAGCCTCGGACCGGATACCCCGCCTTGACGAGATTGGCAGCCATCGGCCCACCCATATTGCCAAGACCAATGAAGGCTATCGTCTCAAGCATAGCATTTCCTCCCTGTTTTCACGTCCGTCCCCGAGCGCTCCCAATGTGGCATCCTACAGGTTTCGCGCAATCACCATGCGCTGAACGTCGCTGGTCCCTTCGTAGATCTGGCAGATGCGCGCATCCCGGTAGATCCGCTCAACCGGATAATCCCGCATATAGCCATAGCCACCGTGGATCTGGATCGCATCCGAGCAGACGCGCTCGACCATCTCGGACGCGAAGAGTTTGGCCATCGAGGCTTGCGAAATGCAGGGAATGCCGGCCTCGCGCAGCGAAGCTGCATGCCAGACGAGCTGTCGTGCGGCCTCGATCTGTGTCGCCATATCGGCGAGGCGGAAGGCAACCGCCTGATGCTCGGCGATTGCTTTGCCGAAAGCCTTTCGCTCACCTGCATAATCGCGCGCCGCCTCGAAGGCCGCCTGCGCCATGCCGACCGATTGGGCCGCAATCCCGATGCGCCCTCCCTCCAGATTGGAAAGCGCAATACGATAACCTTCCCCTTCCTCGCCGAGCCTGTTCTCGACGGGAATCTTCATCCCGTTAAAGGCAATCTGGCAGGTGTCTGACGCGTTGAGACCGAGCTTCTCCTCGACGCGCACGACCTCGTAGCCCGGTGTATCCGTCGGCACGATAAAGGCCGTGATCCCGTTCTTGGCCGCACTGGGATCAGTCACGGCAAACACGATGATGACATGACCATTCTTGCCCGAGGTGATGAACTGCTTGGCACCGTCGATGATGTAATGATCACCCTCGCGCCGTGCGCGGGTTTTGAGGTTGGAGGCATCCGATCCGGCCTGTGGCTCGGTCAGGGCAAAGCCGCCGATCCATTCTCCCGAAGCCAGTTTCGGCAGGAAGCGCTGCCGCTGCTCTTCCGTGCCGAACTTCAGGATCGGCACACACCCCACCGAGCTGTGGACGCTCATGATCGTCGAGCAGGCGCCGTCGCCCGCGGCAATTTCCTCGACCGCGATCGCATAGGCGAGCACACCGGTGTCCGAGCCCCCATAGGCTTCCGGCACAAGCATGCCAAGCAGCCCAAGCTCACCCATTTCGGTCAGTTCCTCGCGTGGGAAACGGTGTTGCCGGTCGCGTTCGGCGGCACCTGGGGCAAGCCGCTCCCGGGCAAAGCTGCGCGTCATCTCGAGGATCTGCTGTTGAAGCTCTGAAAGAACCATCCCGTCTTCCTCCAATCACGCCCGCTCGATGGCAATCGCCGTGGCTTCGCCACCGCCAATGCAGAGAGCCGCCATGCCGCGTTTCAGATCGTACCGTTCGAGTGCGGCGATCAGCGTCACCAGGATCCGCGCGCCCGAGGCGCCGATCGGATGGCCCAGCGCGCAGGCACCGCCATGAATATTGACCTTGTCATGCGGCAGATCGAGGTCGCGCATCGCGGCCATGGCGACGACCGCAAAGGCTTCGTTGATTTCGAACAGATCGACCTCAGATAGCGGCAGGCCGATGCGATCGGAGAGCTTCTGCAGGGCACCGATCGGCGCGGTGGCAAACAGGCCAGGCGCCTGCGAATGCGTGGCGTGCCCGAGGATCGTGGCAAGCGGGACAAGACCGCGCCGCTCCGCTTCCGAGCGGCGCATCAGGACGAGTGCAGCCGCACCATCGGAAATCGAGCTGGAATTGGCAGCCGTCACCGTACCGCCATCGCGGAAGGCGGGCTTCAGCGTCGGGATCTTCTCCGGCTTTGCCTTGCCCGGCTGCTCGTCGCGGCTGATCTCCTGTTCCGCCTTGCCGGCCTTGACGTTAACCGGCACGACTTCGCGCTCGAAGCTGCCATCGGCGATAGCCTTTGTTGCCCGCGTGAGCGAGGCGATGGCATAGGCGTCCTGCGCCTCACGGGTAAACTGGTAGGCCTCGGCGCAATCTTCCGCGAAGGTGCCCATCAGCCGGCCCTTGTCATAGGCATCCTCAAGGCCATCGAGAAACATGTGATCGAGCACACGCCCATGTCCAAGCCGGTAGCCGGCGCGGGCGCGGTCAAGCAGATAGGGCGCATTGGTCATGCTCTCCATGCCGCCGGCAACCGCGACAGAGGCGCTCCCGGCGACGAGCAAGTCATGGGCGAGCATGGCGGCCTTCATGCCCGAACCGCACATCTTGTTGACGGTCGTAGCCCCCGCCGAGAAAGGCAGACCGGCACCGATCGCGGCCTGTCTTGCAGGCGCCTGGCCCTGGCCTGCCGGCAGGACACAGCCGAACAGGATCTCTTCGACGGCCTCGGCTGGAAGCCCGCTGCGGTCGAGCGCCGCCCGGATGGCGGCAGCGCCTAGCGCGGCTGCGGTCATCTCCATCAGCTCGCCCTGAAAGCCCCCGATCGGGGTTCGGGCAGAACCGACAATGACGATCGGATCCTGAACTCCCATCTCTTCTCCTTCAGCAGCGATCAGCGCGCGCCCATGCGGATGGCTCCATCGAGGCGGATGACCTCCCCGTTGAGCATCGTGTTTTCAATGATATGGCGGGCGAGGGCTGCGAATTCGACCGGCCTGCCGAGGCGGGGCGGAAAGGGCACGCTGGACGCGAGACCTTCGCGCACCTGCTCCGGCATGCCCGCCATCATCGGCGTTTCGAACACACCCGGCGCAATCGCCATGACGCGAATGCCGAACCGTGCGAGTTCACGGGCGATCGGCAGGGTCATGGCGGCGATCCCGCCTTTGGACGCTGCGTAGGCGGCCTGGCCGACCTGGCCGTCAAAGGCGGCCACGGAAGCAGTATTGATGATGACGCCACGTTCACCCTCCGCATCGGGTTCGTTCGTCTGGATCGCGGCAGCGGCGAGCCGGACCATGTTGAAGGTGCCGACAAGGTTGATCCCGATCGTGCGTTCGAAGCTCTCCAGCCCATGCGGCCCGTCGCGGCCGACAACCTTCTCCGCAGGCGCCACACCGGCGCAATTGATCAATCCCCGCACATTGCCGAAAGCTTTCGTCGCAGCCTCGATTGCCGCAGCGCCATCCTGCGCACGCGTCACGTCTGTTTCAAGAAAAGCAACGTTGTCGCCGATCTCCCGCGCAAGCGATGGCCCCCGATCGCGATCACGATCGGCAATCAAGACACGACCGCCCGCCTCGCTGATCATGCGCACCGTCGCCGCGCCAAGTCCGGAGCAACCGCCGGTCACGATGAAACAGCCATTCTCGATGCGCATCGACCCTCCTCCCCTTCAGTCCTCGCCTGAAGCTGCCGATGGCGCAAACTCTACTGCGTTTCACAGTTGCAACCGATGACGAAATTGATCCATTCTTGAGGCCACTTTTGCCACTGACGCACTTGAGGTCGAACGACGACCATGGCTGAGACCGAACGACATATGATCTCGACGGGTTTCGTCGAGGAGGCACTCGACAGCCTCAGACGCGCAGGCAGGCCCACAGAGCCGCTTCTGTCCCGGCTCGGTCTTCCGCCTGTCGTCGACCAACCGGTTTCGACCCAGACTTTCGGGCGCCTCTGGCTCGCAATTGCCGAGGAGCTGAATGACGAGTGTTTCGGTCTCGGCGAACGAACGATGCCACGCGGCAGCTTCACGCTCCTGTGCCATTGCGTGCTGCATGCGCCAACGCTGGAGCGAGCCCTGCGGCGGGCCTTGCGTTTTCTGAATGTCGTCCTGGGGGAACCGACAGGTCGGCTTGAGGTTCGCGACGGCACCGCAGTGATCGAGCTTTGCGAAACAGGAAAACCCCGCTCCGCCTTCGCCTATCGCAGCTACTGGATCATCCTGCATGGATTGACCTGCTGGCTGGTGGGAAGACGCATTCCGATCCGCCTTGTGGATTTTCGCTGCAGCGAACCGAAACTGAGTGCCGAACACCGGCTTTTCTTCGGCGCTCCCATTCGCTTCTCGCAACCGGTGAGCCGCCTCGGCTTCGATTCCTCCATGCTGGCCTTGCCGATCGCGCGCAACGAGCAGGCATTGCGGCAATTCCTTCGGGGAGCGCCGGCCAATATCCTGATCCGCTATCGCTATGACGCCGGCACGGCTGCCGCCGTCAGGCGCCGACTGAACCAGAAGGGGCCTGCGGATTGGGGCAGCTTTTCAGATCTGGCCCGCGATATGCGCATGTCATCTTCGACGCTGCGCCACCGCCTGCATGACGAAGGACAAAGCTATGCCAGCATCAAGGACGACATTCGCCGTGATTTTGCCAGGGACATGCTGATGAACACCCATGATACCGTTAGCGATATTGCCGCCCGCCTGGGGTATTCGGAACCGAGCGCCTTCTATCGGGCCTTCAAGAAATGGATGGGTGTGAGCCCCGAGGCTTTCCGCAAGAGTTCCAGATCTATTTAGACGCCAGAAGCCGGCATCTGCTGTCCCATAAGACATATGGCAAAACTGGCCAAAGAATTGGATGCAGTTTTGTCATGGCTTGCCACAAGCAAGACGCTTACCATTCACTTCGATTGATCTGCTCCTGGGGAGAGGAGCAGGTTTCACGGGAGGAGACTGATGGTGCAACCTGCGCATCTGAGCCTGCATGTCCCCGAACCTGCCGTTCGGCCGGGCGGCCAGCCCGATTTTTCCAACGTCAAGATTGCCAAGGCCGGATCGGTGCCGAGGCCTCCGGTCGATGCGGCGGCCGAAGATATCCGTGACCTGGCCTATTCGATCATCCGGGTTTTGAACCGCGATGGCGAGGCCGTCGGCCCTTGGGCAGGCCTGCTGACGGACGACGAATTGCGAACCGGCCTGCGCCATATGATGACGCTCCGAGCCTTCGACGCCCGGATGCTGATGGCACAGCGGCAGGGCAAGACCTCCTTCTACATGCAGCATCTGGGTGAGGAAGCCGTCAGCTGCGCCTTTCGCAAGGCGCTCAAAAAAGGCGATATGAACTTCCCGACCTATCGGCAGGCCGGACTTCTGATCGCCGACGACTATCCCATGGTCGAGATGATGAACCAGATCTTCTCGAACGAGGCCGATCCCCTGCGCGGGCGACAGTTGCCGATCATGTACTCCTCCAAGGAACATGGCTTCTTCACCATTTCCGGCAATCTCGCCACCCAGTATGTCCAGGCTGTCGGCTGGGCCATGGCATCGGCGATCAAGAACGACAGCCGCATTGCCGCCGCCTGGATCGGCGACGGTTCGACAGCCGAGTCGGATTTTCATTCGGCTCTGGTTTTCGCCTCGACCTACCGGGCGCCCGTGGTCCTCAATGTCGTCAACAATCAGTGGGCGATCTCCACCTTTCAGGGCATTGCCCGCGGCGGTTCGGGCACCTTTGCCGCCCGTGGGCTGGGCTTTGGCATTCCGGCGCTCAGGGTCGATGGGAACGACTATCTGGCTGTCTATGCGGTCGCATGCTGGGCCGCCGAGAGGGCCAGGCGTAATCTTGGCCCGACGCTTGTCGAATACGTAACATATCGGGTCGGCGCGCATTCCACATCCGACGATCCGGGCGCTTACCGCCCGAAAACGGAATCCGAAACCTGGCCTCTCGGGGATCCGGTGCTGCGGCTGAAGAAACACCTGATCAACAGAGGCGCATGGTCGGAGGAACGGCATGTGCAGGCCGAAGCCGAGATCATGGACGAGGTGATCACGGCCCAGCGCAAGGCCGAGGAAAACGGCACGCTGCATGCCGGCGGCAAACCTTCGGTGCGGGACATCTTCGAAGGTGTCTATGCCGAAATGCCCCCGCACCTGCGCCGCCAGCGTCAGAAGGCAGGATACTGACATGGCCAGAATGACGATGATCGAAGCGGTCCGCAGCGCCATGGACGTGTCCATGGAGCGCGACGACGACGTGGTCGTGTTTGGCGAGGACGTCGGTTATTTCGGCGGCGTGTTCCGCTGCACCCAAGGTCTGCAGGCAAAATATGGAAAGACCCGCTGCTTCGACACGCCGATCAACGAATCCGGCATCGTGGGAGCTGCGATCGGCATGGCGGCCTATGGCCTGAAGCCCTGCGTCGAGATCCAGTTCGCAGACTACATGTATCCCGCCTATGATCAGCTGACCCAGGAGGCGGCCCGCATCCGCTATCGGTCGAATGGCGACTTTACCTGCCCGATCGTGGTGCGCATGCCAACCGGCGGCGGCATTTTCGGCGGACAGACCCACAGCCAGAGCCCGGAAGCCCTGTTCACCCATGTCTGCGGCCTGAAAGTGGTTGTCCCGTCCAATCCCTATGACGCCAAGGGCCTGCTGACCGCTGCGATTGCGGATCCGGATCCGGTCATCTTTCTGGAGCCCAAGCGCCTCTATAACGGCCCCTTCGACGGCCATCACGACCGGCCCGTGACGCCCTGGTCCCGCCATGAACTGGGCGAGGTGCCGGAAGGCTATTACACGATCCCGATCGGCAAGGCGGACATCCGCCGCGAGGGTTCCGCCGTTACCGTAATCACCTACGGGACCATGGTGCATGTGGCGCTGGCCGCAGCTGAGGAGACCGGCATCGACGCCGAAGTGATCGACCTTCGCAGCCTGATGCCGCTCGATCTCGACACGATCGTCAAGTCGGTCACCAAAACGGGCCGATGCGTCGTGGTGCATGAGGCGACACTGACCTCCGGTTTCGGCGGCGAAATCGTGTCGCTGGTGCAGGAGCATTGCTTCTACCATCTGGAAGCGCCGGTCATGCGCGTGGCCGGTTGGGACACGCCCTATCCGCATGCGCAGGAATGGGACTATTTCCCGGGACCTGCGCGGGTCGGCCGCGCGCTCATCGACGTCATGGAGGCCTGAGCCATGGGCGAATTCACGATCAAGATGCCCGATGTCGGCGAAGGCGTGGCCGAGGCTGAGCTTGTCGAATGGATGGTGAAGATCGGTGATCCCGTGCGCGAGGACATGATGGTCGCCGCCGTGATGACCGACAAGGCGACCGTGGAGATCCCCACACCCGTCAGTGGCACAGTGGTCTGGCTTGGCGGCGAAGTGGGAGACACGATCGCGGTCAAGGCGCCCCTCATCCGGATCGCAACGGATGGTGCAGGCGAGGAGCCGGCGACACCGGAGACGGTGGACGCGACACCCGAGCCCCCGCCGGTCACAAGCGGCGAAGCGCCGCACACGCCAACGAAGTCCGCGCCGCCTGCAGCGCCCGCCGCTGCCGCTGCCCCCGCTCGGCAACCCTCACCCGAATTCGACAAACCACTCGCAGCACCCTCGGTCCGCTTGCTGGCCCGCGAGAACGGCATCGACCTGCGCCTGTTGCGCGGATCGGGTCCGGCAGGACGCATTCTGCGCGAAGATGTGGAACAGTTTCTTGCCCGCGGCCCGGATCCTGCACCAGCGGTATCAGGCTTTGCCAAGAAGACCACGCGGGAGGAGATCAAACTGACCGGCCTTCGGCGCCGGATCGCCGAGAAGATGGTCGTCTCCACCTCGCGCATTCCCCACATCACCTATGTGGAGGAAGTGGACGTCACAGCGCTTGAAGAACTGCGCGCCAAGATGAATGCCGAACGCCGGCCTGACCAGCCAAAGCTCACGCTCCTGCCCTTCCTGATGCGCGCCATGGTCAAGGCGGTCGTCGAGCAACCTGATGTCAACGCCACCTTCGACGACGATGCCGGCGTGCTCACCCGTTTCGGCGCGGTGCATATCGGCATCGCCACCCAGACCGCCGCCGGTCTTGCCGTGCCGGTGGTCAAACATGCCGAGGCGCGGGGCATATGGGATTGCGCAAGCGAGATGAACCGGCTTGCAGAAGCCACCCGCGCCGGCACGGCGACGCGGGACGAGCTGACCGGCTCGACCATCACCATCACCTCGCTCGGAGCACTTGGCGGCATTGTCTCGACCCCTGTGATCAACCACCCAGAAGTCGCCATCGTGGGCGTCAACAAGATCGCCATACGCCCCATCTGGGACGGCACGCAGTTTGTGCCGCGCAAGATGATGAACCTGTCTTCCAGCTTCGATCACCGCATCGTCGATGGCTGGAATGCTGCGACCTTCGTCCAGCGCCTGCGGGTGCTGATGGAGACCCCGGCGCTGATCTTTATAGAGGGCTGAGCCATGAAAGAGATTTTTTGCAAGCTCCTCGTCATCGGCGCCGGTCCAGGTGGCTATGTCTGCGCCATCAAGGCAGGACAGCTCGGCATCGATACCGTCATCGTTGAAGAGGGCCGTCCTGGCGGCACCTGCCTGACGATCGGCTGTATCCCGTCCAAGGCGCTGATCCATGCCGCAGAGACCTTCGACAAGGCGCGGGCGCTGTCCGCCGGCGAGAACGCGCTTGGCATCCGCGTCGAAGGCGCTTCCATCGATCTGTCCAAGACCATGGCCTGGAAGGACGCCATCGTCGGCCGGCTGACCGGTGGCGTCTCCGGCCTCCTGCAGAAGGCGCGGGTCAAGATCGTTCACGGCCGCGCCCGTTTTCGGGACGGCAAGACGGTGGAGGTGGAAACCGAGACCGGCCTGCAGGTCATCCGCGCAGAAACCATTGTGATCGCGACCGGCTCCGATCCCGTCGAGCTCCCGGCCCTTCCTTTCGGCGGCAAGGTCATTTCCTCCACCGAGGCGCTGTCACTGACCGAACTGCCCAAAAAGCTCGTCGTCGTGGGCGGCGGCTATATCGGACTGGAACTCGGAACCGCCTTCGCCCGCATGGGATCTGAAGTCACCGTGGTCGAGGCGACATCGCAGATCCTGCCGCTCTACGATGCCGATCTGGTCAAGCCGGTTCTGCGCAGGCTTGGCGAACGCGGCATCAAGGTGCTGACGGACGCAAGGGCCGTGGGGCTATCCGACACGGGCGAGGCGCTGGTCGTCGAGACCGCCGAGGGACGGCGCGAACTGCCGGCAGACCGCATTCTCGTCGCCGTCGGACGGCGGCCGCGCACCACGGGCTCAGGCCTCGAAGAACTCGATCTCGACCGGATCGGCTCGTACCTGCAGGTCGATGACCGCTGCCACACATCCATGCGCGGGGTCTATGCGATCGGCGACGTGACCGGCGAGCCGATGCTGGCGCATCGGGCCATGGCGCAGGGCGAAATGGTCGCCGAGATCGTCGCCGGCCGCAAGCGCGCCTGGGACAAGCGCTGCATCCCCGCCATCTGCTTCACCGACCCTGAAATCGTCAGCGCCGGCCTCTTGCCGGAGGAAGCCCGCAGCCATGGCTTCGATGTGAAAATCGGCCAGTTCCCTTTCACAGCGAATGGACGGGCGATGACGGTGGAGGATGAAGACGGCTTCGTTCGTGTCGTGGCGCGCGCTGATAGCCACGCCGTGCTGGGTCTGCAGGCCGTCGGGGCGGGTGTCTCCGAATTTGCCTCGACCTTTGCGATCGCCATCGAAATGGGTGCTCGGCTGGAGGACATAGCCGCCACCATCCATGCCCATCCCACACGCGGCGAAGCCCTGCAGGAAGCAGCACTCAAGGCGCTGGGACACGCACTGCACATATGACCGGCCTTCCGGTTCGCATGATCTAAAATCGCAGAGGAAGCCCCATGACCGAATTGGACTTCAGGCTTGGCGAAACAGCGGAGATGATCCGCGACACGACCGCGCGCTTTGCCCGTGAGCGTATCGCCCCGATCGCTGCCGAGATTGACGCACGCGATCGTTTTCCCGTCGAGCTCTGGCCGGCCATGGGCGCGCTCGGCCTGCATGGCATGACTGTTGCAGAAGCGGACGGCGGCCTTGGCCTTGGCTATCTCGACCATGTCGTTGCCTGCGAGGAAATCAGTCGCGCTTCGGCCTCAGTGGGCCTGTCCTATGGCGCACATTCCAATCTCTGCATCAACCAGATCGCACGCTGGGGTTCGGATGAGCAGAAAGCGAAGTATCTGCCCGGCCTGATATCCGGCGACCATGTCGGCAGTCTCGCCATGTCCGAAGCCGGCGCCGGATCCGACGTTGTCTCCATGCGGCTGCGCGCCGACAGAGTCGAGGGCGGCTTCCGCCTGAACGGCACCAAATTTTGGATCACCAATGCCCCCTATGCCCAAACGCTCGTGGTCTATGCGAAGACTGAGCCGCAGGCTGGATCGAAAGGCATCACGGCCTTTCTCATCGAAAAGGATTTCCCCGGCTTCTCGATCGGCCAGAAGATCGACAAGGTCGGTATGCGTGGTTCTCCCACGGCGGAACTTGTTTTCCAGGACTGCTTTGTCCCACATGAAAACATCATGGGTCCGCTGAACGGCGGGGTGAAGGTGCTGATGTCCGGCCTCGACTACGAGCGGGTCGTGCTTTCGGGAATCCAGCTCGGCATCATGCAGGCCTGCCTCGACGTCGTCCTGCCCTATGTCAGGGAGCGCCGGCAGTTTGGCCGACCGATCGGAAGCTTCCAGCTGATGCAGGCCAAGATCGCCGACATGGTCGTGGCGCTGAACTCCGCCCGCGCCTATGTCTATGCCGTGGCGCGTGCCTGCGATGCCGGCCAGACAACGCGCCAGGATGCGGCCGGCGCAATCCTCTATGCGTCTGAGAACGCGGTGAAAGTGGCCGAACAGGCGATCCAGGCCCTGGGTGGTGCGGGTTACACCAAAGACTGGCCCGTTGAGCGCTACTGGCGTGACGCAAAGCTTCTCGATATCGGCGCAGGCACCAACGAGGTACGCCGCATGCTGATCGGCCGCGAGGTCATCGGTGCAGAGGGGATGAGCTGATGCCGATACTCTCGACCATGCTCGACCGCGACAGCGAAGGCTTCAAGGCCAATGCGGCCCGCAACGCCGCGCTTGCCGAAGAACTGCGGTCGAAGGTGGCCACCGCCGCATTGGGCGGGGCTGAAAGCCATCGCCAACGTCATGTCGCGCGTGGCAAGCTTCTGCCCCGCGACCGCGTGTTGCGGCTCCTCGACCCCGGCTCCCCTTTCCTGGAGATCGGGCAACTGGCGGCCGGCGGCATGTATGGTGACGAGGCGCCGGGCGCGGGCATGATCACGGGTATCGGCCGTGTCTCGGGTCGCGAATGCATGATCATTGCCCATGACCCGACGGTAAAGGGCGGCGCCTATTTCCCAATGACGGTCAAGAAGCATCTGAGAGCACAGGAGATTGCCTCGGAAAACCGCCTGCCCTGCATCTATCTGGTGGATTCCGGCGGCGCCAACCTGCCGCATCAGGCCGAGGTCTTCCCCGATCGCGATCATTTTGGCCGGATCTTCTACAATCAGGCGCAGATGTCTGCCGCCGGCATTCCGCAAATCGCCTGCGTCATGGGAAGCTGTACGGCGGGCGGCGCCTATGTCCCGGCCATGTCCGACGAGACGGTGATCGTCCGCAACCAGGGCACCATCTTTCTCGCCGGCCCACCTCTGGTCAAGGCCGCAACCGGCGAGGTGATCTCGGCCGAAGATCTGGGTGGTGCTGATGTCCACGCCCGCAAGTCCGGCCTTGTCGACCATGTCGCCGAAAACGACGAACACGCGCTACTGATCGTGCGCGACATCGTTGCGACACTGAACCGACCGAAGACGGTGGACATTGAGCTGGACAAACCGCGCCCTCCCCTGTTCGACCCGAGTGAGCTCTACGGCGTGGTCCCGCAGGACCTGCGCACACCCTATGACGTGCGCGAGGTGATCGCCCGTCTCGTCGATGGTTCCGAACTGCAGGAGTTCAAGCCGCTTTACGGAACCACGCTTGTCTGCGGTTTCGCCCGTCTCTGGGGCATGCCCATCGCCATCCTCGCCAACAATGGCGTCCTGTTTTCCGAAAGTGCCCTGAAGGGCGCCCACTTCATCGAACTCGCCTGCCAGAGGCGCATTCCGCTGCTCTTCCTGCAGAACATTTCCGGCTTCATGGTCGGCGGGAAATACGAGGCGGAAGGCATCGCCAAACACGGCGCCAAGCTGGTGACCGCAGTCGCGGGCGCACAGGTGCCGAAAGTCACTGTGCTGATCGGCGGCAGTTTCGGGGCCGGCAATTACGGCATGTGCGGCCGCGCCTTTCAGCCACGCTTCCTGTTTTCCTGGCCCAATGCGCGCATTTCGGTGATGGGAGGCGAGCAGGCCGCCTCTGTCCTGGCGACCGTCCATCGCGACGCCGAAGGCTGGACGGCGGAGGAGGCCGAGGCCTTCAAGGCGCCGATCCGCCAGAAATACGAGGACGAAGGCAACCCCTATTACGCGACGGCCCGGATGTGGGATGACGGCATCATCGACCCCGCCCAGACCCGCGACGTGCTTGGCCTCGCCCTTTCCGCAACGCTGAACGCCCCGATCCCAGAACGGGCGCAGTTCGGCATTTTCCGGATGTGAGGCGAAGATGATGGAAAGCCTCTTGATTGCCAATCGCGGTGAAATCGCAAGGCGGATCATTCGCACGGCAAAACGGCTCGGCATCCGAACGATTGCGGTGCATTCGGATGTGGATGCTGGCATGGCGTTCGTGCGCGAGGCCGATGAGGCGCTGCCGATCGGTCCGGCGCCGGCCCGCGACAGCTACCTGCGGCAGGACCGCATTCTCGAAGCGGCGAGGAGGAGCGGCGCTGAGGCGATCCATCCCGGATATGGCTTCCTGTCGGAAAATGCCGAGTTTGCCGAAGCCGTGATGGCCGAGGGTCTGGTCTGGGTCGGGGCGCCACCGGTTGCCATCAGGGCCATGGGCCTGAAAGATGCCGCCAAACAACGGATGATCGCAGCCGGCGTGCCGGTCACACCCGGTTATCTCGGGGAAGACCAGAGCCTGGAACGACTGCAACGCGAGGCCGATGCCATCGGCTATCCCGTGCTGATCAAGGCGGTGGCCGGCGGTGGCGGCAAGGGCATGCGCCGCGTCGAGCGGACGGAGGATTTTGCAACAGCGCTCGCCAGTTGCCGGCGCGAGGCGGCGTCCTCCTTCGGCGATGACCGCGTGCTGATCGAGAAATACATCCTCTCACCGCGTCATATCGAGGTGCAGGTTTTTGGCGACACCAAGGGCAATGTCGTACATCTCTTCGAACGCGACTGCTCGCTGCAACGCCGCCACCAGAAGGTGATCGAGGAAGCACCGGCGCCCGGTATGGATGCCGTGACCCGGCATGCGGTCTGCCAGGCGGCTGTCAAGGCCGCCCGCGCGGTCGATTATGTCGGCGCAGGTACGATCGAGTTCATCGCCGACGCCTCCGAGGGCCTGCGTGCTGATCGCATCTGGTTCATGGAAATGAACACGCGTCTCCAGGTCGAGCATCCCGTGACCGAGGCGATCACCGGACAGGATCTGGTCGAATGGCAATTGCGCATCGCCTCGGGCGAGCCTCTGCCATTGAATCAGGATCAGCTTTCCATCACCGGCTGGGCCATGGAAGCCCGGCTCTATGCGGAAAATCCAGCAACCGGTTTCCTGCCGTCGATCGGCATGCTCGACCATCTGCGACTGCCGGATACGCTTCGGATCGACAGCGGCGTCGAACGGGGAGATGAGGTCACCCCGCATTATGATCCGATGCTGGCCAAACTCATCAGCCACGGCGCCAGCCGGCAAGAGGCGATCCGCAAGATTTGCGACGGCGTGCAGAAGGTCGAGGTCTGGCCGATCCATACCAATGCGGCCTTTCTCACCCGTGCACTTCGGCACCCCGAATTTCTGTCTGGCGCCGTCGACACTGGCTTCATCGAGCGACATGTCGAAGACCTTGTGCCACCAGGTGGACCGGCTGAAGCGGTTTTGCAGGCCGCTGCAACGGCCCTGTTGCCGAAACAATCGCAGGATGTCTGGACGGCTCTGACGGGGTTTCGCCTCAATGCCGAGATCGACCGGCAGGTGGCCGTCGACGTTGGAAAGAGGCCTTATCTGGTTCAGGTGGATGGCGCTCAAACGACGGTGCGAATGGAAAACGGGGTTCTTTTCCATGATGGCGAGGCCTGGGAGTTCGGAGCACCGCGGGCCGGGCATGCTGGCCATGGCGGAGGCTCCAGCGACGGCGCCATCATCGCGCCAATGCCGGGTATCATCATCGCCGTTTCCGTTGCCAAGGGTGACCTCGTCAAACGCGGCCAGCCGCTGATCGCCATCGAGGCCATGAAAATGGAGCAGGTGCTGCATGCGCCTTTCGATGGCACAGTTGCCGAACTGAAAGCCTGCCTGGGCAGCCAGGTCGTCGAGGGCAGCCTGCTCGTCAGGATCGAGGGAGACGGATGATGGCCGGACGCTATTTCGAAGACTGGAAACTGGGCGACAGGATCTCTCACGAGATCCGGCGCACTGTGACCGAAACGGACAACCTGATGTTCACACTGATGACCCACAATCCGCAGCCGCTGCATCTCGATGTTGAAGCGGCGAAGGCGAGCGAATTCGGCCAGATCCTCGTCAACGGCACCTTCACCTTTTCGCTGATGGTCGGCCTGTCGGTCGGCGATACCACGCTCGGCACACTGGTTGCCAATCTGGGCTACGACAAGGTCGTCATGCCAAAGCCGGTCTTCATCGGCGACACGATGCGGGCAGAGAGCGAGATTGCCGACCTGAGAGAAAGTCGATCGCGCCCAACCGCCGGCATCATCACCTTCCGGCATGAACTCTTCAACCAGCGCAACGAGCTGGTCTGCCAGTGCCTGCGCTCCGCACTCGTCTCGCGGAGACCGCAATGAGGCTGCGCTCGCTGCTCTTCGTGCCGGGCGACAGACCCAATCGCATGGAGAAGGCACTCGGCTGCGGCGCCGATGCCCTGATCCTGGACCTCGAGGATTCCGTGACGCTGGACGCCAAGCCTGCGGCCCGGCGGGCGGCGGCGGACTTCCTCCGCCTGACCAAAGGCAGGATCCCGCTTCTCGTCCGTATCAACCCGCTCGACAGCGGCCTTCTGGACGATGATCTCGCAGCGATCCTTGAAGTGCCGCCGGACGGGCTGGTGCTGCCGAAGGCGGAGGGGGCTTCAACGGTAGAAGCCCTGAGCGCAAAAGCGCCCGGCATCCCCGTCCTGCCGATCGCGACCGAGACCCCGGCCGCGATCTTCCAGCTGGGCTCCTACACATCCGTCAGCGACCGGCTTGTCGGCTTGACCTGGGGCGCGGAAGACCTGCCGGCGGCCATCGGGGCGCTTGGCGCACGCGACGAGACGGGCCGCTACACCGCCCCTTACGAACTCGCCCGCTCCCTGACCTTGTTCGGCGCCCACGCGGCCGGCGTGGCTGCGATCGAGACCGTTTACCCCGCGCTTGCCGATGCGGACGGGCTTGCCGCCTATGCGCGGCGCGCCCGCTTCGATGGCTTCAACGGCATGATGGCGATCCATCCCGCGCAGGTGCCCGTCATCAACCAGGCATTCACGCCTTCCGCAAAGGAATTGGCCGAAGCCCAGGCGATCGTCGACGCTTTTGCGGCCAATCCCGGCAAAGGCGCGCTCCGTTTCGCCGGCCGAATGATCGACGCACCGCATCTCAAACAGGCGAAACGTCTGCTCGAATACACGGATGACAGCCACTGAAATTGGTCACCACAAGCTCACCACCGAGGAGATGGCAACTACGCCAGCGGCTTCATCCAGACGTCATCTGAACGTGGCAAAGGACGAGGGAAACTCGGGAGCCCAAAGCCTTGCCGCGTCTTACTCTTTCCACGGTCACCAAGCGATTCGACAATTTTCAGGCTGTCGACGGCGTCTCGCTCACAATCCCCGACGGTGCATTTCTCGCCCTGCTCGGTCCTTCGGGCTCAGGCAAGACCACCGTGCTGCGGCTGATCGCGGGGCTGGAGGCGCCTGACGGGGGCGAAATTCGCTTCAACGAGACGATCGTCGCCGGTGATGGTACCTTCCTTCCTCCAGAGAAGCGTGGGATCGGCATGGTATTCCAGTCCTATGCGCTGTGGCCGACGATGACCGTGCGCGGCAACATCGAATTTGGCCTGAAGGTCGGCGGATTGAAACCCCGGGAACGCGCCGCACGGATCGAGGAGGTGCTGAAGGTCGTCGGCCTCGCGGGTCTCGGCGACAGACGCCCGCATGAGCTGTCCGGCGGACAGCGTCAGCGCGTGGCGCTGGCCCGCTCGCTTGCGACCCGACCAAATCTGATCCTCCTCGACGAGCCGCTCGCCAACCTCGACGCGCATCTGCGCGAGGCGATGCTTGCCGAATTCCGTCGCATCCACAGCCTGACCGGCTCCACCTTCGTCTTCGTCACCCATGACCAGGACGAGGCCATGGCGGTCGCGACCCATGTAGCCGTCATGGACCACGGTCGGCTGGAGCAATTGGCAACGCCGGAGGAGCTCTACCGGAAGCCGGCCTCGCCGATGGTCGCCCGCTTCATCGGGCGCGGTCGCACACTGCCGGTCCGGGTGCTCAAATCGGAAGGCGGCCGGACCCGGGTGATGCTTGGCCAGCAACTTCTCGACATGCCGGGAAATGCACCCGTCGGCTATGGCTGGCTCTGCTTTCATGCCTCGGATCTCAAGCGCGTCAACGAGGGCGGACATCTGAAGACCGAACTCGTCGGCCAGGTCTTTCAGAACGGCAGCCTTCTCAGCCATTGCCTGCCGACCGAGATCGACGGCGACGTCGTCAGCCTGCCACTCGACGAGCGGATCGCGCCGGGCACGCCGATCGAACTTGTCATCACCGATGGCTGGGTGATCGGCGAAGGCGGGGGCACTCCCAGCAACGGCGATGTCACACGAAGATCATCGACCTGTCGTCCGGGCGTCATCTCGCTGCGCTAGGCGACAACTCCTGCCGCCCAAGGGCCGGCATTCGACAATTTCCGGGCCTGCTCCGCCCCCTTCAATGAGGTTTCCATGTTTATCCGCACGCTCCTCACCACCACGATCCTTGCCGGTCTCGCCTTCACCGCACAGGCCCAGGACACGATCACCGTCTATACCTCGCAGCCGCAGGATCAGATGACCCAGGTCATCGAAGCCTTCAACGCCGACCACCCGGAAATCAAAGTGGAGCTCTTCCGCTCCGGCACCACCGAAGTCATGGCCAAGCTGCAGGCCGAATATGCCGCCGGCAATAGCCCCGCCGACGTCATTCTGATCGCCGACACTGTCGCGATGACCCAGCTGAAGAACGACGACCGCCTGCTCGCCTTCACCGACGCTGCGGTCGAGGGCATCGATCCTGCCTTCATCGATGCCGACAAGACTTTCTTCGGCACCAAGGTGATCACCACGGGCATCGTCTACAACACCGACCTCGTGAAGACGGCCCCGACGAGCTGGAACGACCTGCTCGCGGCTGACGCTGCCAAGAGCCTGATCATGCCGAGCCCGCTTTATTCGGGTGCCGCCGTCATCCATGTCGGCACCATGACGCAGCAACCGGAATTCGGCTGGGCATACTATGAGAAGCTGGCAGAGGCCGGCGCCGTTGCCGGTCAGGGCAATGGCACGGTCATCGAGGCCGTTGCGCGCGGCGAGAAGGCCTATGGCATCATTATCGAATACATGGCGCTCAATGCAAAGAAGAAGGGCTCGCCCGTCGACTTCGTCTTCCCGGCCGAAGGCGTGAGCTCGATCACCCAGCCGGTTGCCGTATTGAAGGGCTCGGATGCAGTGGACGCTGCCAAGACCTTCGTCGCCTGGCAGCTGTCGAAGACCGCGCAGGAACAGGCGACCGCCCAGGGTTACTTCCCGATCCTGCCCGGCGTCACCCAGCCGGAAGGCTATCCTGCCCTCTCCACGCTGAAAATCCTGCCTGCCGACAGCGACGCCATGCTGAAGGCCGACACCGAGAACAAGGAAAAGTTCGCCGAGCTCTTCGGCGGCTGATCCTAGCATGCGTGACACCGCCTGGGGCAAGACCCGAAAGGCTATACCGGCTTGGGGAGGCGAGCATCTGCTCGTCTCCCTTCTCGTTCTCTATGTCGCCGCAACGACGCTCTGGCCGCTCGCCCGGCTGTTTGCCAGCGCCTTCCAGCCCGGCGAGGACGGTACACCGCTCGGGTTGATGCTTGCCACCTTGTCCAGCCGCTCGACGCTCAGGGCGCTTTCCAGCACGCTGCAGACGGCCCTTCTGTCTGTCGTCGTCTCGACGCTCATCGGCGTGGCGCTTGCCTTTGCCGTCAGCCTGCTCAAGCTCAGGACACGCGCAGCGCTGACCTTCCTCATCCTGATGCCGCTGATCGTGCCGTCGCAAACCATGGCGCTCGCCTGGATCGAACTCTTCGGCTCACAATCACCGATCCTCAAACCACTTGGCCTTGCCGCAGCGCCGGGTTCTACCAATCCACTCTATTCAGTGGGCGGAATAGCACTGGTCATGGGCATCGAGCACATGCCGCTCGTCTTCATCGCCGTGCGCGCCGCATTGCGGGCGCTGCCATCCGACCTGATCGAAGCTGCGCGCATTCTCGGCATCCCGCCCGGGCGGATCGGAACCGGCATCGTGCTGCCGATCGTCATGCCCTCGGTTCTCGCCGGCAGTCTGATCGCCTTCACCGCCGCGATCGGCAATTTCGGCGTGCCGGCACTGCTCGGCATTCCCGGCCGCATTTCTGTCCTGACGACTCTGATTTACCAGCGCCTCAACGGCTTTGGTCCGGCAGCGGCTGGCCAGGTGGCAACGCTGGCCCTCGTGCTCGCCGCAATGGCGGCGATCGCGATCGTCATGCGCAATGTCGTTGCAACCCGTCTCGCCGTGCCATTGCCGGCGGGCGCCCCCTTCGTGGCGCGACGCAGCGCACCCGTGATCGAGATCCTGATCTGGATCCTTGTGCTGATCCTGTCTTTGGTGCCCCTCGCAGCTCTCACGATGACCGCACTCTTGCCGGCCATAGGCGTGGCATTTGGGCCAGATACGATCAGCCTCGATCAGTTCCACGCTGTCCTCGACAATCAGACTGTAAGGCGCGCCTTTGCCAATTCGCTTTTACTCGCGTTGATCACGGCTGCCATCTCAATGCTCGTCGCCGTGCCGCTGGCGTTTGTGTCCAGGCGCCGGCAGAACCCGGTATTGCGACTGCTGGACATCATCATCGAAGCCCCCTGGGTTGTTCCCGGAACAGTCGTCGCCCTTGGCATGATCCTCGCTTTCCTGAAGCCTCTGCCGCTTGTCGGGATCTCGATCTATGGAACGATGATGATCCTCGTCATCGCCTACTTGGCGCGCTTCCTGCCACTGGTCCTGCGGCCGGTTGCTGCCGCGGCACAGTCAGCCGATCCCTCGCTTGACGAAGCCGCCCGCGTGACAGGCGCCGGGCTGTTGCGCCGCATCCTGGCGATCTTCCTGCCGGGTGTATTGCCCGCGGCGGCGGCCGGCGCGATCCTCGTGGTCATGACGGCGTTGAACGAACTGACGCTCTCGGCCCTGCTCTGGTCGTCCGGCAACGAAACGATCGGGGTCATGATCTTTGCCCTGCAATACGAAGGCAACTCCACCGCAGCAGCCGCGGTCGCCGTCCTGTCGACGCTTCTGGTCCTCATCCTCGCCGCTATCGCCACGGCCGCCGCCCACCGTATGCCAAGGGGCACTCTGCCCTGGGTCGATTGATCCAGACGGAGCGGGCGATCGCCCACAAAATGTCATCGGGTGTCAGATGCGCCTGCTAAAGGCAAATGACGTCATGGACCTTGCAGCGACAAGCTCTATCACACCGATCTTCAACACACGGCGCAGGTGCGGAATGCACTAATGCTCTTCCTCGAGTTCGGTTATACTGCCCTGCTGAGCGTTATAAGAAGCTCGGAACCGATTACTTCAAAGGCGGATATTTTAAATTCGATGAGTTAACGGAGAAAAGGAGCGCATGATGGATCTACAAACAGTCCTGACGTTTAGCCTGGCGTTCTTCGTGTTTGCGGCGAGCCCCGGTCCTGATAATCTGACGATCTTGTCGAAGACCGTGTCCAGCGGCCCCGCCCATGGTGTCGCCTATGGTGTCGGCGTCGTTTGCAGCATCTTCCTCTTCGTCATCCTTGCGGCCATCGGCTTCAACGCCATCGCCCAATACATGAACGAAAACCTGCGCTTCATCCAATATGTCGGCGCTATCTACCTGATTTACACGGGCATCATGATGTGGCGCTCGAAGCCAGAGATCAAACCTCGCATGATGCGAGGTGGCCTGATCCGCCTGTTCCTCACGGGCTTCCTCCTCAACATCTCCAACCCCAAGATGCCGATCTTCTATTTGGCTTTACTGCCGGGGGTGCTCGGAATCCGTCCCCTCACCGTGTCCGATACCGTGGAACTGCTGCTTATCATTGCCCTGATAGAGGTGATCGTAGTCGGAGGGCATGTGCTCCTCGGCTACAAAGCAAAGACGGCCCTGTCTGATCCGAAAAAGATCGGCGTGCTCAATCGCGGAGCTGGAGCCCTGATGGTCGGGGCGGGCGTGCTGGTCGCCAGCCGCTGAGGCAAGGTCGCGCTGCAATTCAGTCCGAGCATAGACCGTAGAGCATTGGGGCACACGCATTCGCGGCTGGTGAGCCGGCGAACGCCGTTCCGCTGGATAAAGGCAACCTCAGCCAATCACTGAGGCGGCCTATCAGAATGTCAACGCCGAGGTATCGCCAGAGGTCAGCGCCTTCAGAATACCCTTCTGGGTATGGTCGCCGCCTGGATTGCAAATGCGCGGGCTGGTCGGTTATCGCCTGCGAAACAGGGCCAACGCGGTGGCTCTCGCAGCTATTCAATCAGCAGTGTCGGTTCAATGCCGAGATTTTTCTGTGAGATCAGCAGGCGATCGGACCAAAGTGCGAGCGTGGAGAAGTGCTTCTCGAACAATCTCCATGCGCGGCCTTGTCTGGGTGAGGCTTCGAGTACGGCAAGTGCCGACGCGCCGTTGCCCGTCTGAATGCGCATCGAGCCTTCAAGATATGCGCCAACCAAGGTCCCGCGATCCTGTTCGGGCGGCGTTACCCAGCCAATGGGAAAATACCAGCGGTCCAATTTCTCCTGACGCTCACATATGACCCAACCGGCTAGTCCCCCTGCCCCATCAAAGATAGCCAGTGAAAATTCTGCGGAAAGGGCGTCCTTCCATGGGCGCGGGTCAGACCACGCGGGTGCCTCACCTGCGTCGACCATCGCCGCAGCTTGCTCGAGAACGCCTTCACCGGTTTCTTCCCAACTCAGATAGCGGACACCTTGGCGCTGCAGCCGCTTGAGCAGCAAATCCCAGGCCCTTGAGGTGGCAAACGTATCGCCGACACGGCCACAGATGCGAATGCGGTCTGGTACAGGTTCAGCCCATGATTGTTTGCGCAACAAGCAGGACATCGCGTCGGCGCCAGGCAATATCGACGAATAGCTGGTGGTCACGGATGAGATTCCAAGAGCTGAGAGCTCGCCCTCAGCCGCCTGCATGAGGTCAGTCGCCAAGCCGCGACGTCGCCATTCCGGAGCGACAAACAGCGATAGAAGGGTGTGGGTTTTCGGTGTGTCTTCAGAAGGAGTTCTGGCAGACAACCACAATCCCACGGGGACGCTTCCCACGCATGCGGCCAGAGCCAGGCGATTGTCGCACTGCGCTGCCTCAAGAAACGGCCGATAGCTTTTCCAGGTGAGACCGGCACAGTCTTCCAGAAATTCTTTCTCACGTATGCTTTCAATTTGAATGAAATGTATGGAGTCATTCAGTCGTTCCAAAGCAAAGCCCCTGCGATATCAGCGTGGAAATTATCTACAGTGTGGTGCGACCGCCTTCAAAACCCTAAGTTATTTCTGCCCAGCTTTGGACGGTATCCAACGTCAGGATGATTATTGACCTTACCGTTTAAGAATCGATACTTGGAAAGTCTGAATATTCAGATGTCTATAAAGATGCTGGTGATAACATGTTAAATGCGCAAACTGATGTGATGTCCGACCTGCGACTTCACATTGAAAAGGCCGTGGTTGAAAAGGCGAACAACGACACGGCCTTCCGTGAACGTCTCAAACAGGACCCCCATGCGGCGTTGGCCGAAGTGCTGGAGCGGGAAAACCCACTCACGAACCTGAAGATCAACGTGATCGAGGAAAAGCCGGGCGAAGCCACGATCGTCTTGCGGGCCCCATTCAAACTGGATGAATTGCCAGATGAATTGCTGGATCTCGCATCCGGCGGCACATCTTTCAGCGCCTTTATTCTCTACGGCCCTCCATATCCGGAGAGGAAGCCGAAATAAGGACCTGCCTCAGGGTCGCCCGGCTATTCCCTGTTGGGCGACCTAACCCCACGCGCCAGCTGGTCGGAAGAACGGCATCGCCTCTTTGAGCCGCTATTGTCCTAAAACTCGCAGTGGAAGAACCAGGCTTGTTGACCCGGTGAAGTGTTGCGGCCTTAGGCCTCGTTTGTTTAGATTGGGGTCACCGTCACACATCTGTCAGCGATTGCCACCACGCTTTTACGGTGTGTTGCGATCAGGACACCGATCCCGGCTGTGCGCAGCTCTTCCAGAAGTCTGGTCTGGAACTCTTCGTCGAGACCAGTTGTCGCTTCGTCCAGGATCAGCAGTGACGGCTGCCGCAAGAGAACCCTTGCAATCAACAAGCGCTCCCGCAAACCCGCCGGGACCATCCCTTGTGCAACGAGTGTCTGAATGCCCATGGGCAAAGCCTCGATCTCCTTGAGAAGGCCAAGCCTGTCGGAACTTCGAAGCGCTGTTTCGAGTGAAAGGCCGCTCATCCCCAGCAGGAAGGACTTGAGGGTGTCGACGGCCACATGCTCATCCTGGAGAACAACACCAAGCTGTCTTCGCCAGATCTTCTGCTTTTGTGCGCAAACGCATTTCCCGTTGATCCTCACCTCACCCGTGGTCGGCGGCAAGATGCCAAGGGCGAGCCTCAGTAAGGTCGATTTACCTGCACCGGACGGTCCTGTGATGGCAACAATCTCGCCCCGCCGGATGCTGAGATCTTGCGGCTTGAACAGGGGGCGAGACGCTCCGGGATACTGGAAGGAGACCGCAATCAGTTCGATGGATTCGAGTGCTTCGTGCTCCTCAGCCAGGTCGCGTGTGAACCGACTCTTGGACGCGTTATCATGTGACGATCCCCCGCTCGCAGTCATGGCGGCTGCTGCGCGACCGACTTCCACAAGTCCCAGCGCAACCATAAAGCTGGCCACAGTGACCAAACCGATGAGGGGCGTGTCCATTGTTGAGATGATCGATACCGCACCTGCAAGCACGAATAACAATGCTTCACACGCAAGGATAACCTGCTGCAGCGTCCTCCTTCGACGGGCAAGTCTTCTCTGACGTCTCAGAGCAGCCTCCAGACGCGTCAGGGCAAAACTCTCCGCGCCCAACGGCCGCAAACCCAAGCTGCCTTGCGCCGCGAGATCCAGCCGCTGTTCCATCTCGCCCAGACTCTGCCCTTCCGCATTTTCGATCAGTCCCACCAAACGGCGAGAAGCGATTGCGCCAGCCAGCAGGGGTGCCCAGGTGAGAGCGTAGTAGAGACCAAGTTGCGGAACCGAAATGCTCAAGGCCACAAGACCCGGCAACAGACTGGCAAGCCCCATCGGAAGGGCCATTCTTCCGCGCAAGGTCTTGACCCGGTTCTTCAACAATACACGCATCGCCCGGGCGTAGTCGTGAGACGTGCGACTCTGAAGGATCGTCACTCCTCTGTCGAGTATTTCGGCCCAGAGATCAGAATGACGACGCCATCCGAGCAAGATGGACGCCCGCGACGCGGCAATTGAATAGGCAACGCGCGTCAGGATCCATGCAAGGCCCGCCATGAGCAAGATGAATACCGCGCGCATTCCAGGCGGATGCCCCCAAAACACCAGGAGGATCACGGACTGCGCCGCCACCATGAGGAGGAGTGCGATAACAGCATGGCTCGCTTGGATCGAGCGCCCCTGCGGCTTTGCCAGAGCAAGCATGTCCGTATGTAAGGCTCCGCAATCGGCCTCAGACATCAGATGCCGGCTGCCATCGATGCTGACACGAGATGGTGATCCGCAGCCAGTGGCATCGATCACGACGAATTGCTCTGTCGATGTCTGCCAGGCGACCAGGATCCCAAGATCCTGCCTTCTCCAGTTCCGGTCTTGCATCCGGACGCGCCGAAGCGAAAGCCCCCGCTTTTGCGCTGCAACCAGAAGCTCTGCTTCCTGCCTATGGTGAAGGCCCTGAGCCAAGATTGCCAGACAACGCGCGACATCGACCATCAGCAACGGCCCAGATCGATAGTCGCGTCCGGCCGGCGTGATTGCGTGCCACGCTCACCAATCAGAACCAGTATGTGTCGTTCCCGCAGCCGCTTGACGATACGTCCAGCAAGCGGTGAATCCAGGGCATCGAGGGCTCCATCCAGAACGATGACCGAAGGTTGGCGCAACAGCGCGCGGGCAAGCGCCAGGCGACGGAGCTGGCCGCCGCTCAACAGCCGCCTGTCCGCGAAAAGCTCCAGATCCAGCCCTCCACGCTGGCAAAGCTCCTGATTGAGCTCGACCAGATCCAGCACCTCGTCCAAGGCCTGGCGGTCGAAGCAGCGATCACCGAGACAGAGGTTCTCCGCCAGGCTGCCGGAGATCGTGAGAACCTGCTCGTCGACAAGCAGCACCCGCGGCGATCCCTGATGACAGAGCGTTTCGGTCGCCATTCCATCAAAGGTAATGGTGCCATTCGGGCTTGGTTCGAGGCCTGCAATCTGGCGCGCCAGTCGTGTCTTTCCGCTTCCAGACGGTCCAGTAATCTGCAGCAGATCACCCTTGCTCAAAAACAGGTTCGTATCGTCAAGATGAATGGCGAGGCCTGCGGGCGATCCCGGGTGCGACTGCAATCCTGTTAGATCAGCGTCTGTGTTACGCAGGTCGTGCAAACGCGAGAGCAGTCCCATCACTTCTGAAATAACCGGAAAACTGCGTCGTGCCGTTCGCAGGCAGAGGCCAATCACGACACAAACTGTGCCAAGTGCTGCGGCAGTTCCCCAATCTTGACTGACTAGGCCGTCGGTCATGATGATCGCCAGAGCGAGGACAATCGGCAGAGACACCAAGACATCGAGTTTCGCCCGCCAGCCCAGGCTGACCTGTGCTTGCGAATGCATCTGAGCGTGCTCTGCTGCCAGATAAGAGGTGAGCTCGCTGTCGCGCCCTGCAAACTGTCGGCTCTCAAGATCTGCAAGGATATGCGTATCGGGCAGGATAAGAAGCTGCGCCTCACGCATACTTCTCATCCGGGTCTCGCCGCGACGAAGGCATGCTGCAAGAACAATACAAGAGGCGATTGCCGTGAACGATGTGATGACCAGTCCATTGGGCAGCTGGATCAACGGCGCAACCAGAACGACCGGGATCAAGAGCAGCGACCGTAGAAGCGAAACGGCAATGGGTAGCAACAAAGACCAGCGCTCACCGAGGATCAAAATATCCGCGAGCTGGTTTGCCGTCTTTGTAGAAAACCATTGGGGCGGCATACTCTTGAAACGCTGCCATGTGAGGTCTCGTGCCCGATTGGAAAGGCGCTCTGCAAAGCTCTCGGTGCTCCAGTGCAGCAATAGATGCAAGATGGCCGCCAGGATCCACGCGAGAAGCGCAACGCTTGGTTTCTGATGTCCGTCCAGAGCCTTGGCCATGCTCACGAGCCCGAACGCGACTGCTGATGTTTGCAGCAGGCAAAGCAGGAGAATGATGGTTGCCGCAACCCGATTGTCGCTCAGCTGCAGCCAGAATTCACGCCTTGCTGGATGGACCGGCGGCGGCGGCGCAAAGCGTGGGATGAATGTCAGGGCGATTCCGGTGAAGTCCCTGGCAAATTCTTCAATCGTCAGACGCTGTGGCCCGCTTGCAGGATCGTTGATCGTGACATGCTGGTCTGAAACATGCTCGACGACGACGAAATGTATGAAGCGGTAGTGGGCGATGAATGGCAGGGGAAGCGTCGCCAGTTGATCGATCTCACGCCGACAAGCCTTGGTCTCGAAATCATAGCGTCGGGCAAGTTCGAGGAGTTGGCGGGCCGTGAGCCCCAGTCGGCTCGAGCCGATCTCATTGCGCAATCTCTCGAGTGAAACATCGACCCCGTGCCAGGCAAAGATGATTGCCAATGCCGTGAGACCGCATTCGGTGAGCGCAGACTGGCGCAGCTGCGGTGTATGCATCGGCAGCCCCCTGCCCCTGATCAAGGCTTTTAGCCGCCCGCCTAAAGCTGGGGCGTCAATATCCTCTTGCTGCCCTGCTCCAGAGTGGTTTAGCTGCCCCTTTGATTTCTGGGAACTCACTGTGTCATGTCTTCAGAGAAAGACGCCGACTTGCCCCTGATCAAGGGGGCTCGACTTTTTCGTTCACAAGCGCTCAGCAGGCTTTCGGCAACCCAGGATCTCGACAGCCCTTTGAGGCTGTCCAGTCTGCCGGGTCCATTGGCCCTGCTGAGCGTGATCCTTCTGCTTTTGTCTCTCATCGTCTGGATTGCTTAGACTTCGCTGACGGTCTTTACGGCGGGTCAGCTTCGCTGGCCCCCCATGGGCTTCAGTTTACCTTGGACAGGATTGACAGCATGTGTTCGAACCTTGAGCCGGCGAGGGAAATCTGATCGAGAATGCTCTCATCGAGCTCATCGTCCATGATTTGATCGCGGTGCAAGCCTTCCGTGCTGCGCATGCGGCCCATGGTCGAGCGCAGTCGATCGGCCAGAAAAATTGCGATGGCCTTGTAAAAGCGTCCGGCAAATCCGTTATCCCGTCGCAGACGTGCGTCGATCGCGGCCTTCTCCACCGCCAGCACTCTTGCACCACCATGCGCCAGGATTGTTGCGGAGGGCGGCGATGAATCGACAAAGGACATTTCGCCCACCACCTCACCGCGACCCAGGCGGGCAACCTCGCCGACGCCCTTAATCTGCACGCCCACTTCTCCGTCCAAGACGAAGTAGAGATCTTGGGTTGCCACACCCTCGTTGATGAGAACCTCACCTTCCTTACAGGTCCTGATACGCCCCGTTCGGGCGAGCCATTCGGCATCTTCATCGTTCAACTGGCCAAGGATGTAGAGAACCTTGCGCATACCATCTCCTAGAGCAATTGCCGGCGGGCGAGGTCACTGAAGGTGCCGCCCGCGCTAATCAGGTCGTTGTAAGTGCCACTTTCGACGAGGCTGCCACGATCGAGGACGATGATCCGGTCGGCCTCTTTGATGGTGCTCAGACGATGCGCGATGACGATGCGCGTAACCTCGAGACTGGTCAGGCTGCGTGTGACGATCGCCTGGGTCCGGTTGTCCAGGGCGCTGGTTGCTTCATCGAACAGAAGGATCCGCGGTTTTCTGACCAGCGCTCGGGCAATCAGGATCCTCTGCCTTTGCCCACCCGAGATGGTCATGGCGCCGTCGTTCAGGACGGTGTGCATGCCCATCGGCATGCTCTCTATTTCTTCTGCCAGGCCCACCATTCTGGCCGCAGCCCATGCATCGGCAACGCCTAGACCGGAGGATCCGACGATGTTGTCGTAGATCGAGCCCGCGCTTAAGCCCCCATTCTGCAACACGATGCCGATCTGGGACCGGAGCGACGCAAGCTCGATCCCATGCGACGGGATACCATCATAAAAGATCTCGCCAGTATCCGGTGTCTCAAAGCCCAGGATGAGGCGCAGTAATGTGGATTTGCCACTCCCAGAAGGGCCGGTGACCGCGATGAAGTCGCCCGGCTGTATCTCAAGATCGAGGTTTTTCAGAACGAGGGGGCTATCCATGCCGTAGCGGAAACTGACATTGCGGAACACAAGATTGCCGGTGAGTTGTGGTGATGATCCCCGACTGGTCGAGGCATCATCTGGCACGGCTTTCAGCACGGGGGCTGTGCGTTCTGCCAAGGGGGCCACGCTTGCCAGATGGGTAAACGCCTCGACTGTCGCCTTCAATCCGGTCGTCATCTGCCCGAAGGCGGTCGTGAAACCGATAAAGGCTGCGGCCGTCAAAGGCTCGCGCAGCGCAGTGGAAGCGGTGCTTCCACCAGACGGCAAGAGAGCAAGCAGCGCCGTTTGCTGCTGATCAGACTTCATCAGCCACAAAAGCGTGACATAGATCATCAGCAAGGAAAGCCACGGCATCAGTGCCAGAAGTGCTGCATGCACGGACTGGATGGATCTTGACGTGGCAAAAGCCTTTCGGTGCTCAAGGCTCTTCCAGGCCCATTGGGCGAGGGCCGGTTTCTCCGCATGGGCTGCGCGCAGCTTTGTCATGCCGATCAGCAATTGAAGCACGAAACCTTGGTTCTGGCCCCGGATCGCTGCTTGGCGTCTTTCCTGTGCAAGCTGCCTGAAGGAGAGGATTGCCGAGATGACAAGAAAGAGGGCAAGGACAGCGATGCCCGTCAATGCCAGTCGCCAGTCGAGGAACACCAGCACCCCGGCACTTGCGATCACACCCATCGCGCCGAAGAGTCCAGACATGGTCGCGCCGGTGATCATCTGGCGTGCCTCTTGAATGCCCAGCACCCGTTCCGTCAAATCACCTGCGGAATAGGCCCGAAAGAAATTCACTGGAAGCCTCAGAAGGCGCTGGAAAAGCGCAGCCTGTATCGACGAATCGAGACGCGTTTCTATCCGTGCGACGCAAAGGCTGCGCATCAGTTCGAAGGCAGACTGGCCAAAGGCAAGCGCGACCAGTGACGCCAGTATGAATAGCAGATTGCCCCGGTCGCCAGCTGGCACGACATGCTGAAAAAGCATGGTGGCTGCGATCGGCGGGACCATGACCACCAAACTGGCAACCAGCGCCACGGTGATTGTGGCGACAACATCGTAGCGTGTGCCGGAAAAGCCAAACCGCATGGTTTCGAGGAGGCCTATGGGGCGATCCTCAAGCGGCGGATAGATCTGCAGCGCCCCCGTTGAAACCTCTTGCGCAAGCGGTTTGGTTACGCGACGCATACCTTCGTTCGTCACCAGCAGCCAACCGCCGCCTTTGCCCGGAACCAGGCCTGCGGGCGATCCATCCTTCAGCGTTGCGAGCATCGCAGTGCCGTCATGGTGCCACCAGTCGTGGTCGAGCATCACCTGGCGATAGTAAAGGCCCGCAGATCGCAAAAGCGGCTCGTAAGAGCCTTTGTCGCCCAGAGCCTCGAGATCCCGTCGCAGAGCTTGTGATACATCCAATCCGCTCGTCTGCATGACGGCAACAAAAACCGAAAGCCGGGCAGATGACATTTGACCGGTTTTCGGCTCCCTCAAGGTCAGCAGATCCGAAAGGCTTTTGCCAAGGCTTCGGTCCATGGCCTGACGGCGGATGTTAAGCCGATCTTCGAGCTGGGCGCCATGTTGAGCCGCCTCGCGATCTAGTTGCGACAGGACCTCGCCACCGATGAAGCAGAGGCCTTCTACCAAAATCGCGGGGTCGGGGCACTCGGCTGATACCTGCAGGGTCGCATCGGAAATGGCGGTCACCGAGGTCGTCGAGGTGATCGGCAGTTCAAGGCCAACTGGCCAGGTTCGATCGCACCAGGTCGCGGTTCCGTCCAAGGGGCGAACGAAGCAGAGTGTCCGATGAGGTGCAGAGACTGTCATGCCCTGAGGCAGATCGAACTCTCCCGTCAAGAGGATGCGATCAGTCCAGCCCTGCGGCGTCTGGCCTAGGACACCGATCATCGCCTGAACCCAAGACATGACGGCTTCCGGCGGTGGCTTTGGGGCGCCTGCCTCGCAGACCGCAAACTCCGAACCAAGAGAACCGATGGCGCACAGACGATGCTGGCCGAAAGAGACGGCTGGAAACAGATATTCACCGACCTCGATACGGAACAGATGCCGTCTGAGACCGTCTCCGCCTATCGCAAAAAGATCGGCGTAACCACGCATCAACCTGTAGAAGCGGTCGGCCTCGTCAAGAAACAGGGGTCTATTGGCGCCACCGGCAATGGTCGCTTGACGTTCAGCCATGACCCGCACCCTCAGCAATCAGCGCGGCATATTCTCCTGCAGCCGCCATCAGGGTCTCATGGTCACCGCGTTCGACGATCCGCCCGTCCTTCATGACGATGATCTCGTCACAGTCTCGGATGGTGCTGAGCCGATGGGCGATAATGATGGTCGTGCAACCGCGTGCCCGCAGGTTGTCGTCAATCCGCTTTTCCGTTGCCGGATCGAGCGCTGAGGTGGCTTCGTCGAGGATGACAATGGATGGCTCGGCGGCCAGAACGCGGGCGATTTCCAGTCTTTGGCGCTGCCCTCCCGAGAAGTTGGTACCCCCTTCATTGACCTGAGACAGGAGCTGGCCCTTACGCATGATGACGTCATCGAGAACGGCGGCATCAGAGAGTGCCCGGATAAGGCGCCGATCCGAGACGCCCGGGTCCCAAAGGCTGAGATTATCCTCGACCGTGCCTTCGAACAGGAAGATCTCCTGGTCGACATAGCCACATATCGCCGCCCGACGTGCTGGATCCAATTCGTTCAGCCCAATCCCCCCGATGGAAATCGTGCCTGACCACGGAGTGAACAGACCTGCCAGGAGGCGACCAACCGTGCTTTTGCCGCTGCCGGACCCGCCAACAAGTGCCACCCGCGCACCCGGTCTTAATGTCAGCGAGAACCCATTGACGAAGGGAGGGTCGAGAGGACTGTAGCCGAAGACCAGGTCTTCGGCCCGCAGTTCGAAACTGGCCGGTGTTGCATCTTCAGCCTCGAAGTGCGCGGCAGGCGCCCTCATAAGGTCATCGGCACGATCAATATCGGCCTTAACCATTTGTATTTGACCGGCAAGCTGCACGAGGCTGGCGATGGGGGTGTAGAAGCTGACCGCCAGGGCCTGAAAGGCAATCAGGGTTCCCAGCGAGATTGCGCCGTCCATGACACGCAGCCCGCCCAAGCCCAAAACTGCTGCGGCTGACAAGGCAGAAAGAAGCCCAGGCACGATCCCAATCAGGGCCTCCACCCTGCCCTGGCTGCTGCGCAGGCTTAAAAGCCGGGCCTGATGCCCCGCCCAGCGCTGGAATGCCTCCCGTTCCGTTGCCGATGCCTTGATGGTCTCGATAGCTCGGATCGCGCCAACCGTCGCCGCAATCAGTTTCCCCGACTGCGCCGCTTGCAGCCGGGCATTACGGGACTGAAGACGGTTTGATACGCTGAGCGTGAGGAAATAGATGCATTGCAAGAGAATGATTGCGACAGCCAGCACCGGGTCAAGCAGCAGCATGACGCCTGCGTAGACGATCATGCTCAAGAGGTTGAAAATGCTTGTTGCAAACTGTCCTGACAGAAGACTGGCCAGCTTTTCATTGGCGTCCAGCCGATTTGCCAGTTCGCCGGGATGACGCTGAGCGTAAAAGCTCATCGGAAGGCGCAGCATATGCCAGAGCATTTTCGTCGCTGGAAGAAAGGCAAGGCGGACCTCCAGCCTTGCCAACAGCATCTGTTGCAGCAGGACGAGCGCCGCCTGCGCAAGCGTGATGGTCGCCAGGAGGACAGTGAAGGGGATGATCCAGTCTGTCTGTCGGGTGGTCAATATGTCATCGACAAAGACCCGGGACAGCACCGGTAGAGCGACCCCGGGCAGGACCAGGAGACCGGATGCGATGATGATCTGCGGCAAGAGTGCCCGGGTGCCTGCGAGCCGCTCCGCTAGAGCGGAAAGAACGGATGGCTGCGCTCCTGAGGGTTCGAAGTCGGCGCCTGGTTCACACGCAATGACGACACCGGTAAATGCCTGGCGGAGCTCATCCAGAGGGATCTTGCGCCGACCAGTCGCGGGATCGTTGAGATAGGCGAAACTTGCGTTGAGACCCTCAAGAACCACGAAGTGGTTGAAGTTCCAGTGCAGGATGGCGGGCCATGGAACTTCGTGGAGTTGTTCAGGCTCTTTGCGAAACCCCTTCGCCGTCAGGCCCACTCTGCGAGCAGCCTTCAAGAGGTTGCTTGCTCTCGTGCCATCACGCGAGACACCGGCCATTTCGCGCAGTCGCTCGAGGCCGATATGCATCCCATATGACGCCAGGATCATGGCGAGACAAGCGACCCCACATTCGGTCTGTTCGATCTGCAGAATAGTCGGCACCGGCTTGCGCCGCTTGGCATGAGGTCGTGGTGCCATGTTACGCACTCGTGAGTCTGCGAAGCATGGGGACCAGGAAATCGATGGGAGCGCGCTCTTCGATCGTGACCTTGGCTTTGCCGATGGCACCATGGCTGAGCGCCTGGGCCGGGCCTGGTCCTCCAACCCAGCGATAGCCGCTCACCGCAGAAGGATCTGTATCGAGCGTTATCACCGCTGTGAAAGGTGCCCCATCTGACGAGAAACTGGAGACCAGCGTGTCGTTCTGCAGGATGGCGCGCATTCCCTCCCGGGTCGCCGGAAAATCGGAGACGGAGTGGACATGGCCGGTCAGCGTTCCCCATTGCTCGCGCGGCAGACCGGAGATTTCGATGTCGACGCGCATGCCCGGCCGCACCCGTTTGCCACTGGCCGGTGGTAAGAAAAGGCGCATTTCCAAGCCGCCATCGCCCGTTGCGATGCTTGCGACCGGTGCTCCGGACACGACAAAGGTGCCGGACGGGACCTTCCATTCGACCAGCGTTCCAGACTGAAGCGCCCGAACCTTGCCGAATTCACTCAGCGTCTGCGCGAGTTGATCCCGCTCTGCCTCAACCTTGCTGACTTCCTGATCAAGCGTGCTGATCAGACGCCGGCTCTCGGCATCCGAGGCAAAGCCTGAGGCCTCCATCTCCAGAAGGCTGGCTTCGACATTGGACAGATCCTGGGACGCAAGCTCTATCTGTTCCCGCGTTTGCTGCAAGGTTGCAACAGCAAGCGCACCCGTGGCGACCAGATTTTCCTGCCGCTTCAGTTGCGCCTGATAGGCCTCGAGGCGCTGTCGGGCGTCTCGCGACCTTCCTTCATAGGCAACACGTCGTGCTTTCGTATTGGAAAGTCTTGCCTGACGCAGCTGTTCTTCATCCAGCAATGCTTGCTGCCGGTTTGCAATCAGCGTTTCAAGGCGACGGTTCATGTCCGCCAACCGAAGCGCGATATCAGGTTGCTCGATCCGCGCGATCGTCATTTCCGGCGTGACCGCCGCACCAGCCGCCACACCTTGCGTGACAAGAGTGCCCGATGCGAGCGCGACTGTGTCGATGACGTTCCCCCCCGAAAGGAGCAATATCCCTTGTCCTTCGACACGCGAGGGAATTCGTCCAAGCACGCTCCACAGCCCAAAGAGTAAGGCAAGCGCTACGAATGCCGTGACCGCAATCCAGGTTCCTCTGGAATTGATTTGTACGGCTTCATCAAGCCGTTCAGGGGAAGCAAGCTTCTGGAGCGCTTCCTGACGAAAGAGCTTGTCAGCGCTCATCGGCCAAGTCTCCCCGCTGCATCTTCGTCATGGTGTGGCTTGCCCCTTCAGCCAAAACAGTAATTTGAGGGCTTATCGGATCTCGATTGCAAGTGCGACCAATCGGTTTCGAACAGCGAGGCCAAATCTGGGCGCAACGGAGAGATACGTCGCAGATCACTTTTCATCAGCAACCTGTCGCTTCACATTGCCGGCCAATCAGGTGCCGGGAGATATCCGGTGACCAAAGGTGCATGCTGATGATCACGGACAAGACACACAGAGGAACGTCACTGCTTGCTGACGCAGCCTCCCTACCGGCCGCCTCATGCGGCGAGGCTCGGCTCCTGTCTCTTCAAGGCAATGCCAGCCTGTTTTCTCAATTGACCTTTCCGCGCCTGCGTCCATTGATGGCGAAACTTCCGCCCCACTGGTTTGCCATTGGCACGGTCGTTGCGGGACTACCGGTAGGCCTGGCACTCGGCTTCGTGGACGATAAGGGACAGGCAGAACTGGTGTCACTGATTGTGGCAACAGCGCACCGCCGCAGGGGGCTGGGCCAGCGGCTTCTTGAAACCTGGATGGCTGATGCGCTTGGACGCGGCGCGCTCTCCATGTCCGTGCGATTTGTGGAGCGCGGACTAAGGCATAAAGCTCTTTGTGCTCTGCTGGTCCGGGCCGGCTGGACCGCGCCAGTCGAAGACGGGCTTTTCGTACTCGGAAGAGCCGGCCCAATGGTGGGGGCAGTCGGAAGCTGGGCGCCGGTCTCTGAGAAGCTGACAAAGCAATCAGTCTACAGTTTCGATCCGCTGTGCCTGACTGCCGCCGACGAACAAAGGGTCAAGGATCTGTTGGCTGTCGATGATGCTGCGCAAATGCAAGGGCCATTGCGACTGTGGCCGCGACTGGAGCCAGAAGTCAGTTGCCTGGTGCGCCGTCAGGGCGAACTGGTCGGCTGGGTACTGGCCGGCCCCTCCAGCGAGCGCTGTCAAACCTTGTCGGGCTCGGAGAGCTTGAACGGCACTCCAACCGATCCTTTGATCGAGTATTTTGAGGCCTTTCTCGATCCGAGCTATTGGCACACGGCCATCGCCGTGGGTGCCTATTTTCACTGCTACAGGAAGCAGGTTGAGCTCTTCGGCCCCCAGTCGCTGGCCCTTTACTACACCGACACCTCGCGGCCACGCATGGTCCACCTGACCCGCCGCCGCTTTGCCCCGATCGCTGACAGGGTCGAAACCATCTTGAGATCACATGGACCCTCAAGCGTATATCCCGCTCACAATTGAAAACTAGAAAGGACATGTCATGTCGATCGATGCTTTGGAAAAATTCTACGAACACGTGCGGAGCGACCAGGCCTTGGAGGCGCAGGCGACTGTGGCCTTGCAGGAAGGTGCAGACGCCGTCGTTGCCCTTGGAGAGCGCGAAGGGTTCTCGTTCACCAGCGAGGAGCTAAGCGTGGCATTGGCCCATCACGCTTCCACAAATGATGAACTGTCTGATGACGAGTTGGAACTCGTCGCAGGGGGAATCATGGCTCCGCCGAGGATCAAGCAGTCGAGCGGTCAGAAAATATCCTTCGGTTAAGGGCTTGCGCGAGTAGCACCCTTGCCATGGTGTCCGCCCCAACGCGGGGCAGGAAGACAGAACAAAACCCGGAATGCTTGGGGGAGGCAGACGTAACGTCAAGGTCTGCTTCTCCTGAGGTCTCACCCGCTGCGGTTACCTGCGCAATGCACGAAATCTATCTGATCAATCCGGCAGAAAACGCTCCGGGCTATTTTGGCCTGGAGGTTCTCGGCGCATGGACGGGTGTCAATGCGACAGCGATTGCCGATCTGGCAACCCCGACAGTCGCAGCCTTCGCCCCTGACAACTGGAAGGTGACGATCTGCGAGGAGCGTCTCGATCCTGTCGATTTCTCCCATCCGGCTCGATACGTCGGCATCACGGGAAAAGTGACCCAACAGGCCCGGATGATCGAGCTTGCGGCCGAGTTCAGACGCCGCGGCAAGATCGTGCTGATCGGGGGCTCCTATGCCTCTTTGTCGCCGGATGCCCTCAGAGAGCATTGCGACATTCTCGTCATCGGCGAGATCGAAGAGATTGCCGGAGAGCTCTTCGAAGACCTCGCCTTAGGGAAATACAAGTCCACCTATCAAGGAGGCAAGCCTGCGCTTGTCGATTCACCTGTGCCGCGCTGGGACCTTTATCCGCTCGAGCGGACCTGGTCTGCACAGGTCCAGACGTCTCGCGGGTGTCCGTTCGACTGCGAATTCTGTGACGTGATCCAGTATCTCGGGCGCAAGCAGAGATGGAAGGAGCCGGACCAGATTACCGCTGAACTCGATATCCTGCGTGATCGCGGTGTTCGCGGTGTCTTCTTCGCTGATGACAATCTGACGGTGATGCGACGACGCACCAGAGCGCTACTTGAACGGCTTCTGGACTGGAATACGCGCCCACCGGACGAGCGCCTAGCTTTCGCTACGCAGGTATCCATCGATATCAGTCGCGACCACGACATTCTCGCATTGATGCGAAATTCCGGTTTCGAAACCCTGTTTGTCGGCATCGAAACACCCAATGAACAAAGCCTCGCCGAGGCAGGCAAGCGCCAGAACCTGCGGCACGACATGATTGCTCAGGTCGAAACGATCGTTCAACATGGCATGATGGTGTATGGGGGCATCATCGTCGGCTTCGATCAGGATGGTGTCGATATCTTTGAACGGCAGTTCGACTTTATCCAGAGCATGCCTCTTCCTCTGATCAGTCCAGGAGTGCTCGTCGCGCCCGAGACAACCCCGCTTCATACGCGCTTGCTCAAAGAGGGACGCCTGACTGAAGGATCCGATCACTCAGCCTCACTTATCAGCACGAACATCATTCCAGCTCAGATGAGCAAGGAGCAATTGCGATCGGGAATGACGTGGCTTCTCAACCGATTGTTCGCACCCAGTCACTTCATGACCCGCCTTGAGCGTTATGTGGCTCTTTCCGGCGAAAGGAAGGACTTCCAGCGCCAGGCGCTTTTCGCCGGGCCAACAGCGTTGCTCGCCCGGGAGCTTGTGAAGCGAGGACCGGCTGAATACGCTCTGGTCAGGGCCTTTGACCGAGCATCTGTTGATCGTCCCGATCTGGTCGTATCACTGACCACGATTTTCTCCCTTTACTGTCAGGCCCGTCACATGCTGGAGGTTCAGGACCTGTGGCAGCCCGATCTCGCACGCTTCGAGCGGCCTGCGCTCTAGCCGATGCCTTCTCACTCCAGCCACCGTCGAGCGCAGTAAGCGAGCCACTTGAAAGGCCGGTAGCCCGCTGACGATCGCGCGCGGTCCGAAACGCCTGCTCTCCGACCGGCGACTGATGTTCCCGCTGGCCTTCCAACAAGCCTGGAGCCGATCATGATTTCCGCCGTTTTCGACAACAGACGGGGCACACTCCAGGGGGATCAGAGCATGGATTAACGGTCTTGTGAGATCCGCCCATAGCGCAAACACGCAAAACCGCGTTCAGTTTCCTGCGTCTGGATGTTTTGGTTGCGGCGGCCTGATCGCGCAGAGAATTGTGCAAACCCCCACATATGGCGCGGCATGCTCGGCCTCTCACTATAGCGTCAGCGCCGTGGTGTCGCTAGAAATCAGGGCCTTCAGCACGCCCTTCTGTGTGTGCTCGCTGTGTTCGACCATCGCCGCACGGGCAAGGTCGGGGTCACGCAGGCGCAAGACATCGACAATGTGTCGATGATCCGCGCTGGTTTCCGGATTGACGTCGCGACTAACTGCACCGAGGTAGAAGAGACGCGTGCATTCGTCGAGATGCGCGGCAACCAGTGCCAACAGCCGCGGATTGTTCGCGCCCTCGGCGATCGCCAGGTGGAAATCGCGGTTGGCCTTGACGAAGGACTGGACACTCTCGCCCTGCTGCGGGTCGTAGCGGGCTTCCGCCAGCGCTTCGAGCCGATCGAGGTCTGCAGCTGAAAGATTGAGCGCGGCCATGGCGGCGGCCGTACCTTCGGTCATCGCGCGGATCGCAAAAAGATCATTGATGTCCTTTACCGTCACGGGCGTGACCCGGTAGCCGCGCCTCGGAAAGGCTTCGATCAGTCCTTCCGCCACCAATCGACCAAGCGCTTCCCGCACCGGCGTCTTGCTCATGGCAAGCTGGTCTGCCAGCTCGAGCTCAGAAAACTCGGCCCCGGGTCTCAAAGAGCCGGAAAGCACCCGCGCACGCAGAGAAACATAAGCGGTCTCCGTCAGGGAAATTTTCTTCTGCCGGGCCGGCGAGGTATCACTTTCAACGCTGAGGCTCTGCAAGACGGCTTCTCTCCAAACTCGATGGGGTCTGTGGACCCACTCGTGGATCATAAGGCTTTACGCCCCATTCTGTCTTCCTCCACTTTTTCTGACTTCGCAAGGCGGCCGGCCTTTGACATGAGATATTTCGTAGTATACTACGATGCATATCACAGCATGACGACTTGGGAGAGCCGTCCCTGGAGGAACAGTGGCACAGATCCTGGTGATCAATCCGAACAGCTCGAAGGTAGTCACACGCTCGATGGAGGCGTGCCTGAAACCGTTCGAAGGCAATGGCCACGAAATCCGCTGCACTGAGCTCGAGGGCGCGCCTGTGGGTATCGAAACGGATGCCCATGTCGCCGAAGTCGTGCCGATGCTGATCGAAGCTGTGCAAGCGGCAAAGGCAGACGCCATCGTCATCGCATGCTTTTCGGATCCCGGCATTTCGGCCGTACGAGCCGCCACGAATGTCCCGGTCGTCGGCATTGCTGAAGCGGCGTATCTGACAGCGCTCGGGCTTGGACAGCGTTTCGGGATCGTGTCGATGGGACCGTCCTCGATTGACCGCCACAGGCGTTACCTTGAGGACCTTCAACTCGATGGCAGGCTCGCGGGCGATCGGTCGATCGACATGACCGTTGCTGAACTCATCGCCCAAGACGCTGTCATTCCTGTCACGCGCATCGCCTCCGTGCTTCGCGATAAGGATGGTGCCGAGGCAGTCATCCTCGGCTGCGCCGGCCTCGGGACTTACCGCGAGGCTTTGCAGACAGAACTGGGCTTGCCCGTCATCGACCCGGTTCAGGCCGGCGTCGCGCTTGCCTGTATGCAGGCTGAACTCGGCTATCGCAGGAGGGCGCTTTGAGCATTGATCTCATCATTCGTGGGCGGATCGTTACGCCTGAAACGACCATCTCCAATGGCTGGGTCGCGATCTCAGGCTCGATCATCCACGCAATCGGAGAAGGCGAAGCCCCTGCAGCCGCCACCGTGCACGACGCTGGAGACGCTTTCGTCCTGCCGGGGATCGTTGACGGCCAGACCCATGCGGGCAGCTATCTCGGCCTCCCCGGGATCGAACCGACGACCCGATCTGCCATTGCCGGCGGGGTCACGACCATCGTCGATATGCCTTACGACAACCCGACCCCGCTGAGCGCCAGAGAGCATCTGGACGCCAAGGTCGAAGCCGTGGAACGCTTTGCCCATTGCGATGTCGCGCTCTACGGCACGGTCATGCCCGGGCAATCCCTGAACGAAGTGCAATCGCTCGCCGATGGTGGCGTCGTTGCCTTCAAGATCTCCGCTTTCGAGAGCAGCCCCACCCGTTTTCCGAGGATCGATGCGGCCCTCGCCCTCGACCTGCTGGAAGCCCTTTCCGCAACCGACCTGCCGCTTGGATTGCACAACGAAGACCAGGAAATCGTGCGCTCACGGGTTTCGCGCGCAAGGGCCGAGGATCGAAACGGCATCACCGCGCATTCGCCGAGCCGGCCTGAAGTCGCGGAACTGGCATCAACCGTGCACTTCCTCGAACTCGCCGCGAATGCCGGCGGACATGCCCACATCGTCCATATCAGCACGCCGCGCGGCTTCAAGCTGGTCGACAATTATGCGCAAGAGGGCTTCAGGGCGACCGGCGAACTCTGTGTTCATTACCTTTGGTTCGATCCCGAACGCGACGGTGAAGAGCTCGGCGCGCGGATGAAGGTCAACCCACCCATTCGCCCCGGCCAGATCGATCGGCTCTGGCAGGAATTGATCGAGGGCCGGATTGCCTTTGTCAGCTCCGATCATTCCAGCTGGCCGATCGACAACAAGTTCACCGACAGCATCTTCGATGCCGGAGCGGGCGTACCCGGAATGGAGACGCTGCTGCCTGCCTTCTACACCGTCGCAAAACAGCGCGGCGTCGATGCTGCGCATTACAGCGCCAAATATCTCGCCGAACGCCCCGCTCGCTTCTTCGGCCTTTATCCACGCAAGGGGGCTCTCGTCCCCGGTGCCGATGCCGACATCACGATCCTCGCCGAGGGGGACGATGTCTGGGACGCGAGCCGTGCCCAGGACGGCCTCAACTGGAGCCCCTATGACGGACGGCGTTTCGCCGCCCGGGTGGCCGCAACCTATCACGCGGGCAGGCTCGCCTATGACGGCCAATCGGTCCTCAACAAGCCCGGCAGCGGACGCTATCTGCGCCGCAGCGAAAGCACATGGTTTCCGAAGGATCTCACAACATGACTGAGGCACCCACCCGGCCCGATGACGGTATCGTCGAGAAGGCCATCACCTTCTTCTACTACGTCGACCTGCCCAGAGCGTTGGACTTCTACACAGAGGTCATGGGCTTCCCGCTCGAGATCGATCAGGGCTGGTCGAAGATCCTGAGAATTGCCGAGCATGCCTATGTCGGTCTTGTCGACGAGACCCGCGGAATGCATCGCGCCAATCCGATCAAGCCCGTGCAGCTTTGCATACGCGTGCCCGATGTCGACGCCTGGCATCGCTTTCTCTCGAGCCAGAACGCGATCGGGCTGACGGAACCAAAGGACAGCGTCTCTCTCGGAATTCGAGCCTTCGTGCTGGAAGACCCGGAAGGCTACCAGATCGAGGTGCAATCCGTACTTCGGTGAAAACGCGCATGCAAACGTGTCGGCATACCAAAAAAGGGGAACTAAGAATGCTGAATCTTCGCATGAAATCCGGACGTATCGCGGCCCTTGCCGCATTCGTCCTCTTGAGCTCGACGGCCCTGGGCGGCCTGGCCCATGCCAAGGAACTGACCGTCGGCCTAACATCGGACGCCGTCAATCTCGACCCCCAGGCGGGCGAGGAGCTGTCCAGCAACATCATGTTCTACCACATCTACGATCCCCTGGTCCGCCGCAATGCCGACCTGTCGTTCGGACCAGGCCTTGCAGAGAGCTGGGAGCTCAAGGATGACACGACCTGGGTGTTCAAGCTGCGCCAGGGCGTCGAGTTCCACAATGGTGAAGACTTCAAGGCGTCCGACGTCGTCTTCACCCTGGACCGGCTGAAGAAGTCGCTGATGGCCAATCTCGGTGCCAACATCGCGTCCTTCACGGCTGTCGATGACTACACCGTCGAGATCAAGACGCCCAAGCCCTATGCGGTTCTGCCGAACGATCTGGCAGCCGTCCTGATCCTCAGCGAGAAGTATGCGAAGGAAGTGGGCGACGAGCAGCTGGACTTGAAGCCTGTCGGCACCGGCCCCTACAAGCTGGTCGAATGGATCAAGGAAGATCACATCACGCTTGCCGCCAATCCCGACTACTTCGCCGGTGCGCCGAAGATCGAAGAAGTCACGTTCCGTCCGATCACCAATGGCGCTACCCGCACGGCAGCCCTGCTGACCGGCGAAGTCGATGTCATCCAGGATCTCAACGTCCGCGACGTCGACCGCGTCAAGGCGGATGACCGCTACAAGGTCATGACCAAGCCGAGCCTGCTGAACGTCGTAGTCTCCATCGACCATCGTGAGAAGAGCCCGACCATCGCGCTCGACAAGAACCCGATGATGGATCGTCGTGTCCGTGAAGCCATGGTCCGCGCAATCGACGTCAGTGCGATCAACAAGATCATCATGAACGGCCTGTCGACCCCGTCAGAGCAATACATCCCTGCTTCCCACACGGGCTATGTCGACGGCGCAAGCTTCCGAGACATGTATCCCTTCGATCTTGAGAAGGCGGCAGCTCTCATGGCGGAGGCCGGCTACGCCGATGGCTTCACGGTGACCCTCGACACCACCAACAACCGCTATGTCAACGATCAGCAGATCGCGCAGGCGCTTGCGTCGATGCTTGGCAAGATCAAGGTCGATCTCAAGCTCAACCTGATGCCGAAGTCCAACTTCTTCGGCTACATCCGGGTCCCGAGCGACAAGTCGAGCATGATCATGAGCGGTTGGGACGTTCCCTCCGGTGACGGCGGCTCGATGTACAGCGTGATGTTCTACTCGCGCGACAAGAAGGAAGGCTATGGCCAGGTCAACCGCGGATCCTATTCCAATCCGAAGGTGGACGAATTGATCGACAAGGCCGATGCGACCTCCAAGCTTGAAGAGCGCGACGGATACCTGCAGGAAGTCACCAAGATCCTGATGGAAGACATTCCGATGATCCCGATCCACTACGAGCAGGATCTCTATGCCGCAAAGACCAATGTCGAGATGACACCGCGTGCGGACAAGTTCCTCTGGGCCTACGAGATCGACGTCAAGGAATAAGCCCCGACCCGAACGAGCGCGGGACTGTCGACCTTTAGGGAGACAGTCCCGAATTTCTCACTTCTTCATGACGGGACACTGCCTTGCTGGGTTATACGATCAAGCGGCTCCTGCAGATGGTGCTGGTACTCTTTTGCGTATCGGTCATCGTCTTCCTGATGATGAGCTTTACCGGCGATCCCGTCTTCATGGTGATCCCGATCGATTCCACCACCGCCGAGATCGAACAGGCCCGCCGTCTGCTGGGTCTCGATCGATCCCTTCTGAGCCAGTATTTCATCTTCCTCGGCAACATGCTGCAGGGCGATTTCGGGCGCTCCTATGTGTTCCGCCAGCCCGCCATGGACCTCATCCTGGAGCGTCTGCCGGCAACGATCGAGATGGTGCTCGTGGCAATCATGCTGGCGACGGTGATCGCCGTGCCGCTCGGCGTCTATGCCGGGGCCAATCCGAACAAGCCGGTGTCTCGCGGCATCATGGCGGGCTCACTGCTCGGCATTTCCCTCCCCGGGTTCTGGGTGGGCATGATGCTGATCTTCTTCTTCTCCGTCCGCTACCAGTTTCTGCCCTCCTCCGGACGCGGCGATACGGTCGAAATCCTAGGGCTGCGCATATCGATCTTCACGGCGGACGGCTGGTCGCACATCATCCTGCCATCCGTGACACTGGCGCTGGCCACCCTTGCCATCATGCTGCGCATGACCCGTGCGGGCATGATGGAGGTGATGCGGCAGGACTATATGCGGTTCGCCCGTGCCAAAGGCGCATCCCGCCAGAACATCCTGTTCAGGCACGGCCTGAAGAACGCTCTCATTCCGGTCGTCACGATCTTCGGCCTGCAGCTCGGTGATCTCATCGCCTTCGCAACGATCACCGAAACCATCTTCGCATGGCCCGGCACGGGCAAGCTGCTGATCGATTCCATCTACCGCGGCGACCGCCCCGTCATCGTCGTTTACCTGATGCTGACCGCCTTCATCTTCGTTGCCATCAATTTCATCGTCGACATCGTCTACACGCTGATCGACCCCCGCATTACCGCGAAGTGAGGATCGCATGACCGGGTTCTTCTCTTCAGAATTCTTCTTTCACTACCGCCGAAACCTGCCGGCCGTCTTCGGAAGCGCACTGCTCGCCTTCTTCGCCCTGCTTGCGACATTCGGGCCGCTGCTTGTCGCCCAGGATCCCTATGACGTATCCCAGCTGGAGCTGATGGACAGCTTCAAGCCGCCGGTATGGCTGGAGGGTGGTGATAGCAGGTATCTGCTCGGGACAGATGGGCAGGGTCGCGACGTGCTCGCATCCATAGTTTATGGCGCGCGGATCTCCGCCTTCATCGGCCTCGCCGCCATGATCTTCTCCTGCGTGATCGGGACGGCACTCGGGCTGATCTCCGGCTACTACGGCGGCATGGTGGACAGCATCATCATGCGCATCGCAGACATTCAGCTGTCGTTTCCCTCGATGCTGATCGCGCTCTTCCTCATGTCGGCCTTCGGGACGGGCATCGGCATGGTTCTGATCGCGCTCACCGCCGTCGGCTGGGTGGTTTACGCCCGTACCGTTCGCGGATCGACATTGAGCGAGATCCAGAAGGAATACATCCAGGCAGCCAAGGTGGCCGGTCTTGGAAACGGCGAGATCATCCTGCGCCACGTGCTGCCGAACGTCATGACGCCGCTCATCGTGGTTGCCACGATCCAGGTTGGTACCTTCATTCTGATCGAAGCCTCGCTCAGTTTCCTTGGCGTCGGCGTCCCCATCACCGAGCCCTCGCTCGGCCTTCTCGTCAAGGAGGGCTTCGACGTCCTGTTCTCGGGCATCTGGTGGACCTCTGCCTTTCCCGGGCTGTTCATCATGTTCCTCGTCTTCGGCATCAACCTGTTCGGCGATTTCCTGCGGGACGAACTCAATCCGCGGCTGAGATGACGAGGGAGACAGCGACCATGGGTGAAGCACTTCTCGAAGTCCGGGATTTAAAGACACATTTCCATACCTTCGGCGGCGTGGTGAAAGCCGTCGACGGCGTCAGCTTCGACGTCCGCCCGGGCGAGGTGGTCGGCCTTGTCGGCGAGTCCGGCGGCGGGAAATCCGTGATCGGATTTTCCATTCTCGGCCTCATTGACCCACCCGGACGGATCGAGGCAGGCAGCATTGTCTTTGCCGGCGAAGATCTGACGCGCAAGAGCGAGGACCAGATGCGCGCTGTGCGCGGTGGCCAGATCGCCATGGTGTTCCAGGACCCCATGACGTCTCTCAACCCGGTCTATACGGTCGGGCGCCAGATGGACGAAATGCTGCGCCTGCATACCGACCTAGACCAGAAGGCACGACGTGCTCGCTGCATCGAGATGCTCGAAGATGTCGGCATCTCGGAGGCCGCCAGTCGCCTCGACGCCTATCCGCACCAGTTCTCGGGCGGCATGCGCCAGCGCGTTGTCATCGCCATTGCGCTTCTCGCCGGTTCCCGCCTGATCATCGCGGACGAACCCACCACGGCCCTCGATGTCACCGTCCAGGCCCAGATCTTGAAGCTGATGCGCCGCCAGATCGTCGATCGCGGGGCCGCCATGATCCTCGTGACCCACGATCTCGCGGTTGTCTCCGAGATGGCGGACCGGGTGGTCGTGCTTTATTGCGGCAAGGTCGTCGAGCGGGGACTCACGAGCGAGATCATCCAGTCCCCTGCCCATCCCTATACGCGCGGGCTCCTCGACAGCATTCCCAAGATCACCGATCGCCGGGAACGTCTCAGCCAGATACCCGGCACCGTGCCGGACATCCGCACGCTCGGTCAGGGATGCAGCTTCAAGGACCGGTGCTTCCGGGCCCAGGCCATCTGCTCGGCAGAAACGCCGGCTCTTGCCCCCGTACGCGGCTCGCTCGATGCAGCCTGCCACTTCCCGCTGGAGGAGACGGCGTTATGACGACCCCAGTGCTTGAGGTCCGAGGTCTGGTCAAAGCCTTCCCCGTGGGGGGGCTTTTCGATCGGCTACAGTTCGGAAAGGGAAAGCTTCTCGCTCCCCAGAAACAATTGCGGGCGGTCAACGGTGTCGACCTGTCGATTGCACCGGGCGAGGTCATGGCGCTGGTAGGCGAATCCGGCTGCGGCAAGTCGACCGTTGCTAAGACGATTGCCCGGATCTACGAGCCGACCGCAGGCGAAATCCGGATCGACGGGGAAGACATTTCCCGCATGCAGTTTCGAGAAATGCGCCCGATCCGCCGCAAGCTGCAGATGATCTTCCAGGACCCTTATGCCTCCCTCGACCCGCGGCAGCGGGTCAGGGACATCGTGATGGAGCCGAGGCGCGCTCAGGCCGGGGGCAAGCTCAGCCGACGCGAACTCCATGACGAGGCCATCGCGCTGCTGGCGAAGGTCGGCCTCAATGCCGAACAGGCTGGACGCTACCCGCATCAGTTTTCCGGAGGTCAGCGGCAGCGGATCGGCATCGCACGCGCATTGTCGGTCCGGCCAAAAATCATCATCGCCGACGAGCCCGTCTCGGCGCTCGACGTCTCGATCCAGGCGCAGATCCTCAACCTGATGATGGACCTGCGCGACGAGTTCGGCCTCTCCTATCTCTTCGTCTCGCACGACCTCTCGGTGGTTCACCACATAGCCGACCGGATCGGGGTCATGTATCTCGGCTTCATGGTGGAGACGGCCAGCCGCGACCAGTTGTTCAGCCAGCCGAAACACCCCTACACGCAGGTTCTGCTTTCGGCCGCGCCGACCATCGACAAGTCGCTGGCAAAACCGAAGATCGAGATCGTCGGCGAAGTGCCAAGCGCACTGCGCCTGCCCTCCGGCTGCTGTTTCAGGACCCGCTGCCCCATGGCATTCGATCGATGCGCGGTCGACCGTCCGGTGTTGACGCCCCAGCCGGATGGCAGCGCCGTTGCATGCCACCTCCATGATCGGAACGATGCCGAAAGGAAAAGCCAGTGAGTTCGCCCGTCGTCATTGTTCAACCGCGCCTTGCCCTCGAAGACCCGCATGACTGCACCGATGCGAATGACATGCTGGCCCTCTTCGACGCCCTGTTCGACGGGCTTGTGCGCTATGGAAAGGATGGTGGCTACGTGCCAGCACTCGCAAGCTCCTGGGATGTCACACCGGATGCGCGACACTGGATATTCAGGCTGAGGGAAGGCTTGAGCTTTCACGATGGCAGCCCCTGCGATGCGGCCGCCGTCTGCCAATCGCTGATACGCATGGCCCGCCCTGACAAAGGCTACACGCTCGGCGCGCCCGGGGTCTGGCATCAGTATCTCGGAGACGCGGAGATCGAGGCAGTCGATCCCCTGACAGTCGCCATCCGCCTGTCGAAGCCGATCGCCGATCTCCTCGACATCCTGGTTTACGGCTACGTGGTCGCTCCCTCGGCACTGGACCGCTACGAGGCGGGAGACACGTCGCAGCCGGTCGGCACAGGGCCGTACCACCTGGTTTCCTACGAACCCGGCCATGCCCTGCACCTCCAGCGTTTCGATAGCTGGCATGGCGAGCGACCAGCCAATGCCGAACTGACGTTCCGCCTGGAACCAAACCGGGAAGCGCGGCTGGAGATGCTGATCTCCGGTCAGGCGCAGTTGGCAAACAGCCTCGATTTCGAAGCATCCAAGGCGCTCGAGGACACAGGCCAGCATACGCGGGTCACATCGCTCGTCCCCGTCGCCATCATCTATCTCTTCAATGCCTTCAGGGGGCCGCTGACCGATAGCCGCGTCCGCCGCGCTCTCAATCTGGCGATTGACCGCCAGGCCCTGATCGATCGGGTGGTGAGAGGTGCAGCAAAGCCACTGACCGGCTTCGTCAGCCCCGTGCATTTCGGCAGCCAGCCATCGGAAGATCTGCGCCCTGACCGGGATCAGGCAAAAAAGCTGCTTGCCGAGGCCGGCTTTGCCGAAGGCCTGACCATCGAGGTCGACTGCCCGACACGCCTTCCCGATGAAGCCGAGGCACTGACGGCCGCTCTTGCGGAGCAGCTTGCCCCAATTGGTGTGACGCTGAACGTTCACCGCCACACAGACCGCGAAGCCTATGCGCATGGTGTCCGCCTGAAGCAGGTGCGCGACATGTGCGTCTTCGATTCAAGCCCCTTGAGCACCTTCCGCATCCTAGCCGAGAAGATCGATCACAGAGCCCAAGGCTCCTGGTGGCTGGGCTTTCACAATGCCGAGGCCGAAGACTTGCTCGACGCGGGGCGGGCAACTGTTGATCCACGTGAACGTGCGGAGATCTTCGAGAAGGCCTTCCGCGCGCTGCAAGTGGATCCCCCATGGCTCTATCTCTACAATCCGCTAAGGGTGACAGGCCTGTCCGGGTCGTGGCCGGACTGGAGCATGCGACAGGATTGCGTGCTCGACGTAACGCGGCTCCCTGACTTCCAGTCCGGGAAGAAAGCACCATGAGGCGCGTCGATCTGATCATCAGCGGCGGAACCATCCTCACCATGGACGGCAGTCGCCGCGTTCTCGACAAGGGTGCGCTGGCAGTTCTCGACGATCGTATCGTCGCGGTCGGGCATGAGGAAGAGATCGCCAGAGAATACCAGGCCGAGCGCAACATCGACGCCCAAGGCAAGGTAGTGATGCCCGGCATGATCGACGTCCATGCCCATGCCGGCCACGGTCTGATCAAGACCATGGGCATGGAGCAAGGCAATCACTGGGAAGAGATCTGCAACGCTGCCTATACTGTCGGCTCGACACCGGAATTCTGGTTCGCAGAGGCGCGGCTCGCAGCCCTCGAACGCCTGCGCTTCGGCGTCACCACCGGCGTTTCGCTTCTCGGTGGCGGCGACACGATCATGCGGACGGATAATGTCGCCTATGGAAGCGCCCACTGCGAGGGCGTCGCTGAAATCGGTACGCGCTCGGTCGTCGCCGTCGGACCGACCCGCCCTCCGCATCCGCGAACCTATGCATCGTGGCACGACGGCAAGGCGTCAGAACGGCCTGTAACCTTCGAGGAGCAGTTTGCCGTCAGCCGGAAACTGCTTGATCTGTGGCACGGGCGCGGACGCCTGAAGATCGCCTTGCTCGCCCCCGTCCTGCGTGACGAACATCAGCGCGACATGTCGGCTGCAGACTATGAGGCCGCAGTTACGCAGACCCAGGCCGTGCGGGCACTCTCGCGGGAAGCGGGCGTGGTGTTCACCCAGGATGGCCACTGGAAGGGCTCCGTCTCCCGCGCCGAAAAGCTCGGTATCCTCGGACCGGATGCGCTCCTGTCCCACGCCATCGACATCACGCCTGAAGAAATCCGGATCATTGCCGATACCGGCACCCGCATCGCCCATAACCCCAGCGCCATTGCCTCCATCCTCGGCCGGTGCCCGGCGATCGAACTGATCGAGGCTGGTGCTGTGGTGGCCATCGGCTCCGATGCAACTGCGCCAGACCGATCGGCGGACATGTTCCGGCACATGCAGCAATGCATGCACTATCACCGCACGCATTTTCGCGATCCCTCGGTCCTGCCTCCGGGCAAGGCCCTCGAAATGGTGACGATCGATGCAGCGACAGCCCTGGGGCTCGATCGGGACCTTGGCTCCCTTGATGTCGGCAAGAAAGCCGATATCGTGGTGGTGGACATGCAGCGCCCTCACCTCGCGCCCTACCAGATGCCGATCTTCCGCCTTGCCTACTTCGCCAACGGCAATGACGTCGACACCGTTGTGATCGACGGGCAGATCCTGCTCGAAGGCGGCCGCCCTCTGCTGACCGACCTCGATGAGGTCGTCGCAGAAGCCGACAGGCAAGCCCGGTTGCTGATGGAGCGCATGGGGCTCGAAAACATGATTGGCCAACCCGAAGGCTTCTTTGGCCATGCACGATATCCGAAACATCAAGGAGACAGCCAATGATGAGGCTGAATGAAGAGGCAAAAGGCGTCTACGTCATAGCCCTCACCCCTTTCACGGAGACGGGTGATCTCGATCTGGAAAGCACGGACCGCATGGTCGATTTCTACCTCGAGCGCGGCGCAACGGGACTGACCGTGCTTGGGATGATGGGCGAAGCGCAAAAGCTGACCATCGAGGAATCGCAGACCTATGTCCGCCGTATCCTTCGAAGGGTCGATGGCCGCGTGCCGGTTGTGGCGGGCGTCTCTGCTGCGGGCTTTGCCCAGATGCAGGCCCTGACCTTGATGGTCATGGATGACGGCGCGGCAGGTGTGATGATCGCTCCGCCCTCGTCCCTGCGCAACGATCAGCAGATCGTCACCTACTACAAGCAGGCGGCGGAGTTCATCGACGATACGCCTTTCGTGCTGCAGGATTTCCCGCTCGTCACGAGCGTCACCATCCCCGTCTCCGTCATCCAGACGATCATCGATCAGATCCCGACCTGCGTCTGCCTCAAACACGAGGACTGGCCCGGTCTTTCCAAGATTACCGCACTAAGGACCGCCTCGGAGACGACCGGCAAGAGGCGCATATCAATCCTGTGCGGCAATGGCGGCGTCTTCCTGCCCGAGGAGATGGCGCGCGGGGCAGACGGCGCAATGACAGGCTTTGCCTATCCAGAGATGATGCGCGACGTCGTTCACTATAGCGAGCAGGGAAATCCGGAGCGCGCGCAGGACATCTTCGACGCTTATCTTCCCCTCGCGCGCTACGAACAGCAACCGGGCCTCGGCCTAGCCATCCGGAAATACATCATGGCGAAACGCGGCGCGATCGCTACGCCGGCACTGCGCAAACCGGGGGGAGCCCTGTCTCCCGCCGATATCAGCGAGATCGAGCGCCTCATCGCGCGCCAGGACAGACGATTGAAGGAACTCGGCTGATGGAACTCGGCTTGAAAAACAAAACCGCTCTCGTGCTGGGTGCAAGCCGCGGACTGGGTGCCGCGATCGCCCGAGGGCTCGCGGAAGAAGGGGTGACAGTCCATGCCGCCGCCCGCAACACCTCGGCCATCTCGGCATGGGCTTCCGAGCTCGCACCAACGTCAGGTACCGTCATCCCGCTCCAGCTCGACCTCTCCGATATCGACAGCGTGAATAAAGCCGTCCAGTCGCTCGTAGCAGATGGGGGGGTCGACATCCTCGTCAACAATTCTGGCGGCCCGCCACCGGCCGCAGCCGTCGATGCGAAACGGACGGACTGGCTCAATCATTTCGAGACGATGGCCGCCAACATCTTCCATCTGACCACCAGTCTTCTGCCTGGCATGCGGGAAAAGCGCTGGGGTCGGATCATATCGATCGCCTCCTCCGGCGTAGAGCAGCCGATCGCACGGCTGGCGCTGTCCAATGGCATTCGCTCGGCCCTGATCGGCTGGTCGAAAACACTCGCTGCGGAAGTGGCCGCGGAAGGCGTGACTGTAAACGTGATTCTTCCGGGGCGCATTCACACACAAAGGGTGGACGAACTCGACGCAGCCGCAGCCAGCCGCTCAGCCAAGAGTGTCGAGGAGGTCGCCGCCGAATCCGCAGCCGGCATTCCGGCGGGACGCTATGGCCGGCCGGAGGAATTTGCCGCCGTTGCCATCTTCCTGGCCTCCGAGCCAGCCTCCTATGTTACGGGAAGCAAGATCCGCGTGGATGGTGGTGCCATCAGATCCGTCTGAAGCAGACTTAAGCAAAACGGGCGGACATACACTATGTCCGTCCGAAACTTACTCGTCCACGGCACGACTTGCCATCCGATATGCAAGGCCGCGCCAACTGAATGGGACAGTCCGTCGCAAAATCGGCCATCTCCACATTGTAGAAGGTTTTCGTCCGCGGGCCTGTGATGATGGGATCAATGTGGCGGACGCATTCCAAGTAATGCGCGGTCTTGCGGTGGTCATCCTCGGGGCTGCGTAGCACGTCAAGGCGAAGGTTTCCCGGTTCGCGGCGGGTTCCTTCATAGTTGATCCGGAAAGCATCGAGAAACTCGTCGACATGGCCTTGCTTGACGTGAATTGCGACGGCGTCGAAGCCCGCCAGCGCGTGAAACTTCTGCCATCCCGTCAGCTGAAAAGACATTCCCAGCACAGCACCTGAGAACATGAAGACTGGGACCAGCAGCACCAGCAGTTACCACTTGCGAAACCAGCTGCGCTGTCGAGGTAATTTTGGCTCGGACAGGTTCAGATCGATCGGGAGGCTTTTTTTCATCAGTGGCTGATATTGCAGGTCACCCGTTCCTGCCGATCTTTGAATGGGATGTTGACTTCAAGACCTTCGTCCCGATCTTCCCAACCGGTAAAGATGCCTCAGCGATTAGGCTGCAACAAGACACATATAAAAAGACCTATATTTTTGTTGTTCGATATCGTGCGTTTGCGAGCCTCACCAGACATCCAAGCGGATGTCTGGTGAGGAAAGATTCGACAAAGCCACGCAAGCCTGGCTTTTATCGACCGAAATCAGCCGTGGTCACGACGCCGTCTGTGTTCCGGTCCAGCATGCCCATCCAGGCGACGACACCCCCGAGGAATTCGTCCCGCGACACCTTGCCGTCCTGGTCGGCGTCGTTGTTCTGAAGTGTCATTCCCTGGGACGCCCGGTCGGCTCTGCCACCATGCCCACCATGTCCGCCGGCATTGGCCTTCATGTCGTTGGCGCGCGCCTCGTCGAAATACACGTATTCATCGGCATCGATAAACCCGTCCTCGTTGGAATCGAAGGTGAGGAAGACGTCGCCGCGCTTGGACTGCAATTCGGAAAGGGTGGCTTCGCCATTTCCGTTGAGATCCCAGTTCTCTAGGAAGTGGGCGCCAGGATTGCCCTGCTGCTGAGCCATCAGGGGTGCGGCGGAAGCAGCCAGAGCCATGGCAGCGATCAGAGTTTTCTTGAGACTATGCATTTTGCGTTCCTCTTCATCGGATCTTGTTTGCGCGTCTTGAGCGGCGAAGTTTGTTTCACCCCGCCTCGACTGCGATGGACATGTGATGACGAATGCATGTCGCACGATGATGCCGTCTGCGGTCCCTTTTGTAACGGTTTGTCGCAGATCGGCGGACTGACACCCGGCGTGACAAAGGAGGAGTGGAACACGGTCCCCATCATGCGCTAGAAACGTGCCATGACCTCAAGCGACCCAAGTCCACATATCCTGATCGTCGACGACCATCGCGACATCCGCGACGGACTGGTCCGTTACCTTGAGAAGAACGGTTTCCGGACCACGGCTGCGCGCGACGCAACCGAGATGGACAAGTGCCTGCATGGCGGACGCTTCGATCTCGTGATCCTGGACGTCATGATGCCGGGTGAAGACGGCCTTTCGATCGCACGTCGGCTGAGCAGCGCAGGTGGGCCACCGATCCTGATGCTCAGTGCCTTGGCCGAAGAGACGGATCGCATTGTCGGCCTTGAGGTCGGAGCTGACGACTACCTGCCGAAACCCTTCAGCCCGAGAGAATTGCTGGCAAGGGTCAAGGCCATCTTGCGGCGGACCGGTCGAACGACCAGCCTCGCCGGCAGCCTTTCCGGCCGACGCCTTTCCTTTTCCGGATGGACACTGAACACGGATACGCGGGAGCTGACACGTGACGAGGACGAAAAGCAGATATCGTTGAGCTCGACGGAGTTCCGTCTTCTCATCGTCTTCCTCGAACGCCCCCGGTTTGTCCTGTCCCGAGATCAGTTGATGGATCTGACCGAGAGTCGGGCCCCAGACGTCTTTGATCGGGCGATCGACAACCAGATCAGCCGGCTGCGTCGCAAGATCGAGCCCGATCCGGGACACCCGACGATCATCACAACGATACGGGCGGGAGGCTACAGCCTCGCCTGTGACGTGGCAGTCTTGCCATGAGAGTTGGATGGCCCAGGGATCTCAGCGCCCAGATCGGACTGACCACCCTTGCCGCGCTGATCTTTACCCAGATCCTGTTCCTCGCCTTGTTCGGTGCCGAGCGGGGCCTCTCCCATGTGGAGGAGCAAAGGGCGGATATTGTAAGGCAGGGTCAACGCCTGGTCGGTCTCCTGCCGACGATCCCTGAACCGGCGAGGAACGACGTTCTTTCGGCCGCCGGATCTGAACGCGTGATATTCCGGCTGAGCGACACGCCAACCGTCGTCGCTGGGACATCAGATGAAGACGCGCGCATGGAGCTGGGAGCGCGTGGCGGTTCGGTCGAGCATCCAGGCTATGAACCCGTGGCGGCGTTCGCGCGACGGATTGGCCTCATACCAGCAATCCTGCGCTTGTCTCTTCCGACGTCGGACGGTCAATGGCTTAACATCGAGGCCTCCCTGGAGCGGCCCGGCGCATTCATGCCGCCGCGGCTTTTGCTCGGCGCGATCCTCTCTGCCCTCGCCGTCTGGATCGTCATGCGTTTCCTGGTGGCACGCATCACCCTTCCCTTGCGGCAGCTTGCCGGCACGGCAGACGCCCTGGATCTGGACCGGGGCCCACCGGAGCGCATCGAAACCGGTCCAAGCGAAGTGAAGGTCCTGGCGAAGGCACTCCACAGTCTGCATGCACGCCTTGTGAACGCAGTCCACGAGCGGACCCGCATTCTGGCAGCGCTTGGCCACGATCTGCGAAGCCCGATCACGGCCCTCAGGCTGCAAGCCGAATTCGTCGATGAGGATCAGCTGCGCGAGCGGATCACACGCATTCTCGATGAAATGCAGGAGATGACCGAGACGACCCTGGCCTATGCTCGGGGGCTCAGCGAAACAGGTGACAAGCGTTCGTCCGACCCCTTCGCGCTGGTCGCCCGCCTCGCAGAAGAGCTCAACACGACCGCGAGCCCGGTGACACTCGGCAGCATGCCGGTCGTCACGACACCACTGCGGGAGCTACCGGTGCGCCGCGCCGTTCGCAACCTCATCGAAAATGCCCAGAGATACGGCGAGAAGGTTCACGTCAGCGGTGAATTGGACGGATCCATCGCCCGCATTCATATCGATGACGACGGACCCGGAATTCCACCGCAGGACCTACAACGCGTGTTCAGCCCCTTCGAGCGCCTCGAGGCGTCCCGTTCCCGCGACACCGGTGGGCACGGTCTCGGCCTGACGATTGCGCGTGACATTCTACGCGCCCAGGGCGGGGATGTCACACTTCTTAACCGGGCAGAAGGTGGCTTACGGGCAACCGTCATCCTACCCATCGCCGACGGTTCTGAAAACCCGTAATGCGGTGTGCCAACGGTGCTTGGGAAGGACAAGCAGCATTTGAACCGACGATGAATTGACGACATATATAATTCGAACTATTCTTATATTCATATTGTTGCCCAACCACCGGCAGGACTCAAAATGGATTTCGCTCCTCTGCTCGATCTCCTCGATGAGGCGGCGCTGGGTGCGCTGTTGGGCGCGCTCACCGGAGCGATCTTCGGCTTTTCTGCGCAGAGATCCTCTTTCTGCCTACGCGCAGCAACGGTTGAAGTCGCCAGACGCGAGGTCGGGCCCAGAATGGCTGTCTGGCTTCTGACCTTTTCCACCGCTGTCGTCTGGGTGCAGGCTGCCATTTTGGCCGGCCTGTTCGATCCGTCCGCGTCACGGGTGATGTCGATCACCGGCAGTTGGTCGGGTGCCGTCATCGGCGGGCTGATGTTCGGCATCGGGATGGTGCTCGCCAGGGGATGTTCTGGCCGATTGCTGGTCCTCGCCTCCACTGGAAATTTGCGCTCACTCATCTCGGGGCTGATCTTTGCTGTCGTTGCCCAGATGGCTCTGCACGGTTGGCTTGCTCCAGCGCGCAGCTATCTTGCTGCATTCTGGACGACACCGGCCGGCCAGAATGTCGATCTACTTGCCATGATCGGCGCGCCGGCAGGAAGCGGGCTGATACTCGGACTGGTGACGGCCGCATTCGCCGTGTTTCTCGCCATTCGGCGCCAAATTGGATGGACGAAATTGTTCTTTGCCGCTGGAGTGGGCTTCGCGGTTGCGGTTGGTTGGATCTTCACATTCTCTCTGGCACAATCCGCTTTCGAGCCCGTGACAGTCAATTCCCTTACCTTCTCCGGCCCTTCGGCAAGCACCCTGATGTTCCTCCTGACGGAAGACCATGCACTCGATTTTGAGATCGGCCTGATCCCTGGGGTCGTGTTCGGGGCATTCCTGTCCGCTCTCCTTTCCAGGCAGCTAAAATTCGAAGGTTTCACCCACGAGACACAGATGCGCCGCTCGATGCTGGGCGCGGTGCTCATGGGCTTCGGCGCGATGCTGGCCGGCGGCTGTGCGATCGGAGCAGGTGTGACGGGCGGCTCGGTGTTTGCAGCAACTGCCTGGCTCGCCCTCTTCTGCATGTGGGTGGGAGCCATGCTGACGGATTTCCTGATCGACCAGTCTACGACCAGCACCGATGCCATCGGCATGGCTCAGGCACCGGCAACGAACCGGTAACCTGTACCCTCTTTCTCGACACGGCCGATACCACCATCCGGCAGATGAAAGCCGATGATCGCTGTCTTGTCCCGGGCCATGTCGTCAAGCAGCCTCATTCGTGTTCGCGCGGCCATCTCGGCATCCTGATCCGAGCCCGATTTCCATTCGGGATGGACGAAGGCTACATGGTGATTGCCGATTGCGTCGCCGACGACCATGACGGCGCCCTGCCCCTCCCCCACACGAAACGACATGTGGCCCGGCGTATGGCCCGGCGTGAGATGAGCAACGACACCGGGTAGGACGTCACCGCCATCCTCCAGCAAGATGAGATTGTCGGCCATGGCGGAGAGGCGGCGGGCGGCACCTACGGCAAACGTCGTGCGTGCCGGATCGATGGAGGCAACGGTGTCGGGATGTGTCCAGTAGTCGAACTCGGCCCGTCCGATCATGTGCGAGGCATTGGCGAAGACCGGTTCATCGAACTCGTCGAGCACGCCCCACAGATGATCCGGATGAGCATGGGTGAACAGCACATGCGTGACATCTTCGGCGGGCACATCGAGCAGGTTCAAGGCTTCGGCCAGTTTGCCGGCTGAGGGCTGAAAATCGGGGCCGGCCCCCACATCGAACAGAGCGGTATTGGTTCCGTCACGCAACAGGGTGACGTTGCATGGCGGGGTCAGTTGATCCCTCGACAAGCCGAAGGCCTCGATGACCACCTTGAGTTCTTCCTCCGGCATGCCGCCAAGGATGAAGTCAGCCGGGAGCATCAGGTTTCCGTCCGAAAGCGTGTCGATCCGGACGTCACCGAATGCTATCTGCGCGGACGCCCATACACGTTGCGGCCAGAGGAGTGCGGTCGCACCCACAGCACCCATGCCTGCCAGAAATCTACGCCGCAGCAACATCATTCCCTCCAAAGAATGGAGGCAGCCCTGAAGGCCGCCTCCCTTGTCTTCAATCAACCGAACATGTCTGTGGTGATACCCTCGTACCAGCCGAGGCTTTCCTCGTAGGTCGCCTTGCGCAAAGCCGCATCCTCGCCAGTCTGGCTGATGAAGCTTTCCACGGACGCAATCTTCTCGGGCGTAGGCTGATAGGAAGCGCCGACCTTGACGCCGTCATCGGGCGCGATCAGCGACCAGCAGGTATTCGAGTATTTCGCCGGGAACACCTTCGATCCCAGGAGCTCGCCGCGGATGGACATGGCCGCAACCTTGGCCTGACTGTTCGCCGAAAAACCGGACTTCGGCATGTCGCCCTGGGCGCTGGAATCGCCGAGCACATAGACATTGTCGTCCATCTTGGACTTCATGTTTTCCGGATGCACGGGAGCCCATCCCTTGTCGTCGGTGACGGCTGCGATCTGGGCGATCTTGCCCGCAATCTGGCCGGGGATCACGTTGCAGGCATCGATCTTTTCCACCGTTCCGTCGACCACGATTTCCATGCTGTCCGGGCGAACTTCCACGGCACCGCCCCCGAAATCCGGGCCGATCCACTCGATCATGCCGTCATAATGCTTCGCCCAGCCTTCTTCGAAGAGGGCCTGTTTCGAGTATTTGTCCTTCGGGTCGAGCACCATGATCTTGGCGGTCGGGTTTTTCTGTTTCAGCAGATGAGCGATCATGCTGATCCGCTCGTAAGGCCCAGGAGGACAACGGTAAGGATTGGGCGGCGCAACCATCGCAAAGACGCCACCAGCCGGCATCGCCTCCACCATCGACTTCAGCAGTTGCGTCTGCGGCCCGGCCTTGTAGGCATGCGGCATCTTTTCCGCCGCCTCGACCGACCAGCCCGGCACGGACCCATCCTTGAAGTCGATACCGGGAGACAGGATCAGCCGATCATAGGGAAGCGTCTGGCCACCCGCCAGCGTCACAGTCCGGGCATTCCGGTCGACGCCGGTGGCGAGATCGTTGATCACGGTGACGCCGCCGGCTGCGATCTTGTCATATCCGTGCTGGAGGCTTTCGAATTCGCGGAAACCGCCGAGATAGAGATTGGAGAAGAAGCAGGTCGTATAAACAGGATTGGCTTCCACCAGCGTCACATCCAGCGCGCCTGCACCGTCCTTGGCGAGATAGCGAGCGGCTGTCGCGCCACCCGCTCCACCGCCGATGATAACGATCTTCGGCTTTGCCTGACCGAAAACCGAGGGTGCCGCGAGAAGTGCTGCAGCCGTCAGGCCCGATCCGATGAGTGTACGTCGTGTCAGTTTCATGAGCGTTCTCCCCTTTTGTCGTTCCCTGAGCGGTTGATCCCGCCCGTGGTTATTGAACCTCTTCGAAATAGGCGGCGAGGGCGGCGATCTCTTCTTCCGACAGACGACCTGCCATCATCTGCATCACCGGATGCGGCCTGAGCTTGCGCTTGTAAGCATGCATGGCGACGACAAAATCGGCAGCGGGCCAGTTGGTGATCGATGGAATGCCCTTGTCGGAGCCGTCGCTCTGGTGGCAGGTCGTGCATTCGGAGGACAGGTACTCGCCATATTCGCGATCACCCTTAATCCCGAGGATGGACGGGTCCAGATCGACTTCCGCCTTGCTCGCCGTCGGATCCGCTTCGGGAATGTCGCGCGGGTTGTCCGACCATTCGCGAAGATAGGCCATGATCGCCGAGCGGTCTTCGGTCTCCGCGATCCCGCGGTAATTCATCCGAGTGCCTGAAACCAGGCTCTTCGGATTGGTGAGATAGGCGTCGAGTGTTTCCAAGTGCCACTCCAGGCCATCCTGCCCCATGCGGGTGATCGACTTGGAATACTTGAAGCCCTCGATGCTCCCGGCTCTGCGGCCGAAAACCCCATTGAGCTGTGGTCCTACCCGATTTCGAGCGCCTGCACCGACGTGATGGCAGGACGAGCACTCGCGTTTGAAAAGGCGAGCGCCGTCGGCCGAATTGCCCAACTCCTGGGCGATAGCGGGTTCCCAAGCCAGAAGGCCGATAACGAGAGCAAGCCTGATCGAGCCACGGCTTGCCATTGTGTCAGTTCCCCAAGCTGCGCAGATAGGCGATGATCGCCGCACGCTCATCCGGCTTCTTGAGCCCGGCAAAGGCCATCTTCGTGCCCTTCATGAAGCCCTTCGGGTTTTCGAGGAAGGCGTCCAGTTCGGCCTCGTTCCAGACCAGCCCTTCTGCCGCCTTGTCCGTAAGCGCCTTGGAATACTTGAACTCGTCGGCATGACCGGCGGCGGCTCCGAAGATGCCGTTGAGCACGGGCCCGGTTCCATTCTTTGCACCCTCGCCGACCTTGTGGCAGGCCGAGCACTTCTTGAAAGCGGCTTCGCCTTGCCCGACAAGGGCCGGATCCAGGGCCGCAGTTTCAATTGGCGCGGCAGCCGGAGCGACAGCAGGAACATCGGCTGCTGGCACAGTTGCCGCAGGTACGGGGGCCGGGTCGCTCGCCGCCTCGGCCACCTCGGCCGGTGCGGGAGCCGCCGGGGGAGCGGGCGCTGACGCAGCCGAGGTGTCGAGGGGAGGCAAGGTACCGGCGGGCCTGCCGTCGGGATCTTCTGGCGTCACATTCAACTCGATGGCGCGCTTGGTCACTTTGACCGGCGCACCGCAATCCTTCATGCAGGGTTCTCCCTTGAACCGCGGATACTCACTCTCCGCGCGATCGTCGGGATAGAAGCCGTCTGCATTCGGCAAGGTCACCTCAGTGAAATTCTTGTCGGACAGTGTGAAGTCTTCGTCGACCAGCCCGTTGGAATAGAGCAGGAAGGCGGTGATCGCATAGGTCTCGTCGACCGTCACCGTCTGCGCCTCGCCAAACGGCATCGAGCGATGCACATAGTCCCAGACGGTCGACAAATGCGGCCAGTAGCTGCCGATCGTCTTGACGGGCCGCCGATCGGTCAGCGTGCCATCGCCTCCGGCGAGTACAGGCCAACTGTCGATGCCTTCCGCGAATTCTCCATGGCAGACTGCACATTTCTCGCCGAAGACTTCTTCACCGGTGAGCACGTCACCCGAACCCGGCTTCAACCCCTTGCCATCGGGGAGCACTGCGACATCCCAGGCGGCCAATTCTTCTGGAAGAGCCGGACGTCCAAGCCCCAGCTTTTCCGACATCGCTGGCGTGGAAAGCAGGACCAGCCCGAGCGACAGAAGGAGACGATTACGCAACTTCGACATTTTCGACCTCCCCGTCGGCCTTGACCCACCAGGTTTGAATTCCGTTGTTGTGGTAGACATTGTTAAGTCCGCGGATTTCACGCAGCGCATCCTTTGTCGGCTGGACATAGCCGGTCTCGTCGATGGCCCTCGACTGCAGGAGCAGTTCGCTGCCATCCCAGTTGATGTCGAGATGGAAGCGGGTCAGCGCCTTCGATTTGGCGTCTCCGGAGATCCGGGCCTCCTGCCAGTTCACGCCACCATCCGTGGAGACATCGACGCGGGTGATCTTGCCATTGCCGGACCATGCAAGCCCCGAAATGACCAGCGGCCCCTTGCCGTGACGGATCGGGACCTGCGGGCTGGGAGATGTGATCACGGATTTTGCATCCATCACCCAGGTCCACTTCCGCGCCCGACCATCCGGCATAAGATCGGTGTACTTGGAGGTTTCTTCACGGCTCTCGACAGCTTGGTCATAGATGCCGATGCGCCGGACCCATTTCACCCACATATTGCCTTCCCAACCCGGCACGACGAGACGAACCGGATAGCCATGCTCCTTGCGCAGGGCCTCGCCATTGGCGAAGAACGCAACCAGGACGTCATCGAGAGCCTTGTCGAGCGGGATGGACCGACCATTGGAGCTCGCATCGGCTCCTTCGACATAGACCCACTTTCCTTCGGGCTTGACGCCGGCCTCCTCGAGAAGGAGGCGTAAGGGCACGCCGGTATATTCCATGTTGTGAATCATGCCCTGGGTGAACTGGCAGCCTTCGAGCTGCGCGCCCCCCCATTCCATGCCACCATTGGCCGCACATTCGAGGAAGGCGGTTGTCACCGATCTCGGAAAGCGAAGAAGATCCTCGAAGGTGAAGACAAGCGGCGTTTCGACAAGGCCGTTGATCATCAGCCGGTAGTCCTGCTTGCTCAGTTCAATCGCCCCGGAATGATGGCGTTCGAAAGCGCAGCCCTGCGGCGTGATCGTGCCTTCCAGCGCATGGATCGGCGTGAAGTTGATCGACGATACGGGGCTCTCGGTGAGCCACTCCACATTGCGCCGGACCACGTGCGACTCGAACCGGATCGGTGATCCATAGGGCGACGCATCGACAGGATCGCCGAAGGATGAAGCCCAGGGCTGCACCTCGGTGATCTTCGGATCCGGGCCACTGGCACGCGCGACCGAGGCGCCTGCGACAAGGCCGGCTCCTGTCATCGCGGCCTGCCTCAGGAATGTCCTGCGGGACGAGACGTTTTCGGGTTCGTCGGACATGGCGAACGCTCCTTGCTTCCTGTCAGATTCCGGTCACACGGACCGATGTGTTGGGGTCGAGCTTGACGGTTCCGATCTTGCGGACATGGGCTTCGATCACGTCCCAGATCTGCGGACCTTCCGTGCCTTCGTTGACGCTTGCCCAGCCCGCCACGGTGTAGGATTTGCCCGCTTCGATAGCGGCGCCACCATCAACCAGTGCGATATCGGTGATCCGCTCGCCGATGGGTTTGCTGACGTCGATGGCATAGGAAAGCCCGCCGACGCGCACCATGTCCCCACCCTGCTGGTAGTAGGGATCCGGGTTGAAGATGTTGTCGGCCACGTCCTCGAGGATGGTCTTGATGGTCTCGCCCGTCATCTCGGTGCGATAGCAGGCGCCATAGGTCATTGAGGTCACATTATGGATGTCTTCCCGGGTGATCGCATCACCGGCGAGAAGCGAGGGCCCCCATCGTACACCGGGAGACATAGCGATCTGCGCATCGCGTTCACTGCGCACTGCGTCGCAGATCAGGTCGTCCCAGGTGCCGTTGAAGTTGCCGCGTCGGTAGAGAAGGCTTTCGGTCGTGCCGATCTTCTCCTCAAGCTGTGCCTTGTAGGGGGCGCGCTCCTGGTCGATCAGGTCCGCCATCTCGGCATCTGGTGCAATGACATCGGAGAAGATCGGGATCAGCTTGTGGCGGAAGCCCATCATCTTGCCGTCGCGGACATCGAGATCGAGCCGGCTGACAAATTTGCCGTTCGAACCGGAGGCGATCAGGATCGTTTCACCGATCAGAACCGGTTCCGGCACGGCGTCATGGGTATGCCCGGTCAGGATCACATCGATGCCCTTGACGCGACCCGCCATCTTGCGGTCGACGTCAAACCCGTTATGCGAGAGGCACACCACCAGATCCACGCCCTCGCCGCGGACTTCGTCTACGAGCTCCTGCATGCGTTCCTCGCGAATGCCGAAGGAGTATTCGGGGAACATCCATTTCGGATTTGCGATCGGCATGTAAGGGAATGCCTGGCCGATAACAGCAATACGAACGCCGCCCTTTTCGAAGATTTTGTAGGGTTCGAAAGCCGGCTCGTCCCATTCTGCATCGAAGATGTTGGCTCCGAGGAACGGGAACGGCAGCCCATCGACAATTTCCTTCACCCGCTCGGTTCCGTAGGTCCACTCCCAATGGCTGGTCATGGCTTCGACGCCGAGTGCGTTCATGACGTTGACCATGTCCTGGCCCTTCGTCAGCAGACTGGTCATGGAACCATGCCATGTATCGCCACCGTCGAGCAGGAGCGACTGGGGTCGGGCAGCCCGGATCGACTTCACGACCGTCGCGACGCGGTCCATGCCACCCATGCGGCCATAGGCCTTGGCGAGCGCGCCGAAATCCTCATGGGTCAGAGCATAGGCATCACGCGAACCCGCTGCGATGTCGAAGGTCTTCAGGAATTCGGAGCCGGTCAGGTGCGGCACATGACCCTTGGCGTCGCCAACCCCAAGGTTGACCTCCGGCTCGCGAAACCAGATCGGCTTCAATTGCGCATGGATATCCGTGATGTGGATGAGCGTGACGTTGCCAAAATCCTCGAATTCGAGAAGTTGCTCCTGCGTCAGCGCCTGTTGCGCGGCGAGCCGCGAAAAATTGCCAAAGCCGGACAACCCCACGATTGCCGAGGTTGCCATGGATGCCTGCAGAAACTCACGACGGGTAATCATCCCGCATTCCCTCCAGCAAGCACAGGAAATCCATCCACGCCGAAGACGTGGTCCTGCTTGCCAATAATGTTCGTTCAAAGTGTTTGGGCGGTCGGGCTTTCCCGGCCGCGCCATCTTGTTCAGTGTCGGACGGAGACGCCCTCGATCGACAGACCATTCCCGCGCGAGGCCACATAAAGCTCAAGCGCCTTGAACTCGTCCGATCCTGCCTTGAAGGTTTCGGCACGCGTGTCGCGCACACACCCGACGAACCGCTGCTGCGCGCTCAGAATACCGGCGTCCTTCAGGCGATAGGTCGGGAACCCGTTGACCTGCCCCTGCGAAAGATGGTCGGCACGGATCATCCGGCCGTAATTGTTCTCATGACAGTTTGCGCAAGACATCTCCAACTGACCGTAGCGCGTGTAGTAGATCTCCTTGCCGTGCTCCCAGAAGGACTGGGCCGGGCCATCGATGGCGACATTCACCACCTCACCGCGCGACTGGACGGAGATCAGGGCCATCATGTCCTTCATTTTGTCGGACGTGACACCCCAGGCTTCCAGGCCCATCTCCTTGGTGACACAGGAATTGATGTAGTCTTCCATGATCATCAGCTTGCCGGACTTGGCATCAACCCGGGGCAGAACCGTGCGCAGCCCCTTCATGCTTTCCGGCCCCTCGTGACAGCCTGCACAGGACTCGCCATTCTTGCCCATGGTTTCGTTCCAGGCATCGAGACCACGATCAACGAAGACCATGCCCGGATTGTCGAAGTCGTCCTTCTGCAGGTCGCGTGTTTCGGCCTCACGGAACAACCAACCCGAATAGATGGTATCAAATGTATCCTTGAGAAATGCGGGTGCAGCCGTCTTGGTCACGAGCTCGATCGTGCCATCATCCGTCTCGACCGTGAGCGTATCCTCGACCGGATCCGCATGCGCAGCAGCGGAGGCAACAAGGCCGATGGCCGCCAGAACTGCAACTAGTTTGGACTTGCCGTGCATGAGAACTCCCTCCCCGAGATCGTTGCGCGTCAGTGATCAGGCAACTTCGATCGGCTTCTTGTCCGTGTAAACAGAGCCGTCGTCGTCATACCAGGTGAAGACGAATTCGCCGGCGGCGTCGACTTTCGCTTCGAATTCGAAATAGGGGTTTGTCGAAACCGCTGGATCGATGGCAACGTCAATGACGTTGACGCCGTTGAAATCACAGGTGAAGCGGTTGATGATCGACCGGGGAATGATAGCGCCCTGAGCGTCCTTGCGCTGGCCGGATTCCATCTTGTGACTGATCAGCGCCTTGATGGTCACCGACTCGCCAGCCTTCGCCGACTTCGGTACCTTCACGCGTGGTTTTGCATCGTCTGCCATTGTTATTCCTCCTCCGAATTCAGCCGCCGCATCCGCCGATGGTGACCTTCACTGTTGCTTGTGCCTGCCTGATGGACCCGTCCGCCATTTTCGCCAGCGCGACGACGTCCTGTGTCTTGGCCAAGCGGATCCGCGTTGCGGCCATATGATTTCCAGCTGCGGGACCGAACGTGAACGTCGCAACTGCAGGCTCCGGATTTCCGGTGGCGAGCAGCATGATCGAGACAGCACCGGGGGCATCGACCGAGACTGGGACTGTATTGCCGTTCTCGGCAATCTCGGGCGCCGTCAGCGTGATACCGTCGGTTCCGGGCGTTGCCCCGCCAGTGAAGGCCTTGACCAGTTCCTCAGTTGTTGCCGCAGCTGCCAGACTTGGCAAAGTGGCCGCGACCACGCCTCCAAGCCCGATGAACAGCATGTCGCGTCTTGTGAAACTCATTTCGGTTCTCCTCAATCCTATTCCTTGAGAGTCATCAGATAGGCGACGACATCCTCGATTTGCTGCGCCGAGAGGACAGGCGAAAGCGGACCCTTGGGCGCCTTGCCCGTAAAGCCTTCACCGGGACGGATGAACCCGTCGATCTTGTAGAAGGCCGGCATGAAGCTGTCTTCGAAGGTGTTCTTCGCATTGGCCACGATGCCGCGGATCTCCGCCTCGCTGTAGCGATCCGCAACACCGTCAAGCGGCGGCGCGATATCCCCCGGAAACTGCACGTCAGGCAGGGCTGCGACGGTATGGCAGGCCACGCAGTTGCCGAGCGCATTCGTCGTCATGATCTTGATACCGGATTCTGCGTCCCCCGGCGCGCCGGAAAGCGAGGCCGCAACAGCCCCCTCCTGAAACACGATTGCACCAGGCGCCGTTTCGCCGAGCGCCGGCGTGACGCTCGCTCCCGCGACCAGTGCTGCCAGACAAAGCTGCCAGTTCATCGACTCCTCCCACTTCTCTCCTGAAGACAGGTTAGCGCCAAACGAAGCGTATAACAATACCTATATATATATTTTTGAATAACCAGTATCTGATTGTTTAATCGAGTTAATTTTCAATCGCCATTTGTCTGGCAAGGAATTTCTGAAAATGCTCGCCCGATTGATACCCGTGATCAACGATCCAGTTGAGCAATGCCGAGGTTGTCCCCTTGCCGAATGCACCCGGCATGGCCGCGACGGCCGCCTGTTGCGCGGACAGGCCTGAGCCAACGTCCTCGGGCAGAAAAATCAGGGTCGGCGTGAACATCACGCCCCAGCGGATGGCCATCTCTTTTTCAGGCAACACCGTGCCGTCGAAATCGGTCACCTCGATATCGCCGAAGAGGTTGAGCTGCACGGCATAATAGTTTTCACGGATAAAGGCCTCGATGCCAGGATCGGAGAAAACCTCTTCATGCATCTTGGTGCAGTAGATGCAGCCGCGTTGCTCGACGATGAGGAGCAGGCGCTTGTTTTCAGAATTGGCATCACTGAGGTCTTCCCTCAGATCCTTGAACGTCTCGCGAAGCCATGACGGCTTATGAAGTCCATCATCGCCCAGTTCGGCCGCCAACGAAGACGCTGCCAGCATGGGACCTGTCATCAGCAAGACGCAGGCCAGGAAAAATTTCCACCGGGACATTAGCTCTCCTCCAGATTATTTCAGCGTCGCAGACCAATCGAAGTTGCGAACGAGAAAGTCGGCAATCAGATTGACGGTATTCGTCGCGATCAGGATGCCGAAAACGATCAGCATTACCCCCATCAGCTTTTCGACATAGCCCATGAGTGCCCGATGTCTGCCGACGAAGGACAGGAAAGGGCGGGCAAACAACCCGGCGACGACGAAGGGCGCGGTCATACCGATCCCATAGGCGAGCAGCAGTAGCCCGCCACGCCAGACATCGCCCATGCCGCTCGCCACCATGAGGATCGCCGCAAGAGCCGGCCCAACACAGGGGGTCCAGCCGAACCCGAAGGCCAATCCCATCAGATAGGCGCCGGCAAGGGTGGTTGGATCAGCGGACGACTGCACCCTTGCCTCGCGATAGAGGAAGCCGATGCGCAGGACGCCAAGGAAATGCAAACCGAACAGGATGAGGATGCCAGCCGCCAGCCATGACAATGGCTGCTTCCATTGGATGAAGAGATGCCCGGCAGCGGTGGCGCCCATTCCGAGCAAGACAAAGATTGTGGTGACCCCGGCGGCGAAGGCGACGGATTGGATAAGCAGACGTCGCTGCGCGACAGGCGATATTCCATCGCCTTGCCGCAACTCCTGAACCGAAAGGCCTGCCATATATGAAAGGTAGAACGGAACCATCGGCAGTATGCAGGGCGAAAGGAAAGACAGAAGTCCTGCGAGAATGGCACCGCCATAACTGATCTCCAGCATGGCCCCTCCCAAGCGCCTTACCTGACCGTTCGGCTTCTCCCGCGCCGACAATTGCGCTCGCGAGCGTTTCCAATTAGAATATCTCTATATTTATATGTAGGCTGTCAATATGCGCGCCCACTGGATGCCGATTTTCATGTTTCTGATCACGCTGCTCCCATCGCCGGGCGCGGCGATGGAGCTGTTGATGTTCGAGCAGGCAGGCTGTGTCTATTGCGCGCGATGGGATGCCGAGATCGCCCCGGCCTATCCCAGGACCGCCGAAGGACAGGCAGCGCCACTTCGCAGGCTCAACCTTCATGCTCCGGTACCGGCAGATCTCCGACTCGATCGCCCGGTCACTTTCACGCCCACCTTTGTTCTTGTCGTCGATGGCCGGGAGACTGGGCGGATTGAGGGCTATCCTGGCGATGAGTTCTTCTGGGGTCTGCTCACCGAACTGACCACCGAGGCCGGCGGCATCACCTCGGATTGAGGCGGCATGTATCTTATATTCGAAAGCCGCAGTATAGCTGCCATGGGAGTCGGTTGGCCAGGATTTGGGGCAGCCGGCCTTCGCCGGAGGCGGCTTGGGCTGCGTCGGAACGCTGGGATTGCGCTAGGGACCTGAGATTGTGAACGCTGATACTGAGACAGTACCAAAGGATGGTGCCGTTGATAAACTCATTCAGAGGGCTGACTCCGCTTCGAAATTCCTTAAGGCACTGGGACACGACGGACGCCTGACGATCCTGTGCCATCTTCTCAGCGGCCCGAAGAGCGTGACAGAGCTCGAAAACCTACTTTCGGCACGCCAGGCGGTGGTCAGTCAGCAACTTGCCCGATTGCGCCTCGAAAGGCTTGTGGCGGCCCGTCGCGACGGCAATGCCATCTTCTACTCCATTGAGGATGACAAAGTCCGCAAGACAGTCGTATTCTTGGCAAACCTGTTCGAGGACGGGGCGTACATGTAGATTCGTTGGGAGGCGAAAGACATGGAAAGCTTGCCTATCGGATTTCTGGCTGCACTGGTCGGGCTGGCGGGGGGGCTGATATTGGGCCTCGGCTGGCGTTTGGGCGGTTTGTGCACGCTCGCGGCTCTTGAAACAGCGGTATATGGCACCGATCAGAAGCGGTTGAGGTTGTGGGGCATCGTGCTGGGAGTCGCGATACTCGGAACTCAGTTCGGCGCGCGTATCGGTTGGATCAATCTCGAAGGTACTCTTTATCACGCGATCGCCTGGAACCCACTAGCCTCGGTCGTGGGAGGGCTGATGTTTGGCTATGGCATGGCCATGGCCGGCAATTGCGGATTTGGCGCTCTCGCACGTTTCGGCGGCGGCGACCTTCGTTCGCTCGTTCTGCTCGTTGTCATGGGCATTACTGGCTTCATGGCGCTCTCCGGTCCTCTGGCACCCTTGCGGACATCCCTGTTTCCGCAGCCCGAGGCCGACGGTCCCGGTGGCATCGTGTATGACCTCGAGACGTCACTGGGCATCCCTGCCTTGCTGACGGTGATTGCGATTGCGATAGCCTGCTTCGCATGGGCGCTGTCCAACGAGCGTCTTCGGGCAGACCGAAAGATGATCGCCTGGGGCATCGCCGCGGGGCTCGCCGTCACCTGGTGTTTCGCGGGAACAAGCTTCCTGTCCGACGCAAGTCTCGGTGCCGTCGCGCCCGAAGGCCCATCCTTCACCGCGCCGATCGGCCGGACATTGATCTATCTGATGACGGCAACGGCCGGAGGCATCACCTTTTCTGTCGGTTCAGTGGTCGGTGTCGCCCTCGGTGCCTTCATCGGCTCGATGATCAAGGGCACCTTTGTCTGGGAAGCATGCGAAGACCCCCGCGAACTTGGGCGACAGGTCGGCGGCGCGGCCCTTATGGGCGTTGGCGGCATCATTGCCATGGGCTGTTCAATCGGTCAGGGCGTGTCTGGTTTTGCAGCCCTCTCCTGGTCAGGCCCGGTCACCCTATTATGCATCGTGGTCGGTGCCCTGGTAGGACTGCGGCAATTGATCGGCGGCTTTCAGGCGGTTTGACGTCGGACTTGATGGTCGCCTCGCGCCGGGGCGGCGCGCGAACCTCCACCTGCGGATCAACTGACACTCTCCAGCCGGCCGACCAGATTGTCGACGTCGAATTCGCCGACAGTCCGTGAACCCGGAACTTCTTTTCCCTGCCCTGTTTCTGCGATGAAGACCGTCGGGGGACCCTGCACATTCAGATAGCGAAGCAATTCTGCATTCTCTGCGGTCCATGCGGTCACGTCGATTTTCAGCAGCGCAAAGTCTTTCATCCGCGACCGCACGCTCGGATGCACGAGGATCGTTCCATCGATCGTCTTGCAAAAGGCGCACCACTCCGCTGCAACATCGACAAGAGCATGCTTGTTACGCATGCTGGCAAATGCAATTGGTTCGGTATAATCCCGGACGGATCGTATCGGGCCGATCACTGTCGACGCCGCCTGCACCTGCACGGGAGGCGCGAGGACGACGGCAAGGGTCCCGAAGAGAAAACGCCGCCGGTTCACTCTTTCAATAGAACGCATGCGCTCAGCCCTGCCGGGCGCGCGCGATCGCATCAACGAGCCCCTTTTCGTCCAACACTCCGGGATAGAGGCTCCATCCGATAACATAGGCCGGAGTGCCCGCGAAGTTGAAGGCGGTGGCCTGCGCGTAATTGCGGTCAAGCAGGCCTGAAATCTTTTCGACGTGTTTGTTCACGGCAACAGCGATTTCATCCATGGACAAGCCCGCAGCGGTCAGCGTGCTCTCGATGTCATCATGTGTCAGCTTCCCCTTTGTCTTCATCAGGGCACCCATGGCAATTTCATATTTGCCGATCTGCGCTGCACCCAGCACCGCCTGGGCAGCGAAGATCGAGGCATCGCCGAAGATCGGCCAATCCTTCATGACAAGCTTCACATTGCCGTCCCTTTCGATGACCTTTTTCACCATGGGATGCGCCTTTTTGCAGTAGGGGCACTGATAGTCGAAGAACTCGACAACCGTGACGTCGCCCTTCGGATTGCCGAGAAACGGTGCGTCCTTGTCGTTGAAGACCTCGTCCTTCGTCAGTTCTTGCCCGAAGGCCAGGCGACTGCCGCAGACGGCGAACGTGCCAAGGGCGAGCCCTGATGTCAGGATGGTGCGACGCTTCATCATCAGAATTCTCCCTTTCCGGACTCTTCGGCAGTGAGGACAACCATCTTTGACCCTTCCGGAACACGGGCGTGCAGATCGATGATGTCCTGGTTGAGAAGGCGAATGCAACCCGACGAGACGGACTGGCCGATCGACCAAGCCTCGTTGGTGCCATGGATCCGGTAGAGCGTGTCTTTTCCGCCCTGATAGAGATAGAGCGCACGCGCACCGAGCGGATTGTCTATGCCGCCCGGCAAACCCTGGGCGAGTGGGCCATAACGGTCAGGTTCGCGGGCGATCATGTTGGGTGTCGGCACCCAGCCCGGCCAGCGGGCCTTGCGCTTGATATCGCCCTCGCCCTCAAACTCCAAACCGGCCTTGGCGACGCCGACGCCGTAGCGCATCGCCTTGTCACCTTCCATGACGAGATAGAGGAATCGGGCATGGGGGTCGACGACGATCGTGCCGGGCGCATAGGAGGTGCGATAGTTGACGACCTGGCGAACATTGCGCGGATCCATCTTCGACACATCCACCGCAGGAATGGTTTCCTTACCGTCCTGCACCTCGCCATACATGGCCTGCAGCGCCGGATCGATAGGCGGTGGAGATGGCTGAGACGGCGTGCCCGTCGTCTGCGAGCAGGCGGCAAGCAGGAGAGCGAGCCCCGCCCCTACGCCTAGTTTCTTCAGGATGCCGATAACCGGCCGCAAATCTGCAAGTCTCATTCTCTGTTATTCCTTGTCTGCGGGGATCAGTCGGGCGATGGCGGCATTCAAAGCCTCGCGCGAAATCTCTCCGAAATGGGTCGTGACAACTTGGCCGTCAGCGCCAAGAAAGAGGGTCACCGGCATTCCAGGCGCTGCGTAGTGGCGCGAAAGGGAACGGGCCGGATCAAGCAGGATGGTTTCGAGCCGGAGGTTTTGATCCTCCAGATAGGCCTTGATCGCCGCTGGCCCTTCGCCCTGATTGGCGAAGATGAAATCGACGTCGGTGCGTCCCGCGGCCACTTCCGCCAGAAGTGGCATTTCACGGCGGCAAGGCGGGCACCAGGTTGCCCAGAGGTTGACGACGGCGGGGCGTCCACCGCGCTCTGACAAAGCGACAAACTGAGATCCATCAAGATTTGCCAGCGTGAAGCGGGGTGCTGCAGGTTCCTCGGCTGCCTGCCAGAGCATGGTCAGCGCGAACCAGACAAAGCATCCTGCGGCGAGCGGCACCATGGCGAATGGAAGCGTCTGCCGGGATTCACGCATCAGAAAGATGAGCGTGATCGCAACACCGATCGCGCCGCCAACCATCGAAAAGCCGCCCTGCCAGAGATACAGGACGCGCCACGGCTCGCTGAGAAAGCTGTCGAGATGCATAAGGACATGCAGTGCCCGCGCAGCGATGAGACCCGACATCAGCGCCGCGGTCGTCCAGGGCGCGAGCCGCTTGTCATAGCGACGCGCCAGAAATGAGCCTAGCCCGAGGAACACGAAGATCCCGATGATCGCCGCCAGCCTGTCGGATGCAAAGGCAAGCGGCCCTAGTGTCACGACGTCCATCAGGGCGTACCCTTTGCCGCCCGGGCGGAGGCAGCAAGCTTGTCGATCGTTACGTCGCCCACCATACGCGTGCCCGCCACTTCCTGCCCTTCGTGATCGAAGAAGATCATCGTCGGCGGGCCAATAGCATTGAGGGACTTCAGGAGTTCATTGGTCTCTGAAGAGGTCGCGCTCATGTCGATGGTCAGCAGGCGCGCACCATCGAGAGCCGCCGAGACGCTGTCGTCCGGCAGAACGGTCCGCTCTATGGCGCGGCAGGTGACGCACCAGTCCGCGGTGACGTAGACTAGGCTCGGCCTGTTCTCGGCCGAAGCTTCGCCCAGCATCGAAGTCAACGCTTGCAGCGAGGCGACGGCTTCAAAGTCCGATTTCGCGATTTCGCGCGCCGACTGTCCAACCTCGGTCTTCATTGTGAGCGGCTCCAGAGGGGCCAGCGGATCGCGGGCACCGAGCCCGACGCCGACGAGCATGAGGGCTCCCCAGGCGATCGAAACAGTGGCCACAGATCGCGAGATGACAGCCGCGCCAGGAGAAGCATTTGCAACCCGCATTTGCCAGAGGAACACTCCGACCGACACGGCTAGGCACGCCCAGGCAAACAGCACCAGCGTATCAGGCAGAAGAGGGCTGACCATCCAGATCGCCGTTCCGATGAAACCGAAGCCGAAAGCGGAGCGGATGCTTGCCATCCACGCCCCCGCACGCGGCAGTGCCTTACCGCCGAGAGTTGCCATCAGGATCAAGGGGAGGCCTTTACCAAGCCCGAGCGCGAACAACGCGGCCGCCCCGATGAGGACATCTCCGGTGCGGGCAATGTAGAGCAGCGCCCCCGCAAGTGGCGCGGTGACACAGGGACCGATGAGAAATGCGGAGGTAAAGCCCAGCACCGCAGCCCCACCGAGAGATCCGCCACGGCGCCCCCCGGACGACAGGCGATTGCTGAACCCCGCCGGCAGCTGGATCTCGAAGAGCCCGAAGTTGGACAGGGCGAGGATCACAAACAGGCTTGCGATGACCATGGTGGCCGTTGTCGACTGCAAGGCAAATTGCAGGTTCTGCCCAGACCATGCCGCGACCATACCGAACAGTCCAAACGCCAGTGCCAGCGCTCCAACATAGACGCTGGAAAGGATGAAGCTGCGGCTCGGCGAAAGGGCCCCGCCCTGCCGTGACAGCATGGCGGCAACGATCGGATACATGGGAAAGACGCAGGGGGTGAACGCCAGAAGCACGCCAAAACCAACAAAGCCAACCAGAAGCAGAGGCAGGCCGCCGCGCGCCAGGAGTCCATCGACACCGGTTGTCACTTCATCCTGTGCGAGTGCGAAATCCGGCTTTTGGGAGCTGAAGGCCGACCATTCGCTTTGCGATGCAATCGATGCCGGGGCAGATATTGGGCCTCCGTGCTCGGAATTGCTGAACTGCAGGCTGGCCATGTCGATCGTTTTCGTCACAGGCGGATAACAGAGCCCGCCATCCTGGCAGCCTTGATAGGTCAACTCGATCGTCGAAGCGTCACTGACAAGCGTGGCCCGGGCGGTGTCATAGTAGACCTCGGTCGATCCAAAGCCCGGATCCTCCTTGATCTTTCCATCAGGCGTCTCCAGCTTCAGCGGACTGCCATCGTCACTTTTGGCGGAAAGATACTCCCGGTAGAGATAGTAGCCTGGCTCGATCTCCCACGTGACGGCAACTTCGGTGGCGGAGATCCGTGACAGGGAAGGCCGAAACGCCTCGTCCATCTGGAGCGGCGCGGTCTGGGCAATGGCGATGCCGGAGAAGAGCAAAACGGAGAAGAAAATCGCCAGGTGCCTCAAGAGTTGCATTCCATCATTCCTTGTTACGCATCGAATGTGCGGCCGTTTCTGCGGGGCAGCTTAAGGCAGGCTTAAGCTGGGCAGGCCATGGCGTGAAACGACATTTTTCTCACGGAGGTGTGATGCGTATCCTAGTCATCGAAGACGACGCGGTTCTGATCGACGGCTTGAAGGTAGGGCTGGGTCTCGCCGGCTTCTCGGCGGACACCGTCAGCACGCTTGCCGACGCGAAGGCCGCGATTGAAAGCGATAGCTTCGATGCCCTCGTGCTCGATCGCATGCTGCCGGATGGATCCGGTCTGGATCTGATTCGCACGATGCGCGCCGCCGGCAACCGCACGCCCGTTCTTCTGTTGACGGCCAAGGATGCGGTCACCGATCGCATCGATGGTCTCGACGCCGGCGCCGACGACTATCTCGGCAAACCCTTCGATCTCGATGAAGTCGCGGCACGGCTGCGCGCCATTACCCGGCGTGCCGAGGGACGCGCCACACCCAAGCTCACCTGGGAAGAATTAACCCTCGACCCGGCGAGCATGGAGGTTCTTAAAAACGGCGAAATCACTGGCCTGTCGCGGCGGGAATTTGCCGTCCTCCTGGCATTGATGGAAAATCCGACCATGGTTCACTCCAAGCAGATCTTGGAAACCAGGCTTTATGGCTGGCAGGAAGAGATCGAAAGCAACACGATCGAGGTCCACGTGCATAAGCTGCGCAACAAATTGGGCGCCAGCTCCATCGAAACCGTGCGCGGTGTCGGCTACCGCATGGGGAAACCCTGATGCGATCGATCCGGCTCAGGCTTTTTCTCATCCTGCTTGCGGCAACGGGTGCCGTATGGCTCCTCGCCGTGCTTTGGACCTATCTCAGCACGCAGCGCGAAGTCGAGCGTGTGCTCGACGCGCGCCTGACGGAAGCGGCGCGTATGGTGAGCTCACTGATCACCGACCACCATATCGACGTCGCAGCAGCGGTCGATGCCGCGCAGGCCGCTGGGATACCCGAAGGCTTCGGCCTGCATGAAGGAGACTATAGCCGGCAATTGTCCTGTCAGATCTGGTCCCTTCAGGGTGATCTTGTCAGCCGGTCGGAGAGCGCGCCCAATACATCGCTCGCCGATCACGAAAGCGGGTTCGCCGAAAAGCTCGTCAACGGCGAACGCTGGCGTGTATACGCTGTCGTCAATCCCGAGCTCGGTGTCAGGGTCCTCGTCGGCGATAGCATCGAGATCCGCGAAAAGCTGGTCGGTGACGTCATCAAGGGCCAGCTCGTTCCTGCACTGGCGATCCTGCCCATCCTCGCCGGTCTGATCTGGCTGAGTGTCGGGCGCGGTCTCTCCCCACTCCGGCAAGTTGCAGACGCCTTGTCTCTGCGCTCAGCCGACGAACTCCACCCCGTCGACGATAGCGGAGCGCCCCGCGAGATCAGGCCTTTGCTGGGCTCTCTTAACGCCTTGTTCCAACGCGTGGAGGAGGCCCGCGAACGGGAAAAGACCTTTATCGCGTATGCAGCCCATGAGCTGAGGACGCCGCTATCCGGTTTGAAGACCCAGGCCCAGGTCGCCCTTCGCAGCGATAGCGATGAGGTCCGCGCCAATGCCCTCAACCAGATCTCGCTCAGCGTCGACCGCACCGGGCGCCTCGTTCGCCAGTTGATAGACCTCGCAGCCGTCGACTCATTGGACAGCTCTTCGACATCAGAAACTGTGGTGGTCAAAGCAATGGTCGAAGAGCTGCGCGGCGAAATGGCGATACTCGTTTCGTCGAGGGAGATCACCGTTGAGACGGACATTGCAGAGGATCTGATGATCAGCGTGCCAGGCAAGACCCTTTTGCGGCTTGCCTTGCGCAATGTCATCGAAAACGCCCTGCAATATGCGCCGCGCAATTCATCCGTCAGGATCATCGGCACGCAGACCGAGACAGGCACGACGATAGCCGTGTCCGACACCGGAGCCGGGATCGATGAGAAGGACGAGCAGCGTCTCAAGGCCCGATTCCAGCGCGGCAACAGCGCAAACGCGCTCGGAAGCGGCCTCGGCCTTTCGATTGTTGAAATGGCTCTGACAAAGCTTGGTGGTCGGATGTCATTCAAGAGGAAGGCGGGTTTCTGCGTTTGTCTGGAACTGCCGACAACGAGACAGTGAGCAGCAGATCGCATCGTGGCGAGGTCGGATATCCACCCTAAGCGAGCCTTAAGGTGACAAGGCGAGGCGGACAAGAGCCACCCTTGCAAGGAGCCCTGCTCGACATGTACCGTTTTTCTTCGCCACTCCCCACATTATCCGATAGCCATCATCGCATCAAAACCCCCTCGCTCACGGCGAAGGCAGCTATTCGGTTCCCGTCACTGGGCCTCGTCTGGCGCAAGCACCCCCACAGACAAGCGTTGCGACGTTCGAGTGCAATTCCGGCACTCTTCCTTGCGCTTGTGATAGGTGCCGTAATGGCCACCGGCGCCGAGGCCGAAGACAAGCCCTATCCAGAGATCCTCAAGACAATCGAGCAGCAGGGCATCCGAATCCTCGGCGAAATGCAGGTTCCGGGTGGCCTCAGAGCCTTCGCCGCCAAAGCCGGTGCACAGCCTCTGGCCATCTATCTGACACCCGATAATCAACATGTGGTCGTCGGTACGCTCGTCGATGCCTATGGGCAGGACATGGCGGAAGATCAGCTTAAAAAGATGGTCGAACAACCGTTGAGCGAAGCCACTTGGACCAAGCTCGAGGCAGCGACCTGGGTGCGGGACGGCAATCCGAATGCGCCTCGTGTCATCTACACGTTCACCGACCCGAACTGCCCCTATTGAAATCGCTTCTGGCTCGCGGCGCGACCCTGGATCGAAAGCGGTAAAGTTCAGTTACGCCACGTGATGGTCGGCGTGATCCGTCAGGATTCGCCGGCCAAGGCTGCGGCCATTCTTCAAGCCAAGTCTCCGGAAGACGCGCGGATGGAAAACAAGCGCAAACATGCCGATGGCGGCATTGCCCCGCTCGATAGGGTCGATGACCATACGACAAGACAGCTTGAGCGGAATGCCGCTCTGATGACGGAACTTGGTTTCGGCGGCACGCCAGCGATCGTCTTCAAGGGCGCGGACGGCACCGTCGATACCGTTCCCGGCCTTCCGAGTGACGCCCAGATGGAAGTGCTTCTGGGGCCGAAGTGAAGATACAGGCGCCGTCAGAGGGGCAACCGCCAAAGCACTCGTCAGACCTGTCCCAAAGGCTGCAGAAAGACAGAGGCACGAAGGTTCAAGCCTTTATTTCGATACTATGAAGATATATATGTTTGCATATATTTTGTCACGGCAGGACGAAGGGACAGCGTCCCCGACTGCATGATCCATAGGAGGTTCGACACGAATGACAGGCAAACCCGATGTAAAAGGCTTCTTCGATCAACGCACATTCAGCATCCAGTATGTCGTGAGTGATCCGGCAACGGGAAAATGTGCAATCATCGACCCGGTCCTCGACTATGATGAAAAGTCGGGAACAACCGCAACCCGCAATGCCGATGCGATACTGGATTACATCAAGGAAAAGGGGCTCAGCGTCGAGTGGATCCTCGATACACATCCCCATGCAGACCACTTTTCCGCTGCCAGGTATCTCAAGGACAAGACCGGCGCTCCGACCGCCATCGGCGCGCGTGTCGTCGAAGTGCAAAAGCTCTGGAAGGAGATCTACAACTGGCCGGATCTACCAACCGATGGCTCGCAATGGGACAGGCTGCTTGAGGCAGGCGACACCTTCTCGGTGGGTGATCTCAAGGGCCGCGTCCTCTTCTCGCCCGGCCACACGCTCGCATCGATCAGCTATGTGATCGGCGACGCAGCCTTTGTGCATGATACACTGTTCATGCCCGACAGCGGCACGGCGCGCGCTGATTTTCCCGGCGGCAGCTCCAAACGCCTCTGGGCCTCGATCAAAGAAATCCTGTCGCTGCCGGATGAAACGCGTCTGTTCACAGGCCATGATTATCAGCCGGACGGGCGCGAACCCCTCTGGGAAAGCACCGTCGCCGAGCAGAAGCGCTGCAATCCGCATATTGCCGGCAAGGACGAGGCGGCCTTCGTCGCGCTGCGCGACGCACGCGACAAAACCCTTCCCATGCCGAAGCTCATTCTGCATGCACTACAGGTTAACATCCGTGGAGGACGCCTCCCAGAACCGGAAGCGAACGGCAAGCGCTATCTGAAGATCCCGCTGGATGCACTCGCAGGGGCTGCGTGGGAATGAACGATCTGGTCACCCAGGCTCTGACGGCGATCGGTTCGGGCGGTCTCGTGGGCTTTACGCTTGGACTGATCGGTGGCGGGGGCTCCATCCTGGCGACACCTCTGTTGCTCTACGCGGTTGGCATCTCGCAGCCGCATATCGCCATCGGCACCGGCGCTCTGGCCGTATCGATCAATGCCTATGTCAATCTTATCGGCCATGCCCGCAAAGGGCATGTCTGGTGGCGTTGCGCCTTCGTTTTTGCCGCCACCGGGACGGTTGGCGCACTCGCGGGCTCAACACTCGGGAAAGCTTTCGACGGGCAGAAGCTGCTTTTCCTGTTTGGCCTTCTGATGCTGGTCGTTGCAGCCCTGATGCTCCGGCCCCGGAGGACCATAGCGTCAGACGTCGTCAGGACAGATGGCCTGACATGCTGGAAAACGGCGGCTGTTGCCATAGCGGCAGGAGCAGCATCCGGCTTCTTCGGAATTGGCGGAGGGTTCCTGATCGTGCCGGGCCTGATGCTCGCGACCGGCATGCCGATGATCAACGCGGTCGGATCGTCGCTTCTCGCCGTTGGCACCTTCGGCCTCGCCACTGCGATCAACTACGCGGCCTCGGGCCTGATCGACTGGGCGATCGCGGCCGAGTTTATCGGTGGCGGCGTGATCGGCGGCGTCGGCGGCATGCTGCTGGCAACTCGTCTGTCGACGAAGCGAAACCTCCTCAACCGGATCTTCGCTGTGCTGATCATCGTCGTCGCATTTTATGTCCTGTACAAAAGCAGCGCTGCGATCCTGCCGCTCTGACGAAAGGTTTTGAAATGTCTTTGTCTAAGCAGCAGAAATTCTGGAACCGAATCGCCGGACGCTATGCCGCGCGCCCGCTGAAAGACGTGGCAGCCTATGACGCCATGATCGGCGATGTCGCGTCACGTCTCAAACCCGGAGATCACGTCCTTGAGCTCGGCTGTGGTACCGGCGGCACGGCAATCCGGCTTGCGCCCCATGTGTCACACTGGACAGCGACAGATTTCTCGGCTGAGATGATCAAGATCGCTCAGGACAAACTTGCGGGCGCCAACCTGACCTTCAAGATTGCGGACGCTGAGAATGCCTATGATGGTAGTCCGTTCGACGTCATCTGCGCCTTCAACGTTCTGCATCTGGTGGAAAACCAACCAGCCACCTTGGCGCAGATAATCGCCAATCTAAAACCTGGCGGTCTGCTTATCTCAAAAACCTGGTGTTTCGCCGACCTGAAGTTCAAGTTTCGTCTTCTGTTTCGTGCGCTGCAGTTCGTAGGCCTATTTCCTGCGGTCAAGCCGCACAGTATCCCCGAGCTTCGGCAGTCGATCATAGATGCTGGTTTTGAAATCACAGACGAGCGGATCTTCGGCAAGTATCCGCAAAACCCCTACATCGTCGCGCGTAAGCCTGAGACGTGACCTGTGACTTCGCTTCCGCCTGCAGAGAGGATATAGGACAACCTGATGCGTTTCAAAATTGGGCTTGCGACAGTGATCACGCTGATACTGTCGGCTTACACACCGGCGCTGGCGGGCGACATGTTGATAGACGATTTCAAGCTGCAACCCGAAACGCGCTGGCGCTTTTTCGCAGACACCGTGATGGGCGGAAAATCATCGGGGCAGGTGCAATTCGAAAACGAAGAAGGACATGCGCATGCGCGTATGACCGGTAACGTTAGCACCGCCAACAATGGCGGCTTCATTCAGATCCGCATGAAGTTGCAGCATGCAGCACCAGAAAACACGATCGGAATACGCTTGCTGGTCCGTGGAAACGATCAGAGGTACTTCGTGCACCTGCGCACAGGAGGCACGATCTTGCCCTGGCAATTCTATCAGGCCGGATTTGATGTGACGCGGACTTGGACCGAGGTGCGACTTCCCCTTACTGAATTCAAAGCGTCTGGATCGATCTTGCGCAACATTCCGCGCGCAAGCAGCCTGACATCGATCGGGATAGCCGCTTATGGTCGCAACCACGATGCGGATATCAGCGTCCGCGAAATCGGCTTCTATTAGGCCCAAGGCACCACGGGACCTAGGCCGATCAGCCCTTTGCTGGCTGAACGAACTCCGGTTGGGCAGTGTAAGCCAATAGCCATATGTTTTTCAGACAGCGAGCCTAGTGGCAGCCAGCGCAAACAGGTCAGGCAGCCGCCCTCACCTGTTTGACCGCAGAGGGGCCAAAGTCTCTCTGCGGTCCTTGCACCGACTTGGCTGACCCTCGGCAGTTCGCCAACACCTCGCCCAAATGCGTGACGTTTGTGCTCGGCCAATTGATCGGGATCCCGATGACCGAGCGGGCGGAACGAGCAAGCCAGCTAATCTTGACGAACAGCGGTCCAGTGCCCCTCGGCTGTCAGGACCGCGCCTGCAAAATCGGCGAAGCGTTCCGGCACCGGATTGCCTCCCTCTTTTTAGCGCCGCGTGAGCCTGCCTCGGTGTGCCCGAGTCGCGCGTGTCTGGCGCAATCATTCAAGACCGAGGCCAGATCGAGATCTAACCTGCGGCTTCCATCTGTAAATCTAGGACAGCAAATGAAGTATGTCTTGAATGGTGTGATCGCGAACGTGCCGAGCGAGTGGTACGATGAGAGCCTTCTCTTCACCCTCCGTGAACACCACGGCCTTGTCGGAGCAAAGTTCGGGTGCGGCGTCGGGATCTGCGGTGCTTGCACGGTGATCATCGACGGGATGGCGACGCGGTCATGCCAGGTCCGCACGGCAGACCTGACGCCAACGACGCAAGTCTTGACCATCGAAGGCCTGGAGCGGAACGGAAAGCTCCATCCGGTCCAAGACGCTTGGCTGGCAAAGGCAGTGCCGCAATGCGGCTATTGTCAGTCCGGGCAGATCATGTCCGCCGTTGCGCTTCTGGTCGATAGCAACCGTGCCGGCTCGACAATGAGCTTGGATGCAATCGTGCCCGCGATGAACGACAATCTCTGCCGATGTGGTACCTACCAGAGGATCAGGGACGCCATCAGCACCCTGATTGAGAACCGCTGATGAGACGTCGTAGCTTTCTCCTCGGCAGTTTCGGCACTTTGGTCGCGCTGATCGGCGCGGGGACTGCCGTCTATGCAACACTCCCAGTCATTCCCAAACGCCCGACACCCGGCACGGACGATGCGTTGGGGTGGATCGCCCACCATGAGGGGCGGTTCGTTCTCACGCTTCCGCGCATCGAGATGGGTCAGAACATTGCGACTGCTTTGAAGCAGATTGCCTGCACCGAACTCAATGTGGGCTGGGAGACGGTCGACGTATCCTTCCATGACACTGGTCGCGCCAGGGTGAGATCAACGGTGGGCAGTGAATCCATCATGCTGTTTGCCGAGCCGCTGGCGCAGGCCTGCGCCAGCCTGCGTGACGCCTTGATGAGGGGGGAGCGGCAGGGACTGGTGTCGGTCGAACCCCGGCCCAGGGAGCAATTGAGGACATTTGCCAGACATGGAGAAATCGGTCGAACTGCCGAGATTGTGCAGGGTCGGGAAATTGTTACCGGCAAGGCACTCTATGCCTCCGACATACGCCGGCCCGGCACGCTCTTCGGACGGGTCCTTCGCGCGCCCGCCATGGCCGAATATGTGTCGAAACCTCGATCCTGGAATGCCGAGGCGGCGCGAGCCATCCCGGGTTTTATCGCCATCGTCGAAGACTGCGGTCCTGATATCGGCAATGCCAAGGGACTGGGCATCATCGCCGAACGGCCCGGCGTACTCGACCGGGTCGCCGAAGCACTCGACGTCGTCTGGCAGACCGAGGAACCGTCAACCGGATTTTCCCCGGATGCCCCCGTAGATGTCGACCGACGTCCGCTGGAAGAGACGCCTTCAAACACCGTCATGGACGGGAGCCCGCAAGCCGGTTCGTGGGACGTCGACATCAAGCTCGACATCCCGTTTGCCGCCCATGGTGCCATCGAACCACGGGCAGCCGTTGCGGAATGGACGCAAGGAAAGCTCACCGTCTGGGCGGGCACACAGGATGCCTTCTTCATTCGAGACTGTCTGGCAGATGCCTTCGGTGTTTCGACGGAGGCCGTCACGGTGCAGTCTTGCCGGGTCGGAGGCAGCTTCGGCGGCAAGACGACATGCACAGTCGAGGCGGAGGCCGCAGCTCTGTCGCGAGTGGCAGAGGCACCAGTCAAGGTACAGTGGACGCGCGCCCAGGAACTGGCTTTCGCCTTTCACCGCCCATCCTCTTCCCACCGCATCCGCGCCCGCGTTGAGGATGGACAGATCAGCGACTGGGATCATCGGCAGGTCTCGTCCCATATTCTCTTCACGGCGGCGGTGGTCCCCAGCCTTATGCAGCAGGCAACGGATGCATTGATCGGCGATGGCGGTGTCGCACGCGGCATGTCGGCGCCGTACATCATCCCCAGAGCGAAAGCTGCCTATGATCTTGTTCGTCTGCCCGTTCATACCGGCCCATGGAGAGGTCTCGGCGCTGGTCCAAACGGCCTCGTGATCGAAAGCGCGATGGACGAGGCAGCGCTGGCAATCGGCGCCGACCCCCTCGCCTTCCGCCTTGCCCACATCAAGGACGAAAGACTGGCAGCGGTCCTTGAGGCTGTCGCAGACATGTCAGCATGGACGACGTGGAGAAGCCCGGCATCCGCGCCCAAGGTCGGCCGCGGCGTGGCCTGCGGCATCTACAAGGACGTGAGTTATGCCGCCGTGGTCGCCGAAGTGGAGGTAGCGCCAGACGGGCGCATAGGTCTGCGCGAGCTCTGGTGCGCCCATGACTGCGGGCTCGTCATCAACCCGGATCAGGTCAAGGCCCAATGCGAGGGGAACCTGATGTGGAGCATCGGTTTCGTGCTGCATGATCATCTGCCGATGGAAAGCTCACGTATTGTGGCGGAAACCTTCATCGATGCTCCCATCCCACGTATGGAAGATACGCCGAAGATGACCATCAAGCTGATAGAGGGGACGGATTCCCCCACCGGAGCCGGAGAAACGATCATGGCGTGTGGACCCGGCGCAGTAGCAAATGCGATCCGCGCCGCCACCGGCATAAGGCCGACTCGCTTTCCGGTCAGGACTTCATGAACGAGGCCGAGGGACTTACATGACACCCGGAGCAACCCGATTGGAGGAACTGAACACATCCGATTTCGCTTCGGCAGCGATCATGCGACTGATCGGGCTCGGCCTTCGGTCGCAGGAAATCACCATCGCCGTGCCGAGGGCGCAAGGAGCGCATGTTCCACGCGCGCAGAAACATGATCTCCTTGAAAGGGTTGTTGCCGACCACGGTGTCCAGGCAATCTTCAGGATCGCGGACTGTGCCTCTCTGATGCCGCTCGAACCGGTTGTCCGCGCCTTGCGTCAGGCCGTCGGCGCACAGGATCTTCTGGATCGCTGGAGCCGGCTGGAGCGCTTCAGCCACGGTCGACACGTGGTCTCACAATTCGCGCTTGAGCCATCTCTCTACAGACTCGAGCATCGGGCCAGAGCGGATGGGCCGGGCCCTTCCAGAGCAGAGAGCCTTTTGATTCTCGCTCTGCTTGCCGTGCTCATTGAGCTGTCCGGCGACGATCTGGTTCTCATGACGGAGGATGGAACCCTCCTCCGCTCCGAACAGAAGTGGCACACGGTCGATCGCGACCTCGCGCTGAAGTCAGTGATTGTCGAGGTTAAGCCGGCGACCGTTTCACTCGACAAGCCGCTCGTATGCACATCAGAACGTGTACTTGAAAATCTGCGCCGTCTTGTTGCAGATGATCCCTGCCGCCGCTGGTCTATCAATCGTCTGGCAGACCTGCTGGCAACCAGCAGGCGGACGCTCCAGCGACGCCTGGAAGAGCGGCAGACATCTTTCAGCAACGTGGTTCTGGATGTCAGGCTGGAGCTTGCGGCAGAGCAGCTCTGCAACGAGCGGCAGGCCAGCCTCGCCCAGATCGGCTTCCTCAACGGCTTCTCCGATCAGCCGCATTTCACTCGGCTGTTTTCCCAGAAGGTCGGGATGACGCCCGGAATCTATCGCGATCAATTTCGTTCCGGAAACGACGCTCCTGGCACTAAACGACAGTGATATCGGGGATCTCAAGCGCGGAAGACACGGTAGACGCTCGCTGGCGGGAAATTTACCGGGCAGAACCTGACACGTGCGCTTTCAATCAGCAGTCTTTCATGAACCGCGAAAGGGATCGGACAGCGGGGACCATAGGTAAAGCAGCGAAACTCGCCGTCATCTTGAATGAGCTCGAAAGCCGACTTCATGATCCGGTGGACTGATGAAAGGCTCATCGACAGAAGCGGCAGACCACAGAGCACGGCTTTCACCGAACGGGGGCTGCAAGGCAGGAGGCTGCGCATCCGGCATGCATCGACGGTAAAGGTCTCAACGGTTGCAAACCGTGTCCGCATCAGGTCCGCAAAGGCTGGATTGTTCTCGATTGTATAGATCCGGGACGGCCCCGCAGGCATTGTGACAAGGTGCTCGGTGAACGCGCCCGTGCCCGGACCCAGTTCCAGCACGGCGGTATCGTGAAGATCAAGACCTTCCACCATTGCTCTTGCGAGAGAGGAACTGGATGGCACGACCGACGCCGTTCGAAGCGGTGCGCGCAGCCATTCGCGGGTGAAGGTGGCGACGTGTCTCATTCTCTGCATGAGGGACCGGAAGGGCTGAAGGGACAAGGAAATCACGTCGGAGATGTAATCTCCTTGCCCTCCATCTCGGACATTCGTCGCCAGAGATATTGAAACTATGCGCCAAAATCGGCTGCACGCTGCAGCAGACCGTCGTCTTGCGTCCTTCCGAATGCAGACAGGCTTGCCGGGTAGCCCGAGACAACCTTGCCGATCACTGAGGGTCTTGCGGCAAGCGTCTTACCCAGGGCCGCAGGTTTCTAGGGCAAGGCGTCCAGCGGCTGACTGATGATGGCGACGAAACGGCTGCTTCTGCTGTGGGGCGGCTGGCCATGCAACGTCTGAAGTGAAGGCGCAAAGAGGTTTTGCCGGGCCCACCTGACAGCAAGCATGCATTACTTCGCTATTCAACTGGACACTCCAACAGCCGCCCCTTGGTCTCTTACAAGCCGACCGTCTTCCAGCGTGATGATCCTGTCCGCCATATCGAGGATACGGCTGTCGTGGGTTACCATGACGGTCGTCGTGCCGCGCTCCCGCCCCAGGGCCTTCAACATGGCAACGACCTGATGGCCGCTAGCCTTGTCGAGCGCTGCTGTCGGCTCGTCGGCAAACACAATCTGCGGGCCCGCAATCAGCGCGCGGGCGATCGCCACACGCTGCTTTTGGCCACCCGACAGATTGCCGGGGAGATAATCCAGCCGATGCCCCAGACCGACCAGCTCAAGCATGTGCTCGACGGCCTGAGCACGACGGTTTTCATCTCCCGTGCCGTGTACTTGCAAGCCCATCATCACATTCTGGCGGGCAGTGAGGCTTTCGTGAAGATTATGGGCCTGGAAAATGAAGCCCAACTGCCGGCGCAAAACCTCAAGTGTGGGCTCGTCGGCGCCACGAAGCTCGTGACCTAGAAGCCGGACTGACCCGTCCTCGACCTGTCGTAGGCATCCCATCAGTGTGAGAACCGTAGTCTTGCCGGAACCCGACGGGCCAACCATCACTGTGAGGCTCCCGGGAGCGATATCAAGGGAGAGATCGAAGATCGCCTGCTTGCTGGCTTCGCCGCGGCCGAACCAGTGATTGAGATTGCGGACGGAAATTGGAAGGTCACTCATCAAAACAAGTCCGCCGGATCAGCGCCCTTTAGGCGTCTGGCAGCGAGCGCGCCAGAGAGGGTGGAGGCTAAGAGGGTGCCTGCAAAAACCATGAGCGCCCGCTCCGGTGACATAAGTACGGGAAGACCGGTCGCTTGAGACATCACCTGGTAGATGCCCATCGCAAGGATCAGACCCGGTATGAAGCCCATGGCCGCCAACACCAGCGCCTCCTCAAAGACGATGCTGAGGAAGAAACGATGCGGATACCCCACAGCCTTTAAGGTCGCGTATTCGCGCAGGTGATCAGCGACATCAGTCGACAGGACCTGATAGACGATCACAATGCCGACAAGGACACCCATGAACACGCCGAAGCCGAAGATGACACCCGTTGGACGCTGGGTCGTCTGATACCGGACATCCTTGGCAATCATCTCATCAAGTGTGTGGACTTCGATCGGCTCTCCAGTGAACCTATCCTGCAATTGCCGCACCAGCGCCACTGACTGTGCAAGATCGCTGACTTTCAGCAGAAGATGCGACGGCGTCCCGCTGATCCGGTTCGGGAACAGACTAAGAAAGGTCTGGTCCGACACAACCATGATGCCGTCGGCAGAAAAGCCTCCCCCGATAGAGATTGTCCCGATGCCACTGATCGTGCGGTCATTTACCTCGAACTGGAGTGGCTTTGATGGACCGACACCCGCAAGAGCGGTAGCATCGACGCCGCGTGTCTGCCGATCAATCAAAGCCGTGTCTGCGACGGCAAGGTTCCTTATCAGAGGGGTAACCTGCGGACCCGTAAATTTCTCAGCCTCAATCGGAAGTCCAATGACCTGGAGGCTGGCTACAGACCCATCGGGACGCCGCCAGTCGAGCTTGCCAACATAGAGAGGGGCCGCGGCAACAACACCGTCTATTGCCAGAGCACGGTAGAGGGTTCGACGCGCCAGCGGAGATCCGTCGGCCAATGTGTTTCCATCATTCGACGAGATGATGATGTCACCCGTGAATGGGGTGTAGGACGTACGGATGGTTCCGTTCAGCGCGCCCATGATGCCCAACTGAACGAAGACGAGCATGGTCGCGAAGGCGACACCGGCCAGCGCCGCTAAAAGACGTCCACGGTTGTGTCTGAGCTGAAGCCAACCGATCGGCAGCCTGCCGAATAGAAGTGAAAGCAGCCTACTCATGATCTTTGCCTACCGCGACACGCCCCATGACTTCGAGCCCGGTCAGTTTGGTGGCCAAAGCGCTGGAGGGAGGATCCAGATCAGTCGTGACACGCACCACCCGTGCGTCGGTATTGGCTGCAGGATCGGCGGAGAGCACCGTTTGCTGCTCGACTTCATAACCAATCAAGGTCACCGAGCCTTCCAATTCCTGAGACAGTGCTGGACTGGAGACAATGACCGTCTGTCCAATTGCGATCCGTCTGATATCGGTTTGATAAACCTCAAGCTCGACCTGCATGTGGTCGGTATCAGCAAGCGTCATGATTCCTGGAGACGCAGGGCGCTCTCCCGGACGGCTATTGATTGCAATCACCGTCCCCGAAATCGGACTGATAACCACGCCTTTGCTCAGATTGTCACGTGCAGTCGCAAGTTCGGCCTTGGCTAGATCCAGGTTTCGCTCGGCCACTTCTATATCGGACTGCAGCGTTCCTGGCGCAGACTGGTATCGAACAATCGAGGCATCTGCCTTGGCAAGATCGCTAGTCGATTGCGCCAAAGTGGCCTCAGCAGATTGCAGAGTGGACCGTGAAGAGGCGCCACCGAGGCTCAGGCTGCGCTCCCGTTCCAACGCCTGCCGCGCCAGCTGGACAGCGGCAAGCGCCCTATCGCGGTTCGCCTCGGCCTCCGACAGGCTTGCGGCAACCATGGCTCGGGTCTGAGCAAGCGCGGCCTCTTTGGCGGAGATGTTGACGAAGGCGCTTTCGACCGCAAGCTGCAGAGACGGTAGACTGTCGAGCTCGGCCACCGTCTGGCCAATTGTCACATGATCACCTTCGTCGACGAGTAGCGATGCAATCCGGGCGTCCGAGGCGCCAAAGGGTGCAGCCAGGGTGATCGTCTTTCCCTTTGGCTGCAGCCGGCCAAGGGCGACAACCGCGCTTTCACTTTGGCTGGCAGCTCCATCGTCATTCGTCGCTGACGTTGCTTGAGCATCCATTTCAGCTGTAGGCAGGTTTTTCCCGTCGATGCCGAAAAATCCTGAGGAGATTGGCCGGCCAAGATATGCGCCTAGAAATGCCCCAATGACGAAGATAAGCAAGACAACGACGACGCGGGTGAACAAGCCTCGCAGCGACCATCTTGACTTGCCAGAGCCAGCCTCCTCAACGAGGCCTGCTCGCGGCATGGGGAGTGCTGGCGGCGAGATTTCGGTTTGCATCCGTGACAGGCTTTCAATTTAATGACCACCGGGTCATTAATATGGGAAACGGAGAAAGACTGCAAGATGCAAGCGGGCCAACCCCAGCAGAAACGTCAGCGACGTAAAGACGCGCGTCCCTCAGAGATTCTTGAGGCGGGATTGGCGCTGTTTGCAGAACGCGGGTTCGCCGCGACGAGGCTTGACGACGTCGCCAAGCGTGCGGGCATCGCCAAGGGAACCGTCTATCTGTACTTCTCCTCGAAGGAGAGCTTGTTTGAGGCGGCGCTCAAGGATCGCATGGTCTCGACGATGGAGGGTGTCGGCGAACTGACTGCATCTTTTGCGGGATCGACTGAGGAACTCCTTAGGCTCGTTCTCGCGCGGATCTACGGACAGATGATCGAAGGCGATGCTGGCGTGCTGTTGCGCATCCTGATCGGCGAAGGCGACCGTTTCCCGGATCTTGTTAAGATGTATCGGGAGATCGCCTTGGCCAAGGGCATGGCGACAATGAAGAGCATTCTGAAGCGAGCCGAAGCGCGAGGAGAGTTGCGCGTGGCAGCCGACGACATTGACCCAAGAATGATCGTGGCCCCGATCGCCATCCTGGCAATCGGCGGGAAGGTGTTTGGTGCCCAGTCGCATGGTGACCGCGACGCGTTTTTGGAGCGACATCTTGATCTGGTGCTTCGGGGGCTCCTTTCGGCGAATGCTGAACGATAGACGGAAGGGTCCCACGGTGGCCAGTATGCCCGGTTTGGAGTACGCTTTCGACCGCCCGAACGGCCGACTTGAAGGCGCGTTCCCGCCACGGCAGCGTTCGCTTCCAGCTGGAACTTTCGCCTGTTACGGTTAGCGGCCTCGACGGAATGACTGCCGTGATTCTTTTGCAGAATCCGAAAAGCCCGGAGGCTTGTTTCTCACCCAGGTGACGAATGTCCGCACCGCAGGGTCTTCCACGATGGTTTCGATCGTGGAAAACTTCTTGGCGAGTTGAGCATCGGTAAAGATCGAATGTATCTGGTCGTGGCAGATACGGTGCAGGAGGACGGTTTTCTTGCCACCCTTGCTCTTAGGAACGAGATGATGCTCGTCTCGCTGATCTTCTGGGATTACGCGCTCGCACAGCGGACAGAACACCGGCTCTGGCGTAGGCTCGTCCCATGAAGCTAACTCATCTCTGTTCTTGCGGGCCAACGCTCGGTCTTTCCTGTTGTAGACCCCGGATGCTGTTCCCGAGGATGGTGCTAGTGTTGCACGCGCACGCCAGTAGCACGAAACCATCAGAACCGTATGGCTTCTTTGAAGCAGCAAAGCGGATCGAATCCTTCGAGAGGCTCTCGCAGCGAAAGGGCGCGGCCCCACAACGTGCGGGGCCGTCCTCATTCAGATTTCGGTCCGCTCGGCCAGTTCTAGTGCGTCCTCAATGTCGACGCAGAGATATCTGACTGTGTTCTCGATCTTGGTTATGGCCAAGCAGGATCTGGATCGCTCGAAGATTGCCGGTGGCCTTGTAGATCATGGTAGCCTTCGTTCGCCACAGGGAATGCGTCCCGTAATCCTGCCGACGAAGCCAGATCGCCGTCACCCACTCATCAACCAGTCTGGCGTATTGCCGAGTGCTGAGATGATCAGCGTGGTCGACGCGACTGGGAAAGGCATAGTCATCGACTGTTCCTCCCCTTCGCTGAAGCCAGGCAAGCAGACTGGCTCTGACCTCGGTCGTAATTTCGAACTGCACGGGTCGTCCAGTCTTCTGCTGGACGACCATCGCTCGAGTTCGAATGTCGTGGCCGGTGACGAGTGTCCGATTTTCAGCTTTACCAGATCGCAGCCACGGAGCTTGCGGTCGATGGCAAGATCAAAAAGCGCCCGATCTCGCATCCTTCCTTCACGATCGAAGCCTGCACCGACAGCCGTGAGATCAGCGAGGCCATCGAGACGGAACCGGTCGCCGATAGCAGCGGACCGGGCGGATTGCGGGTACGCGGTAACCAACATATCTTCAGCTCTTGATACACTGGCACGACGATTGAATGGCTTGGCCGTATATGGCTTGTGTCCGATCCTTGTCAGGGAGTCTCATGGAGGAGCGAGCGCCCAAGCTCCAGGCGCGACACGGGCGTCGTGACCTTAGGCGTTTGCCCTGCCAGCGGAGCTTTTCCGGTCCAAATTGATCCAACACTGACGCGACATGACCGAAAAGGCGCCCACCTTCAGTAATCGTAAACTATATCGATTAGAACAGGCTTAGGGGTTTGATTATTCTTTTATGCCGAATTTCCGAAATGTGTCATCAGAAAAGACTAGCAATTTCATAATTTTAATATCCGTGATGAATTTGGAATAGCGCCTATCCAGGTTGTTTTCGCCCCTTCATGTCTTAGCAATTTGCTAAGAAATCACCCCTAATTTCCGGCCATTCCTTTCGAGGGGTCGCCGCAGATGAAGCTGCGGGTGAGTGAAAGATGGGGTTCTGCACATGATGTGCGCTGCGTTGCCTGCAATCATTGCGGGCCTTTTTGGTGTGTTTCTGCTGTGGCTGCCGATCAGCCTCCAGGCGCAACTGGTGCTCAGCCTGGCCATCCTGGCCCTGATGCTCCTGTTCATGATGCGTCCGCAGAACAAGACATTCCGCGTGATGACTTTCGTGTTCTCGGCCGTGCTCGCTCTGCGCTATGCGTTCTGGCGCACGACGGAGACGCTTCCCGACATCAACGAGCCCTGGAACTTCATCCCGGGCATCATTCTCTATGCGGCGGAAATGTATTGCCTGGTCATGCTGGCAATCAATTTCTTCATCGTCGCCGACCCGCTGGACCGCAAGCCGGCGCCGCAGCTGGCCGATGACGACAAGCCGACCGTCGACGTCTTCGTTCCGTCCTACAACGAGTCGGCCGACCTTCTGGCGCTGACACTTGCTGCGGCCAAGTCGATGAACTATCCGGCCGACAAGCTTACCGTCTATCTGCTCGACGATGGCGGCACCGATGCCAAGTGCAGACAGTCCGATCCGCGCGCTGCAATCGCTGCCCGTCGACGTCGCGAGGAACTGCAGGCGCTGTCGGCGGCGCTGGGCGTTCGCTATCACGCCCGCGCCGAAAACAGCCATGCCAAGGCCGGCAATCTGAACGCGGGTCTCTCGATCTCGACCAGCGAGCTTGTGGTCGTATTCGATGCCGACCATGCACCTGTCCGCGAATTCCTCAACGAGACAGTGGGCCACTTCAGAAACGACGAGAAGCTCTTCCTCGTCCAGACCCCCCACTACTTCCTCAATCCGGACCCGGTGGAGAAGAACCTCCAGACCTTCGGCAAGATGCCGTCGGAAAACGAGATGTTCTATTCCGTCGTCCAACGCGGCCTCGACAAGTGGAATGCCTCGTTCTTCTGCGGTTCCGCTGCCGTTCTGCGACGCAAGGCATTGAAGGAAACCGGCGGCTTTTCGGGCCAGTCGATCACCGAAGACTGCGAAAGCGCGCTCGCGCTCCACTGCCGCGGCTGGCACAGCCTTTACGTCGACAAGCCGCTGATCGCCGGCCTGCAGCCCGAAACGCTCGTCTCCTTCATTGGTCAGCGCGTTCGCTGGGCCCAGGGCATGCTGCAGATCCTGACGCTGAACCGCCCCTTCCTTCAGCGCGGTCTCTCGACGGCGCAGCGCATCTGCTACGCCGGCACGAACCTCTTCTGGCTCTTTCCCCTGACGCGGTTGACCTTCATGTTCTCGCCGCTGCTCTACATCTTCTTTTCGCTGCAGATCTTCGAAGCCAACATCACCGAATTCATCTGCTATTCGGTGACCTATCTCATCTCATCCTTCGCCATGCAGAGCTACCTCTTCGGTCGCGTGCGCTGGCCCTGGGTCTCCGAGCTCTATGAATATGTGCAGTCGGTGATGCTTTTCGGCGCGATCCTGAGCGTCGTGAAGAACCCGCGCAAGCCGACCTTCAACGTCACGTCGAAGGGACAGACACTGGATGAGAGCAAGCTGTCACCGCTGGCGCGCCCATACTTTGTGATATTCTTCCTGCTCTTTGCCGCCACCTGCTATGCGATCTGGCGTTACACGACGGAAGCAATGCCCTCCGAACTGCTGCTGATCGTCGCCGGCTGGAACATCATCAACATGGGCATCGCCGGCGCCGCCCTGGGCTCCGTCTCGGAACGGCGCGAACGTCGGCGCAACCAGCGCCTCAGCGTTCGGCGTCATGCGATCCTGCATTCCGGCGGCACAAGCCACGCCGTCATCATCGCGGATGTCTCGAGCGGTGGCCTCGCACTGCAGTTCATCGACGGACATCCGGTGAACGGGCTGGAGACGGGCGAAGAGGCCACAATCGAAATCCGCCGCCACGGCCGCGGAATGCGCGTACCCCTTGTTTGCCGCAGCATGCTGCGCCGGCAGGACGAGACGAGCTTCGGCTTTGCCTTTGCCGAGCGCACACCCGAAACCTTCATCGCGATTGCCGAGATGATGTATTGCGAACAGCAGCCGCTTCAGGAGCGCTGGAACCGTGTTCAGAAACACAAGGGCTTCTTCACCGGCACCTTCCGATTTGCCCTCTGGACGATCACCGAAACGCTGCGCGGCTTCACCTACGCCTTGCGTCTGGTTCGCGAAACGACGGAAATCTCGCATCCCGACGCGCCGCTGATCATCAACACATCGAGCAGCGTTTCGGAGCCGGGCGCAACCTATCCGGCAGCCGTGAAAGGGCCGGCCTATGCATAACCTTGAAGTCCTGCGCCGGCTCTCAGCAGCAGCGATCCTCATTTGTCTGTCGGCAAACGCCTCTCATGCTGGTGATTTCGTGCCCGCAGACCTTGGTGCGGCAAGTGTCCAGAGCGCGGGTCAGGCCGTGCCGGACATCCCCCGCCAGATGGTCGCTTTCCGCCAGACGGCAACCGCCATGCGCCTGGAAGGCGAAGACGCGGCGAGAGAACTCAGCTTCTATCTCTCAGCGGAGCAGGTCGCGACAGCAGGTCTGTTGAGACTGAGTTACACCAATGCGGTCTCGGTCATGCCTGATGACGCCGTGCTCGACATCGAGTTGAACGGTAAGCCTCTCGCGGCCTTACCCATCCGCTCGCCCAATGGTCCGGCGACCCATGACATTCCGGTCGCCGCCAAGGATCTGACGGTCGGCTGGAATCAGGTCCGGCTGCGTGCAAAACAGCACCACCGCATCGACTGCAGCGTTCAAGCAACCTATGAATTGTGGACGCAGGTCGATCCGCTGATCAGCGGCTTCCTGACCAGCGCACGTCCGAAGGACGGCGATCTCGCAGGCCTTCTGTCCGTCGGGCGAAATGGCGATGGCGCCACGGAAATCCGCGTGATTGCCGGAAACGATGCTCCCCAGACGACATTGAGAGACAGCCTGCCCCTCGTGCAGACCCTGGCACTTGTGCTCGGTCGTGAGGACCTGAGCATCACCGTCGGCGACGTCGGAGGCAGCGGACCGGGCATCGACCTCTATCTCGGTGACCCCGCAGACGCGAACCTGCCGCAACCCGCCCGCGACGCCCTTGCCGCCGCACCGCGTGGCCTATTCGTCCGGCAGGGCGAACACGGCCGCCAGATCGTCACCATGCGTGGTTCGAACAAGAGTGAGCTTCAGTCGCTCCTGGTTGCCGCCGTCAACGGCCCCCTGCTTCCGTTGATCCGCGCAAACAAGTTCGCCATGACCAAGACGCGGATCGATGGCGAGAGCCCGGGCACACACCCGCTGTCGAGCATCGGTTATCAGACGACACCTTTCGCCGGCCGTCTCTTCCAGACGAGCTTCGATGTCGTCATGCCCGCCGATTTTTATCCGGGCGACTATGCCACGGTTGATCTCAACCTGAATGCGGCCACTGCGCCCGGCCTGGCACCCGGAACGCAGTTGCTGGTCCGCGTCAATGAACGCGCCGTCGCAAGCCTCGTGCTCTACGATCCCGAGGGCAAGACGCTTGAGAACAAGCCGCTGGAACTTCCGCTCCGCGCCTTCCATCCCGGCGTGAACCATGTTCGTGTTCTGGCCGAAGTGCCGCTCGCCTCCGATCTCGTCTGTGATCCGGCCGCCCGCGACGAAGCGCGATCTCGCTTCCTGCTGCTCGAGGAAACCACGGTGACGATACCGCCACTGGCGCGCGCCGGTCGTCTTCCCGACCTTGCGGCCTTTGCTGGAACGTCCTTCCCCTTCAAGGGCCCAGCTGCTTTCGATTTCTATGTCGATGCGGCGACACCCGCACGGCTGGGCTCGGCACTAACCCTTCTCACCCGGCTCGCCATGTCGGCGGGGCATCCCCTGCCAGCCGAGCTCAAGATCGGCCGTCCAGACCCGCGCAAGACGACGAATGCCCTGATTGTCGGCGCCGGTGGCGAGCCGCTGGAGCTTGCCGCTCTTGCCGGTCAAAAGGGAGATCGACTGCAGCCGTCTTCGACCGACGATCTGATCACAGCTTCGGTAAAGGCGGGCGGTCAATTGTCGGACTCCCAGGCGCTGCTCGATGCTTTCCAGGTCGAAACGCGGCTTGAGCGCGATCAGCTGTCACTGAAGAGCCGAGCCTCTGACTGGGTGGCAACGGCCTCTACAACCGTCAACCGCTGGCTGGCCTACAAGGATATCGGACGCGAAGACGTCAAGATCGATCCGCGCGATCGCCTGATCAGTCTGAAGCAGGTTGCATCCGCTGACGGCGCTGCCGTCTGGACCTATGTCAACGCGGTGGATGAAACCATGCTTCAGCAGGGCGTCGCAGCCCTGACCAAGCCGGCAACCTGGACGGCCCTCGAAGGAGGGGAATCGGTGATCCGGCGTTCTGACCTCGAACTCGTGAACCGCTATCCCGAAAGCTACAGCTTCTTTCCGATCACCGATACGAGCCCCGCCAATCTCAGACGCCTTGCGGCTGCCTGGCTCTCCGACAACTTTATCATCTATGTCGGTCTTGTTCTCGCACTGATGGGCGGCTTCGGCTGGTGGGTTGGTTATGTCGTGCCGCGCAAGGGCGTGAGGACAGTCGAATGAAGAAGACAATCAAGACAAGACTCTCGGCCGGCACCATCCTCGCCACACTGATCGTCGCACTGCCCGCCGGCGCGACCTCGCTTCTAGCACCTGAAGCGACCGCCATCATGGCGCATCCATCGGACAGCGCGAAAGCCGTTGAAGCTGACACGCGCAAAGCGCCGGCGCCTGACACGGTCGATCTTGCCGCACTCTATTACTATGCACGCAATGGCGAGGCAGAGCGCGTCGAAGCAGAGACCCGCCGCCTGGAACTGAAGTATCCCGGCTTCATGCCCCCGGCCGACCTCTATGCCCCCGATGCCGGCGACCATGTCGATGAGACAACGCTCTGGCAACTTTACGAGCGCGATGACTATGCCGGTATCGAGCAGGAAATCAGCCGGATCGCCGCAAGCCATGTGGGCTGGGAACCGTCAGAGGATTTCGTCAGCAAGCTCGAGCGGCGCAAGCTGAGATTTGCCATGACGCAGGCAAACGAGGCGAAGGACTTTGTGACCGTCATTCGTCTTGGTGCAAAGCTCGACCCTGCGCAGGAAACCGAGATCGACCTGCTCTGGATGATGCTTGACGCTTACCGGGCAAATGAGATGCAGGAGGCACTGACGGCGGTCTATCGCAGCATCCTTTTCCGGACGCCGGAGAAGGCGTTTTCCGATGAACTGGTGCTGACCACCCTGCAAAAGGCGATGGAGGACATTCCGGCAGCCGATCTGCGCGAGGCGATCCGTGTGCTCTCTGCGGATCCCGAACTCGCTCTCTCGATGCGATCGCTCAACCTTGATCTCATGCGCCGCGAAATGGGAGACTTCGCGTCCGGCGTTGCGGGCGCACCTCAACCAGGCCCCGAGGCAATTGCCGCCGTCAGGACGGTTGCCGAGAGCGGTCAAGCGCCCGAAGACCTCGCCCTCATGGGCTGGTACATGCTGAAGATCGAGCAGCCGGACCAGGCAGCAAACTTCTTCCAGCGCATGCTGCAGAACAAGGCGACGCCGGAAGCCGTCCGCGGCATGGCGCTCAGTTTTTCCCACCAATCGAAGGACGAGGAGGCCTATGCGTTTGTCACGGAGCACCTCGACATGCTTGCCGGGCAGGACGCCTTCCTCCTCGATCAGCTATCCTTCCCTTTCAAGGGCGAGGGGAAGACCGACATCGATGAACGTGTCGTGACCCGCTATGCGGAAGCGATCCAGAAGACGGAATCGTCCGATCACGCCCGCCTCATCGGCTGGTATGCCTATAACTCGCGCCAGTTCGAGCCGGCGCGTGCCTGGTTTGCGAAGGCCTTCGAATGGAAGGCCGAGGCAGACAGTCTGAAGGGCCTGGCCCTCACTCTGACGCGACTGGGCGAGAAGAAAACCCTTGCAAACCTGCGGGAACAGCATGGCGACGCCTATCAAACGGTTTTCGCCGAGCTGAAATCAGCAGCGGAACCGCGCCAGCGGGCCGGGAAATCGGTCTCGGCACCCGCAGGCGTTCAGGCCGGCTATCTCTCGCGACTGCAGAAAAAGGACTATGGTGGCTGTGTTGCCGAGTTGCGGCGGCTTGAAGCCAGGACAGCCTTGCGGCCGGATGCACAGGTGGCCAAGGGCTGGTGTCTTCTGGGTCTCAACCATCTGGCCGAAGCGCGTCAGGCCTTCACGGCCGGTCTCGCGGGCGGTGGCGGCAAGGCGGATGATGCCGCCTATGGCCTTGGCCTCACGCTTTTGCGCGCCAATCTGACCGACGACGCAGAGGCTCTGCTGATGCAGCACAGCCTGACGCCGCTCCGCGACCGGGAACTGCGCGCCGAGCTTCTCTGGCAGCGGGCGCGCGCCGCCTTCGATCGCAAGCAATATCGCGTCACGCTCGAAGCGCTGAACACCCGCCTGCAGATCATGCCGGAGCCGGTGGGGATCAGCCAGATGCGCGCCTGGAGTCATTACCACCTTGGCAATCTGGCCCAGTCGCGCGCGATCTTCGCCCAGCTCAATCAGGTCATGGCAGACCCGGCAAACAGCAGGGGCATCGCGGCCATCAACGAACGCATGGGGATCAACTAGTGAAGCCAAACATCCTTGCGATCCTGACTCTGCTTGCGCTGCACGGCTGCACGACCGTCGAGGATCCCTTCCTTGATGGCATGACCGGCAATATGCCCGTCGCGACAGGCAACCGCGAACTGCCCGTTCATCTCGCCTCTGCTTCACTGACCGGGCTAGGCGAGATGCCGATCGGCCTTCGCCAGACATTTACGGATGGAGTGACCAGGCAAACTATGGTCTGGGCGAACACAACAACACTGCAGGGCGAAAACGCGCTGACGATATCAACCTCAGCCGCCTCAAGATCGACGCTCAGGAAAGGGCCTGACCGTGCCGAGATCATCCGAACGCTGCGGGGCGAGTTCCCGGGTGTATCAATGAGTATCGATCCGGTCATCCGCCGCAACGCTTACGGCGCCTATGGCGCAGCGACCGGCAAACTGGGCGACAAAGGCGGCTGCGTTTACGCGTGGCAGATCATCGGCCGCGACGTCGAGCTTGGCCGCAACGAGCCGAGAGAGATCCGACTGCGATACTGCCATCAGGCGCTTGGCCCGGACGTGCTCGCAGATCTCCTCACCGGGCTGTCGGTGAGAGACCCGGGGTTCGCCGCGTCCACTGCAACCGTGGCCTATGGTTATCCCGCTTTCGCTGCAGCATCAAAGCAGGTCATCCATCCTGCCACCATCGACCAAGACGCAGTTAAGTCACCTAAAACTGGAGCGGTATCCGTAGCCGCGACGACCGATCCGGACATCAAGGCCACCACACCGGTCAGAATACCAGAGCCTTAACGCGGGCCAGTCACGGGGGACAAGCCCTACGGCGTTTTCGCCTTGTTGGCGTCACGACACGAAAGTGGCAGACCTGTCCGAATTTTGAGAACATAGGGTGCTCATGCTGCGGGGATGGAGGTTTCCTGCCGCAATGGTCTGAGATCGGCGCCGTCCGTCGGGGTCCAGATGTAATCGCCAGTGAGACTGATATGCTGCCATCCAAGCGGAGTGATGTGTTTGATCACGTCGGGCGGCGTTGCGACACCTTCCCGGTTTAGCACGGCCAACGCTGGTTCAAGATAGAGCGTGTTCCAATAGACTATGGCGTTGGTCACCAGGTTATGTCCGGATTCTCGGTAGAACTGGCTCGCGAAAGTCCGGTCGCGCAGTTCTCCGAGGCGGTTGAAGAACAGTGCGCGAGCAAAGGTGTTCTCGGCTTCGCTCTTGTTGAGGCAAGCGGTTGCGTTCCTGCGCATCTCCGCGTTTTGGCCTTCTGCGCTGCGGCCACTGTGGCGGTGGTTTCGCAGCGGTCGGCCGTGACTATATCGCTTGCTCCCCTGTGCGTAAGCTTGGAACTTGCTCGCAGAAACGCTCCTTCAAGCGTCGTGAACTGGAAGAGGTCATTCTCGACCTGCTGCGTCGGCGTTTGATGCAGCCCGAAGCCGTTGCGCAGTTCATCAAGGAGTATGCGAACGAGGCGAACGCCGGTGGGGCTTCCCAAGATGCGGAACGACAGCGCATTGACAACCAACGCGGACAAATCGCGCGCCGGCTCGATGGGCTTTATGATGCTATCGCCGATGGACTTCGCACACCGGGCCTCAAAGAGAAGCTGGAGAATATGGAAGCGCAAGCTGCGGAACTGGACGCGCGATTGTCGGCCGCTGCCCCCCTCTCGCGTCCGCCTTCATCCTAATCTTGGCGAAGTCTATCGTCGCAAGGTGGCAGCATTGGCCGAGACACTCAATGACACCGCGATACGCACCTCGGCTCTGGAGAACATTCGCAGCCTGATCTCATCAGTGACCATCCGCGAGGTCGATGGCCGAACTACGATCGGCTTTAAGGTGCCATCACTGCGATGATTGCGTTGGCCCAACCTAAAACTGGAAAGGATCTTGAAGGGAGTTCGGTGAAAGTGGTTGCGGGGGCCTGATTGCACAGAGACTTGCAATATCTGCGTCTTTGGATGCGTCGCCCAATGCTTCTGCATAACAACCCGCGATAGATGGAGTCTCGGGTATTGAGTGTCTTGCGCCTAGCGATACCGTTTTGGGGCTGAAAGGAGGATGCTCGCAGCTGGGGGGCTCAGGATAACAGCGGACATTCGGGTGACCGATATGGGATGCGTTGGCTCCGTCATGCTGGGTCACCCGAACGAGGTTCGGAACAAGCCCGCCCCTTCATTTGTGAGGTGGGACGCTCGGCACACCTCACAAATCAGGATGGCGATTGACGTCCTTGTAGAGCAGATAGCGGAAGCGTCCCGGGCCGCCGGCATAACAGGCCTGGGGGCAAAAGGAGCGGAGCCACATATAGTCGCCAGCCTCGACCTCCACCCAGTCCTCGTTCAATCGATACACGGCCTTGCCTTCCAGCACATAGAGCCCGTGCTCCATGATGTGCGTTTCCATGAAAGGAATGATGGCGCCCGGCTCGAAGGTAACGATGTTGAGATGCATATCGTAGCGCACGTCGGACGGATCGATGAACCGGGTGGTTGCCCAGCGGCCCTCGGTATCGGGCATGGCGTGCATAACGCAATCGTCTTCGTGGGTGAAGATGGCCGGCGGCGGTTCCAAGCCATCAACGACCTTGAACGCCTTGCGGACCCAGTGAAACCGGACCGGCGCTGCGCTTTCGTTCTTGAAGGTCCATTTCGCCCCCGCGGGCAGGTAGGCGAACGAACCGGCGCGCAGCGGATGCTCGTGGCCGTCATAAGCGATCTTGCCCTCGCCCTCGACGACGAAAATCGCCGCCGAAGCCCGTGCATCCGGTTCCGGCCTGACGCTGCCGCCACCGGACGCGACCTCCATGATGTACTGGGCGAAAGTTTCAGCAAAGCCGCTTAACGGGCGCGCGATGATCCATGCCCTGGTTCCATCCCAATGCGGCAGGACGCTGGTGACGATGTCGCTCATCACCGTCTTCGGGATTACCGCATAGGCTGTCTTGAAGACCGCCTTGCTGGAGAGTGTCTGTGTCTGCGGCGGAAGACCGCCAGCCTGCGAAAAATAATGATTACCGCTCATTCTGCCACCCATGTCTAAACCGTCTTTCGGCAGCCCAGTCCTGCGGCGTAAGCGTCTTGATGTCAAACTGATCTCGCGTTTTCAGGTGCGGTACAAATCTCTCAAGCCACACTTGAAAGAGACCGCAGTCAAACAGTGCATTCAAAGGACGACTGTCAATGCAGAACCTGTGACAGGAAGGTTTTCAACCTTTCGCTTCGCGGGGCCTCGAAAAAGCTGTCGGCCGGCCCCGCTTCGACAATTTCGCCTTTATCCATGAAGATGCATCGATTGGCGACCCGACGGGCAAAGCCCATTTCATGCGTCACGCAGATCATGGTCAGTCCGTCGTCGGTCAGGTCCTCCATGACCTGCAGAACCTCCTTGATCATTTCGGGGTCCAGCGACGAGGTCGGTTCGTCGAACAGCATGATCCGCGGCTCCATGCACAAGGCCCGGGCGATCGCGACCCTCTGCTGCTGTCCGCCCGAGAGCTGGCTCGGATATTTATGCGCCTGATCCCCGATCTGCACGCGGTCAAGAAAGCGTCGGGCAAGGCGCTCCGCCGCTTCGCCGGTCGCGCCACGCGCCAGGCGCGGCGCAAGCGTACAGTTTTCCATGATGGTCAGATGGGGAAACAGATTGAACTGCTGAAACACCATACCGACTTCGATGCGCACATCCTGCGTGGTCGTTGGTGATCCGTCGAGCTCGATGCCGTTGACAATGATCGACCCCTCATCGTGCGGCTCCAGGCGGTTAATGCAGCGGATGAGGGTGGATTTGCCGGATCCCGAGGGACCGCACACCACAATCTTCTCGCCGCGTCGCACCTCAAGATCAATTCCGTTCAGCGCTCGGAACTTGCCGTACCATTTCTCGACGCCCTTCATGCTGACGGCAATGGAGGAGGACAGGGACGGCTCGTTCTGGGGAGGGGCAACCCCGGTCATAGGGCATGCTCCTTGCGGGCCACCAGCATCGAGCGCTTGGCTTTCAGCCAGCTGGAGGGGTGGAACAGGAGAGAGCCGATGGTCTTGACCGGCTTTTCATTGCGACGGGCATCCTCGGCCGCGTGATGACGGTTCAGGTGTGATTCAAGCCGGCGGAAACCAAGCCGCATCACGTTGACCAGAACCCAGTAGAAGGCTGCGACTGTCAGCATCGGGGTAAACGGGTCGTAGGTTCTCTCGAAGACCTCATTGGCGACTGCTGTCAGGTCGATGATGGTGATCACGCTGATGACGGCCGTGCCTTTGGTCAGCATGACGACTTCGTTCTGGTAGGCCTTGATCCCGTACCGCATCGCCAGCGGTAGCTGGATATAGCGGAAGGTGTCGCGTGGCGCGATTCCGAGGGAATTCGAGGCTTCGCTAAGCCCGGCAGGAACCGCCTCAAGACTTCCCCTCACGACGTCGACCATGAAGGCAAGGTGGTTGAGCGTCAGCCCGATCACGGCGCAGGCAAATGCGCTTCCGAAGATGAACCAAAGCGGCCCGTCGCGCAGCGCCTCGATCTGACCAAAGCCATAATAGACAAGATAGAGAAGGATCAGCAGCGGCGCACCGCGGAAGAACATCACGAAAAAGGCCGCCGGCAGAGCGAAGACCCGGTTCGACGACATTCTCGCCAGCGTCAGCGGGATACAGAAGATCAGGCCGAGGACCAGGACGATGATGGTCACCAGCATCGTCGTCCAAAGCCCGTTGAGCATGGCGGGCAGAGACTCCCAGACGAGGGCGAAGTCGATCACGAGCGCGTTCATGTGTTCACCCTGGCTAGGCCGCGGTTGAAGCGAACTTCAATACGGGCGGCGAGTGGCATGGTCAGCGCGCTGAAGACGATGAAGAACAGCGACGCCGCGATGAAGAAGACGAAAGGCTCATTGGTCGCGCCGGCGGCGATTTTCGCATTGGCGACAAGGTCGTTCAAACCCGCGAGAGACACCAGCGGGGTATCCTTGAGAACGATCAGCCAGATGTTCACCAGCCCCGGGAAGGCAAGGCGGGCCACCTGCGGCAGGATTACGTGTCGCCACGCCCGGAATGCACTCAGGTTGAGTGCCGCGCAGGCTTCGAATTGTCCCTTGGGAAGATTGCGCACGGCGCCGTGCAGCAGTTCGGCGACATAAGCCGCGTAGACGATGGTGAGCGCCGTGAGGCCCGCTCCGAACGGGGTGACATCAATGGAGCGCGACATGCCGAACAGGCCGGTCAGGATCGCGCTTCCTCCATAATAGAGGAGGAAGATGACAAGCAAGGACGGGACACCCATGATGATCGAGGAATACACCCGCCAGACGGCCTGGATCACCACATTCCGCGACAGGGTAATGATCCCGATCACTGTCCCCAGCACCAGCGCCAGGGAAAATCCGGCGACGAAGAGTTGCATCGTCACGATGGCGCCACCGCCGATCTGGCGCACATATCCCCAAAACTCCGCTGATGATATTTCCATGTCGGAACCCTTTCATCCGTGAGAGCAGCAAAGAGGCTGTGTTCAGTTGGTCTTGCCTTCGCAGGCCTCGTCTTCGGGAAGAATGGCGATATCCATGTATTTCTTGCGGATGGCCGTGTAGGTGCAGTCTGCCATGATCGCCTTGATGGCGGTGTCCATGCGGGCCACCAGAGCTTCCTCGCCCTTTCGGGCCACCCAGGACAGGCCGCGTTCATCTTCAGGCACAGAGGCCTCGCCGATCCAGTATTCTTCGCCAACGATCTCGAAGGCCTTGCCCTCCGGCTTGCCAAGAAAATCGACAACGACGTTCAGCTTGGCCTCGAAGGACATGTTGATGCGGCCTGCGACCATATCGAGATGAATCTGGTCGGGATTGTCATAAAGGACATATTCGACGGCATCGCCGAACAGATCCTGCGCCACCTTGATGTGCGCGCCGCCCCGTTGCAGCCCCATTTTCAGGCCCTTGTCGGTGAGCCCTTCCTTGGTCATCGTGTAGTTACCGTTCGCGGGAAGAACAAACACCATCGGATTGGCGACGATCCGGGTGCTGAACAACATCTTCTCCTTGCGCTCGGCCGTCGGCGTGACTTGCGACACGAGAATGTCGAACTTGCCCTGCAGCAGTGACGGGATCAGCGCCTTGAAATCCATGACGATGATTTCGCATTCGACGTCCATGCGCTTGCACATCTCACGCGCCAGATCGGCTTCGATGCCGGTCAGGTTTCCAGCGGCGTCGACCATGCTGAACGGGGGATAAACCCCCTCGTTCCCGAGCTTGAGGGTTTCAGCCGCGGCTGGCAGATGGCCCAGAAGAACGGCCATCATGCCCGCTACGACACCCATTCGGCGGCGCACCTTAGCCTGTCGCCGAGCACCGACCCGGTTGGAGGAAGAAAACCTGCTGATGCCTTGTATTGAGAGCATGCCCATGGACTTCATTCCTATTGGTTGGAGACAGGAGAAAAGCGGAGGTGAGCGCCTGTTGCACCGCCCTATTCGGACGCTGCTGCACAGGCCTCCTCGCCGGCCAGGATCGTGATGTCGAGATATTCCTTGCGGATCTTGGTGTAGGTGCAGTCCTCGATGATCGCTTTCAGGGCAACGTTCATGCGCTCGGCAATCGCCTCGTCACCCTTGCGCACGGCCCAGCTATAGCCGCGCTCGTTCGCCGGGATCGCCGGATCGCCGAGCCAGTGGTCGCCGCCAGCAAGCATGTAGTCCTTGCCTTCAGGCTTGTTGATCAGTTCGAGCGTCCAGTTGATCTTGGAATCGAAGACGAGGTCAACGCGACCGGCAAGCAGATCGAGTTGCATCTGGTCGGGGTTGTCGTAGAGGACAGGCGTGAACAGGCCTGAGAAGTTCTTTTCGACGTAAGGGATCGAGGATGCGCCCCGCTGAAGGCCAAGCTTCAGCGATTTGCCGGCAAGTCCTTCCGGGGTGAAGGTGAGATTGCTGTCCTTGCGCACGACGAAGGTCGCCGGATTATAGACGATCGGCAGTGCGTATGTGAGCTTTTCCAAGCGCTCGGGGGTCGGCGAAAGCTGGCTTGCGAGGATGTTGAATTTGCCTTGCAGAATGGATGGGATCAGCGCCTTGAAATCCATGACGACAAAATCGCACTCGACATTCATTCGCTTGCACATCTCGCGTGCGAGTGCCGGTTCGAATCCGGTGAGTGAACCGTCGGACGCAACGATGCTGAAGGGCGGATAGACGCCCTCGTTGCCAAGGAGAAGTTTTTCCGCCGAAGCCGGGCGCGCCGTGAGTGTCAATGCTCCCAAGAGCATGGAAGCGACAGTCAATACGGTTTTCGAATGCATGGACATGAGAGAACTCCCTGGAAATGAAGATGGGGAAGGCGATGTCGGATCGAGCCGTGTCTGCGGATGCTAAAAGTCCAGAAGATTGTCGCGTAGCTGCTCATGCGCGTAGGCTTTTCGTGTCAGTCCGCGATGCTGCAAGACCGGGACGAGGCCGTCGGTGATCGAGGCGATCGTGCGCCGGTTGACATTCGGTTGTTCGATGAGAAAACCGTCACCTCCGACCTCCTGCATGACCTCTGCCATCTGGCTAGCAATGCTGTCGGGCGTGCCGACCATGTCGACGCAATAGCCGCTGGTGGTATGCTCGATGATTGCCTCACGCAGGGTCTTGCCGGATGAGCGCGCAAGGAACTGGGCCAGACTGGACTGATGGCCATTGGTGGTAAGTTCGCCGATCGGGGCGTCGAGATCGCAGCCAGAAAGGTCAAGATTGGTGCTCCAGCCGAATCGCGCCAGACGCTGGTCGATGTATTTCTCGGATGCGGCCTTGCGCTCGGCTATACGTTCAGCGGCTTCCGTCATCGTCTCTGTCACAATCGGCTGGACGAGGAAGAGAACCTTACATTTGTCCGGGTCGCGCCCGATGGCTGCCATCTCGGTGCGGACGTCATTGCGATACTGCTTCATCGCTTCCACGCCCTTCGGCGCCGCGACAATGGTGTCGGCATAGCGCGCGGCAAATCCCTTGCCGCTCTTCGAGCCGCCGGCCTGGGCGATGACAGGTTGGCCCTGGGGGAGAGGGCCGGAATTCAGTGGACCGCGCGAGGCGTAGTATTTGCCCTTGTAATCGATCGTATGGACCTTGTTATGATCGATGAGCACCCCAGTGTCGCGATCACCGACGATCGCCCCCGGCTCCCAGGACCCCCAGAGTCCCTGACAGATCTGCATGTATTCTTCGGCCATGACATAGCGCTCATCATGGTCTGCGAGCTTGTCCATTCCGAAGTTCTGAGCAGACAGATCCGAGCTGCCGGTCACCACATTCCAGCCGCCACGTCCAAGCGAGATCTGGTCGAGCGTGCCGACGATCCGAGAGGTGAGATAGGGGTGGTAGGCAAATGTCGACAAAGTCGGAACAATGCCAAGCCGTGTGGTCGCAGCCGCCATCAGGGTTGCAACGACAGAGGGTTCCTGACGTGGGACGCTGATGCCATTGGTGAGAAATATTTCGCGGGAGTCCTGCCAATTTTGTCCAACATAGATCGAGTCTTCAATGAGGATATAGTCAAAGCAAGCGCGCTCCATCGCACGAGCGAGATCCAGATAGGCGCCAGGATGCATCCATTCTCTGGCAATATTTCCGGACCATTTATCGCCCCAGCCACCAATGCTTGAGCCCTGCAGAAACCATCCAAGATGAAACATATTCGTTGGCATGAAACGCGCGCTCCTTCGCAGCCGCTACCTACCTCCCTTGAGGATGTTGCTTTGCTGCATCGCAGTATGAGGACCGTAGCGACGTTTCCTGCTGATAAACATGGTGAAAACTGAAAATGAACTCCGGCTGAACCGAAGCTTTTGGCGCATCTTATTGCATCGCGATGATGTTTTTTTAATCAACGAACAGCACGCAGATAGAGTGTCATTGCTAGAATCTGCATAGTCACATCATGCAGGATTGCATCGTCCCTTTCAGAACGTCCGCAAGTAGAAACCAAATAGATCGATAGTGCTGCTGATGCCGCAGTAAGTTCTGCAACCGACGTCGTTCACGGCAGTTTGCCCGCAGCATGACTTTGACACAGAAAGTCTGTCAGGCGCCCTTCCAGCCAATCAATCTGGCCGGCGTAGGCCCTCGATCGTCTTGCCGCGGAAAAAAAGGAGGGGTTCGCCATCGGCGCGGGAGGAGGCCGCGACCACCCTTCCTATAACGATGGACACGTTGCCGTGCTCAACAACGGTCTCCACGAGACAATCGAAGACGCCAAGAGCCCGACAATAGACTGGGGCGCCGGTTGCAAGCGTCGCCCATTCGTCGTCGACGAAACGGTCGGCATTCTACAGTCCGGACTTACCTCCGAACGCGGTCGCGACATGAGCAGCGGCTGCATCGAGAAAGTTGACTGCAAAGTGTCTCTGAGACAGGACGCCTGCAAGCGCGCTGGTTTTGCGATCAATTGAGACCATCATGGTTGCGGGGTCGGCCGCCACGTGTGTCGCAGACAGGCCGAGAAATCCGACAGGTCCCTCGTCGCTCCTGGCTGTGACGATCGTCATTCCGGTGGCACGTGTGCCAAGGGTGCGCCAGAAAGTGCCTTGATCAATCGTCGGCAGCTCGGGGGTTGCTGGTGGAATGGCGCCGATCTCTATCATCACGAAGTCTCCGATGGTTTGTGGACGGTCATAGCCAGAATTCGGACGCTCGAGCCGGTCGGTCATCTGTTGCCTGTGTTTGATTGATCCCCGCAATCAGGCCATAGGAGGCCATGCGAACAGAGAGCTCATATGCCGGCGCGAGGATCACCATCTCGTCTATTTCGTAACCGGTCTTGAGCCCCGCAATTCTGGCGAAAACCTCGTCGGGGGTACCGAACACCGCCGTTTTGCGCAGACGCTGGATCGTGTCCTGATCAAGGCCGACAGCCGCTGCGATTGCGTGTTCGGGCTGCTGCAACGGCACCATGCGTCCGGCATCTCTCGAGAGACGCCAGGGGACATACGAGAGGAAAAGGCGCTCGGCCTCGGCACTGGTTGGCGCCGCCATAGCAATGAGGCACAGGCCGACAAGGGGTTCTGTCAGGGTCGGCGAGGCGCGAAAGCCTGCGCGATACGCGCCGATTGCCTGGGAGGCTTCGCTGTCGCTGCCAAAAAAATGCGCTTGGCAGAAGGGCAGCCCGAGATGGCCTGCGAGACGTGCGGAGTATTTGCCTGACCCGAGGATCCAGGGCTGAGGTGCCGTTGGCCCTCGGGGTTGTGCGAAAACTCCGGCGAAGACATGGTCATCACCGAGTGGCTCACCGCGAACCAAGGCAAGTGTGTCCTCGACATTGGCGGGAAAGCTGTCCATCGCAGACATGGAGACGGGATTATCCAGAGCATCGGGTCTCAAGGCATAGGCGGTCTGACGATCGGCACCGGGACCGCGACCAAGCCCGAGATCGATCCGCCCAGGTGCGAGCGCTTCAAGCACACGGAATTGTTCGGCAACCTTCAAGGGTGCATAATGCGGGAGTATAACTCCAGCACTACCGATCCTCATCGTGCGCGTCGCCATGGCAAGTGCACCCAAAAGGACTTCGGGCGCGGATCCGGCCATGGCCGCATTGCCGTGATGCTCCGAAACCCAATAGCGGTGATAGCCGAAACCTTCGCAGGCGCGGGCAAGCGTGACGCTGTCACGAATTGCCTGCGCCGGCACATGTCCGGCGGTGACCAGCGATTGATCTAGGACGGAAAGTGGAATCCTCCTGGTGGAGGTGCCAGCGATGTCAACGCATTGCAGCATGACAGGTGGCCGCGCCTGCATCTGGGAAGGGATGATCGCCGATGGCGAAGCGGTGGGCGATGAGATCGGCAATGGTTCCGACCTTCATTCCATGACGCCTGGCAAAGGTCATCAAGTCCGGTAGGCGCGCCATGGTCCCGTCCTCGTTCATGACCTCGCAGATGACGCCGGACGGCGGCAGTCCGGCGAGACGGGCCACATCCACCGCCGCTTCGGTGTGACCCGGTCTCGTGATCGTCCCGCCATCGCGGGCAACAATCGGAAAGACATGGCCTGGCATAACCAGATCTGACGGCCCAGCCGCGGGATCGATCGCGACTGCGATGGTGTGTGCTCTGTCATGGGATGAAATCCCCGTAGTCACACCCTGACGGGCTTCGATGGAAACGGTGAATGCAGTCTTCAATGGTGCGGTAGTAACAGGAGCCATAGGTGGCAATGCCAGTGCTTCTGCGCGTTCCCGCGTGATGGCGAGGCAGATCAGGCCGCAGGCGTTCCGCGCCATGAAGTTGATGACATCGGCGTCGGCGAAACATGCGGGGATGATAATGTCACCTTCGTTTTCTCTATCCTCGTCATCGACGAGAATGAACATCCGCCCCTGCCGCGCCTCCTCTATGATCTCCGCAGCACTCGCGACTGTCCCATCCGGTCGCGTCTTCGTCCTCTGGAATTCCGGGGTCATGATGTTCACTGCTGTCTCCTATCGTTCGCCATGCCATTTGCTTGAAGCTACGCCGGACCACATTCAGGCGACGGCGTGGAATTTCCGATCGAAATAGATGAGAGCCCCACTTTCCACAGTGTCCCGGCCGGCCACGGCCAGAACCTCGCAAAAGAAGACATCATGCGTGCCGATTGTACTGACGCTGGTCACGCGACAATCGAAATTGACGATGGCACCGGTCAATACAGGCGCGCCGGTGACGAGCTGGGTCCAGTCTCCGCCGGCGAAACGCTGTGCCATATCCTTGTTGCCGCCCGATCCTGCAAAGGTCATCGCCAGTTCCTCCTGCGGTCCGGCGACCGTGTTGACGCAAAGGACGCCCGATGCAGCAATCGTCCCGTGTGCCTGGACGGTGCGCTTGATGCAAACAAGCAGTGTCGGCGGGCTGTCCGTCACGCTCGACACCGCCGAGGCGGTAAAGCCACACCAACCGTTCTCGCCTGTGCTGGTGATGATGTTCACTGCCGCCGCGAGCTTGGCCATTGCGTTCCGGTAGTCCTGAGCTTCGACGGGAAGCCGCAATGTCAAAGCAACATCTGGTTCTGTCGTCGGGGGGATGATCTCATTGATTGCTTGTGTCATCGGGGACCTCTTTTCGGATGTTGGCACCTGATCGTGGCCTCAGAAGGTGATCAGAATTCTCGCAGCGTTTCGCGCAGGGTTGACTTGGTGTATTCGGTCCGGGTTAGACCCCGGCGCTGCAGCGCTGGTACGAGGCCCTCGCAGATTTCGAGGATGTATTGGCGGCTGATCGTCGTCGTGAACGGGCGTGTGATAAGGAAACCGTCACCGCCAACCTCCTCCATGATCTGCCCGAGACGGTCGGCAACCTGATCGGGCGTACCGACGAGTCCGTCGATTCCACGCGATACCTGCTCCATGCAAATCTCGCGCAATGTCTTGCCACTGCCCCATTGCGCAAAGGCATCAAGCGACCCCTGTTCGCCATTGGTGGTCAGGTGCGGCAGTTCGGCGTCGAGATCGAACTGCGAGAAATCGATATCGGTGATCGAGCTGATCGAGGCGAGGACTTTCTCGATATAGTCGGGATGTGCCGATATCCGGTCAAACTTTGCATGCGCTTCCGCTTCGGTTTCGCCTAGCACGGGGGCAATGACGAACAGAACCTTGATTTCGTCCGGATCGCGCCCACCGGCGCGCGCACGGGCGCGGACATCGTCCCGATAGGCCTTGATGCCATCCACACCTGACGAGGGCGCGATGATACTGTCGGCGGTCATGGCCGCAAACTGGCGCCCGCGCGGCGAGCCCCCCGCCTGTACGAAGGTCGGACGCCCCTGCGGGCCAGGCACGCAGTTCAGCGGCCCGCGGCATTTGTAGTATTTGCCGACGAAATCGATCGGTCGCACCTTGCTGTAGTCGGCATAGGTGCCGCTCTCACGATCGAGCACGACGGCATCCTTGTCCCAGCTGCCCCAGAGTTGCTTGCAGAGTTCGACATATTCATCCGCCATGTCATAGCGGTCCTGGCGGGGCGGCAGTTCATCCATGCCGAAGTTCTGGGCGGCGAGATTCTCGCCGCTGGTCACGATATTCCAACCAAAACGTCCGCCAGAAATGCTGTCGAGTGTCGAACATAAACGGGCGAGCATGAAGGGCGGATAGGCCATGGTCGACATGGTCGCGACGACGCCGAGATGCTTCGTGTTGGCGCCGATCAAGGCCGCCATCGGTGCGGGATCCGCCTTCGGGCCCATGATCGCATGCTTCAGATAGACCTCGGTGCTGTGGCCATAGGCTTCCGATATCATCAAGGTGTCTTCGAGCATGATATAGTCGAAGCAGGCGCGCTCCATGGCCTTTGCCATGTCGATGTAGAAATTGCCGTCCCATGGCCGCCCGCCGGCGCCAAAGGGATGGTTCCACTCGCTGACGGCGAAGTTCATGAACCAACCGAGGTGAAAGCGCTTTGGCATGTCTGAGGTCCTCTTGTCTGATGCAGATCGGTCATTCACTCCCGGCGCGGGTTCCTAGAACTCGCGAAGGGTCTCGCGCAGTGTCGGCTTTGTGTATGCCGTGCGGGTCAGGCCACGGCGCTGCAGGGCCGGCACGAGGCCTTCACAAATCTCGGTGACATACTGGCGGCTGACTTTCTGAAAGGGCGAACTGATCAGGAAACCATCACCTCCGACGGCCTCCATCACCTCGCCCAGCCGTTTTGCCACCTGATCGGGCGTGCCCACGACGCCGTCGAGACCGCGCGTCGCCCTATCGCTGATCAGCTGCCGCAGCGTCTTGCCGCGACCCCATTGGGCAAAGGCGTCGAGTGAGCCCTGCTCGCCATTGGTGGTCAGCCGGGGCAGTTCCTCGTCAAGCTCGAATTGCGAAAAGTCGATATCGGTGACCGAGCTGATGGAGGCCAGCGTCTTCACCTGATATTCGGGCGAACTGACATAGTCGTCGAGCTTGGCCTTGGCAGCGGCTTCGGTCTCCGCCAAGACGGGGGTGACGATGAAGAAGACCTTCACCTCGTCCGGATCACGCCCGCCGGCTGCCGCACGAGCGCGAATATCATCGCGATATTCCTTCATCGCTTCGTTCCCGGATGCGGCTGCAATAATGCTGTCGGCGGTCATCGCCGCGAACTGGCGACCACGTGGCGATCCCCCTGCCTGCACGAAGGTCGGACGACCCTGCGGGCCGGGCACGCAATTCAGCGGCCCGCGGCATTTATAGTATTTGCCAACGAAATTGATGGGTCTGACCTTGCGGAAGTCGGCATAGGTGCCGGTCTCACGGTCGAGCACGACGGCATCCTGGTCCCAGCTGCCCCACAGCTGCTTGCAGAGTTCGACATATTCATCCGCCATGTCATAGCGGTCCTGCCGGGGCGGCAGTTCATCCATGCCGAAGTTCTGGGCGGCGAGATTCTCGCCGCTGGTCACGATATTCCACCCGAACCGCCCGCCGGAAATGCTGTCGACGGTCGCACAGAGACGGGCGAGCATGAAGGGTGGATAGGCCATGGTCGACATGGTGGCGACAACGCCGAGATTGCTTGTCTTGCTGGCGATCAGTGCCGCAAGCGGCATGGGATCGCTCTTCGGCCCCATCAGAGCATGCTTGAGGTAGACCTCCATGCTGTGGCCATAGGCCTCCGAAATCATCAGTGTGTCTTCAAGCATGATATAGTCGAAACAGGCACGCTCCATGGCCTTCGCCATGTCGACATAGAAGTTTCCGTCCCAGGGTTTTCCACCGGCAGAGAAGGGAGCATTCCAGTCATCGACCGAGAAATTCATGAACCAGGCGAGGTGAAAGCTCTTGGGCATTTTACGCTGTGTCCTTGCATCCATCGTACCTGCCGCAGCCGTAGAACGGCCCGCAGGTAAAGGGGGGTGAAGGAACGTTAATCGCAGTGCAGCATGAGTGACCATCGGCAAAGCTCGATGCTTTGATTGGTCAGGATGGATGCTTTTCGAACAGGCCGTTACCCTGCAATCATAGGATCTTGCTTGTGTCGGGAGCAACTCCCCTGGAAAATCTGCAACTTTCCGCTTTAGTGAAAAAGCTGCGCAAGCTGTCATTCCGCGCCCGAAAACTGTTGCGGTGCACCATTCCGGTCAAGCCATGCCATTTACATGAGCAGTTTGCGCATGTCCGGCAACGGCTCGTTTGCGTCGCCCCTGAGTGCGACGGATTCCAAGCCCTTGAAAAGTTGACTTTTATCAAAGATCGCAAATGCGTTTCTTGTGTTGGCACAATCTTTGCTGAGGAACGTACTAGGGCGGCTCAAACAGTCAGAACTGGTTTACAATGTCCAATTTGTCCCAGATCTATGATGTAGACCTCAAGTTGCTGCGATGCTTCTGCACGATCGTCGAGGAGGGTAGTTTTACGGCTGCCCAGTCGGTATTGAACCTCTCGCAATCCATGCTGAGCGAATATCTGAAATCGCTGGAAATTCGCCTCGGCGTTCGGCTCTGCCAGCGCGGCCCGAAAGGCTTCAAGCTCTATCATGAGGGCGAGGTCGTCTATCAGGCGGCAAAGGAGTTGTTCGCCTCGGTGGAGAACTTCAAGCAGCGGGCGTCCAATCTCAATGACAGTGCCGGACATGAACTGATCATCGGAGTCCAGGACCACATCGTCGACAATCCGCGTTCGCGCATTGCGGAAGCCATCAGCCGGCTGGCCGAGTACTACCCCAATGCGCGCTTCAAGCTGGAAGTCATGCTGGGATTTCAGATGACAGGTCATGTGGCCGACGGCCTCATTCACGTCGGCATCGGCCTGACCGACGACCACTTCAGCCAACTGACATTCGAACCGCTGTTTCCGGAAACGGCAGCGATCTATTGCGGTCGGGCGCATCCGCTGTTTCACATTCGCGATTCAGACATCACGCTGCAGCAGATCGAAAGTGCTGTCTATGCCAACCGCGGCCATCTCGAACACTTCCATCCCGAACGGATCCGGAATGCTGCGACCCGTGGCGACATCGGATACGGCGCTCACGCCCATATGACCCTGATCCTGTCGGGGCGCAATATCGGCTATCTGCCCGATCACGTCGCTCAGCCACATGTCGAAACCGGCAGGCTGCGGGTGCTGCGCCAGGACCTCACCCGAAAGGTGCATGCCATCGCAGCGGTGACGGGGCCAAGTTCCAGCGAATTCAAGCTTGCACGCCGGTTCGTCGATTGTCTCATCGACACCCATATGGAAAGCATTCCGATGACCAGCAAGCTGGCTATGGTCGCGTCCTGACAAGCGTCCTGTTCCTACGGGCCTGATCGGTTCAACGCGTTCGCTCGATCTGCGTTTTCGGGCCGAGAATTTCGTCGAACCGTGTAGATCGTTGAGCCCATGACGATCACCGCACCCAGCATGGTCGACATCTCGGGGATTTCGCTGAAGACCAAAAAGCCGAGGATGATAGCAATCAGAAGCCGGGTGAATTCAAGAGGCGCCAGCGCTGAAGCCTCCGCCACCCGGAATGCAAGTGTGAAGAGATACTGTCCCAGCGTCCCGACTATGCCAATTACGGCCAGAAGGACCCATTCTTCCCTGGTTGGCCACTGCCACCACAGAAAGGTCGGCACCGCATAGGCCGCGCAGAGCACGAAAGACTGGTAGAGCATGACGGTTTCAGTCGACTCGGTGCGTGCCATCAACCGGATCGATACGGTCACGCCGCACAAAAGCAGCGCGCTCAAGACTGCGACCAGACTATAGACGTCGACAGTCCCGCCAGACGGTCTCAGCATAATGAGGACACCGGCGAAGCCGACCATCGTTGCCAGCCACCGTCGCCAGCCCACCTTCTCCTTGAGAATAACGACGGCGGCAATGGTCATGAAAATGACCTGACTGAAGCCGAGCGCCGTCATGTCTGCGAGTGGCAGATACAGAAGCGCCAGAAAATAGGTGTACTGCGAGCCAAGGCAGACGAGCCCTCGTACGATGTGTCTTCCCAGGTATTGGGTGCTGAGCGCGCGCGAGAGATCGCCGAGCAACAGCGGCAGAAGTATCATGGTCAGGATCACCTGCCGGATCAGCAATATCTGTGGAAGCGGCAACCCGGCACCAATTTTCTTGATGGCCACCATCATGATGCAAAACATCACGACCGACAGTATGAAGAGAATTGAGCCGCGCATGTTGTCAGGCACGGCGATCCATTTCTGCCTACCCTGGCTGTGCAGCACAGCGAGACGGTTGATCGGCCTATACAACGGAAGCGCAAAGCGCGGGATAGCCGCAACCGGCTCGTGTCCGGTGACGATCGGCATTGCCGCAGCCGTCACGCTGGCAAGATCCGACGCATCAAGGGACGGCAATTGTCCCGGACCGCTGCACGCTTCACTGTGATGCAGCGAGGTTCTCCCAGAGCCCAGTTCCTGTTTGCTCATATTGGATCCTGCCGTGTGACCTTGGCATAGCGCTGTATGAGAACCAGTCCAATAAACCCCTGCAAAGTCGCAAGCCCCAGCCAGACCTCTTCAATACCGAACCCGACGAGTAGGTGATAAGCAGCGCCGACAGGGAGCCCAATTCCCCAATAGGCGATGATCACGACCAACATCGCATAGCGGTTATCTCCAAGCCCCCGCAGCACGCCCATCCCGGTACCGTAAACGCCGTCGGCGAAGATGAAGAGACTGGCAAAGAGCACCAGTGACTGCGACGCTGCCAGCGTTGCGGCATTGCCCGGATCATTGATGTCAATGAACAGGCCGATAAAGACGTTCGGGAAGGCGAGGACGACCAGAGCCGCAGCGGCCATCGAGACAGTGCCCATGGTGACGCCGACGAAGCCGGCCACCCGCGCGTCCTGGAAGGCCAGTGCACCTCGCCGATAGCTGATCCGCAATGCTGCGGCGTCACCAAATGAAACCGCCAGCGAATAGGCGATTGTGCCGAAATTCAACGCGATCTGGTGTGCGGCAAGCGCAGCAGCTCCGAACTGGCCAACCACGACTGTCGCGATAAGGAAGAAGATCCCGTCGACGCCCTGCAAAGTCCCGATCGGCAGGCCAGCCCGGATAAGCTCCCGCAATAGCGACAGTCGGATCCGTGTGAAGGGAATGAGAGAACGACTGCGCCCGCAATGAACGGCGGCCAGCATGACCGGCGCCGTCAGCCACGTCACGCCGACCAGAGCGACGGGAATTCCGATTGCACCCATTGGCGGCAGACCAGAAAAGCCAAAAACGAGACCAAACCCCGCGACGACATAGAGCACGAGGGAGAGAGGCGTGAGCGCATACAGGATCCACGTCATGCCTAGCGCTGGAAGCATGGTGCGCATCAACCCGAGACGCAGAAGATTTGCCGGTTCGCCCCAACGCAAGACGTGAAGTATCCTTTCGGCTTCGGCCACGACCTCTGGAGGTTGGCCGAGCACGGCAAGCAGGCCGGGCGCTACGGTCATCCACGCGAAGGACAGGACCGACAGTGCCAGCGCCAGATAGAGACCGTTCCAGTAGAAACCGGAAACGCGCTTGGCGTCCCGTCCGCCATTGGCGCCGGAGGCGGCGACGCCGGCGACAAGAAGGATTCCCGCCAGAATATTCGTGCTGACAGCCACACGGATCGCTAGACCTGCCGCGGCGAGGGAGGCACTGCCCAGCCAGCCGAAGAGAAGCAAAGTCGTCGTCGTCATGGCGAAGTTCGAGAGATGGCCCATCAGGATCGGACCCGCTAGCCGCGTCGTCTGGCCAAAATGCGTGGCGACGCTTTCAGCGCAGGGATTTCTGTCGAACACGGCGCCCCGTCCACCCACTTGGGAAATGGCGCCGTCGCTAAAACCGACGACCCTTTGGCTTGCCGGTTCCGTGAGGTTATCCATGCGGTTCAGACCAATTGAGGAGAGACGACGGTTTCCCGACTGCGCCACGCGAGAGGGTGGGACCTGAAGAACTGGATCCCAGGGAGATCACCTAAAGGCGATCATCTGCACAGTCCGGTCCGACCTCAAACGTGTCCACCCAGAGTTTCTTGTGCCTCGTCATAGATCTCTGAAACGTGCATCGACCATCACAAAATTCGAAAGCGCGGTTCGACTACCCCAGATGTTCAGGGGCCTGCCGAAACGAAATCGCAGCTCACGCATCTGATTTCGGGATGACAGTCTAGAGCGTGTCCACTTTACTCGGGGTCATATCCGCAGGATTTGAAGTAGTTGGCGCATTCTTGCGGCTCGAACATTGTTACGATCTGGCCAACGGTATTCCATAAGCCCTCGACGGTCCGCTCGGCTTTGGCGCGCAAGACTGCTTTGAGCTTGGCGAAGGCTTTCTCGATGGGGTTGAAGTCTGGACTGTAGGGCGGAAGGTAGAGTAACCGGCACCCTGCGCCTTCGATTGCGAGACGCACCCCCTCCGTTTTGTGTGCCGGCAGGTTGTCCATGATGACGATGTCGCCCGGCACCAAGGTTGGAATGAGAACCTGTTCGACATAGGCTTGGAATGCGACGCCGTTCATCGCGCCGTCGAGGGCCATGGGCGCTGTCATGCCGGATAGCCTGAGCGCTCCGGTAAATGTCGTTGTTTTCCAATGGCCGTCCGGGATCGGGGAGCGGCATCGTTCTCCACAAAGAGCGCGTCCGCGAAGCCGTGACATCTTCGTGCTCAGGCCGGTTTCATCGATGAAGACGAGGCGCGCCGGATCGAGATCGAGCTGGCCGTCGAACCACTCCTCGCGACGTTTCAGGAGGTCGGGACGCTCCTGCTCCAGTGCATGTGCGGTCTTTTTTTGAAAGTCCAGCCGCGCTTTCGCAGCCAGACATCAAGCGCACTGCGGCCGATCGATACGGCTCTTTCCTCATGCAATCGCCGGACCATCTCATTGAGCGTGATGTCCTTTTCCTCTTCGATCATGCCGAAGATGAAGTGCTCGTGACTATCCAGGCGTGAGCCGCCGCGTCGGCCCTGCTTCGCCGGGGTCAACAGACCAGCTCGCGCACTCGCAATCCAGGCGATAGCTGTCGAAACCCCAATCCCAAATCGGGCTGCCGCTGAACGCGCCGACATGCCATCCCGTGACGCAGCCAGAACGCGGCTACGCAGATCATCACTGAAAGCCCGGGTCATATTGCCTCCGACCAAATCACCAGTCGGAGCGATGGAATCAGAATTCGGCGACCAAGGGAGTCCTCAACGCGATTCCGCGTTCAGTGGACGCGCTCTAAACGCCAGAAACCGCCCCCATCGCATGGAGGCGGTAAGACGTTTGATCTGTCCGATCTGAGAGATAAGTGAACAAACTGGTTGCGGGGGCAGGATTTGAACCTGCGGCCTTCAGGTTATGAGCCTGACGAGCTACCGGGCTGCTCCACCCCGCGCCAAGAGCGCAACTATGATTGTTGCGCTTGAGAGTTCTTACCAAGCAAAAAGGGCCGCTTTATGCGGCCCGATGTTTTCGGCTTGGGCCGATTGTGTGTTGAGAAGATTGTGGTTCTGCGGTGAGCAAAACGTGAGGTATTTGCTTTTACAAAACCTGACAACATTGCCTTTAGCAGACCTGGCAGCGACCTACTCTCCCGCGTCTTGAGACGAAGTACCATTGGCGCTGGGGCGTTTCACGGCCGTGTTCGGAATGGGAACGGGTGCAGCCACCCCGCCATGACCACCAGGTCGGCTAAGGGCAATGTTGTTGAGAAGCTGGCACAGGGATTACCTGTTTGTCTTTTTGAACACGTATTTGGCATCATCGCCCGGATGTCCGGGCCGATGAGCATGGTCAATGAGAACGATCAAGCCAATCGAGCTATTAGTAACGGTAAGCTTCATGCATTACTGCACTTCCACACCCGTCCTATCAACGTGGTCGTCTTCCACGGCTCTGATAGGGAATACTCGTTTTCAGGTGGGTTTCCCGCTTAGATGCCTTCAGCGGTTATCCCTTCCATATATAGCTACCCTGCTATGCCCTTGGCAGGACAACAGGTCCACCAGAGATATGTCCATCCCGGTCCTCTCGTACTAGGGACAGATCCTGTCAATATTCCTACACCCACGGCAGATAGGGACCGAACTGTCTCACGACGTTCTGAACCCAGCTCACGTACCGCTTTAATTGGCGAACAGCCAAACCCTTGGGACCTGCTCCAGCCCCAGGATGCGATGAGCCGACATCGAGGTGCCAAACAACCCCGTCGATATGGACTCTTGGGGGTCATCAGCCTGTTATCCCCGGCGTACCTTTTATCCGTTGAGCGATGGCCCTTCCACACGGGACCACCGGATCACTATGACCGACTTTCGTCTCTGCTCGACTTGTCAGTCTCGCAGTCAGGCGGGCTTATGCCATTGCACTCGACGACCGATTTCCGACCGGTCTGAGCCCACCATCGCGCGCCTCCGTTACTCTTTCGGAGGCGACCGCCCCAGTCAAACTACCCACCATACACTGTCCCGGATCCGGATGACGGACCGCGGTTAGACATCCATGACGATAAGGGTGGTATTTCAAGGATGGCTCCACAGAAACTGGCGTCCCTGCTTCAAAGCCTACCACCTATCCTACACATGCCGACACGAATGCCAGTGTAAAGCTATAGTAAAGGTGCACGGGGTCTTTCCGTCTGACCGCAGGAACCCCGCATCTTCACGGGGAATTCAATTTCACTGAGTCTATGTTGGAGACAGCGGGGAAGTCGTTACGCCATTCGTGCAGGTCGGAACTTACCCGACAAGGAATTTCGCTACCTTAGGACCGTTATAGTTACGGCCGCCGTTTACTGGGGCTTCGATTCAAAGCTTGCACCTCTCCTCTTAACCTTCCAGCACCGGGCAGGCGTCAGACCCTATACGTCGTCTTGCGACTTCGCAGAGCCCTGTGTTTTTGATAAACAGTCGCTACCCCCTGGTCTGTGCCACCCCATTACACTTGCGTATAAAGGGGTCACGCTTCTTCCGAAGTTACGCGTGCAATTTGCCGAGTTCCTTCAACATAGTTCTCTCAAGCGCCTTGGTATACTCTACCTGACCACCTGTGTCGGTTTCGGGTACGGTCTGTACGGTGGAGCTATTTCCTGGAACCGCTTCCTCGCCCATTCAATCCAATAAGAATGAACAAGTTACGCGATCCGTCACTACCACCAGGCCCACGAATATTAACGTGGTTCCCATCGACTACGCATTTCTGCCTCATCTTAGGGGCCGGCTAACCCTGCTCAGATTAACTTTAAGCAGGAACCCTTGGTCTTTCGGCGAGGGGGTCTCTCACCCCCTTTATCGTTACTCATGTCAACATTCGCACTTCCGATACCTCCAGGGCCCCTCACGGGTACCCCTTCACAGGCTTACGGAACGCTCCGCTACCACTTGCAGTAAACTGCAAATCCTCAGCTTCGGTGCATGGCTTTAGCCCCGTTACATTTTCGGCGCAAAGACCCTTATTTAGACCAGTGAGCTGTTACGCTTTCTTTAAATGATGGCTGCTTCTAAGCCAACATCCTGGTTGTTTTGGGATCCTCACATCCTTTCCCACTTAGCCATGACTTGGGGACCTTAGCTGGAGGTCAGGGTTGTTGCCCTCTTCACGACGGACGTTAGCACCCGCCGTGTGTCTGCCGACTAGTACTCCCAGGTATTCGGAGTTTGGTTAGGATCAGTAAGACGGTGAGTCCCCATAGCCCATCCAGTGCTCTACCCCCTGGGGTATTCGGTCGACGCTCTACCTAAATAGATTTCGCGGAGAACCAGCTATCTCCGAGTTTGATTGGCCTTTCACCCCTAGCCACAAGTCATCCCGATCTATTGCAACAGATATGGGTTCGGCCCTCCAGTT